>CAVQYR010000001.1:0-1680000 GCA_963718235.1 uncultured Actinomycetota bacterium
TAGCGGAGCTGGGAAGGAATGGCAAGGATCAAGGCGTCGGCCGGATTCGGCGTCCGGCCTCCCGCTATCGCACGACGCGGTAGCGAGGAACACGTACCTCGAGTTGAAGGTGCGGGTCTCGACGAGTTCGAGATCCACCCGACGCTCGCGGTGGGCGAAGAACGGGATGCCGCCGCCAACCAGCACTGGGTGGACCACGGCCTGGTACTCGTCGATCAAACCCAGCGCGGCTGCCTCGGCGGCGAGCGTCGCGCCGCCGATCGCGATGTCGCCCTCCCCCGGCTCGGCTCGAAACCGCGCGATCTCCTCGGCCAGGCCCCCGGAGGCCAGGCGGGCATTGCCCTGCACCGCCGACAGCGTGGTGGAGAACACCACCTTGGGCAGCGGCTTCCAGAGCGCGGTCCACTCAAGCTCCGCCTCGTCGAGCGACGAGTCCTGGTCGGCGGTCTCCCAGTACAGCATCGTCTCGTACAGCCGGCGTCCCAACAGGTGCACGCCGACCTCGCGAATACTGTCGATCCAGAAGCGAAGACCTCCGGGTCAGGCGCCGTCGTCGAACTCACCGTCCGGCCACGATGTAGCCGTCGAGTGAGACACCCATCGAATAGGTCACGCTGCGCATCAGCAGTCCTCCTCCAACCCGGTTCGACAGTACTGACGCCTCACCAGCACTCACCGAGGCTAGCGGCAGTCGCTGGGCATTGAGTTGCCAACACAGACTCCGGGCGACCGACCGCGCCTTCGTCTGCTGCTCGGACCAGCCTCACCCACTCACCCAGCAAGCCAGGGAGACCGGCTCCTGTGCCAATTCGGCTTGACTGGGTGCCAGTTTGGCACCATCCTTGTGCCATGCACCTCGATCGATATATCGACGACATCACCCGTCAGATGGCCGCGGCCGCCGCGGCAGGTGGTCCCGAGGCGGAGTCGCTCGCCGAGCGCCTGGTTCTCCCGCTGCGGTCGGCGGTCCGCCTGGCGCTGCTCGAGTCCCTGTCCGCCGCGGCGGATGAGCTCACCCTCGAGTTGGCCCCCGGGTCGGTGGAGGTGCGGCTACGCGGCGGCGAACCCAGCTTCGTCATCCAGGGCGTGGCCGCGACGCCGCCGGCCAGCGAGCCGGTCCCGGCGCCGCTGTATGCCAACGCCGAGGACGCCATCTCCGCGGAGATTGACGCCGCCATGCGCACCTTCACGGCTCAGGATGCCCTGTCCACGCCCCGCCGACGAGGGCGCCAGCCGATCAACCTGCGGATGCCCGACTCGTTGAAGGCCCGCGTCGAGGCTGCGGCCCTGCGCGAGGGTCGCTCGGTCAACGCCTGGCTCGTGCGCGCCGCCACCGCCGCGGTCAACCAGGCGGCTCCCATCCCCCCCAGCGCTCCCAGCCCGCCCGCCGCCTCCCGCCGCGGCTCCAAGCGGGTCACCGGCTGGGCACAGTGAACGAGAGGAACAGCATGAGGACCTTCCCCACACCCGCACCGATCGCGGTCACCGTCGAGGCCAACTTCGCCGACGTCCAGGTCGTGGCCGGCGACCGCTCCGACACCCTGGTCGACGTCCGCCCGACCGACCCGGACGACCGGGCGCATGTCGAGGTCGCGGAGGCCACCCGCGTCGAGCTGCTCGGCGACCAGCTGCGGGTGATCGCCCCGAAGCCAGCCTGCTGGCCCGGATCCTCAACTCCCCCTCGCTGGACATCACGATCAGCCTGCCGAGCGGATCGGCCGTACGCGCCGACCTGGGTGCGGGCAACGTCGCGGCCACGGGCACGCTGGGCCACTGCACGGTCCACACGGGCGCCGGCAACATCCGCCTCGCAGACACCGGCGCACTCGATGCGCACAGCGGCACCGGCGACATCATCGTCGGCAACGTCACCGGCGACGCCACGATCGAGACACCAGCCGGCCACACCCAGATCGCCTCGGCAACTGGCGCGTCGATGTCAAGAACGGCAGCACCGGTCCTCGCATCGGGACGGTCGGTGGTGACCTGCGGGTCCGCGCCGGGCACGGCCGCATCGAGGTCGAGTCGGTGGCGGGCAGCGTCGAAGCCCGCACCGCCCACGGGGCCGTGGTGATCGGGGTCGCCACCGGGGCCGACGTCGACCTCAAGACCTCACACGGGGACCTCGAGGTCGGCATGCCCGACGGCCGAGCCGTGTGGTTGGACCTCGACACGAAGTACGGCCGGGTCGTCAGCGAGTTCGTCCCGACCGCCGCCGCGCCACCCACTGGCGGGCCCTCGGCGCGCATCGTCGGGCGCACCTCGTACGGCGACATCCGCATCCGGCGGATCGGCGACACCCCGGACACCGACGGGACGGCGTGACCATGAACGCCGGCACGCCAGCGATCGAGGCCGTCGGCCTCACCCGCCGCTACGGCGAGACCACCGTCCTCGACGTGGAGAACCTGCACGTCAGCCAGGGAGAGGCCGTGGCCCTACCTCGGCCCCAACGGCGCCGGCAAGACCACGATGGTGGACATCCTGTCCACCCTGATCCAGCCCACGGCCGAACCGGGCGCGTCCTGGGTCACGATGTCGTGCACGAGGCCGATGCGGTGCGCAGGCTGATCGGCGTCACCGGCCAGTTCTCCGCGGTGGACGACCTGCTCACCGGCCGGGAGAACCTGGCCCTTATGGCCGACCTGCACCACCTGCCCCGCCCCCAGGGTCGCAGCCGGACCGACGAGCTGCTCGAGACGTTCGACCTCGTCGAGGCCGCCGACCGGGTGCCCACCACCTACTCCGGGGGCATGCGCCGCCGCCTGGACCTGGCGATGACCCTCATCGGGCCGTGACTAACACGAATCGCAAAACCGCCGCTAAGGGGCAGGGACGGTGGTCGAGTTGGAGCTGTTCGTGGTGCTCGACGACCAGGACCGGGTGCTGATCGCGGGGCGGCGGCGCGATCCGGGCGGGTTGGGATCCGCGGGGCCGCTCCGTCGTGCACCTCGTCGCCCTCGGCGCAGAACTGCGCGAGCGCGGGGTCGGCCTGCACGTCCTCGAGCAGGGCATCGCCACCAGCACCATCGAGGGCCGCGCCATGTTCGGCATGCTCTCGGTGCTCGCTGAGCTGCGGCGGGAGCTGATCGTGGCCAGCACCCGCGACGGCCCGGTGGCGGTGCGGGCACGGGGACGCACCGGCGGGCGACGACCGGCGTTCGGCCGGGACCAGATCGAGATCGCCCAAGGCCCCTACGACGCGGGCGAGAAGGCCGTGCAACAGATAGCCGACATCCTCAAAGCCCCCCGGGCCACCGTGTACGGACACCGCGACCGCACCAAGAGCGCGCCGCGCCAGGCTGCAGGAACGGGCAACGCGAAGACCTGAGGACCTCTAGCGCCGGTTTTCCGATCCGTGTTAGTCACGGGCCTGACACAGGCCGCTCACGTAAGACCGTTTCTGAGACGGTCTCACAGTCCCCACCTGCCCTGCGGGCGCTAGGGGTTCGGTGGCAGGGTGGGAGATGGGATGAGGTGGCCCGGAGATCCGGTCGGCGCGCTGGCCTACCTGCTCACCCGCGGCCCAAGGCCTGACCCCCCGAACCTGAGGAGCGCCACCACACGACGACAGACCGCAGCACCCTGGCCGCTGCCATCAACGCCAGCGGCCTATGGGCCGCGTACGGCGACGCAGCCGGCCCCCTCGGGTTCGGAGGCTCGGCCCGCGCCTGCGCCAGCGCAAACTGGGAGGTCAACGCCCGGCTCGCCCGAGCGGACGGCAGCACCGACTCCGGCGACCCGACCAAGGGCGAGGCGTGGGTCGCAGCCCACCCAGCCGAGGTCGCTGTCAGCGAGGCGCTCGGCTACCCAGAAGGCGAGCCGCTCCCACAGGAGTTGCGGCTGTCGGCCGCTGACGTGGAGGCGCTGGCCGGGCTGATCCCTTCGACCACCGACCTGCGCTTGCGGATCAGCGGGCAGACCCTGCAGCTTGAGGAGTGGCTCGAAGCCTCGCCAGCAGGCACACCCCACTCCGAGGCCGTGGCAGCAGCACTCGCCTCGGGCCGGGCGCTGCTGCGTGCCCTGGCCCCGCGTCCCAAGACCTGAGCACCGGCTCAGACGACACGAGCAGTACCAATGCCCTCTACGCCACCAACTCCGCGGTCGACTTCAGCATGACCGACATCGCCACGAAGCGACCGCCTCCGCAGCTGGGTGAAGCGTCCTAAGTGGGTGCCGCATCTGTGTGGGCCGGGAAACCGCGCCCTGGTGTCTCAGCATGGCCGTCGACGGCTGGGCTGGCCAGGCCGGTCGTCAGTCACACTGAGTTATCACTGGGAGCCCACACCCTAGTCCGACAGATTGGCGGTCAATCCAGCCTCGGGCATGGGCCGACCCGGCCTCGGTCACGCTGGGTGAGTTGAGCCGGGCGAGTGGCCGCCATGGTGATGTGCATCGACGTGGAGTGGCGCTGAGCGGCTCTTGACAGTCCTTCGCGGCGATATGCAGCATCTTGCTCGCGACCCGGAATGTTCCGGGTGCGAGTCGACCTGCGGGAGAAGGCGAGGCGTGGGGCAACCCAGCATGATTGCGACATGGTCTGGCCGGACGTCACCCCCGTCGTGACCGCTCGCTGTCGCCTGCAGCCACTGGCCTCCACCCACGCCGAGGCGATGCTGCCTGTCCTGGCCGACCCGGAACTGTACGAGTTCATGGGCGGTAACCCTCCACGGTCGATGAGTTGCGGCGCCGATACCAAGCCCAGTCCGTCGGTCACTCCCCGGACGGGCAGCAATGGTGGTGCAACTGGATCGTGACCGCACTCGACGACGGTCGCATGGTCGGCTACGTCCAGTCGACGGTCAACGTTCGAGTGGCCGGCTGCAGGCCGATGTCGCGTGGGTCATTCAGTCAGGCGACCAGGGACGCGGCCTGGCCACCGACGCCGCCCGAGGGATGATCCACTGGCTCGACCAACACGGCGTGGTTCGATACACCGCGTACATCCATCCGCGGCACACCGCGTCCGCACGTGTGGCTTCCAAGCTCGGAATGCACCGAACCTCCGCCACGCGCGGCGGCGAGATCCGATGGGAATCCAGCGACTGACCAGTCCCGGTCCGGGATCCCCACCGGGACACCTTCGGCTGCTGTGATGGCTGCCCCCAACGCGCGTTTCGCGGCGGAATGCCGCGCCTCGCCATTTCGGAAAGAGGCCGGTTGCGGTTCAGGCCTCCACTGCCTCTGCGTGGGCCACGTACACAACTGGCGCCAGACCAGGGCGAGGGTCATGCCCGCGCCGACGAAGGCGAACCAGAACGGCGCGGTCAGGCCCCAACGCGACGCGATGACACCGCCGAGCGCCTGCCCGATCACCAGGCCACCGACCACAGCCACCATGTAGACGCTGCCCACCCGGCCCTGCAGTGCGGTGGGCGTGGCCCGCTGGCGCACCGTCGTGGACACCGCCGCCCACACGAACGCGTAGGCGCCGAACAGCACCATGATCATCAGCGCGACCCCGCCGGAGGGCGCGAGCGCGAGGCCCAGATGGGTGAAGACCTCGAGCAGCAGGCACGTGCGCATGACCGTCGCAAGCTCGAACCGCCGCTCGATCCGGCCGTAGGCGGCCGTGCTCACCAGGCCGCCGATCGCGGCCGCAGCGGTGAGTAGCCCGAAGCCGACCTCGCCCATGCCCAGGTGGTCCAGAGCGTAGAGGACGAGCACCGACCACGCGGCTCCCCAGGTGATGTTGAACGACACGATCACGAGCGCGAGCGTGCGCACCGCGTCGTTGTGTAGGACCCAGGAGACGCCCTCCTTGATGTCGCGGAGGACGTGAGTGCCGGCCACGTCGCGGACCGCGCCCCGGGGGGTGGCGATACGCGCAATCAGGACCACGGAGGCCACGATCAGCAGCGCCTGGGCGGCGAACGGCCACACCATGCCCGCCGCGAAGAGGAATGCCCCCAGCGGTGGGCCGAGGATCTGGTTGGCCAGCAGGTAGCTGCCCTGCAGCCGCGCGTTTCCGATACCGAGGTCATCCGACCTGACAAGCATCGGTAGCAGCGTCTGCGACGTCGTGTCGACGAACACCTCAGCGATGCCGAGCAGCAGCATCGCCACCAGGACGACGCCCGACGTTGACCCGGTCGGTCACGATGGCCAGGCAGAGCACCGCCACCACAACAGCGCGCGCGAGGTTGGCGATGATGATCAGCCGCTTTCGGTCCACCCGGTCTGCCAGAGCGCCTGCATACAGACCCAACAGCAGCCACGGCAGGCGCTGCAGCACCACCGCCATCGCCACAAGGAACGGCTCGCGGGTCTGCGAAGCGACGAGGAGGGGTCCGGCGGCCAGAGCGATCCCGTCGCTGATGTTGCTGACCCAGCTGGAGCCCAGCAGCCAGCGAAAGCTGGTTCCCATCCGCTCAGGCGCGACGCGCTCCACGATCCTGACCACAATCGGGCAATTCTATCGGCGGAGGGGACCCCGATCGCCCGGTCACGCGTTCGCGGAGGCATCGCTCTCAACGCCTGACCTGACCGGCCCGGCACCGAGCCCGCATCTCCAGCGTCCCCGCCACATCCCCCAGGACTGCCAACAGCGGACCGCTGTCCCCTGCCCCCTACGTGCGCGACAGGCGGCGAAAATGGACGCGGCCACCGCCACCGGGTCTTGGTGCATCCTCCACGTGCGGGCCACGCTGGCCTCCGGTGACTGAGGACCCCGGGTCGCTGGGTAACGTCGGCGGCGTCGTCAATGTCGTGGAAGCGGATGCGATCAGGTTCCTTCCTGGTCCGCGGCTCGTAGCCCGCCTCCCGGAACACCGTGATCATCCGGGTGTTCGTGGGCAGCACCTCGGCGACGAACCGCTCCACGCCGTTCTCGCGGGCCGCGGCCGCCAGGTGCTCGAGCAGGACCGACCCCAGCCCCCGGCCCTGGTAGTCGTCGCGGATGGTGAAGGCGACCTCGGCCTCCCCTGACTCGAGCCGGTCGTAGCGGACGACCCCGATGAGGTCCTCGCCGACCGTCGCGACGATCGCCACCCGGTCCTCGTAGTCGACCTGGGTGAACCGGGCCACGTCCCGGTCGGTGAGCACCGGGTACGGCGCGAAAAACCGGTAGTAGATCGTCTCCTCGGAGAGCCGGGAGTGGAACTCGCGCAGGCGGTCGGCGTCGTCCGGCCGGATCGGTCGCAGGTGCGCGGTCCCCCCGTCACGCAGCACGACGTCGGCCTCCCAGAGCGCCGGGTACGGACGAGGCGCCGGGTCGGGACGATCCACGGCCTCCACGCTAGCCTGCGCGGACCGCGGCCAGGACCCTGACCACGGCGGCGACCGCCGCGTCCACGTCGCCCGGGGTGGTGGTCCAGTTGCTCACCGACACCCGCATCGCCCCTCGACCCCGGAACGTCGTCCCGGTCAGGTAGGCCGTGCCGTCGACCAGAAGCCCGGAGACGACCGCGCGGGTCACCTCGTCGTCGTCGTCGAACCGGACGAGCACTTGGTTCAGGACCACGTCGTTGAGCACCTCGGCGCCGGGCACGGCCGCCATCCCGACCGCGAACCGTCTGGCGTGGCCGCAGGAGCGATCCACCAGGTCCGCCACGCCCTGCCGGCCCAGCGAGCGCAGCGCCGCGTAGACGGAGAAGCCGCGGGCCCGCCGGCTGAACTCCGGCACCAGCTCCATCGGGTCGGGCGGCCCGTCGGTGTGGATCAGATAGGCGGCCTGCACCCCCGGGGCGGCCCGGTGCGCGGCCGGATGCCGGGTGATCGCCAGTCCGCAGTCGTAGGGGACGTTGAGCCACTTGTGGGCGTCGGTGGCCCACGAGTCGGCTTCTTCGTGGCCGGTCACCAGCCGCCGGTACCGCGGCGACGCGGCCGCCCACAGGCCGAAAGCGCCGTCGACGTGCACCCACGCGCCCGCGCCGTGCGCCACTCGACCGCCTCGCCGAGGGGGTCGAACGAGCCGGTGTTCACGTTGCCCGCTGCCACGGTGACGATCGTCGGCTCCCCGGCGGCCTCGACCAGTGCCCTCGCGAGGTCGTCGAGCTCGATCCGCCCCTGGTCGTCCGTGGTGACGCGACGCTGGGTGCCGACCCCGAGGCCGACGTAGCGCAGCGCGACGTCCACGGTCGCGTGCCGCTCCTCGGGCACGATCACCCTGACCCGAGGCGCACCCTGCAGACCCCACTCCTCGACGTCCCAGCCCGCCTGCGCCAGCACGTGGTGGCGCGCGGCCAGGAGCCCGGTGGCGGTGGCCATGCAGCCCCCGGTCACGTAGCCGACCGAGCAGCCGGCCGGTAGACCGAGCAGGTCGAGCAGCCAGCCCGAGGCCACCGTCTCCGCCGCCGCAGCAGCGGGGGTCGGGGCGATCAGCCCGGCGTTCTGGTCCCAGGCGGAGGTCAGCCAGTCGGCGCCGAGCGCGGCCGGCAGCGATCCCCCGATGACGAAGCCGAAGAACCGCCCGGACGGCATGGCGGTGAGTCCCGGGTCGGCCGCCAGCGCCAGCGCGTCGACGACGTCCGCGGGGTTCATCGGCATCTCGGGCAGGTCGCCACCGAGCGCCTCGAGCATGCGGGGGTAGTCCGCTCGGGCGGCCACGGGTCGCTCCGGGAGACCCACCAGCCAGCTGCGTGCGTGCGCCGCGGCCCGGTCCAGCGCGTGCAGCGTCTCGTCCATGGGGTGACGATAGGGGGCCTGTCGAGGGGCGCCCCGGACGCAGGGCGCCCCTCGATCGTTGCCGAGGCCCTACGGCGTGTAGGTGAACCTCAGGCTGTTACCGGGGTCCGGTGCCGGGAGGGCGTCGTTGCAGCTGCGCTGCGTGTAGTCGGTGAAGTAGAAGTTCTCGATGCCGATGGTGGCCGAGGCGCCGTCACCGGACGCGTAGCGGGTCTCGAAGTACGGCTTGTTCTCGAAGAAGATGATCTCCGCTCGCACCGGGTCGTCGGCGGAGTTGAACAGGATCCCCTTCCAGCTGATGACGAACTTGCGCACCCCCGCCTTGCCGCTCACCTTGGTGAAGACGCCATCGCCGCTGGCGGCTTGCTGGCGGATGAAGATGTCGTCCCAGTAGACGAGGACGCTCGGCCCGGACAGGATCCCGGTGGGCAGGCAGGTGTTGGACCACGCGGCGCTCGGGGTCTTGCCGAACTGCACGTTCCCGTTGGAGCTGACCCACACCGATGTGCGTGGCCTGGAGCCGTACAGCGTCACGGAGAAGGGCAGCGTCACGCTCTTGACGGCGTCGTCGACGCCGGTGGGCCACAGGTTGTTCCCCGCGGTCAGGTAGGAGGCGGATCCGCGGACGATGGTGTAGCTGCTGAGGGCCGCGGTGGCCTGCGGCGCGACGAGCGCCGAGCCGGTCAGAGCCAGACCGATCCCGGCCACAAGCGCCAGGGACCGTCTGCTGATCTTCATGGGATCTCCCCTCGTGACGGAGGGCGCCTCCCGGTTGGTGGCGGATCCGCCACTGACATCGCCATCGTGGTGCCGGGGGAGGTTCACCCACAAGGCCTAACGTCCCGCACCGGTCACTACGCTCGCCGCCATGGACGCCGTCTCGATCCACCCCGAGGTCCACGCCGCCCTGCGCCGACGGGCTCCCGTCGTCGCGCTGGAGTCGACGATCATCAGCCACGGCCTGCCCCGGCCGGAGAACCTGGCGATCGCCAGGCGGATCGAGCAGGTGGTCCGTGACGAGGGAGCAGTCCCCGCGACCATCGCCGTCGTGGCAGGCCGGGTCTGCATCGGTCTGGAAGACGACCAGCTGCGGACCGTCGCGAGCAACGACGACGTCGTCAAGGTGTCCGTCCGCGACGTTGCGACCCTGGTGGCCCGCGGGGGCCACGGGGCGACCACGGTGGCCTCGACGAGTCATCTGGCGCACCTGGTGGGGATCGGCGTGTTCGCCACCGGCGGTCTCGGCGGCGTCCACCGGCAGGCGCAGTCCTCGTGGGACGAGTCGGCCGACCTCGCCACGCTCGCGAGGACGCCCGTCACCGTGGTGTGTGCCGGGGTGAAGTCGATCCTCGACGTCCCGGCGACGCTGGAGCGGATGGAGTCCCTCAGCATCGGCCTGCTCGGGTTCGCCACCGACCGCTTCCCCGGGTTCTACCTGACCGACTCCGGGCACCCGCTGGAGTTCCGGGTCGACTCCCCCGACGAGGTTGCCGCGGTGATCCGGGCCCGAGAGGAGCTGAGGCTGCCCGGGGCCCTGGTCGTGGCGAACCCCCTCCCCGCCGAGGAGGCGCTCGACCTGACGCTGCACGACGCCGTCCTCGCGGACGGGCTGGCGGCGGCCGAGGCCGCCGGGGTCGCGGGGAAGGACGTCACACCGTTCCTGCTCGAGCACTTCCACCGCGGCACGAGCGGGGCCAGCCTGGCCGCCAACGTCACGATCGTCCTGCGCAACGCCGCACTGGCCGCCCGGATCGCGGTGGCGGCCGGCCCGGCACCGCTGTCCGCCTGAGGTGGCGACCCGGCTGGTCGTCGTCGGCGACCTGATGACCGACGTGGTCGCTGTGGCGTCCGGACCGATGGCCTACGGCAGCGACACCCGGTCGATGGTCCGGGTGACCGGCGGAGGCTCGGCCGCCAACACGGCCGCCTGGCTGGGCGTGTCCGGGGAGCCGGTCACCTACGTGGGCCGGGTGGGGGACGACCTGCTGGGTCGGGCCGCGCTGGCCGAGCTGACCGCCTGCGCCGTGGACGTCCGCGCGACGGTCGACCCGGCACGACCCACCGGCGCGTGCGTCGTCGTCGTGACCCCCGGCGGCGAGCGGTCGATGTTCCCGGACGCCGGGGCGAACGGCGCTCTCTCCCCCGCCGACCTGGCGTCCGACCTGTTCGTCCCCGGCGCCCACCTCCACCTGTCCGGCTACGCCCTGCTGAACGAGGGCTCGCGAACGGCCGCCCTGGCCGCCCTCAGGCTGGCCCGGGAGGCCGGCCTGACCGTCTCAGTCGACCCCGCGTCGGTCGACCCGCTGCGCCACGCCGGCGTCGACCGGGTGCTGGGCTGGCTGGCCGGGGTCGACCTGCTGGTGGCCAACGAGGCCGAGGTGCTGGCGCGTGCCTACCTCGTGCGGCTGGGCCAGGGTGCTCGGCGCGCGCCCCGAGCGCTTCGCCAGTGGCGCGACGCGCGACGCAGCACCAAGCCCTCGCGGTGACCGGGCTACGCGGCCGCGCGCACCGTTGACAGGGCGTTCGTCCAGGCGACGACCTCGTCGAGCATCGCCGTCACGCGGGCCTCGTGGTACTCGGCGGGGTTGAAGCTCGAGTAGTTCTCGAAGTCGGTGATCATCGACAGCGCGACCTGGCTGCGGACGTCGGCGACCTGGAGCTCACCCATGACCAGGCGCAGCTGCTCGACCGCTCGGGTGCCGCCCTGCATGCCGTAGCTGACGAAGCCCGCGGCCTTGTTGCTCCACTCGTGGTACAGGAAGTCGATGGCGTTCTTGAGCGCGGCCGAGGTGGAGTGGTTGTACTCCGGGGTGACGAACACGAACCCGTCGTACTGCCCGATCTTCTGCCGACCAGGCCTTGGTGTGGTCGTGGGTGTAGCGGCCCATCATCGGGGGGAAGGGCTCGTCGAGCAGGGGGAGGTCGAAGTCGGCCAGGTCGACGATCTCGTAGGTGGCGTCGTCGCGCTTGCTGGCCAGCCCGTGGACCCACTCGGCCACGGTCTGGGCCTTGCGGCCCGGGCGGGTGCTGCCGACGATGATGGCGATCGTGGTCATCGGGTGCCTCTTTCGACGTAGGATGTTGATACGTCAGCATAGTTGAGAAAGTTGACGTGTCAACATCTAGGGAGGACCGGATCATGGACCCTCGCTGGCTCGACGAGCGCGAGCAGCGGGCCTGGCGGGCCCTGATCGAGCTGGTCCGGGGCCTCGGCGCCGGGATGGAGCGCCAGCTGGCCGCCGACGGCGTCTCCGCAGCCGACTTCCAGCTGCTCGTCCCCCTCTCCGAGGGACCGCCCGAGGGCCTGCGGGCCCGCGACCTCGGCCTGGCCGTCGGCTGGGACCGCAGCCGGCTGTCCCACCAGCTGCGCCGGATGGAGGAGCGCGGGCTGGTGCAGCGCGGCACCTGCGGCGACGACGCCCGTGGCGTGGTCGTGCGGATCACCGACGCCGGGCTCGACACCGTGCGGGCCGCGGCGCCGGGACACGTGGAGTGGGTGCGCACCCACGTGTTCGACGTGCTCAGCGACGCCGACGTCGACACGCTGACCACCCTGGCCGAGCGCCTGAGCGCGGGCCTCGGCCCGGCCGCAGCCACCGACTGCACACCCCCCTGCCCCCAGCCCTGACCCAGCCCAGCAGCAACGCGCTGATTCTGGCTACACTTGTGGCTATGTTGGACGGTGAACACCTCCCCCTGGCCGACGTGAAGAACCGCCTCTCCGAGGTGGTGGATCGGCTGGAGCGCGAGCACGGACGGGTGGTCATCACCAAGCACGGGCGTCCGGCCGCCGTCATGCTGAGCATCGCCGACCTGGAGTCGCTGCAGGAGACACTGCAGATCCTGAGCGATCCCGCCCTGGTCGCCGACATTCGTACGGCCGAGGCTGAGCTTGCTCGCGGCCAAGGCGATGCGCTCGACGAGGCTGCGGTCCGCCGGCTGATCGGCGAACGTTGAGCCAGCCCGATTTCGCGATCGTCTGGACCTCCCCGGCCACTCGGGCCCTGGTCCGCCTCCCGGAGAAGGCCGCGTCGGCCGTCGTGGAGCTGCTCTACGGCTCGGTCTCGCAGAACCCGCAGCGCGTCGGGCGCGCACTGAGCTCCCCGCTCGACGGGCTGCATACCGCGCGGCGCGGCGACTACCGGGTCATCTACCGGATCGAGCGTGGCCCGCGGCGCGTCACCGTGGTCGCCATCGGGCACCGCTCGGACATCTACCGGCGACGCTGAGGACACGCGCATGCTGGCCGGCGCCGCGCGCCCGACTTGAGCCGGACCGACGCGCTCGCCACGTACCCTTTGGACCGTGGAAGCCGTCGTCCTGATCGCCCGCCTGGTGCTCGCCGTCACCTTCGTGGTGTCGGCCGTCGCCAAGCTGCGCGACCGCTCCGGCTCCCGCAAGGCCGTGGCCGACTTCGGCGTACCACCCGAGCTGGTGGGGCCGATCGCCGTCCTGCTCGCCCCGCTGGAGATCGCGTCGGCCGCCCTGCTGCTCACCGCCGGGTTCGGAGTGACCCTCGGGGCGCTGCTCGGCGCAGGGATGCTGCTGGCCTTCACCGTGGCGATCGTGATCAACCTGATCCGCGGCAACCGGGTCGAGTGCCACTGCTTCGGCGCGATGTCCACCAAGCCCCTGTCGTGGTGGTCGGTCGTGCGCAACGTCGCGCTGATCGACGTCGCTCTGATCGTGCTCGCGGGAGGCGTGAGCCAACCGTGGCCCTGGGTCGCCGTCGCCGACCTGTTCTCACCGCTGTCGGTCTCCGAGCGCTGGCTGTGGGTGTTCGTGCTGGTTCTGGTCGCCGCGGTCGGTGTCCTGTCGTACCTGTTCTTCACTCTGCTGCGCCAGTACGGCCACGTGCTCGTGCGGCTCGAGGGCCTGGAGTCCACCGGACACATCGCCCACGCCCACGGGCATGCCCGTGACTTCGAGCCGTGGCAGGCGCCCGACCTCCAGGTCGTGGATTCCGCGGAGTCGTCGCTGGCGCTGGTCGACGTCCTCACCGCCGACCGAGCCTCGCTGTTCGTGTTCGTCAGCCCTGGGTGCGAGGCGTGCGGCGAGCTCGTCGACGACCTGGTGGCCTGGCAGGACGACGACGAAGGACCCAACGTCGTCGTGCTCTCACCCGGCGAGCGCTCCGCCATCGCCGCGAAGTTCGGCGAGGTGCACGTGCTCTCCCACGACGGCGCCGTCATCGACGACTACGGCATGGAGTACACGCCCGGTGCGCTCGTCGTGTCGACCGACGCCATGGTGACCACGCCCCCGGCGTACGGCTCGGACGACGTGCGCCGGCTCTACGACCTGCTGGCCGGTCGGGTCCCGCCGGCCGACGTCGAGATCGGACCACCCCCCGTGCGCGAGGGCGACCCGTTGCCGTCCTCGACGGTGACCTTCAAGGGGTCTTCGATGCCGATCGCGGCCGCCGTGTCCGCGGCGGTGGGCGACGACGACGCCGTCCTGCTGTTCTGGGACACCACCTGCGGGTTCTGCCAGCAGATCACCTCTGACATCGCCCGGCGCTCCGGCACCGTTCCGCTGCTCGTCGTGCTCCGCGACGACGCGAGCTCCGAGCTCGCCGCCTCCGGGATCACCGCACCCGTGGTGCTGGACCCGGCGTTCGACGTCGGCAACGCACTTCAGGCGCCCGGAACGCCGTGCGCGGTGCGGGTGCGCGACGGCGCCGTGGCCTCGACCGTGGCCGTAGGCGGCCCCGAGGTGCTCGACCTGCTGGCCGCCGTCCGCGTCTCGCGCTGACCCCCCGCACCTGCTGAGGAAAGCGCCCTCAGCGGGCCCGATTTCTCAGCAGGTGGCCGCTAACGCAGGATCTGGGCGCTCAGGGTGCTGTGCAGCCACTCCCGATAGGCGCGCTTGCTCCACCGGCGGTTGCGGCGCAGCAGATGGTGCAGGTGCGGCGAGCCGAGGGCGTACAGGACGTCGGCTGCCGCGCTCGGAGTGCATCCCGGGGGCCAGAGCGCCCAGCCGGTCGAGGTGCTCGGTCAGCGCCAGGTAGTGGGCGTGGGTGGCCCGCGAGCCCGCCTCGGCCGCCGCCCGCATGTCCGGGTCGGCGCCCGCCGCCTCGACGCTGACCATGATCAGGTCGCCCGCCCGGTCGAGCAGGTCGGCTGCCTGGTCGAGGGTGACCGCCAGCACGGTGTGGGGGTCCTGCAGCGTCAGCACCTCGTCGGCCATGCGGTCGCCCACCGACCGCTGGCCCTCGTCGCCGACGATCGCGACGTTCAGCGTGTGCTGGAACAGGGCTGCCTTGCTGGGAAACGCCAGGTAGACCGTCCGCTCGGCGACGCCGGCCGCCTGGGCCACCTGCCGGATGCTCGTCGCGACGTAGCCCTGGTCGACGAACAGCCGGGCCGCGGCCTCGCGCAGCGCGGCGCGGGTTGCCGCCGCCTGGGCGTCGCGGACCGAGGATCGGTACGACCTCTTGACGTCGTCGGGCACGGGGGTCCACACTCCCTTTCGATACAGTGCCACTGTAGCCAATAACGAGGTGAGACCGATGACCCGACCCGCACTCGACGGACTGTTCGGGGTCAAGCTGCCCGTGACCGACCTGACCCGGAGCCTGCGGTGGTACCAGGAGGTGTTCGGCCTCGAGGTGTACCTGGAGTTCCCCGACGACGACGGCGTGGTCCGAGGAGTGGCCTGCCGCGCGGCCGGCCTCGGGGACACCGCCATCGGGCTCCGGGAGAACCCAGCAGTGGCGCGCGGGATCGCCGGGTTCGACCCGGTGATCTGGGCCGTTCCCGACCAAGCAGCCCTCGAGGAGTGGGTCACCCACCTCGACACGCTCGGGATCGCGCACTCCCCCGTGATCGACGCGTCGATCGGATGGCTGCTGGTCTTCCACGACCCCGACGGCCTCGAGATCCACCTGTACACCCGAACCAAGCACGGCATCGACCAGGACGGCCGGAGCGGCTACGGCCGCCCAACCGAAACGGGCGCGGCGACCGCCTGAGCCCTTCTGCCGCAGGTGAGCGGCCCTACGGGGCTGAGCGATGCCCCCCGGCCCTGCGTCACCCAGATGGCGGAACGGGTCACGCTGGCGGTAGCCCTGGCGCCGTACAGTGGAGCCACCACTTCCCCGCTTCAGGAGCCACCGTGAGCAGCTGGCTGGATCGCTGGGCCAGGCGCGCGGCTACCCCGGATGACGATGCTGCCCTAGCTCAGCCGTCGGCGACCCCGAACGAGCCGGCAGCAGCGGCGCACCCGTCCCGGCGCGCCGTGCTGAAGAAGGCCGGCCTGGTCGGTGGGCTGGTGTGGACCGTTCCGGTGATCTCGACCGCGCTCGCGCCCGCCGCCTCGGCGTCCGGCGGGGGGCTCGGGCTGCCGTGCTCGCCCGAAGGAAGCACCTGCACGGGCGGGTCGGTCTGCTTCACCGGCATCTGTGGCGCCCCCGGAGCACCCTGCGCCGGAGGCTGCTACTCCAGCACCTGCGGCAAGGGTGTCTGCGGAGGCAAGAACGCGTCCTGCGGCGTCGGCGTCCTGTGCGCCCCTGGCCTGACCTGCGCCAAGAACGGCAAGTGCAAGTAGCTGCCCACCTGGGTCGACGAGGATCTCACGCCGGATCGGGCCCGAATCGGGCGTGATCGGGCGAGGCCGGTGATCGTGGGCGTGCCGAGGGAGGCATCCCCTAAGCGTTTGACCCGAACGGCATACCGGGTCGACCCCTCGTGGACCCGGGTGAGGAGTGACTGTGGGCGGCTGGCTGGACCGCTGGGCCAAGCGTGCTGTTTCGACGTCCCGGACCACGACCCACGCCAACGGGCTCAACGACCGGCCTCGCCCATGGCCGGGTCGACGCCGTCCCGCTCACGGCGCGACTTCATGAAGAAGGCAGCCGTCGTCGGCACTGCGGTTTGGGCGGTTCCCGTCATCCAAAGCACCGTGGCGCCTGCAGCAGCAGCGTCAGGAACGGTGTGCTCGAGCCCCGATGGCACCTGCGGCACGCTCGTCTTAGGGCCGGGGCCCTGCGTCCCGTGCTCGATCGGGGTGGCGTGCGGCACCGATACGGACTGTGCCACCAGGGTCGGCTGCGCATCACGCTCCGGAAGCACCGTCTGCGGAGGCCCCGGCGCCACCTGCCGCAACGACTCTCACTGCCTGTACTCCAACTGCCGCAGCGGCACCTGCGGGTACGGGGCCACGTCCCAGGCGGCTTCCTGCGGCACGCCCACCGACCAAGCCGCCAACGGACCGGCCAACGACGACGCGTGCGAGACCGGGTGGTACTGCAAGCCGAGGGTGGTCGACGGCGACTCCGGCTTCCGTTGTCGCTCCACGACTCCCTAGCGCGCGGGTGAACCCGAAGGCAAGCCTCACTGACGCATCCGTGGCATCGGCGACCCTGGAGTTCATCCGTCGACGGCGGGGGCACTTGCTCCTGCACTCCGGCGGTCTGGCCACGGCGGAGGGTCGAGTGGTCGTGGTCCATGGCCAGTCCGGCTCGGGCAAGACCACGCTCACCGCGGCGCTCGCAGCAGCCGGGCTGGCGTACGTGACCGACGAGACCGTGTGCCTGGATCCGGGCACTCTGGAGATCGAGCCGTTCCGCAAACCGCTGACGATCAAGACCGGCTCTCAACGAGTCCTGAAACACCTGGAACCGGGGCAGGATCGGATCGACCCGAGCAGTGGCAGCTGGCACGTCGACCCTGATGCCCTGCTGAGCTTCGGGGCGAGCGAGCTGCCGGATCGGCCCCTGCATCCGGCGGTCATCGTCTTCCCCGACTTCGAGCCCGACACCGACGGCGTCGACGTCCAGCCGGTCAGCCGGGCTCGAGCCGCCTTCGTGCTCGGTGAGCAGTCCAGTGCCCTGTGGGCGGTCGAACCGCGTCCGCTCGGAGCGCTGTGGAGGCTCGTGCACAGAGCACCGGCCTACCGGGTGAGCTACGCGAGTGCGTTCGACGCTGCCCCGATCGTCGTCCGCGAGCTGCTCGTGCCAGGAGACGCCAACCCCCCACCCCTACCGGGACCGGATGAACTATCCGCCCCCAGTACACCGGCCAGCACGCCGCTTCGAGGGCTCCCGGCCCCCAAACAGGGAGTCGACTGGCTGCTGCTGGACGGCGAGGCGGTGCTGTTCGACGGTAACCACCTGCATCACCTCGACGCGCCAGGTGCCGCGGTATGGGAACTGGTTGATGGCACCCGTGACCAGGCGCAGGTGGCCGCCGAACTGGCCGAGCGCTTCGGTGCCGACCCCGACACCGTGCTGCTCGACGTCGAGGACCTCGTGCGAGTGCTGCGACTTCAAGGCCTGCTCACCTGATCGGTGGCCCGGCGTGGCGCCGTGATCGGGCACGATCAGCCCGGGATGATCGAAGGTCAGAGTCGTCTCACGAAGGGTGTGGCCATGGCCGGCTGGGTCGACCGCTGGGCGAAGCGCGCCGCTTCGTCCGCGCCGCGCCCGGAAGCGATGCCTGGCGACCCTTCGCCCGCCCCGTCTCCTCAGGCCAGCTCGCACTCGCGCCGCGCCTTCATGAAGAAGGCGGGCGTGGTCGGCGCCGCCGTCTGGACCGTCCCCGTCATCCAGAGCGCCGTGGCCCCTGCTGCCGCGGCCTCCGCCACGGTCTGCTCCGGCGGAGGCGGGACGTGCGGCGTGCTGCTCTCCGGGCCGGGGCCGTGCCCCAAGTGCGCCACGGGGGTTGCGTGCTCGACGAACAACGACTGTGCCACCGGTGTGGGCTGCAGCTCACGGACCGGTACCACTGTGTGCGGCGGCCCCGGAGCCGCGTGCAACAACAGCGGCAACTGTCAGTACAACAACTGTACGAACAGCATCTGCGGGTACAGCGCCGGCTTCTTCGGGTCTGCCTGCGGAACACCGAACGGCTCCTTCAACGGCCCCCCGAGAAACGCCGCCTGCCGCTCCGGCTCGACCTGCAGGGTCGGGCCCACTGGCCAGTACCGCTGCCGCCCGTAGTCCAGCGCTCGAGCCAGACCCTGCCCCTCGAGCACCCGATCCGGTGCTCAAGGGGTCGGCCTCGTGCGCCGACGTCCGTTGAGGGGTCGTGTACCGCGAGGTCGAGGTAGGTATGAGCAGCTGGCTGGACGGTTGGGCGCGGCGTGCCGTGCGCCCGCCCGTCGGCGACCCCTCAGCCACCCCTTCGGCCAGCCCCTCGACCACCTCCCGGGCCGGCTCGGCGGCAGCCCCAACGCCTGCACTGAGCCGCCGCGACCTGATCAAGCGCGCCTCGGTGGTCGGCGCCGCTGCCTGGGCCACCCCCGTGCTGCAGACGGCCCTGGCTCCCGCGGCCTCGGCGTCCGGGCCGACCCCCGACCCCTGCCTCACCACCGGCACCTGCCCCCCCGGCGCCCCCTGCACCACGGACGCCGACTGCGGCTCCGACGACTGCAACACCGGCACCGGCGTCTGCCGGGCCTCCGGCGTCGACGGCACGTGCTCAGCGAACGTCGACTGCCTGACCGCCAACTGCGCCTCCGGGGTCTGCGACGAGGCGTGGCCGGGCGGCCCGTGCCAGGCCAACGCCGACTGCATGTCCGGCATCTGCCAGGCCAACAAGACCTGCGCGAACAGCCCCCTCTACAAGCCGTGCCGGACGGCGGCCGACTGCGGGGCCGGGGTCTTCTGCGCGTCGACCGGTCTCGGCGGCGGCGTCTGCGCCACGGCCTGGCCCGGCTTCGGTACCTGTTCGGTCAACGCCGGATGCACGAGTAACAACTGCAACACCAAGGCCAACCCCAAGGTGTGTCGTCAGAACAACGCCGGCGGGACCTGCCGGATCAGCGCCGACTGCACCACCGCCTTGTGCAACTTCGGCGCCGGTGTGTGCGCCAAGTCCAACGCCGGTGGGGTCTGCGCCGCCAACAAGGACTGCACGACCAACCAGTGCGTGGGTCCGAACGGTGCCAAGACCTGCGCCCAGCGCTACTCCGGTGGCAACTGCTCGGCCGACAGCGACTGCTACGCCGGGCACTGCCTCGCGACGGCGAAGTGCAGCAAGGGCGGCGCGGGTACACCGTGCAGCTCCGGCAAGCAGTGCTTCTCGAACAAGTGCACCGCTGGGCTCTGCACCACCAGCTCCAAGAAGCGGGGCTGCTGGACGACGTCGGACTGCACCGCCCCGCTTACCTGCGTTGGCGGCGACGGCGACCTCGTGAGCGGAACCTGCCAGTGACCGGCTCGGCCGAAGGACGGTGCCCATGAGCGGCGAGCGCGTACGGCAGAGCCTCATGTTCGGAGTGGTTGTCGCGCTGGCGCTCGCGGTCGCCCCGGCGACCCCGGCAGCCGGCAAGACCGCATCGACTCGCCCCGACCGGGTCGCTCGGTATGCCGTCGACTCGTTCGGCAACCACGGGCACGGCGAGATCCGGACCGTGGACGCCGCCGAGCTCGGACCCCTCGGCCTGCCCGAGGCCACGCCGACTACCGCACGCGGCCGGGAGTCCGCCGCCGGAATCGCCACCCACCCGGTGACCGTCGTCCCCGTGAACTGGCCCGGGCTCGCCGCGGACGCGACCACCCCCGCCCAGCTCAGCAACACCGTTGACACCGCCATCGCCAGCTACTGGGACGACAACACCGGCGGCGCGGTCAAGTTCACCACCACGTCCGCACTCCCCTGGACCACGCTCAGCTCAGCGCCGTCCAACCCCTGCGGCAACCCCGGAGGGCTGGCCAACCAGATCGCCACCCAGCTCGGCTGGGTCTCGACCGCTCGCTCTCACCTCGTCATGTACCTGCCGTCACTGGGTTGCGGGTGGGCGGGTGTCGGCTCGGTCGGCGGAAGCACCGACTCCGGCGGCTGGGCGCTGCTCAACGCCAACGCGAGCGTCTCGGTGCTCGGCCACGAGCTCGGCCACAACATCTCCCTCGAGCACAGCTGGCGCAGCACGTGCTTCGAGGCCGACGACGCGACCGGTGTCTTCGACGGGGCAGCCGCTCACTGCGGGTTCCGTGAGTACTACGACCTCTACGACATCATGGGATTCGCCCACACGGCGATGCCCGGAGACCTCAACCCCGGGCACCTGCAGAAGCTCGGGCTGGCCTCGCTGGTCTCTCCCGTCACGGTCAACACCTTGACCATGACGGCACCGGTCACGATCGACCTCGCACCCCGCTCGGCGGCAGCGGGCACCGAGGCGATCAAGCTCGTCGGTGGTGACACCTACTGGGTCGAGTACCGAACCGACGCCGGGCGCGACGCGTGGCTCAACGCGAGCTCGGCCTACGCCTTCCACCCCGGTGTCGTGGTGCGCCGGATGTTCAACCCGTCTCTCGTGGGCCGCAGCTACCTGCCCGGTCTGCTCGACGCCACGCCGGTGAGCGGAGCCGGTGCCACACCGGGCACCTACGACCCGGTCGAGCTGGCCGTCGACACCGTCATGACCACGCAGGACGGCGTGCGGATCGTGGTCAAGGCCCAGGACGACGCCGGAGCCACCGTCAAGATCCTGCCGCCCACCGACACCACCGCACCGCCCGACGTCGACGTCACCCGACCCGCGCGCACCTACCGGACCGACGGCACCTGGGTGACCCCTGACTCGGCCTTCACCCTGAAGTGGCAGGCCGTGAAGGATGACGACAGCGGCGTCGACCACTACCTCGTGATGCTCGACGGCACGCCGGTGGCGACGGTCCCTCGCGCTGCCGGGGTGACCACCTACACCGAGCCCGTCGTCCTGACCGAGGGCCCCCACGTGCTCGGTGTGAAGGCGGTCGACGTCGCCGGCAACACGGGTGGCATGGGCGTACGTCTGCCCTACGAGCTGGACAGCTTCCCGCCCGTGGTCGATCGGGCGCTGGCGCTTCGGCTGCGGGCCGGTGCCTTCACCGCCGGGGACGCACCGGTGGCGGCGTCCTGGTCGGTCCGTGACCCCGGCTCTGGCCTGCGCACGCTCTCGCTTCGACACGGGAGCGCGTCTGCGCAGAAGCTCAAGCCGTCGGCGTCGTCTACCGCGACGCACCTGAGGCGCGGCCGCTACACCTCCACGCTCGTCGCTCGGGACTGGGCCGGACGCAAGGTGACGTCGACGGTCGGCGTCGCACTCACCCGGCCGAGCGAGTCCGCGGCGAGCTACAGCCGGGGGTGGGGCCGCCGGGCCGTTCGCGGCTCCTTCGCCGGGCGCGAGCTCGTATCGACGTCACGGTCGGCCACGGCAACGTTCCGCTTCAACGGTCGGGCCGTCGCCTGGGTCGGCTCACGTGGCCCGGGCCGCGGCGTCGCCGTCGTCCGGGTCGACGGTGGAGCCCCGCAGCGGGTCACGCTGCGCGCCGACCGCACCCAGACCCGGCGTGCGCTCGTGGCCCGCAACTGGTCGACGTCGGGCGCGCACACGCTCACGATCACCGTGCGGCGGGGTTCGGTGGCGGTCGACGGCTTCGTCGTCCTGAAGTAGCCGCACTCACCGCGAGGTGAGCACTGCCGCTAGGGGGTGACGGGGGCAGCCGAGACGAGGTCGAGCAGGGCCTGGCAGGCGCCGAACAGGACCAGCATCGCCGCCACAGCCAGGACGCCAACCACGATCCGTCTGCGCATCCTTCTCGACGTCGTCGGCACGCGCGGCACGGCCATCCGGACCGGCTGCTGCTGCGGGTTCATCGGAGCCCGCGGCTGCGCGGCGCGCGCGGAACCGGCCGGCGGCGGCACCGGAACGGAAGGCTGCGCAGCCGCAGGAGCCGTGGGTGGTGCGGGCACGAACTGCGTGGCGTCGAACTGATGGGGATCGGGCTGGGCCGGGCCAGTGGATCCCCCGGGCTGGCCCAGCGGCTCGAAGCTCGGCGACCGCACGGCCGGCGCGCCGCCCTCGACCGGCGGCGCCGACCCGAGCACGGCGGGGCTGTCCGGCACCGGTACGGCGATTCCGCAGGTCGGGCACTCACCGACGACCGACGCCACGGTGTGCCCGTTGCTGCAGGTCACCCAAAGGGCCAGCCCGCACTGCGTGCAGTAGCGCTGCTTGTCGCCGTTGGCGTGTCCGTTCGGACAGGTGACGGAGTCCCCCATGACCGACGCCCGATCAGGGCATCTGCTGGAGGGCCTGGACCTGCTCGAGCGGTGCGGTCAGCGGGTCGAAGGCGGGCCGAGGAGTCGGCGGGATCCAGTCGACCGGGGGCTCGTCGCCGACATCGTCGAGCCCAGGACCGGGCGGCTCGACGATCACCCGCGGCGCAGACGCGGCCGGCGCTGGGGCGACCGGAGCGCCGGTGGCCCGAGCCGGCTGGGGCGGGGTGACCGGCCGGGGGGCGGCTACGGGCGAGGGGGCTGGTCGCATGGTCGCTGGTGCGCTGGCCGGGGCTGGTGTCGCTGGCGAGGGCACCGGGACCGACAGGGTCGCCGGCGCAGGGGTGGCCGGCGCAGGGGTCGCAGGGGTCGCGGGGGTCGCGGGGGTCGCGGGGGTCGCGGGCGCAGGGATCGCCGGAGTGGCCGGCGCTGGCTTCGCCGCCGCGGCCGGTGTCCGAACGGGCACCGACAGCGTGGCGGGAACCGGTGCTGCTGCGGGCTTCGAAGCCCCCGAAGCAGGGGCGGGTCGGGCGGGCACCGACAGCGTGGCGGGAACCGGCTGGCTGTTCGCACCAGCGCTGGGTGCGGGCACCGCGCCCGCCGGGGCCTTCGTCGCGGACGACGACCCGTTGGCCCCGTTGACCGCCGAGGCGGCCGCCCCGATGACCGGCGCTGCCGCCGTGGCGCGGGCCAAGGTCGGCACGAAGTCGGCGTCCAGCTTGCTGCGCTTGCCGCCCGGCGACTTGTAGTCGTAGTTGTAGCTGTACCCGTAGCGGTGCGCGTCAGGACCCTTCTGTGGGGCCATGTTGAAGACGAGCCCGAGGATCCGCCCGCCGACGTTGGAGATGCTCTCCTCCGCCGTCCGCAGCTGCTCACGTCGCACCTTGCTGGCCGCGGCGACGATGATCGCCCCGCCGGACATCTTGGTGAGCACGGCACCGTCGGTGACGGGCAGCAGCGGGGGTGCGTCGATGATCACCAGCGCGCGCTGCTCGAGGTGGGCGATCAGGTCGGCCATCGCCTGCGAGCCGACCAGCTCGGCCGGGTTCGGCGGCAGCGGTCCAGCCGGCAGCACCCACAGGTTGCCCGTCGGCCCCCACGGCTGCAGCACCTCGTCGACGGTCGCGCGACCGATCAGGACGTCGGTGAGCCCGGCGTTGCCCTCGATGCCGAGGTACTCGGCCACCTTCGGACGACGCAGGTCGCCCTCGACCAGCAGCACGGGCTGGCCGGTCTGGGCGACGGTGATCGCGAGGTTGACCGCCGTCGTCGACTTGCCCTCACGTGGGATGGCCGATGCCACGACAAGGGACTTCGGTCGGTGGTCGATGTCGACGAACTGCAGGTTGGTGCGCAGCTGCCGGAATGACTCGGCGCGCTTGCCGCGCGAGGAGTCCTGGGTGATCAACGGCTTCTTCGCAGCCTCGTTGTCGTACCCGATGGCCGCGAGGATGGGGATGTCGAAGTGCTTCTGCAGCGCCTCGACGCTCTTGATCCGGGTGTCGAGGGTCTCCAGCAGCACCGCTGCACCCACACCGATCGCCAACCCGACGAGGAAGCCGAGCGCCAGGTTGATCTTGGTGCGCGGAGTGATCGGAGACGTCGGCAGGGTCGGTGGCTCGATCTCGCTCACGGTGACCAGTGACTGCCCACCGCCGGTCGGCTGGGTGAACTCCTGCGCGGCCTGCTGGAACTGCTTGGCAGCAGAGGCCGCGATCCGCTGCGCGACCTCGGGGTTGGGGTCGGTGGCCGAGATCTCGATCACCACGGTTTCCAGCGGGTTGTTGGCGCTGAGCTTGGCGGCCACCTGGTCGGGAGTGATCGACAGGTTGAGGTCGTCGACGACGGCCTGGGTGACTCGCTCGCTGGTGACGACGTCGATCAGGGAGGTGACCAGCTGCTGGGTGTAGAGGCTCCCGGTGTACGCGGTGCCGACGTTGAGCTGGGAGTCGGTCGCGGAGATGAACACCTTGGTGGTCGACTGGTAGATCGGGGTCGTCAGCATCGAGGCGAGCGCTGCGGCCAGCACGCCCACGAGCGTGGTTGCGGCGATCAGCCGCCAGCGCGCCCGCAGGACGTCGAGGTAGTCGCGCAGCTCCACCGAGAGTGACCCTTCGTCCCCGTTCCTTCGAGGCGCCGTCGAGCCGACGGACCCCGTGCCCGGGTCGACGAACCGAGCCCGGCCTCTCAGGGTGACGCATGGCCCCCCCTGGGGACAACCCGGTGCGCCAGAATGTCACAAATGCCCCCTGAGCCTCAGCCGTCACAGGAGGACGACCGGCCGGTCCGGCGTCCGCAGTGGGTCGCCCACGTCCTGGACGGCGAGCACGCGGTGCTGCTCCACCTGCCCAGCGCCCGCCGGGTCGCCCTGTCCCCTGAGGCGACCGCCGTGTGGGAGCTGGTGGTGGCCGCGGGCGGTGACGGCGTGCGCGCCGACGCCCTCGTGGCCGCTCTGGCCCCCCGCTACGACGCCGACCCCGAGGTGATCGGTCGAGACGTCCGGGCCCTGCTCGACGACCTGGTCGGCGGCGGCTGGGTCGAGCCGGTCGAGCCAGATCCGGTCGCAGAGGCGACGACTCCGCCGGCCGACAAACCGGCCGGGGGCGACGCGTGAGGCGTTGGCTCGGCGTTCTAGGGGTCCTGGTCCTGCTGGTCGTCACCGGCGCGGTCGTGGTGCTGGCGTTGCGACCCGCGGAGCCTCCCCCGACGCCTGACGCGCCTGCGGGCGCCGGCTCGCTCGCCGTCGTCGGCGACCGCATGTGGCGGTGGCTCGGGCCGAGCGAGTGCACACCCGCCGCCGACGACGCCCCGCTCGAGCGCTGGGTGCGGGGTATGTGGCAGCCGGCCGACGTCCCGCTGGTGAACGTCACCGCGATCAGCTTCACCAACGCACGTGACGGGATCGCGGTCGGCACGACGTCCAACTGCGCTCTCGGCCTGGTCGTGACCCGCGACGGTGGGGCGACCTGGGCATCGCCTCCGCAGTCACCACCGATGCTCGACGCCGTGCTTGTCGGTCGCACGGTGTGGGCCGTCGTCCGAGGAACGGAGTCGGGGCAGACCCTGGTCACCGGCTACACGCTGGACGGCGAGCCCGTGGACAGCACGCCGCCGATCGACACCTCACCGTGTGACGAGACCGACGGGACACCGACCCACGTCGCGGCGTTCACCGCCGACTTCGTCCTGCAGCTGTGCCAGCAAGGACCGAGCAACGGGCGCCTGCTCGCCCGCACGGTCGACGGCGGTGTCATCTGGGACCGGCTCACCGACAACCGCGTGCTGACCGGGCTGGACGGCGACGGGACCTTCACCCGGCTCGAGGTCGCCGGCGTCTCGTCGGTCTGGGTGCTGTTCGTCGGCGGGGAGTGCTCCGAGGGGCAGCTGCGCCGCAGCGCGAACACCGGTCAGTCGTTCGAGCGCCTGCCCTGCCCCTCGAAGGGGGCCAACGTTGCCGAGGTGTTCGACGTCGCGTTCAGCTCCGCCACCGACGGCACGTTGCTCGGGCTGGACTCTGCCGGCGAGCCCGTTGTCCTGACCTCGACGGATGCCGGCACCACCTGGGAGTAGGGCGACTGCAGCCCCGCTCGAGGGCGTTGCCCGGGGCGTCCTCACCCGTGTTGCCAGCTACCCTCACTGCCACCGATCCCGGGAGTCGGAGGCGTCACGGCGCCTGTCCCCGAGCCCACGTCCGAACTGGAGCAGCATGGCCGCCCTCGAGCAACCGCTTGCACTTCCCGTCTCCACCACGTTCGAGATCGCCAACCGGACCATCTCCGAGCACATCGGGCCGGCGTTCGGCATCATCGCCTGGTCAGCCGGAACCGCCGCAGGGGTGAAGTCGTTCGGCCGACAGTTCAAGCGGGGCGAGATGACTGAGTTCACCGACGTTCTCGCCGAGGCGCGCGAGATCACGTTGCAGCGTCTGGTCGCCCACGCACAAGCCCTGGGCGCCGACGCCGTGGTGGGAGTCCGCTTCGACTCCAACACCATGGGCGAGTCCGCTGGCCTGGTCGAGATCCTGGCACTCGGCACGGCTGTCAAGCTCGCCAACTGAGCCGCAACTCGCCGAGCCATGGTGCCGTGGTCGGGCCGAGGCATGCTCTCACCATGAGTCTGGCTGATGCGCCCCGGGTGCACATCGAGTCGATCGAGCAATGGCGCGAATGGCTGGCGGCCCACCACCTCACGGAGACGGGCGTGTGGTTGGTGACCTGGCGAAGCGCCACCGGCCGAGCCGCTCCGACCTACGAGGAGCAGATCCAGGAGGCGCTGTGCGTCGGCTGGGTGGACAGCACCCGAAAGCGGATCGACGACGACCGCACCATGCTGTACTTCGCCCGCCGCCGCCCCGGGAGCCCATGGGCCCGCACGAACAAGGCGCGCATCGCACGATTGGAGGCCGAGAGGCGGATGCTGCCGGCCGGTCAAGCGGTCGTGGACCGGGCTCGGGCCGACGGCTCATGGACGTTGCTCGACGCGGTGGAGGACCTCGTCGTCCCTGATGACCTTGCGGCAGCGCTTGCCCACCACAATGGTGCACGCGAGCAGTGGGAGGCCTACTCCGTCTCGGCGCGCAAGCAACTGCTCTGGTGGATCGTGCAGGCCAAGCGGCCTGCGACGCGCGCGGCACGGATCGAGCAGACCGCCCTCCGCGCATCACGCGGTGAGCCGGCACCATAGTCACGCCGTTACCCTCAGGTATGGACGAGGCTTGCGACGTCGACCCGCTTCGGCGAGCGCAGTCCGAGCAGCTGATCGAGCGGCTCTCCCGCTCAGCCGACCCGGTACTGGCCTACAAGGCGGGACTCCTGGCCGGGAGAACCCCCGAGCACTGACAGAGGCACGAGCGCTGCGGGCGGAGATCCCCTCCTCGCCGACGGCACGCGCCCTGCTGCGTGTCTTCGAGCAGGGCGAGAAGACACTCCACCACGTCTACCGGAAGTGGCAGGGTCCGCACTGGACACTGACCAGTCTGGCCCTGATCGACTACCCGCCTGGCGACGAGCGCTGCGGCCTTTGGTGCAGCGCGTCTATGACTGGCTCTTCTCCAAGCACTTCCTCGAGCCGCCTTTGACCGCGGTCTACCCGGGGCAGGGGGACCGCGTGCGCCACTGCGCGTCGATGGACGGCAACGCGATCTGGTACTGCGTCCGGCTCGGACTGGAGGACGAACGCACGCGGGCGGCGGTCGACCGGCTGATCGACTGGCAGTGGCCAGACGGGGGCTGGAACTGCGACAAGCGCCTCCAGTGCACGACGTCCTCGTTCCAGGAGACGCTGATCCCGGCACGCGGCCTTTGGGCGTACGGGAGTCGCCACCACCACCAACCCGCCAGGGATGCCGCCCAGCGCGCAGCCGACCTCCTGCTCTCCCGCCGGCTTCTGTGGCACCTGCGTGACGGGGCTCTGATCGTGCCCGCCTGGGGTGGTCGTCCGGACCGGATCCACTACCCGATCCAGTTCTTCGACGTGCTCTTCGCCCTGCAGGTGATGGTCGAGCTGGGTCGAATCGAAGACCCGCGATGCGCAGATGCGCTCGCCCTGCTTGAATCCAAGCGACTTCCTGACGGCGGCTTCCCGCTGGAGGAGGCGAACGCTCCCGCGGCCGATCGGGTGGCCAGTCGCCACAGCTATGCCGACTGGGGCCCGTCAGGACTACGGCGAAGCAACCCACTGGTCAGCCTGGCCGCGCTGGCAGTGCTGGGGCAAGCCAGCCAGCACGTTCTGTGAGCCGCGGCCCCGTGAGTCGACGATCTGCTGGCCAGAGGTACGGCATCATGGGCAAGCACTCATGCCGGCCCGTGCATCGCGTCGAGAGAATGGTTCTGTCGATCGTCGTTCGGCGCGGCCATGCGACGTTGCTGACTATTCGGAGGTGCCCGTGTCGTACGTAGTCGACTTCCAAACGGTGTCCACCGCCGGGCTGGAGTCGTCCCCCGTTGCAGTTGCCCTCGCGGGGCTGAGAGCCAACGAGGCCCGGTACTTCAAGAACAAGTACGACCACGTGTTCACGGTCGAACCCGCGAGTAAGGCGACGGCAACGATCGACTGGGTCGGCCGCATCCTCAGGGACGAGCGCGACATCGTCATCGCCTCCCCACCGCTCGAGGCGACCGCCTTCGTCGCTGGGGGGATCCGGTTCGCCTACGTGTTCTACGAGTCCGGACTCGCGATCAACGTGATGTACACCCTGGACGACCAAGGCAAGCGCGCGGTCGGGTTCAAGCTGTCCGAAGGGATGGGTGTACCAGAAGAGCTCGCGTCGCGGTTCAAGTTCGCGACCCAGAAGTCCAAGTTGGCCGGGACGATCCGCGGCTCCTTCTTCGTCATCAAGGGTGAGTACTGAGGTTCACAGCAGTTGCTGAGGAAACTCGCCACTTGAGGGCCTGTTTCCTCAGCAGGTGCCCGTCCAGCCCGGGCGGCTAGGCGCGCTTGCTTGACAGCACGCAGAACTCGTTGCCTTCGGGATCTGCCAGCACGACCCAGGACTGCTGCCCTTGGCCGATGTCCGCATGGCGCGCCCCGAGGCCCAGGAGGCGCGCGACCTCGGCCTGCTGGTCGTCGGGCCGGAAGTCCAGGTGCAGGCGGTTCTTGCCGCCCTTCGCCTCACCGACCGGTTCGAAGATCATTCCGGGCAGCCGATCCGAAGCGGGCCGGATCTCAAACTCATCCGGCGCGTCATTCAGCACGACCCATCCGAGCGCGTTCGCCCACCACCGGCCCAACATCACCGGGTCCGCGGCGTCGACGACCACCTGCTCCCATTCCAAACTCACCCCCGGGAACCTACCGCCTCCACACTGCTGCCGGCTTCAGACGGATCTGACCGCAGCGTCTAGAGCATTGCTACGGTCGGGTCATGACCTTCGGCGCCAAGGACCGTGTCGACCCACCCCTCGCGCAAGATGAGGCGGCCACCCTGTTGGGCTTCCTCGACTACCAACGCGACACGCTGCGGTGGAAGTGTGCAGGCCTGACCGACACTCAACTCGCAACGACGTTGGCACCGACCACGATGACTCTGGGTGGCCTGCTGAAGCACCTTGCCGTGGTGGAGGCAGGGTGGCTCAACCAGACGTTTGCCGGCGGAGTCGTCAAGCCGTCGTGGTTCGATGACCTGGTCCACGGGGACCCGGATTGGTCGTTCAGGTCGGCGGCGGAGGCCTCACCGGAGCAGCTGTTCGCCTGGTTCGACGAGTCGATCGAGGTTTCGAATCGGGTCATCAACAAGGCGATCGCCAGCCCCGACGGCCTCGGATCCCTCTCGGATGAGGTGCTCGAGGACGGGCAGCGGTTCTCGTTGCGGTGGATCATGTGCCACCTGATCGAGGAGTACGCGCGCCACAACGGTCATGCCGACCTGCTCCGAGAGTCGATCGACGGGGTCACCGGCGAGTAGGGGCCCACGAATGACCGGTCTCGGGTCGCCCGACCCGGCCACCGTCATCGACAACCGTGGCGACAAGGCGGTCCTCACCGACGGTGGGAGAGCGGACTTCGCGGAGTTCCTGCTCGGGGTGCCCTACTTCGTGCCGACGATGCAGCGGGCCACGCCCGGAATCCTCACCTTGCCGTCGTCCTCGTAGGTACTGACCTTGGCGATGACGTCGTCGGCGATCCGCTCCCGCACCGCCTCGTCGACCTGCTGGAGCGCTGCAACTGCGAGCGAGACGTGCTCGCTGATCATCTCCCAGTACTGGGCCGGCGACTCCGTCACGAGTTCGAGGTCGACGTCCCACTCGGCCACGGCGCGCAGCCCCGCAGCCTCGTACAGGGCACTGACGTATCCCGGGGCAGCGCACCGGAACATGCCTGGCCCGTCCGGGTCGGGGGGCGCCAGCTCCGCCTCCGTCGCGATCGCCTGCATGGCGAGCGTCGTCCACGGGTTTTCCTCGGGCTTGACCCATACCGACGAGCAGAGACGTCCGCCCGGCTTGAGCACTCGCGCGAACTCACGGGTCGCTTTGGTGACATCGGGAAGGAACATGTAACCGAACCGCACCGAGACAGTGTCGAAGGTCGCGTCGCCGAACGGCAGGTCGTCGGCGCTGCACACCCTGGTCTCGAAGTTGCTGATCCCTTGCGCGTTTCCTCGTCGAGTCGCGATGTCGAGCATCTCAGCCGCAAGGTCGGTCAGAACGACATGTCCCCTTGGCGCACGCTGGGCGACCGTCAGCCCCGGCTCGCCAGTCCCCGCGGCGATGTCGAGATGCAGCTGATCATCGGCGATGTCGAGACGGTCGATCATCGCCGTGCTGACCGGGCCCAGCTGATCCATGATCAGTGCGTCCCACTTCTCCCAGCCCGCAGAGAGCCCGGCCCACGTCGCGCGCTGAGCGTCTCGGATCTCATCGTCGTTCGTCATGGGCCCTCCGGGTGTGGGTGCATCCATCGAACACGAAGGATCCCGTCGGCGGGAGTGGATCGTGCTGGCTCGGGCCGTACCCGGAGACCAAGGAGGTCATCGGCGGGTTCTCGATCATCGAGGTCCCCACGTGCGAGGAGGCACTGAGCGCTTACCGTCGTTGCCGCCTAAGGACTGGTGGGGCTTCCTAACCTCCCTAGCGGAGCAACCGCTGGAGCTTCCGGTTGAATGTGTTGGCTATCTTCTGATGGCCCCTCGGGTTCGCGTGCGGATCGGTGAAGGAGTCCGGTGAGCAGAACCATGTCCATCGGCAGGTAAGGGCGACGTTCACAGGGAGCCTGCCCCTGCCTCGCACCACGGCCGTGTGCCTGAAATCGTCGATCCGGAAAGTTGCCGCTACATCCGCCACTTTGGCCCCACTGCCCTCGAACGCGGTTGTCAGCCCGGCGTTCAGTACCTTCCACGCCCGCTGGTCGGCTCGCGCCAAGGCGCGACCTCCGGGGATCAGTCCCCATAGTCCCAGGAACGGGTCGTAGTAGGTCATGCCGACAATAGGCACACCCTCTCCGGCCGCAGAACTCAAGGAACCGACGATGCGTTCCAGCCTCCTCTGCAGCCGAGGGCGTTGGTCGACCGCGCAGGCCTTGTCGATCAGGCCGGTACGCCCGTCGAAGCAACGATTCACCAGGTCGTTTGCACCGACCTCGACCGTGATGAACGCGACCTGCCCTGGGTGTGCCCTCAAGAAGGAGACCGCAGCGTCGAGTTGTGAACCGGCTCGGTAGTGGCAGCGCGAGTTCTCACCGGTGATCATCGAACGGCTGGTCTCGCCACGACAACTCACATTGCGGAGGTCGAGCCCAGGGATCTGCTGCCGGGTGTTTCGCCAGAGCTCGTCTACGAATCCCTGTTTGGTCTTGCCCTTGCCTGGCTGGTAGCCGAGCGAAAGCGACGTTCCGAGCGAGAGATAGGAGATGGACCCACTGCGCGCAGCACCATCGACGACCGACGGGGCCTTGGGGGCTGACTCCGCAGCCAAGCCGATGGCAGGATCTAGCAGGAGCACCCCAACCGCGGCGCCGAGGAGAGCCATTCGCAGGTGGTGGGGCGTTCGCGAGATCCTCATGAGGGGTTCCTCCTCGACCGGCGTGCTTGCGGTCCGGGCCAGTCTGTGCCGGTGGCGCGACCCTTGGCAAGGGAGGACGCCGGCGGATGCAGTGAAGAGCGCTGGGGGAGCGTAGGCCGGTCAGGATCAAAGCCTCTTCTCGGTTCTCCACGACCGGCGGTACGGTCCGATCAGGGAAGGGACACACGATGAAGGCGATCGTCCAGCAAGAGTACGGCGCACCGCAGGATGTCCTGAAGCTCGCAGAGGTCGACCTGCCCGCGGTTGGGGACGAAGACGTGTTGGTGGCGGTGCGGGCCAGCTCGGCCAACCCATGGGACTGGCACTTCATCCGCGGCGAACCAGTCCTGATGCGCCCCACCGGCCTCGGCGGCGTCCGCAAACCGACATTTCTCATCCCCGGCGGAGATGTGGCAGGAACGGTCGAGCGGGTCGGCGCACAGGTGAGCGGATTCACCGTCGGCGATCAGGTCTACGGCTTCGGCCATGGCGCGTTCGCCGAGTACGTCTCAGTCCCTCAGGGGAACCTCGCCCACATGCCGGCGAGCCTGACCTTCGAGCAGGCCGCGGCAGTGCCCCTCGGGGCTGTCACCGCCCTGCAAGGGTTGCGGGCCGGCGGCCTCCAGGCCGGGCAGCACGTCCTCATCATCGGCGCCTCCGGCGGCGTCGGGACGTTCGCCGTCCAGATGGCCAAGCACCTCGGTGCGGAAGTCACCGGCGTCTGCAGCACCCGCAACGTCGACCTCGTGCGTCGACTCGGGGCCGACCACGTCATCGACTACACGACCCAGGACGTCTTCAGTGGTCCCACGCGCTACGACCTGGTGCTCCAGCTCGGGGGGACCTACCGCCCGACGGCGATCCGCAAGGCCCTCACTCCTCGGGGCACACTGATCCAGTCCTATGGTGACGGCAACCGCTGGTGGGGGCCCCTCGGCAACATCGTGGCAGCCGCGGCGCTCAGCCCGTTCATCGGCCAGACCCTCAAGACCTTCGTTGCCAAGGAGACGACCGAGACTCTCGACGAGATCACCGAGCTCATCGAGTCCAGGAACCTGATCCCGTCATCGACCGGAGCTTTCCCGCTCGCCGACGCCGCACAGGCCGTAATGCTGGTCGAACAGGGTCACCCGGCTGGCAAGGTCACCGTCACCGTCCCCTAGCAGACCGAGGCGGGTGAACGGCCAGCTGCGGACTGCACGAGCGTCTTGTGCAGGACAGTCATCTGCTGCCCGTTCCGCGTCGTGATGTCTCTTGCCGGACCCAGCCACACCGCTGGTAGAGCGCGAGGGCGAGTTCAGTGCCGACCCAGGCTTCGTCGATGCCATGCCCGGCTGCCCGCTGTTCCGGGTACTGCATCAGTGCACGCCCCACTCCCTCTCCCCGGCGGCCGGTGCAGTACGCCCAACCCACCGAGGAGGGCGCATGACACCGGCCCCCGCGCAGCTTCGTGAGTTCGCCGAGGGCTTGTAAGGGGAGAGCCCCGGACGGCGCTCACGCCCGCTCGATCCGGGCGAGTTTGCCCACGGGCCGCGGAGCACGCCGCCTCCGTCTGACGCCACGTCGCTGCGCGATCCCAAGAGAAGTCCTTCGACCCTGACGCGACCGGATCGTTCGCGAAAGAATTGGGGTGACTGGAGGTGCACGCCATGAATGGAAGGCGTGAACACAAGGCCGCCGCTACCACAGCGGGGATCCTCTACATCACCGGAACGCTGGCCGGAGTCCTCAGTGGAGTAGTCCTTGCGCCAGTCAGTGACGCGCAGGACCCACTGGCTTCCGCCGCAGAGCACTCGAGCAGCGTGGCAACCGGCGCGCTGCTCGTGCTCGTCATGGGGCTGTCTCTCGCGTTCGTCCCCATCGTGCTGTTCCCGGTGCTGAGCCAGGTGAACCAGGCGCTGGCACTCGGCTACCTGATCCTGCGTGGGGCGGTGGAGACCGTCTTCTACATCGTCCTCGCGATCAGTCTGTTGTTCCTCGCACCGATGGGTGAGGCCCTGGTTGCAGGCGGGAACACGACATCACCGGCAGGCGTCCGACTCGGTAGTCTCGTCATCGACGCTGACGCCACGAATGCCGTGGGCGCCCTTGTGTTCTGCCTGGGTGCCGCCCTGTTCTACGTACTGCTCTACTGGTCGCAGATCGTTCCGCGCTGGATCTCGATCTGGGGACTTGCGGCGATCCCCGTGTACGTAGCTGCGGACCTCCTCGCCATGTATGGCGTCGTCAGTGCGAACTCCTCCGAGCAGGTCATGTTGTTCATGCCGCTGGCTGTGCAGGAAATGGTGCTGGCGGTCTGGATGATCGCGCGCGGCTTCCGGCCGTCGGTGGTCCCCACCACGTCCGAGGTCGAGCGCCCCTCACTGGCCGTCGCCTCGCGGTAGGACCTTGGCCTCTGGCCGTCGACGACGGTGGCACGACTCTGGAGGTGTGGCTACGGGTGCGCGAGACCCTGCCCGTGGGCCCGCGCCGAGGCGGCACGGTTCTGCGGCGGAGCAGTGGGCAGTCGGGCGTCGGCTCTACGTGGACAACCTCAAGGTTCTCCTGATCGCGGCCATCATTGCTGGGCACGCCTTGGGCAGCTACACGTCGATGGAGTTGTGGTCGTACGCCGACGTGCGCGAGGTGACGCTGACCCCGGCCACCGAAGGCGCCCTGCTCGCGGTTCTCGCTCCGTTCGCGCTGTTCATGATTCCTCTTCTGTTCCTGATCGCCGGCTTGCTCACCCCGCCCTCGGTGGAACGAAAGGGCCACGCAGGGTACGTCCGGGACCGGCTGCTACGACTGGGCGTTCCGTTCGCGGTGTTCGTCCTCTTGCTGTGGCCCCTGCTGCTGTACGCCTTGTACCGCCCATTGGGCAACGCCGCAGGCTCTTACTGGACCGAGTTCATCGGAACCCGGGAGGAGAGCCTCGACACCGGCTATCTCTGGTTCATCGGTGACCTCCTGATCTTCTCGCTCGCCTACGTGGCTTGGCGCAAGCTGCGTCCCGGTCACACCGGGGGCCGCGACCCGTCCGAGCTGCACTTCGGCCACCTGATGGCGATCGTCGCTGCGGTGACCGTCGCGACCTTCCTCGTCCGACTGGGCTTCCCCTTCAACAGCGAGAACATCGTTGACCTCAACCTGTACCAGTGGCCGGAGTGCGTGGCACTCTTCGCGCTCGGCATCGCAGCCTCCAGCAGGGACTGGCTGCGGTACGTGCCGGACCGGCTCCGAAGGCAGTGTCGTACCGCAACCCTCACGGCAGTGGGTGGCTTTGCCCTCTTCGTGGTCTTGGGGGCGGTGTTCGGGGCGATCGACGAAGAAGGGTGGCGAGGCGGCTGGAGCCTGGGCGCTCTGGTCGTTCGCCACGCTGGAAGCAGCCCTCGCTGTGTTCGGGCCGGTGTGGCTGCTCGGCGCCGCACAACGACACCTCGACCGTCCGTTGCGATGGGCCGGCCCTCAGGTCAGCCGCAGCGCCTACGGTGCGTTCCTGGTGCAAGGTCTGGTGCTGATCGGACTAGCCGTCGCCCTGCGTCCAGCACCGGTCCCGGCAGAGGTCAAGGCGCTCCTCGTGGCGTGCGGTGGCGTCGTGGCATCGTTCGTGGTCGCCTGGCTCCTGGTCAGCCGAGTACCAGGGGTGGCCCGCGTCGTGTAGAGCGCGAGGCGGCACCGATGACGTGACCACCGGCCCATGCGGGACCGCCCTTCGGTGCGGGAGAATGGGACCCGGCAAGGCCATCGTCGAATGGAGTCACCGTGCCCGAGACCCCGGCTGGCTGGTACCCAGACCCCCAGGACCCGAGTTACCTCCGCTACTGGAACGGTGTGGCGTGGACCGAACAGCGAGCGCCCCTTCAGCCGGCCCCACTGCCGCCTATGCCGGCCCCCGTGGCGCCGGTGGCTGCAGCGACGCCCTATCCAGCCCGGCTCCAGGTGGACCACGCCGCGTCGTACAACCGGCTGACGACGTTCTTCCGGCTGGTGCTGATCATCCCGATCGCCATCATCTTGAGCATCCTCACCGCAGGCGGCACGCAGACCGTCTCCGACGAGGCAGGAAGGACGGTCACGACAACCACCGGTGGGATCGTCTCCGGACTGTTCTTCGCCACGCTCCTGATGATCCTGTTCCGCAAGCGCTACCCGCGCTGGTGGTTCGACTTCGCGCAGGAGCTGGCCCGGTTCTCCACCCGCATCGGCGCGTACCTGGCACTGCTGACCGATGAGTACCCGTCGACCGTCGACCACCAGCGAGTCCACCTCGACCTCGACTACCCCGATGCCGAAGCGGACCTCAAACGCGGGCTGCCGCTCGTCAAGTGGTTCTTGGCGATCCCCCACTTCATCGTGCTGTTCGCGCTCACCATTGCGGCGTTCTTCGCCGTCGTCGCTGCATGGTTCGCCATCCTCTTCACCGGCCGCTACCCCCGCGGCCTCTTCGACTTCGTCGTCGGGGTTGGTCGCTGGTGGCTGCGCGTGGACGCCTACGCGTTCCTGCTCGTGACCGACCGCTACCCACCCTTCTCCTTGAACTGACGGCGCCGGGGCACCGGCCCCTGGCGTACTTGGAAGCGTCGCCCCTACGGGAGGTTCCACCATGACCAACGCGACAGCTCAACCCCCGAAGATGCCACCAACCTGGTTCATGCACACGTTCTGGCGCGTTCACCGCACACTCAACCGACTCAGCGGCGGCCGGTTCCTGTGGACCACAGCGAGCAAGCGCGGCTGGGGGGCGCTGCGTCTCACGACCATCGGGCGCAAGTCGGGGCAGCAGCGCAACGTCATCGTCGGCTACCTCGAGGACGGCCCCAACCTCGTCACCCTCGCGATGAACGGCTGGGGTGAGGGCCACCCCGCGTGGTGGCTCAACCTGGAGGCACACCCCGACGCCGTCGTGCGTCTGTCCCACCAACCGCCGCGCCCGGTGCGGGCCCACGCGGCGACGGGCGAGGAGCGCGAGCGGCTCTGGCAGCTCTGGGCGACCGTCGACGACGATCTCGACGGGTACGCCGGCCTGCGGTCGACCGAGACGCCCGTCGTCGTCCTCGAGCCGCGTGAAGAGCCCGTCTAGCTACTGTCGGGCCATGACTGAGTTCACCGACGAAGACATGGCGGGCGCCAGGTTCCAGCATGTCGACTTGAGGAACGCCCGGTTCGAACGGGTGAACCTGAGCGGGGCCGAGGTTCGCATGACCACCCTCGCCGGCGCAACGTTCCACGCGGTCGAGATGACCAACGTCGTCATGCACGGCGTCGAGCTGGTCGACGTCGAAATCCACGGCGAGATCGAGAACCTGACGATCAACGGCGTCGACGTCGGGCCTCTGATCGACGCGGAGCTGGACCAGCGCCATCCCGGCCGAGCCCTGATGCGCCCGGTCGACGCCGAGGGGTTCCGCGAGGCATGGGGCCTCATCGAGCGGCTGTGGGCCGAGACCGTCGAGCGCGCGCGTCACCTGCCTCCGCAGCTGCTGCACGAGTCCGTCGGGGGTGAGTGGTCGTTCATCGAGACGCTGCGGCACTTGAGCTTCGCCACCGACTCCTGGATCCGACGCGCCGTCCTCGGCGACCCGTCGCCCTGGGACCCCCTGGACCTCCCCTGGGACGAGATGCCCGACACCCCGGGCGTCCCGCGCGACCGAGACGTGCGACCGTCACTCGACGTCGTACTCGCCCTGCGTCACGACCGGATGTCGACCGTGCGGGCCGTCCTCGACGACCTGACCGACGAGTCCTTGGCCGCGGACACCGAACCGGTTCACGGACCGGGGTGGCCGGAGCCCCGCAGCTACCCGGTGCGTGAGTGTCTGCGCTGCATCCTCAACGAGGAGTGGGAACACCGGCTGTACGCCGAGCGCGACCTGGACGCGTTGGAGGCGCGCACCATCTAGCGCTGTGGCCTTGCGCTACGGCGTGCGACCGATGCTCTCGTGGAAGCCCGGCTCGTCGGCGACCGGCGGCCACAAGTAGCTGTGACCGAGATCCTCACCCCACTTCGTGGCGCGGGCGCTCTCACCGTCGACCAGATTCGAGTGCCGGTCCACCAGGAAGCTCTCGGGGTCAGCCGCGATCGTGAAGCCGTGCTTGACGAGTCGGTGGCTGATTCCGCGCGACGCGCGTCCGGTCAGGATCGCGGCGGTGTCGATGCGGGTGTCGAAAGCGGCGGCTCTCTTGTCCTCGACCGGGCGGAGTGCGTCGAACCAGTCACGCAGCCCCGGGCCCGCCGCGTCGGGGTCGACGTGCAAGGTGCTCTCCGGCTTGTCCGTGGCCTCGACGGCGCTCTTGCGCGACATGGCCGAGGTCATGCCGTGGGCGTGGGTGGGGCCACCGACCACCACCAGGTCGGCCCAGGCCACCTCCTGGTCGGTGGCGTCAGTGACCGACGCCACGTGGACCTCGCCGCGCGGACGAAGCCCCTCGGCGATGTGGTCGGCGATCTCGTGGGTGTTGCCGTACATGGACTCGTAGACGATCAGCGTACGCATGATCCACCTCCCTGCGTGCTGCTCCGAGCATGCGACTCCGCAGCGCCGACGGCCAGGGCCGGACGTCCCCCACCCGCGCAGGCGCGCGCCCCCCAGCGACTGGGACACTCAGGCCATGTTGAACACTTCTGTGACCAGGGTGGACTTCGGCTACTTCGTTCGTCCGGCTGAGGAGACCCTGACCGGCTCCCCTCGCGTGGAGCCGTGCCTGGGCTATGTGGTGAGGCACCGTCATGGAGCACTGCTCTTCGACACGGGCATGGGCACCCACCCCGACGTCGACGCCCACTACCGACCCCGTCGAAGGGGGCTCGAGGAGGCGCTTCACAGCAGCGGACTGCGGCTCGAGGAGGTCACCGAGGTGGCGAACTGCCATCTGCACTTCGACCACTGCGGCGGCAACCCACGACTGGCGGGGCGGCCCTTCTTCACCCAGACCAGCGAGCTCGCCGCCGCCAGGGGAACCCAGGACTACACCCTGCCGGAGCTGGTGGACCCACCGGGCACTCGATGGGAGGAGCTGGACGGCGAGACCGAGATCCTCCCCGGCGTCGTCCTCATGCCGACTCCCGGGCACACCGAGGGGCACCAGTCACTCGTCGTCCGGCGCAGCGACGGAGTCGTGATCGTCGCCGGGCAGAGCCACGACACGGCCAGCCAGTACGCCGCGGATGCTCTTGCCCTGAGGGCCCACAAGGACGGGCACGGAGCACCGTTGCCCGTTCCGCCGGTGTGGCAGGAAGCACTGCAGCGACTGGACCCTTCCCGCGTCGTGTTTGCGCACGACCACTCCGTCTGGGTGCCCTGAGGCGCGAGGGCAGTCAGCCATACTCCGCGGATGGCTGAGCAGCTCGCCGAAGCGACCACCGACGACGACTACGCGGCCTTCGGCACCCTCGTGCGCGAGTACTGGCAGTGGCTCCACGCGCGTTATGCCGACCTACCGGGGTTCATCGACGCCGTGGGTGGCCACCAGGCACTGGACGCCGAGCTGAGCTCACTGCGCGAGACCTACGGTCCCCCGGCGGGCAAGACGCTCCTCGCCGTCCGCGAGGGTGAGGTCAGCGGGGGGATCGCGTACCGAGACCTCGGCGACGGGGCGTGCGAGATGAAGCGGCTGTTCGTCCCCGACCAGTTCCAGGGACAGGGCATCGGCCGCAGACTGTGCCAAGCGTTGGTCGACGTGGCCACAGCTGATGGCTACCGGCTCATGCGCCTGGACACCGGCAACCAGAACACCGAGGCGATCACGATGTACGAGTCACTCGGCTTCCGTGAGTGCCCGCCCTACCACCAGTACCCGGCCGAGCTCATGGCCCACCTGCGGTTCATGGAGAGGCCGCTGGACAACCGCGACTCAGGCTAGGCGTCGCGGCGACGGCGCGCGGCGAGCAGCAGCGCGGTGCCGCCGGCCAGCAGCACGCCGGCCACGAGCAGGGTCGAGGCGATCTGCCCACCGGTACGGGGCAGCGCTCCGTTGATGATCGGGATGCCGCTGCCGGCTGTGTCACCGGCGGTGGTCGAGCCGCCGGACCCACCGGTCCCACCGGCGGTGCCGGACCCGCCCGACCCGCCGTTGCCGCCGTTGCCCGCCGGGTCGGCGGTGGTGACCGTGACGCTGGTGACCAGCTCGAGGGGCCCACCCTCGGACGCGGTGCCGCTGAACGCGACTCGGTTGACCCCGGCCTGGTCGAAGGTGATGCCCTGCCGGACCACGCCCTTGGCGTCTGCGGCACCCGTGCCGCTGGCTGCCTGACCGGTCGGGGCGGTCACCGCGTAGGTGACCGACGAGCCCGGCACGAACGTCTGGACCCGGAAGGTCAGCACCCCACCGCGGGCCACCACGAACGAGGAGGCGGAGATCTGGTTGAACACCGGCGGGTAGTCGGGCTCGGCCCACGCGGGCGCGGCAGCAGGGACGGCGACCACGGCGGTCGCAAGGGCTACGGCCAGCGCCCGGCGCACCCCGAACCGGCCCAGGGGCGAGCCCTTGGTCGAGTCAGTCATCGGGTGTCCCCAATCTGGGTCGTTGGGCCGTGCAGCCGTCACCGGCCGGCGCCGGTCGAGCCGTTCGTAGCCTAGCGCGGGAGGGCCCGCACAGCCGGGATCAGCACCCTGGATCATCGGCACGCACGACGATCGGCTTGACCAGGGGGCTCACGAAGGTCCGCGGGGTCGGATCGACCCCCTCCGGGCGTGGGGGCTCCAGGACGTCGAAGGTCAGCCGGGCCGCACGCCCGGCCGGGATCGCCACCGGCACCCGGAACACCGGCCGGCCCCGCTCGACGCCCGGCGCCACGGCCACCGGACGCCCGTCCAGCTCGGCCTTCACCAGAGCGGCGTCCTGGGCGGCGTAGACCTGCGCGTAGACGAAGTGGTCGCCGCCCCGGCTGACCCCCACCCCGCCGGGTCCGAGCGGGAGGTCGAGCCGCTGGTCGACGTAGAGCGGGAGGGTGCCCCGCTTGGGCGCCTCGTTACGCAGCGTGACCGTGATCCGGGTCAACGAGGAGCCGTCGGCATTGCACCGCACCGTCTCGTAGTCCAGCTCCTGGGCCAGGTAGTAGTCGAGCTTGTTGCCCGACCCGTTGATCACCGCGAGCCCGGCGAAAGGCCCTGGCCCCTCGGGCACCACCCCGCCGACCGACGTCGTCTCGAGCAGTGCCTGCTCGTCGGGGACGGCGGAGTACACGAGCAGCCGCCGATCGTCGGCAGCGTGGCCCAGTGCGTCGAGCAGCGCCTGGGGGTCACCCTCACCGCTGAGCATCCGGCGCAGCACCGTCTTGCCGACCTCCTGCAGGTAGAGGTCACGCTTGCCGTCGTTCCGGATCACCGAGTAGACCTCGTTCTCGGTGAACGGGACGACGTTGTCCGCCGAGATCACCCGACCGTCAGCCATGGCTGCCGGACCGGTGACGGCGAGCAGGTACTTCATGGTGACCGGGTCGAGGGTGATCACGCCGTCGAGCTGGTCGCCGGTGCGGTCGGCGTACATCTGCAGCCACAGCTGCGCCGCGTATGGGTAGTGGGGCGACAGGTTCGCGCTCGCCCAGGTGCCCGGCTCGTCGCCGTACAGCGCCGCGTAGTCGGGGCCGAAGTCCAGCGGCGGCTTGTCGTAGACCAGCGGGTCGAGGTCGGAGCGGGGCGCGACCTTCTCGACGGTCACCTTGCCGTCGTCGGCGCGGATGATCCCGTACGCGCCGAGGAACCCCCCGGTCCCCCTCGCCTCGTTGTTGCTCTGGATGGCCAGGAAGTACCGGCGCGGGCCGTCGGCCCCGAGCATGGGTGGCAGCAGCCGGACCGCCTTGAGTGCCGCCTCGGTGGTGGCTGTCGTGTCGTCAAGCTGGCTGGTGAGGTCGTCGACCGCCCGGCCGACCCGTGCGGGGGTGAACCCGAGCTCGAGGTCGGCGAGCTGGGCCTGGGCGTCCGCCAACCCGACCAACGCCTGTTCCAGGGGCGGCCCGGCCCGCTCGAAGGCCGCGAGGTCGATCCGGTTGCCCGCAGACCTCAGCGTGCGCGGGTCGAGAGCCGCTCCGGCGTCGACGAGGTCAGCCAGCGCGCCGTCGGCCAGGTCGTCGGCGGTCTCGGCGACGGTGGACACGGCCGCTGGCGTCTGCCCCAGCAGCGGGACGGCGGCCGCCACCGCGAAGACCGGGTCGGAGGTGAGGTCTCGCGCGCGCTGGGTGTTGCCCTGCGCGGCCGCCAGCGACTGCTCGGCGGCGGGAACGTCGCCCTGGCGCAGCGCCGCGCTCGTGGCCGAGAGGTCGTCCTGCGCTGCCGTGAGGGCGTCGGCCGCGCTCGAACCCCGCACGTACAGCCAGGCCGCTGAGGCAACGGCGAGCACGAGCAGGACGGTGCATCCGGCCAGCAGGTACAGCGCAGTGCGCCGCCCTCCGGAGCGACGTCGTCCCGACGACTCAGCAGACGACTCAGCAGACGACTGGGCAGACGACTCGGTGTCGCGGGACCGCCCGTGCTTGGCCATGTCAGGCCTCGACGATCACGTCTTGGGCGGCCGAGACCGGCTCGGCGTCACCGACCTCGACCGTGAGCACCGCATCGATCGGAACGTTGCGCTTCACCAGCGCCAGCGCGACCGGACCCAGCTCGTAGTGCTGCACCGCAGTCCCGACGAAGCCGACCGCGCGGCCGTCGAGCGACACCTGCGCGGCGTGCGCCGGCAGCACGTTCGTCGAGCCGTCCAGGTGCAGCCGCACGAGACGACGCGGCGGGCGGCCGAGGTTCTGCACGCGGGCTACCGTCTCCTGTCCGCGGTAGCAGCCCTTGTCGAGGTGCACGGCGGGGCCGATCCAACCGACCTCGTGCGGGATCGTGCGGTGGTCGGTCTCCAGGCCGAGGCGAGGTCGGCCGGCCGCGACGCGCAGTGCCTCGTGGGCCCAGACCCCGGCCGGGTCGCCGGCTTGTGTGCGGTACTCGTCGAGCCGAGGGCGCTCGACCAGCTCGAGGTGGTCGTCGCCGTCCATGCCGTGGGGGCCGGGCCGCCACAGGACCGCCCAGGTGTCGCTGACCTCGGCGATGTCGACGTCGGACCAGAACTTCATCCGCTGGAGGTACTCGACCAGCGCCTCGGCGGTGCCGGGCTCGACGACCGCCCACGCGGTCTCGCCGTCGTCGACGAGGGTCAGGTGGTGCTCGACGTGCCCGTTGGGGCTGAGCACGAGTGCCTCGGTCCAGGTGTGCGGCGGCAGCTCGGTGAGGTGCTGGGAGGTGATCGAGTGCAGCCAGGTGAGCCGGTCCGGGCCGCTCACCCGGACGACCGGGTGGTGGGACAGGTCGACGTAGCCCTCGCCGTCGTCGAGTCTGCGCTGCTCACGCAGCGGGTCGCCGTAGTGCCACACCGCCCCGTGGTCGAGACCCTCGGCGTCGACCGTCACCGCGGTCATACGTCGCCCCGCGCCAGGCACTCGGAGCAACGGCCGTACAGCGCGAAGTGCCGGACGTCGGCCTCGAAGCCGTGCTCGTCACGCAGTGCGGCCTCCAACGGTCGGGCCACCGACTCGTCGACGTGCTGCACGACGCCGCAGTCGCGGCACACCAGGTGGAGGTGGTCGGCGTCGTCGGCCACATGGTACGTCGGCGCACCATGGCCCAGATGGGTGTGCGTGACGAGCCCGAGCTGCTCGAGCAGGTCGAGGGCGCGGTAGACCGTCGAGACGTTGACTCCGGACGCCGTCCGCTGCACCTCGGCTGCGATCTCGTCGGGTGTGGAGTGCCCGAGCGTGCCCACCGCCTGGAGGACCAGTTGACGTTGGGGGGTCAGCCGGTAGCCGCCGTCGTGCAAGGTCTGCTGCAGGTCGTCGCTTCTCTGCTCAGGGGGCTGCCCAGTGGCCCGCTCAGGGGACTGCTCAGTGGCCATGGGGCGGCTACTCGGGCGAGCGCACGAGGCGCGCCCACAGGTGAGGCTGCAGTGGTTGTCCGACGGCGGCCATGTCGTAGGCCCACATGAGCTCGCCGTCGACCAGGCCGTAGAGCCGGTGCCCGGCGGTGTACTCCTTGGCGGACTCGGTGCGGGCCACGAGGTCGGTGCGCAGCTCGATCTTCGGCCCGTCGACCTCACCGAGCCAGATCTCGACGTAGCCGGTGGGGTGGGAGAGCAGCACCTCGACCGGGAACGGCGCCCGCGCCGCTCGGGCGTCGTCGGCGTCGACGCCGGGCATGGGCCGCCAGAAGCCGGTCTCGGTCGCGAGCGGGCGGACGAGCTGGTCGTCGTCGTCCAGCAGCCACGTCTTCGACCGGTAGCTGACGAAGGGCTTGCCGTTCTGCTCGAAGACGACCTCCTGGGCGAACCGGAACGGCTCGATCGTGGGGTAGTCGCCGTGACCCTGCCCCTCCCAGCGGCCGAGCAGCCAGGCCAGAGGGGCGCACTGCGGCGCGAGGTCGGCGGGGAAGTCGAACACGGTCGGCCGGATCAGTCCTGGCCCTTGTAGAGCTTGTACACGACGTAGACCGAGAACCAGCCGATCAGCAGCGCGACGGCGACGAGCAAGCCCGTGTAAACGATTTCCAGCACGTCGGGCAGTCTATCCCGGTGAGCTCACCCGAACCGCCGCCGTCGGCGGACCCGTCGTCCACGATCAGTCGACACGAGGCCGAGCGGGTGTCCGGCGCGGTCTACGGCACGATCGTCGCCACAGGCGTGGTTGCCGCCTCCGCCGGGCCGGCGGCCGACCCCGCACGCATCATCGGCCTGCTGCTCGGCACCTCGGCGGTCTTCTGGCTCGCGCACGTCTACGCACGCTCGGTGGCCGCCTCGATGGTGCTCGGGCGAGCAGTCACCCGCCGCGAACGTCGTCACCTGGCGACTCAGGAGTGGCCCATGCTGCAGTCGGCCCTTCCGTTGGTCGTCGCCCTGGTGCCGGGCAAGCTGGGCTGGATCCCGGTGGCGTCGTCCCTATGGCTAGCGGTCGGCGTCGGCGTTGCCGCGCTGGTGGTCTGGGGCATCCGGATCGGCCAGCTGGAGCGCCGCGGTACGTGGAACCTCTGGCGCAACGCCCTGGTGACCGCGAGCTTCGGGTTCGTGATCGTGGTGATGAAGGCCTGGATCAGCCACTAGCCCGGTGTGCGGCGTGCCGGACGAGCACTTCGGCCGTGTGCCGCCGCATCGCCGCTGTGGTCGGGCGGCGCAGCTCGAGGGTGACCGCCGACTTGTGCGGGTACAGGTCGTTGAACCACGTGGTCATGTTGCCGCCGGAGGAGCCCAGCCTGCGGGCCGGGAGCCCCAGACGATCGGCCAGCCAGAGCGTGTGCTGCCGGTTCGCACCCTGCGAGAAGTCGACACAGGCCAGCGGCTGGTGCATCGAGGTGATCGTGTGCGGCTGCAGGTCGGTGAGGAACCGGGTCATGACCCGCGCCTCCCGCTCGCTCAACGGCTCGGGGCCGGAGTAGATGCTCGTGCCCTCGCCCTGCACCTTCCAGTGCGGGCCGTCGAAGTTGCGGTTCAGGTCGACGCCGTGGGCGTTGGTACGCCGTCCGACGGCCAGGCCGTCGGGGTTGATCGTCGGGACGAGCCACAGCTGGACCCCACGAGGGGCGGAGCGGCGCAGCAGGTGCTGGCGCACGACCTGGGTTCCCGCGGGCTCCTCGCCGTGCATGCACCCGACCACCAGGTAGCGGCTGGGTGCGTCGTCCGGGCCGATCCGGTAGGCGACGATCGGACGGTCCTTCACCGAGTGGCCGATCCGGTAGCGGGTGAGCTCGTGGCGGGGGCCGGAGCCGGGCACCAGGAGTGCACCGACCCCACCGAGGAACTGGCCGCGGGAGAGGTCCATCAGGGCATGATCCCCGATCCGCTGAGAAATCAGGCCCTCAGCCGGCGCATTTCCTCAGCAGTGTCGCCCGGATCTGGGCGGTCACGTCGTCCGGGCGCCGGGTCAGGTCGTCCCAGGTGAAGCGCAGCACCGTGTACCCCGCGGCGATCAGCCGGTTCTGCTTCGCGCGGTCGCGCTGGAAGGCCGCGCGCCGACCGTGGACCCGACGCGCCGGCTGAGCAGGTAGACCTCGCAGCCCAGGCAGTAGCCGAACGCGGCGTTGAGGAAGGCAGCAGCCAGCGCCGCGGCGACGGCGACCTGCCCGACGAGCGTGGCGCCGGCGAGCAGCGCAACGGTCCCGACCACGGCGAAGCCGAGGCCGACGAGCTGGGCGAAGCGCGGCGGCTGCTCGGCCTCGAGCGCGGCGGGCGGGGCGAGCCGGGGGCGCACGAAGCGACGGAACAGCACGCCATAGGGCGCGCGCTGCAGCCCGGCGAACGCGCCGACGGCGAAGACCACGGCCTGCGCAGCGAGCAGCCAGGTGCTGCCAGTGAGCAGGACGAGGGCGAGGACGACGGTCGTGAGCGCTGCGGCGAAACGAGGACCACGGGGGTCGATCATGGGGACTCCTTGCCGCCGAGGGCGGACGGGAGGGTCGTCAGGGACGACGGAGGGCGGGCGGACGTGGCGTCAGCGCGCGCAACACAGGCAGGTGGCGACGCGGCACAGGTCGACCGCGCGTCGCTGGGTGAGCATCACCGGCTGCATGGGCCCGACCGTACTGCCGATCCGGACGCCTGAGACCCCGGTGTCCAGGATGCGAGACAGGGTCTCGGTCGTCCAGTCATCGGACCGCGTGCCCCAGCGCCGCGATCACGTCGGCCTTGCGCGGCTGGCCGCTAGCCCGCCGCACCACGTGCCCCTCCTGGTCGAGTACGAGCACGGTCGGTGTCCGCAAGATGTCGAGCCGGCGCACGAGCTCCAGGCTGCGCCTCGGCGTCGATCTCGACGTGCGAGACGCCGTCGACCTGGCCGGCCACGTCGTCGAGCACCTGCCGGGTCGCCCGGCACGGCTGGCAGAACGCGCTGGAGAACTGCACCAGGGTGGCGCGCGGCCCGAGATCGGCGCCGAGGTCGGCTGCGGTCAGGCGGGGCCCGGACGGCGACCCCACCACGCGACCGTCGGTGCGCCGCCGGTACAGGCCGAACGCCGTGCCGGCCGCGAGGACGGCCACGACGAGGAGCACTCCGGTCGGGTCCACGGGAGTCTCAAGCCCTGGCGCCCCGCCGTCCATTCCCCCCGCCCAAGTTGATCAAGGAGAAGATGAGGCCCCAGGCGGTCGAACTGGCAGATCAAGTCCAAGATCAACTTGGGGGGGTGGTGTAGAAGGCGCGGCGGACCGGCTTGACCGGGCGCATCAGGAACTCCGGACGCCGCAGGCCCGACGCGCTGGGACCCGGACGGGTCTTGGCCAGCCACTCGCGGTAGACCTCGGTCGACTTCGTCGTGTCGACCACGACGTCGCCATACCGGTCGTCATCGTGCGCCTTCTCCACGCGCACCTGCTGGTGCCAGCAGTGCATGCCCGACCAGGGGTCGGGGTGCACGGCGAACGCCAGGTTCTGGTGCACGCCCGGGTCGTCCCAGTAGATCCGCGAGGAGTCGGGGTCGTCGCTGGCGAACGGCTGCACGTGGTCCTTGTAGCGCAGCCGCCAACGGCCGTCGGGCAGGCGCCCCACGTCGACCAGACCCATCACCCATCGGCTGCCCGCGTTCTCCGACGTCCGCCACCGCCCCATGTGGTGCGACAGCGCGATGACCCCGGGCCGGATCGCCTCGGTCGCCCACACCCGCGCGACGAAGTGCCCGATCTCGGTGTTCACCCGCGCCAGGTCGCCGGTGGCGAAGCCGAGCCGTTCGGCGTCCTTGGCGTTGACCCACAGCGGGTGGGTGTTGGAGATCTCGTTGAGGTACTTCGCATTGCCCGACCGGGTGTGGATCATCGTCGGCAGCCGGAAGGTGGGCATCAGCACCATCTCGCCCTGCCCGGCGTCGAGTGCACGGTGTCCCACGTGTGACTCGATGTAACCCGGCGTCGCGTACTCCGGCCAGCCGAAGTCGACCATCGTCGGGGAGAACAGCTCAAGACGTCGCGACGGCGTCAGCCAGCCGGCCACCTGCGACCCGTCAGCGAGCTGGACGCCGACCGCGCCCGCCTCACCGACCAGCGGCGGCGTGGAGTCCATCGTCGTCGGCTTGCGCAGCACGCCGTCGTCGTCGGGCTTCGCGCCCTCGAGCTCGGATGGTGTGAGTGCGCGCTCGTCGAGCCGGTACATGTCGTGCCCGAGCTCGTAGACCCCGTACCGACGCATGTACTCCAGCGGCGTGAGGTCGTGCTGGGCTGCCTTCTCGGGCAGCCCGGGCACCTGGTTGTCGAAGACCCAGCCGTAGTAGTCGTCGACCGTCACCTTCTCGCCGGGACGGTCGGGCGCCTCGAAGTACTTGCGGATGCCGAGCGAGCCGTCTGGGTCGATTCGCCAGGACAGCTCGAACCAGAACTCGTTCTCCTCCCACACCTGTCCGGGGTTGGCGTCACGGGTGTCGTCGACGCCCTGCCCGAGTCGCTCCATCGCGACGCGCCGCACGGGCTGGCGGAAGCCCAGCCACTTGCCGCCGTACTGCTCGTAGGACTGGGTGTCGTGCCGCTCAGGACCGTGGCCCATCGGGAGCACGTAGTCGGCGAACATCGCCGTCTCCGACCAGGTCGGCGTGAGCGCGACGTGCAGCCCGACCAGGCTCTCGTCGGTGAGCGCCTCGATCCAGCTGAAGCCGTCGGGGTTGGTCCAGATCGGGTTGTAGACGCGGGAGAAGTAGACGTCGACCTTGCCACGCCCCTCCTTCAGGAAGTGCGGCAGCAGGATCGACATCTCGTTGGTCGACAGCGGGTACTCCGCCGGCCACAGCTTCTCGTTCCACAGGTCGTGCCCGCCCGGCATGCTCGGCCCGTGCGGGATGAACTTGTTCCACCCGTTCGGGCTGGTGCCACCCACCGTCCCGACGCTGCCGGTGAGCACGGTGAGGAAGAACATCGCACGCGAGACCATCCAGCCGCCGAGGTTGCCCGCGGTGGCCGCCCGCCACGTGTGCGCGGCCAGCCGCCCTGCGGAGGACGCAACCACCTTGGCCAGCTCCTCGACCTGCTCGACAGGAACCTGCGCCTCTTCGGCCGCGAACTCGAAGGTGTACTTCGCGTACTCCTCGGTGAGCGCGGTCTTGAACGCCTCGAAGTCGTCGGGGGCAGCATCCGGCTGAAGGGCAGCCAGGTAGGTGTCCCAGTTGACCCAGCGCCGCACGTAGTCCCACGCGACCTGGTCGGTGCGCAGCAGGTACGACGCGACCGCGAGCAGGATCGCCGCCTCACTGCCCGGCCACGGGCTCATCCAGAGGTCGGCGTGGGCGGCCGTGTTGGACAGCCGGGGGTCGAGCACGACGAGCTTGGCGTTGCCGTGGACCTTGCCCTCCATGATCCGCTGGGCGTGCGGGTTGAAGTAGTGACCCGTCTCCAGGTGGCTGGAGATGAGCAGAATGACGCGGGCGTTGGCGTAGTCCGGCGACGGCCGGTCGTACCCGCCCCACAGGGTGTAGCCGAGCCGCGCGCCCGCGGAGCAGATGTTGGTGTGGCTGTTGTGCCCGTCGACGCCCCATGCGAGCAGCACCCGCTCGGCGAAGCCGTCCTCTCCGGGACGGCCGACGTGGTAGATCACCTCGTCCTTGCGGTCCTCGACGATGGCGGTGCGGATACGGCCGGCGATGTCGTCGAGCGCGTCGTCCCATGTCACGGGCTCGAACTGCCCGTTGCCCCGCTCGCCGACCCGGCGCAGCGGCGTCATGATCCGCTCGGGGTCGTTGACCTGGTTGACCGTGGCCGGCCCCTTGGCACAGTTGCGCCCGCGCGATCCGGGGTGCGCAGGGTTGCCCTCCAGCTTCTTGATGGTCAGGTCGTCGCGGTCGACGTAGGCGAGCAGCCCGCAGGCTGACTCGCAGTTGAAGCATGTTGTCGGCACGAGCATGTAGTGCTTCTCGACCTTGCGTGGGTGCGCCTTCGCGTCGTTGAGCACGACGTCGTCCCACGACTCGACGGGCGGGAAGTTGGAGACGGTCTCGCGCCTTCGCAGCCCGAAGTGCTCCGGGCTGTCGGGGCCGACTGCAGCGGCTGCAGGGGCCGCGGGGCGGGGGTCACGGGGGGGTGTCATCTGGGCTCCTCAGGAGAGCGGAACGTCTTGTGCGGCCTTGACGAACACCGACTCGTAGGCGAGCAGGGGCACCTGGACCAGGAGCCCGACCACCACGCCGATCCAGACCGAGGCGCCGAGTGACAGCGCCAACCCACCACCCAGGACGACGATGGAGAGCAGCACCGCCCCGTACCAGAAGGTCCTGGCATACCGGCCTCGCACGATGATGTGCGCGGCCACCTCGGCGTTGCGGGTCGAGTGCTTGCCGCCCAGCTCGACGGCGAGCATGGCCAGGTGAGCGGTGGTCGCCACGGTGAAGGCGATGGCGACCCCGACCACGGTGCTCGAGGGGACGTCGAACAGGGGCGCGAGCAGCAGCAGGACTCCGCCACCGGCCATCACCGCCTGTGCCTGCAGGTGCCAGAACAGCACCGGCGACTGCCACAGGTCGCGGCCCTCGGCCTGCCCGAACAGGAAGGCGGTGTAGCCGGCCGTCATGATCGCGGCTGGCACGGCGAGCCAGGCCATCGCCTCGACGAGACCGTCGGCACCGAACACCCCGCCCAGGAACCACAGTCCGACGACCGCCGCGAAGACGCCGAGGATGATCCCGCCCCAGACCAGCCACGAGGTCGGGTTGGGCTTGGTCAGCAGGTAGTAGAAGCGCTCCGGCCGCTTGAGGTCGGCGATCAGCAGGACGGCGGTCGTGGCTGCGAAGACCGCCCCGACGAGCGGTGCGACGACACCGGTGAACGTGCTGGGGGCCTGGTCGAGGATCAGCAGGAACGCGGCGAGCAGCACGGCACCGGCGGCGATCGACTTGGTCCACAGGTACGTCCACACCTTCCAGCCCCACGGCCGGGGGTGGGCGGTGTTGAGCGTCGTCCGGGCGTTGGTCGTCGGGTCGACCGCGACGTCGCCTCGGTTCTGCGCGCGCTGAGGGTCGGGCTGGGCCCAGATGTAGGTGTCGTCGACCGGCGCGGCCAAGGGGTCGAGCACGGCCTCGCTGGCTCCGACGTAGAACACGTTGGGACCGGTGCCCTGCTCGGGCGTACGCGTCTGTACCGGCTGGAGACTGAGGAACGTGCGGATGCCGCTGGTGGGGTCGTCGAGGTCGCCCATCCAGATCGACTCGGTAGGGCACACGACGACGCAGGCCGGCTCGAGCCCCTGGTCGATCCGATGGGCGCAGAAGTTGCACTTCGCCGCGGTGTGCGTGTCCTCGTCGATGTAGAGCGCGTCGTACGGACAGGCCTGCATGCAGCTCTTGCAGCCGATGCAGCGGTCGCCGTCGAAGTCGACGATGCCGTCATCGCGCTTGAACAGTGCTCCCGTCGGGCAGATCGCCACACAGGGCGCGTCGGTGCAGTGGTTGCAGCGCATCACGCCGAACTCGCGCGTCGTCGCCGGGTACTCACCCTTGTCGACGTACTTCACCCAGGTGCGGAACTGGCCCAGCGGAACCTCGTGCTCGGTCTTGCAGGCGACCGTGCAGGCGTGACACCCGATGCACGTGCGCTGGTCGATGGCGAAGCCGTACTGCACTTCAGCTCACTTCTTCCGAATGGTGTACGTGAAGACCGGCCCGGCCGTCTCGCTGGACACGAGCTCGTGCCCCATGTCCCGGGTCCAGGAGGGGATGTCGCTCTTCGAGCCGGCGTCGGTGGACTCCACGAGCATCATCTGCCCTGACTCGATCTCGTCGATGCCCTTACGTGCCAGCAGCACGGGCATCGGGCACGACTTGCCTTTGGCGTCGACGATCTTGCTGATCTCGTCCGACATGCTTCCTCCCGAGGCTCTTTGGACGGTACCCGTCGATTCGACGTAGCTCAGATGAACAGCTGGATCTGCGAGCGCGACATCTCGCTCAGAGCGGTGGCAGCGCCGGCCGGGTCGCCGAGCCCGGGTCGCATCTGGTCGGGGCGGATCCCCAGCAGGTCCATGGTCATCTGGCAGGGCCAGAGCTTGACCCCCATCTCCTGACAGATCGCGAAGAGCTCCTCTGGCGGTGCCACGTTGTGCTGTCCGGCCAGCTTGCGCATCATCCACTGGCCAGCGCCACCCATGTTCAGCTTGGACAGCTTCGCGCGCGAGAAGGCCGGCGGGTTCATCACCGACAGCATCTTGGTCATCGGGTTGTCGCCGGTGATCCGGACGTCGTCGCGCACCAGGGGGAACAGCCCCCAGAAGGTGAAGAACACCGTCACGTCCATGCCGTAGGCGGCTCCCGTGGAACTGAGGATCATCGTCGGCCAGAGCTTGTCGAGGTCACCGCTGAAGGCGATGATCGTCATCTTCTCCTGTGTCTCGGGCTCAGGCACGGCACCTCCCGTGTTCAGGCGCCCCCACGGACACCGGACCCCACGACCGTAGTTGCACAGTTGCGCATATATCAAGGGTCTGAGTCCCCCAAGGGCTGCGGTCTTTCGCCCTTCCGGTTCGCCGCTGCGTGCATTAGCGTTTGCGCATCTACTCAGCACTCGTGATCCCCAATGGGAGGCGTCGTGGCGCGCACCGTGACCCCCACCGAGCTGTTCGCCGAGATCGAGCACGGGCACGTCCCGTACATCCTCGACGTCCGGAACCCCGACGAGTTCGAGAGCTGGCAGGTCGAGGGCTCGCAGGCCGTCGCCACGCGTAACCTGCCCATCTGGCGGGCCATGGACGCGCTGGAGGAGCTGGCGACCGACCTCCCCGACAACTCGGTGCTGATCTGCGCCCAGGGCAACGGCAGCGAGCTGCTGGTAGACCTCCTGGCCGAGCGGGGGAAGGACACGCGCAACCTGGTCGGGGGGACGGAGGCATGGGCGCGGCTCCTGGTGCCGCGCCCGCTGACCGGGCTGCCCGAGGGTCTTCTGGGCTGGCAGATCCAGCGCCCGGCCAAGGCTTGCCTTTCCTACCTGTTCGGCGTCCCAGGGCATGGCGCGGTCGTCGTCGACCCGGCGCGGTTCCCCGACCCCTACGTCGAGCTGGCCACCGAGCACGCCATGACGATCACGCACGTGATCGACACCCACGTGCACGCCGACCACATCACCGGGGGGCCGGCCCTGGCCGACGCCGTCGGCGCCGCGTACTCGGTGCCGATCGAGGACACCGGAGGCCCGACGCCGTTCCCCAACCACCCGCTGCAGGACGGCGAGCAGCTCGACCTCGGGGCCGTGCAGCTGGAGATTCTCGGCATCCGGCTCCCTGGTCACACCCCCGGGACGACGTGCCTGCACGTGCCCGGCTACGCGCTGCTGTCCGGGGACACCGTGTTCGTGCGCGGCGTCGGACGCCCCGACCTCACCGGAAAGGCGGAGGAGCTCGCCCGTGAGCTGTTCCACACCGTGCACGAGAAGCTGCGGCCACTCGTCCCGACCACGCAGGTCCTGCCCGCCCACTGGTCGACGGCCGAGGAGATGAGCGACGATGGCCTGGTTCGCACGACGCTTGGCCACGTCTTCGAGTCGACCCTGATGAACGAGGACGACCTCGTGCGTTTCGTCGAGGAGATCGTCACGTCGCTGCCCTCCGCACCGGCCGTCTACGACACGATCCGCGAGGTGAACTCCGGCAAGCAGGTCTCGGTCGAGGAGCTCGAGGTGCTGGAGATCGGCAAGAACCAGTGCGCGGCGTCGACCACCGTGTGAGCCAGAAGCATCGTCACCCCGACGCGTCGTCGTCCTCGGCCATCTGCGCCCGGCACTCCTCGGCGACGTCGTCGGCCAGCACGCGACGCACGACACGACGCAGCTGGGGCGGCACCGTGCACAGGTCGGCCTCGATACCGGCGTCGCGTGCCTCGCGCAGCAGCGTCTTGAGGGCCATCGCCCCGGTCACGTCGAGTCGGCCGAGCCCGTCGAGGTGCACCCGCATCCGAACAGTGTCGGGGTACCGGGCGAGCAGGTTGTTCCACGAGTCCTCGAGGCCGGGAGCGGACGCGAAGTACAGCACCCCGGACGGGCGGATGTTGAGCACACCCTCCTCGTAGTCAGCCGGCACCTGGATGTGGAGCTCGCGCCACAGGTGCACGAGCGTGGCCAACGCGACGCCGATGACCACGGCGAGGTCGAGCCGCGGCGCCAGCACCAGGGTCGCGACGAACGTGATGGCGGCGGTGGCGAACTGCACCCGTCCGAGACTCCAGAACCGCAGCACGGGGCGCGGGTCGACGAGACGGAGGACGGACGCGATGACGATGCCTGCGAGCACCGACTTCGGCAGGTTCTCCAGCAGCGACGCGAAGGGTAGGAACGCCAGCACCAGCACACCGGCGACCAGTCCGTTCCACCGGGTGCGGGCACCGGTCGAGCGGGCGAGGGTACTGCGCGAGAACGAACCACCGACCGGGTATCCACCGGCGACGCCGGCCGCCAGGTTCGCCACACCCTGCGAGACGAGCTCACGGTCAGCGCTCCAGCGCTGGCGGTCCTCCGCGGCCAGCTTGCGTGAGATCGCCGCGGGCTCGGCGAACCCGACCAGCGCGATGACGAGTGCAGGCAGGAGCAGGCGTACCGAGTCCGACCACGGCAGGGACAGCGGGTTCGGGATGCCCTCGACCGACACCGCGCCCACGTCCGGACCACCGAGCCCGGTGGTGGACGACAGCACGAGGGCCAGCACGACGATGATCGGGACGATCGGGAAGGTCGCGGGCAGGCGTCGAACGACGAGCATCGCAGCGACGGTGACGACCGAGAACAGCACCGCGGAGGCGCTCCACGAGCCGGGGTCGGTCAGCGCGTCGAACGCCGCCTGTCCCGGCCGGCCGCTGTCCGGAGGAACGCCGACCGCAGCGGGGACCTGCGAGAACAGGATGAGCAGGGCGGCCGCGGCGGTGAACGCGACCAGGACCGGCTGTGACATCAGGTAGGCGAGGACGCCACCTCCCGCGACGCCGAGCACCAGGCGGACCACGCCGACGAACAGGGCGAGCAGTGCTGCCAGGGCCACGTAGTCGGCCGAGCCGGCGTCGGCAAGTCCGGTGAGTCCGCCGAGCACGAGCAGTGACGTGATCGCCACCGGACCGGTGGCCAGGTACGGCGACGACGCGAAGAAGGCAGCGGCGATCGGCGCAGCGAACGCGGCCAGCAGCCCAGTGGTCGGCGGGAGTCCGGCGAGCGAGGCATAGGCCACGGCCTGCGGGATGAGGACGACTGCGACGCTGATCCCGGCAACGACGTCACCGAGGACGGGCCTCCTCGGCACGTCACGTGGCGGCACGAAGCGTCCTCCCGTCGTCGTCGTCCTCTACGTTACGCATATATGCGCAGACTCTGAAGGGTCGATCGGGTCTGTACCGGGCCGTGCCGTCGTACACTGAACGCCGACTGGGAGGTGCCGTGGACCGCGAGACCGCGCTGGAGATTCACGAGCTGCACGCCCGTATCTGCAAGGCCATCGCTGACCCGAAACGACTGCTCATCATCAACGAGCTGCGCGACGGGCCGATGACGGTCGGCGAGCTGTCCGAGGCGTTGGAGATCAGCCAGTCGAACTGCAGCCAGCACCTGGCGATCCTGCGCGACCGCGGCGTCGTCACCGCCGAGCGGGCGGGCACCAGCGTGAGCTACTCGCTGCGCAGCAAGAAGGTGCTGCAGGCGGTCGACCTGCTGCGGGAGTTCATGGCCGAGGACCTCGGCACCCGCAGCAAGCTCGGAAAGGCCGCGACCCGCACCCCCCGCCGACTCGCCCGCCGCTGACCCCCCACTCCCCCAAGTTGATCATGGAGAAGATGCGGTCCCAGAGGGTCGAACTGGCACATCAAGTCCAAGATCAACTTGAAGGACGGGGTGGGCTAGAGGGTGAGGCGAAGGGCGAGGTAGACCAGGGGCGCGGCCACCAGTACGGGCACCGCGCCGGTCATCAGCCAGCGCAGCCGGAACACCGTGGTCGCCCCGCGGACGAAGGCGTCGCACACACCGACGGCAACCCCGCACGCGACGCCGATGGCCACCCCCGTCGCACCCCCGGTCGACCCGTCACCAGCGAGCAGGACCACGGACAGCCACCCGCCGAGGATTCCGGCGACCACGGCCACCCAAGGGGCCCACGCGTCCAGAGGGACCCACCGCCCCGCTGACGCGGCGGCCAGGGCGAGCCCGGCCACCCACAGCGGCACGTCGTCGCGTTGCACCTGAGCCACCACGAGCCAGGAGGCCCCCAACGTCGTCAGGGCGGTCAGCGACACCGTGGCGGACATGCTCACGATCACGCCCTTGCGGTCGTCGCGCCGGGCCAGCTGTTGGACGACGACGACAAGGAACCCCACACCCAGGACGGCGATCGGCACCTCGAGGGTCACGGAATCCTGGGCCAGCACCAGCGCATCGGCCACCAGTCCGAGGCCGAGCCCGGCCAGCGCACCGACCACGGGCTGCTCGGCCCGCACACCCAGGTGCCAACCCGACGCCACCAGGAGCTGCGCGGCCACCACGACGAGCAGGGCCACCGCCACCGGCGGGGCCCAACGGCCCGTCGCCAGGCCCAGCCCCAGCAGCACCCCGACCAGGGGAGAGGTCCAGCCCACCCACTGGTCGACCGAGCGCCGGGCATGTGCGGTGGCGGGCGGGAGGACGTCGGACACGGGGTGATCGTGCCAGTCCGCGGCCCCCGACATCGAGGTGTCGACCGAGTTGGCCACCGCTCAGCCGCCCGCGAAGGGGGGCAGCACGTCGACGACGGCGCCGTCGACCAGCTCGACCGACCCCGGATCACGGGTTCCCACCGGCTGCTCGTCGACGAGGAACGAGCAGATCCCGAGCACCCGGGCGAACTCGGCGTCGCGCGTGGAACGGGCGACACCGAGGGCCACGGCGAGGGTCGCAGCGGTCACCGACTCCTCGGGGGTGCCCGCCGCCTGGCGCGCCCCCGCCCAGTACCTCAGCACCACCCGCGGACCTGCCGACGACTCAGTCACGCCGGATATCCTGCCCGCACCGACCGAGAGGAGCGACATGGCCAGGCTGCTCCTGCTCGTCGACCCCGCTCGTCCCACGGCTGAGGTCCTGCCCGCGCTGGGCCTGCTCGCCCACCAGGTGCGCACCGCCCCCACCGAGGCCACGGCGCTGATCGACGTCCCCCCCGTCGACGTCATCGTGGTCGACGGACGCCGCGACCTCCCCCACATCCGCTCGCTGTGCCGGCTCATCCGCACCACCGGGGTCAACGTCCCGGTGCTGCTCGTCGTCACCGAGGGCGGCCTGGCTGCGGTCAACGCCGACTGGGGCGTCGACGACGTCATCCTGAGCACGGCCGGACCCGCCGAGCTGGAGGCACGCCTGCGCCTCACGGTCGGGCGCCTGGCCAAGGACGACGCCGACGAGCTGCCCGACGTGATCCGCAACGGCGACCTCACCGTCGACGAGGCCAGCTACACGGTGAAGCTGCGCGGCCGACCCCTCGACCTCACCTACAAGGAGTTCGAGCTGCTGAAGTACCTCGTGCAGCACCCCGGACGTGTGTTCACCCGAGCGCAGCTGCTGCAGGAGGTGTGGGGCTACGACTACTTCGGCGGTACGCGCACCGTCGACGTCCACGTGCGTCGGCTGCGCGCGAAGCTCGGTGCGGAGCACGAGCAGCTGATCGGAACCGTCCGCAACGTCGGCTACCGGTTCGTGACTCCATCAGAGCCCGAGTCGGGGACGAGCGCTCGCGTCGACGCCCCCTCGTCCAAGGCATGACCGAGGACCACGGCCCGTCGCACGCCCAGCTGGAGATCCTCGGACGCCTCGATGCCGACGAGACCGCAGCCGTGTCGCTCCTGGTCGAGCGGGCCACTGAGTCCGACGGCGTCCGCCCCCTGTCCGAGCACGTCATGCTGCACCTTCGCTACGGCGGTGACGAGCCCGTACGCAACCTCCTGGTCTACGGCGAGGGACGCGGTGACCGCCCCCACCTCGCCGGTTACGCCCACCTCGACGTCACCGACTCCGTGGCAGGCGCCAGCGCCGAGCTGGTGGTCGACCCGGCGTGGCGAGAGCGCGGGGTCGGGCGCCTGCTCGGCGACGCGTTGCTCCTCGAGTCCCCCGACGGCCGGCTGCGGCTGTGGGCCCACGGCGAGCACCCGGGCGCCACCGCTCTGGCCCGTTCGATGGGCCTGGTCCGCACCCGGCACCTGATGCAGATGCGACGCTCACTGTTCGCTCCCCTGCCGCGGCCGGTGCTTCCGGACGGCGTGAGGGTGCGCACCTTCCGTCCGGGCGCGGACGACGACGCCTGGCTCGCGCTGAACGCCCGGGCCTTCGCCGACCACACGGAGCAGGGTGGCTGGACCTTGGAGGACCTGCGCCGGCGGCTAACCGAACCGTGGTTCGACCCGGGCGGGTTCTTCCTGGCCGAGCGGCACGGGAGCGAGGGTGCATACCTGGTCGGCTTCCACTGGACGAAGGCCCACGGCGACGATCCCGGCCGGGCCCACCGTCACCACGGGGGTGAGGACGGTCACGGCGAACGTCACAGCGAACAACACGACCCGGATCACAGCCACGGGCACGAGCCGATCGGCGAGGTCTACGTGGTCGGGATCGACCCGGCGGAACAGGGCCACGGCCTCGGACGCGCTCTGACCCTCGTCGGCCTGCAGCACCTGCGCAGCCTTCGACTGTCCGAGGCGATGCTCTACGTCGACGCGGACAACGAGGCCGCGATCAGGCTGTACCGCAGTCTCGGCTTCACCGACTGGGACGTCGACGTCATGTACACCCGGGTGCCCTGAGCCGAGCGGCGCTGCCTCTCACACCGTTGGCACCGACGGTGACGTCCCCGCACCGGCCACGGCGCCAAACCGGCGGCGCAGCCACAGCGACACGTAGACGAGCGTGACCAGTGCGGGAACCTCGATCAGCGGGCCGATCACGCCGGCCAGGGCCTGGCCAGAGGTGACGCCCCACACCCCGATGCTCACCGCGATCGCCAGCTCGAAGTTATTGCCGGCCGCGGTGAAGGCCAGGGTCGCGGTCTTGGGGTAGCCCAGGTGCGCCCGAGCGCCGAGGAAGAAGGACACGCTCCACATCACCGCGAAGTAGGCGAGGAGCGGGAGGGCGATCTGGGCCACCGAGACCGGGTCGGACAGGATCGCGTCGCCCTGCAGCGCGAACATCACCACGATCGTGAACAGCAGCCCGTAGAGGGCGAACGGGCTGATCCGCGGGATGAACACCCGCTCGTACCAGTCACGCCCCTTGACCCGCAGGCCGATCCGGCGCGTGACGTAGCCGGCGACCAGTGGGATGCCCAGGAAGATGAGCACGGCCTTGGTGATCTCCCAGGTGGAGAACTGCACGTCCTGGCTGTTCAGTCCGAGCCAACCGGGGAGGATCTTGAGGTAGAACGTGCCGAGCAGCGCGTACGCCAGGATCTGGAACACCGAGTTGAGCGCGACGAGCAATGCCGCTGCCTCCCGGTCTCCGCAGGCGAGGTCGTTCCAGATCAGCACCATGGCGATGCACCGGGCCAGCCCGATGACGATCAGCCCGGTGCGGAACGCCGGCTGGTCGGCGAGGAAGACCCAGGCCAGGGCGAACATGAGGGCCGGGCCGATCACCCAGTTGAGCAGCAGGCTCAGCCACAGCAGGCGACGGTCGCCGGTGACGTGCCCCATGTCCTCGTAGCGGACCTTGGCCAGCACCGGGTACATCATCAGCAGCAGCCCGAGTGCGATCGGCAGCGACGTCTGACCGACCTTGACCGCATCCAGGGTCGCCTGGACCGACGGGACCAGCCTGCCCAGCAGGAGCCCTCCCGCCATGGCCGCGAGGATCCACAACGGCAGGAAGCGGTCGAGCAGGGACAGTCGCCGGATGACGGTCTGTTCCTCCGCGTCTCGCTCGACAGGGGAGGGAGCCATGGGTCTCGCCACTCATCCGCTGTTGGCGGTGAGGATTTCGCGAACCGCGGACGGGGTGGGAACTCGGCCAGCGACGACGACCTTCTCGTCGACGACGAGGGCAGGGGTGGACATCACGCCGTAGCCGACGATGGTCGGGTAGTCCTCGACCTTCTCGATGGTGGCGTCGATGCCGAGTGCGTCGACGGCTTCGCGGGTGACGCGCTCGAGGTTCTTGCAGTTGGTGCAGCCCGGGCCGAGCACTTTGATGATCACGGTCGTGTCCTTACGTTGCCAGCAGGAGGTTGAACAGGTAGCCGACGGCGACGATGCCGGTGGCGACGACGCCGACGAACATGGCGAGCAGCTGGGGCTTGAGTACCCGGCGGAGCAGGATCATCTCCGGCAGGGACAGGGCGACGACGCTCATCATGAAGGCGAGCAGGGTGCCCATCGGCAGGCCCTTCTCGTGCAGCGCCTGCACCATCGGCATGATCCCGGCGGCGTTGGAGTACAGCGGGACGCCGATCCCGACGGCCACCAGGACACCGAAGGCGTTGCCAGGGCCGGCGTAGGTGTTGAAGAAGTCGGTCGGCACCCAGCCGTGGATGACCGCGCCCAGGCCGATGCCGACGAGCAGGTACGGCCAGATCTTGCGCAGGATGGTGGCGACCTCCTCGACCCCCATCTGGATCCGCTGGTCGAAGGTCAGACCGGCGGTGGAGTCGATGACCTGTCCACCAAGCGTGGTCTCGAACACGAACGGCTCCACCCACCGCTGCACACCGAGTCGGCCGAGGACCCAGCCGGCGACGATCGCGATCAGCAGGCCGGCAACGATGTAGACGGCGGTGACCTGCCAGCCGAACAGGCTGAACAGCATCCCGATCGCGATCTCGTTGACCAGCGGGCTGGCGATCAGGAAGGACAGCGTGACCCCGATCGGCACCCCCGCGGCGACGAACCCGATGAACGCCGGGACCGCGCTGCAGGAGCAGAAGGGGGTGACCACGCCCAACCCGGCGGCCATCACGTTGCCGACGCCTTCACGCTTGCCGCCCAGCAGGGCACGGGTGCGCTCGATGCTCATGTAGGAGCGCAGCACCGTGACGATGAAGATGATCCCAACCAGCAGCAGGCCGATCTTGATCGTGTCGTACAGGAAGAAGTGGACCGTCTCGGTCACCCGAGCCTCGGGGTCCATCCCGAGGCCGTCGTACAGGACCCGGTCCCACAACCAGCCGTTCACCCAGTACGCCATCACCCAGGCCGATGCGCCGCCCGCCAGCGTCAGCCACTGGCCGCGCCTGGAGGTGTGCAGACGCTCGACGACGCTCATGACTGCACCCCCAGCCGTTCACTGCCGGGCAAAGCGGCGACAAGGCGCTCGAACGCACCATCGGCCAAGGCGTAGTCGATCCACCGACCCCGCCGGCTCGTGGTCACCAGTCCGGAGTCCCGCAGCACCTTCAGGTGGTAGCTGAGCAGGTTCGCCGCGATCGGGGTGTGCTCCTGCAAGCGGCACACACAGGCCGGACCCGCCGCCAGCCGCTCGAGGACGGCCCATCGGGTCGGGTCGGCGACCACCGCGAGCAGGGAGGTTGCCTCGTCGGCCACCAGAACCGACGACGAGCCTGCGACCGCCGTCCTGCTCATATCAAGCATGCTTGAACTGTCGCACTAGGCACCTGCGGCCCGACAGGGTCGAAGGTCCGCCTCCATGACGTCGACGCAGTGAGCTCCCGTCATCACCCCAGTCGGGTGAGTCGGGACCAAGGACCATGCCCTGTTCACCTGCAGGTGAGACGATGGAGGATCATCCGCCCGACCGGGCGGAACGCTGTCTGACGAAGGAGCCCGGTGAGCAGCCAGGTGCGTGCCGAGACGAGCGAGGCCGAGGTTGCGGTCGTCGACACCGCGCCGCAGGTGCCCGAGGAGGAGGAGACCCCCCTTCCGGACGACCGCTTCTCCGAGCGTGAGCTCAGCTGGCTGGCCTTCAACCAGCGGGTGCTCGAGCTGACCGAGGACCCGAAGGCCCCCCCGCTCGAGCGGGCCAAGTTCCTCGCCATCTTCGCGAGCAACATGGACGAGTTCTACATGGTCCGGGTGGCCGGGCTGAAGCGGCGGATCGCCGCCGGCATCGCCGTTCGCAGCGCCAGCGGGGCCAGCCCGCGTGAGGTGATCGAGGCCATCCAGGAGCGCACCGAAGAGCTGATGGTCCGCCAGTCGCAGGTCTTCCGCAAGCAGGTCCTGCCCGAGCTGCGCGAGCACGGCATCGACGTCGTCCGGTGGAACGGGCTCGACGCCGCCGAGCGGGGCCGTCTGGCCGAGCTGTTCCGCGACCAGGTGTTCGCGGTGCTCACCCCGTTGGCCGTCGACCCGGCCCACCCCTTCCCCTACATCTCCGGGCTCTCGCTCAACCTGGCCGTGGTCGTTCGCAACCCCGAGACCGGGGCCGAGCACTTCGCCCGGGTCAAGGTGCCACCGACCCTGCCGCGCTTCGTCCCCGCCGGAGAGCAGCGGTTCGTCCCGCTCGAGGACGTCATCGCCGCCCACCTGGACATGCTGTTCCCCGGCATGGAGGTCCTCCAGCACCACACCTTCCGGGTCACCCGCAACGAGGACCTCGACGTCGAGGAGGACGACGCGGAGAACCTGCTCAAGGCGCTGGAGAAGGAGCTCATGCGCCGCCGCTTCGGCCCCGCGGTGCGCCTGGAGGTCGAGGAGACCATCGACCCGCACGTGCTCGAGCTGCTGATCGAGGAGCTGGAGGTCACCCGCGGCGAGGTGGTCATGCTGCCCGGACCGGTCGACCTCACCGGCCTGTGGGGCATCTACGCCCTCGACCGTCCTGACCTCAAGGACCCGCCGTTCGTCCCGGTGACCAGTCCCGAGCTGAGCGAGTTCGAGACCAACGAGGCGCCCGAGGTCCTCGATGTCATGCAGCGCCGGGACGTCTTGCTCCACCACCCGTACGACTCGTTCTCGACCAGCGTCCAGGCGTTCCTGGAGCAGGCCGCCGACGACCCGGCTGTGCTGGCCATCAAGCAGACCCTGTACCGCACCTCCGGCGACTCACCGATCGTGCATGCCCTGATCCGGGCGGCCGAGGCGGGCAAGCAGGTCCTGGTCCTGGTCGAGATCAAGGCGCGGTTCGACGAGCAGGCCAACATCACCTGGGCCCGCAAGCTCGAGCAGGCCGGGTGCCACGTGGTCTACGGCGTGGTCGGACTCAAGACGCACAGCAAGCTCAGCATGGTGGTCCGCCAGGACGACGACGGCATCATGCGCCGCTACACCCACATCGGCACCGGCAACTACCACCCCAAGACGGCTCGCCTCTACGAGGACCTCGGGCTGCTCACCACCGACGCAGCCATCGGTGAGGACGTCTCCAACCTGTTCAACGTCTTGTCCGGGTACTCGATGAACACCGAGTACGAGCGGCTGCTGGTGGCGCCGCACTCGATCCGGGCCGGTCTGGTCGAGCGGATCGAGCGCGAGGTCGACAACCACCGGAAAGGTCTTCCGGCCCGGGTCGTCTTCAAGGTCAACTCGATCGTCGACGAGGCCACGATCGACGCGCTGTACCGAGCCTCACGAGCCGGTGTCCCGGTCGACGTCTGGGTGCGCGGCATCTGCGCGGTCAAGGCCGGTGTCGAGGGCCTCTCGGAGAACGTCCGGGTGCGCAGCATCCTCGGGCGCTTCCTGGAGCACTCGCGGATCTACTGGTTCGCCAACGCGGGCGAGCCCGAGGTATGGATCGGTTCGGCCGACCTCATGCACCGCAACCTGGACCGAAGGGTCGAGGCGCTGGTCCAGATCGCCGGGGCCGACCACGTGGAGCGGCTCACCGAGCTGGTCGAGCTCGGCTTCGACGACTCGATCGCCTCCTGGCACCTCAGGCCAAACGGCGACTGGGAGTACGTCGGGCTCGCTCCCGACGGCACCCCGCTGACCGACCTGCAGGAGCTGACCATCCGCCGCAAGCGCGAAGCGATGCGAACCCCCCTGCGTTGACCTGATGGCCGCCAAGACCGTTCGCGAGCACGAGCGCAAGTTCGCCGTCGAGGCCGACTTCGCCATGCCCGACCTCGCCCTCGCCGGACTCCCTGTGGTCGAGCGCGGCCGGGCGGTCACCCTGACCGCCACCTACTTCGACACCGACGACCTGCGCCTGGCCAGGAGCAAGGTCGTCCTGCGACGACGCACGGGCGGCAAGGACGCCGGGTGGCACCTGAAGCTGCCGGCCGACCCGCGCAACCCCGACCTGCGCGACGAGGTGCAGCTGCCCTCCACGTCGTCGCGCACGCCACCCGACGAGCTGACCGAGCTCGTCTTGGGCCTGACCCGAGGGGCCGACCTCCAGCCGTTGGCCACCATGCGCACCCGGCGCACCCCCACCGTGCTGCGGTCCCGCGACTCCACGGTCGCCGTCGAGGTGGTCGACGACCTCGTCACCGTGACCGAGGGACCGGTCAAAGGGCTCACCTACCGCGAGCTGGAGGTCGAGGCGCTGACCCCCGACGCCGACCTCGACGACGTCGCCACGCTGCTGCTGCAGAGCGGCGCCACCGAGGGGGTCTTCCGCTCCAAGGGCACTCGGGCGCTGGGGGCGCCGTCCGAGCTGGCGCCGCTCGTCCCGAGACCCGGGCCCGCCACCCCGGCCGACCCGGCCGCACTGGTGGTGCGCAACCACCTTCGGGTGCACGTGGCGGCGCTGGTGGCCCAGGACACCCGCGTGCGGCGCGACCTGCCCGACAGCGTGCACCAGTTCCGGGTCGCGGCCCGCCGGCTTCGCGCCGGGCTGCAGTCCTTCGCCCCCCTCGTCGACCCGGACTGGTCGGCCCGGCTGCGCACCGAGCTGGGCTGGATCGCCGGTGTCCTCGGGCAGGCGCGGGACACCGAGGTGCTGGAGGCCCACCTGATCGCCGGTGTCCGGGCGCTGCCGACTGAGCTCGACCGGGCCGCCGGACTCGTCCTGATCCAAGACGACCTCGAGGCGAGCCTGGCCGACGCGTCCAAGGCCGCCCACGAGGCCATGGGGTCGACCCGCTACCTGAACCTGCTCGACGCCCTGGTGGCCGCGGCGGAGGTGCCGCAGACCACGGCGCTGGCCGACGGTCCGTCCGACGAGGTGCTGCCACCCCTGGTCCGCCGGCGGTTCAAGAAGCTGGACCGGATGGCCGCCGTGCTGGCCGACGAGCTCGACGGCCACGACCAGGACTGGCATGCCACCCGGATCGCCGGCAAGAAGGCGCGCTACGTCGGAGAGGCCGTCGTCCCGGTCTTCGGTGCCCCGGCCAAGCGGTACGTGAAGCAGATGGAGCGGGTCACCGAGCTGCTCGGGGAGCACCAGGACTGCGCGATCGCGGCCGAGACGGTCCATCGGCTGATCACCCGCGACACCGGCCCCGAACGCTGCTTTCACCCTCGGTGCCCTGTACGCCCAGCAGCGGCAACGGGTGAAGGAGATCCGCCTGGAGTTCGTCGACGCCTGGCCGGACATCCGGCACAAGCGCTGGAGACGGTGGCTCGACTCGGACGCACTTCCCGGCGCCGACCGGTGAGCCAGCGCCGATGAGTGCCACGTCGAAGCACGAGCCCGTCGTGGCGGCGGGGGCGGTCGTCCTGCGCGAGGTCGACGGAGCGACCCAGGTCGCGGTCGTCCACCGACCTCGCTACGACGACTGGTCGCTGCCCAAGGGCAAGCAGGACGTCGGCGAGCACATCCTGGCCACCGCGGTCCGAGAGGTGGAGGAGGAGACCGGACTGCGGGTGGCGCTGCGCCGGCCCCTGTCGAGCCGGGAGTACCTCGTCGGCGGCCAGCCGAAGGTGGTGCACTACTGGCTGGCCCATGTGGTCACCGACACGCACTCCCCGCACGGCACTGACGGCACTGACGGCACCGTCGACCCCGAGCCGTTCGAGCCCAACGACGAGGTCGATGCTCTCGAGTGGCTCGAGCCCGCCGCCGCGGAGGCCCGCCTGACCCAGCCGCGCGACGCGGAGCTGGTCGGGCTCGCGCTGGCCGAGCCGCCGGGGACCCCGTTCGTGGTCCTGCGCCACGCCAAGGCGCGCGGCCGGGCGAGCTGGAAGGGCACCGAGCCCACCCGGCCGCTCACCGGCACCGGCGCCAAGAACGCCCGCGCCGTGGCTCCCCTGCTCGGCGCGTACGACGTCCGGCGGCTGCACCCCTCGTCAGCGACACGCTGCGTGCGCACGGTCAAGCCGTACGCACGCTCCCTCGGGCTGGCGATGCTCGAGGAGCCGCTGTTCACCGAGGAGGCCTTCGAGGTCGACCCCGCGACCGCACTGGCCCGGGCGTCGTCGCTCATGCGTTCGACCGGGGTGAGCGGGGAGGCCACCGTCGTGTGCACCCACCGGCCGGTGATCCCGGCCCTGGTCGGCCACCTGCTCGAGGGGTCCGGGCTCTTCGGCCCGACCGAGACCCTGCCGACCGCCGCCATGGTCGTGCTCCACGTCTGCGTCGATGAGGTCGGCGGGGTCGACCGGGTGCTCGCCGTCGAGACCCACACCCTCTGAGCTGTCGAGGGTGTGGGCCCGGGCAGGCTCGTCACTCGACGGGCGTGTGCCCCTCGATTCTCGGGTGCACCGGCACGTGCTCCTCGAGCTGGTCGACGGTCGGCAGCTCGGCCTCGACGTCTTTCGCCGTGATGGTGTGCGTCATGGCGTAGACGATGAAGCCACCCAGGACGAACAGCAACGACCCGACCGAGACCACGGCCAGGCCGGTCGGCAGCTGGGTCATCTTGTACAGCAGGAAGGCGATGATCGTCGTGGACGGGATCGTGACGATCCAGGCCAGCACCATCTCACCGACGACGCGCAGGTTGAGGCCCCGACCGGAGGCCACACCACCGCCGGCCACTGACGAGGCGGCAGCATGGGTGGTGGAGATCGGGATCCCATAGCTCGTGGCACCGAAGATCGCGGTCACCGCGCCGAGGTTGGCGGCGAGCCCCGAGTTCGCGTGCAGGGTAGTGATCCGCAGGCCCATCGTCTCGATGATCTTCCAGCCGCCCCACAGCGTGCCCAGGGCGATCGCCGTGTAGGCGGCGATCGGAATCCAGGAGTCGACGCTGATGTCGCCGTTGGCGTTCTCGGTGGCTGCTCCGTACCCGGTGCCGAGCAGGAGCGCCGCGATCACGCCGACCGTCTTCTGAGCGTCGTTGGCCCCGTGTCCCAGCGACACGAACGCGGCTGAGATCAGCTGTCCGGCCTTGAAGACCACGTGGTCGTCGTGCATCTTGAACAGCTTCTGGATCCCGGCGATGACGAACATGGCCAGGAAGGCGATCGTGAAGGCCACCAGGGGTGAGGCCATGATCGCCAGCAGCACCTTCTCCACGGCCGACCAGTCGATGGCCGAGGTCCACCCGGCGCCCAGACCGGCACCGACGAGACCTCCCACGAGCGCGTGGGACGAGGAGGAGGGCATGCCGATGAACCAGGTGGCGTAGTTCCAGGTGATGGCACCGATCAGCGCGGAGAAGATGACCGCGATCCCCGAGTAGGAGGAGTCGACGACCTTGCTCACGGTGTTCGCCACGGCCAGCCCGACCACGAAGTAGGCCAGGAAGTTGAAGAACGCGGAGAAGGCCGGGGCCCACTTGGCCGGTAGTGCCCGGGTCGCGACCACGGTGGCCACGGAGTTGGCGGCGTCGTGAAAGCCGTTGGTGAAGTCGAACAGCAGGGCCAGCGCCACCAGCGCGATGACCGAGACGAGGAGCAGGTCCATGAGGCTTCCTCAGGTACGGCCGGCCGAAGCCGGAGGGCGGATCGTGAACGCCGGGTGAACGGGTGCCGGGCCACTCAAGGGGGCTCAAGCGTCCAGGTGGTAGACCCTGCGTTAACGCTGAGTGAACGCCGCCCGGAACTGGCACGGATAGGGCCGGTTGCGACACGCCAGGGGGGTCGAAAGTCCCGACTTGTTCATCTTGTGTTAACCTTCAGGTCACCCGGCGTTCCGCCGATACGCCAACGAGACCGAGAAGAGGAGGTGCCTGATGAGCATCCTCGACGCACTCACCCGGGTCCTACGACCCGACGACACGCTGTACGCGCGAAGCCTCAAGGCCCTCGAGGACGACGCCCGTCCCGACCGGACCCGCTGACCCGACGCGCCTGAAGCCGGCCGACCCCACCCGGGGTCGGCCGGCTTCGTCGTCTGGTCGTTCACCCGTGCCGGCGGGACCCGAGCCTTGGTCATCCGCCGTTCACGCAGGCTCCATCGCGGCGTCACCCACTGCACCCGTCCAGGTCATCCGGCGTCCCTAGCGTCCCTGACGTACTGCTGACGTCCTGATGGCCGGACCGTCGTCCGGCGGGACCCCAACGAGGAAGGTCCAACCCTGTGAAGTCCACTCTCCTGCGCCGCGCCGCTGTGCCGGCCGCGTCAGCCGCCGTGCTGGCGCTGGCGCTCAGTGCCTGTGGTGGCAACAACGACGGCGGTGGCTCAGACGGTGGCGACGCGCTGTCCGGCTCGATCGCCATCGACGGCTCCAGCACCGTCGGACCGATGACCAAGGCCGCCGCCGAGCTGTTCAACGGCGACAACCCCGACGTCCAGATCAGTGTCGGTGAGTCCGGCACCGGTGGCGGATTCGAGAAGTTCTGCGCCGGCGAGACCGACATGAACGACGCCTCGCGCCAGATCGAGGACGACGAGGCGGCCATCTGCGACGAGAACGGCGTCACCTACCAGGAGATGGTCGTCGCCAACGACGCGCTCACGGTCGTGGTGAACAAGGACAACACCTGGGCCACCTGCCTGACCACTGAGCAGCTCAAGGCGATCTGGGAGCCGAAGTCGAAGATCACCAACTGGAACCAGGTCGACCCCAGCTTCCCCGACGAGACGCTCGCCCTGTTCGGCCCCGGCACCGACTCGGGCACCTTCGACTACTTCACCGACCAGATCAACGGTGAGGAGGGCGCCAGCCGCACCGACTACAGCCCCAGCGAGAACGACAACACCACGGTCCAGGGTGTCGAGGGCACGAAGGGTGGCCTCGGCTACTTCGGCTACACCTACTACGAGGAGAACGCCGACAGCCTCAACGCCGTCCAGATCGACAACGGCAGCGGGTGCGTGGCCCCGAGCGCGGAGACCGTCCAGGACGGCTCGTACTCACCGCTGGCCCGTGAGCTGTTCGTCTACCCCTCGATCGAGAGCGGCAAGAGCAACTCGGCCTTCCTGCCCTTCGTCCAGTTCTACGTGGAGAACGACGCGAGCATCGCCGAGGCCGCACAGTTCATCCCACTGAGCGACGAGCAGAAGAGCACGCTGGACGGCGAGCTGTCCGACTTCGAGAGCGCGGTCGGCGCCAGCTCGTGAGCCAGCTGACCGTCGACAAGCACGCTGCTGCCGCAGGGACCTCCGGGTTCCTGCGGCAGCAGCGGCCTCGTCATGGCGAGAAGCTCGTCTACGCGATCCTCTTCGCCGCTGCACTCGTCTCCGTGGCGACGACGATCGGCATCGTCATCAGCCTGGTCATCCCCGCGGTCGAGTTCTTCACCGAGGTCCCGCTCACCGAGTTCCTGTTCGGCACCGACTGGGCGCCCAACTTCGAACCCCCGTCGTTCGGCGTGGTTCCCCTCATCGTCGGGACCCTGCTCACCACGGCGATCGCCAGCATCGTTGCCCTCCCGCTCGGCCTGGGCTCGGCGCTGTACCTCAGCGAGTACGCCCACCCCAAGGCGCGGCAGACCCTGAAGCCAGTGCTGGAGGTGCTGGCCGGGATTCCCACCGTGGTCTACGGCTTCTTCGCCCTCACGTTCTTCACCCCGGTGCTCCGCTGGGTCTTCCCCGGCGACGACGTGCCCACGATCTTCAACGCCCTCAGCGCCGGCGTGATCATGGGGATCATGATCATCCCCACCGTCGCCTCGCTCTCGGAGGACGCGATGGCCGCCGTCCCCAACGCGCTGCGACAGGGGGCCTTCGCGCTGGGCAGCAACCGTCGCCAGGTCTCCACCAAGGTCGTCGTCCCGGCCGCGCTCTCCGGCATCGCGGCAGCCTTCATCCTGGGGATCTCCCGGGCCCTGGGCGAGACGATGATCGTCACGATCGCTGCCGGGAACCAGCCGAACCTGTCGCTGAACCCGCTGGAGTACACGCAGACGATGACCGCGTTCATCGCCTCCAGCGCGGGCGGCGACGTGGCGACCGGCTCCACGATCTACAAGACGATCTTCGCCGTCGGGCTGCTGCTGTTCATCGCCACCTACGCGATGAACATGGTCAGCGTCCGACTGGTGCGCAAGTACCGCGAGGTGTACGAGTGACCGTCACCGCCCACGACACCCCGCCCGAGTCGCCCTCGGCCCAGCGGCCGATGCTCGGTACCACCGGCGAGCCCCTCAAGGAGCGGGCCTTCCGCTGGATGCTTCTGCTCGCCCTGTCGGTCGGCGTGGTCACGCTCGTCGTCCTGCTCGCCTACATGTTCATCCGCGGCCTGCCGGCCCTGAACATGCCGTTGTTCACCAACATGCCCAGCCAGATCAACCCGGGGATCGCCGGGGCCCAGTCGGCGATCGCCGGGACGTTGTGGGTGATGGCCTTCACCGCCCTGTTCTCCATCCCGACCGGGATCCTCGCGGCGATCTACCTCGAGGAGTACGCCGACGAGCGCCACTGGTGGAACCGGCTGATCGAGATCAACCTGCTGAACCTCGCGGCCGTGCCCTCGATCGTCTTCGGCATCCTCGGTCTGGCCTTCATCAGCCGTGGCATGGGCTTCGGTCCCACAGTGCTCACCGGATCCCTCACCCTCGCCCTCCTGGTGCTGCCGGTCGTGGTGATCTCCAGCCGTGAGGCGATCCGGGCAGTGCCGAGGTCGATCCGGGCGGGCTCACTGGCTCTGGGAGCCACCCACTGGCAGACGATCTGGCGTCAGGTGCTGCCGGCCGCCATCCCCGGGATGGCCACCGGCTCGATCCTCGCCCTCTCCCGCGCAATCGGGGAGGCCGCGCCGCTGATCATGCTGGGCGTCTCCTACGTCACCTTCGTCCCCGACGGGCTGCTCAGCCGGTTCACCACGCTGCCGGTCCAGATCTACCGGTGGACCACCGAGTCCCGTGACGAGTTCCAGCAGCTGGCGGCAGCAGCCTCGGTCGTCCTGCTCGTCCTGCTGTTGATCATGAACTCGATCGCGATCATCATCCGAAACAGGACCCAGAAGCGGTGGTGACGACGCGCGTGAGCATCGATCATGAGCAGAAGAGGTCACACCCCACGAGCCCGGCTGGAGCCATGACCACCACCCCGAGTGAGCCCACTGCCACCCCCTCACTGAACGTCAGCTCGGTGACCCGTGACGAACCAGAGGAGAACACGGCCGTCGAGCCGGTCATCGAGACCATCGACCTCTCGGTGTTCTACGGCGCGTACGAGGCCGTACGCAACGTCGACATGGTGTTCGGCAAGAACCAGATCACCGCGCTCATCGGTCCGTCGGGGTGCGGCAAGTCGACCGTCCTGCGCTGCTTCGACCGGATGAACGACCTCGTGCCCGGAGCCCGGGTCGTGGGCACGATCACCTACCACGGCCAGGACCTCTATGCCGACGACGTCGATGTCATCGAGGTCCGCCGCCGGGTCGGCATGGTCTTCCAGAAGCCCAACCCGTTCCCCAAGTCGATCTACGACAACATCGCCTACGGGCCGCGGGTCAACGGCTGGAAGGTCTCCAACATGGACGACCTGGTGGAGGAGTCGCTCACCAAGGCGGCCCTGTGGGACGAGGTCAAGGACAAGCTCAAGGAGAGCGCGCTCGCGCTGTCGGGCGGCCAGCAGCAGCGGCTGTGCATCGCCCGCTGCATCGCCGTCGAGCCAGACGTGATCCTGATGGACGAGCCGGCCGCCTCCCTCGACCCGATCTCCACGGCCAAGATCGAGGACCTGATGAAGGAGCTGGTCGCCAACTACACGATCATCATCGTGACCCACAACATGCAGCAGGCGGCCCGGGTCAGCGACCGCACGGCGTTCTTCACCGCCGACGTCGACGACGAGGGTGAGCGACATGGGCGCCTGGTCGAGATGGACTGGACCAAGACGATCTTCACCAACCCAGCCGACCAACGCACCGAGGACTACGTCTCCGGCCGCTTCGGCTGAACGACGGTCGAGCCGGCGGTCTCCCTAGTCGGTTGTGGCGGTCGCCGCCGCGAACACCGCGACTACCACGGGGATCACCACCACGGTCGTGGGGTCAGGGGCCAACAGGCCGGGGACGCCGCTGAGCAGCGAGGTCATCGTGGCCAGACCCACGGCGCCTCCTGCTGCGCCTGCGGACCACCACCGCTCCTGCGCCACGCTCACGCTGGCACCGGACCGGTCGGCCCGCCGACGCAGAAGGTGGCGGGCCACCACCACCCAAGCCGCAGCCCACAGGCCCAGGAGCAGCCCGCACCCTGCGCCGGCTCCTACGAACAGCAGCAGCCACAGCAGTGAGGTCGGCTGGCCGTTGAGCACACCACCGAACAGCGCCAGGACGCCGATCAGTACGAAGTAGACGGTCCCCGCGACGAGCCCGACTCCCGCGCCCCGAAGCCACAGACGACGTCGCCACGCGTTCATGCACCGGAGTCTGCCAGCCGTCAGGGCCTCCCCCACGGGCCGCCAGGGGCCTAGGGTGCGCACGTGCGCGTGCTCGCCATCGACCAAGGCACGTCGGCCACCAAGGCCGCCGTCGTCGAGGTCGACGACAGCGGCATGACCCTCCTGGCCGACGTCGACGTCGACGTGACGGGGCTGCGGTATGACGGCGACGCGGTCGAGGTCGACGCCGAGTGCATCTGGTCCTCGATCGTCGAGGCCGGCCAGGCGGCCGTGAAGGAGACCTCGTCCGGGCTCGGTTCCGTCGACTGCGTCGGGATCGGCAACCAGGGCGAGACGGTCCTCGCCTGGCGACGCAGCACAGGCGCACCGGTCACGCCCGCGCTGGTGTGGCAGGACCGCCGCGCAGTCACGGTCACCGAGCGCCTCCAGCCCTGGGCCGCGCGTCTGCAGCAGATCACCGGCCTGCCGCTCGACCCGTACTTCGCCGCAGCGAAGCTCAGCTGGCTCGCCGAGAACCTGCTCGATGCCGACGCGCGCCACGACCCTGACGTGGTGGTCACGACGCTCGACTGCTGGGTGCTGCACCGGGCCACCGGGGCGTTCGTCACCGACGCCGCCACGGCCAGCCGCACCCAGCTGCTCGACCTCGACAGCGCGCACTGGTCCAGCGAGGCCTGTGCGGCGTTCGACGTCGACATCGGGGCACTTCCCTCGGTGGTGCCCTGCGACACCACGATCGGGGAGACGTCGGCCTTCGGCGGCTCACTGCCGGTCACCGGCCTCGTCGTGGACCAGCAGGCTGCGCTCTTCGCCCAGAACTGCCTGACCCCCGGAACGTCGAAGTGCACCTACGGGACCGGCGCGTTCCTGCTGGCCACCCTCGGACCCGCACCCCACCGCTCCCACAACGGGCTCGCCGCGTCGATCGCCTGGCAGACCTGTGATGCGGGCCTCGACTACTGCATCGACGGGCAGGTCTTCACCGTCGGTGCGGCGGTGAGCTGGCTGCAGCGGGTCGGCCTGATCGAGCACCCGGCCGACCTCGACCGCCTGGGTGGGTCGGTCGACGACGACTCGGGGGCGGCCTTCGTGCCTTCGCTGGCCGGGGTCGGGGCACCGCGTTGGGTGCCCGAGGCGCGGGGCTCGTTCCTGGGGCTGTCCCTGTCCACCCGGCGGGAGCACCTCGTGCGCGCGGTGGTCGTCGGGATCGCCGCGCAGGTGACCATGCTGGCGAGGGCCATCGAGGACGACCTGGGCGCCTCGCTCACCTCCCTGCGCGTGGACGGCGGGCTCACCCGGTCGTCGCTGCTGATGCAGCTGCAGGCCGACCTGCTCGGGGTCCCGGTCGAGGTGTACCCGTACTCCTGCGCCACCGCGCTCGGCGTTGGGGCGCTGGCCCTGCGCGGGCACGCCGGGCCAGGTGCCGAGTCAGCCGTGATCGCCGGATGGACACCCGAGCGGGTCTTCGAGCCGTCGATGTCCACTGCCGCGGCCGACGAGCTCTACGGGCGGTGGCTCGTCGCCCTCGACGCCACCATCGCGGAGGCCCACGCGTGACGTCTCAGCACGACGACGGGCCGCTGGACGTCGTGGTCATCGGTGCGGGCGTCGTCGGATGCGCGATCGCTCGCGAGCTCACCGGGCACGGGCTCGCCGTGGCTCTCGTCGAGGCGCGACCCGACGTCGGGGCGGGGACGAGCAAGGCGAACACCGCGATCTGGCACACCGGGTTCGACGCCAAGCCAGGCTCGCTCGAGGCGCGCCTGGTCGCCCGCGGGTACCGGCTGCTCAGCCAACGTGCGCCGGCGTCGGGCTGGGCCCTGCGCAGGACCGGAGCCGTGCTCGTGGCCTGGGACGCAGAACAGCTCGAACGGCTCCCAGCGATCGAGGCCAACGCGCTCGCCGTGGGCTACGAACACCTCACCTCCCTTCGACCCGACGAGGTGTACGCGCTCGAGCCACACCTGGGACCGGGCGTCTGCGGCGGGCTCCTGGTCCCCGACGAAGGGCTGCTCGACCCCTGGTCGATCACCCTCGGGCTGGCCACCGAGGCGGTCCAGGGCGGGGCCCGGCTCCACCTCGGCTCTCCGGTGGTCGCCATCGAGTCCGAGGAAGACGCCCATCACGTGGTCACCGGCACCTCGCGGCTGCGCACCCGCTGGGTCGTCGATGCGGCAGGGCTCGGCTCCGACGTGGTCGACGCGATGATCGCCCCGGCGGGACGTACCGAGGACTTCACGGTCACCGCCCGAAGGGGCCAGCTCGTCGTCTTCGACAAGCTCGCTGCTCAACTCCTGACCCGGATCGTCCTGCCCGTCCCGACGCCCACCACCAAAGGGGTGCTCGTGACGCCGACCATCTACGGCAACGTGCTCCTGGGACCCACAGCCGAGGACCTCGACGACCGCACGGCCACCCAGACCACCGGCTCAGGACTTGCCTTCCTGCTCGAGCACGGCCAGCGCATCCTGCCTGCCCTGCTCGACGAGGAGGTGACCGCGACCTACGCCGGAATCCGAGCCGCCACCGAGCACAGCGACTACTGCTACGAGGTGTTCGCCGAGCACCGCTACGTGCGCGTCGGGGGCATCCGCTCGACCGGCGTCTCCAGCGCGCTCGCGATCGCCGAGAAGGTCGTCCACGACCTGAGCGACGCCGGCGAGCGGCTCCAGGAACCACCCGACTCCGTCGTGTGGACCATGCCGTCTCTGGCCGAGGACGCAGTTCGGCCCTACCTGGACGACGCCCGGATCGCCCGCGACCCCGCCTACGGCGAGATCGTGTGCCACTGCGAACGGGTCACCCGTGGTGAGATCCGCGACGCTCTCGCCTCGCCGATCCCGCCGGTCGACGTCGACGGGCTGAAGCGGCGGACCCGCACGCTCATGGGACGCTGCCAGGGCTTCTACTGCGGCGCCCGGGTGGTCGGCCTCCTCGAGCAAGGCGCGGCCAACCATGGCTGACGTCGTGGTGGTCGGTGGCGGACCGAGCGGTCTCGCCGCGGCCAGCGCGCTGAAGGCCGCGGGGGTGGCCGACGTCGTCGTCCTGGAGCGCGAGCCCGACGCCGGCGGGGTCCCCCGGCACAGCGCCCACCTCGGGTATGGGATGCGCGACCTGGGTCGGGTCCTCAGCGGTCCGGGCTACGCCAGGACTTGGGTGCGCCGGGCTCTCGACGCCGGGGCCGACCTTCGGACGGCGTCCACGGTGACCGAGTGGGACGACGCCCGCACGGTGACCGTGACCTCGCCCTCGGGTCGGTACCGCCTGGACGCGCGGGCGATCGTGCTCGCCACCGGGTGTCGCGAGCGTCCGAGGTCGGCTCGGCTGGTCCCCGGGTCACGCCCGGCGGGGATCCTGACGACCGGCCAGCTGCAGCAGCTGGTCCACCTCCACGACGCGGCGCCGGGTCGTCGCGCGGTCGTCGTCGGCGCCGAGCATGTGTCGTACTCGGCGGTGATGACCCTGGCCGGAGCCGGCTGCGACGTCGTCGCGATGGTGACCGACGAGCCACGGCCGTCGTCGTTTCGCACGTTCGACCGCGCGGCCCGCGCCCGTTGGCGGTTCCCGCTCCGCACCCGCTCCACGGTCACCGACATTGGGGGCAGCGAGCGGGTCGAGTGGGTCGAGCTGACCGACAGCGACGGACGTCGGACCGTCGTGCAGTGCGACACCGTGGTCTTCACCGGCGACTGGATCGCCGACCACGAGCTGGCCCGCCGCCACGGCGTCGCGGTGGACCGCGGTTCGACCGGCCCCATCGTCGACGCCTCGCTGCGAACCTCGACGCCCGGAGTGTTCGCGGTCGGCAACCTGCTGCACCCGGCCGAGACCGCCGACGTCTGCGCTCTTGACGGTCGTCACGTCGCCCAGGGGGTGGTGGCCTGGCTGCACGGCGCCGCGTGGCCCGGTGTCGGCGTGCCGATCCTGGTCGAGGAGCCGCTTCGCTGGGTCTCCCCCGGGCGGGTCACCGACGCCGCGGTGCCGCCGCGGAACCGCTTGACCCTGCGGGGCGCGACCTGGGTCCAGCGCCCGGTGCTCGACATCTCCCAGGGGGAACGGACCTTGTGGCGCGGACGACGCCCGTGGCTGGCGCCCAGCCGTCCGGTCTACCTGCCCGCTCCCTGGCTCCACCGCGTCGACCGCGACGGCCCGCCGATCCGGATCAGCGTCGGTCGACCCTGACCGGATGCCAGATGTCGCGAAGGCCTCGGGGAGCCAGGACGAGCCAGATGACGAAGGCCACGACGTTGAAGGGAATCGCAAGGAAGACGAACGCGAGGCAAGGCGCCCCGACCCAGACCACCGTGGCCACCAGGCGCCCGGCCGGTCCGAACGTGGTGGCGCTGGCCCGCCACCGACTGGACGCCGGTGGGTCGGGCCGGGGCATCCGGGCCGCAGGGGGCTGGTGGCGACGGGTCTGGGTGCCGGCCTGCAGCCGTTCCGCAGCGGGTTGGTCCACGCTTGGTTGTCGACCCAGCCGTCGCCGCTCTTGAGAGGTGGGTGCGACGCGGCCGGCGATCAGCAGGTGACGCAGGTGGTGGCCCAGGGCAGGGCGTCGATCCGCTCGGTGGCGATCTGCGAGCCGCAGCGGTCGCAGGTCCCGTAGGTGCCGTCCGTCAGCTTGGCCTGGGCCCGGGTGATCGCGGCGAGCATCGTCTGCAGCCGATCCGATGCAGCGACCTGGGTGATCCGCTCGACCGCGATGCTCGTGCCGTCACCCACCCGCTTGCCGAAGGAGATGTCCCCGGAGTCGACGGCGGGAGCATGCAGTGCGGCCAGCTCGGCGCGCACCTCGGCCTCCTTGGCGGCCAGCGCAGCGTCGAGGTCCTGTCTCACCTTCGGGTCCATCCCCCCAGTGTGACGGTGACGAACGCCTCTGGCGCGACCGGGCCGGTAAATGGGACAACGAAGGTGCGGAGGTCAGTTTGGCCTGCGCGAGCGAAGAGGGAGGCGTCATGTCGAAGTTCACAAGGGCTCTGACCATGAGCGCCGTCGCAATGCTGGTCGTCGCCGGGTGCGGTAGCGGTGCGGACGAGACAGCGAGCACACCGACCACCGAAGGGGCGACCTCGGCGAGTTCTTCCGCCACCACGCACTCGACCGGTCCTGGCGAGCCGTCACTGATCGCCGTGCCCGGCTACGAGTACGGGTCGGTGGCACCTGAGCTCGAGCAGCAGTACAGCGCGCTGGAGGACGGCAAGGTCCTCACCTCGATGTCCGTCCACGCGGTCACCAAGGACGGAGCAGATGTCGGCTACCTGGTGTTGTTCGACATGGCGAGCAAGTTCGCCGACAACCCAGCGGTGGCAGAGAACATCGTCAACGGCATGGCGGGCGGGATGGCCGGCGCCGGAGGGACGGTCAAGCAGGAGACCATCTCCGGCGAGAAGGTCGTGGTTGCCACCGGCGAGGGAGGCTCCTCAGAAGTCGTCTACGCCTGGTTCCACGACGGGACGATGAGCGTCTTCGCGTCGCAGGACGCCGACGCGTCGTCCAACTTCGTCGGCGCCTACCTGCAGGAGGCCAACGCCTGACCTGGGCTCACAGCTGGAAGTCGGGGTGCCAGTCGAACGCACCGACGTCCATCTGGGCGCGCTGCAGCCGGCCGCTGTAGTCCCAGTTCATCGACTGCCAACGGGTGAACTGGTCGAGCACCCAGACCCCTGACTGCCGTGAGCCGTTGCCGCTGAGCCCGTTGCCCCCGAAGGGCAGGTGCGCCTCAGCCCCAGACGTCGAGTTGTTGACGCTGACCATGCCCGCCGAGACTCCCTCGCGGAAGCGCCACACCGATTGGGGGTCGGTCGTGTAGATCGACGACGACAGCCCGTAGCCGTGCCCGTTCGCGAGACCGATCGCCTCGGTCAGGTCGTCGAACACCCCGAGGCCGACCAGCGGACCGAACGTCTCGGTGGAGTACAGGACGTCACCAGGGCGCACGCCCTCGACGATCGTGGGGTGGGCGTACAGGCCGATGTCGGGGTCGCCGACGAACCCCTGTCGTGGGTTGGACGAGGTGATCCGCCCCACGCCGGTCGAGCCGTGCAGCACGTGGTGGTCGTCGACGAGGTCGAGCCAGCCGACGAAGCGCTGCAGGAACCGCTCGTCGATCATCGGGCCGTACAGAACCTGCTGCGACGGGTCACCGACCACGCAGGACTGCACCGCGCCGACGAACCGGTCGCGGAACGAGTCGTAGACGTCTCGGTGGGCCCAGACCGTCCCGAGGGAGGTGCACCGCTGGCCGGCGGTGCCGAACCCGCTGAACAGGGCGCCCTCGACCGCGAGCTCGAGGTCGGCGTCGGGCATGACCACCATCGGGTTCTTGCCACCGAGCTCGAGGCAGGGGCTTTGCAGGTGGTGCCCGCACAGCGCCCCGATCCGACGTCCGACGTCCGACGAGCCGGTGAAGCCGACCTTGTCGACCAGGCCTCGCTGGAGCGCCTGATCGAGTCCCTCGTACGTGGTGGGACCGTCGGCGTGGACGACCTGCAGCACCTCATGCGGGACGCCACCGGCCCGAAAGAGCGCGACGAGGGCGTCGGCCACGGCGTTCGCGGTCTCGGCCGGCTTCCAGACCACGGAGTTGCCGCACAGCAAGGCGGGCACGAGGTACCACGACGGTACGGCGGCCGGGAAGTTGCCCGCCGTGATGATGCACGCCACACCGACCGGCACCCGGAAGGTGAACAGCTGCTTGTCCGGCATCTCGCTCGGCACCGTCTGCCCGTACAGGCGGCGCCCCTCACCCAGGAAGAAGTCGCAGGTGTCGATGACCTCCTGCACCTCCCCGAGCGCCTCGGCGTAGGGCTTGCCGATCTCACGGGTGACCAGGGCGGACAACGCTGCCTTGTTGGCCTCGACGAGGCGGCCGACCTGGGCGATCACCCGACCCCGCACGGGTGCGGGGACACCGGCCCAGCCACGCTGGGCCACGCGCGCGATCGCGGCGGCGTCGACCAGCTCTGACGCCGGCTGCAGCGTCCCTTCCCAGACGACCTCGGCCTCGTCGGCCGGGTTGCGCTTGACGAACGACGAGCCGGGTGGGGGAGGCGTGGATGCGGCGGTCATGTCCCCCACCCTGCCAGGATTCGTCCATGGCCGGACCCACGACCGCCGAGCGCGTTCTCTCCCTGCTGCACACCAGCGGAGTCACCACGGCGTTCGGCCTCCCGGGCGTGCACAACCTGGCCTTCTGGTCGGCTCGTGCCCAACCGCTCGAGGTGGTGACCGTTCGTCACGAACAGACCGCGGCCTTCGCTGCAGACGGGCTCGCCCGGGCCACCGGAGGGCTCGGTGTGGCCCTGGTCACCTCGGGGCCGGGTGCGGCGAACACCGTGGCTGCGATCGGCGAGGCGGCGGCCGCCGGCAGCCCGGTCCTGCTCGTCGCCAGTGACGTGCCGGTCGGCCCCCGTGCGCCAGGTCGGGTGCGCGGTCTCCTGCACGAGAGCCGAGACCAGGGCGCGCTGTTCGAACCCCTGGTCAAGGCGGTGCTGCAGCCGACGAGCCCGGAGGCCGCTGTCGCCGCGGCCACCCTTGCCGTCGAGACGGCACTGGAGGCCCCCGCCGGGCCGGTGTACCTGGGGATCCCCGCCGACGTGCTGGGCAGCGCCGCGCCGGCCGCCGACCCGCCGCAGCACGCCGTGCGCGTGTCCGCCTCCGCCGCTGAGCTGACCGCCGCCGCCGCGCTGGTCAACGCCGCGCGACGTCCGGTCATCTGGGCCGGTGGCGGGGTGGTCAGCAGCGACGCGGTCGACTCGCTGGATGCATTGGCCTGGCGGCTGGGTGCGCCGGTCGTCACGACGTACGCCGGGCGCGGATCGCTGCCGGCCGGGCACCCGTTGCTCGTCGACGCCCCGGTCCACGAGCCCGTCGTCGACGAGCTGCTCGCCGGCGCGGACCTGCTGCTGGTGCTCGGGTCGGCGCTGGACGGCATGTCCACCCGCAACTGGGCCATGGCTCGTCCGCAGCGGGTGATCGACGTGAACCTGGCCCCCAGCGGAGAGCTCGACCCCGACCTCGCCGTCGTCGGCGACGTCCGCACGGTCGTGGACGCCCTGGCCGTGCGGCTGCGGCCGCGGGAGCCCTGGGCCGACGCGCCGTTCGCGCTGCGCGACGTGGTGCGTCGCCAGTCCGCGTCCGATCCCCGGACCGCGTCGGCGGTCGAGCTGGTCGAGGCCGTCGAGCAGGCCTGGCCCGACGACGGAGTGGTCGTCTGCGACATGGCGGTCGCCGGCTACTGGGTCGGGGGCTACGCGGCCATGGCCAGACCGCGAAGGCTTGCCTACCCAGTGGGCTGGGGAACCCTGGGCTTCGGGCTCCCGGCCGCGATCGGTGCCGCGACGACCGGGCGGCCCACCCTGGCCGTGGTCGGTGACGGCGGTCTTGCCATGGCGGTTGGTGAGCTGGCCACCGTCGTCCAGCACCAGCTGCCCGTCACGCTGCTCGTCGTCGACGACGGCGGCTACGGCATGCTGCGCTTCGACGCCGGGCGGACCGGACGAGCGGCACCCGGGCTGGACCTGATCGGCCCCGACTGGTGCACGCTGGCCGCCGCGTACGGCATCTCCGCGGTGGAGGTGCACAGTCCCGAACACGTGGCGCTGGCCCTGTCGTCCGCTGCGGACGACCCGGCGCCGGCCATGGTCGTGTGGCGCACCGCCCTGTACCCGCCACGGTCGACAAGCCCCCGTTGGGCGGATCCCCGCTGAGCGTTTCGACAGGTAGGGTCGCCGCACACCAATCGGGAGCGCCCATGTCCTTGACTCGCCGTGCCGCCATCGGCCTGGCTTCCCTCGTCGCCACCAGCGTGGCGGCGGGACTGCTCGGCGCGCCCCTGGCCGCCGCCACCGCTTCGCGCTCCGACGCCGGGCACGACGCCGGGCACGACGCCGGGCAGGCCGCCGGGCACAACCCGAGCCGGGTCGAAGCCCAGGCCGCCCTGGCTGCGGCCCAGGCGCTGTTCGGTCCGACCCCCGCGAGCGCCCGAAGTGCCGAGCCGACCGCCGATGCCACGCTCGTGCTGCGCGACCTCGCCCGGGCGGTGCCCGCCCTCGGTCCCGCCGGACGCCGGGCCGCCCACGAGCTCCTGGCCCGACCGAGCGACCCGACGTCCAACGACTCGTGGGGACGCCGGTCCAACCTCAAGCTCTGCAACGCGCGGCTGTGCGTGCGCTGGACGAACAAGGGGGTCAACGCCCCGCCGCGCGCCGACAGCGACCGCGACGGGGTGCCCAACCAGGTCGAGCGGACCCTGGCCGTGGCCAACGAGGTCTGGTCGACCGAGGTCGGCGCGCTGAACTACCGCCGTCCGCTGACCGACCAGCGGGCCAGCTTCGACAACAAGGACCGTCGCTTCGACATCTACCTCGCGGCCCTGAGCCGTGGCCTGTACGGGTACTGCGCACCTGACGACAGCCGGATGAAGCGCTCCTCCACCTACCGCTACTACGACGTCGCTGCCTACTGCGTCCTGGACGACGACTACGCCCGTTTCGACTTCCCGTCCGGCACGCCGTTGTCGAACCTGCAGGTCACCGCCGCCCACGAGTTCCAGCACGCGATCCAGTTCGGCTACGACGTCAGTGAGGACGCCTGGATCATGGAGTCCACCGCCACGTGGATGGAGGACCAGGTCTTCGACGGCAGCAACGACAACCGGCAGTACCTCACCTACAGCCAGCTGAACCGGCCGAACCAGTCCCTGGACCTCGGCAAGGCGTTCAACTGGTACGGCAACTGGATCTTCTTCCGGTGGCTCAGCGAGCGCTACGGTCCGTCCGTCGTCCGCCAGGTCTGGGGGCGCCTCGACGCGAGCCCCGGAGGTGCTGACGACTACTCGACGCTCGGGATCGCCAACGCCCTGGGTGGCCGCGGTGTCTCCTTCGCAGACGCCTACGCCCGGTTCACCGCGGACAACCAGTCACCGAGCGCGCGGTACGAGGAGGGCGCTGCCTACGACGCCGGGCCGGCCATGGAGTTCGTTCTGAGCAACGCGGACCCGAACTCCGGGGTGGTCACCAAGACCCTCGACCACCTCACGTCGGCCGCGGTGCGCTTCGTGCCCAAGTCCGGTGTCGGAGCCGCGACGCTGGACCTCACCCTCGACGTGCCCGACCCCGCTGGCGGCGGCCGCGCGGTGCTGATCCAGACGTCCACCACCGGAGACGTCACGACCAACGTCCAGTCCGTGCTCCCTGACGGCAGCCTGACCCTCGCGGCCATCCCGTTCGACCCGGCCGACGTCGCGTCGGTCACCGTCGTGCTCGTCAACGCCGGCGCCAAGGTCAAGGGGTCGACCTGTTTTCGCTTCCAGACCCTCTACGCCTGCGGTGGAGCGGTCTCGCTCAGCGACGGTGGAGCCGCCTCGGTGAGGGGCCAGCTCGGCTGAGCCGCGAACCTGTGAACCGATGAAGAATCGGCTCACTGCTCCGGCCGGGGGAACTTCACCCCGAGTCGAAGCGTCTGACTTCGTGACCCCGCTGTCACGAGGAGGACGCATGACCTGGCAGGACGACGCATCCTGCATGACCGTCGACCCGGAGCTGTTCTTCCCGGTCGGCACCACCGGCGACGCCGTCGTGCAGGTCGAGGCCGCCAAGGCGATCTGCCGTTCCTGTCCGGTGGCCGGGTTGTGCCTGGAGTTCGCCCTGGCCAGCCGGCAGGACTTCGGCGTGTGGGGCGGTCTGAGCGAGGAAGAACGTCGTTCGCTTCGCCGGTCGCGCCAGCGGGCGGCCCGACGCCAGGCCCAGTCCCCCGTCGCTGCCTGAGGTAGCGTCGCCGGTGTGCCCGGCACCCTGGCCCTCGTCGGATCCGGTGAGTACCTCCCCGTCATGCTCGACGTCGAGCGCGCGCTCCTCGCCGGGCAGCCGCCCCGCTACGTCCAGGTCGCCACAGCCGCGGCCCCGGAGGGTGAGTCCAGCCTCGAACGGTGGCGCCGCCTCGGGCAGGAGCAGGCCGACCGGCTCGGGGTCACCGCACACTGGCTCCCGGTGTTCGACCGCCATTCCGCCGACGACCCCGCCGTTGCCGAGCAGGTGCTCGGCGCTGGGCTGATCTACCTCTCCGGCGGCAATCCCGCCTTTCTGGCCAAGACCTTGCACGACACGGCCGTCTGGCGGGCCATCGTCGACACCTGGACTGCCGGGGCATCCCTCGCCGGGTGCAGCGCAGGAGCGATGGCGCTCACGTCGTGGATCCCCAGCATCCGGCGTCCAGGTGGCCAGCCCACCCAGGGCTTGGGACTGCTGTCGCACGTGCGGGTCATCCCACACTTCGACAAGATGCTCGGCTGGGCGCCGGACCTGCTGACCCGGACCCTCCTGCACGCCCCTGAGGGGACGACCGTGCTCGGCATCGAGGAGGACACCGCCGCGGTGGGCGGCCCGAGGCAGTGGGTCGTGCACGGACGCCAGTCCGTCTTCACCCTGGGGCACGGGCATCGCGTCGAGCACGTCTCAGGCGAGAGAATCGACACATGAGCACCCTCATCACCACTGACGTGGTCGAGGCGGCCGCCTCGCTTCGCAACGGGGGCCTGGTCGCCTTCCCCACCGAGACCGTGTACGGGCTGGGAGCCGACGCCACCAACGACGCCGCCGTCGACCGGATCTACGTCGCCAAGGGGCGCCCGGTCGTCCACCCGGTGATCGTGCACGTCCTCGACGTCGCGGACCTGGACACGTGGGCCGAGCAGGTGCCGGACTACGCACGCGACCTGGCGACCGACCACTGGCCGGGCCCACTGACCCTCGTGCTGGCCCGCCGGTCCGGCCTCGGTGAGCGAGCCGCAGGGGGCGCCGCGACCATCGGGCTGCGCAGCCCGTCCCACCCGGTCGCCCGGGCTCTGCTGGCTGCCTTCGGCGGCGCGATCGCCGCGCCTTCGGCCAACCGGTTCGGTCGGGTCAGCACCACGACCGCAGCCCACGTGGTGGCCGAGCTCGCCGACGTGCTCGACCCGACCATCGACCGGATCCTCGACGGTGGGCCGTGCGACGTCGGCGTCGAGTCCACGATCGTCGACTGCACGGGTGAGCGTCCGCGCCTGCTTCGCTCCGGTCAGGTCACCGTGGAGCAGGTCGAGGCCACGACCGGGTTGTCGGTCGAGGCCGGCCACGGGGTGAACCCAGCCCCAGGAACCCTGCCCGCGCACTACGCGCCCGACGCACTGGTCGTGCTGACCGAAGGCGACGGCGTCGACGACCAGCTGGCCGCGATCGCCGCCGAGCACCCGGGCGCCCGCGTGGGCCTGCTGGCGCGAGACGTCGTCGCCGACCGACCCGGAGTGCTCCGGCTGGCGGCCCCCAACGACTCCGAGGCGTACGCCCGGGTGCTCTTCGCCGCCCTGCGCGCTGCCGACGACGCGGCACTCGACGTGGTCGTTGCCGTACCGCCACCGGACGAGGGAGTGGGCAGCGCCGTGGCGGACCGGCTGCGACGGGCGGCACACGGCACCATGGCGTCGTGAGCGCGGCCGATTCGTCCACCGGGGTCGTCTTCTCGACGGTCGACGGCGTCCGCAGCTCGACCGCGACCGGACGCGCCATCGTGTCGGCCGCCACCCGCGAGGTGGACACTGCCGCCTCGACCGCGGCAGCCGGTGAGGCCCACTGGCGCCAGCACTACCTCGGCCACTTCAGCACCCTCACCCGGCTGGAGGCCCAGCAGCACGCGCTGCGGATCGCCCAGTCCGGACTCGCCGCGGTGCACGAGGGGTTCGCGTTCGAACGCGGCCCGGAGCCGGCCCCGCTGGACGTGGCGATCGGGCGGGCCGACCCGACCCGGCCGGAGCTGCGGACGGCGACGGTTCGCGGCGCAGGGTCGTCGGGCCTGCGCGCGCTCTCCGTTCCCTACCGCGGGGGACGGGTGGCTGGCACCGAGCTGTCGGCGCAGCTCGACCGCTGGGTGGGGTCCGGAACCGTCGAGCCGTCGTTCGCGACCGCGATGCAGTCCGTGCAGGACAACCCGGACTGGCTCGACCTAGCCGACCTGACCGTCGTCGTTCTGGGTGCCGGCTCGCAGATGGGTCCGCTCGTGTCGCTGCTGGGCTGGGGGGCGCACGTCGTCGCCGTCGACCGACCCGACCCCGACCTGTGGTCGCGCCTGACCCGCCTCGCCAAGGAGACCCCCGGCACGTTGTCCCTGCCGGTACGCGGGCCGGCGGCGGCCGACGACGCGACGCTGGCCGAGCACGCCGGCGTCGACCTCGTCACCGAGCTGCCCGAGGTCAGTACCTGGCTGGAGCAGGTCGAGGGGCCGTTCACTCTCGGCAGCTACGTGTACGCCGACGGGGCCGAACACGTGCGGGTCAGTGTCGCCGTCGATGCGCTCACCCAGCGGCTGTTGGACGCCCGAGACGACGTCTCACTGTCCTTCTTGGCGACCCCGACCGACGCCTACGCCGTGCCCGTCGACGTCGTCGAGTTCTCTCGGCAGCGATTCGCCGACCGAAGCAGCTGGTCGGTGGCCGCCCACGGACTGTCCGCCGGACGGCTGTTCTCCGCCCAGTACGCCGATGTCGCGACGAACGACGAGGGAGAGCGATTCGGCATCTGCGACGCGTTGGTCGGGCAGCAGGGGCCCAACTATGCGTTGGCCAAGCGCATCCAGCGGTGGCGGGCGACGTCGGCGCGGCTGCGCGGTCGCCTCGTCTCGATCACCGTCGCTCCGGCCACGCGCACCCGCTCGGTGGTGCGCAACCGGCTGCTCGCGGCGGCCTACGCGGGGGCGCCGCGGTTCGGCCTGGAGGTCTTCAGCCCGTCGACGTCCAGCACCCTGATGGCCGCCATGCTCGTCCACGACCTGCGGTCGAGCCGGTCCTCGGCCCAGCCCACGGTTCCCCTGCCGGAGCCCTACCGGCTGTTCGTCGACGGCGCCGCCCACGGGGGCATGTGGCGCAGCGGCTTCGCCCCCCGCTCAGTCCTGTCCACCGCCGCCGTCCTCGGTCTGGTCACCCACCCCTGACCCTTGCTCACGATCAGGTTTGCTGATCATCGGCGGAAGGGCGGGGGCGGCGGCGGGGGGTGGGGACGAACCGGGGGGTCGTAGCCGCGTACGCCGGGTAGTCGGGGTAGCGCGCCGTCAACAGCTGCTCCTCGTAGCGCGCCTTGGCGGTCATCCAGGCAGTCAGCGCCACGGCCAGGGCCAGTCCCACCCACAGCATCGCCCGGAGCCCGAGGCCCCAGCCGATCAGCAGCACTCCGCTGTAGATCGGGTGGCGCACGAACCGGTAGAGCCCGTTGGTCCGAAGCCGCGCACCGTCGCGGGGATGCGGGGACGGTGTCAGCGCCTCCCCGAGGTGCAGGCCGGCGACCACGAGGACGACCCCACCCACGACCATCAGCCCGTACCCGAGCGGATGGAGCCACTGGACGTCGATCGTCGGGCCCACCGCCGCCGAGGGCAGCACCACCAGCGCAGCCAGCAGGGCGAACTGGCCCGCGACGAACGCCCATGCCCTCACGGCCGACGACTCTGCCGTACCGCGCAGATCGGGGCCAGCCCGTGCCGGCTTGGCCGGGCGATGCGCCGACTGTCGACGGGACGTGGACGCTCCGCTGGCTGACAGCGACCAGCTCACCGAGCACGTAGCACGGAACGGATCATCGGCAGCTGGAGCGGAACTCGCAGCCACGCGATGGTCTTGTGCGTCGCCGTCGTCCGGTCGTCACGCTGCACCTGAACCGCGTAGTACCAGTTGCCCGGCCAGACCGCGACAAGCAGGGCGGCGGACGCTGGGCCGGCCCAGCGCCGGTGAGTGAGCAGGCCCACAGCGCAGGCCAGCTCGGCCACACCGCTGGACGAGATGATGACCCGCGGCGCAGGCAGACCCGGAGGCATCAGGCGATCGAACGCCGACGGCCTCACCAGGTGGACGACACCGCTGACGACGAAGGCCAAGGCGACGACCGGCACCGCTTCATGATGCCCTGCCCACGGCTTGCCGGCATGTCCAGTGTGATCGGCCATGTGGCAGGCTCGACCAGGTGACGCACGATCTGCACCCGCATGCTCCGCTTCGACTGGGCGACACTCCTCTGCCGCTCATCGACAAGGCCCGCATCTACGTCTGCGGCGTCACGCCCTACGACGTCACGCACCTCGGGCACGCGGCGACGTTCGTCTGGGTCGACGCCGCGACCCGCGTGCTGCGCCACATCGGCATCCAGACCGAGGTCGTGCGCAACGTCACCGACGTCGACGACGTGCTGACCGACGCGGCCCGGCTGGCCAACACGCCCTTCGACGCCTACGCCGCCATGCACCAGTACCAGTTCGACCACGACATGTCGCTGCTCAGCGTCCGGCGCCCCGACCACGAGCCGCGAGCCCACACCTACGTGCCCCAGGTCGTCGCGCTCAGCCAGGCGCTGGTCGACCGGGGCGCTGCCTACGAGCGCTCAGGGTCGGTGTACTTCCGCGGGGCGAGCGTGCCCGCGGCTCATGGGATCGGCGACGACGACGCACTAAGCGATGTGCGCGGAGTTCGGTGAGCAGCCCGAGGACCCGGACAAGGCACACCCCTTTGACGTTCCCCTGTGGCGGGCGTCCGGGCCGGGCCAGCCTTCCTGGCCCAGCCCTTGGGGTCCGGGGCGCCCCGGCTGGCACGCCGAGTGCACCGCCATGGCGTTGAGCGTGCTCGGTTCCAGCGTCGACCTGCACGCGGGCGGCGCCGACCTGCGCTTCCCGCACCACGCGTTCGAGTCGGCCCAGGCGGAGGCAGCCACCGGCGTCACCCCGTTCGCGCGGGCGTGGATGCACGTGGGCACCGTGCGCGTCGACGGCGCCAAGATGGCCAAGTCCACCGGGAACCTGGTCCTCGTCGACGACCTCGTCCGCGACCACCGCCCGGCCGCCCTGCGGCTGATGCTGCTGGACCGACCGTGGCACCAGGCGTGGGACTACCAGCCCGAGCTGCTCGACTACGCCGAACAGCGGCTCGACTCCCTGTACTCCGCGGCCGGCCGCCGGGCCGACGACGAGCAAGCCGAGCAGGCGATCGTCGACCTGCTGCTGGCCGACCTCGACGTGTCCGCCGCCCTGGACACGGCCCTGGAGGCCGGCGGCCGGGCCGCCCGCACCCTCGCCGCCGTCCTGGCCCTCAGTTGAGCGGTCGACGATCAGGTTTGCTGATCGTGAGAGGGCAAGGCGGGTCGTAGACCACCGGCAAAGCCACCTCCCGGCCAGGAAAGCCCCCCGCGTGGCCCAGTCAAGGGCAAGCGGCCGAACGACGATGATGACCCCATGTCCCGTCCGCGCCTGCCCGGCCCGCGCACCCGCGCCGCCGCCCTGACCGCGGCCGCCCTGCTCCTCGGCGCCTCGGCCCTCGCCGCTGTCACGCTCGGTGCCCCCGCGCTCGCCGCACCCGTGCCTTCCGCGGAGACCGCCGCGACCGCGGCCGCAAGGGGCGCTTCGGTCGCCCCCTCGTCGAGCCGGCAGGCCGCGGCCCGCCCCCTGCCCGACCGGCTGAACAGCCTGCACAGCGCCCGCCAGGCCGTCGTCGTCACGACCAAGAACTGGTCGACGTCCTTCGCCCGGCTGCAGGCCTGGCAGCTCGGCAGCGACGACGTCTGGCGTCAGGTCATGGCATCCACCCCGGCCCGGGTCGGCTGGAACGGCTTCGCACCCGAGGCCACCCGCATGCAGAACTCCGGAGAGACGCCCGCCGGATCGTTCCGGCTGCTGCGCGGCTTCGGCGTCGTCGACCCCGGAGGGGTCACCCTGCCGTACCGGGTGCTCGACGCCAACGACTGGTGGCCCTACGACCCCACGGACCCCAAGACCTACAACGTCATGCAGCAGCGGCGTCCGCCCACCGCCGACTGGCGTACGTCGTGGGCCGAGGACCTCGACAGCTACCGACAGCAGTACCGCTACACCGTCGTGCTCGACTACAACCTGCCCACCGGCATCTCCAGGACTGCCAGCGGGGAGCGCATCGCCGCTTCGCCTGCAGACACCCGCAAGGGCGGCGGCATCTTCCTGCACGTCAACGGGTCGGGCGCCACAGCAGGCTGCGTCTCGGTGCGCCGCTCCGACATGCGCTGGCTCCTTCGCTGGCTCGACCCCCACGATGCCCCCCGCATCGTCATGGGCCCCCGCGGCACCCTGCGCTAGTCGACGCGCCCGTCGACTCGCATCCGCCGCAGCACCCGTCGCAGCCGCAACCGGTTGTACCTCTGCACCGCGATGCACGGAAGGTTCGAGCCCGCCGCGACGCAGACGTGGACCGGGGCCGCCCACCAGGGGTTCCACAGCATCGGGACGGCGACCCCGCAGGCGACCGCCCAGTGGGTGAGCTCGGCACGTCGGGTCTCGACCACGAACCGTTGCAGGACCTCACGTTGGCCACCCGCAACGTCGCGTTTGGCAAAGCCACCCCGGAACAAGCCTCCCGCCTCGGGAAGTCGCTCCTTCCATCGCTTGATGCGTAGGGCCTCCTCGTACCAGCGCCCGTCAGCTTCGAAGGCCCGTGGGGCTGTGACGACGTCGTCTCGGGCGAAACGCTCGTCGCTCACCCGATGGAAGGCGTAGCCGCACGCGAACGTCCAGGCGGGCCAGAAGCCGATGTTTCCGGCGAGCACGGCCCACCACGGCAGTGGGCCCACGGGGGTCTTGACGCGTTGCACGAGGTCAGTCCACCACGGGCCGTAGGGGCTGCGTACGGTGGACCGGTGCGCGCCGCGGTCGTCGTCAACCCGACGAAGTTCCCAGACCTCATGGCAGCGCGCGCCCGTTTGGACCTCGCTGTCCAACAGCTCGGCTACGAGACACCCCTATGGGTGCCCACGACTGCCGAGCAGCCAGGCACGGCGCAGGCACGGGAGCTCGTCAGCACCGGGGTCGATCTGATCCTGGTCTGGGGGGGCGACGGGACCGTCAACGCCGTGGCCGACGGCATGATCGGCAGCCGGGTGCCGCTCGGTCTCCTGCCCGGTGGAACGGGCAACCTGCTCGCCCGAAACCTCGGCGTCCCCCTGTACCTCAGCGGATCGGTGCGCACCGCGTTCCTGGGCCAGGACCGCTCCATCGACACCTTGGCCGTCTCGCTCGGGCACGGAGAGGTCCGAACGTCACTGGTCATGGTCGGCACCGGCTGGGATGCCGCCATGATGGATGTCAACGAGTCGCTCAAGCAGCGCATCGGCTGGGCGGCGTACGCCGTCGAGGGGGTCAAGCAGTTCCGCGAGCACCCCCTGCGGATGCGGATCAGCGTCGACGGCTCGCCCCCGATCCGGTACTACGGCCGGACGTGCCTCGTGGCCAACGTCGGCACCCTCGTGGCCGGCCTGCAGCTCGTCCCCGAGGCCGTGGTGGACGACGGACTGCTCGACATCCTCGTGCTCGACCCGACGCGTCCTGCGGCCTGGGCCAAGACGACGTGGACCCTGGCGCGGGGCAAGTCCCCGGCGAACGCGGCGTCTCGGACCCTCTTGCAGGGACGTGAGGTAGTGGTCACGACCCATGCGCCACGCTCCCGCCAGATCGACGGCGACCTGGTGGACCCCGGTCACGGCTTCCGGGTGAAGGTCCGTCCGCGGTCACTCGTCGTGCGCGTCCCGCAGTGAGCGAATCGGCCGGGAGCACAATCGCAGAAGGGTCAGGACCTAGGTCCTCTAGGTGAACGGCAGGTGAACAGGGAACACTGCACCGGGTGGACCTAGCCCTGTACCTCGCGATCGGACTCGCCTTCGCCTTCGCGCTGACCAACGGCTTCCACGACGCCTCCAACGCCATCGCCACCCTGGTGGCCACCCGCGGCGCCACCCCCGGACAGGCCGTCCTTCTGTCGGCGACGTTCAACATGCTGGGCGCCGTCCTGCTCGGCACGGCCGTGGCCGACACGATCGGCAAGATCGTGCAGGTACCGGCCGACGAGACCGTCCTGGTCGTCGGGGCCGGACTCGCCGGCGCCACATCGTGGAACCTGATCACCTGGTGGCGCGGCCTGCCCTCCAGCAGCGGTCACGCGCTCGTCGGTGGCCTGGTCGGTGCCGCGCTCGTCGAAGGCGGAGCCGACGCCGTCAACTGGGGCGGGATGGACGGCCTTCACCCGGTCGGGGTCTGGGGCACGCTCATCGCCCTGCTGGTCTCCCCACCGATCGGCTTCGCCGGTGGCTGGCTGCTGGTCGTCATCCTGCGACGGGCGTCTCGACGCTGGTCGAACCGCTGGCGTGGGCCGGTGATCAGCGGCGAGTGGGCGGCCGCCGCCGGCCTCTCGTACTCCCACGGCGCCAACGACGCCCAGAAGGCGATGGGCGTGATCGCCGCCCTGCTGCTCGGCGCCGGGGTCACCGACGACCTCACGGTGCCGCTGTGGGTCAAGGTGACCACCGGCCTCACCCTCACTCTGGGAACTGCGGCCGGTGGGTGGCGCATCGTGAAGACGGTGGGCCGACGCATCTACGACATCAAGCCGCTGGACTCACTGGCCTCCCAGTCGTCGTCGACCGGGGTCATCTTCACCGCCTCGATCCTGGGGGCGCCGGTCAGCACCACCCAGATCGTCGCGTCCTCGGTCATCGGCTGCGGTGGCGGCCGACGACGCTGGCGGCACGTCCGCTGGCAGGTCGTGAAGGAGATGGGCATCGCCTGGATCACCACGATCCCCGCAGCCGGCCTGCTGGCCGTGCTGTACTTGTATCTCGCGAAAGGGGTGGCGGCGCTGTGAGTGCTTCCTTGACCCGATGGTTCCTCCCAGACGTACCCGACCTGCTCGGCACGCTGAGCGAACAGATCGACGTCACTGCAGAGGGGCTGACCGCCTTCCGCCGATGGGCTGCGGGGGAGCCGGACTGCAGCGACGACGTGCGCGCGGCCGAGCACGCAGCCGACGACGTCAAGGCCCGGTTCATCCAGACGGTGCGTGAGGCCTTCACCACCCCGCTCGAGCCGGAGGACCTCTTCGAGCTGTCCCGTGGGCTCGACGAGGTCATCAACGGCGCCAAGAACACCGTGCGTGAGGCCGAGGTCATGCAGCTCACCCCGGACGTCGCCATGTCGGAGATGGCCGAGCTGCTGAGCGAGGGCGTCAACCACCTCCGCCTCGCCTTCGAGGCGCTGGATGCGAACCACGGCGAGGCCTCGGTCGAGGCGGCCGCGGCGATCAAGACCCAGCGACGCCTCGAGCGGGTCTACCGCAGGGCGATGTCGACCCTGATCGACAGTGACGACCTGCGACGGGTCGTGGGCTACCAGGAGCTCTACCGACGGATGGCCAAGATCTCCGACGAAGTGGTGGGGGTCGCCGACCGGGTCAACTACTCGGTGGTCAAGGAGTCGTAGGGGTGCGGCGGCTCGTCGCCTCTGCGCCGTAGCCCTGCGCCGTCCGGCCGCCCTGGGTCGTCGTTGCCCGTGCGGTCGAAGCGGGCGTCGTTCTCCTGGGAGGGCATGCGCTCGTCGATCTGGGCCAGCAGCTGGTAGGCGCGGTGGTCGGCCGGGAACAGCAGGTTGATGTCGAGCCCCCGTGGCCACAGTCGCCAGGCCCGGACGGCCGAGATCTCCATGGCGATGATCACCGCCTGCGCGGTGACGTAGAACAGGGTCAAGATGCCGATCACGGTGGCGAAGACCCCGTACACCGCTGTGGCGTTGGCCACGAGCCGAGCCAGGACCTGACCGCCGACCGTGAACACCAGTGCCGCGACGACGCCGCCCAGCACGCAGCCCAGCAGGTACTCGTCGCGGAGCACGGCACGCGCGGTGAGAACCTTGGTCGCCACCACGAGCACCGCCGCTGCCACGACCGCGGCGGCAACGGTCAGTCCGACCCGGTTGACGACCGACAGCTGAGTCACGGTCGCCGCCACCACGCCCGCCGCGGCGACCGTCAGAGCACCGAGCCCAAGGACGACGAGCGTGATGACGACGCGAAGGTAGCGCGGGCCGAACCCGAACCTCTGCCTCCAGGGGACCGCCCAGATCTGGTTCAGCGCAACGTAGAGCGCGAACACCCCACCCATCCCCGCCAGGAGGAGGCCGACCAGACCGACGACCAAAGGCAGCCCACCGGACGGCAGCTGTTCGTAGGAGTTGAGGATGTCGTCGGAGTAGTTCGGGCCGAAGAGCTGTTCGAGCAGGTCGTTGCGCAGCTGCTCGTTGCCCTGCAGCACGAGCGTCAACAGTGCCACGAACACCAGAGCCAGAGGGAACAGGCTCAAGAACCCGTAGTACGTCAGCAGGGCGGCCAGCCGGCTGCCGCCGTCGTCGGAGTACTTCTTGAAGACCGCGTACGGGAAGCCACCCCACCAGAGTCGGGCCTGCGTTCGGTCAGCGGCCGCACTCGTGCCGAGCACGACGCGCTCGACCTTGCCGACGACACCGGAGTGAGAAGGAGCGGTACCCATGGGCGGCTCGGCCGCCCGCTCGTCGTCGCTCACCCGATATCCCTACCACGCGGGCCTGTCGCAGCAGGGTGACCCTCTGTCACCGGATGATGTGAAGTTCGATACCTGACACTCTCTAGGGGAAACACGATTCGATCTTGACCGGCGCTGCGGTGAGGTCAAGGCTCCGGCCAACAAGCCGGAGTCTGCGACGAGGAGCCCTGTCATGACACGGAGTACCCGAGGCCGCTTGGTCAGCATCATCGCCGCAGGATCCGTGGTGGCCGCCTCCCTCATCAGCATGGGCACCGCGCCGAGCAACGCGACGGAGTCGGTGCACCGGCCCACCAAGGTGCTGATCGTGCTCTTCGACCAGATGCGCCCGGAGTACGCCGACCGGTTCGACATGCCCAACTTCCGGATGCTGCGAGGCGAGGGGACGAACTTCCGCAACGCCTACCTCGGGTACATGGGCTCGGAGACCGTGATCGCCCACAACGTCCTCGTGTCCGGCCAGCAGCCACGGCACATGGGCTGGGTCGACGAGGCCTACCGCGACACGAAGAACCTGCTCGGTGCTGGCGAGAACCAGATGTGGACGACCGGTGAGCTCACGTACGACCAGTTCGGCACCCTCATCCAGGACGCGGCCTACCCGAAGCTGGCCGACTACCTTCAGCGGTCGCAGCCGGGCAAGAAGTTCATCGTGGTCGGTCAGAAGGCGTATGCCGTCGACTCCGCGGCCGCGAAGTCGAAGTTCGACACATTCAGCGCGGACATCTCGGTCCGCTTCAGTGGCCGGTCCGCAAGCACACCAGTCCCCGGCACCGACGACGCGGCGTGCAACGCCACGCTCGGCGGCCGCTACCGAGGTCCGGACGGGGTGAACGTACCGACGTACATCAAGGATCCCTTCTGCGGTCGCTACTACGTCAACTCCTCGCTGCCCTACGGCACCAACCTCGCCTTCCCGACCTGGATCTACCCGCTCGACGGAAACCGGTTCGTCCCTGGCACCGACCCGGCACACCTGGGCGGCGACACGTGGGTTGCCGATGCGGCCATGGACATGATGGAGAACGAGGACTGGTCGGGCATGTTCGTCACCATGGGTGGCATCGACAAGGCCGGCCACATGTGGGGCGCCGATGCCGACGTCCAGTCTGCGCCCGGCTCGCTGGACTACCAGACCCACGTTCAGGCGAACGCCGAGAACGCCGACGTGCAGCTCGGTCGGATGCTGGACAAGCTGGCCGCTCTTGGCCAGCTCGACGACACCCTCGTGGTGCTGACCGCCGACCACGGAGCGACGCACGGAGCCCAGTTCTACGGCAAGACAGACCCCGGCGGCAGCGCAACGAGCGACACCAACTGGTACTACGGGCCGGACTCCCTGCCGACCGTCTACAACAACCCGTCGCCCGCGCTGGCCCCGCTGCTCGCCAACGGCAACGTGCAGTTCTCCTACCAGTCCACCTCGATCCAGACCTGGGTGACCGACCGCTCCCCCGCGATGCTGAGGGAGTCGACCGAGGCCATGGAGACACTGCCCGGAGTCATTGCCACCTACTGTCGACACGGCGGTCGCTTCGTCTTGACCGACACCAACCCGATGACAGCTGCTGAGCGCTCGTGGTGGCGCAGGACCGCTCAGCCGATCGTCAACACGATGGCCGCGGCCAACGGTCCCGACGTGGTCGGGCTCCTGGCAGATGACGTCAGCTACGGCGCCTACGGCGACCACGGCGGCGCGAGTGAGGAGGTGCAGAGGGTGCCAATGGTCTTCTGGTCTCCCTCGATCGCCTACTCCAACAACACGGGCACCCGGTTCACGACGCCCGACGTCATGCCCACGATTCTGCGGGCCATGGGAATCAGGACGGGCCGCATGGATGGGACAGCAGTCAGCCTTCGCTGACCACGATCGATGCGCCCCAGGCCCCTCAGACGACCTGGACGTTGACGCCGCTCATCCGAGCGTGGGAGACCACGTGCAGGTGGGGTGCGTCGTCGGGCAGCACGACGTCGGACGCGGGCAGGTTCAGTCCGGTCGTGGGGCTGGTCGCCTCGGCGGTCACCCGCCAGTCGGCCGGTACCTGGACGTTCAGGCCGCCCATCATGCCGTGGACGTCGATCGTGGCTCCGCCCGGCGCCAACCGCGAACCGGTCAGGTCGATGTTCACCCCGCCCATACCGAGATCGACCCGGGCGTGCCTGAAGCTCTGCGACGTGAGACCCAGGTCGACGCCGTTCATCAACGCCGTCCGCCGGACGTCGGCGTCGTCCACGCCTCCGCTGTCGAGCCGACGGGCCATCAAGCGACCCACGGCCACAGCAGCCACCTGAACAGCAACGACGATCAGGACCCCACGCAGGACCCGCTGGGCTGGCCTCTTCCCTGTTCTGCTCATGGTCCCAGGCTAGACGCCGGCGGCGGGTTCCCCCAGGTCCCCCTCGCGCCGGGTTCCGGAGCTGTGCGGCTACAGGGTGCCGGCAAACGTGCGCAGCATCGTTGCCTGAGGGTGCGTCAGCCAGCCAGCGCTGGCCAGGGCCCCGGTGACTGACTTGTACGCGGTGATCAGGGACCTCTTCTGGCTGGGCGACTGCGTCGAGCTGGCCACACGAAGCAGTGCACAGGCGCGGGTAGTGAGCGCATCAGCCGTAGTTCGCTGCGCCTGGTCGTCGGTCCGGTACTTGGTCGAGTTCCGGACGAGTCGTTTCGTCAGGCTGCACATGCTCGGGGCAGTCGCCGAGACCACGAAACTCGCCGTGGTCCTCGCACTGTTGCCGGCCTTGTCGACGGCCGTGGCCGAGACCGTCCGTGAGCCGAGGCCGAACGAGTAGGCGGGACGTGTGATGTTGGCGCAGGTCGACGTGACCAGGCCCGACAACGAGTCCTCGGCTGCACATGTCATGACGACTCGCTGATCGACGGTGTAGCTGCCGACGTTTCCTGCGTACACCACGCTGGGAGGTGTCCTGTCGATGCTGATGCCGGACACCACCGTCGACGCCGAGTTGCCGGCGACGTCGACGCAGGAGCCGGAGGCCTCTTGGTCCGCGCCCTCGGAGGCCAACGTGACCGGAGCACTCACCGTGGCGACGCCCGTTCCGCCGGGGTCATCCGTGCACGAGAAGTCGACCGTGACGTCTGTGCGGTTCCAACCGTAACCGTTCGCAAGCGGGTCTCGATGCGCGGTGATCGATGGCGAAGTGATGTCAGAGGAGGCAACGGTGACGGTGAGGACGTGGGAAGTGGCGTCGAAGGTGAACGCTACGGTCGCGCCGTCGACCGGGACCACGAACGGGATGTTTGCGCCTCCCACAGCACCACCGGCTCCATAGCTCACCGCCCAGTCCTCGTCGACGGCCGCCTTTGTCTCGTAGCTCCCGGCCGGGAGCGTGGCCGTCTCGAAGGCGTAGATGCCGTCGCCGTCTGGGTCCTGCAGCCAGGACCGCAGGCAGTCCGGCTGCCAGTCACCCGGGCAGCCCAGCTCGGACTGGAAGTCGCCTGGTGCGACCACGATGAGTGAGCTCTCGTTGTCGGTGACCCAGTGCGTCTTGTGGTCGTAGTAGAACTTGACGCTGCCTGCGTCAGTGGAGAGCGGGATACTCATCCCACCTGGGGAGGCGTTCAGCCCGTAGTTCTCGTCCCACGCGTCGTTGAGGGCCGCCTTGTAGCTGTAGACGCCACTGGGAACGGAGAACGTCCGTTGCCATACGTCGTCGATCGCGTCATACGCCAGGTGCGTGGCCGCACAACCGGGATCCCAGTCCCCGGCGCAGCCGACTTCGGACTGGAGGTCGCCGGCGATCGTCACGCTGCCCGGGCTCGGTGTACTCGCGGCGGCCGGTGGCGTGATGACGACGGCCAGCACCGCCAAGGTGACCACGGCGGCATGAGCCGTCCGTCGCGCGTTCACAGCAACCATGGTCGCCTCCTTGTCGCAACGGAGCGCAGCGTCGGCCCCACCGCAGCCACCACCCGACCCCCGGCCAGTCGGTCACGGGGGCGCGTGCACCAGGCAGGCTGTCACGTCCGGAGACGCAGCGGAAGGCTAGGACTGCCGCTCGGGCCTCACGGTCACGGTGGACGACGTTCCGGCATGCTCGAAGGTGATCTCAACAGGGGCGCCGGCCTTGGCGCCGATCTCGGCCACTGTCACCTGCTCCGCGCTGACGGCCGGCTGCCCGTTGACCTGGGTCACGACATCTCCAACCACGATCCCGGCCTGCTCGGCTGGCCCGCCGGGGGAGACCGCGAGCACGAACAGACCCTGGGGCAGCCCGGCCGCAGAGGCCGCTTCGGGCATCATCCGCTGCACCTGCATCCCCAGGGTGTAGTGCGTGACCGAGCCCGTCGCGATCAGCTCGTCCGCGATCGGCTGGGCCAGGTCGACCGGGATGGCGAAGCCAAGGCCTACGCTGCCACCTCCCGCTTGGCCAGCCGAGTTCGGCACCGTGGCGATGGCGGTGTTCACGCCGACGAGGTGGCCCGCGCAGTCGACGAGCGCGCCACCGCTGTTTCCAGGGTTGATCGCGGCGTCGGTCTGGATCGCCCCCACGAGATGCGCGGTCTTCCCCTCTCCTGGCACTGGGACGTGCCGATCCAACGCGCTCACGATTCCGCTGGTGACCGTGCTTGACAGCCCGAGCGGCGCACCCAGGGCAACGACCGGCTGGCCCACCACGAGCGACCGGGAGGACCCGAGCGGAATCACCGGTCGACCGGTCGAGGCGTCCGTTGCCTGGATGACGGCCAGATCAGTCAAGGGGTCGCGGCCCACGATCACCGCAGCGCTGGTCCGGCCGTCGCTGTAGCGGACCGTCAGTGAGCCGCCGTCGGCCGCAACGGAGATGACGTGATCGTTGGTGAGGACGTAGCCGCCGTCGGCGATGATCGCCCCGGAGCCGGTGCCGCTCGACTGACCGTTGTTCGCTGCGATCGTCACGACCGACGGCAGACCGTTGGCGGCGACCGCGCTTGCCTGACACGCAGCCGCCGACCCGGCGCCCGAGCCCGACCCTGGCTCACTGCCGTCACTCGTCGCATTGACGACCAGGCCCCCGATCACGCCCCCCACGAGCGCCGCAGCCACGACCGCGACCAGCAGCCGACCGGAGCCCGTCGGCCGTCCCGGCGCCTCTGGCTCCACGGTCGCGCCAGGGCTGTCCACATGTTCGTCACTCACCGCGCACCACCTGCCTCGGCGTTGTCATCCACGATCACCAGGACCCGCGCGGTGACCGCGCGCAGCACCACCGCTGGACCTCCCTCACGGACCTCTGGACCCTACGTCCGGACCTGCCGCGAACGTATGCTGACCAGGCAGAACCGACCTCTCCGAGGGCCCGGGGGCAGACAATGGAAGGACCGGCTGACCTCGCACCGGTTACCGGATGGCGCGCTGCGCTGATCGCACCTCCTGGGCGTCGCACGGGCGTCGTCTGGTCCACCTTGGCGCTCGTCGAGGTCGGTCTCTGCACGCTCGTCGTGATCCGCGACATCTTAGTCCCCACCCTCGTCATCCTGCCGCTCGTTGCGCTGTCTCTGGCTGCGCGCCGAGAGTCGTGGACGACCCTCGGTTTCCGTCGTACGCCCCATCCGTGGGGCCTGGCGGCGAGAGTTCTCGGGCTGACGGTCGGGTGGACCCTCGTTCAGCTCGCGGTGTTCATCCCCGCCCTGAACCATGCCACGGGTGACCGACAGGATCTCAGCGACTTCAGCCGACTGCAGGGAGACGTGGGCCAGCTGCTGTTCCTGCTGCTTCTCTCGTGGACGCTTGCGGCGTTCGGCGAAGAGACCGTGTACCGCGGATTCCTGCCGACCCGGATCACCGACGTGTTCGGCACGGGAGTATGGGGCGCCACGCTGGCCATCGGGTTGTCCTCGGCCCTTTTCGCCCTCGCGCACACCGAACAAGGTGCCATCGGGGTCGCCGTCACGTTTCTCGATGCGCTGTTCTTCAGCGTACTGCGACTGCGCTACCGCAACCTGCTCGCACCGGTCCTCGCCCACGGGTTCAACAACACGATCGGCCTCGTCGCTTTCTTCCTCATCGGCCCGGTCTACGGCTTCTGGTAGTCCATGCCCCGTCAGATCCCGTCATGGTTGGGCCAGTGACCGAGGGGGCCCAGGGTCTCTGCGCGCCGACCCTCTGACAGTTCGAGGGGTGGGTCGCCGGGGGATCGAACCCCGAACCCGCGGATTAAAAGTCCGCTGCTCTGCCAGTTGAGCTAGCGACCCGAACGCCGCACATCCTCCCAGACGACGGGTCTCCATGGTCGAGGGACCAGGTCCCGTCCTGTCAGGAAGGACGCGCTCACACCGACCAGGTGTGGACCGGCTCGTTGGTGTGCATGTTCTCGACGTAGCGCAAGGTCATGGCGCGCAGTGCCTCGATCCGAGACATGCCGTTGGCCTCACCCCGCTTCACCACCGCCGTCTGCCAGGTCGAGCCGTTGCGCCCGGTGATGCACCGCTGCTCGATGATCCCCAGAAGCCGCTCGCTGACATGCCGGTCGACGCCCCAACGGGCGAGCCCCTCGTGCGCCATCGGCAGCAGATGGCGAAGGACGAGCTCGCTGACGGGAACGTCGCCATGGCCGGGCCAGAACAGCTCGGTGTCCAGTCCCGTGGTCGCGGATCGGGTGAAGTTCTCCTCAGCCGTGGCGAACGACTGCCTGGTCCAGACCGGCCGGTCCTGCTCGGCCAGCATCCGCAGGGTCCCGTAGTAGAAGGCTCCGTTGGCCAGGACGTCGACCACAGTGGGACCAGCGGGCAGCACCCGGTTCTCGACCCGAAGGTGCGGGACGTCGTCGACGACGTCGTAGACCGGGCGGTTCCAGCGCCACACGGTGCCGTTGTGCAGCCGAAGCTCCTGCAGCCGGGGCGTTCCGCCGTTGTCGAGCACCTCCACCGGGTCCTCGTCGTCGACCACCGGCAGCAGTGACGGGAAGTAGCGCAGGTTCTCCTCGTAGAGGTCGAAAACACTGGTGATCCAGCGCTCGCCGAACCACACACGTGGCCGCACACCCTGAGCCTTGAGCTCCGCCGACCGGGTGTCCGTCGCCTGGGTGAACAGGGCGATCCGGGTCTCGCTCCACAGCTCCTTGGCCATGAAGTAGGGCGAGTTCGCCCCCAACGCCACCTGGACCGAGGCGAGGCACTGTGCCGCGTTCCAGTACTCAGCGAACGCATCGGGCCCGACCTGCAGGTGGAACTGCACACTCGTGCAGGCGGCCTCGGGAGCGATCGTGTCGGCCCAGGTCTCCAGCGACTCCACGCCCTCGATGTCGATGTGCAGGTCCTCGCCACGCGCGGTGAGCAGCTGCTCGTCGAGCAGGCGGTACCGGGGGTTCGCACTGATCGACTCGTGCGTCATGTGCTCGGGCATGAGCGTCGGCAGGATCCCGATCATCACCAAGCCGGCGTGGCGCTCCTGGGCGCTCTCGTTCGCCTCGTTCAGCTGGAACCGGACATCGGCCTCCAGGGCATCGACCCCGGTGCCCGCCAGCGGTCGCGGCGGCACGTTGATCTCGAGGTTGAACCGACCCAGCTCGGTCTGGAAGTCCGGGTCGTCGATCTCCTCCAGCACCTCGTCGTTGCGCATGGCGGGGTTGCCCATGGCGTCGATCAGGTTGAGCTCGATCTCCATCCCGGTGAGAGGTCGCTCGAAGTCGAACCGACTCTCCGAGAGCATCCGCGCCAGGACGTCGAGGCAGCGGTGCACCTTCTCGCGGTACTCCTGGCGGTCCCGTCTGGTGAACTCTTGGCTGTCGACCTCGTCGCCCATGCGCCCAGCCTGCCGTACCGGGCCGGCGGCGTACACCGGACGCGGTAGATCAGCCTGCGGTGAGATCCCCCACGAGCTCGCCGAGGGCGACCAGGTAGGCGTCGACGTCGGCGTCCACTACCGCGACCCCGAGGGCCGGTCCCGCCCCCTCGATCGCCTCCCAGACGCCGCGGTTGGCCATGTACACCCGGAGCAGTGCCCACAACGGGCGGTCGAGATCCGCCTGTCCCTCGCTGGCATCGCGGGGCGCGGTGCCGGAGAAGCAGTACCCGGAGCGGGCGAACAACCGATGGGCCTTCCACGGCAGTCCGGCGGACGCTGCGATGGCGTCGATGCCGTCGGCCAGCCGAGCCCCGAGACGCGCGGTGCGGACGTAGGCGTCGTCGGTGAGCACCTCGGTGAGCGCGGCCCTGGCCGCGGCCATCGACAGTGCGTTGCCGAACAGCGTGCCGCCGGTGGCTCCCCACCCCGGGGTGGCGAAGCGCTCCGCCAGCTCGTCGGTCATGCCATAGGCGCCGATCGGGACACCACCGGCAATCGACTTGCCGATCGTGACGATGTCTGGGTTCAGCGACCATTGACCGATGAGGCCGCCGGGGCCACAGATCTGGGTGTGTGTCTCGTCGAGGACGAGCAGCGTCCCGGCCTCCTGCGTGAGGCGGCGCAAGGCGTCGTGGTATCCCGGCTGGGGCATGATGACGCCCTGGTTGTTGGTCATCGCCGGCTCGGCGAGCACACAGGCGACCCGTCGGTCGAACAGCGTTCGCTCCAGTGCCTGCTCGTCGTTGAAGGGCACCAGCCGGACGTCGCGCTCGGCGCCACTGAGTCCCGGGAACTCCGCTTTCACGACGCCGTCGGCAAGCGCGGTCTGCATCTCGTCGGAGTGCCCGTGGTACTTGCCGTCGAACATGACGACGGCGTCACGTCCCGTGGCGAACCGGGCCAGTCGCATCGCCTCCACGTTGGCCGTGGTTGCCGAGAGCGTGAACTGCCACTGCGGCACGCCGTACCGTCGGGCTAGCTCTTCGGCGACAACGATCGCGTCCTCGCCGGGAAGCAGGAACTGCGTGCCACGGACGACGGCGTCGGACACCGCTCGCACCACCGATGCCGGTGCATACCCGCAGAAGGTGCTCGTGTCCGCCAGATTCACGTCGAGGTAGCGGTGGCCGTCGACGTCGTCGAAAAACGCACCCGAACCGTGCGTGACGAAGACTGGACCATCGGCGTTGAGGTCATCCATCCAACGCATCGGAACGCCGCGCGGCATCGAGAGACGCGAACGCTCGCGAAGCTCGAGACTGCGTGGCCGTTGCTGGAGAAAGTGAGCGCGCTCGGCCTCGTGCAGTCGAGCCACCACGGTCGGATTGATGCCGGAAGTGTTCACGGTGAGCCTCCAGTCGTCGTCCCCACATCTTGGTTGATCGCCGGCTTCGTGGAACCGCTGCACCTGCCCCCGTTTGGTTCGCGGGCCCCGCTGCCGTAGTCTGCAGGAGCGCGGCCCGCTCAGTTCTGCCTCGGGCTGCCTCACATGTCGACCCCCATGCGCTGCAACCGCATTGGTTGCGCCGGGCAGGACGACCCTTCCACGTTCGGAGTTTCTTCATGGCGGCTCACCGCCCCAGCACTGGCACGACCACGTTCACCGACCTCGGCGTCCACGACGCCCTCACCACGCTGCTCGCGCAGCGAGGCATCAGCGAGCCGTTCCCCATCCAGGCCGCGACCATCCCCGACGCCATCGCCGGACGTGACCTGCTCGGGCGCGGCCGAACCGGCTCGGGCAAGACCCTGGCCTTCCTCCTGCCGTTGCTCACCCAGCTCGCCACGAGCGGCAAGCACCGGCAGCGCAGCAGCCCCCGTGCGCTGATCCTGGCACCGACCCGCGAGCTGGCGAGCCAGATCGAGGCCGAGGCGGCTCCGCTCGCGAAGGCGCTGTCGCTCCGAACGATGACGGTCTTCGGTGGGGTCGGGCACAAGCCCCAGATCTCCCGACTCGACGCCGGCGTCGACGTCCTCGTCGCGACCCCAGGCCGGCTCGAGGACCTGATCAAGGGCGGGCACGCCCGGCTCGACGCGGTCGAGATCACCGTCCTGGACGAGGCGGACCACATGGCCGACCTCGGATTCCTGCCTGCGGTGAAGCGACTGCTCGACCAGACACCGAAGGTGGGCCAGCGGCTGCTCTTCTCCGCCACCCTCGACGGTGACGTGAACATCCTCGTGCGGCGCTACATGAAGCAGCCGGTCACCCATCATGTCGACCCGGTCGAGTCACGCGTCGCTGACGTGGAGCACCACGTGCTGCACATCGCCAGCGAGGACCGCTTGGCCGTGCTGGTCGACCTCGCCGCGGCGCCAGGGCGCACGGTGGTGTTCACCCGGACAAAGCACGGGGCCAAGACCCTGGCGCGCAAGCTGACGGCGTCTGGCGTTCCGGCGGTCGAGCTGCACGGGAACCTCGCGCAGAACGCCCGGGCCCGAAACCTCAAGGCGTTCACCGACGGCTCGGCCATGACCCTCGTGGCCACCGACATCGCCGCCCGGGGGATCCACGTCGACGACGTCAACCTGGTCATCCACGCCGACCCGCCCGCCGAGCACAAGGCGTACCTGCACCGCTCCGGGCGTACGGCTCGGGCGGGAGCGGCCGGGACCGTGGTCACCCTGATGACGCACGCCCAGGTCGGAGACGTTCGCGATCTCACCCGTAGGGCAGGGATCCGCCCGACGACCACGCGACTCGCCCCAGGTCACCCGCTCCTTGCCGAGCTGGCTCCCGGGAACCGGGAGTTCACGGCACCGTCGGCCCAGCCGGCCACGACCTCGACTCCGTCTCGGCAGCCCCGCTCCCGCAACGGCCACGGCCGCCCGTCGAACGGCGGGACGTCGAACCGAAGCGGACGATCGAACCGCAGCCGCCGCTCCCGCTGATCGCGTGGCGCAGGGCTAGTCGCCCAGCGTCGCGACCATCACAGCCTTGATCGTGTGCATCCGGTTCTCTGCCTGGTCGAACACGATGGACGCTGGTGACTCGAACACCTCGTCGGTGACCTCGAGCGCGGACAGCCCGGTCCTGGCCTCGATGTCTGCGCCGACGGTCGTGTGGTTGTCGTGGAAGGCGGGCAGGCAGTGCATGAACCGGCAGTGATCGTTGCCGGTGCTGCGCATCAGCTCGGTATTGACCTGGTAGGGCAGGAGCAGCTCGATCCGTTCGTCCCACACCTCCTTGGGCTCACCCATCGAGACCCAGACGTCGGTGTAGACGTAGTCGGCGCCGTCAACGCCTCCCTGCACGTCGTCGGTGACGCGCAGGCTCGCTCCCGTGCCGGAGGCGACCTCCTCCGCAGATGCGCGAACCGCCTCGGACGGCCACAGCGGCCGGGGCGCAACCATCCGCACGTCCATGCCGAACATCGCGCCGGTGACGAGGAGCGAGTTGCCGACGTTGCTTCGCGCGTCGCCCACATAGGCCAAGGTCAGCTGCTCGACGGGTTTTCGGCTGTGCTCCTTCATCGTGAGCACGTCGGCCAGCATCTGGGTCGGGTGCCACTCGTCGGTCAACCCGTTCCAGACCGGCACGCCTGCGAACTCGCCCAAGGTCTCGACGATGGCCTGGCTCGAGCCGCGGTACTCGATACCGTCGTACATCCGGCCCAGCACTCTCGCCGTGTCCTTGGCCGACTCCTTGTGCCCCATCTGGGACGAGCTCGGGTCGAGAAAGCTCACGTGCGCACCCTGGTCGAAGGCAGCCACCTCGAACGCACAGCGGGTTCGCGTCGAGGTCTTCTCGAAGATGAGCGCGATGCTCTTGCCCGTCAGCCGCGGCTGCTCGTAGCGGCCCTGCTTCGCTGACTTCAGCTCCTCACTGAGGGTCACGAGGTAGGAGAGCTCCTCGGGGGTGAAGTCCAGCTCCTTCAGGAAGTTGCGGTTGCGCAGGTTGAACACAGGTAGGCCCTTCTGTGTGCGAGGCCTCGGCCTCCGGTCGGTTCATTGTGTCGTACGGTCGACACCGGACTCTCGACGTCGACCAGGAGCGCACAGCCATGCTGGCACTGCTCACCACGGGTGACCCCACAAACCCACTCACGATCAGCGAGGTCCCAGAGCCCGCAGCAGGCTCGAGCGAGGCCCTGGTCTCGGTCGAAGCCACCTCGCTGAACCCAGGCGAGGTCCGCACCATCGAGACGGCGCCACCAGGAACCAACCTCGGCTGGGACGTGGCCGGAACCGTTGTCGAGGTCGCGGCCGACGGCAGCGGACCCCCGGTGGGAACGAGGGTCTGCGGACTCGTCGGTCGCGGCGCGTGGGCCCAGCGGGTTGCCGTACCGACCCACGTGCTGGCACCGATCCCCGATGGGGTCACGCACGCGCAGGCCGCGACCCTGCCCATCGCCGGGCTGACCGCGTGGCGGGCCCTCGAGCACGGCGGCCTGCTGCTCGCACGAGAGGTCCTCGTCACCGGTGGCGCAGGTGGCGTCGGTCGGTTGGCCATTCAGCTCGCGCACCGGGCAGGTGCAGCGGTCACCGCAGTCGTGGGTCGACCCTCGCGCGCCACAGGGCTCGCTGCGATCGGTGCTGACGAGATCGTCATCGGGATGGACGCCGCGCAGGGAAGCTACGACCTCGTCCTGGACTCGGTCGGCGGCGAGTCACTGACCCATGGCCTGAATCACCTTGCTCCGCAAGGGATTCTGGTCAGCTACGGCCGCTCCTCCTTCGACGACGCGCGCATCGATCCCTCGTGGTTCATGACGCACTCGGGCGCGTCGATGGTCGGGCTGCTCGTCTTCACCGAAGTTGTGGAACGACGTCTCGGTGCAGACCAGCTGCGTCGACTGATGCAGCTGGTTGCCGAAGGCACGCTCGACCCGCAGGTCGGGCTCGAGTGCTCATGGCGCAACGCCACGGCCGCGACGCAGGCGCTCCTGGCGCGTGAAGTGGCGGGAAAGGCCGTCCTGCACCTCGACTGACGACGCGTTCGGTTCCCGGGAGACCCACGTCACGTAGTCGGACGACCACGGTGAGTATCGCTCGGTGTGACGCACGCCACGATGCTCAGTTCAGACTGGCCACGTGCCTCAGGTCACAGAGGTTGACGTTTTCGCACGTCAACGGCTTGCCTGTCCACGCTTCTGTCCGTTTCGACCCGGTACGTCCGACCGTCGTCCTCCACCGTCGAACTGACGGATACCGCCGAACCCGGTAGCGTTCCTGCTCAGTGATGCGCCCCTGAAGGGGTGCCCCCGTATCGGGGATCGGCGCCATGAGCGCCTGACAGCCGGGGTGGAGCCCCAGACCGCAGCGTGCTCGTGCGCCGCATGCTCCTGCCCGGGCCGACGAGGTCTGGAGTTCCATGTCTGTTCGACGCACTGCAATGAACCCTGCTCTTCGCAACGGTCTTCTCTCCGGTGGAGCCATGCTTCTGGTCGGAGCGGTGGTGACCACCGGAACCGGTGTCGATGCATCAGCTGCCGAGCTGCCCACCGTCACGCTCACCGTCGACGGCTCGACGTCATCGGTCACGACGAGCGCCTCAACCGTCGACGAGCTGCTCGCCGACGAGAGAGTCGCAACCGACGCGAACGACGCAGTGTCACCGGGGCCGTCGAGCCGAGTTTCCAACGGAATGAAGGTCGACGTCGTCACGCGGGTCGCCGTCAGGGTCAAGCGACAGGACAGCGTGGAACCACACCTCGTCAGCGCAGATACCGCGGGCCAGCTCATGAGCGAGCTGTCGCTTCCCACACGCAGCGCGACCGCTGCAGATGGCACCGCAGCCAGCTCTGCTGACGCAGTGGTCTGGTCCCGCACCGTCGTCCAGAGTCCCCGAGGACGACGGCTCACGCGCGACGACCGCCTCTCCGACGGAAGCATCGCCCATGTGCAGCGCGTGCGAGTCGTCACCGACAGCCGCCGCGAGCTGGTGAAGGCCCGAACGGTGCGTAAGCACACGCCCCTGCTGCACTCGGGCACCAAGAAGGTGCTGCAGTCCGGACGCGACGGACGTCGCTACGTCACGGTGCGCATGACCAGGATCGACGGAACGCTCGTCCGCCGCACCATTCTCCACAAGAAGGTGCTGCGCGACACCCGTCGTCACGTCATCGCCGTGGGCACCGGTCCCAACTGGCCGGCGCTTGCCCGCTGCGAGTCCGGGAACAACCCACGCGCGGTCAATCCGTCCGGCTTCTACGGCCTCTACCAGTTCAGCATCTCGACCTGGCAGGGCGTTGGTGGCTCGGGCAACCCGACCGACGCATCGCGGTGGGAGCAGACCAAGCGCGCCTGGATCCTGTACCGACGCGCGGGAAGCAGCCCCTGGCCGGTCTGTGGGGCGAACCTGTAGCAGGTGCGGGTCGCAAGACCCTCTGCTCCGGAGGCGGACACAGGGACAATGGCCACGCCATGAGCTCCGCGGTCACGCCAACCGGTCGCCGGTGGACCCGAACGTACCTCCCGCCTCAGCACGGCGCGTGGGCGATGCTCGTCGTCCCCTACGTCCTCGGGAGCGCTGCGTCGTCGTTCGGCTGGTGGTCGCTGCCGCTCCTGACCGGGTGGCTCTCCGCGTACCTCGTCAGCTACTACGCGTTCCAGGGTCTCAAGGCCCGGCGCTGGGGCCGATACCGAGCGCCGCTGCGGCTGTACGGCGCCGGGCTCGCCCTCTCGGCGGTACCCCTCGCCGTCTACCGACCGTGGGTGGTGACCTCGGTGGTGTTGTTCCTGCCCTTCACCGCAGTCAACGCCTGGTACGCCGAGCACCGACGGGACCGGTTCTGGCTCAACGGCGTGGCCTCGGTCACCCAGGCCTGCCTGATGGTGCCCGTGGCGTACGCCCTCGGTCTCGGTCTTCGCCTGGTCGACCTGGAGGGGGGCTCGGTCGACTGGTCGACACCCGCGCAGCTGTACGCCGTCGCATGGCTGTACTTCACCGGGACCGTGCTCTTCGTCAAGACGATGATTCGCGAGGCAGGTGATCCCACCTACTACCGGGGGTCAGTCGTCTTCCACCTGGTCGCACTCGTCCTGGCCGGCCTGATCGACGTCTGGCTCGTTGTGCCCTTCGCGCTCTACCTGCTGCGCGCGGTCGCCTTGCCGTACCGGTCGCTCAGGCCGGCACAGGTCGGTGCGGTCGAGGTCGTGAACGCGACGCTGCTGGTCGTCGTCTCTCTCCTGGTCGTATGAGCCAGGATCAGCCGTAGCCCAGCTCGTGGAGGCGGTCCTCCTCGATCCCGAAGTAGTGCGCGATCTCGTGCACGACGGTGATCCGCACCTCCTCGACCACCTGCTCCGGTGAGGAGCACATGCGCAGCACCGGTCCACGGAAGATCGTGATCCGGTCGGGCAGCACACCGGAGTAGTTCGTGTCCCGTTCGGTCAGGGGGATCCCTTCGTAGAGCCCCAGGAGCACACCTTGTGACGGGTGCGGCTCGTCCTCGACCAGGACGACCACGTTGTCGATCAGGTCGGCGAGCTGGGTCGGAATCCCGTCCAAGGCCTCGCCGACCAGCTCGTCGAAAGACTCGGGGGGCAAGGACAGCACCCACCCATCCTGGGCCCTGCCTGGGCGCTTTGGAGGATCGTTTGGGCATCCCCTATGCTGAGCGGGCTTCCCGACGGAGCTAGCCCTCATCGTCTAGCGGCCCAGGACGCCGCCCTTTCAAGGCGGTAGCACGGGTTCGAATCCCGTTGGGGGCACCTTTCGGAGGCAACTTCGCGAGGTCCCGTGGAGCAGTTTGGAGTGCTCGCCACCCTGTCAAGGTGGAGGCCGCGGGTTCAAATCCCGTCGGGACCGCTCGACCGGTTCGTCCGGTCAGGGGCAGGTAGCTCAGTTGGTACGAGCGTCCGGCTGAAAACCGGAAGGTCGGCGGTTCGACCCCGCCCCTGCCCACCGTCACGAACGTGCCGAGTCCTCTTCCTGGTACTGCTTCAGCAGCACCAGCTCGTCACCAGCCCTAGGGACCCTCGAGAACACCAACGCCGCCCCGAGGAGCACCGCCACGATGCCGGCGGTGTAGGCCCACTGGTCGCCGGCCAGGAACGACTCCTTGGCCGCCTGGGCGATCTGGGCGGAGTACCGCGGGAACTGCTGCGTCGTGGCCTCTGCGCTCGCCAAGGACTTGGTCAGGGCGGCCTCGGTCGCCGAGGACACCTTGTCGGCGTCCGGTGAGGCGGCGATGGTGGCGCTGAACGCCGAGGCGTAGCCCGCGGCGAGCAGCGCGCCGAAGATCGACTGCATGATCGCCCGCCCAGGTCGCGCTGGAGGTCGCCCTCGGCTGGGCTGTCTTCGAGGCCACCGTTGCCTCCCGTCCGCGCTACCGATCGGAGTCGACACTCTTAGGACGGCAAAGATCCCGGCTCCCGACGGAGATGGTCCTGCTGGGAGGTAGGCAACCTGGCCGTTGTGTGGTTGCCTGTCGGCCGTCCCTTGGAACGACTCACGCTCACCGAACATGGCCCCTGTCGCGCCGAGGAGTACCGATGAAGTTCATGCCGGAGTCGCTGCGCGGGTACCAGAAGTCTTGGCTGCGTGGTGACGTGGTGGCCGGAGTCACGTTGGCTGCGGTCGCCATCCCGGAGACCATGGGCTACGCGAGCATCGCGCAGATGCCAGTCGTGACCGGTCTCTACACGGTCATCTTCCCCACGCTGGTCTTCGCCCTCCTGGGCGCGTCGAAGCTCCTCGTCGTCGGCGCCGACTCGGCGACCGCAGCGCTGATGGCCGCGGGCCTGGCCGGGCTCGGCGTCGCCGGCCTCACCCCCGAGAGCTCGGAGTGGGTGGCATGGGCCGGGCTCGTAGCACTGGTTACCGGCGCCCTGCTCGTGCTGGCTCGGCTGCTCAAGCTCGGCTTCATCGGCGACTTCCTCAGTGCATCCGTGCTGATCGGCTTCCTCACCGGCGTCGGGGTCCAGGTACTGAGCGGGCAGATCCCGGGCATGCTCGGGGTCACCAAGGGCACCGGCAACTGGTTCGAGCAGCAGTGGACCTGGATCACCGAGATCCCTGACGCCAACGGCTACACCGTCGGTTTCACCCTGCTGACTCTCGCCTGCATCTACGGCTTCAAGCGTTGGGTCCCGAAGATCCCCGGAGCCCTGGTGGCGATCATCTTGTCGATCATCATCTCCTCTGCCATCGACGCCAAGTCCGAAGGCGTGTCGGTGATCGGTGCGATCACCGGGGGGTTCCCCCCGATCGGGCTTCCCTCCGGTGTCACCCTGAGCGATGCAGCCAAGGTGCTGGCCCTCGCGATGTCCTGCTTGGTGCTGATCATCGCCCAGAGCGCAGCGACGTCGCGCAGCTTCGCCATGAAGCACGGCGAGAAGGTCGACGTGAACCGCGACATCATCGGCCTCAGCGGCGCCAACCTGGCTGCCGGACTGACCGGGACGTTCGTCGTCAACGGCAGCCCGACAAAGACCCAGATCCTCGACGAGGACCACGGGCGCACCCAGCTCGCCAACATCACGATGTCGGCGGTCGTTCTGCTGTTCGTACTGTTCTTCACGGGACTGCTGAAGAACATGCCCAGCGCCGTGCTCGCCGCGATCGTCTTCACGATCGGGGTCAGCCTGATCGATGCGTTGGGTCTGAAGGTGGTCCTGCGCGAGCGGCGCAGCGAGTTCGTGGTGGCCCTGATCACCGCGATCGTGGTGTGCGCGGTCGGCGTCGAGCAGGGGATCGTGCTTGCGATCATCTTGTCGATCATCGACCTGCTGCGCCGCCAATACAGCCCGAAGCGCTTCGTCGTCGGTGTGGAGAAGGACGGCATGCGCAACTACGAGGCAGCGGAGGCTGGTGCCCAGAGTGCCCCCGGCCTTCTGATCTTCCGGTACGACGCCGACCTGTTCTACGCCAACGCCAACCGGATGAGCGACGACGTCCAGCGGCTGATCCTCGCGGCACCGGACCCGGTCCGATGGCTGGTGCTTGACTGCTCGGTCACCAGCGACGCGGACTACTCGGCCGGTGTGGCTCTCAACGGCCTGGTGGACTTCGTCCACGAGCACGGCGCCGTCTTCTCGCTGGCCGCGGCCGACACGGATCTGGTCCACTCGCTGGAGGCCTACGGGGTGATCCAGCGGCTCGACCCGCAGCATGTGTACCCGACCATGTCCGATGCCATCGAGGCGTTCCGCGCGACCACCCCGGCGGGCTGAGCCGGTCCAGCACGAGCGTCCGAGCCGGTCCGACGCGACCCTAGGATCGTCGGGTGCCGCAACCGCAGGTCCGAGCCGCCCTCCAGCCAGGGTCGCTGACCGAGGCGGCCCTGGGCCCCCGGCTCCGGGTCCCCCCGTTGCGGTCGGGTCACGTTCCACGCTCCGCACTCGTCGAACGGCTCCGCAGCGCGCCCGAGCGGATCGTCACCTTGTCGGCGCCGGCAGGCTACGGAAAGACCACCCTCGCCAGCGAGTGGTCGGAGGCCGACCACCGGCCGTTCGTCTGGGTCACCGTCGACCAGTCCGACTCCGACCCCGCCCGGCTCGTCGCCGCGGTGCTCACCGGGCTGCGGCTCCTGGCCCCCTTCGACCCCGAGCTGCTGCCGCCGCCGCACAGCGGCGAGCCCCAGTTCTCGACGTCGGTGCTGCCCCGCCTCGCTGCGATCGTCGCCTCCATGCCGGTCCCTTTCGTGCTCGTCCTCGACGACGCCCACGAGCTGACCGGACCCGGGGCCGAGCGGGTCCTCCAGGTCATCTGTGCTGCAGGTGCCGCGGACTGCCGGCTGGCGCTGCTCACCCGCGGACCGGTGCCGATTCGCCGCTCGCGGGCCCGGGTGCACGGCGACCTGCTGGAGCTCGGTGCGGACCAGCTCGCCATGGACGCCCACGAGGCTGACCTGCTGCTTCGCGCGGCCGGCGTACAGGTGTCGGCAGCCGAGGTGGCACAGGTCGTCGACGTCACGGAGGGTTGGCCGGTCGGGATCTACCTGGCCGCCCGCTCCCGCACCGAGGTCGGACTCACTGCTCGACCACGTGGCGCGTTCGGGGGCGCCGACCGACTCGTGGCCGAGTACCTGCACGACGAGGTGCTGGACGGCGCCGATCCAGCCACCCTGGCCTTCATGCGCGAGACGGCCGTGCTCGACGAGATGTGCGGCCCCCTGTGCGACGCCGTCACCGAGCGCCCGGGTGGCGGAGCGGTGCTGCAGCGACTGGAGCGGTCGAACCTGCTGGTGGTCCCGCTGGACCGCGAGGAGCGGTGGTACCGGTACCACCACCTGCTTCGGGAGCAGCTGCGCAGCGAGCTCGGGCGGCAGGCCCCCCAGCAGGTGGCCCAGCTGCACGCGCGGGCCAGTGTCTGGTTCGAAACGGTCGGCAACACCGACGCGGCCGTGGCCCACGCCCTGGCGGCCGACGACGTCGACCGGGCCGGGGAGCTGCTGTGGGGCGGCGCGGGGCTCGCCCTGGGCAGCGGACGCTCCGACCTGCTCCGCCGCTGGCGCGCCCACCTGAGTGACCAGCAGATCGGCCGGAGCGCTCGCCTGTGCGTCGTCGTGTCCTGGCTGTGCGCCTACGACGGCGACATCGATGCCCTGCAGCGATGGACGGCCATGGCCGAGCTGCGGGCCCGTCAGACCCGCGACCAGGCCCAGGTGCCGTCGCTCCTGCTGCTGCGTTCGCTGTCCGGCGCGCACGGGCTGGAGCAGATGCGACTCGACGCGGCGAAAGCCGCGCGCCTGCTACCCCCGGACGACGAGTGGCAGACCCTGGCCTTGTACCTGGAGGGCGCGGCTCTGTTCATGCAAGGAGACGCCGACTCGGGGAAGCGCGAGCTCCGGCGGTGCGTCTCGCTGGCCCGGGCCCTCGGAGTCCACCAGCTCGAGGCCCTGGCGCTCACCGAGCTGGGACTGCCGGCGGTGCTCGGTGGCGACGCGGCCACCGGACGCCCGTTCATCGAACAGGCCCGCCAGCTCGTCGACGACCACCAGCTGGCCGAGATCGCCACGTCAGCACCGATCGTGGCTGCGTCAGCGCTGACCTGGGCCGAGAGCGGAAACGCGTCGCGGGCCACCCGGGAGCTGGCGCACGCCAGCCGGCTGACGGCCCTGATCACGGGCATCGCACCGTGGTTCGCCGTGCAGGGCCGGGTCGTCCTCGCCCGGACCAACCTGCTGCTCGGTCAGGTGCAGGAAGCCAACCAGTGGCTCGACGAGGCCGAGGACCTCGCCTCCGGGGTCGCCGACTCACCTGCGCTGACCGCCCTCCTCGACCGCGCCAGGAGTCTGGTGCGGTCCGCGGAGCCCTCGGGAGCCACCCAGCCGCTGACCACAGCGGAGCTGCGGGTGCTGCAGTTCCTCCCGACCCACCTGACCTTCCCGGAGATCGGTGAGCAGCTGCACCTGTCCCGTCACACGGTCAAGAGCCAGGCCCTGTCGGCCTACCGCAAGCTCGGGGTGACCTCTCGTGGTGACGCTGTGGCAACGGCCACCGAGCACGGACTACTGCCCCGCGGGGCAGTCGCGACGGTCTGACCCCACGCCCGAGGGCGAGGGGTCGACTACCAGCCCGAGCCGGCCTCAGCGTCGGGGCAGGAGCCTTGCGTAGTAGACGCTCGACGTCCAGATCGGGTCGCGTCCGACAACGGTTCCGGGACGGGAGACGTGGTAGACGTCGCCGTGACCGGCGTAGATGGCCGCGTGGTAGATGTCACCGCCGCTGTGGAAGAAGACCAGGTCGCCCGGGCGCGCCTGGCGCTTGCTGATCCGGTCGCCCTTGCGGTACTGGGACGTCGCCCGGTGCGGCAGTGACTTGCCCGTGGCCTTCTTGTACACGTACAGCGTGAGACCACTGCAGTCGAAGGCTCCGGGCCCAGCAGCGCCGTAGACGTAGGGGTCGCCGAACTGGCTGCGCGCCACCTTGATGATCCGGTGGTACTTGGCGTTCAGCGCCTTGCGCTGCTTGACCTGCAGCGCCTGCACCCGGTTCCACCGCTGCTGCAGGCCCTGCCACGTGCGCAGGTTGACCACGCCGGTGGTCGCGAGGCCGCGCTGGTGCTGGAACCCCTTGACCGCCTTGCGGGTCCGTACGTCGTACGTGCCGGTGCGGGGCAGGTCGAGCACCCGCTGCACGAACGTCACGCGGGGCCCACTCTGGTGCAGGCCCAGGTTTGCGAACGCCTCGGCACCACTGGCCGACGCGGGTACCAGGCCGAGGATCAGCGGAAGGGTGATCAGGACGGTGACGATGGACGCCAGCGAGCGCCGGCGCGCGTGGGAACGCGACATGTTTCCTCTCCGACGCCTGTGAGGTGAGCTGTCGGGTTCGGGCCAGAGAGTGCCCGGTGGCCATCGCGGTGATGGCTACTTCACCCCAAGGGCCGCGCCTTCGCGCGGCCCGATGTGGTTCCCCCACTCCTGCTCGTGACAGATAACGACCCAGGCCGCGGAGCAGGACTCGGCGTCACGACCTGGAACCTCCCCGGTTGGGAAGATCACGGAACAGTAACCGAAGGCCGGCCGCTTGGGAAATAGGCCGATCGGTGGTTCGACTACCGGTCGGTCACGGCGCGGTGACCGGAGGAGCGCCCGGCTCGACGCCCGGTGCCCCTCGGTAGGTGCGCCCAGCCCTGCCGGGCGCCGCCTCGGGTCGGGAGCCCTTCCCCTTGGGCGGGCCCGCGGGGGGAACCCGGCCCTCGCCCTCGAGCAGAGCCAGCACCTCCGACTCACGGAACCGCCGGTGCCCGCCCAAGGTCCGCACGGCCGAGAGCTTTCCGGCCTTCGCCCACCGGGTGACCGTCTTGGGGTCGACCCGGAACATCGCGGCGACTTCGGAGGGCGTGAGCAGCGGTTCGGGGACCGGCGGCGGCGTCGAGCCGAGGGTCCCCATGGGGACAGGCTGTCCGATGTCCTAGATGTCCGAAATAGCCCATCCGAACCATTCCTCCGCCCATCGGGCCGGTCGAGCGGGCCGTCGGCCGGTAGGTTTCCGGCCATGGCCGTCTTCGGGCAGGGGCACGAACAGGTCGTCTTCTGCTCCGACCCCACCTCGGGACTGCGCGCCATCGTCGCCCTCCACTCCACCGCGCTGGGGCCGGCTCTGGGCGGCACCCGCTGTCGGGACTACCCCGACGAGGCTGCCGCGCTGGACGACGTCCTGGCCCTGTCCAAGGCGATGACCTACAAGAACGCCCTGGCCGGGCTCGACCACGGCGGCGGCAAGGCAGTGATCCTCGGTGCACCCGGCCGGGCCAAGACCGAGGCCAGCCTGCGGGCCTACGGCCGGTTCGTCGAGGCCCTGTCCGGCCGCTACATCACCGCCTGCGACGTCGGCACCAGCGTGGCGGACATGGACGTCGTCGCCCGGGAGACCCGCTACGCCACCGGGAGGTCGCCCGCCCACGGCGGGGCCGGTGACTCCGGGATCCTGACCGCCTACGGGGTGTTCCACGGCATGCGAGCGTGCGCGACGCACCGCTGGGGCACCGACCTGCTCGAGGGCCGGCGGGTGGGCGTGCTGGGCATCGGCAAGGTCGGGCGTCGACTCGTCGGACACCTGGTCGACGCGGGGGCCGACGTGGTGGTCGTCGACCCCGACGCCGAGGCGGTGGAGCGGCTGCGCGCGCGGCACCCGACGATCACCGTGGCCGCGGTCGCCGCCGACCTGGTGACCGCCGACCTCGACATCTACTCACCGAACGCCCTGGGCGGGGCGGTGGACCCGCACGTGGCCGAACGCCTGGTCGCGCCGGTCGTGTGCGGAGGCGCGAACAACCAGCTGACCGATCCGGGCGTGGCCGAGACCCTGGCCGCCCGAGGCGTGCTGTACGCCCCTGACTACCTGGTCAACGCCGGCGGCGTGATCCAGGTGGCCGACGAGCTCGAGGGGTACTCAGAGCCGCGGGCCCGCGCCCGGGTCGAGCAGATCTACTACACCGTGCTCGCCGTGCTCGAACGGGCGGCCGTCGAAGGGGTGACCCCCGAGGCGGCCGCGGGCCGCCGGGCCGAGGAGCGGATCGCCGCCGTCGGGAGGTTCCGGGGCGCGCTGGGCTGACCCGCGGGACCGAGTCCTCGCGACTGACTGCACGATCAGGGCCTTCATCGTCTACGCTGGGGGTCGACTGTCGCCGGTCCCCACCGTGCGTCAGTCGTACCGAGCATCCGAACCCGGGGCCACCGCCCCGTCGAGGGGGTCCGCCATGGGTCGCGGCCGGGCGAAGGCCAAGCAGACCAAGGTCGCACGCGAGCTGAAGTACTCCAGCGGCGCGCTCGACATCAACGCGCTCACCGCCGAGCTGAGCAGCTCAGGACACGAGCCTGGCCCCGACCACGGGTCCCGGCCCTCCGGTGCGAACGACGTCGACTACGCCGACGACGAGACGTACGACACCGACCAACCCCGGCACTGACCGACGCCGGTCGCCCCCGGCCGGGCTCACCCGGCGGGATGGTCTCCGACGAGCACGACCTGCTGCGTCGGCTCCGGCACCCCGTCCACCGGGTGCGCACTCACCTCACCGCACACCCACGCGTCCATGCCCTGTTCGGCCAGGGTCGAGAGTGTCTCGGCGACGCCGTCCGCCCCGACGACGGCCACCATGCCGACCCCGTCGTTGAACGTGCGCTCCCGCTCGTCCCGCTCGACCCCACCCAGGGCGGCGATCAGGCCGAACACCGGCGCAGGAGTCCAGGTACTGCGGTCGACGACGGCGGACAGGTGGCTCGGCAGCACCCGGGCGAGGTTGGCCGCCAGCCCGCCCCCGGTGACATGGGAGAACGCATGCACCTGGCAGGCCGGGCGGCGCGCCAGGGCCAGGCAGTCCAGCGCGTAGACCCTGGTCGGCTCGAGGAGCTCCTCACCGAGTGTGCGGCCGAGCTCGTCGACGTGGCGGTCGACGTCCCAGCCACTGATCGTGAAGAGCACGTGACGGGCCAGGGAGTAGCCGTTGGAGTGCAGGCCTGAGCTGCGCAGGGCGATGAGCACGTCGCCGGCGGCAACCCGTTGCGGTCCGAGCAACGCGTCGGCCTCGACCACGCCGGTACCCGCCCCAGCGACGTCGTACTCGTCGACGTCCAGCAGTCCCGGGTGCTCGGCGGTCTCACCTCCGACCAGCGCCGCGCCGGCCAGCCGGCACCCCGCCGCGATGCCGGAGACGATCGCCGCGATGCGCTCGGGCACCACCGAGCCGCACGCGATGTAGTCAGTCATGAACAGAGGCTCGGCGCCGCACACGACCAGGTCGTCGAGCACCATCGCTACGAGGTCGATCCCGATCGTGTCGTGGACGTCCATCCGCCGGGCGATGTCGACCTTGGTTCCGACCCCATCGGTGGCGGTGGCCAGCAGCGGACGGCGGAACCGGGTCAGGGCGCTGGCGTCGAACAGCCCGGCGAACCCGCCCAGCCCCCCGACGACCTCCGGACGGGTGGCCTTGGCCACCGACTCCTTCATCAGCTCGACCGCCCGGTCGCCCGCCTCGATCGAGACCCCCGCCGCCGCGTAGCTGGCCCGCGGACGCCCGGCAGAGTCGAGCACCACGTGCGTGCGACCGGGCTCGGGGATGGAAGTGCTCACGGGCGGCTCAGCGCATCGCGCGCCCCGCCACCACCGACGAGCGTGGCCAGGCCGTCGACGTCGACGCCGGTCGCAGTGGTCGGCCCGGCGGTGACGGCTCGGTCCGCCGCCGCCGACCCGGGCTCGAGCAGGTGCTTGCCCAGCTGGTCGGCATCGGGAAGAGCGAGCGGGTACTCACCGGAGAAGCAGGCGGTGCACAACCGGTCGGCCGGCAGGGTGGTCGACTCGACCAGCTCGTCGAGGGAGATGAACGACAACGAGTCGGCCCCGATCGACTGGCAGATCTCGTCGACCGCCAGCCCGTTGGCGATCAGCTCGGCCCTGGTCGCGAAGTCGATCCCGTAGAAGCACGGCCACTTGACCGGGGGGCTGCTGATCCGTACGTGCACCTCGGCCGCCCCGGCCTCGCGCAGCATGCGGACCAGGGCCCGCTGGGTGTTGCCGCGCACGATCGAGTCGTCGACGACGACCAGCCGCTGGCCGTGGATCACGTCGCGCAGTGGGTTCAGCTTCAGCCGGATGCCGAGCTGCCGGATCGTCTGGGACGGCTGGATGAAGGTGCGCCCGACGTAGGCGTTCTTGACGAGTCCCTGGGCGTAGGCGATGCCAGACTCCTGCGCGTAGCCGATCGCCGCCGGGGTTCCGGACTCCGGAACCGGGATCACCAGGTCGGCCTCGACCGGCGCCTCGCGGGCCAGCCGTCGTCCGACCTCGACCCTGGTCTCATGGACGCCACGCCCGGCGATCGTCGTGTCGGGTCGGGCCAGGTAGACGTACTCGAAGATGCAGCCCTTCGGGTCGGCCGGGGCGAAGCGCACGCTGCGCAGCCCCTCCTCGTCGACGACGAGCATCTCCCCCGGCTCGACCTCGCGGACGAAGGCCGCCCCCACGATGTCCAGGGCTGCGGTCTCCGAGGCCACGACCCATCCGCGCTCGAGCCGGCCGAGGACCAGGGGACGGATGCCCTGCGGATCGCGCGCGGCATAAAGGGTCCGCTCGTCCATGAACACCAGGCAGAAGGCCCCGCGCAGCTGGGGCAGCAGCTCGAGCGCCGCCTGCTCGAGGGTGGGGGCCTCGTGGTGGGCGAGCAGCAATGTGAGGAGGTCGGTGTCGCTCGTGGCCCCCGACGTCGGCGTGCCAGGCAGCAGCAGCTCGCCGTGGGAGACCGCCTGCTCGTCAGCCAGGCGGGCGAGGTCGCCGGTGTTGATCAGGTTGCCGTTGTGGCCCAGGGCGACCCCGCCGGAGGCGGTCGACCGGAAGGTGGGCTGGGCGTTCTCCCAGACGCTCGACCCGGTCGTGGAGTAGCGGGTGTGGCCGATGGCCAGGTAGCCCTGCAGCGCGTTCAGGTGGGTCTCGTCGAACACCTGGGCCACCAGGCCCATGTCCTTGTAGACGACGATCTGGTTGCCGTCGCTGACCGCGATCCCGGCCGACTCCTGGCCGCGGTGCTGCAGCGCGTACAGGCCGAAGTAGGTCAGCTTCGCGACCTCTTCGCCGGGGGCCCACACGCCGAAGACCCCGCAGGCGTCCTGCGGGCCCTTGTCGTCGGGGAGCAGATCATGGGTGAGTCGACCATCGCCGCGCGTCACCTGCCTCATCCTACCCACCGCCCAGGCCCGACCCCCGCGCCCGCCCCGCACCACCATCCTCAAGTTGATCTTGGACTTGATGTGCCCTCTCGACCTATCTGGACCGCAACTTCTCCATGATCAACGTGAAGGTCGGGGTGGACGACGGGTCGATCAGCTCGAAGTGGCCGCAGTCAACCTCGACGAGCTCGACCGCGCCGGTGCCGCCAGCCGCCCGCCCGTGCCCCACCGGGCCGGTGCTGCCAGCCGCCGGCCCGCGGCCGGGTGTGACCGCGTCGACGTAGCGCCGGGAGACCTCCAGGGGCACCACGTCGTCGGCGCGGCCGTGGACCACGGTGGTCGGCACCCCCGGCGCGGGCAGCACCGCGGGGTCGGCGGCGGCGTACCGCTGCGGCCACTCGTCCGGTGGGCCACCCAGCAAGGCCTCGACCGCGGCGTCGCTGAGGCCGAGCCGCCAGGCCGTGGCCAGGTCGGAGACCGGCGCCAGAGCCACCACTGCGTCGAGCCCGCGCGGCGGGCACCTCGTCGCTGCCCACAGGGCGAGATGGCCGCCTGCCGAGTGGCCCACCAGGACCACGCGCGGCGTGCCGTCGTCGCGCGAGGCAACCGCGACGGGTGCGAGGTCGGCGACCGAGGTCGGCAGCTGCGCGCACGCGGCCGCGACGTCGTCGAAGGTGGCCGGCCACCCACCGCCACCGCCCACCCGTCGGTACTCGACGGACACCACCACGTGACCGGCCGCCGCCACTGCAACCGTGCGAACGGGGCCAGGTGTGTGCGGTCGTAGGCCTCGCGCCAGAACCCGCCGTGCAAGGCGAGCACCACGGGTGCGGGCTCGGCCACCGGCGGGGGCAGGTACACGTCGGCCACCTGGTCCGGGTGGCTGCCGTAGCGGACCAGGGCGTCAGGCGGGCGGGTCGGGTCCGAGGGAGCAACCTCGTCCCTCACGTGACCCGCCTGACGGCGGTACCCCGATAGCCCCCCGACGAGACCAGGGCCTCGATCCGGTCGACGCCGTCCCACACCTCCACGAACGAGGACGACGACGGGGCCGGCGACAGACGGATCAGGTCAGGTGGCCGCACATCGGGAACGACGTTGGCCTTCTCCACCAGCGCAGCACCGATCGGCGCAGCATCAGGATGGGAGAGCACGATGTGTCCACCCCGGCGCTCCGGGTCGGTTGGGCTACGCAGGGTGAACCCCAACGGCACCAGCCGAATCGTGACCAGCTCGACGAGGTAGCTCACGAGCTGCTGGGAACGACGCCGCAGAGCGTCGATCCCCACCTCGACCAGCATCGCCGCGCTCTCATCGACGGCGGACATGCCCAGCACCGACTGGGTACCGGTGAGGAACCTGGACAGGTCAGGCGCGGGGGCGAACGGTGCATCCATGTCGAACGGCTCAGGCTGGGCCCACCAGCCGCGGATGGGATTGCCCAGCTGGCCCTGCAGTCCCCTCCGGACGAACAGGAAACCCGGGGCACCGGGCCCGGCGTTCAGGTACTTGTACGTGCAGCCCACGGCCAGGTCGACGTCCCCTGCGTCGAGCTCGACCGGGACCGCGCCGGCGCTGTGCGCGAGGTCCCACAGGGCCAGCGCTCCCGCCGCATGCACCACCTCGTTGATCCCGCGGACGTCGGCGATGACACCACTGCGGTAGTCGACGTGCTGCAGCGCCACCACCGCGACGTCGCTGCCGAGTGCTGACCGCACCTGGTCGACCGAGACCCCGTCGACGGGGTCCGACTCGATCCAGCGCACCGATGCCCCTGTCATGGCAGCGATGCCCTCGACGACGTAGCGGTCCGTGGGGAACGACCGCGCGTCGCTGACCACCACCGTGCGCGACGCGTCCCGGTCCAGAGCCGCCGCCACGAGCTTGAAGAGGTTGACCGTGATCGAGTCGGTGACGAGCACCTGACCTGGAGCGGCACCGAGCAGGCCGGATCCGAGCCGGTCGCCGACCAGCGTCGGCAGGTCGAACCAGTGGTGCCACCCGCGCACGCCCTCACCACCCCATTCGCGGGTCACGACGTCGGCCAGCCGGTCGCGAGTGCGACGAGGGAGCATGCCCAGGCTGTTGCCGTCGAGGTACACCAGGTCGGGGTCGTCACGCACGAACAGGCTCGGAAGGTGACCCAGGGGGTCCGCGGCGTCACGGGCGACCGCATCGTCTCGCGAGAGCTCCGTCATCGGCTCAGTATCGAGCCCCTCGGCTGAGCGGGGCTACATCAGGCCGCCGCCACGGCCGGCGTCCTCTTCCTTGGACAGCTTCTGGGACGCCCAGATCGGCAGGATCGACACGATGATCACGACGGTGGCCACCACGTTGACCACCGGTCCGGCCGTGGGCCGGAACAGGCTGTTGAAGATCCACAGCGGCAGGGTCTCGATGCCAGGCCCGGCGACGAACCGGGTGACGATGATCTCGTCGAACGACAGCCCGAAGGCCAGCAGGGCGCCGGCGACCAGCGCCCCCCTCACCGCGGGGAAGGTCACGAACCGAAAGGTCTGGAACGAGTCCGCACCGAGGTCCATCGACGCCTGCTCGACCGAGCCGGACATCCGCCGGAGCCGGGCCAGCGCGTTGTTGTAGATGACGACGATCGTGAACGTCACGTGGCCCAGGATCAAGGTCACCCAGCCGAACGAGATCCCGAGGTAAGGGTCCAGCACCGTGCGCACCGAAGCGGCCAGGGCGATCCCTGTGACGATGCCGGGAAGGGCGATGGGCAGCACGACGAGGAAGGACACCGACTCGCGCCCGAACCACCGGTAGCGCTGGATCGAGAAGGCGAGCATCGTGCCGAGCACGATCGACACCACCGTGGCGACCGAGGCAAGGGCGATCGACCGGCCGAACGCCGCGATGGCCTCGGAGTCCTGGGCTGCCTTGCCCCACCACTCCAGGGTCAGGCCCTTGGGGGGAAACGTGAACGACTGGCTCACGTTGAACGAGTTGATGACCACGATCGCCAGCGGCAGGTACAGGAAGAGCAGGCCGAGCACCAGTAGTCCGAGGAGCACCGCGCGGGAGCTGCGTGACAAGGTCATGGCGTCAGAGCTCGCTCAGTGCGCCGGTGCGCCGCACGAGGAACAGGTAGAGGAGAACGATCACCACGGGGACGAGTGACAACGCCGCTGCGATCGGCAGGTTGTACACCTGCTGGGCGTACACGAGGTTGCCGAGGAACTGCACCTTGCCACCCACGAGCTCGACGGCGATGTAGTCACCCAGGGTCAGCGAGAACGTGAAGATCGAGCCGGCGATCACACTCGGGACAATGATCGGCAGGATCACCGATCGGAAGGTGCGGCCTGACTTGGCCCCGAGATCGGCGGATGCGTCGAGCAGGGAGTTGGGCAGGCGCTCGAGCCCGGCGTAGATCGGCAGGATCATGTAGGGCAACCACAGGTAGCCCAGCGTCAGCACCGTGAACCAGTAGTTCCCGTTGGGCGCGTCGATGCCGAACGGCTTGAGCAGCCAGTCGGCGGGGCCGTCGTTGGAGAAGATCGCCCGCCACGCGTAGGCCTTGACCAGGTAGGAGGCCCACAGAGGGGCGAGCACGGCGATGACGAGCAGCCGTTGGGCCCGGACCGACGCGACCTTCGCCATGTAGAAGGCCATCGGAAGCGCGATCAGTGCATCGGCGACCGTGACGACGATCGCGGCCAGCAGGGTACGTCCGGTGACGACCCGGTAGACCTCGGTGGTGAGGATCGTCTGGAAGTTGTCCAGGCTCCAGGTGTGGATCACGTTCCCAGTGAACGAGTCTGTGGTCCACAGCGAGTTGAGCAGGAGCAGGAACAGCGAGCCCAGGTAGACGACGACCAAGAACCCCAGCGGCAGCGCCACGAGCAGCAGCAGTCGGGTCAGCGGATGACGGTGCAGGAACGCCGACAGCCTGCGCCCCGGCCCACGGCTGGGGGCCGCGACCGCAGGAGCAGTCGTCGTCATCACACCGAGCCCTTCTGCCGCTGACGGGGGTGCGGTGACCGTCTGGTCACCGCACCCCCGTCAGCGATCAACAGTGCTGCTTCAGATCAACGCGCGGTCAGGTCACGCACCACGCAGGTTGGTCCACGCAGTGACCCACTCCGAGTAGTCCTTGCAGACGACGTCGGTACGACCGTCCAAGCACTCCTTACGCGGAGTGTTCCAGTAGTAGACGTTCGTCCAGTAGTCCTCCTCGGTCGCGTGGAACACGTCGCAGTGGTCCTTGTCGGCCGTGAGCTCACAGGACTTCTCGTTCGCCGGCGCCTCGCCGAAGAACTCCGCCACGTCGGCGTTGGCCTGCGGCGAGACGATGTGGTCCATCCACAGGTAGGCACAGTTCGGGTGCTCGGCCTGCGAGGAGATCATCCACGTGTCGGACCAGCCCGTCGCGCCATCGGCGGGCTTGACGGTCTTGATCGGCGCATCCAGCGCGGCGTAGTTGGCGTTGACCTGCCAGGACCAGCCGAGCACGACATCGCCCTTGACGAAGTCCTGGATCTGCTGGTTGTAGTCCGACCAGTAGTTGGCCAGGATCGGCTCCTGTGCCTCGAGCGCGGCGATCGCCGCGTCGAACTGGGTCTGGTCCAGCGAGTACGGGTCGGTGATCCCCAGGTCTGGCTGGGTCTCCATCAGGTACACCGCCGCGTCGGCGATGTAGATCGGCGAGTCGTAGCCGGTGATCTTCCCGGCATAGGGGCTGTTCGGGTCGAAGATGTCCGACCAGGCGGTCGGTGCCGGCTTGACGATGTCGCTGCGCCACTGGACCAGGTTGGCCCCACGACCGTGGGGGATGCCGTAGTTCACACCGTTGACGGTGTTCCACGACTGGTCCTTGAGGCCGTCGAAGATATCGGCGTAGTTGGGCACGAGGTCGGTGTTCACCGGGGCCACATCGCCGCCGTAGATCAGACGCAGCGACGCGTCGCCTGAAGCGGAGACGACGTCGTACTGACCGGTCTTCATCAACGTGACTGCTTCGTCGGACGTCGGGAAGTAGGTCACCTTGGCCTTGCAGCCGGTCTCCTCCTCGAAGGGCTTGACCCACGACTTCTCGGCATATCCCGGCCACGCCAGGATGTTGACGGCACCCTCGCCGTCACCGACGGCCGTAGCTGCGGGGATGTCCGGCGGGTTTCCGGCGGCAGCGGTCGAGCCGCCATCGGTCTCATCGCCGCCCCCACACGCCGTGGCGACGAGCGCGACTGCACCAAGGGTGGCAGCCAGTCTGAGCAGACGCTTACGCGGCATCTGCGGCCTCCGTTCCTGTTGTTCGGTCACGTGGCATCAGCCACGCGAAACTCGTGTGTCTTGTTCCAGATCAGACGCACACGGGTGTTGCGGTATCCCGAGACGTCAGAGGACGACGACTCCAGGTTCTGTTGCACGGCGACCAGACGGCCGCCTGCCTCGAGGTCGACGATGAAGCGGGTGAAGGCGCCGACGTACTCGACCTCGTGCACCGACCCCAGGGCCGAGTCCTCGTCGGACGCAGGTCGGGTCTCGACGCCGGACACGCGGATCTTCTCCGGCCTGATCGAGAAGGTGCCGTCTTCGCCCACGATCTGTCGGGCGGCGTCGCCGGCCACCAGGTTCGACGTGCCGACGAAGCCGGCGACGAACGGGCTCGCCGGCTGCTCGTAGATCTCCGCGGGTGTCCCGAGCTGCTGGATCCGGCCGGCGTCGAAGACCGCGATCCGGTCCGACATGGTGAGCGCCTCTTCCTGGTCGTGCGTGACGAACACGAACGTGATCCCGACCTCGCGCTGCAGCTCCTTCAGCTCGACCTGCATCTCCTGGCGCAGCTTGAGGTCCAGGGCCCCCAGAGGCTCGTCGAGCAGAAGCACCCGCGGGCGGTTGACCAAGGCTCGGGCCAGCGCAACCCGCTGGCGCTGACCTCCCGACAGCTGGCTGGGCTTGCGGGCCCCGTAGTCGGCGAGCCGGACGGCGGCCAGTGCGCTAGAGGCCCGCTCCCGGCGATCGGCCTTGGGCACCTTCTTGACCCGCAGGCCGTACTCGATGTTCTGCAGCACCGTCATGTGCGGGAACAGCGCGTAGTCCTGGAACACCGTGTTGACATCTCGGTCGAAGGGCGCCTTCTGCGAGACGTCCTCCCCGGACAACAGAATGGTTCCCGACGTGGGCAGCTCGAACCCGGCGATCATCCGGAGCACCGTGGTCTTGCCCGAGCCCGACGGGCCGAGCAGCGTGAGGAACTCGCCGTCGACGATGTCGAGGTCGACGTCGTCGACGGCGACGACGTCACCGAAGGTCTTGCGCAGTCCACGCAGCGACACCGCTGTGCGTCCCGACGACCCCACGGATGGGCCGGAGGAGACCGCGGCTGACTGCGGCATCGCTATCGCACTCCCCATCGCTTCGATCATGGGCGCTCGGACCGTACGCGGTTCGCCCAGGGATACCGTCTCCGGTGAACGCAGTAAACCCCGCAGGTGGGGGCCGCACCTAGTGCTCGGCCAGGCTGCGCAGCAATCGTTACCCGGTCGTCATGCGCCGCCGTCGACCGCTCACGGGAGCGCGCCTCAGCCGAGCAGCGGGAGCAGGTCTGAGAGGTCGGCCCGCTGCCCACTGGCCCGGACCTGCCCCGCGGCCACCGCCTGCCCCCACGTCTGGCGACCCGCGGCGAGGCGCAGCCAGGTGACGGCGTCGGTCTCGACCACCGCAGGTGGCGTGCCCCGGGTGTGGGCCGGCCCAGCCACGCACTGGACGGCGCCGAACGGCGGGATGCGCAGCTCCACGCTCTGCCCGGGTGCGCGCGTCGCCGCCACCCCGGTCAGACATCGGACGGCGTGCTGCAGCGCAGCCCGGGTCATGGGTGGCCCGGAGGGGAGCGAGCGACCCAGATCGTCGCCGTGCACGGTGAGCTCGACCAGTCGGGTGAGCAAGAAGTCATCGATCCGCACCGGCCCCCGCCGAGCAGCCACCACCCGCGCCCCGTCGCCACCTGCGGCGACGAAGGCGGACATGGCCTGGGTGACGGCGAGTGCCCGGTCATCGAGTGTCTGCAGGACCGGGCTCGTCGCCATGTCGCGCGTGCGGGTGGAGATCATGACTGCACCACCTGCGTAGCTCGCCAGGTAGTCCGACAGCGACAGGGGCCGTTTCGTCGTCGGAGACCCGGCAGCCAGCGCCAGCGAGTCGGCCACCAGCGCGAAGTGGGCAACGAGCTCACGAACGGTCCAGCCGGCCACCGCGCTGGGCTGCGCGAAGTCGGAATCGCGAAGCGTTCCAACCCACGTGCGAAAGGCCCGCCACTGCTCGTCGTAGGCGGCCTGCAGCTTGTCGAGGGAAGCGCGCCTGGGCATGCGTGGCTGCGCCCTTCGTGCTACTGCGCGGTGGGTGAGTCGTGGTCGAACAGGCGGGGGAACGTGGCCTCGCTCACCGCTCGAAGCTCAGCCAGCGGCAGGTCGAACAGCGACTGCACGTCGAGGGAGTCCCCGTCGACGACACCGATCCGGCGCAGCGGCACATGACGAGCGAGACACATGTCGCTGAACCGCACCTCCTCCGCGCGAGGCACCGTGACGACCACCCGACCCGACGACTCGCTGAACAGCGCAACGAACGGGTCGAGGTGGTCCGGCAGGAAGATCCGAGCTCCTCGACCGGAGCGCAGAGCCATCTCCACCAAGGTCTGCGCAAGCCCACCGACCGACACGTCGTGCGCCGCGCTGAGCATCCCGTCGCGCGACCCCCCGACCAGGATCTCAGCCAGCTGTCGCTCGCGTGCGAAGTCGACGGCCGGCGGGCGACCCCCGAGATGACGGTGGACGACGTGCGCCCACTCGCTGCCGCCGAGCTCGTCACGCGTGTCGCCGACCAGCAGGACCACGTCGCCCTCATTCGCGAAGGCCATCGGTATGCGGCGCTCGACGTCGTCGATCACGCCGAGGACACCCACCACCGGTGTCGGCAGGATCGGAGAACCACCGGTCTGGTTGTAGAAGCTCACGTTGCCGCCGGTGACCGGGGTGCCGAGCTGCTGACACCCGTCGGCCAGCCCACGCACGGCCTCGGCGAACTGCCACATGACGGCGGGATCCTCCGGGGACCCGAAGTTCAGGCAGTCGGTGACCGCCAGCGGCCTGGCCCCGGTGGTGGCGACGTTGCGGTAGGCCTCGGCGAGCACGAGCTGGGCACCCAGGTAGGGGTCGAGCCGGCACCAGCGACCGTTCCCGTCGGTGGCGACGGCCACCCCGAGCCCGGACTCCTCGTCGATGCGGACCATGCCGGCGTCCTCGGGCTGGGCCAAGACCGTGTTCCCGATCACGTAGCGGTCGTACTGGTCGGTGACCCAGCACTTGGAGGCGAGGTTCGGTGAGGCGGCCATCGTCAGCACGGTCTCGCGCAGCTCGTCGGGTGTGGAGGGGCGGTGGCACCGCTCCGCGGTGGGCTCGTCGGCCTGTCGGGCGTCCTGGTCGGCAGGGCGGGCGAGGGGTCGCTCGTAGACCGGCCCCTCGTGTGCGACGGTCCGCGGCGGGACGTCGACGATGCGCTCGCCGTGCCAGTCGATGGTCAACCGGCCCCCCTCGACGACCTCGCCGATGACGGTGGCCTCGACGTCCCACTTCTCGCAGACGTCAAGGAACCCGGCGAGCTGCGCGGGTTGGACGACCGCGCACATGCGCTCCTGCGACTCGCTCATCAGGATCTCCTCGGGCGCGAGCGTGTGGTCACGCAGCGGTACCCGGTCGAGCCACACGTGCATGCCGCCGTCGCCGTTGCTCGCGAGCTCTGACGTCGCGCAGGAGATACCCGCACCACCGAGGTCCTGGATCCCGACGACGAGCTCGCCGGCGAACAGCTCCTGGCAGGCCTCGATCAGCACCTTCTCCGCAAACGGATCGCCGACCTGCACACTCGGGCGCTTGCTCGGGCCACCCTCGTCGAACGTCTCGGAGGCAAGCACGCTCACCCCACCGATGCCGTCACCTCCCGTGCGGGCGCCGAAGAGAATGACGAGGTTGCCCCGCCCCGACGCGTGTGCGGTCTGGATCCGCTCGTGCGGCACGACACCGACGCACAGGGCGTTGACCAGCGGGTTGCCCAGGTAGCTGTCGTCGAAGACGACCTCCCCACCGATGTTCGGCAGACCCAGGCAGTTGCCGTAGCCGCCGATGCCGGCGACGACACCGGGGAGCACCCGAGCGGTGTCGGGCGCGTCGGCCGCACCGAACCGCAACGGGTCCATCACCGCGACCGGTCGGGCGCCCATTGACAGGATGTCGCGCACGATGCCACCCACGCCGGTGGCTGCGCCCTGGTAGGGCTCGACGTAGGACGGGTGGTTGTGGCTCTCGATCTTGAAGGTCACGGCCAGGCCTTGACCGACGTCGACCACGCCGGCGTTCTCCCCGATCCCGACGAGCAGGATGTCGGCTGCCTCGGCCGGAGCCTTGTCGCCGAACTGGCGCAGGTGCACCTTGCTCGACTTGTAGGAGCAGTGCTCGCTCCACATGACCGAGTACATCGCGAGCTCGGCCGACGTCGGCCGCCGACCGAGGATCTCCTTGATCCGGGCGTACTCGTCGCTCTTGAGCCCGAGCTCGGCGTAGGGCTGGACGACGTCGGGTGTCGACTCCGCGTGCTTGACCGTGTCGGTGCCATGCAGCGTCATGCGCTCACCAGCCCGTGCAGGATCGACGTGAAGAAGCCCAACCCGTCGGTGGTCGGGCCGGTGAGCGACTCGACCGCATGCTCAGGATGTGGCATCAACCCGACCACGTTGCCCCTGGCGTTGGTGATGCCCGCGATGTCGCGGTACGAGCCGTTCGGGTTGTCGTGCAGGTAGCGCGCCACCACCCGGCCCTCACCCTCGAGCCGGTCGAGCGTCGCTTCGTCGGCGACGTAGCCACCCTCACCGTTCTTCAGCGGGACCAGGATCTCCTGGCCCCTGTCGTACTGGGTGGTCCACGCGGTGTCCGCGTTCTCGATCCGCAGCCACTGGTCGCGGCAGACGAAACGGCGGACGTCGTTGCGGATGAGCGCGCCGGGCAGCAGGTGCGACTCGCACAGGATCTGGAACCCGTTGCAGATCCCGAGCACCGGCAGCCCTTCGGCAGCAGCATCGATGACGTTCTGCATCACGGGCGCGAAACGCGCGATGGCCCCACACCTGAGGTAGTCGCCGTAGGAGAAGCCACCGGGCAGAACAACGGCGTCGACGCCGTGCAGGTCGGCGTCGCCGTGCCACAGCGCCACCGGCTCGGCGCCGGCCACGCGAACCGCACGCTGGGCGTCTCGGTCGTCGAGCGACCCGGGAAAGGTGACGACACCGATCCGTGCCGTCATCCGGCGTCCTCGATCCGCACCTCGTAGTCCTCGATCACGGTGTTCGCCAGCAAGGTGGCGGCGATCTCCTGCACCGTGGACGCGTCAGCAGGCCCGTCGAAGTCGATCTCGAAGCGCTTGCCCTGCCGAACGCTGGTGACGCCGCTGACCCCCAGCCGGGCCAGAGCCCCTTGGACGGCCTGACCCTGGGGGTCGAGGATCTCGGGCTTGAGCATGACGTCGACGACGACGCGAGCCACGAAGGTCTCCCTGGTCGAGGGGCTGGATCGTTCGGCGGGAAGGCGCCACCAGTCTACTGACGCCTGGCACGATGCCGAGCATGGGCAGCGCGGCGTACGACCGGGTCATGGGCCTGGTCCTCAGCACCACGACCCAGGTCCATCGGGTGGTCCATGCGGTGTCCGGGGGACGCTGGGCCCGGCGGTTCCCCGGCGGTGCCGTGGTGGTGTGGCTGACCCTTCCCGGACGCCGCTCGGGCCAGCCGAGGACCACCCCACTGCTGTCGACCAGGGACGACGCGAGCGGGGCCTGGGTCGTGGCCGGATCCAACGCCGGCCAAGCCAGTGTTCCGGCCTGGGTGCTCAACGCGCGGGCGACGACGACCGGCCGGCTCGAGGTGGACGGCCAGTCCTTCGCCGTCACGGTGACCGAGGTGACCGACCCGGCGGACCGGGCTGGCTGCTACGCCCAGCTGGTCGAGGTCTGGCGGTGGTTCGACGGCTACGCGCGCCGGACGGCCGACGTCCGGCAGATCCCGGTCTTCCGCCTCACCCCGAACCCCCCAAGTTGATCTTGGACTTGATGTGCAGGCTCGACGGCTGTGGACCCCATCTTCTGCATGATCAACTTGGAGGAGGTGCCGGGGGGACGGGATCAGCTGGGTGGGTGGGCCTGCCAGGCGGTCCAGGCGCTGCTCACCATGTCGGCCAGGTCGAACCGGGCCGACCAGCCCAGCTCGGCGGTGATCTTGTCGGCGGAGGCCACCAGCTCGGCCGGGTCTCCCGCCCGCCGACCCACCACGTCGACGTCGAACTCCTGTCCGGTCACCTCGCGCACGGCGTCGATGACCTCCTTGACCGACACTCCCTCGCCGCGCCCGACGTTGAAGACAGCACCGACGTTCGTACCAGCCGGCTTCCGCTCGACCAGGTCGACCGCTGCGACGTGCGCGTCGGCCAGGTCGGTGACGTGGATGTAGTCGCGCACGCACGAGCCGTCAGGCGTCGGGTAGTCGTCGCCGAACACCTGCGGGTTCTTGCCCTGGGACAGTGCGCGGAACACCATCGGGATCAAGTTGAAGACGCCGGAGTCGCCGAGCTCGGGAGTGGCTGCCCCGGCCACGTTGAAGTACCGCAGCGACACCCAGTCGAGGCCCTGCGCAGCTGCGACGTCGTTGAGCAACCACTCACCGACCAGCTTGGTCTCGCCGTACGGGTTCACCGGACGGCAGTGGTACTCCTCGGTCAGCCGATCGACATCGGGCATGCCGAACGTCGCGGCGGACGACGAGTAGACCATCGTCTTGACCCCTGCGTCGTCCATGGCCTCGAGCAGCGACAGCATCCCGTCGACGTTCTCGCGAAAGTAGTACAGGGGGCGCTCGACCGACTCGCCAACCGCTTTCTTAGCCGCCGTGTGCACCACCCCGGTGACCGAATGCTCGCGCAGTGCCTTCTCGACCGCCGCCCGGTCGAGCACCGAGGCCTCGACCAACGGCACGCCCTGCGGGACCTTGCGGGCCTCACCCGTCGACAGGTCGTCGAGGACGACGACCCGGTGCCCCTGCTGCTGAAGGGACTGCACGATGTGCGCCCCGATGTACCCGGCGCCGCCGGTCACCATCCATGTCATGGACCCAAAGTACCGCCCGGGCAAGGGCTCAGACGACCAGGGCGTGGTAGTCGTAGCCGGTCAGCCGAAGGGGCACGATACGGAACACGGCGCCCTCGAACGGCGTCTGGGGGTCGCGCCCTTCGTAACGCTGGAGGATCCGTCGGTGCAGGGCCTCGACGTCGACTCCTTCGGCCACGGGATCGACCAGCTCGACGGCCTCGCCGCGTACCGACACGTACCTCTCGTGGTCGTTCTCGGCCATCACGACGGCCGCGACCTGGGGACGGGCGCGCATGTCCTGGGCCTTGGCCGCTGTGCCGTCCGTGGTGAAGAGCAATCCACCCTCGTCGGTCACGAACCACACGGGTGCAACCACCGGGCCGCTGTCGCCGCGCAGGGTGGCCAGCACCAGGAAGGCCCGGGTCGAGTCGTCGAACAGGTCCTCGAAACCCTCGGGCACCTGCACGCTCATCGCACCTGGTCGAAGCGCTCGCCGGTCAGACGCTCGTACGCCTCCACGTACTTGGCCCGAGTCTGCTCGACCACGTCGTCGGGCAGCGGCGGGGGCGGGTCTCCGGAGTCCCTCGACCAGCCGGACGCCGGCGACGTCAGCCAGTCGCGCACGAACTGCTTGTCGAACGACGGCTGTGTGCGTCCCGGCTGCCACTCGGCCGCGGGCCAGAACCGTGAGGAGTCCGGCGTCAGCACCTCATCGGCCAGGACCATGGCCCCGGACGCCGGGTCACGCCCGAACTCCAGCTTCGTGTCCGCCACGATGATCCCGCGCTCGCGCGCCAGCTCGTCGCCACGGGCATAGACCCGAAGGGTGAGCTCGCGCAGCAGCTCGGCGTCGTCGGCGCCGACAGTCGCCGCCACCGTCTCGTACGAGACGTTCTCGTCGTGCTCTCCGAGCTCGGCCTTGGTGGCGGGAGTGAAGATCGGCTGCGGCAGGCGGGAGCCGTCCTGCAGGCCCTGAGGCAGCTCGATGCCGCACACGGAACCCACCGCGCGGTAGTCGACCAGCCCCGAGCCGGCCAGGTACCCGCGAGCCACGCACTCGACAGGAAGCATCGTGAGCGGTCGCGTAACCATCGCGCGGCCGGCCACCTCCTCCGGCACGTCGGTGGAGACCAGGTGGTTCTCGACGACGTCGGCGAGCTGGTCGAACCACCAAAGGGAAAGCGCAGTCAGGATACGGCCCTTGTCCGGAATCGTGGTTGGAAGCACCCAGTCGTAGGCGGACATCCGATCGCTGGCCACGAACAGCAGTCGCCCGTCGGGATAGCGGTAAAGGTCGCGCACCTTGCCCGAGTAGGCGTGGGTCAGCCCTTCGATCACCGGTGCGACCGGGACGTTGGGGATCACAGGATCGAGCCAGGCACGTAGGTAGCCGCCTCCGGATGACGCTGCACCACCTCGTCGACCTGCTTCGCGATCGCGGCAACCTGTGCCGTCGCGGCACCGGTGAAGCTCAGCGGCTCAGCCAAGAGACCGTCGAGCTGGTCTCGCGTGAGACCGAGCCGCTGGTCGGCCGCCAGGCGGTCGAGCAGGTCGTTGCGCTCGCTCCCCTGCTCGCGCATCTCCAGTGCTACGGCCACGGCGTGCTCCTTGATCACCTCGTGCGCCGTCTCTCGTCCGACTCCGTTGCGCACCGCAGCCATCAGCACCTTGGTCGTCGCCAGGAACGGTAGGTACCGGTCGAGCTCGCGCCGCACGACCGCCGGGAACACCCCGAACTCGTCGAGCACGGTCAGGAACGTCTCGAACAGTCCGTCAACCGTGAAGAACGCGTCGGGCAGAGCCACCCGGCGGACGACTGAGCAGGCGACGTCACCCTCGTTCCACTGGTTTCCGGCGAGCTCTCCGACCATCGACGCATAGCCGCGCAGAAGCACGGTGAAGCCATTCACCCGCTCGCAGGAGCGGGTGTTCATCTTGTGCGGCATCGCGCTGGAGCCGACCTGACCGGGTGTGAAGCCCTCGGTGACGAGCTCGTTGCCGGCCATCAGCCGAATCGTCGTCGCCAGGGATGACGGTCCGGCCGCAACCTGCACCAACGCCGTCAGCACGTCGTAGTCGAGCGAACGTGGGTACACCTGCCCGACGCTGGTGAGCACGTGGGCGAACCCGAGGTGAGCGGCGATCCGCTGCTCGAGCTGGGCCAGCCGCTCTTCGTCTCCGTCGAGCAGGTCGAGCATGTCCTGTCCGGTGCCAACCGGACCCTTGATGCCCCGCGAGGGGTACCGGGCGATCAGCTCCTCCAGACGCTCGTAGGCAACCAGCAGCTCGTCAGCGGCGCTGGCGAACCGCTTGCCGAGGGTGGTGGCCTGGGCCGCGACGTTGTGCGAGCGCCCGGCCATGACCAGGTCTGAGTGCCCGACGGCCAGGCTCGCGAGGCGGGCCAGGGTAGCGACCACCTTGTCGCGCGTCATCCGCAGCGAGTGCAGCACCTGCAGCTGCTCGACGTTCTCGGTCAGGTCGCGGCTCGTCATCCCCTTGTGCACGTGCTCGTGGCCGGCAAGCTCGGAGAACTCCTCGATCCGCGCCTTCACGTCGTGCCGAGTGACGGCCTCCCGGCGGGCGACGGACTCCAGGTTGACGTCGTCGACAACGACCTCGTAGTCCTCGATCACCCCGTCCGGGATCGGAACGCCGAGGTCGCGCTGTGCCCGCAGCACCGCCAGCCAGAGCTGTCGCTCCAGAACCACCTTGCGTGCCGGCGACCACAGCGCTGTCATGGCGGCCGAGGCGTAGCGATGGGCCAGGACGTCGGGGATCAAGGGCTTGCTCACCGTGGCATTCTCCCCTATCGCCAGGCGGCCGTCAGGTGCGGGCGAGAACCTCGCGAGCTGCGTGCCACCCACCCATGCCGTGCACACCGCCTCCCGGTGGGGTCGAGGACGAGCACAAGTACAGGCCGGGAACCGGGGTCACCCACGGCGACCGGGTCAGCACCGGCCGAGCGATGAACTGCCGCCAGTCGGACGCGCCCCCGGCGATGTCCCCTCCGACCTCGTTGGCGTTGTGCGCCTCCAGGGCCGCGGTGTCCATGGTGTGGCGGGCCAGGATCCGGTCGCGGAAGCCAGGCGCGAACCGCTCGATCTGCGCCTCGATCCGGTCGGTCATGTCGACTCTCGAACCGTGCGGCACATGGCAGTACGCCCAGCCGGTGTGCTTGCCCTCGGGCGCCCGCGTCGGGTCCGCCCCCGTCGCCTGGACGAACAGCACGAACGGCCGTTCCGCATGCTTGCCCGCTGCCGCCAGCCGCTCGCTGGAGGCCACCTCGGCGGCCGTCCCGCAGACGTGGACGGTGCCAGCATCAGCCAGCCGCGAGTCGGTCCAGGGCACGGGGGCGTCGAGCGCCCAGTCGACCTTGAACACCCCGGGGCCGTAGCGGAAGCCGGCCAGCCGGTCGCGGTAGCGCGTCGGAAGAACGTCACCGGCGACGTCGACGACCTGCCTGGGGGTCAGGTCCAAGACGATGCTGGACGACGGCGGCAGCTCACTCAGGGAGGCGACGCGACGGTCGGTCTCGATCTCACCGCCCAGGGAACGAAGTCTCGCGACGAGCGCATCGGCGATGCTCTGGGAGCCGCCGACAGCGACCGGCCAGCCGACCACGTGCGCCAGGGCGCCGAGAAGCAACCCGAACCCAGCCGTGGTGAGCGAGGTGAGCGACAGCATCGAGTGCGCGGCGAGGCCCGAGAACAGCGCGCGCGCCGGCGGCTCGCGAAACGCCACCTTGTCGACCCAACCCGACGGCCAGGCACCCACCGCACCGTAGGCGGCAAGAGCCAGTGGAGCCTTGGGTGGGAACTCCAGCGGTGAGAGCAGCCCGTCGACCAGCGGTTCGCCGAGCCCGGCCACACCCCCGACGATGCGTCGCCACGCGGCGCCGTCGCGGCCAAGACCGGCTGCGGTCTCGGCTACATCGCGCCACAGGAGTGCGGTGGTCTGCTGGTCGACCGGGTGTCCGAGCGGAACACCCGGCTGGGCGAAGGCCAGGCCCTCGCGGGACAGGTCGAGCGTGCGAAACGCCGGAGAGGCCATAGCCAACGGGTGCACCGAGGAACAGACGTCGTGGCGAAAGCCGGGGAGGGTCAGCTCCTCGGTACGGACCCCACCGCCGACCTGCGAGGCGGCCTCGAGCACCAGCACCCTCTGACCGGCCTCGGCCAGCCGGACGGCGGCCACCAGCCCGTTGGGACCGGAGCCGACCACGATGGTGTCCGGGTTCATGCGCCCAGCCTGCCGGTCGGTCGCCCCCGCCTCGGCGCTGGGGGGTCACTCATCGGGCACGCAGCCACAAGGAGGTGTGCTCGGGCACCACCGTCGTCTCGACCACCTGCAGCAAGTCCTTGGTCACGACGTCGGGATCGACCTCGTCGCGCAGCCGGCTCGCGAACGCGTCCACGGTGTGCTCGGCGTCGTAGCGGGCCCGGTTGAACCGGTGGTCGACGGCGGACCGCACCCGCGAGAGCAGCGGCCGGAAGAGCGCCGCTGCGCACAGTGTGGCTGCGGCAACCGCCAGGGCACCGGACTCAGGCAGCAGCTGCGGAACAGTCCAGACGACAACCACGTAGACCAGCAGAAGAATCCCCGTCACGAGCACGTAGGAGGTCGTACGACTGATGATCCGGTCGATCTCGTAGAGGCGGAAGCGCAGGATCGCCACACCGACCGCCGCAGGAAGCAGCGACAGCGCCACCGCCCAGCCCAACGTCCCCAGCAACGTCGTGTCGGCCAACCAAGGAAGGGTAAGCAGAACGAGCATGATGGCCAGGAGGGCCACCGCAAAGGCCACCCAGCGGAACTGCACCTTCTCCACTCCGCGTGCGCGGCGGGCCCTGACTACCACCGACGTAGCGGCAAGGACGGCAGTGACCGCAACTCCCAGCAGTGCGAGGTTCCGCAGCAGCCAGTCATCGGACGGACCGGCATCGGCCAGGAATCCCGGCGCGAGCGGGTTGGCGACCGTCATCGCTGGGGTCTGGAACTGCAGCACCGGCGACACGATCCCGCAGAGGGCGGCGAAGCCGGCGAAGACCACAGTCGCCACTCCCACCCATCGCCAGCGAACGGAAGCGAAGCCAGAGGGGAACACCAGAAGCGGCAAGGTCGTGCTCATCACGAGCAGCAGCGGCCAGATCCAGTTGGTCATCCAGGCCCCCGTCCAGCCCCACCACGACGTCAGGTTGCCGGTCTCCACCGCCCGCGCGACGGCGAAGTCAGCGAGCCCGAACAGTCCGAACAGACCCCAGGAGCCCAGGAAGAGCCAGCCCTCGGCGTTCTCCGGACGGCGAGTCGTGAGCAGCCACCCAACCGTCGCGAACGTCAGGTACGGCAACAGGTAGAGGAGCTGAGCACTCCACGGCTTGGCCAGTCCGAGGGCCACACCGAGCAACCCCACCACGATCAACACCCACCGCAGCGCGGTCAGCCAACGTTCGCTCAGCTTCACGAAGGTCCCCCCAACCACAGGTAGGTCCGGTTCGGCGCGACTGTCCGATCGACGACCTGCAGCAACTCCGTGGACACCCGCTCCGGATCGACTTCGTCGCGCAGCCGGTTGGCGAACGTCTCCACCGCCCGGTCGGCGTCATAGCGCGACCGGTTGAACCGATGATCGACGGCAGACCTGACCCGGGAGAGCAGTGGTCGGAACGCCGCGGCCGCTGCCAGGGTGGCAGCCGCCACTGCGAGTCCGTCGCTGGCCGCAGGCAGTGCCTGACTCACGGCGGCCACCACGACCACGTACACGACCACGACCAGACCGGTCACGACCGCGTAGGACGTCGTGCGGCTGATGATCCGGTCGATCTCGTACAGCCGGTACCGAAGGATCGCGATGCCGCACGAGACCGGAACCAGGGTGACTACGACCGCGAACGCCACGTCGCCGAGCCGCGAGTCGCTGAACGCCGGGAACAACGCCTCCAGCACAAGCTCTGCGGGCAGCAGCGAGACGGCGAAGGCGAACCAGCGCATCTGCTGACGCTCGATGCCGACGGCACGTCGGCTCCTCACGAAGGCCGAGACCACCGCCGCGAGCCCGCACAACAGGAACACCAGTCCGACCAGAGCGAACGCCGTCGAGCTCTCGACGTCGCCCGCGTCGGCCATGAAGCCTGGCGACCACGGGTTGGCTACCGTTCGCTCGGGGGTGCAGTCACCAGAGGTGTCCCCGAGGCACAGGGTGGGCTGGAGGATCGACATCACCACCACGCCGACGGTCGAGGCAACGGCCAGCCACAGCACCGGACGCCAGCGTGGAGAAGGAAGTCCGGACGGGTACAGCAGCACGGTGAACGTTGTCATGAGAGCGAGCAGCGGGTACCAGTACCAGGAAGCGACGCCCGCGCCGGCGATCGCCCACCCGGACGGCGACGAGTCGTCAACGCCGGTCGACGCTGCCACCTCTGCCATGGAGCCGAGGCCCGTGAGGCCGCCCACGCCGAGGAACACCCAGCCGATCGGGTTCTCCGGGCGACGGGATGCCACCACAGCTCCGACCACCGTGTACGCGAGAACGGGCAGGAGGACCGCCTGGTTGTTGGCCTCCAGGCCGGAGGCGAGTCTGAGACCCGTGCCCACAGCGAAACTGGCGAGGAGCGTCCACCACAGGATCCGGTGACGGTTCATGACCCGTCCCCTGGAAGCCACAGCCCGAGAACTGAGGGAGCAACCGTACGACGGATGACAGCGTGGAGGTCGACGTACACCTGGTCGGAGTCGACCTCGTCGCGCAGCCGGACCGCGAACTCCTCGACCGCCCGCTCGGCGTCGTAGCGCGACCGGTCGAACCTGCGGTCCACCACCGACCGCACCCGAGACAACAACGGACGGAACAGCGCAGCCGCCGCCAACGTCGCCGCCGCTACCGCAAGATCGTTGGCCTCCGGCAGCAGCTGAGGTACTGCCCAGACCACCGAGACGTACACCACCAGAAGCAGCCCGGTCACCAACGCGTACGACGTCGTCCGACTGATGATCCGGTCGATCTCGTACAGGCGGTACCTGAGGACAGCGAATCCGATGGCCAGCGGTACCAGCGCGTAGGCCCCGATCGTCAGGGCCTGCAGGCCAACGGTCAGGGGCGAGTCACCAAAGGCGAGTGAGGTGACAAGGGTCACCCCCCACGTCGACACGAAGACCGCACCAGCCCACGCGATCCAGCGGATCTGCACCCGCTCTGACGAGCCGGCATGGCGGTAGCGGACGAACACCGAGTAGGCGCTGACCCCGAAGGCGACCGGGAGAGTCAACAGCACCAGGGGCGCGACTCGGGTCAGCAGAACCGAGTACGTCGGGTTGTTCACCCCCGAGGCCAGCGTCGGCTCCGACCCGGCCACCACGAGCGAGGCAACAGCGATCAGCGCGAGGCTGCCCCACGAGAACCACCGCCACCCAGGTGACGGCAACCGACCGTCGGGGAAACGCAGCAGCACCTGGGTGCCCATGATGCCGAGTGGGGGCACCCAGAACGGCCACCACAGCAACCACCCGACGAGGGCGCCTGTCTCGCCACGGTCGACGAGGAACTGCCCCAAGGCGTAGGGGACGGCGGGGATGGACCAGAGCATGGCCACGGACAGCAGGATCCAGCCCATGACGTTGTCGGGGCGCCGTAGCGCAAGTACGCCACCAACGGCGGTGAAGCTGCCGAGCACCGCAATCGAGAACAGGACGTCCGAAGGCCCCGTGGCAAGGAGCATTCCCAGGAGCATCACCGATCCGCCGATCGTGATCATCACCCAGACTGCGACTCGCCTCATGGGGACCGCGCAATCAGTGAGACACCGGCCACCGTCGGCTGCACCGTGCGGTCGAGCAGAGACAGGAGGTCCTCGCTGATCTCACCGCTGTCGACCTCGTCGCGCAGCCGGACCGCGAACTCCTCGACCGCCCGGTCGGCGTCGTAGCGCGACCGGTCGAACCGACGGTCCACCACCCCTTGCACCCGAGACAGCAACGGACGGAACAAGGCGGCCGCAGCCAACGTCGCTGCAGCCACGGCAAGGTCGTTAGCCTGCGGCAGCAGCTGAGGCACCGCCCAGACCACCGACACATAGACGACCAGGAGCAGCCCGGTCACCAACGCGTAGGACGTCGTCCGACTGAGGATCCGGTCGATGTCATACAGGTGGAACCGGGTGATAGCCACCCCTGCGGCGAGCGGAACCGCCGCGAGCGCCGTCCCGTAGAGAAGGTTGGAGACGGCAGCGAGGTCGGTGTACTCGGCGGTCAGGCCGCCAAGTACCCATCCGAGCACCAGCGCGGGAGCGGCTAGGATCATCCACTTCAGCTGCTGGCGCACCACCCCCTCCGAGCGGCGGAACCTGGCGACGAAGGCAGCGAGCGCGGTGAGCCCGGCCGCGAGGAGGAACAGCAGGATCGGGCTCTCGCCAGAGCCAGTGGTCAGTCCAAGTGCGGCCACGCCGATGGGGTTTCTCACCACGAGTCCCTCGTTCCCGGCCTGGACCTCCGACGCCAGGGCGATCCGACTCGTTGCGGCAACCAGGCCGACCACGACCAGGAACAGCGCCGGTCGCCATCCGGGTGACGGCGCACGCCCGGTGGGGAAGATCATCAAGATGACGATGGGGAGCCCGATCGCGGGCACGAAGTACCAGTCGGAGTACCACGACATCAGACCCAGCCACGGAGTGGTGGGATCGACGATCTGCTCGGCGTGGTCGCTGATCACCGTGCCTGACGTCCAAAGCAGTCCAACCGCCGAGAACAACCAGCCCATGACGTTGCCGGGGCGACGCAGGACCAAGAAGGCACCGACGAGGTACCACGGAGTCACACTGACGAACACGATGTCGGTTCCCGCACCGTTCAGGATGACGAGCAGGGTCATCGCGAGTCCGAAGACAGCGATGGCTGCACCGCCGACACGCCCGACGAGCCTCGACGTCATGATCTGCCCCCTCCGGCCAGCCACAGCCCGGAGCGGGCAGGCTGAACCGTCCGGTGCAACACGTCGAGCAGGTCGTCGCTCACCTCGCTGGGGTCCACCTCGTGAAGCAGCCGGGCTGCGAACCCCTCGACCGCCCGGCTGGCGTCGAACTGCTCGCGGTTGAACCGACGGTTGACCAGCCGCTGCGCCCAACCCAGGACGGGTCGGAACACGGTAGCCGCGGCCAGGGTCGCTGCTGCAACCTGCAAGGCGTTGGACCTCGGCAGCGGGATCGACACCGCGTACACGACCGCGAGGTACACCGCGACAAGGGCCACGGTCACCAGCAGGTACGCAGTGGTGCGACCGATGATCCGGTCGATGTCGTACAGGTGGTACCGCAGGATCGCCACACCGCAGGAGATGGGGATCAGCAACATGATCAGGATGAACGTGAAGTCACCCAGAACCGAGTCGACCCACCCGGTGACGAGACCCCCCAGCATGATGTGCAGGGGAACCAGGAGGATCACGAAGGCGAACAGCCGCATCTGCAGGCGCTCCACACCGGTGGACCGCCACGTGCGCAGCACGACTGACCAGACCCCCGCAAGTCCGCAGAAGAGCAACAGCAGAACGCCCGCAGGCGCGGCCCACGACTGGGAGGCGGCTATCGCATCGGATACGACGGGTGGTGAAAGCGGGTTGGCCACGGTCCACGCGTTCGGGTCCTCACCCGGAAGCCCGATGTCGAGCGTGGGATAGAGCGCGACCAGGACCGTCGCCCCCACCGTGGCGCCGGCAGACAGCCGCAGTACCCACCGCCACCGGTTCGAGGCAACCCCCGTCGGGTAGAGCAGGAAGGTGAACGTGGTCGCCAGCATCAGGAGTGGGAGCCAGGCCCAGCTGTAGATCCAGGCGCTTGCCACCCCCCACCAGGGCGCAGGGGGACCGGCCTCCAGAACCCTCTCCAGGACAGCGCCTGTGGCACCCACAAGCGCGAGCAGCGCCGCGATCTGCATGAAGACCCAGCCGATCGCATTCTCCGGACGTCGCCGGGTCACGACCGCCCCGACCGCGGCGTACACGAGGACAGTGACCGGCTCCAGGACGTCGTCGGCGGTGTACTGCTGGTGGGCGAACAGGCTGACGGCGCACCCGAGGATCGCCACGAGCACCATCGGCCACCAGCTCAGGCGCAGAGCAGATTGGCGCCTCATCGCTTCGGCTCGTTCAGCCAGAGGCCAGCCGCCGAGGGTTGGACCGTTCGAGCCAGCACGCCCAGCAGGTCACTGGACACGGCACTCGAGTCGACCTCGTCGCGCAGTCGGGACGCGAACTGCTCCAGCGCGACCTCGGCGTCGAAGCGTTCCCGGTTGAACCGGCGGTCCACCACCCGTCGGGCCCAGTGCAGCACCGGGCGGAAGGCTGCGGCCGCGACCAGGGTCGCGACCGCCACCTGCAGGGCGTTGGACCGCGGCAGCGGGATCGACACCGCAGCGACCACGAGGAGGTACAGGCCGACCAAGGCACCGGAGACCAGCAGGTACGCGGTGGTGCGCCCGATGATCCGATCGATGTCATAGAGGTGATAGCGAAGAACCGCGACGCCGCAGGCGACCGGAATGCACGTCAGTGCAATCGTGAAAGTGAGGTTGCCGAGCTGGGAGTTGCCGAAACCGGAGAACGTCTCCGAGACCAGGATCTGTAGCGGAACCAGCACGATCGCCGCCGCGAAGAGCCGCATCTGCAGTCGCTCCACGCCCCGCGCTCGCCAGGTGCGCCAGACCACGGATCCAACAGCGGCGACACCACAGAGCAGCCCCACGAGAACCGGGGCGAGAAACCAGCCCGACTCGTTGTCCCCATCGCTTATGCCGGCGAGGAACCACGAAGACAGCGGGTTGGCGATCGTGATGGGCGTCTCGGAGTCCGTGATCCATTGCAGGTCGAGCGTGGGGTCCAGCATTCCGAACAGGGTGGCTGTCACCGTTCCTGCGACCGAGAGCCACAGCACGGGACGCCAACGCGGTGAGGGAAGCCCGTTCGGGAACAGCAAGAAGGTGAAGGTGGTGGAGAGCATGAACAGCGGGTACCAGAACCAGTTGCCATACCAGGCTGCCAGCACGCCCCACCACGGAACCGGTGGTCCGGCCTCCAGCACCGCCTGGGTCCCCACATCGCTGAGACCAGTGAGACTGGCCAGCAGACCGACGAGCAGGAACAGCCATCCGATGGGGTTCGTGGGGCGTTGCCTCGCGACTACGGCTCCGACCAGCGCGTAGCCAAGAAAGGCCACCATCACGAGGTCGTCGACCTGGTAGTCCCGGATGAACGGCAGGCTCACCACCAGACTCCCGACCGTCGCGACCACGAGAGCCCACCACCAGCCGCGCTGGACGCTTCGGGTGCTCATGACCGGCTCTCCCGGAGCCACAGGCCCGCCACCGCGGGCTGGACGGTGCGATCGAGCACGGTGAGCAGGTCACCGCGGATCTCGTCACTGTCGACCTCGTCCCTGAGCCGACCGGCGAACCTCTCCACCGAACGCTCCGCGTCGTACTGCTCGCGGTTGAACCGACGGTTCACCAGGCGCTGCGCCCAGCCCAGCACCGGCCGGAACAGCGCCGCCGCCGCCAACGTCGCCGCTGCAACGGCCAGGTCGTTGGACTGCGGGAGCAGCTGGGTCACCGCGGTCACCACCACGGCGTAGACGGCGAGCAGCACCCCTGAGACCAACCCGTACGCAGTGGTCCGGCCGATGACCCGATCGATGTCGTACAGGTTGTGCCGCAAGATGGCGACCGCGCAGGCGAGCGGGACACACAGGAACGCCGCGGCGAGAACGACGTACCGCAGCGTCGAGTACCCATGCTCGGCGAGCCACTGCGCCGGCACGATCGAGAGGATGAGCATCAGGATCGCGAAAGCGAACAGGCGCATCTGCAACCGCTCCACGCCCTTCGAGCGCCAAGCACGCTGCAAGGACGAGAAGGCCGACAGCAGCATCAGGACGAAGAGCAGACCCACCCAGAACAGGAAGGAGTTGTCCAACCCGGCGAAGGTAGGGGATACACCCAGCGGGTTCTGCACGTCGAAAGCGTTCGCACTCCCCTCCTCACCTATCGGGAGTGTTGGGCTCAACGCCGAGAAGAGCGGACTCAGTGCAATGAGCCCAGCCCCCAGGTACAGCACTGGCCGCCAGCGTGGGGAAGAGAGCCCCGACGGGTAGAGGAGGAACGTGAAGGCGGTCGAGAGAATGATCAGCGGAAAGGCGACCCCGGCAAGGACCCAGGCCGCGAGATACCCCCACCACTGGAGGGGCGGGCCCTCGACCAGGGCGGCCTGCTCGCCCACTCGCGCGAGCGCCGTCAGACTCGCGGCCAGCCCTACCCAGAGGAAGAGCCAGCCGATCGGGTTGTCCGGCCGGCGGCGGGCGATCACGGCTCCGACGGGGGCGTAGGCGATCCACACCGCGAACAGCAGGTCCTCCCCGAAGTAGCCCCGCTTCAGGACCAGCGTGAGCACGACACTCGCACCGATCAGGGTGACGAACACCCACCAGCAGGCCGTCTGGAGCTCTCGAAGACTCACGGGGCCGGCTCCCGGAGCCACAGACCGGCCGACGCGGGCTGCACGGTGCGGGTCAGCGCACTCAGGAGCTCCCCCGACACCAGGCTGGGGTCGACCTCGTGCCGCAGTCGCCCGGCGAACTCGTCGACGGTCACCAACGCGTCGTACCGCTCACGGTTGAACCGTCGGTCGACCACGCGCTGCACGCGCCGCAGGACCGGCCGGAACAGCGCCGCCACCGCCAGCGTCGACGCTGCGACGGCGAGGTCGGAGGACTCCGGGAGCAGGCTCGAGGCGGCGGCCACCAGCACGGCGTAGACGGCCAGCAGCCCGACGGTCACCAGGCCGTAGGAGATGGTCCGGCTGACCACCCGGTCGAACTCGTACAGCCGGTAGCGGGTCACCGCGACGCCTATGGCCACCGGCACGGCGTTCAGACCGATCGCAGTCGCTATCGCGTAGACAAGCTCCGGCACGTCCAAGGCGTTGAACAGCGTGCTGGTGACCAGCAGCGCCACGATCGCAACGCCGACCGCAAGGGCGAACCACCGGTACTGCAGCCGCTCGCTGCCGCGGCTGCGGCGCCACCGCGCCACCAGGCTCGTCAGGGCGCCCAGCATCAGCAGCGGGACGATCACGAAGCCCTGGTCGTTGAACCACCCGACGACCCCACTCAACGCAGGAACGCCGAGTGGGTTGGGCTGTTGGCTGATCTGCAGCGGGAGGGGGTCCACGAGCCCGGCGACGACGACACAGCCGGCTGCGACCGCGGTGGCCCCGATCAGCAGTCGGGTTCCTGGTGTCTCGGCCCTTCCGGTCGGGAAGAGCACGACGGTCGCGATCAGGGTGACGTAGCCGAGGCGACCCGCCAGCACCACCACCAGCTCGAGCCAGACCGACATCTCGCCGACCAGCCCGTACCCCACGAGCAGGATCGCCCAGCACGCCCCGGTGGCCATGAGCAGCCAGCCGATCGCATGACCCGGACGCTGCCAGAGGATCAGCGCGCCCACCAACGGGAACCCGATCCAGCTCAGCCCCCACGCGACCCAGAAGGCGTTGCTCGCTGCTGCCCCGACCAACAGCCCGATGACAATCGACGCCGTGACGACGGCGAGCGCCGAGCGGCGCAGGACCTCTCGTGTCGGCACGGGGGAGCGAACTACCGAGCAGCCCGATGAGGTCGCAGCATCCGCAGGGGAGCGGTGAGGATGTGCAGCCCCGAGCGGATCCCGGAGTTGTGCCAGATGTTGCGCCAGTTCGACCACAGCCGCTTGTGGTCGACGCAGACCGTCTCCTCGGCGACCTCGACGTCCGGGATGCCGTAGTGCGCCGCGAGGTTGTGCAACGTGCCCATCCAGAAGACGTCTTCCTTGCGCTTGGCCACCGGCCAGGCCATCTCCCACAGCGGGTCGTTGGGACGGATCAGGATCTTGATCTCGACCCGGGTGCGTTCGTCACGCTCCTCGGCAGAGAACGTGATCATGCCCGCGAACATGTGGCCCTCAGGGGTCATGAAGGTGAACGACTCGTCGTCGGCGTAGAGGACCAGGATCCCCGTAGCCAGCTTGGGGCCATGACTTGCTATGCCGACTTCGATGGGCGCGACGTCGCCCGGTTCGATTCCGGTGAGCGTGTTGTGGAACACACTGCCCGGCGGCCAGTAGTCGCCGAAGTTGACCTTCCAGTCACTCACGAGTGCACGCGCGCCCACGACATTCCCGAGATCGGCCGAGTAGGTGCGCTGCCACAGGCGACCGAACCCCTGCTGGGGACCTGTCACCTTCTTGCCCGTGATGTTGTAGCCGACCGAAGCCTTCTCGTCCGGTGCGGCCAACCGGTCGACCTTGGTCGCCCAGTTGCCGGCGTCGCGCGGGACGACGGGTTCGCTGCTGGGGGCTGGAGTGGTCATGTCGGTCTCCTCGCTCACGCCGATGCCAAGGCTGCAGCGGCATCAGGATGAAGGGCGATCGCCTCATCGAGGCGGGTCAGCTCGAAGATCTGCCGGTAGTGGTCGGTGAGCCCGACAGCGGCCAGCTTCTGCTGCTGCCGGTTGGCCCGTACGAGCAGCGTGACGAGCATGCCGATGCCACCACTGTTCATGTAGGTCAGGCCGGTGAAGTCCAGCACGATGAACCTCGTGCCGGGGGCGCATGCCTCCTCGTAGGCCGACATCAGCACCGGCTCACAGGCTGCGGTGACATCGCCCGCAATCTCGATGACTGCCGTCCCGTCGACCGGGTGGTGGACCGTCATGGTTACGTCCGGATCAGGCATGGTGTTCCCTTTCGCCGATCATGCGGTCGCGGAGCCGACAGCGGCGTCCACGTCGGAGAAAACCTGGATGAAGTCCGACAGTCGGGTGATGTCGAAGACGTGTCGGTAGTGCTCGGTGAGACCGGCGGCATGCACCGCGCGACGGTCGGCGCGGGCTCGCCCCAGCAGACTCACGATCAGGGCGATTCCGGTTGAGTTGATGTAGTCGACGGCGTTGAAGTCGAGGACGACCGTGGTCGGATCGCTCGCGACGGCAGCGTCATAGGAGCTCGCCAGAGCGGTTGCGGCTTCACGGTCGACCTGTCCGGTCAACACGATCACGACCGTCGACGATGCTGGGTAGGCCGCTACCTCGTAGCCGGTGATCATGACGTGCCTCCGTCTGTCTGTGCGGGATCGACCTCAGTGGGATCGACCTGAGTGGGATCGACGTTCAGGACGAGCCGGACGGTGTGTCGCTCGTCCTTGGTGTGCTCCTCGAGCACGTCGACCATGTTCTCGATCAGGAACAGCCCCCACCCGCGCGGCGTCTGCAGGCCGGCCAGCTTCAGCTCGAGGTCGGGCAGGTCGGCGACGGCGTCCTCGCGCCGCCCCCCGAGGTCACTGATCTCGACCGCGACGCCGGTCTGGGTGCGCATCACGGCAACATCGACCGGCAGCTCGGGACGGTTGTGGTTGCCGTGCTCGATCGCATTCATCGCCGCCTCGGCCGAGGCCGTCTTGATCCGCTCCAGGGCGTCTGCGTCGAGTCCGCACCCGGCCACCGCCTCTGCGACCTGGGCCAGCACCTGACGCTCGTTGCCGGGCTCGCTGGGGACCGAGAACGTCGCCAGGATCTCCTCACCCGGGGGTGCCTTGGGCCGGGCTGCGGAGCTTCGCTCCAAGGTGACGATCGTGACGTCGTCCTCTTGCTCGTTCTTGCCGGAGAACTGCTCCAGCGCGGTCACACACGCGTCGACGAGCTGCGAGCCGCTCGTGGCCGACGCAACCAGGTCGCGCGTGCGATGGAAGCCGAACATCTCGCCCTCGTCGTCGTGCTGCTCGGTGATGCCGTCGCTGTAGAGGAGCAGCACCTCACCCGGGTCGATCACGTCCTCCAGCTCGTCATAGCGGCTCTCGGGCATCAGCCCGAGCGGCATGCCGGTGGCTCGCAGCTCACGGACCTCACCGGAGCCGCGCAGGAAGGGAAGGTTGTGACCGGCGTTGGCGAACACGACGGCGCCGGTCTCGAGGTCGACGACGAGCACGAGGCAGGTGACGAACATGTGGGCCGGGATGTCGGTGCACAGCAGCTCGTTCACCCGCTCGAGCACGGCAGCCGGCGAGACCAGCCGTGGCCCCGCCTCACGGAGCAGGGCGTGGGTGCTCGCCATCACCAGTGCGGCGGGGACTCCCTTGTCGGTGACATCGCCGGTGACCACCATGATCCGGCCGTCGGGAAGCTCCATCACGTCGTAGAAGTCGCCACCGACCGTCCGGGCGGGCAGGTAGAAGGCGGACAGGTCCCACCCGGCCAGGTTGGGCAGCGAGCTGGGCAGGAACTGCTGCTGGATCAGCTGAGCGACCTTGAGCTCCTGCTCGATCCGCTCCCTGCTGCGCGCCTCGGCCTCCTGCTGGCGGACCAGCTGACCCAGGCGCAGCGCTGGGGCGGCGTACCGGGCCAGGGTGTCGAGCAGCCGCCGGTCGTCGTGGGAGTAGCCGCGTTCGGACAGTCGCGCACCCAGCGCCAGCAGCCCGACCATCTCACCCGATGCCACGAGCGGGACCACGAGCTCGACGCCGGCCTCGCGCATCTCGATGACTGCGGGTGAGTCTGCGGGAAGGGTGTCGACGTCGACCGGCCCGGTGGCACCCTGCAGGAAGGCGAGCACGGGGTCGTTGGGTGCGATGTCGAGCTCGACCCGGGAGGTGCCCGAGGGTGCAGGGTCGCCTTGCGAGCCGCCCTCGGGCGGGCGCCCCTTGCGACGCCACGACCGTCGCGAGCCGGCAGACCCCCGTACCGCCGGCTCACTCGTCGTCGGGGCGACCGCACGGTCCGGCCCAGACGCTGGTTCGGTCGCAGCGGGGGCTTCGAGCTCGATCGGACGGACCACAACGCCTCCCGGTGCTGCAGGCCCCGGAGTGTCCGGGGGCTTTCTGGGATCCAGCATCTCGGGCTCCGCGTTCCGGGAACGTTACGAGGACGGCGTATTGCCGATGATCTGGGACGTTAGCGGCCGGAAGGGCGTTACGGTGCCGACGTGGAAGAACTCGTGGTGCAGCTCTTCGGTGCACCCCAGGTGACCAGGGACGGCGTGCAGGTCACCTTCGACACCCGCAAGGCCGTGGCTCTCCTGGCCTACCTCGCGGTGACCGGACGGCCCCAGCGACGAGAGAGCCTGGCTGCGCTGCTGTGGCCGGAGTCCGACCAGACCCGGGCCCGGGCCGCGTTGCGACGCACCCTCTCGGTCTCGGGGGCGGTGGGTCCAGCCCTGGTCGTGGGTCGGGGCGACATCGCCCTCGACCCGTCGCTGACCCGCAGTGACGTCTCGGAGTTCCTCCGACTGGCTGCCAGTGACGACCCCCTCGACTGGCAACGCGCCGTCGACCTGGCCCCCGAGTCGCTCCTGGCCGGGTTCACCCTGCGCGACAGTCCTGCCTTCGACGACTGGCTGGCCACGACATCGGACCTCATGCGGGACCGGCTCACCGGGCTGCTCGCCCGCCTGGTGGCCGCCCACACCGACGTCAGGCGCTTCGACGATGCTCTGGCGGCGGCCCACCAGTGGGCCACCCTCGACCCGCTCAGCGAGCCGGCCCAGCGTGAGGTCATGCGCCTGCTCGTGTGGAACGGACAGCGTCCAGCCGCGCTGCGGCAGTACCGGACCTGCGTTCGGAACCTGGACCGGGAGCTCGGCGTCGCGCCGTTGCCGGAGACCACCGAGCTCTACGACGACATCCGGGCCAACCGCCTGCCGGCACCCGACGTCGTCGGGTCGGTGACTGAAGCGGATGGACCGAACCGGGGCACGGGCGCGACCACCGCGGCTGACCAGCGCTCCGGGTCGTTGACCACTGCAGGCGCAGGACCGCCGGTACCCCCGCTGGTCGGCCGCGCCGCCGAGCTCGCCGAGCTCGACCGACGGTGGCGCTCGTCAGCCCAGGTGCCGACCGCGTGCGCCGTCGTGGGTGCACCCGGCCTCGGGCGCACCGCCCTGGTCGCGTCCCTCGAGGCCTCGGTCTCGTCGGCTGGAGGCGGCGTCGTCTCCATCCGGGGGCATGCCGGTGAGGCGGACCTCGCGTTTGCCGCCGTGGTCGATCTCGTCCGTGCTCTCGCGGCTCGCAACCCGGCAGTGGCCGAGCCACTGGCAGCGGTCGGGCAGCCGGTTGAGACACCGGGAGCACTCGTCCGGCTGTTCGAGCAGGTCCGGGACGCCGTCACGGTCGCGCTGGCCGGCCCGGTGCCCGGCCTGCTCGTCGTCGACGATGCGCACTGGCTGGACCCGACGTCGGCCGATCTGCTCGCATACCTGGTGCGTCGTCCCCCGCCGGGGGTGCTCACCGTGGTCACGTGGCGAAGCGACGTACCGGCTCCGGTCTCGTCGATCGACGCGGCCGGCCTGGTCGCCCTGAAACCCTGGACCGTCGACGAGGTGGCCGAGGTCCTCGCTCACCTCGAACTGGCGAACCTGGACGCCTCGGTGGCCCACCACCGAACGCTCGGTGTCCCCAGGCTGGTCGTCGAGTACGCCCTGGCGGCCGACGGCGGGGTCCCGGGCCACGAGGCACAGCTGCGCGAGCTCGTGGTCTCGCGCCTCGATGCCGCGCCGGCAGCCACCCGTCAGCTGCTGGGTACTGCGGCCGTCCTCGGCTCGGTGAGCGATCCTGAGCTGCTGAGGCAGACCAGCGGACGCGACGAGAGCGAGGTCGTGGACGCCATCGAGGACGCGGTCGAGCGACGGCTCCTCGTCGAAGACGGGCAGCGGGGGGGGTACGACGTTCCCTATGACGCCTTGCGCGACCTGGTCCTGGAGCGGGTGAGCCTGGCTCGTCGACGACTGCTGCACAGCAGAGCGGCCGATGTCCTGGCGCGTCGACACAGCACCGAGAGCCGAGGCGCGTCCGCAGCGATGGTGGCCCGCCACCTGGCAGCGGCGGGACGTGACGACGAGGCAGCCCGTTGGTACTGGACGGCGGCCGTCGACTCAGGGACCCTCTACGCCTACCAGGAGATGCTCGAACATCTACGAGCCGCCCTCGCACTCGGGTACGACCCCGCGACCACACACGCTGCGACCGGTGATGCACTCATCCGTCTCGGGCGTTACCACGACGCGCTCGTCGCGTACGAGCAAGCAGCCGCGGCCGTCGATCCCTCGGACGCCCGGTCCCTCGCGGTGCTCGAGCACAAGCTGGCGGAGGTGCATGACCGACTGGGTGACTGGGCGGTGGCGCAGGCTCACCTGGAGAGTGCCAGTGAGCTGCTGGCCGGTGACGACGACCTCCCGAGGAGGGCCCAGGTCTGCGCAGACCTGGCACTGGTCGAGTACCGGCAAGGCGACGCAGCGGCAGCTGAGTCCGACGCGGCGCGGGCCCTCGAGCTGGCCGAGCGAAGTGACGACAGCTCAGCCCTGGCACAGGCGCACAACGTGCTCGGGGTGCTCGCTGCGGCCAAGGGTGAGCTGACCGCCGCGCAGGCCCATCTCACGAGCAGTCGCAACCACGCGCAGAGCGCGGCCGACGTCGGGCTGACCGTCGCGGCCATGAACAACCAGGCCCGGGTCCTCGAGGAGTCCGGGAACATCGACGAGGCGCTGGTCGAGGCGCAGGCTGCGCTGGCGCTGGGGGTCCAGCACGGGGACCGCCACCGTGAGGCGGCGCTGCACGACCACGTGGCCGACCTGCTCCATCGCGCCGGGCGCGACTCCGAGGCCATGGAGCACCTCAAGGCGGCAGCGGCCGCCTTCGCCGACGTCGATGACTCCAGCGTGCGTCCCGACGTCTGGAAGCTCGTCGCCTGGTGACGCCGCCTCGTCTGACCTAGTCGCGCTCGACCCAGCGGTCGACCGCCCACAGCACAGCCAGGGCAAGACCTGGGTCGACCCCGTCTGCGACATCGATCGTGTACGAGTCGCGGACCGTCACCCACTTCTGGGTGATACGCACGATCGGGCTCCCACCCGCGGCGATGTTGTACTCCTTCTCGATGAAGCTCCCCTCGAGCTGCCAGTCATCGCCAGTGTCCATCGTGAGAGACATCTTCGACTTGATGGGCGAGAACATCTTCGCCTTGAGCGAAGCCAGCTCGGTGTCGTGGGCATCCAGGATCGCCATCTTCTTCGGAACGCCGAGCAGCTGCCCTCGCACCCGGTAGGCGACCTCGTCGGTCGCGTTCTTGATGTCGGCCTTCGGCCGGGTGCCCATCTTCCCGTCGATGAAGTACGCCTGCTCACCCTGGAGGTCGGTGACCGCGAAGTCCCGACCTGCGCCGAACTTGCTCTTGACGACGTACCGGGACCAACCGGCAGGAGCGGCGTCCACCACATTCTCCTCGCTCTCGGGGGTCAACCCGCTCGACGCTACCGGTGCTCTCTCTGCTGCGCCGCCTCGAGGGCGATGTCACGGCGGTACTGCGACCCGGCCAGCCCGATCGCGGAGACCGCCTCGTAGGCGCGCAGCCGCGCCTGACCCAACGACTCCCCTCGAGCCGTGACTGCGAGGACCCGCCCCCCGGCACTCACGACGTCGTCGCCGTCACGCCGGGTCCCGGCGTGCAGGACGTCGACGTGCTCGAGCGCCGCAGCCGTCTCGAGCCCGGTGACCGGGTCGCCGTTGCGCGGCGCCTGCGGGTAGCCCTTGGCCGCGACCACGACCGTGCATGCGAAGCCGGCGCTCCACCGAAGGGCAGGCAACTCCCCCAGCCGACCGCGGGCTGCGGCGTCCAGCACCGACCCGAGGGGTGTCTCGAGCAGGGCCAGCACGGCCTCGGTCTCCGGGTCGCCGAACCGGGCGTTGAACTCCACGACGCGCGGCCCAAATGACGTCATCGCCAGGCCGACGTACAGGAGCCCGGCGAAGGGGGTGCCTCGGCGGCGCATCTCCTCCAGCGTGGGACCCACGACCGACTTCATGACGTCGTCGACCAGCGTGGGCGCCGCCCATGGCAACGGCGTGTAGGCGCCCATGCCACCGGTGTTGGGTCCGGTGTCCCCGTCGCCGAGCCGCTTGAAGTCCTGGGCCGGGAGCAGCGGGACACCGACCTCGCCATCGGTCACCACGAACAGCGACACCTCCGGGCCGTCGAGGAACTCCTCGATCACCACCCGTCCGCACTCGGCCGCATGGGTCTCGGCCTCGCCGCGGGACGTCGTCACCACGACACCCTTGCCTGCCGCCAGCCCGTCGTCCTTCACGACGTACGGAGGTCCGAACGCGTCCAGGGCCGCGGCCACCTGCTCGGGTGACTGGCACACCCGCGCCGCAGCGGTCGGCACTCCCGCGGCGGTCATGACCTCCTTGGCGAACGCCTTGGAGCCCTCGAGCTGGGCGGCCGCCCTCGACGGGCCGAAGCACGCGATGCCGGCAGCCCGTACGGCGTCAGCCACTCCGGCCACCAGCGGCGCCTCGGGGCCGACGACCACGAGGTCGGCGCCCAACGACTCAGCCAGTGCCGCAACCGCCGTCGGGTCAGTGGCAACGACCTCGACGTTCGTGGCCAGCGGCGCGGTACCCGCGTTACCGGGTGCGCACCAGATCGCGGCAACCCCGGGGTCGCGCGACAGGGCCAGGCACAGCGCGTGCTCACGGGCACCCGAACCGACGACCAGGACCTTCACGGTGGCGAGGCTACCGATCCGGACGCCGGGTCTGCAGCGACCTCAGCCGGTGTAGTACGGAGCAAGCACGGTGAAGGCGTCGTCGAGCAGGGACAACCCCTCCTTGGCCTCCGCCTCGCTGACCGTGCACGGCGGGACGACGTGCAGCCGGTTGTAGTTCACGAAGGGCATGAGACCCCGTTGCCGGCACGCAGCCACGAGGTCCGCCATCGGCTTGTTCGCCTCGCCCGCGGCGTTGTAGGGCACGAGCATCTCGCGCGTGGCCCGACTCCTGACCAGGTCGAGTGCCCAGAAGACACCCATGCCGCGGACCTCACCGATCACCGGATGCCGCTCCGCAAGATCGCGCAGCCCGGGCCCCAGCACGTCCTCTCCGATCTGCTTGGCGTTCTCGACGATGCCCTCGTCCTGCATGGCCGTGAGCGTGGCCACGATCGAGGCGGCGGCCAACGGGTGGCCGGAGTAGGTGAGTCCACCGGGGAAGACCCGCTCGTCGAACGTGGCCGCGATCTCGTCGCTGATGATGACTCCGCCTACCGGCACGTAGCCGGAGTTCACGCCCTTGGCGAAGGTGATCAGGTCGGGCTCCACGCCGAAGTGGTCGAACGCGAACCAGTCGCCGGTGCGTCCGAACCCGCACATCACCTCGTCGGCGATGTAGACGATCCCGTACTTGGTGCACAGCTCCCGGACGCCGGCCAGGTAGTGCGCCGGGGGGATCAGCACACCCGCGGTGCCGACCACCGTCTCGAGCACGAGTGCGGCGATGGTCTGGGGGCCCTCGAACTGGATGACCGCCTCGAGGTGCTGCAACGCGCGGTCGGCCTCCTGCACGTCGTCCTCGGACCAGAAAGGCGAGCGGTAGGGGTAGGGACCGAAGAAGTGCACGATCCCGGCGATGCCGGTCTCGTTCGGCCAGCGGCGAGGGTCACCGGTCAGTGTCACCGCCGTGGCCGTGTTGCCGTGGTAGCTGCGGTACGCCGAGAGCACCTTGTGCCGCCCGGTGTGGAGTCTTGCCATACGGACGGCGTTCTCGTTGGCGTCGGCGCCGCCGTTGGTGAAGAACACCTTGCCGTGACCAGCCGGTGCGAGCGACGTGACCAGACGAGCGGCCTCACTGCGCACGTCGTTGGCGTGCTGGGGCGCGATCGTGGCGATCCGGCCGGCCTGCTCCTGGATCGCGGCGACGACCTTGGGGTGCTGGTGGCCGATGTTGGTGTTGACCAGCTGCGAGGAGAAGTCGAGGTAGCGCTTGCCCTCGTAGTCCCAGAAGTAGCTGCCCTCGGCCGCAGCGATGGGCAACGGCTTGATCAGCCCCTGGGCCGACCAGGAGTGGAAGACGTGGGCGCGGTCGAGGTCGTAGACCTCCTGGCCACGCGCGGGGTCGGGAGCGGGAACGGTCATGGTCGGACTCCTCGAACGGGTCAGCAGTCAGCCCAGCCTACGGAGCCGGCGCCGAACCGGGTAGGGCCAGGGGCTCAGCCGCCGCCAGGACCGGCGTCGGCCAGTCGTTGCCGAAGCCGGGCCTGCACGGCTGGCCACTCTCCGGCCAGGAGGGAGAAGTACACGGAGTCCCGCCACGTGCCGTCGGCCCGGAGCACCCGGTGCCGCAGGGCTCCCTCCCGGACCGCCCCGAGGGCAGCGAGCGCACCCTGGGAGCGAGCGTTGAGATGGTCGGTCTTGAAGGCCACCCGCTCCATGCCCAGGTCGTCGAAGGCGTGCGCCAGCAGGAGCAGCTTCGCCTCCACGTTGAATCCGGACCGCCAGACCGACGACGACAGCACCGTCCACCCGATCTCGACGTTGCGGTTCTCCACGTCCAGGTCGAGGAACGACGTCGAACCCACGACCGCACCGGTGCTCCGGTCGACCTGCGCGAACGGAACCCGGACCCCCTCGCTGGCGTCGTCCAGTGCCCGGTCGACGAACGACTCCATCGCGCGACGATCATCCATGCGGTAGGGCCAGACCCAGGCAAAGACCTCGCTGCTGCCGCAGGTGCGCCACAGCTCGTCGAGGTCGCTCGCGACGAGCGGCCGGAGCAGCACCCGGTCACCCGTCAGTGTCGTCGGCTCGGGACGGCGTGCGGCCATGGTTGACCTCAGCCGATGAGCGGCCGAAGCGAGATGATCTCGTCGCGCCCCGGACCGACGCCGATCGCGGCGAACGGCGCGCCGGACATCTCCTCCAGCGCACGCACGTAAGCCTGCGCATGCGCCGGCAGGTCGTCGAACGCTCGAGCGCTGGTGATGTCCTCACTCCAACCAGGAAGCATCTCGTAGACGGGCTTCGCATGGTGGAAGTCGGTCTGGGTCATCGGCATCTCGTCGTACCGGACGCCGTCGGCCTCGTAGCCGACGCACACCGGGATCTGCTCCCAACCCGTGAGCACGTCGAGCTTGGTCAGCACGAAGCCCGTCACACCGTTGATCCGCGCCGCGTAGCGAGCAATGACCGCGTCGTACCAACCGCACCGTCGTGGGCGGCCGGTCGTCGTCCCGAACTCATGCCCCTTCTGTCGGAGCTGCTCACCGTCGGCATCGTGCAGCTCGGTGGGAAATGGGCCCTCGCCCACTCGGGTCGTGTAGGCCTTGACGACGGCGATGACACCGTCGACCCGGGTGGGTGCGATACCCGCACCGGTGCACGCGCCGCCGGCCGTGGCGTTGGACGAGGTGACGAACGGGTAGGTGCCGTGGTCGACGTCGAGCAGGGTGGCCTGTCCCCCCTCGAGCAGCACGGCCTTGCCGGCGTCCAGGGCCTGGTCGAGCAGCAGCGCCGTGTCAGTGACCATCGGGCGCAGCCGGTCGACATGCGACAGGAGCTCGTCGACGACCTCGTCGACCCCGATCGCGCGGCGGTTGTACACCTTGACGAGCAGGTGGTTCTTCTGGTCGAGGGCGCCCTCGACCTTCTGCCGGAGGATCTTCTCGTCGAGGAGGTCCTGCACCCGGATGCCGATCCGGTTCATCTTGTCGGCGTAGGTCGGGCCGATGCCGCGGCCGGTGGTACCGATCCGTCGGCTGCCGAGGAAACGCTCGACCACCTTGTCGATCGTTCGGTTGTACGGCGCGATGAGGTGCGCGTTGGCGCTGACGACCAGACGGGAGACGTCGACGTCTCTCGCGATGAGACCGTCGAGCTCGGCGAACAGGACGGCCGGGTCGATGACCACCCCGTTGCCGATGACGGGCACGACGCCGGGCGTGAGGATGCCGCTGGGCAGCAGGTGGAGGGCGTACTTCTGCGGCCCATCCGGAGTCGGGATGACCACGGTGTGGCCGGCGTTGTTGCCGCCGTTGAACTTGACGACGTAGTCGACCTGGTCACCGAGGAGGTCGGTGGCCTTGCCCTTGCCCTCGTCGCCCCACTGGGCACCGATGAGGACGATCGCGGGCATGACGGTCTCCGAACGGTCGACGGGGGATGACCGCACGAGGGTAGCGGAGGCGGGGTGCCACGATCCCGGGTCAGCCGCCGAGCAGACCGGCCAGTGCATGCCCCAGCCCGTGCCCGGACAGGTATGCCGCTTCGATCCTCGACGTTGCGTGCCATGCGTCGCCGCAGAGCCCGACCCGGTGGTCTCCCAGGAAGAACGGAGCCGTGGACGACTGCAAGGGCTTGGCCAGGGACCAGCGGCGGACGAACAGGTCGTCGGGCTCGTCGGTCGTGCCCAGGACGCTGCGCAGTGCAGCGAGCATCACCGGTGCAGCGGCGTCGGGATCGTCCAGGTGCTCGGCGGCAAGGACGGGGGCAGCGTGCGCCACCAGGACCGGCGCGTCGTCTCCTCGTCGCCTTCCGTCGTCGGCGATCCAGGTGAGCACCACCGAGTCGTTGACGAACACCCCGTCGAAGGTCGGCCACGACCGTCGTGGCCAGCGCGTCATCATCGACAGCGACGGTGCGTACTCGTGCTCAGCGACGGCCAGCACCGCGCCGAGGTCGGCGTCCAGCAGGTCGGTCGCCTGCGGGCTCGGCACGGCCAGGACGACCGCGGCCTGGTCGTGGCCGTCGGCCGTCGGGCCGGCTGACACCTCGGCGACCTCTTCGCCCAGACTGACCGGAACGCCCACCGCGAGCGCCTCGACGAGCGACCGGAGTCCGAGCGGGGTGCCATACCGCATCGGCCCCGTCGTCGTGCCGACCAGACCCTCGGGTGTGGCCACGTGGAACGTGTCCGTCCATCGGTGGACGAGTCCGTCTGCCAGCCACTGGTCCACCTGCCGCTGGAACAGCGGGTGGGAGACAGTGAGGTACGACGCGCCGACGTCGACCGGTCGCCCCTCGACGGTTCGGACCGCCATCCGCCCACCCATCCGGTGGCCACGATCACGGACGACGACGGGCACGCCTGCATCGTGGAGCTGTCGGGCGCAGGTGATCCCCGAGATCCCGCCGCCGACGACCAGGACCTCGTCGCTGCCGCGCCGCACGCGATCAGGCGCCGAGGACGTCGGCCGCCGTCGGGCTGCTCTCGCGCAGGAACAACGTGCACCGGGTGACCTCGTCGTCCTCTCCGAGAGCCGCGGCTGCCCGACGCAGGGCGTTGACGCTGCGCAGGAAGCCCTGGTTGCCCTCGTGCTCCCACGGCACCGGCCCGTGGCCCTTCCAGCCGTTGCGCCGTAGCTGGTCGAGGCTGCGGTGGTAGCCCGTGCGCGCGTAGGCGTACGCCGCCACCTCGTCGCCGTCGTCGAGGGACTGCTCGGCGAGCATCGCCCAGGCCAACGGGTAGTCGGGGTAGGCCGCGGCCACTTGGCGCGGGCCGGCTCCGCCGTCCAGCAGGGCCTTGGCCTCGCGGTTCTCGGGCAGGTGGGTGGGCGGTGGTCCGCCGAGGAGGTTCTGATCGATGGTCACGAGGGCATTCTGCGCCGTCGGGGTGCGCCGGGCACGTCAGGGGCGGGGCCACTGCCACGTGGCGAGGGTCTCACCAGTGCCGGGGGCTCGGACGGTGAACGTCACCGTGCCGGTCGCAGCGCGACGATCGTCGACGACGGTCCACCCGCCGAGCGCAGCGAGAGCGATGCTGTCCCGCCACGCTCGCTCGACCGGCGACCGGGGCATGACGTCGACGGTGACCCGAGCTGCGCGCACCAGATCCAGACCGCCCGAGAAGGTGAACACCGTGCCGGTTCCGGTGCGTCGTCCGAGGAGAACCGTTGTGGAGCAGGCAGAGGCGACGAAGGAGAGGCCGCTCGCTCCGCCGCTCGGCAGCTGAACCGAACCGGCGCACCGGTCGGCGCCCGGGCCCTGGGCCCGCTGCACCAGGACCGGGTCGATCCGACCAGGCCCGGCCAACTCCATCAGCACGACGAGCAGCGGCGAGGTGCCAGCCCCCCGTCGGGCCACGGAGGTGACCGTGTGGCCGAGAACCCTGACCTGCAGCGGGCCCGCCCGCCCGAGGTCGCGCCACGCGGCGGTGGCCAGGTCGTAGTCGCCGGGCGTCAGGTCGGCGGAGCGGTCTGCGGTCTGCGGATCCTTGAACTGCACCTCGCCCCGCTCGAGGACAAGCGACTCGCTGCCGGGCTCGGGCAGCTGCAGGGTCGACGAGACCGCTGCGCCGCCCGCCCCGCGCCCACTCAGGACGACCACCCCCTCGGCCCGGCTGGACAGCAGGGCGAGCCAGTTCGAGCCGGCCAGCAGGTCGAGGGGCTGCCACGTGCTCACGTCGGCGTCCAGGCTCGGTAGGGCGCTCGGGATCGGCGAGGGCGAGGTGCGCTGCCAGCCCACCTCCTGACCCGCTCGCTCGTCGTCGCCTCGCCACCGCGGGGCGAGGATCAGCCCGTCGTTCTGCACGTCGCCGAACACCCGCGGAATCCCCGCCACGAGGCTCGCCGGCAGTAACAACGCGTCCGTGGCAGAACCCGGAGTGAGGACGTCGCTGGCCGCGAGCGACGGTTCATACCCGACCAGGAGCGCCACCCGAGGGTCTCCCGCCTCATCGGTGGCCTCGAGGACCACCACGGGAATCCCCCGAATGGTGTCGGAGGCCAGGGCATAGATGGAACCGGCCGGCCGCTCACCACGCTTGGCCAGCTCGGTCCACGCGTCGGTCGCCTTGCCCAGCCGCAGCGCATCTGTGGCCTGTTCACCGGCCGTTGGCCAGCGCAGGAGGCCGGTCCCCGATGGCGGCAGCCCGCTGACCAGCTCGGCCGACGGCCGGCCGAGGTGAGGAACGACGACCGCAGCGGCGAGCACGACCAACACCAAGGCGGCCGACGCGACCAGCACCGCTCGACGCCGGTCGCCACCGACCCTTTGGTACACCCAGTCGACCGGGTCGGCCGGACCGGCACCCTCGTCCTCGTGGGCGCGTAGCGCCGCCTCGATCCAGGGCCCAGCGGCTCCGCAGCCGACCTCGGCCACGGTCTGCGCCTTCACCCCGGTGCGGTCCGCGATCTCGTCGTCGTCCAGGCCGTGCACGTGACGCAGGACCAAGACCGCCCGACGGCGCGGGTCCAAAGCGTCGACCAGCTCGACCAGCTCGGCATGCCTGGACTCGGTCGACCCCTGCGGGTCGGGAGCCCAGCCCAGGAGCCGCTGGCCCGCGTCGGGGCCCGGGTCCTCCCGGTGGCCCCGCTGCCGCGCCAGGTAGCGCTCGAGGACCTGCTGCTGGACCACGCTCTCGCCGCCGGCGTCCTCGACCTCACGCCACCGCCGGGCGGCGTCGGCCAGCGAGGCCTGGACCAGTCTCGAGGCTTGCTCGGGATCGCCGGTGAGCACGCAGGCGTAGCGAAGCAGGGCAGGCGTGCGCGACCCCACGAACCGCTCGAACCGCTCGTCGCCCTGTCGGCCCATGCGCTGATTGAACCGCTACGCACGACTGCCGCCACCCGAGACCGGCGTGTCGCATGCACAGTGGTTCACCCGCGGGCTCTGTCCAGGTCCTGGGCGGAGTACCGGACGTGATCGGCCAGCAGCGGTCGCGATCTCAGCGACTGCCGCTCGAAGCTCTGCCTCAGCTGGGCCACCACCGGGGCGAACGACGGGGTGTCCGCCGTGTCGCCCCAGAACCATCGGACGACGGCCAGGCCGGCCCGCTCCAGCTCACGCTGACGCAGCTTCTCCCGCCAGAGCGCATCCGACGCTTGGCGGTACTTGCCTCGACCATCGGCCTCGCCCACCACGGCAAGCTCCGGCCACAGGAAGTCGACCCGCCACTCGGCGGTGTCGATCCAGATGCGAACCTGCGGCACCGGTGGCTCGACGCCGGCCTCGTGGAGCCGCCACCGCGACAGCGACTCCAGCGGTGACTCCGCTCGCCCGTCGGCGAACTCGGCGACGGTCCGAGCGGTGGAGACCCCCGGCGTCGCGGCGAGACCGAGTGCCTCGTGGCTCAGCTGGGCCGCCGTGGCTCTCCCGATCGCCAAGGCCGCGTCTGAGACGACCAGACCGGCTTCCAGCCCGTGGGTGCGGGACACGTCGATGCACGTTCGCACGGCGGACGTCACCGGTAGCCCGGACTGCCGTTCGCTCTCGGGCATCACCCTGAGCCGATGAGACCTCGTGCCGGTCAGGGCTCGACCGGTCAGCGGCCGGGTGATCTCCGGTCGCCCCACGTGGCCCAGGATCGGCAGCCCGTGGAGGACGGCCGCGCTGCGATGGCTCACCACGCAGTTCGGCGCGCGGACCACCGTGGCCGCGAGGACCAGGTGGTGCCGGGCGAGGACGTCGTCCCGGGTCAGGCGCCACGACGTTCCGTCGACGAACGTGTCGGACGCCACCCGAACGAGGAGCCCCGCGCGCAGCCAGCGCCCGAGGTCGGCCCGGGTCGAACCTCGCGCCCGAAGCTGGTGGCCAGCGACCGCGCCGACCTGGCTGGCCAGCAGCGCAATGACGTCGGCGGGCAGCATCGGTGGCACGGCAGCACGATCACGGACGACGAGACGCCACGTGCCGCTCGTCCGTCGCGCTGTGTACGGCTACGCACGCGACTCGCCGTGCACAACGGCATCGGAGTGTGCCTGCCGGTACACCGGCCGCTGGTTCTCAGGCGGGTGCGGCCGGGCCGCGGTGCGATCAGGGCTGGACGGGACCGGACACCTGGTCGAAGCAGTGGCGGCGGACCCACGCGTGCATGGCGATCGCTGCCGCCGCACCAGCGTTGATCGACCGGGTGGACCCGTACTGCGCGATCGACAGCACTGCCTCGCAGTGCTCATGGGCCGCCTGGGACAGACCCGGCCCCTCCTGCCCGAGCAGCAGCACGCACCGCACCGGCAGCTCGAACGTCTCCAGCGCGACCGCACCCGGCAGGTTGTCGATGCCGAGCACCGGCAGACCCTGGTCGTCGGCCCAGCCGACGAAGGCGACGAGGTCGTCGTGGTGGTGCACATGGAGGTACCGGTCGGTGACCATCGCCCCGCGACGGTTCCAGCGGCGACGTCCGATCACGTGCACGGCCGCGGCGTTGAATGCGTTGGCCGTCCGCACGACCGACCCGATGTTGAAGTCGTGCTGGAAGTTCTCGATCGCCACCGAGAACGGGTGACGGCTCGCGTCCAGGTGGGCCACGATGGCGTCGTTGCGCCAGTAGCGGTAGCGGTCGACCACGTTGCGACGGTCCCCGGCCTGAAGCAGCTCGGGGTCGTAGTGAGGGTCGGTGGGCCAAGGCCGCGGGTGTGGACCCACCCCTGGAGGCACCGCCCGTGGCGGCCGCACGTGGCCCGGCTCGTCGAGTGGCACGACGCCAGCGTACGACGCCCGTCACGCTGCCCCTACCCTGATCTGGTGCCTGCACTCCTGACCTCTACTCTCGCGGTCTCGATCCTCGACCCGGAGAGCCTCATCCAGTCGTTCGGGCTGATCGGCATCCTGGTCATCGTCTTCGCCGAGTGCGGTCTGCTGATCGGGTTCTTCCTTCCGGGCGACTCACTGCTGTTCGCGGCCGGACTGCTCGTCGCGGGTGGCCTGCTGGACTACCCCATCGCATACGTCTGCCTGCTCATCACCCTGGCTGCGTTCCTCGGCAACCTCACCGGCTACTGGATCGGGTGGACGGTCGGTCCACGGGTGCTCGACCGTCCGGACGGACGGTTCTTCAAGCGCGCCTACGTCACCCAGACCCGGGCCTTCTTCGACCGACACGGGGCCCGCGCCGTCATCCTGGCCCGGTTCGTCCCGATCGTGCGCACCTTCATCACCGTGATGGCCGGTGCGGTCCGGATGGACTTTCGCCAGTACGTGCTGTTCACCGCGATCGGGGCCGTGCTCTGGGGAACCGGCGTCACCCTGCTGGGCTACTACCTGGGGAACATCCCGATCATCAAGGACAACATCGAGGTGTTCCTGCTCGGGTTCGTCGCGCTGTCGATCCTGCCCATCGTCTACGAGCTGTGGCGCGCGCGGCGGCGGACCAGCTAGCCGGAGCACACGACGCCCCGGGGTCACCCGTCACGTACCACCAGCTGTGCGACGTCCGCACCGAAGTGACGCACCGCCTCGTAGTCGGTGTAGTCGTAGTCGCGATGGGTGTCCGTACCCAGCCCGCCCTTCTTCGCGATCGTCTTGAGCAGCCGCCGCTTCGCGAACCCGTAGCGGGTGTAGAGCAGCGCTCCGCCGAAGAGCCCGACCAGGTCAGGGTGCCAACCGGTCTGGTCGATGAAGCCGTCGACGTACGTCGTGGCCTCCCCACGCTGCTCGGGATCGGCCCCCGGGGCGGAGGAGAGACTGACCTGGAAGAACGCCGACGGCAGCGCAGTCAGGGCTGCATGGTTGGCCGCAGCCCACGACACGACGTCCTTGTGGTGCTGGCCCATGTGGATCGACGAGCCGACCACGACGCCGCCGTAGCCCTGCGGCTCTCCCGGGGCGTTCTCGATCGCCCGGAGGTCGACCTGGTGACCGCCCTCTGCTATCGCCTCGATCATGGTCTTGACGACGTCTTCGGTGTGACCTTCGGCCGTGCCGTACAGAACGAGTACCCGGGTCATCCCCACACGATGGTCGGACGCCGCCAAGGGCGCCAGGGCCACTAGTCCTAGAACTGCACCTGGGGGGCCGAGCGGATGTTCGGGTCGTCGACCTCGAAGTACTCGGCCTCGGTGAAGTGGAAGAGGTTGGCCACGATGTTGCTGGGAACGGACTGGATCTTGGTGTTGAAGGCCCGCACGTTGGCGTTGTAGAAGCGACGCCCCGCCGCGATCCGGTCCTCGGTCTCGGTGAGCTGACGCTGCAGCTCCAGGAAGTTCTGGTTGGCCTTGAGGTCCGGATAGGCCTCGGCCACGGCGAACAGCTGCCGCAGGGCGCCGGTCAGCATGTTCTCCTGCTGCGCCTGCTCGGCCGGGGTGGCACCCGGCGTCGAGGCAGCGGCCCTGGCCTGGGTCACCGCCTCGAAGGTGCCACGCTCGTGGCTGGCGTAGCCCTTGACGGTCTCGACGAGGTTCGGGATGAGGTCGTAACGCCGGTGCAGCTCGACGTCGATCTGCTTCCAGGACTCCTGGACGAGGTTCCGCAGTCGGATCAGACCGTTGTACGTGACCGTGAACCACAGACCGACCAGCACGATCAGGACGACGAGCACGATCCAGATCCAGGTCACGGAGTACTCCTCGGGTCAGCAGTCGGGGCGATCCCGGTCTTCGTGGATCGTATCGCCGTTCGGCTCGGTCAGAGCCCGAGGTCAGCCGCGGAGTACACGTACCGGTACGGCAGTCCGGCGGCCTCGACGACCGGCGCCGCCCCCCGCTCGACGATCACGACCACACCGACCACCTCCGCCCCGGCGTCCCGAAGGGCGTCGACCGCCGTCATCACCGAACCGCCGGTGGTCGAGGTGTCCTCGACCGCCAGGACCCGACGTCCGGAGACATCAGGTCCTTCGATCCGGCGCTGCAGCCCGTGCTGCTTCTCCGACTTGCGCACGACGAACGCGTCGAGCGCGCGCCCCTCGGCGGCCGCCGCGTGGAGCATCGACGTCGCCACGGGGTCGGCCCCGAGCGTCAGTCCCCCCACGGAGTCGTACTGCCAGTCGGCGGTGAGGTCGAGGAGGACCCGACCCACCAGCGGTGCCGCCTGTGCGTCGAGGGTGATCCGGCGCAGGTCGATGTAGTAGTCGGCCTCCTTACCGGAGGACAGGACCACTCGACCGTGCACCACGGCCTTGTCGAGGATCTGCTGCTTCAGCTGCTGCCGGAGAAGGTCTCGTTCACTCACGATGCCAGGCTAGTCTGCGGCGCATCGTGCGCCGTCGGGTGCATCGACCCGTGCAACCGATGAGGAGCAATGTGGCTGTCATCGAGGTGCAGGGCGTGCACAAGGCCTACCGGCGCCGGGGACGCCCGCCCAAGGCCGCCCTCGACGGACTCGACCTCAGCGTCGAGGCCGGGGGCGTCCATGGGTTCCTCGGACCCAACGGGTCGGGCAAGACCACCCTGTTGCGCTGCCTGATGGGGCTGGCCCGGGCCGACGCCGGCCAGATGAGCATCCTCGGCCGGCCGACCCCGAAGGCGCTTCCTCACGTCGTCGGAGACGTCGGCTCGCTGTTGGAGAGCCCGGCGTTCTTCCCGCCGTACAGCGGACGGCTGAACCTGTCGCTGCTCGCGACCGCGCAGCGTCTCCCCCAGGCCCGGGTCGACGAGGTGCTGGACGTCGTCGGCCTCACGGACGCCGCCAACGACCGGGTCAAGGGCTACTCGCTCGGCATGCGCCAGCGGCTCGGCATCGCCGCGGCCATGCTCAACCGACCGCTAGTGCTCGTGCTTGACGAGCCGAGCAACGGCCTGGACCCGGCCGGCATGAAGGAGGTCCGGCTGCTGCTGAGGCAGCTCGCCGACCAGGGAACCACCGTGCTGCTCTCGTCACACCTGCTCAACGAGGTGCAGCAGATCTGCGACCACGTCACGATCGTCAGCCACGGACGGCGGGTGTCGGCCGGGACCGTGGCCGAAGTGCTGGCCACTCACACCGGGACCGCTGTCCGGCTCGGGGTCGCCGACTCCCCCGGTGCCGTGCAGGTGCTCGTGGCCGCAGGGTTCGCAGCCCGTGACGAGGGTGGGCTGGGGGTCGTCGTCGACAACGCGCCCGACCCGGCGCTGGTCACCAAGGCCCTCGCCGACCAGGCGCGCTACGTGTCGTGGCTCCAACCGCAGACGGCCGACCTCGAGGAGGTCTTCCTCCAGCTGACCACCGACCCGAGTGAGACACCGACGGTCGAGGGCGGTGCCGCATGAGCACCGACATCGCCCAGACGACACCGGCTTCCCCCGCTCCCCGCGGTGCCGGGGCGTTCCTCCCGCTGCTGCGCGCAGAGCTCAGCCGGGTCAGCCACCGCCGGCTGTTCTGGATCTGCTCCTCGCTGCTGCTCGCCGGCATCGTCGTGGTGAGCGGGATCATCTTCTTCAACAGCTCCAGACCCGGGCCGATCCCAGCCGATGTTCAGCGGGCCTACGAGCAGGACCTGGCCCGACAGCAGAACTTCTACGACAAGTGCGTCACCCGCAACGTCCCTGAGGGTGAGGACCCGATCCAGTACTGCGGGGAGCCGCCCGAGGAGTACATGAGCGTCTACAGCTACACCAACGAGTCGCCGTACCGGGCCAAGGAGGCGCTGCTGCCCGTGGTGATCGCGATCAGCATCGGCTCGGCCATGCTCGCCTTCCTGATCGGGGCCAGCACGGGGGGCGCGGAGTGGTCGTCGCGGTCGATGACCCTGCAGCTGCTCTGGGAGCCGCGACGCCTGCGACTGCTTCTCACCAAGTGGCTGGCCCTGGCGATCGTGATGACGCTCACCGCCGTCGTGAACCTGGCTGTCGGGCTGGGTCTGGGCGCGGCGACCGCCTCGCTGCGCGGGACCTGGGACGGCGTCCCCGACGGGTTCTGGCCGGAGCTGCTCGGCGTGGCGGCGCGGGGCGCGGTGCTGATCGTGTTCGCGGCCACCGTGGCATACGCGATCTCCATGCTCGTCCGCAACACCGGGGGCTCGCTCGGAGTGGGCTTCGTCTACTTCGCCGTCGCCGAGCTCGGCATCAGGCTCGGGCTCGGGAAGTACGGGCCCGACGTCTACCTGCTGTCCACGAACGTCGGCGCGTGGCTGGTTCCTGGTGGCATCGACGTCCCGGGCCGGCAGACTGACCTCGCCGACGGGTCAATCATGATCGAGCAGGTCCACCTGTCGAACCTGCACGGTCTGGTCGTGATGAGCGGCTACCTGCTGGTGCTGGCCCTGCCGGCACTGTGGTCGTTCCGGCGCCGTGACGTGAGCTAGGTCCATGGACCCGGTCGTCCTGCTGCACTCGCCGCTGACCTCCGCCACCGCGTGGGGGCGTCTGCCCGAGGTCCTGCGCGGGTCAGGTCTGCGGGTGGTCGTCCCCGAGGTGCTGGACGACGACGAACCCCCCTACGCCGTTCGCTACGTCGGCCGGGTCGCCGTCCAGCTGCGTGAGCTGCTCGGCTCGACGCCGTGCGTCCTCGTGGCCCACAGCGGGGCAGGACCGCTCATGCCGTCGCTCGGGTTCGCCCGGCACGCCGCTGGCGGTCGGGTGACCGGGTACGTCTTCCTCGATGCAGCGCTGCCGCGGGTGCTCCACGCGGCGACCCGCCTCGAGCTCATGCGCCTGGACGACGAAGCGTTCGCCGGGCAGCTCGAGACCGCCCTGAGGTCCGGCGCGCGGTTCCCGAGGTGGTCGGACGGCGACCTGCGTGACGAGGTGCCGGACCCCGGCGACCGAGCTCTCCTGCTCGCCGGACTGCGGCCGCGTTCACTCGACTACTTCACCGAGCCGCTACCGATGCCGGAGGACTGGCCCGACGCTCCCGCGGCCTACGTTCGCCTCTCCGACGCCTACCTGCGCCCGGCCGAGACCGCACGGCGGCGTGGCTGGCCGGTGGTCACGCGGGACCCCGGCCACTTCGGGGCGCTGACCGACCCCGAGCAGGTCGCGCAGGCGCTGGCCGAGGTCTTCACTGCGGTGTTCGGCGAGTCCGGGTCGACGCCTGGAACCGTGCCGGACGACTAGCGGGACAGGCGCCTCCTGCGCAAGCGCTCGGCCCGGCGCACGACATCGCGCGGGAGGACCCGGGCCACACCCGACACCGCCTTGTAGTGGAGTCCTGGAACGCTGACCGCCTTGCCCCGTCGGAGGTCGGACAGCGCGTCGTCGACCACGCGATCGGCGTCGAGCCAGACCCACTCCGGGTAGGCGGACATGTCGATTCCGGCGCGCTGGTGGAACTCCGTGTGCACGAACCCCGGGCACAGCGCCATGACGTGCACGCCGGTACCAGCGAGCTCACCGGCGAGTCCCTGGCTGAAGGCGGTGACCCACGCCTTGGCTGCGCTGTAGGTGCCGAACGGAAGGAAGCCGGCCACGCTGGACACGTTGACCACAGCGCCGCGACCACGCCCGACCATGCCGGGCAGCGCCGCATGCGTCAGGCGCAGGACGGCGGTGACCAGCACGTCGAGCAGCTCCTGCTCGGCCTCCACCCGGCCACCGACGAAGCTCTGGGTGATCGCGAAGCCGGCATTGTTGACGAGCAGGTCGACGGGTCGCTCGGGCGAAGCCAGTCGCTGCTCCACCCGCGCCAGCTCGTCGCGCACCGTGAGGTCAGCCACGAGCACCTCGCCCTCGACTCCGTGCCGCTGCGCCACATCGCGAGCGACCGCGGCCAGCCGGTCGCCGTCCCGCGCGACCAGGACGGTGTCGTGACCGTCGGCCGCCAACCGGTCGACGAACGCACGGCCGATTCCTGCTGTTGCACCGGTGACCAGGACCCGACTCACTGTTGGGTCGCCCACTCCTGCAGCAGCGCCTCGCGCAGGGGCCGGGTCTGGGCCTGCACGAGGTGAAACAGCCCCTCGCGGGCCCAGCGCTGGGCCGATGACAGCAGCAGCATCGCGCTGCCACCCTGGGCCGCCACCCGCGCTGCGGTGATCCGCTGCAGAAGGACCAACGACCGGGCGCGCAGGAGCACCCGCTCGTCCAGTGCCTCACCTGCCGGCACCTCGTCGACCAGCCGGTAGGCCGCCTCGCGATTCGCGCGCACCTGGGCGGCGAAGGTGGTCGCCGCCTCGACTGCCAGGGGCTGGTTCCGCTCGACGCCGCTGCGGTGCAGATCGGCGATCACCGCGCGCATCAGGCCGAAGACGGCTGGCGCGGCGTTCGCCGTCCGCTCGGTGTCCTGCGCGAGCCAGTCGCTCTTGGGCACGACGGCAGCAACCTCGTCGTCGTCGACCGGCAGGGTGTCCAGCCAGGCGCCCACCGTCGACGTCCCACCCATCGCGGCCAGACCGAGCGGACCGGTGACGACGAACCCGACCCGCTCGTGGGCCGGGATGAGCGCCTGGACGACCTGACCGTCGTCGGTCTCGGCCATGAGCAGCAGCACGTCGGCCAGACCCCACGACGTCACCCAGTCGAGCGTGCCGCTGACCTGCCAGCCCGTGCCCGTGCGGACCGCGCGCACCGACGGGTCGCCGGGGCGCCGCAGGTGCGCGAAGGACACCGCACCCAAGGCCTTGCCGGTTGCCAGCGGCACCGCCCATCGCTCGTGGGACGACGTTCCCGTCGCCGCGACCGCGCACTCCATCGGCGTCCGGTGCTGGGCGGCGACGAACCACACCGCACCCGACGCCCCGGAGAGCGTCTCCCCGACCTCGCGGACCACGGCAGCCGGAGCGGCCAGGCCACCGAGCTCGACCGGCGCGGACACACCCAGGACGCCGTGGTACGCCAGGGCGTCGACGTGGGCTCGGGTGACCCCGGACACGTCGATCGACTGCGCCTCCCAGGCCAGCCGGGCCAGCGCGTTCTGGACGCCGGTGATGGCGGGGTGCCCCGCCGCGTCCGGCACCGGGCCGACGAGGTCGTGCTCGCTCATCACGCCCGCCAACCTAGCCCGCCGACGAGATCGGGGCTGCACATCGGCAAACCCACCTCACCGCCAGCAAAGTGCGGTGCAGCCCCCGCGCGACCGATCCCGATCCGCCTACGGTGTCCCCGTGGCCCGAGACCCAGTACCCCTTGTCCCCCACCTGCGCGGGCTCGGGACGACGATCTTCGCCGAGATGTCAGCGCTGGCCACCTCCACTGGCGCGGTCAACCTCGGACAAGGGTTCCCCGACACCGACGGTCCCGCCTCGGTCGCCCAGGCAGCCGCGGACGCGGTGCTCTCCGGTCACGGCAACCAGTACCCGCCCGGCCCCGGGATCCCCGAGCTGCGCCAAGCGGTCGTCGACCATCAGCGCACGGTGTACGGCATCGAGCTCGACGTCGACCGGCAGGTCCTGGTCACGACCGGCGCCACCGAAGGCATCGCCGCCGCGATCCTGGCGCTGGTCGACGAAGGCGACGAGGTGATCGCCCTCGAACCGTTCTACGACTCCTACGCCGCGACGGTGACGATGGCGCGTGGGCGGATCGTCCCGGTCCGGTTGTCGGCACCTAACTTCGCCCTCGACGGCGACCGGTTGCGCGACGCGGTCAGCCCGCGCACGCGCATGATCCTCCTGAACAGTCCGCACAACCCGACCGGCGCCGTACTGACCTCCGCCGAGCTGGCTCTCGTCGCGGCAGTCGCGCACGAGCACGACCTGATCGTGGTCTCTGACGAGGTCTACGAGCATCTGGCCTTCGACCGGCCGCACGTGCCCATCTCAATGCTTCCCGGCATGGCCACGCGCACTCTGACCATCAGCAGCGTCGGCAAGTCGTTCTCCTTCACGGGGTGGAAGATCGGCTGGGTCACCGGCCCGGAGGACCTTGTCGCGGCAGTGCGCACCACCAAGCAGTACCTAACGTTCGTCAGCGGTGGCCCACTGCAGTACGCCGCGGCGTACGCGCTGAACCACGAGCTGCCGTGGGTCGAGCTGCTGCGACTCGACCTCGCACGACGACGTGACCTGCTGTGCGATGGCTTGGCGGCGGCTGGGCCTCGCCGTCAATCGGCCCAGCGGCACGTACTTCGCCACCACCGACATCCGCTCGATCGGCTGGGACGACGGCATGGCCTTCTGTCGCGAGCTGCCTTCGCGCGTGGGTGTGGTCGCGGTCCCCTGTGCCCCGTTCTACCTGCAGTCGGACCCTGACGCCGTGTCGCTGGTGCGGTGGACCTTCAGCAAGCAGGACTCAGTGCTCGAGGAAGCGATCAGACGGCTGACAGGGTCAGCCCTGACGCGTCATCGCTGACGTCGACCCGCACGGTGTCGCCGTCCTTCACATCACCTGCGATCAGCAGGCGCGCCAAGGGGTCGCCGATCGCCGTCTGGATCAGACGGCGCAACGGGCGCGCACCGTAGGCGGGGTCGAACCCCTCGGTAGACAGCCACTCGCGCGCGCCGTCACTGACCTCGATCGTGATCCTTCGGTCGGCCAGCCGCTCGTCGAGGGCGACGACCTGGAGATCGACGATCCGGGCCAGCTCGTCGGGTGAGAGCGCATCGAAGAGCACGACGTCATCGAGTCGGTTCAAGAACTCAGGCTTGAACGTCAAGCGCACCACGGCCATGACCGCGGCAGCCTTGGCGTCCTGGTCCATCTCCTGGTCGACGAGGAACTGCGAACCCAGGTTCGAGGTCAGGATCAGGATCGCGTTGCGGAAGTCGACGGTGCGCCCCTGGCCGTCGGTCAGGCGTCCGTCGTCGAGCACCTGCAGCAAGAGGTCGAAGACCTCGGGGTGGGCCTTCTCGACCTCGTCGAGCAGGACCACGCTGTAGGGGCGACGGCGTACCGCCTCGGTGAGCTGACCGCCCTCCTCGTAGCCGACATACCCGGGTGGGGCACCGACGAGCCGCGCCACCGAGTGCTTCTCGCCGTACTCGCTCATGTCGATCCGCACCATCGCGTGCGGGTCGTCGAACAGGAAGTCGGCCAGTGCCTTGGCCAGCTCGGTCTTGCCAACCCCCGTGGGGCCGAGGAAGAGGAAGGAGCCCGTGGGTCGGTTGGGGTCGGCGATCCCCGCCCGCGAGCGCCGGACGGCGTCGGACACCGACTGCACGGCGGCCCGCTGACCGATCACGCGGTGGCCGAGCTCGTCCTCCATGCGCAGCAACTTGGCACTCTCGCCCTCGAGCAGGCGCCCAGCCGGGATTCCCGTCCAGGCCGCAACAACCTCGGCAATGTCGTCGGGGCCGACCTCCTCCTTCACCATCAGGTCAGTGGGGGTCTCGGCGGCCGCGGCCTCGGCCGCCTCCCGTTCCAGCTCCGGGATCTCGCCGTAGAGCAGCGCAGAGGCCGTCGCCAGGTCACCCTGACGCTGGGCGCGTTCGGCCTGGATCCGCAGCTCGTCCACCCGCATCTTCAGGTCACCGACCCGGTTGAGCGACGACTTCTCCTGCTCCCACCGCGCGTTCAGGGCGCTGAGCCGCTCCTGCTTGTCGGCGAGGTCGGCGCGCAGCTTCGCGAGCCGTTGGACCGAAGCGGCGTCGTCCTCCTTGGCCAGCGCCAGCTCCTCCATCAAGGCTCGGTCGACCGCGCGCTGCAGCTCGTCGATCTCGATCGGTGAGCTGTCGATCTCCATCCGCAACCGCGACGCTGACTCGTCGACGAGGTCGATCGCCTTGTCGGGCAGCTGGCGCGACGTGATGTATCGGTTGGACAAGGTGGCTGCCGCGACGAGGGCGCTGTCGGCGATCTGGACCTTGTGGTGAGCCTCGTAGCGCTCCTTGAGCCCCCGCAGGATCGCGACTGTGTCCTCGACACTCGGCTCGCCGACGAACACCTGCTGGAAGCGTCGTTCCAGGGCTGGGTCCTTCTCGACGTTCTCCCGGAACTCGTCGAGCGTCGTGGCGCCGATCATCCGCAGCTCGCCACGCGCCAGCATGGGCTTGAGCATGTTGCTCGCGTCCATCGACGAGTCACCAGTGGCACCCGCACCCACCACGGTGTGCATCTCGTCGATGAAGGTGACGACCTGTCCCCCGGCGTCCTTGATCTCCTCCAGCACTGCCTTGAGGCGCTCCTCGAACTCTCCGCGGAACTTCGCGCCCGCGACCATCGCGCCGAGGTCGAGGGCGATCAGCCTCTTGCCACGCAGCGACTCGGGGACGTCGCCTGCGACGATGCGCTGCGCGAGACCCTCGACAACTGCGGTCTTGCCGACTCCCGGCTCGCCGATCAGCACCGGGTTGTTCTTGGTCCGACGGGACAGCACCTGGATCACGCGGCGGATCTCGTTGTCACGCCCGATCACCGGGTCGAGCGCACCGTCGCGCGCACGCTCGGTGAGGTCGACGCCATACTTCTGCAGCGCGTCGAAAGTGCCTTCCGGATCTGCGGTCGTCACCCGCGAGGACCCGCGCACGCGGGCCAGCGCATCGGCCAGCGCGGTCTCGGTGGCTCCCGCCGCGGACAGCAGCTCACGCGCTCCACTCGGCACCGTGGCCAGGGCGAGCAGCAGGTGCTCGGTGGAGACGAACGTGTCACCCCGCTCGGTGGCCCGCTCGGTGGCGGTGGCCAGGACTCGCTGCAGGGCACCGGATGCCTGCGGTGAGGCAACAGACGACCCGGCTGCGCTGGGAAGCGCGGCGACAGCGGCGCGCGCTCGCTCGGCCAACACGTCGCGGTCGACCCCGACCGCGCTCAGGACGGCCGTGGCGATTCCTTCGGGCTCATCGAGCAGTGCGAGCAGTACGTGCACCGGCTCGAGCGCCGGGTTGCCGTCGGTCACCGCCCGCCGCTGTGCCGCGGAGAGCACCTCGTGGCTTCGGGTGGTCAGTTCCATCACGTCGTCCTCAGGTCTTGGGGTGCAGGAGTAGGAGTGTGCGCCGCCGTCAACGGAACGGGTTGCGCACGTGCACGACCGATGTGTGGCCACGCAGCGCAACCTCCGAGCCGGCCCCTGCCGACCCACGACCGACGTCGGCGCCGACATGACGCAACAGCAGGTACGCGCGCTCGAGGTCGGCCTCGAGCTCGTCGACCCGTCGGTGCAGGGCGGCCACAGTCTGCTGGAGCTCCAGGACCTGACGGATGCCCTCCAGTCCGACACCTTCGCCGGACAGCTGCTGGATCTGGCGGAGCCGAGTCACGTCGCTGAGTGAGTAGCGTCGCCCGCCTCCGGCCGTGCGCTGCGGCGCGACCAACCCCAACCGGTCGTACTGCCGCAGCGTCTGGGCATGCAGACCGGTCAGCTGCGCCACGACCGAGATCACGTAGACCGGCGAGTCGTCGAGCGGGTCGTAGGTCATCGTCACTCCTTCGCCGCGCTGGCCAGCAGGTCAATCCGAGGGTCGTGGTCGGTTGTGGCGTCGCGGTAGGCGCGCAGGGCGGCCAAGAGCATCGCCGTCGACCCGCTGCGGCACAGCGACATCGACAGTGGCCAGCAGGTCGCCTCGTCTGCCGTCCTTGCGCTTGAAACCCTTGCCGCGGACCCGCAACGTGCGCCCTGATGGCGTGCCCGCCGGGATCTTCACCGAGACCGGGTCGCCGTCGAGAGTCGGCACCTTCACGGTCGCCCCGAGGGTCGCTTCGGGGAAGGTGATCGGCACGGTGAGCGTCAGATGGTCGCCCTTGCGTCCGAAGACCGGGTGTCGGCGCACGTGCACGGTGACGAACAGGTCACCCGGCTGTCCCCCGCCCTGTCCGGCCCCGCCCTTGCCCTTCACCCGGATCCGCGCGCCGTCCTTCACACCAGCGGGGAGCCGAACCTGCACGGTGCGGGTCTGCTGACCCACCCCAATCCCTCGGCAGGCTGGGCACGGGTCGTCGACGACGACTCCTCGACCGTGGCAGTCGCGGCACGCCTCGGAGAACGCGAACCCGCCTTGTTCCCGGACCGACTGCCCACTGCCGCGACAGCTCGCGCAGGAGTGCGGTGAGGTACCAGGCTTCGCGCCTGTACCCCCACAGGTGTGGCAGGGGCCGTCGGTCGACAACCGAAGCGGCAGAACCGTTCCGTCGACTGCGTCGCGGAAGCTGATCGTCACCTCCGCGTCGAGGTCGGTGCCTTTGCGCGCCCTGCGGCCGCGCGGTGCCCGCCCCCCGAACAGTCCGCCCAGCGTCTCGCCGAGGCCGCTGTCGCCGAAGAGGTCATCGAGGTTGACGGTGTGCTGGCCTCCCCCGAACGGGCTTCCAGCACCGAACGGGTTGCCCTGCCCACCGGAGAAGCCGGCCGATCCGTAGGCGCGCATCTCGTCGTACTCGCGGCGCTTGTCGTCGTCGGAGAGGACGTCGTAGGCCTCGGAGACCTCCTTGAACTTCTCCTCGGCCTGCGCGTCACCGGCGTTCGCGTCGGGATGGTGCTTGCGCGCGAGGGTGCGGTACGCCTTCTTGATCGCATCGGCGTCGGCGTCCTTGGCGACGCCGAGAGCCGCGTAGTAGTCCTTCTCCAGGTAGTCCCTGGTGCTCATCGTCGTCGCCTCCCTTCGCGGTGACGTCGGTCAGTCGGGCTGGCCGGGCTCGGCGACGGCGACCCTCGCGGGTCGCACGATCCGGTCGGAGTGGCGGTAGCCGGGCTGGAACACCTGCACACACGTGGCCTGCTCGACCTGGTCGGAGAAGGTGTGGGTCATCGCCTCGTGGATCGCCGGGTCGAACGCGTCGCCGGCCTCGCCGTAGCGCTGGAGTCCGAGCTTGGTCACCGCGGCCCGAAGGCCGTCGGCCACCGATCGGAAGCCCCCGACCAGCTCTCCGTGTCCGTCGGCTCGGTCGATGTCGTCGAGCACGGTGAGCAGCTCACCGAGCGCCGAGGCGACCGCTTGGTCGCGCACGAGCTCACGGTCGCGCTCGACCCGCTTGCGGTAGTTCGCATACTCGGCCTGGACCCGTTGGACGTCGGCGGTGCGCTCGACGAGGTCGCGCTCCAGCTGCTCGACCCGACCGATGACGTCGTCGGCGAGTGCGACGTCATCGACGAGGTGTGACTGCAGCCCGGCGATGTCAGCCTCGACGGCGGAGGTGTCGACAGCCTCGGCCGTCGACACCTCCTCGTCGAAGCCCTCATAGGGGCGGTTCGTCATGACGCGGTCCTGCTCCGAGGGTGTGTCGGTGCCCTCGTCGACGACCTCTGCGTCGACGACGTCGTCATCGTCGCCGGCGTCCGTCGTGGGGCTCTCGCTCGCTGCACCGGCCTCGGCCTGCGACTGCTGGTACATCGCGGCACCGAGCGCCTGGCTCGCCGTCGCGACCTTCTCGATGCCCGACTTGATCGCTTCGGTGTCGGTGCCCTCGAGCGCCTTCTTCAGGTCGGCCAATGGTCCTTCCACGTTCGACTTCGCCTCGTCGGGGACCTTGTCGGCGTTGTCCGCCAGGAACCGCTCGGTCTGGTAGACGAGCTGGTCGGCCTGGTTGCGGACGTCGGCCTCGTCGCGACGCTTGCGGTCCTCGTCGGCGTGCGCCTCGGCATCGCGCATCATGCGCTCGATGTCGTCCTTGCCCAGCGCCGAGCCGCCTGTGATCGTCATCGACTGCTCACGGCCGGTCCCCAGGTCCTTGGCGGAGACGTGCACGATGCCGTTCGCGTCGATGTCGAACGTGACCTCCACCTGCGGCACCCCTCGCGGGGCCGGGGGAAGCCCGGTGAGGTCGAACTGCCCGAGCTTCTTGTTGTAGGCGGCGATCTCGCGTTCGCCCTGGTAGACCTGGATGGTCACCGACGACTGCCCGTCCTCAGCAGTCGTGAAGACCTCGGACTTCTTGGTCGGGATCGTGGTGTTCCGCTCGATCAGCTTGGTCATGATGCCGCCCTTGGTCTCGATACCCAGGGTCAGCGGGGTGACATCGAGCAGCAGGACGTCCTTGACCTCGCCCTTGAGCACACCGGCCTGCAGCGCCGCACCGATCGACACGACCTCGTCAGGGTTCACCGACTTGTTCGGGTCCTTGCCCCCGGTCAGCTCGCGCACCAGGTTGGTGACGGCCGGCATCCGGGTCGACCCGCCGACCAGGATCACCTGGTCGATGTCGGCGACGGCGATCCCGGCGTCCTTGATGACGTTCTCGAACGGCTTGCGGGTGCGCTCCAGGAGGTCGTGCGTGAGGTTCTCGAACTGGGCGCGGGTGAGCTTCTCGTCGAGGTGCATCGGCCCTTCAGCGGTGGCCGTGAGGTAGGGGAGGTTGATCGTGGTCTCGGTCGAGCTGGACAGCTCGATCTTCGCCTTCTCCGCTGCCTCACGCAGGCGCTGCATCGCCATCTTGTCGTTGGACAGGTCGATGCCGTTCTTGTTCTTGAACTCGGTGACGAGCCATGCGACGACCGCGTCGTCCCAGTCGTCGCCGCCCAGGTGGTTGTCGCCACTGGTCGCCTTGACCTCCACGACGCCGTCGCCGATCTCCAGGAGGGAGACGTCGAACGTCCCGCCGCCCAGGTCGAACACGAGAATCGTGTGCTCGGTGTCGGCCTTGTCCAGCCCATAGGCCAGGGCGGCCGACGTCGGCTCGTTGATGATTCGCAGCACCTTGAGGCCGGCGATCTCACCGGCCTCCTTGGTGGCCTGGCGCTCGGCGTCGTTGAAGTACGCCGGAACGGTGATGACGGCCTCGGTGACCGGCTCACCCAGGTAGGCCTCGGCGTCTCGCTTGAGCTTGCCGACGATCCGGGCGGAGATCTCCTGCGCGGTGTACTTCTTGCCCTCGATGTCGACCGACCACGTGGTGCCCATGTGGCGCTTGACCGAACGGATCGTGCGGTCGGGGTTGGTGACCGCCTGACGCTTGGCCACCTCGCCCACCAGCACCTCGCCGTTCTTGGCGAAGGCGACGACGCTGGGCGTGGTGCGGGCGCCCTCGGCGTTGGTGATGACGGTGGGGTCGCCACCCTCCAGCACGGAGACCACGGAGTTCGTCGTCCCCAGGTCGATTCCGACCGCTCGGCTCATGGTGTTCCTGGCCCTTCTCGAAAAGGTTGAGTCCTTGAGACTCAAGTCTACTGAGGGGGCAACGCGCAAGGCCCCCCGGGGATTCCCGAGGGGCCTAGAAGGCGCGGTTTCGCGCCTGATCGGGCCCGATTCGGGCCCGATCAGGCGCGAAACCGCGGTCAGCGGACGGTGACTCGGACCGACTTGCTGGTGACGGCAGCGACCACCGTTCCCTGGCCGCCGGACTGCTTCACGGCCTTGCCGTTGGTCCGGTAGTCGGTGGTCCGGGTGACCTTCAGCTTCCAGGTGGCCACGCCGGACCCGTTGGTCCTGGCGCTGCCCACGGTCTTCCACTTCGAGGAGCCGTTGACCCTGGCCTGGAGCGACACCGGCAGCCCCTTGACCGCGTCAGAGCTCTGCGGGCGTTTCAGCGAGGCGCTGAAGGTCACCTTGGCGCCTGCGGGCACCCTGGTCTTGCTGGCCTTCACCTTCGCGACGTTCGTCGCCAGGGACACCCGGGCCACGTTGCTGCCCCAGTTCGGGGCGCCGCCAGCGTTGGCGAAGCCGGCGCTCACCCACACGTCCCAGGGGGAGGTGGGGTCGGGCGCTGCTGCGCCTGCAGCGGCCCAGCCGACCGTCGGGCCGGGCGCCCCGTCGTCGAATGCGGCGGCACCCTTGGTCACGACCTTCGCGGCGGTCCAGCCGCCGTTGGAACGGCGGGCCATCACAGCCGATCCCACCGGACCGCCGCCGGACGAGAAGTTGAAGGCGACATGCGGCAGACCCGAACCGTCGATCGCGACGCCCGGGGCGAACCAGTTGCGTCCGTTGCCGGCCCGGGTCTCCTCGGACTCCAACGAGACGCCGCTGGACGTGGTCACCTTCAGCACCCGAAGACAGGGACGCAGGGTCGTGTCCCCGCTCGGCGTGCACCCCACCGTCAGCGCGGCCCACAGCACGCCTTTGCGCCAGCTCACCGACGCTGAGTCGATCGCGGCCGGGAGCCTGATGTCGCCGCCGCCGGTCTGGGGGACGTCAGGGGCGTCGACCAGGTCGATCGTGGGGTACATGACCGACTTGGAGAACACCGGCGGGTTGCCCTTGGCCGGGCCGGAAAGGGTGTAGACGGTGAAGTCACTGGTGTCCGGCACCGCGACGAACGCGGCGTTCCCGCCTGAGGCGTTGACCGACGGCGTCTGACCGTCGTAGGTGTTGTTCACGCTGGACACCCATGCGTCGGGCCCGCTGACGGTGGCCTTGTACAAAGGAGCCTTCGGCAGCACGAGGATCACGTTGGCGACCGAGGCGTCACTGGCGTCGACGGCGTCGGCGGTGACCACGACCTTGTCACCGGAGATCCCGATCCTCGGCGTGGACTCGGTCACGTCGTCGGTCTCCGCATACCCGAAAGGTGCGCGCCAGGACTTCTGGCCCCACTTCAGCGCCGCCCCCTTGGACACTCGCACGACGATGCCCACCTCGTCGTCGGCCGCCGGCCCGGTGCCCTGGTCGTCAGTGGCGACGCCCACGAGGACCCACCGCTTGCCGATCAGGTCGAAGGCCACAGTCGGGTCGCTGACGCTGGTGTTGGGTGCGGTCACGTGGAAGAACCCGTCGAGGTTCGCAGTCGCGCCGAGCGCTTTGCCAGTGTTCTTCGCCCGAAGAATGACCCCGGCGCCACTGACCTGCATGACCTGCTTGGTCCCGGCTGCGACGGCCGTCGTCGGAGTCCGAGCCACGGACGATCCCAGGGCACCTGCGAAGCGCTGCAGGATCTGCTCGCTCTTGGACACCTTCACCTTGGCCCGTTTCGTCACGGACGCGGACCGGTCAGCCGAGGAGACACTCAGCCGCGCGACTCCTGAGGTCTCCCCTACTGCCCCCAGGGTCGTGGCCGGGGCACTGACGAACACGGGGTCGTCGCCGGCCGCACGGGCCTGCGGGACGACGAGCGTGCCGAGCGCCAAGGCCCCGGCGGCGCTCAGGCCTAAGAGACGAGCTGGGCGCGAACTCACGAGTCCTCCTGGGGGCCGACCTGACCGCGACCCACCACGGAGTCACGTCGCCCCCGACGGTAGTGCCCGTCGCGAGCGCAGGCCAAGAGACACCCCGCGGGCCTATTGGATACGTTGGGCGTCGGCTGACCCGCGAGTCAGCCGGTTCGGCACCCGAACCCGGGTGCTCGAGAGCCACGACCCCCAGGAGGACGCCGTGCGGGTGGCCCTCGTCATCGGCCTGTTGCTGACGGCTGCCGCGTTCGCGATCGCCGGTCGCCGGGTCTACGAGCTCTGGCGGATGTTCCGCAGCGGTCAGCGGGTCGCCCCACGTCGTCCCGTCGACCCCAGGGCGGCGATGGAGTCCGAGGCCACCGAGGTGCTGGGGCAGCGCAAGCTGCTCAAGTGGACCGTGCCCGGACTCGCCCACTTCTTCGCGTTCTGGGGGTTCATCGTCCTGGGGCTGACGATCCTCGAGGCGTACGGGGCGTTGTTCACCCCTGACTTCTCGATCCCGGTCATCGACCAGTGGGCGTGGGTGGCCTTCGTCGAGGACTTCTTCGGCGTCGCCGTCCTGGCCGCGCTCGCCGTCTTCACCGTCATCCGGATCCGGCAGAACCCGCACCGCCGCGGGCGCCTCTCGCGTTTCTACGGCTCGCACACGGGCGCGGCGTGGCTCGTGCTGTTCATGATCTTCAACGTGGTCTGGACGCTGTTCCTGTACCGGGGCGCGCAGATCAACACCGGCAACTTCCCGTACCCCGACCAGTGGGCGTTCGCCTCGCAGGCCGTGGCCCAGGTGCTGGAGCCGTTGGGCGAGCTGGCCAACGAGCGGATCGAGACCGTTGCCATCCTGCTGCAGATCGTCGTCATCCTCGGGTTCCTGGTGCTGGTCGTGTACTCCAAGCACCTGCACATCGGGCTGGCGCCCATCAACGTCTTGCTCAAGCGGCAGCCGAACGCCCTCGGCCCACTCCTGCCGATGTACTCGCACGGGCAGCCGATCGACTTCGAGGACCCCAAGGACGACGACGTGTTCGGGGTCGGCCGGGTCGAGGAGTTCACCTGGAAGGGGCTGCTCGACTTCGCCACGTGCACCGAGTGCGGCCGCTGCCAGTCGCAGTGCCCGGCCTGGAACACCGAGAAGCCGTTGAGCCCGAAGCTGCTGATCATGGGCCTGCGCGACCACGCCTTCGCGAAGGCGCCCTATCTGGTTGCCGAGCGGTTCCCGACCTACCTCGCGGCCCAGCCGAACCAGCCCCTGCAGGCGGCCCCGGCGAACCTGGACGCTCTTCCGGCATCGGCGACCGCGCAGCTGGAGCGTCCGTTCGTCGGAGCAAGGCCCGAGGATGCCGACGCACCCCAGCCCGTCGTCGAGGACGACGTCCTGTGGTCGTGCACCTCCTGCGGAGCCTGCGTCGAGCAGTGCCCGGTCGACATCGAGCACATCGACCACATCATGGACATGCGTCGCTACCAGGTGCTCGTCGAGAGCGAGTTCCCGAGCGAGCTCGGTGGGCTGTTCAAGAACATGGAGACCAAGGGCAACCCGTGGGGCATGAATGCGTCGTCGCGCCTCGACTGGGCGGCCGACCTCCCGTTCGAGGTGCCGGTGGTCGACGGTCCCCTCGACGAGACCGTCGACTACCTGTTCTGGGTCGGCTGTGCCGGTGCCTTCGAGGACCGCGCCAAGAAGACGACCCAGGCCGTGGCCGAGCTGCTGCACATGGCCGGCGTCAGCTTCGCGGTGCTCGGCGAGAGCGAGACCTGCACCGGCGACTCGGCGCGGCGTTCGGGCAACGAGTTCCTGTTCCAGATGCTCGCGATGCAGAACGTCGAGACGCTGAACGAGATGGGTGTCACCAAGATCGTGGTCACCTGTGCCCACTGCTTCAACACGCTGCGCAACGAGTACCCCCAGGTCGGCGGGCACTACCAGGTCGTGCACCACACTCAGCTGCTGAACGAGCTGGTTCGCGAGGGCCGACTCACCCCGGTCACCGCAGTCGACGAGCGGATCACGTATCACGACCCGTGCTACCTGGGTCGGCACAACAAGGTCTACAGCCCTCCGCGCGACCTGCTCGGCGCACTGCCGCAGGCGGAGTTCACCGAGATGCCGCGCAACGGCGACCGCAGCTTCTGCTGCGGCGCCGGCGGTGCCCGGATGTGGATGGAGGAGAAGATCGGCAAGCGGATCAACATCGAGCGCACCGAGGAGGCGATCGGCACCGGCGCGCGCACGATCGCGATCGGGTGCCCGTTCTGCCGGGTGATGATCAGCGACGGCGTGTCCGAGATTCAGCGCGACGTCGAGAAGGACGAGCAGGTCCAGGTCATGGACGTGGCTCAGCTGCTGCTGCGGGCCGCCAAGAACGGCGCCCCCACCCCACGTTGATCTTGGACATGATCTGCCAGTTCGACCCGTCTGGACCTCATCTTCTCCATGATCAACTTGGGAGGGTGGGGGCGGGACGGCGTCGGCGAAGGACGAGCCCGCTGACGGCGAGCACCACCGCCGCCGCTGCGGCGACCAGCGCGGCGATCACGGTCACCACCGGGGCGCCCAGACCGCACAGCTCGGTGCACGTTCCGGTCCGGCGTCCCACGAAGCCGCCGACCTGGGCTGCTCCGACTGCGACGGCGCACGCCACCAGCACCCCTGAGGACAGGCGGACCAGCCACGCGCTCAGCCCACCGCTCCGTGGCCAGGGGACGCCGGCGAGCAGCAGCCCCACGCCCCCGGGCCCCAGGAGCACCAGCGCCGTCGTCAGCGGGGTGCTCAGGCGGTCGTCGACCGGAGCCCACGTGGGCTCGGCGGCGAGCCCGTAGCACCACGCGGCCAGCACACCGAGGCCGACCACCCCCAGCCCGCCGCCCACCCACACGTTGATCTTGGACATCATCTGCATGCTCGACCCGTCTGAGCGACAACTTCTCCATGATCAACTTGGGGTGCAGGGTCAGGAGGGGGGCGGGGCGTCTCCCGGGTCGATCGGGGTGCGGTGGAAGCCCTGGAACGACTTGGACGGCGTCGGGCCGCGTTGCCCCTGGTAACGCGAGCCGTAGACCGACGACCCGTACGGGTGCTCCGCCGGCGACGACAGCCGGAACAGGCACAGCTGGCCGATCTTCATGCCGGGCCACAGCTTGATCGGCAGCGTGGCGACGTTGCTCAGCTCCAAGGTGACGTGCCCGGAGAAGCCGGGGTCGATGAAGCCCGCGGTCGAGTGGGTCAGCAGGCCCAGTCGCCCCAGCGACGACTTGCCCTCCAGACGTCCGGCGACGTCGTCGGGCAGGGTCACCACCTCGTAGGTCGACGCCAGCGCGAACTCACCGGGGTGCAGGATGAACGGCTCGTCGCCGTGCGGCTCCACCAGCCGGGTCAGGTCGGGCTGCTCGGCGGCCGGGTCGATGTGCGGGTACCGGTGGTTCTCGAACACCCGGAAGTACCGGTCGAGCCGGACGTCGATGCTCGACGGCTGGACCATCGTCGGGTCGTACGGGTCGAGGCCGACCCGGCCGGAGCCCAGCTCGGCACGGATGTCGCGATCGGAGAGCAGCACGGGCGCGAGGCTACTAGCCGACCCCAGACTGGGGCATAATCGGGCTGGCGCCGCCCACCACGCGGCCCGCGCGGGTGTAGTTCAATGGCAGAACATCAGCTTCCCAAGCTGACAGTGCGAGTTCGATTCTCGTCACCCGCTCCGACGCGCCACCCACGTGGCCCGAAGGGTGGACTCCGACACCGCCTGAGTCGCGTACTCCTCGGTCACCCCGACCAACCCGAAGCCGGCTTCGCCCAGCGCGCGGCTCACCTGATCGTCGGTGAAGAAGTACTGGCGATGGCGCTCGGTGAAGGTGTCGCCGTCGCTGAGGCGGGTGACCACGATCGTGGTGTCACACACCCTGTCGTCGACGTAGACCTCGCTGGAGATCGTGAAGCGCCGCCCGTGCGCCTCGCCGTCCACGACTGCGTGCGCGGCGGTGAAGTGCATCATCGCCTCGGTGTGCAGGTCGAAGACGAGCCAGCCACCCGGGCGCAGGTGCTGCGCCACCGCGCTCAGGCTGGCCCCCAGCTCCTCCGGCTCCAGGTAGTTCAGGCCGTCGAACGTCGACACCGCCGCGTCGAAGACCCCGTCGACGCTCAGGCGAGGCAGGGTCTGCTGCAGCAGGACGGCGTCCGGCCCGAGCAGCGACCGCGCCCGGCCGAGCATCGACGCCGACGCGTCGACTCCGGTCACCCGGCACCCTCGAGCCTGGAGCTCAGCCGCCATCAGCCCCGTGCCGCAGCAGACGTCGAGGACGCTGCGGACGCCGGCGTCGTCCTCGCGCCAGGCGTCGACGAGGAAGTCGGCCCAGCGGTCGTAGCAGGGGTCGACCACGATCTCGTCGTAGACCCCGGCCAGGCGGGTGTAGGCGTCGGTCCCGCTCACCTGCGGCTCACGACACGCAGGCGTACACCGTCGTTCAGATCCCGAGGGCCTTGGCCTTGGCCGCGGAGAACTCCTCGTCGGTCAGGACACCCTGGCTGTGCAGCTGGGCCAGCTCCTGCAGCTTGGCGGTGGAGTCCTCCGGAGCGGGGGCGGCCTCGGCGGGTTCGGCGTACTGAGCCGGGGCCTGCTGGGCGTACTGCTCCTGAGCTTGCTGGTCGTACTTCGAGGCCTGGCGGTGCGCGACCCGCCCGGACACTGCGGTCGCTGTTCCAGCGACGACGGCGGTGCGCGCCGCCATGCGAAGAAGTCCCATCTCGATACCTCTCAGATCGTCAAGTGTCGGGGCCTACAGGTCGGGCAGGACGGCTTCTGCCACGTCGGCAGGGATCCTGATCTGGTCGATGACCACAGCATCGCTGTGGCGCAGGGCGTCGACGAACGTACGCGCCCAGACGTTCTCCCAGGCGATGAGGGCCACCGAGCTGTTCGGCTCGAGGTCGTCGGAGATCTCCTGGGCGTCCTCGTCGTTGAGTGCACCCGGCGCATGCAGCTCGAGCCCCGAGAACTGGGCGCCGACCTCGGGGTCGAGGTCGACGAGGTCGAAGGACCCGAGATTGCCCTCGGCGTCCTTGACCACGAACAGCAGGTCCAGCACTCGCACCGTGCCCGAGGACACGAGATCGGCAAGCGCAGGTGCGATCTTCCCGGTGAACTTGTTTCCAGGGAAGGCGATGATGGCCACATCGACCGGACCTAGGCCCATGAATCCCTCCACGTCGTCGTTGCTGAGGACCGCACCCCGTCGCGTGGCGCGTCTGACGCACCCTAACGGCAGCCGACCGGACCTGCCACCGGCCACAGCATGTAGCGGGGGCCGGTGACGAGTGGTCGGCGGGACAGTCGAGGACCAGGCTCGACTCGGGTCGCCGGTGTCACCCGTTCGCCCGTCGACCCTCGATCCGAAGTCCGGACCATGGGACCATTCCGCGACGACACACCACCGGAGGACCCATGGCCGTCAGTCGACCGATTCGGCGAGCACTCGCAGTAGCCGTGGCAACGGCTGCACTGGCGACGCTCACCGCCGCACCGGCCACTGGCACGGCGACCACGGTCAAGCCCCTGCCGGTCAACGCGAAGTGGGACTACCAGATCGGCCAGGCCTACCGACCGCCCGCTGGCGTCAGGGTCGTCTCACGCGACCGTGAGGCGCGACCCCCGAAGTCCGGCTACGCGATCTGCTACGTCAACGCGTTCCAGGCCCAGCCGCAGGAGGCGAGGTGGTGGAAGAGCAAGCACCGCAACCTGCTGCTCCGGCGGGCTGACGGCAGCTTCGTGGTCGACAGCTCCTGGGGAGAGATCCTGTTCGACGTCGGAACACCGTCGAAGCGCCAGGCCCTCGCCCGCATCGTCGGGCGGTGGATCAGCGGGTGCGCACGTGACGGTTTCGACGCCGTCGAGCCGGACAACCTCGACTCGTGGACGCGTTCGAAGGGCCTGCTCAGTCGCGGCCAGGCGTTCGCGTTCGCCGCGCTGTTGGTCGACCGGTCGCACGCCGAGGGCCTGGCCATCGCCCAGAAGAACGCCGCGGGCAGCGTCGAGCGCGGCGTCGAGGTGGGGTTCGACTTCGCCGTCGCCGAGGAGTGCGGGCGCTGGCACGAGTGCGGCGCCTACGCCCGGGCCTACGACGACCGGGTCCTGGTGGTGGAGTACCGGGACGTCGACTTCACCCGCACCTGCACGCACTGGGGCGACCGGCTCTCGGTCATCCGACGAGACCGGATGGTGCGCGGGCCAGGGGCCGCCAGCTACCGGTACGACGCCTGCTGAACCCACCCGGTCACGCATTCATCCCGTCCGCGGCGAGCTCGGCTCCGGCGCGTCTCGGGCCCGCCGCGATGAGGGCAGCCAGGGCGCTCGCTGACACCACGAGACACCATGCCGACGACCTGGTTGGCCGCGAGTCGCTGGCCGAGGACGACGAAGCCGGCCAGCGCCGCAACGGCCGGGTGCACGCTCATCATCACGCCGAACAGCCGTGGTGGCACCACGCGTAGCGCACGCATGTCCGCGCTGTGCGGGACCACCGAGCTCAGCACGGCAACCGCGATCCCGAGCAGCAGCACGTCCAGCGTCAGCAACTGCGGCCCGGCCTGGGGGAGCGACCACGGCGCCACGACGAGTGCCGCCAACAAGGCCGCAAGGGGAAGAGCACCCTCGACCCCGGCCCGTGCGAGCAGGGAGTTGAACGTGATGTAGGCGGCCCAGCCGGCTGCAGCACCCAGGGCGAAGACGACGCCGACGAGCTGGGCACCGTCCAGCCCCCCGGCCAGGACGACGACGCCGAGACCGGCAACCGCCGCGATCGCCAGGTCTCTGGGCCGCCGGGACAGGGCCACGGCAACCGCGAGCGGGCCGACGAACTCCACGGTGATGACCGCGCCCAGGGGCATCCGGTCGATCGCCGCGTACAGGGACAGAATCATCAGTGCCATGGACAGGCCGAGCCCACCGGCCAGGAGCAGGTGGCTTCGCGGTCGGCCCCGAAGGCGCAGGCCGCCGATCGCGACGAGCACCACGGCTGCCAGGGACAACCGCAGGCCGACGGTCGCCGACGTCCCGATCAGCGGGAAGAGCGTCGCCGCTAGCGCCGCGCCGAACTGCACCGACACCACGCCGGTGAACACCAGGCCGACCCCGCGTGCCTGCTCTCGGGGTGAGCCGACCAGCCCCTGCTCCGCGGAGCCACGGCCGTCGGTCATGCCCGGACGGTACCGGCGCCCAGTGAGGGACGAGCTCGACCTCCCAGATCGTCGCCTCGGGGCATTCCTCCAACGATTCTGCTCAACCCCCTTGCCTAAGTTACCGATCAGTAGCACGATGGATGTTACTGACGGGTAGCCTCGCTGCAGGCGGGGACGGGTACGGGAGGACGACGCCATGGGCCACTACCGGGCCAACCTGCGTGACATCGAGTTCACCTTGTTCGAGGTGCTCGACCGGCAGTCCCTGATGGGCCAGGGTCGCTACGCCGACCTCGACCTCGACACGGCCAAGGCGCTGCTGGCCGAGATCGAGCACCTGGCCACGACCACACTGTCCGACGCCTTCGCGGTGGGCGACCGCACCCCGCCGGTCTTCGACCCCACCACGCACAGCGTCACCATGCCGCCGGAGTTCGCGGCCGTTTTCAAGACGTACATGGACGGAGGGTGGGCCGAGCTCGACCTGCCGGCCGAGCTGGGTGGCAGCCCGATGCCGCCGTCGGTGCGCTGGGCGATCGCCGAGATGGTCCTCGGCTCCAACCCCGGCGTACACCTGTACTCGTCGGGACCGGCGTTCTGCCATGTGTTCTGGACCCTGGCCACCGACGAGCAGAAGCAGTGGGCGCAGGTGTGGGCGCAGCGCAAGTGGGGCGCCACGATGGTGCTCACCGAGCCTGACGCCGGCAGCGACGTCGGCGCGGGTCGGGCCAAGGCCGTCAAGCAGGACGACGGCTCATGGCACATCACCGGCGTGAAGCGCTTCATCACCTCCGCCGAGCACGACATGAGCGACAACATCGTGCACCTGGTGCTCGCCCGTCCTGAGGGACACGGGGTCGGCACCAAGGGCCTGTCCCTGTTCTTCGTCCCGAAGTTCCACGTCGACTGGGCGACCGGGGAGCTGTTGGAGCGCAACGGCGTCTACGCCACCAACGTCGAGCACAAGATGGGCATCAAGGTGTCGACAACCTGCGAGCTCACCTTCGGCGACCGCGAGCCGGCGGTCGGCTGGCTCGTCGGTGAGGTGCACGACGGCATCGCGCAGATGTTCAAGATCATCGAGTTCGCCCGGATGATGGTCGGCACCAAGGCCATCGCCACCATGTCGACCGGCTACCTGAACGCGCTGGAGTACACCAAGACCCGGGTGCAGGGCGCCGACCTCACGCAGATGCTCGACAAGACGGCGCCTCGGGTCACGGTGATCCACCACCCCGACGTCCGGCGCTCACTGATGACCCAGAAGGCATACGCCGAGGGCATGCGCGCCCTGGTGCTGTACACGGCGTCGATCCAGGACGCGATCGCCGTCAAGCAGGCCGCAGGCGACGACTTCGTCGCCGAGGACGCCATGAACGACCTGCTCCTGCCGATCGTGAAGGGCTACGGGTCGGAGAAGTCCTACGCCCTGCTCGGCAGTGAGTCGCTGCAGTGCTTCGGCGGGTCCGGGTACCTGCAGGACTACCCCCTCGAGCAGTACGTGAGGGACGCGAAGATCGACACCCTCTACGAGGGGACCACTGCGATCCAGGGGCTCGACCTGTTCTTCCGCAAGATGGTCCGCAACAACTTCCAGGCCGTCACCGCGCTCGGACAGCAGATCGCCGAGACCACCAAGGCTGGCGAGGGTGACGATCCCCTCGCCGCCGAGCGGGCGCTGCTGGCCAAGGCCCTGGACGACGTCCAGGCCATGATCGGCGGACTCGCTGGGTTCGCGCTGGCGTCGCAGAGTGATCCGACCGAGCTGTACCGGGTCGGGCAGAACACCTCACGGCTGCTGTTCGCCGTCGGCGACCTCGTCGTCGGCTGGCTGTTGCTGCGTCAGGCCGAGGTAGCCACGGCCGCGCTGCCGACTGCGACTGGTGCCGACGTCGACTTCTACACCGGCAAGGTGGCCGCAGCTCGCTGGTTCGCCGCCCAGGTGCTGCCCCAGCTGACCGCACAGCGGGCGATCCTGGAGGGCACCGACAACTCCCTGATGGAGCTCCCCGAGTCCGCCTTCTGACGTATCCGGCACCGCCACGCCCTGCCTCGCCGCGGTTCGTGGACACGGCCGGAACGATCGCGGAGCCCACTGCGTTTGCCCGAGCATGGGCACCCTGTTCGCGATGACGCTCCCGGCGCTGGTCCTCGGGCTCGTCGCGCTCGGGATCTGGGACCTGCTGCGGTCACGAGCGACCCGACGTCCGCGGACCGGCACCGCGTTGGCCGGGTTCCAGGTGCTCGACGGGGTCTTCACACCGAGCAAGGTGCACGAGATGGAGGAGCGCCAACGGGTCGAGCTGATGCGTGACGACGTCGACGACGGCGCGCCGCCGTTCAGCCAGATCGACCTGGAGTCCGGGAGGGCCCGGCTCGTGGTCCCGGTCAGGGGCGACGAAGCGCCAGCCAGGTGAACGGCTGCTCGGCCGCCCACGGCGTGAGATGCACCAGGCGGCGCTCGGCGACGACGTCCAGGTCGGCACCGAGGGCATCGTGCAGCGCAGCAGCGTCGTAGCGCTGGACCGGCAGCCCCGAGCACTGCGCAGGGCCGTCCGCCGCGAAGGTCGCGACGACCGCGAGGCCGCCGGGTGGCAGCGCGTCGCGCATCCGTGCCGCATAGTGGTTGCGGTCAGCGGGGTCGGTGAGGAAGTGGAACACGGCACGGTCGTGCCACACGTCAAAGGTCCGCTCCGGTACCCATCGAGTGACGTCGGCCACGACCCAGTGCACCCCACGTGACTCATCGCCCAGACGCGCTTGGGCGCGGGCAAGTCCTTGCCCTGAGACGTCGAGCACGGTGACGTCGGAGTGCCCTCGTGCGAGCAACGAGTCGACGAGCACCGACGCACCGCCCCCGACGTCGAGCACCGACGCTTCCACCGTCACACCGCACGCGTCCAGCATGTTGACGCTGTGTGCCGCGTCACGCTGGAACCAGCTCACGGCGTCCTCGGCCCTGGTGCCGTAGACGCTGTCCCAGTGCTCCGCTCCACTCATGACGGGGTCTCGGCTCCGGCGAGCACGAGCGTGACGGCATCAGCGCCACCAGGGGCCACCTCAACCGGCACACCCCAGTCCTGCTGGTGCACATGGCAGGCAGGGTTCTCGGCGGTCTCGTCGTCGCACGACGCCGCCCGGGCGGAGATGTGCAGGACGGCGTCGGCAACAGCGTCGGAGACGACGACGTCGCGGTGCAGCTCGACACCGTGCCCGGCACCGGAGGCGAGCAACCCTGACGGAGACGAAGACACCGTGAGAAAGGTCGACGGTCCGTACCGGTCGTCCAGCTTCTGCCCGTGCGGCGGCTGGAAGACGACTCGGACTCGAACCAGACCGGGGCCGAGCTGCATCGGCGGGCGTCTCGTTCGACGAGAGTCGCCGTCGACCCGCCGCGCTGCCTCGGGCAGCCGAACCCTGGTGATCCGGTGCGCCGCGGACTCCACGACCACCAGGTGCTCGCCTTCGACGAGCACGTCGCTCGGCTCGTTCAGGTCAGTGGTCAGTGTCATCAGCTCGTGGGTCGCGGGATCGAACCGGCGGATGGTCCCGTTGTAGGTGTCGGCCACGGCGATGCTGCCGTCGGGCAGGACGGCCAGCCCCAACGGGTGCTGCATCAGCGCCTTCGCTGCGTCACCGTCGACGTGCCCGAAGTCGAAGAGTCCCTGCCCGACGACGGTGTTCACGACGTCGTTGTGGACGCGGCGCAGGCTCGAGGTCTCGGAGTCGACGAACCACAGCGTGTCGCCATCGCTCGCCAGTCCCGACGGCTGCGCCAGCCATGCCTCGGTGGCCGGTCCGTCGACCAGGCCTTCGTTCGCCGTTCCGGCCCGAACGCTCAGCGCAGGTGTCACGGGATCGAACGACCACAGCTGGTGGGTGCCCGCCATCGCGACGGCCACCTCGTGCCACCCCGGGTGCCAGACGACGTCCCAGGGAGAGCTGAGCGGCACCGCTGGGTCGGAGTCGGAAGGCCGTGGGTCGCCGTGCATCCACTGCGTGCCGGTGCCGGCGACCGTGGTCACGTGACCGTCAGCAAGCCGTACGCCACGCAGCGCATGGTTGACGGTGTCAGCGACCACCACGTCGTAGCCGCACCGGGAGGCGACCTCCGGGGGCAGCAGGCACAGCCCGTTGGGCTCGTTGAACCTCGCGCTCGCCGGATCACCGTCGGCCAGGCCGCGCACCCCGCTGCCGATCCGTCGTAGCAACGTCTCGCCGTCGGCCGCCAGCTCGGCGAGGCTGTGGTGACCGGCGTCGGCGACGAGCAGGGTGTCGTCGACGAGCCGCACCGCTCTTGCCGGGAAGCGCAGTGTGGTCGGTTCCGGGGTGGGCGCGACGTACGGCCCGTCGCCCCGGCGCAGGGCTCCCGTCGCCTCGTGGTCGACGACCAGCTGGGCGACCAGGGCATCGAGGGCGTGGGCGTGCCCCTCACCGGAGTGCTGGGCGACGACGTAGCCCTCGGGGTCGACGACGACCAGGGTCGGCCAGGCGCGTACGGCGTACTGCTGCCAGGTCGTGAGGTCCGGGTCGTCGAGTACCGGGTGCGCCACCCCGTACCGCTCGACCGCCGCGGCCAGGGCCGTGGGGTCGGCCTCGTGGGCGAACTTCGGCGAGTGCACCCCGACGACGGCCAGCACGTCGCGGTACTTCTCCTCCAGCGGCCGCAGCTCGTCGAGCACATGCAGGCAGTTCACACAGCAGAAGGTCCAGAAGTCCAGCAGCACGATCCGCCCGCGCAGCTCGCGCAGCGAGAGGTCCCGGCCGCCGGTGTTCAGCCACCCGCGCCCGGTGAGCTCAGGTGCCCGGAGTCGAACCACCGCCCCAGTCTCCCACCCGATCTCGCGCCCGATCAGGCCCGATTCGGGCGCGATCGGGCGCGAAGTCAGCGCAGCCGGCGGGCGAGAGCCTCCGGAATCACGGTGTTGGGGTCACGCAGGTCGGGGTCACGCAGCTCGCCCATTGCAGCCCGCGTGCCGACGAGTCCGGCGTACAGCGGGGGACAGGTCGGGCAGGAAGCGAGGTGCTGCTCGAGCACCCGACGGTCGGACTGCGGCAGCTCGTCGTCCAGGTAGTCCGACACCTTGGCGCGGGCGTCCCAGCAACGCATCGGCACTCCCTTCAACGCGTGACGACGCTCGGCACCCAGCGCCAGCGCGGTGACGAGCATCATCCGACCGCGGCGCAGGCGCTGCTTCGCACCGGGTAGCCCAATGTCTTGCACAGCGGCGACCTCGCGCACGGTGAGACCCTCGGCGTCGTGCAGGACCACGGCTGACCGGTAGATGACCGGAAGCCGCGCCAAGGCGTCCTCGAGCTCGAGGCGGGTCTCCGCCCGTTCGACCACCACAGCTGAGTCGACGGTGTACGCGTCGTCGGACCACTTGCGCTCGACCTCCAGCGCATCCGCCTCGTCGTCGGCGGGGCTGGAGAGATCTCCCACCGCGACCTCGCGGTCACGCCGCCCGGCATCTACCGCCAGGTTGTGCAGCACCCGGTGCAGCCAGGTCCGCAAGGACGACTCCCCACGAAACGTGTCGCCGCGCTCGAGGGCGCGGGTCAGGGTCTCCTGCACGAGGTCCTCGGCACGTTCGGGGTCCCGGGTCAGCGTGCGCGCGTAGCGCAGCAGGCCCGGGACCTCGTCGGCCAGTCGATCGGCGTCGATGCTCACCCGCACGAAACTAGGTCAGTGGGCGCTCGACCCGACCGACGGGTGGGACTCGACGTCGGCCGCTCGGCAGGTCCGGATCCCGAAGAGGGTGTACAGCGGGCAGAAGGACACGGCCGACGTCGCGACCATCACCACGGCCAGCAGGTAAAGCAGCCAGGACAGCCAGGCCGTCGGGCCGACGAGCACGCCCACGACGACGAGCAAGGGCGCAACGACGAACGTGCGGATGATCCGGTCAGCCGATCCCATGTTGTGCTTCACGATGTCCTCCTCGATCACGGTTTCCTTCTCTGCTGCATAGACGCACGAACCTCCTCGAGGGATACCGGAGTGGCGCCAGGAACCCTCCTCATATACCCTAGGGGGTATGCAGAGCCGTCGACTCGCCCTGGTCACCGCCACCCTCGCCGCCGTGCTGGCGCTCGGGGGGCTCACCGCCTGTTCGACTGGCTCCGATGCCGTCACCGACGTCGACGCCACCCAGGCCGCTTCGGTCCTCCAGGAGGAGAAGCCGACCGTGGTCGACGTCCGGACTCCGGCCGAGTTCGCCGCCGGCCACCTGCCCGGCGCCTTGAACATCGACGTCGAGGATCCCGGTTTCACCGAGGCCATCGGCCAGCTGCCCAAGGACGACACCTACTTCGTCTACTGCCGCAGCGGGAACCGCTCAGGAGTGGCCACGGACCAGATGGCCGAGCAGGGCTTCACCGACGTCTACGACCTGCAAGGTGGCATCGTGGACTGGCAGGCGTCCGGCGGGGCGGTCGTCACCGGCTAGGAGCCGACCGCCGGACTTCGGTGGCGGTCGCTGGCCTCAGAGGCGGCGGTCGGCGTCGACCGGGAACTTGGCCCGCCAGGTCGCGACCTCGGCGAGGTCGACCTCGACCCCAACCACCTGCTCGGCGCTCTCGTCGGCCTCCAGCAGGACGACGCCACGCGCATCGACGACGACGCTGTGCCCGCCCATGGCCTTGCCAGCCTGCTCGCCCACGGTGTTCACCGCCACCACCACGTACTGGTTCTCGATCGCCCGCGCCTGGGCCAGCACCCGCCAGTGGTCAACCCGCGCCAGCGGCCAGGCCGCAGGGACGACGACGAGGTCGGCGTCCAGGTCGCGCAGCCGCCGGAAGAGCTCGGGGAAGCGCAGGTCGTAGCACGTCGCGAGCCCGATCCGCCCGAGCTTGGTGGGTACGACGACGATGTCGTCGCCGGCCGTCATCAGGGACGGCTCGCCCTCGCTGAAGCCGAACAGGTGCATCTTCCGGTACACCGCAGCGACGCCACCCTGCGGGTCCAGGAGCACCGCGGTGTTGGTGAGCGACCCATCGTCGTGGCGCTCGACGAACGATCCCGCGTGGACGTACGCGCCGAGGTCTCGTGCGGCGGCGGCCAGGGAGTTGACGATGGGGCCGTCGAGCGGCTCGGCGGTCTCCTCCCACGACGTATAGGTGAACCCCCCGTTGGGCCACAGCTCGGGCAGCACCACGAGGTCCGCGTCGCGCAGCGTGTGGACCAGGCCGACCACCCGCCCCACCCGGTCGGCGAACAGCTCGGTGGCGTCGAAGTCCAGCTGCACCATCGTGACCTGCATGACGACAGGATCTCACGGGGTTTACGGTCGCCCCATGGACAAAGCCAGGGACAGGAACAGGCACTGGGACAGGGACACCGCCGTGGGTGCCTACGTCGAGGCGCTGAACGCCGTGCGCGACCTCGCGGCGGAGCTGTCCGAGGGGGAGTGGGTCCTGCCGACCGACCTGCCGGGCTGGTCGGTGCAGGACAACATCGCCCACGTCGTCGCCGTGGAGGACGAGCTGGCCGGCCGGCCGCTGCCGGACCACCTGCCGGACTACGCCGTCCTCAGCCACGTCACCAACCCGTTCGCCGAGCACATGGAGATCGGCGTCGACCACCGCCGAGGGGTCCGACCCGTCGACCTGGTCGCCGAGCTGCGCGCACTCGTCGAGGAGCGCACCGCTCAGCTCGACGAGGTCGGTGACGACCCGGAGGCGCTGGTCGCCGGACCCATGGGCAGCCAGCGTCCGGTCGGTCGGTCCCTGGGCATCCGTGCGTTCGACATCTGGGCCCACGAGCAGGACGTCCGGCGGGCCACCGGGCGCCCCGAGCGGCTCACCGGACTGGCGCCGGCCGCCTCACTCGAGCGGATCGTCGCTGCGCTTCCGGTCGTGGTCAGCAAGGAGGCGGGGCTGCCGGCCGGCAGCGCGGTCCGGTTCGAGATCGACGGACCGGGTCCGGTCCCCGACGGGCTGACCCTGGACGTCGTCGTCGACTCCGAGGGCATCGGCCGAGTGATCTCCGCCGACGACGGGGCCACTCCACCGACCACGGTCAGCCTCACGATGGACTTCGCGACCCTCGCCCATCTCGCGTGCGGAAGACGCCCGCCCCGTGACTGCGTCGTCGAGATCACCGGTGACGCCGATCAGGCCGCCCGGGTGCTCGCCGTCCTGGCCATCACCCCCTGACAGCAGCGCTACCAGGCGAGGTCGACCGCGGGCTCCTCGAGCATCGACGCCACGTCGACGAGCAGCCGTGAGCCCGTCGCGCCGTCGATGAACCGGTGGTCGAACGACAGCGACAGCGTGCACACCGTGCGCACGGCGAGCTCGCCCTGATGCACCCAGGGCTTCTGTCTCCACGCACCCACGGCGAGGATCGCCGACTCGCCGGGGTTGATGATCGGTGTCCCGCCGTCGACACCGAACACACCGACGTTGGTGATCGTGAACGTTCCACCGATGAGGTCGCCCGGGGTCGTGCGGCCCTCCTTGGCGGTCGCGGTCAGGTTGGTCAGCGCCGCCGCGAGGTCGCGCAGCGACAGGAGGTCGGCGTCCTTGATGTTGGGAACCACGAGCCCTCGCGGTGTCGCGGCGGCGAACCCGAGGTTGACCGCCCCGCGGTGCACGATCTCTCCGGCCGCTGCGTCGAACCACCCGTTGGCCAACGGGGTCCGGGCCAGCCCGGCCAGCACGGCGCGGGCCACGAGCAGCATCTGCGTCACCCGCAGCCCCTCGAAGGACGCAGATCCGCGCAGCCGATCCAGCAGCTCGCCGCTCCTGGTGACGTCGACCTCGACCCACTCGGTGACGTGCGGGATGGTGAACGCGCTGCTCGACATGGCCTCGGCCATCAGTCGGGTGACCCCGCGCACGGGCTCACGCGACTGACCACGTGCCGCGGAGCCCGTCGTCGGGGTCTGGCCGGACCGAGGCGGCGACGTCATCGGCCTCATCAGGGCAGCGGCCGCCTCGACGTCGTCGCGGGTGACCACCCCCTCGGGTCCGGTCGGTCGCACCGCAGCCAGGTCGACCCCCAGCTCGCGGGCCAGCTTGCGCACCGGAGGCTTCGCGCGGGGCCGGGCCGGGCCGGCGGACGCGGCCGATGCCCGGTCGCCGCCCAGTCGGGCCTCGGCCGCCCGACCGATCTCGAGCCCGCCGTGACGCACCGGCTTGACCGGCTCACCGGGCGGGCCGGCCTCGAGCCGCTGCGTGCCGTGCGGCGAGACAGCGGGTAGTCGCGGCCGGCGCCTGGTCGCGTCAGGGGTGACGCCGTACCCGACGAGCACCGGACCGCTGCCCTCGGCCGGCGGCTCGACTCCCGGGTCGCCCGGCGCCGTCGGGGTCGGTGCGGCCTCGGTGAGCAACAGCGTGACCAGCGGCTTGCCGACCGCCACGACCTCGCCCTCGGTCGCGTGCAGCTCGGCCACAGTTCCGGCGTAGGGACTCGGCAGCTCGACCGCCGCCTTCGCGGTCTCCACCTCAACGAGCGGCTGGTTGACCACGACCGTGTCGCCCACGGCCACGAGCCAGCGGAGGACCTCGCCCTCGGTGAGCCCCTCACCGACGTCGGGCAGCAGGAACTGCCGGTGCAACGAAGGGGTGTCGGTCTGTGTCATCAAGGCTTCCAGTCGGTCAGAACGCCAGCGAGCGGTCGACGGCGTCGAGCACTCGGTCGAGGTCGGGCAGGTACAGGTGCTCGACCCGTGAGGGTGGGTAAGGCGTGTCGAACCCGCCCACCCGCAGCACCGGGGCCTGCAGGTCGTAGAAGCAGCGTTCGGTGAGGCGGGCGGCGAGCTCGGCCCCGAGCCCCAGGAACACCGGGGCCTCGTGGACGACCACGCAACGGCCGGTGCGGCTGACCGACCCGGCCACGGTGTCGACGTCGATCGGTGACAGGGACCGCAGGTCGACGACCTCGATGCTCACGTGGTCCCCCTCCGCGGCGGCGGCCGCCTCGACGCACGTGCGCACCATGGGTCCGTAGGAGACGACGGTGACGTCGTCGCCCGATCGCACCACGCGGGCCTGGTCCAGGGGCGGCGGTACCGCGTCGAGGTCGACCTGCGCCTTGTCCCAGTAGCGCCGCTTGGGCTCCAGGAACACCACCGGGTCGTCGCACGCGACAGCCTGCTGCACCATCCAGTAGGCGTCGACCGGGTTGGACGGCGTCACCACCCGGAGTCCGGCGGTGTGGGCGAAGTACGCCTCCGGGGACTCGCTGTGGTGCTCGACCGCGCCGATCCCGCCGCCATAGGGGAGGCGAAGCGTCACGGGCATCGACACGCCCCCGGAGGAGCGTGCATGCATCTTGGCCAGCTGGCTGACGATCTGGTCGAAGGCGACGTAGACGAAGCCGTCGAACTGGATCTCCGTGACCGGGCGGAAGCCGCGCAGGGCCAGCCCGATCGCCGTACCGATGATGCTGCTCTCAGCGAGCGGTGTGTCGATGACCCGGTGCTCGCCGAAGTCCTTCTGGAGCCCGTCGGTGATCCGGAAGACGCCGCCGAGCTTGCCGATGTCCTCTCCCATCAGCAGCACCTTGGGGTCGCTCTCGAGCGCCCGCCGGAGTCCGAGGTTGATCGCCTTGCCCAAGGTGATCGGTGCGCTCGCCTCGCCGGGGTTCGTCGTCACGTCACACCTCCGGGGCGAACGAGCCGAGGTAGGTCTCGAACGACGCACGCTCGGCGTCGACGAGTGAGTGCGGTTCGGCGTAGGCGTGGGCGAACATGTCCAACGGAGCCGGGTCCGCCAGTGCGCGGCAGCCCTCACGGAGTCGTACGGCGAGCGCCTCGGACTCGGCGTCCAACGCTTCGAAGTACGCGTCGTCGACCAGCTGCTGCTTGTACAGGAACGACCTCAGCCGCTCGATCGGGTCGCGCAGCCGCCAGGCCTCGGTCTCGGCGTCGGTGCGGTACCGCGTCGGGTCGTCGGAGGTGGTGTGTGCCCCCATGCGGTAGGTGAACGCCTCGACGAGGCTCGGCCCACCCCCCTCGCGCGCACGCTGCAGCATGTACCTGCTGACCGCCAGGCTGGCCAGGACGTCGTTGCCGTCGACCCGCACTCCGGGGAACCCGAAGCCGTTGGCGCGCTGGTACAGCGGGATCCGGGTCTGCCGCTCCAGGGGCTCGGAGATCGCCCACTGGTTGTTCTGGCAGAAGAAGACCACCGGCGCGTTGAAGACGCTGGCCCAGATGAAGGCCTCGTTGACGTCGCCCTGGCTGCTCGCCCCGTCGCCGAAGAAGACCATGACCGCGTGCTCGTCGCCGTCGGCCTGCATGCCCATCGCGTAGCCGACCGCCTGCGGGCACTGGTCGCCGATCACGATCGTGTACAGCGCGAACCCGTGCTCTCTGGGGCTCCAGCCACCGTTGGTGGTCCCCCGGAACAGACCGAGCAGGGTGAGTGGGTCGACGTCGCGACACCAGGCGACCCCGTGCTCGCGGTAGGTGGGAAACGCCATGTCGCCGGGCAGCAGCGCGCGACCGGCACCGACCTGCGCGGCCTCCTGGCCGAGCAGCGAGGCCCACAGCCCCAGCTCGCCCTGTCGTTGCAGGGCGGTCGCCTCGGCGTCGATCCGCCGCACCAGCGTGAGGTCGCGGAACAGCGCACGGTAGTCGTCGTCGGTCAGCGTGATGTCGAAGGTCGGGTGGTGCAGTCGTTCCCCCTCGGGGGTGAGCAGCTGGACCATCGTCGGGTCAGCGGACACCGCCGCGATGGGCGGGGGCGCGCTCGCTCCTGGGGTCACGCCGTCCTCCTCCACCCGCCCCGGTAGCCGCGGGGTCTCCGTGCCACGCCGGGTGCTGGTCCGCCCATGGTGGCCCTTTCCGCGCGCTGCGCCAAGCCACCGGGGTCAACGGCGTCCGACCGTGGCGCGGTGACCGTCGCCGGGGAGGCTCAGTGGGGCCGTGGTCCGTGCGGCGGGTGCCCCGGGCCGTGCTCGTGGCCACCCCCGTGATCGTGCCCGTCCCCGTGGCCACCCCCGTGATCGTGCCCGTCCTCGTGGCCACCGCCGTGATCGTGCCCGTCCTCGTCATGGGGAGGGCGTCCCTGGTCGTGGTCGTCCCCGTCCCCGTCACCGTCACCGTCATGGGGCGGGCACCCTGGGTCGCCGTCGTCCGGCGGCTGCCCGGGCCCGTGGTGCGGTGGGTGACTGGGCCCCCTGGGTCCGCCGTCGCCGGGCCCACCGGGGGGGCGCGGACCGTGTGGCCCGTCGCCCGGGTGAGTCGTCGGGGTGGGGGTAGGCGTGGGGGTGGGCGTGGGGGTCGGGTCATCGGGGGGAGGGGCCGGCTCGTCCGGCGATGAGCCCCCCGCGCCGGAAGGCCTGGCCCCGCCGTCGGAGGGCCGCACCGCCGGTGCGGCACTCGTTCCCGACGACGGAACGACGCCAGGGTCGTTCGCCGAGCGACCCGGTCCGGCCGGCCCAGGGCGGCCGGGGGCGGGCGACGTGGCGTCGGTCGTCGGCTCCGGCTGCACGCCGATCGGGGCCGGGACCACGAGCTGGTCCGGGAGTGGGCCGAGCCGCCGGTCGAGGGCCGACCGCGACTCCGTGGTGCCGTCGAGGGTTCGGTGGGCCACGGTGGCCATGGCAGCGAGCCCGCCGGCGGACAGGCTGGCCGCGAGGAGCAGCACGACCGTGGCCCGGCCGCTGGCCCCGGCGAACCACGAGGCACGACCGGGCCGACGCCGGCGTCCGTCGTGGTCCATGACGTCTCTCCTTGAGCCCCACCGCGACCATATCACTCAAAGTAGTGATGTGATTACTCTACGCGACTGATTTCCGATCGGGCCGTCGCGCCGCGCCGGGCCCCCGAACCAGGCAGACTGGGGGCGCGCGGCCGGCACCGGCCGCGGTCCGCCCGCCCTGCATCCCGAGGACGACCCATGACCGACCGCCCGATCCGGGTGTTTCTGCTCGACGACCACGAGGTCGTGCGTCGGGGCCTGCACGAGCTGCTCGTCCTCGAAGGCGACCTCGAGGTCGTCGGCGAGGGCGGGAGCGTGGCCGAGGCGCTGGCCAGGATCCCGGCCGTGCGCCCCGACGTCGCCGTCCTCGACGTCCGGCTGCCCGACGGCAGCGGCGTCGAGGTGTGCCGGGAGATCCGCTCGATGCTGCCGGACACGCGGTGCCTGATGCTGACGTCCTACGCCGACGACGAGGCGCTGTTCGACGCGATCATGGCCGGGGCGTCCGGGTACGCGCTGAAGGACATCCGGGGCAACGACCTCGTGGCGGCCATCCGCGAGGTGGCGGCCGGCAAGTCCCTGCTCGACCCGCAGGCCACGGCCAGGGTGCTCGAGCGCCTGCGCGGGGGCCAGCAGGAGGACGCCCGGCTGAGCATGCTCACCGACCAGGAGCGCCGGATCCTCGACCTGATCGGCGACGGGCTCACCAACCGTCAGATCGGCGAGCAGATGCACCTCGCCGAGAAGACCGTGAAGAACTACGTGTCGTCGCTGCTGGCCAAGCTGGGCATGGAGCGCCGCACCCAGGCCGCGGCCTACATCGCACGCCAGCAGGAGCACGACCGCTGACCGCAGGGCACTGCGGTCCGCCGCGAACGTGGGAGGCGGCATGGACGAGTCACGAGCTCTGCAGCACGCGGGATGGGCGGGCGCCGCTTCGGTCGTGCTGCTCGTCGTCGGGGTGGGGCTGTGCGCGCTGGTCGGCGTCGACGACCCAGGCGTGTCGGACGCCGCCATCCTCGAGCGGCTCGACGACGGCGCCAAGCAGGCCGCCGCCGGCATCGGGGTGCCGATACTCAGCGCGGGGGTCGCGCTGCTGCTCTGGTTCGCCGTCGGGCTGCGACGGGTGCTGGACCGGCTGTCCGACGGCGACCCGCTCGCGCACGCGACCGTGCCGGCGGCGGCTCTGCTCGGCGGGCTGATGATCACAGGGGTGGGGCTCGACGTGTCGAGCGCGATCACCGCACTGTGGGACGAGTTCACCCCCGACCCGGACATCGCCCGCGTGCTCGGCACCGCAGGGGCCGTCGTCGGGCTCACCGGACTGACCGGTGGCGCGGTGCTGGTCGCCGTGACGACCCGGATCGCCCAGCAGGCGCGGGCCCTGTCGGCGTGGGCCGTCTGGGTGTCCTACGCCGTCGCCACGCTGTGCCTGTTCGGCTTCTGGAGCCGAGGCATGGCGTCGGTGGCCCTCGCGCTGTGGCTCATCGGCGCCGTCATCGGGGTGCTGCGCGTGGCGCGGCGGACACCGGTCGGCCAAGCCCGGCAGTGAGACCGGCCTGAGACCGGCCCTAGACCGCGCCTGGCCCACCACGCACGGGTGCTCGCCAGACCAGCCGAGTACCGCTTCCCTCCGGAGTCGCTGACTCCGTCACGCATGAGCCGCCGAGCCGCTCCGCCCGTTGGGAGAGGTTGGCGAGACCGCTGCGCCGTCCCCCGGGCTCGCCCAGTCCGACGCCGTTGTCGGTGACGATGAGCACCACGTCGTTGTCGTCGACGGACAGCGAGGTCCGAACCACCGTCGCCGAGGCGTGCCGGGCCACGTTGGACAGCGCCTCCCGGACGGCGGCCACCACGTGCTCGGCCACGTCGTCGGGCACCACGCTGTCGATCGGACCGTCGAAGCGCACCGTCGGCTCGAAGCCCAGGGTGTGCGCAGCCGCAGACATCTCACGCAGCACCCGACCGCGCAGTCCGGTGGGGACCCCTCGGCTCTCCTGCAGCGCGAAGATCGTCGAGCGCACCTCGACGATCGTCGCGTCGAGCTCGTGCACGGAGCGTTCGATCCGTTCGACGACGTCGGGCTCGGTGGCCGTGCGCGTGGCCCCTTGCAGCACCATCCCGGTGGCGAACAGCCGTTGGATCACCAGGTCGTGCAGGTCGCGCGCGATCCGGTCGCGGTCCTCGAGGACCGCCAGCCGCTCCTGCTCGCGCTGGGCCTCGGCGAGCACCAGGGCGAGCGCGGCCTGTCCCGCGAAGTTCTCCGCCAGGATGCGCTCCTCGGGACGAAACGGGGGGGCGCCCAGGCGGTTGGCCAGGACGAGCGTGCCGAGGGTCCGGTCACCACTCACCAGCGCGACGTGCATGGTCGGTCCGTAGCGCTCGGCGTAGGGCGACGCGTCGGCCAGGTCGGCAGCGTCGGCCGGGGGCTGAAGCCGGCCGAGGAGGTCCTCGGTGCCCACGCCGGCCACGTGCTCGACGACCATCGAGTCGCCGTCGTCGGGCAGGGCGATCGTCGCTGCGTCGACCCCCGCCACCGCCCGTGCCCGGTCGGCGACCAGGTCCAGCACCTCGTCGGGCTCCTCGCCACGCAGCACGGCCGTGACGATCTCGGCAGACGCCCGCATCCATGCGGCACGCATCTCGGCCTGGCTGAAGAGTCGTGCGTTCTCCACCGCGACCCCGGCCGCGGCGGCGAGCGCCACGAGCACCTGCTCGTCGTGCTCGCTGAACCGAGGGGCGCCCCGCTTCTCGGTGAGGTAGAGGTTGCCGAAGACCTCACCGCGCACCCGCACCGGCACACCGACGAAGGAGTGCATCGGGGGGTGCCCCGGCGGAAAGCCGAACGACTGCGGATGCGTCATCAGGTCGTCCAGGCGAAGCGGTCGCGGGTCGACCATGAGCAGGCCCAGGATGCCGTGCCCCCGCGGTGGTGTGCCGAGCGCCTGCACCTCGGCGTCGGCCAGGCCGACCACCACGAAGTCGCTGATCGCCCCCTCCGGACCGAGCACTCCCAACGCCCCGTACCTCGCGTCGACCAGGTCGACCGCCGCCTGCACGATTCGACGCAGCGTGTGGTTGAGCTCCAGGCCCGATCCCACGGCGACGACGGCGTCGAGCAACGCCGACAGCTGGGCTCCGGCCGCACGGTCCGGCGAACTGTCGGTCGTGCGGCCGAGGTCAGTCACACCGGCAGCCTAGAACGCCTGCCTTCTCTCCCGCTCCCACGTGCTGGCGTACCAGCCAGGTGCCGCGAGGAGGTCTTGGTGGGTGCCGCGCTCGACGACCTGGCCCGCATCAAGAACCACGATCTCGTCGACGTCCTGGAGTCCGAGCAGTCGGTGGGTGATGACCACCGTGGTGCGACCACTCACGGCTCGCAAGAGGTCGTGCATGAGGGCGTCGGCCGTGGCTGTGTCGAGGTGCTCCCCCGGCTCGTCCAGCACCACGACCGGGAAGTCGGCGAGCAGGATCCGGGCGAGCGCCACGCGCTGGCGCTGTCCACCGGAGAGCCGGGCACCGTGCTCTCCGACCCGGGTGTCCAGCCCCTCGGGCAGCCCGTCGACCCAGTCGACCAGTCCGGCCGCCGCCAGCGCGTCGCGCAGCCGGGCCGGGCCGGCGTCACGTCGCGCCAGCAGGAGGTTCTCGGCCAGGGTCGAGTCGAACAGGTGCGCCTCCTGCGACAGCAGGCCGATGACCGTCCGGGTCTCGTCGCTGCGCACCGACGCCGTGGCCACGCCGTTGAGCGTGACCTGGCCCTGCTCGACATCGACGAAGCGCAGCAGCGCCGCCGCAACGGTCGACTTGCCCGCGCCACTGGGACCGACGATCGCCACCCGGTGACCCGGCGGCAGGTCCAGCGAGAACGACTGCAGCGCAGCCGGCTGGCCCGGTGACCAGCGCACGTCGACGTCGTCCAGCGCGCAGTGGAACGGTGCCTCGGGCAGCGCGGCCGGCTCGGCCGGCTCGGTGACCGGGCTGGGTGCGTCGGCGACCTCGAAGATCCGGCGGGCCGACGCCTGCACCCGCGAGAGCTGCTGGAGGGCCATCGGCAACGGCATGACGAGCTCGAAGGCCGCCAGCGGGGTCAGGACGACGACCGCGAGCAGCACGCCGTCCAGCTGCCCTCGGGCAACGGCGAGGGCACCCACAGTGAGGCTGGTCAGCACGGTGATCCCGGCGGTGAGCGCAGTCAGCCCGGCTCCCACGCCGGCGCCGAGCGAGGCTCGCTGCTCGTGCTCACGCAGCACGTCGTCGCGCCGGGCGAGCCCTTGCAGTGCGTGCTCGGCGGTCCCGGCGACCACCAGCTCAGGGGCCAGCCGGACGAGCTCGACGACCCCGACGTTCAGGGCACCGCGGTCACCGGCCAGCGCCCGGTCGGCCCGACGTCCGACGGAGGCGGCCAGCAGGGGCACGATCAGCCCGGCCAGCACCAGGCCCAGGGCCAGGGCGCCACCAGCCGCCGGCACGAGCCAACCGACCAGGCCGACCGCACCGGCACCGACGATCGCCGCGACGCAGAACGGAGGGACGACCCGCAGGTACAGCTCCTGCACCGTGTCGACGTCAGCGACCAGCCGGCTCAGCAGGTCGCCGGAGCGAAAGGCCGGCACCCCGGCCGGGGCCAGGCGCTCGAGCTGCTCGTACACCTGCACACGCACGTCGGTGAGCACCCGGAAGGCCGCGTCGTGGCCCACCACCCGCTCGAGGTAGCGGAAGAAGCCGCGACTGACGCCGAAGAACCGGACCCCGACGATCGCCACCGTCAGGGTGAGGATCGGTGGTTGCTCCGACGCACGGCTGATCAGGTAGGCGGAGGTCGCGATGAGGCCCACCGCGGCCACTGCGGTGAGGACACCGAGGAGCACGGCCAGGGCGAGGCGCCCCCACAACGGTCTGGCCATGCGCAGCAGGCGCCGGACGTCGGCCATCACGACACCGCGGCCGGGGTGAGCGTGACGACCCGGTCGGCCAGCTCGACCAGCGCCGGTCGGTGAGCCACCACGAGCACCGTTCGTCCAACGGCCAGGTCGCGCACCGCGTCGATCACGGCCTGCTCGGTCACGCCGTCCAGGCCGGCGGTCGGCTCGTCGAGCAGCACGAACGGCGCCTGTCGGACGAAGACCCGCGCGATCGCGATCCGCTGCCGCTGACCCACCGAGAGCCCGGCACCGGCGTCGCCGAGCTCGCTGTGCATCCCGGCCGGGAGGGTGTCGACGAAGTCCGCACCCGCTGCGCGCAGGGCCGCCATGACCTCGTCGTTGGTCGCCTCCGGCGACCCGATCCGCACGTTGTCGGCGATCGAGCCGGCGACGAAGGCGGGGCGCTGCGGCAGCCAGGCGAGCTGGCTGCGCCACGTCACCGGGTCGACGTCGGACAGTGCGACCGTCTCGGCCCCGTCGTCGAGGGTGAGCGAGCCGTCGCTCGGCTGCAGGAACTGCAGGGCCAGGTCGACCAGCGTCGACTTGCCGCACCCGCTCGGGCCGACGAGTGCGACCACCTCCCCAGGCCGGACCTCCAGGGAGACCCGGTCGACCGCCGGGGCGTCACGGTCGGCGTAGCGCACGCTGACTGCGTCGAAGCGCAGGGTCGAGCGACGCACGTCCGGGGCCGGGCGCCGACCCAGGTCCGAGGGACTCGTCTCGAGCACCTCGAACACCCGGCCGGCGGCGGTGAGTCCCTCCTGGCTGGCGTGGAAGTGCTGTCCGACCAGGCGCAGCGGGAGGTACGCGTCCGGGGCGAGCACGAGGACGAACAGCCCGACGAAGAAGGTCAGGGAGCCCTCGACGAGTCTGATCCCGATCTCGACCGCAACCAGGGCCACCGACAGGCTGGCGAGCAGCTCCAGCGCCAGCGAGGACAGGAAGGAGATCCGCAGCACCTTCATCGTCGTCCGGCGGTACTGGTCGCTCACCGCGCGGATGCTGGCCGTCTGGGCCTTCGCCCGCCCGAACACCTTCAGGGTCGGCAGCCCGGCCACGACGTCGAGGAAGTGCCCGGAGAGCACCTCGAGGGTCCGCCACTGTCTGTCCTGCTGACGTTGGGTCGTCCAGCCGATCAGCACCATGAAGACCGGGATGAGGGGAAGGGTCAGCGCAACGACGACGGCCGAAAGCCAGTCCTGACCCGCGATCACCAGCAGCACGGTGACCGGCACGATGCAGGCCAGGACCAGCTGGGGCAGGTAGCGCGCGAAGTAGCCGTCCAAGGCGTCCAGCCCGCGGGTGGCCAGCACGGTGATCTCACCGGATCGCTGTCCGCGCAGCCAGGCCGGGCCGAGATCGACCACGTGGTGCAGGAGCCTGGTCCGCAGCTGCTCCTTCACCGCCGACGACGACCGGTGAGCAGCAGTCTCCTGCGCCCACGAGACGGCTGCCCGGGCGACGGCGACGAACCCCAGGGCCACGACCAGCCCCGAGATGTCGGCGACGGTGGAGCCCTCCTGGAAGACCCGGGTGATCGACGTGGCCAGCAACCAGGCCTGGGCCACCACGAGCAAGGCGGTCACTGCGCCCAGGAGCACCGACACCAGCAGGTACGCCCGCGCGGAGCGGGCGTACCTGAGGAGCCGCGGGTCGAGGGGGCGCACGCCGTCCATGGTGGTGGTCGCCCCTCGCGGATGCTCTCCCGGGGCGGTCGAAGTCAGCCGCGGACCAGGGGTTCGCCGGTCGTCAGCGAGCAAGCTCCGGGGTGGGGGTCGCCGGGATGTCCTCGGTGCCGAGGCGCTTGCGGAACACCCAGAACGTCCAGCTCTGGTACACGAGCACGATCGGGGTCATGACCAGCGCCACGATCGTCATCACCTTGAGCGTGTACGGCGTGCTCGAGGCGTTCTCGATGGTCAGGCTGTACGCCGGGTCGACCGAGCTCGGCATGACGTCGGGGTACAGGGTGAGGAACAAGGTGATCACCGCGAGCCCGAGGGTGAAGGCGGTCAGGGTGAAGGCCCAGCCGTCGCGCTCGACCCGGTTCATCGCGAGCGAGCCCAGCAGCGCGACCGCAGCAAGGACCGAGGTGATCCAGGCAGCAGCCGGCGCGTCGTGCGCGACCAGGGTCCAGCCCAGGAAGAGCACCGCGGCCACTGCCGACGCCAGCCCCAGCCTGGGCACCAGCGCGTGGGCCCGGGTGCGCATGTCGCCCTTCGTCTTCAGCGCCAGGAAGTTCGCTCCGTGCGTCGTGCACAGCAGCAGCGTGACCACCCCGCCCAGCAGGGCGTACGGGTTGAGCAGGGTGAAGAACGTGCCCGTGTAGGTGAGCGTCTCCCGGGCGCCGTTGTCGACCGGCTCGATCGGGACGCCGGCCACGATGTTGGCGAAGGCCACGCCCCACAGCAACGACGGCACCAGGCTGCCGATCGTGATCGCCCAGTCCCAGCGGCCGGCCCAGGCGGTCCCGGGCCGCTTGCTGCGGTACTCGAAGGCCACACCACGCACGATCAGCGCGACGAGGATCAGCAGCAGCGGAAGGTAGAAGCCACTGAACAGCGTCGCGTACCACTCCGGGAACGCGGCGAAGGTCGCACCACCGGCCACGAGCAGCCACACCTCGTTGCCGTCCCACACCGGACCGATCGTGTTGATCATCAGCCGGCGCTCGGCGTCGTTGCGACCGAGGACGGGCAGGAGGTTGCCCACCCCGAAGTCGAACCCCTCAAGCACGAAGTAGCCGATCCACAGGACCGCGATGAGGATGAACCAGAACTCTGCGAGTGACATCGTCGGCTCCTGTCAGTACGCGATGGTCAGGGGGGCGTCGACGTCGCGCGACGCGTAGGTGTCGTCCGCCTGTTCGGTCGTGATCTCTGGTGGGCCTTCGGTCGCGAACTTCCAGATCAGCCCCACCTCGACGACGGCGAGCACGCCGTAGAGCAGGGTGAAGGTGATCATCGAGATCCACACGGCGGTCGAGCCGACGGCCAGCGACACGCCGTTGGCCGTCAACAGCTCGCCGTAGACGACCCAGGGCTGGCGGCCCATCTCGGTGAAGATCCAGCCGAAGGAGTTGGCGAGCAGCGGGGTGAAGATCATGAAGATCGCGAGACGGCCCATCCAACGCCGGTCGAACTCACGCCCGCCGCGGAACAGCCAGAGGCAGACCAGGGCGAACAGCCCGGCGAGCGCACCCCAGCCGATCATGAACCGGAACGACCAGTACGTGACCGGGATGTTCGGCTTGTAGCTGACGCCGGTGCCGAACTCCTCCTCCAACGCTGCCTGCACGTCGTTGATCCCCTCGACGGTGCCGTTCACCGAGTTGGTCGCGAGGAACGACGTCAGCCCGGGCACCCGGATCGAGTAGACCTCCTCGCTGCCGTCGAGGGTTCCAAGCGTGAACAGGCTGAACCCGGCGTTGCTCTGGGTCTCCCACAGCGCCTCTGCAGCAGCCATCTTCATCGGCTGCTGCTCGGTCATGACCTGGGCCTGGACGTGGCCGGAGAGGATGACGCCCACCGACGCCACCAGCACGGTGATCGCACCGATCCTCATCGACGTGCGCATGACCTCCACGTGCTGCTTGCGCACCAGGTGCCAGACCGCGAACCCGAGCATGAACGTGCCGGCGGTGAGGAAGGCCGCGGTGAGAGTGTGGGTGAAGGTGACGAACGACGTCTTCTGGAAGAGCACGGCGAAGATGTTGGTCATCTCCGCGCGGCCGGACTCGGGGTTGAACTCGTAGCCGACCGGGTGCTGCATCCACGAGTTCGCCGCGAGGATGAAGAAGGCCGAGATGTTGGTGCCGATCGCGGCGAGCCAGATCGTGGCGAGGTGCACCTTCTTGGGCAGCCGGTCCCAGCCGAAGATCCACAGGCCGAGGAAGGTCGACTCGAGGAAGAACGCGAGCAGCCCCTCCATCGCCAGCGGCGCGCCGAAGATGTCTCCCACGTAGCGGGAGTACTCGCTCCAGTTCATGCCGAACTGGAACTCCTGCACGATCCCGGTGACGACCCCGATCGCGAAGTTGATCAGGAAGAGCTTGCCCCAGAACTTCGTGGCCCGCAGGTAGACGTCCTTGCCGGTGCGGTACCACGCGGTCTGCAGTCCGGCGACGAGCATCGACAGGCCGAGAGTGATCGGCACGAAGAGGAAGTGGTACACGGTGGTGATGCCGAACTGCCACCTGGCCAGGTCGAGCGCATCCACGTCGGGCCTCCACACGGTTCGATGCAGGTCGCTCGACCTGCCGAGAGCCAGCCTCTCGCGCCCGCCGACCCGTACCCCGGGACGAAGGTCCCAAGGGGTTAGGGCCAATCGACCGAACTTTCGTGCTCCTCCCGTCGGCCCGCCTGGTCCGATTCCCGCGAGTCCTCGCTGAGGGTGCATGACACAGTGACCCGGTGACTCTCGCTCCTGGCCCAGCGGCCGTCGGCACCGGACGAGCCGGCCGGGTCTGGGTCGCCCTCCTCGTCGTCTACGTGGTCTGGGGGTCCACCTACCTGGGGATCCGGATCCTGGTCACCGACGTGCCGCCGCTGATGGCGATGGGGGTCCGGTTCCTCCTCGCCGCGACGATCATCGCCACGATCGTGCGGCTGCGACGCGGGCCGGGCGCGCTGCGGGTCAGCGGCCGGCAGTGGCGTTCGGCGTCCTTGCTGGGGCTGCTGTTCATCGCCTGCGGCAACGGGGGAGTGGCGATCGCCGAGCAGACGGTGACCAGCGGCCTGGCCGCGCTGCTCGTCGCGGCGATGCCCCTGTGGGTCGTGCTCATGCGCGTCGGCTTCGGCGGCGAGCGGCCGCGGGCCCTGACCTGGGGCGGCACCCTGCTCGGCATCGCCGGGATCGCCGTCCTGGCCCGACCCGACCCGAACAGCGACGTCGCGTGGTGGGGCGTGCTGACCGTCCTCGGCGCCACCGTGATGTGGGCGACCGGGGTCTTCTCGTCACCGCGGCTGACCCTGCCGAGCGACCCGTTCGTCACCACGGTGTTCGAGATGCTGGCCGGGGGAGCAGTCATGCTGGCCCTCAGCCTGCCTGCCGGCGAGTGGGACGGCTTCGACGTCGGGGCGATACCGCAGGACGCCTGGGTCGCCTTCGTCTACCTCACCGTGATCGGCTCGGTCGTCGCGTTCAGCGCCTTCGTCTGGCTGCTGCACCACGCGCCGGTCTCACTGGTGACGACCTACGCCTTCGTCAACCCGGTCGTCGCGGTGTTCCTCGGCTGGCTCGTCCTCGGTGAGAACGTCACTGCGGTGATCGTGGTCGGGGGTGGGCTCGCCGTCGTCGGCGTGGCCATGGTCGTGCGCGGTGAGCGTCAGAAGCCGGTCGAGGGCGAGGTCGTGTAGTAGGTGCTCGCGACGGTCACGAACCGGTCGTTGGCCGTCGGTTCGCCGATCGTGACCCGCACCCCTTCGCCAGGAAAGGCACGCACGACCACGCCTGCGGCCTCGCACGCGGAGGCGAACGCCTCCGTCGCCTCGCCGAGGCGGAGCCAGACGAAGTTCGCCTGCGACTCGCGGACGTCGACGCCTGCCTCGCGCAGGGCGCGCACCACGCGGACCCGTTCGTCGACGACCAGCTGGACCCGTCGCAGCAGCTCGGGCTCCGCGTCCAGGGAGGCCAGCGCCGCACGCTCGGCCAGGGTCGTGACGCCGAACGGAAGTGCGGCCTTGCGCAGCGCGGCCGCGACGCGTTCGTGGGCCACGGCGTAGCCGACGCGCAGCCCGGCCAGCCCGTACGCCTTGGAGAAGGTCCGCAGCACCACGACGTTCGGTCGCTCGCCCAGGAGCGTCAAGGCGTCCGGGCTGTCGTCACGGCGCACGAACTCCACGTACGCCTCGTCGACGACGACCAGGACCTGGCTGGGCACGCGGTCGACGAACCGGAGCAGGTCGTCTCGAGCGAGGACCACTCCCGTCGGGTTGTTCGGCGTGCACAGGAGGACGGCACGCGTCCGGTCGTTGACCGCCGCGAGCATGGCGTTCAGGTCGTGGCCCTCGTCTGGTCGCAGCGGAACGGCGACCGGTGTGGCGCCGGCCAGCCGGGTCACGATCGGGTACGCCTCGAACGAGCGCCAGGGGAAGACGACCTCGTCGCCGGGCTCGGCGCAGACCGCGACTGCCTGACCGAGGACGGCGACCGAACCGGTGCCCACCGAGAGGCGCCCAGGTGTCACCTGGTGCCGGTCGGCCAGGGCCCGGACGAGGCCCGTGCTGGCGAAGTCCGCGTACCGGTTGACCTGCGCAGCCGCGTCGGTGATCGCCGTGACGACGGAGGGAAGCGGCGGGAACACCGTCTCGTTGCTGCTGAGCTTGACGGCTCCTGGCGGAGCGGACCGCCCGGCCCGGTAGTCGGCGATCGCCTCCAGGGCCGGGCGCAGGTACGGCCCGGGCAGCACGTCGTCCGACACGATCGGTGCTCACCTCCGTCCAGCCCTGCGCACGGGTTGCCGGCAGCCGCCGGCTGTTCGCTCAGTCTGCACCGCAAGCGGCCCGGGCACCGGTCAGGGTGCGCCGTAGGCTGCGCGCGTGACCGAGGCCAGCAGCGAGCTCGCGCCTCCGGGAGCCCGGCGCGTGCTGGAGCGAGGTCGACCGATCGGCTACCTGATGGCGATCGGTGGAGCCATGCTCTTCAGCGTCAACGGGTCGGTGTCCAAGGTGACCCTGTCCTCCGGCCTGGACTCGCTGGACCTCGTTCTCCTGCGGTGCGCCGGCGCCATGGTGGCGCTGCTGGTCCTCGTGCTGGCCATCGAGCCTTCTCGACTGAGGGTCCGACGCGACGAGTGGCCGCTGCTGCTGGTCTACGGCGTCATCGGGATCGCTTTGGTGCAGTGGCTGTACTTCGTCGCCATCGCACGGCTCCCGGTCGGGATCGCGCTGCTGCTGGAGTTCACCGCACCGCTGCTCGTCGCGCTGTGGGCCACGTTCGTCCAGCACAAGGACCTCGGCCGCACGATCTGGCTCGCGCTGGCCCTCGCCCTCGCCGGCCTGGCGCTCGTCGCCCAGGTGTGGCAGGGACTCACCCTCGACCTGGTCGGCCTGCTGGCAGCAGTGGGGGCGGCGGTGTCCCTGGCGACGTACTTCGTCGCCGGCGAGCACGCGGTGGGAACGCGAGACACCCTGTCGCTGGCCCTGTGGGCGTTCGTCGTCGCCACCGTCTTCTGGTCGGTCGCCCATCCGTGGTGGACCGTCCCCTGGGACGAGCTCACCGGTGCGGTGTCCCTCCAGGGCAACCTGGACAGCTGGTCGGTGCCGCTGTGGGCGCTCGTCGTCTGGATCGTGCTGCTCGGGACGGTTGCACCGTTCCTGCTCGTGATCGGCGCTCTGCGCCACGTGCCCGCCACCCGAGCGGGGATCGTCGGGACGATCGAGCCCGTGCTCGCCGGCGTCGTGGCCTACCTCTGGCTGGGCGAGGTCCTGTCCGCCGTCCAGGTGCTCGGTGCTTTCGTGGTCATCGTCGGGGTCAGCCTCGCCCAGCTGGCCACCGCACCCACTCCGGACTGAGCGCGGCCGCTCGCCTCGGCTCAGGCGGGGACGTCGGCGTCGCCCTCGGGCGGGGCGAACACCACGGCCAGGTGCAGCGCCTCGGTGATTTCCTCGAACCGGTGCGGCTGCAGAGCCGGAACGAAGATCACGTCTCCGGTCTTCACCTCCGACGCCTCGTGGGGGGTCACCAGACGCGCCCGCCCCGCAAGGACCACGTAGATCTCGTCCTCGGTGTGCGGGCTCTGGGTGTCCTGCTCCCCAGCCTGCAGCACGTACAGGCCGGCCGACAGCGCGCCGGACCGGCAGAACTCGACCCAGGGGCCGCCGTCGGCTTGCCGACGCAGCTCCACCGACTCCTGTGCGAAGACCTCCATGTCCCCACCCTTCCCTTGACCCGGCACCCGGTCAACCACTGGGCTCAGCCAGGGATGTCCCAGGTGAACCGGTGCGTGTGGATGTCGAAGTAGACGAACGACTCGGTGGCCCGCACACCAGGAAGCGCCTTGATGTGGTCGTTGACCACGGCGAACAGCCCGTCCATGTCCGCGCACACCACCTCGGCGAACAGGTCGAACGAGCCGGACGTCAGCACCACATAGATGACGCTGTCGACCTCGGCTATCGCGTCAGCGACCGCACGGACGTCGCCGTCCACGGCGATCCCCACCATGGCCATCACCGGGAGCCCGAGTGCCAGCGGGTCGGTGACCGCGACGACCTGCAGCAGCCCGGAGTCCATCAGCCGCTGCACCCGCTGGCGGGTCGCCGGGGCGGACAGGCCCGCGTGCGGCGCCAGGTCGGCGTAGCTGATCCGCCCGTCGCGCTGCAGCTCGCGGATGATGGTGCGGTCGGTGTCGTCCAGGTCGATCCGAGTGGTCACGGCGAGGGCTCAGATCCCGGCCGACAGGCCGAAGTCGATCGACAGGTTGGCACCGGTGATCGGGGCGGCGACCGGCTGGGCGAGGAACCAGATGAGCTCGGCGACCTCATCGGGGCGGATCAGTCGGGCACCCGGGCCCTGGGGGTACTGCGCCAGCAGGTTGCGCACGTAGGCCTCCGGGTCACCCCCACCGAACGTCTCCGCCTGGTAGCGGACCATCGGGGTGTCGACGTCGCCTGGACAGACCGCGTTCACCCGAACCCCCTTCGGAGCCAGCTCCAGCGCCAAGGCCTTGCTGAGGATCGACACCGCTCCCTTGCTCGCGCAGTAGACGGCCGCCCCGGCGTTGCCCTGGACCCCGGCGTCGCTGCTCACGTTGACGACGCACCCCGACGTCGCCACCAGATGGGGGATCGCCGCGGCGGTGAGGAAGAACAGCCCCTTGAGGTTCACGTCCAGCACCTGGTCGAACGCGGCCTCCGTGGTGTCGGCGGTGGGGCCCTCGGTCCACACGCCCGCCGCGTTGACCAGGCAGTCGAGCCGGCCGGTTGCGGCCAGGCAACGGGAGACGATCGACCGGGTCGTCTCGACGTCGCGGAGGTCGCCGGGAAGGCTGGCCATGGCTCCGACCCCGTCCGCAGTGCGTCGGGCCCCGAGCGCGTCGACGTCGGTGACGACGACCTGCCACCCGCCGGCGGCGAACCGGGACGCGACCGCGCTGCCGACACCGCCGGCCGCACCGGTGACCAGGACGACCGGCCGGACGACGGTCGTCGGGTCGTCGCCGACGAATGCGGTCATGCGCGTTCCTCCGAGATCGAGTTGCCGCCGTCGACGACGACACACTGGCCAGTGACGTAGGACGCGCCCGGGGTGGCCAACCAGGCGATCGCCGAGGCGACCTCCGCCGCGGTCGCCGAGCGGCCCGTCGGCGTCCGTTCACCCTGGCGCCGCTCGTGCTCGGTCTGCGACCCGGTGCCGATCCATCCCGGGCACACCGCGTTGACCGTGATCCCGCGGCCGGCCACCTCCACCGCGAGTGCTCGGGTCAGCCCGACCATGCCGGCCTTGGCCGCTGCATAGACGGGCTCTCCTCGCATCGCCATCACCGGTCCGGTGATCGAGGCCACGTTCACGACCCTGCCGAACCCCGACGACACCATCGGCCGAAGCGCCGCGCGGGTCACGAAGTAGGCCGTGTCCAGGTTGCGGGCCATGCCGGCGCGCCACTGCTCGTCGGACAGCTCGGGCTCGCCGGTCGACTCGACCGGCTCGGTCACGCTGGTCATTCCGGCGTTGTTGACCACGATGTCGAGCGCGTCGAATCGCGAGACCACCGACCCGACCAGAAGCTCGGCCTGCACGCTGTCGGTCAGGTCGGCAGCGACACCGAAGGCGTCGACGCCACGCGTGCGCAGCTCGTCGGCCCGTAGCTCGATCCGCTCGCTCGTCGACGTCACCGCGACCCGTGCCCCCAGCTGCCCCAACAGGCAGGCGGCCGCGAACCCGATCCCCGTCTCGCTGCCGGCACCGGTGACCAGCGCCACGCGCCCGGTCAGGTCGAACGCATCGACCATCACGATCAGCCGTACAGCTCGGAGATCGCCTTGGTGAACACCTCGGTGTGCAGGTCGACGTCGGCCTCGGTCGTGGTGGGGCACATCAGTGCCATGTTGTGGAACGGCGTCATCAGGATGCCGCGGTTCAACGTGTACAGGTGCATGTACTCGTCGAGGTCGTCGTCTCCGGCCGCAGCGGACTCGGTGCCGTTGCGCGGGGCCGGGCGGGCGAAGCGGTACTCGGCCCTGGCTCCGAGCTGGCTGATGGTCCACGGGACGTCGTACCCGTCGAGAACGGCCCGCACCCCGTCGGTGAACCGCGTGGCCAGACCGACCATCTCGGTGAACGCCGCATCGGTCAGCACCTCCCCGAGGGTGGCCCGTGCGGCGGCCATCGACATCGCGTTACCGGCGAGGGTTCCGCCCACGCCGCCGACGTCGACCAGGTCGGCGTCCGGATGCGCCTCGATCCGGTCGGCCACGGCCGAGGTGATGCCGTAGGTGCCGATCGGGATTCCGCCGGCGATCGACTTGCCGATGACGAAGATGTCCGGCTGCAGCCCGAGCTGGCCAGTCATGCCCCCAGGACCGGCGCTGAAGGTGTGCGTCTCGTCGATGAGCAACAACGCCCCGTAGCGCGTGCAGAGCTCGCGCAGGCCCTCCAGGAAGCCCGGCTCAGGCAGGACGATGCCGATGTTGGTCAGGGCCGGTTCGGTGATGACGACGGCGACGTCACCGTGAGCCAGAGCACGCTCGACCGATCCAAGGTCGTTGAACTCCGCGACGCGGGTGGTGTTGGCCGGGTCGGTGGCCGGGCCGACGTTGCCTGGTCGGGCCATCGTCTGACCATCGGGACCGGACACGACGACGGTCTCGTCGACGCTGCCGTGGTAGCAGTAGGAGAACGCCAGCACCTTGGGCCTTCCGGTGGCCAGGCGGGCCAGGCGAAGCGCCCAGCGGTTGGCATCGGTCGCCGTGAGCGCGAACGACCACAGCGGAAGGCCGAACCGTCGGGTGAGCTCGGCGCCGACCCAGGCGGCGTCCTCGCTGGGCAGCATGGTCGTGATCCCGCCGAGGTCGCCGATCCGCTGCTGCACCGCAGCGACCGTGGCCTGCGGCGAGTGCCCGGCCATCGCCCCGGTGTCACCGAGGGCGAAGTCGACGTAGGTGTGACCGTCGCGGTCGGTGACCCGGTTGCCGTGGGCACCGGCGAGATACAGCGGAAAGCCGCCGGACCACTTCACCATCCAGGTCATCGGCACACCACCGAACAGGCTGGCCTTGGCCGACTCGAAGGCCGCGGCGCTGGTGGGGTTGGCCGCGCGGTAGGTCGCCCGCTCGCGGCCGATGAGCTGGGCGAGCCGGTCACGGTCGAGGGTGGCCACGGGTCCTCCTGGGACGATCAGATCAGTGGAAGGGGCCGACTCTAGCAACCGATTCGTAAGGCTGACAATCCCTTGAAGAGTGGATCCGTCGTCACCGACGACACTGCCTCCGAATCGCTCCGAACCGCCTCGTCCTGTGCGAGGATCCCCGCCCGTGACCCCGTACCGCGTGCAGTTCGTCTGCCTGGGCAACATCTGTCGCTCACCGATGGCCGAGGCGGTGCTACGCCACCAGGCCACCCAGGCCGGCCTGGGCCGCACCCTCGCCGTCGACAGCGCGGGCACCGGTGGCTGGCACGTCGGCGACCCGGCCGACCGCAGGGCGCGGGCCGTCCTGCACGACCACGGCTACCCGCTGGACCACGCGGCCAAACGGTTCAGCCCGTCGATGTTCGCCGAGCGCGACCTCGTCGTCGCGCTGGACTCCGACAACCTGCGCGACCTGCGTCGGCTCGCCCCCGACAAGGCCACGAACCAGTCGATCCGGCTGCTCCGCGAGTTCGACCTCGACGCCGACTCACTGGACGTGCCGGACCCCTACTACGGCGGCCGCGAGAGCTTCACCGAGGTGCTGCACACCATCGAGGCGGCGTGCAGCGGACTCCTCGACCACGTGCGTGGCCTGGTCCCTTCGCGCGGAGCGCGCCGCCCGCCGCTTCCTCAGCGTCCGACCGGGTAGGAGCGGAACGGTCCACTGCTCAGGTCGTCTGGCCCGAGAATGCGCAGGCGCAACCGGTCGCTGCCGGCGGGCCGCCAAGCCACCACATGGAAGGTCCGGCGACTGGTCAGCCGCGTGGTCACCTCGCCGACGGTGCGGCCGTAGTCGATCCGAACCGTGACCTGGCGTCCGGCGCAGCCTCGTGCACCACACGTCCGGTGCGACCAGATCGGGGAGATGCCACCGGACACCTCGACCGCCCGCCGGCCCGCGGAGAGGACGTCGTGCACATGCATCCCGAACCGGGCCGGGAGCAGGTGCTCGGCCCAGGTGATCCGGGCGAAGGCACCCCAACCCGGATTGCGTGCGACCGTCGCCACCCCGACCTCGGCATCGTGCCAACGGGCCTCGGTCGGCAGTTTCACCCGGGCGTGCGTCGGGAACGCCGTCGCCTCACCGACCCGGATCCGCCGGGTGACCCAGCTCCCGTCGTCCAGGAACACGGCGACCTCGAGCCGGTCGACGACGTCACGTCGCTTGGCCGGAGGGTCCCAACGAACGGCCACGGTGTCGCCATGGCGCTGCGCGCGGACCGCGCGCACGGCGGGCGGTCGTTGCGGCACTGGCTCGGAGTCCACCGAGGACAGCGCCGTGGGGAACGACGACACATCGCCCACCGACGTGTGCGCCGTGACCTGGGCCCAGGCGTCCTTGGCCATGGGCACCTGCAGCCGGACCGCCAGCGGACCGACCTCGTGGGTCGTGGTCCCCTGACTGTCGTAGATGCTGACGGTGTAGCCACTCACCGCGTGGGCATCCGGCGTCGACCACGAGACCACGCCGTCATCCGCCGAGCCGGCGGCTGCGGTGCGCAGCGCCTTCAGCGCCTCCACGGCGTACGACGACAGGTAGTCCTGCGGCTTCGCCGCGGCCGTGCTGACGCCGAGGGCAGCTGCCGCGTCGACGAGCCCGAAGCCGGTGTCGGCGTCTCGACCCGGCGCGCCGAGGTCCTGGGCGGTCGACGTCAGTGCAGCCAGGACGTCCGCCGCGTCGTACCCGGGGTGGTCGCTCTTGACCAGCGCCGCGACCCCGGCCACGACAGGCGCCGCCATGGACGTACCAGACTCCTCCAGGTGGCCGGCCCGTGACTGGTCGGCAACGGTCGAGTCGACCGACAGGACCTGGAACCCCGGCGCCGACAGCGAGACGGTCGGGTCGAAGCTGGAGAAGAACGCCTGCCCGAGGTCGGGCGTGACCGCGGCGACACTGATCGCTCCCGGGCAGGACGCAGGCGCGTTGGCCAGGTTGAAGTCGAACCCGCCATTGCCCGCCGCCGCCACCACGACGACGCCAGCGTCGGTGGCGTCGGCTACTGCGTCACAGGTGCGGGCCAAGGCGGCTCGGTACTCCGCGGTCCTCGGCGTGTCGGCGATGTGGCTGGCGATCGTGCCCAGCGAGAGGTTCATGGCGTCGGCCCCGTGGTCGACGGCGAAGGTGACCGCCCCGGTCACCGCATCGAGGAACTGGATCTCGGTCATCATCTGCGAGCGCCGGGTCAGCAGCTGGACCGGCAGCACCGCGGCGTCGGGGGCGATACCGGTGATCCCGTTGCCGTCGGCGTCGCCGGCCACGATCCCCGCGACGTGCGAGCCGTGCCCGTACCAGTCGTTGCTGGTCCGCTCGATCGTTGCGTCGACGATGCTCACCGTGCCGTCGTCGGCCAGGGACACCACGCCACCGGCCACGACCTGGCCCTGCAGGTCGGGGTGGGTCGCGTCGACCCCGGTGTCGATGACGGCCACCGTCGTCCCCGCGCCCGTCGACACCGACCAGGCCTCGGGGGCGTTCACGGCGTCCAGCATCCACTGGTAGTCGGTCAGGTCACCGTCGATCACGGGCTGGACGGAGGGGGGGATCGGCGGTGGCTCGGACGCACCGGCAAGGCCCGGGAGCGTGGCAGTCAGGAGCGCGGACGTGGACAGCACGACCACGTTACGAACGAGCCAGGAGCGCCTCATGGCTTCCCCCTGTGCTGAGCTCCCGGCGGGTCCGGGGCTGCGCACGCTACGGCGGGAGCGCAGTGTGCGGTAGGGCCCTTGGTCAGCCGAGGCGGGATCGAGACCGGAAAATGACTCGCGCTGCCAACCACACGTCACTACCGTCGATCCGGAACGCACCTGGCGCACGTCGGATCGAGGAGGTGGTCGGCCATGACGGACCCGTTGGCCCAACCCGTCGCTTCCACCCTCGCGTGCACGGTCGCCTGCCTCTGAGCGAGCGTCACGCGGTGTCTCCCCAAGGACTCTCGTGCCGATCGATGACCTCGCACCTTCCGTCCCCACTCCCGAGCACGCACCCAAGAGCGCGCCCCAGAGCGCGCTGACCGGACGTCTGGCCCGCGTCGACCGCGGCGCCGTCGACGTCCTGCTGGACCCCGCGGCCGCCCGCGTGCGCGCGGATCTCGGCCACACGGTGCTGTCCGACGCCGCCTCCGACGCGTCGCTGCAGCCGGTCGTCGGTGACGAGGTGCTGCTGCGGCGACTCGACGACCACCGGCTGCTCGTCGACTCGCTTCGACCGCGGCGTACGGCGATCACCCGCGCGTCGGTGTCTCCCGGCAGCTCCCAACGTCAGGTCCTGGCCGCCAACGTGGACCTCGTGGCTGTGGTCGAACCCGTGGATGCGGCCCCCAAACCGGGCCGGATCGAGCGCCTGCTCGCCCTCGCCTGGGAGTCCGGGGCCCAGCCCCTCGTCGTCTTGACCAAGTGCGATCTCACCCCCGACCTCGACGCGGTCGTGCAGGTGGCGGTCGAGAACGCACCCGGCGTCGACGTCATCACCTGCAGCGCGAACTGGGACGACGGCGTCACCGCGCTGCGGGCCCGGCTCACCGACTCCTGCACCATCGCGTTCATCGGGGCCTCCGGTGCGGGCAAGTCGACGCTGGTCAACCTCCTGGCCGGCGACACCGTGATGGAGACCGCCGAGGTGCGCAGCGACCACCGCGGCCGTCACACCACGGTGCACCGCGAGCTCATCGTGCTGCCGGGGGGTGCCATGGTGATCGACACTCCTGGGCTGCGCAGCGTCGGCCTCGCGAGCACCGAGGCCCTTGACCAGGTTTTCGCCGACCTGGAGGAGCTCGCCACCGCCTGTCGGTTCTCCGACTGCGCCCACGCGACCGAACCGGGCTGTGCGGTGCTGTCGGCGATCGAGACCGGCGTCATCGACGAGCGACGGCTCACCTCCTGGCGCAAGCTGCAGCGCGAGGCCGCCTGGTTGGAACGCCGCGCCGACGCCCGCCTGCAGGCCGCCGAGCGGGCCAAATGGCGGGCCCGCTCCCGCGAGCTGCGCGCCCGGAACCTGCGCCCCTAGCCCTGCAAGCCCCTACCCCCATGTTGATCATGGACATGATCTGACAGTTCAACCCGTTTGGGCAGCATCTTGTGCATGATCAACATGTGAGAGGGGGCAGCGGAAGCGGAGCGCTCAGCTGTTGGCCATGTCGACGAAGCGCGAGTAGTGGCCCTGGAAGGCCACCGTCACGGTTGCGGTCGGGCCGTTGCGGTGCTTGGCGATGATGAAGTCGGCCTCGCCGGCCCGTGGTGACTCGCGTTCGTAGGCGTCCTCGCGGTGCAGCAGCATGACGACGTCGGAGTCCTGCTCGATCGAGCCGGACTCACGAAGGTCGGAGAGCATCGGGCGTTTGTCGGTGCGCTGCTCGGGACCTCGGTTGAGCTGGCTCAGCGCCACCACCGGAACGCCGAGCTCCTTGGCCAGCAGCTTCAGCGACCGCGAGAACTCCGCCACCTCCTGCTGGCGACTCTCGACCCGCTTGCCGCTGCTCATCAGCTGCAGGTAGTCGACGACGATGAGCTTGAGGTCGTGGCGCTGTTTGAGCCGTCGGCACTTGGCCCTGATCTCCATCATGTTCATGTTCGGCGAGTCGTCGATGAACAGCGGCGCGCTGGCCACCTCACTCATCTTGCGGGCCAACCGGGTCCAGTCGTCGTCGCTCATCGAACCGGTGCGCATGTGGTGCAGCGCCACTCGTGCCTCGGCCGAGAGCAACCGCATGGTGATCTCGTTGCGGGTCATCTCCAGGCTGAAGATGACGCTGGTGAGACCGTGTTTGATCGACGCGGCCCGGGCGAAGTCGAGCGCGACGGTCGACTTGCCGAGACCGGGCCGCGCCGCGACGACGACGAGCTGCCCCGGGTGCAGCCCGTTGGTGAGGTTGTCCAGGTCGGTGAACCCGGTGGGGACGCCGGCCAGCGTCCCGCCCCGCGAGCCGATCGCCTCCAGCTCGTCGAGGGTGCCCTCCATGATCTCGGCCAGCGGCAGGTAGTCCTCGCTGGTCCGTCGCTCGGTGACGTGGTAGATCTCCGCCTGCGCGCGGTCGACGGCGTCGTCGACCTCACCGGTGTCGGAGTAGCCGAGCTGCACGATCCGGGTGCCGGCCTCGACCAGGCGGCGGGAGATGGCCCGCTCGCCGACGATCCGGGCGTAGTACCCCGCGTTGGCCGCGGTGGGCACCGACGCGATCAGGGTGTGCAGGTAGGGAGCACCGCCGATCCGGGCGAGCTCACCGCGTTTGGTCAGCTCGGCGGCGACCGTGACCGGGTCGGCCGGCTCGCCGCGGCCGTAGAGGTCGAGCACCGCCTCGTAGACGGTCTGGTGCGCCGGCTTGTAGAAGTCGGTGCCGCGCAGCTGCTCGACGACGTCGGCGATCGCGTCCTTGCTGAGCAGCATCCCGCCCAGCACGCCCTGCTCGGCCTCGAGGTCCTGCGGCGGGGTGCGGTCGAAGGAGGGAGTCGGTGGGCCGCCGTAGCCGACGTCGTCGGCCGGGGTCTGGAACTGCGCGACGGTCACCGGGCTCCTGTTCGGTCGGGGGTTCGGGACCCATCTCTACCGGTCGGGTCCGACAGAACCAAGTAGCCCTGGGGACGCCGCTGGGGACGACGTGGGGAACACGCCGGTTCACCCGTGCGTAACCTTCGGGACAAGCGTGTGGATATCCACAGAGCGTCCGCTCCGCACCCCCTCCGACCTGGGGCGATGCCCGGCGCGGGCTGTGGACGCGAGGGAACCGTCCGCTGTCTCAGCCAGTGGGACGATCGGCCGGGCCGGCTCACCGTCGGGCGGCGCGGGCCTCGTGGATCCGGGCCGCCCGGACCCGGTCGGCCAGCCGGTCGTCCAGCCCACTGAGCAGCCCACTGTGCCGCCCACTCTGCAGAGGGGTGACGTCGACGCCGACCAGGCCCAGCAGCAGGTCGGCCAGGGCCGGGTTGCGCGGCAGCACCGGACCGTGCAACCAGGTCCCGACGACCCGCCCGCTCACCGCACCGTCGTGGTGACCGTCCGCGCCGGGCCCGTTGCCGACCCCGACCTCCAGGGCGGCGAGGGCCGAGGCCTGCGGCCCCAGCAGCGCGTCGTTGACGTGGTACTCGTAACCGGACAGGGCCGGCAGCCCCCAGGTCGGGTTCGGCTCGGTCACCACCGAACCCGCGGCCCAGGAAGACCGGGTCATCTCCACGTCGAGCAGCCCCACGCCCTCGTGAGCCCGGCCGTCAAGGTCGTCGAAACGGGCTGCCAGCACCTCGAACCCGGCGCCGACGCCGAGCACCGCCGCGCCGGCGGACACCGCGCGCGTCAGCTCACCTCCGTCGCGCAGCCGGCGGGCACACTCGGGCACGTCGACGTCCTCGGAGCCACCGAGCAGGTACAGCGACGCGTCGTCCGGCACGGCATCGCCGGGGTGCACCACCAGCAGGTCGACCGCGACACCACGCGCGCGGGCGCGGTGGGCGAGCACGACGGCGTTGCCGTGGTCGCCCTCGGGCTGCATCAGGGACGGGAACAGCTCCACGACGGTGAGCCGCGCCACGGTCACGTCGACCGCTCGACGTCGTCGCGACCGAGCACGTCGAGGACAGCGTTGAAGGCCGGCCAGTTGCCGATCAGGTCGACGTCGCCCGGTGGGAAGGCGCGCAACGCCGTGACGATGTCCTCACCGGCGTTCTCGACGTCGACCCCCGCGACGGTCAGCCGCAGCTCGAGCTCGGCACCACGGGACCCGACCGCCGTGACCGAGCGACCCGCCAGCCGCTCGAACGGCGCGTCCCACAGCATCGCGGTGTCCTGGCCGCCACCGCTGCCCCGTCCGTGCATCGCGAGGACCAGGGCCCGCTCCGCGGAGCCAGGGGCGCTCACCGTGGCGAGCGACTCGGTCCAGCTGGAGGGGTTCTTGGCCAGCAGGACACGCACGGACTTGTCGCCGAAAGGTCGAGGGGCGTAGCGCCCGTCGACGTTCTCGACCTCGGCGACCGCCGCAGCCGCGACGCCCGCGGGCACGCCCAGCTCGACCGCTGCGGCGAGGGCGAAGAGGGCGTTGACCGCGGCCGCGTGCCCGGGCAGGGCAGCGGGCAGGGCGACCTCGGTGTCGGGGCCGATCGCGGTCAGCACGCCGTCGACGTGGGCGAGGCGCCACTGCGGCACCGGTCGGGCGAACCCGCAGACCGGGCACGACCATGAGCCTTCGGCGCGAGTCAGGTGGACGAGGCAGGTACGGCACAGCTGCGCGTCGTCGACGAAGGTGTCCTCGCCGGCCACCCAGACCACCTCGGGGGCGGCCGAGACCGCCCAGGCCACCAGAGGGTCGTCGCAGTCGGCCACGACGGTGCACGGCCAGTCGATGCCGGCCAGGGTGGTCCGCCAGTGCTGGGCGAGCCGCTTGGCCCGCACCCCCCGCTCGAGGAAGTCGCGGCTGAGGTTCATCAGCACGACCACCCGAGGTCGGGTCGCCTCCACCACGACGCCCAGGTAGGCCTCGTCGGTCTCGAGAACCGCGTACCCAGCCGCGCGGTCGGCGTCGAGCGCGACGACCAGGCCCTCCTCCATGTTGGCGCCCGTGCGGTTGAACGCCGTCGGCCCGAGCGTGCGGACGGCGGCAGCGAGCAGGGTCGAGGTCGTGCTCTTGCCGTTGGTGGCCGAGACCAGCGCCACCGTGCGGTGGGCGGCCAGGTCGCGCAGGGTGCGCGGGCGCAGCCGGTAGGCGACCTTGCCTCCGACCTGGGCCCCGCGACCGCGCCCCAGGCGTCGACTCAGGCCCGAGGCGGCGCGCCCCGCCGCCAGCGCCGCCCGGCTGGCCACCGGGAGTCGCCCGGGCGACGGCTGGTGGTCAGGCATCGCCGGCCAGTCTAGGTCGTTCGGGCGCTCCCGACTGTCCCCAGGGGGCTGTGGACGACGCGCCCGGGATCGGTGGATTGGGGTGAATCGCCTGTGGACAACCCGTGGACAACGCGTAGACAGCCTCGACGCCGGCTGCGGGTACCGTCGCGCCTCGTGCGCCTGGACTCCCGTGACCGAGCGATCCTCGCCCTGGCCGTCCCGGCGTTCGGGGCGCTGGTCGCCGAGCCGCTGTTCCTGCTGGCCGACGCCGCCGTTGTCGGCACGCTCGGGACGGCCCCGCTGGCCGGGCTGGGCGTTGCCGGCACGGTGCTGGCGACCACCGTCGGCCTGTGCGTCTTCCTCGCCTACGGGACGACCGCGGTCGTGGCCCGCCGGGTCGGGGCCGGGCGACCCGACGACGCCCTTCGGCTGGGCGCCGACGCGCTCTGGCTCGGCGTCACACTCGGCGTCGGTCTGATCGTGGTCGGCCAGGTGCTCACCCCCGCGTTGGTCTCGTGGCTGGGCGCCTCGGCCACAGCGACCCCCTACGCCACCGACTACCTGCGGGTCAGTCTGCTCGGGCTACCCGCGGTGATGCTCTCCTTCGCGGCAGTCGGCGTGCTGCGCGGGCTGCAGGACACCCGCACTCCCCTGGTCGTCACCGTGGCCACCGCCACGCTCAACGTGCTCCTGGACGTCTGGTTCGTCCTTGGGCTCGGCCACGGTGTGGCCGGGTCGGCCTGGGCCACCGTGCTCGCCCAGACCGCGGGGTCAGTGGTCTACGTCGCCGTCGTGGTCCGCCGTTCGCGCCCATACTCGGTCAGCTGGTGGCCCGACGCCGAGGGCGTGCGGGAGACCGCGCGGCTCGGCGGGCCGCTGTTCCTGCGCACGGTGGCCCTCCGAGTCGTCTTCGTCGTGTCGGTGTCGGTCGCCGCGCAGGCAGGCGACGCCGACCTGGCCGCCTACCACGTCTCGTTGCAGGTGTGGCTGCTGCTCTCCCTCGCCCTCGACGCGCTGGCCATCGCCGGGCAGGCGCTGGTCGGACGCGACCTCGGCGCCTCCGACGTCGTCGCCGCGCGGGCAGACCTGCGTCGGCTGCTGCGCTGGGGGACCGGCGCCGGGTTCGCCCTGGCACTGGTCGTCGCGGCATCGGCCCCGCTGCTGCCCGCGCTGTTCAGCGCCGACCCGACGGTGGGCGCGCTGCTCACCGGGTCGCTCGTGGTCGTGGCCGCCCACCAGCCGGTGGCGGGGCCGGTCTTCGTGCTGGACGGCGTCCTGATCGGCGCCGGCGATGCTCGGTGGCTGGCCGGCGCCGGGACGGTGACCCTCTTCGCGTTCCTGCCGGCCGCTGTCCTCGTGCAGGCGACCGACCGCGGCGTCGTGGGGCTGTGGTGGGCGCTGCTGTGGTTCATGGTCGTGCGGTTGGCGTTGCTGGCGTGGCGGGCCCGCGGCGACACGTGGATGCGAACGGGCGCCAGGCTGCACGGCGAGCCGGCGGCCTGACGCCCGACGAAATCAAGAGGAGGGCGGCCCCACCGGGACCGCCCACCTCACCTAGACGCTGTTGCTTGGCTGACTACTGGGCTGACTACTGGGCCAACTACTGGGCCAACTACTCGGCGACGACGTCGACGTCGAGGTCGACGCTGACCTCCGGGTGCAGCCGGACGCTGACCCGGTGGCTGCCGACGGTCTTGATCGGCTGGCCGATCTCGATCCGCCGCTTGTCCAGTGCCGGGCCGCCTGCCGCGACCACGGCGTCGGCGATGTCGCCGACGGTGACCGAGCCGAACAGCCGGCCGGTGTCGCCAGCGCGGGCGGGCAGCGCGACGGTGAGTCCACCGAGCTGGCCCTTGATCTCCTGGGCGTGGTCGAGGTCGCGCACCTCACGCGTGTCACGCGCGCGCTTGATCTGCGCCACCTGCTTCTCGCCACCGCGCGTCCAGCTGGTCGCCAGCCCCCGCGGCATCAAGAAGTTGCGCCCGTAGCCGTCCTTGACCTCGACGACGTCGCCGGGGCTACCGAGGCCGGTGACCTCCTGGGTGAGGATGAGCTTCATGTCGGTCGGCCTCCTCAGCGCGCGGTGCTGGTGTAGGGCAGCAGCGCCATCTCACGGGCGTTCTTGACGGCCATGGCGACGTCGCGCTGGTGCTGGGTGCAGTTGCCGGTGACCCGACGGGCCCGGATCTTGCCGCGGTCGGAGATGTACTTGCGCAGCAGGTTGGTGTCCTTGTAGTCGACCGAGTCGGCCTTGTCCTTGCAGAACGCGCAGACCTTCTTCTTGGGCTTGCGCAGGGGCGGTTTCGCCATCGTGGTGCTCCAGGGTCGAAGCCCCGCTCGGGGCGGGGATGGGCGGATGGAAAGGGGTCAGAACGGTGGTTCGTCGGACGCGGCCTTCGCGCTGCCGCCTCCCCACGAGTCGCCAGCGGGTGCGGCCGACGCCCAGGGGTCGTCGGCGGCTGCTCCGCCGCCTCCACCCCCGAAGCTGCCACCGCCACCACCGCGCGAGGCCTTGGTGACCTTCGCCGTGGCGTACTTCAGGGACGGGCCGACCTCGTCGACCTCGATCTCGTAGACCGTGCGCTTCTCGCCCTCACGGGTCTCGTAGCTGCGCTGCTTGAGCCGGCCCTGCACCATGACCCGCATGCCGCGCTGCAGCGACTCGGCGGCGTTCTCGGCCGCCTGCCGCCAGACCGAGCACCTCAGGAACAGCGCGTCGCCGTCCTTCCACTCGTTGGTCTGCTTGTCGAAGAAGCGCGGGGTCGACGCCACCGTGAAGTTGGCCACGGCGGCCCCGGAGGGCGTGAAGCGCAGCTCGGGGTCGTCGGTCAGGTTGCCGACAACCGTGATCGTGGTCTCACCAGCCATGTCAGCCTCCTACCGGACGTCCGGACGCATGACCTTGGTGCGCAGCACGGCCTCGTTGAGGTTGAGCTGGCGGTCGAGCTCCTTGACGGCGTCGGGCTCGGCGGTCATCTCGACGACGGCGTAGATGCCGTCGGACTTCTTGTCGATCTCGTAGGCGAGACGACGACGGCCCCACAGGTCGACCTTGTCGACGGAACCGCCGGACTGGCGGATCACGTTGAGGAACTGGTCGAGCGAGGGGGAGACGGTGCGCTCCTCGAGATCGGGGTCGAGGATCACCATGAGCTCGTACTGACGCATGCGGCGCCAACCTCCTTCGGACTGAGAACGGCCACGGTCCATCCGTGGCAGGAGGGCGTTGCGTCGTGCCGGCACCCAAGAGCTGAGCGACCCACGCGGACCACCGGCCCCGGCACAGGGTGCCCAGGGTAGTGGCGGGGTCGCCCAGATCAGAAATCGGACTGGGGACGCCGGGGTGCCTCGCGCTCCTGTGGACTAGGGCGCCGGGCGACGAAGACGTGCTCCTGGCCCGGGCGGTCGGGGGCCTCACGCACCTCGACGACGGCGAACCCCGCGGCGGTCAGCTGGGCTGACACGACGTCGGGGCTGCGGAACCGCAGCGTGGAGTCGGAGACCAGCGTCTGGCCGTCGTCGAAGCAGAATGTCCATCGGAAGGTGACCTGGTCGTCGAGCACCCGGGTGACGTCGACCCAATGGTCGACCCAGTGGTCGACCCACTGGTCGACCCCCGCGAGCGTGAGCCGCTCAGACGACCGCTCGCGGGTCCACTCCCGCCACGCCTCCCGAGCCGGGTCGCGGGTCTCGAACACCAGGTGGCCCCCGGGACGGACCACCTGGTGGACCGCGCGCAGGGCGGTGAGCCACTCGTCATCACTGACGAACACCTGGGCCACGTTCCCGGTCATCGTCGCCAGGTCCACGAGCAGCGGGTCCTCGAGACCGTCGACCAGCCGGGGCAGCGACGCCGCGTCACCGTGCAGCCAGCGCACCCGGTCGGCACCCGGCTTGGCTCGGGCCACCTCCAACGACGCCAGCGCCGGGTCCAGACCGATGGTCTTCACCCCGTGCTCGGCGAGCAGGCAGGTGAACGTCCCGGTGCCGCACCCCACGTCGAGCACCGAGCGGGCACCGAGCTCGTCGACGAGGGCGAGGTAGTGATCGAGGTCCGGACGGGCGCCTTCGATGGCGTCGTAGTGCGCGACGAGCCGCGCGTCGGCGAAGATCCGGTCGGGCACGCCACGACTCTAGGAACCGGGCCGGACGGGCGTCGAGCCCGTTTCCTCGGCGGCACCTCGTCGTGGGCCGGTCGACCCCTGACAGGATCGAGTCATGCGCCTTGCCACCTGGAACGTGAACTCGGTGACCTCCCGGCTGCCCCGGTTGCTCGAGTGGCTGGAGTCGACGGCGCCGGACGTGGTGTGCCTGCAGGAGACCAAGGTCGCCGACGACGCGTTCCCCGCCGAAGCGGTGGCCGCACTCGGCTACGAGACCGCGCACCTGGGCCAGGGTCGCTGGAACGGGGTCGCGATCGTCTCGCGGGTCGGGATCGCCGACGTCACCCGTGGGTTCTCCGGGGCCCCCGGGTTCCCCGACGCCGACACCTTCGAGGCGCGTGCTTTGGCAGCCACCTGCGGACCGGTGCGGGTCTGGTCCCTGTACGTGCCGAACGGGCGCGAGCCGGACAACCCTCACTACGCCTACAAGCTGCGCTGGCTGGCCGCGCTCACCGAAGCGGTCCGTGGCGAGGCGTCGGCAGACACTCCGTTCGTCCTCACCGGCGACTTCAACGTCGCTCCCGACGACGTCGACGTCTGGGACGTCACGAAGTTCGTCGGCGCGACGCATGTCACCGAGGCCGAACGGGGGGCCCTGGCCAGACTGCGCGCGCTCGGTCTCAGCGACGTCATGCCGCGCGCACTCAAGGGTCCGCACCCGTACACGTTCTGGGACTACCGCGGCGGCGCCTTCCACAAGGCCGAAGGCATGCGCATCGACCTGGTGTACGGGAACGCCGCCTTCAGCAGCGCGGTCAGCGACGCCTACGTCGACCGGGAGGCACGCAAGGGCAAAGGACCGTCGGACCACGCACCGGTCGTCGTCGACCTCGACCTGCCCGCGGCTCCGTAGGCTTCGCCCGTGCCCACCACGCTGACCGTGCGACCCATCGCGCGCGACGAGCATCTGGCCTTCGTCGTCGACTCGAGTGGGTCGTTCCTGCAGACACCGGCCTGGGGCGAGGTCAAGGCCGACTGGCGGCACGAGAGCATCGGCTGGTTCGACGGCGACCACCTCGTCGGCGCGGCGCTGGTGCTCTACCGGCGCACACCGGCGGTCGAGCGGTACCTGGCCTACCTTCCCGAGGGGCCGGTCATCGACTGGGAACGACACGGCGCTTCCACCGTCACCACACCCCTGCTCGAGCACCTCAAGCGCAGCAAGGCCTTCACGGTCAAGATCGGCCCGCAGCTCGTGACCCGCCGCTGGTCGGCCCAGACGATCAAGACCGCGATCGCCGACGGTGCGCTGCGGTTGGGTGACGTGCCCGCCGACGCCACCGACACTGCGGCGCAGGATGTCGGCGAGCAGCTGAGGCTGTTGGGCTGGCACCGAGACGACGCGGGCGGTGCCGGGTTCGGCGACCTCCAGCCCCGATACGTCTTCCAGGTCCCCCTGACCGACCGCACCAACGACGACCTGTTCAGCGGCTTCAACCAGCTGTGGCGCCGCAACGTGCGCAAGGCCGAGAAGTCCGGTGTGGTCGTCGAGCGGGGCGGGTACGACGACCTCGCCGCCTTCCACGAGGTCTATGCCGTCACCGCTCGACGAGACGGGTTCACCGCGCGGCCCCTCAGCTACTTCCAGCGCATGTGGCAGGCCATGACCGCCGAGGACGACGACCGGATCCGCCTCTACCTCGCCACCCACGACGACGAGGTGCTCGCGGCCACCACCTGGGTGCGGGTCGGGGCGCACGTCTGGTACTCCTACGGCGCGTCCGCCGACCACAAGCGCGAGCTGCGCCCGAGCAACGCGGTTCAGTGGCGCATGCTCGTGGATGCCCAGGAGGCGGGTGCCCGGGTGTACGACCTGCGCGGCATCTCCGACGCCCTCGCTGAGAGCGACCCCCTGTTCGGGCTCATCCGGTTCAAGCTCGGCACCGGTGGGGAGGCCGTGGAGTACCTCGGCGAGTGGGACTACCCGTTGAACCCCTTGCTGCACAAGGCCTTCCAGCTCTACCTGGCCCGCAGGTGACCCGATGACCTTCTCGCTGTACGTCGATGCGGCCGACTGGCGCTCCCACACCGAACGGGTCCGCGACGCGGTGCCTGGACTCGTCCCCGTCGCCAAGGGCAACGGCTACGGGTTCGGCATGCAGCTGCTGGCCGACCAGTGCGCGCGGCTCGGTGTGGACACCATGGCCGTGGGCACCATGCCGGAGGTCGAGCTCGTCCACGACGGGTTCGCCGGCGACGTGCTCGTGCTCACCCCGTGGCAACCGATCATCGACGCTCCGCCACCTCTCGACGACCGGCTGATCCTGACGCTGGGCCACGTCGAGGCGGTCCACGCGATGGCGGGTTCGCCCACCCGGGTCGTGGTCGAGCTCCTCACCTCGATGCGACGGTTCGGGCTCGACCACGACTCGTTCGTGGCGGCCCTTCCGACCCTGGACCAGCTTCGCCTCACCGGGTTCGCCCTTCACCTTCCTCTGGACGAGGGCGAGACCGCGCGGGTCGACGAGGTCTCGCGCTGGGTGGAGCACCTGCGCCGCCTCGACGTCGACGTGCCGACGTTGTGGGTGAGCCACCTGGGCGACGCCGAGCTGGCCACGCTTCGGCGCAGGCACCCCGGGGTCGCCTTCCGGCCGCGGATCGGCACCCGGCTGTGGCTCGGACCTCCCCGCACCTACCAGGCGCGTGGCACCGTCCTGGCCGTCCACCCCATGCGACGAGGCGACAACTTCGGCTACCGCCAGCGCAAGGCGCCCGGTGACGGCCACCTGCTGATCGTCAGTGGTGGAACCTCCCACGGGGTCGCCCTGAGCGCTCCGCGCCCGGTGAGCGGAGTCGTGCCACGAGCCAAGGCCGCGGCCCTCGGCGGGCTCGAGGCGGCCGGCCGGGTGCTGTCGCCTTTCCACGTGGCCGGCAAGCGGCGCTGGTTCGGTGAGCCACCACACATGCAGGTGTCGATGGTGCTCCTGCCCGGTGAGGTCACGCCGCCGCTCGTCGGCGACGAGCTCGACGTCGACATGCGGATGACGACGGCGTTGTTCGACCGGGTCGTGCTGCAGTAGGCGGTAGCCGAGCGACGTCCGATCCAGCAGCATGAGAACCCGTGCACCGGAGGTCAGCATGACGGGACACTCGATCAGGCCCCTGCGCACCGACGACGCCGCTGCGGCCGCCTCACTGGTCAACGCGGTCAACCAGCACTTCCGTGGCCAGGACCTGTTCACGACCGAGGAGTTCAGGGCGGTCCTGGAGTTCCCCAGCACTGTTCCGGAACGAGACGGCCGCTGGTCGGTCGACGCACAGGGAGTGCCCCGCGGACTGGTCGCCGTGGTGACCTCAGAACCCTGGACGACGGCCCAGATGCACCTGTCGGTGCTGCCCGGTGACGACCGTCGGGAGGTGACCGAACAGCTCCTGACCGTCGGCATCGACCTGACGCGTAGTCGACCCGAGCTGCTGCCCGGCGCCGTGCTCGAGGCCGAGGGTGTCCCGCGCGAGGACGACGTGGTGCGGACGGCACTGGCTGCCCGCGGCTTCCACATGGCCCGCGAGACGGCCGAGATGTGCCGCCCGCTCACCGACCTTCCGGCCGTCATCTGGCCGAGCGGGGTCTCCGCGGAGGTGCTGCGGGTCGACGACCTCGACCAGCTCACGGCTGCCGCCGAGGTGAGCCGGGAGGGGTTCGCCGACCACGACGGCGACTACGTCCTGCCCGTCGAGGACTTCGTGCACATGGTGCGGTCGATGCCGAGCGCGCGCGCCGACCTGTCCCTGCTCGCGTCGGACGGGTCGGGCCCGGTCGGCCTGGCGCTGAGCTTCAGCTCCCTGGACACCGAACCCACCGGCTACGTCGGGACGCTCGCGGTGGTCCGTCGGGCTCGTGGCCGTGGCGTGGCCAGGGCCCTCCTGGCCGAGTCGTTCCACCGGTTCGCCGACCAGGGCTGGGAGGCCGCCAAGCTGCACGTGCAGCTCGGCAACCGAACCGGAGCCGACCGGCTCTACCGCAGCGTCGGCATGGAGCCCGGAGCCGTCGACGAGACCTGGGCGGTGCCGCTCGCCTCACTGTGACGTCCCGGGCGCCGCCCCCTCGCGTGACCGCCCTGGGCGGGCCGGGCCCTGCGGTCCGGGGCACCGTCGAGCACCCCACCCGCGGGGTCGTCGTCGCCGTCGGCCCGCACCGGGTCGTGCCGCGGCCACCAGATGTCGCGGATCACGAGTCCGGCGAACGCCGTCGTGGCGACCACGTGCACGAGCACCGCGACGTAGTACGTCGGCTCCGGAAGCGCGCGGTCGGGATCGGTGAACCCGTGGATGTACCACCAGACGGCGAAGAAGTAGAGCACCTCGGCGCCCTGCCACCACAGGAAGTCCCGCCACCGCGGCCTGGCGAGGACGGCGAAGGGGATCAGCCACAGCACGTACTGCGGCGAGTAGACCTTGTTCGTGACGAGGAACGCGGCCAGGACGAGGAAGGCGACCTGCGCGAAACGTGGGCGCCGGGGTGCCGCGAGCACGAGGAGGGCGATCCCGAAGCAGAGCACCGCCAGCAGCTGGGCGCCCCACGCGTTGACCCGAGTGACGTCGGAGAGGTCGACCCCCTGTCCGCCCAGGACGAGCCAGATCGACCCGAAGTCGGCCCCTCGGTCCCGTGACAGCACGTAGAACCTCGACCAGGCGTCGAAGTCGGCGAGCATGACCGGGAGGTTGACCGCCGCCCAGCTGGCGACGGTTCCGGCCAGGACCAGGCCGAACGCGCGCAGCTTGCCGGCCCGGAAGCACAGCAGGAGCAGCGGACCGAGCAGCAGCAGAGGGTAGAACTTCGTGGCGGCGGCCAGACCGAACAGCAACCCGGCGGCGAACGGGTGCCGGCGCGCCCACAGGAGCACTCCCAGCGAGGTCAGGGCAACGGCCCACAGGTCCCAGTTCAAGGTGGCGGTCAGGACCAGCCCCGGGGCCACCGCGACCATCACGGCGTCCCACACCCGTCGTCGGGCCACCAGCGCCGTCGCCCACACCGTGACCATGGCGAGCACGAGCGCCGCCGCGGCGTTGACGTCGTAGTACAGGCGTCCACGGTCGCTCGGGGCCCAGGTGCTCGGCACCGGCAGCGAGGTGACCCACATGGCGAGCCCGGTGAGCACCGGGTACTCGACCGGCTCGGCCGAGGTGCCAGTGGTGTCGCTGAAGTACGGGACCAGCCCGTCGGCGAGGCCGCGCCCCCAGTACAGGTGCACGATGTCGCTGTAACAGGCATGGGTGTACTGCTTGGTCCCGTCGCCCCAGGCAGTCTTGCGGCAGGGCTGGTCGGCCAGGACACCCAGCAGGCTGGTGAGCACGACCAGGACGAGGGCCACCCGGATCGGCGTCCACCACGTGCGACCCACGACCGCCCGGCGTCCGACCGGTCCGCCGATGAGCTGGCTGGCCGACTCCACGACCGGGTCGTCGTGGCTGGGCAGGACCCAGGGCGGCTCCGGGCGGTCGGCGGTCACCCCGTCATCCTGCCCCGTCATCCTCTCCGGGCGCCCTCACGCGTCACAGTGACCGTCGGGGACGGGCTCGGCGACGACGTGGTGGGAGTCGGGCTCGGCGACGACGTCGTGGGAGTCGGGCTCGGCGACGACGTGGTGGGGGTCGGGCTCGGCGACGACGTGGTGGGGGTCGGGCTCGGCGACTTGCTCGGGGACCGGGTAGCGGTGGTCACCGGCGTGGGTGCGGCCGGGAAGGGCAGCACCGGCTCCCCCTCGAGGGCTCCGGTCATGTAGGCGGCCCAGATCCGGGTCGGGTACTCGGCCCCGGTGAAGACGTCCATGCCGCCCACGCCGTTCAGCGGCGCCTGCGGGTCGCTCTTCAGGTCGCGGTAGAACATCACCGCCGTCGACAGCTGGGGGGTGTAGCCGACGAACCAGGCGGTCAGTCCCTCGTGGTTGCCCGTCTTGCCCGCGGCCGGCCGGCCCAGGGCCTGCGCGTTGTAGCCGGTTCCGTTGGAGACGACCTGGGCCAGGCCCGACGTCACCTCGTTGGCGATGTCCGAGGAGAACGCGTCGACGAACGTGGGGTCCGCGGAGTACAGCACCTCGCCGCTGGCCGAGCGCACCTCCTGCACGCTGTACGGGTCGACCTGCTGGCCCTGGGCGGCGAAGGTCCCGTAGGCGCCCGCCATCTGGACCGGTGAGGCAGCCACCGGGCCGATGGTCACGAACGGCACCGCCGACAGGTCCAAGGCGTCATCGGGAATCCCGGCGGCGACAGCGGCGTCCACGGCGTTCTGCGGCCCCATCTCGACGGCCAGGTTGACGAACGCGGTGTTCACCGAGTTCTCCAGGGCGTACAGCAGGGGGATCTCACTGCCGTAGCTGGCACCCCCCTGGTTGTAGACGAGGGTCGACGTGCCCGGGATGGTGTACGGGGAGTTGCCGGCGAAGGTGTCCGCGTAGGTGTACCCGTCCTCCAGGGCCGCGGCCAGGGTGAACGCCTTGAACGTCGAGCCGACCGGCTGCTCGGCCGTCGCGTTGTTGACGAACCGCTTCAGGTAGTCCTCGCCGCCGTACATCGCCCGCAGCGCACCCGTGCCCGGCTCCACCGACGCCAGCCCGGCCTGGACCCCCTTGACGTCGTACGTCGGGAAGTTGTCCTCGACCGCGGCGACCGCCGACTCCTGCGCCTGCTTGTCGAACGTCGTGACGACGGTGAGCCCGCCAGTGTCCAGCCGCTGGTCGCTGAAGCCGAGGTCGTTGAGCTCGCCCTCGACGTACGACATGAGGTAGCCGTCGGTGCCGTCGAAGGAGTTGCGCGACGTCGGGTCCTCGACCTTGGGCATCCGCGCGGCGTCAGCCTGCTCCTGGGTGAGCCATCCCTCGGTCACCATGCCCGGAATCACGTAGTCGAGCACCCGCGACTTGAGCGCCGCCTTGGCCTCCTTGCCCTCGGCGGGGTCGTAGGCGCTGGGCGCGCGGATCAGGGCGGCGAGCACGGCACCCTGCTCGACGCTGAGCTCGGACGCTGGCACATCGAAGTAGGCCTGGCTGGCGGCCTCGATGCCGTAGGCACCGCGCCCGAAGTAGATCGTGTTGAGGTAGTCCTCCAGGATCTGCTCCTTGCTCAGCTCGCGGTCGAGCTTGAGCGCGACGATCAGCTCCTTGACCTTGCGCGACCAGGTGCGGTCCTGGGTCAGGAAGGCGTTGCGCGCGTACTGCTGGGTGATCGTCGAGCCACCCTGGGTGTCCCCCCCGGTGAGGTTGTTCCAGACCGCACGCCCGATACCGGGCACCGAGATGCCCCGGTTGTCGTAGAAGGAGCGGTCCTCGGCTGCGAGGACCGCGTCCTGGACGTGTTGGGGAACCTCCGACAACGGGATCGACTGGCGGTTCACCTCGGCGAACGTGCCGAGCTCACGCTTGCCGTCGTCGTAGTAGACGGTGGTGCTCTCCGCCAGCGCGAGGTCGTTGGGCGCTGGGACGTCGATGGCGATGTACAGGACGACGAAGACCGTGACCAGCGCCATCGCGCCGGCGCCGAAGACGAGAAGCCACTGACGCCAGGAGGGCAGGAACCGCCGCCACCCGCGCTTGCCGCTGCGGGGATAGTCGATGCCCACGGACGTCCTCTCGAGTCATGACGGGTTGCGCCGACCGACCACCGAGCAGGGCCAGCGGGACATGCCTAGCAGGTCGGCGGAGCATCTCCGCGTCGGGCGCGCAGCGCAGGACGAGGCTCGCCATCACCAAGGACGAAGGAGACCGTGAGGTGGTTCCACGAGCAGTCGGTGCACACCTCGACCACGTAGACCCGGAACTCCCCATGCTCGGTCGCCATCACCGCCAGCTCACGGGGGTGCTTGATCCGCCCCTGGTAGGGCCCGAGCTCGTCACCGTAGACGTAGTGGAGCTCGGTGAGCCGGTGCTTGCGACAGACCGGGCACGGCCGCGTGGTCAGCTCGCCATGATGCAGCGCAGCGCGCAGGAGGTAGGGGTCCGCATCGCACACGTCGGTCGTGCTCGCCGTGCCGCGGAACAGCGCCGCGAGCGTGGCGCGGCGCTGCAGGGTGTAGTCGGTGACCGACCGCCTGCCCAGCACTCGACCAGCCTAGGGAACGGTCGCCGGCGCGGCAGGTTTGCGTCCCGAGGGGGGTCGGGCTATCGTCACGATCGATCGGCTGGATGTATCGGCTCGATACATCGGCCAGGCAGTTCGACCCACCGATCGGACAGGGGCAGCCATGAGTCGGCGCAGCGGGGTGCTCGAGCTCGCCGTCCTCGGCCTGCTCCACGAGTCGCCGATGCACGGCTATGAGCTGCGCAAGCGGCTCAACGCGCTGCTCGGCAGCTTCCGCGCCTTCAGCTACGGCTCGCTGTACCCCTGCCTGAAGCAGCTGCTCGGCCGCGGGTGGATCACCGAGTCCGACGCCGGCCCCGACGGGGCCCCTGCGTTGTCCGGGCGTCGGGCCCGGATCGTCTACCAGCTCACCGCCGAGGGCAAGGAGCGCTTTGACGAGATGCTCGCCGAGGCCGGTCCGGCCGCCTGGGAGGACGAGAGCTTCGGCGTCCACTTCGCCTTCTTCGCCCGAACCGACGCCGACACCCGGCTGAGGATCCTCGAGGGCCGACGCAGCCGGCTCGAGGAGCGTCTCGACAACGTCCGGGTCGCGGCCACGCGCACCCGCGAGCGGGTCGACAGCTACACCCTTGAACTGCAGCGCCACGGCCTGGAGTCCGTGGAGCGCGAGGTGCGATGGCTCAACGAGCTGATCGCCACCGAGCGTGCCAGCACCCCCACGCAGCACGCCGCCCGGGCCGAACGATCCGGCGCCAATGAGAAGAACGAGGAGTAGGTCAATGGGTTCGGTTCGCGTAGCCATCGCCGGCGTCGGAAACTGCGCCGCGTCGCTTGTCCAGGGCGTCGAGTACTACAAGGACGCCGACGCATCGGCGGCCGTGCCGGGGCTCATGCACGTCCAGCTCGGGGACTACCACATTAGTGACGTCTCGTTCGTGGCCGCGTTCGACGTCGACGCCAAGAAGGTCGGCCAGGACCTCGCCCACGCGATCGGTGCCAGCGAGAACAACACCATCAAGATCGCCGACGTGCCACCGACCGGGGTCATGGTCCAGCGCGGAGCGACGCTCGACGGCCTCGGCAAGTACTACCGCGAGGTCATCACCGAGTCCGACGAGGAGCCGGTCGACGTCGTCGCCGCCCTGCGCGAGGCCAAGGCCGACGTCCTCGTGTGCTACCTGCCCGTGGGGTCGGAGGACGCGGCGCGCTACTACGCCCAGGCCGCAATCGACGCCGGTGTCGGGTTCGTCAACGCGCTCCCGGTGTTCATCGCCGGCACCAAGGAGTGGGCCGACAAGTTCACCGCTGCCGGTGTGCCCATCGTCGGTGACGACATCAAGAGCCAGGTCGGCGCGACCATCACCCACCGAGTGCTCGCCAAGCTGTTCGAGGACCGGGGCGTCGTCCTCGACCGCACCATGCAGCTGAACGTCGGCGGCAACATGGACTTCATGAACATGCTCGAGCGTGAGCGACTGGAGTCCAAGAAGATCTCCAAGACCCAGGCGGTCACGTCCCAGGTCAGCCACGACCTCGGCAAGCGCAATGTGCACATCGGGCCGAGCGACTACGTCGCCTGGCTGGACGACCGCAAGTGGGCCTACGTCCGTCTCGAGGGTCGCGCGTTCGGTGACGTGCCGCTGAACCTGGAGTACAAGCTCGAGGTCTGGGACTCGCCCAACTCCGCGGGCGTCATCATCGACGCCGTCCGGTGCGCCAAGATCGCCCTCGACCGGGGCATCGGCGGCCCGATCCTCTCGGCGTCCAGCTACTTCATGAAGTCACCGCCGGTGCAGTACCGCGACGACGAGGCCCGTCAGTCGGTCGAGGACTTCATCGCCGGTCGCTGACCTGGCGCCTCGCCCGCAGGTCTCCTGGGTCGTCCACCGATCTAGCCTGGCTGACGCATCCACAGGGCCACCGTCTGCGGTTCCAGGGTCGTCCCCACGACCGCGAGGAGGTCCTCGCCGACGTGGTGCGGGTCGACCTGCTGGCGCAGGCGGCTTCCGAAGGCGTCGACCGTCTGGACTGCGTCGTAGCGGGACCGGTTGAACCGACGGTCGACCACGGTCTGCACCCGCCGGAGCGCGGGTCGGGCGAGGGCTGCCACGGTGAGGGTCGCCGCTGCCACCACCAAGGGCTGCTGGGCGTCCACGAGTCGGGTGGCTGTCGCGACCAGCGCCGCGTACGTGGCCAGCAGCAGGCCGGTGACCACGGCATAGGACGTCGTCCGGCTGATGATCCGGTCGATGTCGTACAGGTGGTACCTCAGGATCGCGACGCCGAACGCGGCGGGGATCAGAAGGAACGACAGAAGCGCCGCCGCCTGCAGCGCGACCAGCCACGTCGGGTAGTCCGGCTCGAACCAGTTCGACCGGGTGCTGTCGAACTGCTGCTGGGCGTCGTAGGCGAACGAGGAGACCAGCGCTAGGCAGTACATGGCGACGATGACGATCGCGGCCGCCGCCAGCCAGCGAATCTGGGTGCGGGCCAGCGCCGAGGACCGGCGGTACCGGACGACCACCGATCCGACGCTCACCAGCAGGCTGACCGGCAACGCGACGAGCAGGACCGACAGTGGTCGCGTCCATGCGACGAAGTAGTCGTTCGCAGTCCCCTGTGACGTGACCTGGGACGCAGTCGTGACCACCACCGTCAAGACGACGATCAGCACCGTGCACCAGCGAGCGAACCACCGCCAGCGGGGCGACGGCAGTGCGCCGTCCGGGTACCGCAGCAGGAGATGAGTGCCCATCAGACCGACCGGAACGACCCAGCCGCCGTCGAACGGCAGCGAGAGCGCGGCAGCCCACGCGAGGCCGATCAGCAGGAGAAGCCGGCCCTCCACGTGGTCGGGGTAGCGGCGCAGGATCAGCCAACCCACGGCCAGGAAGCTGATCGGGAGGGCGAGGATGACGAGCTCCCCCACCGACCGTCCACCGGCAACGACCAGCACCGGGTAGATGCCGAGGGTCACCCCCGCCAGGACGAGCAGGCCCTGGTTGAAGCGGTCAGCCGAGACGTCCGCATGACGTCGGGGCTTGGGCATCACCGGCCAACGTCTCACCCGGTGGAGGGTCTCCGGCGCACCGTTCCGAAACCGTTACCACAGGGGAGGGCCGCTGAGCCCAGCGAGGCGGTGCTTCGGCGCCGACCACCCCTAGCCTGTCCAGGTGCACGAGCCGACTCGTTCCCTCCCGGGACTGCGCGCCGTGCTCGGGCTGGCCGGCTTTCGCCGGCTGCTGGCGGTACGCCTGGTCGGTCAGTTCGCCGATGGGTTGCTGCAGGTCGGACTCGCCTCGTTCGTGTTCTTCTCCCCCGAACGTGCCGCGACCCCGGGCCGGGTGGCGCTCGGCTTCGCGGTGCTGCTCCTGCCCTTCTCGTTGGTCGGGCCGTTCGCGGGAGTTCTGCTCGACCGGTGGTCGCGCCGACAGGTGCTCGTCGTGGCCAACCTGGTGCGGGTCGTCGGAGTCGGTCTGGTCGCGGCCCTGATCGCCACGGGCCAGGACTCCCTCGCCCTCTACGTCCTCGCGCTGACCATGCTCGGCGTCAACCGGTTCGTCCTGGCCGCACTCGGCGCATCGCTGCCGCACGTCGTGCCTCCTTCCCTGCTCGTCACGGCCAACGCGGTGGCACCGACTGCCGGAACCGCCATGACCTTCCTGGCGGCCGGCCTGGGGATCACCGCCTCGTCGGCCCTGGGCGGTGGCGACGCCGCCGACGCGGTGGTCGTCGCCGGTGCCGCCGTCTCGTGCCTCGGCGCCTCGTCGCTCGCCCTTCGGCTGGACCGGGCCCAGCTCGGCCCCGACCGCAAGGTCCCGCTGGCCGTGACCCGGGCGGTCCGCGACGTCGTCGACGGCTTTGTCGCCGGGCTCCGCCACGTCCGCGAACGGACGCCGGCCCGACGTGCCCTGACCGTGATGGCCGGTCACCGGTTCCTGTTCGGTCTGGCCACGGTGCTGTCCATCGTGCTGTTCCGCAACACCTTCCACCCCGACGACCCCGACGCGGCACTGTCGGCACTCGGCCTCTCGCTGGCCTTCGGCGGGGCCGGGGCCGTCACCGGTGCCGTCCTGACCCCCGGTGCGACTCGACGGATCACGTCGACGGGCTGGGTCTGTGCCCTGCTCGTGGTCGCGGCCGCCGACCTGATCCTGCTGGTCGCCCCGTTCCGCGAGCCGCTGTTCCTCGTTGCGTCCTTCCTCATCGGTCTGGTCGCCCAGGGGGTCAAGGTCAGCGTCGACGCGATCCTGCAGACCGCCACGGACGACGCGTACCGCGGCCGGGTGTTCACCCTGTACGACCTGGTGTTCAACGCCACGTTCGTACTGGCCGGACTGCTTGCTGCACTCGTCCTCCCGGCCGACGGCCAGTCGACCGTGCTGGTCGTGGCGGTCGCTGCCGGCTACGGCCTGCTGGCCGCCTGGTACGCGCGCGACCGCGGATGAGGATCAGGCGCCACTGCGTCGCGACCACCACTGCCGCAGCTCCTCGGCGGCCGCGTCGGTGCCCAGCGGCCCGCGGTCCAGCCGCAGCTCGAGCAGGTAGCGGTAGGCCTCGCCGACGTCGCGCCCGGCAGGGATCCCCAGGATCGCCATGATCTGGTTGCCGTCGAGGTCAGGCCGGATCGACGCGAGCTCCTCAGCCTGCTGCAGCTCGTCGATGCGCTCCTCGAGGTGGTCGTACGCCCGGGCCAGGGCTGCTGCCTTGCGCTGGTTGCGGGTCGTGCAGTCGGCGCGGGTGAGCCGGTGCAGGCGGGGCAGCAGCTCACCGGCGTCTCGGACGTACCGACGTACAGCGGAGTCGCTCCACTCACCGTCGGCGTAACCGTGGAAGCGAAGGTGCAGCTCGACCAAGGACGACGTGTCGTCGACCGTGCCCTTGTCGAATCGCAGCGCCTTCAGCCGCTTGGTCGTCATCCGAGCGCCCACGACCTCGTGATGGTGGAAGGAGACGCCGCCCCCGTCCTCGAACCGTCGGGTTCGCGGCTTGCCGATGTCGTGCAGCAGCGCAGCGAGCCTCAAGACGAGGTCCGGCGCACCGTCCTCGAGGTCGATGGCCTGCTCCAGCACGGTCAGGGTGTGCTGGTAGACGTCCTTGTGCCGATGGTGCTCGTCGATCTCCAGGCGCAGCGCCGCCAGCTCCGGCAGCACGTGCTCGACCAGGCCGGTGTCGACCAGCAGCTCCAACCCTGCGCGTGGGCTCGGTGCCAGCATCAGCTTGACGAGCTCGTCGCGGACCCGCTCGGCCGAGACGATCGCGAGCCGGTCGGCCATCGCTCGCATCGCCTCGACGACGCCGGGGTCGACCTCGAACCCCAGCTGCGCCACGAACCGTGCCGCCCGCATCATCCGAAGCGGGTCGTCCTCGAAGGAGTCCTCTGGACGCCCAGGAGTGCGCAGCAGCCGGCGGGCCAGGTCGCCCAGCCCGTCGTGCGGGTCGACGAACTCCGCACCCGGCAGCCGAAGCGCCATCGCGTTGACCGTGAAGTCGCGCCGGGACAGGTCGCCGACCAGTGAGTCCCCGTAGGTGACCTCGGGCTTGCGGGATCCGGGCACGTACTGCTCGGCCCGGTACGTGGTGATCTCGCAGGTGTACCCGTCGATCCGGCACCCGATCGTGCCGAAGGCCCGGCCGATGCCCCACACCGCCGTCGCCGGGTCGGCCACGAGGGACTCGACCTGCTCCGGGTGCGCCGACGTGGCGAAGTCGAGGTCCTCGTCCAGGCGACCCAGCAGCATGTCGCGCACCGACCCGCCCACCAGGGCGAGCTCGTGCCCCTGTGCCGCGAACCGGCGTCCGAGGTCGTCGGCCACCGGCGAGATCCGCAGCAGCTCGGTCACGGCGCGTTGCTGCAGCCGGGCGGCGTTCTCAGGGGTGGACACAACCAGCCACCCTAGGCACCTGCAGTCCTCGTCGGCGCCAACGCGCCGCGACCAAGGACGGTCGGGCGCCACTGTGTGCCACTGGGCGCGACTGGGGGCTGGCTACCATCGCCGGTATGCCACCGTCTCGCGCCGCCGCCCCTCGGCGACGGTTGCGCACCGTCGAGGAGACCTCGGCCGGGGGTCTGGTCGTCGACCGCACGACTGCGCAGTGGCAGGCCGCGCTCATCGCCCGCCACGACCGGCGCGGAAGACTCGTCTGGTCGCTGCCCAAGGGGCACCTGGAGGACGGCGAGACCGCCGAGCAGGCGGCCGTGCGCGAGGTCGAGGAGGAGACGGGAATCCGCGGCCGGCTCGTGGCGCCGCTCGGGACGATCGACTTCTGGTTCGTGGCCGAGGACCGAAGAGTGCACAAGACCGTGCACCACTTCCTGCTGGAGGCAGCCACCGGCACGCTCAACGACGACGACGCCGAGGTGGTCGAGGTCGCCTGGGTGCCCTTGGACGAGCTGGACGGACGACTCGCCTACGCCGACGAGCGGCGTCTCGTCAGCGACGTGGCGAAGCGGTGGGAAGGCGAGTGACCCCTCGCCGAAGGCAGCTCCTTCGATACCTCGTCTTCGTGCTGCTCACCGTGCTCGGCTGCCTGTGGGCCCTCCCGGGTGCGGCAAACGCGCGTCGAGCCGGTCCCCCTGTCGTTGACCTGCAGCTGTCCGAGCTCGAGCCGGTCACCTTGACCCTCGAGCGCACCCTGCGCCTCGGCGGACAGGTGCAGGTGCTGTCCGGTGCCGAGGTGCGCGACGCCTCGCTCCGCCTCGAGGTCGCCACCTCGCCGGTCATCGCGCGCAGCGCGCTGGACGAGGTCGTCGCGGACCCGGGCTACACCGTGCCCGTCACCGACGCGGTGCAGGCGTTGGGTCGCCTGCGCCCCGGCGAGCCGATCGGCTACCGATTGCGCGTGCCGGCCGACACGCTTCCGTTGCAGGTCACCGGTGTGTACCCGATCCGCCTGGTCGTGACCGGAGTCGTCGGGGGGGTCTCGACCGAGGTGGCCTCGTTGACCACCCTGCTGCCCTGGTACCCCGCGGGTGACCAGGTCGCGAAGACCCGGCTGCTGTGGCTGTGGCCAGTCATCGACGGCCCGCACCGTGACTCCGAGGGGCAGTTCACGTCGGACACCCTGGCCGGGTCGATGACGCCCGGTGGTCGTCTGTCCACGCTGGTCGACGCGGCGGCCGGGCGCCCGGTCACCTGGGTCATCGACCCGGCCGTCCTCGCAGACGCCTCGGCCATGGCCGACGGGTACCAGATCCGGGTCGGTGGCGTGTCCCGTCGTGGGCTGCGGGGTGACGACGCACGGCGGTGGCTGCAGGAGCTGAGCGCAGCGTCCTCGCGGCGCGAGGTCTCCGTGGTGCCGTACGGCGACGTCGACGTGACCAGCGTGCTGGACGCCGACCGGGCCGCCCTCGTGCGTGGCGGCGCCCGATGGGGGGGCGCCCTGGCGGCGTCGGTGCTGGGGCGGCCCGTCCGCCGTGACCTGGCCTGGCCGGTCGACGGGCAGGCCGACGCCGTCGCCGTGGACCGGATGCCACGGGCCGCCCAACGCGCCGTCGTGCTCTCCGGTGACGCCGTACCTCCGGTGACGACCCCTGCCTACACCCCGAGCGGCCGGGCGCTGGTGGGCACCCGGCAGGTCGACGCACTGCTCACCGACCCCACGCTGGACGAGCTGGTCGCCGACCCGGTCGACGAGCAGCCGATCCTGGCCCGGCAACGGTTCCTCGCCCAGACCCTCCTGATCACCGTCGAGCTCCCGGCCCAACCACGCCTCGTGGTCGTGGCACCGCCGCGTCGATGGGCTCCCGACCCGGCCTATGCCAACGACCTCCTCGACTCGACGGTGCGCGCCGGGTGGATCCGCCCGGTGACGCTCGACCGGGCCCTGCAGTGGGAGGTCCCCGACCTGGAGCGCGAGCCCGTCTCGGAGACGCCACCGGACGACCAGCTCCCGGACACCTACGTCGACCAGGCCAGCCGAGGACGCGTCGACACGATCACGTTCGGGGCGATCCTCACCGAGCCCGTACCCGTCATCCCTGCCTTCCAGTCGGCCTTCTACTCCTCGGTGTCCACCGCCTGGCGGGTGAACCTCGACGGTGGACAGAGCCTGCTCGACACGGCCAGCTCACGCCTGCTCGAGCAGCGCGAGAAGGTGCGCATCGTGTCGCGCGGGGGCACGATCACCAGCAACACCGGAAGCCTGCCGATCACCGTCGCGAACGACCTCGACCAGGCGGTGGTGGCAGGGCTGGACGTGCAGTCCACCGACGGGCTGCGCCTCCAGGTGAGTGCCCCTGACCGGGTCCGCGTACCCGCCGGAGGTCGGGTCAGCGTCAACGCCGACGTCCAGGCCTCCACCAGCGGCAACCTGACGGCGACGGCGCAGCTGACCACCCCCCGCGGGGCCCCCTACTCCGCCCCGGTCACCGTCGACGTCCGCGTTCGTGCCTACGGGCAGGTCGCTCTCATCGTGTTCGGTGGAGCCGCCGCACTCCTCATCCTCGCCGCGCTCGTGCGCGTCACCCGCAGGATCATCGCGTCGCGCGCAGGTGGCTCCCCGACATGAGCGACATCCCCCTGTTGCGCTCGAGCTCGGTCATGGCGGCCGGCACGATCGCCTCGAGGTTCACCGGCCTGTTCAAGAACGTCGCGCTCATCGCCGCCATCGGTACCGGGGTGTTCGCCGACACCTACTCCGTGGCGAACATGCTGCCGACCGTCGTCTACACCCTGTTCATCGGCGGGGCGATCAACGCAGTGTTCGTTCCCCAGCTGGTGCGCCAGATGAAGGACGACGAGGACGACGGTGACGCCTACGCCCACCGTCTGGTGACGGCGGTCGGGCTGGGCCTGCTGGTGTTGAGTGTGGTGGCGGTGCTCCTGGCGCCGCTCATCGTGCGGCTGTACTCGTCCGGCTGGAACGACCGACAGATCGAGGTCTCCACCGCGTTCGCCCGGCTCATGCTGCCGCAGATCTTCTTCTACGGGATGTTCACCGTTTGGTCCCAGGTGCTCAACGCCCGGGGCCGGTTCGGGGTCCCGATGTTCGCCCCCATCGTCAACAACCTGGTCGTGATCGCGTCCGCGCTGGCGTTCCTGTGGGTGGCCGGCGTCGGGGTCACCACCCGCACGGTCACCGAGGGCGAGATCGCCCTCCTCGGTCTCGGGACCACAGCCGGGACGGTGCTCCAGGCCCTCGTCCTGGTTCCGGTGCTGCGCAGGACGGGCTTCGCCTTCCGGCCCCGCTTCGACCTGCGCGGGCACGGTCTCGGCAAGGCCTGGTCCCTGGCCCGGTGGACGATCGCCCTGGTGCTCATCAACCAGGTCGGCACCCTTCTGGTCGTCCGGCTGGCCACCCGGGCCAACGTCGACGACGTCACGGTCCAGGCCGGGGCCGCCGTCTACAGCAACGCCTTCACCGTGTTCATGCTGCCGCAGTCGGTGATCACCGTCTCGATCGTCACGGCCCTGCTCCCGCAGCTGTCCCGGTGGGCCCACGCGGGGCAGTGGGACGTCGTCCGGGAACGGATCGCCTGGGCGCTGCGCACGACGTCGGCCCTGCTCGTGCCGTGCGCGGCCGTCCTCGTGGTCTTCGGTGCCCCCATCGGCGTGCTGCTGTTCGGGTACGGGTCGGCCGGCTTCGAGGGCGCACAGCAGCTCGGCCTGACCGTCGCCGCCTACGCGGTGGGCCTGCCCGCCTTCAGCGCGTACTACACGCTTCTGCGCGGCTACTACGCCCTGGAGGACACCCGCACCCCCACCTTCAACGCCCTCCTGCTCAACGGGGTCAACGTGGCCCTCGCGTACGCGATGTTCCCGTTCGTCTCCGCGTACTGGCGGATCCCCGCCCTCGGCCTGGCGTACGGCCTGTCGTACTGGATCGCCCTCGTCCCTCTGTGGTGGCGGCTGCGCCGCAGGCTCGACGGGCTGGAGACCCCCCTGGTCGTGCGCACCTTCGTCCGGGTCACGATCGCCACCTCCCTGGCCACGGCCGTCGCCGTCATCGGCTACCGGCTGGCTGCGGTTGCCCTGGACCGTCCGGAGCAGGGCTGGGCGATCGCGGTCGCGCTCGTCGCCGGCCTGGTTCCCGGCGGCCTGCTCTACCTGGGCCTGAGCAGGGTCTTCCGGATCACCGAGCTGTCCCGAGTGGTCGACCTGGTGCTGCGCCGCGGGTCGCCGTCCCGAACGGAGTAGTTCTTCCTCCACCTGCTCAAGCCGCCCCGCGACCAGGCCGACAAGCCACCATGGACGCGGTACGCACTCGCCGGAGCGCGCCCCCTGGCCGTGACGCCGGCAGCATCGTCCTGGGCTGGCTGACCAAGCTGACTCTCACCTTGGCCGTCGTCGGCCTGGTGGGCTTCGAGGTGCTGTCGATCGTCGTCACCCACGTGACCCTGCGTGACGTGGGCACGACGGCCGCCGACGCCGCCCTTACCGACTTCCGCGAGCGCCACGACGGGCAGACCTCCTACGAGGCGGCCGCCGCCTACGCGGAGTCGCAGGGGGCGACGATCCCGAAGAGGAGCTTCATCCTCAACGCCGACGGGTCGGTCTCCTTCGAGCTGCGCAAGACCGCGACCACCATCGTCTTGTACCGGATCGGTCCCCTCGCCCACTACGCCGACGTCGTGGTCCCGATCGACCAGGAGTCGATCGAGTCCACCGGGTCGCTCCCATGACGCGTCCACCCCATCGCCGCGAGAGCTGAATGAGTCACCGGATCCCCCGCCTGTCGGCGACCCTCGGCGTCACCATGGTCGCGGTGTCGACCGTGGTCCTGCTCGCCGGGCTCTCCACGGTTCCGCCCGCCGTCGCCGCGCCCGGAGGCTCCGCTGCCCCGCAGGCCGTGCGGCTCGACCCGCTCGACCCCGCCTCGTTGACGGCCGCTCGGCGCGAGGCCGACCGACTCCGGGCCACCATGGACCTCATCGATGCCCAGCAGGACGCGGCCGAGGAGCGGCTCGCCTACGTCCGTGACCTGCTCGCCGCCGCGTCGACCCGTGCCATCACCACCGAGCAGGAGCTCGCGCAGCTGACCGAGCAGACCACATCGATCGGTGACAACGCCACCGAGCGGGTCCGCGCGCTGTACATGTCCGGGGGGGCGCCGGCGCTGTACTCGACCCTCCTCGACGGGGACGACATCTCCGACGTGCTGAGCCGGGTGACCACGGTCCAAGACGTGCTCCGGGGGGACGACACGGCGCTCGACGACTCCCGGGCCGAGCTCTCGGCGGTCACCGAGCTGCGGGCCCAGCAAGCCCTCGTCGCCCGGCAGCGCGCCCAGCTGAGCGGCGAGGCCACGGCACTGGTCCGTCGCCTGGCCTCCCTGCACCGCTCGGCGACCCGGGCCCTGGACCGCGCCGACGCGCGGGTCGAGCGGCTCGCCGAGATCCTGCGCAAGCAGCGCCGGGCAGCAGCGGAGGCGGCCGCGGCGCGGGCCCTGGAGGCCTACGGCGCGACCCCCTCCTCGAACCGCCCCGCCTCGGGCACCCCCTACGGCGACACGGCAGTCGCCGCTGCCCTGTCCAAGCTCGGCTCCCCGTACGTCTGGGGCGCCGAGGGCCCAGACACCTTCGACTGCAGCGGCCTCGTGCAGTGGGCCTACGCCCAGGCGGGTCTGTCCCTGCCTCGGCTGGCCAGCGACCAGTACTTCGCCAGCCGACCGGTGGACGTCTCGCAGATGCTCCCCGGTGACGTTCTCGTGTACGCGTACCAGCCCGGAGTCGAGTCCACGATCCACCACATCACCATGTACATCGGGAACGGGCAGATGGTGCACGCGCCGCACACCGGCGACGTCGTACGGGTGGTGCCGGTGTACTTCGACGGGCTCTACGGAGTGGCGCGTCCTGGCCTCGCACCGTGATCGCTGCCCGGTGACCGAAGCCACGGTCGCCGACCGCCTAGGCTCGCTGACCGTGGAACGCCTCGCCGAGCGCTACGACCTGCTGACGCCGGTCGCGGTCGGTCAAGGGCGCGTGCTGTGGCAGGCCCACGACCAGGTACTCGACCGAGGCGTCGGGGTGCTGCTCCTCGAGCGCGGCGATCCCCGCGCCGAGCGGGTACGCGCAGCAGCCCAGGCAGCCGCGGCAGTCGAGCACCCGCACCTGCAGCAAGTCGTCGACGTCGACGACGACGACGGTCGGGTGTTCGTCGTCACCCGGTGGTCGGCCGCCCACACCCTGGCCGACGTCATCGTGGGCCGCACGATGCGCGCCGACGACGCGGCGGAGCTGGTCGCCCAGATCGCCGACGCGCTCGCCGCCAGCGACGCCGTGGGCCTGCACCACTGCGTACTCGACCCGCGCGACGTCCTCGTCGCCGAGAGCGGCGCGGTCGTCACCGGGCTCGGTGTGCGCGCGGCCATCAGCGAGACCGACGACGGCGGTGCCACCCTCGACGTCCGTCGTCTGGGGGCGCTGCTCTACGCCACGCTGACCGGCCGGTGGCCCGACGGCGACTGCGCCGGCCTGCCCGCCGCCCCCACCGTCGACGGGGCCCCCGCCCGACCCCGGCAGGTTCGGGCCGGCGTTCCCGCCGTGCTCGACGACATCACGTGGCGTGCGCTGGGGTTCCCAGGTGACGGCCCGGCCCTGGAGTCCCCGGCCGACGTCGCGAAGGCCCTGGATGCCGCCGTCGAGGACCGCTCGACGGCCCGGGAGCCTCACGAGGACGACGACCGTCCGGGTCGACCGTCGACCGCGGTCGTGGTCGGCCTGCTCGCCGTCGTGGCGATCCTGGCGACGGGCGTGGTCTTGCTCGGGCTTCAGGTGTGGGCCGACCGGACCGCCGAGCCACCGAGCCCGGCAGCCAGCTCGGTCGAACCCACGCCCACGCGGACCTCGGCGTCCCCGACGCCCGGAACACCGGTCTCGGTGCCGATCGGCTCGGTCTCCGTGTTCGACCCGCAGGGGGACGAGACCGAGAACGACGACCTGGCTCCCGCCGCCGTGGACGACGACCTGACCACCGCCTGGACGACGGTCACCTACACGACCCGAGACCTCGGGGGGCTGAAGCAGGGGGTCGGGCTCGTGCTGGAGCTGAAGCGGCGCACCCCGGTCGCCGGGGTGGACCTCGAGCTGCTCGGCCGCGGCACCGACCTGCAGGTCCTCACGACCCGAGGCGACCCGTTCGACCTCGACGGCTACCGGCTGGCGTCCGAGGTCGCCGGGGCCGGCGACCGGCTCACCCTGCGCTTCGCCCCGGCCGTGCCTGCCGACGCCGTCCTGATCTGGCTGACCGGCCTCCCGGCGGCCGGCAACGGCTACCAGGGCGGAATCGCCGACGTCGTGGTGCGGGGCTCATGACCGGCTGCCCCTACGCTGGCCGACCGTGAGCGCCGACGAGAACCCCGAGGGGGGCCCCAGCGACGTCGAGCTGCTGGCTGCCCACGTGAGCGGGGACCGCGACGCGTTCGCCACGCTGGTCACCCGGCACCGCGACCGGCTGTGGGCGGTCGCCCTGCGCACCGTCGGCAACCCCGACGACGCCGCCGACGCCCTCCAGGACGCCCTGCTGTCGGCCCACCGTGCGTCGGCCGGCTTCCGTGGCGACTCCGCGGTGACCACCTGGCTGCACCGGATCGTGGTCAACGCCTGCCTGGACCTCCTGCGCCGGCGCAAGGCCCGGCCCACCGTCCCCCTCCCCGAGCACGACTCGGCGCTCCCGGTCGACCCCACCGACCCGCTCGGGCGTCGCGAGTGGGCCCTGGAGATCGAGCGGGCCCTGCAGACCCTGCCCCCCGACCAGCGGGCGGCGCTGGTGCTCGTCGACGTCGAGGGCTACTCGGTCGAGGATGCCGCGGCCATCCTCGAGTGCCCGACCGGCACCATCAAGAGCCGGTGCGCCCGGGCCAGGGCCAAGCTGGTGCCCCTGCTGGCCCCGGTACGGAACCCCGACGCCTCACCCGACGTCCGATCCATCGACAGTCCGCAGCCGCCCCGAGACCAGCCAGGAGGTACGCCGTGACGAGCCCCGACGACGGTTCTCCTGACCGTCCGCTCGGCCTGCCCGACGACGGTTCTCCTGACCGTCCGCTCGGCCTGCCCGACGACGTGACCCCCCAACAGGTGGACCAGGTCACCGCCCTGCTCCGCGACCTGCCCCCGGTGGCGATGCCCGACGACGTCGCCGCCCGGCTGGACGCTGCGCTGCGCGCGGCTCCGCCCCCTCGGTCGACGCCCTCGACCACCACCACCGGTCAGACGTCGGAGTCGGTGACCTCCCTGGCCGAGGCTCGTGAGCGGTCCAACCGGCGGCTGGCCCGCAGCGGCCGGGCGCTCGGCGTGGCCGCAGGAGTCGCGGCGGTGCTCGTCGTGAGCGGCGTCGTGATGTCGAGCCTCTCCGGAAGCCCCGCCGGCGACGGCGTCAGCCCGTTGGCGGGTGCCGAGGCCGACGCGTCGCAGGAGACCACGCTGCCTCCGATCCAGCTCGTCAGCAGCGGCACCAAGTACTCCACCTCTGCACTGCCGAACCAGGTGGACACGATGCTGTCCGAGGCTGAGGACCGCGCGCTCAGCACGTCGTCGGCCAGTGCGTCCAACGCCTTGCTGTTCGCCCGGATCAACCGGGAGTCCACGCTTCGTGCCTGCGTCGAGGGGCTCGACCCGGGCGAGACGGTCACGCCGCTGGCCGTCGACCTGGCCACGTTCACCGACCCGACGACCAAGAAGAGCCCCGTGCGAGACGCGCTCGTGGTGGTCCTGCCCAGCCCGACCGACCCTTCGGAGGTGAACGTCTTCGTCGTCGCTCCGGACTGCTCGGGCCCTGACCTGTCCCTGTGGTACTTCCGGGTCATCGACGCTGCCGACCTGTCGGCCTTCGACGACGGACGCTTCTCCCCGGTCGCGCCCGAGGCCACCGGCGCGTCCTCCTCGGCCTCACCCTCGGTCGCGTCGTCGGCCGAGCCTGTGCCGACCCCATCAGCGACCCCCTGACCGGCGGCCGCCGCCCGGACCGCGCGTGGGGCCGACCTGGCTCGGCGGCGGAATGGCTGCGCCCTACCATCGGTTATGCGCACGGACGAACGACGACCACCCCGCCCCGCCGGGAGGTCGACCCCGGGCGCCCGCAGCACCGAACGCACCCAGAGGAGAACCCGTGTCCGACGTCCGTGACGTGATCATCATCGGCTCCGGCCCTGCGGGGTACACGGCCGCGGTCTACACGGCTCGGGCCAACCTCGCACCGCTGGTCTTCGAGGGTGCGGTCACCGCCGGTGGCGCGCTGATGACCACGACCGAGGTCGAGAACTTCCCCGGGTTCGCCGAGGGGATCATGGGCCCTGAGCTCATGGACCAGATGCGCGAGCAGGCCAAGCGGTTCGGCGCCGAGCTCGTCACCGACGACATCGTGTCGGTCGACCTCACCGGCCACCTGAAGGTGGTGCGCGACGGAGCCGGCAACGAGCACCGCGCCCGTTCGGTGATCCTCGCCATGGGCTCGGCCTACCGGGAGCTCGGCCTGCCCAACGAGAAGCGCCTCTCCGGCCGCGGCGTCTCGTGGTGTGCCACCTGTGACGGGTTCTTCTTCCGCGACCAGGACATCGCCGTGATCGGTGGGGGTGACTCCGCCGTCGAGGAAGCCACCTTCCTGACCAAGTTCGCGTCGTCGGTGACCATGGTCCACCGTCGTGACTCGCTGCGGGCGAGCAAGATCATGCAGCAGAGGGCCTTCGACAACCCCAAGATCTCCTTCGCCTGGGACTCCGAGGTCGTCGACGTGCTGGGCGACCAGAAGGTCAGCGGGGTCCGGCTGCGCAACACGGTCACCGGCGCCGAGTCCGAGCTCCCGGTGACCGGCCTGTTCGTTGCCATCGGTCACGACCCGCGCAGTGATCTCGTCTTCGACCAGGTGCGCCGCGACAGCGAGGGCTACGTGCTCGTCGACGCCCCCAGCACCCGCACCGACCTGCCTGGCGTCTTCGCCTGCGGAGACCTGGTCGACCACACCTACCGCCAGGCGATCACCGCAGCGGGCACGGGCTGTGCCGCCGCACTGGACGCCGAGCGCTACCTGGCCGCACTGGCCGACGGTGGCGCGCCAGCGGCCGCCGAGGCCTCTGGTCTCGTCTCCGCCTGACCACCCAACCCACGCACACGACTGGAGCCGTTCATGGGAGCCACCACCACCGTCACCGACGCCACCTTCGAAGCTGACGTCCTCGGTTCGGACAAGCCGGTGCTCGTCGACTTCTGGGCGGAGTGGTGCGGCCCCTGCCGCATGGTGGCCCCGATTCTCGAGGAGATCGCCGGTGAGCACGGCGAGACGCTCACCATCGCCAAGCTCAACGTCGACGAGAACCCGCGCACGGCGGCCAGCTACGGGATCACCTCGATCCCGACGATGGCCGTCTTCTCCGGCGGGGAGATGGTCAAGACCATCGTCGGCGCCAAGCCCAAGCAGGTGCTGCTGCAAGACCTCGCGACCTACCTGTAGGCCGCCCGGTCGGGCTCATTCGGGCGGCGATCGGCACCGGTTCGGCGCTAGGGACCTCAGCGCACGGCGGGCTACGATGCCGGCACAGGCTGTGACCCCACAGCTGTCCTGGAGGCCAGATGCCCCAGTCCGACCCCTCGGCCGACGTGTTCGGCGGTGGGCTGCCCTACCGCCGCGGTGACCAGGGCCCCGCGGTGGCGCAGCTGCGCGCCCACCTGGCCCGGCTGGACCTCGTCAGCGCCGAGCCGGCGGGCGTCGACCCGGGGGCGGCCCATCCGATGGAGTCCCCGTTCGACGCCGACGTCGAGTCGGCCGTGCTGGCCTTCCAGCAGCAGCGGGGCCTCGCCTGCGACGGCGTCGTCGGACCCCAGACCTGGCGCCTGCTCGACGACGCGCGCTGGCAGCTCGGCGACCGGGTCCTTCGGTACGCCCCCAGCCACCTGCTCTCCGGCGACGACGTGTCGGCCCTCCAGGGACGCCTCCTGGAGCTCGGTTTCGACCCGGGCCGGATCGACGCGCTGTTCGGGATCGAGACGGAGCAGGCGTTGCGGGACTTCCAGCGCAACGTGGGGATCCCGGTCGACGGCCTGTGCGGCCCGGTGACCTTCAAGGCCCTGGACCGGCTCGCCCGGACCGTCGTGGGCGGGGCTGCCCAGCAGCTGCGGGAAACCCAGCGCTGGGCCGGGTCAGGACCTGGTCTGGCCGGGAAGATCGTGGTCATCGACCCGGGTCACGGCGGCCGCGACCGCGGGGCGGTCGGGCACGGGCTCACCGAGGCCGACGTCGTGGCCGACCTGGCCGCCCGGATCGAGGGCCGGCTGGTCGCGGTGGGGGTCTCCGCCTATCTCACCCGGGGGCGGCTCGCACCCGACGCCGAGCCCCCGGACGAGTCGACCCGGGCCGCGCTGGCCAACCGGCTCGACGCCGACCTGGTGGTCTCACTGCACACCGACGCCCACCCCAACACCGCCGCCCACGGGGTGGCGACGTTCTACTACGGCGCCGGTCCGTCGGGTGCGGCCTCGGTCGTGGGCGAGCGCGTGGCCGACCTGGTCCAGGACGAGGTGGTGCGACGCACCGACCTGCTCGACGGGCACACCCACGGCAAGACGTGGGACCTGCTGCGCCGCACCCGGATGCCCACCGTCCGGCTGGAGGTCGGCTACCTCAGCAACCCCGGCGACGCGGCCCGCCTGGCCGACCCGGCGTTCCGCGACGCCGTCGCCGAGGCGGTGCTCGTCGCCCTGCAGCAGCTCTACCTGCCGAAGGAGTCGCCCACCACCTCCGTGGTGCTCCCCCACCCGGCGCCGGCCACCGTGGCCTGACGCCTCTGCACGCGCCCGGTCCGACGCCCGGCTCGAGGTCTGGCCCCAGGTCTGCCCCCGGGTCTGTCCCCAGAACTGCTCAGCCAGGCGGCACCGCGGACGGCCCGGTCGCGGCGACCGGAGGCACGTAGCCGGTCACCGGCACCAACCGACGCCGCCGGACCAGCGAGGCCAGGAAGGCCACCAGCAGGCCGAGGCCGAACCCGACCAAGGCCCAGCGCAGTCCCTTCATGCCGACCGGGGGCGGCCGCCGCGCAGGCTCGAGGTGGCGGTGGGGGCGATCAGGTCCACGATCCGCTCCAGGTCGTCGACCGAGGCGAAGTCGATGGTGATCGACCCCTTGCGCCGCCCCAGCGCGACCTGGACCCGGGTCTCCAGGGTGTCACTGAGCGCCTCGGCCAGGTCCGACAGCGCGGGCGCCTGCACCCGCGCTGTCCGCTTTCGGATAGTTTGTGGTGAATTATCGGCAACTCCGAGCGCGACCAGCTCCTCCACCGCCCGCACCGACAGCCCTTCGGCCACGATCCGTCCGGCGACCCGCTCCATCGACCCGGAGTCGGGCAGGGCCAGCAGCGCCCGGGCGTGCCCGGCCGACAGCACGCCCGCCGCGACCCGACGCTGCACCGGCAGCGGCAGCCGCAGCAGCCGCAGGGTGTTCGACACCTGGGGCCGGGAGCGGCCGATCCGGGTGGCGAGCTCCTCCTGGGTGCAGCCGAAGTCCTTCAGCAGCTGGTCGTAGGCGGCCGCCTCCTCCAGGGGGTTGAGCTGCGCCCGGTGCAGGTTCTCCAGCAGCGCGTCGCGCAGCAGGACGTCGTCGGCCGTCTCCCGCACGATCGCGGGGATGACCGTGAACCCGGCCTGCTGGGCCGCACGCCACCGGCGCTCGCCGGCCACCAGCTCGTAACGACCGCCCCCCACACCGCGCACCACGATCGGCTGCAGCAGCCCGATCTCGCGCAGGGAGTGCACGAGCTCGGCCAGCGCGTCCTCGTCGAACACCTGCCGCGGCTGTCGGGGGTTCGGGACGATCGCGGCCAACGGCAGCTCGGCGTAGTGGGCCATGGGTGACACGGCGTCGTCACTGCCCCCCGCCTGCGCCGCCCGGGCCGGATGGGCGTCGTTGACCGTGTCGGCGGCGTCCAGCACGGCATCGACCCCCCGGGGTGGGGTCGCGTACCCGGCCCGGGTGAGGTCGACCGACACAGCCAGGGTGTCCTCGGTGCGGGGCTGGGTGGGGATCAGTGCTCCCAGCCCCTTGCCGAGTCCGCGTCGCTTCTCGCTCACCGCGCCACCTCCGACTCGTGCTCCGGTGCTCCGGGTGCCGGCCGCTCGGCCAACTCTCGGGCGGCGTCCAGGTAGGACAGCGCGCCGCTGGAGCCTGGGTCGTATGTCAGCACGGTTTGCGCATAGCTCGGGGCCTCCGACACGCGGACCGACCGAGGAATTGCGGTGCGCAGCACGACCGGGCCGAAGTGGGACCGGACCTCCTCGGCCACCTGCGCGGCCAGCCGGGTCCGGGCGTCGTGCATGGTCAGCAGGATGGTCGACACCTGCAGGTCGGGGTTCAGATGGGCCTGGACCAGGTCGACGCTGCGCAGCAGCTGGCCCAGCCCCTCCAGGGCGTAGTACTCGCACTGGATCGGGATCAGCACCTCCCGCGCAGCGACGAAGGCGTTCACCGTGAGCAGCCCCAGGGACGGCGGGCAGTCGATCAGCACGAAGTCGATCCCCCCGTCCGGGCGCTCCGCCTGCTCGTCCAGGAACGCGGTCAGCGCCCGGTACAGCCGCGACTCCCGGGCCACGAGGGACACCAGCTCGATCTCGGCCCCTGCCAGGTCGATGGTCGCCGGAGCGCACCACAGCCCCGGGATCGCCTCCACCGGGGCCAGGACCTCGGCCAGCGGGCGACCCTCGATCAAGACGTCGTAGATGCTCGGGACGTCGACGTGGTGCTCCACGGCCAGCGCGGTGGACGCGTTGCCCTGCGGGTCGAGGTCGATCACGAGGACCTGCAGCCCGTGCAGGGCCAGCGCCGCGGCCAGGTTGACCGTCGACGTCGTCTTGCCCACGCCGCCCTTCTGGTTGGCCACGGTCAGGACCCGCGGGCGGGTCGGGCGCGGCAGGTCACCGGCCCGACGGCCCAGCACGGCCACCGCGGTCGCGGCCGCCTCGGCGATCGGGGTGTCCTCCTGCCAGCCCGATGTTTCACGTGAAACGTCCGGGGTCGGCGGCCCGGCGGTGGCATAGCGCAACGGCATCTCCACGGTCCCCGGTCCGGCCCCACCGGAGTCGGCCGTACCCGCCGCAGGGTCCTCGGCCGGTGTGGACTCGGACTCGTTCACGGGCTCATCCCTTCGATCCTCACCTGGATCACCCGGCTCGGGCTCCCGGGGAGCTCCCGGACTGAAGAGGCGACCACCGCGGCGCCGGACGCCTTCGGTTCCCGCCCCATGCGCTGCAGCGTAGGCGACGCAGCAGCCAGCTCGTCGGCGGCCTTGGCTCCCTTCAGCGCAAGCAGGCTGCCACCGGGGGTGAGCAGGGGCAGCGCCCATCCGGCCAGTCGGCCCAGCGGCGCGACCGCGCGTGCGGTCACCACGTCGACCCGGCCCAGCCCGCGGACCCGCTGCACCACCGCGTCGTCCTGGGCCCGGCCCCGGTACACCTGCACCCGGTCCAGGCCGAGCTCCTCGACGACCTCCCGCAAGAAAGTGGTCCGGCGCTCCAGCGGCTCCAGGAGCACGACCCGCCAGGTCGGCCGGAGCAGGGCCAGGACCACCCCGGGCAACCCGGCTCCCGAACCGAGGTCGACCACGGTGACCGGCGGGGCGGTTCCTCGCCGCGTGGACGACCGCGCCTCCTCCACCACCTGGTCGATGACCGGTGCCAGAGCGGCGCAGTTGAGCAGGTGCCGCGGCCACAGGCGGGGCACCTCACGCGGCCCGATCAGACCGCGCACCACGCCGGGTCCGGCGAGCAGGTCGGCGTAGTGCTGCGCCAGCGGGAGAGCCGGCCCGAACACCCCGGCCGCCTCCGGTGGGGGTCCGGGCGTTTCACGTGAAACGCCGGGCTCCACCTCAGGCGGGCAGCACGACGACACACCGGTCCGGGGCCTCGCCCTCGGACTCCGACCTCAGGCCGGCGGCCGCGACGGCGTCGTGCACCACCTTGCGCTCGAACGCGGTCATCGGTTCCAGCTTGATCGGCGCACCGCTGGACTTCACGGTCTCAGCGGCCACCCGACCCTGCTCGGTCAGCTCGGCCCGCCGGGCCGCCCGGAACCCGTCGATGTCGAGCATCAGCCGGCTGCGGTGCCCGGTCTCGCGCAGCACGGCCAGCCGGGTGAGCTCCTGGAGCGCGTCCAGCACCTGGCCCTCGCTGCCGACCAGCTGACCGAGGTCGCCCCCGACCAGCGAGACCATCGCCCGGTCGCCCTCGACGTCCATGTCGATGTCGCCGTCCAGGTCGGCGATGTCGAGCAGCCCCTCCAGGTAGTCCGCGGCGATGTCGCCCTCGGTCTCCAGGTCGGGTGGCGACGACGACTGGACCGGGCTCGGCTCCGACGAGTCGGTCGCCGGGCCCTCGGCCAGGTCGGTGTCCGCGGCGTTCGTGGTCTCGGTCACGGGGCCTTCACTCCTTGGTGGCAGCCGGGGGCTGCTCGTCCGGGTCGTCGGGGATCTGCTCCTCGGGGGGCCCGACCGGGCCCGTCACGTTCTTGCGCTTGCTGCGCGGCTGCCGCTTGGGCTGCTGTCGGGGTGGCTTCGGCGGCTCGGTCAGGACCGTGCCCTCGACCTCCGCCGGTCCGGCACCGCCGGCGGTCTTGCCCTTGGCCTCCCGGCGACGCTGCAGGTCCTCCCAGGCCGCGCTGCCCGGCGCGGGGTTCCGGCGGATCACGTAGAACTGCTGGCCCATGGTCCACAGGTTGGTGGTGAACCAGTAGATGAGCACACCGACCGGGAAGTTGATGCCGAAGAAGGCGAACATGACCGGGTAGACGTACAGCAGGATCTTCATCTGCTGGGCCATCGGGTTGTCCTGGCCGGTCGGCATGTTCTTGACCATCAGCTGGCGCTGGGTGATGAACGTCGTCGCGCTCATCAGCACGATCAGGATGACGGTGACCACCTTGACCGTCGTCGGGTTGGCGTCGCCCAGGTCTGCGGGACTGGTCAGGAAGGTGGCGTCCAGCGGTGCCCCGAAGAAGGTGGCCTGGCCGGCCTGGATCGCCAGCTCCTGGGTCATCGCCCCGACCGCCTGGCCCTTCTGCACCCCGGCGTTCAGCACGTGGAACAAGGCGAAGAAGATCGGCATCTGCAAGATGATCGGCAGACACGAGGCCAGCGGGTTGGTGCCGGTCTCGCGGTAGAGCTTCATCAGCTCTTCCTGCTGCTTCTGCTTGTCGTCCTTGTACTTCTTCTGGATCTCCTTGATGTGCGGCTGCAGCACCTGCAGGCCGCGCTGGGCCTTGATCTGCTTGACGAACAGCGGGATCAGCAGGATCCGGATGACGATCACCAGACCGACGATGGACAACGTCCAGGCCCAGCCCCCGACGTCGGGCAGGAACAGGCTGAAGAAGCTGTGGAAGGTGACCAGCACCCACGACACGGCGTAGTAGAGCGGGTCGAGCAGGCCCACGAGTCAGGCTCCTGTCGAGGTCGAGGGTGCAGCCGGCGACGCTGAGGTCGAGGCTGAGGTCGAATCAGCTGAGCCCGCGCGGGTCGAGCCTTCGGCGCCCGTCCGGACTCCGCGCGGGGCCGGCACGTGGTCGACCCCACCCGGTGCCCAGGGGTGGCAGCGGCCGACCCGCCGGACGGCGAGCCACCCGCCCCGGATCGGCCCGTGGCTGCGGATCGCCTGCTCGGCGTAGGAGGAGCAGGTCGGGTAGTAGCGGCAGGTCTGCGGTGTCCAGGGCGTGATGCAGTTGCGGTAGAACCAGATCAGCCCCAGCGCGAGCATGCGCAGCGGCCAGGTGACCACCTCGAGCGCGCTCATCTGGACGGCACCGCCCTGGCCAGCGCGGCGTCCAGCGCGGCGTCCAGCTCGGCCCCGAGCCGGGCCGACGACGCGCGGGCGGCCCGAGGAAGCGCCCGCACGACCACCCGTGAGCCCTCGGGCAGCCGGTCCAGCCGCTGGGCCATCTGCGCCCGCAGCCGTCGGGTCACCCGGTGCCGGACGACCGAGCCGCCCACGTTCTTGCCCACCACGAACCCGACCAGCGTCGCGGCAGGCGGTGACTGCTCCGGCCCGGGCTCGACGCCCTCCGGCGGCAGCACGTGGTGCAGCACCAGCGAGGCCGACCCCGCACGACGTCCCCGTCGAGTGGTCGAGGTGAAGTCGCGGCTGGTGCGCATCCGGTGAGCGGCTGGCAGCACGAAGCGGTCAGGCCGACAGGCGGGTGCGGCCCCTGCGGCGACGGGCCGACAGGATCGAGCGGCCCGCGCGGGTGCGCATCCGCAACCGGAAGCCGTGGGTCTTGGCCCGGCGCCGGGTGTTCGGCTGGAAGGTGCGCTTGCTCACGGGGAACGCTCCAGAACTCAGGTCGAGGCGACGGCGGGAGGGCCGGCACCGACAGTCGGGCCTCGGGCACCACCGGACGCCGACGACCCGCCGAAGCGGACGCGCAGGCATGCGACAGTGTCCGAAGATCGCCCAGCAGCCACACTGCGGGCGCCCTACGGTACGAACTGAGGACCTCCCCGGTCAAACCGTGACCCGACTGCCCCCGGAGGAACCAACTTCCCATCGTCCCAGGCGGCGGCGCCCACCCCGGTCACGACACGCCGGGACGGTGAGGCAGGATGTGGACAACGGCTGGACGGCAGGCGTATCGAGTCGGTAGCGTCCGCCCGGCAAGCGGACCGGTTCAGCGGACCACACCGCCTCCACACCTTGTGGACAGCCATGTGGACCAGTTGTCTGGACCCGCCACCGGGCGCCACGACCCGTAGCCCCCATGACTCCCCGGGGACGGCACTGGACGGCACTGGGCAGCACCGAAGAGATGGCGGGCGACGAGATGGTGACACCTTGGTAAGCACCGATCCGGACCTCGCAGCGGTCTGGAGCCGGGCGCTCGACACGCTCGCCCATGAGGTGGGTCCCCAGGCGCAGGCCTTCTTGACCCTGACCCGTCCGGTCGGTGTGGTCGAGGACACCGCGCTGCTGGCGGCCCCCAACGACTTCACCAAGGAGCTGATCGAGGCTCGGCTGCGGGCCGCGGTGACCGAGGTGCTCAGCCGCGAGCTCGGCCGCGACATCCGGATCGCCGTGACCGTCGAGCCGATCCTCGAGTCCGAGGAGTCCGCACCGACCACCCACGAACCAGCTGCAGGTTCCCCGGTCGCTGGCCCGGACGCCGCGCGGTCCCGCACGGACACCGCGGGCCAGTCGGTGGTCGGCCGCACTGACGCTGCCCCCCACCGCGACGAGCCCGCGACCCGCCCGGGGTCCGGACAGCCGACCGGTCGGGTCGACCACGACTCGCGACTGAACCCGAAGTACACGTTCGACACCTTCGTCATCGGTACGAGCAACCGCTTCGCCCATGCCGCATCGGTCGCGGTCGCCGAGGCGCCGGCCAAGGCCTACAACCCGCTGTTCATCTACGGCGGATCGGGTCTGGGCAAGACTCACCTGTTGCACGCGATCGGGCACTACGCCCGCAGCCTGTACCCAGGGACCCGGGTCCGGTACGTGAGCTCGGAGGAGTTCACCAACGACTTCATCAACTCCATCCGTGACGACAAAGCCCAGGCGTTCCAACGCAGATACCGTGACGTCGACGTCCTGCTGATCGACGACATCCAGTTCCTCCAGGGCCGGGTTCAGACGCAGGAGGAGTTCTTCCACACGTTCAACACGCTGCACACGGCCAACCGGCAGATCGTCATCACCTCCGACGTCTCCCCCCAGCAGCTGTCCGGTTTCGAGGACCGGATGCGTACCCGCTTCACCTGGGGCCTGACCACCGACGTCCAGCCCCCCGACCTCGAGACCAGGATCGCCATCCTGCGCAAGAAGGCCGCTCAGGAACGGCTGCAGGCTCCGCCCGAGGTGCTGGAGTTCATCGCGAGCAAGATCGCCACGAACATCCGTGAGCTCGAAGGTGCGCTCATCCGGGTCACCGCCTTCGCCAGCCTGAACCGCCAGCCGGTCGACCTCGCTCTGGCCGAGATCGTCTTGAAGGACCTCATCCCGGACACCAGCGGCCCCGAGGTCACCGCGGCGCTGATCATGGCGCAGACGGCGGCCTACTTCGGACTCACCATGGACGACCTCTGCGGATCGTCCCGCTCCCGGGTGCTAGTGAACGCCCGCCAGATCGCGATGTACCTGTGCCGTGAGCTCACCGACCTGTCCTTGCCCAAGATCGGCCAGCAGTTCGGTGGTCGCGACCACACCACTGTCATGCACGCCGACCGCAAGATCCGTCAGCTGATGGCCGAGCGCCGCAGCGTCTACAACCAGGTCACCGAGCTCACCAACCGGATCAAGTCCCAGGCCCGTCAGGGCTGATCTTCGCCGTGTCCGTCCCCGTGTCCGTCCCCGTGTCCGTCAGCGTGTCCCCTCCTGTGTCGGTTGAGCCGTCCCCGCACCTCCCCGGACACCGTCACGCTGGGTGCACACCCTGGGGACAACGTTGTGGACGGATGCCTGCCCTACGGGGACGAGCTGGGGACAGCCAGCCCGTCGACGGTGTACAACCCCGACCCGCCGACGGTTGGTCCACACCCGTCCACCGACCTGGCCCCAGCTCGTCACCATCCGTGCTGCCCCGAACACGCCGCGCTGACCTGGGTGGACGCCGTCTGTCCCCACTGTCCACCGGGCCGACGACGACGACGAATCTCCCTGATGTCCTGATCCCAACCCGTCATGATCGGGGTCAGCGCGCACGGCACCACACACCGTGACCGACCGTGAGGCCCCGGTGCACTCGCACGGCCCACCACGTACAGTGACCAACCCGATCGGGAGGAGAGTGGCGTGAAGTTCCGCGTCGAACGTGACGTCTTGGCCGACGCCGTCGGCTGGGCGGCCCGCAGTCTGCCGACCCGACCACCGCTGCCGGTCCTGGCCGGCCTGCTCGTCGAGGCCAGCGACTCGGGTCTGGTCCTGAGCAGCTTTGACTACGAGGTCAGTGCGCGAGTCGAGGTCGACGCGCAGGTGAGCGACGCCGGGCGGGCCCTCGTGTCCGGGCGACTCCTGGCCGAGATCGTGCGTAGCCTTCCCGACCGGCCGATCGATGTCGTGGTCGAGGACGCCAAGGTGGTGGTCACCTGCGGCTCGTCCCGGTTCGCCCTGCTGACCCTGCCGGTGGAGGACTACCCGACTCTGCCCGACCTGCCAGCGGCAGCCGGCACGTTGCCCGGGGCCGACTTCGCGGCGGCGGTGGCGACGGTGGCGGTGGCCGCCGGCCGCGACGACACCCTTCCGGTCCTGACCGGCGTGCGGATGGAGTTCGAGGGCGACCAGCTGACCCTCGCCGCCACCGACCGCTACCGGTTGGCCGTGCGCGAGCTGTCCTGGACCCCGCAGCTCACCGACGCCAGCGCGGTCGCGCTCGTCTCGGCCCGGTCTCTGGCCGAGACGGCTCGCTCGCTCGGTGACGCGGACGCGGTCACCATCGCGTTGGCCGCCGGCGGCTCGGGCGAGGGCCTGATCGGGTTCGAGGGCTCGGGTGGCGACGGACGCAAGCGCACCACGACGCGGCTGCTGGACGGCGAGTTCCCCAAGTACCGGGCGCTGCTGCCCAGTGAGTCCGAGGCGGTGGCCACGCTGGAGACCGCAGCGTTCACCGAGTCGGTCAAGCGGGTGGCGCTCGTGGCCGAGCGGAACACTCCGGTGCGCCTGACCTTCGGTGGCGACGAGCTGGTGCTCGAAGCCGGCACAGGGGACGAGGCGCAGGCGACCGAGGCGATGGCGGCCGGGTTCGACGGTGAGCCGTTGACCATCGCGTTCAACCCCCAGTTCCTGCTCGACGGCCTCGGCGCCATCAACGACCCGGTGGCCCAGCTGTCCTTCACCACCGCGACCAAGCCCGCAGTGCTCACCGCCGGGGGCGATGCGTCGGCCGGGGCGTCGTACCGCTACCTGCTGATGCCGGTGCGCCTGTCCGGCTGAGCGCCGACACCGTGCAGGTCTCCTCCCTCGAGCTGGTCGACTTCCGGTCCTACCCGCACGTGGTGGTCGAAGCTGCCGGTGGTGTGACGACGTTCATCGGTCGCAACGGCGAGGGCAAGACGAACCTGGTCGAGGCCATGGGCTATCTCGCGACACTGACGAGCCACCGGGTCGCCACTGACACACCGCTCGTGCGACAGGGGGCCGAACGAGCCGTCGTCCGCGGAGTCGTCGAGCGTGACGGGCGTCGGCTCACCCTCGAGGTGGAGATCAACCCGGGCCGGAGCAACCGGGCCCGGATCAACCAGTCGGCGCTCCCGCGCGCGCGGGAGATCATCGGGGTGCTGCGCACGGTGCTCTTCGCCCCTGAGGACCTCGCGCTCGTCCGCGGTGAGCCGGAGGTACGACGTCGGTTCCTCGACGACCTCATGGTGCTTCGCACTCCCCGGCTGGCGGGGGTCAGGGCCGACTACGACCGCGTGCTGCGGCAGCGCAACGCGTTGCTACGTACCGCGTCCTTGGCCAGACGTGGGTCAGCGCCTGACCTCGGCGTCCTCGAGGTGTGGGACACCCATCTCACGACGGCCGGCGCCGAGCTGTTGTCCGCACGCAGTGCGCTGCTCGGCGAGCTCGACCCGCATGTCTGCACGGCGTATGAGGCGATCGCGTCGGCCGGCGCCGTCGCGTCGCTGTCGTACCAGTCGTCGGTCGCCCGACGGATCGACGACCCGTCGGCGAGCAAGGACCGAGCCGGATGGCATGAGGCCATGAGCCAGGCACTGGTTCTCGCCCGCCCGGACGAGCTCGACCGAGGGGTGACGTTGGTCGGTCCGCACCGGGACGACGTCACCCTCACGCTGGGTGACCTCCCGGCCAAGGGGTACGCCTCCCACGGGGAGTCCTGGTCGTTCGCCCTGGCCTTGCGCCTGGCCGCGTTCGAGCTGCTGCGCGCCGACGGCGACGACCCGGTCCTCGTGCTGGACGACGTGTTCGCCGAGCTGGACTCCGCCCGCCGGGCGAGGTTGGCTGAGCGGGTGGCCGACGCCGAGCAGGTCTGGGTGACGGCGGCGGTGGTCGATGACGTGCCGGCGCAGCTGCTGGGTGCGCGGTTCACGGTGTCCGGGGGTGAGGTGACCCGTGCCGGATGACCCGACGGCGCAGCCGGCGCCCCTCGCCCGGTCCGACCCGGCCGGGGCCCCAGTCGAAGGCCCGCCCGCGGCGCCGGTCGAAGGAGGGCAGGTCGACCTCGCCCGGGCGCTGCTCGCAGCGGCCCGGTCGAGCGCCCGTGAGCGCGGCGCGACCCCTGGCCGGGGGGCGGCCAGCTCCTCAGGTCCCGGGGTGGGGGCCCGACCCGGCGCGACACCGGGGGCGGTGAGCGGGGCCCATCCCGACGAGCGCGACCCGCAGCCGGTCGGCCGGTCGGTCGACCGGCTGGTCGGCGAGCGCGGGTGGGAGGTCCCGGTGGCCGTCGGCGGCGTCGAGGGTCGGTGGGCGGAGATCGTGGGGGCCGATGTCGCCGCGCACTGCGTCCCGGAGGGTTTCGACCAAGGCGTGCTCACCGTGCGGGCCGACTCCAGTGCCTGGGCGACCCAGGTGCGCCTCCTGGCCGCGACCCTGGTGCGCCGGCTGAACGAGGAGCTCGGGGACGGAACCGTGCGGGTGGTCAGCGTCCTGGGACCCGACGGCCCTTCGTGGCGCAAGGGCCGACTGCGGGTGCCCGGCCGGGGGCCCCGGGACACCTATGGGTGACCGCGGCTGCAGCCCCGAGGGCCGTACCGACCCCCTGCCCGCGTAGGGGGAGTCACGCCGCCCCACGCCAGATCGGCCACGCCGTCCCCAGACGTGCCCGAGGGCCGGTTCTGACGGCACGGACCGGTAGGATCAGGGGGTCCCGGCCGCTGCGGCGGCCGTCGTCGTGATCGGTTGAGTCCAGCCCCGCCGTCCGGATCCTCCGACCGGCGTCTGCACCGTGAAGGAGCCGTGGCCCTTGTCCTACGACGCAGCAGCGATCCAGGTCCTCGAGGGCCTCGACGCCGTCCGCAAGCGCCCGGGCATGTACATCGGCTCCACGGGCGAGCGTGGGCTGCACCACCTGGTCTACGAGGTGGTCGACAACTCCGTCGACGAGGCGCTGGCCGGACATGCGACCCGGATCGAGGTGATCCTGCAGGCCGACGGTGGGGTCCGGGTCGAGGACGACGGCCGAGGGATCCCGGTCGACGAGCACCCGATCGAGAAGAAGCCCGCCCTGGAGGTCGTGCTGACCGTGCTCCACGCCGGCGGCAAGTTCGGTGGCGCCAGCAGTGGCTACTCGGTCTCCGGCGGGCTGCACGGGGTGGGGGTGTCGGTGGTCAACGCCTTGTCCTCCCGGCTGGAGGTCGAGGTACGTCGCGACGGCCACGTGTGGCGCCAGTCCTACGTCTACGGCGCGGCGACCGGGCCGCTGCAGAAGGGCGAGGCGACCGAGTCGACCGGGACCACGATCACCTTCTGGGCCGACGAGGACATCTTCGAGACCACCCACTACGACGACGACACGCTGTCGCGACGGTTCCAGGAGATGGCGTTCCTGAACAAGGGGCTCACCCTGAGCCTGCGTGACGACCGCCCGATCGAAGCGGTCGAGGGCGACGCCGAGGTGGACCAGGCACCCCGTGAGCAGAGCTGGCACTACGAGGGCGGCATCGCCGACTTCGTGAGGCACATCAACCGCAAGAAGGGCGAGTCCCACCGCAGCGTCATCGACTTCGAGTCCGAGGACGACGAGCACGGCATCTCCGTCGAGGTGGCGATGCAGTGGAACGCCGGCTTCCAGGAGTCGGTGTACACCTTCGCCAACACCATCAACACCCACGAGGGCGGCACCCACGAAGAGGGCTTCCGCTCGGCGCTCACCTCGCTGGTGAACAAGTTCTGTCGAGAGTGGGGCGTGCTCAAGGACAAGGACGCGAACCTGTCCGGCGAAGACGTCCGCGAGGGTCTCACCGCGATCGTGTCGGTGAAGCTGCGCGAGCCGCAGTTCGAGGGGCAGACCAAGACCAAGCTCGGCAACACCGAGGCCAAGACGTTCGTCCAGAAGGTCGTCAACGAGCGGCTGGGCGCATGGTTCGAGCAGAACCCGGCCGAGGGCAAGGAGATCGCGCGCAAGGCGGTCGCGGCGGCATCGGCCCGGCTGGCCGCTCGCAAGGCGCGCGACCTCGCGCGCGGGCGCAAAGGCCTGCTCGAGTCCGGTGGGCTCCCCGGCAAGCTGTCGGACTGCCAGTCGACCAACCCGGAGGAGTGCGAGCTCTACATCGTCGAGGGCGACTCCGCCGGTGGCTCGGCCAAGGGGGGCCGCGACTCCCGGTTCCAGGCGATCCTGCCGATCCGCGGCAAGATCCTGAACGTCGAGAAGGCCCGGATCGACAAGGTCCTGGCCAACAACGAGGTACAGGCGCTGATCACGGCGTTGGGCACGGGGATCCACGACGACTTCGACATCGAGAAGCTGCGGTACCACAAGATCGTGCTGATGGCCGATGCCGATGTCGACGGCCAGCACATCCGCACCCTGCTGCTCACGCTGCTGTTCCGGTTCATGCGGCCGCTCGTCGAGGCCGGGCACGTCTACCTGGCCCAGCCCCCGCTGTACAAGATCAAGTGGCCCGGCGGCAAGGACAACGTCGAGTACGCCTACTCCGACCGCGAGCGTGACGGCGTCATCCAGGTCGGCGTCGAGGCTGGGCGCAAGCTGCCCAAGGAGGACGGCATCCAGCGCTTCAAGGGGCTGGGTGAGATGCCGGCCAAAGAGCTGTGGGACACCACGATGGACCCCGACCACCGGGTGCTGCTGCAGATCACCCTCGACGACGCCGCCCAGGCCGACGAGCTGTTCAGCACCCTGATGGGTGAGGACGTCGAGGCACGTCGTCACTTCATCCAGCGCAACGCCAAGGACGTTCGGTTCCTCGACATCTAGCGCACGACTCGCACGCGTCGATGCCTGCCCACCCGGAAGGAACGCCTAGCCCGTGACCGAGACCACGCTCCCGCCCGAGGGCGGCCGCATCGAGCCGGTCGAGCTCCAGTCGGAGATGAGCCGCTCGTACCTCGACTATGCGATGAGCGTCATCGTGAGCCGTGCGCTGCCCGACGTGCGAGACGGCCTCAAACCTGTGCACCGCCGCGTGCTCTACGCCATGTTCGACGGCGGGTACCGCCCCGACCGCGGCTACTCCAAGTGCTCACGGGTCGTGGGCGACGTGATGGGCCAGTACCACCCGCACGGCGACTCGGCGATCTACGACGCCCTGGTCCGGCTGGCCCAGCCGTGGTCGCTGCGCTACCCGCTGGTCGACGGCAACGGCAACTTCGGCTCGCCGGGAAACGACCCGGCTGCGGCCATGCGGTACACCGAGGCCCGGTTGGCCCCCCTGGCCATGGAGATGATGCGCGACATCGACGAGGAGACCGTCGACTTCTCGCCGAACTACGACGGGCGCGCCCAAGAGCCGGACGTGCTGCCGAGCCGTTACCCCAACCTGCTCGTGAACGGCGCCTCCGGTATCGCCGTGGGCATGGCGACCAACATCCCTCCGCACAACCTGCGCGAGGTCGCCAGCGGCGTGCAGTGGCTGCTCGAGCACCCCGAGGCGTCGTCGGAGGAGCTCCTCGACGCGCTGCTGGAGCGAGTGAAGGGACCTGACTTCCCGACGCGCGGACTGATCGTCGGACGCCGCGGGATCGAAGAGGCCTACCGGACCGGCAGGGGCTCGATCACCATGCGGGCCGTCGTCGAGGTCGAGGAGATCAACAACCGCACTTGCGTGGTGGTGTCCGAGCTGCCCTACCAGGTCAACCCGGACAACCTGGCGACGAAGATCGCCGACCTGGTCAAGGACGGCAAGATCGGCGGCATCGCGGACGTCCGCGACGAGGGCAACGAGCGGCTCGGGCAGCGCCTGGTCATCGTGCTCAAGCGCGACGCCGTTGCGAAGGTCGTCCTCAACAACCTCTACAAGCACACACAGCTGCAGGACACGTTCGGCTGCAACATGCTCGCGCTGGTCGACGGCGTTCCGCGCACCCTTCGACTCGACGAGTTCGTCCGCTTCTACGTGACCCACCAGATCGAGGTCATTCGACGGCGCACGACCTATCGGCTGCGCAAGGCGGAGGAACGCGCTCACATCCTGCGCGGGCTGGTCAAGGCCCTCGACCAGCTCGACGCCGTCATCGCCTTGATCCGCAGCTCACCGAGTGCGGAGGAGGCGCGGGGCGGACTCATGGCCCTGCTCGACATCGACGAGCTGCAGGCGACCGCGATCCTCGACATGCAGCTGCGTCGCCTGGCTGCCCTCGAGAGGCAGAGGATCATCGACGACCTGGCCACGATCGAGGCCCAGATCGCCGAGCTGCAGGCGATCCTGGCCAGCGAGAGCCGGCAGCGGGCCATCGTCAGCGAGGAGCTCGCTGACGTCGCCGACAAGTTCGGCGACGAGCGCCGCACCCAGCTGGTGGCAGCCGACGGCGACATGTCCATGGAGGACCTCATCGCCGAAGAGGACGTCGTGGTGACCATCACGCGCGACGGGTACGCCAAGCGGACGAAGTCCGACCTGTACCGGGCCCAACGACGCGGTGGCAAGGGAGTGCGCGGGGCCGCGTTGAAGCTCGATGACATCGTCGAGCACCTGTTCACCACCACGACCCACCACTGGATCCTGTTCTTCACCAACCAGGGCCGGGTCTACCGACTGAAGGCGTACGAGCTGCCCGAGGCCGCGCGCGACGCGCGCGGGCAGCACGTGGCCAACCTGCTGGCACTGCAGCCCGACGAGGTGATCGCGCAGGTCGTCGACCTGCGCGACTACGAGCAGTCCCCCTACCTGGTGCTCGCCACCCGCAGGGGCATGGTCAAGAAGACCAGGCTGGTCGAGTACGACTCCACACGCAGCGGAGGAGTCATCGCGATCAACCTGCGCGACGGCGACGAGGTCATCGCCGCCCTGCTGACCGACCCGGACGACGACCTGCTGCTGGTGTCGCGCAAGGGGCAGTCGGCACGGTTCCACGCCGACGACGAGACGTTGCGGCCGATGGCCCGGGCCACCCAGGGTGTCATCGGCATGCGGTTCCGGGCCCACGACGAGCTGCTGGCTGCGGCCGTGGTTCGGGCAGGTGCCTTCGTGGTCACCGTCACCGATGGCGGTTTCGCCAAGAAGACCAGCGTCGATGAGTGGACTCCCAAGGGTCGCGGCATCCTGGGGGTCAAGGCGATGCGCCTGCAGAGCGAGGAACGGGGAATCCTGGTCGGTGCCCTCGTCGTCGACGAGGCCGACGAGCTCTTCGCGATCAAGGGCAGCGGTGAGGTCATCCGCACCTCGGTCGACGAGGTGCGGGCCACCGGCCGCGACACGATGGGGGTCACCCTCACCACCGTGGCCGAGGGTGACGCCGTGGTCGCGGTGACCCGCAACGCGGAGGCCGCTGACGACGCGGAGGCAGGGCCCGATGAGCCGGACGAGGTGCCGGCTCCTGACCCCGGCGGGCCGCGATGAGCACGTCGGGCCAGGGGCGGCCACCCGTCCCCCGACGCACGACGCCGCCGTCAGCGCGACCGACGGCGACGCCCTCGGCGCGACCCACGACGACTCCTGCGGCCCGGCCGAGCAGCCCGGCCCCGAAGGTGACGCCGGCTCCCAAGGTGACCCCTGACCCGGCCAAGACCCATGGTCCGGGGGCTCCCAAGGTGACCCCTGACCCGGCCAAGACCCATGGTCCGGCACCCCGGGTCGCGCCGGCTGCTCCGTCGTCCGATCGGCCGGCCTCCCCAAGGGCCAACGCCGACCCGGGAGCCATGCTCGCCGTCTCGCCGGGAGGCACTCCGGTGCAGCGGGTGCGTCGAGCCCGGCTCACGGTGACGACGCTCGACCCGTGGACGGTGATGCGGATGAGCTTCCTGCTGTCCGTCGCGGTCGCGGTGATCACGGTGGTGGCCGTGGTGTTGTTGTGGACGCTGCTCGCGGCCGCGGGTGTGTTCACCTCGGTGGAGGGCACCGTCGACGACATCGTGGGTGAGGGCGGAGTCGCGATCACCCAGTACTTCGGTCTCGGCCGGATCCTGGCCTACTCGCTGGTCGTCGGTGTGGTCGACATCGTGCTGATCACAGCGGTGGCCACCGTGGGCGCCTTCCTGTACAACCTGGCGGCGAGCCTGGTCGGAGGCATCGAGATCACGGTCACCGAGGAGCCGTAGGGCTCGTCCATGCCTGCGACGAAACCGTCCGGCTGCGGTTTGGGTGGGCTTTGCCCGTGGGGTAGCCTTCCGGTCTGCTCGGGGCCTATAGCTCAGCTCGGTTAGAGCGCTTCCCTGATAAGGAAGAGGTCGGTGGTTCAAGTCCACCTAGGCCCACTCCCGGCTCCCTCGACCGGGTGACCGCAACGAACCGGAGTCTCACGTGAAGAAGCTGCTCATCCTCGCGGTCGCCGCGGCCGCCGGATACGTCGTGTACCGCAAGGTCCAGCAGGACAAGGCCGAGCAAGACCTCTGGAACGAGGCCATCTTCGACGACGAGACGTCGGAGCCGACGCCGGCCGCCGCGGGTGCGCCGGTGGTCGACCTGCGTTGACCCGTTCGGGGACGTAGCTCAACTGGCAGAGCACCGCCTTTGCAAGGCGGGGGTTAGGGGTTCAAGTCCCCTCGTCTCCACTGCGTGCCCAAGGGCTCTCGGGGGCCGGGCGTGTTTGGGGGGTCCATGGAACCGGTCGGTCGCCGGCGCGTGCTGCTCGGTGCTGCTGGTGCCGGCGCAGTCGTCGCGGCCGGGGCGGTGGGCTGGTCGCTCGCCTCTGATCGGGTCGCGCGGTCGCTGGGGCTTGGACCGGACCCGTTCATCCCGACGGCGCCGGAGGGCGTCATCACGCTGGAGACCGTGCACTCCGACGCCCGTGGCGCCGACGTCCAGCTGTTCACCGCGGTCCCGGACGGTTTCGGTGAAGGGGAGGGCCTGCCCGTCGTCGTCGTCCTGCACGGGGCCAGCGGCCGCCCCTCGCAGTACCAGGAGTTCGGTCTTGGCCGGTTCCTCACCGCCGCCGTGGAAGCCGGTGCGGCACCCTTCGTGCTCGCTGGCGCCGACGGGGGCACGCTGCGGTGGGAGCCCCAGCCCGACGGCGACGACCCGCAGCGGATGGTGCGCGAGGAGCTGCCGCGGTGGCTGGACGAACGTGGGTTCGATGCCACGCGGCGCGCGGTGTGGGGGTGGTCGATGGGCGGCTACGGCGCCCTTCGACTGGCCCAGGATGCGCCGCGCTGGTCACGGGCGACGGCGACGTTCAGCCCGGCGGTGGCCGTTGGCGACCCCGTGTTCGGCAACGTCGCCCGGCTGGCCGGTCAGACCCTCGGCATGTGGTGTGGCACGCAGGACCCGTTCATCGACGCCGTCCGGGCGCTGGTCGACGTGCTCCCCCAGCCGCCGGTCATCGCGTCCTTCACTCCCGGCGCGCACACCCGGGTCTACTGGAACGACCAGACCCTCGACGCGTTCGAGTTCCTCTCCTCGTCGCTGCAGTGAGGGCTGTGCGAGGATCGAGTCGTCGTTTCCGCCTTCGAAAGGCCCGTGCCGTGGCTGAGCAGCTGTTCGCGACCCTGAAGACCACCCAGGGCGACATCCGCCTCGAGCTGTACCCCGACCATGCCCCGAAGACCGTCGCCAACTTCGTCGAGCTGGCCGAGGGAACGCGCGAGTGGACCGACCCGCGCACGGGGCAGAAGAGCACGGCGCCGCTCTACGACGGCACCCAGTTCCACCGGGTGATCCCGGGCTTCATGATCCAGGGCGGCGACCCCCTGGGCACCGGCACGGGAGGACCGGGCTACCGGTTCGCCGACGAGGCGCACCCCGAGCTGCAGTTCAACGACCCGTACCTGCTCGCCATGGCCAACGCCGGCCCGAACACCAACGGCTCGCAGTTCTTCGTGACCGTCGCAGCAACGCCGTGGCTGAACTTCAAGCACACGATCTTCGGGGTCGTGGCCGACGCCGACAGCCGCGCGGTGGTCGACGCGATCGTGGCCACGCCCACAGGCCCCGGTGACCGGCCGACGACGCCGGTGGTCGTCGAGTCGGTCGTGATCGACCGCGTCTCCGGGTGACTGGTCGGTCGCACGCCCGTGAGTGAGGCCGCGGCAGCCCAGCCGCCGGGGGTCGTTCCACCGACGTGCTACCGGCACCCTGATCGCGAGACCTACATCCGGTGCACGCGCTGCGACCGGCCCATCTGTCCGGACTGCATGCGTGAGGCCCCGGTGGGCTTCCAGTGCCCGGAGTGCGTGGCCGAGGCGGGACGTGCGGTCAAGCAGGGGCGCACGGTTGCGGGTGGGCGGGTGCACGGGGACCCCATCCTGGTCACCAAGGTGCTCCTGGCCACTAACGTGCTGCTGTTCATCGGCCAGACCGTCACCAGTGACGCCCTGACCCAGCGTTTCCTCCTGGCCGGAGCCCCCGTCGCGGCCGGCGAGTGGTGGCGCCTGCTCACCTCGGCATTCCTGCACGTCAGTGTCACTCACCTGCTGTTCAACATGCTGGCGCTGTGGATCGTCGGAGGGGCGATCGAACCCCGCCTGGGTCGGGCGCGCTACCTCACCGTGTACCTCGTCAGCGCCCTGGCTGGATCGGTGCTCTCCTACGTCGTCGACCCGATATACGCCAGCTCGGTCGGTGCCTCGGGTGCGGTCTTCGGACTGTTCGGGTCGCTGTTCGTCCTGGCGCTGCGGCTGCGGATCGACGTCCGCGGAGTGGTGGCGATCATCGCGATCAACGTGGTCATCGGGTTCATCCCCGCGTTCAACATCAACTGGCGGGCGCATCTGGGCGGTCTGGTCGCCGGCGCGCTGCTGACCGCCTGCATGGTCTACGCCCCGCAGGCCAAGCGCACGCTGGTCGCCGTCGTGGCGTCGGTCGTGGTCGTGACGGTCTGCATCGGCTTCGCCCTGTGGCGCACGGAGCTGATCCGGTCGTGCGTCGACGGCACGCGTCCGTTCAGTGAGTGCAGCTCGCTCGTCGAGTAAGGAGGCACGGGTCGTGCGTGACGCGGTGGTGGTGTCTGCGGTTCGGACGCCGATCGGTCGGCGCAGCGGGGTGCTGTCCGCCGTCCACCCGGTCGACCTCTCGGCGGTCGTGCTCACCGCGCTGACCGAGCGCACCGGGCTGGACCCGGCCGTCGTCGACGACGTGCTGTGGGGCTGTGTCTCCCAGGCCGGCGAGCAGACCAGCAACGTCGCGCGCAGCGCCGTGCTCGCCGCCGGCTGGCCGGAGTCGGTGCCGGGAGTGACCATCGACCGTCAGTGCGGCTCCAGCCAGCAGGCCCTGGCGTTCGCGGCCGCCGGCCTGGTCAGCGGACAGTACGACGTCGTCGTCGCCGGGGGTGTGGAGTCGATGTCCCGGGTGCCCTTGGGCTCCTCGGCCGCAGGGGCCGACCCGTTCGGTCCCGGCGTACGGTCGCGTTACGCCGATGCCTTGGCGAAGGCCGGCGTGGCGACCTTCGACCAGGGCGTCGGTGCGGAGCTCGTCGCCGCGCGGTGGGGGCTGGACCGCGAGCGGCTGGACGCGTTCGCCTGGGAGTCCCACCAGCGCGCGGCGACGGCCGCCGACGCCGGGGCCTTCGACGAGGAGATCGTCGCGGTGACCACCCCCGACGGACACGTGGTCACCGCCGACGAGGGGATCCGACGGGACTCGACCCTCGAACGGCTGGCCACGCTGCCGACTCCGTTCCGTTCGGACGGTGTGGTGACCGCCGGCTCGTCCAGCCAGATCAGCGACGGTGCGGCCGCGCTGCTGATGACGACGTCACGGCTGGCGGCCCGGTACGGCTGGAAGCCGCTGGCCCGGGTGCACACCACCGTGCTCGCGGCAGCCGACCCGGTGCAGATGCTGACGGCACCGATCCCAGCGACCCACCGCCTGCTGGGGCGAGCCGGGGTGTCACTGCCCGAGGTCGACGCCTACGAGGTGAACGAGGCGTTCGCCCCCGTTCCACTGGCCTGGCTGGCCGAGACGGGTGCGGACCCGAGCCGGCTGAACCCCAGGGGCGGCGCGATCGCGCTGGGTCATCCGCTGGGGGCGTCGGGAGCCCGCCTGACCACCACGCTGCTGCACTACCTGCGCCAGACCGGTGGACGGATCGGGCTGCAGACCATGTGCGAGGGCGGCGGCCAGGCCAACGCCACCCTCTTCACCCGCCCCTGATCTCGGCACACGATCGGGTTTGCTGATCGTGTGCCGAGAACCGGGCCTCCCACCGCCAGCAAAGGCACGTCACCGTCGGTCAAGGGGGACGGCGGGCGGACGACGGCGCACCCGCGCGTACCGGCAGCCGGAGAGGTCGAGCTGGAGGTGCTGACCGTCGACCTCGACGTCGAAGGCCACCGTGTCCGGTGAGTGCTCGCCGCCGACGCCGAACCGGGTCCGGTCGAGGGGAGCGAGCTCCTCGCGCGACCCGCTGACCGGGTCGGCCAGCTGCAGCGTCTCCCCCGCGCGCACGACCTCCACGGTGGGGACCCACGGGTTGTACGAGCGGTACAGGCCGACGAGCGGCTCCCACTCGGCTCGCCCTTGGGGATCGTCGACCACGGGTCTCAAGGTCGCCGAGGGCTCGACGGCCTCGATCGCGGCACCGAGGTCGGCGCGCAGCCGGTCGAGGACGAATCGGTTGGCCGCGGAGACGTCACAGTGTCCGTTCACCAGCAAGGCGGTGCCGATGCCCAGAGCCGGGTCCACCCGCACGTCGGCGTACAGGCCGACCATCCCGCCGCTGTGGCCGAGGGTCCCTCCCTCGTCCGCGCGGGCGGCCCACGTCGTCGTAGCTGCTGAGGCCGTACCCGTACGACTCGGCTTCGTCGACCCGCACGTGTCGCCCGCGCAGGACGTCGAACTGCTCGCGACCCAGCACCCCGGGCGTTTCGCCGCGCAGGAGGAACCGCAGGTAGACGGCCACGTCCTCGGGGGTGGCCACGATGGAGCCGTCGGCGGTGCAAGTGGGGAACCACTGGTCGGGGACCTGGTCGGTGTCGGCGAGCCACAGCACGTCGTCGCGCGGTGGTCGGTGGCCGTGCACGTCACGCGTCCGGTCCGCCGCGACCACCGAGCCGGACGCGCCGTCCATCCCCAGCGGGCGCAGCACGTGGGTGAGCAGGTGCTCCTCGACCGGCACCCCGGTGAGCTGTTCGACGACGTCACCCAGCATCTCGTACCCGCAGTTGGAGTAGTGGAACCCACCCCCCGGCGGCTGGGGGTTGCCGACCAGGCCCTGGACGGCGGTCTCCAGCCGGGAGTCGGTGCTCCACTCACTTCCGGTCGGCAGCCCGCCGGTGTGGGTGAGCAGGTGGTGCAGCCTCAGGTCCTGGTGAACGTGGCGGGCCCATGGCAGGTGCGCCACGACGGGGTCGGTGACCGACACCTGGCCGGCGGCCTGCAGCTGCAGCAGTGCGATCGCGGTGAAGGCCTTGGAGACCGACCCGATCTGCCACCGCTGCTCCGCGGACAGCGGGCGACGCGTGCCGGCGTCGGCCACTCCGGAGAGTGCGACGAGGCCGGTTCGGGTCGAGTCCGTGACGACCAGCGCGACCCCTGGCACCCGGCGAAGCCGCTGCCAGTCGCCGACCCAACGGGCGGTCTCGGCGAGCGAGCGGTCGGAGACGGTGCGGGCCACGGCCCGGAATCTACCCGCGGCCGCGTTCGTCCACAGAGGTTGTCCCCACTGTGGACCGACTCACACGACTGTGTTTTCCCAGGTCAGCGCCAGCGCGTGGCCACCATCAGTCCGGCGAAGATCAGGCCGAACCCGATGAACAGGTTGGCGATGCCCCAGTTCTGCATGCCGGGGATCGAGTCTCCGGCGAGGTACCACAGCACGATCCAGAGCAGGCCGAGCACGAAGAGCGTGACCATCACCGGCGCCACCCAGCGACTGGGCAGGCGCGAGGCGGAGGTGCGCTTGGCGGGCGGCGGGGTGAACCCGTCGTCCTTCTTCTTGCGGATCCGCGACTTGGGCACGGGTCCTCCTCGTTCGGGTCGTTCGTCGGGTGGGTGGTCGAGAGGCTGCGATCGTTGGCCTAGCGTAGTCGGCACCGCTTCGGTCACCGGGAGGACGACGATGGGCACGGCTCCGACCGCCACGTCGTCGCGCGGGTGGCGCTGGGTTCTCCCGGTGACCTTGGCCGTGACCGGGCTGGTCGTGGTCGCCGGGGCGCACACGGCAGCCGGCACCGACCTGCGCGGTGACGAGCAGACCCGCCTGGTCGACCTGGTCGTCGAGCAGAACGCCCGAGTCGACGCGATCACCGCCGACGTCGACGCCCTGCGCCGCGCGGTCGACGCGGCCGCTGCCGCCCAGCGCGACGGTCGGGTGGGCGACGAGCTGGCGCAGCGCGTCGTGTCGCTGGGCCAGGTGGTGGGGGTGCACCCCGCCCGGGGGCAGGGTCTTCGGGTCGCCCTGGACGACGCCAGCGTCCCCGAGAGCGGCGTCCCCGAGGGGTTCGCCCCCGACGACTACGTCGTGCACCAGCAGGACGTGCAGGGCGTCGTCAACGCGCTGTGGGCCGGCGGCGCTGAGGCGATCCAGGTGATGGACCAGCGCATCGTGGCGACCAGCGCCGTCCGGTGCGTGGGGAACACCTTGATCCTGCAGGGGCGGGTCTACGCACCCCCCTTCACCATCACCGCCATCGGCCCGCCCGACCGGCTCAGCCGAGCCCTGGACGCAGCGCCGTCGGTGCAGGTGTACCGGCAGTGGGCCGACCTGGTCGGACTCGGCTTCGACGTCGAGGAGCTGGACGCCGTCTCCCTCCCCGGGTACGAGGGAAGCCTCGACCTCACGTTCGCGCGGGCGGCCCCGTGACCAAGGTGCTGCTGCTGCCGATGTCGCGCCGGCCGAGCCGGCGACCGACGGGTTGGCGCCTGGCCGCCCGAGTGCTCGGGGAGTTGCTGGTCACCTCGGGCTGCGTGGTCCTGCTGTTCGTGGTGTACCAGCTGTGGTGGACCAACGTCGAGGCAGACCGGGCGGCGTCAGCGGTCACGTCGCAGCTGGAACAGCAGTGGAGCGTCGACGACGGCTCGCCCACCCAGCGTCAGGAGTTCCCACCCGCCCTGAGGAACGGGCAGGGTTTCGCCCTGCTGTCGATCCCGCGGCTCGGCGAGCGCTGGCAGGCGCCGGTCGTGCAGGGGGTGACGCTCGACGACCTGGCCAAGGGGGTCGGGCACTACCCCGACTCGGCGCTGCCCGGTGAGGTCGGCAACTTCGCCATGGCGGGGCACCGGGCGACCAACGGCGAGCCGTTCGCCTACCTGGACCGGGTTCGCGCGGGCGATCTCGTCGTGGTCGAGACGCGTACGACCTACTACACCTACCGGATGGACGACTGGTACCTGGTTCCACCGACGCAGGTGGAGGTCGTCGCCCCTGTGCCCAACAAGCCCGACGCGACGCCCAGGGCGAGGTACATCACCCTGACCACCTGCAACCCTCGCTGGGCGTCGTACGAACGCCTCATCGTGCACGGTGTCCTCGTCCACTCCAGTCCGAAGTCCGACGGACCGCCCGCTGCACTGACCGAAGGAGGGTGACGTGTACGTCTGGTTGTGGAACCGCCTGCCCGGTCCGACCGCGGTGCGGGTGCTCATCGCCCTGGTCGCCGCTGCGCTCGTCGTCGTCGTGCTGTTCGGGTGGGTCTTCCCCTGGGTCGAGCCGAGACTGCCCTTCACCGACGTTACGGTGGACCAGCCATGACCCCTCGGATCCTCGTCGTCGACAACTACGACAGCTTCGTCTACAACCTGGTCCAGTACCTGTCCCAGCTGGGCGCCCACTGCGAGGTTCGGCGCAACGACGAGGTGACGGCGGCGCAGGCCCTGGGCTTCGACGGGGTCCTGCTGAGTCCTGGGCCGGGCACTCCGGAAGAGGCCGGCGTCTGCATCGAGATCGTGCGCGCCTGTGCCGGCGCCGTCCCGGTCCTGGGGGTGTGCCTGGGTCTGCAGGCCATCGCGGTGGCGTACGGAGCGACGGTGGGCAGGGCGCCCGAGCTGTTGCACGGAAAGACGTCCCAGGTCAGGCACCACGGAGTCGGCGTGCTTTCCGGGCTGCCAGACCCGTTCACCGCGACCCGCTACCACTCGCTGGCGGTCGACCCGGCGACGGTTCCGGCCGTTCTGGAGGTCACCGGAACGACCGACGCCGACGTGATCATGGCGATGCGTCACCGCGAGCTGGCCGTCGAAGGGGTGCAGTTCCACCCGGAGTCGGTCCTCACCGAGGGCGGGCACCGCCTGCTGGCGAACTGGTTGGTCGTGTGCGGCGACACCGACGCCGTGGCCCGGTCATCCGGGCTGGCACCGGTGGTCAGCCGCTGACCCGAGGCGTCCTGAGCGCCGCCGGCCTGGCACCCGAGGTCAGGGCGAGGGGCTCGGTGAGGTCTTCGTCGGGCTGGGCGTGGGCGTGGGGGTCGGGCTGGGGCTGGGTGCCACCGCCACGCTGATCGTCACGACCGAGCCCAGGCGCAGCTCCGTTCCCTCCTCGGGACTCTGGGCGACGACCGTGCCAGGCGCCGCACTGGAGTCGACGACGTCCAGTGACTGCACCTCGAAGCCCGCGTTGGTGAGGGTCGCCGTGGCCTGGGCCTCGGTGTCCCCGACGACGCCGGGTACGGGGACCTCTCCGGTACTCACCACGAGCACCACCGACGAGCCGGCATCGACCTCAGTGCCCTCGGGCGGTCGGCTGTCGATGACCTGCCCGGCCGGCTGGTCACTGGCCCGCTGCACGAGCCGGCCGAGGACGAGGTCGGCGCCGCGGAGGGCGGCGAGGGCGTCGGACTGCGACAGGCCCACGAGCGGGGGCACCACGACCTGCTCGGGACCGCTGGAGAGAGTGAGGTCCACAGCGCTGCCCTGCTCGAGCTCGGTGTCCGGAGGCGGGTTCTGGGCCAGGACGGTGTCCTTCGGCTCCTCCGAGGGCTGCAAGGTGGTGTCGCCGACGATCAGGCCCTTGGCGTCGAGCTCGGTGGTGGCCTCCTCGATGGTCTTTCCCCGGAGGTCGGGGACCACGACCTTGTTCTGGTCTGCTCCGAAGAGCGCGAAGGCGGCGAAGCCGAGGAGCGACAGTGCGGCGACGACGGCGATGCCGAGTGCGACGTACCACCCCGCCCGCCGCCGCGGGGCCGCCGTGCTGGCGAGAGTCGCGGTACCCACCGACGTCAGCTGCTGCGTGGGCTCGTCGGCGAGCACCGGTGGTGCCGAGACGGGGATGCCGTGCAGCGCCCGGTCGACGTCGGCCCGCATCTCGGCCGCCGTCTGGTACCGGTTCTCCGGGTTCTTGGCCAACGCCTTCATGACGATGGCGTCGACGGCCGCAGGCACGTCGGGGTCGACTGAGGAGGGAGTCGGTGGCATCTCGCGCACGTGCTGGTAGGCGACGGCGACGGGCGACTCTCCCTGGAAGGGGGGGCGCCCGATCAGCAGCTCGTACAGCAGGCAGCCCGTGGAGTACACGTCGGAGCGCGCGTCGACCGTCTCACCGCGGGCCTGCTCGGGGGACAGGTACTGCGCCGTCCCCAGGACGTTGGCCGTCTGGGTCATCGTCCCTGAGGTGTCGGCCACCGCGCGCGCGATCCCGAAGTCCATGACCTTGATCTGGCCCGGAGGGGTGACCATCACGTTGGCCGGCTTGATGTCGCGGTGCACGATGCCGTGCCGATGGCTGTAGTCGAGGGCGAGCAGGGTGCCGTCGATGATCTCCAGAGAGCGTTGTACGGTCAGCCGCTGCCCGGAGCGCATGATGTCGCGAAGCGTGCGACCGGGGACGTACTCCATCACGATGTACGGGACCCGCGCCCCGTCGAGCAGGTCCTCGCCGGTGTCGTAGACGGCGACGATGGTCGGGGCGTTCAGCGACGCCGCCGACTGGGCCTCACGGCGGAACCTCGCCTGGAAGGTCGCGTCGCGGGCCAGGTCGGTGCGCAGCATCTTGATCGCGACCTTGCGGTTGAGCCGGGTGTCGAGGGCCTCGTGCACCTCGGCCATCCCGCCCTTGCCGAGCATCGGGCCGATCTCGTACCGCCCGCCGAGCACCGGACCCGGAGGGTCGTATCGTTCGGTCACTGCAACACCGCCTCCATGACTGCTCGCGCGATGGGCGCCGCCACCGTGCCTCCCGTTGCCTCGTCGCCCTGCTCGCCGCCGTTCTCGACGAGGACGGCGACGGCCACCTCCGGGTCCTCGGCCGGGGCGAAGGCCATGAACCACACGTGGGGTGGCCGGTCTCCGTCTTGGGCCGTCCCCGTCTTGCCGGCCACGGTCACACCGGGAATCGCGGCATTGCCGCCGGTTCCGTCGGTCACCACCGCAACCATCATGTCGCTGAGCTCGGCGGCCACCGTGGGCGACACGGCCTCGGAGAAGACTTCTGGCTCGGTGGCCGACAGCACGGACAGGTCCGGCGCCTGCTCCTGGGCGACGAGGTAAGGCTGCATCACGACTCCCTCGTTGGCCACGCCCGAGGCCACCAGGGCCATCTGCAGGACCGTGGAGCGCACGTCGAACTGGCCGATCGCTGACTGAGCGGTCTGAGGGGGGTCGAGGTCCTTGGGGAACACGCTCGGGACGACGGGCAGCGGGATCGTGAACGCCTGGTTGAACCCGAACGCCTCGGCCTGCTTGCGCAGTGCGTCGTCGCCGAGGTCGAGGCCGATCCCCGCGAACGCGGTGTTGCAGGAGATGGCCAGGGCCTGCGTCAGCGTGGCGGTGCCCCCGAAGCAGGGCAGGCCGTCGTAGTTGCCGATGACCCTGTCGGTCTGGGGCAGGTCGAGCACGGCGGGTGCGGGCACCTTGGTCGCGGGGCTGTACCGACCGCTCGACAAGGCGGCCGCGGCCACGACCACCTTGAACAAGGAGCCGGGCGGGTAGGTCTGCTGGATGGGTCGGTCGAGGAGCGGGTCGGCCGGGTCCGACTCGAGCCGGTCGTAGGTCTTGGACACGACCGACGGGTCGTGGGAGGCCAGCGGGTTCGGGTCGAACGAGGGCGACGTCGCCAGCGCGAGGACGGCTCCGGTGCGCGGGTTGAGCGCGACGACGGCGCCCTGCTGTCCGGCGAGCCCCTCGAAGGCGGCGCGCTGGGCGTCGCTGTCCAAGGTGAGGACCACGTTGCCGCCTTGGGGCTGGCGGCCGGTGAACAGGTTGGTCAGCCGGTCGACGAACAGCCGGTCGTCACTGCCGGAGAGCAGCGCGTTCTCGGTCTTCTCGATTCCGGTGGCGCCGTACAGCGAGTAGTAGCCGGTCGCCGCGGCGAAGACCTCGCCGTCGGTGTACACGCGTTGGTACCTCAGCCGTCCGTCGGTGGCCACGCTCTTGGCGACGGCCCGTCGGCCCACGAGGATCGATCCGCGCTGGTGGTCGTACTCCTCGATGACGAGCCGGGTGTTGGCGTCGCGGTTGCGCAGCTCGTCGTCGCGGAGGACCGCGATCACGTTGACGTTGATGAGCAGGGCCCCGAACATCAGCGCCAGCACCAGCGCGGTGCGCCGGATCGTGCCGTTCACCGAGTGCCCGCCTGGGCCGGACCGGGCTCGTCGGTCGCCGGAGTGACGGGCCGCCGGGCGTTGTCGCTGACCCGCAGGAGCAGAGCGACCAGTGCCCAGTTGGCGACGAGGGACGACCCCCCGTAGCTGAGGAACGGAGTAGTGAGTCCGGTGAGTGGGATGAGCTTCGTGACGCCACCGACGACCACGAACACCTGGATGCCGACCGCGATTGAAAGCCCGGCGGCGAGCAGCTTGCCGAACCCGTCACGGACCGCGACGGCTGTGCGCAGCCCTCGCTCCACGATGACGGCGTACAGCACCAGGATCGCCATCAGACCGGTGAGGCCGATCTCCTCGGCGAAGGCAGCGGCGATGAAGTCGGTCTTGGCGAAGGGGACGAAGTCGGGGTGACCCTGACCGAGGCCTACGCCCAGAATGCCTCCGCTGGCGATGCCGTAGAGGCTCTGCGCGATCTGGTAGCCGGAGTCGGCCTCGTCGGCGAAGGGGTCGAGCCAGATCCCGACCCGCAGCTGGACGTGGGGGAACAGCTGGTAGGCGATGAACGCCCCCGCCGAGAAGAGCGCGGCTCCGATGAACAACCACGAACGACGTTCGGTGGCGATGTAGAGCATGGCCACGAACAGACCGAAGAACAGCAGGGAAGTGCCCAGGTCCCGCTCGAAGACGAGCACACCCAGGCTGGCCGCCCAGGCGAGCAGGATCGGCCCGAGGTCGCGTCCGCGGGGTAGGTCGATCCCGAGGAACCGGGTGCGGGCCAGCGCCAGCACGTCTCGCTTGCTCACGAGGTAGCCGGCGAAGAAGACGATCAGCGCGAGCTTGGCCACCTCGGCCGGCTGGAACGACACGTTGCTCGGGCCGATGGGCAGCCGAACCCAGATCCTGGCGTCGTTGATCTCGATCCCCAGGCCGGGGACTAACGGCAGCACCAGGAGCAGCAGCCCGATGAGGCCGGCTGTGTACGTGTACCTCTGGAGCAGGCGGTGGTCACGGACCGCGAGCAGGACCAGGACGAACAAGGTGATGCCGAGCGCGGTCCAGCCCAGCTGGGCCACGAAGTCCGGCTCCGGCGTCCCGTTGCCCGACCCCTCGGCCAGGTCGAGCCGGTGGATCATGACCAGGCCGAGCGCGTTGAGCAGCCCGACCGTGGGCAGCAGCACGGGGTCTGCGTACGGGGCCAGTCGACGAAGGGCGAGGTGCCCACCGAGCAGCCCCACTCCGAGGACCACGACGAACTGGGTGAACTCGGGGCTGAGCCCGTCGAGCAGCACGAGATCGACCTGGGCGAAGGCCATCAGCCCGATCGCGTAGGCGAAGACGGTCAGGAGCAGCTCGAGGTTGCGGCGGTTGCGCGGTGGTCGGCGGGTCACGGTCGCCGTCGGTGCTGCGGTGACGCCGGAGGGAGCGCTCACGGTGACTCCGGGCAGCCCGAGGGCGGCTTCTCGCTCTGGCAGGCCAGGGCCTCGTCGCGCAGCCGCTGCACGATCTCGTCGGCGTCCTGCAGGCTTCGGGCCGGAATGGTGTCCAGCACCTCCTGCTGCTCGAACTCCGGCAGGTCGGCCAGGGCGATGTCGGTGTCGGTGACCACGCTGGAGACGTCGATCCCGAACAACGCCTCGGCCGGACCGCGGTACACCGCCACGGTGCTGGACGTTCCCGTGTCGTGGGCGCCCACGAAGTACTGCTGCTGGGCCCACGTGTACCAGCCGAAGCCGGCCCCCACGGCGATCCCGACCAGGAGCATGCCCAGGGCGACCAGCCAGACGACCCGGCGGCGGATCACCGGCTTGCGGACCGGGGCACCGGTCGGCTCGTCGGAGGGCCGCAGCTGGGCGGCGCGCGCGGCGGGGGTGTCGGGAAGGCGCAGTCGGCGGGCGGACTTGGCCAGGCTGACCGCACCCACGGCGGTGGGTGCGGGTGCTTCGACCGCCTCGTCGACGACCTCCCCCACGACGCACGTGATGTTGTCCGGCCCGCCCGCACGCAGGGCCAGGGCGATCAGGGCCGAGGCAGCCTCTTGCGGGTCGGGGGACTCGCGCAGCAGCTCGGCCATGGTGTCCTGCGTCACCACTCCGGACAGGCCGTCGCTGCAGAGCAGCAGCCGGTCCCCCGCGCGCAGCTCGCGGACCGACAGGTCCGGCTCGACGACGTGCGACCCGTCGAGCACCCGGGTCACGATGTTGCGCTGCGGATGGTTGCGTGCCTCCTGCTCGGTGAGCCGACCGCTGTCGATCAGGCTCTGGACCAGGGTGTGGTCGTGGGTGATCTGCTGCAGCTCGCCGTCGCGCATGAGGTAGGCGCGGGAGTCCCCGATGTGCAGCATGGCGAGCCGGCTGCCCGAGCGCAGCATCACGATGAGCGTCGTGCCCATGCCCTGGAGTCCAGGCTCGGCCTCGACGAGTGCGCTCAGCTGGTCCTGGGCCCGGCTGAGCGCATGCCGCAGGGCGGCCAGGAGATCTCCCTGGAGGTCGTCGTCGTCCAGTGCGACGAATGCCGCCACCGCGACCGAGCTGGCCACCTCGCCCGCAGCGGCCCCGCCCATGCCGTCGGCGACGGCGAGAAGGTGCGGGCCGGCATACCCGGAGTCCTCGTTGCCGTCGCGCAGGAGTCCGACGTCGGAGCGCGCGGCGAAGCGCAGGGCCAGGGCCATGGCTACTTCCGCAGCTCGATCACGGTCTTGCCGATCCGCACGGGGGTGCCGAGCGGGATGACGGTGGGTCCTGTGACGCGGGTGCGGTCCAGGAACGTGCCGTTGGTCGATCCCATGTCCTCGACGACCCAGGTGCCCTCGCGCGGGGCGATCCGCGCGTGGCGGTTGGAGGCGTAGTCGTCGTCGAGCACCAATGTGCAGTCACCGGACCGGCCCAGGGTCACCGGCTGGTCGGACAGCGTCAGCTCGGTGCCGGTGAGCGAGCCCTCGACCACGACGAGCGACCGGGCCACCCCACGGCGCTGCTTGGGGGGCTTGGCCGCCTTGGGGGTCTTCGTACGCGACGCGGGGGCCCGCTGGCTCACCCGCTGCCCGAAGAGGTCGGTGCGCATGACCGCTGCGACCGTGAGCACGAAGGCCCACAGCACCGCGAGGAATCCCATGCGAATGACCGTGAGGGTGAGCTCGGACACCCGGTCACGCCCCGTACCGGAAGGTGGCCTTTGTGGTACCGAGCACGATCACGCTGCCGTCGGCGAGCTCGGCCTGGTCGACCCGAGCACCGTCGACCGTCGTCCCGTTGGTCGACCCGAGGTCCTCGATCGTGGGGACCGGCCGCAGGTTGATGGTCGCGTGCCGGCGCGAAACCCCGGGGTCGTCGATCCGGACGTCGGCCTCGCTGCCGCGGCCGATCAGGCAGCGGTCGCGCAGCAGGGGGTACGGGGTACCGGCGATCTCGAGCCGCACGTGCGGCAGGAGCGGCTCCTGCGGCTGGGGCCCGGCGACGGCCTCACTGCGGATGCGGAAGACCCCGGTCTCCAGTGCGTCGTCGCGCACCAGCTCGATGCCGACCGGACCGACGAGTGCGTAGCCCTGCTCGCCGGCATGCTCGCGGACCATCCCGGCCAGCTCGTCGGTGAGCGGCTGCGCGTAGCCGGCGAGCCGGTCGTGGTCTCGGGCGCCGAGCTCGACGGTGAAGACGTTGGGCACGATCGTGCGTCCGCGCGCGACCAGGGCCGCCTTGTCGTCGCACTCCCGCTGCAGCGCGCTGGCGATCTCGATCGGCTGCACCTCGGCCTTGAACGCCCGGGCGAAGGCGCCGTTCACCATCCGGTCGAGGCGTCGCTCGAACCGGTCGAGGACACCCACACCTGCCTCCTGAACGTCGTCGGCCCAGGGCCGTCGACCCTGACCAACGATCGTAACGGTCGGTGCCCACGGTGATAGCCTTTGCGGGCTCGGAGTCACGCGCGAGTGGCGGAATAGGCAGACGCGCACGGTTCAGGTCCGTGTGCCCGAAAGGGCATGGGGGTTCAACTCCCCCCTCGCGCACCCACGGTAGGCCCCGACCCGCTTCTCGGTCGGGGCCTACCGCTGATGCACCCGAGGTGGACAGACGGGGCTGCAACGAGTGACCTTCGGCGCTACCGAGGGTCGACCCGTTCCGCTGCAATGGAGGTGCAGGAGGCGCAGCGCCATGATGTCCGCGACCGGTGCCCGAGGCACGATCCATGAACCGTTCGACCCCGATCGCCACTTCATCGACACCCAGGATCTGGGCCCGGAGCGGATCAGGGAGCAGTTACGGCTCATCGAGCTGCTCAAGGACGCCGATCGCCGACACGCCTGCCCCGAGCTGCTGGTCGACGCCAGTCTGGGCATGATCTTCGAGGAGGCATCAACCCGAACCCGGGTCTCCTTCGAGGTCGCGATGACCCGTCTGGGCGGACACGCCCTCTACCTGAAGCCAGGCGAGATCCACCTCGGGCAGAAGGAGAACATCTCCGACACCGCGCGGGTGCTGTCGCGCATGGTGGATGCCGTGGAGATCCGCGCGCTCCACCACGACACCGTGAAGTCGTTCGCGCGCTACGCCACGGTGCCGGTCATCAACGGTCTCACCGACTACAACCACCCGACGCAGGCGCTGTGCGATGCCTTCACCATGATCGAGCACAAGCAGCCCGATCAGCCTTTCGACGACCTCACCGTGGTCTTCGTGGGCGATGCCACCAACGTGTGCACCTCCACGGCGATGATCGTCACGATGCTCGGCGGCACGTTCATCCATGCCCGTCCGACGCAGTACTCCATCGAGGTGCAGTGGCCGTCGGTGGTCGACGAGGTCAAACGCAACGAGGATCTCTACGGCGGTCGCTATCTGGCGACGGAGGACGTCGAGGACGCCGTGCGCGACGCCGACTTCGTCTACACGGACCTGTGGTGGTGGTTCGGGCAGGAGGACGAGATCCCCGACCGGGTTGCGGCATTCAAGCCGCGCTACCAGGTCACACCCGAGCTGCTCGCCCGAGCTCCTGAGCACGTGAAGTTCATGCACTGTCTACCCGCGTCACGCGGTGTTGAGGCCACTGATGACGTCATGGACGGACCGCACTCGATCATCTACGACCAGTCGGAGAACCGGCTGCACACCGAGAAGGGGCTGCTCGCCTGGTACGTCTACCCGCGGTTGGAGCGGGCGACGCCGTCGGTGAGGGCCCTGCACGAAGCCCGCGTCCAGGACTACCTCGCCGAGGTACGCCTCTGACGGATCTGTTCGACCTCGGAGGAGGTCATCATGAGTTCCTCATCAGCCAACACAGCACGCACGAGCTCGGTCGTTGCGGCAGCGCCACCGGCGAAGCGCGGGGCTCTGCGACGGTTCGACATGATCCTGTTCAGCGTGACGGCGATCATGCTGCTGTCGCAGGTACCGCTCACCGCCAAGGAAGGGCCCTCGGTCCTCTTCTGGACAGTCGTCATCCTGTTCTTGTTCTTCGTCCCCTACGGCTTGATGACCGCCGAGCTCGGCTCCACCTATCCGGACACCGGAGGCATCTACGCCTGGGTGAAGCGCGCCTTCGGCGGGTTCTGGGGAACGCAGGTGTCCTGGTGGTACTGGATCAACGTCGGCATCTGGCTTCCCTCCGTGTACCTGATGTTCGCCCGGCTGCTCGGTCAGACCTTCGACTTGACCTTCGGCTTCTGGGCCACGGTTGCCATCGCGGTCGGGTTGATCTGGCTGAACTTCCTGATCAACGTCATCACCCTGGACACGAGCAAGTGGGTCACCAACATCGCAGCCATGATCACCGTGGTGATCATGTTCACGGTCGGAATCGCCGGAATCGTGCACGCGATCCGTTACGGCTCAGCCACCCAGTGGACCTCCGCAGAGATGCTGCCGAGCTGGAGCACGGTGGTCATCCTCGGCGTGATCGTCTACAACTACCTCGGCTTCGAGCTGATGAGCAGCGCCAGTGAGGAGATGCGTGACCCGAAACGTGACGTCCCGCGGTCGATCCTGACTTCTGGGGCGATCATCGGCGGGTTCTACCTGTTCGCCACGATCGGAATGCTGCTGATGCTTCCGGTCGACGGCTTCAACCGGGTGAACGGGATGTTCAAGGCCTTGGAGACCGGAATCGGCGGCAGTGGGATCGCCGACGGCGTCGTCTTCTTGCTCGCACTCGGTGCGCTCTACTGCTTCTTCGCGGCCCTGGTGCCGTGGACCATCGGAGCCAACCGGTCCGCCGCCGAAGCCGCCCGTCGTGGCGACCTGCCCCCGATCCTCGGTCGGACGAGCGAACGCTTCCGCACGCCGGTTGCCGCTGCCGTGGTGACCGCTGTGGTCGGCACCGTGTTCACCGTCGGCTGGGGTTGGATCGTCGCCCTCGGGAGCGGCACGGCCGAGACCCTGTTCTGGAACCTGTTCGCCTTCAGCACCGTGGTGTTCCTGCTGTCCTACCTGGTCATGGCGGCGTCCTTCCTCAAGCTGCGCTACAGCGACCCGGACGTCGAGCGCCCGTACCGGGTTCCCGGCGGCGTGGTCGGGGCCTGGGCGACCGCCCTGCTGGTGCTCGCGTTCATTGCCGCTGCCGTGGTGTTCTTTGTCTGGACGCCTGGGGCTGCGATCGACGCCCAGTTCGTGACCCAGATGGCCCTCGGTCTTGCGGTCGTGGCGGTCGTGGGGGTCGGGTTCGCCCTGCGTGCGCCCCAGTGGCGGCACCGGATCGAGGCCCCCGTCGAGTTCGAGCACCCAGAGGCTCGGGCTGACGTGACCCTCGAAGGGCTCGCACCTGAAGATGCTGAGTTCCTGCACAACGACGTGCGCGATCACCAAGACCTTCACACGACGTCCAACGTCTGGCGGTAGAGGAGCACCCCGTGTCCATCCCGCTGACCACGACTCCGCGCGCTGACGGCTACCGGATGCCCGCAGAGTGGGAGACCCACCAGGGAACCTGGCTGATCTGGCCCGAGCGCAGCGACAACTGGCGCAATGGTGGCAAGCCGGCGCAAGCAGCGTTTGCCCGGGTCGCGGAGACCATCGCTGCTGCAGAGCCGGTGACGGTGTGCGTGTCGGCAGGGCAGTACGTCAATGCTCGAGGGCGTCTCTCGGCGTCGATCCGGCTGGTCGAGATGAGCAGCAATGACGCCTGGATCCGCGACTGCGGTCCGACCTTCGTGGTCAACGACGCCCACGACGTGCGTGGGGTCGACTGGAAGTTCAACGCGTGGGGCGGCCTGGCGATGGGCCTGTACTTCCCCTGGGACGCCGACGACCTGGTCGGCGCGAAGGTCATCGATCTCGAGTGCGTGCCGCGCTATGCGCCGGACTTCGTGCTCGAGGGAGGCTCCGTCGACGTCGACGGTCAGGGCACGGTCCTGACCACTGAGGAGTGCCTCCTGCACGGCAACCGCAACCCTGACCTCGGCAAGGAGGAGGTCGAGCGGAACCTGCGCGAGTACCTCGGCGTCGAGTCGGTGATCTGGCTGCCCCAGGGGGTCCACCTCGACGAGACCAATGGCCACGTCGACAACTTCTGCCGTTTCGTTGCTCCCGGTCACGTCATGCTGACCTGGACCGATGACCCAAGGGACCCGCAGAGCCCGATCAGCGAGAGGGCCCTCGAGATCCTGGCCGGGGCGCGTGACGCGCGAGGACGACCGTTGGAGGTCACCCGGATCCACCAGCCGGGCCCGATCTTGATCAGCGAGTCCGAGGCCGCGGGTGTCGACCAGGTGCCCGGCGTGCAGCCGCGGCTGACCGGTGACCGGTTGGCCGGGTCGTACGTCAACTCCTACCTGGCCAACGGGCTCGTCGTGCTGCCCGTCTTCGACGACCCGCACGACGAGGCGGCGGTCAAGAGCTACGAGCAGCTGTTCCCCGACCGACGGATCGTCACGGTGCCGGGCCGGGAGATCCTGCTCGGTGGCGGCAACGTGCACTGCATCACCCAGCAGGAGCCGGCGGGGAGCCGGCGTCGGTCCTGAGCGCTCTGAGTAGGCGCGCAGCTACAGAGCGAAGTTGTTCAGAACTGGTGCATCCAAGACGGCCCGGCGCCGCGAATCACTCTCGTCAACCGCTTCCCGGCCCTTCCCGGCCGACCCCTCGACCTACGGGAGATCTGATGCGCCTCACCACTCGCCTCGTCGCCGCCACGGCGACGCTGGCCCTGGCTGCCGGAACCGCAGCCTTGGCCGCCCCTGCCGCCTCGGCATCGGACAAGCTGGGCAAAGCCCCGCTGTCCGACGTGCTCCTCGCCGACGGGGACACCTTCGACAACAACAAGTGGGACTACGACATCGTCACGCAGGCCGCGCTGACCGTGATCGGCGCCAAGGGCGAGGACACCCCGGTGTACCTGCTGACCCAGGGCGACGTGGCCCTCACCGCCTTCCTGCCACGGGACATCGCGTTCTACCGGCTCGTGGAGGACCTGACCGGCAGCTGGCCGAAGAGCGAGAAGGCGGCCTTCAACACGGTCGCGAGCCTTGGGGTGGACACGGTCGAGAAGGTTCTCACCTACCACGTCGTTCCGGGCCTGACCATCGACTCCGCGAGGCCCTGGCAGTCAGACGGCGCGAAGCTTCCCACTGCCGATGGCGGACAACACCTTCACGGTCAACGTGAAGAACCGGCCCTCCGGTGGCGTCGGCATCCGGCTGATCGACAACGACCCCGACCTGCGCAACCCGTGGGTGGTCAAGACCCAGCTGGACATCAACGAGGGCAACCGGCAGATCGCCCACGGCATCTCGCGTGTCCTGATTCCGGTCAACCTGTGACCTGATTCACCCCTGTTTCACCCGATTTGCGGTCAGATGACCGCCGGAAGGCCCGGCACCCACGAGGTGCCGGGCCTTCGCGTGTCGGCCCGAAACCCCCTACGGTGGCTCGAAAGACCCCCGGAGGACGAACCGATGCAGGCCCCTGCCCGCGCTGCCTTTGCTGCCCTCGCCGGTGACCCGCTGACCCGGAGCCGGCCATGACGAGCGCCCGCCGAGTCGCAACGCTGGTGGCAGTCGTGGTCGCCGCCACTTTGCTGCTCGGCGTCGCGCCAGCCCTGGCGTTTCGGGACCTGACCGTCACGCCGAAGGCCAAGCACTCACGGGCGTACCGCGAGCAGGTCGACCTCACGACCTGGCGTGCGTCGCCACACGGCCAGGAGATCTCGTGGCGGGAGTCCAACAACGTCTGTCACGTCGTCAACCCCTCGGGCTACAACCGCGGCAAGTGGCAGATGACACTCACCCTGTGGCGATCCTTCGGTGGGCGGCAGTTCGCCCGTTCCCCCGAGCGGGCGACGTGCAAGGAGCAGGACCGGGTCGCCCGCCGGGTGTGGGTCGACTCGTGGTGGTGGCCCTGGGGTGGGTGAGCCCACCTGAGGACGTTCGCCACTGCACCCGCCCCTCGCCGACGCCGATAGTGGGGTCATGACGCTTCCCCGGGGTTGGCTGTGGCTCATCGTGGTGTCCTCGGCGGTGGGCATGGTCGCCACCGTGATGCAGCTGATCGAGCGGGTCCAGCTGGCCACCGAGCCGGACAAGGCCCTGCTCTGCGACATCAACGCCACGCTGTCCTGCGGGACCGTTCTGGAGGCCTGGCAGTCCAGCGTGTTCGGCCCGATCCCCAACGCGGCGATCGGGCTCGTGGTGTTCACCGTGATGCTCACCTCCGCCCTCGGGGTGCTGCTCGGGTCGACGCTGGCCCTTCGTGCGTGGGGAGTGCTCGCGTTCTTCGCGGCGTTCATGGCCGCCTTCACCGTCTGGTTCCTCGCCCAGACGACCTTCTCGATCAACGCGCTGTGCCTGTACTGCCTGGCCATCGGGACGGCCGTGGTCCTGATCAACGCGTCCTGGTGGAGGGTGGCCGCAGCCAATGGCTGGCTGGTCGGTCCGTCGCGGTTCTTGGGGGTGGCCGGGCGGCTGGTCGCCGGCGGCAGCGACCTGCTGATCTGGGCCGGGCTGTGGACCGCTGTTGCCGCGATGATGGTGATCGGCTTCAACTGAGCCTCGGCCGGTCTGGCCGCGGGTTCTCCGACGGGTCACGATGGGGTCATGGACACCGGCATGCAGATCGAGGCGATGCAGCCGGACGACCGAGCCGGCGTCGCGGCCGTCGCCCGGTCGACCGACCAGGCAGCCGAGGGGTTGGCGGGGGACCCCACCTACACGAGCCACGTCGCCCGGCGCGGCCAGTTCCTGGTCGCGCGCCGGGCCGGGCGGTGCGTCGGGTTCGGTGGGCAGGTCCCGGTCCAGGTGACGGTCCAGGTGACGGTCGACGGTGAGGTCGACAGTGCGGTCGAGAGCGCGGCGATGTTGACCGACCTGTTCGTCGAGCCGGTCGAGCAGGGGACCGGCGTGGGCTCGGCGCTGCTGGACTCCCTGTGGTCGGCGTCACCCGCGCGCCTGACCTTCGCCAGCCAGCGGCCCCCAGCGATCGCGCTGTACGCCCGCTGGGGGCTCTTGGCCCGATGGCCCTTGCTGTACCTCGCCGGCGACCCCGGGCGGCTGCCCGATCCGCGACTGGTCGTCGAGCGGGTGGACGCCGACACGGCCGCGCACAGCGAGCGCGCCTGGACCGGTGCGGACCGGGCCAGTGACTACGCCTACTGGTCGGAGCGGCCCGGCGGTTTCGCCCTCGTCGTCCGTGACGGGGACGACCTGGTGGGGGCTGGGGCGGTGGGGGGCGAGGGCGAGGAGTTCGGTCTCACCCACTTCCGAGCACGTGCGGCCGTGGTGAGTGAGGCCGCGACCACGGCTGCCCTGCGAGCGGCCGGACCTGGCAGGTCAGGGTGCCTGCTGTGCCTTCCGGGCCCGCACCCGTCCGTCCGAGTGCTGCTGGAGCACGGCTTCCGGATCGTCGACCACGACCTCCACATGGCGACCGACGATGTCGTCCTCGACCCACTGACGCTCGTCGCGCACCCTGGCCTGGTCTAGCTCGGTCGACCCCGGCCGGTGCTGACCCAGCGCCCGGTCGGGGGCTGCTGTCCACATGAGTTCCCGCTTGGGCCCGGACAGCAGGAAAGGCGCCGACGATGCCACCCCCTCGCGTGGCACCGGCTGCGCCTTTCCCCCTACTGCATCGGTTCGGGGCGGTGCTACCCGTTCACCCGAGCGGGTGATGTGCACTTTCTTGGACGTGGAACGAGCAAGATGGTTCCATGCGCGTCGTCTCGATCGAGAAGCTCACCGGCATCCTCGGCAGCCTCCCCCCGGAGCCACGGGTCGTGGCAAGCGGCAACTTCGCCACGCCCACGCGGCTGCTGGAGCTGGTCGACTCTTCCATCGAGCGCTACCGGCTGTTCGTCCTCAATGCCCAGCACGGGATCGCCGACCGCGACGGCGTCACCTTGGAGACCTGCTTCGTCGGGCCGGGCATGCGACGCAGGGCCGGACTCCGCTACGTCCCGGCCCGGCTGTCGCTGGCCCCGATGCTCTTTGCCACGACCATGCCGCCCGACGTCGTCGTTCTGCACACCTCGGCGCCGTCCGCGGGAACTGTGTCGATGGGCACCGAGGTCAACGTGCTGCCGGCCGCGGTGGAGGCCGCCCATCGACGAGGCGGACTGGTGATCGCCCAGGCGAACGCAGCGATGCCCTACACCTACGGAGACGGGGTGCTCAGTGTCGACGACCTGGACTACCTCGTGGAGGTCGACGAACCGCTGGTCTCCCCCCGCCCCTCGAGCTCGACGAGTGCTCCCGACAGATCGGCGCCAAGGTGGCCAGCCTGGTCAACGACGGCTCCACGCTCCAGATGGGAATCGGGGCGATCCCGGACGCCGCACTGCACGGCCTCGGCGGGCGACGAGGGCTGCGGGTGTGGTCGGAGATGTTCTCCGACGGGGTGCTGGAGCTGGACCGGCAGGGTGTCCTCGACGTCGACGCGCCCCTGGTCGCGTCCTTCGTCTTCGGGTCACCTGAGCTGTACTCCTGGGTCGACCGCAACCCGCGGGTCCGGATCAAGCGCACCGAGAAGACCAACGATCCCCGCGCGATCGCCAAGAACCCCGCGCTGGTCAGTGTGAACTCCGCCCTTCAGGTCGACCTGTTCGCCCAGGCCAACGCCTCGCGGATCAACGGGCGCATCTACTCCGGGTTCGGGGGTCAGACCGACTTCATCGTGGGTGCCCTGCACTCTCCCGGCGGCCAGGCGCTCATCGCCTTGCGCAGCTGGCACCCGCGCGCCGACGTCTCGACGGTGGTGCCGTTGATCGACGAGCCGGTCACGAGCTTCCAGCAGAGCGCGATCGTCACCGAGAACGGGATCGCCCCCCTGTGGGGTCGCAGCCAGGAGGAGCAGGCGCGGTCGCTGATCGAGCAGGCGGCACACCCGCAGGTCCGGGAGGAGCTGTGGGAGGAGGCAGCCGCCCTGGGCCTTGTGCTGTAGGCGAACGACAGCAGGCAGCACCGGCGCGGTCATGGACGAGGCTCGGCGGCAGGTGGTACGCATCACCCATGCGCATTCTGGTCATCGGGGGCACGAGGTTCGTCGGACGGCACATCGTCGAGGCTGCGCTGGCCCACGGGCACCAGCTCACGTTGCTGCACCGCGGCAGTGGCGACGACCCCTTCCCCCAGTGCGAGCACGTGCACGTCGACCGAGACGGTGACCTCTCGGTGCTCGCCGACCGGAGCTTCGATGCGGTCGTCGACGTCAGCGCGTACGTTCCGCGGCAGGTGAACGCCCTGGCCGACGCGCTGGGTGAGCGGGCCGGTCGCTACCTGTTCATCTCGACGGTGTCCGTGTACGACCTCCCGGCCGAGCAGCCGTTCGCCGAGGACGGCGCGCTCACCGCACCTCCGGAAGACCCGGCCACCGAGGAGGTCACCGAGCAGACCTATGGCGGGCTCAAGGTGCTCTGCGAGCAGGCCGCGAGCGAGCGGTTCGGCCAGCGGCTCACCGTCGTCCGCCCGACGTACGTGGTCGGGCCGTTCGACTACACCCACCGGTTCACCTACTGGGTCGAGCGGCTGGCCCGCGGTGGTGAGGTGCTCGCACCCGCGCCGGCGGAGGCCTGGCTGCAGATCATCGACGCCCGCGACCAGGGGGCGTTCGTCGTCCAGCTGCTGGAGAACGACGTCGACGGCACGTTTCACACCGTGTGGCCCGGCACGGAGGAGGCGACGTTCGGCCAGGTGCTGGAGCAGGTCGCGGCCGCCGTGGCACCCGAGGGCACCACGATCACCTACGTCGACCCCCAGTTCCTGCGCGACCACGAGGTCGACGGCCGAGCCCTCCCGCTGTGGGACGACGAAGGGGTCGAGTCAGGGGCACCGGCTCGGCCTGACGCCGCGCTCGGTGCAGGGATGAGCCCGCGCCCGATCGGTCAGACCGCCGGTGAGCTGCTCGCCGCGGAGACCGCGGACCCGACCACCGACGAGTACGGGGTTGGCTTGGCCCCTGATCGCGAGGCCGAGCTGCTGGCTGCCTGGCACGCCCGCTGAGCAACCCCGCTGGGTAGGACCTCAGGCAGCGACGGGTGACTCGGCGCGCAGCCAGGCCAGGACGTCCAGGGCCGACCAGCCGCCGGGGAACAGCTCGAGCAGCCCGGTCAGCTGGGTACGGTCCGAGCCGAGGGTGACGAGGAACGGCTCGACGGTGTCGTTGGCCCGCAGCTGGGCCAGACCGGCGGTGGCGGCCAGGCCGTTGCACAGACACATGCGGCCCACCGTGTCCTCGACGGCACCGCCCTTCTTCACGTACGCGTCCAGCGGCTCTGAGGCGCAGCGGTAGCCGACGCTGCCGTCGTCGCGGCGGTACGGCGTGCGCAGGTAGCTGAGGTCGCAGATCCGCTCGCGCCGGCCGTACACGGTCGGGTCGGCCACGGTGTCGCCGAGCTGGGCGACCTTGAACGGGAAGCCGGTGGGGCTGGCCAGTGGGTCGGTGCGCACGCGCAGCGTGTCGGCGAGCACCCGCTCGCGCAGCACCTGGCGCACGACGGGGGTGAGGCCGGACTCGTCGGACAGCGCGAAGGCGGTGCCGATCTGCACGCCGACCGCACCTGCTTCCTGCGCCTCGCGCAGCTTGTCGGGGGTCGCGTAGCCGCCAGCCAGCCAGAACGGGAGCCCGATCGCGTCGAGCTTGGCGAGGTCGACGACGTCGCGGGGCCCGTAGATGGGCTCGCCGCCGTCGTCGAGGACCATCCGCCGGGGCGGGGCGTTGTGCCCACCGGCGTCGGGCAGCTCGACGACGAAGCCGTCCGGGCGGGTCGCCTCGTCGCGGGCGAGGTACTGACCGAGGACGTGGGAGCTGACGATGGCCAGGAAGAACGGGCGCTTCAGTGGGGCGGTCAGGCCGGGGACCACCTGAGCAGGGTCCATGGTGATGCCGAAGGACTCCCCGCTCTGCGCACCGGTGACGTCGATCGGCAGGCTGACCGGCTCGCACGCCGCGACCCCGTCGAGCACGCGCGGCAGGTGGGTCGGAACTCCGGCACCGACCAGCACGAAGTCGACCTCGGCCAGGACGGCGCCGAGCAGGGCGGCTGGGGTCCACAGCTGGACCTTCTCGAGCAGGTTGATGCCGACGGCGCCGTCGTGGCCGGTCTTGGCGAGCCTCACCTGAACGTACGCACCGAGGGCGCTGAGCCGAACCGGGTCGGGCTTCTGGTGAAGGTCGAGCTTGGGGATCGGTCGGTAGGGCTTGCCCGGAGGGCGCCCGCCGTCGAGGAAGTAGCGGGCGATGGTGGCCGCGACGAACTCCTGGTCGGGGTAGCCGGCCATGGCGGCCCGGATCTCACCGGTGGGGTCGCCGTCCTGCAGCCAGCGGGAGAGAAGGAGGTCGGGGGCGACTCCGGAGATGACCCCGAGGCCACCGTGGGAGGCCACGGTGCGGGCCAGGCCCCACGAGGAGACGTTGACGCCCATGCCGCCTTGGATGACGGCGGGCAGAGTCGCCGGGACCGGAGCTGGCATACGACTGTTCCTCACACGAGCGGTTGGAGCGGTTCGAGACGACGTCCGCGGGACCGGTTCCCGGCGAGGCGGGGGTCGAGCGGAGCTCGACGCCGCACCAGAACCTACGGAACCGTAGGCTACGGTACCGTAACCAGGCGCGCCTGGCGAACCCGGCGAGCCGGAGGAGGATGGCTTCGTGCCCGAGCTGCCGGAGGTCGAGGCCCTCGTCGCCTTCCTGCGCGGGCGGCTGGTCGGCCGGGTCGTGGCCCGGGTCGACGTCGCCTCGATCAGCGCTCTGAAGACCTACGACCCACCGGTCAGCGCCCTGTCCGGGCTGGAGGTCACCGCGGTCAGCCGGCACGGGAAGTTCGTCGACGTCGACGTCGACGGGGTCCACCTCGTCGTGCACCTGGCCCGGGCCGGGTGGCTGCGGTGGAGGGAGTCGCTGCCTGTGGCACCACCCAAGCCGAGCGTGAAGAACCCGGTCGCCGTGCGCGTTCACCTCGACGACGGCTCGGGGTTCGACCTCACCGAGGCGGGAACCCGCAAGAAGCTGGCGGTCTACCTGGTGCGCGCGGTCGACGACGTGCCGGGTGTGGCCCGACTGGGCCCCGACCCGCTCGCCGAGGGCTTCGACCAGGCGGCCCTGGACGCGATCGTGGCCGCGCATGCGCGCAGCCAGCTGAAGGGGCTGCTGCGAGACCAGTCGGTGATCGCCGGGATCGGCAACGCCTACAGCGACGAGATCCTGCACGTCGCGCGGCTGTCGCCGTTCACCCTGGCCGGCCGCCTGGACGCGGACGGCCGGGCCACGTTGTACGCCGCCGTCGTCGAGTTGCTGGGAGACGCCGTCGAGCGGGCGAGAGGACTCGCCGCGTCGGACCTCAAGGACGACAAACGGGCCGGGATGCGGGTGCACGGGCGCGCGGGTCAACCGTGCCCGGTCTGCGGCGACACCGTGCGCGAGGTGTCGTTCGCCGACAGCGCCCTGCAGTACTGCCCGACCTGTCAGACCGGGGGCAAGCCACTCGCAGACCGGCGGATGTCCAAGCTGCTGAAGTAGCCGGGTCGACGGCCTCTCCCGCCGACGTGCGCCTCCCTAGACTCCTCAGTCGTGAGCCTACGTCCCGGTCGCTCGAGCAACGAGGCGAGGGACCGCGGGCTGGTGTCCGCGCTCGTCGACGTCGTGGGTGTCGAGCACGTGCTCACCGACCCCGACCTGACGACGTCGTACACGCGTGACTGGACCGGTCGGTTCGTCGGGTCGGCGGCGGCGGTCGTGCGCCCGGCCGACACCGCCGAGGTGGCGCAGGTCCTGGCTCACTGCCTGCGGCTGGGAATCCCGGTGGTCCCCCAGGGCGGCAACACCGGGCTGGTCGGCGGCGGCACACCGAGAGGCGACGACATGGTGGTGCTGTCGACCCGCCGGCTCGACGGGCTCGGGCTGGTCGACGTCGACGCGCGGCAGGTGACTCTGGGGGCAGGAGTCACCGTCGTTCGAGCGCACGCGCACGCGCATGCGTCCGGGCTCGCCTACGGCGTCGACCTGGCCTCGCGCGAGTCGGCCACGATCGGCGGCACCGTGGCCACCAACGCCGGCGGGGTCCGGGTCGTGCGGCACGGGGACACCCGGGCACAGGTGGTGGGCGTGGAGGCCGTGCTGACCGACGGGCGGGTCGTCTCGCACCTGCAGGGGCTGCCCAAGGACTCCGCAGGCTACGACCTGTCCGGGCTGCTCGTCGGGAGCGAGGGAACCCTGGCGGTGGTCACCGCGGCCCGGATGCGGCTGGTCGAGCCATTGCCCCGGCAGCGGTTCGCGCTGCTCGCCGGGGTGGCCGACGTCGAGACCGCCCTGCGGCTCACGCGGGCCCAGCCCCGCCTGCTGGCTGCTGAGTTCGTGCTGGGCCACGCCATGGATCTGGTGTGCACGGCGACCGGTCTTGCGTTCCCGCTGCAGCAGGCGTGGCCGTTCTACGTGCTGCTCGAGACGGCCGACGAGCCTGTCGTCGAAGCAGGCGTCGACGACACCGTCGTTGATCCCCGGGTCTGGGCCTACCGGGAACGCCAGACCGAGGCCATCGCCACCCTGGGGGTCGTGCACAAGCTGGATGTCGCCGTCCCGGTCCACCGGCTGCAGAAGCTGCTCGACGGGCTCGCGTCGGCAGTGGCGCCCCACGACGTGTTCGCCTTCGGTCATCTCGCCGAGGGGAACGTGCATGTCGAGGTCGTCGGCGCGGCGCCGGACGACGAGCGCCCCGACGAGGCCGTGCTGCTACTGGTCGCCGCCCTCGGGGGCACGATCAGCGCCGAGCACGGGGTCGGTGTGGCCAAGACACGGTGGCTCTCGCTGTCCCGGTCGCCCGACGAGATCGCCGCGATGCGGTCGGTGAAGGCCGCCCTCGACCCCGCCGGTCTGCTCAACCCCGGCGTGTTGTTCACCTGAGCCGACCGGCGCCGACCACCGTCGTCCCCCACAATGGTCGCCGTGACGGCGCACCCCCTGGTCGTGGCGCACCGCGGCGCCTCGGAGACCGCGCCCGAGCACACCCTGGCCGCCTATCGCGAAGCCATCGAGGCCGGCGCCGACGGGCTCGAGGCCGATGTGCGCCTCACCGCCGACGGTCACCTCGTCTGCGTCCACGACCGCCGGGTCGAGCGCACGTCCAACGGCTCCGGCGTGCTCTCGACGCTTCCGCTGTCCGAGCTCGAGCAGCTGGACTTCGGGTCGTGGAAGGACACCTGGGACGACGACGATGAGCCGGACCTCGACGACCCGGACCGACGCCAGGTCCTCACCTTCGAGCGGCTGCTGTCCCTGGTGCGCGACGCCGACCGAAGGATCGAGCTGTTCGTCGAGACCAAGCACCCGACGCGCTACGGCGGCCTGGTCGAGCGGCGTCTCGTGGAGTCGTTGCGCCGCTTCGACCTGCTGCGGCCGCGCAACGGGCAGCCCAGCCAGGTTTCGCTGATGAGCTTCTCGGAGGTGGCGCTGCGGCGGATGCGGCGGATGGCGTCCGACCTGCCTCTGGTCTACCTGATGGAGCGGGTGCCGGTGATGTACCGGGCAGGGGCGCTGCCGCGCGGGGTGAGCGTGGCGGGCCCGTCGATCGACGTGGTGCGCAGGTACCCGCAGTACGTCCGACGCGTTCACGAGGGCGGGGGTCGGGTGTTCGTGTGGACGGTGGACGACCCGGCCGACGTCGTGCTCGCGCAGGAGGTCGGGGTGGAAGCGGTGATCACCAACCGCCCACAGGCCGTGCTGCACCAGCTGGGCCGCTGACCCACGACCGCCGGAGACTGCCGTGGCCTATCGTCGTCACGTCAGGCGGGAGCGCGGGAGGGGGTCAGTCATGACTAGCCCTCTGGTCGCGACCAAGCTGTTCGTTCCACGGCTGCGCCGCAGCGTCGTCCCACGTACGCGACTCACCTCACGGCTTCGCGGTACTGCCGAGACCAAGCTCACGTTGGTCTCGGCACCTGCAGGCTTCGGCAAGACGACTGCAGTGACGGCCTGGCTGTCAGCGTCGTCGGCCGAGGAGCACGCCGTCGCGTGGGTCTCACTGGAGGACGGCGACGATCGCGCGGTCTCGTTCTGGACCTACGTGGCGGCGGCTCTGCAGGTGGCCGTACCTGAGGTCGGCGCTGGGTTGCTGCCCTTGCTGCAGTCCGGTCAGCATCCCACCCGTTCCTTGCTCACGACACTGGTCAACGAGATCGGGGACCAGGTCGTCGACATCGATCTCGTTCTCGATGACTACCACCTCGCCGAGGGCCCCGAAGTGGCCGACGGGATGACCTACCTCCTCGACCACCTGCCGCCCAACCTGCGCATCGTCATCAGTACCCGCGTGGACCCCGACCTGCCGCTGGCTCGGCTGCGGGCTCACGGCGAGCTCGTCGAGGTCCGTGCTCGCGACCTACGGTTCACCGAGGACGAGATCGCCGCCTACCTCACCGACGTCGGCGGTCTCAGCATCGGTGAGCCGGACCTAGCAACGCTCGCCGACAGGACTGAGGGGTGGGCGGCGGCCCTTCAGCTCGCGACCCTGTCGATGCAGGGTCGCGACGACGTCACGGGTTTCGTCGCTGGCTTTGCCGGGGACGACAGCTACGTTGTCGACTACCTCGTCGACGAGGTGCTCTCCCGGCAGTCCGACGAGGTGCGACAGTTCCTCCTTCGCACGTCGGTGCTCGAACGTCTCAGTGGCGATGTCTGCGACGCAGTGACCGGCCTCTCCAGTAGCCGCTCGATGCTCGAGTCGCTCGACAGATCCAACCTCTTCCTCGTGCGGCTCGACGACCGACGGCACTGGTACCGGTACCACCACTTGTTCGCCGACGTCCTGCGGGCGCACCTCGACGCCGAAGATCCCGATGAGGCTCCGTTGCTGAACCGACGCGCGGCCGAATGGTACGCGACGGCCGGAGAGACAGTCCCAGCCGTGCGGCACGCACTGGCTGCCGGCGATATCGATCGTGCCGCAGAGCTCGTCGAGGCTGCCGTGCCCGCCCTGGGCCGAGCCCGCGCCGAGGCGACGCTGCGTGGCTGGGTCGACAGCTTCCCCCGCGAGGTGATCCGTCGCCGGCCGCTTCTAGCCCTCGGCCTGGTCGGGGGCCTCATGCAGAACAACGAGTTCGGCCAGGCCCAGGAGTTGCTCGGCGAGGTCGAGCGTTGGCTCCCTGCGATCCGCACGCGACTGGGACTCGCCGCCGATACGGACGACGAACCGGTCGACGGTGTACCGGGCGCGGCCGATCTGGTCTTCGTCGACCTCGACGCGCTCACGCGCGTTCCGGCGAACGTCGAGATGTACCGCGCGGCGCTAGCACTCGTGCACGGTGACCCGGCGGGTACGATCCGGCACGCGGAGCGCGTGCGGGTCGAGGCTGTGCCGGACGACAACCTGGCCCTTGGTGCTGCTGCAGCCCTGTCCGGCCTGGCGAGCTGGGCTACCGGCGACATTGAAGCGGCGTTTCAGCAGTACTCGACGTCGGTGGTCCATCTCCTCCGCGCCGGACACGTTTCAGACGTTCTTGGTTGCACGATCACGCTGGCGGACCTGCGTATCGCACAAGGCCGGCTCTCGGATGCCCTGAGGGCGTATGACGAGGGGTTGCGGCGTGCCGGCGATGACGTGGCGCCGTTGCGCGGCGCCGCCGACATGCACACCGGGCTTGCCGAGATCGCCCTCGAGCGAGGAGATCACGAGTCAGCGCGGCAGCATCTGCTGCGCAGCCGAGAGCTGGGCGACGCCCTCTCTCTGGGCCAGAACCCCTACCGGTTGAGGGCGTCGTCGGCCGCTCTGGCCGAAGCGGACGGCGACCTCGTTGCGGCCCGCGAACTCCTTGTGGAGGCGGAGCAGGTCTACCTCGGTGACTTCTCGCCCAACGTACGTCCCCTACACGCCCGGATCGCCCGCCTCGACATCGCACTCGACGATCTCGACGCCGCGCTCACATGGGTCTCGGAGCACGACGTCACGGCCGACCAGGCGCTTTCCTACGCGCACGAGTTCGAGCATGTCACGCTGGCCGAGGTCCTGCTCGCGAGGTATCGGCTCGCTGGCGACCTGCTGGCCCTGGGCCAGTCTCGAAACCTCCTGGCACGGCTACTCGTCCAGGCAGAGAGTGGCGGGAGGACTGCAACCACCCTCGACGTCCTGGTGCTCATGGCGCTGGGAGCCGACGCGGACCGTGATGTGACGACGGCCGACGCGACCCTGCGCCGCGCTGTGTCTCTGGCTGAAGTCGATGGTCACATCAGGGTCTTCGCCCGCCACGGTGCACGCCTGGCCCAGATGCTCGAACGGATCCTTGCCGGCAGTCCCTCGCCGTACGTGAAGCGACTGCTGAGCGCCGTCGCGCGCCGTTCGACGAAGCCGGCCCCACCCGCGGTGCCCAGCTCAACGGCCGTCCAGCGGATGGCCGGACTCGTCGATCCACTGAGCCCGCGCGAGCTCGAGGTGCTGCGACTGCTGGCCAGTGACCTGAACGGACCAGACATGGCCCGGCACCTCGTGGTCTCGGTGAACACGCTACGGACCCACACCAAGAACATCTACGCCAAGCTCGGTGTCACCAGCCGGCGTGCTGCCCTGCGCCGCGCACACGAGCTGGGCCTCCCGCTCAGCGGCTGAAGCGCAGCAGGGCGCCGACTCGCTCGCGGAGATCACCACCAAGATCACCAACTGTGGTGATCCGCGCTCACCCGCTCACTTCTTACCTTCCTTCTCGACACACCGGCCGATCCGCTGTCGCGGACACCGCGCCGACCCGACAGGGGGAGCACCGTGGACAAGCCCACCGGACCCACCGGGCAGGACGGGATCCGCTACGCCGTCCGCCTGGCCGGCCACCTGCACGCGAGGTGGGCGGTGCGCTTCGAGGGCATGAGCCTCACGTATCGCGACGACGGCACGTCCGTGCTCGAGGGGGAGGTCACGGACCAAGCCGCGCTGCACGGCGTGCTGCGCACCTTGCTTGGCCTCGGCCTTCCTCTGGTCTCGCTCACCCGGCTCGACGAGCCGGAGCCCACTACAGATGTCCAGATCGACACCACAACGGGAGACTGACATGACCACTACCGCCACGGCTACCGACCTCGCTGCACGACCGACGAGGGACTGGACCCGCGGAAATGCGCGCGTCGCGGGCATCGCCTACCTCGTGACCTTTGCCGCCTCGATCCCCGCGGTGCTCCTGCTCGGACCGATCCTCAACGACCCCAGCTACATCCTCACCGGCAGCGCGGACACGCAGGTCGTCATCGCCTGTCTCCTCGACACCGTCAACGCCATAGCCTGCATCGCCACCGCGGTCGCCGTGTTCCCCGTCGTACGACGACAGAACGAGTCGCTGGCCCTGGGATTCGTCACCTCGCGGGTGATGGAGGCCGCCGTCATCATGATCGGCATCGTCAGCCTCCTGGCCGTGGTCACGCTCCATCAGGACGTCACAGGCGCGACCGGAGCCGACGCTTCGTCACTGCAGGCTACCGGACAGGCCCTCGTCGTCGTTCGAGACTGGACGTTCCTCTTCGGACCCAACGTGTGCGCGGCCATCAACGCCCTGCTGTTCGGCACCTTGCTCTACAGGTCGCGCCTCGTGCCCCGCATCATCCCGACCCTGGGCCTGGTCGGAGCACCCCTACTGCTCACCGCCAGCGCTCTTGCGGTGCTCGGGGTCGCCGAAGTCGGCTCCGCCTGGTTCGTCGGAGTGCTGCCCATCGCCGTCTGGGAGTTCTCCGTCGGCTGCTACATGGCGTTCAAGGGCTTCCGCCCTTCGGCTGTGACCGCGATCGCCCTCTGACCCCTCGTCGCGTGACAGGCTTCCTGGGCCCAAACGGCGCCGGCCAGTCCACGACGATGCGCATCATCGTCGGCCTGACATCACCGACCTCAGGCGTCGCCCAGATCATGGGTCGGCGCTTCGCCGACCTACCCAACCCCGGCCGCGAGGTAGGTGTCCTCCTCGACGCTCCTGCCCAGCACGCCGGCCGCACAGGGCGTGAGGTCCTCACCCTCGCTGCACGCACGATGGGCCTCCCGTCGGGCCGGGTGCCGTCGTCAGCCAGCGCAACGTCGACCTTGCACATGATCTGGGCGCCGAGCGGGTCGTCGACTACAGCGTCGCCGACTTCACAGAGTCTGCGGAGCAGTACGACGTCGTGCTCGACCTCGTCGGCAACCGGGGTCTCGATGACCTCCGGCGTGCTGCCCGTCATGGAGGCTCGCTTGTCCTCTCCGGCGGCGGGGTGCCGGGCACGGGGCGAGTTGTCGGCCCGTTCCGACTTCTCGTGCGGGCCCAACTCGCAGCACGTCGCTCCGAGGTCCGGATCCAGGTTCCGAAAGGCGCCCCGACGACCGATCGGTTCCAGCGACTGGCTGAGCTGGTTGGGTCTGGGCAGGTGACCCCCGTCATCGACCGCACGTACCCACTCGAGCGGGTCGCCGCCGCCGTGACCTACGTGGAGACGGTGCATCCGCAGGGCAAGGTCGTCATCCGGATGACCTGACTGTCCGCCGCTTGTGGACTGTGCTCCCTCTCAGCCGGCGCCACCGTGCCTCCTGCGCGTGGTTCGTGCCATGTCGAGAGATCACCAAGCCGATCACCTCACCTGGTGATGTGCGCTCACCATCCCGATTCGTAGCGTCCCGACATCGCCGAGCGCTCAGCCCGGCCAACCGGCACGAAGGAGAACCCACATGACGATCACCCCTGCAAGCCTCATCCGAGCTTCCGGGCTGGCTGCCGCGGCCGCCGGCGCCATCTTCATTGGCGTTCAGGTCGGACACCCGCCGATGGATGTCGCAGTCGTCGACAGTGCGGACTGGGTGATCCGCAGCATCGCAAAGGTTGTGATGAGTGGCTTGGCGCTGGCCGGCATCACCGCGTTGTACGCACGTCAGGTCCGTCAGGTCGGGGTCCTCGGGCTGGTGGGCTACCTGCTCTTCGCGACCGCGTACCTGCTCATGCTGCCCGTTGAGATGATCGCAGCATTCGTCCTGCCGTCGTTGAGCCACGTTGCCCCCGAGTTCGTCGGCGACGTCCTGCTCGCCGCTTTCGGCGGCAGCCCGAACGGCGACCTGAGCCTGCTGCCTGCCTATCTGGCGGTCACCGGGCTCTTCTTCACGGTCGGCGGAGCGGTGTTCGGCATCGCGCTGTTCCGCGCTGCGATCGTCGCTCGCTGGGCGGCTGCTCTGCTTGCGATGAGCACCACCGCGACCCTTCTGCTTGCGGTGCTCCCCGACTCGCTCAACCGGCCGATGGCGGTCCCGACCGGCGTGGCGCTCGTCGGCCTCGGAGTGTCGCTGTGGCGTGGCAGGGACGACGACGGCAACGCAGCGGTTGGGACGCGTTCCACCGAGACATCGGTGACGGTCACATCTGCACCGGCGGTCCCTTGAGCCTGCTCCACGCTGGGCCGCTGACCCGACGGCTTAGGCTTCGAGGATGGGTCAGCGATCGGCGCGAGGCGCCACAGGTACGTCCGAGGTCGAGGTCGCAGTGGTCGGGCTGCGCGAGCCGTGCCCGTGCGGCTCGGGTCGTCGGTACAAGGCCTGTCACGGGCGGGCGGCCGCCCGGCAGGAGCACGTGCGCGTCCTGCGCCCCTTCGAGGGGCTGGCTGGCGAGGCCGACTGGGTGGCCATGCGCGAGCTCGTGCCGGCGGGCACGGCCGCGCTCACGCTGGTCGGCGACCATGCCGACCGCCAGGTGACGCTGGCGACGGTCTTGCCGATGGCCTGGCCGGCGATGGTCCGACCCGATGGCCGCATCCTGCTGGCCACACAGCTCCAGACCTCCTCCGCCGACGTGTCCCGCGAGCTCGGCGACGCCCTGGCCAGGGCTCTCCAGCTCGACGGGGGTGGCGCGGTGCCGCCGCGGCCGGTCCCGGCGGAGGCGCCGCGCCTGCAGGGGTTGCTCGACGTCGACGCGCCGCTGCACGTCGTCGTCCACTCCGGGTTCGACTACTGGCTCGACGAGAGCGAGGACGTCGACGACGACACCCGGGCGTCGCTGGAGCGGGCCAACGAGGCCGTGACCCCCACCGCACGGCTCGCTGGGGTCGAGGCCGCGTACTGGGTGTCCTTGGGCGGCCGCCGGCAGGTCCGGTGGGTGTTGCCCCAGCCCGAGGACGACGTCGTCGACGCGTTCGCCCGGCTCGAGGCGGCCGGCACCCTGGCGGTGCTGCCGGAGTCGCGTTACCTCGGGTCGTTTCGTGCGCTCGGGCTGGCGATCCCGGTGTGGGACCTGCCCGACGACACGGAGGTGGACGACGTCGAGGAGCCCGCGATCGCCTTCGCCGCCCGCCTCGCTGAGGCGCTGGGCGAGACTGCGCCGCTCACCGCTGACGAGCGACGGGCCCGATCTGCGGTCCGGGCCAGGCAGCTCACCGTGCAGTAAGCGCGCTGCCGGTAGGGGCGGAGCTCCCCTAGTGTTCCCCCAGTGTTGTCGCGGGGCTCGCTCGGTCCCGCCCAGGAACGGAGAGGCTCGGGGCCATGGAGTTCGCGCACTTCCACGCGTTGGGCAAGACGCCGTCGTCGGCGACATCGGCCGTGCGCGTGGCGCAGAGAGCGCAGCTGCCGTTCGATGATGAGCGTGACTTCGACGAGGCACGCCGGGGTTTCCTCGCAGCTCCGCCGTACCGGCAGATCATGGCTGAGGCCGGTCACGTCGCCTGGGACATGGGCAGCTACGACTTCTTGCTCTCGGGCAACGACTTCGAGTCGATCCACCCGTCGCTGCAGCGTCAGGCGATCCTCAACATGGAGTACGGCCTGTTCGAGGTCGTCCCGGACCGGATCTACCAGGTGCGTGGCTTCGACCTGGCGAACATCTCCTTCATCCGTTCCGACACCGGATGGATCGTCTTCGACCCGCTGACGGCGAAAGAGACCGCAGCAGCCGCGCTGGCGCTGGTGAACGAGCAGCTGGGTGCCAGGCCCGTGGTGGCGGTGGTGTACTCCCACTCTCACGGGGACCACTTCGGTGGCGCGCACGGCGTCGTGGACGAGGCCGACGTCCGCTCGGGAAAGGTCCCGGTCATCGCACCGGTGGGGTTCCTCGAGCACGCGGTCGCCGAGAACGTGTATGCCGGCAACGCGATGAACCGGCGCATGTTCTACCAGTACGGCTCGTTGCTCGACCGAAGCCCGTTCGGTCACGTGGACCAAGCGATCGGCAAGGGTGTCGCCGCCGGCACCTCGGGGCTCATCCCTCCCACGATCGACATCGTGGAGGACATCGAGGAGCGCACGATCGATGGCGTTCGCATGGTGTTCCAGAACACGCCGGGCACCGAGGCCCCGGCCGAGATGAACACCTGGTTCCCCGATCACCGGGCGTTCTGGGCGGCGGAGAACATCGTCGCGACGGTCCACAACATCTACACCCTGCGCGGCGCCCTCGTGCGCGACGCCCTGGAGTGGTCGCGCCAGATCAACAAGGCCCTCTACCTGTTCGGGGACGACGCCGAAGTCATGTTCGCCTCGCACACCTGGCCGAGATGGGGCAACGAGCGCATCCGCGAGGTCATGCGCACCCAGCGAGACGTATACGCCCACCTGAACAACGGCGTGATGCACCTGGCCAACCAGGGGGTCACGATCAACGAGATCCACCGGGTCTACCAGGTCCCGGAGTCGCTGCAGAACAGCTGGGCTGCGCGCAGCTACCACGGGTCCGTGGAGCACAACTCCCGCGCGGTGATCAACCGTTACCTCGGATACTGGGATGGCAACCCGGCCACCCTGATCCCGCTGGCGCCGCGGGAGTCCGCGCCGCTGTACGTGGAGATGATGGGCGGCGCCGACACCATCGTGAGCCGGGCGCAGCAGCTGTTCGAGGCCGGTGACTACCTGCTGGCGGTCGAGGTCCTCAACCGGCTCGTCTACGCGGAGCCGGAGCACGTGGCAGGGCGCCGGCTGCTCGCCGACGCCTTCGAGCAGATCGGCTACCAGCAGGAGAGCCCCAGCGTGCGCAACAGCTTCCTCGCCGCCGCCCTGGAGCTGCGGTCCGGCATACCCGCTGGTGCCGCCCCCAACAGCACGGGGCCCGATCTGGTCCGTGCTCTCAGCACGCTGCAGTTCCTGGACTATCTCGGGATCCGGCTGGACTCCGCCGCAGTGGGCGACGCCGCCTTCGTGATGAACCTGGTGACGCCGGACAACGGGGAGCGCTTCGTCGTGGAGCTGAGCAACGGCACCCTGACCAGCCTGCAGGGCTTCTTGTCCTCCACGCCGGATCTCACGCTGACGATCAACCGGGCAGACCTGGAGAAGGCGATGATCGGGGTCGTCCCGTTGCAGCAGCAGGTGGCCAGCGGAACCGCGGTGCTGGAGGGGGACGCGAGCATCCTGCTCACGCTCGCCGGCGTGTTGACGCAGTTCGAACCCACCTTCGCCATCATGCCCGGCACCACTCCCGACGCAGCCGCGGTACCGGCGGACGCGTTCGCATACCGCGATCTCGGCGACAGCACTGGTGGCTGACCGTCCACGGCTGCGCGGGCTGGTCGGCCCCACCCGGCTGCGGCCGGACCTCTGCGCGCAGCGGCAGCGTCTCGCCACGGACGTCGTCAGTCGCCCTGGCTGCCTCGGGCGAGTCGCTGGAGCTGCCCGGCGTGCACATCGCCCACCCACTCCCAGCCCGGCTGTGCCGACTCACCGACCCGCGGGTCGGTGAAGACACGGGGGTCACTCAGGGCCTGCACATACGCCCGATCCTGGTCGATCCGTGCCTGCACCTGGTCAGCTCGGCCGACGGACCCATGGCCCGGGACGAGGACGTCGACGTCGCCCGCAACGCTCTCGAGCAGCCGAAGCGCCATCAGGTAGTCCTCGACCGGGTCAGCAGCTCCGTTCACGTCGAGCATCGGAACCAGGACGTCGGAGAGCATGTCGCCGGCGACGAGGACCCCACGTTCCTCGATCAACAGACCCGCGTGGCCCGGGGCATGCGCCTGATGCTCCATGATCCGGACGTGAGGGCCATCCCAAGGAACCCGAGCAGTCTCGGCGGGCAGGCTGATGACTTCGCCGAGCAGGTCCAGCGGCACCTGCTCGGGGATGCCGAGTCGACGTGAGTCGATCCCGCCCGACAACCGATCTCGGGCAGTAGCGGCACAGCGCGCCGTTCCGTAACGAGGCGGCGCGCCGAGCCTGGCGTGCCAGAGCAGATGATCCCAGTGCGGATGCGTCGAGAAGCCCGCCACGACGGTCTGGCCCGAGTCGGACAGGTCGTTCGCGAGGCAGTCCAGCTCGTCGCCGTGCACCCCGGGGTCAATGAGCAACACGCCAGCCCGGCCTTGCACCACGACAGCGTTGCTCTGGCAGAACTCGCTCTCGTGGATCAGCACCCCCTCCGCAACCTGCTTCAGCACGGGTGGCTCCTCTCGGCGGTGTCCGGACGAGTTTCGCCGGAACCGTAGCGGCATCGGTTGATGGACTCCGCAGATGCCCGATGCCTGACACCCCTCTCGGAGCCCCCGCCTCGACAAGTCCCGGCTGGCCAGAGAAACCCTCTGCACTGCTAGCGTCGACGGCGTGGGGAGCCTGTTGGTGTATGTCGCGATCACGGCGCTTTGGGTAGCGATCGCGATCGGGGTAGTGGCCGCTACTCGCTGGGGCGTTCAATCGATCCGCGCACGTGGTCGGACCTGAGTCGCCCGCGCATTGGTCAAGACTTCGTCAAGACGGCCCGGTCGGGGTTGCACGAGGGAAAACCGACGGCAACGCTGAACCAGGTCCGGGCGCCACTGCATCCCCCGTCGGTGGCGCCCGGACCTCTGCTCTGTCGGCACCCCCGATCGAGCAGCGAGCCACTTGGCAGCGGCGACCCTCCCGACCAGCCAGTGACGCAGTCGCACCAGACTTCTGCTTGCCGGCCCGGGGTCACCGGACCTCAGCACGGCGGGCCTGCCGTGAAGTCGACGATGGTCGGGCCCGGCGCCGCGGGGTCGGTCGATACCCTGGGCCGACCTCTCCTCCCGATGATGGACCTGCCGTGACCTTGTCGCTCGACCTCGACCCCTCCCTCACCGCTCTGCTCGCGATCATCGGGGCGGCCGCCGGCGTGATCGCCCTGCTGCTTGCCGTCGTCGCTCTGGCGAAGATCCGAAGGCTGCGCCGGTCGTACTCGGTGCTGCAGGGCAACGGCAACGCTGAGTCGTTCGTCCAGGTCGTGGAGCGCAAGACGGCCGAGGTGGAGCAGCTGCAGCTCCAGGTCGAGGACCACGCGCGCCACGTCGAGGCGCTGCGGGTAGACCTCCATGACGCGATTCGCCATGTTGCGGTCGTGCGCTACGACGCGTTCAACGACATGGGCGGGCGGATGTCCTTCACCGCGGCCATGCTCGACGACGGCGGTGACGGCCTGGTCATCACCTCCATCAACGGACGTACCGAGACGCGCACCTACGCCAAGGGGATCAAGGCAGGAACGAGTGAGGCCTCACTGTCCCCTGAGGAGGAGCAGGCCGTCAGCTACGCGCGACGCGCCCCGGCCTCCTAGCGGACCGGGTCGAGACAGGAGCACCGATGCAGGACGACGACACCCGACCTGGGCCGCAGACCGCCGGCCTGGGGGAGCCCCGCAACGTGCACGGAGACGTCACCGCGCAGGTCGACGCACTTCGGGTGCCCCGGTTCGCCGGGTTCAGCACGTTCGCCCGGCTGCCCCGGCTGGAAGACGTCGACCGCTTCGACATCGCTGTGGTCGGGGTGCCGTTCGACTCGGGGGTCTCCTACCGTCCCGGAGCCCGTTTCGGTCCAGGGGCGATCCGCCAGGGCTCTCGGCTGCTCCGGGCCTACAACCCGGCCCTCGGTGTCGCACCCTTCCGCGACCTGCAGGTGGTCGACGCCGGTGACGTGGCGGTCAACCCGTTCGACATCGAGCAGGCCCTCGCCCAGACCCAGGAGGGCCTGGCCGAGCTCTCGTCGGGGGGCCGACCCGTCGTCACTCTCGGGGGTGACCACACCATCGCGCTGCCTGCCCTGCGGGCCATGCACGCGCAGTACGGGCCGATCGCGCTGGTCCACTTCGACGCCCATCTCGACACCTGGGACACCTACTTCGGCGCGCCCTACACGCACGGAACGCCGTTCCGCCGGGCCTGGGAGGAGGGCCTCCTCGACCCGGACCACACCATGCATGTCGGGATCCGGGGGCCGTTGTACTCCGAGGACGACCTCACCGACGACGCCGGCATGGGCTTCTCGATCGTGCATGCCCGCGAGCTGGAGGAGCTGAGCGTTCGTGAGGTGGTCCAGCGGATCCGGGCCCGGGTGGCCGACGCGCCGGTGTACCTGTCGGTCGACATCGACGTGCTGGACCCGGCCCACGCGCCCGGTACCGGAACCCCGGAGGCTGGTGGGCTGACCAGTCGTGAGCTGCTCGGGATCATCCGTGGCTTCGACGGTGCACACGTGGTCGGCGCCGACGTCGTCGAGGTGTCACCCGCGTACGACCATGCCGAGATCACCTCGATCGCGGCGGCCAACGTCGCCTACGAGTACGTCTCGCTTTTCGCCAAGAACGCCCGCAGCTAGCCGGACTCAGGGGCCCGGTCGGTAGGCTCCGCACGTGTCCGAGCCGCCCCTGCCCACCTACGCCTACCTGGGCCCCGCGGGCACGTTCACCGAGGCGGCGCTGCTGGGCTGGCTCGACGGGCGAACCGCCGACCTGGTGCCCTGCACTACGGTCGACGTCGCCCTCCACTCCGTGCGCACTGGGGACGTCGACGGCGCGATGGTCCCGCTGGAGAACTCGGTGGAGGGCTCGGTCAGCGCCACGCTCGACGCCCTGGCCAGCGGTGGCCCACTCGTGATCACCGCCGAGGCGCAGGTCCCGGTGTCGTTCGCGCTCATGGCGGCACCCGGCACGCTGCTGGACGACGTGCGGGCGGTGACCACGCATCCGCATGCCGAGGCGCAGTGCCGCAGCTGGCTCACCGAGCACCTGCCCGAGGCCCGGCTGCTCCCCGCCGCGTCGACGGCGGCGGCTGCGGCCTCCGTGGGCGACCCGGCCCGAGGGACCGAGGTCGGCCTGGCGGCGATCGCGGCTCCGCTGGCCGCGGAGGTCTACGGCCTGGACGTGCTGGCGGCCGGTGTCGGCGACAACCCTTCGGCGGAGACCCGGTTCGTGCTCGTGCGCCGGCCATGCGCACCGGAGCCGGCCACCGGCTCGGACAAGACCTCCCTCGTGCTGTTCATCGGTGAGGACCACCCGGGGGCCCTGCTGGAGATCCTGACCGAGTTCGCGGTACGCGGGGTGAACCTCACCCGGATCGAGTCCCGTCCCACCGGCGGTGGCATCGGCGACTACTTCTTCTCCGTCGACATCGAGGGCCACGTCGACGACGCCCGGGTGGGGGAGGCGATGACCGGGCTGCGGCGGGTGTGCGCGGAGGTGCGCTACCTGGGCTCCTACCCGCGCAGCGACCGCGCCCGACCCCACCTCAGGCGCGGGGTCACCGACGAGGAGTTCCGCGAGGCGCAGGCCTGGCTGGCCCGGGTCCGCGAGGGGCGGGGCTGAACCACGGGGCTGGACCACGGGGCTGGACCACGGGGCTGGACCACGGGGCTGGACCACGGGGCTGAACCACGGGGCTGGACCACGGGGCTGGACCACGGGGCTGGACCACGGGGCTGGACCACGGGGTGGGCCGGGGCCTACAGATCCCCTCCGATCGGGCCGATCACGTGTCGTGCGACGTTTCTCCCTGATGACAACGTTCGCTGTTGTCAGCCTGTCGACAACGGCTGTCCTCGCGATCGCCCTCACCTGGCTGTTCGCCACCACGCTGCAGAGACAGGCCCGCGAGGACGGTATCTCGATGGCCGAGACGTTCGTCACCGTCGGCGTCCAGGAGAAGATCACCAACACCACGGCGGCCTCCTTCTGGACCGATCCCCTGGACGCCCAACGGATGGCGAACTCGGGCTCCCTCGACGGCCTCGCTCGAGGGGCCAACCAGCAGTCCCTGGACTCGTTGAACCTGTACACCCGCGATGGTGCCCTGCTGTGGACCAGCACCGGCGACACCGTGCACGGGCCTTCGGCGCGCCTGGGGTCCTTCATGACCGCGGTGAAGACGGTGCGCCCGGTGTCGGAGCTGCGGGACGGCGAGAGCGGACCGGTCCTGTCGGTCTACGTGCCGGTGACCTACGGGGACTCCTACGCGGGCGTCTACGGGGTCGCCGAGGTGAACCTCCCCTGGGGTGACACCCAGGCCCTCGTGCGCAACTCCACGATCACCGTGGCCGCGCTCACCCTGACCGTGCTCCTGCTGGCGTGGCTCCTGCTCTACCGCACCGTGCACCGGGCCAGCACGAGGCTGCGGCAGCAGGCGCTGGACAACGAGCGCCTCGCTCTGCACGACCCGCTGACCGGGCTCCCGAACCGGCGACTTCTGGCCGACCGGCTGGAGCGAGCGATCGTGTCGAGCACTCGCGGCACCGAGCACGTGGCTTTGATGATCTTGGACGTCGACCGGTTCAAAGAGGTCAACGACACTCTCGGCCACGACCGTGGAGACGCACTGCTCGTCGAGGTCTCCGAGCGGGTCGCCACCGTCCTGCGCGACGCCGACACGGTGGCCCGGCTGGGCGGTGACGAGTTCGCCGTCCTCGCCCCTCGGGTCGCGTCGGTGGAGGACGCGGAGCGGCTGGCCCGCCGGGTGCGCTCGGTCTTCGACAAGCCGTTCTTGCTGGGAGACCTGGTGCTGCACGTCGAGTCGAGCGTGGGCGTCGCCGTCCTGCCCGACCACGCCGACGACGGCATCGAGCTCATGCAGCGTGCGGACATCGCGATGTACGCCGCCAAGCAGGGCCACCTCGGGGTGGTCGTGTACAACCCGGTCGACGACGGCAGCAGCACCGAACGGCTCCTCCTGCTGGGAGACCTGCGCAGCGCACTCGGCACCGGACAGCTCACCGTCCACTACCAGCCCAAGGTGAACCTGGGGTCCGGTCAGGTGGTCGGCACCGAGGCGCTGCTGCGCTGGCAGCACCCGACCCGCGGGAACATCCCGCCCAACGACTTCATCCCGCTGGCCGAGCGGACCGGCCTCATCCACGGGCTCACCCGCTACGTGCTCGAGCTGGTCGTCGTCCAGATGGGTGAGTGGGACAACGAGCGCACCGACTTCGCGCACCTGCCCGTCGCGGTCAACCTGTCGGCGCGCAACCTGGTGGAGCCGTCGTTCGCAGACTTCGTCGAGGACCTGCTGGCCAGTCACGACATCGCGCCTGAGCGCCTCGAGCTCGAGGTCACCGAGAGCGCGCTGATCGAGGACCCGGTCCGCAGTCACGCCATGCTGAACCGCCTGGCCTCGATGGGCGTGACCATCGCGGTCGACGACTTCGGCACCGGCTACACGTCGATGGCCCAGCTCGAGCAGATGCCGTTGAAGACGCTGAAGATCGACCGCTCCTTCGTGGTCCGGATGATCGAGGACCCCAACGGCGCCACCCTGGTCCGGGCGATCGTCGAGCTCGCGCACGAGTTCGGGCTCGAGGTCGTGGCCGAGGGGGTCGAGGACGAAGAGGTGACTGCCCGGCTGCGGGAGATGGGCTGCGACGTCGGACAGGGGTTCCTCTGGTCTCGACCGGTCCCGTCGTCTGAGCTCGCGACGGTCATGCTGGCCCTGTCGTTTCGCCGCGCGGCCTCGGAGGTCGTCGACCCGGCCGCAGTCGGCTCGACCCACGCCTAGCTGGTCTCGCTAGGCTTCGAGGGTGCTGGACCTACGTGCCCTTCGTGAAGACCCCGACGCCGTGCGGGCGTCGCAGGCGGCCCGGGGCGAGGATCCCTCCCTGGTCGACGTCGTCCTGGCAGCCGACGAGCGTCGTCGAGCGGCGGTGTCCCGGTTCGACGGCCTGAGGGCCGAGCAGAAGTCCCTGGGCAAACAGGTGGCCACGGCGACAGGAGCCGACAAGGAGGCGCTGCTCGCCCGGGCCAAGCAGCTCAGCGCCGACGTCAAGGCCGCCGAGGTCGACCAGAGTGGCGCCGAGGCCGAGCTCCGCGCTGCGTCGCTGGAGCTGTCGAACCTCGTCGAGCCCGGGGTGCCCGTCGGCTCGGAGGACGACTTCGCTGTGCTCGAGCGGGTGGGAGAGCCGCGCGACTTCGCCGCGGAGGGGTTCGAGCCGCTCGACCACGTCGAGCTGGGCGAGCGGCTCCACGCGATCGACATCGCCCGCGGGGCCAAGGTGTCCGGAGCCCGCTTCTACTACCTCACCGGCCCCGGTGCCCTGCTGGAGCTGGCGCTGGTCAACCTCGCCGTGCAGCAGGCGGTGTCCCACGGTTTCACGCCCATGGTCACACCGGTCCTGGTCAAGCCCGCTGCGATGGAGGGGACGGGGTTCCTCGGCCAGGCGGCGGAGAACGTGTTCGCCCTTCCCGAAGACGACTTCTACCTGGTCGGGACCTCCGAGGTGCCCTTGGCGGCCTACCACCTCGACGAGATCCTCGACGGTGCCACCCTGCCGTTGCGCTACGCCGGGCTTTCCACCTGCTTTCGCCGGGAGGCCGGCTCCTACGGCAAGGACACCCGCGGCATCATCCGGGTGCACCAGTTCGACAAGGTCGAGATGTTCACCTTCTGTGCCCCCGAGGACGCCGCGGCCGAGCACCGGCGCCTGCTGGGCTGGGAGCGGGAGTTCCTCGACTCCCTCGGCCTTCCCTACCGGATCATCGACGTGGCCTCCGGCGACCTGGGCTCGAGCGCGGCCCGCAAGTTCGACTGTGAGGCGTGGATCCCCACCCAGGGCAGGTACCGCGAGGTCACCTCGACGTCGAACTGCACCACCTTCCAGTCCCGTCGGCTCAACGTGCGTGCGCGCACCGGCGACACCATCGGCCCGGTGGCCACGCTCAACGGCACGCTGGTGGCCATCCCGCGGGTGATCGTGGCGATCCTGGAGAACTTCCAGCAGGCCGACGGGTCGGTGGTCGTCCCGCAGCCCCTGCGGGCCACGGTCGGCACCGACGTCCTGCGCCCCTGACCGCCGACGATCAGATCGGCAGTGGATGGGTCCGAGGGGGTCCCGGTCAGACCGCGGGGATCGTCTCCAGGGCAGCGGCGAACCGGGCCTCACTGACCTCCTCGTCGACCATGCGTGAGGTCAGGTAGGCGTCGTAGGCAGCCATGTCGAAGTGGCCGTGGCCGCACAGCGCCGTGAGGATCACCTTCTCCTCACCGGACTCCTTGCACCGCAGCGCCTCGCGCACGGTCTCGGCCAGCGCGTGGGTGGGCTCGGGGGCCGGCACGATCCCTTCGGTGCGGGCGAACTGAACGCCCGCCTCGAAGCACTCAGTCTGCGGAATGGCCACCGCATCCATCAGACCGAGCTCGTAGACGTGTGAGATCAGCGGTGCCATGCCGTGGTAGCGCAGTCCGCCGGCGTGGATCGGGTCGGGGACGAAGTCGTGGCCCAGCGTGTGCATCTTCATGAGCGGGGTCATGCCGGCGGTGTCACCGAAGTCGTAGGCGTAGCGACCGTGGGTCAGCGAAGGGCACGATGTGGGCTCGACCGCCCGGATCTGCGGGTCCATCGCCCCGGCCAGCTTCTCGCGCAGGAACGGGAAGGCCAGGCCGGCGAAGTTCGACCCGCCGCCGGTGCACCCGACGATGAAGTCGGGCACCTCATCGACCTTGGCGAGCTGCTTGAGGGCCTCTTCTCCGATGATCGTCTGGTGCAGCAGCACGTGGTTGAGCACGCTGCCGAGGGCGTACTTCGTCTCCGGGTCGCCGGCCGCGACCTCCACGGCCTCGCTGATCGCGATGCCGAGCGAACCCGGGTGGTGTGGGTCTTCGGCGAGGAAGCGCCGTCCGGCCTCGGTCAGGTTCGAGGGCGAGCGGTGCACGGTGCCCCCGAAGGTCTCGATGATCGTGCGCCGGAACGGCTTCTGGTCGTACGACGCCCCGACCTGCCAGACCTCGCACTCCATGCCGAACATCGAGCACGCCAGCGCCAGCGCGGTACCCCACTGGCCGGCTCCGGTCTCGGTGGTCAGCTTCCGGACGCCTGCCTTGGCGTTGTAGAAGGCCTGGGGGACGGCGGTGTTCGGCTTGTGCGAGCCGGCGGGGGAGACGCCCTCGTACTTGTAGTAGATCCGAGCGGGCGTGCCCAGGGCCGCCTCGAGCCGGTGGGCCCGGTACAGGGGTGACGGCCGCCACAGCCGGTAGATGTCCTGCACCTCGTCGGGGATGTCGATGTACCGGTCGGACGAGACCTCTTGCAGGATCAGGTCCATCGGGAACAACGGCGCGAGGTCGTCGGGGCCGACCGGCTGCAGGGTGCCGGGATGCAACGGCGGTGGCGGGGGGCTCGGCAGGTCGGGGATCACGTTGTACCACTGCGTGGGCATCTCGGACTCGTCGAGGAGGATCTTGTGCTGCCGCATCGAGGGCGCTCCCGGAGATCATGGGCGTCATGAGGCCTGGACCGGCCCCAGGTGCCATCTTGCCCGTGTTCGGTGGCGTTGGGGAGGGAGGATGGTCCGGTGATCCGACTGGTGGCCACCGACCTCGACGGCACCGTGGTGGGTCATGACGGGACGATCAGTGCCCGGACCCGGGCCGCGCTGACCGCGGTTCAGGATGCCGGGCTGCGCCTGGTGTTCGTCACCGGTCGACCACCACGCTGGATGCAGCAGGTCGCCGACGCCACCGGCCACCGCGGGCTGGCCGTGTGCGCCAACGGGGCCTACGTCTACGACCTGCACGCCGAGACGGTGGTCGGGTCGTTCCCGCTGGCGGCCGACCGGGCGCTGGAGGTCGTCCACCGGCTGCGGACGGTGCTGCCCGACGCGGGGTTCGGCGTGGAACGGGCCGAGGGGTTCTCCCACGACCCGGGCTACCACCCGCGCTGGGACGCCGGATCCTGGCACGTCGCCCCCATCGAGCAGCTGCTGGACCGGCCGGTCGCCAAGCTGCTCGTGCGCGACGAGACGTCGTCGGGCGACGCGATGCTCGCACTGGCCCGACCCGTCCTCGACGGGCTCGCCGACGTCACGCACTCCAACGTCAACGACTGCCTGCTCGAGGTGTCCGCCCACGGGGTGAGCAAGGCGTCCACCCTGGAGTGGCTCGCTGCGTCGTGGGGGATCCAGCGGCACGAGGTGATCGCCTTCGGCGACATGCCCAACGACGTGGCCATGCTGCGGTGGGCAGGGGTCGGCTACGCCGTGGCTGACGCGCACCCGGAGGTGCTCGCTGCCGTCGACCACGTCACGGCAGGGGTCGACGCCGACGGCGTCGCGCTCGTGCTGGAGGCCCTGCTCGCCGGCTGAGCCGGTCCCGGCCGGGATCCTCACTCGAATGTCAGGATCCGTCCTGGCAGGCTGGCCCGATGGATCTGAACGGGTTTTCCCCGCTCGCCCAGGCCCGGCCCACCGGGCCCAGGGGCTGGGGCGGCTTCGCCCGCTACCGCGCTGTGCGGAGGGGTCGTCACCGGGCACGACTGGCGGATGCCGGAGCTGCAGGAGCGCTACGCCGGCTGGTTCTCCGGGTACCTGCAGCGGCGGATCGCCGCACTCCCGGCCACCGGGTCAGTCCACTGACGGTGCCGGGCGGGCGTGCGGTGAGCGAGGGTCAGGCCCGCTCGCTCACAGGTACGGGCCGCTGGTGATGTGCGGACCCGTGCTCTCCGGTTCGCTGCCCCCGTGCCCGGCCCCCGGAGGCAGCGCGGCCTGCCGTCGCATCTCCTCGAACTGAGCCCGGGCCGCCACCTGCTGGGCGAACAGCGCCGTCTGGATCCCGTGGAAGAGGCCCTCCAGCCATCCGACCAGCTGGGCCTGGGCGATCCTCAGCTCGGCCTCCGAGGGCGTGTGGTCCTCGTCGAACGGCAGCGACAGGCGCTCCAGCTCGTCGACGAGCTCCGGGGCCAGCCCGCTCTCCAGCTCGCCGATCGAGCGGCGGTGGATCTCCTTCAGCCGTTCGCGGCCCGCCTCGTCCAGGGGTGCCTGGCGCACCTCCTCGAGCAGCTGCTTGATCATCGTGCCGATCCGCATCACCTTGGCCGGCTGCTCGACCAGGTCGGTGATGGTCGGCTCGCCGTCACCCTCGGTGGGAGCCGACAGCTGCCCGACCGGCTGACCGTCGGGTCCGACCACGACGACGAGGCTGTGGGCGTCGCCGGACCCGGGGTTGCTCTGCTCTGAGTTCATGGCCGACATCCTCTCCCGGAAACTCGTTGGACGGCAGCCGGGGGTGGCGGCACTGTGGCCTCTCGTGGCTCACTCACTTCCGGCAGGCTTCTCGGCCAGACCCGCGACTCCCGGCGACGTCGACCCGATCATGGGGCTGATGGCAGCCTCGGCGATGGCCGCAGTGGGCGTCGCCGACGTCACCCGAGACGAGGTCGAGTCCGACCTCGCCACCCCGGGCCTGGACCTCGCGCACGACTCCTGGCTGGTGCACGACCGCTCAGGTGCAGTAGGCGCGTTCGGGTTCGCCCTCGACGACGGCTCCGAGCGGGTGTTCGTCGACGTCTACCTGCACCCCGACCACGACGACGCCACCTACCGCGAGGTCGGCGGTTGGTTGATGGACCAGGGCCTCGCCCGGCTGCAGGTGAGGCTGGAGGGCTCGAAGCGGCCATCGGCCGTCGTGGGCTCGGGCTGCTACCGCTCCGAGCGTCGTCAGGCCGGTCTGCTCGTGGGCACGGGTATGGCGTGGGACCGGACGTTCTGGCGCATGCACAAGGACCTCAGCACCGCCGACACCGACCCGGTCGAGCTCCCACCGGCGGTGCGGGTCCGCCTCATCGACTTCGCCCGGGAGAGCGATCGGCTCGCCGCGCACCGGATCTCCAACGACGCCTTCCGTGAGCACCACGGGTTCGTCGAGGTCGCTGCGGACGACTTCTGGAAGGAGGCCGAGCGACCCCCGCTGTTCGACCCGACCCAGTGGTGGTTGGCGGAGGTCGACGGCGAGCCGGCTGGCCTTCTCATCGGCGACGAGAGCCGGGCCGAGATCGGTATCGGCTACGTGCGCCTGCTGGGCGTGCTGTCGCAGTTCCGCGGCCGAGGCGTGGCGAAGGCGTTGCTGCGTACGGCCTGGGCCGACTTCGCCGGCCGCGGTCGGACTGCGACCGAGCTCGGGGTCGACAGCGAGAACAGCACCGGCGCCACCGCGCTCTACGAGTCGGTCGGCATGGCTCCGACGCTGGTCATCGACTTCTATGTGCTGACGCTGCGGGCGTGACGTCGGCGACTTCGGACAAGAACGCGTCGACCAGGGCGTGGCACCGCTCCCGGGACGAGGCGCACTGCGCATCGGTCTCGGCGTACATCGCTTCCAGGTCGATCCCCTCTCGGGTGGCCTGGTCGCGCGACCCGGCGCCCCAGCGGCGGACGATCTGCGGTGACACCTCGGGGTGGAACTGCCAGGCCAGCATCCGGCCGATCCGGAACGCCTGGGGCCCCGCCGCAGACTGCGCAAGCACCTCGGCTCCGTCGGGCGGGGTGAACGCGTCGACGTGGAACTCGAACCACGGACCGGACGGCGCGAGCTGCTCGTCGTCGCTGTCCAGGGCGAACCACCCGATCTCGGTCCGCTTCGCGGCATGCACCGAACCACCGAGTGCATGGGCCATCAGCTGGGCGCCGTAACAGATGCCCAGCACCGGAAGGTCACGGACACCGGCCTCCCGGACCAGCGCGCTCTCCCGCTCCACCTCGTCTCGGACGTGCTCCCAGTACGTCGACCAGTCCGAGCCGAGCATCACGACGAGGTCGAAGCCGTCGAGGGTCGAGGGAAGCGCACCCGGTGCATCGCGGTAGCCGACGACCAGCTCGACGCCTCGGTCGCGCAGCCGTTCTCCCACGTACCCGGCGTCGTCGTCGCCGGTGTTGGCGATCAGCAGTGCGCGCATGGCGGGCAGGCTACGCGGTGGGGCCGCCGACGCGCAGCAGGATCTTGCCCACGTTTGCGCCCGCCTCCATCTGCTCGTGCGCGCGGGCTGCGTGCTCGATCGGGACGACCTCATGGACGACCGGCACGATCGTCTGGTCCTCCACCAGCGGCCAGACCTGCTGCCGCACGCCCCGCACGATGTCCGCCTTCTCGGCAGCGGGTCGTGCTCTGAGCGTGGTCCCGTGCACCGACGCTCGCCGGCTCATCAGACGTCTGAGGTCGAGCTCGCCCTTGGCGCCCCCTTGCAGGCCGATCACGACGAGCCGGCCCCCCGGTGCCACAGCCCGCAGGTTCCGGTCGAGGTAGGAAGCCCCCATCACGTCGAGGACGACGTCGACGCCGCGACCGTCGGTGGCCTCGCGCACCGCATCGACGAAGTCGACCTCGCGGTAGTTGATCGCGACGTCGGCACCCAGGGCTCGCGCGGTGTCCCCCTTGCCCTGCGAGCCGACGGTGACGAGCACGCGCACCCCCAGCGCACGGGCGAGCTGGACGGCGAACGTCCCGATCCCCGACCCGCCGCCGTGCACGAGCAGCGTCTCGCCCCGCTGGAGCCGGGCCACCAGGACCAGGTTCGACCACACGGTGCAGGCGACCTCGGGCAGTGCCGCGGCGGTGACGACGTCGACCCCGCGCGGCACGGGCAGCAGCTGCCCTGCAGGGACGGCGACCCGCTCGGCGTACCCGCCGCCGCTCAGCAGCGCCGCCACCTCGTCCCCGGGCCGCCACTCGGTGACCGCGCTGCCCACGGCGGTGACGGTGCCGGAGACCTCCAGCCCGAGCAGCGGCGAGACCCCTGGCGGGGGTGGATAGTGGCCACGACGTTGCAGGAGGTCGGCGCGGTTGACCCCTGCGGCCGCCACCGAGACGAGCACCTCGTCGTCGGCGCAGGCGGGCTCGTCGACGTCGTCGCGCCACTTCAGCTGCTCGGGTCCGCCGGGCTCCCCGACCACGATCGCGCGCATGTGCTGACCCTAGGTGGTGACCGTGAGACGGTGGGGTAGACCAGGTGGAGGTTCCATGGCGCGCCCGTTGCGCATCGCCAACTGCAGCGGCTTCTACGGAGACCGGCTGGCAGCGGCTCGTGAGGTGGTCGACGCCGGGCCGCTCGACGTCCTCACCGGCGACTGGCTGGCCGAGCTGACGATGCTCATCCTGGCCCGCTCGAGGTTGAAGCGCGGGCCCGGCAGCGGCTACGCACGCACCTTCCTCGACCAGATGGACGACGTGCTGGACCGCTGCCTGCACCGGGGGATCAAGGTGGTGAGCAACGCCGGAGGCGTCGACCCGGCCGGCCTGGCCGCCGCTGTGCACGAGCTGGCCGTCCGGCACGGCCTGCGCCCACGGATCGCGTACGTGCTCGGAGACGACCTCGTGCCGCGCTTCGACGACCTGACGGCCGGGGGCGAGCCGTGGCTGAACCTCGACACCGGTGAGCCGTTCCGCGAGGTCGGGCAGCCGCCTCTGACCGCGAACGCCTACCTCGGTGCGTTCGGCATCAAGGCGGCGTTGGACGCCGGGGCCGACGTGGTGATCACCGGCCGAGTCACCGACGCCTCGCTCGTGGTCGGCCCCGGCGCCTGGCACCACGGCTGGGGTCCCGACGACCTCGGCCCCCTCGCCGGGGCGACGACCGCGGGGCACCTCGTGGAGTGTGGGACCCAGGTGACCGGGGGGAACTTCGCCTTCTTCACCGAGGTCGCCGGCCTGAGCCGGCTGGGGTTCCCGGTGGTCGAGCTGGCCGCCGACGGCTCCTGCGTCGTCACCAAGCAGACCGGCACCGGAGGTGCGGTCACGCCGGACACGGTCACCGCTCAGCTGCTCTACGAGATCGACGCCCCGCGCTACCTGGGGCCTGACGTCGTCAGCCGCTTCGACACCGCCGAGCTGGCGGTCGTCGGACCGGACCGGGTCGAGGTGCGCGGCGTCGTCGGTGAGCCACCACCGGGCAGGCTCAAGGTGGCCCTGAACTACCTCGGCGGGTTCCGCAACACGGTCACCTTCGTGCTGACCGGCCTGGACGTCGAACGCAAGGCACAGATCGTGGTCGAGCAGCTCTTCGCCGACCTCCCGGGCGGTCGGGACTCCTTCGACGACGTCGACGTGCAGCTGCTGCGTCATGGGGCCGGGCTGGACCCGCAGACGCTGTGGCAGGCCCAGTCCGAGCTGCGGGTGACGGTGAAGAGCCGCGACCCCAACCTGGTCGGCCGCGCCTTCACGGCCAAAGCGGTCGAGCTCACGCTGTCGTCGGTGCCGGGGCTCTTCCTGCCCGGACCGCCACCGGCGCCGTCGCCGTTCGGGATCTACTGGCCGACCACGGTCGATGCCCGAGCCGTCGAGCAGCGGGTGCTGATGCTCGAACCGGTCCTGGACACCGGGTCGCCACAGGAGGCCACCGAGGTCGCGTCGGTGTCCGCCAGCGGGGTGCCTGCCGTGGCTGCGCCTGCCCCGTCGTACGGGGTGGCTGCACCAACGGCTGTCCCTCCCGGTTCGCGGGTACGGGCTCCGCTCGGGGTGATCCTCGGCGCCCGCTCCGGCGACAAAGGGGGCAACGCAAACGTCGGCGTGTGGGTGAGGAGCGACCACCCGCTGCGCGAGGCAGCCTACGAGTGGCTGGTGGCGGGGCTTACGGCCCAGCGGTTGGTCGAGCTGATGCCGGAGACCGAGGGCCTGGTCGTCGACCGCTTCGTACTGCCCAACCTGTACGCGGCCAACTTCGTCGTGCGGGGTCTGCTCGGACGTGGCGTGGCGGCGAACACGTCGGTCGATCCGCAGGGCAAGGGGCTGGGAGAGTACCTGCGGGCGAAGGTGGTCGACCTGCCCGCCGACCTGATGACCGGACTCGAGGAATCGCCATGACCGTGCAGAGCAGCGTGCAGATCAGCCGCGACACCGGGGTCACCACCTTGATCCTGGACCGCCCCGAGCGCCGCAACGCCTTGAACCTCGCGATGGTGCAGGAGCTGCGGGCGGCCCTGGACGCAGCCGCGTCCGACGACTCGGTTCGGGTCGTCGTCCTGACGGGAGCCGGCAGCACGTTCTGCTCAGGCGCCGACCTCACCGATGCCGCCGAAGGCGGTGCCGAGTCCTTCGCAGGAGGAGTGCCCGCCGCGTTCGCCGACCTGCTCGGTGCGATGGTCGACCATCCGAAGCCGATCATCGGCCGGGTGCAGGGTCACGTGGCCGGTGGAGGCATCGGCCTGGTCGCCGCGTGCGACCTGGCGGCGGCCGTCGACGGGGCCTGGTTCGCCTTCGCCGAGGTCCGGCTCGGGGTCGTGCCCGCCGTCATCGCTCCCTACGTCCTGCGCAAGCTCGCACCGGCCGCAGCCTCGGAGCTGATGCTCACCGGTGAGCGGGTCAGCGCGGAGGTCGTGCGTGAGGCGGGGCTCGTGCAGCGCGTCGTGCGCAGCGAGTCCCTCGATGCCACGGTGTTCGCCTGGGCCGCCCAGCTGCGCCGTGGTGGTCCCCAGGCGATGGCGGTCACCAAGCGGGTGCTCACCCGGGTCCCCACGATGGAGCGGGCCGAAGCACGCGCGTGGACGACCGCGGTGTCGGCCGCGGCGTTCGGGTCGGTGGAGGCACAGGAGGGCATCGCCGCCCATGCGGGACGTCGCGACCCGTCGTGGGCCGGCCCGGGGGCTACTGCGTCGTGAGGTCGTCGGGGGAGTCGACGTCGACCAGCGAGCCGGTCGGCGCCGCGACCGTCACAGGGTCGAGCCCCTCGTAGAGCGTCATCATCGCGGCGCCCTGGACCTGGCCGAGGGCGGCGAGCCGACGCATGAGGTGCCGTCGGGGCCACAGGGCGGTGAGCGGCTGGGTACGCCCGTCGTCGTCGGCCATGACGACGACCCGCTCGGCGTCGCCCGCGCACTCGATCAGTGCCGCGACCGCCTGAGCGACGCGGGGCATGTCGCCGGCCAGGATCACGATCCGGTCGGCGCTGGTGCACGCGAGTCCGGCGGCCAGCCCGGCCACCGGGCCACCGCCTGCGGGCACCTCTCGGGTCCAGGTGACGGGCCGGGCCGTCGTCCGCTGCGGACCGACGACGACGGTGCGTTGCGCGTGGGCGACCGCGTCCAGGGCGTGGTCGAGCAGGGGCCGCCCCTCCAGGGCGTGGGCGAGCTTGTCCGAGCCGAACCTGCGGGAGTCGCCGCCGGCCAGCACGATGGCGTCGAAGGCGATCACCCGGGCGCCCTGCCTTGCGCGTCGTTGCCTACGGTGTGGTCCACGGTTGGGAGAGTAGGCCGGTTTCCGGTCGGTGAGGAGGGCACGGCATGTCCGAGGCGCCGGTCGCCTTTCGGCGGCACCGGTACGACGAGGTCGTCGTCCACGGCCTGATCGAGGAGCTGCAGGAGGAGTACGTCGTCCGCTACGGCGGCCGTGACGGCACACCCGTCGACCCCGAGCAGTTCGCGCCGCCGACGGGCTCCTTCCTGGTCGCCACTCAGGACGGCGAGCCGGTCGGTTGTGGCGGGTTGCGGCGCCACGACGAGCGGCAGGTCGAGGTCAAGCGGATGTTCGTGCGCACCCCGTTCCGGGGACGGGGCCTGGCCCGGGTGCTGCTGGCGGCGCTGGAGGACGAGGCTCGTGCGCTCGGCTACGCACGGATCCTGATGGAGTCGGGCACCGCACAGCCGGAGGCGATGGCGCTGTACGAGTCGAGCGGCTACGTGCGGATCCCTGGCTTCGGCTACTACCGGGACTCACCGGAGAACCGCTGCTACGCCAAGGACCTCGCCGCCGCGTAGGGGCCGTCGGCCGCCGGTACGGCACAATGCGTTGACCCGGGAGGGTTGGCAGAGCGGCCGAATGCACCCGCCTTGAAAGCGGGAGATGCGCAAGCATCCGGGGGTTCAAATCCCTCACCCTCCGCGCCGGGCGCGGTGCTCACCGGACGACGCGCCCACCCTTGACGACTGCCCGGACGTCGTCGGCGAACACGCTGAGGTCGCCGAGGTCACGGCCGCCGACGGCGACCAGGTCGGCGTATCGGCCGGGCTCCAGGGAACCGACCGAGTCGTCGTCCATGCACTCCGCGGCCCACAGCGTGGCGGCGCGCAGCGTGTTGATCGGCGAGAGCCCGAGGCGCACCATCACGGGCAGCTGTCGGGCGTTCATGCCGTGCGGGTACACCCCGGAGTCGGTGCCGAACGCGATGCGCACCCCGAGCTCCACGGCCCGGGTGAAGGCGGCGCGCTGGGTCTCGGTGGTGTCGGTGTTCTTCTGCAGCGTCGCGGCCGGCCAGCCCTCGGCGCGTCCGGTCTCGGCGATCCAGTCACCGTTCCAGACGTCGGCCACCAGGTAGGTGCCCGCCTCGGCCATGAGCTGGAGCGCCTCCTCGTCAGCGATCGAGCCGTGCTCGACCGAACGGACGCCGGCGCGGACGGCTCGCTTGATGCCCTCGGCCCCGTGGGCGTGCGCAGCCACGAACGTGTCGTACAGCGCGGCCTCGTCGACGGCAGCCCGGATCTCGTCCTCGGAGAACTCCGGCGCACCCGGGGTCGTCCCCGGTGCGAGGACGGCCCCTGTGGCGATCACCTTGATGAAGTCGGCGCCGCCGGCGAGCAGCAGCCGCACGTTGCGACGCACCTCGTCGACGCTGTTGCTCACGCCGTAGCGCAGGGACCGGGGCAGCTCGATGTCGTGGGCGAAGCCGGTCACCCCACCGCCTCCACCGTCGGTCGTGATGTACGCCCCCGAGCAGCGCATGCGCGGCCCCTCGAACCAGCCGGCCTCGATCCCGCGCTTGAGGGCGACGTCGGCGAAGGCCCGGAAGGTGCCGACGTCACGCACCGAGGTGAACCCGGCCCGCAGGGTGTCGCGCGCGTGCTTCACACCGACCAGTGCCTCGTCGGCCTCGCTCTTGGTGAGGATCTCGGCGTACGAGCCGCCCTCGATCGCGCCGACCAGGTGGGTGTGCAGGTCGATCAGGCCGGGTGCGACGGTGCAGTCGCTCAGGTCGAGGACCGCTGCGTCGGCCGGCAGCGGCACGTCACCCGCCTGGACCGAGGCGACCCGCTCGCCGTCCAGGACCAGGACGACGTCGTCGCGGACGACGCCGGCGCGCACATCGACGAGGCGACCGCAGCGGACGACGTCCACGGTGGTGGCGCGGGTGGCGAAGGAGTCCGGCGTCACGGTGTGGTCGGTGTGGTCGGTGTGGTCGGTGTGGTCGGTGGGTCGTGGTCGGTCTGGTCGGTCTGGTCAGACATGACGGCGAACCTACCCCCCACCCAAGTTGATCATGCAGAAGTTGCGGTCCCAGGAGGTCGAACCGGGAGATCATGTCCAAGATCAACTTGGTGGGGTGGGGGTGGCGGCGAGGCGGGCGAAGCCCTCGTCGAGGGTGACCCGGGGGGACCACGCCAGCGCCTCGCGGGTGCGTCGCTGGTCGAACCAGTGGGCAGTGGACAGCTGCTCGGCCAGGAACCGGGTCATCGGGGGCTCGTCGTCGCGTCCCGCCAGCGACCACGACGACTCGACGAGCGCGCCGCCGGACCGGGCGACCGCGCTTGGCACCGACCGGGTCGGAGCAGGCGCGCCGCACGCCAGGCAGATGCGGGACAACAGCTCGCACACGGTGCGCGGCTGGCCGTTGGTCACCACGAACGCCTCCCCGTGGACGACGTCGGCCCGGTCGAGCGCGGACACGACGGCGTCGACGGCGTTGTCGACGTACGTGCTGTCGATCAGTGCGGTGCCCCCGTCGACCAGGACCAGCCGCCCTCGGTGGGCGCGCTCGACGATCCGCGCGACGAGCTGGGTGTCACCTGGCCCCCACACGAGGTGCGGGCGTACCGCCACCACGGCGAAGCCGTCGGCGTCCGCGGCGAGGGCTGCCTGCTCGGCCAGGGCCTTGCTCCTCGCGTAGTGACCACGCGCACGCTCCGGGTCGGCCGGTGCGGCCCCCACCCCGACGAGGGGCTCACCGGCGTGGGCCACCGAGGGCGACGACACCTGGACGAACCGGTTGGCCCCGGCGGCCCGCGCTGCGGCCAGCAGGGCCCGCGTGCCCTGCACGTTGACCCGCTCGAACTCCGCCCACGGCCCGGTCACGGACACCTTGGCGGCGAGGTGCACGACGGCGTCCTGCCCCGCCACCGCATCGGCGACCACGGCGGGGTCTGCAACGTCGCCCAGGACCTCGGCCAGCCCCGAGCCGCTCGGGCGCCGCTGCAGGACGGTGACGGTGTCTCCTCGGTCGGCCAGGGACCGGGCCACCGCCCCTCCGAGCATGCCGCTGGCCCCGGTGACGAGCACCCTCATCGTCGTGGCGCCTTCCGCCCGGCCAGGAGCTGCTCGGCCCAGCGCGCCACCTGCGCGCGGTCGATCTTGGAGTTGTGCCGGACGTCGACCGGGAGGCGGGGCGTGACCAGGACCGCCGCGACGTCGACGCCCCCGACGGCTGCGCGTACCTGGTCGGCCAGGGCCAGGGGAGCCAGTCCGGGCCGACGCGAGCGGGGCGACGTCTCCACGACGACGACCACCTGCTGGGTGCCGACCGGGCCGACGCCGACCACCGCGGCCAGGGTGACGGCATCGACCTGCTCGACCCGCTGCTCGACGCCCACCGGCGTCACGACACCGTCGGCCGTCACCACGACGTGCGCCAAACGCCCCTCGACCCACAGCCGCCCCTGCGCATCGAGGTGCCCGACGTCGCCGGTCCGGTGCCATCCGGCGTCGCGGGCACTGGCCGTCTGGGTCGACCACAGCTGGTCGTAGTGGTCCTTCACATGGTCGGCCCGCACCACGATCTCGCCGGTGACCTCGGCCCGCATGGTCAGTCCTCCGTCGGCTGCACCCGAGGAGGACAGAGGGCTCACCGCGACGTCGACCCCCTTCAACGGAGTCCCGACACACACGCCGGACCCGGTGCCCACGGCGTCGAGCTGGCCGAGCGTGATGTCGGCGACCGGGAGCACCTCGGTCATCCCGTAGGGGGTGTGGGCCTCGCAGTCGCCTAGAAGGCGAGCAGCGGCCCGCAGCGTGTCCCGCGGCACGGGCGCGCCGGCCGACAGAAGAGCCCGCACTTGGGTCAGCGCGTCACGGGCGCCGGAGTCCAGCTGGTCGGCCGTGTCGACCACGTTGCGCAAGGCGGCTGGTGACCCGAAGACCACCGTGGCGTCGATCGCCTCGACTGCCTCGGCCAGCGCGGTTGCGGTCAGCGTTGCCGGTGCTGTGACGTCCATGTCGGGCACGGCGGAGGCGATTCCCAGTGCCGGACCGTAGAGCGCGAACGGGGCGAACGCGGCGACGAGCCGGTCCTGGCCGGTGATCCCGAACAAGGTGGCGACGGCGTCGCGCTGCGCCTCGAGCTGGCGGTGCCGGTAGACCACGCCCTTGGCCGGCCCGGTGGCCCCGGAGGTGAACAGAACCGCAGCCTCAGCCTCGGCCGAAGGGGGCCGGGGCGTCGGCAGTGCCCGTCCGTCGAGCGCCACCTGCGCCAGGGTGGTGGTCGGCCGGGTGAGGGCGGACACCCGACCCGACACCGGACCGGCCGCGACCAGCTGTCCGGGGAGGCCCATGAGCCGCGCGGCGAGCAGGCCGCGTTCAACGCCGACCACGTGCTGCACATCGGCACCTTGCAGCGCCTCGCGCAGGCCCTTCAGCCCGAGCCCGGCGTCGGCGACGACGACCACGGCACCCATCTGCCAGCAGGCGTAGAGCACGGCGGTGAGGTCGGCGCCGGGCGTCACCAGGAGCGCGACCCGGTCGCCGGGCTCGACGCCGTGCTGGACGAGCCCCGAGGCGAGGTCGTGCACCCGCTGGGCGAGCTGGCGCCACGACACCGTGCGGCCCCCGGCTGACAGCTCGACGACCGCAGGGGATTCGTCGTCGGCCCGTGCGTCGAGGGCCGACCACAGTGGACGGCGAAGCGGTGCCTCGCGCGGAGGAGCGTCGACGGCGCCGGGCGTGGTGTCTGTGCTGGCCCCGTCAGCGGCGGGCTGCCGGGCGAGGGTGTCGACGAACTGCTCGATCGCCTCAGCCACGGGAGCGTCGTCGACCACCAGGTGCCCGGCGTTGGGGAACCGGTGCAGCTTCGCCTGTGGGAGTCGTCGCTGCACGTCGCGCAGGTAGCGGTCGGAGAACACCGGGTCGCGCGGACCCCACAACAGCAGGGCCGGCACCTGCGCGAGCTCGGACAGGCGCTTCTGGATCGAGGTCAGGGTGGCGAAGCTGGGGTCAGCCGGGGCCAGCGGGATGTCGTCGACGAAGTCGCCGACCGCTTGTCGGTCGGCCGCCCTTCGGTACGGCGCGGCGTAGGCCCGCCGGACCTCGACCGGCAGCGACGGGTGGGCCAGCCGCAACGTGCCCTGGACGAAGGCCGCCGTCCGGACCGTCGAGGTGCGCAGGACTCCCGGCGTGCGAGCCGCGGCGATCAGGGCCGGCAGCCGGGCGTCGTCGGGCTGGGCCACCGCCGTGTTGGTCAGGACGACGCCGGTGAGGTCGCCGGGGTGGTCCAGGGCCCAGCCCAGCGAGATCGAGCCGCCCCAGTCGTGGCCGACGGTGACGACCGGACCGCTGACGTCGAGGGCCCGGGTCACCGCCCCGAGCTCGGCGACCCGGTCGGCCAGTCGGTGCTGCTCACCGGTCCGCTCGGAGTACCCCATGCCGAGGTGGTCCACCGCGACCACCCGCCAGCGGTCGCCTAGCCGGGCGGCCACCGACCGCCACAGGTAGGACCAGGTGGGGTTGCCGTGGACGCACAGCAGGGTGCCCACGGGGTCGGCCGGTGCGGTGTCGAGGACGTGCCAGGTGCGCAGCCGCCCGTGGGAGTCCCTGGCGGAGACGAGGCGGGACCACGCAGGGTCGAGCCCGCAGAGCCCGGGCGGTGGCAGCGTGGCCGGTGCGGTGGGACCGACCGTCACCAGGTGATCTCGCAGAAGGCGGTGTTCAGCCCGGACCCGATGCCCATGCAGAGCACCCGGTCGCCGGCCCGGAGCGTGTCGACCTCACGGGCCAGGGTGAACGGCACTGACGCCGGCCCGATGTTGCCGAACTGCGGGAACGTGATCGGCACCTTGGAGGTGTCCAGGTCGAGGCGTTGGCACAGTGCCGCCGTGTGCACCTGCGACACCTGGTGCAGGACGTACCGGTCCATGTGCTGCCAGTCGTTGTCCAGCAGCGCCTCTTTCCACGCCGCCTCGGCGAGCTCGAGACCGGCGTCGAGCAGCCCCTTGGTGTCGGTGCGCATCGACTCGTTGTCGCCGATGCAGAGGGTGTGGTGCTCGGTCGCGGCCCGGGAGATCCCGCCGACCAAGCGGTGCGCCTCGGGGTGCTTGTCGAGGCGGCCGAGCACCATCGCGGCGCCGCCGGAGCCCAGGGTGAGGCTGGCGAACTCGTTCATGACGTCTTCGGTGGTGGAGTCCGGCTGGCTGAGTCGGCGCAACGTCCGTTCCTGGACCGGACGTGCGTCCTCGCCGTCGACCACGAGTGCGTAGTCGATGTGGCCGGCGTCGATCATCGACGCGGCCAGGTGCATGCCGTTGACGAAGCCCAGGCAGGCATTGGCCAGGTCGAAGTTCGTGCAGGACGTCGGCATGCCGAGGCGGTGGTGGATCTCTACGGCCGACGACGGCTCGAGGTACTCCCGTGACACCGAGGAGTTGATCATCAGGCCGATCCGGTCCCGGTCGACCCCGGACGCGTCGATCGCGGACTCGGCGGCCTCCACGGCTCCGTCGGCGAACCGGGTTCCCTCAGCCCACCAGCGACGCTCGTAGATGCCGGCGAGTCCTTCGAGCAGACCGGCCCTCATCCCGACCCGGTCGTAGGTGGGGCCCAGGATCGCGTCGAACGACGTAGAGGTGACCACGTGGGGGGCTTCGGCGGCCGTCACCGACAAGATCGCGGTGTTCGTGTGCCGGTAGGCGGAGTTGCCGTCCATCGGTTCCTCTCGGGCTGATAACCGCAAGAGTGTCGCACGCGCCCCGGCCGCCCACCCAACTCCGGCCCGGCATGGGTCTACCCGGGATCTACAGCGAGACGACGACGCCGACCCCGCCCCGGCGTGGGTCGCCATGGGCGCTGACCGCCCCGGCGCCGTCGAGCCCGACGGCCTGCGCCCCCCCGAAGTACAGGTCGCGCCGGGTCCACTGGTTGGTCGGCCGCCACTCGGCCATGGCCGCCACGGCGTCCGGCGTCCAACCGGGTTCGACCTGGACCCGCTGTCCGTCCCAGTGCACCCGGGGCGCCTCGATCGCCGGCTCGACCCCGACGCCCTGGTCGACGAGGTGGACGATGACCTGGAGGAGCGCGCTGCGGATCCGTTCGCTGCCGCCGCTGCCCAGCGCGATCACGGTCCCGTCCGCGCGGTCGACGATGCTGGGCGCCATCATCGACCCGATCCGGGTGCCCGGAGGGACCGAGTGGAACCCGGCCGGGTGCAGGTCGTCCTCGCCCATCACGTTGTTGAGCTGGACACCGGTTCCCGGTGCGAAGACTCCCGAGCACGAGCCGTTGGACGTCGTCATCGAGACCATGAGCCCGTCGGCGTCGACCACGCTCACGTGGGTGGTGCCCCGTCGCGCCTGAGGGACTGCGGCCGCGGCCTGGCGCTTGTGCCGTTCGGTCGCGCCGGCGAGCGCCTCGAGCAGTCGTCGCACGTCCGGCGGCGACCCGGTGGAGGGACTCTCGGCGGCGAGCACCTCCAGCGCGGCGGTGAGGATCGCCCCGCCCGATGAGGGCAGGGGGTTCGTCGCCACGCGCGCGCCCCGGTACTGCAGGACCAGTGGCTCGCGGACGATCGGTGCATAGGCGTCGAGGTCGGTCTTGGTCAGCAGGCCGTGGTGCTCGGTCATCGCGTCGACCAGCGGACCGGCCACCTGGTCGGACGCGAAGCCGTCCACGGCCCCGCACCCCACCTCGCTCAGGAAGTCGCCGAGAGCGTGGTTGGAGAGGGTGTCCCCGGCGCGAACCAGTGCACCGTCGGGGGCGAACAGCCGACGACCCGTCTCGGTCAGCGTGACGATTCCGGACAGGAGCCCGAGGACGGCAGCCTGCTTGCCCGACAGCTCGACCCCCTGGTGCGCATAGGCGACTGCTGGCGACACGACGTCGGCCAGCGCCAGGCGCCCGAACGCCCGGTGCGCAGCCAGGTAGCCGGCCAGACAGCCGGGGACGGCCACCGACCCCCAGCCCGCGTGGAACACCTGCTCGGCGCCGGCGAACTCGACCACGACCGGGGTGAAGTGGGGGGTCCGCTCGTCGGCGGGCAGCCCTCGGCCGGGCGCGTCGACGAAGAAGTCCAGCAGCTGCTCACGCCCGTCGGGAGTGCGCACGAGCAAGAATCCGCCTCCGCCGAGGCTGGTCATGCCGGGCTCGGCGACCGAACCGGCGAAGCCGGCCGCGAGGGCTGCGTCGACGGCGTTGCCGGCCCGTCGCAGCACGTCCACCGCGGCCGCCGCGCTGGCTTCGCTGCCTGCGGCCACTGCCGCCCGCCGGGCCATGGGCGGTCAGGGTACGCGCGGGTCAGCCGGCGTGGCCGGGGCCGGGGCCAGGCGACTGGGTCGACGACTGGGCCGACGGTTGGGCCGACGGTTGGGCGCTGCGCACGGCGATGACCCGGTCCCCTGACCTCAAGGGGCCCAGCGCGTCGTCGTCGTAGCGGCGTACGTGGTCGTCGCGGACGACGGCCAGGATCCGCTCGTTGAGCTCGGACACCACCCGTCCGATCTCCTCGCGGGAGACCGGTCGGTCGATGACATCCAGGCCGCTGCCGGTGCGCAACAGGTCCTCGACGACCTGGCCGACTGCGGGCTTCTCCGCCGCCATGCCCAGCATGCGTCCGGCCGCCTCGGAGGACGTGATGACCGCGTCGGCCCCGCTCTGCTCCAGCAGCGGGACGTTCTCCGACTCCCGGGCCGACACGACGATCTGCGCCGTTCGGTTCAGGCGACGGGCACTCAGCGTCACGAGTACCGCGGTGGCGTCGTCGTCCGACGCGACGACGACCGCTGCGGCCCGGCCGACCCTGGCCTGCTCGAGCACCTCGTTGCGTGTGGCGTCGCCGAGCACCGCTGCGTAGCCGAGCTGGTTGGCTTCCTCGACCGAGGTTGGGCTGGCGTCGATCACGACGATCTTCTCCGGAGTGACCCCGTGTTCGCGAAGCTCGCGGGCCGCAGCCCGGCCCTTCACGCCGTACCCGACGATGACGGTGTGCGCGATCAAGGTCTGCCTCCATTTGCTCACGCGGTACTCGCGTCGGCTGCGTTCGGTCAGGACCTCCAGCGTGGTTCCGACGAGTGCCACGAGGAACACGATCCGCAAGGGCGTGATGACCAGGATGTTGAACAGCCGTGCGGCGTCGCTCTCCGGTGTGATGTCGCCGTAGCCGGTCGTGGTGAGGCTGACCGTGGAGTAGTACACCGCGTCGAGCAGGCTGAGCCCGTCTCCGTTCGCGTCGCGGTAGCCGTCGCCGTCGAGCCAGACCAGGACGCTGACGACGACCGTGATGAGCAAGGCGATCACCACGCGCCGGCTGACCTGTCGCAGGGGGCTGGCCGGGGCCTCGGGCAGCTGAACCACTCCGACGGCGTCGAGGTCGGGGCGCGAAGACGCGCCCCCGATGCTCGTCGGGCGCCTCAGGCTGCTGGGGATCACGAATGACGAGCCTAATCGGGGGCGCCGGGACCAGCCGCCCACGCATCCGGACTAACCCGTTTGGGTCAAGTTCACGCCCGGGGGTGCCGATTCCAGGGGAGGTCCGGCGTGGGGTCCGGCCACACAACCGGGTGCGAGCCCGGGGGGTTCGCGACGAAGGGCTGGGATGGACAACCCGCAGCCGTTGGCACGCACGGGCGCGGTGGCCGCTTGGGTCAACGCCGGTCTCGGGCTGGGCCTGACGCTGCTCTACATCGTCACCGAGCCGGGCATCCCGGTGGCTCCCCTGCCCGCCCTCGTCTGGTGCGCCCTGGGTTTCGGGTTCGCAGCCTTGGTCACCGGGCTGTTCGTCCATGCCCGGCGGGCCGACCTCCAGTTCGTCGAGCGCCGGGTCCCGCTGGTCCTGATCTCCGCCCAGATGGTCTGGGTGGCGGGTCTGGTGGCCCTGTCCGGGGGGATGCAGAGCCTCACCTGGGTGCTGATGGTCACGGTCGCGGTGTTCGTGGTCGACACCGTGGAGCGCGCGGGGCTGGTCACGTTCACCGTGCTTGCCGACGGCCTCCTCATCGCGTCCGCGGCAGCGGCCGGCACCCTGAACCTGCAGACCCTGCCCGCCCTGGTGGCGGCCTGCGCCGTCCTGCCACTTGCCGTGTCGTTCGACGAGATGCTCAAAGGTCGGATCACCCAGGACCACCACGACCGCCTCGAGAAGCGGGTCGAGGAGCTGTCGGTCTCCCTCGGCCAGGCCGCCGAGGGAGACCTCGCCGTCCACATCCCGACGCCGGACGACGACACTGCACTGCGCTCCCTGGCGATCAACATCGACGAGACACTCGTCTCCCTTCGGATGCTGGTCGACCGGGTGCGAGACGGCGGTGAGCGGATCTCCGACAGCGCTGCTCACCTGCTGAACGCCGCGCAGGAGCAGGCGGCGGCGTCGACCAAGCAGTCCGGGGCCGTGGTGGAGTCCACGAGCACCCTGGAGCAGCTGGCCCAGATGGCCGAGACGATCGCGGCCAGCAGCTCGGAGGTCGTCGAGCATGCGGCCCTGACCTACCGGTTCGCCGAAGAGGGTCAGGAGGCGGTCACGAACGCCGTGTCGGCCATCGACGCCATCGCGACCCGGTCGCGGCTGGTCGCCGAACGCACCGCGGCACTGGCCGACAAGTCCGGCGAGATCGGACGGATCCTGGAGGTGATCGACGACCTGGGCAGCCAGACGAACCTGCTGGCCCTGAACGCGGCGATCGAGGCCGCCAGAGCGGGCGAGCACGGTCGTGGCTTCGCCGTGGTGGCGGCAGAGGTCCGCAAGCTGGCCGAACGGGCCCAGGCATCGACCAAGCAGATCCAGGGCATCGTCTCGGAGATCCAGGCCGAGATGCGGGCGACGACCGCGGCCACCGCCGAAGGGGCCGAAGAGGTCCTCAACGGAGTGGCCCTGGCCCGTGACGTGGTCACCGTGCTCGAGCGGATCTCCGACATGGCCGACGAGACGACAACCGCTGCGCGGGAGATCTCCAACGCCAGCCAGCAGCAGCGCACAGCCTCCTCGGAGGTCGTGTCCGCGATGAGTGAGGTCTCGGCGGTCAGCGAGGCCGCCGCTGCCGGGTCACGGGAGGCGGCGGCGGCCGCAGCGACGATGACCGGCCTGGCAAACGATCTTCGGGACTCCATTTCCCGCTTCCAGGTCTGAGCGGTTCAATGGCCGGGTGAGCCGAACCCGACGCATCGTCCTCGCCGTCCTGGCCGTGCTCTTCTTCGCGCTGGCCGCCGCCACCCTCGTCGCCGGAGGGCCTTGGTACATCCCCTTGGGCTGGGTGGTCTGCGGCGTCGTGCTCCTGCTCGTCGTCCGCAAGACCGGGGGCCTTCGTTCCGGCCGACCCGGCCCGTCCGACTCCGGCAACGACCCGGCCAAGCGGGCCCGCCGATCGGGCAACCCGGCGATCCGAGCGGGTGTGGAGCCGCCGAAGCAACCGTGACCGCCGGCGGGCTCGGCGAGTCAGCTCGCACCTGGGGCTATGTCGGTATCAACAGCTTCGGGGGGCCGGCGGGACAGATCGCGGTCCTCCACCGGGTCGTGGTCGACGAGAAGCAGTGGGTCGACGAGAAGCGGTTCCTGCACGCGCTGAACTTCTGCATGCTGCTGCCTGGTCCGGAGGCCATGCAGCTGGCCACGTATCTGGGGTGGCTGCGCAACGGGATCCGCGGCGGCCTGATGGCCGGAGGCTTCTTCGTCCTCCCAGGTGCCGTGGTCATGCTCGCGCTGGCTGCGGGGTACGTCGTGTTCGGCGACGTGTCGTGGGTCTCCGGGCTGCTGTTCGGCGTCCAGGCTGCGGTGATCGCCATCGTCGCCCAGGCCGTGGTGCGCATCGGTGGGCGCGCCCTGAGGACCCCGGCCAGCGTTGCGATCGCGGTCGGCTCCTTTCTCGCGATCTTCGCGTTCGGCCTCCCTTTCCCGGTGGTGGTGGTCGCGGCCCTCCTGCTGGGGTGGGTGATCGCGAAGACGGCGCCAGATTCCCTGAACGTGCAGGTGGCGCACGACGAGTCGCACGACGTCGTGGGTACGCATCGGGCCCGGCGCACGCACCTCGTCGCCTCCGCGGTGTTCGTGGTGTGGCTTGGCTCGATCGTGACGTTGGTACTCACCCTCGGTCGCGACAGCGTCTTCGCCCAGGAGGCGGTCGTCTTCGCCCAGGCGGCGATCTTCAGCTTCGGTGGCGCCTACGCGGTGCTGGGCTACGTCACCTACCAAGCGGTCCAGAACTACGGTTGGGTCACCACCGAGGACATGGTCACCGGCCTCGGACTCGCCGAGACCACACCTGGACCGCTGATCCTGGTCTGCCAGTTCGTCGGCTTCGTCGCGGCCTACGAGGCGGCGCCGGCCGGGATGGCGCCCCTCCTCGCCGGAACGCTCGGTGCCGTCGTCACGTTGTGGGTCCTGTTCCTGCCGTCGTTCTTCCTGGTCTTCGCCGGCGCGCCGTACGTCGAGCGGCTGAGGCACAACGTCCGGATCGCGGGGGCGCTGGCTGCAGTGACGGCGGCGGTCGTGGGCGTCATCGCCGACCTCGGGCTGTGGTTCGCGCTCAACGTGCTGTTCGGCTCGGTCGGGGAGCAGACGTCCGGGGTCTTCGCCGTCGCCTGGCCTCAGTGGGACACCTTCGACCCATGGGCGGCCGCCCTTGCCGCGTTGGCGGGCGTCCTGGTCTTCTGGCGCCGGCTGGGGATCCTGCAGGTGATCGGGGTGTCTGCCGCGCTCGGCCTGCTGCTCGCCGTGGCCGGGGTCCACCAAGCCTGAGCGACACGGGGGTGCGGGGCCGGGCCGGTACCGACTTGGTCAAGGGGGTGACGGGTCGAGAGGTTCGTTCCTACCCTTGCTCTCGTGGTGACCCGAGGCCAGTTCGCTGCCGCCAGGAAGGCCCTGGGCGAGCAGTACGCGGCCCTGCCGGTCGGCTCCCCGGTGCGGCTGGCCAAGACGACGTCCAACCTGTTCCGCGTGCGACGCGACGTCGCTACTGCCGGACTCGACGTGTCGGCGTTCGACGGGGTGATCGACGTCGACGTGTCGAAGAGGACTGCCGACGTGCTGGCCATGACCACCTACGAGCACCTGGTCGACGCCACGCTGCCGTTCGGCCTCATGCCGAAGGTGGTGCCTGAGCTCAAGACGATCACACTCGGCGGGGCAGTGACCGGCCTGGGCATCGAGTCGTCGTCCTTTCGCAACGGCTGCCCTCACGAGTCGGTGGTCGAGCTCGAGGTGCTCACGGGCGACGGTCGGTGCCTGACCGCCACGGCGGACGGCGAGTACGCCGACCTCTTCCACGGGTTCCCGAACTCCTACGGAACGCTGGGCTACGCCCTGCGTCTGGTGATCGAGCTCGAGCCCGTGCGGCCGTACGTCGAGCTGACCCACACCAGGTTCGGCAGGGCGGAGGCGTACTTCGAGGCGGTCGCGGAGGTCGTGGCCGACCAAGCCTGGCGCGGTCAGCACGTCGACTTCGTCGACGGCACCGTCTTCGGTACCGACGAGATGTACCTCACCACCGGCCGCTTCGTCGACGAGGCGCCGTACGTCTCCGACTACACCGGGCGCGGCATCTACTACCGCTCGCTGCGTCTTCGGACCCGCGACTACCTGACGATCCGCGACTACCTGTGGCGCTGGGACACCGACTGGTTCTGGTGCTCGCGGGCGCTGGGCGTGCAGCACCCGCTGGTCCGGCCGTGGGTCCCGCAGCGTCTGCTCAGGTCGGACTCGTACTTCAAGGTGGTCGCGTTCGAGCGCCGGCACCAGGTGGTGGCTGGCGTGCAGCGGCGCCTGGGGCGTCCTCGCCGCGAGCTGGTCGTGCAGGACGTTCAGGTGCCGGTCGACCGGGCGGCGGAGTTTCTCGACGTCTTCCACCGCGAGGTCGGGATCTCGCCCGTCTGGATGTGCCCGCTCCGGCCGCGCGGCGGAGCGCAGGCCTGGTCGCTGTACCCGCTGGATCCTTCGACCACGTACGTGAACTTCGGGTTCTGGTCGTCGGTGCCCCTGACCGCCGGCCAACCGGACGACGCCCACAACCGCCTGGTCGAGCGACTGGTCAGCGACCTGGGGGGCCGCAAGTCGCTGTACTCGACGTCGTCGTACGACCGCGACGAGTTCTGGTCCCTCTACAGCGGAGCCGAGTACGAGGTGCTCAAGAAGGCCTACGATCCTGACGGTCGGCTCCTGGACCTCTTCGACAAGTGCGTGCTCGGGCGCTGACCGGTGTGGGAGAGCGGTGACATGAGACCAACGATGACGCTGGCCGAGATGTTCGTCCGCGTGGCCGGGCTGCCCGAGGGCGTGCGCTTCGAGGGGTACGACGGCAGCTCCTCGGGACCGTCGGACGCCAAGGCGACGCTGATGGTGCGTCGTCCCGAGGCGCTGGAGTACATCATCCGGGCCCCGACCGACCTCGGGCTGGCCCGGGCGTACGTGACCGGTGCGCTCGAGGTCGAAGGCGACCTGCACCACCTGATCGCGGCACTTCTCCCGAGCCGGGCGCAAGGTGTTCGGTGGCGCGAGCTGGCCGCCCTGGTGCCCGCGTTCCGCCAGCTGCTGCCTTTGACGCTCGCCCGGCCGCCCGTTCCGGAGACTGAGGCACCGCCGCGCTGGCGTCGGGGTCTGGTCCGGCACTCGAAGGGACGCGACGCGGAGGCGATCTCCCACCACTACGACGTGTCCAACACGTTCTACGAGATGGTGCTCGGTCCGTCGATGACCTACACCTGCGCCGTGTACCCGACCGCCGGGGTGTCGTTGGAGGAGGCGCAGTACGCGAAGTACGAGCTGGTGGCGCGCAAGCTCGACCTGCAACCGGGCATGCGACTCCTCGACGTGGGCTGCGGCTGGGGCGGCATGGTCATGCACGCAGCGATGCACCATGACGTACGGGCGATCGGCGTCACGCTGTCGCGCCAGCAGGCGGAGTGGGCCGCCAAGGCGATCGCCGACCGCGGGCTGTCGGACCGGGCCGAGGTCCGGTTCATGGACTACCGCGACCTGCAGGAGTCGTCGTTCGACGCGATCAGCTCGATCGGGCTGACCGAGCACATCGGGCAGGACAACCTGCAGCCGTACTTCCACGGACTGCTCGAACGGCTGCGCCCGCAGGGGCGCCTGCTCAACCACTGCATCACCCGGTCGGTCCCGGGGCGTCCGGCCCGAGCGAAGGCGTTCATCGACCGCTACGTCTTCCCCGACGGTGAGCTGGAGTCACCGGGCTACATCATGGAGGCGATGAACGGCGCCGGGTTCGAGATCCGGCACTCGGAGAACCTGCGCGAGCACTACGCGATGACCCTGCGCGACTGGGGGGTCAACCTGGAGCAGCGGTGGGATGAGGCGGTGGCGGAGGTCGGGCTGGAGCGCGCGCGGGTGTGGCGGCTGTACATGGCGGCGTCGAGAGCCGGTTTCGACACCAACCAGATCCAGCTGCACCAGGTGCTCGGGGTGAGGCCCAGCCGGTCCGGCCGTTCCCGTGGCCCGGTGAACAGCGGATTCCCCCTGCGCCCCACCTGGCTCTCCTGACCCCTGACCCCTGACCCCTGACCCCCTACCCAAGTTGATCTTGGACTTGATGTGCCATCTCAACCTGTTTGGCCGACATCTTCTGCATGATCAACGCGAGCCAGGACGACGCCGGCGTCCACCTGGCTCTTGGGTGAACGAGAAGTCCGGGTGGCCGGTCCAGCCCCGGGCGCGTAGCGCGGCGGCCACCGGCTGGACCACCGTCTGCGGCGATCGGAGCATGTGCTGCTCGAGGTGGACCACCAGGAAACCGGCCTCCTGCAACCGGTTGCGCCGGTCCAGGTCGTCGGCGTACTGGTCGGCGTCTCGGTGGTAGCGCCCCTCGTACTCAACGGCTATCCGGTACTCCCGGATGCAGAGGTCGACCCGGGCGACGAACCGCCCGCCCGGGTCGGTGATGACCACGTTGGGCTCGGCGGCCGGCAGCCCGGACAGGTGGAGCCACACCCGCACAATGCTCTCCGGCGGCGACTCGGCGCGGGCGTCGAGCAGCTGCGCCGCCCGGCGCGCCGTGAGAATGCCCCGACGGCGGGTGCCCCTGCCCACGATTGACTCGATGTCCGGCTGCGTGGCCTGCCCGCTGCGCAGCGCCGCGTCGCCGAAGGCCACCAGCTGCTCCAGGCGCAGAGTCGGCGCCAGGTCCATGAACGCGCGGGCGGCCGAGACGACCGGCACGCCGTCCACCTGGGTGACGTGTTCCGGTGGAAGCCAGCACCCGTGGGAGGTCACCTGCTGACGCCGGGTCACGGTGGCTTCGCGCGGTACGGCGACGTGCAGCGGCTCCCGCTCACTGACGAAGACCGGCAGGCTCAGCAGTCGGGCACCGGTGCTCAGGCAGAACGCCGACCCGCTGGGCAGCACCTGGGTGAGCGCCTGGCAGCGGGTGAGCAGGGTGTCCTCGGTGTCGGCGGGCAGGTAGACGTCGCGGCTGAGCCGGCGGAACCGTCGTCCGCGCAGCTGGCTGGCCGTGACCCCTGGGGGGAGGTCGCTGGCTCGAAGGATGGAGGTTGAGGTCATGCCGCACCCTGAGGCTCCTGGCCGCGGCGCACGGCTGCCCGCCTGAGCGCTGTGGACGACGGAGCCGTTCACCGGCTCGCAGTCACCCCGCCCCCGCCAAAGTTGATCAAGCAGAAGATGAGGGCCAAACACGTTGAGGTGGCACATCAAGTCCAAGATCAACTTGGACGCTGGGGGTGGAGGTGGGTCAGATCCAGCGCTTGCGGCGGAAGACGACGTACAGGGTGCCGCTCATACCCACCCAGACCAGCGTGCTGGTGAAGAAGCCGGCCGGTTGCAGGAACCCGGGGTAGGGCACGTTCTGCCCGTAGAACCCGGTCACCGCCGTGGGGACGGCGATGATGGCCGCCCAACCGGTGAGCTTCTTCATCACCGTGTTCAGGGTGTGGTCGGCCATCGCCAGGCGGGTCTCGTAGATCGTGGTCAGCAGGTCGCGCAGGCCCTCGATCGAGTCGTTGACCCGCAGGACGTGGTCGTACACGTCCTGGTAGTACGGCATCAGCCCGGGCTGGACCGGCGTCGGGTCGTCCTCCTCGCGCCGCATCAGTCCGCTCACGAGCTCGCGCATGGGCTGGGCGACCCGGCGCAGCCGCACGAGCGACTTGCGCGTGGCGAAGCCACGACGTTGGAGGTCACGGGGGTCGTCGTCGACCGAGGCCGGGCCGTCGAAGAGGAGGTCCTCCATGCGGTCGACGTCGTCGCCCAGGGCGTCGACGGTGTCCAGGTGGGAGTCGACGACCAGGTCGAGCACGGCGTACAGCAGCGCCGGGCTTCCGTACTTCAGAAGCTCCGGGTGTTCGCTCCACCGCTCAGCCAGCTCTCGGTGAGTGAAGCCGTGGGCCCGGTTCACCGCCACGACCCAACGGCTGGAGACGAATACGCCGATGTCGGCCAGCCGGAGAGCCCCGGCCTCGTCCAGCGAGGTCCGGTACAGGTAGAGGAAGGAGTAGCCGGGGTAGCGGTCGAGCTTGCTGCGCTGGCCCATCTCTACCGCGGGCGGCGCGGGTTTCACTGCGTCGTCGACGGAGTGGTGGTGCAGGCCGAGCGGCTCGGCCAGTCCGGAAAGCTCTCGAGGCTCGACCTCGAACCACACGCACGTTCCCGGCTCGTGAAGGGCCTGGAGCCCCACGTTGAGCGAGGCGGACTCAGTGCTCAGTGCTCCGTCGCGCAGGATCCGGACCGTGGCCACGCCCCTACCGTAGAGCCCCTCACGGCCGCAGGGGCCTGCGTCGCGGCGGGGCATCGTCACCCGAAACCTCGGTGGTCTCCTGGCGGCCGTATAGTTTCGTTGCCGCTCGAACCAGGGTGCGTTGGAGGCGTCGCCTAGCCCGGTTTATGGCGCCCGCCTGCTAAGCGGGTTGGGGACTCAAAGCCCCTCGCGGGTTCAAATCCCGCCGCCTCCGCTGGTCAGCCCGTCCCGGTCGTCGTGATCGGGGCGGGCTGTTCCGCCTTGTTGGCGGGCAGGTTGCGGGTGACGAGCTGCACTCGGGGGGCGATCATGGTTGACCCGGCTGCCACGTTGGCCGTTGCCCTACTGCGTTCGGCCGACTGCGAGGCAGCAACCGGCGGTTGGCTCAGCCAGCCAGCCAATGCGGTGTCGAGCCTCGCCTACGTCGTGGCCGGGCTGTGGGTCCTGTACTGGGCGCGCCGTCGTGACGATGTCGACGTGCGTCAAGCTGTCGGCTACGGCCTCGCTGTGTTCCTGACCGGACTCGGGAGTGCCGACTACCACGGCACTCGCTCACCCGCATCGTCCTTCCTGCACGACTGGGGGATTTCGTCGACCTTGTTGTTCATCGTGGTGTTCGACTTGTCGCTGCTGCTCGGGTGGGAGCGTGCCAAGCAGTGGGCCGCCTTCCTCGCCGCGGTTGCGACGACCGGCGTGGTGCTCATGGTGGCGCCGACGATGGGCGCAGCACTCACCGGAGCGGGTGCGCTTGCGGTGGTCGTCGCCGAGGGCGGACTCCTCGTCACTGGACGACGGTCGTGGTGGCGTCCGGGAGGCTCCCCCGAGGCGGCGGCGTACTCGATGGCGGCGACGGCCCTGCTGGTGAGTGTGGTCGTCTACCTGGCGAGTCGCGCCAACGGCGTCCTGTGCGACCCGGACTCGTTGCTCCAAGGGCACGCGGCCTGGCATGTTCTGACGGCGCTGGCGCTCGGAGGCTGGGCTCGGGCCTCACTCCCCGGGGCCGGGCCGCGGCACTGAGCGCCCGGCGCCTGGCCACAGGGACGTCGGGTCACGCGCGCCTGGGCGGCAGCCCATTCCTGGAAAAGGGCATGGCTGCTCAGCAGTACTCGCTCCCTGCCGACCGCCTTGCCGGCCCAGGAGCTCCAAGACAGACGACCCGGTGGTCGCGAGACACCGTTGGAGTAGCGTGCCGTGCCGTCGAGCGGTGGAGGAAGTCGCGTATGCGGTTGGACAACCTGCGCCGGCGGTCCGGAGGCGTGGGCGACCGTCGCGGACAGCCAGGTCGGTCGTCCCGCCCCTCTACGGGAGGCTTCCCGGGCGGTGGCCAGGGTGGTCGAGGTGGGCTCGGTGGTCTGCCGATTCCCGTGGGCCGAGGCGGGTTCGGCGTCGTGGCCCTGTTGATCGTGGTCGTGGCGTTCCTCGTGCTGACCCAGTGCCTGGGCGGCTCAGGCCTGATCCCGAACCCCGGCGCGATCGATGGGTTCCCCGGTGTCAGTGGCAGCGGCGGCGGGACCGAGGTCGACCCGAGCGACCCCACGGGCGCATTCGTGGACGCCGTTGCCGACGACGTCCAGATCACGTGGGACGACGTGTTTCGGCGCGCGGGCCAGCAGTACCGTCCGACCGAAGTTGTGCTGTTCCGCGGTCGGACGCCGACCGGTTGTGGGCTGGGATCGGCCGACACTGGCCCGTTCTACTGTCCCGCCGACAGCACGGTGTACCTGGACACGTCGTTCTTCGCCCTGTTGGACAAGCGTTTCGGAGCGGCTGGAGACTTCGCCCAGGCCTACGTGCTGGCCCACGAGATCGGCCACCACGTGCAGAATCTGCTGGGAATCAACGGCCAGGTGCAGGAGGCCAGTCAGCAGAACCCGTCACAGGCCAACGACTTGTCGATCCGGATGGAGCTGCAGGCCGACTGCCTGGCCGGCGTCTGGGCGCACTCCGCCGACGAGCGAGGCGTGCTGGAGGCCGGTGACCTGGAGGAGGGGCTCCAAGCGGCAGCCGCTGTGGGAGACGACCGGATCCAGGCTTCGGTGACCGGGCGGATCGATCCGGAGTCGTGGACTCATGGTTCGGCCGAACAGCGGGTGCGGTGGCTGCGGCGAGGGTTCGACTCCGGCACGATCGAGTCGTGCGACACGTTCTCGGTTGCGAGCAACGAGCTGTGACGAGGACGTCCAGGTGCGAGGACAGGAGAACGCCATGACCGACCCCGTCGTCACCGTGCGAGGTGAGGCCGTCGTCGCCGGGCGTCCGGACGAGGGTATCTGGACCGTCGAGGTCACCCGACAGGACAGCGGTGCTTCGTCGGCGCTCGCGGAGGTTGCCACGCGCAGCCAGGCTCTGGAGTCGCTGTTCGACGAGCTCGGCATTACGTCGGCGAAGAGGTCGACGAGCGGAGTGACTGTCCACGAGGAGTTCGACTACGTCGATGGCAAGCAGGCACACCGTGGCTTCCGGGCGACGAACTCCGTCGTGGTCCGGGTCGCAGACTCGTCGGTCGCTGCGACCCTGGTCGAACAGGCAGTGACCCGGGCAGGAGCGAGCGTGCAGGGACCGACCTGGTTCGTGGCCGCGGACAACCCGGCCCGACTCGACGCATGTCGTCTGGCTGCCGCGGAAGCGAAGCAGAAGGCCGAGGCGTACGCGGCTGCACTCGGGCTTCGCCTTGGTGCGGTGTCCGAGATCCGGGAGGCACAGGAGGGCACGGGCGTGCTGCCGCGCACGGGGATGCTCAGGGCCGCCTCGATGGAGGCCTCGGTTCCGGTCGACTCTGGTGACCTGAGCATCGTGGCGCGAGTCGACGTGACCTTCCGCCTCGCGGACTGAGCCGACGATGAGCAGAACGCGCCGGAGCTCCGCGAAGCACATCCGAGCGGTGGCTCTGGGCTTTCCCGAGTCGACTGAGCAGGTGACGTGGGACGTGCACCCGACCTTCCGGGTTCGCAACAAGATGTTCGTCATCCTCAGCGAGGACGGGGCGACGGCCACAGTCAAGGCGACGCTCGAAGAGCAGCGGGCGCTGGTCCACCGATCCCCGGACACCTACGCCGTGGCGTCCTACGTCGGACGTTTCGGCTGGGTGTCGGTGACCCTCGAGGCGGCCGATCAAGCCGAGGTCGCCGAGCTGGTCGAGGATGCGTGGCGGTCGGTCGCCCCGAAGCGCCTGGTCACGGCTTGGGAGCAGCGAACGGCACCAGGCTGAGTGGTCCACCCGGGGATTTCCGCTGCACTCGGGCCTGCCGGTAGACTCCCGACCCGGCCGCAAGGCCATGCGCCCGTAGCTCAACGGATAGAGCATCTGACTACGGATCAGAAGGTTGGGAGTTCGAGTCTCTCCGGGCGCGCAACGTTCGCCCAGGTCTCATTCCGACGTTCGTCCCACCAGCAGGGCGATCGCGGCAATCAGTCGGGTAGCCACGATGTCCGGGTCCGCGCGTCGAGTCGAAATGGCGAGCTCCATGCCATCGACTAGGGACAGGATGGCTTCGAGAAGCTCTTCTCGGCTCAGCGCAGACTGAAACGTGCCTTGCGCAAGACCGCGATCGAGCAAGCCCTCGATGAGTTGAGCCCAAGCCTTGTTGACCTCGTCGACGATCTGTTGGAGCGTCGCCACCCGCACAGCCGTCGCGGACAGCTCGATCCATGAAGCAGCGTCGTTGTCCTCGGTTGCTCCGAGGAATCGGAAGACTGCGACCAACCCCTCCCACGGGTCAACGGCTTCCGCGGAAAGGGCCGCCGCCGCATCGAGGGCATCGATCGTCTGCAGGCGGTACGCGTCGAAGACGAGAGCGTCGCGTGATCCGAAGTAGTGCTGCAGCGTGCCGATGGAGACTCTCGCAGCTTCCGCCACGTCGACGAGCCGTACGGATTCGGCGCCCTTGCTTGCGATGGCGGTTCGTGCGGAACGAAGGATCTGCTCGCGCCGCGCAAGCATCGCTTCAGAGGGTGGTCGTTCGCTGGTCCTCACGATGCTCCAGAGTAGGCCAATCGATGGTCGGGCCGAGGACGGCGGCAACCCGCTTCAGCTGGTGGTGGCGGATTCTTGTCTCAGCTTGAACTTCTGAAGCTTGCCGGTGGCGGTGCGGGGGAGAGCCTGACGAAACTCGATGCGCTTGGGACACTTGAAGCCAGCCAACGACTGGCGGCAGTACGCGATCACATCGTCGGGCGTCAGGTTCGGATCGTCGGTCACTACAAGGGCTGTGACCACTTCGCCCCACTTCTCGTCGGGGGTGCCGATGATCGCGACCTCGCGGACGGCCGGATGCGAGGAGATCACGTCCTCGACCTCGATCGACGACACGTTCTCGCCCCCGCTGATGATGACGTCCTTCTTGCGGTCCTTGATCGTGAGGTAGCCGTCAGTGAGCGTGCCACCGTCACCGGTGTGGAACCAGCCGCCGTGGACAGCCTCTGAGGTGGCGTCTCGCTGGTCCCAGTAGGAAGCCAGCACCACGTTCCCCTGGGCGAGGACCTCACCGGAGTCGTCGACGTCGAGTCGGACGCCGAGGGCCGGTGTGCCGGCCCGCACGAGCTTCCGAGCTCTCTCCGACGCGGCGAGGTCGTCCCACTCCTGGCGGCGCCGGTTGACGGTGAGCAGCGGTGCTGTCTCGGTGAGCCCGTAGATCTGGATGAACTCCCAGCCGAGCACCGCTTCGATCTGCTCGATGACATGGGTGGGCGGAGGGGCACCGGCGACCACGACCCGCACGGAGTCGCGTCCGGGGATCGGCCCGTCCCACCCTGCGGCGGCCTCGAGGACCATGGCCAGCACGGTCGGGGCGCCACACAAGATGGTGACCCCGTGGCGCTCGATGCGGTTCAGGATCTCCCGTCCGTTCACCTGTCGCAGCACGATGTGCTTGCCGCCCAGGCCGGTGAGGGCGAAGGGCATTCCCCAGCCATTCACATGGAACATCGGGAGGGTGTGCAGCAGCACGTCTCGGTCGCTCAGACCCAAGTGGACCGCCATCGTCATGGCATTGACCCACAGGTTGCGGTGCGTGAGCTGAACGCCCTTTGGGCGTGCCGTCGTGCCTGAGGTGTAGTTGATGGCGGCCGTCGCGTTCTCATCGCCGGCCCACGGCTCTGCAGATCCCTTCCCAAGAAGAACTCGTCGTCGCACTCGCCGAGCACGAAGGCATTGCGCACCGACACCTCGTCGAGGACGTGACGAAGGTCGGGGTCGGCAAACAACGTCTCCGCCCCGCTGTGCGCCTCGATGTAGGAGATCTCCGCCGGGGTGAGTCTGAAGTTGATCGGCACCAGCACCCGACCCGAACCACTGACCCCGAAGAAGGAGGCCAGCAGTCGGGCGGAGTTGTGCGACACGATCGCCACCCGCCCGCGGACGGGTACGTCGAGACCCTCGAGGGCAGCCGACTGCGCCTGGGCCACTGCCGAGAGGTCGTCGTAGGTCCACGGGCCGATGGCTCCAGCCGGCTGGTCAGGCTCGTCGACGACCGCGACCCGGTCTCCGTAGACGAGCCGTGCCCGGTCGATGAAGTCGTTGACGGTGAGCGGAACGAGCATCGACGGCACCTCGGACTGCTAGACGCGGAGACCCCTTGTGAAGGCGTAATAATGCCGTACTATTCCTCGAGTGTCACCCTCCGAGACTGCACACGACCCCCTGTACCTGCCGTTCGCCGAGGCGCCGGCAGGGGCGGAGTCGGTGGTGGTGCCGATGCGCGACGGCACCGGGCTGCACGCCGACGTTTATCTCCCGACGAGTGCCCGCTCTGCCCGAGTTCCGGCCGTCCTCATCAGAGCTCCGTACGGCGTCCGGGAGAGCTTCATGTTGCTGCCGGAGATCGCCCGGTACCTGGCACAGCGCGGCATGGCGACGGTGGTTCAGGACGTCAGGGGCAAGTTCCGCTCAGGCGGTGAGCGCGTTCCCTTCCTCCACGAGGTCAGCGATGGGTACGACACCCTGGAGTGGCTGTCGACCCAGCGATGGTGCAACGGTGCCGTTGGCATGTATGGGGAGTCGTACTACGGCTTCACCCAGTGGGCTGCGGTCGCGTCAGGCCATCCGGCGCTGAAGGCGATCGCCCCGATCGTCACTGGTTCCGAGCTGCCGATGTGGCACGCGCGGAGCGGCACCGTCCCGTTCCTGGCCGCACCGGTCGGCTGGTTCGCCGGCACTTGGGAGTCAGAGTCGATCTTCGTGCGCGAGGAGTCCGATGTCCTCGACTTCACGCGGGTGCCGATCCTCGATGTGCTCGCCGCGGAGTTCCCGCACGCCCGAGACCTGGTCTCCGACTTGGTGGTGGCGCCGTCGTCTGACCTACTCGCGCGGACGTACCCGACCGGGTCGCCCGCGCCCCGCGTGAGCATTCCTGTGCTGCACCGAGGTGGCTGGTGGGACAACATCAAGGGCTCTCAACTCGATGACTGGCGCACCGTCCAGCATGCTCCGGCTCGTGACCAGCAGTGGCTGGAGATGGCCGCGATGGATCACTACAGCGAGCCTTACGGGGTCGGGGCGTCGGTAACTGCCAATGACGATCTCGATCCGCAGGCGGTCGTCGAACGCATCACCGGCTCGGCGGCGGCTTTTCTCGAGCACCACCTTCAGGTGCGTGACGGCGGCAGGCGACCTCGAGTCCGTGTCGAGGTGGCCAACGGCGGGTGGCTCGACGCGGACCGCTGGCCGTTGCCGGGCACCGAAGAGCTGGTCTGGCACCTGTCTGGTGCGTCAGCTGCCTTGGCGTCCAGCGACGGCGGCGCGCTCTCGACCGGCGCCGACACCGATCGGACGACGGTTGCCTGGACCCACCGACCCGACGACCTGGTGCCGTCGCTGACAGTCAGCGACTTCCACATCTTGCCGGTGCTGCCGGACGAGAACGCCGTCCACGCGCGAAACGACGTCGCCACCTTCACCAGTGAACCCCTCGCCCACGATGTATTGATCGCCGGCGATGTGAAGGCGTTGCTGACCATCCGCTCGTCCTGCGTGTCGGTTCCCGTCCTCGCAGGTCTGCATCGGGTCAGCAGTGGCGTTGCCACGTTGGTCACCGAGGGGTCACGCGCTGTCGTCGTCGATGGCGGCGAGGCCGTCGTCGAGGTCGACCTCGGCGCCGTGGCGATCGGAGTGCCTGCCGGTGACCGGTTGAGGCTGTCGGTCAGCGTCAGCCGGTTCCCTCGGTACCTGCCACCGTCGGGCACCGTCGAGAGCTCGTGGCTGGCGGCCGACCGAAGGCCGTTCGACGTCGCGCTGGTCGTCGGGGGAGGGTCGGCAGCCCAGCTCAGAGTCCCAGTGCTGCCCCAATCGCCGGGCTGGTCTCGGTGAGCATCGTCGACTCTGGCGGATCCGCATCCAGTCTCCGAGGCCCACGAGCCCCCGCCGCTGGTGTGCAGACCCGAGCCAGACGTCTGGGCGGGGTGTTGCGAAGCCTGCTGTGGCGGGTGTTCGGACTGATCGTGACGCTCCTGGTCGCCAGCTTCCTGATCTTCTCCGCGACCTACCTGGTGCCCGGCAGCGTCGTCACGACGATCACAGGCTGAGCTCCAGTACCAGTGGGCGGCCATTCGTGGGGACATCCGCAGGTAGGTACAAGGCGCCCCACCGGGCTACCTCGAAAGGCGTCGATATCCACCTGGCCCTCCTTCGACCTAGAGATCCAGGCGATCGATTCATAGGAAACCGGGCAAACCTATGAATTACCCAGCGGTATCTATACCCAGGCGCCCCTGCCTGTGGATTCGGTGTGGCCGGCCGGTTCGAAGAGCCATGACACCGCCTGGGCGACGGGCGCGGAAGGGGCCGTGGCCGTGATTCCGGTCCTGGCAAACGTGGGTTCGTCGGCGAGTCATCCGCCATTATCGAGTGGTGAATGTCTTCGAGGCGACGCCAATCGATGTGCGATCTCTGCTCCCGGGTGACCGAGATGAACTGGTGGCATCCCTGGGGGCGCTTGCACCAGCCGAATGGGAATCGCCATCAGCCGCACCAGGCTGGAGTGTGAAGGACCTTGCCTTGCATTTGCTTGATGACGACCTCGGACTTCTCTCACGAAACCGAGATGGTGACAGCACGGGGCTGCTGGACGCGGCCGACCACGAGACCTTTGTCCGAGCCTTGGCGGCGAAGAACCAGCGGCGGATAGACGGTGCGCAAACCCTCAGCCACCGCGCCATCATCGACCTACTGGACTGGGCTGGCAGTGAAGTTGATGCGTACTACTCCACCGTGGCGCTGACTGGTTACGGGCACGTGAGTTGGGCAAGCGACGAACCGGTTCCCATCTGGCTCGACATGGCTAGGGAATTCACCGAAAGGTGGGTCCATCAGATGCAGATCCGGGAGGCCGTAGGCCGGGTCGAACGCTATGCGGCTGCCTATCTTCCGACCGTGCTCCGGACGTTCGTCTGGGCGATCCCCCACCAGTATCGAGTCGCTGCGGATCGAGGGGTAAGAGTCCAAATCGACCTGGGTTCCGGGGGCGTGTGGCACCTCGTGTGCAACGGGAAACTGGATTGGTCGCTCAACGAAGGTCCCGCTGTGTCTCCTGAGGCCCACGCGACGATCGGCGACGATTGCGGCTGGCGAATGTTCACCGGCGGGACGTATTCACCGGAAGGGCTCGATCTTCAAGGACCACCCCGTTTGTGTGAGCCTCTGCTGCAGGTGCGGGCGATCATCATCTGAGTCCTGTGTGCACGCCAGTCCGCACGACGCAGCACCTCACCTAACAGGGTGGTCCTGGCATCTGCGGACAGTCGTGCCTGCTATCCCTTGTCAAGAAATCAGCCGCCGAGGGTGTTGATTCCAACCGTCGTGGAGCGGACCCCACTGATGAGCTACTGCAACCGCTACTGCAACGCCGAGGAACCGAGGGAGACTTCGGGACACTTCCTGAGAATGATGTGAGCGTGCTGACACATCAGGAGACGCTCTGAGACGCCAGAACTAGGACTACGGATCAGAAGGTTGGGAGTTCGAGTCTCTCTGGGCGCGCAGTCATCGTTGCAGGTCAGAGTTGGGTTACGTCGCGGTAAGAGGCTTCGTGCGGATGTTCGCGACTGCCGCGGACTGGGTCACCTGCCTAACCGACGCGCACCACACCGGACGAGTGCACGACGAACCACGGCGCCTTGGCCGTTACCCGCTGATCGTGGTCGACGAGGTCGGATACATCCCTTTCGAACCCGAGGCTCCGAACCTGCTCTTCCAACTCGCCTCATCCCGCCATGAGCGCGCCCCAATGATCGTCACCAGGGACGACCCCTTCCGGCGCTGGGGGGAGGTATTCGGCGGCGACGTCGCGGCCGAAGCCATGATCAACCGGCTCGTCACCGCGCCGAAGTCATCGTTCAAGAAGAACAACCGCTACCGACTCAAAGACCGAGACTTCGGCTGCGTTCCCGCAGCCACCAACGGCAAGACCAACGACAACCAACCACAAGCGGAAAAACGTTCACCTGCCGAAGGGGGATCAGGCTTCAGCCGCCGTAGACAACTGGCAGTATGGGGACATGAAGATCACCCGTGCGACGTTGGTGCGCCAGATTCGACGAATACCCGGCGCTGGCACCGTCAAGTCGAAGCTGAGCCCTGCCAAGCAGCAACCCACCACGGAGTCTGCCCAACGAACGCGCGGGGCGGAGCCCGCACGTAAGAAGCGCCCATTTCACGGCTCGGCAGACTTTTGGGAACAGCGCTATGCGATGGGCGGTGACTCCGGGCGTGGATCACGGGGAGTGCTTGCTGAGTACAAGGCTGAATTCCTGAGCGACTTCATCATCACGCACGATGTCACGTCGGTCACGGAGCTGGGATGCGGAGATGGTGCGCAAATTTCCCTGGGCAACTATCCGCAATACACCGGTCTCGATGTTTCTGCCACGGCCGTGCGCTCCTGTGTCAAACGCTTCGCTGACGACCCGACCAAGACGTTCTCGGTCTACGCCTCCGGTGCAATTGCGGACCCGCGGGGCCTGTTGACATCTGATCTCGCGATGTCACTGGACGTGCTCTTCCACCTGGTGGAGCAGGAAGTGTTCGAACTCTACATGCAGGATCTCTTCAGTATGGCTCGCCGCTTCGTCATCATCTACGCGAGTGATGAACGTCCCGAATCGGCAAGCCCGTCCGTCACGAATCGCTCCTTCACTGAGTGGATCGAGCAGAACATCAACGGCTGGAAGCTCCAACAGCACGTGCCAAACCCGCATTCCTGGACCGGCGACCGCAGTACGTCCACATTCAGTGAGTTCTTCGTGTACGTGCCATCGGACTAGAGAGTGTTTGTCTGTCGGGTCCGGCGGAAGTCGTCGAACTTCCGACGAAACTGCGTAAGGGCTTACGGCACGCGCGACACACCAGCGCCCAGACTAAGGATCAGAAGGCTGGGAGTTTGAGTCTCTCCGGGCGCGCCACGTTTATGCAGGTCAAGCGCTTTCCTCGATCGTGGGGAATCGGCTCTTGGCTTCTTGGGCCTAGATGCTGCAGTGCTTGCTTCAACGTGCCAGAGTGCTGACTCACCCCGCCTCATGTTTGCCGGTGCGACCGCGTCGTGCCGGGCGGACGCTTGTTGATCCATCCAGGTGGCGGTCGTGTGTCGCTACTGGTGGATCGTCCCGGTTCGGCCGAGGCCGAGTCCCTCCACATGGTCGCGCACTAGCAGGACAGCCTCCACTTCCTGCGCCTTCAGATCTCCTCCGCACGCCCGGTTGGGGTGTGAGGCAGTTCATCTACCGACAACCTGTCGGGAGTCGAGGCTGTAGCCGGATTTGCGCACAACTAACCCTCGCTTTGGCGGTACCAGCCGGTTGCCAGAGTCGAGGGGCTAGACGTAGTTCCCAGGGACGTTGGTCAGGCCGCCGCCAGGGCGGTGATGGGTGCCTTGTGGCCGAGTGAGCCGTGGGGTCGCTGGTGGTGGTAGTAGTTCAGCCAGTGTGGCAGGGCTGCGCGGCGGTGGTTGCTGGTGGTGTAGGTCGCGGCGTAGGCCCACTCGCGGAGCAGGGTCTGGATGAATCGTTCGGCCTTGCCGTTGGTGCGTGGCCGGTAGGGCCGGGTCCGGATGTGGACGATGCCGCGGGCCTCGCAGGTCACCGCCCACAGCTTCGAGACGTAGGCGGATCCGTTGTCGGTCATGACTTCTCGCACGGTGATGCCGCGTTCGGCGAACCAGGCGATGGCTCGGTGCAGGAACCCGACGGTGACCGCCGCGGTCTGGTTGGGCAGGACTTCGACATAGGCCAGGCGGGTCGCGTCGTCGACGGCGACGTGGACGGCCTCCCACCCGGCGTTGGGGGTGTGCCGGCCCGGGCCTTGTCCCAGGACCCGCTTGCCCGGGCGGGCGAAGCGGCCGAGGGTCTTGATGTCGAGGTGGATCAGCTCACCGGCGTGGCGTCGGCAGTACCGGTTCGCGGGCTCGGGCGGCTCGAGGTGGGACAGCCGGTTGAGCCCGACCCGGGCGAGCACTGCGCAGACCGTGGACACGGCCATGCCCAGCTCCGCGGCGATCATCGAACTGGTCCGGCGCAGTCGACGCAGCGCCACGATCGCCGCCTCCACCGTGGCCGAGGTCCGGGACGGAGACGAGTGCGGCCGCGAAGACCGATCCGTCATCGGTTCGCCGCGGTCATAGCGGCCCAGCCAGATCCGGACCCGGCGCTCGCTCATGTTCGCCGCCTCGGCGGCCTCGGCGACGGTCCAGCCCTCGAGGCGGACCCGCTCACACATGAGCAGGCGCCCCAACGGGGACAGGCGGGCATTAGCGTGGACGTTCATCGGGCTCCTTGAGGACGAGAGCGACTAAGCACCCTCAACTTCTCAAGGAGCCCGACCCGGAACAACCTGCCTGGGAACTACAGCTAGATGCCACCAGTCGCGGTGCAAGGGCGGTCAGCGGGTGGTGACGGTCGCGGTGTTCGAGGTCACACTTCCGGATCCATCGGTGGCGAGCAGCCGATAGGAGTACACCTTCTTGCACTTGACGTTGGAGTCGGCGTACGCGTTAGAGGAGGGTGCGACGGTGGCGATGGGTGAGAACGAGGTGCAGTTGGTGCCGCGGCAGCGTTGCACTGTCAGGCTGCTCGTTGTGCTCGGGGGGTTTGACCAGGTGAGATCCACCCGACCTCGAGCGGGGGCGAGAGCCACCAGGTTCTGCGGAGGGACCAGTCCGAGAGTCACCGTCACCACCGTGGAGACGGCGTCGACACTGAAGCCGGACTGCACCGTGAGGATGACCGTGTAGCTGCCGGGGGCAGCGAAGGTGTGGCTCAAGACGGGCGCGGTCGAGCTCGATCCGTCGCCGAATGACCACGTGTAGCTGTCGACCGGCCCGCCTCCGAACGCAGTGGAGCTGCGGCCATCGAAGGTTACGGTGAGGGGAGCGGAACCAGATGTTGGGGTGGCGGTGAACGAGGCGACCGGCTCCTCGGTTCCCAACAGCATGATCTCGGCTACGTTGCTGAAGGCGGATGTGCCCGAGGCGTTGATCGCCGCAACTCGGTACCGGTTAACTCCCGCGTCCGACGTCGGGTCGAGGTAGGACGTCGAGTCGGCCCCAACAGTGGCGATCTGCCGGAAGCTTGTGCAGCCGGATCCCTGGCATGACTCTACCGTGAACAGGGCTTCGTCGGTCGAGTCGTCCTGCCATGACAGGGCCACGCCCCCAGCGCCGAAGTCGGCCGTGAGGTTCGACGGGCTGGCGGGTGCGGCCACGGCGGTGACCGCGGTGGCCACGACCAATGTCGTGGAGACTGCCGCCAGCGCGAGGATCCGGGCAGTCAGGCGAATCATGGTTGTCCTTCTCTCCTCGGAGGCGGCGTGGGCGCTGCTCCCGATTCAATCACCTCGGAGCCGGTTGGGGGTCGAGCCCACAAGAACGGACGATGAAGGAGCTGCTCCACTGGACACACGACAGGCACGAGAAACTGCTGCCGCTCGTGTTCAGGAAGCTGGCAGGTGGACCGAGTAACCCGCCGGTGTCGGCTGATGGTGCGCTGCGCCAGGCTGCGCATGACTGGGTGACCGCGTCGATCGCACCGTTCACCTCAACATGCTGATGGCCTACTTCATCGGTCATCGCCAACTGGTCCTTCGCCCGCTCGGCAAGCAGCGGATACAGCAGCGAGTCTTCGCTCTCGTGGTGGTGGTGCAGTACGCCGATGACGAAGTCGATGTGGTTGGCCAAGAACGTCACGCGTTGCGCCGATGGCGTGGGGTCTGCAAGCACTAGTTGCGCGGACTCCTCGAAAGCCCTCCTGAACGTCTTGTGCACGATCGCCATGTCCCTGACATCGATGGGTTGAGTGGCTGACATCTTGGAGCCTCCTTCGGGGGAGTTGGATGCTGCAGATCGCCGAGTCTGACGCCGCTTGGGTAGAGATCCTCGCCGTCGGCGAAGCCGGTGGCGTATGTCACCGCTGCCGAATACCCTCGCCGTCCTAAGGTTCACCGCTGTCGGTTGCCGGGGCCGCGACCCGTTAGCGCCACACCCGAGGTGCAGCGACTGGAGGTTCTCATGACTCACCTGACCGTGGACTTGCGCCCGGTGCAGATTGAGCACCAGTTCGGCGCGCAGCTGGCCCTCGTCGGGGCGGGCTGCGGCCTAGCGTGGTCGTGTGCGCTGCGGGGGTGGATGACGGCCATCGCCGGACCGGAGTCCACCGTCACCTGGGCGGGCACGGTCGGCGGGGTTCTCGCCCCGGCGACCGTCGTCGGTGGTCTGCTGGGCTGGGCGGAAGCCCGACGCCGCGCCGGGAAGCCACCGTCGGGCTGGTTGGTGGCCAGTCCCGCGCTGTTGGGGTTGGCGCCGCTGGCGGTGCCGGGTGTGCTCACCAGCCTCGTGACCACCGGCCAGGGCTCCGGGGCGCTCGGGATGGTCTCGTTGGCGATGCTTGCCGGGTACTCGTTGTCGGGACGAGGCAGCCGTCGGCGCCGTACCGGGGCAGCCGTGCTCGGCTTCGCCGTTGTACCCGCCGTGTGGCTGGCACCGCCGATGACACCTGACCTGGACCCGACCACGCCGTACGGGGCGCTGGTCGCCATGACGTTCACGACGCTGTTCGTTGGCCTTGCAGCTGCCTGCGCCCTACCGATGCGCGACGCAACGGCAGCGGCCATCGGCGGCCGCCCGATGGACTGAGACACAACCCGCGGCCGACCCGCATCCCCCGAGCGGTGCGGCGGCGCGGGGCGACTACCGCACGGGCTCGCTGGCGAAGAGGTCCAGTCCCAGCTCCTCCGACAGGGCTCTCGCGGCCAGCCCGCCTCGGACGCTGTTGCCGTGGGCGTCCAGTCGGGGCGAGTACGTCCCCATCCCGCCCTTGCCGGGAGCCACGGTGACGATGCCCCCGCCGATACCGCTCTTGGCGGGCAGGCCCACCTCGCACAGCCACTGACCCGATCCGGTGTACATGCCGGCGGTCGTCATCACGGCGAGTACGAAACGTGCCGTATCCGCCCCCACGACCGCCTCACCGGTGATGGGGTTCACCCCGCCATCAGCGAGAGTCGCCCCCATCACGGCCAGATCGCGCGCTGTGACGCGCAGGCACGACTGCCGGGTGTAGCGGTCGAGTGCCTCCGCCGGGTCACCGGTGATCCGTCCGCGTTCCCCCAGGGCCGCCGTGATCTCGCGGTTCCGCAGGTTCGTGGCGGACGCCGATGCGTACGTCTCCTCGTCGAGGGCGAGGGGGTGGCCGGCGAACGCGGAGAGTCCTTGGAGCAGGTGCTGCCAACGGTCCTGGGCGTCCTGGCCCCGAATCAGGGCGCTAGTGGCGATGGCTCCGGCATTGACCATCGGGTTGGTCCGACCGTCGGTGGCGTCCAGCACCGCGTCCACCGAGTCGAAAGGTCGACCGGTGGCGTCGACCCCGATGCCCGAGATGACGGCCTCGACCCCGATCGCCTCGACCACGAGGGCGAGGGTGAACGGCTTGGCCACGCTCATCATCGCGAATGGTGCGTCGACATCCCCGGCGACGACCTCCGTGCCGCGAGCGCCGACCACACAGATGCCGAAGAGGTCCGGCGAGACCGCCTGCAGTGCCGGGTAGACGCTGCTCACCTCGCCGTCGACGACACCGATCAGGCTGCGGTGGGTCTGCTCGACCAGTCGCTGCACCTCGTCGTCGGTGGGCAGCCGTCCGGTGCTGACATGACGGACCATCAGATGCCGATCAGAATCCCCAGGGGATGCCCAGCAGGTACCAGGCAAGGAAGAACGCCGTCCACGCGATCGACATCAGCACGAAGTAGGGGAGCATCAGCGCGATGACGGTGCCGATCCCCGAGCGCTTGTCGTAGCGCGCAGCGAACACCACGATCAGCGGGAAGTACGCCATGATCGGGGTCACGATGTTGACCGGCGAGTCACCAACCCGGTAGGCGGCGAGCACCGCCTCCGGCTCGACCCCGAGTCGCAGGAAGAGCGGGATGAAGATCGGCGCCAGCAAGGCCCACTTCGCGATCGCCTGGGGGATCAAGATGCCTACGACCAGCGTGATGAGGATCGCGAGGAGCAGCAGCCAGCCGGAGCCGATGTCGAGGCCTTCGATGAGGTCCCCGAGCTTGACGGCCGCCACCTGCGGCATGTTCGAGTAGTTGAAGTAGGCGATGAACTGCGCGATCAGCAGGAAGAGCAGCAGCAGGCCAGCCAGCCCTGCCCAGGACTTGGTGATGGCGTCGATGATGTCGCCCTTGCCTCGCAGCGTCCCCGCGCCGCGCGCGAAGCCGACTCCAGCGGCGAAGAAGAGCACCGAGATCGTGACGATGAGCCCGTCCATGAAGGGCGAGGTGCCAATGATGCTGCCCGTCTCAGGGTCACGCAGTGGTGCGTTCGGAAGCACCGTGAGCAGCGTGATGCCGAGCGTGGCGGCGAGGAACCAGATGCCGGACATCCGCAGCCCGCGACGCTCCGCCTGCTCATCGATCTCCGGCGCCTCGTCAGCGGACTGGATCTGGGGGCTGTCGGCATCGGGGGCCACCGAAGGGTCGTAGGCGCCCAGCCGGCGCTCGACGAGCCGGGAAGTCGTGATCCCGAGGAGGATGGTGAGCAGGACGGTGGAACCGATCCCGAACCAGAAGTTGGCCGTCAGGTCGATCGACTGGCTGGGGTCGACCAAGGCGATCGACTCGTTCGTGATCTCGGTCAGCACTGCGTCCGTGGGCGTGATCAGCAGGTTGACGCCGAAGCCGCCGGCGACCCCGGCGAAGGCGGCCGCCATGCCGGCGAGCGGGTGCCTGCCGACGCTCTTGAAGGCAACCGCCCCGAGTGGAATGAGTACGAGGTAACCGGCGTCCGACGCGATGCTCGAGATGATCCCCAGGAAGACGATGATGTAGGTGAGCGCTGCAGGAGAGGACGCATCCACCAGCCTCCGAATGAGGGCCGCGATGAGTCCGGACCGTTCGGCGACGCCGACCCCGATCATGACGATCAGGATGATGCCCATCGCGGTGAAACCCATGAAGTTGGGCACGAACGAGGTGAACAGGTACCGGACACCATCGGCCGTCAGCAGGCCTTCGATCTGGACGGTCTTCTCGACGACCTCGTAGTCGTTGGCGTCCGGCGGTTCGGACGGCATGGTCTCGGCCGGGAGCGTCGAGCCCCCGACGTACTCCGCCTCGACCCCCTGAGGTGGCGGCTGGACCACCTCGTAGGTGGCGGAGACGCCAACCCAGGCCAGCACCTGCGACAGCAAGATCACGCCGATGCAGAGGGCGAGGAACATGATGGCCGGGTGCGGCACCTTGTTGCCGACCCGCTCGATCAGGTCGAGGGTGCGGGCGACGACCCCAGGCTTCTCGTCGGCAACGGCGGTCGCGGCGCTCACGAGGTCGCCCCGAGCCGGGCGAACAGATCGGCGATCGCCACGGTCGTCTTCTCGAACTCGTCCAGCAGCACTCGCTCATTGGGCCCGTGGATGTTGGCGTAGCCGTCGGTCGTCCCACCGAGCACGATCTGCGCGCCCGGCACGGCCTCGGCGAGCGAGCTGACCAGCGGGATCGACCCTCCGGCTCCAGCCATGGCAGTCTCGCCACCCCACGCCGATGCCCAGGCGGCCGACGCGGCGCCGACGGCAGCGCTGTCAGTTTGGGCGGCGAAGCCGTGGCCGGTCTCCAGCGCCTCGACCGTGAGCCGCAACCCGAAGGGCATGGCGCGGCGAAGGTGCTCGACCACGGCGGCCTGAGCCTCCTTCGGATCCTGCTCGGGGTGGACTCGGACGTTCAGCTTCGCCCGCGCGTACGGCGAGACCGCGTTGAGGGAGTTGTCGACAGAGGGAACGTCCACGCCGATCACAGTGATCGCCGGCCCGCTCCACACGCGGGAGCCGAGCGAGCCGGTGCCCATCAGCGGCGCGCCGTCGACGACCTCTGCGAGCTCGCGGAACTCCGCCTCGTCCGGGCCGCCGCCCGTCCACTCGTTCCGCCGCAGCCCGGCGACGGCGACGTCGCCGTTGTCGTCGTGCAGTGAGGTGAGGGCACGCATGAGGGCGAGCATCGCGTCGGGTGCGGCACCGCCGTACATTCCGCTGTGCTTGGCGGACGCCAGCGTGCGGACCTCGACGACGACGTTGGCCATGCCGCGCAGTGCCACGGTCAGAGTCGGCGACCCCGGCCTGACGTTGCCGAGGTCGGCGATCAGCATCACGTCGGAGGTGAACCGGTCGGGGTCCTGCTGGGGGTAGGTGGTGAAGGCACCGCCACCGACCTCCTCCTGGCCCTCGACGACCACCTTCACACCCACCGGGGGGCGTCCGCCCCAGGCACGCAGCGCCCCGACGATCGCCATGATGTTCGACTTGGTGTCGGCCGCGCCGCGACCGTGGATGGCGCCGTCCCGCTCGGTCGGCTCGAACGGGGGTGTCTCCCAGAGCGACTCGTCGCCGGCGGGGACGACGTCGTAGTGGCTGTAGAGCAGCACCGTGGGGGCGTCGTCGGGGGCTGGGATCTCGCCGAAGACCACGGGGGCGGTGTCCGGCAGCTCGATTTGCTCGACCCGCTCACACCCGGCTTCAAGGAGCAGTTGGGTGACGAGTTGCTCGGCGTCGGCCAGTGCCGCGTGTGTGGATCTGGGGTACCCCGGTGACGAGACTGACGGGATCGCGATCAGCTCACACAACTGCGAGGTCAGCTGGGGCATGAGGGCGCGGACCGCGTTCGCCAGCTGCTCCGTGCTCTTCTCGGCCATGGTGCTCCTCCGCGTGTCTGTGTGCGGCTGCTTGTTGGCTGGGTCATGCCTGGAGTCATCCTGGCGCACGGAGAAACAGCGTGCAGGCCGGACCGCGCCCCAGCCTGGGTTGGTGCTGGTCGGAAGCGAGCAGGACCTTGTCCTAGGCGGCGCTCGGACGATCGTCCGCGAGACCGGGCGGGACGCCGTGTGGCGTTGCCGTGGACGGCTCGACGATCAGTGTCGTCACCATCGGTGACGTTCTGGCATTCCACGGCCGCACCGAGGTCGACGTCGCCGGTCTCGTCTTGGCACCGGGCTTCATCGACCTCGCACGGCCGCTGTCGACGAGTCTGTGCGCGGAACGTGAAGTCGCCCTCCTGGTCGGCTCAATCACCCCGTTGCCGGTCCTGATGCGCAAGCGCCAGCTGCGGCGGTCATGCCGAGACCATTCCCTCACCAGAGGTCGAACGCGGTCCGGATGGCCTCGCTGAGCGCGGGTTCCTGGTCGGTGAGGAGGAACCCGAGCTGGCGTCCGAGCGCATCGGCGGGCACGGTGACAACGTTGTCGCAGCTGACCACGCTGTCGTGGTCGAGTCCGTTGGCCGGTCCCACTGGCACCTCCGTGGACAGGCCGCGCACGATGGTGGTGATCGGCGCCACGGTGACCCGGCTCAAGTGCGGGCGGACGATGTCTCGGGTGAGGACCAGGACCGGGCGCGCCTTGTCCAGGTGCGCGACATGGATGGGTCGCATCAGTCGAGGTCGGGCATCGCAGTTTTCGCCGCATGGTGGGCCAGACCGTCCAGGTCAGCGTCGCGGCCCGCCTGGGCGAGGATCGCAGCGTCGCGCTCGGCGATCTGGCGGCGGCGCTCGCGTTCGAGGGCGCGCGCGACGGCGGCAGCTCGGCTGGCGGCATGGCCGCTGCGGACGAGCCCGTCGATGAAGGCGACCAGGTCGTCGGGGAGGCGGACAGCGATCTGCGTGGTCATACCTGAACGGTACTATGATGGGATTCGTATCGGGATGTGAACTGATGCCGGCCGCGAGCTGGGGGTCTCTCAACACCGCGAGAGGACTGGACGATGCGGCCTTCCCCGTACTTGCGCGGCGGACCTTGTCCACCGACCGATCCCCTGTGTATCGGGCGTCACAGACACCCGTGGCCGACAACGAAGTAGACGGTCAGTGCGAGGCGGCGACCAACAGCTCCGCGAGACGCACGGGTTGCTCGCGGAAGATCCCGTGGTCCGTGTCGATCTCGACAACATCAGCGCCCACCGACGCCGCCATCACCCGTTGAGCCTCCGGCGGCACCAGCGTATCGACGGTCGTCAGGACGTAGGTGCGGCGGCGAGAAGCCGGCAGATCGCCGCGCCACTTCTCGCGCAACACGGCGATCCCCTGAGGACGCTGCGTCCGCTCCAGGTAGGTCCGCACCGAGTCCCGCTCGGTCGGGTCAGCCGCGGCGAGGTAGAGGTCGATGTTCAGGGCGCACAGCCCAGGGCCGGCACTGAGGATCAGGCCGTCGAAGGCGGCAAGTCCGGCTTCCTCGCCGCCCTCGAACGGATCGCCACCGGCGAAGAGGTCGAGCACCGAGGAACCATCCCGCGGGATCCAAGCCGCGACGTAGACCACCGGCACGTCGGGGTGCTCCACGGCGATCCTCGAGGCGGTGAAGCCTCCGAACGAGTAGCCGACCAGCACGACGTCGGCCAGGTCATCGGGCAGGATGGCGCGCACGACGTCCGCGTAGTCCTCCAGAGTCGCGTCGGCACTGTCGCACGGCAGATCAACGACGATCACCTCATGGCCTGCCGATTCCAACGGTTCGATCACCGGCTCCACCGTCGCGGGTGTATCCCAGGCCCCCGGCACGATGACGAAGGTAGACATGAGTAGATCCTCCTCGTCCGGGGACTGGGCGAGTCAACACCGCGGGGTGATCGGGGCAAGTGTGGGATGGGAGGTGAAACGCTAGTCCCTGATCGGCTCCGCAACGTCGTACTCAATCGAAGACAGGGTGAACTCCCCGTAGGTGAATCGGCCTTCCGGGCGTAGGTACGCGGCTGAGCCGCTGTGCAGCAGGTGCCGGCCATCGACGTCGCGGTACTCGGTGACGGGAGTGGACCAGCGCATCGGGACGAAGGTCCCCGAGCTGCTGTCGGGGCGGTCGTCGGACCAGAAGTCGACGAGTTCGTCGTCGTCGTTGAAGACCAAGGTGGCGCTCACTGTGTGCGGGCCGTTCGTGAAGGTGATGCCCACCGTCCGATCGTCGACCGGGCTCCACGCCAGGCGCGGGTCCACCAACGCGCCGGGTGCCATGAGGCACAGGTCGTTGAGGACGGTCACTGTCTCGGCTGCGCTGATCTCAGGACCGCGCTGGTCGACCATGTTCAGGGTCGATGCGACCCGTACGGTGAACGTGGCCTCCTCCTGGCGGTAGACGTGCAGCGCGCGAACAGGCAAGCCGAACATCCGGGCTTCCATCAAGAACAGACGGGTGGGTCGGCCGAAGAAGCTGTACTGCACGGACCGCGCCCGCATGGGTGTCTGACCGGGCCTGCGGTACATGTTGGCGGCCATGACCACGCGCATGTTCTGCGGTCGCGGTCGACCCACTGCTCCTGAGCGCTCGATGTACCGCCGGACGTGACCCGGCAGGGCGGCAAGGTCGCTGGCTACGAGCGGAGCACCGCCGGGGCTCAGAGGTTGGGCGGTGAACTCCGACGCGACAACGCGGTCGAACCGGGAACGTAGCGAACGACCAGCGCCGCCCGGGCGACCCGTGTCAATCGGTGCGGTCACGACAGCACCTCCGTCACGCGCAGGTTGAGGCGCACGGCCGAAGTCGCGTGCCCTACGAAGGACTCTACCCGGGCAGTCGGATCACGGTCCTTCTGACAGCGGTCGGCACACCGCACTCGGATCCAGGGTTCGCTGAACGGATCGGCCAACGTCGTGACTCGACCCCTCGGGCGCGTGGTGCTCAACTGCCTCAACGCCTGCGCAGCTTCTGTGAGACGGTTGGGCTGACGACGCTGCAGGCGTGCGGACGAAGGGAGTCAGCCGGATGAGGATCGCAGTGCTGGGGGCCGGCGGGGGTGGCCTGGCGGTCGCCTACGAGTGGGCCAGTCAGGGGCATGAGGTCGCGCTGTACGCACAACATGCCCACGAGCACCATCTGCTGCCGGTCCGCGAGCGCGGCGGGATCCAAGCCGAGGGAATGCTTGAGGGGTTCGTCTCCCTGGAGACGGTCACCACTGACATTGCCGAGGCGCTCGACGGCGTGGAGGTGGTCTTCGTCGTCGGCCCTGCCTATGCCACGGAGCCGTTCGGCCGGGACACTCGCGGTCACCTGCGCCCCGGGATGACCGTCGTGGTCTGCCCCAGTTCGTGCGTCGGAAGCCTGGCCTTCAAGCACGCCGCGGGGTTGGACCTCCATGACGAGAGCGTCGTCGTGGGCGAGACCAGCACGCTTCCGTACGCCGCACGCGCATCGATGCATGCGAGTGTGCGGATTTTCCACAGGTTCGACACCGGCTTCTCGGCCGCCGCTGCCCCGCGGAGCAACACCCCCCGCATGCTCGAGGTCCTGCGGCAGGTCTACCCCAACACCCAGGAGGCTGCGGGGATCTTCCAGACCACGCTGCAGAACGGCAACCCGGTCATCCACCCGGCCGTCACGTTGCTCAACGCCGCCCTCATCGAACGCACGGGTGGTGACTTCATGTTCTATGAGGAGGGGGTCACCGAGGCGGTCGGTCGCCTCATGGAGGCAGTCGACGGCGAGCGAATCTCCGTCGCCCGTTCCTTGGGCGTGGAGATCCTCTCCGAACCGGATCTTGGGGTGCGGCAGGGCTACATGAGCGAGTCCAACTACTCCACCGGCTACTCCACCGCACCAGGATTTCGTGGCATCAAGGCGCAGGACGAGCTTCATCACCGCTACCTGACCGAGGATGTCGGCTACTCCATGGTGTTCCTCACTGACCTGGCTCGGCATCTTTCGGTGCCGACCCCCACCATGGATGCCGTCATCCGGATCGCCTCGATCGTCGCGGGCGAGGACTTCTCCGCCGAGCGCGCCCGCACGATGGACAAGATGGGCCTGTCCGGCCTGACGCGAGACCAGCTCGCGGTGTACTGACTGGGAGTCAGGTCCGCCTGGATGTCGAAGCGCGACCGGTGCTGTCCATCGGCGGGGCGGCAACGACTTCTACCTCCGCAGGGCCTATGGGGCTCGGTGCCAGCTACGCGTAGTGGTAGCGGGCTTGAAGGACCACCAGATCGTCGCCATCAACGAGGTAGACCAGGCGATGTTCCTCGCTGATCCGGCGCGACCAGGCGCCTGCCAGCAAGTGCCGTAGCGGTTCGGGTTTGCCGATGCCGGAGGTGGGATCATGGGGGGCGTCGTCGATGAGCCGGTTGATCCGCTTGAGGGTGGCTCGATCCGCGGCGAGCCAGTAGGTGTCGTCCTGTTAGCCGTGCGCGGTGAAGACAAGCCTCACGACGTCAGGTCATGCGTCTCACGCTGGCCGGACAGTGCCTGCTGCAAGCTCTCGATCAGCCGTTGGGCGTTCGCGGGTGCCCGCAGCAGGTGTGCCGTCTCCTCCAACGCGTCGTAGTCCGCGCGCCACATCAGGACGGCATCCTCGCGTCGGGAGGTGATCTCGACGGGGGTGCGGTCGACGTTGAGCTGTTCCATCAGGGGGAAAGGGCCTTGGCGCGACCAACCCTGACCGTCGGTGGATCGGGGCTAAGTCAAGCGCGCGGAGACTGCGACCTGTGGTCCAGTGCGGGTACCACCGCGATGAACCAGCCCGTGCCAACGGTCAGTATCGGGATCATGTCGGCGAAGCCACCGCTGCCCTTCAGTACGACCGCGGTCCCGATCCAGATCGCCGCCCAGACGAGCGCCGCGCTCCACAAGTAGCGGGCCTGCGCACGAGACGGCTTCATCTCTGTCATGTCGCCACCTCCTCTGCGGCATTGCCTCGCTACCAGACTCCGAGGCGGCCAGGCGATCCGTCAGAGGCCAAGGTCACCCTGGCGGCGGACTCAGACCGGGGACCCACGGGTCGACGTCTCGGTCGGGCCGCTTGTGCCTCGGCGCCGGCGAGAGGCCTGCAACGGGCCCCGCACGGCCACGGTCCTCAGCGCTGTCGTGGAAAGTGGGAGTCGCGAGCGCGGTCAGCGGCACCAGTCGCGCTTGCCCCGAGCAGCGAGGGTCTCGGGACTGGGCCGCTCGCTCTGCAGGCGGCTGACCGCCGCGACGAGCACGGGAAGCGGGGACGTGGCGCGCGATGCCATGACATCGACCGTATGTCCCAGCCGGTCGCGATCTCCAGCAGGGAGGTGTGAGGTACTGGCGTCGGTCATGGCTAGGACGTTGAGGATGCTCTTGCAGCCGGCGATGCGGCCGCTGGGTTGGGTCGGTTGGTTTCGCGATCGATTCCTCCACGAGTTCAGGGTCTTGGCCCTCGAACTGGGTCACGGACTCCTTCTGCGGATCCGTCGGCGGGGAGCAGGAGTGGCGTTCCTATGGGCACGTCGCGATGCGGGTGTCGTCATGTCCCTTCTTCTGCTGCCGCTGGGAATGATCTTCTGGCTCGGGTTCGCACTACTCTTCGGACCGGTGTTGGGCGTCGCAGCGACCGTCTTGGCGTTGGTAGCTCGACGAGCCCGGCGTAGGGTCGATTCGGTGCGTGCGGTACGCCTGTCGACCTCTTGAGTCGGCGACGACGTCGGTGGCCTCGTCGACGGAGAGCCGGCCTGCCGCGGTGTAGTGAACCGTCACCTGGGCCGCCGCCTGGCCGCTGGAGCTCCCGGTGCAGAACTGCCGGTAACCCACCCCCCGGCGCTCGAAGAACCCGAGGCGCGTGACCTCTGCCCCTGTGCGGGCCCGCGCTGTACCAGTAGGACTTGGGAATGGAGGTGCGACATGTCCGCACGAGGGTCCGTGGGTTTTCTCCACGACGACATCCCCTACCTGAAGATTGGACAGGGCCCGCCGCTTGTGATGGTGCAGGGCCTTTCGCCCGAGCACGACGTCCCGAAGGGTTGGGAGCGCCGGATGGCGCTCGCCTCAGCGGTACAGCTCGCGCGCCACTTCACTGTGTACACCGTCAACCGCAAGCGCGGGCTGAAGCCCGGGGAGTCGATGTCGGACATCGCCGGCCACCTGGCCAACGCGATCGAGAACGACGTGGGTCGGCCGGTGTTCCTACAGGGCACCAGCACCGGCGGATCCGTCGTCCTGCAGTTCGCTGTCGATCGACCGGATCTCGTCCGGCGTCTCGTCGTCGTCGCCTCGGCATACAAGCTGGGCCCACGTGGACGTGAGCTGCAGGCCGAGATGGCTCGTCTGACCCGAGCCGGCAACACCACGGAGGCGATATCGCGGTTGATGACCGCGATGATGCCCGCACCTCTCCGAGGTCCGATGCGGCCCCTGTCGGGGCTTGCAGCTCGCTCGATGGCCACTGACGAGCCGTCCGACCTGTTGGTCACCCTCGACGCAGAGGACGCCTTCGACCTCGCGGCCGACCTGCACCGGATCACCGCGCCCACCCTCGTCATCGGCGGGGGCAAGGACGCCTTCTACACCCGTGAGCTGTTCGAGGGCACCGCCGCGGGCGTCCAAGACGGGCGGGTGCACATCTTCGAGGGCTGGGGCCACCTGCGGACGGCGGGCTCCGGCGCGACGACGAACCTGGCCCTCGGTTTCTTGCTGGCCGGAACGCGCATCCATGTCGGGGACTGAACTGCGCCGACGCGCCCTAAACGCACCGGCGAATCAAGGGGTGCGGTGGTTCAGGCTGCGAGGACCGGTCCGAGTTGAGTTCGCCGTCCGACCTCTCACGGGTACTGGACGAGCTGGATCTGGTTGCCGTCGGGATCTTCTAGCGTGGCCAGCGTGCCGCCCCATGGTTGGTGCTCGGGTGGTCCGGCGACGCTCACCCCCTGAGCGATGAGCATCTCGACGGTCGCTGCGATGTCGGTGGCGGCGAACGAGAGGCCGGAAAGGCGGCCGATCAGCTCACTAGCCGGGATCTCGGAGTCCGATTCGACCGTCTCGAGCACGAGGTCAGCGCCGATGTCGAACACGACGTAGCCAGCTCGTGGTGATCCAGCTGTTGGGGCAGTGCCGATGACGGCCTCGTACCACCAAGCACTTCGGACGAGGTCGGTGACGAAGACACGAGCAGCGGCGAGGTGCACCTGGGCAGGGTATCCGACACGGCCTAGATGCCTAGCCGCATCTTCGTGCATGGGCAATGGTTCTCCGTTCGTCTGGCGATCTCGGCAAAGAGATGCCGTCAGTCGGCAGCGTGCCATGACCGTGGCCGCGTAGGGTCGGACTCGCTTCCCCGAGGAGGTATGCGTGCGCGCCATCGTTCAGCGGGAGTACGGACCGCATTCTGAGGTTCTGCGAGTCCGGGAGATCTCCCCGCCGGTCGCTGGTGTCGGACAGGTGCTCGTCGGTGTCCGAGCCACCTCCGTGCACGCCGACGTGTGGCACGCCGTCAACGGGATCCCGTACGTCCTGCGCCTCATGGGATCCGGCGTCACATCCCCGAAGCGCCCGATCCCCGGCACCGACCTCGCTGGAGAAGTGGTGGCGGTCGGTCCCGCGGCAGGCGGGTTCCGCCCCGGCGACCGCGTGTTCGGCGAGGTGACCCCCAGTAGCCAGTGGAGCAACGCCGGCACGTTCGCCGAGTTCGCTGCCGTGGATGAGTCCTTGCTGACCCGGATCCCCGATCACCTGTCGTTCGAGGAGGCGGCTGCGGTACCCACGGCCGCCCTCATCGCTCTGACGAACCTGCGCGACGAGGGCCGAGTGCGGGCTGGTCAGCGCGTACTTGTCAACGGGGCCGGTGGCGCGGTCGGTGTGTGGGCCGTGCAGTTGGCCAAGGTGATTGGGGCGGAGGTAACGGCGGTGGACGGCCCAGCCAAGCTCGACCTGCTGCGCGGCCTCGGAGCTGATCACGTCATCGACTACACGCAGCACGACTTCACCGCCATGGGCGACCGCTTCGACGTCGTGTTCGACATCGTGTCGCAGGCGCCGTTCCGTCAGGTTCGGCGTGCTCTGGAGCCGGACGGCACCTTCGTTCTGGTCGGTCATGACCAGTACGGCCGATCCGGGCACCGGTGGCTCGGCAGTCTCGGCCGGATGCTGCCGCTGCTTGCGATCTCTCCCTTCGTCCAGCAGATCCCACCCATCCGGTCGGGACTCTCGCGTCAGGAGAACATGGCGGCGATCGCGCAGCTCCTCGGGGAGCACCGGATCCGTCCGGTCGTCGACGAGCGGACCTTTCCGCTGGAGCTGGCGGCCGAGGCGATCGACTACCTGACCTCGGGCGTCGCCATGGGCCGCGTGGTCCTCACCGTGTGACCCCTCCCGGTTACCTCCGACCCTTGGGTCGGGCATCCGCGAGCGATAGACGGAAGGTGACGCCAGACAGGGTCCGCTTCGCTGGGGGTGGACTCGGGGTTCATGACGCATGTGCGTCCCCGACCGGCGAGGAAGCAGCGCCGACGTCGGTCCCTGGCGGCAGGCCGAGCGCTGTCAGCGACACCCGGGCGACCAGCTCGACGGCGAAGCGCACGGCGAGCAGGCGACGACGAGTGGGCAGGACCGATCGCGCCCTCATGGGCGCCTCTGAGTCCGACTCGCACAGCATGCTTGACCGGGGAGCCTGACGGCTCCAGGCTCGAACCTCCAACAGCGAGGGAGCAACCATGTCACGAGTCGTGCACTTCGAGATCCAGGCCGACGATGTTGAACGCGCCAAGGCCTTCTACTCCGCCACCTTCGGCTGGACCTACGAGGACTACGGCCAGTTCGTGGGCGGGACCTACTGGGGGATCACCACGGGTCCCGACGACGCGCCCGGCATCAATGGGGGACTGCTCCCGCGACCGGCGCCCACAGGGGGGCCGGGGCAGGGGACCAACGCGTTCGTGTGCACGATGGGAGTCGAGGACTACGACACGACCGAGGCCAAGATTCTCGCCGCCGGTGGTTCGGTCGCCCTGCCGAAGATGGCCCTCACGGGGATGGCGTGGCAGGGCTACTACATCGACACCGAAGGCAACACGTTCGGAATCCACCAGCCAGATCCCGACGCCGCCTGAGCCGCGACGACGGCACCCGCGGTTGACCTCCGGCGACTTCGAGGGTGTTCACCCGGACAAGGGTGTGACGAGGGACCGGATCGGGCACCGCCTGGCCGCACCGACAACGAGCCGTGGACGGCTCCGGTACTCTTTCGGGCCGCTCCGGCGCGCCCTACAACGGTGGGTACTGTCTGCCAGTCGGCTCGTCGCGCTCGTAGACCTGCGAGGGCGGGCCCACGATGAGCGGGTCGGGGGTGCTGACGATGTCGAAGTCCTTGTCGCGGTAGTCGAACAAGGACAGCACCCACCGCATCGCCTCGAGCCGTCCCCGCTTCTTGTCATTGCTGCGAACGACGGTCCAAGGCGCCCAGTCGGTGTTCGTGTAGTAGAACATCGCCTCCTTGGCGTCGGAGTAGGCGTCCCACTTGTCAAGGGAGGCGAGGTCTGTGGGGCTGAGCTTCCACTGCCGCACCGGATCTATTCGTCGGATCGTGAACCGAGTGATCTGCTCCTTGCGGCTGACCGAGAACCAGAGCTTCACGATGGTCGTCCCCGAGCGGACGAGCATGCGTTCGAACTCAGGGACCTGGCGCAGGAATTCCCAGTACTCCTCGTCTGAGCAGAATCCCATCACTCGCTCGACGACGGCGCGGTTGTACCACGACCGGTCGAACAGCACCATCTCTCCAGCGGCCGGCAAGTGTTGGACGTAGCGCTGGAAGTACCACTGAGCCCGCTCGCGCTCGGTCGGCTTCAACAGCGCGACCACGTTGGCGCCGCGGGGGTTGAGGTGTTCCATGAATCGCTTGATGGTTCCGCCCTTGCCGGCCGCATCGCGCCCCTCGAAGAGGATCAGCACCCGCTGACCGGTCTTCCTCACCCAGGTCTGAAGCTTGAGCAGCTCGATCTGCAACAACCGCTTGTCGACCTCGTACTGCCAACGACGCATCCGGACGTCGTAGGGGTATCCCTCGCGCCACGTGTCCACTGGCGTTCCGCCCGGCCCGAGCAGCACTGGGTCGTCGATCTCGTCCCAGGTTCCTTCGACGGCAAGTCCACGGTCCTGCAGCTCCTCGTCGGACAGCTCCTTAAGCGACGTGATGATGTCGGCCAGATCGACGACGGCTTCGATGTCGACCTCGTGTATGCGCGCGTCTGACATGTCGCCTCCTGGCAACAAGCATGCACCTCGACGGCTGGGCCGATCCGGACGAGCCCAAAGCGTCGCTGTCCGTTCACTCTCGTCCCTGGACGATGACTCCGTCGCATCAGAAGGAGCCCGTCGTGGTGCAGGCACGGCGGCGGTCCCCCGGGGTGCGGAGGTGACGGCACTCGGGCGAACGGTGTCGACCATCCCAGCTCAGGTCCCTGTGAGTGTCATGACAGGCCTTGCCAAGCAGGGTCGGCTACGGCCAGAGTGGCCCAAGCAACAGGGTGCCTGTCCGAGCGAGGAGGCCACCGTGCCTGATCCCTACGAAGGCGCACATGGGTTCGTCTTCCTGCACGACGACGACATGAGGGCACCAGCAGAGGTGATCGGCGAGCTGCGCCAGAACCTCAGAACTCCGGACGACCCCGACCGGCCAGTATTCTTTGCCGCGACCTTCCAAGGTGACTTCGCGGGGTTTGCTCACTTCGCTGCCGACGACCTCGAAGGTCTGGCGGACCTCACCGGATCGCTCCTGTTCGACGCGGGTATCCACTCGGACTACGCGGTGGAGGGTGTGTACTACAAGAACGCACGGTCGGTACCCATGGCCCCGAAGCGCAAGAGCCCTCGCTTCTGCGCGATCTGCCGAGTTCGCACGAGCGAGACACCCGCGGTCGTCCTCGACGCGATCGCCCGGGAGTTCGATGAGAGTGAGCCGTTCGTCGGAGGGTCACGGGTGATCGGGACCTTCCAGCTGCTCATCGAGCTGGGCAGTGACGACGAACCGAGTCTCGAGGTTGCGATCGAACGGCTGCTCGGTGTCTCGGGGGTGACCACCGCCCAGGTCGGAACGACCGACACCGGACGCAGAGAAGACGAAGGGCGCAGTGCCTGAGACACAGGCGGAACGAAAGCTCGCCACCGTCCTGTTCGTCGACCTGACCGGCTTCACGGCCCTGGCGGCGTCGTTGGATCCCGAGGACGTCTTCTCCCTCATCAGACCGACCATGCTGGACCTCAAGCAGATCGCCGAGGCGCACGGGGCAACCGTCCCCGAGATCCAGGGTGACGGCTTTATGGCCCTGTTCGGTGTGCCCACCACCCACGAGGACGACGCGGAGCGGGCAGTGCGCGCGGCGCTGGCCTGCCGCGACCGCATCCGGGTGTTGAACGAGGGCCGCTCCGGGCTCACGATCCCCGAGACGCACTCGGGCGTGAACTCAGGTGAGGTGATGGTTGGCTCGTCCACGACGGACTTCGGCCTGACCGTGATCGGCGACGTGGTCAACACCGCATCGCGGCTGGCCGATCTCGCGCCCGCGGGAACAGTGATCGTCGAGGAGGGGACCTGGCAGCGGACCAAGCACGCCATCGGGTACGGGCCACGGCGTACCTTCCGGGCCAAGGGCAAGGCAGAGCCGGTGGCCGCGTTCGAGGCGCGGGCTCCGCGGACGGCGATGCCGGTCGGTCGGCGGACGCACCCAGGATCGGACTTCGTGGACCGGGTGGCCGAGCGCGAGGAGCTGGCGCAGGAGCTTCGCACGGTGAGCCGCGAGGGACGGCCGCGGGTCGTCATCGTGGCCGCCGAGCCCGGGGCGGGGAAGACGAGACTCGCCTCGGAGTTCACCCGCCGAAACCCCGACCTTCTCGTTCTGGCCGGTCGAGCCACCGCCTACGGGCAGAGCACGCCCGTCTCGCCGCTCGGCGCCGCGGTGGCGGAGATCGTCGGGGTCCCGCCCGGAACGTCGGCGAAGGCAGGGCTGCGCCGCATCCGTGCCCTCGCCGACCGGATCGCGAGCGGCGGCGAGCGTCGTTCCCTGGTCCGAGGCATGTCCCTGCTGCTGGGGATCGGGATCGGGGACGAGGACGCAGCCCGCTCGCGGGGCACCGAGGAGGCCATCGCGGCCGCCCGAACCGTGCTCGAGGCGCTCGCCCGCGAGCGACCGATCGTCGTCCTGCTCGACGACCTGCAGTGGGCCGACCCGGCCGTGGTGGAGGCACTCCGCAGTGTCGGGGACCAGCCGTGGGTCGGTCCGATCCTGTTCCTGGGCCTCACCCGTCCGGAATCGCTCCCCAGCCTGACGAACGTTCGAAGGATCGAGCTCGGGGCCATCCCCGGCCCGTTCATGGACGAGCTCGCCTCCCTCACCCTCGGCCAGGGGTCGGTCACTCCGGAGCTCACCGCCGTCATCTCTCGTGCGGGCGGCAACCCGCTGTTCCTCGAGGAGAGCATCAGCATGCTGATGGAGTCGGGCGCGCTGGCCCTGACCGGCTCGGAGTGGGTCGTCGTCGATCCGGTTCAGCTGAGCCGGGTTCCGACGACTGTTCGTGCCGTCGCCGCCGCTCGACTGGACGGGTTGCCTGCCGACGAGAAGCGGTTGCTCCAGTGCGCTGCGGTCTCAGGCGAGATCACCTGGGACAGACTCCTCGACCGGCTGGCGCCGGAGATCGACGTGGGCGCGGCTCTGCGACGCCTCGTCGACCGAGACCTGCTGCGTCGACGCCGCGGTTCGCACGTGAGGGGGGCGACCGAGCTCGTCTTCAAGCATGCGCTGATTCGCGATGTCTCCTACAGCTCGCTGCCCCGTGAGGAACGCGTTCACCTGCACCTGGACGTCGCCGAATGGCTCGTCCAGGGCGCCCGGCCGTCGCGGGAGCCGGTCGACCAGCTTGCCCAGCACTACTGGCAGGCCTGGAGCCTGGCGACGGCGTCGACGGTCTCTGTTGCACCTGCTGGCCTGGCTCGGTCGGCGTCGCTGTTCGTCGGGCGCTGGGCCGACGAGACGATGCGCTACCAAGCCCTGGCGGCCGAGTCGCTGTACTCCCGCGCGATCGCCGTGGATCGGGCCGGCGGGGACGAAGTCGAGCCGGAGCTGTGCACCCGGCATGCGATCGGGCACGCCGAGTGTCTGATCGAGCTGGGCCGCCACGCGGAGGCCAAGGTCGCCGCCGTCCGGGCGCTCGAGCTCGCCGGAACGCTGGGCGACGAGCGTCTGGAGGCCCGAGCCCTCGTCGCCCTGGGCCGGGTGGAGTCCGACGTGGGCGACGATGCCGAAGCTCGCGTGCTGCTCGAGCGGGCACTGGTCGCCTTCCAGACGGTCGGCGACGTGTCCGGGGTGGCGTGGGCCACCCACAGGCTGTCAGAGCTGTCCGCCCGGACTGACTACGCCGAGAGTCTGGAGTACCTGCGGGTGGCTCACCGGCTGTTCGTCGAGTCCGGCGACCACTGGGGGCGGGTGATCTCAGCCCAGGACCTGGCCTACATGTTGAGCATGGTGGGAGGCGCGGAGTTCCGCCGCTGGTACCGCGAGTGTGAGCGGCTGGCTGAGGGTGAAGGCGACCTGCGGTCGCGGGCTGCGTTGCTGCGGACGCTCGGTTACCACCAGTACTACTGCGGAGAGCACGAGGCGGCCATCGCGACCATGCACGAGGCCGGACCGGTCGCCCGAGCCGCCGGCGACCGCTATGCGCTGGCGGATGCCTTGCTGATCGAGGCCCTGGCTGCGGCGGCCGTGAGTCCGCCCAAGGAAGCATGGGTCGCTGCGGAGGCGGTCGTGACGTTCGGAGGTGACATCCAGTCGGACCGGTTGAAGGGCCTCGGACTGGCTGCTGAGGGCCGGGCGGCCTTGCGCGGTGGTGACCCGCGCCGCGCGACCCGCTGCCTCACTGCCTGCCGACGCACTCTCGGTCGGCTGGGCGCCCGCGCTGAGCTGGCCGAGGCGGACCTGATCACAGCCGAGGTGATGCTCGACCGAGGGGCGTGGGGGAGGGTCCGCGAGCCCGCGATGAACGGCGCCCGAGAAGCCGTGGCGAACTCGATGACCCTCGTCGAGCCCATCGGGCCGCTCCTGGTCGGCCGGGCGGCGCTCGGCGCCGGTGACCTCGCGCAGGCGAGCACGGTGCTGACCCAGGCAGTCGCGCTGGCCCGCGGCTCCGGGGCGAGTGGAACCCTCGCCGTGGCGCGTGCCGCGCGAGACCAGGCACTGCTCCTGTCGGCCCGAAAACCTCGTCCCCGTCGACTTCGAGGGCCAGGAGTCGTGGCCCAGGCGATAGAGGAGGAGAACCACGGTCTGGTGTGCCTGTGGGAGCAGCGGTACGAGGACGCTGCCGTGTCGTTGCAGCGCGCCGTTGACCACTGGGGGCTCCTCGGCTCGACGGTGTGGCTGGCCCGCGCCCTGGTGATGCTCGGCGACGCGCGTCGACGGGCAGGCGATCGATCGGGGTCGGCGTCCGCGCGATCACGCGCCCGACGGGTGCTCGCGCGGCTGGACACACCCGATGCCGAGCGTCAGGACGTGATGGATGTCCTGAGCCGTTGGTGACACCGACTGGGTGAGCGCGCAGACCTCGCTGCGGTCGCGGTCCCTCGGTGAAGCAACGGGATCGGCCCGGGCGACCCGGACGGCGAAACACCCAGGACGGGCGTTGTGCATGTGCACGAAGTCGACCCGCGTGTCCAAGAACAGCCGGTCGAGCTCTGCTTCGAGCTTCGTGCCCTCGACGACCTCGGCGTCGGCCATCATGGCCGCGGCGTCTGGGCGTCAATGCCACTCTCGCGGATCGCAGGCCGCGAGACCGGCGAGTTTCGGACCGGGCATGGGCGTGCCGACCGCTGGGGACGCAGCGCGGCGGGTGAGGTCAGGGCGGTCGGACTCCCAGCGGCACGTGTCGCACAGCTGACAGCCCCCCTGTCGCCCAGACGACAGACAGACCCTGGACAGGCGGTGCACACTGAGTACGTCAGAACGGCCCGGTCCCCCCGGGACCACTCCAACGGAGGAGCGCACCATGTCAGACACCACCCAGCCCGACGCCACCCAGCCCACACCCGAAGACGACACCGAAGGCTCGATCCTGCGGCACCCGAAGGCACAGGTCGAGGACGAGACGGCCGTCGAGGACGACACCCAAGGTCACATCGCGAGGGGCCACGGCAAGTAGATCGTCGAGGACACCGACGCGAAGGCGTCCACGTACTCAGACCTGCGGGGACTGCTGCCGGGTTCGGAAATCCGGCGACGAGTGATCAACACCGAGCCTGGCCCGGATCACACGATCCGGGCCAGGCTCGGTGTTCGCATGACGTCGACGGCCATGAGTGGGCGCCCGGGAGGTACGGGTGGAGCAGTGCACGGCGCACCCATCGACCCCTGGCCCACCCTTGACCCGACGCGGGGCCCGCACCCATGATCCGCTGCAGGTTCCGACGAGGGAGCGAGCGGTGAGCGATCGATCGTCCGGAGGGTTTCGCTCAGCCCTGGCCCGGGCGGACTTCCGCAACCTGCTGTCCGGACTCGTCGTCTCGGGCACCGGCGACTGGATGTACAACGTCGCCCTGTTCGTGTACGTGCTGGACCGGACCGGTTCGCCGGGCTGGGTGGCCGCTGTCAGTGCGGTCAAGCTGCTGCCGGTCCTCCTCTTCAGCAGCGTCGGCGGTGTGGTCGCCGATCGGTACGACCGCCGGCGAGTGATGCTGGTCTCCGACCTGATCCGGGCGTTCCTCATGGTGGCGCTTGCGCTGATGGTCGGCGTCGACGGACCCCTCGCGTTCCTGCTGTTGATCGTGGCGGGGAGCTCGCTGGTCGGTACTCCCTACTACCCCGCAGTTGGTGCGCTGACCCCGAGCATGGTCGACGAGGACGACCTCGCAGCCGCAAACGCACTCAACGGCGCCGTGGACAACATCACGATCACGCTCGGGCCGGCTCTGGGCTCGGTCCTGCTCCTGCTTGGCTCACCCTCCACGGCGATCGCCCTGAACGCAGTCACGTTTCTGGTGTCGGCGGCGTTCGTCTGGCGCATCCGGGGTCCGGCTCCCGGCGATCCGGACGCGAGCTCGCAGACGCTTCGGAGCCGCCTGGCGGCCGGGCTTGGAGCGATGACGCGTTCGCCGGACATCATGCTGCTGGTGCTCGTCTCGCTGGGGTTCACGCTGACCTTCGGTATGGAGATCGTGCTGTTCCCGCTCATTGCCGATGAGCTGCTCGGAACCGGTGCGCAAGGCCTGGGGTGGCTGCTCGGGGCGTCCGGGCTGGGTGGGGTGCTCGGTACCTACGTTGCTGGGCGTCTGGCCGGCCGGCCACGGACCGCGATCATCCTGGTCGGGTCGGCGCTCCTGACGGCGTTGCCCCTGCTGGCGCTCACCGTGATCAGCCAGCCCGTGGTCGCGTACGCGGTGCTCCTGGCCGAGGGAGTGGGGTTCGTCGTCGGCGACGTCATCGCTGTGACGACGATCCAGCGGGTTGCTCCCGGCGAGGTGGTGGGTCGCGTGCTCGGCCTGCTCGGCACCGTGTTCGTCGGGGGGATCCTCGTCGGCAACCTGGTCGCGGGTGTGGCCGTCGACGCGGTCGGACTGGAAGGGGCCATGGTCCTCGGCTCGGCGTGCCTGATCGTGAGCGGACTGGCCGCGCTGCCTCGCGCCCGTCGGCTGGACCGTCAGTCGGCCGAGAGCGCGGCTGCGGTCGCGGACCGCGTCGCGTTGCTCCGACGACTGCGCATCTTCGACGGAGCCTCCCAGGCGACTCTGGAGTCGGTAGCCGCCGCTGCGACGGACCTTCACGTCACGCCCGGCACCGTGGTTGTCCGCGAGGGCGACACCGGGGACGCCTTCTACGTGGTGAGGACCGGCAGCTTCATGGTCAGTCCGGTCGGCCGGACGCTCGGAGCGGACGACTACTTCGGTGAGATCGGAATCCTCGAACGGGTGCCCCGCACCGCCACCGTCACCTCCACGACCGACGCCGACCTGTACCGGATCGAGGCCGATGCGTTCGTCGCGGCGATCAACGAGGCCCCGGCCGGCATGCTTCGCCTGGCGGACACCCTGGCCGGGCGACTGGCCCGCACCCACCCGTCCCGCCGCGCCACGTTCAGCGGGCGTGAGCCCAGCGAGTAGCGCGAGACGGGTTCCCGACGGCGACCCGGCCGGATCCCATGCGTCCGGCCCCCGCCACCGCTAGCATCCGATCAATGGACAGCAACGAGCTCGTCGCGCGGCTCGCGGACCTTGCCGGCGAGCTCGGGCCGGGGCTGGAACCCCCTGGGGCAACCGACCAGCTGCAGGACATCGTCGAGACCGTTCGGGACCTTCTGGGCTCTGCGGCGTGCTCGGTCGCCGCAGTCGACCGTGACGAGGGAACCCTTGTGTTCGTTGCCGCCACCGGGGAGGGCGCGGACCGCGTGGTCGGCGCCCAGATGCCGCTGTCGAAGGGGATCGCGGGCTGGGTCGTCGCCTCGGGGCAGTCGCTCACTGTCTCGGACACGGCACAGGACTCCCGCTTCGCCGCCGACGTCGCCACCTCGACGGGGTACGTACCCACCTCGTTGCTGGCTGTGCCACTCCACAGCGACGACGACGTGCTCGGCATTCTGGAGGTCCTCGACGCCACAGTCGAGCCGGACGCCGGCACCTCACGGCTGCTGGAGCTGTTGGCCCAGCAGGCCACGCTGACCCTGCAGACCCGCCGAGTCTTCGCCGACCTGGGCTTCGTCCTGCTGCAGGCCCTGAAGGGTGCGGATCAAGGTGGCGACCTGAGTGATGCTCTCGACGCGGTGGTGACCGGCAGCAGTGGGTCGGTCAGGGAGCTGGCGAGGCTTGCCACGCTGTTCCAGTCCCTGGGTCGACTCGGCCCTGACGAACGGTCTGCGGCGACGCGCATGCTGACGACGTTCGTCTCGTACGCGCAACAGGCGGCACCACAGCCGTGAAGCCCGCGTACACCTGGCAGTTCGACCCCCGCCACCTCGAGTCGGTGCCCGTCGACCTCCCGGTCGCGATCACCCCCGAGTGGGCGTGGGAGGGCAGCACTGGGGCCGGGGTCAAGGTCGCCATCGTCGACAGCGGCGTCGACCCTGGGCACCGATGGGTCGGCTCGGTCGCCGGCGGAGTGGCCGTGGAGTACGACCCCGAGCTGGTTGCGCGGGTCCGGTTCGACGAGGGGCCCCACGAGGACCTGTTCGGGCACGGCACAGCATGCGCCGCGATCGTGCGCAAGACCGCTCCTGATGCGGAGATGTACAGCATCCGTGTGCTCGGCTCACGTCTGAGCGGCAAGGGCTTCGTCTTTGCGGCCGGTCTTCAGTGGGCCATCGAGCACGGTATGCAGGTCGTCAACCTGAGCCTGTCGACGCCGAGCCGGGCTCACTTCGCCGCGTTCCACCGTCTCGTCGACGAGGCGGCCCGTCGGCGGATCATGGTGGTGTCCGCCATGAACAACTGGCCCGGTCGCTCATACCCGTCGGAGTTCTCCGGGGTGTTCAGCGTCGCTGCCCACGAGGGCACCGACCCATACGCGTTCGACGTCAATCCGCGCCCTCCGGCCGAGTGGGGGGCTCCAGGGATCGACCTCGAGGTCGCGAGCCTGGGCGGGTCGACGATTCGGGCCACCGGCAACAGCTTCGCATCTCCGCACATGGCGGGACTGATCGCGAAGATCCTGGGCAAGCACCCCGACCTCACGGTCTTCCAGATGAAGGCGATCCTGCAGTCCCTGGCCCGTAACGCAGTCTCGGCGTCTGCCTAGCCCCCAGCTCGGCGCTCCAACTGCGCGAAGTTCGTCACGGTCACATGTCGACCGTCGATGGTGATCCAGCCGCGCTCGGCAAAGCGGTGCAGCGCCTGGTTCAGGCTCTGCCGCGACACCCCCACCATCTCGGCGAGCTCAGTCTGCGACAGAGGCAGGTCGACGGCGACGGGAGCTCCCTGGCCAGCGACCCGCTCTCGATCAGCCAGGCCGACCAGCAGCTTCGCGACTCGTGCCTGCACGTCGAGGAACACCAGATCGCCGGTCTGCTCGGTGAGCCGACGGACCAGCGTGCCCAGAGACCGCAGCAGTCCATCGACCAGTGCCGGCTCGTTGTGAAGTGCGTCGAGCAGGTCCTGGCGCCGGAGGGTGAACACGGTGGTGGGCTCCACCGCGACGGCCGACGTCGAGCGAGACCCGCCGTCGACCAGGGACAGCTCGCCGAACGTCTCAGTCGGGCCGACCGTGGCCAACAGCATCTCGCGTCCGTCCGGTGACGCGATGGTGATCTTGACCAGCCCCGAGACGACCAGGTACAGCGTGTCGCCCGGGTCCCCCTCGTGGAACAGGGTGTGACCGGCGGCGAACGACCGGCGAACGGCGCCGTCGTTGAGCCGCCGCAGGAACTTGGTGTCCAGACCGGCGAACAGCTCGGTCCCCGACAGTGGGACTTCGTTGGGTTCCATGCGGCGAAAGGTGGCAGCCTCGCTGCCCGCGCTAGCCGAGCTTCGCTTCAGAGGCGCGGATTGTCTCGCAGAGTCCGACCAGGATCTTGCGCGTCAGAGCCGGGTTGTCGTCGAGCAACGGCTGGAACTTCCAGGCGGGAAGGGACAGCGTGCGCATGGCTGACTCGGTCTTCACGGTCGCGCTTCGTGGTTTGCCGTCGATGACCGAGATCTCCCCGAAGTAGTCACCGGGCGCGAGAGTCCGGATCGTGCGAGCGCCTTGGCTGACTGTCGCCGTTCCGTCGAGGATCAGGTGGAAACCGACCGAACCCCCGCCCTCCTCGACGACCTCGTGGCCGGCTTGGTGCTCGACGGTGCGGGAGGCGCTCACGACCGCATTGAGCTCCTTGTCCGAGAGCCCTTCGAACAACGGCACCGACTTCAGCCGCTGGAGCAGGTCCTTGTCCGCCGCCATGCCACGCCTCCGAGTCTGAGTGTGCCGAGGTAGGCACCTGAATCGAACAGTGCCACTCGCGGCAGTTCCCTGCAAGCGAATCGGGTCATGAAGAGCACCTGACCTTGGCTGCGCGAGCTCGTCGTGTCGACCACTCGCCCCAGGGGTGGGAATGGTCCACGAAGAACAGCTGAAAGCGCCTACTGTCTGCTCTGTGCTGCTGACCATGCTCGGCGTCCGAGGTTCGACTCCCGCGCCGGGGCCGGAGTTCGTCCGGTACGGCGGACACACCTCGTGCATCGCCCTGACCGCCAGCGGCCACGATCGTCCAACCCTCGTGCTGGACGCCGGTACCGGCCTGCGTGCCCTGACCTCCCTTCTGGACGGTCGGCCGTATCGAGGGTCGATCTTGCTGAGCCACCTCCACTGGGACCACACCCAGGGTCTGCCGTTCTTCGTCGCAGGGGACCGTGACGACGCGGCAGTCGATGTCTACCTACCCGCGCAGGAGGGACTGAGCGGGTTCGACCTGTTGGCGCAGTCCATGTCGCCGCCGACCTTCCCGATCACGCCTGCTGGTCTGCAGGGGAAGTGGTCCTTCAACGCACTCGAACCTGGCGAGTGCCGGGTCGAGGGGTTCACGGTTACTGCAGCAGACGTGCGCCACAAGGGCGGGCGAACGTTCGGGTACCGCATCTCCGACGGGACCCGGGCGGTTGCCTTCCTGCCCGACCACGTGGCCAGGGGGGAGGTGACCGAGGAGCTGCAGCGGATCGGTGGTGGCGTGGACCTGCTCGTCCACGACGCCCAGTTCGTGGAGTCTGAGCGAGAACTCGCTGACGCCTACGGTCACTCGACCGTTGACGACGCTGTCGAGCTCGCGGTGTCCCTCGGGGCCCGCCGACTCGTCCTGTTCCATCATTCGCCGGCGCGAACCGACGACCAGCTGGACGCGATCCTGCGCCAGCTGAGCTGCCCGATCCCCGTCTCCCTGGCCCGCGAGGGCCAGGTGCTGGAGGTTGCCTCCGACTGACGGGCTCGAGGTCCGTGCGCCGGCGTCGGCTGCGTGGGCGACGCGCATGGCATCGGTGTCCGGCATCTGTTGCGCGAGTGGCAGGGTGTTGTCGTGAGCTTTGGCACCGGAGGCACTGCCCCTCCCCGGCAGCGGAGGGGCTGGTCAGGTCGTGGCCTGGCCGTTCTCGCCCTGGCCGGGCTCTCCTGGGTGGCGGCCCCACCGGTCTCCCAGGCGGCCGGCCAGGATCCGGTCGTCGTGACCGCCTCCGGCTCGGTGCGCGGAGTGGCAGAGTCCGGGCTCGACGTCTTCCGAGGGATCCCGTACGCCGCCCCGCCGGTCGACGAGCGACGCTTCCGACCACCTGCTCCCGTGGCGCCCTGGACCGACGTCCGCGACGCCACGGCGTTCGGCCCGGCCTGCCCGCAGGACCCCGACGAGCACGAGATGGCCGAAGGCACTCCGACGTCCGAGGACTGCCTCACCCTCAACGTGTGGTCCCGGTCAGACGGTGCGCAAGCCCCCGTCGTGGTCTTCATCCATGGCGGTGGGTTCACCGCTGGCTCCACGCTGGATCCCTGGTACGACGGAGCCGCCTTCGCCCAGCGCGGGATCGTGTTCGTGAGCCTTCAGTACCGCGTTGGCCCGCTCGGCTGGCTCGACCTCAGCAAGCTCGGGCCGCAGTACGCGACCAGCGGCAACGATGGTCTGCAGGACCAGATGGCAGCGCTGCGCTGGGTGCGTACCAACGCCGCGGCGTTCGGGGGTGACCCGAAGAACGTGACCATCGTCGGCGAGTCCGCGGGCGCGATCAGTATCTCCGCGCTGCTGGGGTCACCTGCCGCCGACGGTCTGTACGACCGAGCGATTCTCGAGAGCGGCACGCCGGGAACCGTCGCCACGCGCGACTGGTCCCAGCGCGTCTTCGAGCGGTTCGTCGAGTTCTCCGGCGTCTCCGAGCCTGAGGACATCCTGAGCCTGCCGACGGACCGGGTGCTCGACGCAGCTCGCCAGATCTACGACACCGAGCTCTCCGACACCGCGTTCCACCCCCTTGTTGACGGCGTGATCCTGCCGCAGCTGCCGATGAGACGGATCGCCGCGGCGGACGGTCCGAAGGTGCCGGTGATCATCGGGACGAACCTCGACGAGGCTCGGTACTGGCTGTACTACATCCCTGAGCTCGACCGCCTGCCGTTGCGCTACTACCGACCGTGGCTTGAGTCCCTCGTCGGTGAGCGTGCCGACGACGTCATCGCGGCCTACCGGGCCGAGCGACCCGAGCTCGACGAGGCCCAGACCGGACTCGCGCTGTCCGGTGACGTCGGCTTCCGGATGCCCGCGATCCGCATGGCCGAGGCACTGTCGGCCCGTGGCGTCCCGGTGTGGATGTACTTGGCCACCATCGACTCGCCGGACCTCGACGGCCGCATGGGGTCCGCACACGCGATCGAGCTGCCGTTCGTGTTCGACAACCTCACCGCCGACCGTGCCCCCGAGCTCGTCGGGACGGACCCGGCGAACGAGGCGCTCGCCGACACGACACAACGGCTGTGGGTGTCGTTCGCCACCGACGGGGTCCCGTCGGCGTCTGGGGCCCCGAAGTGGCCGACCTACGACGCTGCCGATCGCACGACGCTCCTGCTCGACCGGACGCTTGCGATCGAGGACGACCCCTACCCGGCGAGCCGCAATGCCTGGGGGCCGATGCGGTTCGACGGCTCGGATCCTGGCCTGAACCGCCTGACGGCGCTGCAGTACGAGGGCACGAACCCCAACGACCCACTCGTGATCGCTGCCGTCATCGGCTGGCAGTGGGTGATCCTCGGTGGAGCCGTCCTGATCGGCATCGTGGTCGCGTTGGCGCTCCTGCTGCGTTGGGTCCTCCGGCGGCTCCGGCTCGGTTCCGAACGGCGTGAGTCGACACCCATGCCCCGATAGCTGGGCGCCGGTGGACCCTCGAGCCAACCCGGTGACATGGACCCGCTCCGGCTTGATTGGCTCGGTGGGCTGAGTCTCTCCCGCGCTCCCGTGTGAGTGGCGGCAGCGCAGGTCACCGTGCGTGCGACTTGGTGGTCCCGTCGCTATCATTCGAGCGATGTCCTGCCTCGACTCGTCGCGGTCGACCGCCTTGCTCCGGCTGGGTAACCCGGCCAACAAGCAGAGCCGTCGATGATCGACGTCTACCTGCACATCGGTGCTCCCAAGACGGGAACGACCTCGATCCAGCGCTCACTCGAGAACGCCGCTGAACCTCTTCTCGAGGAGGGCATCCTGTTTGCCGGCGGGACTCGGGCGGTCCAGAGACGTGCGGTCTTCGACGTTGTCGGCCGGAGGATTCCAGGGGCAGACACCACCAAGCTCGTCGGTTCCTGGCGTCGCCTGGTCGAGGAGATTCATGCGTGGTCGGGACAGTCAGCGGTGGTCTCCGACGAGCTTCTCGTGCTTTGCCGTCCCAAACAGATAGCCCGAATCGTGCGGGATCTGGCAGGGCAGCGAGTCCACGTGGTCCTGGGGCTGCGTGACATCGGCAGCCTCGTTCCATCGACCTGGCAGCAGGAGGTTCGCAAGGGACGGGCGTTCACGTGGGACGAGTACATCTCGGCGGTTCGCGACCCAGCGACCGGACCCGCCACTGCCGGGGTGCCGTTCTGGCTGAGGCAGGACCCGCTGCGGATCCTTGACGCATGGGAGAGGCATGTGTCGCGCGACGAGATTCGGTTGGTGACGTTGCCGAGGAAGGGAAGCCCGCCCACGGTACTGCTGGGGCGGTTCGCCGACGCGGTAGGTATCACGGCAGGTGTTCTGGAGCCGGTCAAGAGCTCCAACCCGTCGTTGGGCAGCGTTGAGACCGAGGTCATCCGCCGGTTGAACCAGGGCTTGGGGGCGAAGGCGAGCACTCGTGGCCATCTCGATCTGGTGCGCGCGATCATCCCCGGGCTCACGGCGCATCCGGGGCGTCCACTGCGGCTTCCACAGGATGACCTGCCTTGGGCTGTCGCCTACACGGATGCGCTTTCCAGCGAACTGAGGAGTCGTGGCTACGCCGTCTTCGGCACACTCGACGACCTAGCGCCGACGGCTGCTGCCTCGGGCGAGCGACGCATCGACGACGTAACCGACGTCGAACTGCTGGATGCGACGGAAGTCGCTCTACTGGGGCTGTCGCGAAGGTACACCCGAGTGCGGCGCGCCGGGTTCGCTGAGGCCGACGAGATGTCAGATGTAGGTGTCCGTGAGCGAGTTGCGAGCTCAACCCGCGCCGGAGGGTTCAAGCTGCGGCTGGCAGCACTCGAACACGCCAACGACAACCGATTGCTTCGATGGCTGGCACAGCGGAAGGTCGGCAAGCACGACTCCCGCTAGCTCACGTGGTGCGAGCACGGAGCCAGTGACGACGCCGGCAGGCGACCTCCGAGGTAGAAGGGCCCTGACGAGGGTGCTGGCAATGGCCTGAAGTCTCATGCGCCGTCCCGCTGGGCGAGGCGTCGCCCTTCCAGCCGCCTCGTCGCCGACGGCGCACGTGCAAGAGGACCCTGCGGATCAATCCCATAGGCTTGGCTGGTCATGGATACGACGAGGCCTCCCGACCGTTCCGGCGCGCTCGCGCGACTGGTCGACGGCCCGCGGTTCAACGGTGCGATCGCCGCAGTCATCGTCGTCAATGCCATCATCCTGGGTCTCGAGACGTATCCCGGAGTGGTCGCTGAGCACGGGGCTGCCCTGCTGCGCCTCAACGAGATCTTCTACGCCGTGTTCCTCGGTGAGCTGGTGCTGCGCTTCGCTTCGTACCACCGCCGACCGTCGGACTTCTTCCGCAGCGGATGGAACGTGTTCGACCTCGTCGTCATCGGCGCCGTGCTCATCCCCGGGGTGCGCGAGCAGGCACAGCTGCTTCGCATCCTGCGCCTGGCCCGAATCGTCCGGCTGGTCCGATTCCTTCCTGATGCCCGCGTGCTCGTCCTCACTGTCATCAAGTCGATTCCCTCGTTGTTCAGCATGGTCGTGCTCGTCGTCCTGCTGATGTTCATCTACGGAATGGTGGGGTGGGCGGCCTTCGGGGAAGCGCTGCCTGAGACCTGGGGAACGATCGGTCGGTCGATGCTGACTCTGTTCGTACTGCTCACGTTGGAGAACTTCCCGACGTACCTCGCCGAGGCTGAGGGTGTCAGCGCATTCGCGATCCCGTACTTCCTCTCCTACCTTCTCCTTGCCGCGTTCCTCGTGTTCAACCTGTTGATCGGGATCGTGATCAGCTCGATGGAGAAGGCCCGAACGCACTACGCGAACGAGAGCGCCGACGCGGATCGCCCCTCGGGGTCCGAGCCGCTCGCATTGGCGACCGGCGACGGACTGCAAGGGAAGATCCAAGAGGTCCGTGCGGCACTCGATGCGCTGGAGGGCGAGCTGCAGAGTCGAGGCCCGGTCTCCGACTCGGCGAACGGCAGGAGGGAGTAGCCGACCACCGAGGGTGACAGCCTCGGCGGTCGGTCACCTGGCCTTTCCCTGGTCTTGCGACGGACGCTCGAACAGGCGACTGACGGTGGCCCAGGTGCGACCGGAGCGCGCCCGCTCCGGAGCGGCCCAGTCCGCGCAGGCGACCCCGGTGTCCGGGCTGGTGCGGTGCTCGCTGAGCATCTCGGCCCACAAGGGCTCGATCAGCTGATAGGTGACGAGCCGCTCGAGGTCGTGGTAGACGCCGTACCCACGCGCTGTCAGGTGGTAGCCATCAGGCGCGCACCGCAGCAGGCCGGCGAGCGCGAGCGAAGCGAGACCGGCCCTGGCACAGCCCGCAACGGTGCTGCCAAAGGAGTGATCGAGGCCTCCAGGGTCGATCCGGCCGGAGTAGGCCTGCCAGAAGGCGTCGTACGCCGCGCCGGCCCAAGGACCGAGATGCAGCCACCGGGCCACGGGGAGCCGACCAGCCTCGACGGCGTCGGCGTAGGCGGTGACCCCGAAGTGGTTGACGTAGAAGTCCCTCCCGGCGAACGAGGAGCTACCGGCCCCCATTCCAAGGAACCGACGCCGGGTGATCGAGGTGTACGCCGGTGCCCCACGACGGTTGAACGTCCAGACCGAACGTCGTTCGTAACCCATTCGCCGGGCCAGAGCTGACACCTGGGCCAGCACGGCATGCTCCTTGCGCCGGTCATGGCTGGCGGTCCCGAAGGGCGTGTAGCCGAAGCGCATCAGCGGGTACGTCGACACCTGGTCGACCCCCAGGTCGAAGCAGGTTCGGGCGTCGGCGATGAAGGCACCGGGGAAGGCCCCTTGCTCCTCCCAGGCCACGTCGACGATGAGATCGACGTCGACGCAGTCGAACTGCCCCAACGAGGCCTCGACGGCGGCGAGGCTGGTGGCGGCGTCGTGCGGGCGGTGCAGTCGCTCCAGCACACCGTCGTGGAAGGACTGCGCTCCGATGCTCACTGCCGTGAACCCCATCTCGGCGAGCCGGCTCAACCTGGCTGGAGTGCCATGGGTGGGGAGCACCTCGATCGCTCGCTCGCCGGAGACCGGGATTCTCCGGACGAGGTCGGCCAGGTCGTCTGGGTACAGGGTGGGCGTGCCTCCACCGACGTACAGCGACGTGAAAGGCCGGCCTCGAGCCGCCTCGTACTCAGTGACGTACCAGTCGATCTCGCGCTGCAGTGCGGCGAAGTACCGACGAGCCAGCGCGTCGACCGCCTTCACCTTGTTGTAGGGGCAGAAGGGGCAGATCCACTCGCAGAAGGGCACGTGGACGTAGGCACCGATCGGGCCATCGAACGAAGCCATGATGTCTACCGGGCGCAGATCCTGGGCGTGACCGACGCCCGGGGTCACCCCTTCGTGGACCAGGGACACGGGATCCTCCTCAGCCGCTCACCTCACTGTCCGGCGCGGCCGACCGCGACCGCCAGGGGCGTTTGGCCCCGCCCGATGCTGAAGAAGCGCCCGCGACCGGCGGATGTCCTTGGGTGCGTGGTCTGAGCCTCAGGCGGCGTTAGGGCCGGACACGTCGGGCGGGCCCGGGGTCCTCGGCTCGGTCAGGGGCGAACGACGACGGTCCAGGTGATCGCCGTACCTGCCGCGGAGTTGGCGTTGGCGACCAGGCCGCCGCACGGTCCGACGGGCTGGTCGCCTCCGCTGTCGGCCGACAAGGTAGAAAGTGCCCCACCGGCACTGCCGAACGTCGTGCCCCGTACCGACACCCCAGCAGGTGGGGTCCACGACGTAGTCGTGCCCGAGGACTTGTCAACCCAGTACGAGACGACCCAGGACCCTTCGGCGATGACCTCGCCCGCCGGCGTGGTGTGGGTGCCGGTGGCGAGCTGTCCGGCGGAGGTCGCCGTTGCGAAGCCAGCACCGGTGACTCCCCGGTAGGCCAGGACCTCCAGGGCCACCTTCGCCGCGCCGCCACTGATGGGAACCTGGATCGTCGCGCCCGCGTCACCGTCGGCCGCCACGCGGCTCAGGACCCGGGTGACCTGGCTCCCGGTGACCTGTTGCCCGACAACGGACCAGCCGGGCGGATCCGTGGCTGGTCGGCTCGTGGAGTTGACGCTGAGGAACAGGAGAAGTCCGTCACCGCCCTGCACGTCGGACGGGACGGTGACCTTGGCCAGCTTGGTGCTGGCGTTGGTCCGCGTGCCGCCGACGAAGTTCAACGTCGGAGGCGGCGGAGGGGTGGCCGAGACCGTGACGTCGCGCGTGATGACGTCAGTCAGCGAGGCCTCGTCGGTGACGGTGAGGACCACGGCGTAGACCCCGTCGTCGGCATAGGTGTGCGAGACGAACGGACCACTGGACGTCGTCCCGTCGCCGAAGTCCCAGGCGTAGGTGGCGAGCGGGCTGTCCCCCTGGGTCGAAACGGACCCGTCGAAGGACACGGCGACGCCATCGGCGACCCATGAGAACGCCGCCGTGGGTCCAGGACCGCTCTGGCTGCCCACCCGCCGGGCCGGCGGGATCCCCGAGACTGGCTCGTCCCGGAGCAACCAGACCGGGTTCGAGCCCGCGACGATCGTGCCTGAGCCGTTACGGACGACGGCCCGGACGAAACAGCTCGACCGGGTGTCCACATCCACGTCGACGAAGCCGGCTGCGAACGAGCCGGCCGGGAACGTCGTCGCTGTGGTGACCGGGTCCGGGACGGACGCACCGGCGTAGTCGACGACGCCGCGGACCACCTGGACCGAGCCACCCGACGGCAGTCCAGCGGCGACCACCCGCACCGTCCGCGAGGCGACCGGCTCGACACTGACCGACCCCATGGGGATGGTTCCGTCGACGAGGAGGTCGAGCTGACCCCTGAAGCCGTTTGGATCTCCAAAGTAGACCCGACCCGAGGCCAGCGAGTGCGTGAGCGCCGGAAGCTCGGTGGTGTCCGCCCACGCCCAGGTGAAGAAGTTCGTGACCTGGGTCAGCCAGCTCTTGCCACTGTGGTCATCGCTGACTCCCGTTCCGGTGAGGAACACCGCATTGCGGGACAGGGCGTCCCACAGCGAGAGGTATCCCTCGATCGCCACTCCACCCTTCGTGGGGAGCCCGACCTCGAGGATGTCGCAGCCGTACGCCCGGTTGGTGATCAGGTCGGTCGCGGTGCTGCGACGCAGCGCGTCCTGCGCGGACTGGCTCGAAAGACTGCCCACGCCGTTGCCGAACGGGTGGTTGTAGCTCGCCACCCCGCCGGCCTGGTGGACCTGAGCGGCCGCAGCGATCATCGCACCGACACTGGCGTCGGCCTTCCACGGCGGCGAGGTCGGGGCCGGCAGCGTGAGCGTGCCACCGAACCAGTTCATGTGCTCGCGCAGCATCGACCACTCGAGTGCGACATGCTGGGTCACCGTGGGGAACCGCGTTGCGTACGACGCGGCAAGGTCTTTCTGCAGAGCCAGGACCTCTTGCGGCGACTTGCGGACTCGGTTGAACCGCAGATGGTCGACGACGACGTCGGTGCGGGTGCCGAGCCGGGAGCCGACGCCGATCCCGATCCCGTAGAGGGAGGAGTCACGACCGTCGAACCAGGGCCACAACGCGGCCATGTCCTGCACGGGGTCGATGGTCAGCGTCGTCCAGGATCCGGACGAGGCGGGGATCGTGACGATGCCGTTGCGCCCCTGGGCCACTCGACTCCCGGCGCTCCGGTCGCCACCGACGCGGTACTCCAGCGTGTACGTACCGGCGGCTTGCCCCCCGCCCGCCGGGCGCTGGGAGGTCGTGATGAACACGCCGAGGTATCCGTCGGCCCCGACCGTGACCGGCAGCACGTCGAGCTCGAGGGTGGTTCCGTCCAGCGACGTCCGGAACAGGCTGTTGTACTGCGCGCCGTTCAGCCGGTAGGTGGCGTAGGAGCTGGCCGTGCTGCGTCCGACCAGGCGAAGCGCGGAGGAGCCACTCGGATCGGTGGGCGAGATCGGGCTTCCGACGAAGGTGGCCGACTTCTCGGAGAACGTTCCCGCCGTGGCGGCCGTCCAGGTCCAGCTCAGCCCGTTCTCGGCCTCGGAGAGCCCGTTGAAGTGGATGACCTGGCGGGCTCCGGACGCCGTCATCCGGAACTCGTGCTCGGTCCACCAGACCACGTCGACGGCGTTGCGCGCCGCTTGGTCGAGCTGTGCCTCCATGCTCGCCGTACCCTCGCTGAAGCACGCATGGATGTGCATCGCCATCGACCAGGGGCGCAGGACGGAGGCGTCGCCGAGCAAGGCAGGCGACAGCGCCGTCGGTGTGCGAAGCAGGTGACCCAGCGGTCCGACGGCCCCCATGGCCAGGGTCCCTCGGAGGAACGATCGACGACTGATGGTCGGCAGCTGCACGATGCCCTCCCGTTCGACGCGGCCCCCAGGTCACGTCGAACCTGTCGGACCCGGCCGGTCGTGAGTGCATCGTCCACCGATCAGGCGTCGCACCAAGGGAGGCGCGCCGAGCCCTCTGGCTGGAGCCAGCAACCACCTCTCGCCGGATGCACCGAAGGGCCCAGCAGACGACCGCCAGGCCCTTCGGTGATGCCGGTTCGACCCGGGTCAGGGGCGCGCTCCTGCGGTGCACGGGCACCCGGCGTGCCGGCCCACCTTCAGGTCGCCATGGTTCAGCCGTCCTCGTCCCGTGACCTTGGCGGCAGCGGCAGTGAGCGCAGCGGATCGCACGACCGCCTTACCGGAGCTGGTGCCGATGTCGAACGTGCGCTTGCCCGCGAGCATGGTGAGCTGTGGCGTTGCCTCGTTGATCTGCGACACGGGTCCACGGGTGATGTCCCGGTCGAGCAGAACCAGGTCGGCCTGCTTGCCCACCTCGAGGGTGCCGGTGGTTCGGTCCTGGTGGAGCTGGTAGGCCGTACCTGCGGTGTGCATGCGCAGCGACTGGCGACGGCTGATCCCCTGGTCGGGGTTCAGCGGCTCGTCCTCGCCGTAGATGCCGAACCGGTCGATGGCTGTCTGCACCTGGTTCCAGGGGTAGAGCGGGTCGACCGGCCAGTCCGAACCGCCGGCGAGGCGTGCCCCGGCATTCAGCATGCTCTTGGCGGGGTACATCCGAGCGTGCCGCTCTGCGCCGATGAACGGTAGGAGCGCCTCCATCGTCCAGACGTTGCGTGTCGCCCACTGCAGCTGCATGTCCGGGACGACGTCGAGCTGCTTGAAGCGCCCGTAGTCGTCGGGATGGACCAGCTGCAGGTGCGCGATGGTGTGGCGGTTGCCCCGCGGGCCGTTGGTGCGTCGGGCGATCTGGAATCCGTCGAGCGCCGCACGCACGGCTCCGTCACCAATGGCATGTGTGTGGACCTGCCAACCCGCCTTGTCGAAAACCGTGGCGAATCGGCCCAGGGTCTCGCCGTCGACGTACAGCGACCCGTAGTTGTCGGTGGGAACACCGTCGGCGTCCAGGTAGGGATCAACGAGGGCCGCTGTTTGTGCCGGGTACTCGATGACGCCATCCATGAACACCTTGACCGTCCCGAAGGACATGTTCGGGGTGGAGCCGTACGAGGTCGCGAGGTCGCGCGCCCACTCCAGGACCGACGTCGGGTCGGAGACCGCCTCTGTGGGGATCATGAGCGCGGGTACGACCCGCTGGAGGAGGTCTCCGTTCGAGGCCAGCGCAGCGTAGAAGTCCAGCTGCCAGTCGTCGACCCATGCGTCGAGGATCGACGTGATCCCTCCTGCTGCCATCTGCGCGTAGGCCCACTGGAACGCCGTGTACATCTGCTCGGGAGTCGCCTCGGGGATGTACTGCCGGACCAGGCCCTGGGCCTCGTCCTTGAGGACACCGGTGGGCTCGCCGGACTTGTCGCGGACGATCTCGCCTCCGGTCGGGTCCGGTGTGTTGGCATCGATGCCGGCGATGCTCAGCGCGCGGCTGTTCACCCAGAGGTTGTGCCCGTCCGAGCCGTTGAGGGCCACTGGTCGAGCGGTGGGCAGCGAGTCGAGGATGCTCTTGTTCGGCAGGGTGTCCGCTGGCGTGCCTGCGGGGTTCCATCCCTCGACGACGAGCCAGCTGTCCGGCTCGGCGCCGTACATCGGGTCCTGCAGGAAGGTGCTGACGAGCCCCTGCACCTCGGCCCCGGTGAGCTCGGCGTCCTCGAGCGAGGGGTTCATCGCGCGCAGGCCCGCGTACATCGGGTGGGCATGGCCGTCCTGGACTCCCGAGAGGACCGTCCCCCCGTTGCCGTCGACGATCTCGGTCGTCGACGTCCGGAACCGCTTGAGGCTCTGGTAGCCACCTACGCCGAGGACTCGGCCGTTGGCCCCCACGGCAATGGCCTCGGCCACGGTGCCGCGCGAGTCGCCGACGAAGACCCGCGCGTTGCGGATGATCGTCGCTGCCCGGTTGCAGCCTCCGCGGCGGGGTGCGGCAGCTCCGGCCGCGGCGGGCGACAGTCCTACGGCCGCGCCCGCACCGGCGGCGCCGAGGCCACCGAGGAAGAGGCGTCGGCTGATGTCTTGGCTCATGTTCGGCTCCTGCTGGATGGGATGGATACGGGATCACTGACGGTGGGACTGCGAGGGTGGCGGGAGGTGTCGCTGGGGTGAGGCGTCCGTGAGGCGACGCCGTCGAGGAGGAGCTCGAGGGCGTCGCTGAACGGGTCACTCTGTGGGGTGAGGTAGGGCCGCGCGGCAGCGATGTGGGGATAGCGGTCGGCCGGCAGATGACGGTAGGTGGTGGTCCATGCCCGGTCGTCGTGGTCCTGGGTGTCCGGGGGCAGGGACAAGTAGGCCGCGCTCAGCCCGGCCCAGGCCAGCGTCGTGTCGCCGAGCGCCCGCCAGACCACCACTGCCTCCTCACCGGAGAGGCCCGCATCGGAGAGCGTGGCCAGCACCCGTTCGATTCCCCGGGCCTCGTCGAGGCCCTGGGTGGTGCGAGCCGAGACCAGGACCGCCAGGCGCGGGTGTCGCAGCAACCCGCGGTAGAGCTCTTGACCGAGCGAGCGCAGCGTCGCGCGCCAGTCCAGCTCGTCCGGCACGGCGTCGAGAGCCTCACCGATCAGGTGGTCGGCGAGAGAGAGCAGCAGGTCGTCCTTGCTGCGGAAGTGGCGGTACACCGCCGTGGGGTCGGCGCCGAGCTCGGCACCGAGTGCCCGGAAGGTGAGCCCGGTCTCGCCCTCCCGGTCGATCAGGGCCAGGGCCGCCCTCCTGATCAGCTCAGGCGACAGCTGCGGGCGGCTGCGGGTCGTCGGGGGCACCGGGCGACTGTGGCCGACGTCCAGGTCGTTGTCAACACCGTTGACTCTGAGTCGTTCCAGCCGTACCGTGGGTCACGGTCAGGACGACCGTCAGCAGACTTCCGAGGAGATGACATGTCGGTTCACAAGGACGCGAGCATGGCCGCCGTGGGTTGGACCGTCTTCGCGGCGACCATGATGCTCATCATCGGGTCCTTCTGGATCATCGCCGGGCTGGCAGGAGTCATCGGCGACAACACGGTGGTGGTCACCCAGGACTACGTCTTCGCCTTCGACACCACCACCTGGGGCTGGATCCACCTGCTGGTCGGCCTGCTCGTCCTGCTGGCGGGCTTCGGTTTGTTCAGTGGGGCAGTCTGGGCTCGTACGGTCGGCGTGGTCATCGCGGTGGTCAACGCGATCGTGGCCTTCGCGTGGCTTCCGCACTACCCGTTCTGGGCGATCACGATCATCGCCATCGACATCGCCGTGATCTGGTCGCTGACCTCACACGGTCGAGACATCACCCGAGCCTGAGTCACCACGGAGCTGTCGTCGGTGGTCGTTAGCATCGTGGGGTGAGTCGCCCCGACGTCGCTCCGGCCCTGGTCCGGGAGTTCGCGTCCACCGGTGTCGTGTGCGTGCGGGGAGTCCTCGACCCAGCGGAGGTGTCGGCGGCTGCACAGGCGATCGAGCAGGTGCTCGGATCACCCGGTCCGCTGGCGCAGGTCGCGAGTGGAGCGGACGACCCCGGCTCGTTCTTCGAGGACTTCTGCCGCTGGTCGACGATCCCGGCGATCGAACGGCTCGCGCGGGAGTCTGCGGTCCCCGCCATCGCTGGACGGCTCATGGACACGCCCACGGTGCGGCTCTACCACGACCACGTGCTGGTGAAGGAGGGCCGGACACGCCAACCGACGCCGTGGCACCAGGACCAGCCCTACTACAACGTCGACGGTCGCGGCGTCAGCGCCTGGATCCCGGTCGACCCGGTGCCCGCGGCCGGTTGCCTGGAGGTCGTCGCCGGCACCCAGGAAGGTCCGTGGCTGATGCCACGGACCTTCCTGACCGGCGACGCCAAGTGGTTCCCGGAGGGCTCGCTGCAGGAGCTGCCGGACATCGACGCCGACCGCGCGGCCTTCGACGTCCGGGTGTTCGACCTGCAGCCGGGGGACGCGATCTTCTTCGACTTCCTGTCCGTGCACGGTGCTCCCGGGTTCCCTTTCGACGGACGACGCCGGGTGCTGTCGCTTCGGTACCTGTCCGAGGCGGCCCGGCACGCACCCCGACCGTGGCGGACGTCGCCGCCCTTCGAGGGCCTCGACGCCGAGCTGCCCGAGGGCGCGCCCATGGACCATCCGCTGTTCCCGGTGGTGTGGACGAGCCCGGGCGCCCGACCCTGACGCAGGGCGAGGTCGTGGTCCTGCGGTCGTAGGCTGGTCCGCCGTGAGTGCTCGAGACCCTGATGCCCCAGGCTCGGCGGAGCGGCGGCATCTGACACCCCCGCAGTCGTGGTTGGAGCTGTTCTACGACCTCGCATTCGTCGCGGCGATCGTCGTGGTGTCGACTGCGTACTCCAAGGATTACTCACTGCGCCAGTCCGCGTGGTTGCTCGTCGTCTTCTCGTTGATCTGGACCACGTGGCTGATGAGTGCCCTCCTCATGGAGCGGGTCCGGATCGCCGGGACCTACCAGCGGGGACTCCTCGTCGGGCAGATGGCCATGGTGCTGCTGATGGCCGTGACGTCGGACGACTTCGTCCAGGACAGCACCGGTGCGGTGGCCCCGCTCTTCGCCGGCATCCTGGTCACGTTCCTGCTCCTCTACCGGGCGACCGCCCGGACGCCGGCCCAGGCGGGTGATGCCCCGGTCGGCCGGACGGCACGGCTCGTCGTCGCGATCGGGCTGTTCGTGGGAACGGTGTGGGCCGGGGGCTACGTCTACGTGCTGATGTGGTTCGCGGGGCTGGTGATCGTGCTCACGACCATCCGCTCGCAGTACCCCGACGACGACCGGCGGGGCCGCCATCTGGCTGACCGGTTCGGCGAGTTCACCATCATCATGTTGGGTGAGAGCTTCGTGAAGATCGGGCTGGTCGCCTCCGACGAGCCGCTCGACCGGATCGACCTCTTCGGGCTGCCGCTGACGTTCGTGCTGATGGCCGCTGTGTGGTGGATGTACTTCGCCCAGGTGGCCCCCGTGGGACTGCCCGGCCAACCCGTGCGACGGAACCTGTGGATCCTCGGCCACTTCCCGCTGCACCTGGGGATCGCGGCGCTCGCCGTGGGTCTGGCCAAGCTCCTGTTGCCCATCGAGGGTGGCTACGCGGAGGAAGACCTCGGACTGATCACGGTGCCACTCGTGCTCGTGGTGGTCTCGGTCGCGTTCCTCGACTGGCTGGGTGGTACCCGCGAGGGCCGCCTGCGTGCGCTGGTTCTGCTGTCCGGTGCTGTGGCTGTGGTGCTGGTGGCGGCAGTCAACCTGATCGGTGAGGACTTCGAGTTCGACCTGGGGGGCGCGGTGGCGCTCCTCACTGTGGTCATGTTCGTGACCATCCGGATGGCTCGCCGTCTTCCCGACGCAGCGGAGTCGTCGTAACGGCGGGTCAGTGGCCGAGTATGGGTTCCTGCTGGGTGATGCAGTGGATGCCGCCGCCCCCTTCGTGGAGGCGGTCGACGTCGAGCTGCTCGACGACCCGCCCCGGGAACGCATGGCGCAAGGTCCTGCGGCAGGCGCGGTCGGTGTCCCGGTCGCCGAACTGCGCCGTGATGACCGCCCCCCGGGCGAGCGCGAAGTTGACGTAGGAGTCCAGGAACCCGCGGAAGTCCGAGCGCACCGACTCCGGTCCCTGCAACGGCACGACCGTCAGGCGGCGTCCCCGTGCATCGCGAGAACGGGACAGGATGTCGTACTGCTCGCGTGCGTCGTCGGCCCAGACGTCCTTGCGCCACTTGGGCGGGACCTGCACGATCACGACGCCGGGCGCGACGAATCGGCTCGTCGCATCGATGTGGTCATCGGTGATGTCGCGGCCCCGGACCCCGGGCACCCAGATCATCTTCCTTGCCCCGTAGGCAGCGAGCACAGCCCGCTCGACGTCGTCCTTGGTCATGCCAGGGTTGCGGTTGGCGTTGAGCAGACTGCTCCTGGTTGCGATCAAGGTGCCGTCACCGTCCGCCTCGACGGCACCACCCTCTCCGACGAACTGCGCCCGGTTGAAGGGGGCTCCTACTCGACGTGCGACGCGTCGCGCCACATGAGCGTCGCGAGCGACGGTCTGCTTGCCGCCCCAGCCGTTGAAGTTCAGCCCGATCGCCCCGACGGCTCCTCTGCCGTTCGTTCGGAAGACCGGACCGCTGTCACGCATCCAGCAGTCGTCGACCGGAATCGACGTGATGACCCGAACGGTCGGCCCGCACAGGCGTCGGGCTCGCTGGGCAGCGTCGGGGTTCGCGCACAGGACCACCGGCTCGTACTTGGCGATCGTCCGGGCAACGCGTGCCACGTCGCGCTGCACGCCCTGCAGGAACCGGCCCCAGATGACCTCGCTGGAGGGCCAGGCCATCCAGGTACGACGGTGCTGCACCGACTCCGCAGGGACCATCCACGCTTTGCCGGTCCCTTGACCGCCGAGCGCGGGAGCGACGGTGTCGGCTGCAAGCCCGAGGCAGGTCGCGCCCAAGAGGGTGCGGCGGGTCAGGTCAGCGCTCATCGGTGAGATCCCCTGGCGCGAGGTGTGACTGCGCCGCGCGCACGTACAGGTCGCGCACGGTCGCCGGGTCGAGGTCCTGGTCGGCCAGAGTCAGGTGGACCGAGAGCCCGTCGACCAGGCAGGACAGGAGCGTGGACACGGCCACCGGGTCGTCGGTGACGAAGGCTCCCTGCTCGCAGCCGTAGCGGATGACCTCGGCCAGTGTGTGGCGCCAGCGGGAGTCGAGCTGCGCCTGGACGCGGGCGAGGTCGTCGTCGACGCCGGCGTTGGCCCACACCTCGAACCACAGCACCCAGCCCTGGTCGGCTCGCCCGGTCGACACCGACAGCTCGAGCAGCCGGTACAGCCGCAGCCAGGGTTCGGCGATCCGGAGGACCTCGTCGACAACCTCGCGGTGGAGGCTCTCCTCGCTGTGCTGGATGGCGAGCATCAGCAGTGCGGTCTTGCTCGGGAAGTAGTAGGTGACATGGCCGGTGCTCATGCCGGCCCGCTCTGCGATGTCGCTCATCCGGACGTCGGCGAGTCCGCGCTCACCGATCACCGCGATGGCTGCGTCGACCACGGCCTGCTGCTTGGCCTGGCCCTTGGCCCGTCGTGTGGGGGCGGCTCGCTGGACGGTCATGCCGGCGCAGCCGGTCCGGCCGGGATCTGTTGGGTGATGCAGTGGGGCCCGCCGCCCCCGTACGCGAGGGTCGCACCAGGGACAGGGACGACCTTGCGCCCGGGCAGCAGCCGGCCCAAGGCATCGAGCACGACGTCGTCCTGCTGGGTCCCGGCGACGGGAACGACGACGCCACCGTTGGCCAGGTAGAAGTTGGAGTAGGACAGATCGCTACTGGGGCCGGGGTCGACCAGGCTGATCTCGAACGACCGACCCACGGCGTCGGTGGAGGCTCGGAGCGCGGTGAGGTTCGCCTCGCAGCGGTCGTGCTCGGCGTCGGAAGGGTCCGTCGGGGCCTCGACGAGCACGTGGCCGGGCGCGAGGTACTGCAGCACGCCGTCGACGTGCCCGTCGGTCCCGGCCGGGCCGACGTCGAGGCTGTGGCCGTACGGCAACCACACGATCGTGGTCACCCCCAGGTAGTCGCGCAGAGCCTGCTCGATCTCCGCCCGACCCAGGGTCGGGTTGCGGTTGGGGTCCAGCAGACACTGCTCGGTGGTGATCAGGGTGCCCTCCCCGTCGACGAAGAAGGCACCGCCCTCCATGACCAGGGGTGCGTCGAACCGGCGCATGCCGAAGTGCGCTGCAAGCAGCCGCGGAACCTCGTTGTCGCTGTCGTAGGGGTGCCAGCGCTCACCCCAGGCGTTGAACGAGAAGTTGACGACGGCAACCTCACCCGCGGAGTTGCGGACGAAGGTGGGCCCGTTGTCGCGCATCCACGAGTCGTCGATCCGTCCAGGCAGCGCCTGGACGCCGCTGCCGCACCGACGCTTCACCTCGGCGGTGTCGTCGGGGTTGCACAGCATCGTCACCGGCTCGAAAGCGGCGATCGCCGAGGCGACGGTGGCGTAGTCGCTCTTCGCGTCGTCGATTCGGTCGGTCCACAGCTCCCGGCGAGTGGGCCATGCCATGAGGCAGCCGGCGTGGGGCTCCCACTCCGCCGGCATGGCGAACCCTTCGCCGGCGGGAGTCTCTTCGACGTCGGTCACGTCTCCTCCAACCCGCCCTCTTCGGGCGGGGATGAGTCTAGGACAAGATCCTAGGATCGTATCCTAGAAGAAGTCTGGCCAGCCAGTGGTTCCTCCGTGGGGGCCGGGCGCCAGCGGGCCGTGGCCCGGCTCACGAGCCACAGCAGGGCTGCTCCCACCAGGCCCAGGCCCACGCTGGCGGCGCCGTCGAGGTCGGCTCCGACGGGCAGGGCGAAGAACGTCGACAGCCACGGGGTGAACAGCACGATCAGGAACCCGGCACCCATGCTGCCGACGATCAGCCAGCGCACGAGGTCCATCGGGCGCGCCACGAGGTACAGGACGAACAGCGCCACGACGGCGAGGGTGATCGTGGCCGACACCCGGGCCTGACCGACGTCGGATCCAGTGGCGGCCAGGGTCACGTAGTAGGAGGTGAATGCCATGGCGGCACAGATGACCCCCGCGGGAACCGTGAACCACAGCACCCGCTGGAAGAACCCCGGACGGAACCGGGCCGTGTTGGGCATGAGCGCCATGAAGAAGGCGGGCGTCCCGATGGTCAGGAAGGTGATCACGGTCAGGTGCCGGGGCAGGAACGGGAAGGGCAGCGTCAGGACGCCGGTGAGCAGCGCGAGCACCAGCGCATAGAAGGACTTGGTCAAGAAGAGGTCGCTGACCCGCTCGATGTTCCCCAGCACCCTGCGACCCTCGGCGACAACTGAAGGCATCACTGAGAACTCGTTGTCCAGGAGCACGATCTGGGCGACCGCTCGGGTCGCCGCAGCCCCCGACCCCATGGCGATGCCGAGGTCGGCGTCCTTGAGAGCCAACACGTCGTTGACGCCGTCACCTGTCATGGCGACCGTGTGTCCTCGGCTCTGCAGGGCGGCGACCATGGCTCGTTTCTGCCGCGGTGTGACCCGGCCGAACACCGAGTGGGTCTCGAGGACCTCGGCCATCGCGCCGATGTCGTCGGGGAGCTCGCGTGCGTCGAACGGTCGGTCTGCGTCGGGAATCCCCGCGTGCACGGCGATCGCACCGACGGTCACCGGGTTGTCCCCGGAGATCACCTTGAGCGCGACGCCCTGGTCCAGGAAGTAGCGGACCGTGGACGTGACGTCGACCCGCAGGCGCTGGTCGATCACGACGAACGCAACGGCGAGCACCGGCCCCGCCCCCGCGTCGACGTCGGGAGAGCTGTCGCCCACGGGGCGGGCAAGCAGCAGCACCCGCGCCCCCTGCGCGGCGAGCTGTTCGGCCTGTGGCCGGTGCGGGTCAGCGGGGTCGAGCAGGACCTCCGGCGCGCCGAGCACCCACCATCCGTGCGCCTCGAAGCACGCAGCGGACCACTTGCGAGCGCTGGAGAACGGGACGACGTCAGCGGCCGTCCAGACGACGTCGGTCGGTGGGTACGCGGCGGCGATTGCCGCCTGCGTCGGGTTCGGGCTGTCGTCGGCGGCGCCCAGGCCGGCCAGAGCTGCGTCGACGCGGGCGGCTGGATCCAGCACGACGACGTCACAGACCTGCATGCCGGGCTCGGTCAACGTGCCGGTCTTGTCGACGCACACGACGTCGACCCGGGCCAGCACCTCCACGGCCGGCATCTCCTGTACCAGGGCGCGCTTGCGCCCCAGACGTACGACGGCGACGGCCATCGCGACGCTGGTCAGCAGCACGAGGCCCTCGGGGATCATCGTGACCACGCCGGCCACCGTTCCCGTCAGCGCCTCCTGCCAGCTCGGGTTGGACTGCAGCTGGGACCAGAAGAGCAACGCCCCGACAGGGATGAGGATGTAGGACATCACCCGCACGAACCGCATGATCGAGCTCATGAGCTCGGAGCGAGTCGTGGTGAACACCCGAGCCTCGACCGTGAGCCGCGTGGCGTAGGCGTCCAGACCCACCTTCGTCGCCTGCATCAGGCCACTCCCAGCGACCACGAAGGAGCCGGACATCACCTGGTCGCCCACGCCCTTCTCGACCGGGTCTGCCTCGCCGGTCAGCAGGGACTCGTCCACCTCCAACCCCTCTCGGTCGACGACGACACCATCGACCACGATCCGGTCACCGGGTCGCAGGACCACGACATCGTCCTGGACGAGCGCTGACGGGCGCACCTCGGCGTCGACCCCCTCCCGGCGCACCACCGGCTTGGCCTCACCCACCACGGACAACCGCTCGAGGGTTCGCTTGGCCCGGTACTCCTGGATGATCCCGATCGCGGAGTTGATCACGATGATGAAGCCGAACAGAGAGTCCTGCAGGGCGGCGCCGGCGATGATCATCAAGGCCCACAGGACCCCGATCACGATGTTGAAGCTCGTGACGATGTTGGCGCGGGCGATGTCGCTTAGGCTCCTGCTTCGTGGGTCCGGGGCGTCGTTGCTGCGCCCGGAGGCCAGACGCTCGGCGACGGCGGCCTCCGAGAGACCAAGGGAAGGGTCGACGGCCGCGGGGGGGACGTGCGCCCCTGGTTCGGGCTGGACGAACCTGCGGAGGACCATGGCTGGCGATTGTGCCTCAGCCGGTCGGTCCCCACACCCGATCGACCACCGCCGTAGTGGGAGACTCGTCCCGAGTGGTTCCGAGCGATGCCGGCCAGGGGGTGTTCGTGAGAAGTGATCACCTGGCTCGCCTGATCGCCGACAATGCCGAGCGCTACCCCACCCGGCCCGCCATGCGGTCCATGCGTGGCGGGGTCTGGAGTGCGGTCTCCTACGCCGAGCTCGGACAGCAGGTCCGCGCGGTGGCGAAGTCCCTCGTCGGGGCCGGCGTCAAGGCAGGAGACCGGGTCGGGATCTTCTCGCCCAACCGTCCGGAGTGGACCGTCGCGGACTTCGCGATCCTCAGCGTGGGTGCAGTGTCCGTCCCCATCTACGCCACGAGCACGGCCAGGCAGGCCCAGCTCATCATCGATGACGCAGACGTCTCGGTGCTCTTCGTCGGCGGGCAGGAGCAGTACGACAAGGTGGTCGGCCCGGACTCGGTCACCTCCTACGTGAGGCACGTCGTCGCGTTCGACGAGGAGACCGTGCTCACGAGTGCGCGGTCGGCGCACGCGGGGCCCTTCGTGGCTGCACGGCGCGGACGCGGCCCTCGACGGTGAGGTCGATGCGCGCCTGAGCTCAGCATCGACCGACGACGTGGCCACGCTCATCTACACCTCGGGGACGACGGGTGATCCCAAAGGTGCGGTCCTGACGCATGCCAACTTCTTCCATCAGTTCCGTGCGCTGGACGAGAGGTTCGGCATCGGACCCGGCGACACCAGCCTGTGCTTTCTTCCACTCAGCCATGCCTACGAGCGCGCCTGGTCCTTCTACGTCCTGGCCAGCGGGGCGGAGAACTGCTACCTGGCGGATCCGAGCCGGGTGGTCGACGTGATGGCAGAGGTACGTCCCACGCTGATGGTCAGCGTCCCGCGGCTGTACGAGAAGATCCACGCGACCGTCACCGACCGGGTCGAGCGGGGGTCACGGACCAGGGCCCGGTTGTTTGGTTGGGCGTTGGGCGTAGGGAGCCGGTACCAGCACCGTCGCGCGGCCGGTCAGCCAGTCAGTGCGCTGCTGGGTTCCCAGCATGCGTTGGCGGACCAGCTCGTCCTGTCGAAGATCAGGAGCGTCGTGGGTGGCGACAAGAAGGTCCTGTCGGCGGGAGGGGCACCGTTGTCCAAGGACATCGAGGAGTTCTTCTTCGCGGCTGGACTCTTCGTCTGTCAGGGGTACGGGCTGACCGAGACGACGGCCATGGTGACCTGCAACTACCCCGGCGAGTTCCGGTTCGGCACAGTCGGCACACCGGTGCTGGGGACCGAGGTGCGGATCGCGGACGGAGGTGAGATCCAAGTCCGCGGTGGCAGCGTGATGAAGGGGTATCACGGTCACCCCGAGGCGACCGCCGAAGCATTCGACGACGGCTGGTTCAAGACGGGTGACGTCGGCACGATCGATGCCGCTGGGTTCGTCACCGTGACCGACCGGATCAAGGACATCATCATCACCTCGCAGGGCAAGAACGTTGCGCCGCAGCACATCGAGGGGGTGCTTGGCGGCGATCCCTACGTCGAACAGGTGGTCGTGATCGGTGACCGTCGGAGCTACCTGAGCGCCCTGATCGCCCCCGCATTCCCCGTGCTGGAGCGCTACGCCGTCGAGCACGGGCTGGGATTCTCGTCGAGGTCGGACCTGGTTGCGCTGCCGGAGGTGCGTGCGCTCTACGAACGTAGGATCGCTGAGGCGTCGACGGAGCTGGCCGGGTACGAGCAGGTGAAGCGCTTCACCCTCATGGCGAAGGAGTTCACCCAGGAGGAGGGTCAGCTGACCCCCACCCTGAAGCTGAAGCGACAGGTCGTCGAGCAGGAGTTTGCCGACGTCATCGACGCCATGTACGACGCCCCGCGGGCGCCGCGCTGACCGGTCGGGTGGGTGACCTGGGCTCAGCTCAGCGCGAGTCTCGCTTGGCCTGCCGTCGAGCTCCGGCGGCGAGTGTCGAGGCTTGCCGCTTCTTGCGCGCCGGTGACTGCACGGCGGCGCGGCCGTCCTTGGTGACCGAGCGCGTCGTGGCCGGCGCCGCCTTCGAGCGCTTCGTCGCCTTCTTCGTGCTCACGGTCTCAGCCATCTGTCCCCGTGCTGTTGCGAGCCGCTCGGCGCGGATCTCGTTCGCCGACGCTCGGGCCAGCGTGGCCAGCCGACGGCTGACCCGGGCGAGCGCGTCCTCGAAGACCTCGGCCTTCTGCGCCGCCGGCCGACTCTTCTTGCTGGCCGCGTAGCGCGCGGCGTCTCTCGTCACCTGGGCGGAGGCGCGACGTCGGTACAGCTTGGTGTACTTCGTGCGGGCCCGACGAACGCGGGTGTGCAGCTCGACGACGGCGTCCTCGTCGAGGGTCGACAGGTGAGAGGCTTCGGTCTCCCACAACAGCAGCTTCTCGCTCTCGGTCATCATCGCCAACACGGACTTGTTCATGCGCGGTCCTTCTCAGCCGATGCCGTCGGGAGTGACGAGGCGTGGGTGTGGGTGCTCGGGTGAACGCTGCTGGAACGAGAGGATCTTGGGGTTCTGGATCACGCCCTCGCGGATCTCGATCGCCCGCTGGATCGTCAGATCGGCATCCCATCCGTCCGGCCCGGACATGACTGGCCGAAGGTACGGGATCAGCGCCTCGCTGATCCCCCAGGTGGCCGAGTTCCACAGGTAGGAGGGGCTGTGGTCGACCCCGTAGTAGGTGACACCGTCACCTACCTCGAAGACAGGGTTGTCGAAGTGGGTCGGCCGAGCGCACTCGATGCCCATCCCCGCGTCACACGAGACATCGACGATGAGTCGACCGGTCGGGAAGTGCTTCAGCTCCTCGTCGGACACGAACATCAAAGGCCGGTCGGTGTCCTGGAGCACGCAGTTGACGATGATGTCGTGTGCGGCCAGGTATTCAGCGGTCGAGACCGCCCCCGAATCCGGCTGGACGATCGTCTGGCTGGGGTCGTCGTCTCGGCGGTGCATGTGCTCCATCACCAGGCCGGCGATCGGGGAGGCGACGGCAGTGACATCGCGCATCGTCAGCACCGTGATGTCGTGGATACCCAACCCCTGCAAGGCGTTCACAGCTCCGCGCGCGGTGTTCCCGAAGCCGATGACGGCGGCGGTCAGGTGGCGACCGTAGTGTCCGGTGGTCCCCGACAGGGTCAGGGCATGGAGGACCGACGAGTAGCCGGCGAGCTCGTTGTTGAGATGGAACACATGAACGACGAACGAACCGTTCGTCGTCCAGTGGTTCATCGCCTCCCAGGCGATCAACGTCAGCCTCTTGTCGATGGCGTGCTGGGTAAGGGCCGAGTCCTGTACGCAGTGCGGCCATCCCCAGAGCACCTGCCCCTCCCGCATGTCCTCGATGTCCTCGAGCGTCGGCTTCGGCAGGAGCAGCACGTCGGCTCGTTCGATGATCTCGTCCCTGGAGCACATCGCACCGACGAGCGACTCCAGATGGGTGTCCGCGACGCCATATCGGCGCCCGTAGCCCGTCTCGAGCAGCAGGTTGGGGCGCAGGTCGTCATCGATGTGCGGGACATGGTGCGGGTGGATCGGCAGGCGGTGCTCGTTCTCCTTGTGTGAGGCGCCGAGAGCACCCACGGTCAACATCGCCACGACGACCTCCTCGCTTCGGTGAGCTCTACTCCCACGTCACGTCGACCCAGAACGAAGCTGTCGGGGTCTTCGGTCACACAGTAGGGGCCTTCGGCCTCTGTCGCCCGGCTAGGCGCGATCTGCCCGGGCGAGCACGACCACCCGCTCGGCGACCTTGCGCTTGGCCGCCACGAGGGCCGGGAGGCGGCCCTCGAAGGGTTCGCCGGGCAGCGAGCCGGCCGGTAGTGCGTCACCGAGGTCGGGTGCCACCGTCCACCCGCTGCCGAGACGCGCCACGGCATCGTGCTTCGTGCGGTAGTAGGTGGAGGACACCGGCACGGCCAGCCCCCAGGCGCCGGCTGCCGCGGCCACCAGATGGGGGTGCATGCGGGTGGCGATCCAGCGTTGGCCGGGTCCAGCCGGGAAGCCTCCCCGCCAGAGATGGGAGAACGGCAGCAGCCTGAGGTGCGGAAGCTGCGGGCCCAGCAGGTCCAGGACGGCGGAGTCGACCGGGGGGTTGCACTCGACCAGGGTGATCGGCTCCTGGTCGACCCCCCATCCCTTCAGGGTGCGGACGACGTAGTCGGCCAACTGCTCCAGGGGAACGTCGAGCATGTCGGCCTGGAGGGACAGCATCGTGCGAACCGCCCCCTCGGAGCCGAAGATCGGGTCGCCGCCGAGCGAGAGCAACGCGTCGTCCCCGGTCATCGTCGTGCGAGCCACATCGTGGGTGAGCACCTCGTGCGTCGGTTCGTCTCGAACGTCGACGATGTCGAACTCCGCGAGGGACGCCGCCAACGGCTCACGACTGGACTCGGCCATGGGGATGAGCCCGGCACCCGTGAGGGCCAGCCGGGTGCCGTAACGGGCCGCCATCCCCTCGGCAGCCCCGATCAGCGCCAAGTGGTGTGGCCAGTAGCTGTTGATGTAGCCGCCCCCCACGATGTGAACGAGGTCGACCCGGCCGAGGTTCTCCACCGAGGTGGCCTCCCTGGGCAGGATGCCAGGCTCGGTGACCACCTGGGCGCCGAAGCCCAGGGTGTGAGCCGGGTGGTCGGTCGGAGCGTTCCAGCAGGCGTGGAAGAGGGTGTCGACGCAGCGCAGACCCGGGTGGAGGCCGTCGAGGAGGACCGCCGCCTGTCCGGGCCGTGGGGAGTCCAGCCACACCTCGGCGTCAGGCAGGTGGCGGGCATAGTGACGCAGCCATCCAGCGGTGATCAGCTCATCGCCGTAGTTGGGGTTCCCGGCGGTACCGACCAGGTAGATGACCGGCCTCTTGTCGGCCTGACTGGGCATGCGAAGCGCTCCTCCCGGCTTGGTGTTGGAGGGTACGGGGTGGATCGGTCCGCACCGCCCGCCGGGTGCCAGCACCGTCCCCTTGATCGGTGCCGGCCCGGCAGACGAGGATGGGGCCCATGCTTCGTGAGAGGGCCCGGCGCCGAGCAGGTTCAGCAGGTGCCCTTGTCGTGCTCGTGGCCGGCCTGGTCGTCGCCGCGCCTCCGGCGGTGGAGGCGGCGGGGCCGTGCTCGCTGGCGGTCAGCAAGACCCTCAAGCGCTCGGCTGACATCGCGGGAGGGGCGACGTTGAGCCGCTACGTGGCGTCGGTGGGCAGCCGGGGGACCAGCAAGTACGACCAGAGGGCGAGGGTGATCGTCACCCGGTTCCCAGACGGTGTGGTTCCGCGGCTCGTCGCTGTCAGGATCGGTGAGCAGGCAGCAACGGGAGTCACGGCCCGGGCCGTCGCGCCTCGTGCGCTGGCCGCGGTCAACGGTGACTTCTTCCCCGAGTCTCGGATTCGCGGCAAGAACGTGCGGCTGGTGCGGGGTCCGATGGTGCAGGACGGAAGGGTCGTCCGGGCAACGGTCGACCCCATGCGGGTGGTCGGGGTCACCACCAAGGGCGTCCCCTTCGGCGGTCGTCTGGGCGTCAACGGCACGGTCTCTGTGGGAACGGAACCGGCGGTTGCCGTGATGGGCCTCAACTGGCAGTCGGTCGACCCCGGTGGGGTCACGGTCTACACCTCCGACTGGACCAGGTTGTCGTCGGCACCGAGACCGGCGGGGAGGACCGAATGGGTGCTCGACGCAACGGACACCCTGGTCAAGGTCCGGTCGGCGCGGGCCAAGCCCGAACGGCTCGGTTCACCCGTCGCCGAGGGCACGCGGGTCGTCGCCTTTGCCGCCGACCTCGCCCGCCCCGCGGCGCGGGCGACGGAGGGCGTCGTCGTGGCGGTGTCGATCCGACAGAGCACCCGCCCACGTGCCGGCGCCCGCCTGCAGACGGCCGTGGGGCGTGGGCTGACCCTCGTCCAAGACGGCGTTGCGGGTCCTCGTGACTGCGACGAGTACCTGAACGGAGCGCGCCCGCGAACCGTGGTCGGCTGGACGCGTGACGGGCTGTGGCGTGCCGTCACCGTCCCGGGCACCGAGTTCGTCGGAGACGGGCTTCGGGTCGGTGGCTTCGGTCTGGCCCAGATAGCCAACGTGGCGAGACGGATGGGGCTCGTGCACGCTTTCGAGCTGGACGGCGGAGGCTCGACGACGCTGTACACGCGAAGGGCAACCGTCTGGTCCCGTCGTGACCTGTGGGGTGTCAGGGGCGGCACGTACGAGCGGGCGGTCCCGAACGGGCTGGCCTTCGTCGCTCGGTAGCGGGGGCACGGTGGGGGACCGTGCCGTGGTGGGTCACCCGACGTCGTCGAAGCCGAACCGCTGGAAGTCTGCGGTGCATGGATGGCCCGGCGCCAGCCACATCACGCGGGTCTCGGACTCGCAGATCATGGCGAACAGGATGGTCGATCCTTCGTCGCCCTGTGCCGGGTCGGGGTGGACGCAGATGTCCTGCCCCTCGCCGTCGTGGTCGGCGAGCAGACCGGCGATGCCGTCGACGGTGGCAGGGGCCGTCGACGCGAGGGTTCGGGCCCGGGTGAGCCGGGCGCGGCTCCCGTCCGACGGGTTGCAGGTCGCGGCGGCCACTCCAGGGTCGAGCGCGTGGTTGGTGTGCTCGGTGACCTCGAGCTGCGCCGCGGTGGTCGCGGTCGACTCGATCACACAGGCGTTGCCGCCGGGGAAGGCGCACAGGTAGGAGTAGCCCCCCGCTCGACCCTCGAGGCGGGCCCGGTCGAGTGCGTCGCCGCGGTCACGGGCGTCCAGAAGGCGTCGGGCCACGAGCGCACGAGGAACACCTACTCGCTCGTCGGTCGCCGACAGGGACATCGTCCCGAAGGCGGCCCCGTACTCGTTGAGGCCGACGACGGGCAAGGTGCCGGCAACCACCGGGGCGAGCAGCGCGGGGCCGTCGTCGGGGACGTCGAGCACGAGTCCGACCGACCCCTCGTCGCCGGCGTACCACTGCTCGTTGTGTCCGAGCAGGGTGCGTCCGGGTCCTCGCAGCGCGACATCGGTGCAGCGCTCCAATGGGACGGGTGACGGCGTCCCGAGCTCGAGGATGCCGTAGACCTCCTCGAATGCGTTGGCGAAGAAGAGGTCGAGGAAGGGTTGCCCGGCCCCGTCGGCCATCCCCCGGACCTGTTCGACCAGGTGCGGCACCTCCTGGGTGGCCGCACCAACGTACGGGTCAACGAACGACTGAAGCGTCCTCCGGTCCACCCCGTGGCCCAAGAGGTACCGCTCGTTGAACTGCACCGACCGCGCGGTCGCCGCGGCAAACGCCTCGCCGATGCCGGCGCCTCGCTCGTAGGGGGTTCCCGAGACTCGCACCCGCTTCATCCGCAAAGGCTACTCGTCGGCGGCGACGACGGTCGCCCGGTGTCGAGGGGGGTGACCGCTGTGTTGCAGCTGGGGCTCGCCAACCCTCATTGATATGAAGGGCTGACTCCGTCCCGAGCTCTCCGTACCCTCGGACGGTGACCACCGCCCAGCCCTACTCCCTGACCGCGTCCCCGGGTCGGCCGCTCCCGCTGGCCGTGCGGGCCGAGGGGCTGCGCATCTGGGACGCCGAAGGCAACGAGTACCTCGACGCCTGCGGCGGGGCCATGGTCACCACGCTCGGGCACCGGCACCCGCGCCTGGTCGAGGCAGCGAGGCGCCAGCTCGACCAGGTGACCTTCACGTACCGCTTCTCCTTCGGCAACGAGCCCATGGCCGAGCTGGCCGGTCTTGTGCGCGAGATCGCCCCCATGGACGACGCCTGGGCGTTCTTCAACTCGTCGGGCTCGGAGTCGATCGAGTCGGCCATCCACCTGGCCCTGTTGTACTGGCAGCACCTGGGCCGACCGGGCAAGACCGAGGTGATCGGCCGCTACCCCAGCTTCCACGGCTCGACGTTCGCTGCCCTGGGGCTGTCGGGCTCGAAGTGGCGCCAGTCCTTCGAGGAAGTGCTCGACGACAACGCAGTGGCGCAGGCTCCGTGCGCCGACATCCGCTCAGGCCGCGACGCCGCCGAGGAGCTGGCGTTCGGGCTGGCCGAGATCGAGCGAGCTGTGCTCGAGCGCGGTCCGGAGAACGTGGCCGCGGTGTTCCTGGAGCCGATCACCGGGGCCAGTGCTGCCGCCGTCGTGCCCCCCGACGGGTATCTCGCCGGGGTGCGGGAGCTGTGCGACCGACACGACGTTCTGATGATCTGCGACGAGACGATCACCGGGTTCGGTCGCACGGGGCAGTGGTGGGGAGTGGACCACTGGGCGGTTGCGCCCGACCTGCTGACCTTCGCCAAGGGGGTCACCTCAGGCATCACTCCGTTCTCCGGGCTCGTCGTGTCGGCTGCCGTCGCTGCGGTGTTCAACGCGAGCCCGCACGGCTTTCCGTACGGGCACACCTTCTCCGGCAACCCGCTGGGCTGTGCGGTGGCAGCAGAGTCGATCCGGGTCATCCGTGACGAAGACCTGCTGGCCCGGGCCCGCGAGAGGGGAGTGCAGCTGCGAGCGGGGCTCGATGCGCTGGCCGCATCGTCTCCGCTCGTCGGCCAGGTCCGTGGCCGAGGGCTCCTGCTAGGCGTCGAGCTGGTCGCAGACGACACTCTCGTACCCCTGCCCGGGGCCGCGTCACGGCTGACCGAGCTCGCCCGCGAGCGGTTCCTGATGGTCTACGGCTGTCCGACACCGTTGAACGACCAGGTGATCGAGGCGGTCATGCTCGCCCCGCCGCTCGTGGTGACCAGCGAGGACATCGACCTGATCCTCGACAGGTTCGCCTCGGCCTTGGCGGCTCTGGAGGTCAGCAGCCCAGACAGTCTGCGGTGAGCACCTGCTGACCGTTCGCCGTCGCGGTGAACGACCCCTTGACGGCGCTGCCCCCCGGCAGACTGGTGGCCGTGCCGCTCAGGGTGACCGCCTGACCGGTCAGGGAGGTTCCCGTGCACTCGATCCCGACGCCGCCGTCGACCTGCTCACTGGTGCACGACAAGGGACCTGAGACCTCGACCCCCGCCTTGGCCAGGGCAGCCTGGCCCTGGACCGACGCTGCCGTTCGGGCCAGCACCTCGTCGACGTCAGCCACCTGTTGCTCGCCGTTGCAGCCGCTCACCAGGACCAGGCACAGTGCGGAGACCATCACCGCGCAGGCTGTCGGCCGGAGACGTAGGGGGCGCAGCAGCTTCATCCCTGAAGCATGAGTCGGCGGTGCGCCTCCAAGAGTCCGACACGCCGAGCGCTAGGCTGGGGCAGCCCTACCGAATCACCCACGACCTACGGAGCATCGCATGAGTTTCTGGGACTTCCTCTACTACACGCTCGTCGTCTTTGCGTTCGTCGTCTTGCTGATGGTGATCTTCTCCATCATCGGTGACATCTTCCGCAACCACGAGATGAACGGCTTCGTCAAGGCGTTGTGGATCATCTTCCTGGTTCTGGCTCCGTGGCTCACGGCGCTGATCTACCTGATCGTCCACCACAAGGGCATGGCCGAGCGCTCACAGAAGGCTGCGCAGCAGCAGATGGATGCGCAGGCGGCCTACATCAAGCAGACGGCCGGTACTGGGGCCACTCCCGCCGACCAGATCGCCAGCGCCAAGAAGCTGCTCGACGAGGGTTCGATCAGCCAGGCCGAGTTCGACCAGCTCAAGGCCAAGGCTCTCGCCAGCAGCTGAACCGGTCCCTCGCGTGAGCGGGGTTGTGCAAACGCCACTGTGGGTGCAGCGATTCGCTGCACCCACAGTGGCGTTCCCGCGTTGGGCCCCCCAACGGCCACAGCGGTTGTTCTTCACCTCCGACGACGGTGGGGTCATCCAGGTCTGGCTCCTCGACCAAGAGTCCGGGGTGCGTCGCCCGCTGACCGACCAGGCCGTCGGCGTCGAGGAGTTAGTCGTCCTTCCGGATGGATCCGGCGTCGTCTGGTGGCGTGACGACACCGGTGACGAGAACGGGTCGTGGGTCGTCACCGACGTCGACAGTGGTGATGTCCGGCCGTTGATGGCCACCGTTCCCGACGGGTGGAGCCAAGGGCTTGCCGTCACCGAGGCCACGGTCGCCCTTGCCCTGGCCGACGACTCGGGCTACCGGGCTTACGTCGCCGATCGCAGCGGCAGCGACCCACGACTTCTGGTGGAGAGCCCGTCGCCGCTCGGTCTGGGCCGGGAGTGGGAGACCACACCTGGCGGTTTGTCCGCCGACGGCTCCCTGGTGTGTCTGCGGCACAGCGAGGGCGGCGACATCCTGCACTTCGGCCTGCGGGTCCTGGAAGCGGGAACGGGCGTGCTCGTCGACGAGCTGATGGACACCGGGCTCACGCTGAAGGTGGCCGAGTGGTCGCCAGTTCCTGGCGACCAGCGGGTCGCCATCGTCCACGAGCGGGAGGGCATCGAGCGGCCTGCAGTGTGGAGCCCCCGCGACCGAGTCCTACGTGACTACCCGCTGGAGCTGCCCGGTCCGGTCGACGTCCTCGGCTGGTGGCCCGATGCGTCTGCCCTCCTGCTGGTCCACCAGCACGGGGCGAAGCACACCCTGCATCGGCTGGAGCTCGACTCCGGAGAGCTGACCTGGCGGCTCGACCCGGACGGCGCCGTCTCCGGTGCCGCTGTCCGGCCCGACGGCGAGGTGTGGCTGCGGGAGGAGTCGGCCACGCGCCCTCCTCGCATTCGATCGGAGAACGGCGACGTGGTGCTCGCTGCACTCGGTCGGAGTGCTCCGCCGGGGCGTCCCCACATCTCGTTGACGGTCACCACTCCCGGCGGTGACGCCCAGGTGCTGCTGTCCACACCGTCGGGCAGCCCGCCATACCCGACGGTGATGGTCGTGCACGGTGGCCCCGAGTGGCACTACCCGGACGACCTCGACCCGTGGGAGCAGGCCCTGCTCGACCACGGGATGGCCGTGGCGAAGGTCAACTACCGGGGGTCGACCGGCTCGTCGGTTGCCTGGCGAACGGCCATCCACGACGGGAACATCGGTTTCCCCGAGGTCGAGGATGTCGTCGCCACGGTCGACCATCTGGTGACGACGGGGGTGACCGACCCGAGCCGGGTCGCGATCGAGGGTGCCTCGTGGGGTGGGTACGTCACGCTGCTGGCGATCGGCCTGCACCCGTCGACCTTCGCGGCCGCCGTCGGTGTCGTCCCCGTGGCCGACTCGCTGCTCACACACGAGGACTGCTCGCCGCCCCAGCAGGCGTACGACCTCGCCATCATGGGCGGCAGCCCTGCGCAGGTGCGGGAGCGGTACGTCGAGCGCTCACCCTCGACGTACGTCGACCAGGTGCGTACACCGCTGCTCATCATCGCCGGCGAGTACGACAGTGCCTGCCCGATCCGTCAGGTGCGGTCCTACGTCGACCGACTCGTCGCCCGCGGTGCCGAGGTCGAGCTCGTGGTGTACGAGGCTGGACACCACGCGAACACCACGTCCGACCGGATCGAGCACGCTCGGCTGGCTCTGGAGTTCCTGTGCCGGCGACTGGGGCTGCCCGGACCGGATCGGGCCTCGCCCTAGTGGGAGACGTGGATCGCAGGTACGCGGTCCTTCCAGGGCCGGGCCTCCTCGAGCTGCGCCGAGAGCCGCAGCAGGAGTGACTCGGCACCGAAGGCACCGACCAGCTGCATGCCGATCGGGAGGCCCTCGGAGCTCATCTGCAGTGGCAGGGTGATCGCGGGCTGGCCGGTGGCGTTGAACACCGGGAGGAAGGACTCCATGGCCGACCAGCCGGAGAACATGTCACGCAGCTCGACCCTGGCCGTGGGGTCGTACCCACCGAGGCGGGGCGGCAGCGTGCCGAGGGTGGGTGTGAGCAGGACGTCGTAGTTGCTGAAGAACCAGCCCATTGCGCGGGCGATGTAGTTGGCGGTGTCGCTGGCGTCGAGCAGCTGGGATGCCTTCACGGTACGTCCGTACTCGAGCGCGGCGAAGGTGCTGCCCTCGAGGTTCTCCGAGTCGGGCTCCCGGCCGACCGCGCGGGCGAACCAGTCGATGGTGTGGGCGTTGTCGGCGGCCCAGACGTCGGTCATGGCGCGCAGGAAGGAGTCCCAGTCGAGCGGCGGGCGCGCCTCCTCGACCACGTGTCCGAGCTCGTCGAGGAGCTCGACCGTCCGCTCGGTGGCGGTGACGACCTCCGGGTCCGCTGATGCGCCGGAGAGCGGTGACGTCCAGTAGGCGACCCGCAGCCGCTCGACCGGTGCGCCGACCTCGTCGCGAAAGGCGCGTCGTGGCGGGGCGATCACGAACGGGTCTCCAGCCAGGGGCCCACCCAGGTGATCCAGCAGGGCAGCGGTGTCACGGACGCTGCGGCTCACCATGAAGTGAACCGCCCACCCGGTCAGTGCCTCGGCGATGTGGGGTCCCCAGGGGACCCGGCCCCGGCTGGTCTTCAGGCCGACGACACCACAGCAGGCCGCGGGGATGCGGATCGACCCACCACCGTCGGAGGCTGACGCGACCGGGACGATCCCGGCTCCGACCACGGACGCGGCGCCTCCGCTGGACCCGCCGGCGATGTGGTCGGCGCTCCAGGGCGACGCCGTCCGACCGGCGGCCAGGGTCTCGGTGGTTCCCATGATCCCGAACTCCGACGTGGTGGTGCGGCCGAGGTTGACGAGTCCGGCGCGACGGATCCGGCGGGGAAGCTCGGACTCCACGGGGGCGATCCACCCCTTGCCCAGCCGGCTGCCGTTCTCGCAGACCACACCCGCCTCACCGTGGAAGAGGTCCTTGAGCATGGTCGGCACCCCGCCGAACGGTCCGGTGGGCGCGTACTCGAAGCGCAGCGAGTCGGCCCGGTCGTCGAACGCCTCGACCACCGCGTTGAGGGTGCCGTCGACCTTGCGCACCCCATCGATCACACAACGGGCCAGCTCGGCGGGAGTTACTTCACCCTTTCGGACTAGCTCGGCTAGTCCGGTGGCGTCATAGGTCGCGTACTCGTCGAGCTCCATGGGCATCGACTGTAGCCGCGGCGGTCTGCCTTTCCTGATCCAGGTCCCTCCATCGCGCCCTCCATCGGAGTGACCCGAACGAGTGCTCCGGTGGCGCGTTGTTGCTGCCGAAACACCGGTCAGGGCGCATACTGCTGCGGCGACGTCTCCCACGGACGCCGGTCTCGGCGAGCCCGCGGACCGGCAGTGACACGGTGACATCGGTGACCCAGTGACATCGGAAAGGCAGGGCTGATGACGATCCCGTCGTTGCAGCCTGACTCCGTGGAGATGGACGTCGTCTTCCATGCCGTCGACGGCGGGTCGGACATCGCCGAGCGGATCCCGTCCGCCTTCGGCTACGCGTGGCCCGCCTACCGCTCGTGGTTCCTGCGCGACGGGGAGTCGGCTCGGGCGTCGTACGCCGAGAGCGTGCGGCAGCTGCGCCGTCACATGCCCGAGCTGATGCCCACCTACGACCGCCTGGTCGACGCGGTAGGGGGCGGAGACCTGGAGGCGAGGTTCCTGTCGCACTGGTCGCCGCCGCCGCTGTTCGCCGCCTGCTCCATGGCGGCCTGGACCCGTGACGCCAACCTGCTGGTCCGCAACTACGACTTCCCTCCCGCCCTGTGCGACACCACCGTCCTGCGGTCGGCCTGGAACGGCACCGGTGTCCTTGCCATGAGCGACTGCGTGTGGGGAGCCCTGGACGGCATCAACGGGTTCGGGCTGGCCGTGGCCATCTCCTTCGGCGGGCGCAAGGTGGTCGGTCCCGGGTTCGGCATCGGGCTGGTCGTCCGCTACCTCCTGGAGTTCGCCCGCGACGTTCCCGAGGCCCTCGAGGTGTTGGACCGGCTACCACTGGCGATGGCCTACAACGTGGCCCTCGTCGACGCTTCCGGTGGCGCGGCGGTCGCCTACGTCGCGCCGGACCGCCCGATGGCCGTCGGTCCGTGGACCACCGCGGCCAACCGCCAGGGTGCGACCGAGTGGCCCGAGCATGCGGAGTTCTGCAGCACCGTTGAACGAGAGCTCACCCTGTCCGAGGTGGTGGCCGACCCGGCCATGACGTCGGCCGGCCTGGTGCAGGCCTTCCTCCGGCGCCCGCTGTACCGGCCCACCGCGGAGAGCACCTGGGGCACCGTGTACACCTCCGTGTACGACTCCGACCAGCGCACCATGACCCTCGCGTGGCCCGACTCCCGATGGACGCTGTCGATGGACTCTTTCGTCGAGGACTCCGTCGCCAGGCGGACCCTCGTCGCGCTCCCGCCCCGCGACCATGCGCCCATGCCTCCGGCCGCCCAGGAACGGCCCCTCCTGATCGCCTGACCCACCGAGTGGCGCTGGCCCAGGAGCGGTGACTGTCGTCGAAGCAGTTGCAGTGGGATCGCCGCGTGCCTAGAGTCGCGGCCACCATGGCAAAGGGCACCAAGAAGCAGAAGCGCAAGAAGGCCAAGTCGTCCCCGCCGCCGTCCGCGGCGTCAGTCGATCGGCCGATGCTCCGCGACCTGTCGCAGGTGTACCGCTACTTCCGGTCCTCGACCAAGCCGATCTACTTCGTCTCCCCCACGCCGTACAACGTGCTCGGGATCGACCAGTGGGTCAGTGGCTTCCGCTACATCAGCTACTTCGACAGCTTCGACGGAGCTCACCCGCACCTCTTCTCGCCGACCCATTCAGGCGCGCGCGACTTCGAGACCTTCGAGTCGGTCAACACCTACCTCCTCAGCAACAAGGAGGTGATCGACTACGTCCACCGCACCGGGATCGGGCAGGTCCTCTTCGTCATGTTCGACGAGGAGACCGAGGCGCTGGCCGAGGAGCTCGGCCTCGAGATCGCCCTGCCGCCGCACGAGCTGCGCAAGCAGATCGACTCCAAGGTGGTCACGACCCGCCTGGGCAACGAGGCCGGCGTCCCCAGCGTCCCCAACGCGCTCGGGCGGGTGTCGAGCTACAAGGAGCTGCAGAAGCTGGCCAAGAAGAACCACCTGGGACCTCGGCTCGTCGTGCAGACCCCCTATGGCGACTCGGGACGCACCACCTTCTTCATCGACTCCTCCGACGACTTCGACCAGCACAAGGAGGTCCTCGTCGACGAGGACCTCAAGGTGATGAAGCACATCAACCACCTGCCGGGAACCGTCGAGGCGGTGGCCACCCGGCATGGAACGATCGTCGGCCCGATCCAGACCGACCTCACCGGGTTCGTCGAGCTCACCCCGTACCAGGGCGGCTGGTGCGGGAACGACATCTTCCCGTCGGTGTACGACGACAAGGTCCGCAAGAAGATCAAGCGGATGGCCCGGCGCCTGGGCCGGCGGCTGTACCAAGAGGGGTACAAGGGCGCCTTCTGCATGGACTTCCTGATCGACACCGACACCAACGACGTCTATCTCGGAGAGATCAACCCGCGTATCTCCGGGGCGTCGCCGCTGACCCAGCTCATCACCGCCACCTACGGGGGCGTCCCACTGTTCCTGTTCCACCTGCTGGAGTTCTCCGACGTCGACTGGGAGCTCGACCTTCGGGCGATCGAGTCGAGGTGGGACCACTTCGACCGATGGAGCCAGCTGGTCCTCAAGCAGGTCTCCGACGACATCGAGATGATCACCGACGCTCCTCAGTCGGGGCTGTGGCGGATGGCTGACGACGGCTCGATCAGCTTCCTTCGGTCGGAGACCGACTGGCACGCGGTGAGCAGCTACGACGAGGCGTTCTACCTAAGGGTCTACGGAGCCGGGGAGTACCGCTACCCCGGGGCCGACATCGGCGTCGTGGTGGCCAGGGGACGCATGCAGACCGACGACCGGCACCTGCTGGAGCGCGCGCGACAGTGGGCCGACGGGATCTCCAATGAGTTCCGCGGGCTCCCCCCCGAGGAGGCTGTCCAGGTGCCGAACAGTCTGCTGTACACCAAGTGGTTCTGAGAGACTTCGACCATGGATCTCAGCGAGCTCGTCGACCGTTACAGCGCCCACAACTACCATCCCCTGCCGGTCGTCCTGGCCCACGGTGACGGTGCCTGGGTCACCGACGTCGACGGTCGCCGCTACCTCGACCTCCTGTCGGCGTACTCGGCCCTCAACTTCGGGCATCGCCACCCCCGCCTCGTGGAGGCGGCACAGCGCCAGCTGGGTCGCCTGACCCTCACGTCGCGCGCGTTCCACAACGACCAGCTCGGACCCTTCGCGCAGGCCGTGGCCGAGCTCACCGGCAAGGACATGATGCTGCCGATGAACACCGGCGCCGAGGCCGTCGAGACGGCGATCAAGACCGCGCGCAAGTGGGGCTACCAGGTCAAGGGGGTTCCGGCTGAGTCTGCCCACATCATCGTGGTGGGCGGGAACTTCCACGGCCGCACCGTCACGATCGTGTCGTTCAGCGACGACCCGGCCGCGCACGACGACTTCGGTCCTTACACGCCTGGGTTCACCGAGGTGCCGTACGGCGACGCCGACGCGCTGGCAGCAGCGATCACGCCGTCCACCGTGGGCTTCCTCGTCGAGCCGATCCAGGGGGAGGCAGGGGTCATCCTGCCCCCCGACGGCTACCTCACCAAGGTGCGCGAGCTGTGCACCGAGCACAACGTGCTGTTCATCGCCGACGAGATCCAGTCCGGGCTGGGGCGCAGCGGACAGACCTTTGCGGTGCAGTGGGAGGACGTCGTTCCCGACGTTTACGTGTTGGGGAAGGCGCTCGGTGGCGGCCTCTACCCGGTGTCGGCGGTCGCGGCCGACTCCGACGTGCTCGGCGTCTTCAAGCCGGGTGAGCACGGGTCGACCTTCGGGGGGAACCCGCTGGGTGCAGCCATCGGCCGCGAGGTCGTGGCGATGCTGCAGACGGGGGAGTTCCAGGAACGGTCACGGGTGCTGGGAGACCACATGCTGACCCGACTGCGGGCCGAAGCGCCTCCCACCGTCAAGGAGGTCCGCGGACGGGGTCTGTGGGCGGGCGTGCAGCTGCTGCCGGGTGGGATCCCCGCCCGAGAGCGCTGCTACGCGCTGATGGAGCGTGGCGTGCTGGCCAAGGACACCCACGAGACGACGATCCGCCTGGCACCGCCGCTCATGATCGCGCAGGCCGACCTCGACCACGCCATCGACGAGATCCTGACCGCCCTTGCCTAGGCGCCGGCCGGCTCGGGACGAAAGGTCCTTCGAGTGGCAGGCGATTGTTCGTAGGGTGCAGGCGTGACGACCGTCGCAGTTCCTCGCGAGACCCGACCCGGTGAACGCCGGGTCGCCTTGGTGCCTGAGCAGGTGGCTCGCCTCGTCGGTGCGGGGCTCGCCGTGACCGTCGAGGCCGGTGCCGGCGCCGGTGCATTCATTCCCGACGCCGAGTTCGAGGCGGTCGGTGCAGAGGTCGATTCGGGCGGTGTGCTCGAAGGCGGCGATGTCGTCGCCTCGGTGAACTCGTTGAGCGTCGAGCAGATCAAGCGCCTGCGCCCCGAGGCGATCGCGGTGTCCTTCCTTGCCCCATCGAGCTCGCTGGACAAGGTCGCGGCAGCCCGTGACGCCGGCGTCACGTACCTGTCGATGGAGCTCGTGCCCCGGATCTCCCGGGCCCAGTCGATGGACGCCCTCTCGTCGCAGGCCCTGGTGTCGGGCTACCGATGCGCCTTGGTGGCGGCTGAGCACCTGCCGAAGTTCTTCCCGCTGCTCATGACGGCGGCCGGCACCGTCAAGCCGGCGCAGGTCGTGGTGCTGGGCGCAGGTGTGGCGGGCCTGCAGGCGATCGCGACGGCCAAGCGGCTCGGCGCTGTCGTCTCGGCCTACGACGTGCGCGCCGCAGCGGCCGACGAGATCCGCAGCGTGGGCGCGAAGTTCATCGACCTCGAGCTGGACACCCTGGAAGGCGCCGGCGGGTACGCCCGAGAGATGACCGAGGAACGGTCCGCGTTGCAGCGCGAGCGACTCTCTCCCTACATCGCCAAGGCCGACGCGCTGATCACTACTGCGGCGGTTCCTGGGCGGCAGGCTCCGCTGCTGGTCACCCGGGAGATGGTCGACGCGATGGGTCCGGGCAGCATCGTGGTCGACCTGGCGGCCGAGACCGGGGGGAACGTCGAGGGCTCCAAGGCCGGCGAGGTCGCCGCGTTCGGCCAGGTCGCAGTCTGGGGCGGGCTCAACGTGCCCTCGCAGCTCCCGGTCGCCGCCTCGCGCCTCTACGCGGCCAACGTGACCAACCTGCTGCTGCTCATGACCACCGACGGGTCGGTCGGGCTCGATCTCGAGGACGAGATCGTCGACGGCGCTGCCGTGACGCACGGCGGAGTCGTGCGGTTCGGCCCGGCCCGCGACGCCCTGAAGGAAGAGGACGCGTGATGGACGGCGTAGCGCTGCTCACGATCCTGGTGCTCAGCATCTTCGTCGGATTCGAGGTCGTCTCGAAGGTGTCGACGATCCTGCACACGCCGTTGATGTCAGGGGCCAACGCGATCCACGGCGTGATCCTGGTCGGGGCGATCATCGTCAGCGGTGAGGCCGACAACACCGCAGAGCTGGTCCTCGGCCTCGTGGCCACCGTTCTGGCGACGGTCAACATGGTCGGCGGGTTCGTCGTCACCGACCGCATGCTTCAGATGTTCCGGCCCCGCAAGAGCCCAGCCGAGGCGACCAAGGAGCCCGCGCCGTGAGCCAGACGTGGGTCCAGCTGGCCTACCTGGTCGCTGCGACCTGCTTCATCCTGGCGCTCAAGGGGCTCTCGTCACCGAAGTACGCCCGCCGCGGCAACCTGATTGGGGCGTTCGGGGCCACCCTCGCCGTACTGGTCACTCTGGTTGCGGAGTCGTGGGACCACCTCCCGCTGATCATCGCTGCGATCGTCGTCGGTACCGCGGTGGCCGTCCCGACCGCCCGGTCGGTAGCGATGACGGCGATGCCGCAGCTGGTGGCACTGTTCAACGGAGTCGGTGGCGCGGCCGCGGCGATCGTCGCGATCGTGGAGTTCTTGTCCAACGGCCAGAACGAGTCCAACGGCACGGTGGCCGCTTCGGTGTTCACCGTGCTCGTCGGGTCGGTCTCGTTCAGCGGCTCGGTGGTCACCTTCCTGAAGCTGCAGGGGCTCATGACCTCGCGCCCCGTGGTGTTCCCCGGCATGAAGTGGCTGGCGATCCTCACCGCCGTCGCCGCGGTGGGGCTGGCCGTCGCCGTGGTGCCGACCCGGTCGACGACGTTGGTGTTCGTGCTCGCCGCGGTCGCCCTGCTGCTCGGTCTGCTGTTCGTGCTGCCTGTGGGCGGCGCTGACGTCCCGATCGTCATCTCGCTGCTCAACGCCTTCACCGGGCTGACCGTCGCCGCATCGGGGCTGGTGCTCGACAACGTGCTGCTGCTCATTGCCGGAACCCTCGTCGGCGCGAGCGGCACCCTGCTGACCAGGCTCATGGCCACCGCGATGGGCCGACCGCTGACCGGGACGCTGTTCGGTGCTCTGTCGGGCACCTCGACGCTCGGCGGAGGCGAGGCGTCGGACCGGCCGGTCCGGTCCCTGGGTCCGCAGGACGTCGCGATCCAGCTCGCCTATTCGAGCAAGGTCATCATCGTTCCCGGGTACGGCCTGGCCGTGGCCCAGGCGCAGGGAACGCTCAAGGAGCTCGTCGACCTGCTGAACGAACGAGGCGTTGAGGTGGCCTACGCGATCCACCCGGTGGCCGGACGGATGCCCGGCCACATGAATGTGCTGCTGGCCGAGGCGAGCGTGCCCTACGAGCAGCTGAAGGAGATGGACGAGATCAACCCCGAGTTCCCGTCCACCGACGTCGTGCTCGTCGTCGGAGCCAACGACGTCGTCAACCCGGCGGCGCGCGAGCCAGGAACGCCCATCTCCGGGATGCCGATCCTCAACGTGGACCAAGCCCAGTCGGTGGTCTTCCTCAAGCGGTCGATGCGTCCAGGGTTCGCGGGGATCGAGAACGAGCTCCTGTACGACCCGAAGACCCAGCTGCTGTTCGGCGACGCGAAGGACTCCCTCGGCAAGGTCGTGACGGCGCTCAAGGCCCAGTGACCGGCGTCCCTCAGCCGGCGGTGCCGTAGAGCCGGTCGCCCGCGTCGCCGAGTCCGGGGACGATGTACCCGCGCTCGTTCAGCCGCTCGTCGACCGAGGCCGTGACCACGGTGACTGGGAAATCGGCCAGCTCGGCGTCGAGGAATGCGAGCCCCTCGGGTGAGGCGAGCAGGCAGATCGCGGTGACGTCGACCGCGCCGCGGTCCAGCAGCAGCCGGACCGCTGCGGCGAGTGTCCCTCCGGTGGCGAGCATCGGGTCGAGGGCGAAGCACTGCCGAGCGCCGAGGTCGTCCGGAAGACGGGTCGCGTACGTCGTCGCCGCCAGGGTGTCCTCGTCGCGGACCAGGCCCAGGAAGCCGACCTCTGCAGTGGGAAGGAGGCGCAACATGCCGTCGAGCATGCCGAGCCCGGCCCGCAGGATCGGGACGACGAGCGGCCGCGGGTACGCCAGCCTCGTGCCTGTGGTCGGCGCCACAGGTGTCGTGACCGCGAACGGCTCGACCCGCACCGTCCGCGTCGCCTCGTAGGCCAGCAGGGTGACCAGCTCGTCGGCCAGTCGGCGGAACGTCGGGGAGTCGGTGTCCTGGTCGCGCAGCACCGTGAGCTTGTGGGCCACCAGCGGGTGTTCGACGACGTGGGTGCGCATGGCGCCGGACCCTAGCCAATCACCGCGGGGGGTAGGCAGCAGCCGGTCGTTCTGCGACTATCGCCCGTGGGACCGGTTTCGGCTGTGGAGGCGACGATGGGTGACGAGCTCCAGGCCGACTTCGCCCTGATCGCGGTCCGCGAGGACGGGCTGTGGTCGGTCGCTGCACTCCCGCCCGCGGCCGCCGACGACGTCGATCATCTCGTGCGCGTGCTGCGCCAGCAGCCCGGTGAGGTCGGGGCGATCGGGCTCGTGTCGGTCGCCGAGGACTACTTCCTGATCGTGCGGGTCCGCGGCGAGGACGAGCGCTTCCTGCTGTCGGACTGCACGGCCGCTTTCGACTCGCCGTTGGCCGCCCAGGTGCTCGAGCGGCTGGGCCTGCCGATGCCCGACGGCGACGACGACGAGGACATCGAGCCGGCGGGCGACCTCGACCTGCTGGCCGACCTAGGCGTCGACACGATCCTGGTCGCTGAGCTGTGCGACGACCTCGAGCTCTACCCCGACGACGCACTCGGCCGGGTGGCGGCGGCCGTGGGGTTCGCCGACCAGTACGACCAGGCCGTCGACCTCGTCGCCTAGTCCCGCTTCGTTCCTTGCCCATGACCGACGACGTCGCGGCGATGCGGCTCGCCCTGGCGCAGGCCCGTCAGGCGCTGGTCCACGGAGACGTCCCGGTGGGGGCGGTGGTCGTGGACCGGGACGGCGCAGTCATCGCCGCGGCAGGCAACGGGCGCGAGGCGACGGGTGACCCCACGGCACACGCCGAGGTGCTCGCCCTGCGTCAGGCGGCCGAAGTGACGGGGGGCTGGCGGCTCGACGGGTGCACCTTGGTCGTCACGCTCGAGCCGTGCACCATGTGCGCCGGCGCTCTGGTGCTGTCCCGGGTCGACCGTCTTGTGTTCGGCGCCTGGAACGCCGACATGGGAGCGGTCGGCACGCTGTGGGACGTCGTCCGGGACCGCCGTCTCGGGCATCGCCCGGAGGTCGTGTCCGGTGTGCTCGCCGACGAGTCGTCGACGCTGCTGGAGGAGTTCTTCCGGGGCCAGCGCGGGTGAGCCGGTCGCGGGGGGTCCGGTATCCTCCTCGGCGGTAGCGTGTCCGAGCGGCCGAAGGAGCACGCCTCGAAAGCGTGTGAGGGGGCAACTCCTCCGTGGGTTCAAATCCCACCGCTACCGCTCCTGTCGGAAGAGGTCAGATCCTCCGACGACCAGAGAGCCCCTGGCCCGCGCACTGCGCGAGGACGGGGGCTCTTTGCACAGGGTTCGCGCAGTGGTCGAACGGCGCGTCACGCGCAGCGCGGCTCCTGGGCCGGGAGGGCGACATCGTCCAGCCCGCGCTTGGCCTGCCGGTCGGTGACGATGCCGTCGAAGTCCGGTCCGAGGCGCAGGTCGACCGAGGCGTCGGGGATCCGGGTGGTCTTCACCAGCTCGGCGCCGGGAACATAGGAGGCGACCCGCACGGCGGCGCCGTACCCCGGCTTGGCGTAGAGCACGGTCGCCACCCCGGCCTCCATCACCTTGGGTGCGTTGCCCACACCAGCGACGTCGAACCCCCGCAGCACCAGCTCGTTGGCCGTGTCGATGGCGAGCCCTTCGGTGTCGGTGGCGTTCAGCACGTTGACCCGCACCTGCGACGGCGGGGGGATGTCGCGGGGAGGCTTCGGCGGCGGCGTGGTGCAGGTCGCGGTCGGCGTGGGGCCTGCCTGGCTTGGGTCGTCGTCGCGTACCTGGGTCCACCACCACGCGGCCCCGGCTGCTGCGGCCACGAGCACGATCACGAGGCCGACGACCAGCACCCGGCGCCCTCCGCCGGAGCCGGTGCGTCGTCGTCCTCCCGCTCCCGTGGGGGTCAGCATCGACATCTCGGCAGGGTAGTCGGCACGTCCCCTGAGAACGCACGACCCCCGGCCACCAGGCACGGGGGTCGACTGCGCGGAGGATAGGGGATTTGAACCCCTGAGGGCGTTAACCCAACACGCTTTCCAAGCGTGCGCCATAGGCCACTAGGCGAATCCTCCGCCGCCGAGGGTACCGGTCGCGCACGAGCCCGCGGACCGCCGGGCTTTGCTGGCGGCGGGGTGGGTTTGCTGGCCGTGGACCGCTCGGTGGCCGACTCACGATCAGCAAACCTGATCGTGAGCGCAGGACGGGGTGGGCGGGGGGTGGGTAGACTTGAGGGCGACCCCCCGTGCGGCGTCACCCCACCGAACTCCCCCAGGGCCGGAAGGCAGCAAGGGTAGGCAGGCTCTGGCGGGTGCGCGGGGGGTCCCTTCGTGCTCGGCGGCTCGGTGCGACGGGTCCGCCCCGTCGTCTAGGGTGCCGGAGTGTCCCAAGCCCTGTACCGCCGCTACCGTCCCGAGCGGTTCGGCGACATCATCGGTCAGGAGCACGTCACCCACCCGCTGGTCGAGGCGCTCAAGCATGACCGGGTCAACCATGCCTATCTGTTCAGCGGCCCACGAGGGTGCGGCAAGACCACCTCGGCCAGGATCCTGGCCCGCTGCCTGAACTGCGAGCAGGGCCCCACTCCCGAACCCTGCGGTGAGTGCCAGAGCTGCGTCGACCTCGCCCGCAACGGCGGCGGCAGCATCGACGTGATCGAGATCGACGCCGCAAGCCACGGTGGCGTCGACGACGCCCGCGAGCTGCGCGAACGCGCGTTCTTCGCGCCGGCCGCCAGCCGCTACAAGGTGTACATCATCGACGAGGCTCACATGGTGTCCAAGCAGGGCTTCAACGCCCTGCTCAAGCTCGTCGAGGAACCCCCTGAGTTCGTGAAGTTCATCTTCGCCACCACCGAGCCTGATGCGGTGATCGGCACGATCCGGTCACGCACTCACCACTACCCGTTCCGGCTGGTAGGGGCACGCACGCTCGAGACCTACCTCGGCGAGGTGTGCGTGTCCGAGGGCGTCACCGTCCAGCCCGGCGTGCTCCCGCTCGTGGTTCGGGCCGGCGCCGGGTCCGTGCGAGACGCCATGAGCGTTCTGGACCAGCTGATCGGTGGCTCGGTCGGTAACGAGGTCACCTACGACCTTGCCGTGTCGCTACTCGGCTTCACCCCGGGGGCACTGCTCGACGAGGTCGTCGACGCGATCTCCAGCTCCGACGGTGCGGGCGTCTTCGCCGTGGTCGACACGGTGGTCGACTCCGGGCTCGACCCCCGACGCTTCCTGGAGGACCTGCTCCAGCGCCTGCGCGACCTGGTGATCGTGGCCGCGGTCCCCGACGCGTTCAGCACCGGTCTGGTCGCCGCGCCTGACGACCAGCGCGACCGCATGGTCGCCCAGGCCGAGCGGCTCGGTCTGGCCGCGCTGACCCGGGCGGCCGACCTGGCCGCGACGGGCCTCACCGAGCTGCGCGGGGCTACCGCGCCCCGCCTGCTCCTCGAGCTGGTCTGCGCGAAGCTGCTGCTGCCCGGTGCGCACGGCGACGAGCTCGGTCTGGCTGCGCGGCTGGAGCGCCTCGAGCGGCGGCTGTCCATCGGCGGGGTCCCGGTCACCGGGCCGGTCCAGGCACCTGCCCCGTCGGCGAAGCGACCGGCGAAGGCGGTCGTCGCACCCGTCGTGCAGCCCGACAAGCCAGCGGCGCCCGCAGCCGGCGACGCAGCACCGGCCCCTGCCCTCGACTCTGCCCTCGACTCTGCCCTCGACTCTGCCCTCGACTCTGCCCCAGCCCCTGCCCCGGCCGAGGTGCCTGCGCCGACACCGTCCGGTGGCGCCGTCGACCTGCACGAGATCCGACGGCTGTGGCCCAACGTGCTCGAGCAGGTCAAGCAGTACCGCCGCGCGGTGTGGATGATGCTGTTCGAGAAGTCGCAGGTCCTCGACGTCGACGACACCACCCTCACCCTCGGACTCGGCGACCTCGGAGGCGTTCGGAACTTCGGCACCGGTGGCAAGGACGAGATCGTGCGCCAGGCGGTCATCGACGTCCTGGGTCTCGACCGATCGATCAAGGCGGTGCACGATCCCTCGCTGAGCGGGCCCGCGCCGGCCGGGCCACCGCCTCCTGCGGAGGTCGTCCCGCAGCGGGCAGCCCCCGCGGCGGCTGCCGACGCACGGGCGGCGGCGGCCGCGGTCGAGCGGCCCGCGGTGGGCCAGCCGCGCCCCACCCCGGCGATCGACGACGAGGTCGCCGCCGACGACGCCGAGGACGACCCGAACGACCTGGGCGGTACCGAACTGGTCATGCAGCAGCTCGGTGGCAAGGTCATCGGAGAGATCGACCACACGTAGGGTTCACCGAGAGAACGGGCCACGCGTACGAGCTGCCGAGGAGGTCGTCATGGAGGACATGTCCGACCTGGATGACCGGTCCATCGCCTCGGAGCCCACCGAGGCCTCGTGCCTGAGCCGGTCGGAGCGGTAGCCGTGTACGAAGGAATCGTTCAGGACCTCATCGACGAGCTGGGGCGGCTGCCCGGAGTCGGGCCCAAGAGCGCCCAACGGATCGCCTTCCACGTGCTCGCCGCCGACCCGGCCGACGTCAAGCGCTTGGCCGACGTCCTGCGTGAGGTCAAGGAGAAGGTCCGGTTCTGCCGCACGTGCGGCAACGTCGCCGAGGACGACCAGTGCCGGGTGTGCCGTGACCCACGCCGCGACCTCACCGTGCTGTGTGTCGTGGAGGAGCCGAAGGACGTCGTCGCGATCGAGCGCACCCGCGAGTTCCGGGGGCGCTACCACGTGCTAGGCGGCGCGATCAGCCCGATCGAGGGGATCGGTCCTGACGACCTGCGGGTCAAGGAGCTCATGACCCGGCTGGCCGACGGCGTGGTCACCGAGCTGATCATCGCCACCGACCCCAACCTCGAGGGCGAGGCGACTGCCACCTACCTGGCCCGGCTGGTCAAGCCCATGGGTCTGCACGTCACTCGGCTGGCCAGTGGGTTGCCGGTCGGGGGCGACCTCGAGTACGCCGACGAGGTCACCTTGGGCCGTGCCTTCGAAGGCCGACGACTGCTCGACGTCTGAACGTGACTCCACACACGAAAGGCCAAGCCATGAGCGATGCCCCGGGTTCGGACCAGGTGGTCGACGAGGAGGACGACCTCGACGAGTTCGCCACCGACGTGGCCGACCAGGTCGAGAGCTTCCTGATCGCTTTGGGCGCAGTCGCTCGCGGAGACATGCCGGACGGCGCGCTGTCGATCCTGCTGCTCGAGGTGTCCCAGCTGCTGCTGGCGGGTGGACGCCTGGGCGCGATCGTCGACATCGTTCCGACCGAGCGGTTCGAGCCGGACGCGGGCATGGACCCCGACGCCGACGAGCTCCGTGCCCGGCTGGCCGTTCTGCTCGAGCCGATCGACGAGTACGTCGAGGTGTTCGACCCGTACGCGCACGAGGTCGAGGTCGAGGTGTCACGGCTGTCCGACGACCTGGCCGACGTCGCCGCTGACCTGTACCACGGGTTGGCGCACTACCGCTCCGGACGTCGGGTCGAGGCGATGTGGTGGTGGCAGTACAGCTACCTGGCGAACTGGGGCTCCACGGCGAGCTCGGTGATGCGTGCCCTGCACTCGGCGATCGCGCACACCCGGCTCGACGTCGAGGACGACGACAGCGACGTCGAGGTCGACGTCACGCTCTAGGGGTGCTCCGCCGTGAGCGTCGCGCGGCCGGTCGCGCCCCGGGTCAGCCGGGGAGTGGAGTGGGTGCGACAGGCGGCAGGGCAAAGCCGGCCGCGACCCGGTTGTCGATCGAGAGGATCACGAGCCGGCCGCTGCGGTAGGTGATGAGGACCGGGGTGCCGACGTACCGACCGCTGTCGAGCAGGCAGTACCGCCCCTCGTCGATCCCCCTGCCCCGCACCCGAAAGCACGTGGCGGTCCCGTAGCCGTGCGGGGCTCGCCAGACTCCGTCGCGGCGGACGACCAACGACCGTGGCGGGTCGGCCAGAGCGGGCAGAGTCTGGGTGACGATCCGCTGGAGCCCGGGGTCGAACAGGGCAGGGGGCCGTCGTCCGGGCTTGGCCACGAGCAGGCACGTGCGACCCTTCGGCCCGCTCTGGCAGGAGACCGCACCGCGCGGCGCGGTTCGCAGCGACGAGGTCGAGGCGCCGCGGGTGACGTCGATCCGGTACCGCCCCCGGGCTCGCTGGATCCGGACCACCCCGCCCTGCTGCTCGGGGTTCCGCGGACGGATCCGGTAGGTGAGGTCGAGGGGGCGACCGCGCAGCTGACCGGCCAGCGCCGCCGCCTGGTCCCGTGGGCTGGGGGTCGGCGCGTCCTCGGCGGTGGCGGAGGAAGTGGGGGTCGGCGTCGTCGACGCGGACCCGGTGACCGGGTCGGGGCTGCTCTGACAACCGGTGATCGCGAGTGTGGCGCCCCCCATGGCGGCCAGCCAGCGGACCGCTTGCCCACGACGGGCGCCACGGGGGGACCCACTCGTCACGAACACTCCTCCACCCTAGGCCCGCATGTGGGTCGCCCGGTCTCGGCATGCGGACGACAGCGGGTCGAGGAGTGGCCACGGGTAGACTCGCGACCTCGGAGCCCGGAGCGGGCGCAGCCGGCCGTCGCCTCTGGCGATGTCTTCGAGGAGGGAACGGTCGTGGGCCTCGTCGTCCAGAAGTACGGCGGTTCCAGCGTCGCCGACGCCGCGAGCATCAAGCGGGTGGCCCGCCGGATCGTCGACACGAAGAGGTCCGGTTCCGACGTCGCCGTCGTGGTGTCCGCGATGGGTGACACCACTGACGAGCTGATCGACCTGGCCGAGCAGGTCTCGCCGAAGCCACCAGGCCGCGAGCTCGACATGCTCCTGACCGCCGGTGAGCGGATCGCGATGGCCCTGTTGGCGATGGCGATCCACGACCTGGGGGTCGAGGCGAGGTCGTTCACCGGCAGCCAGGCCGGGATGATCACCGACTCCTCCCACGGCCGGGCCCGGATCATCGATGTCACCCCCGGGCGGATCCGAGGCGCCATCGACGAGGGCGCGGTCGCGATCGTCGCCGGCTTCCAGGGCGTCAGCCAGGACACCAAGGACATCACCACGCTGGGTCGCGGCGGCTCCGACACGACCGCCGTCGCACTGGGTGTGGCGCTGGGTGCAGACGCCTGCGAGATCTACACCGACGTCGACGGTGTCTTCACCGCCGACCCGCGCATCGTGCCGACGGCCCGGCACCTGCCGGTCATCACGTACGAGGAGATGCTCGAGCTGGCGGCGTGCCGGCGCCAAGGTGCTGCACCTGCGGTGTGTCGAGTACGCGCGCCGGTCAGCGCTTCCGCTGCACGTGCGGTCGTCGTTCAGTGACCGTCCTGGAACGTGGGTCGTCGCTGATGCGTCGATGCCACCAAGTGAGGCGGGTACTCCGCTACGACGAGAGGGTGAGTTCGTGGAGCAGCCAATCATCTCCGGAGTGGCGCACGAGCGCGGCGAGGCCAAGGTGACCGTCGTCGGGGTGCCCGACAAGCCTGGCGAGGCGGCCTTGATCTTCGAGACCATCGCCGACGCGCACATCAACATCGACATGATCGTGCAGAACGTCTCCGCGGCCGCGACCGGCCTCACGGACATCTCGTTCACCCTGCCGAACACCGACGGGCCGCAGGCCATGGCCGCCCTGGAGGCACGTCAGGCCGACATCGGGTTCGAGTCGCTGGAGTACGACGACCAGATCGGCAAGGTCTCCCTGGTGGGCGCGGGCATGCGGACCCACCCGGGGGTGTCCGCGCAGTTCTTCCGAGCTCTGTCCGACGTCGGGGTGAACGTCGAGATGATCTCCACGTCGGAGATCCGGATCTCGGTGATTACCCGGGCCGACGAGCTCGATGCGGCAGTGCTGGCCGTGCACTCGTCGTTCGGGCTGGACGCCGACGAGCAGGAGGCCGTCGTCTACGGGGGGAGCGGTCGATGACCAAGCCCACCCTCGCCGTCGTCGGCGCCACCGGGGCCGTCGGCACGGTCATGCTCGACCTGCTCAGCACTCGGGCCGACGTATGGGGTGAGATCCGCTTGGTCGCCTCGGCGCGGTCGGCGGGCAAGAAGCTGGTCGTGCGCGGCGAAGAGGTCGAGGTCGTGGCCTTGGCGCCGGAGGTCTTCGACGGCGTCGACGTCGCCATGTTCGACGTGCCCGACGAGGTATCTGCGCAGTGGGCACCGGTTGCTGCCTCGCGCGGAGCCGTGGCGGTCGACAACTCCGGCGCCTTCCGGATGGACGACGACGTGCCGCTCGTTGTCCCTGAGGTGAACCCGCAGGCGGCCGGTCGGCGCCCTCGCGGCATCATCGCCAACCCCAACTGCACCACGCTGTCGATGATCGTGGCCGTGGGCGCGCTGCACCGACGCTACGGTCTGCGTGAGCTTGTCGTGGCGTCCTACCAGGCCGCGTCAGGTGCCGGCCAAGGCGGCATCGACACCCTCTACGCGCAGACCCAGAAGGTGGCTGCTGCCGGCGAGACGGTCGGACAGCGTTCCGGCGACCTACGCCGAACCGTCGGTGACCTGGGGCCGTTCCCGGCCCCACTGGCGATGAACGTCGTCCCATGGGCCGGGTCGCTGAAGGACGCCGGTTGGAGCAGCGAGGAGCTGAAGGTGCGCAACGAGTCGCGCAAGATCCTCGGCCTGCCGGAGCTTCGGGTGTCGGCCACCTGCGTGCGGGTCCCGGTGATCACCACGCACTCGCTGGCCGTGCACGCCGTCTTCGACGAGCCGGTCGACCAGCTGCAGGCTCAGCAGCTGCTCAGCGAGGCGGCCGGAGTCGTGGTCGTCGACGACCCGGCGGCGGGTGAGTTCCCCACGCCCAACGACGTCGTGGGCACCGACCCGACCTGGGTGGGCCGGATCCGGGTGTCCCTGGACGACCCGAACGCACTCGACCTGTTCGTCTGCGGTGACAACCTGCGCAAGGGTGCCGCGCTCAACACCGCCCAGATCGCCGAGCTCGTTGCCACGGAGATCTAGTGTCTCCGATACTCGGGAACACTCGATCGTCGTGCTGTCGTAGAGCAACGGTCACCGGCGACGACGGTGCTTGCTGGTGCGTGGCGCGGTCCCGGTCTGGGCGGTCAGCGCGTCGAGCTCCCGGGCAGCGCTGTCTGGCCCGGTCGGCGGAGGGCGCTTCGGCGGCGTAGGCGGTCTCGTCGACCGCGGTGAAGGCAGTCCGGTGCAGCGACCCGTTGGGCACCCGTCGGGCCAGCTCGGCCACCGTCTCGGACCGGCCACGTCCTGCGTTGACGGCGACCAGGGCGGACTCCAGGCGACGGAACGCAGGCAGCGGCTCGGGTTCTGGCCGGTCGGCGTGGTTGAGGCTTGCCCGCTGCGGGTCCCGCCGAACGGCCCGGCGGCGCCGGTACACCGTGCGAGCTCCCCAGCCGGCCACCACCAGCGCGAGCACGATCAGGGCCGCCTGGACGCGGTCGGCCGCGGAGTCCAGGAGGGCGCCGACCTTCGTGGCCAGGCTCGAGGCGAAGGACTCTGACGCCGGTGCGAGGGCCGCTCCGGCGGTGGGGTCCGACGACACCCAGCCGACGCCGGGAACCCACGCCTCCACCCACGCATGGGCCTGGTCGGCGCGCAGGGGGCGCCAGCCGTCGTCCGTGGGAGTCGGCTCGCTCGAGAAACCGGTGACCACGCGCGCGGGAATGCCGCCCGCGCGAAGCAGGATGGCCTCGGCACTGGCGAAGTGCTCGCAGAAGCCGAGCTTGGACTCGAACAAGAAGTCGTCGACAACGTCCTGCCCAGCCGGTGTCACCGGAGAGTCCAGGGTGTACTGCGCGTTGTTGCGCACGTACGACTCCACGTCGTCGACCGCTTCGGCGGTGGTGTCGGCATCCGACACGAGGTCCTGCCCGAGCCGGCGGACCCGGTCTGGAACCGACGTCGGAACCTGGGTCCACACGTCGGGCAGCCCTGCGGAGTCGCGTTCGGCTCTCGTGGCAGGTGGATCGTCACGGACGTCCTGGGCGGACGGGATCGGCGCAGCCTCGACGACATACGTCACCTGCGGGTTGTCCATCAGGTACGGGAAGCGGTTCGAATCGACACCGGGCCAGATCTGGAGCCCTCCTGCTCCGTCGACCACCGGGCCGCGGGCCTGGACCACGACCGGTCGGCCGGGTGCCACGACCACTCCGGTGAACAGGTCGGTTCCCGAGACGGGGTACGCGATCCAGCCGTTCGGGTTCTCGGTGTCGACACTCTGCGTTCCGCCGTCCGCGGGGGAAGGAGCCAGGACCACCCCTTGCTGGATCTCGTGGAGGCTCCCGGTGCCGGCGAAGGATGTCGACAGCCAGGTCCCGTTCTCGTACGTGTCGTACACCGTTCCCCGCCACAGGCTCGGTGAGTCGGCCGGGACGAAGACGATTGGATCGTCGGGGAGCGGTCCACGGACCCGCAGGTCCAGCGAGCCGCTGGAGTAGCTGGCCACCCCCCGCGCGACACCGCCCGTGGTCTCCGGCTGCCCGACGCCACCGGCTGCGAGGCGACTGCGTAAGCGAGGAGCCGTCAGGGACCGGGACCAGCAGGAGCAGGACGACGCTGAGCACGGCGACCGTAGCCAGCGCGCGCACGAGCGGGACAACCGTCGGGGCACGGTGGGACAGGGACGCAGGACGCGCCGTCTCGGACGCGGAGCGCACCTGATGGCTCCGGTGGAGGACGACTCCGCCGGCGACGACCACACCACACCCCACCAGCAGCGGGAGTGCGAGGGAGACGCCGGGAGCGGTGCCAGCGGCCAGGACGAGCATCAGGGCTGCCGTGACCAGGCCGAAGGTCAGGTCGCGGTCGCGCTCCTGCACGAGGGTGTGGGCGACGCACAGTCCGACGAGAGCCTTGGCCAGGAACCCGAACATCTGGTCGAGTCCGGGTGCGCCAGCAAGCAGCATGACCAGCGCCACCAGCAGGAGCACGGCGACGCTGGCGGCCTTGCGTACGGTCTGCCCGGTGGGATCGCTCCAGGCGTAGGCGAGGGCTGCCGACGCAGCGACGGCGATGAGCCCGGTCGCCGTCCACAACGGGGTCAACAGCCCCGAGACGGCGAGGCCCACTATCCCGCAGCCGGTGGCGGTGACGACGAGGATGCGCAGCACTTCGCTGCGACCGACCTCGAGGCCGCTGTCCGTTGCCGACGGCTCGGACGCAGCCTTGGCCGACGCGCAGCGCGGGTCCGCCGTCCGCGTCGTCATCGCGGGCCCGGCAGGGACGTGACGTCGACGACGTCCACGCCGTAGGGGGAGAAGGCGGCGGCGAGGCGGGGCCAGGCCTCCGCCCGCATCCCATGGGCGACGACATGCACCTGGCCGCCGGCGCCGGCGACCTGGGCCGCGCGCTCGACGAGGTCGGGCTTGGGCCAGCCCGCAGGCTCGATCGCCGCGCACCCGTCGAGCGAGGAGTCCACGGTGGCCGAGAGCACGGCGTCGAACACCGGCTGGTCGGCGAACAGGTTCACGTCGTGCCCGGCCCGAACCCCCTGAACGGCCAGCGAGGCAAGGACGCGAACGGAGCGCTCCCAGGTGGGGCGGTCCGATGCAGTGATCGCGAGCAGGTTGAGGGTCGGTCGACGTGGCGCCTCGCGTTCGAGCACCACGAGCTGCCCGCGCCGTGCACTGGCCCGCCAGTGCACCTGACGGGCGTCGTCGCCGTTGCGCCACTCGCGAAGTCCCCGCACGGTCGGCCCGTCCCGCCGGACGCTCGCCCGGCTGGAGCGCTCGTCGTCGGGCTCACGGGGGTTCACCACCGGGACCGGGACCAGGGCCGGGCGAACCACCAGCGGCACCGCCACGGCGCTGTTCGACGTCACGAGGACGACGCCGAACGGCGAGCTGCTGCTCACCGTGAGGGCGTGCCCGGGAGTGACACCGCGATCGGTTGCGGTGCGGACCACGCTGACGGTGGCACTCTCGCGTGGGGCCAGGGCCGGCACGAGGACCACGACGTCGGCCACGCCGTGCGTGTGGTCGCGCAGGTGGGCCAGAGACGTGCGCCTCGACCCCACGTTGGTGACCGTGAACCGGTGGCTTGCCGTCTGGCCGACCGTTGTGGCCGTCGGGTGCTCGACCGTGACGACCAGACCGCTGATCCGCGGCGACTGGAGGAGCGAGGCCACGACGACGGCAGCACTGACCGCGGCGAGCACGTGCAGCCACACCGTCCCGGTCAGCCAGGCCAGCCCCTCGAGCGCTACGGCAAGGCTGGCCGGGACCAGGAGCACCTGGGTGAGAGTCCGGTTCGGAGAAGGCATCTCGGTCGAGGCGGACACTGAGCGTGAGGCGGGCACGGGGGACTCACCCACCAATGGGCACGGCCACCCGGCGCAGGGTCTCCGACACGACGGTCTCATCCAGCTCGACGGAGGCAGGGAGCATGACCAGGCGGTGAGCGAGGACCGCGGGCGCGACGGCCTTGACGTCGTCCGGTGTCACGTAGGCGCGCCCCTGGCAGACCGCCCTCGCCTGAGCCACCCGGACCAGTGAGATGGCGGCTCGGGAGCTGGCTCCCAGGTGGACCCGGGCGTCCTGGCGGGTGGCCCGGGTGACCGCCACCGCGTAGTCGAGCACGGCGTCGGAGACGTGCAGGAGGCGGACCTCGTGCTGTGCCGCACGCAGCTCGTCGGCGGTGGTGACCGGTGTGAGGTCGTCAACGGTGGGTCGGGCCAGCTGTTCCCGGACGACGCGCACCTCCGAGGACACGTCGAGCTCACCGAGCCGCAGCCGCAGGGCGAACCGGTCGAGCTGACCTTCCGGCAGGGGGTAGGTGCCGTGGTGCTCCATCGGGTTCTGCGTGGCCAGGACGAAGAAGGGGTCGGGCACCGGGTGACGGTGACCGTCGACGGTCACGGCGCCTTCGTCCATGACCTCGAGGAACGCCGCCTGGGTCCTCGGTGGTGTGCGGTTGATCTCGTCGACCAGGACGACGTGGGCGAACACCGGGCCGGGAACGAACGTGAAGCTGTGGTCGGTGGGGTTCCACATGCTGGACCCGGTGATGTCGGCCGGCATCAGGTCGGGGGTCCCCTGCACCCGACCGAAGGAGCCACCCACCGAGCGGGCGAAGGCGCGCGCGAGGGTGGTCTTGCCGCTCCCCGGTACGTCTTCCAGCAGGACGTGTCCGCCGGCGAGCATCGCGGCGCCGACCAGCTCGACGACCTCGGAGCGCCCGCGCACGACCCGCTGGACGTTCTGGATCAGCCGTTGGGCCACCGACCCGGCCACCCCGTGGCTGGCGCCAGGGTGTGGCTCGACGTCGGTCGACGAGGCGAGACTCACCGCGGCGCCCCCCGAGGAACTGTGACAGCTGACCTCACTCCATCGACCCGTGGCGCCCGCGTCTGAAGGGCTCGAAGCCAAGTGGTGGCGCTGAGCGGGGCGTGGGATGAGTCCTAGTCGGGCTGCCGGCTGACGTACTCGGCCATACCCGGAACGGTGAAGGCGATGAGGCCTCGTGAGGGGGCGTAGATCAGCCCCTTCTTGATCAGCTGGTCGCGCGGGACGGACAGCTCGTTGCGCTCCTTGCCCAGCGTCTCGGCCACGGTGGCCATCGACAGGGGGGAGTCACCCGCCAGGTCGGACATGGCCCGCATGATGAGCCGCTGGTTGGGCGTCGCCCGCTGCCATCGAGCGCGGTAGAGGCCCGCATCGACCTCTCGCCGGGCCTGCACCAGCCCGGCCTCGACGTCGGCCGCAGTGATCGGCGACTTTGCGGCGTAGTCCCAGGCGTACTTGCCCCCGGTCTGGATGAAGTACGGGTAGCCGTGGCTGAACTCGTCCAGCCGGGCGAGCGCCTCAGGGGTCCACTGGACCCCCAGCGCCGCCGCCGGAACGGCCAGCGCGTCGTGGGCGGCGCCCCGGGCCAGTGCACCGATCTCGAGGTACTCGTAGAGGCGTTCGGCGTACGACGTGGCCTTCGACAGCACCTCCGGCAGCGAAGGCAGGCCCGCCCCGACCAGGACGAGCGGACGCGGGTCGACACCCTGGCCCAGCTCGTGGACGGCGCTGTTGAGTGCTCGCAGCTCCTGCGCGGGGACCTCCTGCATCTCGTCGACCAGCAGCAGGACCCCGACCCCGAGGTCGCGCGCGGTGCTGCCCAGGGCGGTGAACAGCTCGGGGAGGTCGACCGCAGGGTCACCGGTGTCCGCGCGCCCGGGTACGGCCTGCACGTCGAACCCGAAGGAGTAGGTGCCGGTGGGGTCGACCTTGACCGTGAAGGACCGGAACACCTGCAGCAGCCCGATGACCCGGGAGCGGTCGAACCGGCCGGTGGCGATCCGCAGGGACCGGTGCAGCGACTGGGCCAGGTAGGGCAGGACCGAACGACCGGCCGCGGCCTCGAGCTTGGCCGTGATCCAGTGCCGTTGCTCGGCCATGCCCTGGAACTCGTTGAGCAGCACGGTCTTGCCCACGCCGCGCAGTCCGTAGAGGATCCGGCCGCGTTCTCCGTGGCCCAGCTCGCTGCGCTGCATGAGGACGTCGAAGGCGCGCAGCTCGGTGTCGCGTCCGGCCAGCTCGGGGGGCCGGCGCCCAGCACCGGGTTGGTACGGGTTGTGCACGGGGTCCATGAATCAAACTGTATACGAGTACATATGGACTTCCCATATGCTGGCGGAGAAGCGCTGGCCTACACCCCTGGCAGCAGCTGAAAGTCCCACCCGACGACTGCGGGGTGCCCCGCTTTGGCGGCGTTCGCGGCTTCGGGCACCCAGGGGTGCAGCTCCCAGATGTCCGGCGGGCCCGGGGTCAGCGGTTCGGGCGTCTCATCAGGCTCAACCGTGCGGTCGTCGCGGTACGTCTCCTCGCAGGCTCGGACGACGTAGCCGTGCGGCAGCGCAGCGCGAAGGTAGTCCCCGAGGCCGTGGCTGTAGCCGGCGATGTGCCCGATGCGACCGTCCGGTGACTCCTTGATGAGCGGGTACCTGTTCGAACCCGTGAAGTGGCCACGAGTGTCGAGCAGGAGCAGGTGCCCGCCAGGCCGCATCACCCGCGCGGTCTCGGCGAAGAACAGGTCGAGGTCGCGCAGGTGAGCCAGCGCCAAGCTGCACACCACATGATCGACGTCCCCGTCGGGTAGTGGCAGGTCAATGAGGTCTCCCGCGAAGAAGCGGGCCTGAGGCACAGCCTTCCGGGCGCGGGCGAGCATCGCGTGCGAGATGTCTACGCCGATGACCTCGTGCCCTAGTGCCACCAGCTGCTGCGCAACTGCACCGGTGCCGCATGCGGCATCGAGCGCGCGTCCCCGACTCAGGCGTTCGAGCATTGGTGAGAGCACGCTGTCGCGCATCGGAAAGCAGCCGTTGTCCTCACCGTCGTAGGTCATGGCCCAGCCGTCATAGCCGTCGGCCACTGGAAGTGGAGCAGTGTCGATCCCGGGCCCGAAGTCCTCGGCTCTGCTGAGCAGCTCGCGCACCTCGGCGATCCTGGCCTCGGTGAACGCGCGGTCATACTCCCCGGCGAAGGCGCGCATGAGCGCAACGCCTTCGAGCCCCAGCAGGTACGCCAGCGGATGCTGGTGGATGGTCGGGCCGGTCGGCGTGTCCGTCACAGCTGCGATCCTGCGACGAGGTCGTGGCGGATGACAACCGGGTTACCCACGAAGGCCGATGCCATGCCCACTTGCCAGGTACGACTCGATCATCGACAGCAGGGACGGATCTGGCGACGGACAACGGACCGTGCTGGCCCCGAACGACCCCAGCCGGTGTCTCTGAGCTGCAGAGACACCGGCTGGATCTGGTCGGGGTGGCGGGATTCGAACCCACGACCTCTTCGTCCCGAACGAAGCGCGCTACCAAGCTGCGCTACACCCCGATGCCGCACCCGGTCGTCGACCTCGACGGCCCGGCGAGTCTAGCCGAGCGGCTCTGGGGGGCCGAACGAGGTCGCGGCGGCCGGAGTCGGCGGTCAGGACTGCGGCAGGAGGGTGAGCAGGGTGGCTTCGGGGCGACAGGCGAACCTCACTGGGGCGAGCGGCGAGCAGCCCAGGCCGGCAGACACGTGCAACCAGCTCTCGCTGGCACCGCTAGCGATGCGGCTCAGCCCCTTGGCCTGGCGTGGGCTGAGGTCGCAGTTCGTGACCAGGGCTCCCCAGCCGGGCACACACACCTGGCCGCCGTGGGTGTGGCCGGCCAGGATCAGCGGGACCTGGTCGTCGGCCATCGCCTCGACGACGCGCAGGTACGGGGCATGCGTCACGCCGAGGGTGAGGTCGGCCTGCGGGTCCGGGGGAGCGGAGACGTCGTCGTAGCGGTCCCGGTAGATGTGCGGGTCGTCAACGCCCACGAGCTCGACGACGCGGTCGCCGGCCTTGAGCGTGGTCCGCGCGTTGTTCAGGTCGACCCAGCCGGAGGCCGTCAGCGCGTCGCGCAGGTCGGTCCACGGGAGCGGCCGCCCGTAGACCTTCGGCGCGGCCGGGTTGAAGTACCGCAACGGGTTCTTCAGCACCGGTCCGTAGTAGTCGTTGGACCCCATGACGAACACGCCTGGGACCTCGAGCAGCGGCTCGAGGGCATCCAGGACCCAGGGGACGGCGTCGACGTGGGCGAGGTTGTCCCCGGTGTCGACGACGAGGTCGGGCTCGAGTGCGGCCAGACGACGGACCCACTCACGCTTGGCCCGCTGGTCGGGGGTCAGGTGCAGGTCGCTGAGGTGCAGGACCCGCAGGGGCCGCTCGCCAGCCGGCAGGACCGGCACCTCGACCCGCCGAAGCGTGAACTGCCCGGCCTCCCACAGGCTGTACGCGAGCCCCGCGGTCGCCGTTGCGGCGAGCGCGAGTGAGGCGTTGACGAGGCGATGCATCCCCGAAGTGTGTCACCGCCCGCGGCGGGCTTGGGCACACAACCCGGTGTCCTGAGGCCATGGTCTGCGGGAGACTGGCTTCATGACCACCCTGAAGGAGCAGTTGCACGCCGACCTGACCACTGCGATGAAGTCCCGCGACGAGCTCACCACCGCCACCCTGCGGATGGTCCTGACCGCGGTGACCAACGAGGAGGTCGCCGGCAAGCAGGCCCGCACGCTCAGCGACGACGACGTACAGGTCGTCGTCCGACGGGAGATCAAGAAGCGCAAGGAGGCTGCCGCAGCGTTCGCCGACGCCGGGCGTGCGGAGCAGGCGCAGCGTGAGTCGGCGGAGGCCACGGTGCTCGAGGCCTACCTGCCGGCCCAGCTGAGCGACGACGAGCTCGCGCGGCTTGTCGAAGCGGCGGTCGCATCGGTCGACGCGAGTGGTCCGCAGGCGATGGGTGCGGTCATGAAGGCGGTGACACCGGTCGTGGCCGGTCGGGCTGACGGCGGACGAGTGGCTGCTGCGGTGCGCGCCGCGCTCAGCCGCTAGTGCGCTCAGCCACCCCCGCCGCCGCCACCCCCGCCACCCCCGCCGTTTCCGGGCGAGGCATTCGGCGAGGGCGACTCCGGCTTGGGCTTCTTGGACTCCGACGGCTTCGGCGACGGAGAGGGAGCCGGTGGTATGCCGTTGCTCAGGTAGAGCGTGACCGTGGTGCCCGAGATCGTCGACCCGCCGGCGCCGGGCGAGCTGTAGGCCACCGTGCCTTCGGCCTGTGAGCTGTAGACCCGGGTCGACGAGACGGTGCCGAGCAGACCGACCTTCTCCAGCTGTTTCAGCGCCTCGGTGGGCGACAGCCCGGCGAGGTAGGGCACCGGTACCTGCAGCCCGACGATTGCCGCTGGGTCCTCGGCGACGAAGGACGACGGCGGGGTGTCGGCGAGCGCGCCCATCATGGCCTGCTGCCAGATCGGTCCTGGCAGGTCGCGACCGTAGACGACCGAGTAGTACTCGCCATTGATCACCACGTCGCGCAGCGGGTACGCGTAGGGGCCGCGCGGGTCGGAGACGGTGGCCGCCGCGGCGAGGTCTGGGGTGTAGCCGGCGAACCACACGGCCGCGTTGGTGTCGATCGTCCCGGTCTTGGCTGCGGCGGGCCTGCTCAGGCCCATGCCGTTGCCTGTGCGGTAGGGGATGGACTCGTCGTCCAGCACCCCGGCCAGCACGCTGTTGACCGCGTCGGCGACCGGCTGGTCCATCACCTGCTTGCACTGTCGCCCGGAGGCGGCCACGACCTCTCGCTCGGTGTTGCGCACCACGGTGATGGCCCGCGGATCGCAGTAGCGCCCACGGGCCCCGAACGTCGCGTAGGCGTTGGCCAGGGTCAACGGTGCGACCTCGTCGGTACCCAACGTGAACGACGCATTCATCCCTACCGGGCTGCCGTCGGTCTGGTGCACCCCCAGCCGCTCGGCCATGTCGACCGCGGAGCAGACGCCGATCCGCAGCTCCAGCTCGCTGAAGAACGTGTTGACCGACATCGCGGTGCCCGTGCGCATCGTGTAGGTGCCGCCGCTGCTGATGGTGGAGTTGCCGACCGGCCAGGTGTCGAGCAGAGGATTGCCGTCGCAGTCGGTGAAGGCTCCGGACGGGTACTCCTTCGACAGCGGGGCGTAGATCGGGGTGTCGACCGGCAGGCCCTTCTCGATGGCGGCGGCCAGCGTGAAGGCCTTGAACGTCGAGCCGGCGCTCCAGCCGACCGGGCTGCCGTTCTGGGCGGCGTCGACGTTGTAGTTGACGAAGGTGTTGTTCTTGCCGTTGCCGTAGCCACGGTTCTGCGCCATCGCGACGACATTTCCCGTGCCCGGCTCGACCATCGAGATGGCGGCCACCTTGCCGTCACTGGCCTCCGCCGGGACCATGGAGTCGACGGCCTTCTGCGCCGCCTCCTGGGCCTCGGGGTCGAGCGTGGTCTTGATCGTGACCCCACCGCGCAGCAGCAGCGCGCGGCGCGCGGCGCGGGTCTCGCCGAACTGCTTGTCGTCGAGGAAGGTCAGCAGCGCATAGTCGCAGAAGAAGGGGGCCCACGACGAGATGCAGCCGTTCGACGCGGTGCTCGGCTCCAGCAGCCGCCTGACCGGCTTGGCCCGCGCCCGGGCGAGCTGGGCGCTGGAGATCATGTTCTCCGACGCCATCCGGCCGAGCACGAGCGACCGTCGCTCCTGGCTTGCTGCCGGGTTCTCCAGCGGGTCGTACGCGGTGGGGTTCTGCACGATCCCGGCCAGGGTCGCCGCCTCGGCGATGGTCAGCGAGTCGGCGCTGGTGGAGAAGTAGCGGCGGGCGGCCGCCTCGACGCCGTACGCGCCCGCGCCGAAGTAGGCGATGTTGAGGTAGCCCTCGAGGATCTGCTGCTTGGTCCACCGCTGCTCCAGACCGAGGGCCAGGCGCAGCTCACGGATCTTGCGGCTGATCGTCTGCTCGCTGGCCGCCTCGCGCTCGGCCTTGGTCTGCGCGGTGAGAGCCAGCACGTTCTTGACGTACTGCTGGGTCAGGGTCGAGCCGCCCTGGGTCACCCCGCCGGACTGGGAGTTCACCACCAACGCCCGCAGGGTGCCTCGGATGTCGACCCCGTTGTGCTCGTAGAAGCGCGCGTCCTCCACCGCCACGATCGCGTCCTGCATCGGTTCCGCGATGGCGGAGAGGGGCACGTAGATGCGGTTCTGGTCGTAGAAGCGGGCGAGCACCGTGCCGTCGGCGGCCAGCATCCGCGAGCGCTGGGGAAGCACCGGCTCCTGGAGCACCCCCGGCAGGGCGGAGAACGACTCGGCGCCGCGCTGGGCGCTGACCCCGATCAGCCCGATCGCCGGCAGGGCGATCCCGGCGGCCAGCACGCCGCAGAGCACGCTCAGCCCGACGAACAGGGCGGCGCGCACGACGACACCGCCGCGGGGGGAAGCCACGACGGTCAGGGTAGTCGAGCCGAGTCGAGATCCAGGCCGGTTGCGCCGGTCGGGCGACCGTGTTCTTGGCGATGCGTGACACGTTGGTCACTCTGAGTGTTCGTAGTCCCTCCGGACTACCGAGATTCCCCCATTCGGGCCTGTCGGGCCCCCGCCCATAGCCCTACCGTTCCGATCACACGCCGTGACCATGGAGGGTGGTCCACGGAGGTGAGGGTTCCGAGAGGTCACGCTGAGTAGGGGATTCGGGTCAGCGGCGGCCGAGGGTCTCGGGGCACCGGTGAGCAAGGGGGAGAACGGCATGGTTTGGATTGAGGACTGGTCGGCCCAGGCAGCGTGCCGGGCGACCGACCCGGACGCCCTGTTCGTGCAGGGCGCGGCCCAGAACCGGGCGAAGATGGTGTGTCAGGGCTGTCCGGTGCGCACCGAGTGCCTGGCCGACTCGCTGGACAACGGGATCGAGTTCGGGGTCTGGGGAGGCATGACCGAGCGTGAGCGCCGGGCGCTGCTCCGCCGGCGTCCGAACGTCACCTCCTGGCGTCGCCTGCTGGAGGTCGCACTCACCGACTTCGAGCGGACCGGCGAGCTCGAGCGCGCCGTCAGCTGAGCCGCGGCCTCACGGGGTCGCCAGGTCTGCGGCCACCGCGCGCAGCCCGGGCAGGTCGTGCACGTCACCGGCCAGCGCCGACGCCCTGGCCACGGCGACGTCCGGGTGCGCGCGGCCGAAGCGCTCGAGCAGGTGCTGCTCGCGGGCGATGACCCGCATCCGATGAGCGTGCAACCGCAGCAGTGAGGCGGCCAGCGGGTGCTGCCTGCCCTTGGCCAACGACTCCGCCGCGCCAGCAGCACGGTCGGCGGACAGGTCGTCGGCCCCTGTCTCGTGGGTTCGGTTCAGGACGAGCCCGGCCAACGGCATGGCATCGGACTGCAGCCGTTCGACGAAGTACGACGCCTCCCGAAGCGCGTCGCGTTCGGGCGTGGCGACCACGACGAACGACGTCCCCTCTGCCTGCAGCAGCGAGTAGGTGACCTCGGCCCGCTCGCGGAACCCGCCGAACACCGAGTCCAGGCCGGCCACGAGCGTCTGCAGGTCGTTGAGCAGCTGGGCACCGAGGATCTTGTTCAACGCACCGGAGACCAGACCGAACCCGGCTCCCAGCATGCGCACGTATGCCCGCCCACCCACCCGGGCCGGCGCCGTCAGCAGCCGGGCGAAGCGACCGTCGAGGAACGAGCCGAGCCGTTGTGGTGCGTCCAGGAAGTCCAGCGCCGAGCGGCTGGGCGGCGTGTCGACGACGATGAGGTCCCAGTCGCCGCCGTCCAGGGACTCCCGGTGCAGCTGCCCGAGCTTCTCCATCGCCATGTACTCCTGCGTGCCGGCGAAGCTGCTCGACATCGACTGGTACAGCGGGTTGGCCTGGATCTGGGCCGCGCGCTGGGGATCGGCGTGCTGCTCGACGATCTCGTCGAACGTGCGCTTCATGTCCAGCATCATCGCGAACAGCGTCCCGCCGCTCGCGCCTTCGAGGCCGCGGATCTCCCGCGGGGTGTTGTCGAGCTCGGCGAGGCCCAGCGACTGGGCCAGTCGACGTGCTGGGTCGATCGTGAGCACGCACACGCGTCGACCACGCTCGGCGGCGCGCACGCCCAGTGCGGCCGACGTCGTGGTCTTGCCCACGCCCCCCGAGCCGCAGCACACGATGATGTGCGTGGCCGGGTCGTCGAGCAGCGTGTCGACGTCGAACGTCTCCTGGGAGCTCACCGGACCCCCTGGTCGTTCATGGCGTCAGCCAGCTCGTACAGGCTCGACAGGTCGATCCCGTCAGCCAGCCACGGCAGCTCGAACAGCGGGCGTTCCATCGCCTTGAGCGCCTTGCGCTCCTGACGTTCGAGCAGGACCCGCTCGGCATGCTCGGCGGCCTCACCCAGGAGCGCCGACATGACGTGTGGGGAGTGGGAGATTCCTGCCGCGGCCAGCCCTTCGGCGATCGCGATCTGGTCGAGCGTCCCTTTGCGGGCTTGCAGGAGTGCGGTCCCCTTGAGCATCGGTGGGCGCACCATGTTGACGAAGATCCCTCCGACCGGCAGCCCGGCAGCGCGCAGCTCGAAGACGCCGTCCATGGTCTCCTGCGTGGGCATCTCTTCCAGCACGGTCGCCAGATGGACTGCGGTTCGCGGTGAGCGCAGCAGCTCCATGATCGAGTCGGCCTGCCGCTTGATCGGTCCGACCTTCGTAACGCCGGCGACCTCGCTGTTGACGTTGAGAAAACGCGTGATCCGTCCGGTCGGGGGAGCGTCGAGGACGACCGCGTCGTACACGGGGTTCTGGTCGTGGCGGCGTCGTACGGCCTCGTAGGCCTTGCCGGTGAGCAGGACGTCGCGCACCCCTGGGGCCACGGTCGTGGCGAACTCGACCATGCCGATCTTGCGCAGGGCCCTTCCTGCTCGGCCCAGGTGGTAGTACATGTCGAGGTACTCCAGGAGCGCGGCCTCCGGGTCGACCGCCAGGGCCAGCACGTCGCCACCGTTGCGGGCGACCGCGACTTTGCGCTCCTCGTAGGGAAGCGGCGGTACGTCGAACACCTGGGCGATGCCCTGCCGGCCCTCGACCTCCATCAGCAGAACCTGCTGACCGTCGGCGGCGAGCGCGAGCGCCAGGGCAGCTGCAACCGTCGTCTTGCCTGTCCCACCCTTGCCGGTGACCACGTGCAGCCGGACCCCGCGCAGGTCGGAGAGCGGCTGGCCGAGGGCAGTTGGCGTCACATCCGCACCCTAGGCCAGGGGGCGTTAGGGTGCGTTTCATGACGACCTGGGAGTACGCGACGGTTCCACTGCTCGTGCACGCGACCAAGCAGATCCTCGACACCTGGGGACAGGACGGCTGGGAGCTGGTCACCGTGGTGCCCGGGCCGAACGCCGAGCAGCTCGTCGCCTACCTCAAGCGTCCGTCGAGCTGACCGACCGAACCCTAGGAGTCCCATGAGCACGCCCGAAGACCGACTTGCGGCGATGGGGCTGTCGGTCCCTGAGGTCGTCAAGCCGCTGGCCGCCTACGTTCCGGCCGTGCGCAGCGGCTCCTACGTCTACACCTCCGGACAGCTCCCGATGGTCGACGGGGTCATGCCGGCGACCGGCAAGGTCGGTGCCGAGGTGACCCCGGAGAAGGCCAAGGACCTCGCCCGCCAGTGTGCGCTCAACGCCCTGGCCGCCGTCCGGTCGGAGATCGGTGAGCTGTCCTTGGTCACCCGGGTGGTCAAGGTCGTCGGATTCGTCGCGAGCGCACCTGAGTTCACCGGTCAGCCCGGTGTGGTCAACGGGGCCAGTGAGCTGCTCGGCGAGGTGTTCGGCGATGCGGGCGTTCATGCCCGGAGCGCGGTCGGCGTGGCGTCGCTGCCGCTCGATGCACCGGTCGAGGTCGAGATCATCGTCGAGGTCGGCTGACCGTCAGTGCCGTGAACGTCCCCGTGCGAGGTGCGTCGACGGTCGTGATCGTGCGAGACGGGTCGGACGGGCTCGAGGTCTGGCTGCAGCAACGGTCGACATCGTTGGTGTTCGCCGGTGGGATGCACGCGTTCCCTGGCGGCGCCGTCGACGACGACGATGCGTCGGCCTCGATCGACGGCGACGTCCTCGACGCGCACACCGCTGTGTGGGTCGAGCCTCGCGAACGGGTGTCGGCGTTCCTCGCGGCCGCAGTGCGTGAGACGTTCGAGGAGTGTGGGGTCGCGCTGGCGCCGGAGGCTCTGCGGCCTTGGGCGCGCTGGGTCACCCCTCCCGGACCGCCCCGCAGGTTCGATGCCTGGTTCTTCGTCGCGGCGGTCCCGCCCGGACAGCATCCCGAGCCGTTGACGGGGGAGGTGGCCGAGGCATCCTGGGTGGTCGTGCGCTCCGCTGTCGAGCGTGAGGCTGCTGGCGACCTGCCCATGTGGCCCCCGACGATCACGACATTGACCGAGCTGGCCGCGTTCGACTCCGTGGCCGAGGTGCTCGCAGCGGCCCCCCAGCGGATCGAGGCGGTGACCGGATGACGGAGTCGGGCGCCGGCGCGGGGGGTTGGCGAGGCGGTGACGTCGCCGAGGGGGTCACGTGCGTCCTGGCCGAAAACCCCGGACCGCTGACCCTCGACGGCACGAACACCTGGCTGCTGGCGGGGCGGGAGGTGTCGTCATGCGTCGTCATCGACCCCGGACCAGACGATGCGGCTCACCTGCAGTCGGTCGTGGTGGCCGGAGCCGAGCGCGGGTGGGACGTCGAGGGCGTGCTGCTCACCCATGGGCACGCCGACCATGCGGGAGGCTGCGAGCGGCTGGCCGACCTGACCGGTGCCTGGGTGCGCGCCGCGAGGCCAGAGCACTGCCGCGGTGGTAACCCCCTGCTCGACGAAGAGGTGATCGAGGTGGCCGGGCTGCGGATCGAGGTCGTGTCCACGCCCGGGCACACGGCGGACTCCGTGTCCTTCCTGGTGGCGGCTCGGAGTCTGCTGCTGACCGGTGACACGGTGCTCGGCCGTGGGACTTCGTTCGTCGCGCACCCCGACGGCCGGCTGGCCGACTACCTGATGTCCCTGGACCGCCTCGCGGCCCGGACGGTCGTCGGTCCGGTCCTGGTCCTGCCCGGGCACGGCCCGGTCGTGCCCGACGGGGCGGCGGTGATCGCGCAGTACCGGGCCCACCGGCTGCAGCGGCTGGCCCAAGTGCGCGCGGCGAGGGCGGGCGGGGCGCAGACGGCCGACGCCGTGCTGGACGCGGTGTACGGCCCGCTGTCCGAGAACCTGAGGCCGGCGGCCCTGGCCAGCACCCTGGCCCAGCTGGCGTACCTCGACGCGTACCCCTGACGGGGTCAGCGAGCCCGGCGGGTCAGCCGCTCGACGTCGAGCAGCACGACGGCTCGTGCCTCGAGGCGCAGCCAGCCGCGCTGGGCGAAGTCGGCCAACGCCTTGTTGACCGTCTCGCGCGATGCCCCGACGAGCTGGGCGAGCTCCTCCTGGGTGAGGTCGTGGGCCACCAGGATCCCGCCCTCGGCCGGCGTGCCGAACTTGTCGGACAGGTCCAGCAGGGCCTTGGCCACGCGCCCCGGGACGTCGCTGAAGACGAGGTCGGACATCGCCTCGTTGGTCCGCCGCAGCCGCTGGGCGAGTGCCTGGAGGAGCTCCTCGGCAACCTCGGGACGGCCGGTGAGCCAGGGGCGCAGGTCCCGCTGCCCCATGCCGAGCAGCCGCACGTCGGTCAGGGCGGTCGCCGTCGACGTGCGCTCCCCTGGGTCGAACAGGGAGAGCTCGCCGAACATCTCACCGGGACCGAGGACGGCGAGCAGGTTCTCGCGGCCGTCGATCGAGGTCTGTCCGAGCTTGACCTTGCCGTCGACGACCACGAAGAGCCGGTCGCCGGGCTCACCCTCGGCGAAGACGGTGTCGCCACGCACCACCCGCTGCGGGGTCATCGAGGCGCGCAGGGCCTGGGCGGCGCTGTCGTCGAGGGCGGCGAACAGCGCGGTCCGGCGCACGACGTCGTCGTCCACATGCCCTCCGTGTGCTGGGTCCGGCGCTGGGTCGGGCCCTGAGGTGCGGCGCCGACGATCGGGGGACAGTCTGCCGCGGACCGGCGGGCTCGGCCAGGGTTCTGGGCGGCGCAGGGAGCTGGGCGGGCGCTCGAGGGGTGGGTCAGGCCTTGGGGGCAGCGCCCGCTGGCTGGGCGGGCGGCTGGGAGTCGCCGGGCCGTAGCGGGAGCACCGACAGGCACAGGGTCGGCTCCTCGCGGTAGCGGGCGATCAGCTCACCCGTGGCGTTGCTGAGCCTTCGGTGCAACGCAGCCCGATAGGCCGACAGCTGCAGCTCGGCGAATGCCAGGTCGCGGGTCATCGCGTCCCTGGCGGCCTCGTCGGTGGGGTCGGCCTCCCGCGCCCAGAGCTGGTTGAGGTCCGGCAGGGGTGGGACGTCGTCGACCGGGAGCACCTCGATCAGGGCCTGTCGACCGATGCCGACCCGGGTCTCGCTCAGGGCCTGGCCCAGCCGCTCCAGTCGAACCGGGTCGGGCTGCCCGCTCAGCTCCTGCAGGTCCATCCGGGCCTGGATGAGCCGTCGCCAGTACGACACCCGACCTTCTTCGGCGGTCAGCGCCTGCCGGTACGAGCGCAGCGCCTCGAGGGAGAGGTGGGCGAACTCGTCACTGCGTCGTGGCGCCTCCCGCTCGGCGGCCCGGGACTTGCCCCGGGCGCCGGTGCGCGTCGTCATGGCGCGTCCCTCCCTCATCGTCCCTGCCGGTGTCGTCGGGTCGCCGCGCACCCTTGAGGGGGCGTCACCCGGACGGTGGAGGCCGACGACCGGCACCTAGGCTTGCCCGGTGGCTCCCCCTCGCTCCCGTCGCGTCGGCCGACGACGTGCGGCGGCGTCGGTTCCGGCGACCCACACGGCACTCGTGCGACAGGCACGCAAGGTCAACCGCGTGCTGGCGGAGACCTACCCCGACGCCGAGTGCGAGCTGGACTTCAGCACTCCGCTGGAGCTCCTCGTGGCCACGATTCTGTCCGCGCAGTGCACTGACAAGCGGGTCAACCTGGTCACGCCGACCCTCTTCTCGAGGTACCGCAGCGCCGCCGACTACGCCGCCGCCGACCGGGCCGAGCTCGAGCTGCTGATCCAGTCGACCGGCTTCTTCCGGGCGAAGGCCAACTCGCTGATTGGGCTCGGACAGGTGCTGTGCGACGACTACTCCGGTGAGGTACCGGCCCGGTTGAAGGACCTGGTCACCCTCCCGGGGGTGGGTCGAAAGACGGCCAACGTCGTCCTCGGCAATGCGTTCGGGGTCCCCGGGATCACCGTGGACACGCACTTCGGACGGCTGGCCCGCCGCCTGGGCTGGACCACCGAGACCGACCCGGACAAGGTCGAGGCCGAGGTGGGGGCGCTGTTCCCGCGCCAGGACTGGACCCAGCTGTCCCACCACCTGATCTGGCACGGGCGGCGGCGCTGCCACGCGCGCAGACCGGCCTGCGGTGCCTGCCCGGTCGCCGCCTGGTGCCCGTCCTACGGCGAGGGACCGGTCGACCCCGACGTCGCCGCGAAACTGGTCAAGGACGTCCCGTGACCGACCGGCGCGGGTTCGCCTTGGCCTGTCGTCTCGCGCCCTGGCTGGTGGCGGCGACCTTTGCGCTTGCGATCCTCACCGCCTGCGGCTCGGAGGGTGCCGGCACGCGGGTCGCCCCAGGTGCCTCCGACACCCCACCGGGGATCAGCGTGCCCACAGGGGCGGTCGCCGACCCTGCCCTGGTGAAGGCGGCGGGACTCAGACCGTGCCCGGTGGCCGGCCCGGCAGCGGTCCGCGACGACGGCCTGCCCGACATGGAGCTGCCGTGTCTCGGCGAGGGTCCAGAGGTGCGGCTCGCTGGCCTTCGCGGCGAGCCCATGCTCGTCAACGTATGGGCCTCCTGGTGCGCGCCGTGCCGCGGCGAGCTCCCGATGCTTCAGCGCGCCAGTGACGCCGGGCTACGGGTGCTGGGCGTCGACCTGCTGGACCAGAACGACGCCGCCCTGCGCACCCTGAAGGCGCTCGGCGTGACGTTCCCGTCGGTGTCCGACCCCGACGGCCGGCTGAGGGCCGAGCTGGGTCTGGCCGCCACTCCCACGACCCTGTTCGTGACCGCTGACGGTGAGGTGGTGCACACCAAGTTCGGCGCCTTCGCCAGCGCCGCCGAGCTGTCGTCGATGGCCCGTAAGTACCTCGACGTCGACCTGCCGTGACCCGCGAACCCGACCCTCCCCCGTGGCTGGAGCCGCTGCTGAGCGGTGTCGCCGGGATCACGGCGACCGACCTCACCCGGTTCACCCCGCCGGAGTCCGCGTCCCGGCGCTCGGCGGTGCTCATCGTGTTCGGCGAGGGCGACGCCGGTCCGGACGTCCTGCTCATCGAGCGGGCGCACGACATGCGCAGCCACGCCGGCCAGCCGGCGTTCCCGGGCGGGGCGGTCGACCCGACCGACGACGGCCCGGTCGCCGCGGCGCTGCGCGAGGCGGCCGAGGAGACCGGACTGGACCCGGCAGGCGTCGACGTCCTGGCCGTCCTGCCCGACCTTTACCTGCCGCCCAGCGACTTCGTGGTCACCCCGGTGGTCGGCTGGTGGCGGGCACCGACACCGGTGACCGCCCTCGACCCGGCAGAGGTCGCCTCCGTCCACCGAGTCCCGGTCGCGACGCTGACCGACCCGGCGCACCGGTTCCGGGTGCGTCACCCCAGTGGGTTCGTCGGTCCGGCATTCGACGTTCATGGCCTGGTTGTGTGGGGCTTTACCGGGGGATTGCTCGATCGACTGGTCTACTTGGCGGGGTGGGAGCAACCGTGGGATCGCGACGACGTCCGCGACCTGAGCGACGAGTGAGGGGAGACCGACGGTGAACGTCGTCGATCTCGTCCTCGTCGTGGGGATCCTGCTCTTCGCCTACATCGGTTGGCGGCGTGGCTTCCTGTACGGCCTGCTGTCCCTGGCCGGGTTCCTGCTCGGCGCCGCGGCGGGACTGTGGCTGACCCCGCGGGTCGTGGGCTCCTGGGACCCTGGCGTTGGTCGAGCGGTAGTCGCGCTGATCCTGGTGTTTCTGTTCGCCACGATCGGCCAGGTGCTGGTGGGCTACTTCGGTCGCCGGATGAAGGACGCGGTGACCTGGCGTCCCGCAGTGGTGCTGGACTCCTCGCTCGGTGCGGTGCTGTCGGTCGTCTCGATGCTGCTCGTGGTGTGGCTGATCGCCAGCGTCGCGGTGCACTCAGGACGCAGCGAGTTCATGCGCGAGGTCCGTCAGTCCTACGTCCTCGGTGTCGTCGACACGGTGATGCCCGACCTCGCCGACAAGGCGACCGGCGAGCTGCAGGCACTGGTCGACGGCTCGGGGTTCCCGGAGGTCTTCGCCGGACTCGGACCCGAACCGGTCAAGCCGATCGCCAAGCCCGACCCGGCCATCGTGCGGCGTGAGCCCGTCGTGTTCGGGGCCGCGAACACGGTGAAGATCTCCGGTATCGCGCAGGGCTGCGGTCGCGGGCTGGAGGGCTCGGGGTTCGCCTTCGCCCCCGAGCGCGTCCTCACCAACGCCCACGTCGTGGCCGCCGTCGACAAACCGGCGGTCTACCTCGGTGGCGAGGGCCAGGGCTACCCGGCGACCGTCGTCTACTTCGACCCGGAGCTCGACGTCGCGGTGCTGTCGGTCCCCGGGCTGACCGCAGAGGCCCTGCCGTTCGGGCTCGAGGTCAACCGCGGCGACAGCGTGGCGGTGGTCGGCTACCCGGAGAACGGCCCGCTGGATGCCGAGGCCGGTCGGGTGCGCAGCGTCCTGGTCGCGCAGGGACACGACATCTACGGCCGCGGTGCCGTGCTGCGCGAGGTGATCTCGATGCGCGCCACGGTGCGACCGGGAAACTCCGGTGGCCCGGTGCTCGACCGCAGCGGGCACGTGGTCGGTGTGGTGTTCGCCGCTTCGCTCGACGACGAGTCGACCGGCTACGCGATGACCGCCGAGCAGGTCTCGGACGCCGTTGCAGCCGGCGTGGCCGCCGAGGGTCCGGTGAACACCGGCCCCTGCGCCTAGCGACGGCCGCCGCCGGCCAGTGGCTGTGCACAATCGGCGGTTGTACCGCTGGGCACGTCCTGAGACGTCGCGCCACGGCGCGTCGTGTGCGTCGCCGTCCAATCGCCCGGCCCGCGCCGCCGCAGGCGTCAGCCGACGTGGGCCCGGGCGACGTCGACCCAGGCCGCGACGTCGACCTCGCTCACCGGCGGGAGCCCCTCGAGCGTGGCCTCTCCCCGTTGCAGGAGCCGCTCGGCGCCGAGTGCGTTGCCCCGCTGGGCGTGGGTGACGGCGACCATGAGCTGGGCCAGGCCGCGCCACAGCTGCCGGCTCGGTTCGTCGGAGGCGTGCTTCCACGCGGCCTCGAACACCTCGTGCGCCGCGAAGGCCCGACCGGCGTCCAGCAGCTCCTGGGCGTAGGCGACCGTCTGGGCGTCGGTGAGGTCCAGTTCGTCGGAGACCGGCGTCACCCCCGCCGTGCCCGGGGTGAGCGGGCGGCCGAGCGCGTCGCGCGGGCGGTCGTTACGCGGCCGACCCCGGGGGTCCCTGGGGCGGTCGGCGTCGCTCACGTCAGCGGTCGGGCTCAGGGTCGGACAGCCAGGCGAGTACCTCGGCGTCGAACCGATCGGGGGCCTCTTCGTGCGGGAAGTGGCCGACGCCGTCCAGCAGCCGCCAGCGGTAGGGGGCCACGACGAACTCACCGGACCCCTGCGCACTGCTGGGCAGCACGCACGTGTCGGCGGAGCCGTGGAGCTGGAGCACCGGGACGCCGATCGGCGCGCGCATGCTGGACGCGTACCGGGCGCCGTCGGGGCGGGGCACCGAGCGCACGGCCCACCGGAAGTACTCCATCGCGCAGTACGCGGTGTTGCCCACCTGCATGGCCTGGCGGTAGAAGGCCGACGTCGGCTCGTCCGGCCATCCGGGTGCCGCCCACCGGTGCAGGAGCTCGTCGACCCGCCGCGCGTCGTCCCTGACGAGCATGCGCTCCGGTGCCCACGGCGACTGGAAGGACAGCGAGAACGCCGAGGCGGACAGCTGAGCGGGGTCGGTCATCACAGCCTTGCGGAGCCGTCGGGGGTGCGGCGCGGAGACGGCGACCAGTCGACGCACGAGCTTGGGCTGGTTCGCGGCGAGCGACCACCCGATCGCTCCGCCGACCGCGTGCCCGACGACGAACGCGTCGGCACTGCCGAGGGAACGGATGACGGTCGCGACGTCGGACACCAACGACGGCATGTCGTACCCACGCGGGGTGTGGTCGCTCGCACCGTAGCCCCGCAGGTCGAGGGCGACGACCCGGTAGCCGGCGTCGGCGAACGACACGAGCTGGTGGCGCCACGCCCACCAGTTCTCGGGGAAACCGTGCAGGAGCACCATCAACGGGCCGTCGCCGGCGGTGGCCGCGTGGAACCGCAGCCCGTTCGCCGCGATCTCGCGGTGTTCCCAGGGACCGTCGACGAGCAGGTCGGACCGGTCGGGGGTCATGGCCCCGTAGCGGTGTCGCCGACCGTGGTGGGCGCGGGCGAGCTGGGTGCCGGCGCGGGGGCTGGTGCAGGGGGTGCGCTGAGGCCGGGAGCAGCCGACCCCGGCCCGGACGGCGACGAGGTCGCCGGCTTGAGGCCGGACAGGATCTGCTTGGTCTCCTCGGCCGCCTTCTGGGCCTGCTGCGGGCCCTTGGCCTGCTCCAGGTGCCGCTTGGCGACGAAGGCCAGGATGACCGCGATCACGAGGTAGACCGCAGCGACGATCAGGAACGACGCCCACAGCGGCAGCCCGGTGCCGTCAGTCAGCCCGTAGACGGCCGCCCAGGTCAGCAGCAGCCAGACCATCATCACCAGCATGGCCGTGGCTGCGAGCAGCCCGCCGCCGGTGGCTCCCCGCTTGGCCGACTCGGAGACCTCGGCCTTGGCCAAGGCGATCTCGTCGCGCACCAGCGTGCTGACGTTCTGGCTGAGCGAGCTGACCAGCGCGCCCAGGGAGGCGCGCTCGTCGCGCCCGGGGTTGCCGTTGGGGTACGTCATCGGTGTCCTCCTCGTTGCTGCCCCCAGCATGGCGGATTCTGCGCTGGAGAGGTAACCGGACCCTCCCGACGGGGTCGTGGCTCTCGCGGGTCAGTCCTGGGCGGCCTCCCGCAGCTCGATCCGCCGGTAGACCCGGTCGCGCAGGCGCAGCACGATCATGGCGACCACGGCGGCGGCCACCGAGGCGAGCAGGATCGCGACCTTGACGTCGTCCAGTCGGTGCTGGTCGTCCTCGAACGCGAGCTCGGCGATCAGCAGGGACACCGTGAAGCCGATCCCGGAGAGCATGGCGAGCCCGGCCATGTCGAGCCAGGCGAGGTCCTCGTTCAGCTCGGCCCGGGTGAACCGGGCGGTGAGGTACGAGGCGCCGAGCACCCCGACGAACTTTCCGAGGAAGAGGCCGAGCATGACCCCGATCGCGGCGGTGTCGTCGAACACGTCGGTGAGCGCCCCGACGTCGAGAGGGACGCCGGCCGCGAGGAACGCGAAGATCGGAACCGCGAACCCGGCCGACCAGGGACGCACGACATGCTCGAGGTGCTCCGCCGGGGAGGTCGTTTCGTCCGCGTCCGGTCTCACCCTCGTGAGCAGGCCCAGCACGACCCCGGCGACCGTGGCATGCACGCCGCTGTCGTGCATGAAGGCCCAGGCGACCACGGCGACCGGAATCAGGAGCCATGGGCTCGTCACGCGGCGCCTCTGCATCACCCACCACACGCCGAGGGCGAGCACCGCCAACGCGAACGACCCCGCCTTGAACGTCTCGGTGTAGAACACGGCGATGACGGTGATCGCCCCCATGTCGTCGACGACGGCGAGGGTGAGCAGGAACGCACGGAGCGCGGAGGGCAGGTGCGACCCGGCGACGGCGAGCACGGCCAGCGCAAAGGCGATGTCGGTGGCCATGGGCACGCCCCACCCGTCGCGGGTGCTCGGGTCCCCGCCGGCGACGGCCAGGTAGATCAGGGCCGGGACGACCATGCCGGCGACGGCGGCGACCACGGGGACCACCGCCTGTGACACCTTGCTCAGGCTGCCCACGACGAGCTCGCGCTTGAGCTCCAGGCCGGCGACGAAGAAGAAGATCGCGAGCAGGCCGTCACCGGCCCAGTCCTGAAGGCTGAGGTCGAGGTGGAGGGCTGCCGGTCCGACCACGGCGTCCTTGAGCTGCTCGTACCAGCCGCTGAGCCCGGAGTTGGCGAGCACCAGCCCGACCAGCGCGGCTCCGAGCAGGAGTGCGCCGCCCACCGTCTCCTGGCGGAGGGTGTCGGCCAGGAACCGGCGTTCACCGGAGGGCAGCCGACCGAACAGCACCCGTCGGGCGTCCGGAGACGAGGACACGTTCCCTCCCGTCAACCACTGGACGTGGACGCGGTCTTGCGTGCACGTGCCGACCCGACTTCCCGGCGCTCCGCTGCAACCCTACGCGCCGGGCCGGCTGCGGTCCTCAGACGCAAAGGTCCACCCGTGAGAGCCTGCTGCGACGTGTACAGGGGGTGGGAGGACTGGGCAGGAACGCTGACGACGGGTTCCACGACTTCGTGGTCTCCCGGCGGTCCTCGCTGACCCGGGTCGCGTTCCTGCTCACCGGCAAGCCACGAGGGTCAGTCGGGCGAGGCGTCGGACAGCTGCGAGTCGATCAGGTTCATCACCGTGGGGTCGGCCAACGTGGTCACGTCACCCAGGTCGCGGTGCTCGGCGACGTCGCGCAGCAGACGGCGCATGATCTTGCCCGAGCGGGTCTTGGGCAGCTCCGCGACGACCATGATCTGACGCGGCTTCGCGATCGGCCCGATCTCGTGCGCAACGTGGGCCCGCAGGTCCGCGACCAGCTGCTCGCCGTGCGCCTCGTCATCAGCCACGTGACCGCGCACGATCACGAAGGCGACGATGCCCTGTCCGGTCGTCGGGTCGGTGGCACCCACGACCGCAGCCTCGGCGACCGAGGGGTGGGACACGAGTGCCGACTCGACCTCGGTGGTCGAGATGCGGTGCCCTGACACGTTCATGACGTCGTCGACCCGGCCGAGCAGCCAGAGGTCCCCGTCGTTGTCCTTCTTGGCTCCGTCACCGGCGAAGTAGAAGCCGTCGAAACGCGACCAGTACGTCTGGCGATAGCGCTCGGGGTCGCCCCAGATGCCGCGCAGCATCGCCGGCCACGGGTCGGTGAGCACGAGGTAGCCACCACCGCCGTCCGGGACGGTGCGGGCCTGGTCGTCGATCACGTCGGCACCGATGCCGGGCAGCGCACGCATCGCCGAGCCGGGCTTGGTGGCGGTGACCCCGGGTAGCGGGCTGATCATCATGGCGCCGGTCTCGGTCTGCCACCACGTGTCGACGATCGGCGCCTTGTTGCCGCCGATGTGCTCGCGGTACCACATCCAGGCCTCGGGGTTGATCGGCTCACCGACCGAGCCGAGGACGCGCAACGACGACAGGTCGAACTGCTCGGGCACGTCATCGCCCCACTTCATGAACGTGCGGATCGCGGTCGGTGCTGTGTAGAGGATCGACACCTTGTACTTCTCGATCAGCTCCCACCAGCGTCCCTTGTGGGGGGTGTCCGGTGTGCCCTCGTACATCAGCTGCGTGGCCCCGTTGGCAAGCGGCCCGTACACGATGTAGGTGTGCCCGGTGACCCAGCCGACGTCGGCGGTGCACCAGTAGACGTCGCTCTCCGGCTTCAGGTCGAAGACGTTGTGGTGGGTGTAGGCGGCCTGGGTGAGGTAGCCGCCGCTGGTGTGCAGGATGCCCTTGGGCTTACCCGTCGTTCCCGACGTGTACAGGATGAACAGCGGGTGCTCGCTGTCGAACGACGCAGCGTGGTGTGTCGCGGCCTGACGGTCGACGACGTCGTGCCACCAGACGTCTCGCCGGTCGTCCCACTCGACGTCCTGCCCGGTCCGTCGGACGACGAGCACCTTTCGCACCGACGGCGTCTGAGTGACCGCCTCGTCGACGGCGGGCTTCAGCAGCGCCGGCTTGCCGCGGCGGTAGCCCCCGTCGGAGGTGATGACGAGCACGGCCTCGGCGTCGTCGATCCGGCTGCGCAGCGCCTCGGCCGAGAACCCGCCGAACACCACCGAGTGCGGGGCGCCGATCCGCGCACAGGCGAGCATCGCGATCATCGCCTCGGGGATCATCGGCAGGTAGATCGCGACCCGGTCCCCGGCAGCGACACCGAGCTCGGTCAGCGCGTTGGCCGCCTTGCACACCTCGACCTGGAGCTCGGCGTAGGTGAAGGTCCGCGTGTCACCTGGCTCGCCCTCCCAGTGCAGGGCCACGCGGTCGCCGTGACCGTCGTCCACGTGCCGGTCGACGCAGTTCACCGCCACGTTGAGCCGACCGCCGACGAACCAACGGGCGAACGGTGCGTCCGACCAGTCGAGCACCTGGTCCCACGGTGCCTCCCAGCGCAGCCGCTCTGCCTGGCGCTCCCAGAAGCCCATCCGGTCCGCCGAGGCCTCCTCGTACATCAGCGAGGTGGCGTTGGCCTGTGCGGCGAACTCCGCCGACGGCGGGAAACGTCGCTCCTCCCGCAGGAGGTTCGACAGGGCTTCGTTGCTGTTGCCGTCACTCACGACGCGCACTCCTCGTCAGGCCGGGTTGGGAGACCTCGAGCCACCCACGAGGAAACGTAGCGGCCGGACGCCGGGGGGTGAAGGGCGAGCCCGTGCCTCTGCCAGGGTGGTGCGGTGCCCGTGGACCCGTTCGCGTCGTTGATGACCCTGCCCGGCGTGTTCGAAGCGGTTGACGCGTCGCGGGCAGGGGTCGATGCCCTGCTCAAGGAGCGTGTGCTGCGACAGCGCCGGGCCGAGGTCAGGTCCGAGTCGCTGCGACGGGGTGCCTGGGCCTCGGTGGTGCTCGGCGGCCGCGACGTCAGCCTGGACACGTTCGAGGCGCCGTTCCCCGACACCGACGACGGCCGGTGGTGCGCGGCGTCCCTGCGGCTCACGACCGAGCTGAGGACGCTGTCGGACACCTGGGGCAGTGCGCCCCTTCAGGCGCTGGCCCGGGTCCACGCACTCGTCGCGGGCGAGTTCGTCTCGCCGGACGAGCTGGGCCGACCGAGAAGGGACCCGGAGGTCTCGAGGCGGCTGGCCCAGCTGTCCGACCTGCTCGCAGCGCCGACCGAGGGGGCTGCAGTGGTGGTGGCGGCGGTCGTGCACGGTGAGGTGCTCGCACTGCAGCCGTTCACCTGGGGCAACGACCTGGTCGCGCGTGCGGCGCAACGCCTGGTGCTCATCGAGCGGGGGGTCGACCCCGACGCTCTCAGCGTGCCGGAGGCGGGTCTGCTGGAGCTTGGCCGCGAGCGCTACCTCGAGGCGCTCGACGGGTACTCCTCCGCGACCCCAGAGGGCGTCGCGGGCTGGTTGGTCCATATCGCCGGCAGCATCGCTCGTGGTGCCGCTGTCGGGCGTCAGGTGTGCGCGCAGTGGTGATCGGTCAGGCAGCGAGGTCGGCGGCGACGTCCACCGCTCATCCGGTCGGGTGGCTGCGTCGGCTGGCGAGCCAGACGATCCCGGCGGCCGCACCCGCCGCCGCCCCGGCCGCGACCGCCCCGGCGGCCAGACGCTGCTTGGGTGGGATCTCTGCGACGCGCGGCAGCCGACGACGCATGGCCACCGGGGTGGCGAACGTGAGCTGCTCCCAGCCGCTCTCCTCGGCAACCTTGCGCAGCCCTCGGTCCGCGTTGACGGCGACCGGGTGGCCCACGGCGTCGAGCATCGGCACGTCGGTCACCGAGTCGCTGTACGCGTAGCTCGCATCCAGGTCGTAGCCCTTCTCCTGCGCCAGCTGGGTCACTGCCACAGCCTTGTTGTCCCCGTAGGCGTAGAAGTCGATCTCGCCGGTGTAGGCGCCGGCCTCGACCACCATGCGGGTGGCCAGCGCGTGGTCGGCGCCGAGCATGGCGCCGATCGGCTCGACCACCGCTGATCCCGAGGACGAGACGATGACGACGTCACGCCCCGCAGCGTGGTGCTCCTCGATCAGGGTGACGGCCTCGTCGTACACGATCGGGTCGATGAGCTCGTGGAGGGTCTCGTGCACGATCTCGTCGACCTGGTCCACCGGCCACCCGGTCACCAGGCTCTGCAGGTAGGCCCTCATCCGTTCCATCTGGTCGTGGTCTGCGCCGCCTACGAGGAACACGAACTGGGCGAAACCGCTTCGCAGCACAGCGCGTCGGTTGATCAGTCCGCCCTTGTAGAAGGGGCGGCTGAACGCCAGGGAGCTGGACTTGGCGATGATGGTCTTGTCCAGGTCGAAGAACGCGGCCGAACGGGTCGGATTCACCCCTCGAGGATAGGTCGCGCCCGACAGGTCCGCGGATCGGCCGATTTCGCGACTCGCCGGACGCGGAATGCGCGAGTTGTTTGCAGACCGCGCGGCGGTGTGTACACGATGGGCCACGTCGGTCCCTCGGGATCGACGATGCGCATGGCAGCACCCCCCGGCCATGCGCCCTGCGGCCCCCGCTCTCCCCCCGAGCGGGGGCCGCTCCGCGCTTCGTCCACAGGCGTTTGCTCGATGCTCGTCATCCCCACCCTCAGCCGTGCGCGTCATTCCCCTGCTTGCGACCTTCGAGGCTCGCTGCACGTGCCCGCGCAGCTGGAGGTCTCGATGACGACGGACAAGGCCTGGACAACAAGCTCCTCCGAAGCGACGCCGGCCACCGCGACGCGACCACTCCTGGTGTCCGGCGACGACGACGTCCTGGACGCCGTCCTCCGGGTGGCCGCGGCGGTGGGCGTCGACGTCGAGGTGGCGCACGACCTCGGAGGTGCTCGCACCGGGTGGGCGGCCGCGCCACTCGTCCTGGTGGGCCACGACCGGCTGACGGCGCTGGTCACGTCGTCCCTGCCCCGACGCTCCCACGTGGTCGTCGTCGGCGTCGATGCCGACGACGTGGCCCTCTGGCGTCGTGCGGTCGACCTTCGGGTGGAGCACGTGGTGTTCCTGCCGACGGCCGACTCGTGGCTGGCCGACCGGCTGTCCGACCTCGAGGCCGGAACACCGTCGGCCACCGTGCTCGGAGTGGTCGGCGGCTGTGGGGGCGCCGGCGCCAGCACCGTGGCAGCAGCGCTCGCGGTCGCTGCGGCTCGAAGCCGGCGGAGCCCACTGCTGGTCGACGCGGATCCGCTGGGCGGAGGGCTCGACCTCCTCCTCGCCGCCGAGGACGCGGCCGGCTCGCGCTGGGCCGACCTCACCGACGCCCGCGGTCGAGTCGCTGCCTCGACCCTCGCCCACGTCCTGCCCCAGGTCATGGGTGTCTCGGTGCTCGCCTGGTCTCGTGACGGCGCTCCCACGGTTCCGGTCGAGGCGGCGGCGGCGGTGCTCGACGGCGCCCGTCGTGGCAGCGACGTCGTGGTGGTCGACCTGCCGAGAACCCCTGACGACGTGTCGCGACTCCTGCTGCAGCACGTGCAGACACTGTTCGTGGTCGTTCCGGCCCGGGTGCGTGCGATCGCGGCCAGTCGAGCGCTGCTGCGCCGCCTCGAACCCGCGGTCGGTGACCAGCGGATCGTCGTCCGGGGACCGGCTCCCGGTGGTCTCCGGACCGAGGACGTCCGGCGTGCGCTCGAACGACCCGTCGTCGGCTGGCTGGACCACGACCCGGCCCGGGCGGTCGACGAGGAGTCCGGCGAGCCACCCGGGCTCGACGAGCGAAGCGAGACCGGCCGGCTCGTGCGCCGCCTGCTCGCCGAGCTGGACGGGCAGACGAAGGCGGCATGACGACCGCAGCCTTCACACCGCCCCGCAGCGGGCCGGTCCGACTGGTCGACCGTGCGCTGGTCGAGCGGGTGCGCGGACGGTTGGTCCGTGACGCCGTCGATCCCACCCCGACCGCCGTCGCCTCGGCCCTCCTGGCTGAGGGACGCGTGCTCGGCGACGCGGGGGTGCGCTCGGTGGTCGATGCCCTCCATGCCGAGCTCGTGGGTCTTGGTCCGCTGCAGGCTCTCGTCGACGACCCCGCCGTGACCGACGTCCTCGTGGTCGGAGCCGACCAGGTCTGGGTCGACGACGGCGACGGGCTGCGTCGGGTGCCACTCGCCTTTCGGGACGACGCCGAGCTGGTCGCCCTGGCCCAACGCCTGGCCGTCTCGTGTGGGCGCCGGCTCGACGACGCCCAACCGTTCGTCGACGCCCGGCTCCCGGACGGCGTCCGGTTGCATGCCGTCCTCCCACCGGTGGCAGACGTTGCGTGCCTGTCCCTGAGGCTCGGCCGAACCAACGCCTTCACCCTCGACGAGCTGGTCGACCTCGGGGCCATGCATCCAGAGCTGGCCGCTCTCGTCGCCCGGGTGGTCAGCCGCCGGCTCGCCTTCCTCGTCACCGGGGGAACGGGGTCGGGCAAGACCACGCTGCTCGCCGCGCTGCTCGGTCTGGTTCCTGCTGCGCACCGTCTGGTCCTGGTCGAGGACACCGCCGAGCTGACGCCCGACCACCCACACGTGGTGCGGCTGCAGTCACGGCCACCGAACGTCGAGGGCAGCGGCGAGGTCACGCTGCGCACCCTGGTGCGCCAGGCGCTGCGCATGCGTCCTGACCGGCTGGTCGTGGGTGAGGTGCGTGGAGCGGAGGTCGTCGACCTGCTGGCGGCCCTGAACACGGGTCACGAGGGTGGGTGCGGCACTCTGCACGCCAACTCCGCGCGCGACGTCCCGGCCAGGATCGAGGCGCTTGCGGCGCCCGGTGGACTCGACCGGCACGCTGCGCACAGCCAGCTGGCCTCAGCCCTCGACGTCATCCTCCACCTGGAGCGGGGCGCCGGCGGGGAACGGACGCTCACCTCGGTCGGTGTGCTCGACCGCCAGGCAGACGGCGTCGTGGAGGTCGTGGAGGCCGTGCGCCGCACGGACAACGAGTGCCGGCCCGGTCCGGGGTGGGCCGCCCTTCAGCGACGACTCGAGAGGGTTGACCCGTGACATGGCCGCACTGGTGCTGGCACCGGCGCTCGTCGCCGTCGCGGTGTGGCTCCTGGACCGTCCGCGTCGCAGAGCCCGCGAACGCTTCCTCGCCCTGCGTCGTGACGATCGTCTGTCCTCCCCGAGCCGGCGGACGGCGGCACGCGGTCGGGAGTCCACCATCCTGCAGTTCGTCGACGCGGTCGTCGCCGAGCTCGACGCCGGGGCACCACCGACCGGAGCCGTGCAGGTCGCCGCTGCCGCGCTCGGACACGATCCCGTGCTCGCGGCCCTGGCCAGGCACGCTGCGCTCGGCGGCGACGTGGTCGCCGCCCTGCACCGCGCAGCCGACGCCCCCCGGGCCGGCGCCCTGCGCAAGGTGGCGGCCTGTCTGCAGGTGACCGCCCAGTCCGGTGCCGGTCTGGGAACGGCGCTGCGCAGGGTCTCCGACGGGGTCCGCGACGAGCTGGCGCTCTCCCGCGAGGTCGCGGGGCAGCTGGCCGCCCCGCGGGCCACGGCGAAGCTCTTGGCCGGTCTGCCCTTCATGGTGTGGCTGATGGGCTACGGGCTCGGAGCCGACCCGCTGAGGGTCCTGCTCACCACCCCCTACGGATGGGCGTGCGTCGTCGTGGGCGTCGGGCTCGAGGTCCTCGGGCTCGTGTGGGTCGAGCGGCAGGCCCGCGCGGTGACCGCGAGGGTGACCGCCGAGGGTGACCGCAGAGTGAGGGAGGACCGGTGCTCGTCCTGATCGCGGTGCTGAGCGGCGGAGCGGCGGTCTGGCTGTGGGGCCGCTCGCCGCCCAGCGTGACGACCCGGCGCCGCCTCGAGGGCGTGGTGGGCCGAGACCGTCAGCAGCGCACGACGGGGGGTGCGGGCGATCCCCCGGGCCGGTTGCACCGTGGCGTCGCCTCGGTGGTCGCAGCCCTGGCGGTGTTCGCGCTGCTGGGGGGTCCGGCCGGCGTCGCGGCTGCCGTGGTCGTCGCGGTCTGGGTGCCCCGGTGGCTGGGCGGGCTCGAACCTCGGGCCGCACGGCGGCGCCGGGAGGCGCGTGCTGCCGAGCTCCCGCTGGTGGTCGACCTGCTCGCGGCCTGCCTGGCCGCCGGAGCCGCTCCCGCTGCGGCGCTGCAGGCGGTAGCGGGTGCGAGCACCTCCACGGTCGGCTGGGACCTCGACACCGCGGCGCGCGCCCTTCGGGCAGGGGCGACACCGTCGGAGGCGTTCCGGGCGCTTCCGCTCGACCTCGAGGTCCTCGCCAGGGTGTTCGACCGAAGCAGTCGCACCGGTGCATCCGTCGCGCACCTGCTTGCCGCGTCGGCCGAGCAGCTGCGCGCCGACGAACGCGCCGCCCGGCTCGACAGCGCCCGTCGTCTCGGGGTGAAGGCCGCGGCGCCGCTGGGGTTGTGCTTCCTGCCCGGGTTCGTGGTGCTCGGGCTCGTCCCGGTGGTCGTCGGGCTTGTCGGCTCGCTGGTCTGAGCACCGTCCACAAACCGATCCACACCGCGGCATCCCCAGAACCTGCGGGGTCACTGCCGCGGTAGCGCGACACCGACGACGCTTCCCCGCGACCTGACCAGGTCACACGTGCCGGCCGTACGCCGGTGAGTTCGGGAGGTTCACATGCGTCAGGCACTTCTCTTGCGCGCACGGGGAGACGCGGGCATGACTACCGCCGAGTACGCGGTCGGCACGGTGGCCGCGTGCGGCTTCGGGGGACTGCTGCTGAAGCTGCTCAGCAGCGACACGGTCATGCAGCTCCTGCTCGACGTCATCAAGCATGCCTTCGACTTCTTGTTCTGAGGCGTCGCCGATGCGCCGGGTCGGGAGTGGTCGTCGACGTGCGACCACTCCCGACCGGGGCGCGGTGACAGCGGAGATGGCGGTGGTCCTGCCGGTGCTGCTCGTCGTCGTGTCGCTGGCCCTGGCCGCCCTTGGGCACGGCATCACCGTGGTCCGGGCCACCGACGCTGCACGTGCCGCAGCGCGGTCCGCCGCACGCGGCGACGCCGACGCGGTGGCCCTGGGGCTGGCCCGACGTGAGCTGCCCGAGTCGGCGTCGGTCCGGTTGGCCCGCGCCGGTACCGACATCACGGTGACCGTGACCGTGCCCGGCCCCCGCGTCGTCCTGGGATTCCGGCTGCCCTCGGTCTCGGCCGCGGCCGTCTCGGTCGCCGAGCCGGGTTCGGTCGCGGGCCTGGCGCCGGAGTGGCCGTGACTCCTGGGCGACGGGCAGCGGGAGGCCACCAGCCCAACCGTGACGACGGCTCGGCCACCGTGTGGGTGCTGGTCGCCGCACTCGCCCTCTCGGCGATGACGGCGCTGGGGCTGTGGGTGGCCTCGGTGACCGCCGCCCACCGAAGGGCAGCCGGAGCGGCCGACCTCTCGGCGCTGGCCGCAGCCGCCACCCTCGCCGACGCCGTGGCGCCGGGGAGTGACCTGACCGGGTCGGTCACGCGGGCCTGTGCCGAGGCCGACCGGGTCGCGACCCTCAACGGGGCTGAGCTGGTCTCCTGCCGGATCGAGGCCGACGGCTCGGTCCGGGTGCTGGCTTCGGTCGCGGTGCCCCTGATGCCGCCGGTCGTCGTCGCCGCCCGGGCGGGCTACGGCTCGACCGGCTCCTTCGCCTGGTCGTCGGGCGCCCCACCCAGCACGGCGTGCAGCAGCGCCACCGCGCCGTCCTTGTCGAGCGGGTCGTTGCCGTTGCCGCACTTGGGCGACTGCACACAGGAGGGGCAGCCCTCGGCGCAGCTGCAGTCGCCGATCGCGGCCCGCGTGGCCTCCAGCCAGGCGCGGGCGTCGCCGTAGCCCCGCTCGGCGAACCCGGCACCACCGGCCTGGCCGTCGTAGACGAACACGGTCGGACGTCCGGTGTCGGGGTGCAGCGCGGTGGACACGCCCCCGATGTCCCAGCGGTCGCAGGTCGCGACCAGGGGGAGCAGGCCGATCGATGCGTGCTCGGCGGCGTGGAGGGCGCCGGGCAGGTCGGGCTCGGCCACTCCCGCTGCGACCACCTGCTCGGGGGCGAGGGTCCACCACATCGACTTCGTGGTCAGGGTCCGGGCCGGAAGCTCGAGGGCCTCCTCGCCGAGCACCTCGCCGGTCGCGATCCGTTTGCGCAGGAAGCCGACCACCTGCCGGGTGACCTCCACGACACCGAACGACAGCTGGGTCGCCCCCCACGCCTGGCTGCGCAGGGACTCGGTGATCCGCAGCTCGGTCACCTCGCGCGCCGAGGTCGTCCAGTCGGGGTCGTCGCGGTGCACGAGAGCCACACCGTCGTCCAGCTCCAAGGAGTCGACGACGAAGCTCTGGCCCTGGTGCACGTAGACCGCTCCGCGATGCACGGTCGAGTGCGCGGCACCCGGGTCGACCGTCCCCAGCAGTCGTCCGGTGCTCGACTCCACGACGCGCACCGGTGCCCCGCCGATGCCGCGGAGGTCCGCCAGGTCGGACGCCCGCTCACGCTTGGTCCAGTACCAGCCGGTCGGACGACGGCGCAGCCAGCCACGTTCGACCAGGTCGTCGACCACGGCGGCCGAGGCCGGACCGAAGCGCACGAGGTCGGTGTCGGTCAGCGGAAGCTCGGAGGCTGCCGCGGCCAGGTGGGGAGCCAGGACGTACGGGTTGTCCGGGTCGAGCACGGTGGCCTCCACGGGCTGACCGAACACGGCCTCGGGGTGGTGCACAAGGTAGGTGTCGAGCGGGTCGTCGCGGGCGACCAGAACTGCGAGTGCGGCCTGGCCGGCCCGTCCGGCCCGTCCGGCCTGCTGCCACAGCGACGCGCGGGTCCCCGGCCACCCGGCGAGCACGACGGCGTCCAGACCCGTCACGTCGACGCCGAGCTCAAGCGCGCTGGTCGCCGCGACCCCCAGCAGCTCGCCGCTGTGCAGGGCCCGCTCCACGCTGCGCCGTTCCTCCGGCAGGTATCCCGAGCGGTAGGCGGCGACACGCCGTCCCAGGGCGGGATCGATCTCCTGCAAGGCGTTGCGAGCCAACAGGGCGACCACCTCGGCCCCGCGGCGCGACTGCACGAAGGCGAGGGAACGCGCGCTCTCCAGCACGAGGTCGGTCAGCAGGTCCGCGGCCTCGGCGGTCGCCGTGCGTCGGACCGGTGCGCCGCGCTCTCCCGAGAGCTCGGTGAACGGAGGCTCCCACAGTGCGAACGCGACCGGGCCACGAGGCGAGGCATCGTCGACGACGGCACGGACGTCGACCCCGGTCAGGAGGCTCGCGGTCACCTCCGGCTGGGAGACCGTGGCCGACGCGAGCAGGAACACCGGGTCGCTGCCGTAGCGCTCACTCACTCGGTGCAGCCGCCTCATCACGGCAGCGACGTGCGAGCCGAACACCCCCCGGTAGGTGTGCACCTCGTCGACGACCACGTAGCGCAGCGCCCGCAGGAAGGAGGCCCATCGGGCATGACCGGGCAGCATCGAGTGATGGAGCATGTCGGGGTTGGTGAGCACGACGTTGGCGTGGGCCCTCACCCAGTCGCGCTCCTCGGCTGGGGTGTCTCCGTCGTAGGTGGCGGCGCGAACCCCGGGAAGGTCGAGTGACTCGATCCGCCGCAGCTGGTCGGCGGCCAGGGCCTTGGTCGGCGCGAGGTACAGGGCCGTAGCCCCACGCCCGTTGGGCGCGCCGCTGCCCTCCATCGCTGCCGTGAGCACGGGCAGCAGGTAGGCCAGCGACTTGCCCGACGCCGTCCCCGTGGCCACCACGACCGAGCGGCCCGCCCGGGCCAGGTCGGCCACCTCGCGCTGGTGGGCCCACGGGGCCCCGATGCCCTGGGCCAGCAGCGACTCCCGGAACGGGGTGGGCAGCCAGTCCGGCCACGCCGTCGTCCGGCCGGGGCGGGCCGGCAGCCGCTCGACGTGGGTGACCCGGTCGGCCCGTCCCGGGGCGGCCAGGAGCCGGGCCAGGAGGTCGCCGTCCGGGTCGTCCACCGCCGCAGTCTCCCAAACGGGTCCCAACAGCCCCTCAGGCCACGAGTCGGCGGGCCGCGGGCGAGGAGAGCGAGCTTCGCCTCGGAATCGGCGGACCCGGGCGACAGCGCCGAGAGCGGCTGCGTAAACTCCGCCACGCCCCGTGCCCCTCGTGCGCCGGGGTTCGACGTTTCCGTACAGGAGGACGAATGTCCGTGGTCCGTCTCGCCGACAGCGGTGTGAGCCTGAGCCTCAGCGGGGCCAACCTCACGTATGTCGTCATCGTTGCCCTCATCGCCCTGGGCGCCCTGGTGGTGGCCGGCCTGCTCGTGCGTGAGGTGCTGGCAGCCAGTGAGGGCACGCCGAAGATGCAGGAGATCGCGCTCGCGGTCCAGGAGGGTGCTGCGGCGTACCTGCAGCGGCAGTTCCGCACCCTGAGCATCTTCGCGGTCGTGGTGTTCTTCCTGCTGTTCCTGCTGCCCGCCGAGACCACCAGCCTCAAGATCGGCCGCTCGGCCTTCTTCGTGGTCGGTGCGCTGTTCTCCGCGATCACCGGGTACGTCGGGATGTGGCTGGCCGTGCGGGCCAACGTCCGGATGGCAGCGGCGGCCAACGACTCCGGCGAGCAGCGGGCCATGCGGATCGCGTTCCGTACCGGCGGCGTCGCCGGCATGTTCACCGTCGGTCTCGGGCTGTTCGGCGCCGCGGTCGTCGTGCTGATCTACCAAGGCGACGCGCCGACCGTCCTCGAAGGGTTCGGCTTCGGTGCCGCCATGCTCGCCATGTTCATGCGGGTCGGCGGTGGGATCTTCACCAAGGCGGCCGACGTCGGCGCCGACCTGGTGGGCAAGGTCGAGCAGGGAATCCCTGAGGACGACCCCCGCAACGCGGCCACGATCGCCGACAACGTCGGTGACAACGTTGGTGACTGTGCCGGTATGGCGGCCGACCTGTTCGAGTCGTACGCGGTCATGCTCGTGGCGGCGCTCATCCTCGGCAAGGCGGCTTTCGGCGAGCTGGGGCTGGTCTTCCCGCTGATCGTCCCGGCCATCGGGGTCATCACTGCGGTCATCGGCATCTTCGCGGTGTCCCCGCGTGTGACCGACCGGTCCGGTATGAGCGCGATCAACCGTGGGTTCTTCATCTCGGCCGCCGTCTCGGCGGTGCTGGTCGTGATCGCGAGCTTTGCGTTCCTGCCCGACTCGATGGTCAAGTTCAAGGGCCTGAACCTGGAGGGGCTGGGTCTCACCGTCGCCAAGCTGACCGCCTTCAACCCTCGAGTCCTGGCGATCGGGGCGGTCTTCATCGGCATCGTGCTTGCGGCGGCCATCCAGCAGCTGACCGGTTACTTCACCGAGACCAACCGACGTCCGGTCGACGACGTGTCGAAGTCGTCACTGACCGGCCCGGCGACGGTCATCCTCACCGGCATCTCGATCGGTCTGGAGTCGGCGGTCTACTCCGCTCTTCTCATCGGTGCTGCAGTGTTCGGTGCCTCTCTGCTCGGCGGTGGGTCGGTCACCCTGTCCCTGTTTGCCATCGCCCTGGCGGGTACGGGTCTGCTGACCACCGTCGGCGTCATCGTGGCCATGGACACCTTCGGGCCGGTGTCCGACAACGCCCAGGGCATCGCGGAGATGTCCGGTGACGTGCACGGTGAAGGTGCCCGGGTGCTCAGCAGCCTCGACGCCGTCGGCAACACCACCAAGGCAATCACCAAGGGCATCGCGATCGCGACGGCCGTCCTGGCCGCCACAGCGTTGTTCGGCTCCTTCCGGGAGGGAGTCTTCGGAGCCGTCGCCAAGACCGGCGACGCCGTCAGCGCGCTCAACAGCCAGGACGCGTTGCAGTACTTCGGAGTCCTCAACGTCGGTGACCCGAAGAACCTGGTGGGACTGCTGATCGGCGCCTCGGTGGTGTTCTTGTTCTCCGGCCTCGCCATCAACGCAGTGTCCCGGGCAGCGGGAGCGGTGATCTTCGAGGTTCGCCGGCAGTTCCGCGAGCACCCGGGGATCATGGACTACTCCGAGCGGCCCGAGTACGGCAGGGTCGTCGACATCGTCACCCGTGACTCGCTGCGTGAGCTGGCGACCCCCGGTCTGCTCGCCGTCATGACCCCGATCGCGGTCGGGTTCGGCCTCGGCGTGGGCGCGCTCGGCTCGTACCTGGCCGGCACCATCGCCACTGGCACCTTGATGGCGGTGTTCCTGGCCAACTCCGGTGGCGCCTGGGACAACGCGAAGAAGTTCGTCGAGGACGGCAACTACGGTGGCAAGGGTTCACCAGCCCACGAGGCCACGGTGATCGGCGACACCGTCGGAGACCCGTTCAAGGACACCGCCGGTCCCGCGATCAACCCGCTGATCAAGGTGATGAACCTGGTGGCTCTGCTGATCGCTCCGGCCGTCGTCCAGCTTTGGATCGGCAGCGACGCCAACGCCGGGCTCCGAACGGTCATCGCGCTGGTGGCGGTCGGCATCGTGGTCGCAGCTGTCGCGTTCAGCAAGCGTCCGCACGCCGACGTCACCGAGGAAGTCGCTTCCGCGTCCTGACGCATGAACGGGCCGCGCCGGCTGGCTGTGCGGCTTGCCGAGATCGGGTACGACGCCGACGGGGTCGAGCAGCTGCTCGGCCCCGTCGCTGCGTCGGCGCACACACGTGGTGACGACCTCGCGGCGTTGCGCACGCTGCGATCCGACGGTTCCGCCCGGTCGACCGTCGTCCGGCTGCTCCTGCTCGCCGACGTCGTCGCCAGGTCCGACCTCGGCGTGGCACTGGGAGACACCCTCGACGTGATCGAGCCGTACCTCGTCGGCGGCGACGAGGTACGGTGCCGGCTGGAGATCGCGCCGTACGCCGTCGACGACCACGACTGGTACGTGGCGGCCGACTGGTCACCCCTGCGCAGCGGTCAGCCGATGGCGTCCGACCACGTGCTCGGCGTCGGTGGTGCGTCGACCATGCTCGCCCAGTGCACGGTGCGTCGAGACGTGGCTACGGCGCTGGACCTGGGTACCGGGTGTGGTGTGCAGGCCATGCACCTCGCGCAGCACTCGGCGCAGGTGGTGGCGACAGACATCAGCGGACGGTGCCTCGAGCTGGCATCACTCACCTTCGCCATGAACGACCTCTCCGTCGAGCTGCGACAGGGGAACCTTTTCGACCCGGTCATCGGACGTCGGTTCGACAGCATCGTGTCGAACCCACCGTTCGTGATCGCCGCCCCGCCCGCGGAGCGGCACGACTACCGCGACTCGGGCCTGCCCGGCGACGACGTGTGTGCCCGCCTCGTCCGGCAGATGGGGCAGCACCTCGCCGACGGCGGATTCGGTCAGCTGCTGGCGAACTGGGGGATCCGGTCGGGCGAGGAGTGGCACGACGTGCCGCGGAAGTGGCTGGCCGACTCGGCCCTCGACGCCTGGGTCGTGCAGCGGGAGGTCCAGGACCCGGCCGCCTACGTCGCCCTCTGGCTGCGCGACTCCGGGGCGGACCGGGCACCCGACCACGCGCAGCGCTACGACGCGTGGCTGTCCGCACTCGAGGGGCGCGGGGTGGTCGGGATCGGTTTCGGGCTGGTGAACCTCCACGCCGGCGGGCGGGACGAGCCGGTGCGGCGACTGCAGCACGTGGACCAGGCGCTGGCCCAGCCCGTCGGACCCGACGTCCGAGCGTGGTTCGACCGGCAGGACGCCCTCATGGCCCACCCTGGAGCCGAGGTGCTCACCCTGATGCTCAGCGTGGCCGACGACGTCCGGATCGACCAGCGGTGGCACCCCGGTGGGGCCGAGCCGGTCGAGACCGTCGTCCTGCGTGAGAACGGGTTCCGGTTCGCCGGGTCGCTGGACGCCTTCGGGGCCGCGCTGCTCGACGACCTGGCCGAGCGGGGGCCCGAGGTGCCGGTGGGGGCGCTGGTGGTCGCTCGGGCCGAGGCGGAGGGCCTCGACGTCCAGGCCACTCTGGAGGGCTCGGTGCCCGTGCTGCGACGACTCGTCGAGGAGGGCTTTCTCGTCCCGTGAGCGCCTTGGGCGGGGGCGCTGCGTTTGACAAGCCCCCTCGGGCTACCGTCACACTCCGGGCGCCGGCCCTGTCCGGGTTGCCGGCAGGTCGACCAACGAGGTGAGGAGTACCCGCGTGGCCACCGAGGAGTCCGCGAGCCGCGGTCGCCGTCTGGTGATCGTCGAGTCGCCGGCCAAGGCCAAGACGATCCGGGGCTACCTCGGCTCGGGGTACGACGTCGAGGCCAGCGTCGGCCACATCCGGGACCTGCCACAACGGGCGTCGGAGATCCCCGCCAAGCTCAAGGGCGAGAAGTGGGCCCGGCTCGGCGTCGACGTCGAGCACGACTTCGAGCCCCTCTACGTGGTCGACAGCGACAAGAAGAGCAAGGTCGCCGAGCTGAGGAAGAAGCTCGCTGCGGCCGACGAGCTGCTGCTCGCCACAGATGAGGACCGCGAGGGCGAGGCGATCGCCTGGCACCTGCTGCAGGTGCTCAAGCCCAAGGTGCCGGTGCACCGGATGGTCTTCCACGAGATCACCCCCGAGGCGATCCGGGCGGCGGTGGACAGCCCTCGCGAGCTCGACCAGCGCCTCGTCGACGCCCAGGAGACCCGGCGGATCATCGACCGGCTGTACGGGTACGAGGTGTCGCCCGTGCTGTGGAAGAAGGTCATGCAGGGGCTGTCGGCCGGCCGGGTCCAGTCGGTGGCGACCCGGCTCGTGGTCGAGCGGGAACGCGAGCGGATGGCGTTCGTCACCGCGTCGTACTGGGACGTCGAAGGGCTGTTCGAGCCGGGCCGGTTCACCGCCAAGCTCGTGGCGGTCGACGGCAGGCGGGTCGCCCAGGGCCGCGACTTCGACTCGCAGGGGTTGCTCAAGACCCGCGACGCCGTGGTGCTCGACGAGGCCGCGGTGCTGCAGCTCGTCGAGGGTCTCGCCGAGGCGACCTTCGCCGTTCGGTCGGTGGAGGAGAAGCCCTACCGCCGCTCGCCTGCGGCGCCGTTCATCACCTCGACGCTGCAGCAGGAGGCCAGCCGCAAGCTGCGGATGAGCGCACAGGTCGCGATGCGAGTGGCGCAGCGGTTGTACGAGAACGGCTACATCACCTACATGCGTACCGACTCCACCACCTTGTCGCAGACGGCGATCGCCGCCGCGCGGGCACAGGTGGCGCAGCTGTTCGGCGCCGACCACGTGCACGACAAGCCGCGCACCTACGCCAAGAAGGTCAAGAACGCGCAGGAGGCTCACGAGGCGATTCGTCCGGCCGGTGACCACTTCCGCACGCCGGGCGAGCTGGCAGGTGAGCTCTCCCGTGACGAGCTCGCGCTGTACGAGCTGATCTGGAAACGAACGCTGGCCTCGCAGATGGCCGACGCGACGGGCAGCACGATGACGGTGCGACTCGGTGCGACGACCGCAGCGGGTGTCGACGCGGAGTTCTCGGCCGCGGGCACGGTCATCAGTCGCCGTGGGTTCCTCGCGGTGTACGAGGAGGGGCGCGACGACGAGACGGCGTCCGACGACGACGAGCGACGGCTCCCGGCGTTGAAGGTGGGTGACGCACTGACGGCGTCGACGCTGCAGCCCGACGGGCATGCGACCACGCCGCCGCCGCGCTACACCGAGGCGACCATCGTGAAGGCGCTCGAGGAGCGCGGGATCGGTCGACCCTCGACGTACGCGTCGATCATCGGCACGATCTTGGACCGCGGCTACGTCTTCAAGCGCGGCAGCGCCCTGGTTCCGTCGTTCCTGGCCTTCGCTGTCATCAAGCTGATGGAGGAGAACTTCGGCGACCTCGTCGACTACGACTTCACCGCGCGCATGGAGGCGGTGCTCGACACCGTCGCCGACGGAGGGACGGACCGCCTCGACGTCCTGAAGGGCTTCTACTTCGGAGACCCGTCGCGGGAGTTCCCGGGGCTGAGCCCTCTGGTCACCAGCTTCGGTGACATCGACGCACGGGCCGTCAACTCCTTCCCCCTGGGTGACGGCGTGGTGCTGCGGGTCGGCCGTTACGGACCGTACGTCGAGCGGGGTGAGGGTGAGACGGCCGAGCGCGCGAACGTCCCGGCCGACCTGGCGCCCGAGGAGCTCACGCTGCAGAAGGCAGAGGAGCTGCTCGCCCAGCCCAGCGGCGACCGCGAGCTGGGCATCGACCCGAAGACCGGCCTTGCGGTTGTGGCCAAGTCGGGTCGCTACGGCCCCTACGTCACCGAGGTGCTCCCCGACGACGCCCCGAAGTCGGCCAAGCCGCGAACGGCGTCGCTGTTCAAGGACATGAGCCTGGACACGATCACGCTGGACGTCGCCCTGCAGCTGCTGACGCTGCCGCGCGTCGTCGGCGTCGACCCGTCCGACGAGCTGGAGATCACCGCCCAGAACGGCCGGTACGGCCCGTACCTCAAGAAGGGCAGCGACTCCCGATCCCTGGAGTCCGAGCCGCAGCTGTTCAGCGTCACGCTGGACGAGGCGCTCGCGATCTACGCCCAGCCCAAGCAGCGCGGACGCCGTGCGGCGGCGCCGCCCCTGCGCGAGCTGGGCGCCGACCCGTCCAGCGGCCAGCCGATCGTGGTCAAGGACGGACGGTTCGGGCCCTACGTGACCGACGGCGAGACGAACGCGACGCTGCGCAAGGCCGATGCGGTCGAGTCGGTGTCGCTGGACCGGGCGATGGAGCTGCTGGCGGAGAAGCGGGCCAAGGGCCCGGCCCCCAAGAAGCGCGCCGCCCGCAAGCGCTGACCCCCCGTTTCGCGCCCGATCGGGCCCGAATCGGGCCCGATCGGGCGCGAAACCGGGATCAGGCGGCGGTGAGCTGACGGATCTGGGCCACCACGAGCTGGGGGCGGTCGGCGAGGTCGGCCCAGGTGAAGCGGAGCACCCGGTAGCCGGCCTGGAGCAGTCGGTTGCTCTTGTCGCGGTCCCGCTGGAACACCTCCCGCTGGCTGTGCACGTGGTAGCCGTCGATCTCGACGACGACCCGTTGCCGGGGGAACAGCACGTCGACCTCACCGATGCCGGCGAGCACGACGTTGGCCCGCCAACCGCTGATGCCCGCGCCGCGGAGGAGCTGGTGCAGGCGCAGCTCGCCGAACGAGCGGCCGCCCGCGTCGAGCAGCCGCACGATGGCCATGAGCTGGGGGGTCCCGTGGCACCCGGCCCGGCCGCTCGCATCGGCGGCGAGCTCGTCGACGGTGATCCACCGGCGGTGCAGGGCCTCGCGAGCAACGTCGACGGCCGCACGCCAGGGCAGGGAGGCGGCCAGGTCGACCGCCGTACGGCGCCGTGTGGTGACGGGGATGCCGAGTGCCGTCGTCACGTCGGCGGGCTCGAGCGGTGCGCTGCTGTGGGCGGTCAACCCGCGGACCTTCGGGTGGTTGCCCCGGGCCACGTGCACGTGGGCGTGCAGGTCGTCTCGCACGTCGGCCAGGCCGTGCAGCTCGGCGGCCGTGTGCAGGCCGGCCACTCCTGGGCCGACCAGGGTCGCCGCTTGAGCCCGCTGAGGCACCCCGATCGGTGTCCCACCCTGGACATAGCTGGGACCGAGCACCGGGAGCCACTGCCGGGTCGCCACCATGCGTCGCTCCCGCTTGGCGGTCACACCCAGGGCCCGCAGCTGGGGTCGGGTGAACACGCCGTGCTGGGTGGCGAGCAGCTCGGCGAGGTCGGGCAGCGCGGTCATCGCGGCACTATCGCCGGTGGGCGGGCTCGCCCGTCCCGACCGTCCACAGCTCCCCGTTTCGCGCCCGATCACGCCCGAATCGGGCGTGATCGGGCGCGAGACCGCGATGGGTAGGGTCGATGGGTGAGTTCAGGGGTGTTCGTGGCGCTCGAGGGTGGCGAGGGCGCGGGCAAGTCGACCCAGCTGGACCTGCTCCAGAGGTGGCTCGGCGAGCAGGGTCACGAGGTCGTGGTCACCCGCGAGCCCGGCGGCACCCCGCTCGGTCGGCGGCTGCGCACGCTGCTCCTGGACCACGACACCGGCCCGCTGGCCCCCAGGGCCGAGGCGCTGCTCTACGCCGCTGACCGGGCCGAGCACGTGGCCGACGTCGTACGGCCGGCGCTGACCCGCGGAGCCGTCGTCCTGACCGACCGGTACATCGACTCGTCGATCGCGTACCAGGGCGCGGGGCGTGCGCTCGACCCGTCGGACATCGCCCGGATCAGCGCCTGGGCCACCGAGGACCTACTGCCGGACCTGACCGTGGTGCTCGACATCGACCCGGTCGTCGGGCTCTCCCGGTTCGCCGACACCCCCGACCGGCTGGAGGCCGAGCCACTGCAGTTCCACCGGGCGGTGCGCCAGGGCTTCCTCACACTGGCGGCGGCGCAGCCCGACCGGTACCTGGTGGTCGACGCGGCGCTGACTCCCGAGCTCGTCCAGGACGAGATCCGCCGCGCGTTGATCCGAGTGCTCCCTTGAGCGTCTTCGACGCGTTGGTGGGCCAGCCGCACGTGGTCGCCGCACTGACCACAGCGACGACGGCCGCGCAGGACTCACTCGACGGCGGCCCCGGCGTGGGGATGACCCAGGCCTGGCTCTTCACCGGGCCGCCGGGCTCCGGGCGGTCGACCGCGGCCCGCGCCTTCGCCGCGGCGCTGCAGTGTGACAGTGGCGGGTGCGGCGCCTGCTCGGCTTGTCACACCGCGCTCATCGGCACCCACTCGGACGTGCGGATCATCTCCACCGAGCTGCTGTCGATCGGGGTCGCCGAGGCCCGCGGGCTGGTACTCGAGGCCTCGGCCCGGCCGTCCCGTGGTCGCTGGCGGGTGCTGCTCATCGAGGACGCCGACCGGCTCACCCCCGAGGCGAACAACGCGCTGCTGAAGGTCCTGGAGGAGCCGACGTCGAACACGGTGTGGCTGCTGTGCGCCCCGTCGGTCGACGACGTGCTCCCGACGATCCGCTCGCGGGTCCGCCACGTCACGCTGGTGACGCCGTCGACCCAGGCGGTCGCCGACCACCTGGTTCGTACCGCAGGGGTGACCCCGGAGATGGCCGCCTTCGCCGCCCGGGCGTCGCAGGGCCACATCGGGCGGGCCCGCGGGCTGGCCACCGACGAGGCCAGCCGGCTGAGGCGCGCGGAGGTGCTGCGGATGCCGTTGGCGCTGCGCGACCTCGGTGAGGCCATGGCGGCTGCGCAGAACCTCGTCGACGCAGCCACCGAGGACGCCGAGGAGCGCACGGGCGAGCGGGACCCCCAGGAGCGCGCCGAGCTCGCCCGCGCGCTCGGCGTCGAGAACCCGCAACGGGTTCCGCACTGGGCGGCACCACAGTTCAAGGCGTTGAAGGAGATGCAGGCCAAGCGGGCAAAGCGGGCCGTGCGCGACAGCCTCGATCGGATGCTGCTCGACCTCTCGTCGTTCTACCGCGACGTGCTGGCCGTGCAGGTCGGCGCCCCGGTCGAGCTGGTCAACGCCGAGCTGGCGAACGACGTCGGCCAGGTCGCTCGCGCCGGTACCCCCGAAGGCACCCTTCGCCGCCTGGAGGCCATCCAGCTCGCGCGGCTGCGGGTCGGGGCGGTGCGCGACGAGACCGGCCAGGCCCGCAGTGGTGCGCCGCAGCTGGTGACCGAGGCGATGATGGTTACCTTGTCTCAAGGATGACCGACCCAACCAGACCGAACCAAACCGAACCGAACCAAGGAGTGACCATGCGCGTCGAGCTCCGCCACCAGCCCAGCTTCTCCGTCGCCCGGGTTCAGCTCGACCCCGGTGAGCAGGTCAGGGCGGAGTCCGGGGCGATGGCCATGCACTCACTCGGCGTCAACGTCGAGGCGCAGATGCGTGGCGGAGTCATGGGCGCGCTGAAGCGCGGAGTGCTCGGTGGTGAGTCGCTGTTCGTGACCACCTACACCGCACACGCCCAAGCCGCGGGCTGGGTCGACTTCGCAGCGAACCTGCCAGGGGACATCTGGACGACGTCGGTCGAGCCGGGTCGCGACCTGTTCGTCACGCGCGGCTCGTGGCTCGCCAGCGCCGCGGGGGTCGAGCTGGACACCAAGTGGGGCGGAAGCCAGCAGCTGTTCGGGGGCGAGGGCGGTTTCGTGCTCCACGCGACCGGTCAGGGTCCGGTGATCATCGCCGCCTACGGGGCCATGGACGTCCACGAGCTGCAGGAGGGGCAGGGGTTCACCGTCGACTCCGGCCACCTCGTCGCGTACGACCCATCGGTGACCTTGAAGACCCGCAAGGCCGCGAGCGGACTCATGCAGACGATGAAGTCAGGCGAGGGGCTCGTCATGGACTTCATGGGACCTGGCCGGGTGGTCACCCAGACCCGCAGCCCCAACTCGCTGGTGTCGTGGCTGCAGTCGGTGATCCCCGGGTCGCGCGGTTGATTCATCCGTTCGTCCTTCGTGCGGGCGCCGCCCTCGGGGCGGCGCTCGTGCTGCTGTCCGCCTGCAGCGACTCTTCGCCCGCTCCTCGGCCCACATCGGGTGCCGAAGCGTCATCTCCGAGCAGCAGGGAGCTGAAGCCCTTCTACGAACAGCAGGCGAAGTGGTCGGCGTGTGGGGGCGGTGCCGAGTGCGCGACGGTCACCGTCCCCCTCGACTACTCCGACCCTGCCGGCAAGACCATCGACCTGGCCCTGCTGCGCGTGCCAGCGTCCGGCACCCGGATCGGCTCCCTGCTGGTGAACCCCGGTGGGCCTGGCGTGCAGGGGACGGAGTACGCGCGCAACTCCGGCTACTACTTCAACGACCCGCTGCGTGAGTCCTACGACATCGTGGGCTGGGACCCTCGCGGTGTCGGCGGCAGCGCACCGGTCGACTGCGTCGACGACGCGGACCTCGACCAGATCATCGCCTTTGACGGGACCCCTGACACCCCTGCCGAGCAGCGCGAGCTCCGATCACTGGCGCAGGGGTTCGTCGACGGCTGTGACGGACGGTCCGGCGGGCTGTTGCCGCGCATCGGCACCGAGGACAGCGCCCGCGACATGGACGTCATCCGGGCGGTGCTCGGACAACCGAGGCTGGACTACTTCGGGGCCTCGTACGGCACATTGCTCGGAGCCACGTACGCCGACCTGTTCCCCCAGCGCGTGGGACGGTTCGTGCTCGACGGAGCGGTCGACCCGTCGATCGACAGCCGCGAGCTCGGTCTGGTGCAGGCGCAGGGCTTCGAGACAGCTCTGGATGCGTTCCTCGACGACTGCATCGGGGCGGGCAGCTGCCCGGTGGGTCCCACCAAGGAGGCGGCTCGCACGCAGATCGGCGAGCTGCTCGACACTGCTGATGCCCAGCCGCTGCCGACCGGTACCGACCGTGAGCTCACCGAGGCGCTGGCGCTCACCGGGATGTTCGCCTCGCTGTACAGCCGCGAGCAGGGCTGGCCGGCCCTGCGCCTCGGTCTGGAGCGGGCGCTCCAGGGTGATGGCTCGACCCTGCTCCAGCTCGCCGACTTCTACACCGAGCGTCAGGCCGACGGCACCTTCGCCAGCAACGTCAACGAGGCATTCCCGGCGATCAGCTGCACCGACGAACCGACCGACCGGACCGTGCGCCAGATCCGACGGGACACAAGAGTCTGGCAGCGCACTGCCCCGTTGTTCGGGGAGCCGTTCGCCTGGGGCCAGTACAACTGCTCCATCTGGCCGCTGCCGGCTCAGGGCCCGCGCCCGCTCACTGCCGAGGGCGCCGACCCGATCCTCGTCGTCGGTACCACCCGTGATCCAGCCACCCCGTACGAGTGGTCGGTGAACCTCGCCGACCAGCTCGACAGCGGGGTCCTGCTGACCCGCGACGGCGATGGCCACACGGGGTACAAGTCCGGCAACGACTGCATCGACGAGGCCGTCGAGAAGTACCTGCTGGACGGCGTGGTTCCTCGCGAAGGGACCTCCTGCTAGCTACGGTTCGGCTCGTGAGCCCTTCCCCGGCGGCGCTCAGCCGTCGCTCACCGTCGACGACGCATGCGCGCTCGGCGGTTCTCGACAACGCCAAGTACCTGCTGATCACCCTCGTCGTGATCGGCCACATCCTGCGCCCCGGCCCTGAGAACGAGATCGCCATGCAAGGGGCGTTGTGGGTGTGGATCTACCTGTTTCACATGCCAGCTTTCGCCTTCGTCTCCGGGCACCTGGTCGGGATCAGGCCACCGACCGCTCACCGGTACCGCGACCTGGTGCTGCGCCTGCTGATCCCCTACCTGCTGTTCAACAGCTTCTACGTCGTCCTCGACCGGGTGGCGCTCGGCAGCGGGGAGCCGTTCGACCTCACCGAGCCCTACTGGCTCACCTGGTTCCTGCTGTCGCTGTTCTGGTGGCGCCTGCTGCTGCCGGTGATCCTGCAGCTGCGGTACCCCGTGGCGACGTCGGTGGTGATCTCGCTGGTCGCTGGGCTGGTCCCCGGTGTGGGGTCGCAGTTCTCGGCGTCGCGGACGTTGTCGATGCTGCCGTTCTTCGTCCTGGGTGCCGTCCTGACCCGTCAGCAGATCCTGTGGCGTCCTCCGCGCGGAGACCGGCTGGTCGGAGGGCTGGTCCTGGCGGCTGCCTTCGTCGCGGCCTGGGTGATGGCGTCGAACATGGGGCTGATGACCGACTGGATGTCGTGGAAGGTCGGGTACGCCGAGCAGGGGCTCGATCCGCTGACCGGGCTTGCCATCCGGGCCCTTCTCCTCGGGGTCGGGATCGTGATGACCTTCGCGTTCTTGTCCGTCGTGCCCCGCGCCCGCACCGGCTACACCCTGCTCGGCGCGTTCACGATCTACCCGTACCTGCTGCACGGGCTGGTCGTACGTGGGTACCGGGCCACGCCACTGCCTGACGCGTCTGAGACGTGGGTCGGCTTCGTGCTGCTCATCGCCGTGGGCGTTGCCCTGACGGCCGCGCTGTCGACCGAGCCCGTTCGACGCCGCGCCCGGTTCGCAGTCGAGCCGCGGCTGCACTGGCTGTTCGTCCGGGACGCGACCCCGACCCCCTCTGCGCCGGACGAAACGGCGCCACCGCACGGCTCGAGGTCTCAGCTCCAACCCGCTACCGGGTCACCGGCTCCGTAGCTGCGCCGGCGCCCGTTGCCGTACCCGGTCACGTCCCCGGGCCCCGCATCCGCCACGCGTCGGTCACGAGCTCGCGGAGTCGCTCGACGTCGAGCTCGGCGAGCCGAACCATGACCAGGGGCCAGCCGTCGTACCCGGTCGTGGTGAAGAACAGCTCGGGCTCGCCGAGCAGTAGCGCCTGCTTCTCCGCCTCGTCGCCCACGTAGAGGACTGCGATGTCGGTCCTGATCAGCCGGGGCTTCCCCTCCCGACGCTCGGGGTAGGACCAGACGAACCCCTTGTTGTTCACCCGGAAGTCGAAGCCGTCGCTCGGCATCTCGACGACGTCGGGCAGGGCGGTCGCCAGGCGGCGTACGTCGTCTGCGTCAGCCAAGGCACGTCTCCTCGGTCGCTCCCACCGGGCCGAACAGAAGGCCGGTGCCGGAAGCGTACGCCGGACGGCGGAGGTCTAGCGGGAGCGCAGCCGAGCACGTCCGGGCTCGGGCACCGGCGTCGAGCCCGGTGTGGAACCCGGTTAGACTCCCTCCTCGTGCCGGTTCGCCGGTCACGCCGCCTTAGCTCAGTCGGCTAGAGCGACGCACTCGTAATGCGTAGGTCGTCGGTTCGACTCCGACAGGCGGCTCCACTTTCGTCGGCTCCACAGCGTCTCGACGGCGGCTCTCTTGCTTCCCAGGTCAGACACCGAGAGACCCCGGGGCCGTGAGCGCCGGGGTCTCTGGGTGTCACAGGAACGTCGCCTGACTACCCGCGACGGACGGATCGGTACCGCCTCAAGGAGAGGCTGCCCGTCTCCTCGGGCGCCATGGCCTAATGCGTTGCGGCGACGGTGATGGTCTCACCGGTGGCGTCGTTGGTCAGCTGGACTGTGATCATGTGGCCTCCAGCGTCTTGGGTGGAGAGCCGGTTGATCGAGAACGTGCCGCCGCCCTCGCTCGCCACGGTGGTGGCCTGCCCCCGGCTGAAGACCTGGCCGGCATGGCTGAATGTGACCTTCCAGACTTGTCCCGACGCGGCCGAGTGCAGTTCGACCTCCACCTCGGTCTTGTCGTCCTCGCGGTACGTCGTGATGCGGGCGCGGCTGCCTATGCTGCCCGTGGCAACTTCGCTCAGGTCCGGCGAGGCCGTGGGTGTGGCGGCAGTGCTCTCGCCCGGCGCGAGTGTTTGCGAGTCGCTCGTGCTTGCCGCTGGGGTGTTCTTCGTTCCCGCACCGGTATCGGATGTCGACCCGCATCCTGTCGCGGTGGCGGCAACCAGTGCCATAGCCACCGCCGCGATGGCGACGGTCTGACCTCTCATCATCAGCGACTCCCTCCTCGGCGGTCTTCCCAGGCGGGCCGCCAGGGGCTCCTGGGGGCACGGTGCAGGTCGAGCGGGGATCGAAGCCATGGCACGCCTCGATCCGCCGCTCAGCGCACTGATGCGCGCTCGCGTACCACAGAGCCACGACGGTCGGTCAGTCGACGCGAAGCGTCCCCTTCGAGACGAGGGTGCCGCCGGGCGCGCGCACTCGGATGACGTCCCCAGAATTCATCGTGGGAACACCGTGATGCCGATCCAGGAACACCGTACCGGTGGAACGAACCCGAGCCCGGCCGACCAAGTCGCCGTCTACGCGGACAGTGACCCTCTTCCCGGAGATCGTCTGAGCGTGGTGGATCACCATCTCGAACTCTCCGGAACCGCCGTAGTACTCGGCCATCCCGTGCACCTGCGGGAACGCCGTCGTCGATCGCATGCGGGCGTCGAGCGACGTCGCGGCGGTCGCCGGGGCCATCGGAACAACAGCGACGGCGACGAGCGCGAGGGTGACAACAGCACGTGGTGCGAACCTTCGGAGTGAGAGCATCTCCGTCTCCCTACTTGGCTGGGACACCAATAGTGTTCTGCCGTAGGGGCGGGCCGGGTAGAGGAGGAAGTCCCGGCGAGCACTGGATGATCGAGGCAGCCAACCACTCCGGCACCTACATCTTGCACGCCAACAGTGAGGCCTTCACCAGGGTGCAGATCATCACGGTTGAGGAACCTCAACATGGTAGGCAGCGCTCTGCCGCCCGTTCGGCGCGTGCACGGTCGCGAGCGCGCAGCTGTTCGATGTCCTCTTCGGCTTCCTGCAGGGCCTGCACGACGTCCCGCGACTGCACATCGAGCACAACCTGGCTGACATTCGCTGGGTTCGGTTGGTGACCGGTCGCCAGGCGTTCGACGAGCATCAACTTCAGAGTCTCACTCAGCTCTTCGACATCGCGGAGGTCGTACAGCTGCCCACGGACGATGTGGTGGCGGCCTGCATCGCCTTGAATGACTTCGACGTAGATGTGGGCATGTCCGCGGGTCCGGCCAGCATGTGGCACATCGAGCGAGTCCATCCCGCCGCGCGAATCGCAACCGGGCCATGGCCAAGCCCGGAGAGTCTTGCGGTGAGGATTCTTGAAAGCCTCGAGGCAGCAGCGGATGCCGAACCCGATGAGGTTAAGCGCGGAAGCTTCGAGCGGCGGTCGATGTCTTGGGCAGCACGGCCAAGGGTGTTGGAACGAGTGTGCTGACTGCCGTAGTCCTTAGGGCCACGGGCATTTCCTGATGGGGGTTGCCCACTCCAAATCCCCTCGCCGCCTGCGGGCGGTAGAAGCGTTGGCTGAAGTTAGCCGGTACCGGGGTACAGGGTTGAATCCGAGGCTACGCCTGGACAAACAAGTCATCGGTGGGTGAATCCGCGGGTCACCAGACAAAGTGGCAGGAACTTCGCGGCCCCCTCGTAATGCGTAGGTCAAGGGTTCGACTCCCTTAGGCGGCTCGGCGAGTGGCCCGGCTTTGGCGCCCCTTGGGCGGCCTGCTCATATGCCCGCGCAGGGTCTTGGGCCATCGCTCCTCGACGCACGCGGTTTCGGCTAGGCAAAGATGTCTTCGAGGAAGCTCTTGCGCTTCTTGGAGGGCTTGCCACTCGGAGTCTGCGGTGGATAGCCCTGGCGCTGAGGCGGGTACGGCTGTTGGTAGCCGTGCTCCGGGACAGCAGGTGCTGGAGCCGGGGAGGCAGTCTGGGCGGCCCACCGGAGTTCGGCGTCGACCAGGCCGTCGAGCTCGCCGCGGTCCAGGAACACCCCGCGGCACTCGGTGCACTGGTCCACGTGGATGCCGCTGCGCTCGTACTGCCGCATGTCTCCATGGCACTTCGGGCAGGTCAGCACGCTCATCCGAGGAGTCCTCTCTTCTGGTCCTTCAGCATCACAGGTGAATGTCGATTCCGCAATCTCACTGCTGAGTTATGCTTCGCGCGGCAACGGCGCCAGCCACCAACGGATTCCACGACCTGCGGAGTGACTGGGCCGTTCCGCCGCTGGGAGCAGACAGTCCTGCGCCGACATGCATGGTGGGTCGTCCACATCTACCTTTGGGTCTACACACTCATCCAGGAGGATCCGTGGCTGCGCCCACGATCGACGGACTACGGCGTTACAACCTCGTCGCGGCAGCGATTCACGCGGTGCAGGCTGTGCTCATCGTGCTGCTGTCGACCGACTTCACCCTGCCGGTCACCGCGACGTACCTCGAGGGTCCGCCTGGGACGACCCCCGCGGACCAGATCGTCCTGTGGGACGTTCCGGTAGCGCTGGGGGTGGCCCTCTTCTTCGCCCTCTCGGCCGCCTTCCACCTGCTCGTTGCCAGCCCCTGGGGATTCCCGCGCTATCGCAAGGGGCTGCTGGCGGGGCACAACTACTTCCGCTGGATCGAGTACTCCCTTTCGGCGTCGGTGATGATCGTCCTGATTGCCCAGCTGGTCGGCATCAGCGACGTTGCCGCGCTGCTCGCGATCTTCGGCGTCAACGTGTCCATGATCTTGTTCGGCTGGCTGCAGGAGCAGTATCACGTTCCCGGCGACGGTGGCTGGTTGCCGTTCGTCTTCGGCTGCATCGCCGGCATCGTTCCCTGGCTGGTCATCACCTTCTACCTCGTCGGACCTGGTGCGACCAGTGACGCCGAGCCGCCGGTGTTCGTCTACGGGATCTTCGTCTCGCTGTTCATCTTCTTCAACATATTCGCGCTGAACCAGTGGCTGCAGTACAGGCAGGTGGGGCGATGGCGCGACTACCTCGTCGGGGAGCGTGCGTACATCACGCTCAGTTTGCTGGCGAAGTCAGCACTCGCGTGGCAGGTCTTCGCGGGCACGCTCGCCGGTTGATGGCGCCTCGGCGCCGGCGCTCGGTCGTCGCTGTGTCAGGTGTGGAGCGTTGACGCAGGATGCGGCCTAGGGTCAGTACCATGACGCGTAGGGCAGGGTTCGACCTGGTCGGACTCGCCGCAGTCCGAGCGTGGATGCGCGCCTACGTCGACGACGGCCGCCTCCCCGGGGCATCGACTCTGATCGCCCGCCACGGCGAGATCGAGCTGTTCGAGTCCTACGGTGCTCGTGACCTGGAGCGGATGGCTCCCGTTCAGCTCGACACCCTCTTCCGCGTCTACTCGATGACCAAGCCGGTCACCTCGGCGGCGGCCATGATCCTGGTCGAGCGGGGTGAGCTCGGGCTGGACGACCCGGTCCAGACGCTGATCCCGTCGTTTGCGGGGCTCACCGTGAATCGCCACGGAGCCGGGGACACCATCGAGCCCGAACCCCTGCGAGCCCCGATCACGGTCAGGCACCTGCTCACTCACACCTCAGGCCTCACGTACGGGGAGGGCAACCCAGGTGCGGTGTCGCGCGCCTACGTGGAGCGCAGGACCGACTTCGGTGCCAGTGACGGGCCGCTGGCAGAGGTGGTCGACCGACTTGCCACGATCCCCCTGCTGTTCCAGCCGGGTACGTCGTGGGCCTACGGAGTGTCGACCGACGTACTCGGCCGGGTGGTCGAGGTCGTGTCAGCACAGCCTCTGGACGCGTTCATGCATGCCCACGTCTTCGAGCCCCTGGGAGATGACTGGACACGTCGTTCGAGGTGGGGCCAGGCCAGGTGGAGCGCTTCGCCGCACTGTATGAAGTGACAGAGGGCAACCGACTCACGTGCGTCGAGTCCCCGGAGAGCAGCCCGCAGACCGGTGCCGTCTCGACGCTGTCCGGTGGTGCCGGACTCGTGTCCACCGCCTCCGACTACCTTCGTTTCGCTGAGATGCTGCGCCTGGGCGGGTCCATCGACGGTGTCCGCGTGCTGGCGCGCCGGACGGTCCAGGCGATGGTCAGCAACCAGCTGCCGCACGACCTGGCGGAGATGGGGCAGCCGACCTTCAACGAGACCAGCATGGACGGCGTGGGGTTCGGCCTCGGTGTCTCGGTGGTCGTCGACCCGAACCGTACGGCCTGGCGCTCGAGCGTCGGCGAGTTCGCCTGGGGCGGCTACGCGAGCACGGCGTTCTGGGTCGATCCGGTGCACGACGTCAGCGTGGTCTTCATGACCCAGGTCATGCCTTCGGACCTCTACCCCATCCGGGCCGAGCTGCGATCCCTCGTTCTCGACGCTCTGGTCTAGCCAGGGCAAGAGCTAGACGTCGACGACGTTTGGTCGCATGTTCATCCCGAACGGCTCGAGATAGCGACGGATCGCGATGGCTGCCGCGGCTCCCTCGCCTGCAGCAGACGCCGCCTGCTTCGTGCTTCCGCTGCGCACGTCGCCGGCCACGAACACGCCGGGGATCGAGGTCTGCATTCCGGCGTCCGACACGACGAACCCCTGCTCGTCGAGGTCGACGAGCTCGCGCACGAGTTCGGCATTGGGGGTCAGACCGACGAACACGAAAGCGGCCGGCACCGACAGGGTGCTGCGCGTACCTGACGGCGCCTCCTCGACCACCACGCCGGTGAGCTTGCCGTTCTCGCCGACGAACTCCACCGGGGACGTCCTCGCTCGAACGGTGATGTCCGCGTTTCGCTGCACCTTGTCCACGGCGGCCCGACTCGCAGTGAGCTGCTCGCCGTCAGTGACCAGGGTGACCTGCTCGCCCAGGGTGGTCAGGTAGAGGCTTTCCTCGGTGGCGGAGTTGCCGCCCCCGACGACGACCACGTGCTCGCCCCGGTAGAAGGCCCCGTCGCAGGTCGCGCAGAAGTGCACCCCGGAACCGATGTAGTCGTCCTCTCCGGGGATTCCGAGCCGCCGGTAGGTAGAACCGCTCGCGAGCAGCAGCGCGTGGCAGCGATAGGCGGTCTCGGCGTCGGTACCCTCGCCGGTCCGGACGACCCGCTGGTCGCCCTCGACGCCCACCGACGTGACCTGGGTGGCGGACAGGATCTCCACGCCGAACCGTTCAGCCTGCCGGCGCAGCCGATCGGCGAACTCCGCCCCCCGGACGCCCTCGGGGAACCCGGGGAAGTTGTCGATCTGGTCGGTGGTCCCGATGGCACCCCCGATGGCCGAGGCCTCGATGACCAGCGTCGGGATTCCCTCACGGGCGGCGTAGATCGCAGTGGTGAGACCGGCCGGACCGCTCCCGATGACGATGAGGGAGTAGAAGCGCTCCTTGGCCTGCGTCTGGAGGCCGAGGGCCGCCGCCAGGTCTGCGTTGGACGGCTCGACCAGGGTCGTGCCGTCGGTCAGGAAGAGCACGGGGATGATGAGCTTCCCGTCGTTCACCTCCTCGACCACGGCGCGTCCCTCGTCGTCGCCGTCGACATCGACGAAGTCGTAGGGCACTCGCTGCTCGCTGAGGAACTGCTTGGCGCGCTGGCAGTCAGGACACCATGCGGTGCCGTACATCCGGATCGGGTGCGGAGGGTTTGTCTGGGGCACGGTGGCGTCTCCTGAGGCGTGACGTGGGCACTTCTCGCGAAAGGGAGAACCCGAGGGCCCCAGGGATCCTTCCCGGGAGCGCCGGACAGTCGAGGAGGTAGGTCGACAGGCTAGAGATCAAGGCCGGGTAGGCCGTCCAGACTGGTCGCGTTGCGCTCCGCACGGTACGCGACCAGCTTCTCCGGTCCCTTCTTCGCCGCCGACCGGTCGAGCACGTCACGGTCGGCCTGGTAGCTCATGAGCGGCACGGCGAACCCGCAGGACTCCGCAACGCGATCGACGTCGACCACGATGACCGATCGGATCCCCGGGTGGGCGGAGAACCGCTGGACCAGGTCGGCGAAGCCCGGTTCCTCCGGCAGCACCACGTGACCCCGCCCGTGGAGGCGCACGATCCTCGGCGGCCCTTCGAACGCACAGAACATGAGGACGATCCGGGCGTTCTCGCGCAGATGGGCGACGGTCTCGATCCCGCTTCCGGTGAGGTCGAGGTAGGCGACGTGCCGATCGTCGAGCACGGCGAAGGTCCCGGCCAGCCCCTTGGGCGAGCAGTTGACCAGGCCGTCCCCAGCGAGCGGGGCTGTGGCCACGAAGAAGACTGGCTGCACGGTCAGCCAGTCGGTCAGTTTCGCGTCCAAGAATTCGATCTCTCGGCCCATGACTTCGCCTCCCGATGACTTGAGCGGACGTTATCGCGGCCTTGAGGTTCGTTCCCAGAGCCTGAGGCTGGAGACGTCGACCGGAACGGGGAGGTCCTTATGTTCGGACCGCGTATTGCCGCTACAGCACTGGCGTTGACGTCAGTCATCGGTGTCACCGCAGGACCTGCCGGTGCTGCAGTCGCAGCGACTTGGGGGGCCACGAAGACGCTGCAGGGCGTCTTCATGGTTTCCTCGCCGCCGGAGGCACCCAGCGTCGCCGCGAACTCGTCTGGTCATGCGGTTGCGGTCTGGGACAACACCGGCGTTGTTCGGTTCGCCGAGCACGACAAGGCGACCGGGTGGTCGTCATCTCGACCCGTGTACGCCGGTGCTGCCTGGTACGGCGGCCCGGCCTCCGTGGCGATCGGTTCTGACGGGACGACGGCGATCGCGTGGGCAACCGTGGCGACGCGTTACGTGCCGGCCAAGCTCGTGGCCTCCGTCCGGGCACCTGGGGGTACCTTCACGCTCCCGGTTCAGCCGGCTCCCGGAGTGCTCGGAGGCTCATACTCCCTCGGTGTCGCCGGTGACGGCTCGGTGACCATGCTGTGGGCCGGGGCCTCCGGTGTGCAGTCCAGCACGAGATCACCGGCCGGTTTCTGGAGCCCCGCCCAGCAGCTGTCGGCCGGAACCGGAGTGAGCCTGCCCCGCCTCGTGGTGAACGACTCCGGTGCAGCGCTCGCGGTCTGGCAGCAAGGTGCGCCCGGGATTCCGACTGAGGTCGTCGCTGCCTATCGACCTGCCGGATCAGGTTCCTTCGACCCGGCCGCCACGGTCTCGGCGGGAACGGGCAAGGCCACCTGGAACCCCCAGCCCACGATCGATGCCACTGGTGACGTCGCCGTCGGATTCGTGGAGGGCACGTCGATGGTGGTCTCCGAGCGCCCGCCAAGTGGCGCGTGGACAACACCTGTGACGATCTCCCCTGCTCTTCAGTCGGTGGGTGCTCCGGCGCTGGCCATGGACGATGCTGGTGACCTCGTCGCCGCGTGGCAGGCCATCGATGCGAGCGGGCTCAGCTCGGTATGGGAGAGCGGGAAGCCGGCTGGAGGCACTTTTGGCAACCCCTTGAGGTTGTCGGTGAAGGCGGACGACGCCACCGGACCGAGTGCGTCTTACTCCGGAGATGGCACGGTGGCGGCAGTGACCTGGATCGACAACGCTGCGTTGAGGGGCAAGGCATCCACCGGCACTGTCGGGGGAATCTGGACGCGATCGTCGTTGGGTCTGGGCTACTGGGGGTCGACCGTGCCGGTGGCGGCCGGTGGCGGTACGGCAGCTGCTGTCTGGGCCGCGGCGATTCCGACCAACGCGAACACATCGAAGATCGTGGGCCGTGCTTTCGGATGATCGTTCGATCGAAAGCTGAGCGTTCGCCCTAGAGTCACCCTCACGGATCTGGAGGGTGCGATGGATCAGGGTGTGTTCGCGGTCGGAGCGGCCACGCTTCCGCAGCTCCTCGACCAGCGGCGCCCCGAATCGGACGCGCCCTTCCTCGGTTGCCGCGATGGGCGGGTGCTCACCTACGACGACCTCGACGAGTGGGTGGCGCGCATCATCGGTGCAGTCCGTTCCTGTGGGGTGGTGTCGGGTGACCGGGTCGCCGTCCAGGTGGACAAGTCGCCAACCGCGGTGGCCCTGCACGTCGCCTTGCTGCGGGTGGGCGCCGTCCAGCTGCCCTTGAACCCGGCGTACACCGACGTCGAGGTGCGCGCACTGCTGGACGACGCCGAACCGTGTCTGGTGATCCGAGACCCGGCCCGGGACCGTCTTGACGGGCCGTGGCAGACGCTCACCCTGGACGTTGAGGGCGCCGGATCGTTGGCTGATGCTGCCGCTGGTCCTGCACCACCCGTGGCCGAGTCTTCGCTGACGGCAGACAGCCCAGCAGCCCTCCTGTACACCTCCGGAACCACTGGTCGACCCAAGGGCGCCCTCCTCACCCACGGGAACCTGGTGCACAACGCCACGACACTGGTCGACGCCTGGGGCTTCAGGCGCGGCGACGTTCTCCTGCATGTCCTGCCCCTGTTCCACACGCACGGCCTGTTCGTCGCGACCCACTGTGTCCTGGCGAGTGGGTCGTCGATGGTGCTGTTACCCCGGTTCGAGATCGACGACGTTGTCCGTGCGCTGCCCGACTGCACGGTGGTCATGGGCGTGCCGACGCACTACGAGCGGATGCTGTCCGACCCGCGGTTCGACCAGGTGGCAACTCGGAACGTGCGGGTCTTCATCTCCGGCTCGGCGCCGATGACCGTCGGACTCCACGAGCGGTTTGCCACCCGGACGGGCCAGGTGGTGCTGGAGCGCTACGGAATGACCGAGACCTCGATGCTCACGTCCAACCCGCTGCACGGTGTTCGCAGACCCGGGTCCGTCGGGCCGGCGCTTCCCGGCGTCGAGGTGCGAGCCGTCGACGACGATGACCGTTCGGTGGGCGCTCACGCCGTCGGCGGCGTCCAGGTGCGGGGGCCGAACGTGTTCGCTGGGTACTGGCGACGTCCGGACCTGCAGGCCACCGAGTTCACACCCGACGGGTGGTTCCGCACGGGGGACCTCGGACGGTTCGACGACGACGGGTACCTGGAGCTGGTCGGCCGGTCCAAGGACCTGGTGATCAGCGGAGGAATGAACGTGCATCCCAAGGAGGTCGAGGCGGTGCTGGATGCCCTCGACGGCGTACAGGAGTCCGCCGTGGTCGGTGTTCCCGACGCCGACCTCGGGGAAGCCGTGGTCGCCGTCGTGCGGGCCGAGCCCGGTGTCGTCCTCGACGAGGCGGTGCTGCGGGACGCGGCCCGACTGCGGCTGGCCGGGTTCAAGGTGCCCAAGCGGGTCCACGTCGTCAACGACCTACCGCGCAATGCCATGGGCAAGGTGGAGAAGGCGCAGATCCGGGCCGACCTGGCGCGGTCGAAGCCGTGACGTCCCCACTGACCCCTGACCTGGTGGGCAGTCCCGCCCACCGTCTGAGCGACGCCATCGCCTCACGTGAGGTGTCCTGCGTGGAGGTCGTCTCCGCTCATCTGGACCGGATCGAGAGTCTGGACGGCACGTACCACGCGTTCGTCAGCCGGCGTCCGCGTGACGCGGTGCTGGCCGAGGCTCGTGAACGCGACTACGAGCTCGCCCATGGTGAACGTCGCGGCTGGATGCACGGGCTGCCGCACGCGGTGAAGGACCTCTCCGACGTACGCGGCCAGCCGACCACCGGTGGCTTCACCCCGGTCGACTGGGCGCCGCTTGCCACCAGCGACAGCCTGTTCGTCGGCCGGCTGCGCGAGTCAGGGGCGGTCTTCGTCGGCAAGACCAACACGTCGGAGTTCGGTCTGGGCTCGCACACGTACAACTCGATCGCCCCGACCACCCGAAACGCCGTCGCACCGGACCGCAGCGCCGGAGGCAGCAGTGGGGGAGCCGCAGTTGCGGTGGCGTTGGGCATGGTCCCGGTGGCCGACGGCAGTGACTTCATGGGCTCGCTGCGCAACCCGCCCGGCTGGAACGAGGTCCTGGGTCTGCGCCCGACGGTCGGACGCGTCCCGGACCTGGGCGACGACCCGTTCACCGTCGAGGCGGGCGTGGTGGGGCCGGTCGCACGCAACGTCCGCGACCTGGCGCTGCTGCTGGCCGCCATGTCCGGATACGACGTCCGGGCTCCGCTCTCCTTGGCCGAAGATCCTCGGCGACTGGTGTCACGCCTGGGCGATCCAACCGACTCTCCACGGATCGGCTGGCTGGGCGGCCTCGAGGGTTACCTGCCCACCGACCCCGGGATCCTTGAGACGTGTGACCGGTGGTTGCAGGGCTGGGCCGACATCGGAGCCACCGTCGAGCCGACCACGTTGCCACCGGCCATCGGATACGCCGGCGTCGGTGACCTCTGGCCGGCGTGGCTGACCTTGCGCCACCTCCAGGTCGGAGGGGCGTTGGCGCCGTTGCACTCAGACCCGGAGACCAGAGCGCGGATGGGGCCCGCCGCGGTCTGGGAGGTCGAGGGGTTCCGGCGGCTGAGTGTGGACGACGTGATCGAGTCGACCGCCGTCCGTTCGGGGCTGTACCGCTCGTTCCTGTCCCTGTTCGAGCGGTTCGACCTCCTCGCTCTGCCCACGGCGCAGACGTGGCCTTTCGCCGCTGAGCTCGAGTGGCCGCGGGAGATCGCCGGGCAGGCGATGGACACCTACCACCGCTGGATGGAGGTGACCACTCCGGCAACGATGGCGGGGTTGCCGGTGCTCGCAGTCCCGGCCGGACGCGGAGTGAACGGCCTGCCGATCGGCGTCCAGCTGATCGGCCCACCACGTGCGGAGGGTGAGCTGCTGCGGACCGCAGCCCTGGCCGAGGCTCACGGCCTGATCGACGTGCTGTCTCGCCCTGCGACTTCGGTGTTGAACCGGTCGAGCATGTCCAGCCTCTCGCTCAACGAGACGTCGACATGGTCGGGGACGATGAACTCGTCCAGGCCGGCTTCCTCGTAGGCAGCGAGCACCTCGACCAGCTCAGCTGCGGTTCCGGCCAGCGACTGACCGTCGTCCTCCGGTCGGTCCTGGCCGGGCTCGACGAGGTGGACCAGGGCCTGGGTCGACCGGCGCACCGTCGAAGGATCCCGGTCGATCCGCTCACACGACTCGTCGAGCACGGCAGACTTGCGGCGAAACGACTCCAGCGTCGTCCATGCGTTCCACTCGTCGGCCCATCGCGCGGCGGCTGGGATGGTTCGTCGCTCCCCGCTGCCGCCGATCAGGATGGGTAACCGCTGCTGTCGTGGCTTGGGTGCGCATGGTGCGTCGTCGAGTCGGTAGTACCGACCGTCGAAGGTGGTTCGCTCATCGCGCAACAGGGACGAGATGACCGAGCACGCCTCTTCGAACTGGTCGATCCGGACGCCGGGAGGTGGCAGCTCGATGCCGTAGGCGTGGTGCTCGTTGACCTGCCATCCGGCGCCGAGACCCAGCAGCAGCCGCCCGTCGCTCACCTGGTCGAGCGTGGCCGCCATGTTGGCCACGACGGCGGGATGGCGGTAGAGGTTGCCGAGCACGAGGGTCCCCAGTCGAAGTCGCGTCGTGCGCGCGGCGACGGCAGTCAGCGTCGTCCAGCCCTCGAGCACCGGCCCATCCGTGGGGCGCCCGGCCCCGTCGTTGGGCATGAAGTGGTCGTAGACGTAGAGGCCGTCCCACCCTGTGCGCTCGGCATGGTCTGCCATCGCAGCGATCTCCGACCACGGTCGCCGTTGGTCGGGCCAGACGCTGAAGCGCATGGATCGACGCTAGCCGACGGCTCGTCGCGCTGCGGGACTCGCTGTCACCTCGACACGGTCGCGTGCATCTCCCACACGAGGACCTCAGCGGGTTCGGTCGCCGTCACGGTGTGGCCGCCCACTCCTGTGAAGCGGACTGCGTCGCCGGTCCGAAGCGGGCCGGCCCCCTCGAGCTCGACCGCCCCACGAGGGACGAACAGGTGCACGAACGGGGCGTCGGGCAAGGAGATGGTTCGTCCCGGCGACAGCCGGGCAGCGTGGAGTGCGGCGTAGCGGTTCTTGATCCGGATGGCCGAGTGACCCTCGTGCTTGCTCATCCCTGACGCCACGGGGACCAGCCCGCCCGCGAGCAGCTCGGCCTCGATCTCCAGCTGCTCGTAGCCGGGTGTGATGCCGGACTCGTCAGGCACGATCCACATCTGGACGAAGTGAACCGGCTCGTCGTGAGCGCTGCCGCCGTCGACGCGCCACGAGTCGTTCTTCTCACTGTGCAGGATGCCCCGACCGGCGCTCATCCGCTGCGCGAGCCCGGGGTAGATGACCCCGGAGTGCCCGGTGGAGTCCTGGTGCACCAGCGACCCCCGCATCACCCAGGTGACGATCTCCATGTCGCGGTGCGGATGGGTCTCGAAGCCCGTCCCGGGCACGACCGTGTCGTCGTTGTTGACCAGGAGCAGACCGTGATGGGTGTTGGCGTGGTCGTAGTGGTGGCCGAAGGAGAACGAGTGCTTGGAGTCGAGCCAGCCCAGATCGGTCGCGAAACGCTCGTCGGCGCGGCGGATGTCCACCGGCTCGGCGGTTGTCGTGGGCATCACGTGCTCCTCGGTCGGTGCGGGTGGGGACGGTCAGTACCTTGCGCACAACATCGTTACGCCTTCAACTATTTCCACCGGCCGTGGGCAGGACCGTCGTGTAGGGGGTGACACAGGGGCGCCCTTCGGCGTGCTCGAAGTGGACGCCCTCCGCGGTGACCACCACGCTCGCGCTGCTCACCGTCCCGAACTCGGCCTCGTGGATGCATGCGGCCGTCTCAGGACCGTCACCGGCCCGTTCGTGCGAGCGCAGCACGGCGCGGAACCCCGCCGTCAGCGCGGCAACGTCCTCGGCCGCATCGGCGACCTCCCGCGCCGCGCGAAGCAGGCTGCTCGCCTTGACGCTCGTGCGGTCGTCCGGATCCTGTTCGGTGATGACGTGGACGCCAGGCAAGAGCGGACCGCCGCGTCGACCGGACTCGTCGTCCAGCGCCACCCAGGCAGCGGACGTACCGGACAGGTAGACGACGTTGACCGGGTTGTACTCGAAAGGACGCAGCTGCGCCATCGCCCGGACGACGCTCGTGTCGTCACCGGCGTTGAGCAGCTCGGTGGGCAGCCCACCACGGGAGCGTCGGACTGGGTCACGCGCAGGGGGTCGCCCGTGCGGGTGACGGTTCGTCACGGCACAGACCCGTCCCTGTGGGTCCACCGCGAGCCAGGTGCCCCCTGCCAGTCGGTCCCGGCCACCCCACAGCGGCGGGTCCTCTTGCAGGAGCGCGGGCGGGTCGCTGGGTCGGCTGGTCGACTCGTCGCGGTTCGCGACGAGAACGAGGGGCGTCTCCGCTCGCCACTGCCAGGCGAACACGATGCTGCACATGACCGAACCCTAGGCGCGAGGCATCGAACGGTAGGCCTGGAGTGGTTGCGCTGGCGGGTGACGGGCTCCACCATGGCGGGATGGTCAGTCGGCGCGTGCTGCACGTGGTGGTCGTCATGGCGCTGGGTCTGATCACGGCCGGATGCACCTCCGGTGACGCCCTTGACTCCTCCGCTGAGGAGACCAAGGCGGGAAGCCCGACCCTGACCCGGCTCAACGTCATGTCGTTCAACATCGAGTACGGCGGAGAAGGGGTCGATTTCGGCAGTGTCTCCAAGGCGATCGAGGCGGCCGATGCGGACGTCGTGGCGATCCAGGAGGGTTTTGGGAAAGTCCCCGAGATCGCGGGCGACCTGGGGTGGGACTACTACGACACGCGCGCTCAGGTGGTGTCGAAGTACCCCTTGCTGAGCCAGTCCGATCCACAGGATCGAGCGGTCTTCGTCGAGGTAGAGCCCGGGGCGGTCGCGGCCTTGATCAACCTGCACCTCTCGTCAACGAAGTACGGTCCCCAGCTGATCGACAACGGCAGAGCCACAGCGTCCGAGGTGTTGCGGAACGAAGAAGCTCTCCGCATGCCCGAGCTGGAGCCGGTGCTCGACGAGGCATCGTCGTTGACCGAGCGTGGCATCCCCGTGTTCGTCACGGGGGACTTCAACGCCCCGTCTCATCGCGACTGGACCACGGCGACGGTCGGGCTGCGCGACCACATGGCCTTCCCCTTGCAGTGGCCGACCAGTGTCGCGGCCGAAGCGTCCGGTCTGGTGGATGCCTACCGTGCACTGTTCCCGGACCCGGTGGAGGATCCTGGTCTGACCTGGCCGGCGAGCCGGCCGTTCGTTCCCGGCTACAACCCCGGACCCAACGGTGCGGCAGCCGACCGCATCGACCTGATGTTCACCGGAGGCCCGGTGGAACCAGTCGAGGCCAGAATTGTCGGAGAGAAGGGCTCGGCGTTCACTGACGTCGCGGTATCGCCGTGGCCCACGGACCACCGCGCTCTCGTCGTCCGCGCCGAGGTGCTGCTTGCCGCGCCCCCCACCTTGGTCACCATTGACCAACGACTCGTGACGATCGGGCAGGAACGCAACGTGCGATACGTCTCGGACGCAGGAGAGGCGGCGGTGCTGGCCGTGGTCCCTGCGGCTGGAGCCGCCGAGGACTCGACCATCGAGAAGCAGCTCGATGACGCCGGGAGTGGTTCGTGGCTCCTCCCCACCAAGGAGCTGGAGCAGGGGGCCTATGAGGTCGTTCTGCTCGACGACGTCGGCAACGAGCTGGCACGGTCTCCCTTCTGGCTCATCGAGCCCGGGACGACGCCCCAGCTCACGACCGACAAGCGGGTGTACAAGCCGGGCGAGCCGATCGGGGTAACGTGGCTATACGCGCCCGGGAACAAGTGGGACTGGCTGGGCATCTACGAGAGAGACGCCGATCCGGAGGTCGCCTCGTACACGACCTGGACCTACACGGGCGGGACCATCGCCGGCACCGAGAGCCTGGACGGGTCCGACTTCGGTGGTCCATGGCCGTTGGTACCGGGCGCGTACAGCGTCTACCTGCTCGTCGACGACAGCTACGAGAAGGTGGCAGGCGCCGACTTCGACGTCCGGCGGTAGGTTCTGCGGGTCAGAGGAGAACAGTTGACCGCGGACGAACCGATGAGGCTGGGCGCACAGCGCGACGCCGTGCTCGACCACGCCGCCGACCTCGTCAAGGAAGCATGGCGGTCGTTCGACGACGCTCGACCCACCGAGCCGACCATGGACGACCGGGCTCTCGCCCTGCTCGCCGAGCGACTGCCGGAGGGCGCGCTCGACCCGGCGTCCGCACTCGATGAGCTCACGCATGTCCTCGACCGTTCGATCGCCCAGTCGCGCCCTCGCTACCTGGCCTACGTCGGCTCCAGCGGTCTCGAGATCGGGGCGGTCGCCGACCTCATCGCGGCCTCCTACGACGTCAACCTCGCCGTCGACGCTCGGGCGGCCTCTCGGCTGGAGGAGCAGGCCGCCTCTTGGCTCAGTGACTTCCTCGGCTACCCGGCCGCCGGGGGGTGGTTCACCAGCGGGGGGACGGTCTCGAACCTGTCCGGCCTGGCCGCGGCCCGCGAGCGGGCGCTGCCCGGGTCCCGTCGCGACGGCATGTTCGGCGTCCGGTCCGCGCTGTACTGCTCGGCCGAGGCCCACTACTCGGTGAGCCGCGGCGCCGAGCTGCTCGGCATGGGCTCTCGGTCGGTGCGCGACATCCCAGTCGACCCGACGACGCGGCGGATGCGCACCAGTGAGCTGCGCAGCGCGCTCGAGTCCGACCTCGCAGCCGGGGTCGTGCCGGTGGCGGTCGTCGGGACCGCGGGGACGACGCTGACCGGGGCCGTCGACCCGCTCGACGAGATCGCCGACATCTGTGCCGAGCACCGGGTCTGGATGCACGTCGACGGGGCCTACGGCCTGCCCGCGGCCGCGACGTCGAGACACACCCTCTTCACCGGGCTGGACCGTGCCGACTCGGTGTCGGTCGATGCGCACAAGTGGTTGTTCGTGCCCAAGGCATGCAGCGCTGTACTGACCAAGCACCCGTCCGCCTTCGCCGCCGTGTTCTCCCATGACGAGGCGTACATGCCCCACCAGGAGTCGACCCACAACGCGGTCGACCTCACCCTGGAGTACTCACGCCCGCTGCGTGCCCTCAAGCTCTGGCTCGCCTTCCGGGTCCACGGGGCGCACGAGGTCCGGTCGGCCCTGGAGCGCAACCTGGGCCAGGCCCGGCTGTGCTACGACCTGAGCGCCAGGTCCGCCGACTTCGAGGTCATGTCATTGCCGCCAGCACTGTCGGTCGTCCCGATCAGGCACATGGTGCCGGGCTGTCCCGACGTCGACGCGCACAACCGGCTGCTGGCCCAGAGACTGCAGGACGACGGACGAGTCTTCATCTCGCCCGGGACGATCGACGGGCAGGACTGGCTGCGCCCGTGCTTCACCAACGTGCGGACGAGAACAAGCGACGTCGAGGTCCTCCTCGAGGTCGTCAGGGAACTGGGGGGCGCCCTGTGCCCCCAGCATCGTTGAGTCGAACGAGAGCAGGCTGATGACGGACGACGACCAGCAGCGAGCACCCAGCGATCGGGCCGAGGCCGCGGTCGCGGACTTCCTGGCCGCGGTGACCGTCGACGACCTGGACCGAGACCCCTACCCGATCTACGCCCGCCTTCGCCGCGAGGCACCAGTGGCTCACGTACCTGCGGTCGACACCTGGTTCGTCACTCGGTACGACGACGTCACCTTCGTCGCCGAGCACCCCGAGCTGTTCCCCGCCGAGCACGGTGAGTCCCCGGTCGAGGTCACCTTCGGCAAGCCCACCTTGATCACCGTCGACGGTCCCGTGCACCACGACCTGCGGCGCAGCTTCGACCCGAACTTCCGCCCACGTCGGGTCCAGGAGTACGTCGACGACCTGGTTCGGCCCTTGGCCCTTCGTCGCGCCGGCGGGCTGACCGGACTTAGTGAGGCCGAGCTGATGGCGGAGTACTTCGAGCCGATCTCGGTGCTCAGCCTCGCGTCGGTGCTCGGTCTTGGGGACGTCGACGTCGAGACGCTGCGGCGCTGGTTCCACGGCATGAACCTCGGTGCGACGAACTTCGAGCGCGACCCGGACAAGCAGGCCGAGGCGGATGCCGTCTGCGCCGAGATCGACGCAGTCGCCGTCCCGCGCATGGAGCGACTCCTGACCGAGCCCGACGACTCGACGATGTCCCACCTGCTCCATGCGGGCGCTCCGCAGGGTCAGCCGCGGGCGATCGAGCACGTGCTGCCTTCGCTGAAGGTCGCGATCCTGGGCGGGATGCAGGAACCCGGGCACGCCGCCGGCACCGTGATGTGTGGTCTGTTCAGCCAGCCGGACCAGCTGGCTGAGGTTCGCTCCGACCCGGTCGCGATGGTGGTCCCGGCGGTCGAGGAGGGCCTGCGGTGGGTCGCGCCGATCGGCACCCAGTTCCGTACGGCGGGCCGCGACGTCGAGCTCGGCGGAGCCACGATCCCCGCGGGGGCCGGAGTCTCCGCAGTGCTGGCGTCGGCCAACCGCGACGAGTCGCTGTTCGACGACCCGGACCGGTTCGACCTGCACCGCTCCAACCGCAAGCAGGCCGCCTTCGGCTTCGGCAAGCACTTCTGCTCCGGCCACTCCTTCGCCCGAAGGCAGATGCAGATCGCGGTCGAGGTGCTGTTCGCCACGTGCCCGGACGTGCGACCGGTACCGGACCGACCGGCCCGCTTCCGTGGCTGGGAGTTCAGGGCGCCGGCGGAGCTACCGGTCCTGCTGTAGCCGGGCGGCGTCGACGAAGGCGCGCACGATCGCCCTCTGCTGCGCGTCGTCGGCCATGTCCTCCGGGTGCCACTGCACGCCGAGGAACCACCAGCCGTCGCGACCCACGGTCGCGACCGCCTCGACGGTGCCGTCGTCCGCCCTGGCCAACGTCCGCAGACCCGCACCCAGTGTGTCGATGCGCTGGTGGTGGTAGCACGAGACGGCGAGGTCGTCGGTGACGTCGACTCCCTTGGGCCAGCCGTCGCCGTCGACCTCGACGGTGTGCCGCACCTCGGTGTGCACGACCTCGCGGTGAGGCTCCTCCATGTGCTGCTCGAGGGTTCCGCCCAACGCCACGTTGACGACGTGCAGTCCACGGCAGACCGCGAGCAGCGGAACGCCACGGTCGAGCGCCCAGGTGGCTACTGCGAGGTCCATGGAGTCCTGCACGGTGTCGACGTCGTAGAGATGCTCGGAGTCGACGTCCTGGCCGTAGCGGCGTGGGTCGAGGTCGCCACCGCCGGGCAGCAGGATCCCGTCGATGAAGCTCAGCCGCTCACCTACCTCCTGGGGACTGAGTGCGTCGACATCGGGCCACGGCAGCAGGGACAGGGGCTCACCGCCGGCCTCATGGACCATCGTGAGCAGCGCTCGCGCGTTGACGGCAGCGGCGTACCTGAGGGCCGAGGTGGCGGCGGCGAACCGGGCCGGGATGCCGATCAGCGGGCGACTCACCCGGCAGCGACCTTCACCGGGAATCGCTTGATGCCATGGATGAAGTTCGAACGCACGTGCTCGACCTCACCGTTCAGCTCGAGGTGGACGTCGCGGCGCAGGAGCTCCTCGATCATGATCCGGACCTCCAGGCGCGCCAGCTGGTTGCCCAGGCAGAAGTGCGGACCGCCCTTGCCGAACGTCACGTGGTCGTTGTTCGTGCGCTTGATGTCGAAGACGTCGGGGGCTTCGAAGACAGCCTCGTCCCGGTTGCCGGAGGCGTACCACATGACGACTTTGTCGCCTTCTCGGATACTCCGGCCGTGCAGCTCGTGGTCGCGGGTCGCGGTGCGGCGGAAGTGGTAGACGGGTGAGGCCCAGCGCAGGAACTCCTCGACCGCTGCGGGAAGGAGCTCGGGCTGCTCGCGCAGTGTCTCCGCGGCGTCGGGATGCTCGATGAGTGCCCGCATGGTGTGCGACAGCGTGTGCCGGGTCGTCTCGTTGCCAGCGGCGACCAGTAGCAGGAAGTAGTTGTGGAAGTCACGCTCGGACAGCGGGACGCCGTCCTCTGGCACCTGGTTCACGAGCTTGCTGACGAGGTCGGTTCCGGAGCCTCCTTGGCGTTCACGGGCGAGGGAGTCGCCGTAGGCGAAGACCTCGAGTGCGGCAGGGGAGCGGAACGGAAGGTCGCGGTACTGCTCGGACTCCTCGCTCTCCAGCAGGACGTCGGCATAGTCGGGGTCGGTGTTGCCGACCAGCCGGTTGCTCCACTTGATGAACTGGTCACCCATCTCGTCGGGAACGTCCATCAGGCGGACCAGCACCCGGATCGGGTAGTCGGCGCTGACCGACTTCACGAAGTCGAACTCGCCCTGGGCGAACGCAGCGTCCAAGGTGACCGCAGTGAGTCCGCGCAGGAATGTCTCGTAACCGGCCAGGCCACGTGCGGTGAACTCCCGCTGCAGCAGGCGGCGCAGGGCCCAGTGGCGGGCGCCGTCGGTCTCGAGCATCGACTTGCGCACCTCGAGCTGCGAGGCATCCAGCTCTTCGATGCCCACCGCCCCGCGCTCGGAGGAGTACGTCTCGTCGTCCCGGCCGACCGCGACGATGTCGTCGTGGCGGGTCAGCGACCAGAAGCCGTGGTTCGGGGAAGGCTCGGGGTTCCAGTGGACCGGAGCCTGCTCGCGCAGCACGCGGAACGCGCCCCAGGGGGCGCCACCGGCGAAGAGGTCGAGGTCGGAGAGGTCGATGTCGTCAGGGGTCACGGGGCAGCTCCCGGTCTGGACGCGCGGGCGGTCAGAGGTGGTAGGAGTACTCGCGGAACTCCCAGTCGGTGACGAAGCGCTCGAAGCGCTCGATCTCGTTGCGCTTGTAGGTGACGAACGAGGTCACGAAGTACTCGCCCAGGGCCTCGCCGAGCACCGTGTCGGCCTCCAGCGCGTCGAGGGCGGCGACGAGGGTCTGCGGCAGCATCGGTGCGGACTCGGGGTCGTAGCCGTAGCCCTCCAGTGGCGCCGGAAGCTCGAGCTTGTCCCGCACGCCGATGTAGATCGCGGCACCGACCGCCGCCATGATCAGGTACGGGTTGGCCGTGGCGTCGCCCAGCCGGACCTCCATCCGGGCGCCGGGGCCGCGCTCCGGCGGGACGCGCAGCATCGCGCTGCGGTTGTCCAGGCCCCAGTCGATGAGCCAGGGGGCCAGGGTGTCCGGGCCGAACCGCTTGTAGGAGTTGATCGTGGGGTTCGCGATGGCGGCGAGCGCGGGGGCGTGACGCAGGACACCGGCGATCGCGTGGCGTCCGACGGCTGAAAGGCCGTGCTCGCCGTCGGGGTCGCCGAACACGTTGGTTCCGGCGTCGTCGTTGAGCGAGACGTGGAGGTGGAAGCCGGAGCCGCCCTCGTCGTTGAAGGGCTTGGCCATGAAGGTGGCGAGCATGCCCTCGTAGCGGGCGATCTCCTGGACGGCCGACTTCATCCGGAAGGCCCGGTCGGCGGCATCGACCAGCTCGGTGTGGTTGAGGTTGATCTCGAACTGACCTGGACTGAACTCGTGGTTGGCCGCGGTCACTTGCAGATCTGCGTCACGTAGCCAGCGCAGCGTGCGCAGCAGGATGCCGTTGGGGTCGCCCTTGCGGCCGACGACATAGACGTTGCCGGTGCTGTCGGCGTACCGGCTGTACCCGCTCGGCGTCGACGGGTCGGGTTCGCAGAGGTAGTACTCGAGCTCGGGTCCCACGATCGCGGTCAGGCCGACCTCGGACAGCAGCCCCGCAACGCGGCGTACGACGTTGCGCGGTGACTCCGGTGCGGGAGACCCGTCGACCAGGAAGGCGTCGCCGAGGCAGCTTCGCGCTCCGGGCTCCCAGGGCATCGGTGCCAAGGTGGCGAAGTCGGGTCTGACCAGCACGTCGGGGAGCCCGGCCTCGATGCCTCCCTGCACCGGGACGACGTCGCCCATCGGGCTGGTGTGGTAGGTCGCCCGGCAGAAGGCCATTCCGTGTCCAGCGGCGGTCTTGAGCTCATCGATGAGGACGTCACGCCCTCGGTCGACCCCGATCATGTCGGGGAACGAGACGCGCACGACGTCGATCCCCTCGGAGCGCAGCTGCTCCACAACCTGCCGGACGTCCGCGCTCTCGCTGCCCACGGTGCCTCCTGGGAACTCGTTTGGACCCGAACCATAGTGACGGGGCTCGCCCGGCACAAGGGCTTCGTCCAGTCTTCCGGCACGGCGGCGGCGTGGGTAGGGTCCGGCGCAGCCCAGTCGTCCAGGAGGCGTCCGTGCCCGTTCCGAAGCTGCTCCTCGTGCTCAGCGAGAACTGGACCCTCACCTCGCCCCGAGACCTTCGGGGTCTGGTCCGGATCGCGGTCGAGGCCGAGCAGGCCGGAGTCGACGGGGTCATGCTGAGCGAGCACGTCGTGCTCGGGGGGTCGGCAGGATCCGAGGGGGTCATGGCGAACCCCCGGGACTACGCGCTGCCGGGCAACCAGGAGCCGGACATGCCGTGGCCGAGCTCGCTGGTGCTCCTGTCGGCGATCGCGGCCGTCACCGAGCGGCTGCGGCTCGTGGCGGGGGCGATCATCGCTCCTCTTCGGCATCCGCTTCTGCTGGCGCGTGAGCTCGGCACCCTGGACCTGCTCGCCGAGGGGCGGCTCGTCGTGATCCCCACCGTGAGCTGGCACCAGGACGAGTACGACGCGCTGGGGGTGCCCTTCCGCATGCGTGGGGCGATCCTGGACGAGCAGCTGGAGGTGCTGGGCAAGGCGTGGGGGCCTGGTCCGTTCTCCCACGAGGGGTCGTTCTTCCGGTTCGACGACGTGTGGCTGGAGCCGCACCCGTACCGAGAGCAGGGTCCGGTGCTGTGGTTCGGGGGGCAGCGGATGCATGGGGCCCTGCTTCGCCGGCTGGTGCGGTACGGCTCCGGGTTCAACCCGCTCGGGCGTCCGAGCGACGAGGACCTCGGGCTGCTCCGACAGGGCATGCTGGACGCCGGCCGCGACCCCGGTGAGCTGGAGCTCGTCGGGGGCATCCGCGGCCGCTTCCCTGACGCCGTGGGTCCAGCGGACCTCGACGAGGCGCTCGCGTCGGTGCCCAGCCAGGTGGAGCGCGGGTTCACCACGCTGTGCTTCAAACCGTCGATGTACATCGACGACGCGCGCGACGTCGCACTGCTGTGCCGGTCCATCGCGACCAAGCTGGAGGCGCTCGGCTGCTGAGTCCGGATCGCGCGTTTGACCTTCACAGGTCCGGTGCTGGCGGCTAACCTCGTACGGACCCGAACGAATGGAGCTGTCGTGGCTGAGCTCGGTGGATTCCTACCGCCCTACACCCCCTCGGGGCGGTCGGCGCTCGTCCCCTCCCCACCGTGGCACTACTCCGGCGACCTCCTGACGGTCGAGTACCGGACCGACCCCGAGCGGGTGGCTGCCCTGCTGCCCGCCGGGGTCGATCCGGCCCCGGCGGACCCAGGCGCGGTCGCGCTGATCTGGGCCGACTGGCAGTCGTGCTCCGACGGCGGTGAGGAGCTGCTCGACCCGGCGCGCTCGCAGTACAAGGAGGCGTTCGCCGTCGTCCGCTGCAGCCATGCAGGTGTTACCTACTCGCGGTGCGCGCTGATCTGGGTGACTACCGACTTCGCGATCGGGCGCGGGCTGCACCAGGGGTACCCGAAGAAGCTCGGGTCGATCCAGATGACCCGGCCCATGCCCCACGGGAAGGCCGCCCCGCGCGTCGGGGCCGGAGGTCGCTTCGGGGCGACGCTGGCCGCCTACGACCACCGCCTGGCCACCGCCCAGATCACCTTGACCCACCCCAACGAGACCAATGGGTTCGTCAACGACCTCCCGATGCTGCACAACCGTCAGGTCCGGGCGATCGAGCGGGACGGCGGGCTGGTCCTCGACGAGCTGATCACGATGTCGGGTTACGACGCCGACCTGGGCCAGCCCTGGGCCGCTGACGCGCAGCTCGAGCTGTCCGACTCGCCCTGGGACGAGCTCGCCTCGGTGCTGCCGGTCCGGGAGATCATCGGCGGGTTCTACCGACAGGTCGGTGTCAGCTGGAACGGCGGAACCACGGTGGAGCGCCGTCCCATCTGACCCCCTCGCTCAGCGAGTGGTGACGGCGACCGGCATGCGCTTGACGCCGTTGACGAAGTTGGAGCGCACGCGCTCGACCGAACCGTCCAGCCGTGCGGTGTCGACCCGGGCGACGAGCTCCTCGAGGGTGACCCGCAGCTCGAGCCGCGCCAGGTGTGACCCCATGCAGAAGTGCGGTCCCCCCTTGCCGAACGTGAGCAGGTCGACGCTGGGCCGGTCGAGGTCGATCTCGTCGGGGTGGTCGATGGCCCGTTCGTCGCGGTTGCCCGCCGCGAACCAGATCGCGACCTTGTCGCCGGCCTTCATCTGCACACCGTTGAGCTCGACGTCCTTGGTTGTCGTGCGCCGCATGTGGTGCACCGGCGGTCCCCAGCGCAGCATCTCGTCGAGAGCCGGTCCTTGCAGCAGCTCCGGCTGCTCCTGCAGGCGCACGAGAACCTGTGGTTGGTCGATCAGCGTGAGCATGGCCAGCGTGATGGCCTGCCGGGTGGTCTCCTGGCCCGCCAGGGCGAGCAGCAGGAAGTAGTTGTCGAGGTCCTGCTGGGTGAGCTTCTCTCCCTCGACCTCCGCCTGGACCAGCCGGGTGATCACGTCGTCGGTCGGCTGAGCCCGACGTTGGGCCTGAACCTCGCGGCCGTACTCGAACACCTCGAGTGCGGCAGGGGAGCGGAACGGAACGAGTCGGTACTCCTCGCTCTCCTCAGAGCCGAGCAGGACGTCGGCGAGCTCCGGGTCGGTGTGGCCCACGAGCCGGTCCCCCCACGAGGTGAGCTGGTTGCGGTCCTCGTCGGGAACCGAAAGCAGGCGGCACAGAACGCGCACCGGAATCTCGCTGGAAACCGCGTGCACGAAGTCGAAGGTCGAGGACGCGAGTGCGTGGTCGAGGGTGTGGGCGACGATGCCCCTGAGGAAGGTCTCGTACCCGTTGATCACCCGGGGGAAGAACGCGCTGGCCGCAACCTTGCGCAGCTCGGCGTGCCGTGGCGGGTCGGTGTCGATGAGTGCGCGGCGCACCTTGAGCTGCTCGTCGTCGAGCTCCTCGAGGGACACCCCTCGGCTCGACGTGAAGGTCTCCCAGTCGCGGCTGACGTGGACGATGTCGGCGTGCCGGGTCACCGACCAGAATCCGGTGTGCGGCGCATCCTCCGGGGTCCACGCAACGGGCGCCTCGTCGCGCAGATGCTTGTACAGGGCCCACGGAGGTCCGGCCGAGAAGGTGTCAGGGTCGGCCAAGGGTGCAGCCAGTGCGCCGCCGTCCGGAGTGGTCATGTGATCGCCTTCCCGCCGGAAAAGTTGTTCGTTGCCAAACGTTCTCGCAGCGGGGATGCTAGAGCCTCGATCGGTTGTTCGGAAGGGCAAGACGTCGCTGATTGGGGTGGGCCGTGCGCGTGCTGTTCGTCCAGCAGGACCACGTGTCTCCCACCGGACCGGTGGGAGACGCCTTCGCGTCCCGGGGATACGACGTCCAGGAGTTCCTGGTCGTTCCCGAGGAGCACTTCCACGCACCAGCCGTCGTAGCCGACTTCCCGGATCCCCTGTCCTATGACGCGCTGGTGCCGATGGGCGCGCCCTGGTCGGTGTACGACCACGACACGATCGGCACGTGGATTCGCGACGAGATCGACTTCCTGCGCACGGCTCACGAGGCGGGTGTGCCGATCCTGGGCATCTGCTTCGGCGGCCAGGCGCTGGCGGCCGCGCTGGGCGGTGCGGTCATTCCGGCGGAGCGCCCTGAGGTCGGTTGGACGACGGTCGACACCGACCGGCCCGACCTGGTCGAACCGGGGCCGTGGTTCCAGTGGCACGGCGACCGGTGGGTGCTGCCCGAGGGTGTGCCCGCCTTCGCCCGCACCGAGCTCGCCGACCAGGCGTTCGTGGTGGAGCGCTCGCTCGGCCTCCAGTTCCATCCCGAGCTGACGCCCTCGATGCTCGACGGCTGGCTGGACAACGGCGGAGACGAGCACGCCGCCGCGCTCGGGATCGACGCCCAGCAGCTGCGGGACGAGACAGCGCGCGGAGCCGCCGAGGCGGCCGAGCGAGCAACCCGCCTGGTCGACGTCTTCCTCGACCGTGTGGCCACGGCCGGTCGGTGACGACGGTGCGCGCGCGACCCGCTCCCCACGATGCGCCTGGGCCGGCGTCGACCGACACCTGCGACCCGGCGTCCTGTCCGTGCCTGGTCGGGACATGCACCCTGAGCCGAGTCGCTCGAGCAGTGGCAGGAGAGGATGAGCTCATGGCCGGCCAGCACACGCTCACCGAGACCGAGCGCGCCGTGGGTGACCGACTCGCGTCGATGTCGCTCGACATGGCGGCCATGGCAGCTGTGAGCAACATCTACCGCGCGGCGGGGGCGATCCGGAACCGGTTCGAGCGAACCGTTCTCGCGCCGGCCGACCTCACCTGGACGGCCTGGGTCGTCCTGTGGGTCGTGTGGATCTGGGAGGACATCGAGTCCCGGCACGTCGCTACGGAGGCCGGGATCTCCAAGGGGACCCTCACGGGCGTGGCGAGCACCCTGGAGCGTCGCGGTCTGCTTCGCCGCCGGACCCACCCCGACGACGCACGGCGAGTTCTGCTCTCGCTCACACCGGCCGGCAAGCGCCTGATGGGAAAGCTGTTCCCGCAGTTCAACGCGCAGGAGGCCGAGGTCGTCCAGCCGCTCGGCGCACGTGAGACCCAGGTTCTGACCACGGCGCTGCGCAAGATCGTGATGGGCCTGGAGGAGCCGACCGAATCCCCCGCGACTTCTTGACGCCCTTCTCGACGTCACATATGTTCGGCCCCGAACGATTTTCCTCGGGAGCGCACACCCTCGATTCGCCGGCTCGGGAGGCGACACATGACGATGGCCACGGTCGACGGCGTCGCGGTCGACACCCGGCACTGGATCGGTGGTCGTCGGGTCGAGAGCGCAGAGACCTTCGACGACGTGTCGCCCATCGACGAGCAGGTGATCGCCCAGGTCTCGCGGGGCCGTTCCGACGTGGCCGATGCTGCGGTGGCCGCGGCGCGAGACGCGTTTCCCGCGTGGGCGGCCACGTCACCGGAGGAGCGCTCGCGCATCCTCCATGCCGTTGCGGACGGCGTGGAGGCTCGGCTGGAGGACCTCGCCCGCCTCGAGACCCGTGACAACGGGTCCCTGATCCGGTCGCACCGTCGCGGCGTCATGCCCCGCGTGGCGATGAACTTCCGGTTCTTCGCCGACCACCTGCTGAAGCTGCACCACGACGACTTCGAGACGCGAGGGCACCGCAACCACGTCAGCTGGGACCCGGCCGGGGTCACCGCCGTCATCACGCCGTGGAACGCTCCACTGATGCTGGCCACGTGGCGGATCGCGCCGGCCCTGGCAGCCGGGAACACCGTGGTGGCCAAGCCGCCGGAGTGGGCGCCGCTCACGGCCTCTCTGTTGGCCGACATCGCTGCTGAGGCCGGGCTGCCCGACGGGGTGTTCAACGTCGTGCAGGGGTTCGGGGCGGAGGCAGGCGCACCGATCGTGGAGCACCGCGACGTCCGCCGGATCAGCTTCACCGGCTCGGTGCCGACCGCACGGACGATCGGTGCCGCTGCAGCCGCCAACGTCACCCCGGTCTCGTTCGAGCTGGGCGGCAAGTCCCCGCTCCTCGTCTTCGAGGACGCCGACCTCGACCTCGCCGTCGACCTCGCCGTCGAGCAGTACGACAACACGGGCCAGGTGTGCCTGGCGGCCGTCCGTCTCCTCGTCCACGAGTCGCTGGCCGACCAGTTCACCGAGGCCTTCCTGGCCAGGGCGGCGTCGATCAGGCAGGGCGATCCCCGCGACGAGACCACCGACATCGGGCCCCTGATCAGCCGCCGGCACTTCGAGCGGGTCGACGGGTTCGTCCAGCGCGCCAAGGCGAGTGGTGCCACCGCGCTGCTGGGAGGGGGACCCAACGCCGACCTCGGTGGTCTCTACTACCGGCCCACCCTGTTCGTGGGGGCAGCCCCGGCGAGCGAGATCCTGTGCGACGAGGTGTTCGGTCCGGTGCTCACCCTGCAGACCTTCCGCACCGAGGCCGAGGCCGTGGCCATGGCCAACGCCACGAGGTACGGCCTGGCCGCGACGCTCGTCACCGGTGACCGGGCACGCGCCGAACGCGTGAGCAGCCAGCTCTCCGCCGGCACCGTCTGGGTCAACTGCTTCTTCGTGCGTGACCTGAGTGCCCCGTTCGGCGGCAACGGCGACTCCGGGATCGGACGCGAGGGCGGCACCTGGAGCTTCGACTTCTACTGCGACGTGAAGAACAGCGTCTTCGCACCGAAGGGATGGATCGACCATGGGTGAGGTCGTCGGCGCCGGGATCCTCGCGCACGTCCCGACCATCATGCTTCCCCCGGAGACCCGGTTGGCCCTCAACGCGGGCCGAGAGATCAGTCTCGTCCCGGCATTGCACCAGCTGCGGCGGGAGGTGTTCGAGACCCTCGACTACGACACGGTCGTGGTGCTGGACTCCCACTGGTTCACCACGGTGGAGTTCGTCGTGACCGCCCAGGGTCGCCGGGCGGGGCTGTTCACCGCCGAGGAGCTGCCGAGAGGCATGACCCGGATCCCCTACGACTGGGTCGGTGACCCCGAGCTGGCCGAGACGATGGCTGGGCTTGGGCCCAGGCACAGCACGTGGGTCACCGCCAACGACGATCCCTACCTCCCGCTCTACTATGCGACCCTGAACCTCTGGAAGTTCCTCGGTGAGGGTCTCGACAAGCGGTGGGTCACCGTCAGTACCTGCCAGACGGGGGAGACCGAGGACTTCCTGCGCGCCGGTCGCGCCCTGGGCGACGCCATCGAGCAGACTGACCGCAAGGTGCTGCTGGTCGCGTCCGGAGCGTTGTCGCACACCTTCTGGAAGCTGCGCGAGCTGCGTGACCACGAGGCCAGCGACCCCGAGCACATCCGGACCCCCGAGGCGTACGCCGCTGACCTGGAGCGGATCGCCTGGTTCGAGCAGGGGGACCACGCCCAGGTACTCGCGACGATGCCGGAGTTCCTGAAGTACAGACCGGAGGCGATGTTCGCCCACTACCTGATGATGGCTGGGGCGCTCGGTGAGGACCGGCTGGCGGCTCCTGCGCGCCGGTTCGGCGAGTACGAGAACTCGATCGGAACCGGACAGGTCCACCTCTGGTTCGACCGGCCGTCGGGCGGTTTCCCCCGACCGGCGAGCACACCGAGCGACCCCGAGTACGTCCGCCAGATGGGTGGACCCGACCTGGTGGCCGCGGGCTGACCACCGAAGGAGCAGCGTGACCGAGTACCGACGCATCGTGCTGGACGGCAACGTCGTCCGGGTCAGGCGTGAGGGCAACACCCTGCGGTCAGCAGACGGGCGCGAGACGTCGGTCGACGAGGCTATCCATCTCCCGCCGGTCGAGCCGACCAAGATCGTGGCCGTGCACCTGAACCACATCAGCCGGGTGAACGAGTTCCAGATCGGGCTGCCGACCACGCCGACCTACTTCCACAAGCCCATCTCGTCGTTGAACGCGCACAAGGGCGCGGTGGTACGTCCCGAGCGGTGCAAGTGGCTGAACTACGAGGGCGAGGTGGCGATCGTCATCGGTCGTACCGCCCGTAACATCTCCCCGGCGGAGGCGGGCGACTACATCGCCGGCTACACGGTGGCCAACGACTACGGGCTGCACGACTTCCGCGACACCGACGCGGGGTCGATGCTGCGGGTGAAGGGGTCGGACACGCTGTGTCCACTCGGTCCCGGTCTGGTGACCGACTGGGACTTCCGGGGCAAGGGCCTGCGCACCCTGGTCAACGGCGAGGTGCGCCAGGACGGGAACACCGACGAGATGACCTGGGACATGCACTACCTCGTCGCCGACATCGCCCGCACGATCACCCTGGTACCGGGCGACGTGCTGCTGTCCGGCACGCCGGCGAACTCCCGCACGGTCTACCCGGGCGACGTCGTCGAGGTGGAGGTCGAGGGGCTGGGAACCCTGAGCAACCACATCGTGCAGGGGCCGGTGCCCATCCGCGACGACGTGGGCGCCCAGCCCACCGAGTCCGAAGAGGTGCTGTCCACGGCCCTCGGCGGAGACTGGGAGTTTCGGGGCGTGCGCGCTCCACAGCGGTGACATCCACTCACATCGAACAGCAGCGATCAGGAGGGTTCATGAAGGTCGTCGTCGACATGGACAAGTGCCAGGACCACGGGCAGTGCGCCTTCGAGGCGCCCGAGGTCTTCCAGATCGACGCCGGGACCGGCAAGCTCGTGGTCCTGACCGACGAGCCGGACGAGGCGCTGCGCGACAAGGTCGAGGCCGCCGCCGACGTCTGCCCGGTCCAGGCCATCGAGATCGTGGACTGACCGGATGACCCGTGTCGTCGTCGTCGGGGCCGGCATGGCGGGACTGCGCACTTCGGAGTCCCTGCGCAAGAGTGGCTACGACGACGAGCTCGTCGTCGTCGGCGAGGAGATCCACCTGCCGTACAACCGGCCCCCGCTGTCCAAGGAGGTGCTGGCCGCAGAGGTGCACCACGAGAAGGTGGCCTTTCCGCTGCGCACTGCCCTGGGCGAGATCGACTGGCGGCTCGGCTGCCGGGCCACGGGACTCGACCGGGACAGGCGCGCAGTCACCCTCGACGACGGCGAAGTGCTGGAGTTCGACGGGCTGGTGGTGGCCACCGGCCTCCGTCCACGGCGCCTCGACCTGCCCGGCCCGCCGCCCGACCCGGCAGCGGGTCGCCATGTCCTGCGGACGCTGGATGACGCGGCCCGACTGCGCGACGAGCTCGTCCCGGGAGCCCGGGTCGTCGTGCTCGGGGCCGGCTTCATCGGCTGCGAGGTCGCTGCCACGGCCCGCGGACTCGGCTGCGACGTCGTCAGTGTGGCGATCGACCCCTTCCCGATGGTGCGTCCGCTGGGTCCTGCTCTGGGCGCGGAGATGCAGCGTCGGCACGAGGAGCAGGGCGTGCGGTTCCGGCTCGGCGTGGGGATCGTCGGGTACACCGGCGACGACCGAGTCACGGGTGTGGAGCTCGCCAACGGCGAGACCCTGCGGGCCGATGTGGTCGTCGAGGCGATCAGCAGCCACTGCAACACCGAGTGGCTGGCGGGCTCGGGGTATGACCTCACGGACGGGCTCTCTGTGCGACAACGTGCTGCGGGTGGTGCGTCGAGGACGGTGTCGTGGAGGACGGAGTCCACGTCGTCGGTGACCTTGCACGCTTCCCCAACCCGCTCTTCGACGACGTCCCGCGTCGGGTCGAGCACTGGAACATCCCTACCGAGACGGGTAAGCGGGTCGGGCCCGCCTTGGCGGCGTACCTGCGTGGTGACGGCTACGACGAGGCGCTCAGCAAGTCGTTTGCGCCCCTTCCGGCGTTCTGGTCCGACCAGTACGACATTCGGCTCCAGTCCTACGGCATGCCCGGCCTGGCCGACCCCGAGGGGATCGCGGTCCTCGAGGGTGACCTGTCCGGGGAGGTCGTGGTCGGGTACCACCGCGGCGACATTCTCGTGGGTGTGGTCGGCCTGGGCATGCTGCCACGCGTCAACAGCTATCGGCCACTGATCGGCACGGTTGCATAACGGCTCGGGCGAACTGGTGAGTAGTTCCCTCGAAAGCCTTGACAAGACCCCGTAATCCCGAGACTCTCGGCGCAATCTTTCGTTCGGCCCCATACGAAACCAGACCCCTCGACTCTGGAGAACCGCATGGACCAGCTCAAGCCCGCACCCGAAGAGACCGCTGGTACCGCCCTGCGCAAGGGCAGGCTCGGCGTTGCCGGCGTCGTCTTCTTCGTCGTCGCAGCGGCCGCTCCCCTGGTGGGCATGACCGGTGCGGTGCCGGTGGCCATCGTGCTCGGCAACGGGGCTGCAGTTCCCGGCGCCTACGTCGCAGTCGGCATCACGCTGCTGCTGTTCAGCGTCGGCTACGCCGCGATGAGCCACCGGGTGACCAACACCGGTGCCTTCTTCGCCTACGTGGGTCGGGGTCTGGGCATCGGCCCCGGCGTGGGAAGCGCCTTCGTGTCGCTCGTGGCGTACTTGGCCGTCCAGCTGGCGATCTTTGGCTTCTTCGGCGCGGTCGCCTCCGCGGAGCTTGCCGACAAGATCAGCATCGACTGGCCCTGGTACGTGGTGGAGCCTGATCGCGTGGGCTCTCGTGACCGCACTCTCGCTCTTCAGCGTCGATGTCGGCGCCAAGGTGCTCGGGGTCTTCATGACTTTGGAGGTGCTGTCACTGTTCATCATGGCGCTCGCTGTCCTCTTTACCGGCGGCGGCCCCGACGGGTTCGATCTCAACGCCTCCTTCGCCCCTAACAACGTTCTCGTGGGCGGGCTTGGCGGGACCGCGGGCATTGCGCTGGCTTTTGCTTTCGCCTCCTACATCGGATTCGAGGCCACCGCGATCTACGGTGAGGAGTCCAAGGACCCGAAGCGGACTGTCCCGAGAGCCACGTACATCGCGGTCATCCTGATCACGGTCCTGTTCGGCCTTTCGACCTTCGCGATCGTCACGGCGCTCGGCTCGAAGGACGTCGTGAACCAGGTCGTGGCGACTAGCTGGAGACGACTTGGGCAACCCGGCCAACGTCGTGTTCACCGTGGCCGAGCAGAGCGTCGGCGACTGGCTCGGGAGCTGGGCCGGGTCGTTGGTCTCGAACACCATGGAGTGGCTGGTCCTGAGCAGTCTGTTCGCCGGGCTCCTGGCTTTTCAGAATTCGGCAGCTCGCTACTTCTTCTCCATGGGCCGGGCCGGCGTCCTGCCCACCGCGTTGGACCGGGTGAACAAGTGGGGAGCGCCGCAGGTGGCCACTCTCACGACCTCGGTGATTTCCCTTGCGGTGATCGTCACCTTCTGGCTGACCGACAAGGACCCCGTCACCAACCTGTTCTTCTGGTTCAGCGGGCTGGCGGTGCTGGCCATCGTGCTCGTCGAGATCCTCGTCAGCATCGCCGTCATCGCCTACTTCACCCGGACCAAGGAGGACAAGCGGGTCTGGAACACGATCATCGCGCCCGTTCTTGCGATCATCGGGCTCGCGGTAGGGATGTATCTGCTGATGTCCCGCTTTGGGCTGCTCGGCGGCTCCGACACGATCCAGAGCACAGTGGACCCAACGACGCAGGCCTGGGGGCTGAGCGCCCTTGGCTGGACGCTCGTCCTGCTGCCGTTCGCTATGTTCTTGATCGGCTGGGTGATCGGTCTGCTGCGCAAGTCCGAGGAGAACGAGGACGCCGTCAAGGACCTCGTCACCTGAGTGGTGCGGGTGCGCTCTTCGCGTACACGACTGCGTCGAACGTCACGCCGTCTTCCTCCAGCGCGGCCCGGTGGTCGAAGGTCATTCCAAGGCGGGTCATCACGGCGATGCTCCGAGCATTCGGTGCATCGGTGACCGAGATGACTCGGGGGTACTGCTTGACGGTGAAGCCGTAGTCGAGCCAGGCCCGCGCCGCCTCGGTGGCGTAGCCGTGACCCCAGTGCTCGCGGGCCAGTCGCCAGCCGATCTCGATGTCGTCGGGGTACCACTCGAGGTGGTGCAGGCCGCACATGCCCAGGAACCGCTGGTCATGCGTGCGCTCGACCGCGAGCAGCCCGATCGACTCGTGGGAGTGCAGCTCGTTGGCCCACTTCGCTATCTCGTCCGAGTACTCCCGGGTCAGGGGCTGTCCACCCAGGTACTCCACGACCTCCGGGTCGGCGTTCAGGGCGGCGTACAGCGGGAGGTCGTCGCGACGGAATGTGCGCAGGGTCAGGCGTGACGTCGTCAGCACGGTCTCACCGGACCACTCCATCATGAAGTCGTACCACGGTCTGCCGGTACCGGTCGATGAGGTTGTCCCAGGAGCAAGCCCTCAGGCGGAGAAGTCCAGCGACTGGTCGTCCACGGCGACCACGGTCCGCTGCATCCCGTCGGTGTCGGTCAACGCGTAGGCGGGGATGAGGACGGCCGAGCCGTCGGGCTGGGTGTAGAGGGCGAGCCCGAGCCGAGCCCGGGTGATCGTCACCTGCTGGACCGGCCAGCCGAAGTCGTCGCCTGCCCGCACGGTCGGCGGGAGCTTTGGGCTCGCCACGCCCGTGGCGGCACCGTCGGAGGCGCTGCCGCCACCCGACAGGGTCGAGACGGGACGGTCGGCTGCTGCAGCGATGCCCATCGGCATCGGACCACCGAAGAAGCCGAACCCGTACCTGGGGTCGGACAGCCGGTCAACAGCCTGGGCCGGGCTCACGACGTCGTAGGCCCCGAGGGGTACGAGCGGCGCCAGCCCGCCGTACAGCGCCTGGACCTGCCGGCCGACGAGGGTGACACTCCACACCGCGTCGGTGCGCTGCCCGTCGACCACGGGGAAGGCAGCGACGTACGCAGCGCGCGGTGTCCCGTAGTCGCCGACCTCGAACTCCATGGAGGAGACGTCGATGCCGAGCGACGTCAGCACATCTTTGACCGCGTCGATGGCTGCGTCACCGGACGGCGCATCGAGTCCCTTGGGTCCGCAGTCCGGGGCGGGGGCGGGCACCGGGTCTACCGAGCCGCCGGACCCGGAGTCTCCCGGTTGGTCGCCTTCCGCAGCAGCAACTGCGCATCCGTACGGGTCGAGCGTCGGGTTCCAGAAGCTGAGCGAGGCAAGGCCGTCCGGCGCCAGCTGCAGGGTCGGTCCCGAGCCGTCGTTGGGTCCGACGGTCCAGACGCCGTCCGCCAGTCTGGGCTCCTGGTCGAGACCGAGCGCAGACGCTGCGTCGGCAGCTGTGCGCCGGGAGAACGCCTGGCTCGGGTCGTACGCCCAGGCGGTTGCGGTGTCGGGGTCGTCGGACAAGCCTGACGAGGTGAAGACGAGGCGCCCGTAGCCGTACGGCATGACGTCGACACCGATGCGGCTACCGATGGACGGAGCCGGCTCCTCGGCCCCGGTCGTCGTCGGACGGCCGAGCTGCATGCCTACCGATGCGCTGCCCGACCACGAGATCGCGGACGCAGCCGCCTTGTGGGTGTCACCCGATCGGCCGAATGCGTAGCCGGTCGTGCCGGCGACGACAACTCCGACCGACAGTGCCGCGACCCCGATCCACCAGGCAGGAGCAGCCCGACCCGGCTTCGCGCTCGGGTGGTCTGACGTCAACATCTCGTGCTCGGTCATGGCGACCTCCGCCGTCGGTGTCTCGTGCACCAACAGACGGGGCGGCGAGCGCCCCGGTTCCGTGAACCCACTCGCCGATCTCCGGGCGGTAGCGTTCATGTCGGTCCAACCCTTCCTGCAGGCCCCGACCCAGCGAGGTGACGTGCCCGGTTCCGTCGTGACCGTGGGTGAGGTGGGCCCGACCGGCACTCCCGCGCCTGGAGGCGCGAGGGTCGCCGTCCTCGCCTCGCTCAACCTCCCGGACCAGGACGAGCACCTGGCGGCTCTCATCCGTCAGCTGACCCGCACCGCGTTCAAGACACTCGTTGACGTGGGGGCCGATCCATGGCTGGTCGACCTCACGGCTCGTACCCGCGCCGGGTTGACCGAGCTGGGAGAGGCGGACGCGCTCGTCCTCCTCGGGGGTGGCGACATGGACCCCTCCCTGTACGGCTACGAGGGGGAGGTCGCGAACGAGTACGGCGTCGACCGCGATGCCGACGAGTACTCGATGGCTGCCGTCCGACAGGCTCTCGTGGCCGACCAGCCCCTTCTGGCGATCTGCCGAGGCGTGCAGGTCCTCAATGTCGCGTGCGGCGGCACGCTGCACCCCGACCTCGCGGACTGGTCCTTGCATCGGGGTGCCAGCCACGACGCCCTGTTCGTCGACGAGCACGTCACGATCGACCCGCAGTCACGGCTGGCGTCGTGGGCCGGCTCGACCGACCTCGTCGTACGAACCGGTCACCATCAGGCGGTGGACCGGGTCGCTGACGAGCTGGTTGCCGTGGGCTGGGCCGACGACGGCCTGGTGGAGGCGGTCGAGCATCCGACGAGTCGGGCGGTGGGCGTGCAGTGGCACCCCGAGCAGGAGTCCGCGTCGCACGCCGACCGGCATCGGCTCTTCGCAGCCTTCGTCAACCAGACTGGCTCTGCACTCTCCGCCTGAGTCCCCGGATCATGCTCGTCGCCATGACGAAGTCCGCTGGAACGATCAGTACGACATAACCGGCGTTGATCCACCAGGGTTGCGTGCGGCCCCGGGTGCGGAGCAGGAATCTCGTGCCCGAACCCTCCGGCTCCAACACGAAGGTCCATGCCCATTCCAGCCGAGCGCCGAAGCGGTCTCGCCACGAAGCCGGAAAGTGCGTCGTCGAATGCAGGACGAGCAGGTGAGGTGCCTCGGCGCATCGGACGACGAACTCGGCGGTCCCGGGTGGCCCATCGGGGATGGTGTCACCTACCACGAGGTCTCGCATCAGCTCGGGTCTGAGGTCGTCGGCGCTGGCCCAGTTCGCCGGGAACAGCAGTGCGTCGACCCAGCGCGCGGTGTACCAGCCGCCACGGTGCCATCCAGTCTGGGTCAGCCATGGCCAGACCTGCTCGGGCGGCGCCGGCAGCGACCCGGCGTGGTTCGTCACCACGGTGGGTCGAGTGACCAGTCCGTCACTGACGAGCTGTCGGCGACGTTCGTCTCGGCGAGTTCCGGAGGTGCGGCCTAGCCACTGCATCGCTGCGTATGCCGTCCCAGCAGCGAGGACTGCAACGAACTCTGTCCGAGTTCTCATGGGTGGCTCTCACTGGCTCGCCGTTACCTGTTCAGCACCGTACCGTGACGAGCGTGTCCGCAACCTTGATCGCGCGTGGTCTCGGTGCTGCCCGGGCTGACCGCATGCTCTTCGAGGGGCTCGACCTGGTGGTTGCGCCTGGTGATGTCGTGGGGCTCGTCGGTGCCAACGGTGCCGGGAAGTCGACTCTGCTGCGGCTGCTCGCGGGGCTCGACGAAGCCACGCAGGGAACGGTGGTCACCGCCCCACGTTCGGCTTCGGTCGGCTACCTGCCCCAGGAGCCCGACCACCGACCCGTCGAGACGGTCCACGACCACCTGGTTCGGCGCACCGGCGTCGGTCCGGCACTGCAAGCGATGGATGCCGCGGCACTGGCACTCGCCGACGCCCGGCCAGGGGCTGACGACTCCTACGCCCAGGCGCTCGAGCGCTGGCTGTCCCTGGGTGGCGCGGACCTCGACGAGCGGATCCCACAGGTGGCGCACGACCTGGGTCTGGACGTCGAGATGACGAGGGCGACCACCGCGCTGTCGGGTGGGCAGGGCGCACGGCTGGGCCTGGCCAGCCTGCTGCTCAGTCGCCACGACGCCCTGCTGCTCGACGAGCCCACCAACGACCTCGACCTCGACGGGTTGGACCGCCTCGAGGACTTCGTGAAGGGTCTGCGCTCTCCCGCCGTCATCGTCAGCCACGACCGCGAGTTCCTCGCCCGTACGGTCACCCGGGTGGTCGAGATCGACCCGGTGCAGCAGTCCGTGGCCGTCTTCGGCGGTGGGTACGACTCCTTCCTCGACGAGCGCGAGACTGCCAGGCGTCAGGCGAGGCAGCAGTACGACCAGTACGCCGAGACGGTCTCAGCCCTGAAGGAGCGGGCCCGAACCCAGCGGGCCTGGAGTGACAAAGGCGTGGCCCGGGAGAAGCGCAACCCCCGTGACAACGACAAGGCGGCTCGAAAGGCCCGCGCCGACCAGACCGAGAAGCAGGCGGCGAAGGCACGGCAGACTCAGCGCCTGATCGAGCGTCTCGACGTGGTCGACGAGCCGCGCAAGGAGTGGGACCTGAAGATGACCGTCGCCCATGCTGGGCGTTCGGGCGAGGTCGTGGCAGTGCTCCGCGGAGCGGTGGTCGAACGCGGGTCGTTTCGGCTCGGTCCGGTCGACCTGCAGATCGATCGAGGTGACCGGGTCGCGATCGTCGGAGCCAACGGCTCAGGGAAGTCGACCCTGCTCGCGGTGCTGCTCGGGCGGGTCGCCGTCACCGAGGGCACTGCCTCGCTGGGGGCGGGTGTAGCGGTCGGCGAGGTGGACCAGGCACGAGGCCTGTTCCTGGGCGAGCAGTCCCTGCTTCGGGCGTTCGGTGACCAGGTGGTCGACTGGCCCGAGGCTGACGTGCGCACGCTGCTGGCCAAGTTCGGGCTCGGCGCCCTCGAGGTGCTGCGCCCTGCCTCGACGCTGTCCCCGGGCGAGCGCACGCGCGCCGCGCTGGCCCTGTTGCAGGCCCGGGGAGTGAACGTGCTGGTGCTCGACGAGCCGACCAACCACCTCGACCTTCCGGCGATCGAGCAGCTGGAGTCGGCACTGCGCAGCTACGAGGGCACTCTGCTGCTGGTGACCCACGATCGGCGACTCCTGGACGCCGTTGATGTGAGCCGGCGAATCGTGGTGGTCAACGGCACGGTCGCTGACTAGCCTGCACACGTTCGGGGGGCCGGCGATTGACGCGAGGAGCCGACGTGACTGCCCAACAGCCGATCGAAGTCCGTGACATGGCGATCGTCCACCGCACGTTCCGGGCTGCGTACGACGAAGCCGCCCGGCTGGTCGAGGCCGAGACCGATCCGACCCCGGAGCGCGTGGCGTTCCTCGCCGACCACATCGAGATGACCCTCGACCTGCTGCACCACCACCACGAGGGCGAGGACGAGCTGTTGTGGCCCCTGCTGCTCGAACGGGTGCCCGAGCAGGCCGAGATGGTCCAGCACGTGGCCGACCAGCATGACGATGTCGCAGCCGCCGTCGAGCACGCCAGGATCGCGGTGTCGACCTGGCGGGTGAGCCCTCAGGCCGCTGAACGGGAGGCCCTCGCGGCGTCGCTTCGCGGGCTGAACGGCGTCCTGCAGACGCATCTGGACGCGGAGGAGCAGCAGGTCGTCCCACTGGCTGCAGTGACGCTGACCCAGGAGGAATGGAACGCCATCGGCGCGCACTCGAGGGGGTCCATCCCGAAGGACAAGCTCTTCATCGCGTTCGGCATGCTGCTCGAACCGCTGTCCGACGCCGACCGCGCCTACATGCTGTCGGAGGTGCCAGCGCCAGTGAAGCTGGTCTGGAGGACGTTGGGTCAACGGTCCTGGCGTTCCTACGCCCGGCGCCTACGGCCGGCCTGACGCGCGGCTCGCACAACCTCGCGGCGCGTCGTTGCACGCGAACTGCGACGCCTCTGCCCAGAATGTGACGAGGCCCCTCCAACCAAGAGATGGAGGGGCCTCGCCCGATCCGACCGAAGTCGGACCGGCCGCCGGTTCGCTCTCCCGCCCCCCGGTCCTGAAGTTGCCCTCTGGTCCAGGTGGTCCGGAAGTTGCCCTCCGGCCGGGTGCGCCTCGCGGCGACGTAGGAGAGTTCTAGTCGCTGGCTCGTGGGACCGCAAGGGGTTCACGCCAGGCTTTTCCAGGGATTTCTCCACCCACAGGTCGGTCCACAGGCTCGTCCGCGTGTGTCCCCAGCCGGTCCCCAGTCCCGTCCACAGCTGCTGTGGACGACGGGGTGCTGTCGATCACCGACCGACGTCGCCGGTCGGTGATCGACTGACGGGCCGTCCCGGACCTTCTAGGGTGAGTACGAACGATCTGGGCAAGATCCCTCGTGGGGTGACTCGTGCGCCGACTCGCCGTTGTCGGGTCGATGCTGGCCCTTCTCGCCGTGCTGGTGCTTCTTGCTTCGCTTCGCCCAACATCCCCCTCCAGAGAGGTGCTCGTCGGCAAGACTGGTGCTGTGGAGCAACCGCGTGGACCGGCACCCGTGGATGCCAATGCCTCCCTAGCGGCCGGCCTCCTGCGTGCGGTGCGTGCCGCCGACTTCGCGTCGGTGGTGGACTACCAGTTCGACAAGGCCGGGGCGCCCGCTCCGCAGGTGTCCGCACCACCCAACGTCGACGTTGCCGTGATCCGGCTCGACCGCCATGGACGACCGTCGGGGGCGGCGAACGTCGTGTACTCACGCGACTTTCCGCGCGGCCGGGTGGTGCGACTCGACGACAACCTGGCTGCGACCGGTATCGACTGGCGGGCGTGGGACTCCGCCCGGTCGGACGGCAACTGGAAGGCACGGTTCCCACCCGGCTCTTCGCTCGTCCCCGGCGTTGAGGGCAAGGTCTTCATGTCGCCCTACCCGGCGTCGACGTTCAAGCTGCTCGTGGCCTTCAACACCCTGCGGCTCGTAGACGACGGGACGATCTCCCTTCGCCGTACCGTGCGCTACGGCCCGCTGGGTGCGTCGACGTGCCCCGGGGGTCAGCCCACGATGGTTGCCACCACCCGAGAGCTGCTCGACCGCATGATCACCTACTCGGACAACACCTCCGCGTGTGTGCTGCTCGAGCAGATCGCCGACCTGCACGAGAACCAGGCGCTGAATCGCGGCTTCCGGGCGCTCGGCCTGCCGACCCTGCAGGTCACCGGGATCGATGGGGCGAGCGGAGGGATGTGGAGCCCCGGCAAGATCACCATGACGGCCATGGACACCGCCCGGTTGCTTCTGCTCGTCGAGGGAGCGAGGGGCACGTTGTGGACCGATCCTTCGGGTGATCCCGTGCGGGCGTCTGCGGTCCTCAGCCGCCGGTCGAGGAGTCTGCTGAAGTCGATGCTGGCCCAGCAGGGCTTTCACAAGGTTCTGTCGACGACCAACTGGTGTGGTGCTTCCTACCCCCAACCGGGGATCCCCGCTCGGATGCCTCGACGCTGGATCGATCCGGCCGACGGAACCGTGACCGTCGCCGGCTTCTCCTTCGGCCGAGACGTGCGTCCGTGCAATGACGAAGCCGAGGTGACCTTCGCCCACAAGACCGGCCTGACGTACGACTTCGTGTCCGACGCAGGGATCGTCGAGGCGCTCCCGGGTCAGGACGGGCGCCGCTACATCGTGGCGGTCTTCGCCAACTTGGGCTCTCGATTCGGCGATCCCCGCCGAGCCTCATCGTCGAAGACTCCGTGTCGCACCCCTGGTATGTGTTCCACGGAGAAGATGGGCATCCTCGGCCGAGCCATTGACGACCTGATGCGACGCGATGCCTGAACGCACGGCAGCCGATGGCTCGACCCGATGACCCGGGTCGCGTGGTGGGGGGCTGTGTCATCGGTCGCTGCACCGGTGCTGCTGGTCGGAGGCTGGACGATTGCGGCCGCGCGACAGGAGCCGCCCTTCGACCCGGTGACGGGGACCATCAGTGCGCTGGCCGCGCGCGGGGCCGACGACCGGTGGATCATGACCGGGGCGCTGCTGGGCGTCGGGCTCTGCCACGTGGCCACGGCGGCGGCACTCCGACCGGCCCGTCGACCAGGTCGGTGGATCCTGGCGGTCGGAGGCCTGGCCACGGTCGGCGTCGCCCTGATCCCGCTGCCCGCTGACGACGGCTACTCGGTGGGGCACGCGGTGTCGGCGACTACGGCGTTCGTGGCTCTCGCAGCGTGGCCGGCCCTGTCGAGCCGCCGCGGCGCCGAGGTGCCCTGGGGGCTTCGGCCACTGGTCGCTCGCGTCGCGGCCCTCGTCCTGCTGGCCGCGGTCGCCTGGTTCTTCGTGACAGCCGTCACGGGCGCCGCGGGCGTCGGACGGGCCGAGCGGGTGGCGGCCGCAGCACAGTCCGTGTGGCCCGCGGTGGTGGTCGGGTCGGCGCTGGCGAGTACTCGCGCTCGGAGTTGAGCGTCGGGCTCAGGCCCGTGGGCGTCGCTTCTGCGGGTCGTACAGCGCCAGCTCGTCGACGACGGCACCGACGGCGGTGCCGTCGATGTCGACGCTCAGCCGGGTGCCGTTGGAGGCGACGTCGCGCAGGAGCACCGCCAGGCCGATCGTGCCGAGGCGCGGGCTGACGGTCGGACTGGTGAGCGTTCCGACGACCTCACCGCCGAGGGTGACCTCACTGCCGTACTCAGGGGCCCGGTCGCCGTCGATGCGCAGGGTCTTGAACCGGTGCTTCGGGGAGTTGGCGGCCGACACGAGCGCTTCGCGGCCGAGGAAGTCGGCGCCGGAGGCCAGGGCGACCACGCCGTCGAGGCCGACGATCGAAAGGCGATCGATCTCCTGCGTGGTAGTCGTAGTCGTGCACGATGAGTCCGGCTTCGACGCGCGCGATCTCCACCCCGCTGAACCCGATGGGACGCACGCCGGCTTCGGCCAGCGCAAGCCAAAGCGGCTCGGCGTCGTCGCGATCGGCGATGAGCTCGAACCCGAGCTCACCGGAGAAGCCGGTGCGCGACAGCCACACGGGGAAGCCGGCGACCTCGACCCGCTCGGTGAGGAAGCGGAAGTAGCGCAACGTCGACAGGTCGAAAGCGGTCAGCGACTGCAGCAGCTCGCGCGACTGCTGGCCCTGCACCGAGATGAGCGGCATCTCCTGGGTGCGGTTCGTGATCGTCAGCGTGGCATCGGGGCTGTGCTGTCGAAGGTGCTCGCCGAAGCCACCGCTGTTGGTGAAGACGAAGTAGCGTTCGGCGGCCAGGCGATAGACGGTCCCCTCGTCGAGCAGGAGCCCGTCGGCATCGGTGAACGCCCCGTAGCGCACCTGGCCGTCGACCATGGAACCGACGTCGTTGGTGAACACCCGCTGGATCGCGCTGGCGGCGTCGGCACCATCGACCGTCCACTTGACCAGTGCGTAGACGTCCCACATGCCGGCGCCGGTGCGGATGGCCTCGTACTCGGCCAACGGGTCGCCGAGGTCCATCGTCCAGATGGCGCCGTCGAAGTCCTCGAAATGCGCGCCCTGCCTGGCCTGGACGTCGTAGAGGACCGACCGAACGGCCTCGCCGCTACTCACCGGTTCCGCGCACCTTCCGGTAGTACTCGTTGAACTGGTGCACGTAGTCGTCCTTCGCGGGGTAGACGCCGTGGTCGAACCCGCGGGACCGAACGCCCTTCTGGACCTTCTCCGAGACGGCGTAGTCCTGGCCGGCCACGAGCTCACAGAAGTCGACGACGGGCGCCGGGTCGAAGTCGTCAGCGGCGATGTCCTCGGGGAGGAAGAGGTACTCGGTGTGCACCCGGGTCTGGAGTGGACCCTCCGGCACGAGTCGGGTCGCGACGGCGTTGCTGCCGGCGATGTCGATGAACATGTTGGGGAAGACCTGGCTGCCGAAGATCGAGTGGGTCTGCTCCTCGGTCATGTTGGGGAGCACCGCGCGGCGAGCACGCTGGTCGTCGGAGTAGCTGGTGCCGCCGGTCTTGAGCGCGACGCCACCGTCGGACCGCCCGGGCTCGAAGACGACGCCCTTCTTGTAGGCGGGTACGACCTCGACGAGCTCGGGGTGGACGATCGGGCAGTGCAGGCACTCGTTGTAGTTCTCGATCAGGATCTTCCAGTTGGCCGCCACGACGCTCTCGGTGCGGTGCACCGTGCGCAGCTGAGCGAGGTCGTGGATCTCGAACCGGATCGGGGAGTCGTAGTGGGCGTCGAGTGACTCACGCAACGGGGTCGGGGTCTCGCGGTCGAGGTTGACGAAGACGAAGCCCTGCCACTCGTCGACGTGCACCTGGCGCAGCGACAGCGAGGAGCGGTCGACCTCGTCGGCGTCCACCCGAGGGGTTGCCACGAGTGCTCCGTCGAGGTCGTAGCACCAGGCGTGGTACGGACACTGGAAGACGGCCTTCGTGCTGCCCCGCTCGTCCTCGCAGAGCAGGGAGCCGCGGTGTCGGCACACGTTGTAAAAGGCGCGCAGCTGACCCGACTCGTTGCGGGTCACCAGGACGCTCTCACCGGCGACGTCGACCGTGAAGAACTGCGCCGGCCTCGCCGGCCTGCTCACTGCGTCCCGCGTACACCCACTGTCGGAACCAGATCTGCTCCTGCTCGAGGGCGTAGGTCTGGTCGTCGTAGTACTCGTGCGCTGGAAGGGTGCGTCGGGCCGCGGTGCTCATGTCTCCTCCGAAGTTGACCGACTGAACAGTCAGTCAGTGAACGCCCACGATACCTCGGGTGACCGACACACGTACAGCCTTCGGGCCGGAACCGACCGCGTGGCATCGTCGTCCCATGCACATGAAGCGACTCGTCAAGCCACTGGTGATCCTGTTCGGACTCACCCTGGTGCTGGGTGCGTGCGGCCAGGCGGATGAAGACACCGGTGCGGATGGGGTGACCATGGCCCAGCTCGACGGACGGACCTTCATCGCGACGGACGGCACCAAGAGCGGTGAGCCGTTCACCGTCGTCGACGGCTCAACCCTCAGGGTCTCCTTCTCCGACGGGCAGATTGCGGCGAACGCGGGCTGCAACAACATGGGTGGGGCCGTCTCGCTGGACGGCGACGTCCTGGTGGTCGACGGTGGGCTCATCCAGACCGAGATGGCCTGCAGTGAGCCGCTCATGCGGCAGGAGCAGTGGTTCTCGACCTTCCTGAGCTCCAAGCCCACGGTCCGCCTCGACGGTGTCACGCTGACGCTGACCCAGGGGACCGACGAGGTGGTCTTCTCCGAGCAGCAGCCACCGGCCGACCAACCGCTCGTCTCCACGACGTGGCAGCTCGACGGGATCATCAAGGGCGCCGGTGCTCAGGGCAGCGTCTCCAGCGTTCCCGTGGGGATCGCGGCAACCGTGCAGTTCGACGAGTCCGGTCGGGTCAGCATGTACGCCGGCTGCAACCGGATGAGCGGCCAGTACACGGAAGCCGGCGGCAGCCATGACGTTGAAGCGCGATGGGGTCGACCAAGATGGCGTGCAGCCCGCCCGAAGGGCGACGGTCGAGGCGGCGATGCTCTCGGTCCTGGACGAGGGTGAGACGTCGAATACTTGATCGACGGCGACACGCTGACCCTCACCCGCGGTGACGCCGGGTTGGTGCTCAAGGCTGCAGGGGAGTAGCGAGCAGCCGCGGCGCGGTGTCCTTGGGCTCGACGCCGTCACCGCTGGAGACACCGCGCAGCCTTCGGCCCAGCCACGGCGCAAGGTGGGTGCGCGCCCAGTGCGCGTCCTCGAGCACGGCCTGACGACGTGCCATCGGAGCCTGCGGCGGAAGTGGCTGGGACCACCACGCCGGGTCGCAACCGGCGGCGCTCGACTCGGCGCCGCTGAGCACGTGCCAGACCAGGGCGGCGACCCGGCGGTGTCCCTCCGGTCCCAGGTGCAGCCGGTCGGCGTCCCACATCCGTCGGTCGCCGAGCGCCGGCAGCGCTGCCTGGTCGACCAGGTTCGCTTCGTATCGCCCGGCCGTCGCGCGGATGGAGTCGTTGAATCGGCCGAACCGGTCGGCCAGTCGGCTCGCCGTGCGACCCGTGCCCCCCGCACGCTCGATGACCGTGAACAGCAGGACGCTGACACCACGGTCGGAGAGCAGACGCACCGCCCGGTCGTAGCGGTTGGCCAGGTCGTGCAGGTCGACCCGGGGGCGCAGCGCGTCGTTCGGCCCGCCGTGGAAGGAGACGAGCGTGGTCGGTGGGTCATCGATCATCCGAAGGGCCGGAACGAGCTGCTCGACGACGACCTGGTCCAGCAGCTTTCCCCGTACGGCCAGGTTGGCGTAGCGCACCGACCCGTTCGTCGCGGCCAGGGTCTCGACCACGCGGTCGGCCCAGCCGCGGTAGTGCCCGTCGGGTCGCAGCTCGTCGCTCATGCCCTCGGTGAACGAGTCGCCAAGGGCGAGGAACAGCGAGCAAGGGACTGGTGTGGGCACACCGTCACGGTAGACGGCCCGGGAATCCCGCGACCGCATCCGGCCTCCGGTACCTAAGGCCCTGGCTGGTCCCAGCAGCCCTGGCTAGCGTGAAAGCGGGCCCGAACTCGGCGGTTCTCGGGTTTGGGCGGCCAGGGGGCCTAGAGGCTGAGGGAGTCGTCATGACGAGCAGTCAGAGGATTCGGGTCGTCACCGGTGGGGTCGTCTGGGGCCTGGGCATGGCTCTGGCCGCAACGTTCGTCGCAGCCCCAGTTCAAGCATCGGCGGGACAGGGGGTCGTTCCCCCGCCACCGAGCAGTCTCGTGGTCAAGGCGAGGGATCTGGGAACGCTCCCCGGGGACTACTCGAGCGCTGCCACCGACATCAACGGCAGCGGGCTCGTCGTCGGCTACAGCTCCTCCGTCTCGAACGTGACTCACGCCGCCTTGTGGCGCAGAGGAGTTGTGGTCCGCCTGCCCAGCCCTGGGAGCGAACAGGCCGAGGCCTTCGGCGTGAACGACCGTGGCTTCGTGGTCGGACGAGTCGGTGCCACTGCGGCCCTGTGGATGCGCGGGAAGCTCATTCGTCTCCAGCCACTTCCGGGAGGAGTCGGCAGCCGCGCCGAGGACATCTCGAACCGCGGACTCATCGTCGGCTACAGCGTCGACGCCGGCGGACATCCGGTTCCGGTGACGTGGTCGTGCGGCCGGGTGCGGGCCCTGGCTCTTCCTGTGGGTCGTACGGGCGGGCACGCTGACGGAGTGAGCAACTCCGGGCTCGTCGTCGGTGCGGCCGGGCCGGCGCTCAAGTGGACCCGTGGGGTTCCGAGCGAGCTGGGTCCGCTGGAAGGTGACCTTGGGGGCGTGGCCAGGTCCGTGAACGACCGCGGAGTGGCTGTTGGGTTCAGCTCGAGCAGCACGACGTGGCCGGTGGTCTGGAAAGGCTCGGCGCCCGCCGCGCTCCAGACCCCGGAAGGGACGACTGCCGGTACCGCCGAGTCCATCAACCGCTGGGGGAACGTCGTGGGCTGGCTGTCGGTGTCGGGAATGTCGCACCCGGCGCTCTGGTGGCACGGTACGTACGTCGACCTCGGCCCCGCCGGCCGTAGCGGGTACGCCTACGCGATCAACGACTACGGGCGAGTCGTCGGGTGGTCGAGCTACGGCGCCACTCTGCATGCCACGCTCTGGAAGGTGACGACACCCGGCACATAGACCGACCGGTCGTTGCGCGAGCATGATCAGGTGGACCTGTCCTCTCACTCGCCCCCCGTGGAGACCTGTTAATCCCTTGCGCCCGGCGCGGGATTGTTGGACGTTGGGCACATGGGTTCGCTGCGCGCCGCGCTCGACCGGGAGGCCGAGAGAACGCTTTTCTCGGGCGTGGTGCGGGTCGACCGCGACGGCGCGACCGAGATGATGGCGTACGGCCACGCTGATCGCGCGTACAGCATCGGGATGACGACCGCTCACCAACTGGGGACCGCGAGCGTGACCAAGGGTTTCACCGCCCTGACGATCCTCAGCATCGTGGCCGCCGGCGACCTCGAGCTAGCGACGCCGGCGCGCTCGGTGCTCGGCTCCGACCTGCTGCTCGTCGACGACGAGGTCACCGTCGAGCAACTGCTGAGCCACAGGTCCGGCATTGCTGACTACTTCGACGAGTGGTCGGCGACGAGCAGCGACGACTACGTCATGCCGGTGCCGGTGCACCAGCTCGCGACCAGCGAGGACTACCTGCCGCTTCTCGACGGCCGGGCACCGGTCTCGGCACCGGGAGCCACGTTCGAGTACAACAACGGGGGCTTCGTCCTTCTCGCGCTCATCGCCGAGCGCGTGGCCCAGCTGCCGTTCCACGACCTTGTCGCCGAGCGCGTATGGAAGCCAGCCGGCATGGTGCGCACCGCGTTCCTGCGGTCCGACGCTCTGCCCGGCACGGCAGCGGTGGGTTATCTGGACACTGAGGGACTGCGCACCAATGTGCTGCACCTTCCGGTCCGTGGCAGCGGCGACGGAGGAGCATTCACGACTGTCGCGGACATGAGCGCGTTCTGGGATGCGCTCCTCGCTGGCCGTATCGTCCCGGAGCGGTGGGTGGCCGAGATGCTGGTGCCGCGACAGGCGCCAGCCGGAACGGAGCTCGGCTACGGCCTCGGCGTCTGGCTGCACGCCGGTGGCGTCCTCGAGCTGCACGGGTACGACGCAGGCGTTTCGTATCGGTCGATGCACGACCCTGCTTCGGCCAGCACCTGGACGGTCGGGTCCAACACGAGCGGCGGTTCGTGGCCTATGGAGGCGATCCTCGTTGCCGACCTCCCGCCGTGACGGGATGCAGCTCCAATCCTGCTGAATGCCGAAGATTGCCAGGGTCGGGTACAGCCAAGAAGACCATCGGGCACATCTGCGCTTGCCCGGCCCGTGCCGATCACCGGCACATCGCGCCACGATCACCGGCATGTCCAGATCTATGGGCCGCACTCCCGCGATGCGGTTGACTGGATCTGTGCCAGTCGAGCCTGCGGCGTCCCGGTGGGGTGTGGCACTTGACCGCCCGTCCACGCGCCGATGGCTCTGGTTCGTCGCCTGGGTTGCGGTGGGGGCCATGGTGCCCATGGTTGTCCTGGGCGCTTTCACCATCGGCATCTTGTTCATCCCGGTCGCCGGGGTGCTGACATTGATCCTGCTCAGCCGTCGCGCCTCCTGGGTTGGCTTGCCAGGACTGATCACGGGCATCGGAGTGCCTCTGCTGGTGTTGGTAGGAGTGGGCCCCGTGGCCGTTTCTGCTGGTCAGCCTTGGACTCCTCATCGGCGGCATCGTCGTGTTCACCAGGCAGCGACCCAAGCCACCTGCCCCCGACTGATACCCCGACCCAGTGCAACCCGGAGGCCCTCGTGAGTGGGACGGTCGCTCCCGCACCGGCTAAGCCCTGAACGCCAACGAGAACGGCACATCGACGTGGCGACCGCCCCTTGAGACCGCGTTTCGCCTCGCTTCGTGGGCCACGCCTTTGTGTCCGTGTGGTGAGCGCGAACACGACGCTCTCCGTTGGCGGGGAGCCGGTACCGCGTCTAGCGTTGAGACATGAGAGCCATGGCCTATGACGCGTACGGTTCCGACGACGCTTTGACCTTGCGGGACATGCCCGATCCGAAGGTGGGTCCAGGCGAAGTGCGCATCCGGGTGAGACGCGCCGGAGTGAATCCGGTCGACTGGAAGGTGATGTCCGGTGGGCTGGATGGCCTCATGGACGCCGTCTTCCCGGTCATCCCCGGCTGGGATGTCGCCGGAACGGTCGAGACAGTCGGCATCGACGCCCCAGAGTTCGAGGTCGGCGACGAAGTCGTGGCATACGCACGCAAGGACGTGGTCCACGGCGGCACCTTCGCCGAACTGGTGACGATGAGCGTCCGGGGCGTGGCTCGCAAGGCGGAAGCGTTGAGTTGGGACGAGGCGGGCGGCCTCCCGCTCGCCGGGCTGACAGCCCTCCAGACGCTCGACCGGTTGACCGTCTCCGCCGCGGATACGGTTCTCGTGCACGGCGGAGCAGGGGGTGTCGGCGCCCTCGCCATCCAGATCGCCAAGGCGCGCGGCGCCCGTGTGATCGCCACCGCGTCGCCGGCCAACCACGAGTTCCTCTCCGGCCTCGGGGCCACGCCGGTCGCGTATGGCGACGGCGTCGTGCAGCGCATCCTCGAGGTTGCGCAGGACGGTGTCGACGTCGTCGCTGACTTCGTGGGCGGGGTTCGCGACGTCACAATGGCCGTGCTCGCCACTGGCGGAAGGCACGCCTCCATCGCCGACGCTTCGGTGCTGGAGACCGGAGGCTCGTGGTTCTGGGTGCGGCCCTCGTCCGAGGGCCTGGCCGAGCTCGGTCAGCTGGCAGACGCCGGGCAGCTGTACGTCCCGGTTGCCGACGTCCTACCTTTGGAGGAGCTGACCGCTGCTTTCGCGCGCAGCCGGGAGGGTCATGTGCGCGGCAAGCTCGTCATCTCCGTCGCGGACTGAAGTGCCGTAGAACGGCACTCGGCGGCAGAGCGGTTAGGCCAGGGTGTAGTCGATCATCGGTAGGGGAGGTAGTCGATGCGGGTCGCGCGTCGCCGCCACCCTGGAAGGGGCCAGACGTTGTGCCAGGTACGGCTGACTGCGGTGCCGTCGCGCTCCTCAACGCAACCGCCCCGCCCCAGGTGGTAGGCGGTGGCTCTGCCCGCGACTGCTATGTCGAGGGTGTGCTCAACCGCCGGGCGGTCCCTGCTCGCGTCCTCTCCGAGTACTGCCGGGGCTGAGGCTGGGTCATCCAGGCGCACAGTTCCTGTTCCACCGATACCGAGGTACAGCACGACCCCTACTGATCCGGGGTTGTTGGGCTGGAGTCGGCAGGTGGACGAGCCGTCCTCGTCCGTGACCTCTAGGACTGCACAGTCAGGGAGTTGCGCGGCGCGTTCCTCGGAGTAGCTGCGCAGCTGCGACATGAGGACACGATTCGGGGAAGCCGTGGACCGTTCGTCGCATACCAACGCGAGCGAGATCGGCACGTCTGCTCGCGTTTCGGAGGGATGCGACCACCTGTCCAGCGTCATCCCGAGTGAGGATCCGCCTGCCTCCGGGTCCCGTGCCCCGGCGCGCCTTCACGACTGCTCGGCGTCCGCGACCCCGAACTGTGTCCACTGCCCCTCGGAGATCACCTCGACGGAGCCGTCGACGACCTTGATGGCCGTCTGCTCGTCGATGGCGTAGGCGGGGATGCCGAGGTCAGCCGCCCACCGCTCCGCGTTGGCCAGGGTGTTGTCGGGGAAGGCGTTCAGGTGCGGGAAGATCGAGAAGTCGACGACTCCCAACGTGCGGTCGTCCGGCGCGGACGGCCACTCCACGAAGGCCGCACCGACCCTCGGCGTCATCACCATGCTCCCAGCGCTCACCCCGACCCAGGCCTTGTCCGACAGCGTCGGCAGCAGGTCCGCTAACCCTGACTCGCGCATCCAATGGCACAGGTACGTCGCGTCACCGCCGTCGACAAGTAGCACGTCGGCCTCTCTGACCCATGGCACCCACCGCTCGGGCCCGATCGTGGGCAGTGCGGTGAGCTCGAGGACGCCAAGGGACGCCCAGCCCAAGCCGGACAGGTAACGGAAGTCGGGTTCGCACGCGACCAAGCCCCGCACCGATGTCGGGCCGCACATCGGGTGACCCCACTGCGCGGTCGGGACGCAGAGGGCGTGGCACTCCTCGACCGGCTTGCCAAGAAGTAGCACGAGCGCTGAGTGGATGGTTGGGTTCGTTACGCCCCCCGACGTAAGCAGCAGCTTCATGGTGCCTCCCGATTCGTGTGCGGGCTCGCAGACCGGCAGTAGCAGTCAAGCTCAAGTCAGACTCAGCCGACCGCGAATACATGTTCAACCGCGGGAGGCGATGCAGATCGGCACATAGAGGGCGGTTGTTCGCACCCAGGAGTGCCGTTCAGTTGATGATCTCGCTGCCATCTGCGCGAATCGCCGCCAACCGGTCCCGCCACTCCTGTAGGGCCGCCGGTGTCAGCCGCGTCCAGTCGGTCACCTCGCCAACGATCCTGAGTGCCTCTCCGCTGCGGTAGGACCGGGTTGGGTTACCGGGGAACTTCCTGTCGGTCACGTTCGGGTCGTCCTCGAACGCCCCAATCGGCTCAACGGCGTAGACCCGGGGAGCTGCGTCGCCTGGCGCGAGTTCCGCAGCGAGCCCCGCACCGTCACGCAGTGCAGTGAAGTAGATGTGGTTCATCAGGACTTCCGGTCGGTAGTTCGACCGGAAGCCCGGGATGAGGAGATCCCCCATCCCCAGGTCGGCTTTCGTTCCGTGGAAGAACGGCCCCTCATCCAGCACGTCGCTCAAGGCCACTACCTCCGGGGACGAGACAAAGGTGCACTCGGACATCTTCGCGGATCATGCGAGAACCGAGCGCGATTTGCACATAGGCACGGCCTTGCCCAGTTCAGCCGTTACCGAGGATCATCCTCCGTATGACATGGCGGCGATTCGCCCTCGGCGGACTCAGTTCCCTTGTGGCGCTCGTCGGCTATGTCGTGCTGTACCCGAGGCTTGTCGCTGCGGGCCATGCACCTCTGGACGCCCTCGGTTGGGCGCTGGCAGCTGCGTGTCTGGGCCTGTTCCTGGGCTCTCTCCTCATGGCGATCATGTCGCCGGCCAGGAGGCGCTGACCCATCCCGTCCAGATCGGCACATCGGCGCGGCAGTGCCGGTGGTGACTGTCAATCGACAACTACTGGATCGTCGTCGGGGTTGAACACCGCTATCTCCTCGGGATCCAGGTCACAGGCGGTGGGGACCTCCAGAGCGATGTCAGCCGAGTCGGGGGCGTGGAAGCCACCCGCGCCTTGGACCGACTGACCCTCGGCGACCAGTGACCCGGACGGTAGCCGCACGACGAGCGGGTCAGCATCGTCGAGCTCGGTGCCGCTCGGCCAGATGACCGCCACCACGCGATCCGGCGCGTATCCGAGCGCCAGGCCGACGCAGCCGTTGCGCAGGATCAGCGTTCCCGTGATCAGCGCGTCCTCCCCGCCACGCGGCAGCAGCGAGTCCTTGTGGACCATCAGGGTGACATCGCCTTCCGTCACAACCGTCTGCCCGCCACAAGCCGCGACGGTCGCCATGAGAACCACGGCGGCGCCCATGTAACCCGCCCGACGCCAATCAGCCGGTGCTCCCATAAGGGTCAGAATGCCGGATTGGGTGCAGGAAGGCGATCGAGAACGGCACCTCGGTGCGCCGGGCTCGGACTGGTTTCGTCGGGTCGTGGATAGCATCAGACGATGTCCTTCGATGCCGTCATCTTCGACCTTGGTGGCGTGCTCATCGACTATCAAGGAGTCGAACCGCTGAAGGTTCTCGCCGGCATTCAGGACGAGCAAGAGTTGTGGCGGCGCTGGCTCAGCTGCGAGTGGGTTCGCCGCTTCGAGCGGGGCCAGTGCTTGCCGGCGGAGTTCGCGAGTGGGGTTGTCGCCGATTGGGACCTTGGCGTGACCCCGGATGTGTTCCTGGCCCAGTTCCGGAGCTGGGTCCACGGGACGATCCCGGGTGCTGATGCCTTGGTCGCGGCCGTGCGGACCGAGGTTCCGGTGGCGTGCCTGAGCAATACCAACAGCCTGCACTGGCTCGACGGGGCATCGCAGTGGCCCTTCGTCGACCTGCTCGACCATGTCTTCTTGTCGTTCCAGCTGGGGATGGTCAAGCCCGACCGGGAGATCTTCGACCACGTCAGCCGGCAACTAGGGGCACCGGGCCGACGGCTGCTGTTCCTGGACGACAACACCTTGAACGTCGAGGCGGCAGTCGATGCTGGGTGGATCGCGGCAAAGGTGGACGGGGTGAATCAGGCCACGCAGGCACTCGCCCACCATGGGGTCCTACCCAGATGACCGCACCTGTCCTCCGACGCACATAGCGGCACTTCGGGGCGGCGTCAGGGCACCTGCCCGATTGCCTCCAGAACTGAGTCTTCGAGCCCGCGATAGCAGGTGAGGCACTCATCAATGGCCTCGAAGCCGACCGACTCATAGAGGGGCCGCCCGGCTGGCGTGGCCAGGAGAAGCGCTTCCGATGTTGCAGTCGACCATGTCGCGGCGAGGGCAGTCGTCAGGGCCGCCCTGCCTGCCCCTCGTCCCTGATGTCGCTTTGGCGTCATCATCTCCATGACTCCGATGCTGGATCCGGACCGACAGATCCAGACGGTGCTTACCGGTTGTCCACCGTGTCGAGCCAGCCACACCTGGGCCGCACCGAAACGAGCCGCCTGGCCCATGCTGGCGTCGAGCAAGTCGAGATCGACCGTGTGCGCCTCAGAGGTCAGGCGCAGCGCGACCTCGAGGTCCCCGTCGGTTTCGCAGCGCGAGACGCTGAACTTCGACGGGACGACCTCGGGTCGGTATCCGCACCTCATCAAGGGCTCGGACATCTCGCCAGTGGTGAACCCCGCGTCAGTCAGGACGCGACGCGACGCAGGGATCAGATGCTCGGACGTGAAGACGATCCCCGGTTGATCGGTGCCAACAACCTGTGCCAGATCGGAGGCGGACTTGTCGGATGCCCTCGGGGAGAGGCCGCAGACGTTCAGCTCGGCACTGCTCATCCGAGACAGCGCGGCGAACCAGCCATCCGACAGCACTCGTTCCGCCTCGACCCCGGCGGCGTAGAAATCGACGCACAGCGAAGCGAAGGACTCCCACGACTTCTGAAGGGCTGGATCCATGTGAGCGATACTGGCACCGATATTGCTCGGGTGACGTCGCCAGCTCGTGGGTACGAGCCGAACTGGAGAGCGCGAGGAGGACACCGGGCGTTCGGCACCGAGGTCGCCGGCGTCACTCGCATACCTTCGCTCGTCCGACCTGGCGCGGGCTCGATCGCCTGACTGCCGGGTCAGGACTTGGCGGGCGTGAACGACATGTGGCGATAGCCGGACTCGTCAAGCACCACCACGGTCGACTCGGGCACCTCGAGAAAGGCCCCCGGTAGGTCGTTCAGCGGCTCGGAGACGATGACGTGGGCCGCCTCGCCAAAGGTATTCAGGCGCTCGACGTCCGGGTACATCTGCCGCAGTGCGCTGATGTCCGCGGAGTGGAACAGGCTGCGCGACTGGCCCTGCGAGGAGTACCGGAAGGCCCAGACCGTCGCGCCGTCGGAGACCGCGAGGGTGCCCTGCATCGGGAAGCGGATGTCGTGGGCGTGGCCCACCGACTCGACGAGCTCGATCGTTCGCTGCATGGCGGTAACCGGGTCGTCGCGCAGGTCGAAGGTGAGCGCGAGGTGGAACAACACCTCCGAGTCGGTCGTCCCCTTGATGTCCGGGTACAGGGACGGGTCGACGGCGAACGTGAGCTCGCGCTTGACGGAGCCGAAGTCGGCGAGGGCGCCGTTGTGCATGAACAGCCAGTTCTCGAAGCGGAAGGGGTGGCAGTTCGTCTGCTGGATCGGTGGCCCCGCAGCGGCTCGCACGTGGGAGAAGAACAGAGGCGAGGACACGGCCTGGGTGATCTCACGCAGGTTCTGGTCGTTCCACGCGGGCTCGGTGCTGTGGAACACGCCCGGAGTCACGGGCGAGGACCCGGCGTCGGGGTACCAGCCGAAGCCGAAGCCGTCACCGTTAACGGTCTCCGCGCCCAGGGGCGAGTCGAGGGACTGGGCGACCAGGGAGTGCTTGGGGTGCAAGACCAGTTCTGAGGCTCGGATCGGTTCACCTGAGTACGCCAGCCAACGGCACATGGCGAGACCTCCTGACGGGGTCGGTGGGTGCTTCGGGTTGCCAGCTTCGACGCTAGTGTGCGGACGGCCGCACTTCGAAGGGACTTCTGTCAGTGAGCACTCACCTGTCTGCCGAGCCGGGGGCCATCGCCGAGCGGGTCCTGCTGCCCGGTGACCCGCTGCGGGCCCAGTGGGTGGCGGAGACGTTCCTGGACGACGCGTCCTGCTACAGCAGCGTGCGCAGCATGTTCGGCTACACGGGCACCTTCGAGGGTGTCCCGGTCTCGGTGCAGGGGACGGGCATGGGGATCCCCTCGATGTCGATCTACGCCCACGAGCTGTTCGCCGAGTACGGCGTGCGCACGGCGATCCGGATCGGAACGGCCGGCGCCCTGAGGCCGGAGGTCGGGGTCCGCGACGTCGTCCTGGCGCAGGCCGCGAGCACCGACTCCGGGACCAACCGTGGTCGGTTCCCTGGGGTCGACTTCGCCCCGGTGGCCGACTTCGGGCTGCTCGCGCGGGCCCACGCCATCGCCACCGAGCGCGACCTGTCGGTGCATGTGGGGGGAGTGCTGACCTCCGACCTGTTCTACGGCGACCTCGAGGCGACCCTGCGGCTCGCGGAGTTCGGGGTCCTGGCCGTGGAGATGGAGACCAACGCCCTTTACACCCTGGCCGCGCAGTTCGGGGTGCGCGCACTGTCGGTGCTCACGATCTCCGACCACCTCCTCACCAAGGAGGAGACCTCGGCCGACGAACGTCAGCGAACCTTCGGTGAGATGGTCGAGGTTGCCCTGCGGGCTGCCGTCGGCGAGCCCGGAGCCGTACAGTCGTAGGCATGGAAGACACCCCTGTCGACGACGGTCGCAAGCCGACTCCAGACGAGCCACAGGCAACGCCCGAGGACGACCTGCGCCGCAAGTACCGCGAGGCACTCGATCGCAAGAACCACGCGTCACACGCATCCGCGGCCGAGGCCGAGTCCAGCGGCAAGGCGGTGGCCGGACACACCAACGCCAAGACCCAGCGGATGTTCCGTCGCAAGTCCGGCGGCTGAGGCGTCACGGTCGCATGGCGCCGAGGGGTCGGTGAGGGGACGATGAGCCACTCCGGGCTGTCCGCCGAGCACGAGGCGCTGCGCCGGACGGTGGAGGAGTTCGCACGCGAGGTCGTCGCACCCGTCATGGGTGAGCACGACGAGGCCCACACGTTTCCCTACGACGTCGTCCGGCAGATGGGCGAGCTGGGCCTGTTCGGCCTGCCGTTCCCGGAGGAGTACGGAGGACAAGGGGGCGACTACTTCGCCCTGTGCCTGGCGATCGAGGAGCTGGCCAGGGTCGACTCCTCGGTGGCGATCACCCTCGAGGCGGCGGTCTCACTGGGAGCGATGCCGCTGTTCCGGTTCGGCACGCCCGAGCAGTGTCGTCAGTGGCTCCCCGAGCTGACCTCCGGACGCCGACTGGGTGCCTTCGGGCTCACCGAGCCCGCCAGCGGCTCCGACGCCGGCGGACTGGCCACCTCGGCGGTCCGCGACGGCGACGAGTGGGTCATCAACGGCAGCAAGTCCTTCATCACCAACTCCGGCACGGACATCACCGGGTTCGTGACCGTGGCCTCCGTCACCGGCCGCAAGCCCGACGGGCGACCGGAGATCTCGACGATCCTGGTGCCCGCCGGCACCCCCGGTCTGACCGTCGACCCTGCGTACTCCAAGGTCGGCTGGAACGCCTCGGACACCCACGGGCTGACCTTCGACGACTGTCGGGTGCCGGTGGGCAACCTCGTCGGTGAGGAGGGGCGCGGCTACGCCCAGTTCCTGCAGATCCTCGACGAGGGCCGGATCGCGATCGCTGCGCTGTCCGTGGGACTGGCCCAGGGGTGCCTCGACGAGTCCCTGCGGTACGCCGGCGAGCGTCAGGCGTTCGGTGCGCCGATCGGCGCCAACCAGGCGATCGCCTTCAAGGTGGCTGACCTCGAGGTGCGGGCGTACACGGCACGGCTGGCCTACTACGAGGCCGCGCGCCTGATGGCGGCCGGCGTGCCGTTCAAGCGTCAGGCAGCAATCGCCAAGCTGTACGCCTCGGAGGCCGCCGTCACCAACGCGCGCGAGGCGACGCAGATCTTCGGGGGCTACGGGTTCATGAACGAGTATCCCGTGGCCCGGATGTGGCGCGACAGCAAGGTGCTCGAGATCGGTGAGGGCACCTCAGAGGTGCAGCGGATGCTCATCGCCCGCGACCTGGGGCTGTGACCGACCGAATCCGAACATCCCTGTCGCCGCCGGCTCAGGGAAGCGGGTCGATGATCTCCTGGTGGGCCTGCGCGTTGCGGGCGAACGAGGCCTCGATCTCCAGCTCGGTCTCGGCCCGGTTGGCCCAGGTGGCGCCCTCGACTGACTTGCCGGGCTCGAGGTCCTTGTAGACCTCGAAGAAGTGCTGGATCTCCAGCTTGTCGAACTCGGGCATGTGGTGGATGTCGCGCAGGTGCTCCTTGCGCGGATCGTGCGCGGGGACGCAGACCACCTTGTCGTCGCCGCCGGCCTCGTCGGTCATCCGGAACATCCCGATGGCGCGGCACATGATCACGCACCCGGGGAAGGTCGGCTCGTCGAGCAGGACGAGCGCGTCGAGCGGGTCGCCGTCCTGGCCCAGGGTGTTCTCGATGAAGCCGTAGTCGGCTGGGTACCGGGTCGAGGTGAACAGCATCCGGTCGAGGCGGATGCGCCCGGTGTTCTTGTCCAGCTCGTACTTGTTGCGGTGACCCATGGGGATCTCCACGAAGACGTCGAACTCCACGTCGGCACCTCTCGGGTCCTTGTCGCCAGGGCCGGTTCCGCCGGACCCGTGTGGGGCGGCAGCCGGATGGGGTCCAGTCTCGCGCAGCGGACGACGCCCCGGGGAGCCGGGTCGAGGTGGTCCCCCGACCGGGCTAGGTCCTAAGGTCCGGGAGCACTGGACCGAGCACTGTCCGAGCACTGACCTGACCCACTCGTACCGGAGGAGCCGTCACCGTGCGCCGCATGACCCCCCTGCGCTGGCTTCTGGTGGCCGGCCTGGCTGCGGTCACCCTCGTGGTGGTGCTGCTCGACGTCTCCGGGGTCCTGTTCCCGAGCGGGGCCCCGGACCAGGCATCGAGCTCAGCATCGAGCTCAGTCTCGACGTCGGCCCCTGCCGACACCACGCCCCAGCCGTCGGCCACGGCCGCGAGCGGCCTCCCGGTCGACCTGCCGCTGCAGCCGGTCGACCTGACCCTCGAGGCACCGATGGGCCCGGTGCTGGCCCGGGCGCTGCGTCGGGACCTGACCGACCCGGCCCTGGGCGAGTCGGTGAGCGCCGTGGTGGTCGACGCCACCGGCAGCACGCTCTTCGCGAGCCGCACCTCCGCGCCGGTGGTCCCGGCGTCCAGCCTGAAGCTGGTCACCGCGATCGCCGTCCTGCAGAACCTCGGTCCGGGCACTCGCCTCGAGACCCGGGTGGTCGAGGCGACGCGCCCCGGCGAGATCGTGCTCGTCGGAGGGGGGGACTCCACGCTGGTCCGGGAGAGCGCCCTTCGGGGTCCGGACGCGTCGGCCTCCCTGCGCCAACTGGCGCGCGACACTGCCGCCACCTTGCGGAGCGACGGCCGAGCTGCCGTGCGCCTTGCCTACGACGACACGGCGTTCGTCGGGCCCGCGGTGTCCCCGGCCTGGGAGCCGACCTACGTGTCGAGCGGGGTCATCGCCCCGGTCACCGCGCTGATGGTCGACCAGGGTCTGGCCGACCCCAACTCCGGGACACTGGCCCGCGTCGAGGACCCGGCCGTGCAGGCGGCGTCGGTGTTCGCTGCCGAGCTCAAGGCGGCGGGGGTCCGCGTGCTCGGGCCACTGCGACCAGTCAGCGCACCGACCGGGGCGGCGGTCGTCGCGGCGGTGGAGTCGCCCCCGGTCGACCTGTTGGTGCAGCGGATGCTCACCGACTCGGACAACCAGCTCGCCGAGGCGCTGGGTCGGCTGGCCGCGCAAGCCGCGGGACGCCCGGCGAGCTTCGTCGGGGCGGCGGCCACCCTGCGGGCCGCGGCAGCCGAGGCGGGCGTCTCGGTGACGGGGCTTCGGGTCTTCGACGCAAGTGGTCTGTCCCGAGACGACCGGCTGACCGTGCCGACGCTGGCTGAGTGCCTGGTCGCCGCGGTGTCCGACGACGCGCTGCGCCCGATGCTCGTGGGCCTCCCCGTGGCCGGCTTCAGCGGAACTTTGGTCGATCGGTATCTCACGGCCCCCAGCCGGGCCGCGGCTGGGGTGCTGCGGGCCAAGACCGGGACCCTGACCGGGATCACGGCCGAGGCGGGGCTGGTCAGGTCGGCCGACGGAGGGCTGCGGGTCTTCGCCGTCGTCGCCGACGCCGTGCCCTACGACACCGACGCTGCCCGCGCCGCCCTGGACGACGCCGTGAGCCGCCTGGCGTCCTGAGCGCGTCGGCGGGCCAGCCGGTCACGCCGTACGGTGGCTGCCATGGCAGACAGCGTGGTCGACTGGGGAACGGCAGTGTCCACCGGCGCGCGGATCGCCGGCGCCGGGCCGGTGCTGAGCCTCGACGAGGCGCGGGCCGCCGTCAGCGACCTGCGTGCCTGTGCCCGGGAGGCCGTGGGCTACGTCGCCGAGCACACCGGTCTGGTCGCACCGGCCACACCGGGTGCGGTCACCGTCGTCGACCGGCGGGGGTGGATCACGGCCAACGTCGAGGGCTTCGCCGCGGTGATCGACCCGGTCCTCGCCCGGCTGCGGGCTCAGCGGTCCGCGAACGGATCGGCGGTGCTGGGTCGCGTGACGGCCACCGTCACCGGTGCCGAGGTGGGGGCCGCGCTCGGCTTCCTGGGGTCGAAGGTGCTGGGGCAGTACGAGCTGTTCACCCCGCCGGGTCAACGACCGAGGTTGCTCCTCGTGGCGCCGAACGTGGTCCAGGTGGAGCGCCAGCTCGACGTCGACCCGCACGACTTCCGGCTGTGGGTCTGCCTGCACGAGGAGACCCATCGCGTCCAGTTCACCGCGGTCGAGTGGCTGGGGCCGTGGCTTCGCGCCGAGATCGAGGGGTATCTGGCCGTCGTCGACCTCGACCCGCAGGCGCTGGCCCAGCGGCTGCGCCAGGTCGGGGGTACCGCGGTCGGTGCGTTGCGGGGTCTCGACGCGATCGCCGTCCTCGAGACGCTGATGACCCCGCAGGAGAAGGAGGTGCTCGACCGGCTGACCGCGGTCATGTCCCTGCTCGAGGGTCACGCCGACGTCGTCATGGACGGCGTCGGCCCGCAGGTGGTCGGGTCGGTGACCACGATCCGGGAGCGCTTCCAGCAACGACGCTCCGACCCCACGGCCAGCGAGGCGCTGGTGCGTCGCCTGCTGGGCGTGGACAGCAAGCTGAAGCAGTACCGCGACGGCGCCCGCTTCGTCCGGGCGGTCGTCGAGGAGGTGGGCATGGCCGGGTTCAACCAGGTCTGGACGTCACCGGAGACCCTTCCCCGCCGGGCCGAGCTGGACGACCCAGCCGGCTGGGTGCGGCGGGTCGTCGGCCCACGGGTGTCCTCGACCTGATGGAAGACGCGCTGTGGCAGCTGCGTCGAGAGGTGCGGCGAGGCCTCGCCGACGTCGAGCCGGGCCGCTCGCTGGTGGTCGGGCTCAGCGGAGGGCCGGACTCGCTGGCCCTGGCCGCGGCGACAGCAGCCGAGGCGCACGACCCGGCGTGGCGGGTCACCGGGGTGGTGGTCGACCACGGACTCCAGGACGGGTCGGGCGCGACGGCGGACGCGGCGGCAGCCCACGGCCTGGCCGTCGGCCTGGACCAGGTGGAGGTCGTTCCGGTCGACGTCGTCGCCGACGGAGCGGGGCCGGAGGCCGCGGCCCGAGCAGCCCGATACGCCGCGCTGTCCGCAGCGGCGTCGCGGCTCGGGTCGGTCGCGGTGCTGCTCGGGCACACCCTGGACGACCAGGCCGAGACGGTGCTCCTGGGGCTCGCCCGAGGGTCCGGGGCCCGGTCGCTGGCGGGGATGTCCCCGCGTCGTGGGCTGTTTCGTCGCCCGCTGCTCGGTGTGCGCCGCACGGTCACCCACCAGGTGTGCACCACCCTCGGGATCACCCCGTGGCAGGACCCGCACAACCACGATCCGAGCTTCACCCGGGTGCGGGTGCGCCACGGCGCGCTGCCCGCGCTCCAGGCCGCCCTCGGTGACCGGGTCGTGGAGTCCCTGGCCCGCACCGCGGACCGGCTGAGGGAGGACGACGACGCGCTGGCCCAGTGGGCGAGCGAGGCGCTGGACCAGGCGCTGGCCCAGCCGCTGAGGCAGCCGCTGAACGAGGCGCCTTGCGAGGCCGAGCGGCTCGGCCTCGACGTGGAGCGGCTGGCCGGCCTTCCGGCCGCGGTGCGCCGCCGGGTGCTCCGGTTGGCCGCACTGCGCGCCGACGTGCCGTCGGGCTCGTTGACCACCGGGCACCTGCTGGCCGTCGACGCCCTGGTCGTCGACTGGCACGGCCAGGGCGCGGTGTCCCTGCCTGGAGGCGTCAGCGCCGTTCGGCGCTGTGGCAGGCTCTCCCTCGCCGGCGACGTCGCTCGCGGGCAAAGCCAGCCGACTCCCACCCACGACGGACCGTGAAGGGGCAGCGTGGACGCGGACGACATGGGCCAGGACCTCTCGGGGATCCTGGTCTCCGAGCAGGAGATCCAGGAGCGCGTCCAGGCCCTGGCGGCTGAGATCAGTGCCGACTACGCCGACCGTGACCTGCTGCTCGTGGGTGTCCTCAAGGGCGCGGTCATGGTGATGGCCGACCTCTCCCGCGCGCTGCACGCCCCCGTCGAGATGGACTGGATGGCGGTCTCGTCGTACGGGTCCGGCACGCGCTCGTCCGGAGTGGTCCGGATCCTGAAGGACCTCGACCGGGACATCACCGACCGCCACGTCCTGGTCGTCGAGGACATCGTCGACTCCGGTCTCACCCTGTCGTGGCTGCTGCGGAACCTGCGCTCGCGAGGGCCCGCCTCGGTCGAGGTCTGCGCCCTGCTGCGCAAGCCCGATGCGGTGACGGTGCCGGTCGGCGTCAAGTACGTGGGGTTCGACATCCCCAACGAGTTCGTCGTGGGGTACGGGCTGGACTACGCGGAGCGGTACCGGAACCTGCCGTTCATCGGCACACTCGCCCAGCACGTCTACGGGCGCAGCTGACCGGTCTTCGTCTCTCCCCGGGAACAATCCTTGCCCCGCCGCCCGTTCCTGGGGCGCGGGCCTCTGCGACCGGCGTGGGGCCGGTGTACCGTCGAACGTCCGTACGACCGTTGATCCCGGCAGGAGGTAGGGGCGCCGCACGCCCCCCACGATGAAGCTCAAGCGCATTCTCCGCAGCCCGTTGTTCCTGATCCTGGCTGCCGTGCTGGTGATCCTGCTGGCCGCTGAGATCATCGGGTCGTCCGCCGGCTACACCGAGGTCGACACCTCCGAGGCGATCGCGGCGATCACCGACGGCGACGCCCAGACGGTGACCCTGGTCGACCGCGACCAGGAGATCAAGATCGAGCTGAAGGACGGCTCGAAGATCAAGGCGCAGTACATCGAGCCGCAGGGCGCACTGCTCACCGAGCTGGTCCAGCAGAACCCACCGCCCGGCGGCCAGGTGTCCGAGGTCCCCACCCAGGGCCTGCTGGTCTCTCTGCTCATCTCGCTGCTGCCGATCGTCATCGTGATCGGGCTGCTCTTCTTCTTCATGACCCAGATGCAGGGCGGGGGCTCGCGGGTCATGAACTTCGGCAAGAGCAAGGCCAAGGTCGTCAGCAAGGACATGCCGCAGACCACCTTCGCCGACGTCGCGGGCGCCGACGAGGCGGTCGAGGAGCTGGAGGAGATCAAGGACTTCCTTCAGGCCCCGGCCAAGTTCCAGGCGGTCGGGGCGAAGATCCCCAAGGGCGTCCTGCTGTACGGCCCGCCCGGGAACCGGCAAGACGCTGCTCGCCCGCGCTGTTGCTGGCGAGGCCGGCGTGCCGTTCTACTCCATCTCCGGGTCGGACTTCGTCGAGATGTTCGTCGGCGTCGGCGCCTCTCGGGTGCGTGACCTGTTCGAGCAGGCCAAGGCCAACGCCCCGGCCATCGTGTTCGTCGACGAGATCGACGCGGTGGGCCGCCACCGCGGTGCCGGGCTCGGCGGTGGGCACGACGAGCGCGAGCAGACCCTGAACCAGCTGCTCGTGGAGATGGACGGTTTCGACGTCCAGGGCGGCGTCATCCTGATCGCCGCGACCAACCGACCCGACATCCTCGACCCGGCGCTGCTGCGCCCCGGGCGTTTCGACCGGCAGATCGCCGTCGAGCGACCTGACCTGCAGGGCCGGCGCAAGATCCTCGAGGTGCACGCCCGTGGAAAGCCGTTGGCCCCGGACGTAGACCTGCTGGCCGTCGCGCGGCGCACCCCGGGTTTCACCGGCGCCGACCTCGCCAACGTGCTCAACGAAGCGGCGCTCCTGACCGCCCGTGGCAACAGCCAGCTGATCGACGACGATGCGCTCGACGAGTCGATCGACCGGGTCGTGGCCGGACCCCAGAAGCGCAGCCGGCTGATGAACGAGAAGGAGACCAAGATCACCGCGTACCACGAGGGCGGTCACGCCCTGGTCGCCGCGGCGCTCAACCACACCGACCCGGTGCACAAGATCACGATCCTGCCGCGCGGGCGGGCCCTGGGCTACACGATGGTGCTCCCCGACGAGGACAAGTACTCCACGACGCGCAACGAGATGCTCGACCAGCTGGCCTACATGCTGGGCGGACGCGCGGCCGAGGAGCTGGTGTTCCACGACCCCACCACCGGCGCGTCCAACGACATCGAGAAGGCGACGAGCGTCGCTCGGGCGATGGTGATGCAGTACGGCATGAGCGACCGGGTGGGGGCGATCCGGCTCGGGCAGCAGCAGGGCGAGGTCTTCCTGGGCCGCGACATGGGTCACGTCAAGGACTACTCCGAGGGCATCGCCGAGGTCGTCGACGACGAGGTGCGTCGGCTGATCGAGACCGCCCACCAGGAGGCCTACGAGATTCTGGTCGAGAACCGCGACGTCCTCGATGCCCTGGTCGTGGCCCTGCTCGAGCGGGAGACCCTCGACAAGGAAGAGGTCGCCGAGGTGTTCGGCCCGCTCGTCAAGCGTGCGCCCCGCTCTGTGTGGCTGTCGGCCAGCACCCGACCGGTCTCCGACCGTGGTCCGGTGCTCTCCCCGAAGGAGCTGTCCGGGCTGAGCGACACGCCGCCCAACGGCCACGGCAGCAACGGCTCCTCCGGGCAGCAGCCGGCGCCGGACACCACGGCGCCGGGCACCACGGTGTCGGACACCTCGGCGTCGGAGTAGCCGGTGGTCGACCGGATCTCGATGGGCCAGGCGTCGAGCCGCGAGCCCGCGCCGTTCGACCACGAGCGTGCGGCTGCCGCCGTCACCGAGCTGCTGCTGGCGATCGGCGAGGACCCCGAGCGCGACGGGCTCAAGGACACACCGGCCCGGGTGGCGCGCATGTTCGCCGAGACCTTCGCCGGCCTGCGTCAACGCCCCGAGGACGTGCTCACCACCACCTTCGACCTCGGGCACGACGAGATGGTGATGGTGAAGGACATCGAGGTGTACAGCACCTGCGAGCACCACCTGGTGCCGTTCCACGGGGTGGCCCACGTGGGCTACATCCCCAGTGAGTCCGGCCGGATCACCGGGCTGTCCAAGCTGGCCCGGCTGGTCGACGTGTTCGCTCGTCGGCCACAGGTGCAGGAGCGGCTCACCACCCAGGTCGCCGACTCGCTGGTCGAGCTGCTGGACCCCCGAGGAGTCATTGTGGTCGTGGAGTGCGAGCACCTGTGCATGTCGATGCGGGGGGTGCGCAAGCCAGGGGCGCGCACGGTCACGTCGGCCGTGCGCGGCCAGCTGCGTGACGCCGCCACCCGGGCCGAGGCGATGAGCCTGATCCTCGACCCCCGCTGACCACCGGCCCACGCTCTAGGCTCCAGCCGTGACCCTTCGACCCGTGGCCGGTCTCCCCGACCGGCTGTCCGTCGACCGGTGTCTGGTCATGGGTGTGGTCAACGTGACCCCGGACTCGTTCTCCGACGGCGGCTCCTACCTGGACGTCGACGCAGCGGTCACCCGGGGACGACACCTGGCCGCCACCGGCGCCGACCTGGTCGACGTGGGTGGGGAGTCGACCCGGCCCGGCGCGCAGCGGGTGAGTGCCGCTGAGGAGATCGCCCGTGTCGGTCCCGTCGTCGAGCAGCTCGTCGCGGGCGGCGTGCTCGTCAGCATCGACACGATGCGGGCCGAGGTGGCGCAGGCAGCCGTGGCGGCGGGGGCCGTGCTGGTCAACGATGTGAGTGGGGGTCTGGCCGACCCGCAGATGCTTGCCTTTCTCGCGACCTCCCGAACCCCGTGCGTGCTCATGCACTGGCGGGGGCACAGCGACCACATGATGGGCCGCACCGACTACCCGTCAGGAGTGGTCGCGGAGGTTCGGTCCGAGCTGCGGGCGCGACTGGACGACGCCGTCGACGCCGGTGTCGAGGTCGACCGGATCGTGCTGGACCCCGGGATCGGATTCGCCAAGGAGCCGGCCGACAACTGGCCGCTGCTGGCCGAGCTGGACGTGCTGATGGGTCTGGGGCGTCCGGTGCTGGTGGGTGCGTCGCGCAAGCGCTTCCTGGGGGTCGCCCTCGGCTCCTCGCAGGTGCCGAGGCCCGCTGAGGAACGTGACCAGGCCACCGCGGCGGTCACCGCGCTGGTGGCGGCCGCAGGCGCCTGGTGCGTGCGCGTGCACGAGGTCGCGGCCAGCCACGACGCCGTCCAGGTGGCGTCCGCGTTGCGAGGGGCGAGCCGGCGGTGAGCGCTGACGCGGACGTGCAGGCGGTCGAGGCGGCCAACGCGGCCCTGTACGACGCCTTCGAGCGGGCAGACGTCGACGCCATGGCACAGGTCTGGGTCGGCGGGGCGCTGGCGTCGTCGGCGTGGTGCGTGCACCCGGGGTCGGCCCCGGTGGTGGGTCGCGACGCCGTCCTGCGGTCCTGGACCCTCCTCATGGCCAACACCGCCTACATCCAGTTCGTCCTGACCGGCGTCACGGTGCGGGTCGACGGCGACCATGCCGTGGTCACCTGTACCGAGAACGTGCTCACCGCCCACTCCGACGAGAGTGACCTCGGCGGCGGCGCGGCCGTCGCGACCAATGCGTTCCTGCGCGAGGACGGCCGATGGAGGGTGTGGCTGCACCACGCCTCGCCGATCCTGGGCAGCGAGCAGGAGGCGTCGTGACCGACCACATCGAGGTGCTGGGAATCCGCACGTTCGGCCACCACGGGGTCCTGCCCGAGGAGCGCCGAGATGGTCAGCCGTTCGTCGTCGACCTGGACGTCGAGCTCGACCTGTCGGCTGCCGCGGCGTCCGATGCACTGGACGACACGGTCGACTACGCCGGCCTGGCCGCCCGAACGGTCGCGCTGGTCGAGTCCGACCCGGTTGACCTGATCGAGACCGTGGCGTCCCGGGTGGCCGCGATGGTCTTGGAGGACCCGCGGGTCGAGGGTGTCACCGTGACCCTGCACAAGCCGCAGGCGCCGGTCGGTGTGCCCTTCGACGACGTGCTCGTCCGGCTGCACAGGAGTCGTCCGTGACGGCGGTGCGTGCGGCGCTCGGGCTGGGCAGCAACCTGGGGGACCGGCTGGGCCGGCTTCGCGAGGCGTGCCTGGGCCTGTCGGGTGAGCCCGGCGTGACGGTGGCTGCGGTGTCCTCGGTGTTCGAGACGACGCCGGTCGGCGGGCCCGAGCAGCCCGACTACCTCAACGCGGTGGTGGTCGTGGACACCACCCTGACCGCGGTGCAGCTGCTGGCCCTGGCCCACCGGCTCGAGGACCGGGCTGAACGACGGCGGACGACTCGCTGGGGTGCCCGGACCCTCGACGTCGACGTCCTCGCCGTGGGCGGCGAGCAGGTCGACCAGCCACAGCTGACGCTGCCGCACCCACGCGCCCACGAGCGGGCGTTCGTGCTCGTCCCCTGGGCGCAGGTCGACCCCGACTTCGTGGTTCCGGGGCGTGGTCGGGTGATCGACCTGCTGGACGCCGTCGACGACAGCGGTGTCGCAGCGTGGCCCGAGCAGCTGGTCGAGCCGACGTGAGGCCGACGTCGTGGAAGGTCCTGGTGGCCGTCGCCCTGCTGGGTGGGGTCAGCGGGTGGGCGTTGGTCAACGTGTGGAAGTCGTGGACCGGGGCGCCCCCGGGAGTTCCCTGGACCGCGCCGCTGACCCTCGGGGTGCTCGCGGCCGGGTTCGCGATCGCCGCGGTCACGCTGCGGCCGCGGCTGCGTCGGGAGGAGGGGCACCGGCCGGTCGACCCCTTCGTGGCGGCGCGTGCCGCTGTGCTGGCGATGGCCGGCTCCAGGGCGGGGGCGTTCGTGGCCGGCGGCTACCTCGGGTACGCGGTCTTCCTGCTCGTGGACCTCAGCAACTCCTACCGCCGCACGCTGCTGTGGCCGGTGGTGCTCAGCATCGCCACGGCGATCGCCCTGATGGTGGCGGCGCTGTGGCTGGAACGGGTGTGCCGGATCCCGGTCGACCACGACGACCCAGGAGCTGGCGCCGCGCCGGCGTGAGGCGCCACTCGCCCCAAGCGGATGTCCCCGGCTCGTTCACCCCTTCGGCGTAGTCTTTCGCCCATGTCCAGCGCCCGACACGCCCGGTCCAGGAAGTCCCGATCCGGCGTCACCCTGCTCGCCCTCGTCGTCGTCCTCGCGCTGCTGCTGGCCGTTGCGGCCGCCTACGTCGACGACCCCGCCGTGCTGCAGGCCGCGGTGGTCCTCACCGCCGCCCTGGCCGTCGCGGCGAGCTTCGTGGCCTGGACCGCGAGCCAGCGCGCACTCGACCGGCACCGCGCCGAGTCGAGGGCCGTGCAGGTGCAGCTCGCCGAGGTCCGGCGCGAGCTGGCCGCCGTCCATGACATCACGCTCGGCCTCAGCGCCGAGGTGTCCTGGTTGCGCGCCCAGCTGCAGGAGTACGTGCTGCCGGTCTCCGGGGTTCCCGAGCCGGTCTACCCGTCGCTGCACCTGCCCCTGGTCCGGGCCGCGTTCGGGGTCGAGCCGCTGCCGGTCGACCCGGCGCGTGCGGTGCCAGCGCCGTTCGAGGTGCCGCCCACGATCAGCACGGACCGCGGGTCGGAGGGGCGCCCGCCTCGCCAGCTGGTCGACCTGACCACCCAGCCCGTCCCCCAGCCCATCGCCCGCCCCGCCTGACCCGCCTGACCCCACCCCCAAGTTGATCTTGGACTTGATGTCACCTTTCGACCGCTGAGGGCCGCATCTTCTGCAAGATCAACTTGTGAAGGGGGACGGGGGAGCGGGCGACTACTTGTCGACGTCGCCGACCACGAAGAACATCGAGCCCAGGATCGCCACCATGTCGGGGACGAGCTGGCCGGGCAGCATCTCGCGCAGCACCTGCACGTTGTTGAACGACGCCGACCGCAGCTTCATCCGCCACGGGGTCTTCTCGCCGCGGGACACCAGGTAGTAGCCGTTGATGCCGAGCGGGTTCTCCGTCCACGCGTAGGTGTGACCCTCAGGGGCCTTGAGCACCTTGGGCAGCCGGGTGTTGATCGGCCCCGGCGGCAGCGACTCCATCCGGTCCAGGCACGCGTCGGCCAGGTCGAGAGACACGTGCACCTCCTCGCGCAGGACCTCGAACCGGGCGAGGCAGTCGCCCTCGGTGCGGGTGACGACGCGTAACACCTCAGTCAGCTCGGGGTAGGCCAGGTAGGGGTCGTCGCGACGCAGGTCCAGGTCGACACCAGAGCCCCGGGCGATCGGTCCGCTCACGCCGTACTGCAGCACCTGCTCCTGGCTCAGGACGCCGACCCCGCCGGTGCGGGCGCGGAAGATCTCGTTGCCGAAGACGAGCTTCTCCAGCTGGGGCAGCAGGTCGCGGACCTGGACGACGGCTTCGCGGGCGCGAGCCGTCCACCCGTTGGGGAGGTCCTCCTTGAGCCCTCCGACCCGGTTGAACATGTAGTGCATGCGCCCTCCGGCGACCTCCTCCATCACCGCCTGCAGGATCTCCCGCTGGCGGAAGGCCTGGAACACCGGAGTGATGGCGCCGACCTCCAACGGGTACGACCCCAGGAACATCAGGTGGTTGAGCACCCGGTTCAGCTCGGTCAGCAGGGTGCGCGCCCACACCGCTCGGACCGGGACCTCCATGCCCAGCATCCGCTCGACGGCAAGGACGACGCCGAGCTCGTTGCTGAACGCGCTCAACCAGTCATGTCGGTTCGCGAGCATGATGATCTGGCGGTAGTCGCGCACCTCGAACAGCTTCTCGGCGCCGCGATGCATGTACCCGATGACCGGCTCGGCGTGCACGATGCGCTCGCCGTCCAAGGTGATGAGCAGACGCAGCACGCCGTGGGTGGCGGGGTGCTGTGGCCCGATGTTCAGCACCATGTCGGTCGTGGCCAGGCCGTCGGCGCCGGCCCCGGTGCCGACGAGGCGCTGCTCCAGCGAGCCAGACGACGGCGAGGTCACCCACCGATCGTGCCAGAAGGCCGGCCCCAAGGTGAGGGACCGGCCTTCTGGTCAGACTGGGCAGTGCGCGATCACTGGTTGGGAGCGTGATCCTCCGGGTGCTTGCCCTGGTGCGGGCCAGGAAGGTAGCCCTGGTCGAAGTGCTCGAGGGCGATCTCCTCCGCACCTGGCACTCCCGCCGGGAGGTCGACCGTGCGTTTCGGACCGGTGAACCACTTCTTGGCCGACAGGTGCCAGCCGATCCAGAGCAGAATCAGTGCGGCCCCGGTCACGATCGGCGTGTAGTTCACGAACTTCCAGTCGAAGGGGACTTCGTCGGTGCCAGGAGCGCCCAAGAGCCCGCGCATGAAGCCGGGGGCTCCTGCGGGGGTGAACGGCATGAGGAAGTAGATCGAGGTGACGACGATCTCGCCCACGGCGAGTGGGGCCATCCACTTCCACTTGGTGCCGAGGTTCCACGGGCCCTGCTTGAAGGCCGACCCCATCCGCCAGCGCAGCCAGATCGGGATGGCGAAGGCCAGGTAAAGCCCGATGACGCCGATCGACACGACGGCGAGGAAGGCGTAGTTGACGAGGATCGGCTCCTCCTCCGTGCCGATGTTGATCTCGATCAGAGCCGGCAGGGTCAAGATGATGCCGACCACCGCAGTCAGAAGCACCGCGTTGACCGGCACCTTCTTGCTGTTGAGCTTTGACCAGTACTGCGCACCGGGCATCGCGCCGTCGCGGCTGAATGCGTACATCATGCGGGTGCACGAGGTGAGACACGCGGTGGTGCAGTAGAACTGGCCGCTCGCTGCGATGAGCAGCACCACGCCGGCCCACTTGGCCCCGAGTGCTTGGTCGAAGATGACCTGCACCCCACCACCACCGGCACTGACCCCCTCCGGGTCCTGTACGGCGAACAGGAAGGTGAGCAGCAAGATGTAGCCGCCGATGGCCGAGTAGAAGATCGACTGCCAGATGCCCCTAGCCGCTGAGTCGGCCGCAGCGTGGGTCTCCTCGGAGAGGTGCGCCGACGCGTCGTAGCCGGTGATCGTGTACTGCGTCAGCAGGAAGCCGAGCGGAAGCACGTAGAACCAGAAGCCGATACCGCCAGTGTCACCGCCGAACAGGCCGCCGGTGTTGTTGACATGGCCGGTGAAGACGTCGCTGGCGGACCAGTGCTGGTCGGGGATGATCCACAGGATGCCGATGACCACGAGCGCTCCGACCACGTGCCACCACACCGAGACGTTGTTGATGATGGCCAGGAGGTGGCTGGAGAAGATGTTGATCGTTGCCGCGAGCACGAGGACCACCACGAACATGATGAACACGCGCTGCAACGAGTAGCCGGCCGCCCACGACTCGCTGAACCGGCTGAGCGCAAGGTCGAAGAAGGCTGCACATCCGTAGGCGACCGACGCCACGATGGCGAGCAGCCCGATCAGGTTCAACCACCCCGTGTAGTAGCCCGCCTTGGGGCCGCCCAGCGTGCCGGCCCACCAGTAGATGCCGCCCGACGTCGGGTAGGCCGAAACGAGCTCGGACATACAGAACCCGATGACCAGGATGAATGCCGAGATCAGCGGCCAGCCCAGCGAGATCGCGATGGGCCCACCGTTGTTCCAGGCCTGGTAGAAGGTGGTGAAGCAGCCGGCCAGGATCGAGATGATCGAGAACGAGATGGCGAAGTTGGAGAACCCGCTCCACGTGCGGTCCAGCTCCTGCTTGTAGCCGAGCTCGGCGAGCCGCTTCTCGTCGGCGTCGCTGATCTTGTTGATGTCGGTCACGCGCACTCCTCGGGAGGCAGCGGGCATCCGACCGCCCGCGGTATGGGCGCTTTCTAGCAGCCCAGACCCCCGGCTGTGTGACCTTCGCCACAGGATTTGGGTCGCAGTTTGGTCAAGATTCGTACCGAACGGGAACTCGATCGTGCGTTCGGGCCTTCCGGGCCGCCCAACTAGCCTGAGCCCATGGTTTCGCCCGACCCCACCGTGCCGCTGGCCGCCGACCCGTTCCGCGGTCCGGCCGGCGGTTGGACGCCGGTCTCGGCCCGCCTGGCGTCCGCCCGTCGGCTCCTGGCCTCCCTGGTCGTGGGTGGGTTGACCCTGGCCGCTGTCCTCGGCCTTGCCGTGGCCGGATGGCCGGAGTGGGGGTTCGTCGCCCTGCTCGTCGGGCTGGCCGTCTGGGCCTGGTGCTGGTGGCTCATCGGACGGCAGGTGCGGGCCATGGGCTACGCCGAGCGGGACGACGACCTGCTCGTCGTGAGCGGGATCCTGTTCCGCCGCCTGGTCATCGTGCCCTACGGGCGGATGCAGCTGGTCGACGTCAGTCGCGGGCCGATCGACCGCCGCTTCGACCTGGCCACCGTGCAGCTGCACACGGCGGCAGCCACCACCGACGCCGCGATCCGTGGCCTGACCCCAGAGGTGGCCGCCCACCTGCGCGACCAGCTCGCCGCGCTCGGTGAGCAGCGGAGCGCCGGGCTGTGAGCGAAGCGACCCCCAGCGGCTGGCGGGCCACCTCACCGCATGGGGTCCACCCGGTGACCCCGCTGGTCAAGACGGCGCGGGTCTTCCCGGTGTTCGTCGCCTTCTTCCTCACCGTGGGCCTGGAGCCGACCCGGCTCATCGGGTCGCTCGGCGTCAGCGGCGTCCTGCTGCTCATCATCATCGCGACCGCGCTCGTCAACTACCTGCAGTGGACCAGGGTCAGCTACTGGTTCGACGACGACGGCGACCTGCGCCTGCGCTCGGGGGTGCTGCAGGTCAACGAGCGACGGGTCCAGGTGTCCCGGCTGCAGTCGGTCGACGTCACCCAGCCGCTGATCGCGCGCCTGTTCGGGCTGGCGGCGGTGCGCCCCGACGTGGCCGGCACCGGCGACCGGGGCACCCGGATCGAGTACCTGGCCTTCGACGACGCCCAACGCCTGCGCGCCGAGCTGCTGGCCCGCTCGGCGGGGGTTCACACCGGGGCCGACCAAGCCGCCCCGGTCGCACCGGAGCGGACCGTGCTCACTGTCCCTCCGCAGGTGCTCCTCGAGTCGCTGGTCCTCCAGCCGGCCACGGTGGTGGCGGTCCTCGCCTCAGCGGCGGTCATCGTCTACGCCGTGGTCTCCGGCCAGTGGTTCGCCCTGCTGCCCTCGATCATCATCGTCGTCTCGCCGGTCTTCATCGTCGGCGGGCAGTTCCTGTCGTGGTTCGGGTTCACCGTCGCCGAGTCGCCGGACGGTCTGCGTCTGCGCTTCGGGCTCACCGAGCACCGGGCCCAGACCGTGCCGCCCGGACGCGTGCAGGCGGTTCGGATCGAGGCCCCGGTGATGTGGCGTCATCGCGGGTGGGTGCGGGTGCGGGTGAACGTCGCGGGCGCCTCGGGCGGCGACGAGGCCAAGGAGCGCCCCTCCATCCTGCTGCCGGTGGCACCGCTGGAGCTGGCCCGGTGGGTGATCGCCCAGGTGCTCCCGGGCACCGACCCGCTCACCGTCCCCGTGCTGGAGGTTCCGCGTCGCGCCCGGTGGCGGGCGCCGCTGCAGCGACGCCGGTTGGCGACCGGCGCCGACGAGCGGATGTTCGTGGCTCGCCACGGGTGGCTGGTGCCGACGTGGGACGCCGTCCCGCACGCGCGTACGCAGAGCGTACGGGTGACCCAGGGTGCCTGGCAGCGCCGGCTGCAGCTGGCCAGCGTCCACGTCGACTCCACGCCTGGGCCAGTCACGATCAAGGCGGCTCAGCGCGACGAGCGGGAGGCCCGAGCCATCGCCGAGGCCCAGGCCGACCGTGCCAGACTCGCCCGTGCCACCGCTAGGCCCCAGCGGTGGATGACCAGCCCGGAGGAAGCCGAATGAGACGCGGTCTGTCCGCCTGGTGGTTCGCCGTGCCGGTCGTCATCGCCTTGGTGTCGGTCATCGGCGGCGGGGTCGTGATCGGTTACCAGCTCGGTGCCGCCGGACGTGTGGTGGCGGCCGAGATCGACGAGATCGAGACCGTGCCCACCACGGGGCTGCGGATCACGTTCGACGCCGGTGAGAACCGCACCCTCTTCGGTACCAACCAGGGAGTCGGCTGGGCGGGCCGGCGTCCGGCCACCTGCACCGTCACTGCGAACGACGGTCAGGCGCCACCGGACGTCACGCTGGTCTCCGATCGGGGCCAGGACGGCCCGACCCTCGAGGTCAACGGTGTCCGCTGGTACCCGAGGTACCAGATCCGGGCAGTCGAGCAGGGGCAGCTCGTCATCGCCTGTGACATGGCGTCCGGCGTGCGGTACGCGCTCGGGCCGTGGGTCGACGTCCGCGACTACGCAGGGTTCGGCACGGCCGGCCTCGTCGCGCTCGCCGCGATGTCGTTCGGACTCCTCGTCGCGCTCACGGTCGCCGGCGTGCTGGTCGCCCTCTGGGTCACCGGTCGGTCGACGTCGCGGCCCAGTCAGGCCAGCGATGCAGGGATCGCGACCCCCTTGGACTGAACCAACCAGCCGAACCCGCCGAGTCCGACCGGGTCCAGCAGCTCGGCCGCCTCGCCGGCACCACTGAGCGCGGTGAGGTAGTCGCGTGGGGACGCGTCGGCCAGAGCCAGAGGAGGACGCGCGACGTCGAGACCGAGGGCCGACAGGGCCTCACCCTGGGACACGATCCGAGTGCCCCGAGCCCCGGCCCGCGTACCGGCGGCCGCGCACGCGTCCAGCGCCACGTGCGCGGTGAGGTCGCACGACCCGTCGGGCACCGGGCGGACCTGCCGACCCGCCCGGTAGGCAGCCAGCGTGCCGGCGGCGAGCTCCCGCGCGGCCCGCTGCTCCAGGGTGTGGTCGTAGTCGACGGCGACCGCGAGCCCCCGACCGAGGTGCCGCACCACGTCGGCCCAGGCCAGGTCTCGGGTCAGCCCGCACTCGGCCCGGTCGCCGTCGCCGGCCGCGTCGAGGGGCCACCACTGCTGGAGCCAGGCCAGCACCTCGCCGTCGGCGACGGCTCCGAGCTGCTCGTCGCCGGTCGACGGGTCGACCTCGACCAGCCGCGTTCGACCATCGGCGACCTGGACGACGTCGAGCGCCACGTTGTCCAGCCACTCGTTGGCCACGACGACGCCCGCGACGTCCGCGGGGATCGAGTCCGACCACCCGATCGTCGGGTGCAGGTGAGCCGGGCGGGGGGAGAGCTCGACCGCCACGAGATGCAGGCGGTCGACCAGACCCACCCGGCGGACCGACTCGACGCGAAGCGCCTCGGCCAGCTCGCCGCGCCCGGCGCCGAGGTCGACGACGTCGAGTCGGGACGGATGTCCCAGGGCGGCGTCGACCTGCTCGACCAGTGTCATCACGGTGCGCGCGAACGACGGGCCGACGTGCGCGGAGGTGCGGAAGTGCGCTGCTGGGCCATCACCAGCGGTGAAGAACCCCTGCGCGCCGTAGAGCGCCTGCTGCATCGCGGCCCGCCAGGTCATCACGCAGGGCGACGCTAGCGGGTGCGCCTCCGCCCGGAAGACTTGGCGCCCTACGCTGGTGGCGACCACCGTCCGGTACCCCTCGAGGACTGGAACCTGGAATGGCGATGCACCTGACCCCCGACCCTTCCGAGCGGCCGTCGTCCACCGTCGCCGGGTCCACCGCACCCGAGCAGCGTCCCGGCCGCCTCTCGGTCGGGGTCGTCGGGACGGGCCGGGTCGGCGCGGTGCTGGGGGCGGCACTGGCCCTCGCCGGCCACCGGGTCGTGGCCGCGTCCGGGGTCTCGGACCGCTCGGTCGACCGCGCCTCGGTGCTTCTCCCCGACGTCCCGTTGCTGCCCCCGCCGGATGTTGCGGTCATGGCCGACCTCGTGCTGCTCACCGTGCCCGACGACGCGCTTCCCGATCTGGTGCGTGGCCTGGCGGCCGGTGGGGCGTTCACCCGTGGACAGCTCGTCGTGCACACCAGTGGGCGGTGGGGGACCGACGTGCTGCGGCCCGCGTCGGAGGCCGGCGTGCTGCCGCTGGCCCTGCACCCGGTCATGACCTTCACGGGGACGTCGGTCGACCTGAACCGGCTCGCTGGCTGTGTGTTCGGCGTGACCGCTCCGGAGCCGTTGCTGCCGATCGCCGATGCGCTCGTCCTCGAGATGGGTGGCGAGCCGATGCACGTCGACGACGCGCGCCGTGAGCTCTACCATGCGGCGTTGGCGCATGCCGCGAACCACCTGGTGACGCTGGTTGCCTCGTCTTCGGAGCTGCTGCGCGAGGCCGGTGTCGACGACCCGGCACGGGTGCTGGGACCGTTGCTGGGCGCGGCCCTGGACAACGCCTTGCGCAGCGGCGACGCGGCGTTGACCGGTCCCGTCGCACGCGGCGATGCGCAGACGGTGGCTGCCCACGTCGAGGCCATCGGAGACGTCTCGGCGAGCACCCGGGCGGCGTACGTGGCCCTCGCCCGGCTCACCGCGGACCGGGCGATGGCCAGCGGTCTGCTGGACGCCGTCCATGCCGAGCCGCTGCTGGACGTGCTCGCCGACTCCGAGGGGCCCCGATGACCGTCGTTGCCCGCACCCGGGCGGAGCTCGCAGAGCTGCGGTCGGAGGTGACCGCCAAGGGCACTCGTGGTCCAGTCGCCGTCGTGATGACGATGGGCGCCCTGCACGCGGGGCACGTCGAGCTGATCCGGGAGGCACGCGGTCGCGCCGAGGTCGTACTGGTCACGGAGTTCCTGAACCCCCTGCAGTTCGCCCCTGGTGAGGACCTGTCCAAGTACCCGCGGACCTTCGACACCGACCTCGAGCTCTGCCGGGCCGAGGGGGTCGACCTGGTCTTCGCGCCGAGCGCCGACGTCGTCTACCCCTCCGGTGAGCCGATGGTCACGCTGTCGGCTGGACCGGTCGGTGACGTGCTGGAGGGGCACAGTCGGCCCGGTCACTTCGACGGCGTGCTCACCGTCGTGGCCAAGCTGCTGCACCTCACGGCTCCCGACCTCGCCTACTTCGGCCGCAAGGACGCCCAGCAGCTGTGGCTCATCTCGCGGATGGTCGACGACCTGGACTTCGACGTCGAGATCGTGCCCGTGCCGACGGTGCGCGACGCGACCGGGCTGGCGCTGTCCAGCCGAAACACCTACCTGAGCGGGCCCGACCGGGAGGCTGCCCGGGCCCTGTCTCGCGCCCTCGAGGCGGCTGTCGCTGCGGCGCGGGATGCGACGCCCGACGCCGTCGTCTCGGCCGCGTCGGCCGTCCTGTCGGGCACCGAAGGGGTCGTCACCGACTACGTCGCCCTGGTCGACCCGGCCACGTTCACGCCGGTGGCGAGGGACTTCGTCGGCGAGGGGCTCGTGCTGGTCGCGGCGGGCGTCGGCCCGACCCGGCTGATCGACAACGCCACCGTCCACCTGGGGAGAGGCTGACCCGTGCTGCTGGCGATCGACGTGGGCAACACCCACACGGTGCTCGGACTGTTCGACGGCGAGCGCCTGGAGCAGTCCTGGCGGGTCAAGACCGACGCCCGGTCGACTGCCGACGAGATGGTGCTGACCTACCGGGGACTGCTGCAGGACGAGCCGCCGATCACCGCGATCGCCGTGTGCTCGACGGTGCCGGCTGTTCTTCGGGAGATGCGGGCCATGCTGCAGCGCTACTACCCGCACCTGCCCACGCTCGTCGTCGAGCCCGGCATCCGCACCGGAGTCCCGATCCTGACCGACAACCCCAAGGAGGTCGGCAGCGACCGGATCGTCAACACGCTGGCCGCCCACGAGCTCTTCGGCGGTCCCTGCATCGTGGTCGACTTCGGTACGTCGACCAACCTCGACGTGGTGAGCGACAAGGGTGAGTTCCTCGGTGGTGCGCTGGCCCCGGGGATCGAGATCTCCCTCGATGCCCTCGCCCAACGCGCGGCGCAGCTGCGCAAGGTCGAGCTGGTGGCGCCGCGCTCAGTGGTGGGCAAGAACACGGTCGAGGCCCTGCAGTCGGGCGCGCTGTACGGCTTCGCGGGCCAGGTCGACGGCCTGGTCCGCCGGATCACCGCTGAGCTCGGCGGCTCGGTGACCGCCGTGGTCGCGACTGGCGGACTGGCGCCCATCGTGATCGGCGAGACGGAGACGGTCACCCACCACGAGCCCAACCTCACCCTGATCGGGCTGCGGCTGGTGTTCGAGCGCAACCGTCCGTGACTCAGGCCTTCGTGGCGCGGTAGACCGTCGTCACGTACGGCAGGGCGAAAGACGCTTTCCCGGCCAACGAGGCATGCACGGCCGCCAGGTCGCGGACCTGCTGCAGGATCTCGTCGCGGTGGGGGCTGAGTGCCACATAGCTGTACGTGCCGACGAGCCGCTCGAGCGACGCGGCGTCGAGGGGCTGCTGGTAGGAGAAGTCGCCCCGTTCGGCCAGCTCGAACCACGGTTCGATCCGTGGGACACCCTCGTCCCTGCTGCCGGAGCGGGCGTCGACCCGTCCGACGATCCGGGAGAGCTGCTCGACCCACTCGACGTCGTCGTCCCTGACGTTCCACACGATCACCAGGGCGCCGCCAGGACGCAGCACGCGCGCGATCTCGGGCAGCGCCGTGTCGAGCTCGAACCAGTGGAACGCCTGCGCCACCACGACGGCATCGAGGGAGCCGTCGTCCACCGGGATCGCCTCGGCTGAGCCCTCCAGCGCCTGGATCCGGCCACCGAGCCGGGCCACCAGCTGGTCGCGCATGCCCTCGTCCGGCTCGACCGCGACGACGTCGTGTCCGCAGTCGAGCAGGACCTCCGACATCAGCCCGGTTCCGGCTCCGAGGTCGACGACACGACGCGGGGCGGCTCCGAGTGCCCAGGTGACGGCGTCCTGCGGGTAGCTCGGCCGGAACCGGTCGTACTCGACGGCCTGCTCGCCGAACGAGAGCCGTCGGTCCTCGGGGTCGACGAGGTTGGCTGGGTCGTGCTCATCGAGAGACATACTCAGATGCTGGCACGACGACCGGGTCGATAGCCTTGCCGACCATGGCTCCCCATGTGCAACCGACATCCGACGACCTGCCGGAGCAGATTCGGGTGCGCCGGGAGAAGCTGGACCGGATCCGCGGTGAGGGGCGTGACGCGTTCGCGTTCGAGTACCCGCGCACGACCACGATTGCGGCGCTGCGAGCGAGCTACCCCTCGCTCGCGCCCGACACGGCCACCGGGGACCGGGTCGGCATTGCCGGCCGGGTGATGCTCAACCGGGTCAGCGGCAAGATCGCCTTCGCGACCCTGCGTGAGGGAGACGCCGACGTCCAGGTGATGCTCACCCTCGACGTGAGCGGCGAGCAGGCCCTGCAGCAGTGGAAGTCAGACGTCGACCTCGGCGACCACGTCGGGGTCACCGGGGAGGTCATCTCGAGTCGTCGGGGTGAGCTGAGCGTGCTGGCCGACTCGTTCACGATCACGAGCAAGTGCCTGCGACCGCTGCCCGACAAGCACAAGGGGCTCAGCGACCCCGAGCAGCGCGTGCGTCAGCGCTACGTCGACCTCATCGTGCGCCCCGAGGCCCGCGACGTGCTGAGGCTGCGCTCGCAGGTCGTGCGCAGCCTGCGCGACTCGCTCCAGGAGCGCGGGTTCCTCGAGGTCGAGACGCCGATGCTGCAGGTCATGCACGGCGGCGCCAACGCGCGACCGTTCGTCACGCACATCAACGCGTACGACATCCCCCTGTACCTGCGGATCGCGCCGGAGCTGTACCTCAAGCGGCTCATCGTCGGTGGGGTCGAGCGGGTCTTCGAGATCAACCGGAACTTCCGCAACGAGGGCGCTGACTCCTCGCACAACCCCGAGTTCACGATGATGGAGATGTACGAGGCGTACGGCGACTACGACACGATGCGCCTGCTCACCCAGCACCTGGTCCAGGAGGCGGCCACCGCCGTCTTCGGCGCACCGGTCGCTCGGCGGGTGCAGGACGACGGCACGATCGAGGAGTTCGACCTGTCCGGTGAGTGGCCGGTCAAGACGATGATCGGCGCCCTGTCCGAGGCGTTGGGCGAGGAGGTCGGGCTGGACACCCCTCGGGAGGTGCTGCAGGCCCACGCCGCAAGGCTCGGGGTGGACGAGCCACCCGACGCGAGTGTGGGCATGCTCCTGGAGGAGCTGTACGTCGTCCTGGTGGAGTCGGTCACGACCACGCCGGTGTTCTACAAGGACTTCCCCAAGGAGAACGCGCCGCTGACCCGGGTCCACCGAAGCGACCCCAGGCTGACCGAGAAGTGGGACCTCGTCGGCTGGGGGGCCGAGATGGGCACCGGCTACTCCGAGCTGATCGACCCGATCGACCAGCGGGAGCGGTTCGTCCAGCAGGCCGAGCGAGGCGACCGGGGCGACCTCGAGGCCATGCGCCTCGACGAGGACTTCCTGCGGGCGCTGGAGTACGGCATGCCCCCGACCGGAGGACAGGGCATGGGGATCGACCGGCTGGTCATGACGCTGACCGGCCTCGGCGTCCGCGACACGATCCTGTTCCCCCTCGTGAAGCCCGAGTAGTCGGGGTGACTGCCGTGCCCGACGTCGGTGCCTTCGTCGTCCGCGATGCGAGGACCTCCGACGTGGCCTCGATCCGCGGCCTGATCGACACCTACGCGCCAGACCGGATCCTGCTGAGCAAGGCCACGGTCACCCTGTTCGAGGACGTGCAGGAGTTCTTCGTCGCCGAGCAGGACGGGCAGGTCGTCGGCTGCGGGGCGTTGCACGTGCTGTGGGAGGACCTCGCCGAGGTGCGCACCCTCGCCGTGGCCCCACCGGTGCGAGGGCACGGGATCGGGCACCGGCTGCTGGAGCGCCTGCTGGACCAGGCGCGTCACCTGGGGGTCGCCCGGGTCTTCACCCTGACCTTCGAGGTCGACTTCTTCACCCGGCACGGCTTCCACGAGATCGAGGGGACGCCGGTGGACCACGACGTGTTCGAGCAGCTGCTGGAGTCCTACGACGAGGGTGTGGCCGAGTTCCTCGGGCTGGAGCGGGTCAAGCCGAACACTCTGGGCAACGCCCGGATGCTGCTCGTCCTCGACCCACCCCCACCCCCCTCAAGTTGACCTTGCACATGATCTGCCAGATCGACGGTCCTGGGCCGCATCTTCTGCATGATCAACTTCGGAAGAGGGGGTGGGTGGCCCAGGGGGGCAGGGGCGGGTGGTGCTGGGGTGCTGGGTCAGGTGGTCCAGGTGATGATGCGCTTCTCGTAGAAGCGCAGGTCGTCGGGCGCCTCGTCCTCCGGCTCCACCCGCATGTAGCCGCTGGTCTCGTAGAGCAGGATCGCCTCGGTGAGGCCCTCGTAGGCCTCGAGCTTGATGGTCTCGAACCCGGCGACGGCGGCAGCGCCCTCCAGCGCGGACAGCAGACGGCGCCCGATGCCGGTGCCACGGAGCACGGGGTCGACCCACATCCGGCGGATCTGGCCGACCCCCGGCTCGATCTCCTGGAGAGCTCCGCAGCCGACCACGATGTTGCGGTCGTTGAAGGCCACCAGGAAGAAGCCGTTGTCGACGTAGCCCTCGTTCTCGTCGGCCGGGTCCGCGGTCAAGGCATTGGCGTCGACCCGCTCGACCATCTCGTGCAGGAACGCGCTCACCGCGTGCAGGGCGCGGGGGTCGAGGGGGTCCAGGGCCTCGATGCGGACGGAGGTCATGAGGTCACCTTATGGGCCACCGCCCTCTTCGTGGGTGAGGTGGGGCGCGCGAACCCGCTGTGGCCCCCGACCGGGCCCCGGACAACGGCGTTCGCCGAAAGCACGTGCCCCCGCTATTCTTCGGCCGAATTGTCTCCTGGGTTTCTCTCAGGATTTCACTGCAGAACTCATTTCCCTTTTCGACAAAGGAACTTCTGATGGCCCAAAAGGTGCAGGTCGTGCTCGTCGACGACGTCGACGGCGGCCCGGCCGACGAGACCGTGCAGTTCGCCCTCGACGGGGTCGGCTACGAGATCGACCTGTCCGCGGCCAACGCCACCCGGATGCGCGAGGTGCTGGCTCCCTACGTCGGCCACGCCCGCAAGGCGGCCCGCTCGGGGCGCCGGACGGCCCGAGCCCCCGCGCCGGCCAGGGTCGCAGCGCAGAGATCCGCGCGTGGGCGCGAGCCCAGGGCATCGCCGTCAACGAGCGGGGGCGGATTCCCGCCGACCTCGCGGCACGTTTCGACGCCGCACACTGACGCCGCACCCGCGGTCGGACGGCGGGGCACCGGGCGCATCTGGGGCCGGTTCGCTGTTGGCGTAGCGACCAGCGCCGTCGCGCGGAACAGCAGGTGCCAGCGTGCTCGTTGGGCTCAACAGCACGGACCGCCCTGCCGAGGCATCCTGCAGGAGCGTTTGGCGATAGGAGCCGACCGCCCCTCCGGGGCTAACATGCCGAACAGGGCGCATGACGCCTCGAGGTCTCGTGCACCTGGTGAGGAGCGGCAGCGGACATGTTCGAACGGTTTACCGACCGAGCCCGGCGGGTGGTCGTGCTGGCCCAGGAAGAGGCCCGCATGCTCAACCACAACTACATCGGCACCGAGCACATCCTGCTCGGGCTGATCCACGAGGGCGAGGGCGTCGCCGCCAAGGCGCTGGAGAGCCTCGGCATCTCGCTGGAGGCCGTGCGCCAGCAGGTCGAGGAGATCATCGGGCAGGGCCAGCAGGCGCCGTCCGGGCACATCCCGTTCACCCCGCGCGCCAAGAAGGTGCTCGAGCTCAGCCTGCGCGAGGCGCTGCAGCTCGGCCACAACTACATCGGCACCGAGCACATCCTGCTCGGCCTCATCCGCGAGGGTGAGGGTGTCGCCGCCCAGGTGCTCGTCAAGCTCGGCGCCGACCTGAACCGGGTCCGCCAGCAGGTCATCCAGCTGCTGTCCGGCTACCAGGGCAAGGAGCCCGCGGGCGCCGGAGGTCCCGCCGGTGAAGCCGCTCCGTCCAGCTCGCTCGTGCTCGACCAGTTCGGCAGCAACCTGACCCAGGCAGCCCGTGAGGGCAAGCTCGACCCGGTCATCGGTCGCGAGAAGGAGATCGAGCGGGTCATGCAGGTGCTGTCCCGGCGCACCAAGAACAACCCCGTGCTGATCGGGGAGCCGGGTGTGGGCAAGACCGCCGTCGTCGCGGGTCTGGCCCAGGCGATCGTCAAGGGTCAGGTTCCGGACACTCTCGAGAACAAGCAGGTCTACACCCTCGACCTCGGGGCGCTCGTCGCCGGAAGCCGCTACCGCGGCGACTTCGAGGAGCGGCTGAAGAAGGTCCTCAAGGAGATCCGCACCCGGGGCGACATCATCTTGTTCATCGACGAGATGCACACCCTGGTCGGTGCGGGCGCCGCCGAAGGCGCAATCGACGCTGCCAGCATCCTCAAGCCGATGCTCGCCCGCGGTGAGCTGCAGACCATCGGTGCCACCACCCTCGACGAGTACCGCAAGTACGTCGAGAAGGACGCCGCGCTCGAGCGCCGCTTCGCTCCGGTCCTGGTGCACGCACCCGACGTCGAGATGACCGTCGAGATCCTGCTCGGGCTGCGTGACCGCTACGCCGCCCACCACCGGGTGAACATCACCGACGAGGCGATCAAGGCGGCGGCACGGCTCTCCGACCGCTACGTGGCAGACCGGCAGCTCCCCGACAAGGCCATCGACCTCATCGACGAGGCCGGCTCGCGGCTGCGGATCCGCAGCATGACCGCGCCGCCCGACCTGCGCGAGTACGACGACCGGATCGCCGTGGTCCGCCGCGACAAGGAGTCGGCGATCGACGCGCAGGACTTCGAGAAGGCCGCTGCGCTGCGCGACACCGAGAAGCAGCTGCTGGGTGAGCGCAGCCAGCGCGAGCGGGAGTGGAAGTCCGGGGGCATGGAGGCCATGCCCGACGTCGACGAGAAGCTGATCGCCGAGGTCGTCGCCCTGATGACCGGCATCCCGGTGGCCGACCTCTCCGAGGACGACGCCCAGCGGCTGCTGCGCATGGAGGGCGAGCTGCACAAGCGGGTCATCGGCCAGGAGCAGGCGATCAAGGCGCTGTCCAAGGCCATCCGCCGCACCCGGGCCGGGCTGAAGGACCCCAAGCGCCCGTCCGGCTCGTTCATCTTCGCCGGGCCGTCAGGCGTCGGAAAGACCGAGCTGAGCAAGACGCTGGCCGAGTTCCTGTTCGGCGACGAGGACGCTCTGATCGCGCTCGACATGTCGGAGTTCCAGGAGAAGCACACGGCCTCCCGGCTGTTCGGCTCGCCCCCTGGGTACGTCGGCTACGAGGAGGGCGGACAGCTCACCGAGAAGGTGCGGCGTCGTCCGTTCTCCGTGGTGCTCTTCGACGAGGTCGAGAAGGCCCACCCGGACATCTTCAACTCGTTGCTGCAGGTGCTCGAGGAGGGCCGGCTCACCGACGCGCAGGGTCGTTCGGTCGACTTCAAGAACACCGTCATCATCATGACGACCAACCTCGGCAGCCGCGACGTGTCGAAGGGTGTGAACCTCGGCTTCGCCATGTCGGGCGACTCCACCGGCGACTACGAGCGGATGAAGAACAAGGTCCAGCAGGAGCTCAAGCAGCACTTCCGGCCGGAGTTCCTGAACCGGATCGACGACGTCATCGTGTTCCACCAGCTGAGCGAGCTGGAGATCGTGTCGATCGTCGACCTCATGCTGGACAAGCTCGACGAGCGGCTCAAGGAGCGCGACATGGGCATCGAGCTCACCGCGTCGGCCAAGGCGCTGCTCGCCAAGCGCGGCTACGACCCCTCCCTGGGTGCCCGGCCACTGCGACGCACGCTGCAGCGGGAGATCGAGGACTCGCTGAGCGAGAAGATCCTGTTCGGTGAGCTGCAGAACGGGCAGATCGTCGTGGTCGACGTCGAAGGCGAAGGCGAAGAGGCGCAGTTCACGTTCACGGGGGCGGAGAAGTCCGTGGCGCCTGACGTCCCCCCGGTCGAGACCGCAGAGACGGCCGAGTAGCCGGCCGCGCTCAGCCCGGGAGCCCGAAGCGGTCCTTCGACAGCACGGCGACGAGCCCGTCGGAGACCAGCCCGTCGAGGGCTCGCTCACGCTGGACGGCGTCCTCCCAGGTCGCCTCGAGGGCCGACCGCGGGACCGGCCCCGGGGCTTCGCGCAGGACAGCCAGCAGTCGCCCGCGACACTGGCGGTCGGTTCCGGCGTACGACTGCCCACGCCGGGGTGGTCCGGACCAGGCGGGCCGACCGGCCAGCAGCCAGGTGCACCACCCGGCCACTGGACAGGCGTCGCAGCCGGGAGCCCTGGCCGTGCACACCAGTGCCCCGAGCTCCATGAAGGCGACCGACAGCTGTGGGGCCAGGCTGTCGTCCGGGAGCAGGCGCAGCGCCCGCTCACGCTCCACCCGGGTGATGGCGCCCGGCGGTTCGAACTCCTGCCCCGCGAGCACGCGGGCGTGTACCCGGCGCACGTTGGTGTCGAGCACCGCGTGCCGTTGTCCGAAGGCGAACGACGCGACCGCTGCGGCCGTGTACTCACCGACCCCGGGGAGGGCCCGCAGGGCCGCGAGGTCGTCGGGGACGTCGCCTCCGTGGCGGTCCACGCAGGCCGCCGCGGCTGCGTGCAGGCGCAGCGCCCGGCGGGGGTAGCCGAGCCGGCCCCAGAGCCGGACCGCCTCGCCGGGGGAGTCGGCGGCCAGGGCATCTGGGGTGGGCCACCGGGCGAGCCAGGTGGCGTAGACGGGGAGGACGCGGTCCACCGGCGTCTGCTGGAGCATCACCTCGCTGACCAGCACGCCCCACGGCGACACGCCGTCGCCTCGCCACGGGAGCCTGCGGGCGCGGTCCCGGTACCAGGCCAGGAGCGAGGGGGCGAGGGGGGCCTCGGACATGATCGACCGATCGTGCCACCGGGCCAGCATGGGCGCTCGCCCAGCCCTAGGCTTCGGGTGTGAGCACGCTGATGCGGCCGACCGGACCCCTGCCACCCGGGGTGTACTGGGTCCGGCGGGGCCTGGTCGTCCTGGTCGTCCTGGTCGTCCTGGTCGCGCTGTGGTGGGTGTTCCTGCGCTCCGACGCTGCTCCGAGCACGGCCGAGCCGACGCCCAGCATCACGCCGTCGGTCTCGTCGACCCCCTCGTCGACAGCCTCGTCGACCCCCTCGGTGAGCCCGACGGCGAGCTCGACGAGCAGCCCGGCGCAGCCGGACTGCGTCGCCAAGGCGATCGAGGTCTCGGTGACGACCGACCGGACCAGCTACCCCGAGGGCGTGCTGCCGGTCTTCTCGCTGACGGTGACCAACACCGGCGACGTCACCTGTCGGCGTGACGTGGGGCAGCAGGCCCTGGAGCTCGTCGTCACCTCCGGTGACGTCCAGGCCTGGTCCTCCGACGACTGCAACCCGGGGGGGCCGAGTGCGGTACGGGTGTTCGGCCCCGGCGACGAGTTCGTCCAGCAGGTGACGTGGTCGCGCCAGCTCTCCGAGCCAGGGTGCCCGACCGGCGAGCCGCTGGCTGACGCCGGTCAGTACCAGGTGGTCGCCCGCAACCTGGCCAAGCTCAGCGAGCCGGCCACCTTCACCCTCGGCTGAGGCCGACGCCCACGCTCTCCCGAGCACCGCCCACGGCTCAAGGTTCGGTCCGCGGGCGACGACATCCTGGGGGAACGGCGCGGGGTGAGGGTCGCGGGGCGCCGTCCTCTGAGGAGGTCGGTTTGCCGGCGCCACGCACGCCCTTCGGGCCGGGGGTCACCAGTCCCCCGTTGCTGGTGGCCGTCGTCGCCGGCACGCGCACCCGGGTCAAGGCCCTCGAGCGCCTCCTCGCCCAGCCCGGCCTGGTGGTCTGCGGAAGCGCCCAGGACCCGGCCGGCGCCCAAGAGCTCGTCCTCACCTGCGCCCCGAGCGCCGTCCTGCTCGACCTGGACCTGTGGAGCGGCGGCCTGGAGACCATCGAGCGGCTGATGGCGGTCCGGGCCACCCCCATCGTCGTGATCGGCGCGGCTGCCGAGCACCCGGAGGCGGCCATCGCGGCCGGGGCGGTCGACGTAGTCGGTGCGCTCGACGTCGCCCCGGGGACCCCTGAGTACGCCGAGGTCGTCATGCGCCACCTCAAGGTGGCCAGCCGGGTGCGGGTGATCACCCATCCGCGCGGTCGGCTGCGGGGTCGCGGCATGCCTTCCCCCCCGTTGGACGGCCCGCGCGCGGAGCCTACCGACGAGGCCGGTGGACCTCCCGTCAGCGAGCCAGCTGCTGCCCAGCGGACGGCCGCCGCACGCCCCCGGCCGGCCCCGGCGGACCTGGCACACCAGCGGCGGATTCGCGAGCTGGTGTCACCGCGTCCGCTGAACCCCAAGCGGGGACCGCGGTTGATCGCGATCGGCGCGTCGACCGGCGGCCCTCCGGCGCTGGCGACGGTCCTGACCGACTTTCCGGCCGACATGAGTGCCGCGGTGGTGATCGTCCAGCACATGGCGGAGGGCTTCGTCGAGGGGCTCGCCCGGTGGCTCGACGGGATCTGCGCGCTGCCGGTCATGGTCGCGGTCGAGGGGGAGCGGCTCCAGCCGGGCCAGGTCTACCTCGCCCCGGCCAACCAGAACCTGGTGGTCCGTCCCGGGTTCCGGGTGGGTCTGTCCGACCCGCCGCCGGGGCAGTACCACGTGCCCGGCGTCGACGTGACCTTCCGAAGCATCGCCTCGCTGTCCGGCGGCAACGCGGTCGGGGTGCTTCTGACCGGGATGGGCCGAGACGGCGCGGCCGGACTGCGCGTGCTGCGCGACGCCGGTGCCTTCACCATCGGCCAGGACGAGTCGACCTCGGTCGTGTGGGGGATGCCGGCCGCGGCCCAGGAGCTGGACGCGGTCGACCTCGAGCTGCCGCTGCCGGTGATCGGCTCGGCCGTGGTCGCTGCGGTCACCGAGCCTGTGGCGGCGCCCGACGCCGCCGCGGCCGTGGGAGGTCCCCGATGACCGCCCGGATCCTCTCCGACGCCGAGTACGCGGCCGCGACCGACGCGCTGGTCGAGCTGGCCGGGCTCGTCTTCGACGACAGCCGCCGGGCCACGCTCAGCGCGATCGTCTTCGACCGGCTGCACACCGCCGGCTTCGCTGACGTCGCTCACTACCTGGCGTACGTCCGCTCCACCGCGGGGGCGGCCGAGAAGCAGGTCCTGCTGGACGCCGTGACGATCCAGGAGACCCACTTCTTCCGCAACCTGCCGCAGATGGAGGCGCTGCGCCGCCAGATCCTGCCGGACCTGGTGAACCACGCGGCGAGTGCCCGTCGTCCGCTGACCATCTGGTCCGCCGGGTGCTCCACCGGTGAGGAGCCGTTCACCTTGGCCATGCTCGCCCTGGAGGCGGTCGCGTCCCGGCCGCAGGTTCCGGTGCGCATTCTCGGCTCGGACGTCTCGGCCTCGGCGTTGGCGGTCGCCAGCCAGGCCATCTACTCCGGACGCACGATCTCGCTGGCCGAACCGGGTGCCGTGGAGCGCTGGTTCGACCCGATGGGCGAAGGCGCCCTCCGGGTCAAGCGCGAGGTCCGCGACCTGGTGGAGTTCCGACTGCACAACCTCGTGACCGAACCTCCTCCGTTCTCGATGAACGAGATCGACCTGCTCGTGTGTCGCAACGTCACCATCTACTTCGCTCGCGAGACGACTCGACAGCTCGTGCACCGGTTCCACGGCGCCATGCGCGAAGGTGGCTACCTGGTGCTCGGCCACGCCGAGACGCTGTGGCAGGTCTCCGACGCCTTCTCCCTCGTGCCCGTCGGCGAGGCGTTCGCGTACCGCCGGGAGTCGCGCCCCGTGCCGCGCGGGCGCACCGGCGTCCCGAACCCGCCCACGGCGCAGCGGGTCGAGCCGCGCCGGATTGGTCGCGGTCGGCTGAAGTCGCCCGTCCGGGTCGTGCGGCCGAAGGCGGCCGCGGTGCCGCCCGGGGGCACAGCGAGTGGCCTTCCGGCCGCGCGCGAGCTGTTGGCCGCCGGGCGCTACCCGGAGGCAGCGGCGCTCGCCGCGGCCGAGGTGGTCCACGACCCGTTGTCGGTGGAGGCGTACGTCATCCAGGGGCGCGCGTTGTCCAACACCGGTGACGACCTCGCGGCGCTGGACATGCTCCGCAAGGCGGTGTTCCTGGACCCCTCGGCCGGGCACGCGCACTTCCTGCTCGCGTCGACGCTGTCGAGGCTGGGCGACTCCGGGGCTGCGGCGCTGTCGTTCGCGGCAGCGGCCGAGACCCTGCCGATGGCGACGCCCCAGGCGCTGGCCGACCTGCTCGATGGTCGTGCGGTGTCGGATTTGGTAGACCTGTGCCGACAGCTGGCGGCGGCCTCCCGGCCCTCGTCGGACGAGTCGCCGACGACGTCTGGTGCGGCGACCCCAGCGGGACGGAGACGACGGTGAGCGGCTTCATCACGTTCACGATGAACGAGCGTGAGCTGGCCTGCCGGCTCGACGAGGTGCGCGAGGTGGTTCGGGCCGTGGGGATCGACTCCCTGCCCGGCACGCGAGCTCCCGTGAGCGGGGTCCTCGAGCTGCGCGGTGACCCCCTCCCGGTGGTCGACCTGCGCTCCAACGCCTACCCGGGTGAGACCGGCGACGTCCTGGTGCTGAACCCGGCGGTCAGCGGCTCGTACTGCGTGGCCGTCGACCAGGTGCTCGCCGTGCTCAGCGACGACGAGCTCGTGCCTGACCCGGCCGAACGGCCGGCCGGGCTGCCGCCGTACGTCATCGAGGTGCTGCGCGACCCCAAGGACCAGTCGCCGGTCCTGCTCGTCAACGTGCGTGTCCTCGCCGGCCTGGAGCTGTGAGGAGCTCGAGCTCGAGCCCGAGCTCGAGCGCGGCTGCCCCACGCAGCTGGGCCAGCACAGCGGCCCTGGTCACACCGCTGTGGTGCAGCACGAGACGCAGGCACAGCCCGTCGATCAGTGCGGTGAGCCTGGCTGCCGCCGTCGTCGGGTCGGCGCAGATGAACGCGCCTTCGTCGACGCCGCGGACGATGAGCTCGCGCAGGGTCGTCGACCAGGTGGCGTCGAGGTCCTCGTGCACCCGACGGACGGCCTCGTTGCGCAGACCGGCCGACCAGGCGTCGACCCACAGCACCCAGCCGTCGCGTGAGCCGCTGGAGGGGATCGCCGCTCGCAGCAGCCGGTCGAGCTGTTCCTGCGGATCGCCGGGGGCCGACACGGCCCGGCGCAGCCGCCGGGTGTCGGCATCGGCGAGGTGGTGCATCGTGGCCGTGACCAGAGAGTCCTTGGTCGGGAAGTAGTAGTGCACCAGGCCATGGCTGATCCCGACCCGGTCAGCGATGTCGGTGACCCGGGTCTCGGTGAGCCCACGCTCGACGACGACCTCGGCCGCGGCGTCCAGGATGGCGCTGCGCCGCTGGTCGGGAGCCACTCGTCGACGCCGCTGGTTGGTCGTTGACACCGGCCTACCGTACCCTCTTGACTGACTCGCCAGTCAATAACGTGGAGCGATGATGCCTTCCGACCTGCCCGTAGAGCTCGTGGCGCTGTCCGACGAGCAGCGTGCCGTACGCGACCTGTGTCGAGACTTCGCCCTGGAGGTCATCCGCCCGGTGGCCCGGGAGGTCGACGAGGCCGACGTCGAGGTCCCGCTGGCCGTGTGGGAGAAGGCCGCCGAGGTCGGCATCACCTCGTTCATGCTGCCCGAGGAGTACGGCGGGGGCGGGGTGACCGACGTCTTCACCCAGTGCATCGCCCAGGAGCAGCTCACCTATGGCGACATCGCGATCGGCAACCTGGTCACGTCCAACGGGTTCTACGCCGACCCGATCCTGGAGATCGGCACCGACGAGCAGAAGCAGCGGTTCCTCAGTCCGCTGTGCGATCCGCTGCCGCCGTTCACCGCGCTGGCGACCACCGAGCCGGAGTTCGGTTCCGACGCCGGCGGCATCCAGACGCGGGCTGTCCGGGACGGGGACGGCTATCGGATCACCGGGCGCAAGACTTGGATCTCCAACGGAGGGCTCGCCAGCAGCTACGTCGTGTTCGCGACGGTCGACAGCAGCCTGCGGTCGCGGGGGATCACGGCGTTCGTCGTCGATGCCGAGTCGCCCGGTCTCAGCACGGGTGAGCCGTTCCGCAAGATGGGTCAGCGAGCCATCCGCAACACCGAGCTCGTGCTCGACGACGTCGTCGTGCCGGTGGAGAACCGGCTCGGGGACGAGGGCCAGGGGTTCTCCGGGCTGATGCGCACCTTCGACATCTCCCGGGTGATCCTGGGCGCGGCGACCACGGGGCTGGCCCAGGCCGCACTGGACACCGCGGTCGAGTACGCCACGCAGCGCGAGCAGTTCGGGAAGCCGATCATCGAGCACCAGGCGGTCGGGTTCCGGCTGGCCGACGTGGCCACGAGGGTCGAGGCCAGCCGGCTGCTGACCTGGCGGGCGGCCAAGCGGCTGGATGCCGGGCTCGACGCGACCAAGGAGGCCGCGATGGCCAAGCTCTTCGGTTCGGAGACGGCGATGTTCGCCACCTGGGCCGCGGTGCAGACGTTGGGCGGCTGGGGCTACAGCCGGGAGTTCCTGGTCGAGAAGTGGATGCGGGACGCCAAGCTCGAGGAGATCGAAGAGGGGACGTCGGACATCCAGCGGCTCATCATCAGCCGGCGCCTGGCCGGATGAGTGAGCCCGATGAGTGAGCCCGTGAGTGAGCCCGGCTCGCGACCCGCGGTCGAGGCGCTGTTCGCCCCGAACAGCCTCGCCGTCGTCGGCGCCTCCGGCGACCCGTCGAAGTGGGGCTACTGGCTCGCGCGGGGCGCGCTCGAAGGACGCGGACGGCGCACGGTGCACCTGGTGAACCGCAAGGCCGAGGCGGTGCTCGGGGAGCCCACGGTCGCCGCGCTGAGCGACCTGGACGTGGTGCCAGAACTGGTCGTGGTCGCCGTCCCGGCGGGGGGCTACGAGGCGGTCGTCGACGAAGCGCTGGCCGCAGGGGCCAGGGCCCTGGTCGGAGTCACCGCCGGAGTCGACCCGGATCGAAGCCGCGCGATCGGACGCCGGGTGCGCGAGGCCGGCGCCGTCCTGCTGGGACCCAACTGCATGGGCGTCGCAGACACCCATGCCCAGCTGCGACTCGTGTGGGGTGACCTGCCGTCCGGGTCGATCGCGCTGCTGAGCCAGAGTGGGAACCTGGCGATCGAGCTCGGCAAGCTGGCCGCCCACGAAGGGCTCGGGTTCTCCCGCTTCGCCTCCCTGGGCAACGAGCACGATCTCACCGCAGCCGACCTGCTCGAGACCGTGGCGGCAGACCCCCAGACCAAGGTGGTGGCGCTGTACCTGGAGGACTTCACCCGGGTCCGTGGCCTGGCCGAGGCGGCTCACCGGTGCGTCGAGTCGGGCACCCCGGTCGCCCTGCTGGCGGCCGGTCGCTCGGAGGTCGCCCGACGCGCGGCCGCCAGCCACACCGGCGCGCTGGCCGGCTCCCGGGCAGCGATCGAGGCGGCCTGCCGCGCCTCGGGCATCGCCCTGGTCGACACGCCCGCCGAGCTGATCGACGTGGCCCACGCGCTGACCGCGCGGGGCCGGCTCCAGGGCCGCACCGTCGGAGTCGTCGGCGACGGAGGCGGGCACGGTGTGGTCGCTGCCGACCTGGCCTCGACCGCGGGCTTCACCCTGCCCGTGTTCACCGACGACGTGCAGCGGGAGGTGCTGGCCACCCTTCCGCCGATGGCCACCGCCGCGAACCCGGTCGACCTCGCCGGGGGTGGCGAGCAGGACCACATGAACTACGCGCGCACGGTAGGCGTCGTCCTGGCCTCCGGGGCGGTCGACGCGGCGGTCCTCACGGGGTACTTCGGCGCGTACGGCACCGACGAGCCGCGGCTGGCCGGGCGCGAGGTGGAGGTGGCCCTGGCGCTAGCCGATGCGGTGGCCGACACCGGCCGCCCGGCCCTGGTCCACTCGGTGGCGCCGGACAGCCCGACGTCGTCGGTGCTGCGCGACTCGGGGGTGCCGGTGCTGCGACGGATCGAGGGTGCCGTGGCCGGGCTGGGCGGGCTCGCGGCGGTCGCCGAGCGAACCGGGGTGCCACCCGTGCCCGCCCCCGACGACGTCGTGCCGTCCGGCGACGCGTACGTCGTGGCCCGGGCCCTGTGTGTGGAGGCCGGAGTGGCCTTCCCGCGGGCGGAGTTCGTGCCCGACGTCGACGAGGCGGTTGCGGCCGCCGAACGGATCGGGTTCCCCGTGGTGCTCAAAGCGCTCGGCCTGGCCCACAAGTCCGACGTGGGCGGGGTGAAGCTCGGGCTGACCGACGCGTCCTCCGTGCGCGACGCGTACACCGACGTGGTGACCCGGCTGGGGCAGCGGCCGGTCGTCGTCGAGGCGATGGCCTCGGCTCGCGGCGTCGAGCTCATCGTCGGTGCCCGGCACGACCTGGGGGCAGGTCCGATCGTGCTGGTGGGTCTGGGCGGGGTCCAGGCCGAGGTGAGTGGCGACGTCGTGGTCGGGCTCGGGCCGGTCGACCGGGCCGGGGCGTTGGCCATGCTGACCCGACTGCGTGGACTGCCTCTGCTCACCGGGTTTCGCGGCTCGGCGCCGGTCGACCTCGATGCAGTGGCTGACGTCGTGGCCGCGGTGTCCTCGGTTCTCGCCCGACACCCGGAGATCGACGCGCTCGAGCTGAACCCGGTGCTGGCCAGTGCCGAGGGTGCCGTCGCGCTGGACGCCCACCTCGAGTGGGCGACCGAGCACGGGGCTCCGTGATGGGCGCTCGTTTCGTCGGCCGGACCGCGCTCGTGACCGGAGGAGGCACGGGCATCGGACGCGCCGTCGCCGAGCGACTCGCGCTCGAAGGTGCCCGGGTCGTCGTCGCGAGCCGCAACCGCGAGCACCTCGATCCCACGGTCGACGCGCTGCGCGCGCTCGGTGCCGACGCTGACTCGGTGGCACTGGACGTCCGCGACGCGGCTGCCGTCGCCGACGCCTTCGACCGGGTCGAGCGACACTTCGGTGGGGTCGACCTGCTGGTCAACAACGCGGCGGGGAACTTCGTCGTCCCGAGCGAGGACCTGTCGCCGAACGGATGGCGTTCGGTGCTCGACATCGTCGCCACCGGGAGCTTCCAGTGCACCCGGGAGTTCGGACGGCGACGGATCGCTGCGCAGCGGCCCGGCGCGGTGCTCAGCGTCATCGCGACCTATGCGTGGACGGGCCACCCCGGCGTGGTGCACAGCGCCGCGGCCAAGGCCGCTGTCTTGTCGATGACCCGGACCCTTGCCGTGGAGTGGGCCCGCTTCGGCCTGCGGCTCAACTGCGTGGCTCCCGGCCCGACCGAGACCGAAGGAGCCGGTCGCGCGTTGTGGGCCGACGAGGCAACCCGCGAGCGGATCCTGGCGAGTGTCCCGGCGGCGCGGTTCGCCACACCCGAGGAGATCGCGGCCGCGGCCGCCTTCCTGCTGAGTGACGACGCCGCCTACGTCACAGGCGAGGTGCTGGTCGTCGACGGTGGCCAGTCGCTCGGCGAGCAGGTGTACGGAGACGACGTGACCCACGCGACCGGGGTGTCGTCGTGACCGAAGCCACTGCGGCACCGGAGTCGTTGCTCGTTCGGCGTGACGGAGACGTCGTCGTGCTGACGTTCAACCGGCCCGAGCGCCGTAACGCACTGGACCGCACGATGTTCGGCGCGCTGAGCGACCAGCTGCGGGCTGCCGACCGGGACCAGACAGTCGGTGCCATCGTGCTGAGCGGGGCACCACCGGCGTTCTGCGCAGGGGCGGACCTGGACGAGCTGAAGACGCTCAGTGACGACGATCCGCGCGCCCTCGGCCCGGTGTTCGAGGAGCTGCTCGACACACTGGCCACGATTTCGGTGCCTCTGGTCGCGGCTGTCGATGGCGCCGCTGTGGGCCTCGGCGCCACGCTCCTGCTGCACTGCGATGTCGTTGTCGCAGGTGACTCGGCCCGCCTCCGGTTTCCGTTCGTCGCCCTGGGGGTCACGGTCGAGGCGGGGGCCGGCGCGCTGCTTCCGTCGCTCGTGGGTGCCCAGCAAGCCGCTCGTCTCCTGCTGACCGCCTGCTGGGTCGATGCCGACGAGGGGCGCGAGCTGGGGCTGGTCACCCTGAGAGCGCCGGCTGCCCTCCCGGCGGCGGTCGAGCTCGCACAGTCCGTCGCGGCGCAGCCGCGCGAGGCGGTCCGCACGACTCGGCAGCTGCTGGCCGCGCTGCGGCGGCCGTCGGTCGAAGCGGCTCGGGTCGAGGAGCGCGAGGCGTGGTCCCGGCTGCAGAACCGTCGTCCGCACGATCCGCGGTAGGAGCCACCCCGCCTAGGCTGGAGCCCGTGCAGCGCGTTCTCGTCGGAGGGATCTCCGGCTGCGGGAAGACCACGTTGGCCCGAGAGCTGGCGCGGCGCACCGGGCTGCCGTACCACGAGATGGATGCGTACTACCACGGTCCAGGGTGGGTGCCGATCCCGTCGTTCGTGTCCGACATCGCTGCGATCGTCGAGCAACCCGCGTGGGTGTTCGACTCGCACGGCTACGCCCAGGTCAGGGAGCTCGTCTGGTCCAGGGCCGACACCGTCGTGTGGCTGGACTACTCCCGGTCGGTGGTGGTCCGGCGGGTCGTACGACGGTCGGCGAGGCGCGCGCTCACCGGCGAGCCGACCTTCAACGGCAACACGGAGACACTTCGAGCGTGGCTCGACCCGGAGCACCCAGTGCAGTGGGCGGTTCGCAACTACCGCCGTCGGCGCGAGGTGATGTGGCAGGGCTTCACCGAACCGCGGTTCGACCACGTCCGTCGGGTGCGGATCACCCGACCCGAGGCCGCCCAGATCTGGCTGGACCACGTCGCACCACCAGTGGGCGTGCCCTCGCGGCCGTAGCGCAGAACCCAGTAGGTGCTCTGTGCGCTGCCTCTCGGCCGCTCACTCCTGCAGTGCCGTGGCGACGGCCAGCTGGCCGGCCCACAGGTGGTCGAACATGCGATCCCCGAGCCAGTCCGGGAAGCTGCAGAACCCCACAATGACCGAGTTCGACGGGTGGTGGATCGTCATGACCTGGCCGTTGGCGCCCGAGGCCGAGTAGACACCGTTGACCGGGTCGCTGATCCACCACTTGTCGTGGTAGCACGCATCCGGGAACTCAGGATCGAGCGCGTGCGTGGCGGCATAGGCGTCGATGAGCTGCTGGTCGCGTGCACGCAGTCGCTCGAGCCACCTCGCGGGCACGACCTCCTGGCCCATGGCCCGGCCCCCCTCGAGGAGCATGAGACCCAACCGCCCCCAGTCCCTCAGCGTGGCGCTCATGGAACCGTTGGTGGCCTGGAAGCCGAACCGGTCGACGACGATGTCGGCGTCGTGCTCGGCCCCGATCCTGGACCAGACCTCGTCCGCGAAGAGCTCGGAGAACCGGCCGCCGCCCACGCGCTGCACGACCCAACCGAGCACCGACGTCTGGAGTGAGCAGTAGCGGAAGGGCCCGGTGCCGTGCGGGTGGGAGTTCTCCGCCGACCGGATCCAGGCCTCGGTTCCGATCGGGATGCCGCCGCGCTGGTGCGGCCGCCAGTCGGCGATGTCCATGTCGAGGTACTCATCGACCTCGTAGTCCCACTTCGTCCCCGCTCTCATGTCGAGCAGGTGCTGCACCCGACAGCCCTCCCACGCGGTACCGGCGAGCTCGGGGAGGTGGTCGGTGACGAGGTCGTCGGTGGACAGCAGGCCGCGTGCGACGTAGATGCCACAGAGCAGTCCGGTGTGGGACTTCGCAGCCGACATCAGCAGGTGTGCGTCATGGCGGCTCGCACCCTCGACGTACCACTCGAACGCGATGGCCCCGTCGTGGATCACGAGGAACGCGTCGGCGTCGATCGCCTCGAAGTAGCGCTGCAGATCGTTCGTCCGACCCTCGAACTCGTAGGTCACCTCGGCGAGCTCGGGTCGGGGTGTCTCGGGAAGGTCGCGGACGGGACCGGGTCCGCACCGGATGGTCGCCGTCCGGGTCATCTCGCGCACGTGCCAGAACGCCCATCGGTTGTGGGGCGGGTCGAGCCAGTTCTCCGGAGTCGTGTCGCCACGCCTGAGCACGGTCGTCCTCCCCTTCAGCGGCGCCAGGACACGGTAGCGGCCGGCGGCCGCCAGCCGGGCGGTCAGCGGGGGTGGCGGTACGCGGGCCGGCTTCCTTGGTGCCCCAGGACCGCGGCAGCCGCAGCCCGCCCGGTGGCGACGGCACCCTCCATGTACCCGGAGGCCCAGTGGTCCGACCCGGCGACGAAGAACGGCGGCTCGTGGGTGCCGTGCAGCGGCCCGACGGCGGTGAGGTCCCCCGGGGCCCAGTGGGCGACGTAGCCCAGGGAGAACGGGTCGGACGCCCAGTGCCGCCACAGCACCTGGGGGGACCCGACCGGACCGAGCGCACGCTCGAGCCCGGCGAGGAGCCGCTGCGTGGCGACACCTGGCTCGGCCTGCTCGACGGAAGCGACCAGGGAGGGGCCGGAAAGGCTGGACAGCACCGATCCCCCCTGGACCCAGAACCCCCCGGACTCACGCTCGGACAGGATCTGGCCGTTGCACCCGACGACCTCCCAGACCGGCTCGTCGAGGGCCACCACAGCCTTGACGGCGGGAACCTGACGCTGTCGGCGCAACGACCTCACCCGCTCGTCGGAGACGCCATCCAGCCGCAGCGAGCGCAGCACCGGCGCCGGCAGCGCGCACACGATGGCCGACGACTCGATCGTCTCCCCGCCCACCAGCACGGTGCGGCACGTCGCACCGACCTCGAGTGCGACGACCGGTGACGCCAGGCGGATCCGACCAGCCAGCGCCGCGGCCAGTGCGTCGACGAGCACACTGGAGCCGCCTTCGACCTTGAGGTTCTCCCACACCTCGTAGTCGGTCGGGCTGTGACCACCGACGCTGGCTATCGCCCGCAGGTGTCCCAGCACGGACAGGTCGCGAGCGCCGTCCAGGCCGGTGTAGCGCATCTTCAGGTCCAGCAGTCGCAGTGCCGACGGCGTCAACCCTTCGTCATGCGCAAACGCCGCGACTGACAGGTCGTCGAGGCGCTGTGCGTCCTCGGTGGCCAGCGGCGTGGACGGGTCGACCGTGCGGGCCAGCTCGACGAGGGTGGCGTCCAGCCGCTGCAGCTGCGACTCGGCGTCGCCCAGCCAGCTGCTGTCGCGGTGCAAGGCGTCGCGCAGGTCGTAGAAGGCGACACCGCCGATGTCGGTGTAGCTCGGCACGAGCCGCAGGCCGAGCTCTGCGGCCAGCTCCTGATAGGCCAGGTGGATCGAGCCGACGACCTCCCCGCCCAGCTGGACCAGGCGACCGTCGTCGAGCACCTCGCCCTCGACCCGGCCGCCCGTGCGCGGCCGGGCCTCGACCACGACGACGTCGGTACCCGCCAGGGCGAGGTCCCGCGCGCACGACAAGCCGGCGAGCCCGGCTCCCACGACGACGACGTCGACCCGAGGCATGCGGTCGACTCAGACGTAGCGCTCGAGGATGCTGGACTCGGCGAGCCGGGAGAGCCCTTCGCGCACGGTGCGGGCGCGGGTGTCGCCGACTCCCTCGACCGCCCGCAGGTCGTCGATCCCGGCGGCCAGCAGCTGCTGCAGCCCGCCGAAGTGGCCCACCAGCCGGTCGACCACCTGCGACGGGAGTCGCGGTACCCGGGCCAGCAGCCGGTAGCCCCGGGGGCTGACACTGAGCTCGAGCGCCTCGCTGCCCGGGTAGCCGAGCGCCTTGGCCACGGCGGCCAGGTCGATCAGCTCCACGGCGGACAAGGAGTCGAGCTCCTCCGACGACTGCTCCAGCCGCCGGGCCTTCTTGCCCCCGCCAGGCAGGTAGTCGCGGATCACCAGCTCGCGGTCGCTGTCGACTCCGGCGACGAGCTCCTCGAGCTGCAGCGACAGCAGGCGTCCGTCACTGCCCAGCTCGACGACGTAGCCCTCGATCTCACGGGCGATCCGGCGCACCATCTCCAGGCGCTGAGCCACCGCTGCGACGTCCCGAACCGTGACGAGGTCCTCGATCTCCAGCGCCGAGAGCGTGCCTGACACCTCGTCGAGCCGAAGCTTGTACCGCTCGAGGGTCGCCAACGCCTGGTTGGCGCGCGACAGGATCGCTGCGGAGTCCTCGAGCACGTAGCGGCGACCCGCGACGTACAACGCGATGATGTTCATCGACTGGCTCACCGAGATCACTGGATGACCGGTCTGCTTGGCGACCCGCTCGGCGGTGCGGTGCCGGGTACCCATCTCGTCGGACTGGATGGTGGGGTCCGGCATCAGGTGGACGGCGGCCCGGTGCACCTTCGTGGCCTCGGTGTCCAAGATCACGGCGCCGTCCATCTTGGACAGCTCGCGCAGACGGGTCGCGGTGAACTCGACGTCGACTTCGAAACCCCCGCTGCACAACGCCTCGACGGACTTGTCGTAGCCGAGCACGACGAGCCCGCCGGTACGCCCGCGCAGGATCCGCTCGAGCCCGTCGCGCAGCGACGTGCCGGGCGCCATGGTGGCCAGGGTGCTGCGCAGCTGGGAGTCGGGGTCGGGAGCAGTGGGCTTGTCAGCGGCTGCCACGCGTTCACTCCCCGTTGCTCGGCGCCGGGCTGAGGTCGGAGCCCTCGATCGTGAGCACTCCGAAGCGCCGGCTCGTCGCCGGAGTCTAGCCCGGCACGTGGTCGACCGAGGCCAGCATGAGACGCAGCGCGGCATGGATGTCTGGCACCTCGACGACCCGCATTCCGTCGGGTTCGGGCACCGACCCCGACGGCACGATCGCTCGCGTGAACCCGAACCGGGCCGCCTCGGCGAGCCGGCGGGAGAGTCCGGTGACCGCCCGGATCTCCCCGGCCAGCCCGACCTCTCCGATCGCGACGAGGTCGGCGGGCAGCGGCCGGTCGATCACCGCGCTGGCGATCGCGAGGGCCACCGCGAGATCGGTGGACGGCTCTCGCAGCTGGACCCCTCCGACGGTGGCCGCGTAGACCTCCGACTGGGTCAGCGGGATGCGTCCGCGCCGGTCGAGCACGGCCAGGATCATCGAGGTGCGCGACGAGTCGAGCCCGGACGTGGCCCGGCGCGGGTTGTTCTGCGAGGTCGGGGTGACCAGGGCCTGGACCTCGGCGACGAGCGGCCGGCGGCCCTCCAGGGTCACGGTCACGCACGTGCCTGGAACGGGCTCGTCGCGTCGGGTGAGGAACAGACCGCTCGGGTCGGCCAGCCCGACGATGCCGGCTTCGTTGAGGTCGAAGCAGCCGACCTCGTCGGTGGGGCCGAAGCGGTTCTTCACGGCGCGCACGAGTCGCAGCCGGTTGTGCCGGTCTCCCTCGAAGGAGAGGACGACGTCGACGAGGTGCTCCAGGAGACGCGGGCCGGCGACCGAGCCGTCCTTGGTGACGTGCCCGACGAGCACGGTCGCGATCCCGCGCTCCTTGGCCACCCGGATCAGGGTGGCCGCGACCTCGCGCACCTGGGTCACGCCCCCCGGCGAGCCGTCGACGTCGGGACTGGCGACGGTCTGCACCGAGTCGAGCACGAGCAGGCCGGGCTGCACGGCGTCGATCTGCCCGAGCACCGCGGACAGGTCGTTCTCGGCAGCCAGCCACAGCCGCGCGTTCACCGCGCTGATCCGGTCGGCGCGCAGCCTCACCTGGGCGGCCGACTCCTCGCCGGTGACGTACAACGTGGTGATCCCGTCGCGGGCCGTGCGGGCTGCGACGTCGAGCAGCAGGGTGGACTTGCCGACGCCGGGCTCACCGGCCAGCAGGACGACGCCTCCGGGGACCAGGCCGCCGCCGAGCACCCGGTCGAGCTCGGCGACGCCGGTAGGCCGGGCCCGGGCCGCCTCGACGTCGACCTCGACGATCGGCCGGGCCGGGGCGCTGACCGGCCCCGCCGTCGCTCCGCGGGTGCGGACCACCCCGACCTCATCGACGCTGCCCCAGGCCTGGCACTCACCGCACCGGCCGACCCACTTCGAGGTGGTCCAGCCGCACTCGGCGCAGCGGAACGCCGGGCGGTCCTTGGCGGAGGGCTTGACCATGAGGGCACGGTAGCCGCCCGCGCTGACAGGACGGTCAGCCGCGGGGAGTCTCGCGGGTGCGACCCTTCCGGGGCGGCTGCAGGGCAGCTGCCTGGACGGTGGCGGGGTGCGGCGCCGGCTGGTGGCCGGCCGCGACCCGCTCGTCGCACAGCCGGACGAGCTCGGCGTAGGCGGCCTCGCCCATCAGGGCCACGAGCTCGTCGTGACCGCTCACGTACACCGGGCTGCTCGCCACATGGGCCTCGGTGTTCCCGGTGCAGTACCAGGACAGGTCGTGCCCGCCCTCTCCCCAGCCGCGGCGGTCGTACTCACCGACGCTGATCTCGAGGTACTCGGTGCCGTCGGGCCGCTCCACGTGGCGGTAGGTGCGTCGGATGGGCAGCTGCCAGCAGACCTCGGGCTTGGTCTCGGTGATCGGCAGCCCCTTCCTCAGGGCCAGCTTGTGCAGGACGCACCCGGCTCCGGCCGGGAAGCCCGGCCGGTTCAGGAACACGCAGGCGCCGTCGACGACGCGCGTCTTGCGGTCACCCTCGTCGTCCTTCTCGGTCGTCTTCTTGGCCCCGTGGAACTGCCAGTCGTCGGCGGTCAGCTCGGCGGCCCACTTCTTGACCCGCTTCTCGTCGTCCTTGTCGGAGAAGTGGGCGCCGAGGGTGCAGCACCCGTCGTCGGGGCGGCCGGCGTAGATCCCCTTGCACCCGGAGCCGTAGATGCAGGTCCAGGACGAGGTCAGCCAGGTGAGGTCGCAGCGGAACACCTGGTCGGCGTCGACGGGGTCGGTGAACTCCACCCATGCGCGAGGGAAATCCAGCATGACTTCGGGCACCGGATCAGGGTAGGGCCCCAGTCGGGGAGTAGCGTCGCCGGCATGCGGCTCGGTGTGCTGGACGTCGGATCGAACACGGTGCACCTGCTCGTCGTCGACGCCCACCACGGTGCTGCGCCGCGCTCGAAGTACTCCTACAAGACGCAGCTGCGGCTGGCCGAGGCGCTGGAGGCTGACGACTCGATCGGGCCCGAGGGAGTCGAGCGGCTCGTCACGTTCGTCGGGGAGGCTGCGCAGGTCGCCGAGGACAAGGGCGCGCAGGCGATGCTGCCGTTCGCGACCTCGGCGATCCGGGAGGCGCCCAACGGCGAGGCGGTGCTCGACACCGTGCGCGCGAAGACGGGGGTCGACCTGCAGGTCCTGACCGGTGAGGAGGAGGCGCGGCTCACGTTCCTCGCCGTCCGACGGTGGTTCGGCTGGTCCAGCGGCCGACTCCTGGTGTTCGACATCGGTGGTGGGTCGTTGGAGGTCGCAGTCGGTCGGGGGGAATCGCCCGAGGCTGCGTTCTCGCTGCCGCTGGGCGCCGGTCGCCTCACCCGTGACTGGCTCGAGGGAGACCCACCCGATCCGGCCCAGGTGAAGCGGATGCGCAAGTACGTGCGCGCCGAGATCGCTCGGCTGGCACCGGAGCTGGGCGAGCTCGAGGGAGAGCTGCACGCCGTCGGCACGTCGAAGACGTTCCGACAGCTGGCGAGGATCACCGGCGCCGCCCCGTCCGAGGCCGGACCCTACGTCCGGCGGGTCCTGCCGCACGCCGAGCTGCTCGACTGGATCCCTCGCCTGTCGACAATGACCCACGACGACCGTGTGCAGCTTCCGGGTGTCTCACCCGGCCGGGCCGGGCAGCTGCTCGCCGGCGCGGTCGTTGCCGACGCCTGCATGGACCTGTTCGAGGTCGACCGACTGACGATCTGCCCCTGGGCGCTGCGAGAGGGCGTGATCTTGCGCCGGTTGGACACGATGGACCGATGAGCAGCGCGGTGCGTGTTCCCGATGCCAAGGTCGCGCTGTCGACGGCGTCGGCGTACCCGGAGTCGACGGCGTCGGCCTTCGAGCTGGCCGCGCGCCTGGGCTACGACGGGATCGAGGTGATGGTAGGTACCGACGCCATCAGCCAGGACCCGCAGGCCCTGCAGCGGCTCTCGGACTACCACCAGGTTCCGATCCTGGCGATCCACTCGCCGTGCCTGCTCATCACCCAACGGGTGTGGGGGACCGATCCGTGGGGCAAGCTCGTCCGCGCCAAGGAGGTCGCCGAGCAGCTGAGCACGCCAGTGGTCGTGGTCCACCCACCGTTTCGTTGGCAGCGCGACTACGCGCGCGACTTCGTGGGCGGGCTCGCGCGGATGGCGTCGGAGACCGACGTGGTGTTCGCCGTGGAGAACATGTTCCCGTGGCGTGCGCGCGGACGCGAGGTCGCCGCGTACGCGCCGGACTGGAACCCCGTGGACGACGACTACGAGCACCTCACCCTCGACCTCTCGCACACCGCCGTCTCCGGTGACGACGCGCTCGCGATGGCTGAGGCGATGGGTTCGCGACTGGCCCACGTGCACCTGGCCGACGGCTCGGGGTCGAACCGCGACGAGCACCTGGTGCCCGGGCGCGGCACCCAACCGTGCTCGGTGCTGCTGGAGCGGCTCGCCGGCCAGTCCTTCGCCGGCTCGGTGGTGCTCGAGGTGAACACCCGCAAGGCAGCGAGCCGTGCCGAGCGTGAGGCCGACCTCGCCGAGGCCCTGGCCTTCACCCGGCTCAACCTCGTCGCCGCGGAGCCGCTGGCGACATGAGCCGCGACCGGGGACCCACGGTGCGAGAGCCGGGATCGGCATCCGCCGTCGTCGTCGAGCAGCTGCGGGTCAGCCGTGGCGGGCGGCTGGTCCTGCGCGACCTCAGTGTCGAGATCGCCCGCAGTGAGGTGACCGGTCTGCTGGGTCCCAGCGGCTCCGGCAAGACCACCCTGATGCGGTCGCTCGTCGGGGTGCAGGTGGTCGAGTCCGGGGCCATCACCGTGCTCGGTCGCCCAGCGGGCGCCGCCGAGCTGCGCCAGTCGGTCGGCTACGTCACCCAGTCCACCTCGGTGTACGGCGACCTCACCGTGCGGTCGAACCTGCGCTACTTCGCGAAGGTCCTCGGCGCACCACGCGACGACGTCGACCGGGTGATCGACGAGGTCGACCTCGTGGACGGCGCCGACCAGCTGGTCAACCAGCTGTCCGGCGGGCAGCAGTCCCGGGTCTCGTTGGCGGTGGCCCTGCTCGGGTCCCCCGAGCTCCTCGTGCTCGACGAGCCGACGGTCGGCCTCGACCCCGTGCTGCGCCGGGACCTGTGGGCGCTGTTCCACCGGCTCGCGCGCACCGGGATCAGCCTGCTGGTGTCCAGCCACGTCATGGACGAGGCCTCGCGCTGCGACCGGCTCCTCCTCCTGCGCGACGGCGAGCTGCTGGCCGACGCCACGCTGCAGTCGCTGCTCGAGCGCACGGGGACGACCGACGTCGAGCAGGCCTTCCTGTCCCTGATCGAGGGGAGGGCACGTTGACCCGGCACCGGACGACGGCGACCGCCGGCCGGGTCCTCGGCCAGCTGCGCAACGACCCGCGCACGATCGCGCTGCTGCTCGTGGTCCCGGCGGTGCTGATGGGTCTTCTGGCATGGATGCTGCCCGCGAGTGACTTCGACCAGTTCGGTCCGCCCCTGCTCGGCATCTTCCCGCTCATCGTGATGTTCCTGGTCACGTCGGTGGCCACGTTGCGGGAGCGGGCCTCCGGGACGCTCGAGCGGCTGCTGTCCATGCCGATCGCCAAGGCCGACTTCGTGCTCGGGTACGCCCTGGCCTTCGGCGCCTTCGCCGTCGCGCAGGCCTTCATCGTCTACGGGCTGTCGTTCGGGCTGTACGGCCTCGACGTCCGTGGCTCGCCATGGCTGCTGCTGCTCGTCACCGTCGTCGACGCGCTGCTCGGCACCGCGCTCGGGCTGTTCGTCAGCGCCTTCGCAACCACGGAGTTCCAGGCGGTCCAGTTCATGCCGGCCTTGATCCTGCCGCAGCTGCTGCTGTGCGGCTTGATCGTCCCGCGCGACGAGCTGCCCACCGCACTGCGTCTGCTGTCCAACGTCCTGCCGATGTCCTACGCCGTCGACGCGACACAACAAGTGGTCGCGTATGAGGCCGTGACGTCCATCTACTGGTCCAGCCTGGCTGTGGTGGCCGGATTCATGGTCGTCTCGCTCGGTCTCGGGGCCGCGACGCTGCGGCGGCGGACTCCGTAGCCGTCAGTAGAGTGGCGTCGTGATTCGACGCGTCCTGCTGGCCATGTCCGACAACAACGCGGTGAAGCAGCTGGCCACGACCACCCCCGGCGTCAGCGGGGTGGTCACCCGCTTCGCCGCGGGCGAGACAACCGAGGACGCCGTCGCGGCGACCCGCGCACTCGTGGGCGCAGGGCACCTGGTGACGCTCGACCACCTCGGTGAGGACACCCTCGACGAGGGCCGGGCGACCGCGACCAGGAACGCCTACGGCGAGCTGCTCGGCAGGCTGGCCGACGAGGGGCTGGCCGGGGAGGCCGAGGTGTCGGTGAAGCTCTCGGCGGTCGGGCAGGCGCTCCCGGGTGATGGACCCCGGATCGCCACCGACAACGCCCGAACGATCTGTGAGGCGGCGTCGGCGGCGGGGACGACGGTGACCCTCGACATGGAGGACCACACCACCACCGACCTGACCCTGGAGACGCTCCGCACCCTGCGGGTGGACTTCCCCCAGACGGGCGCGGTGCTCCAGGCATACCTGCACCGGACGCTGGGTGACTGCGTGGACCTCGCCTACGAAGGCTCCCGGATCCGCCTGTGCAAGGGCGCGTACAAGGAGCCCGAGTCGGTCGCCTTCGTCGAGCGTGACGAGGTCGACCGCGCCTACGTCCGTTGTCTGAAGGTGCTGCTGCAGGGGCAGGGCTACCCGATGATCGCCACGCACGACGACCGTCTCGTCCGGATCGCCGAGGCGCTGACGGTGCGCTACGGGCGGGGCGTCGACGAGTACGAGTTCCAGATGCTGTTCGGTGTCCGCACGGGGGAGCAGCGCCGGCTCGTCGACGCCGGGCACGCGGTGCGGGTGTACGTGCCCTACGGCACCGAGTGGTACGGCTACCTGGTGCGACGGATGGCCGAGCGTCCGGCCAACCTCACCCTCGGCGTGCGTGCCATCCTGGGGCAGGGCTGACCGGCCGACCTCTCGGCCCAGGCCGACCACCGACGCGTGAGGACTGACGATGAGTGACCGGGTAGCCATTCTCGGGACCGGCAAGATGGGTGAGGCGCTGCTGTCGGGGTTGCTGCGTTCGGGGTTTCCGGCATCGTCGCTGGTGGTCAGCACCCGCAGCCCGCAACGGGCCGAGGTGCTCGCCCAGCGGCACGGCGTCGAGGTGGCGGGCAGCGCCGCGGCCGTGGCATCGGCCGACACGGTCGTGATCGCCGTCAAGCCGCAGGACATGTCGGCGCTGCTCGACGAGGTCGCCGGCCAGGTCACCGCGGACCAGCTGGTCGTCTCGGTGGCCGCGGGGATCACGACGTCGTTCCTGGAGGCCCGCCTCGGCGACCAGGTGCCCGTCGTCCGGGTGATGTCGAACACTCCGGTTCTCGTCGACGAGGCGATGAGCGCGCTGTCGGCTGGCTCGCACGCCGACGAGTCGCACCTGGCCCGAACCGAGGCGCTGCTGCGGTCGGTCGGGCAGACGATCCGGGTCCCGGAGTCGCAGCAGGACGCCGTGACGGCGCTGTCGGGCAGCGGTCCGGCGTACTTCTTCTACCTCGTCGAGGCGATGACCGACGCCGGGATCCTGCTCGGGCTGCCGCGCAGCGTCGCCCACGACCTGATCGTGCAGACCGCGATCGGGGCCGCAGTCATGCTGCGCGACTCCGGGGAGGCGCCGCAGACCCTGCGCGAGGCGGTGATGTCCCCGGCCGGCACCACGATCGCGGCGATCCGGGAGATGGAGAACCACAAGGTCCGGGCCGCCTTCCTGGCTGCCCTGGAGGCTGCCCGCGACCGCAGCCGCGAGCTCGCCTCCGGCCACGAGTAACCCGCCCGCGCCGTCCGGCCGACCCGGCGACCCCGCCGTCCCGGCCCCTTCGACCGATGATCAGGTTTGCTGGCCCTGACGTGGCTTGACCGACCGTAGAAGGCCCCGTTTCGGGCTCACGATCAGCAAACCTGATCGTGAGCCCGGGGGTCAGGTGGTGTGGGCGAAGCGCTCGAGGGCGTCGATGCGACCGGCGACGGCGAGCGTCGAGCCGGGAGTCAGCTCGGTGTCGGGGGTGGCGTAGGTGAACGCGTGACCCGGCACCTTGATCCCGACCACGGTCACGTCGTACGTGCGGCGCAGGTGCGCGTCGGCCAGCGTCTGGCCGGCGTGGTCGGGCGGGACCAGCATCTTCACGACCGCGAAGTCGTCGTCGAAGCGGATGTAGTCGAGCAGGTGGTCCGACACCAGGTGGGCCACCCGCTCGCCCGCCTCGGACTCCGGGTACGTCACCCGGTGCGCGCCGATCCGCTCGAGGATCCGCCCGTGCTCGACCGTGATGGCCTTGGCCCAGATCGTCCCCACCCCGAGGTCGACCAGCACGCTGGTCGACAGCACGCTGGCCTCGATGCCGTGTCCGATGGCCACCACAGCGTGGCTGAAGTCGGCGGCACCGAGCTGCTGCATGGCCAGCAGGTCCGTGGCGTCGGCCTGGACGGCGTGGGTCACCGTGTCGGCGATCCGCTGCACCAGGTCGGCCTTGGTGTCGACGGCCAGCACCTCCCGGCCGAGTGACACCAGGGTCGTGGCCACCGCACTGCCGAACCGGCCCAGGCCGACCACGAGCACCGGCTCCCGGTCGGAACCCGACGCTCCTCTGCTTCGTCTTGGTCCTTGGTCAGCCAACGAGGACACGTCCTTCCGGCAGGTGGTAGCGACGGTCGCGGGCCCTCAGGGCGAGGGCCACGGCCAGAGTGGTCGGTCCGACCCGCCCGACGAACATCAGCAGGGCCAGCAGCACCTGCGCGGGGTCGTCGAGCGTTCCGGTGAGGCCGGCCGAGAGCCCCACCGTGCCCAGCGCGGAGATGACCTCGAACAGCGCCTGGTCGAGGTCGGCGCCCGACAGGGGGATCAGCGCGAGCGTCCCGGCGACCGACAGCATGGCGAAGACGACGGTGATCGTCAGGGCCTGCTGGACCGTGGCCAGTGACAGCCGGCGTTGACCGACGTCGACCTCACGGTCGCCGCGTGCCTGGGCCCACAGGACCAGCAGCAGCACGGCCAAGGTCGTGACCCGGATCCCGCCCGCGGTGCTGACCGAGCCGCCGCCGACGAACATGAGCGTGTTGGTCACCAGAAGGGTCTCCGGGTTCGCCTCGGCGTAGTCGAAGGTGTTGAAGCCGGCCGTGCGCGGGCTGACGCTGCCGAACCACGCGTTCAGGGTCTTGGTCGCCACCGACATCGGACCGAAGGTGGCCGGGTTGTCCCACTCCGAGGCGAGCACGGAGAACAGGCCGTAGGCCAGGAGAGCCAGCGTGACCCAGATCGTCACCCTGGAGTGCAGCGAGAACGCACGCCAGCCCCTGCGTGGGTCGAACAGGTCGAACAGCACAGGGATGCCGATACCGCCGAGGATGATGGCCGCCGAGACCGTGAGCAGGACCACCGGGTCGCCGGCAAATCCCATCAGGCTGTTGCTGAACAGCGCGAAGCCGGCATTGTTGAACGCCGTGACTGCGTGGAAGACCCCGAGCCACACGGCGTGCCCGAACGGCTCGCCGTAGCCGAGCCACCAGCGCAACGTCAGGACGACGGCGCAGAACAGCTCGACCGCGAAGGTCAGCGCGGCGATCGTCACCACGACCCGGCGCACGTCGCCGAGGGCGGTGACGCCCGTCTCGGTCGAGGTGTACAGGCGCGCCCGAAGACCGAGCCGGCGGGACACCAGCAGGCTGAGCAGGGCGGCCCCGGTCGTGATGCCCAACCCACCGACCTGCACGAGGAGCAGGATCACCGCCTCGCCGAACCCCGACCAGTAGGTGGCCGTGTCGACCGTGGACAGGCCGGTGACCGATACCGCCGACGTCGAGGTGAACAGCGCGGTGATCAGCGGCGCGCCGCCGGGACCGCTGCGGGCGAAAGGGAGCATCAGAAGGAAGGTCCCGACCACGACGACGCCGCCCAGCAGGGCGGCCACGAAGGCGGCGGGCCGCGTGGCCCGCTGTCGGGCCAGTCGCCCGCGAATACCGCGGTCACCGGCCCGTGACGGGAAGAGCAGGTTCACTGGTCCTCCCGTCGACTCTCGTGGCGCGAGCAGCGCCGGGGCAAACCTACGATGGACGAGTGATCTCCCTGAGCCGTTCGGCGTCGTGTCTGGTCGTCTGCGTGCTCGGGGTGGGTGGGCTCACCGCGTGCTCCGGAGGTGAGGAGTCGACGATCGAGGTGGCCAGTGTGGCCTCGGCGACCGTGGTCGAGGTCGTCGACGCTCCCGCCACGGTGACGGCGAACGCTTCGGCACAGGTCACGTCGCCGGCCACCGGTGACGTGCGAAGCCTGCGGGTGAGGGACGGTCAACGGGTCCCCGAGGGCCGGGTGCTGCTCGTGATCAGCTCACCGGAGGCCCAACGCACGCTCGCCCAGACCCAGCAGGCCGCTGCTGCTGCGTCGACCTCGGTGGACCTCAACGGGATCGACGTGTCGACGTCCCAGTCGCAGGCGGATGCCGCAGCCCGCCGAGCGTTCGCGCAGGCCCGCCGCGCGGCGCAGCAGATCCCGGACCAGACCCTGCGCGCGCAGGCCCTGAGCCAGGTCGACCAGGCCGAGGCGCAGTACGAGGCCGCCCAGGCGGCGGCGAGCTCTGCGGTCGACCAGATCAACCAAGGCGTCGACAACCTCGCGTCGGCCCTCAACGCGTTCACTGCCGCGCAGCGCACCCAGGCCGACCTCGCCGTGCGGGCCGCGCAGAGTGCGGTCGACGCGCTGACCGTCCGGGCGCCGATCACCGGAACCGTCGTCCTCGGGGCCTCGTCGGGCGGTTCGGCCTCGTCGTCCGACCTCGGCGGGCTCGTGGACCAGCTGCCGGACTCGATCGCCGGCCAGGCGGGCGCGCTTCTTGGGGGTGGCTCGGCGGGTGGCGGCAGCACCACCGGCACGCTGGAGGTCGGCAGCCCGGTCAGCAGCGGCGACCCGCTGCTCACCGTCACCGACGTCTCCACCCTGTCCCTGACCGCGGAGGTCGACGAGACCGACGTCTTGCTGGTCGAGCCAGGCGTCGACGCAGACGTCGAGCTCGACGCGGTGCCAGGGGCGAGCTACCGGGCCACCGTGCGCAACATCGACCTGAACCCCACGACGTCCGGACGAGGTGGCGTCGGCTACGTCGTGCGGCTGGACCTGTTCGGTGGGACCACGGCCGACGGCGGGGTCGCGCCCAGGCCGCGTCCGGGGATGTCGGCGGTGGCATCGCTCAAGGTCCGAACGGCCAAGAACGCGGTCGCGGTGCCGGCGGCTGCGGTCTTCCGCGACGGCGACCGTGACGCCGTCTGGCTCGTCGACGACGGGGTGGCACGCAAGCAGAACGTCACCCTCGGCGCGCAGGGCGAGGAGCAGATCCAGGTCACCGAGGGCGTCGCGATCGGTGACACCATCGTCGTCCGCGGCGCCGACCAGGTGCGCGACGGCCAAGAGGTTCCGTGAGCGTCGATGCCGAACCGGTGACCACCTCCGCGGAGGCGATCGTCGCGTCGAACGTGGTGCGCACCTACCACCTCGATGGCGTCGAGGTGAACGCGCTCCTGGGCGTCTCCCTTCGGGTCGAGCCCGGTGAGTACGCGGCGATCGTCGGCCCGTCGGGCTCGGGCAAGTCGACGCTGATGCATCTGCTGGGGCTGCTGGACCGCCCGACGTCGGGTTCGGTCCGGGTCGGTGGGCGCGACGCCACCGGGCTCAGCGACACCGAGCTCGCCGCCCTGCGCAACGAGACCATCGGGTTCGTCTTCCAGTCGTTCCAGCTGCTCGCCCGGACGACGGCCACCGACAACGTCTCGTTGCCCCTGGTCTACCGAGGGACGCCTCGGCACGAACGACGCGAGCGTGCGGTCGCGGCGCTGGAGACCGTCGGCCTCGGGCATCGCCTGGACCACCGGCCGTCCCAGATGTCCGGCGGTGAGCAGCAGCGGGTCGCGATCGCCCGCGCGCTGGTCGGCGAACCGCGGGTCCTGCTGGCCGATGAGCCGACGGGCAACCTGGACACCCGCACGGGCGAGGAGATCATGTCGATCCTGGACAGCCTCAACCGCGACCGTGGAGTGGCGGTGCTCCTCGTGACCCACGACCGGGACGTCGCCGCCCGGGCGAGGCGGCAGATCCACATGCGCGACGGACTGGTCGAGTCGGACAGTCACGGGCGCACGACGTGAGGCTCGGCGAGGGGTTCCGGGTCGCGCTGGACGCTCTTGCCGCGAACCGGCTGCGCAGCCTGCTCACGATGCTGGGCGTGATCATCGGCGTGGCCGCCGTCGTCGTCCTCGTCGCCATCGGCAGCGGGGCCAAGCAGGAGGTCGAGAGCCAGGTCGAGGGGCTGGGGTCGAACATCATCTTCGTGGTGCCGGGCAGCTTCGACCTCGGTGCTGCCCCGTCGATCTCCCGGCTGGAGCTGGACGACGTCGACTACGTCGGACGGACGATCGGCAACCCCGACGCGGTGGCCACCACCGTGTCCAGCGGCGAGACGGTCAGTGTGGGTGCGAACGAGGTGTTCGCCACCATCGCCGGCACCAACGAGAACGTGCCGAACGTGTTCGACCGACCGGTCGCGCGAGGTGAGTACCTGACCACCGCCGACGTCGACACCCGCCGACGGGTCGCGGTCCTCGGCTCGGAGGTGGCCGACGCCCTGTTCGGCGACGTCGAGCCACTGGGCCGGCAGGTCAGCATCGGAGGTGTGCGGTTTCGGGTGATCGGCGTGTTCGAGGAGGTGGGGTCGACCTTCGGGGTCAGTCGCGACGACGAGGTGCACATCCCCGTCACCACGGCCCAGCAGCTGTTCGGGGTCGACCGGATCGACGCGATCGCGGTGAAGGCGCCGACGATCGACGACGTTGACGCGACGAAGGCCGAGATCCTGGCGGCGCTGAGGGACAAGTACCCCGACGATGAGTTCTCTGCGGTGACGCAGACCCAGATCCTCGGCACGCTGGGGTCGATCCTCGGACTGCTCACGCTGGTGCTCGCGGCGATCGCCGCGATCTCGTTGCTGGTCGGCGGGGTGGGGGTCTCCAACATCATGCTGGTCAGCGTGCGCGAGCGAACCCGTGAGATCGGCCTGCGCAAGGCGCTCGGCGCGCGTCAGCGCGACATCACCGTGCAGTTCCTCGTCGAGGCAGTGCTGCTCACCACGGTCGGTGGCGTGATCGGGATGTCCCTGGGTGTGGCGACGGCACTGCTGCTCGGGTCGGTGTCACCACTGCCGGCGGTCATTGCCTGGTGGTCGCTGGCCCTGGCGTTCGTGGTGTCGGTCGGGGTCGGTGTGTTCTTCGGGGTCATTCCGGCCCGCCGGGCCGGACGCCTCGACCCGGTGGTGGCGCTGCGCACCGAGTGACCTCTGGCTCTTCCGAGCGAGCGACCGATGCCCGATAGCGTGCCGGGCATGGTCGTCCCACCGGGTCCGTGCCGGGCCATCGTCGTCTGGGACGACAGCCTGCTCGCCTACGACTTCGGTCCGCTGCACCCGATGGCCCCGGTGCGGCTCGACCTGACGATGCGACTGGCCCGTGAGCTCGGAGTCCTGGACCACCTCGAGCTGCTCGACGCACCAGCGGCGTCCGACGTGCTGCTCGCCCTGGTCCATGACGCCGACTACGTGGCCGCGGTCCGGGCGGCCGGCGCAGGTGTGGGCGGGGCGGACCACGCATTCGGGCTCGGCACCCCCGACGTGCCGGTGTTCCCTGACATGCACGAGGTCTCGTCGCGGGTCGTCGCGGCGACCACCGAGGCGGCGCGCAGCGTCCTGTCCGGCGGCTGCGACCACGCCGTGAGTCCGGCGGGCGGCCTGCACCACGCGATGCGCGCCCACGCCTCAGGCTTCTGCGTGTACAACGACGTCGCGGTGGCGATCCAGTGGCTGCTCGGCCAGGGCGTCGAGCGCGTCGCGTACGTCGACGTCGATGTGCATCACGGGGACGGCGTCGAGGCGGTCTTCTGGGACGACCCCCGCGTCCTGACCGTCTCGCTGCACGAGTCACCGAGCACGCTGTTCCCGGGCACGGGCTGGGCCCAGGACGTCGGCGGCGCCGGTGCCGAGGGCTGCGCCGTCAACGTGGCACTGCCCCCCGGCACCGGTGACGACGCCTGGCTGCGGGCCATCGTCTCCGTCGTCCCGGAGCTGCTGGAGGTCTTCTCGCCCCAGGTGCTGGTCACCCAGCACGGGTGCGACAGCCACTTCCTCGACCCTTTGGCGCACCTGGCAGTCAGTGTCGACGGCCAGCGCACGGCAGCCGTGCTCCTGCACCAGTGGGCCCACCGGTTCGCCGACGGGCGGTGGGTGGCGACGGGCGGCGGGGGCTACGCCGTCGTCGACGTCGTGCCCAGGTCCTGGACCCACCTGATGGCCGAGGTCGCGGGGGTGCCCCTCGATCCGGAGACCGCCGTTCCGGCCGGCTGGCGGGAGTACGTCGCCGAGCGCCTCCAGCAGGTGGCGCCGCTGCGGATGACCGACGGCGACCACCCCGTGGTCAGGGACCTCGCCTCGGGCTACGACCCGGCCGACCCGGTCGATCAGGCGATCCTCGCGACCCGGCGGGCGGTCTTTCCCCATCACGGGCTGGATCCGCAGCCTTACTGATGCCCCGAACGGGTGCGCCCGTCCGGGTGGGTTCAGCTCGGCCCGCTCCCCAGCAGCCCCAGGCGTCACTACGCTGAGCCGAGCTGCCCGAACCGTCTGAGTCCCGCAGGGGAAGCCGGGGCGCGGTCGGGCGTAGGGGATCGGTGTCAGATGAGCGCGTCAGACCAACCTCCCTTGGCGGGGGCGAAGTTCCTCACGGTGGCCGAGGTCGCCGCGATCATGCGCGTGTCCAAGATGACCGTGTACCGGTTGGTGCACTCCGGGGAGCTCCCCGCTCTTCGGGTCGGCCGGTCCTTTCGGGTCCCGGCCTCGGCCGTGGACGACTACCTGCGTGACTCCTTCATCGAGACCGCCTGACCCTGTGCCGCCTACTCGCGGGTAGGGTGACGCTTGCGGTCGTCAGGCTGCAACGTCCTCGGGGCCAGGCCCCTCACTTGAGCCGAAAGAGATCACCGTGGGTTCTGTCGTCAAGAAGCGCCGCAAGCGGATGGCGAAGAAGAAGCACCGCAAGCTCCTTCGCAAGACCCGCGTCCAGCGGCGCAACAAGAAGTAGCACGCAGGAACCCGATGCCGGCAGTCGTCCTCGTCACGGGGGTTTCTCGCTACCTGGGCGGGCGACTGGCGCACCTCCTCCAGCAGCGCCCCGACGTAGAGCGGGTCATCGGAGTCGACGTCGTGCCACCCAAGGCCGATCTCGGCCGCACCGAGTTCGTGCGGGCCGACATCCGCAACCCCGTGATCGCCAAGGTCATCGCCGCGGCCCAGGTCGACACCGTCGTGCACATGAACGTCATCGCGACCCCAGTCGGGGCCGGCGGGCGTTCGTCGATGAAAGAGATCAACGTCATCGGCACCATGCAGCTGTTGGCGGCCTGCCAGAAGGCGCCGAGCATCGACAAGCTCGTCGTGAAGTCGTCAACCGTCGTGTACGGGGTCTCGTCGAAGGACCCGGCGATGTTCACCGAGGACACCGAGCCCAAGCGGCTCCCGCGCTCGGGCTTCGCGAAGGACTCGGTCGAGGTCGAAGGCTACGTCCGCGGTTTCTCCCGCCGCCGGTCCGACGTCACGGTGTCGATGATCCGGTTCGCCAACATCTTCGGCCCCGGCATGGACACACCGTTGAGCCGGTACTTCTCGCTGCCGGTCGTGCCCACGGTGCTCGGCTTCGACGCGCGCCTTCAGCTGGCCCACGAGACCGATGCGTTGGAGGTGCTGCGACGCTGCACGTTCGAGGAGCACCATGGCACGTTCAACGTCGCCGGTGACGGCGCCCTGATGCTGTCGCAGGCGATCGCCCGGGCGGGTCGGGCCAACCTGCCGCTGCCCCCACCCTTCGCCGGCTTGGCGCGCGACATCGTGCGAAGGGCGGGGCTCATCGACTTCTCGCCCGAGCAGGTCGAGTTCCTGAAGTACGGACGCGTGGTGGACACGACGCGCATGCGCGAGCGACTGGCGTTCGAGCCGGCCTTCAGCACCGGCGACACGTTCGACGAGTTCGTCGATCGGCACCGGTTGGCCCGAGTGGTGCCGCTCGGGGCGCTGTCGGCGCTCGAGGACACGTTGACCGCACGGGGAGGTGCCTGATGCCCGACGCCCGGGTCATCCCGCTGGACGGCGCAGAGCCCGGCCGGCGGCGTCCGAAGGCGGCCAAGAGCCCAACGCCGCCAGGTGTCGACGACCTGCAGCGCGCCGTCGACGACGAGTCCGACGGTCCGGAAGGCTCGGCCCCGCCACCCAGCGACTCAGCCGGGGCGCCGGCAGCGGGCTGGGAAGGCCATCTGGCCACCGGTCTTCGGTTCCTGCGGCGGCGGCTGGAGGGACAGTACGAGGTCGACGACTTCGGCTACGACCCCGAGCTCACCAACGACGTGCTCATCCCGATCCTGCGCCCGCTCGCGGACCGCTGGTTCCGGATCGAGGTGCACGGTCTGGAGAACATCCCGGCCGAGGGCGGCGTGCTGATCGTCGCGAACCACTCCGGGACGGTGGCGCTCGACGCGATCATGACCCAGGTCGTGCTTCGCGACCGGCACCCGCAGCACCGCAACCTGCGCATGCTGGGGGCCGACCTCGTCTTCGCCCTGCCCTTCATCGGTCAGCTGGCCCGTCGCTCTGGGCACACGCTGGCCTGCAACCCCGACGCCGAGCGACTCCTGAGGGCCGGTGAGGTCGTCGGGGTCTGGCCGGAGGGCTTCAAGGGAATCGGCAAGCCCTACTCCGAGCGGTACAAGCTGCAGCGCTTCGGTCGTGGTGGGTTCGTGTCGGCTGCGCTTTCGGCCAAGGTGCCGATCGTGCCCTGCTCGATCGTCGGCGCCGAGGAGATCTACCCCATCCTGGGCAACGCCAAGACGTTGGCCCGGCTCCTCGGTCTGCCTTACTTCCCGCTGACGCCGACGTTCCCGTGGCTCGGACCCCTCGGCGTCGTCCCGCTGCCGAGCAAGTGGCACATCGAGTTCGGCGAACCGATCCTCACCGACGGCTTCGACGACGCGGCCGCGGAGGACCCGATGCTGATGTTCAACCTCACCGACCAGGTGCGTGAGACGATCCAGCACACGTTGTACAAGCTGCTCATGCAGCGACGCAGCGTCTTCTTCTGACCGAGGCGGCCGGGTCAGGTCGCGGCGTCGCGTCGACGTTGGTCGGCCACGACGCCCCCGACCACACCCGCTGCCACACCGACTGCCAGCGCGGTCGGGAGCCCGATCTTGGCCACCTTGCGCCCGGTCCGGTAGTCGTAGACCTTCCAGTCCATGGCCTTGGCATGGCGTCGAAGCGCGGTGTCCGGGTTGATCGCCGTGGGGTGGCCGACCATGGCCAGCATGGGGATGTCGTTGGCCGAGTCGGAGTACGCCGAGCACCGCTGGAGGTCGAGCCCCTCACGATCGGCCAGGGCACGGACCGCCTCGGCCTTGGCCGGGCCGTGCAGCGGTGCCCCGCGCAGACGCCCGGTGTAGACGCCGTCGTCGACCTCGGAGACGGTGGCCAGGGCCCCGGTGAGCCCGAGTCGCTCAGCGATGATCGACGCCATCTCGATCGGCGCTGCCGACACGAGCCACACCCGATGACCTGCCTTGAGGTGCTGTGCCGCCAGGGCCACGGTGCCGGCGTACAGCCGGTCGGCGATCCGCTCGTCGAAGATCTCCTCGGTGAGGGCGTTGATCTCGTCGACGGTGTGGCCGGCGACGAACGACAACGCGGAGTCGACCGCCGATGCCATGTCCTCGAGGTCCTCCCGGCCGGCCACCCGGAACTTCACCTGCTTCCAGGCGAAGTCGCGCACGTCGCTCATCGTGAAGAACTTGCGCTGAGCGAGTCCCATCGCGAGGTGGAAGACCGACGCTCCGCGCACGATCGTGTTGTCGATGTCGAAGAAGGCCGCCACGGTGGGGTCGAGGTCAGTGTCGGTGTCGGTGTCGGCGAATGAGCGGTCGACCCGGGCCCGTGCGGCCGCGGCCTCGCCGGCGACCACGGCGGGCGCGCGCCGAGACGAGCGACGGACAGGCATGCCTTCAGGCTACGGGTCCCAACGGTCAGCGGCCGACCGTGGACATCACGGTGGCGAAGTCGACTGCCGAGCGCAGCGGGTCTGAGCGCTTGCCCGATCGAACCGCCTTGCGGGCCTGGGCGATCTTGCCCCGCAGCACGTCCTCGGGCGACGGAGGTGGCGGCGCCGTCCAGGTCGAGGCACTGCTGGGTGCGGAGCCACCCACGGCCGGGCCGGAGCCGCTGCCCGAGACCGTCGGTGCGGCGCCGCTGGGTGCCCGGAAGACCTGGGAGACCCAGAGGCTGCCGTCCTTGCCGACCGCGGTGCCGATGCCGAACTGGGTGAAGACCGGGTCCAGGATGTTCGCGCGGTGCTCGGGGCTGGCCATGAAGGCGTCCTCGATCGAGCGCCAGTCGCCGCCGACCCCGACGTTCTCGGCCACGACCTGCCAGCCGGAGACGTCGGCACCGAGCGTCGGGTTGTGGAACAGCTCGTCGGCGTCTGCGCATCGCTGGGCCTGTGCCCGGGCCACCGCCGACAGGTCCGCCTGCAGGGACATGGCCGCCACCCCATGGCCCGACCGGGCGGCGTTGACCGCGGAGGCGAAGCTGCCCTCGTCGGGACCGGCGAAGGCGACACCCGCCGAGAGCACTCCCCAGGCGAGGGCCAGCACCAGGGTCGCCAGGAGGGACCGCGTGACCGGCCTCCCTGCCGACGCGGCGCTCCGACCTGCTGGGTGCTCACCCACGGCGACTCCTCCTGGGACGGTCGCTCCATCGACTCGGGCTGCGACTCGGGCTGCGACTCGGGGTGCGACCCGTACGGGTCCTCCCAGGAGGTGTCGGGGCCTGAGGTCAGGACTTGAGCCCCGGGTGGGGCCGGGCGCGCTGTGCGAGACTCTCCGGACCGTGAGTACCAACCTCGCCGACTACCTGCGCCGGGCCTCTGCAGCGCGGGGCTCGCACCCGGCGCTGGTCGTCGGCGCGACCCGGCTGACCTGGCGTGAGCTGGACGACGCCGTCGACGCTGCTGCGTCCGGAATGCGGGCATCAGGTCTGGACCCCGGGGACCGGGTCGGGCTCGTGCTGGGCAACCGCCCGGAGTTCGTCATCGCCTACTTCGCCGCGCTGCGGGCCGGCCTGGTCGCCGTCCCCCTCAACCCCGGCTTCACCGCGAGCGAGATCGCCACCTGCCTGGGCCACGCGGGCGTACGGATGGTGGTCGCCGACGGCGACAGCGTCGACGCCGTCCGCTCGGCCGGGCTGCCCGAGGCGGTGATCGTCGTCGCCGGGCGGCAGCGGACCGCCGAGGGTCCGTCCGAGGGTGGCATCCGCCGGTTCGACGACCTGCTCGCGGCGGGGCGGGCCACCGGAGTCCGGTCAGCGGACCCAGCGGTCGTCGGCGAACGGCTCGCGGTGATCCTGTACACCTCCGGTACCTCGGGGGAGCCGCGCGGGGCGATGCTCACCCACGATGCGCTCGCGGCCAGCATCGAGCAGGTGGCCGCCGTACAGGTCGACGGTCAGTCGTTGATGACCCCCGAGGACGTCGTGCTCGTCGTGCTGCCGCTGGCCCACGTGTACTCGCTGAACGGCACGCTCGGGAGCCTGGTCCGCCAGGGTGCCACTGCGGTGCTCGTGGAACGGTTCGACGCCGACGCGACGCTGCGCCTCGTGCACGAGCACGGGGTCACCCAGATCCCCGGCGCCCCGCCCTTGTGGATGAGCTGGGCGGACCGGGCCGACCTGCGCGAGCGGCTGGCCGGAGTCCGGGTGCTGTTCAGCGGCGCCGCCCCGCTGCCGGCCTCGGTGCTCGAGCAGATCACCACGACGACCGGGCTGCCCGTCTACGAGGGGTACGGCCTGACCGAGGCCGCGCCGGGCGTGACCTCGACCTTCGTGTCCGGGCAGCCCAAGGCTGGGTCGGTCGGGCAGCCGTTCCCGGGGGTCGAGGTCCGGTTGGTCGACGACAACGGGGGCCTGGCCCTGCCCGGCGACCCGGGCGAGATCTGGATCCGTGGGGCGAACCTGTTCTCGGGTTACTGGCCCGACGGTTCCGACGGTCCGGACCCCGACGGCTGGTACGCCACCGGAGACGTCGCCTACGCCGACCCAGACGGCGACCTTCATCTGGTCGACCGGCGCAAGGACCTCGTCATCGTCAGCGGGTTCAACGTGTACCCCCGCGAGATCGAGGACGTGCTGCAGCAGCACCCCGACGTCGCCGAGGCCGCGGTGGTCGGGGTTCCCCATCCGCAGACCGGTGAGGCCGTCAAGGCCTACGTCGTCGCCCGAGCCGGGGCGACACTGACGCCGGAGTCGGTCCAGGCGCACTGCGACTCGCGCCTGGCCAGGTTCAAACGGCCGACGATCGTGGTGGTGGTCGACGAGCTCCCGCACTCGGTCACCGGCAAGGTGGCCAAGCGACGGCTGCGGGACGAGGGGCTATGACCGACCACCGGATCACGCTTCTGGGCAAGCCTGGCTGTCATCTGTGCGATGACGCCCGGCTGGTCGTGACGCGGGTCGCCGACGAGCTCGGTGTGCCCTGGGACGACGTCGACATCACCAGCGACCCGGAGCTGCAGGCCCGGTGGTGGGAGCAGATCCCGGTCACGCTGATCGACGGCGTGCAGCACGACTTCTGGCGTGTCGACGAGCAGCGGCTGCGCGCAGCGCTGGCACGCTAGGACCTCAGACGAGCACGTGCCCACGGCGCACACAGGCGTGCAGGACGAGGCGGAGGTCGGGGCATGGGGTTCGGTGAAGCGGTCAGGTCGGGGTTCGCCAAGTACGCGACGTTCTCCGGTCGCGCCTCCCGGTCCGAGTACTGGTGGTGGTGGCTGTTCTCCGTGCTGGTGGTCGGCGCCGCCGTGGTCCTCATCGTGCTGGGCCGCAGCTCCGACGGCACCTCGGCGATCGGTGCCGTCGGTTGGGTCCTGTACGTCGTGGCGGTGATCGGCCTGATCGTGCCCTCGTTGGCGGTCCTCGTCCGTCGGTTGCACGACACGGGTCGTTCCGGTTGGTGGTACTTCATCAGCTCTCGTGCCCTGCATCGGGGGCATCTGGCTGCTCGTGCTGCTCGTGGGCGAGGGAACGGCGGGTCAGAACCAGTACGGGTGACCCCGTGGGCCTGCGAGGCGCTCCCTTGAGCAGGTCCGGACATCGCGGCTGGTGGACGCCGCCCACGCGCGACTTTGTGCCTGCGTTCACAAGCGCCTACCCTGGGCGCGCAGCCCGTTCCCCGACCGTCAGGTGCCACTCCGGTGGCCCCCCGGCAACAGGGGCCGGGCAAGCGCCGTAGCCCGCTCCCGGGGTCACCAGCCCCGGGGGCTGTCCCCAGGAGACGCACGTGGCCCTCACCGCAGGCGACCGCCGCGGGCGCACCGGTGTCCCGGACGCCACCATCGCGCGGCTGCCGGTGTACCACCGGGTCCTGACCGGGCTGGCCGAGCGCGGCGTCGCCACCGTCTCCTCCGAGGAGCTGGCCGAGGCGGCGGGGGTCAACTCGGCCAAGCTGCGCAAGGACCTCAGCCTGCTTCGCACGCACGGCACCCGCGGCGTCGGCTACGACGTCGGTCACCTGCTGGCCCAGATCGGTCGTGAGCTGGGGCTCAGCCAGGAGTGGCCGGTCGTCATCGTCGGCGTGGGCAACCTGGGTCACGCCCTGGCCAACTACGGTGGCTTCGCGCGTCGTGGGTTCCGGCTGGTGGGACTGCTCGACGCGGACCCGGCGCGCTACGGCGAGCTCGTGGCCGGGGTGACGGTTCGGCCGGTCACCGACCTTGCGGCGTTGGCGCACACCGAGCGGGTCGCGATCGGCGTCGTCGCCACTCCCGCTGTGGCCGCCCAGCAGGTCTGCGACGTCCTGGTGGCAGCGGGCGTGCGCAGCATCCTGAACTTCGCCCCCGCCGTGCTGTCGGTCCCCGACGGGGTCGACGTGCGTCAGGTCGACCTCGCCAGCGAGCTGCAGATCCTGGCGTACCACGAGCAGCGCAAGGCAGCGGCAGGCATCGTCGGGGCAGGGGTCAGCGCATGAGCCTCCTGGTGGTCGGGGTCTCGCACCGGACGGCGCCGGTCCCCGTGCTCGAGCGGGTGGCCCTCAGCGGAGACTCGCTCGACAAGCTGCTGCTCGACGTCGCGGGCTCGCCTGCTGTGGCTGAGGCGCTGGTGGTCTCCACCTGCAACCGGGTCGAGGTCTACGTCGAGGCCTCGAAGTTCCACCCGGCCGTCGACGCCGTCACCGACCAGCTGCTGCGTCACACCGGGGTGGCCGCCGACCAGCTCAAGGCCCATCTCTACGTGCACTACGAGGACCGTGCGGTCGCCCACCTGTTCGCGGTGACGGCCGGTCTCGACTCGATGGTGGTGGGCGAGGCTCAGATCCTCGGCCAGGTGCGCTCGGCACTGGGCACTGCCCAGCAGCGGGGCACAGCCGGCCGGGTGCTCAACGACCTGGTCCAGAACGCGCTGCGGGTCGGCAAACGCGCCCACACCGAGACAGGAATCGACTCCGCCGGTGCCTCGCTCGTCGGCGTTGCCCTGCAGCTGGCCGACCATTCGCTGCAGGGGCTCGCCGGACGCCGTGGGCTGGTCGTGGGTGCCGGGGCGATGGCCTCGCTGGCCGCCACGTCACTGCACCGGGCCGGCGTCGAGGTCACGGTCGCGAACCGAACACCGGAGCGGGCGCAGCGGCTGGCCGACTCCCTGGGCGGTAGCACCGTCCCGCTCGACGACCTCGCCGGTGCGCTGCAGACGGTCGACCTGGCGGTGGCCTGCACCGGTTCTCTGGGGCACGTCCTCGGCCAGGCGCAGGTCGATTCGGCCCAGCAGGCGCGTCACTTCGAGTCGCTGGTGCTGCTCGACCTCGCGCTGCCCCGTGACATCGACCCTGGCGTGCTGGGCATCCATGGCGTGACCCTGATCGACCTCGAGGACCTCGGTGACCTGCTCAGGGATGCCTCCTACGAGCACGACGTCGAGGGTGTGCGCCGGATCGTCGCGCACGAGGTCGAGGGCTACCTCGACGCACGCCACTCGGATCGGGTCACACCGACCGTCGTCGCGCTGCGCAGTCGTGCGTCGCAGATCGTCGAGGCCGAGCTGGCCCGGTTCGACACCCGTCAGGTCGACCTCGACGGCACTGCGCGCACCGACGTCGAGCAGCTGGTCAACCGGGTCGTCGACAAGCTGCTGCACGCGCCCACGGTGCGGGTGCGCGAACTCGCCGGCGAGCCCGACGGCGACGCCTACGCCGACGCGCTGCACCGGCTGTTCGACCTCGACCCCCGCGTGGTCGAGGCTGTGGCGACCCCTGACCCCGACGAGGGGGTTCGATGAGTACGCCGATCCGGCTCGGGACCCGGCGCAGCGCCCTGGCGGCCGTCCAGTCGCAGCTGGTCGCCGACGCCCTCACCGCGGTGACCGCAAGGCCGGTCGAGCTGGTGTTCGTGACGACCTCGGGTGACAAGAGCACGGCCCCGCTGACCCAGATCGGCGGCACCGGGGTGTTCGTCGGGGCCCTGCGCGACGCCTTGCTGCGCGGTGAGGTCGACCTCGCCGTGCACTCGCTGAAGGACCTCCCCACGACACCGGCCGCGGGGCTACGCGTTGCGGCAGTCCCCGTGCGCGAGGACCCACGAGACGCCCTGGTCGCCCATGACCGGCTGGCCCTCGCCTCGCTCCCACCCGAGGCCAGGGTCGGCACCGGGTCGCCCCGACGGGCAGCCCAGCTGGCAGCGGCCCGCCCGGACCTCCAGGTGGTCGACGTCCGCGGCAACGTCGACACGAGGCTCGGTCTCGTCGGCGACGGCACGCTGGACGCCGTCGTGCTCGCCCTCGCCGGACTCCGGCGACTCGGTCGCGAGGACGCGGTGACCGAGGTGATCGAGCCCGACGTCATGCTCCCGGCACCGGGCCAGGGAGCCCTGGCCGTCGAGACGACCGACTCGGTCGACCCGGCCCTCCTGACTGCGCTGCTCAGACTCGACGACCCCGCCACGCGCGCGGCCGTCACTGCGGAGCGCGCCGTGCTGTCCGCCCTCGAGGCGGGCTGCTCGGCACCCGTCGGCGCCCTCGCGGTCGTCGACGAACCGGGGTTCCACACCCCGGAACTCACCCTGCAGGCGTTCGTCGGCTCCACCGACGGCCACACCCAGCAACGCCTGTCCATCACGGCACCACTCGCCGACGCCGAAGCAGCGGGCCGCCAGCTCGCCGCCAGGCTGCTCGACGCAGGGGCTGCCGCCTTTCTAGGGGAACCTGCCCTGTGAGCATCAAGAACACGAAGAAGAAGCCGCTCGGAACCGTCGCCTTCGTCGGTGCCGGGCCGGGCGACCCCGAGCTGCTGGCCGTCCGCGCGGTGCAGCTGCTGCGCGAGGCCGACGTGGTCGTCGTCGACCGTGACGCGTCCCGTGCCGCCGTCCAGGCGTATGCCGCGCCTGACGTCGAGGTGGTCGACGCGTCGTGCGGTGAGGACGGTCAGCCGTTGACCCAGGCGGCGCGGGCCAAGCTCGTGGTCGCTGCGGCGAAGCGTGTGGCGCACGTGGTGCGGCTGATGGACGGCGACCCGATCCTCTTCCACGGTTTCGCCGACGAGGCCCTCGCGTGCGAGAAGGCCGGTGTGGGCTTCGAGGTCGTGCCTGGGGCGTCGTCGGTCTCCGCGGTGCCGGCGTTCGCCGGGGTGCCGCTCACCACCGGCAAGTCGCGAGCCGTGCACATCGTCACCACGTCGGACAGCCACCCCCACTGGAGCGACCACGTCGCACCGACGACCACGGTGGTCGTCCTGGGCGGGGTCGAGCGGATCGCCGACGCTGCCGCTGGTCTGCAGGGGGCCGGCCGCGCTGCCGACACCCCCGTGGCGGTCACCTCGCACGGTTCGACCACGGCCCAGCGAACGGTCGTTTCGACGCTGGCCGACGTGGCGCGCGACGTGAAGACCGCCGCGTTGGACCAGCCGGTGCTCATGGTCGTGGGTGAGGGAGTCGGGCTGCGCGACCGGCTGTCGTGGTTCGAGAGCAAGCCGCTGTTCGGCTGGCGGGTGCTCGTGCCCCGAACCAAGGAGCAGGCGGGTTCGCTCAGCGAGCAGCTGCGCCGCTACGGCGCCGTGCCTGACGAGGTGCCGACGATCTCGGTCGAGCCACCGCGCACGCCGCAGCAGATGGACCGCGCTCTGCACGGCCTCGTGTCGGGTCGGTTCCAGTGGATCGCGTTCACGTCCACCAACGCGGTCCGCGCCATCCGCGAGAAGTTCGAGGAGTACGGCCTCGATGCCCGGGCGTTCGCCGGGATCAAGGTGGCTGCAGTGGGCGAGCAGACCGCCGCCGCGCTGCAGGCCTTCGGGGTCAAGCCCGACCTGGTGCCCAGCGAGGAGCAGTCGGCTGCGGGGCTCCTGGCCGACTGGCCGGCCTACGACGACCTGTACGACCCGATCAACCGGGTGTTCCTGCCGCGGGCTGACATCGCGACGGAGACCCTCGTGGCCGGACTGGTCGAGCTGGGCTGGGAGGTCGAGGACGTCACCGCCTACCGCACCGTGCGAGCGGCGCCGCCGCCGGTGCAGACCCGTGAGGCGATCAAGTCGGGTGGTTTTGACGCCGTGCTGTTCACGTCGTCCTCGACCGTGCGCAACCTGATCGGTATCGCCGGCAAGCCGCACGCGTCCACGGTGGTCGCGGTGATCGGTCCGCAGACCGCCAAGACTGCCGAGGAGCACGGGCTGCGGGTCGATGTGCTCGCCGCGACCCCGTCGGTGTCGGTGCTCGCCGAGGCGCTGGCCGAGTTCGGCGCCTCGCAGCGGCTGGCCGCACTGGCCAACGGCGAGTCGGTCTGGCGGCCGTCCTTGCGCAAGCCGGCCACGCGGCGGAAGGCGAAGTAGGCCGTGTCCTTCCCGGTCGATCGGCCGCGGCGGTTGCGGCGGTCGCCCGCGATGAGGCGGCTGCTGGCCGAGACCACGGTCTCACCGGGCCAGCTCGTGCTGCCCGTGTTCGTCAAGGAGGGCTTGTCCGAGCCGGTGCCGGTGGCGTCGATGCCGGGTGTCGTCCAGCACTCGATGGACTCCCTGCGCCTGGCCGTCGAAGGCGCGGCGAAGGCCGGGGTCGGCGGAGTCATGCTGTTCGGGATCCCCGCGACCAAGGACGCCTTGGGTTCCGGTGCGGATGCCGATCACGGAGTGGTGCAGCAGGCGCTGCGGTTGCTGCACGCCGACGTCGGCGACGAGCTGGTGCTCATGGCCGACCTGTGCCTGTGCGAGTACACCGACCACGGTCACTGCGGCCCGCTCACGTCGTCCGGCTCAGACGCGACGGTCGACAACGACGCCACGTTGGAGCGGTATGCGTCGGTCGCGGTGTCTCAGGCGCGAGCGGGGGCGGAGGTGATTGCGCCGAGCGGCATGATGGATGGCCAGGTCGCCGCGATCAGGGCCGGGCTGGACGCCGCGGGCTACGCCGACACCCCGGTGCTGGCGTACGCAGCCAAGTACGCCTCGGCGTTCTACGGCCCCTTCCGCGACGCGGCCGAGAGCACGCCGTCCTTCGGTGACCGGCGCAGCTACCAGATGGATCCCCGCAACAGTGACGAGGCGATGCGCGAGGTGTTCGCCGATCTCGAGCAGGGTGCCGACTGGGTGATGGTGAAACCGGCCGGGCCGTACCTCGACGTGATCGCCCGGGTGGCCGACGCGGTCGACGTCCCGGTGGCGGCCTACCAGGTGTCGGGGGAGTACGCGATGGTCGAGGCGGCGGCCGCCAACGGCTGGATCGACCGCGAGCGTGCGATCGAGGAGTCGCTGGTGGCGATCCGTCGCGCTGGCGCCCAGCAGATCATCACCTACTGGGCGGTGGACGCTGCTACGGCGATGAGCCGCCGTTGAGTTGCCGGAGCCGGACTTCGGCGTTCTGGGCGGCGGTATCACTGTGATACTATACCGTCATGGCCCTCACCCTACGAACCGATGCTGAGCTCGAGGCCGCTCTGACCGCCCTCGCCGAGGCGGAGGGCGCCTCGCGGCAGGAGGTCATCCGACGGGCCGTGCTCGACCGGCTCGAGCGGACCGTTCATGCTGCCCGGGTCGACGAGTCAGGACGACGGATGACGCAGCGATGGGGCGACGTGCTCGACCGCCTCGGCACGGTTTGAGCGCGTGGAGTACCTCGATCTGGAGGATCTGCTCGGGCTGGTCCGCCGGCTGGCGACTGGGCCGGTCCGAGACGTGGGACTGCTCGATTCGGCGGCCCAACGCCCACGTTCGAGTGCCTTCGGTGAGGACGCCTACCCGACCCTGGAGCAGAAGGCGGCGGCGCTGCTGCAGTCGGTCGTCGGCAACCACGCGCTGGTCGACGGCAACAAGCGACTGGGCTGGCTGGCCACCACGGTGTTCGTGGACATCAACGGCTACGAACCTCGGTTGACCGACGACGAGGCGTTTGTTCTGGTGCTCGAAGTGGCCGGGGGTTTGACAGACATCCCCGTGATCGCCGAGCGGCTTCGGGCTGGGAGAATCCCCGGGTGACCCCCCCACTGCCCTACCCGGCCGCGGCGCCGGCGTCCCAGGCACTGTTCGACCGCGCCCTGGCCGTGACCCCGGGCGGGGTGAACTCTCCCGTGCGGGCTTTCCGCGCCGTCGGTGGCACCCCGCGCTTCATGGCCCGCGGCGACGGACCGCACCTGTGGGACGCCGACGGCCGCCGGTACGTCGACCTCGTCTGCTCGTGGGGCCCGATGATCCTCGGCCACGCACACCCCGGCGTGATGGCCGAGGTGCACGAGGCCGTTGCGCACGGGTCGTCGTTCGGTACCCCCAGCGCGGGTGAGGTGCTCCTCGCCGAGGAGATCGTGGCGCGTACCCCGGTCGACCAGGTCCGGCTGGTGTCCAGCGGCACCGAGGCCACCATGTCGGCCATCCGCCTCGCCCGCGGATTCACCGGTAGGAGCAAGGTGCTCAAGTTCGCCGGCTGCTACCACGGCCACGTCGACTCGCTGCTCGCCTCTGCCGGGTCGGGGGTCGCGACGTTCGGTCTGCCGGACACGCCCGGTGTGACCGCGGCCCAGGCGGCGGAGACTCTCGTAGTCCCGTACAACGACCTCGAGGCGGTCCGGTCGGCGTTCGCCGAGCACGGTGACTCGATCGCCTGCGTCATCACCGAGGCGGCCGCGGCCAACATGGGAGTGGTCCCGCCGGCGGCGGGGTTCAACCAGGCGCTGGCCGACCTGTGTCGGGCGCACGGTGCCTTGTTCATCTCCGACGAGGTCATGACCGGCTTCCGGGTGAGCCGGTCGGGCTGGTTCGGGCTCGACGGCGTCACGCCCGACCTGATGACCTTCGGCAAGGTGATGGGTGGCGGACTCCCGGCCGCGGCGTTCGGCGGACGGGTCGAGGTGATGGCCCATCTCGCACCGGCCGGCCCGGTCTACCAAGCGGGAACGCTCGCCGGGAACCCGGTCGCCGCCGCGAGTGGCCTGGCGACCTTGCGGCTGTGCGACGACGCCGTGTACCAGCACGTCGACGCCACGGCGGCCACAGTGGGTGACCTGGTGTCCTCGGCGCTCTCGGCCGAAGGCGTCGCGCACCAACTGCAGACCGCGGGGTCGTTGTTCAGCGTCTTCTTCCACGACGGTCCGGTCGCCGACTACGAGACCGCCCGCATGCAGGACGCCTGGCGCTACAGCGCCTTCTTCCACGCCATGCTCGAGCGCGGCGTCTACCTTCCGCCCTCTGCGTTCGAGGCATGGTTCGTCTCCGCCTCGCACGACGACGATGCCGTGGCTGAGATCGCCGGTGCCTTGCCGCACGCGGCCCGCGCGGCAGCCGCGGCCGTTGCTCCCGAGGGGCGATGAGCGGTGTCTGAGCTGACCACCGTCCACCTGCTGCGCCACGGCGAGGTGCACAACCCGGAGGGCGTGCTCTACGGGCGCCTGCCGGGCTACCACCTGTCCGACCTGGGTCGTCAGATGGCGCTGCGCATCGCCGAGCACCTGTCGACCCGCGACGTCGGGCGCGTGGTGAGCTCACCCCTTGAGCGGGCGCAGGAGACCGCTGCCCCGATCGCGGCGGCGCACGACCTCGACGTCGTCGTCGACCCCCGCCTGGTCGAGGCCGACAACGTCTTCCAGGGGTTGACCTTCGGGGTCGGCGACGGGGCACTGACCCGGCCGACCCACTGGAAGCACCTCTACAACCCGTTCCGCCCTTCGTGGGGCGAGCCGTACCGGCAGCAGGCCGAGCGCATGCTCGCGGCGATGGCCGACGCGCGTGACCACGTGCTGGGTCGCGCGGCGGTGATCGTCAGCCACCAGCTGCCGATCTGGGTCACCCGGTCGTCGATCGAGGGGCGTCGGCTGTGGCACGACCCCAGGCGACGCGAGTGCAGCCTGGCCAGTCTGACCTCGGTCACCTACGAGGGTGACCGGATCGTGGCGCTGACCTACAGCGAGCCGGCGGTCGACCTGCTGCCGGCCAAGGGCGCCCGCACCAAGCCTGGCGCCTGACCGTGTCCCGCGCGATGCTCACCCTGCTCGGGTGCGTGCTGCTCTCGGTCGCTGCCTGCTCCGGCGGTGACCAGACGCAGGCGGTCGGCGGTGACGGCCAGGGGTTCGTCGACGGCGACGGCTCGGTCAACGTGATCGCCCCCGACGACCGGTTGCCGGTCAGCGACATCTCCGGTGAGACCCTCGACGGCGAACCACTGAGCGTCGCCGACCTCGAGGGCGACGTCGTGGTGCTCAACGTCTGGGCTTCGTGGTGCGCGCCCTGCCGGCAGGAGGCCGAGGGGCTTCAGGGCGTCTACGAGGCGACGAAGGACGACGGCGTCTCGTTCGTCGGTATCAACACCCGGGACCAGCCGGCGGCCGCCCAGGCGTTCGAGCGGGCCGAGGGCATCACCTACCCGAGCCTGGTCGACGACGGCGGGCAGCTGCTGCTCGCGTTCAGCGACACGTTGCCACCGAGCTCCATCCCCTCGACCCTGGTCCTGGACCGCGAGGGTCGGCTGGCCGCCCGGATCCTCGGCCCGACCACGTTCACCCAGCTCAAGCGTGTGGTCACCGAAGTGGCGAGCGAGGGCCCGTGACCGGGGTTCTGGCGACGACCACCGAGACGGTCGTCTCGGGGTCGCTGCTGCTGGCCATCCCGATCGCCGTGGCGGCCGGCGTCGTCTCGTTCCTGTCCCCGTGCGTGCTGCCCCTGGTTCCCGGGTACCTCTCCTACGTCACCGGCCTGCTCGGGGTCGACCTCGGCGACGCCCGACGCGGTCGGCTGCTCCTGGGTACGTCGCTGTTCGTGCTGGGGTTCACCCTCGTCTTCGTCTCCTACGGCGCGCTGTTCGGGGGGCTGGGATCGCTGCTCCTGCAGTACAGCGACCAGATCACCCGGCTGCTCGGCGCATTCACCATCGTGTTCGGTCTGGCCTTCATGGGGCTGGTGCCGTGGCTCAACCGGGACTGGCACCCGCAGCAGCGACCGTCGGTCGGGCTGGCCGGCGCGCCCTTGCTGGGCATCTTGTTCGGCATCGGCTGGACGCCGTGCATCGGACCGACCCTGGCCGCGGTCCAGACCCTCGCCTACGACCAGGCCAGCGCGGCGCGCGGCGCCCTCCTGACCGCCGCCTACTGCGTCGGGCTCGGGCTGCCGTTCCTGCTGGTGGCGGTGGCCTTCCGTCGGACCGCGGGCGCCATGGCGTTCGTGAAGCGCCACTACGTCGCCGTGATGCGGATCGGCGGTGGCATGCTCGTGCTGGTCGGTCTGCTGATGGTGACCGGCACGTGGGAGCAGATCACCGTGTCACTGCGGGTCTGGACCGGGTCGTTCGGAACCGTGTTCTGATGTCGACGTCCGACGTCCGACAGCCAGAGCTCGGCGCCGTCGGCGGGGTCCGCTGGCTGTGGCGGCAGCTCACCTCCATGCGGACCGCGCTGATCCTGCTGTTCCTTCTGGCCGTCGCGGCGATCCCCGGCTCGGTGTTCCCCCAGCGCGGGGTCGCGCCGATCCGGGTGAGGCAGTTCCTCGACGCCAACCCGGTCACCGGTCCCTGGCTCGACCGCCTCGGGTTCTTCGACGTCTACGCGGCACCGTGGTTCGCCGCGATCTACCTGCTGCTGATGATCTCCCTGGCCGGCTGCATCGTTCCGCGGATCGCTGCCCACTGGAGGATGACCCGCGCGGCCCCACCACCGGTTCCCCGCAACCTGGCCCGGATGCCGGTCCACGAGCAGTCGTCGAGCCTCGAGAGCCCCCGAGACGTCGTCGCGCAGGCGGCACAGCTGCTGCGGCGCAAGCGGTTCCGGGTCGTGGTCTCCGACGACGGGCAGGCCGTCGCCGCCGAGAAGGGGTACCTGCGCGAGACCGGCAACCTGGTCTTCCACGTCGCGCTGCTGCTGTTGCTCGTCGGGGTTGCCGTGGGGGGACTGTTCGGCTTTCGGGGCACGGTGATCGTCGTGGAGGGCGAAGGGTTCGCCAACACCTTGACCCAGTACGACGACTTCCACCCCGGGCGCCGCTTCACCGAGTCGCAGCTGGCCCCGTTCTCCTTCGCGCTCGACGACTTCGACGCCACCTTCGTGGAGAGCGGGCCGCGCACCGGCCAGCCGGACAGCTTCAACGCGCGGGTGACCTACCGGTCGGAGCCCGGCGCCGCGACGGAGGGGTTCGACATCAGGGTCAACCATCCGTTGCAGGTCGGTGGCACCAAGGTCTTCCTCCTCGGCCACGGCTACGCGCCGACCTTCACCGTTCGCGACGGCAACGGGGAGATCGCCTTCTCCGGTTCGGTGCCGACGCTGCCACAGGACGCCGCGTTCACCTCGGTCGGTGTGGTGAAAGTCCCCGACGCCCGACCGGAGCAGCTGGGCTTCAACGTCCGGTTCACCCCCACGGCGCCGGTCACCATCGACCCGGCGGTGGGTCCGGCGTCCACCTTCCCGGAGCCCACGGACCCTCGGGTGTTCCTCGGCGCCTGGTCCGGCGACCTGGGGCTGGACGCCGGGGTTCCGCAGTCGGTGTACGAGCTCGACACGGCGTCGATGACCCAGCTCGGCAACGACGACCTGGGCGTCGGTGAGACCTGGGAGCTGCCCGACGGTGCGGGCTCGATCACCTTCGACGGCTTCGTTGAGTACGGCAACTTCCAGGTGGCCAGCGATCCGGGCCGGGTGATCGCCCTCGTGGCCGCCGTGCTGGCGATCACCGGGGTGATCGTCTCGTTGACCGTGCCACGGCGTCGGATCTGGGTCCGTGCGACGCAGCCCTCGCCAGGCCGTACCCTGCTGGAGGTCGCCGGGCTGGCGCGCAGCGAGTCCGGCAGTCTGCAGGAGGAGGTCAGCGCGCTGTCCACGGCGCTGACCGGCCCACTTCCTGCTCGCCTGTCACCTGAAGGGGACGACTCGTGACCGATGCCGGGCTCGCGCAGCTGAGCAACAACCTGGTCTACGCGACGCTGGTCGTGCTGGCCCTGGCCCTGGTCTCGTTCGCGGCCGACCTGGCGTACGGTTCCGGCCGGGCACGGGCCCGGGCGTCGTCGACCCGGTCACGGGTAGCGGTCGGTGCCGGCGGCGGAGCCGACGCCGTCGACCTGCCGACCAGTCCCGAGGGCGGCCGCACAGAGGGCACCGAGACCGACAGCGACCGCCTCGGCCGGATCGGGGTGGCGCTCACCGGCTTGGCCTTCGGCCTGCTGCTGGCCGCCGTCGTGGCCCGCGGGGTGTCAGCCGGGCGACCGCCCTGGGGCAACATGTACGAGTTCTCCCTGGCCGGAGCCCTGTCGGCGCTCGGGGTGTTCCTGGTCCTGCTGCTGCTCGGCCGCCAGGTGCGCTACCTGGGCGTGTTCGTCGTGCTGGCGGCGCTGGTGACTCTGGGGGTCGCGGTCGTCGTCCTGTACACCGAGTCGGCCCAGCTGGTCCCGGCCCTGAAGTCGTACTGGCTGTGGATCCACGTGACGGCGGCGATCATCAGCAGCGGGATCTTCACCGTGGCCACCGCCGCCACGGTGATGTACCTGGTGGCCGACGCGGCAGACCGCAGGAAGGCCGCGGGTCGACCCGGCGGGTGGGTCGGCGCCGTCGCCTCGCACCTGCCGGACGCGGTGACCCTGGACCGGGTGGCCTACCGCACGATCGCCTTCGGCTTCCCGCTGTGGTTCTTCACGATCGTGGCCGGCGCGATCTGGGCCGAGGCCGCGTGGGGCCGCTACTGGGGCTGGGACCCCAAGGAGACCTGGTCCTTCGTGACGCTGGTCCTGTACGCGGCCTACCTGCACGCGCGCGCCACGGCGGGCTGGAAGGGCCGAAGTGCGGCGTTGGTCGCGCTGGCCGCCTACAGCTGCTTCCTGTTCAACTACTTCGGGGTCAACATCTGGTTCTTCGGCCTGCACAGCTACGGCGGCGTCTGACGGTCGTCGTGGGTGCTGTCGTGGCTGCTGTCTGGACTGCTGTCGGGGGTGGGGTCCGGGGGAGCGGCGTCGGGTCCGGACGCCGGGTCCCAACCGTCGACGGGCTCGTCGACCGGGCCGTCGACCGGGCCGTCGACCGGGCCGCGCGCCTGCCGCTCGCGCCACAGGCGGTCGTCGAGGTCACGCAGGAACTTGGGGTCGTCGTCCGGGGCCTTGGGCGAGAGCGGCGGCCGGCGGCCCCCGGGGGCACCGCCACGGCGCTGGACCATGGTGACCAGCAGGTACACCACCGCGAAGACGACGGCGAGCAACGCGAGAGCCTTGAGCACGGCGTCACCCCCTGGTCCGACGGCGGCCCGCAGCGCGTCGAGGCGCGATTCGGGACGTGTGGGACCAGCCTAACCGCGGCGTTCGCCGTTCGCGCGCGCAGACCAGCCCCCGCCGTCGTCCCAGACGGACAGCGGGCGCAGGGCGTGCGTGGGCGAGGGGGTCGGCGGGCGCAGGAGGTGGGGGCGAGCGATGGCCGCGGCCTACCGCTTCCAAAAGGAGCGGATCCGGTCGCGGGTGAGCCGGTTCGGGTGGACGACCACGCGCCGGGCGTCGTGCTCCAACGTGCGGATGTGCGCGTGGGCCTGCTCGAGCGAGGGAAGCATGGGGAACAACTCCAAATCGGTGAATCCAAGGTCTCCAACTTCTTGCGTCTTCAATCATAAGGCAAGAGTCCGATATCGTCCAACGAATGAGAGTCGATGAGGCCACGATGACCTTGGATGAGACGGTCGAGCCAGCCCGGCCGGGCCGGGCCGGTGGCCGGCGGCGCGAGCAGGGGCTGGACACCACCGACCAGGCGATCCTGGCCGCCCTGCGCACCAACGCTCGGATCCCCTACGCCGACCTGGCCCGGCTGGTGGGACTGTCCGGGCCCAGCGTGGCCGACCGGGTCAGGCGGCTGGAGCAGCTGGGGGTGATCACCGGGTACCACGCTGCGGTGGCCCCCGCGGCGCTCGGGCTCGGGGTCGTTGCGCTGGTCGGCATCGAACAGACCGACGACGGAGACCAGGACGCCATCGCGGCCGCCCTGGAGCGGCACCCGCAGATCGAGGACTGCTGGTTCGTGGCCGGCGACGAGGTGTTCGTGGTGAAGGTCCGGGTGGCCGACGTCGAGGCCCTGGAGAGCACCTTGCGCACCCTGCGCCGGATCGCCGGCGTCTCGCGCACCCACACGACCGTGGTGCTGTCCACCAAGTGGGAGGGACGGGCCGCGGCCGGCCCGCAGGCCGACTGACGCCGTCGCGCTCGGGGCAGGGCATACGCCCTGCCAGCCAGGCGCGGCCCGCGAGGCACAATGGGCGGGTGAGTCGCGTCCCTCCCGTCATCACCTACTCGGTGCTTCGCCTGTTGCTCTTCGCCGTCCCGTTCGGTCTCCTGCTGCTGGTCGGTGTGCCAGTGCTGTGGGCGCTGCCCGTGGCGTTCATCGTGTCGGCCCTGGTGAGCCTGTTCGCGCTGAGCGGCCAGCGCGATGCGATCTCGGCGTCGGTCGTCGACCGGTCGGCCCGGGTCAAGAACACGATGGACGAGCGGGCAGCGGCCGAGGACGCGTGGGACGACGAGCAGCGCGCCAAGGACGAGGGCGCTCAGCGCGGCGACGACTCCGGGAGCTGAGCGGGCGCCGTGTCCTGCCCGACCCGGTCCGGTCGGTCGGCGGGTGCCGCATCGAGCTCGCGCAGCGGTCGGCTGAACCACGCCGCGATCAAGGTGAGGGTCGCGAGCCCGGCGCAGCCGGCGACCGTCGCCTGGGGCCCGACCGCGGCGACCACGAGACCGGCGAACAGGTACCCCAGTGGAACGACGCCGTAGGCCACCGACACGATCACGCCCATGACGCGACCGCGCATCGGCTCCGGGGTGCGCTGCTGCAGGGTGAAGTTGACCACCGGGTTGATCGGTCCGGTCAGGACGCCGCCGAGGACGGCCCCGGCCACCAGCCATCCGTAGGGAGGCTGCAGGGCGAACCAGGTCAGGGCCAGGACACCCCCGGCCATGCCGACGACGAGCGCGATCCGCTGGCTCACCCGGTGACCCAGGGCGCTGTACCCCAGCGCGCCGGCGATGCCCCCGATGCTGAAGGCCATGAGCAGGACGCCGAGCCGCTCGGGCTCGGCCTGCCGCTCGAAGACGACGGGCAGTACCACGCCGAGGACCGGGTAGGTGATGGCCACGAAGGCGGAGGACAGCAGGGTCACCGAGCGGAGGACCCGGTTGTCCCACACGAACCGGAGGCCGACCAGGGTGCCGGCCCAGAAGGGCGGCCGGTGCTTGGCCAGCGGACGTCCGGCCCCTGGCACGTGGACCAGGGCCAGAAGGGCCGCCGAGGCCACGAACCCGGCGAACATGGCCCACAGCGCGGGGACGGCGCCGACCAGACCGATCAGCACGCCTCCGACGGCCGGGCCGACGAGGAAGGCGAGTCCCCAGATGGCCTCGTGGATACCGTTCACCCGCTGGAGGGGGAGCTGGGCGGTCTCGGCGACGTCGGGCAGCATCGCCTCGCGGGCGGTGACGCCGGCCGGGTCGAAGACCGACCCGAGCACCCCGAGGGCGAGCACCCAGGCGAAGGTGAGGTCTGCGGTCAGCGCGACGAGCGGGATCCCTGCGACGGAGACGGCGGAGAAGACGTCGGAGACGACCGAGGTGCGTCGTCGGCCGAACCGGTCGACCATGGTGCCGGAGAACAGACTGGACAGCAGCATCGGCAGTGCGCTGACGCCGGCCACCACGCCTGCGGCGGCGGGGTTGCCCGTCAGCTCGAGCACGATCCACGGCATGGCCACCATCGCCACGCCGTTGCCGAGGCCCGACATCAACGTGGCCCCCTCGAGGGCCAGGAACGGGACGAGTCGCCGAGGGCTCGTCATGACTGGCTCCGACGGCGACGGGTCGGTGGCGCGGTGACCCCGGCGAGCAGGCTGGTGGCCACGACCCCGGGCGCATCGCGGGCGGCCAGTCGGCCCTCGTGCACGGAGTCCCAGGCCGTGATGACCGCACCGCCGAGCAGGTCGACGACCCAGTCGACGGGCAGGTCGGCGCGAAGCTGTCCGGAGTCCTGACCGCGTCGGACTGCGGCCGCGACCGGCTCGAAGACCTCGTACCAGCGCCGGCCCAGGGTGGGGGAGTCGTAGATGACCGGGTCGGCGTTGAGGAAACGCAGGTAGGGCCCGAGCTCGACCAGCTGCTCGACGACCCGACGCAGCGCCGTCGCCGCGTCGTCGTCACCGGGTCGGGCCGAGTCGATGGCCGCGGCGACGGTGTCGAGGGCCTCGTCGGCCAGGGCGTGCAGCAGGTCGTCGCGGGTGGCGAAGCAGCGGTGCAGGGTGGTGCGTCCGACCCCGGCGGCGGCCGCGACCTCCGACAGGCTGGCCCGGGCGTCCTTGCTCAACCGCTCGGCGGCGGCGTCCAGGACGGCTCGGCGGGTCCGGTCGTGGCGGGGCATCGGGGTCGACATGGATGGAACACTCCTGCTTCGTATGGAACACCATTGTTCCATACGAAGCAGGCTCCGACCAGCCGGGCTCAGCCGAGGGCCAGGCCCACGGCGAGGGTGAGACCGAAGAGCAGCTGGGTGCGGCCGGTGTCCCGCAGGGTGACGATCAGCGCGCGGCCGGTCGCCCCCCGCAGGACCGCCCCGACCGGCGGCAGTCCGGGGACGACGGCCAGCAGGGTCAGTAGGGCCCACTCGGTCCACAGGACGGCGACCAGGACCCCCCCGGCCAGGGCGAGCAGCATCATCGCGACGTAGAGCCAACGGGTCCCGCGGTCGCCCAGCCGGACGGCCAGGGTCACCTTGCCCACCGCCTCGTCGGTCGGACGGTCGCGCAGGTTGTTCACGACCAGCAGGGCCGAGGCGAGCAGGCCGACCGGCACCGCGCAGACGAACGCCAGGGCGGTCAGCTGCTCGGTCTGGACGAACGCCGTTCCGGTCACGGCCACCAGCCCGAAGAAGACGAACACGCTCAGCTCGCCCAGGCCTCGGTAGCCGTAGGGCGAGCGACCGCCGGTGTAGTACCAGGCGGCCACGATCGCGGCGACCCCGACCAGCAGCAGCCACCAGGCCTGGGTCCACAGCACCAGCACCAGGCCGGCCACGGCGGCCACGCCGAACATCCCGAGCGCCGCGCGCTTCACGACGCTCGGTTCCGCCGCGCCGCTGGCGACCAGCCGCACCGGGCCGACCCGCTCCTCGTCGGTGCCGCGCACGCCGTCGCTGTAGTCGTTGGCGTAGTTGACCCCGACCTGCAGGGACAGCGCGACGACGAGAGCCAGCAGGGCCTGGGCGGCGAGGAAGGAACCTTCGAACGAGGCAACCCCGGAGCCGACGGCGACGGGGGCGATCGCCGCGGGAAGGGTTCGCGGGCGCGCGCCCTCCCACCACTGGGCCGGTGTCGCCATCAGGCTGCTCGCTCTCGTCAGGGTGCGGCGTCGAGCGTCTCCGGGGACGACGAGCCGGTGGCGAGGGTACGCACCGCGGCCCGGTCCGGCTTGCCCGAGGTCAGCAGGGGGAGCTCGGCGAGTCCGACGACGAGGCGTGGCAGCGCGGCCGCGGGAAGCTGGGTGGCCGCGAAGTCCCTGAGCTGCGCAAGCGTCGGCCAGGCCCCCGGTGCTGTGGGAACGACCGCCGCGACGACCTGCTGACCCCACTCGGGGTCAGGGACTCCGACCACCACGACCTCGGCAACGCCCGGGTGGCCGGAAAGTACCGCCTCGACCCGGACACACGACACGTTGACCCCACCGGAGACCACGACGTCGTCGTCGCGACCGAGCACGGTGAGGCGTCCCGCCTCGTCGAGGAGTCCGAGGTCCTGGGTGTAGAGCTCCTGGCCGCGCAGCACCTGCGACGTGAGGGTCGGTTCGAGTCGGTAGCCGGTGAACAAGGTCGGCCCGGATAGCACGACGTGTCCGTCGGAGTCGAGGCGCACCCCCACGCCCGGCAGCGGATGGCCGTCGTAGACGCACCCGCCGCTGGTCTCGGTCATGCCGTACGTCGTGACGACCCGAACGCCACGGTCGGCCGCACGCACGAGCAGCGACGGGTCGGACCCGGCACCGCCCAGGAGCACCACGTCGAGCCGGGCCAGTGCGGCGGTGGCCGCCGGGTCGTCCAGCAGCCGGTAGAGCTGGGTGGGCACCAGCGAGGTCGCCCGCACGCCGTCCCCACCGGTGTGGTCCAGCTGGGCGGCGGCAGCGGCGAAGGCTGACGGCGAGAACCTCTCGCTCAGGTCGAGGAGCACCGGGTGGGTGCCGGCGAGCAGCGAGCGCACCAGCACCTGCAGCCCCCCGATCGAGCTCAGGGGCAGGGCCACCACCCACGCACCGGGGCCGCCGATCACCTCCTCAGTGGCCCGTGCGCTCGCGCGGAGCGCCTCGGCGGTGAGCATCGCCAGCTTGGGGACACCGGTCGAGCCGGAGGTCGCGACCACGACGCTGACGTCGTCGTGCTCGAGCGGTCGGTCCAGCTGGGCGGCCTCGACCAGGGCGGACCGCACGGCCGGCGGCCCCGGAGGAAGGGGGAGGATCGCCGGGCCGGACCCGTCGAGGGCGGCAGCCAGGCGACGGCGGAAGGGGTCCACGGCGTCCGCCCGCGTCGGGGCGTCCAGGGTGATCAGGTGCCGCGTACGCATCGCACCTAGGCTACTGACCGGGCCAGTGACCACTGCCGAGGAGGACCCTGCCGCGATGACCGACCAGCCGGACCCCGCCGCGACGACGATCAAGCCCGGTGCCGAATGGGTACGCAGTGGTGACTACGCCGACATCGAGTACCACACCGCCGACGGCATGGCGAAGATCACGATCAACCGGCCCGAGGTGCGCAACGCCTTCCGCCCGCAGACCCTCTTCGAGCTGCAGCACGCGTTCAACGTCGCCCGCGACGACGACACAGTCGGGGTGATCGTCCTGACCGGCAAGGGCGACCTCGCATTCTGCTCCGGGGGTGACCAGCGGATCCGGGGGGACGACGGCTACCTCGGGGACGACGACGTCGCCCACAAGGGGATCGGTCGGCTCAACGTCTTGGACCTGCAGGTGCAGATCCGGCGCACGCCGAAGCCGGTGGTGGCGATGATCGCCGGGTACGCCGTGGGCGGCGGCCACGTGCTGCACGTCGTCTGCGACCTGTCGATCGCCGCGGACAACGCCCGGTTCCAGCAGACCGGTCCCAAGGTCGGGTCGTTCGACGGCGGCTACGGCTCCGGCCTGCTGGCCGCGCAGATCGGCCAGAAGCGCGCCAGGGAGATCTGGTTCCTGTGCCGTCAGTACGACGCGGCAACAGCACTCGACTGGGGCCTCGTGAACGCGGTGGTCCCGCTCGAGCAGCTGGAGATCGAGACAGTTCGCTGGTGTCGGGAGATGCTCGAGCACTCACCACTCGCGCTGCGCATGCTGAAGGCGTCGATGAACGCCGCCGACGACGGTCTGGCCGGCGTGCAGCAGCTCGCCGGCGACGCGACCCTGCTCTTCTACATGACCGAGGAGGCCCAGGAGGGCCGCAACGCCTACCAGGACAGGCGCAAGCCCGACTTCGGCAAGTTCCCCAAGCGTCCCTGACCCGTGGCCCTCCCCTCGCTGGACGACCTCCTGGACGGATCGGTCTGTTTCGCCGTCCCTCTCACCGTCCGGTTCCGCGGCACCGACCATCGCGAGGGCCTGCTCGTCCGCGGTCCGGTGGGCTGGGGTGAGTTCGCGCCGTTCCCCGAGTACGGACCGGCCGAGTCGTCGAGGTGGCTCGCGGCTGCGATAGAGGCCGCGTGGACCGGCTGGCCGGAGCCACTGCGCGACACCGTTCCGGTCAACGCCATCGTCCCTGCGGTGGAGCCGGACGTCGCGTCGCGGCTGACCCGGGAGTCCGGCTGCACGACCGCGAAGGTCAAGGTGGCTGACGCTGGTCAGTCGCTGGCGCAGGACGTCGCGCGGGTGGCTGCCGTCCGGGATGCACTCGGCCCGGCCGGCGCGGTGCGGGTCGACGCTAACGGAGCGTGGACCCTCGACGAGGCGGTCGACGCCCTTCGTGAGCTCGAGCCGTTCGGTCTGGAGTACGCGGAGCAGCCGTGCCCGACGATCGAGGAGTGCGCCCAGGTGCGGCGGGTGGTCGACGTCCCGCTGGCGATCGACGAGGGGGTACGGCGGGCCGGAGACCCCCGGGCGGTGGTCGGGCTGCGCGAGGCCGCCGACGTCCTCGTGCTGAAGGTGCCCCCGCTGGGCGGGGTGGGCGCCGCGCTGCGCGTGGCCGAGACCTACGGGCTGCCGTGCGTCGTCTCGTCGGCTCTGGACACCTCCGTGGGGCTCGCGGCCGGGCTGGCCCTGGCCGCCGCGCTGCCTGAGCTCCCCTACGCGTGCGGCCTGGCCAGTGGGCTCCTGCTGGCTTCCGACGTCGTCACCGACCGCCTGCTGCCCGTGCAGGGAAGCCTCGGCGTGCGGCGCCCGTCGGTCGACCGCGCCGTGGTGTCCGCCTCGGCCCCCACCGATGGCTGGAACCGCTGGCGCTCGCGCCTGGCGCAGGCACACGAGGTCCTGTCCAGGACCTCCTAGGGCTCCTGCGCAATGCACCCGATCTGGCGATGAAGATCGGGTGTCCGGGCGGCCGATACAGTCGACAGGTCCGTCTGCCCGCGTTCTCGGCCCCCACGCGCCACCCGGCAGGAGAAGTGATGAACCCCTCGACCGCGCTCGCCACGGTGCTGGTCGACGAGCTGCTGCGGTGCGGGGTGCGGGAGGCAGTGCTGTCGCCCGGGTCGCGCTCGACGCCGCTGGCGCTGGCCCTCCAGGCGGCCGACGACGACGGGCGGGTCCGCCTGCACGTGCGGATCGACGAGCGCAGTGCGGGCTTCCTGGCCCTCGGGCTGGCCAAGGTGTCGCACGCCCCGGTCCCCGTCGTGACCACCTCGGGGACGGCGGCGGCGAACCTGCACCCGGCCGTGCTGGAGGCCGACCAGAGCGGCGTGCCCCTGCTCGTGCTCTCCGCGGACCGCCCCCCTGAGCTGCGTTCGACCGGTGCCAACCAGACCATCGACCAGGTCAAGCTCTACGGCAGCGCGGTGCGGCTGTTCGCCGAGGTCGGTACCCCGGATGCGGTGGTGGGCCTCACCGCCTACTGGCGGGCGCTGGCCGGGCGGGCCGCGGCCGCGGCCCTCGGCACCTTGTCGCGCGACCCGGGCCCGGTCCACCTCAACCTCGCGTTCCGCGAGCCCCTGGTGCCCAACGGCGACGCGACCTGGCCGGAGCCGCTGGGAGGCCGCCCCGACGGTCAGCCCTGGACCCTGGTCGAGCCGGCCGACACGCTCGCGCCGAACGCGAGCCTGCCGGCGCGCACCCTGGTGATCGTGGGCGACGCCCTTCCCGAGCTCGGGCGAGACGCCGTCCGCCTGGCCGAGGAGCGAGGCTGGCCCGTCGTCAGCGAGCCGAGCGGGAACGCGCGCAGTGGGCCGAACGCGATCTCGACCGGCGGGCTCCTGCTCGCTTCGCCGCAGTTCCTCGTCGAGGCGCGGCCCGACCACGTGCTCGTCGTGGGTCGACCGACCGTCTCCCGGGCGGTGATGGTGCTGCTGGGTGACCCTCGGGTCTCCGTCTCGGTCGTGGCTGGGGCCGAGCGCTGGGCGGATGCCACGCGCACGGCGGCGCACGTGCTGCCGGGGCTACCGGTCAGCGACGGCCACCACGAGCCGGACGAGGAGTGGCTGCAGACGTGGCGAGACGCCGAGGCTGCGGCCAGAGCGTCGCTCGACGACCTCCTGGACGAAGGCCTCAGCGAGCCGCGGCTGGCCCGCGACCTGTGCGCGGCGCTGCCCGCGGACGCCCTGCTCTACCTGGGCTCCTCGATGCCGGTCCGCGACGTGTTCCACGCCGCTGCGGCCCGCGACGGCGTGACCGTGCTGGCCAACCGCGGAGCCGCTGGGATCGACGGCACGATCTCTAGTGCGATTGGTGCGGCGCTTGCCTGGCAACGTTCCGGCGGTGGGCGGGCCTTCGCGCTGGTCGGTGACCTGACCGCGCTGCACGACGGAAACGGGCTGATCCTCGGACCCGACGAGATGCGGCCCGACCTCACGATCGTGGTCGTGAACAACGACGGTGGTGCGATCTTCGGTTTGCTGGAGCAGTCAGGCGAGGAGCACGCCGACGCCTACGAACGGGTTTTCGGCACTCCCCACGGGGTCGACTTCGCCGCCTGGTGCGGTGCGACGCAGACGCCGTTCACCCGCGCGCGCGACGTGGTCGGGGCCCTGACGGCTGCGCTCGACCCTCGCGGTGGCCTCCAGGTCGTCGAGCTGCGCACCGACCGAGCCGACGTGGCCAAGACGCAGGCCGCGCTGCGCGACGTCGTCACCCGAGCAGTCACCTGAACCGCGCCCGGGCGACACCGGCTAGGCCTGGGCCTTCTTGGTCTCCTCGATGATCGCCGGAAGGATCTTGTGCAGGTCACCGATGACGGCGTAGTCGGCGTAGCCCATGATCGCTGCCTCGGCGTCGTTGTTGATCACGATCATCGTCTTGGCGTTACGGCACCCGGCAATGTGCTGGGTCGCCCCGCTGATCCCTGCGGCGATGTAGAGGTCCGGCGCCACCTTCGTACCGGTCTGCCCCACCTGCTCGGTGTGTGGTCGCCACCCGTTCCCGGTGACCACCCGAGAGCAGCCGACTGCTCCGCCGAGCAGCTCGGCGAGCTCCTCCAGCGGTGCGAACCCCTCGGCGCTGCCCACGCCACGCCCACCGGACACGATCACCTTGGCGTCGGCCAGTGAGACCTTGCCGGGGCCGGCCTCCTCGTCGGCCGCCGGCTGCGCGAGCACGACGAGGTCGGCGTCGGACAGCTCGGGGGTGAACTCGGCGACCGCGACCGTGGTCGCCCCGCCCGGCTCTGCGGCGAACGTGTGCGGGACGACGGTGGCGAGGGTCGTGGGTGCGTGCACGATCGCCTCCTCGATGAGGCTGCCGCCCCACCGCGCCCTGGTCACCGTGGTCGGGTCACCGGGCTGGACGGCGACGCAGTCCGCGGCGACGGGAAGGTCGGTGATCGCACCCAGGTGGGCGAGCACCTCGTTCCCGCGCAGTGAACCGACGGCCAGCACGACCGTGGTGCCCGAGCGCTGCATCACCTCGGCCACCGCCCGCGCCGACGCGAGCGGCGCGTAGTCGGTCAGGCCGGGGTGCACGGCCAGGTGCGCCGTGGTGACTCCGTAGTCACCGAGGGCAGCTGTGGCGGGCCGGCCGTCTTCTCCGACGACGACAGCCTCGAGCGGCTCTGCGAGCCCACCCGCCAGCTGGCGACCGAAGGTCAGCGCCTGCAGCGTCAGCTCGTCCAGCTGTCCGTGGTCGTGGTCGACGAGGACGAGTACCACTCAGATCACCCCGATCTGCTTGAAGATCTCGACGACTGCGGGCGCGGCTTCCGGACCGGTGCCCAGCACGGCGGCCTGCTTGGCCTCGGTCTGCGGGACGACGAGCCGGGTCTTCTGCAGCCGCGGCTCGGGACGGTCCGGCGTGCGTCGGTCGACCGGCTTCTTCTTGGCCCGGATGCGTCCTGGCACCGATGGGTAGCGAGGCACGTTCAGCCCGTCGAGCACGGTGACCACGGCCGGGAGCGGAACCTCGTAGCGCTCGCGCGCCGATGCGGTGGGTCGTTCGCAGGTGACCCGACCGTCGTCGACGGTCATCGCCTTCACCCCGGTGACGACGGGTCGGCCCAGGGTGTGGGCCACCCGGATGCCGACCTGGTAGCCGCTTGCGTCGGCCGACTCGTTGCCCATGATCACCAGGTCGAACGAGGTCTCGTCGGCCACGATCGCCTCGGCGATCGCCGTCGCCGTCGCCTGCGGGTCCCACTCCTGGCCGTCGGTCTCGATCAGGATGCCCCGGTCGGCGCCGATCGCCATCTGCTCGCGGATCTGCTCCTCGGCCTCGGCCGGGCCGAGGGTGAGCACGGTGACGCTGCCCCCGTGCTTCTCCACGAGCCGGACCGCCTCCTCGACCGCGACCTCCTCGTGCGGGCTGATCGTGAATCCGAGCCGGGCCGTCTCGATGTCCAGGCCGTCCTCGGTGATGGTGAACTTGCCCCCGCTCAGGGGGACCCGCTTGATGCAGACCAGGATGTCCATCAGGAGAGAATCCGCTCGTTCTTGGGGTCGAACAGGGGAGTGGCGCCGGCCACGGCGACCGTCACCGGGTAGTGCTCACCGAGGTACTCCACGACGAGCTTGGTGCCCTCGACGGCGTACTGCGGCGGCAGGTAGCTCATGAGCACGTGCTGCCCGAGTGACGGTGCCGAGCCGGCGCTGGTGACGAACGAGTACCGGCCGTGAGCGTCGACGATCGAACCGTGGTCGGGCGTGAGGATCGGCTCCTTGCCCATCATGTAGCGCTTCTCGCCGGTGCTGCTGGTGTGGTCGTCGACGGTCAACGTGCACAGCACGGTCACGGGCTCGGCCTCGCGGTGCTTCAGGTGCGCGGCTTTGCCGATGAAGTCGTGCTCCTTGATCTTCGGCGGAGCCATGCCGGCCTCGACGACGGTGTACTCAGACTCCAGCTCTGCGCCGAAGGCCCGGTAACCCTTCTCGAGTCGTCCGGTCGTGCCGTAGACGCCAATGCCGACGGGGACGACGCCGTACTCCTGGCCAGCGTCCCAGACGGCGTCCCACAGCTGGGCGCCCTGCTCCATCGGGACGTAGAGCTCCCAGCCGAGGTCGCCCACGTAGGAGATCCGTGAGGCGAGCACCTTCAAGGACCCGATCTCGATCGTGCGGCAGGTGCCGAACTTGAAGGCCTCGTTGGAGACGTCGTCACGAGTGATGCTGGACAAGATGTCCCTGGCCTTGGGCCCCCAGAGTCCCAGCGTCGTGTACGACGACGTGAGGTCGAACACCTGCGCCGTGCCGTCGGCCGGCAGGTTGTCGGAGAACCACTTGAGGTCGGCCATTCCGTGAGCGCCACCGGTGACCACTCGGTAGTGGTCGTGTCCGAGACGCATCACGGTCAGGTCGGACTTGAAGCCACCGCTGGGCGAGAGCACCGGCGTGTAGACGACACGGCCGTTCGGGACGTCCATCTGGCGCATGCAGACCGTCTGCAGTGCCTCGAGCGCGCCGGGACCGGTGATGTCGAAGATGACGAAGGCGGTGAGGTCCACCATGCCTGCGGTGTCGCGCATCGCCAGGTGCTCGGCGTTGATGATCGGTGACCACCAGCGCGACTCCCACTCGGCGGTGCGTGGCATCACGGCGTCGCCGTACTTGGCGACCAGGTCGGCGTTCGACTCGTACCAGAACGGCCGCTCCCAGCCGGCGGTCTCGAAGAACGTGGCTCCGAGCGCCTTCTCGCGCTCGTAGAACGGCGAGAGCCGCACGTTGCGGTTGGACTCCCACTGCTCGGCCGGGTGAACGATGCCGTAGGTCTTGTTGAAGCCCTCGGCCGTACGCTCCTTGACGTTCTTGCGCGTCGTCTGATGGGGGTAGAAGCGGGCGATGTCGGAGGCCTGCAGGTCGATCTCGGACTCGCCGTTGACCATCCACTCCGAGACGGCGCGGCCGATGCCTGGGCCCTCCTTGATCCACACCGCAGACACCGACCAGAGGCCCTTGACCTCGGGCGTCTCGCCGAGCAGTGGCATGCCGTCAGGAGTCAGCGAGAGCAGTCCGTTGATGGCGTACTTCTGGCCGACGGTCTCGTCGCCGACGATCTCGGGCATCAGCTCGAGTGCCTGCTCGTACTGCAGCTCGAAGTCCTCGGCGGTGAAGGGGAACTCGGTGGGCGACAGCTGCGCCTCCTCGACCGACGGCAGGTCCTCGGGGTCGTAGAGGATCGCGCGGTGTGCGTAGGAGCCGATCTCCAGGCCGCCGCCGTGCTGGCGCTCGTACATGTTGGTGTCCATGTCGCGCACGATCGGGAACTCGATGTCGCCCTTGGCGTCGGCGAACCGGGGCACGGGTCCGACGTCGATCATCTGGTGCACTGCCGGCGTCAACGGGATCGAGGCACCGGCCATCCGGGCCAGGCGCGGACCCCACAGCCCGGTCGCGATGACGACGTACTCGGCCTCGATCCGGCCCTTGTCGGTGACCACGGCCTTGACCCGGCCGTCCTCGACCTCGATGTCGTGCACCTCGGTCTCTGCCGAGACCGTCAAGGCCCCCATCTCCTGGGCCTTCTCGCGCATCAGCGTGCCGGCGCGCAACGAGTCGACCACACCGACGGTCGGTGTGTAGAAGCCACCGAGGATCACACTGCCGTCCATGTACGGCACGAGCTCGACGCACTCATCAGGGGTGAGGATGGTGCAGTCGGGAATGCCCCAGGCCTTGGACGACGACATGCGGCGCTGCAGCTCCTGCATGCGCTCCTCGGTGCGCGCGACCTCGATGCCACCGCACTGGGTGAAGACACCGAGCTCCTTGTACTGCTTGACGCTGTCGAAGGTGAGCAGCGCCATCTCCTTGGTGTGGTCGACCGGGAAGATGAAGTTCGACGCGTGGCCGGTCGAACCGCCGGGGTTCGGCAGCGGGCCCTTGTCGATCTGCACGAGGTCGCGCCAGCCCAGACGCGCCAGGTGGTAGGCCATGGAGTTGCCGACGATGCCGGCGCCGATGATGACCGCCTTGGCCTTGGTGGGGAGGGTGCTCATGGTGCGTTCCCTTCGTTTCCTGACGGGTGGTGCCGGTGCGTGGTGCTACAGCGAACGGCGGATCGAGCCTTCGAATCCGTCGACGTGGGAGGACATGACGGCGGTGGCGCGCTCGGCGTCACCGCTGCGGATGGCCTCGAGCAGGCTGCGGTGCTCGAGGACGGCGTCCTCGAGGTGGCTGACCCGGTCGAGGGCGAGGAACCAGATGCGTAGCGCGTGCATGTAGTGCTCGTCGAGCACGGATGCCAGGAACTCGTTGTGGGCGGCCCGGTGCACGAACCGGTGGATGCGCTGGTCGACCTCGATCAGCCGGCGCTCCTCGGGCAGCTCGCCCAGGGCGTCCAGCTCGACGAGCAGGCCCTCGAGGTCGTCGCGGTCGGCGTCGTTTCGCCGCTCGGCGGCGAGACCGGCCGCGAACGGCTCCAGGACGCTGCGCACCTCCGACAGGGCGGCCAGGTCGCGGACGTCGACGCCTGCGACGAACATGCCGCGCCGGGGGTAGACCTCGACCAGGTTCTCCCTAGCCAGGGCGCGAAGCGCCTCGCGCACGGGGGTGCGGCCGATCCCGAGCCGGGCCATCAGGTCCTGCTCGCTGACCACCGACCCGGGGGCGAGGTCGAGGGTGACGATCATGCTGCGGATCGCGTAGTAGGCCTGCTCCGACTGCGAGCCGGCATCGGCCGACGCCGGCTGCAGGATCTCCACGGACGAGGTCACGGTATAGATATATCAGTTACCCCCCGATTCGTACACCACCTCTTTCAAGTTGATCATGGACATGATGTGCGGTCTCGACCGGTTTCGACCGCATCTTCTGCTTGATCAACGCGACGTGGGCGAGTGAAGCCCTGGGGTGGGGGGGAGTTACTGGCCGGCCTCCGCGGCGCGCAGCCGGCGGGCCAGCACCGACAGCATCGGGACGGCGACCTCGGGGTGCTCGTCGAGCAGGGCCTTGAACGTCGGCTTCTCCAGCGCGAAGGTCGTCATGCCCTCCGGCCCGGCCACGACATCGGCCGTGCGTGGTTCGCCGTCGATGAGCGACAGCTCGCCGAAGTACTGCCCAGGCCCGAGGGTCGCCACGGTGGTGCCTCCCTTGACGACGTCGCCGGAGCCCTCCAGGACGAGGTGGAAGAGCACCCCTCGGGCGGAGAAGGTCTTGAACCCGGCGACCGACTCACCCTCGACGGTCACCTTCTCGCCAGGGGGGAAGCGGCCCTCCTCACCGGCGTGCACGAGCTTCTTCAGGGTGCGATGGGACAGACCGGAGAACAGGTCGGTCGACTCCATGACCGTGACGATCGCCTCTGTGGAATCCACGTACGCTTCCCTCCCGCAAAGCCCCCGTCCGACCGTCGGGCGGAGGCGACAACCGTCGTCGCGGCTCGGTGCTGACCGAGGAGCGCGACGGACCTGGGCATGATCGTCCGCTGACCGGGTACGCCGGTCAACCCCCCGGTGCTGTCGTCCCCGGTCGGGACGGCGTCGAACGTGCAGAACATGAGGTCCGAAACGGTCGAGACCGCACATCAAGTCCAAGATCAACTTGGGGGTGGGGTGGGGGGTCGGCGGTGAGGAGGCGCTGCAGCTCGGCCTCCAGGCCGGCCAGGCCGACGTCGACCACCTCGAGCGGCAGGCCGATCGCGGCCGCGGCCACGCGGGCGGCGGCGGTCAGCTCGGGCGTGCGTCGCTGGGCGAGCCACACGACCCGGGTGTAGCGACCGAAGTAGTCGTCGCGCAGCTCGGGGTACCGGTCGAGCCCCAGCTCGGCCAGGACGGTCCGGCGAAACGAGAGCACCAGGAAGTCGGTGAGCACGTAGGTGCCGGGCTGCTCCTCGAACACCTGCTTCATCCGTTGGACGCCGGCGAACACGTCGTAGCAGTGCGCGCCGCCGAGCCGACCGACACCGCGGCGGGCACAGACGTCGTCGAGCGCCCCGTAGGTGCCGCAGTCGGCGTACCCGACGGCCAACCGCTGGTGGCGGGCCGACAGCTCGTCGAGCGCCACCTCGACCGCGTCAGCGATCCGCTCGGGGTGGTTGTGCAGCAGCGGGGGCAGCGGTTTGACCTCGATCGGCCAGCCGCGGGCGTCGGCGACCGAGGAGATGTCGGAGGCGATCGCCCCGCACGCGACGACGCCGACGGAGGTCACGTCGGGAAGCCCAGCTGCTCGACGAACAGGTCGTTGAAGTCCGAGCGGTCGGACAGCTCGAGGTACTCGATCTCGTCGAGCAGGGTCTGGGCGCCATGGCGCTCCTGGGCCGAGAGCAGCACCATCTTCGCCCCCTCACCAGCGACATTACCGGCGCTGACGATGCGCAGCACCGGAAGGTTCGGCACCAGCCCGATCCGCACAGCACTGGACGGCGACAGGTACGTGCCGAACGACCCGGCGAGCAGGACCTGCTGGATCTCGCCCTCGCCGACTCCGAACTCCTCCAGCAGCAGGCGCCAGCCCGTGGAGATCGCCGCCTTGGCGAACTGCAGCTCGCGCACGTCGCGCTGGGACAGGTAGACCGGGTCTCCCTCGACCGGCGAGGCGAGCTCGAAGACCCGCTCCTTGTCGATGGTCACCAGCCGGTCGGCCAGGGCAGGGGCGACCTGGCGCGCCACGTCGTCGGTGACGAACCGACCGGAGGAGTCGAGCAGTCCGACCCGCACGAGCTCGCTCACGGCGTCGACCAGCCCTGACCCGCACAGCCCCACGGGCTCGACGTCACCGATGACCTGCAGCTCGAGGCCCTGGTCGGTGGCCCTGACCACCTCGATCGCCCCGGGTGCGGCCCGCATGCCGCTGCGGATCGAGGCCGCCTCGAAGGCCGGGCCGGCCGGTGCCGCCGTGGCGAGCAACCGTTCGCCGTCACCGAGCACGAGCTCGCAGTTGGTCCCGATGTCGATGAACAGCCGCAGCCGCTTGTCTCGGTCCATCCCCGTGGCCAGGACGCCGGAGATGATGTCGCCACCGACGTAGGCCCCCAGCGAGGGGAAGACCGACGCGCGGGCCCTGGGGTGGATCGACACCCCGAGGTCGTGGGCGGTGAGCCCCTGGTACCCGCTCGTGGCCAGGATGAACGGCGCGACCCCCAGGGGCTCCGGGTCGATACCGAGGACGAGCTGCACCATGGTCGCGTTGCCGGCCAGAGCCACCTCGTACACCTCGGAGGGGTCGACACCGGCCTCTGCGCATGCCTCGTGCGCGAGCTCGTTGAGGGTCTGCTGGGCCAGGAACTGCAGCCGGCCCAGAGCCTCCGGGTCGAGCATGGTGGAGCTGATCCGGGTGATCACGTCGGCCCCGAACGGCTGCTGGCGGTTCAGCATCGAGTGGACGGCGGCCGGGGTCCCGGTCTTCACGTCCATCAGGTTGGCCACCACCGTCGTGGTTCCCAGGTCGAACGCCAGCGCGTACGCCCGCGCAGCCGTGTCCCCGGCCTCGACGCCGATGAGCTCGTCGTCGACGACGATCGCGGTCACCTTGTAGTCGGCGGCTCGGAGCACCCGCCCGAGCTCTCGGTGTACGGCGGGATCGACCCGCAGCTCGAGGTCGTCGATGGCGTCGAGCAGCCGGGCGAGGTCGCTGCGCTGGTCGGACAGCGTCGGCTCGTCGAGCTCGACGAACCGCTTCTGCAGCGCCGGCCGCAAGATGACCTGGCGCCCCACGCCCACCGTGGCCGCCTTGGGTCGGGTGGTCAGCGGGGGGACCTCGATCGACAGGTCGGTGTTGGCGGCTGCCATGCAGGCAAGACGCCAGCCGTCGTCGAGCTGGTCGGTGTCGAAGGCGCGGAGGTCCAGGCGCTGCACGGGGACGTCGCCGGACAGCACGCGCACCTTGCACTTCTTGCACGTGCCGTGGCCACCGCAGGTCGAGTCGATGGCGATGCCGTTCCAGCTGGCGGCGTCGAACACGGTGACGCCGGCCGGGACGCGCACCTCCTTGTCCGACGGTGTGAAGCTGAGTCGTACGCGGGCAGGACCGTGGTCCTCGACCGGCTCGACGGACACCGCTACCCGGCCGCGGCTTCTGCGGCCTGCCGGGCTCGGAACCGCTGGATCCAGCTCGCACCCCACTCGTCGTTGCCGAGCATCAGGTCGGCCGCCTTGACGGCGTCGACGACCTCGGGCGTGCGCGCGTCCATGATGGCGCTGGTCAGACCGGACTTCATGGCCATGGGCAGGAACGCGGCGTTGAGGGTGTGCCGTCCTGGCATACCGAAGGACACGTTGGACGCGCCGAGGGTCATGTTGACCCCCAGCCCGTCGCGGATCAGCGAGATGGCCTCGAAGGTGCGGGCGGCGTGCAGGGAGTCGGCACCCACCGGCATCGCCAAGGGGTCGATGACGATGTCCTCGACCGGGATCCCGTACTTGGTCGTGGCCACCTCGACGATCTTGCGGGCCAGCTCGAAGCGGCGCTGCGGGTCCTCGGGGATCTCGGTCTCGTCGTTGGGCAGGGCGATGATCGCGGCGCCGTACTTCTTGACCAGCGGGAGGATGACCTCCATCCGGTCGTCCTCGGCGGTCACCGAGTTCACGAGCGCCTTGCCCTCGTAGGCGGCCAGCCCGGCGTCGAGCGCCTCGACGACCGAGGAGTCGATGCAGATCGGCAGGTCGGTGAGGCTCTGCACGAGCGTGACCGCCTTGGCCAGCAGCTCGGCCTCGTCGGTCAGGGGCACCCCCATGTTGACGTCGAGGACCATGGCGCCGCCGTCGACCTGCGCGGCGACGTCCTTCTCGATCGCCGAGAGGTCGCCGGCCCGAAGCTGCTCCTGGAACACCTTGCGTCCGGTGGGATTGATCCGCTCACCGATGATGCAGAAGGGTTGGTCGTGACCGATCACGACCTGCTTAGCCGGCGAGCTGAGAACCGTGTGCATGGTGCTCCTGTTCCGATGCTGGGTGCGTGGCTTGGAAGACTCCGAGCTCGTCGACGAGCCGGGCCAGGCTGCCGTCGTGGCGGAAGTCGGCGAAGTGGACGCCGGCTACCCCGGTCAGCGACAGCGCGTGGCGCGCCTGCTCGAGGGCCATCTCGTACGAGGCCTCCGCGGGGTCGGCGGCGTCCCGAATGCGCTGGATCGTGGCGGCGGGCACGCTGATCCCCGGCACGTGCTCGTCCATGAACGCCAGGGCCCTGGCCGACCTGGTCAGGCAGATGGTGGGCAGCAGTGCCGTCCGCGAGGTGGTGCCGGCCTCGACGCAGCCGGCCACGAACCGCTCGAGCCGGTCGGCGTGGTAGCCGATCTGCAGCTGCAGGAACCGGGCGCCGTTGGCCGACTTCTTGGCGGCCCGCTCGATCCGGTGCGCCAGGGGAGGTGCGTACGGGTTCTCCACGGCCCCGACGAACAGAGCTGGTGCGGGGTCGATCGCGCGCCCGGAGAGGTAGCGCCCCTCGCCGATCCCGGTCGCGACCCGGATCAGCTGCGGTCCGTCGAGGTCGAACACCCGTCGCGCCTCCGGCTCGTCACCGGCGGTCACGTCGTCGCCGGTGAGCGCGCAGATGTTCTCGACGCCGAACAGCGCCGCACCCACGATGTCGGCCTGGATCGCCAGACGGTTCTTGTCACGGCATACCACCTGCATGATCGGCTCGGCGCCGAGCTGCTTCATGGCGATGGCGATCGACACGTTGGAAGCATGGGCGTGCGCCGCGGGGTTGTCGGTGGCGTTGATGGCATCGACGTGCGGTGCGATCATCTCGAGCTTGCGCCGCACCTCGTCCAGGCCACCGGAGTTGGTCGGTGGCAGCTCGGCGGTGACGACGGGCCGCTGGCCCGCCTCGAGCAGGTCCTGGAGTCGTGACACGTCAGTGGTCCTCGGCGTGGAAGGGAGTGCGGAAAGGGCCCTCGAACTCGACCAGCGACAGCTCCGGCTCGTCGAAGGGCTCGGCAGGCAGAGCATGCCCTTGCCACCCGAGGGGCGTCTCGTGGTCTCGCCGGGTGACCAGGTTGAGCCACGACGACGTGTTCTCCAGCTGGTTGTCCACCGGTGGTCGGGTGTCATGGATCTCGTCGCGCCAGTGCTTCGGCAGCAGCGGCAGGGTCCGACTGCGGTCCTCCGCCGCGACCCACACGCAGCGCATCTCCGGCTTGACCTCGCACCGGCCGTCCTCGCGCACCCCCCCGCACGGGCCGTTGCGCAGCGTCTTGGGACACGTCATCGGACACGTCATGCCCGTGGAGTGCAGGACGCACTGACCGCACGTTCGGCAGTCCCACACGGGTTTCTTGATCGCGTCCTCGAGGCGCGTGAGCAGGTCGGTCACCAGTATCTCTCAGGCGTTGGCGAGGGCGCGCTTGCGCTGCAGGAGGTCCTTGGCCCGCCGGACGGCGGTCGAGGCGTCGGCGGCGTACCCGTCGGCTCCGACGGCGTCGGCGTACTCCTGGGTCACCGGTGCCCCGCCGACCATGACGATCACCTGGTCGCGCAGACCGGCCTTCTCGAGTGCGTTGATGTTCGCCTTGAACATCGGCATGGTGGTGGTGAGGAACGCTGAGAAGCCGACGATGTCGGGCTGGTGCTCGTTGATCGCCTCGACGAACTTCTCCGGTGGCACCTGGACGCCGAGGTCGATCACCTCGAACCCGGCCCCCTCGAGCATGATGTTGACCAGGTTCTTGCCGATGTCGTGCACGTCGCCCTTGACCGTCCCCATCAGGAACTTGCCGACGGTCTCGGCGCCGGTAGCCGCCAGGAGCGGGCGCAGCACCTCGAGGGCGCCGGCCATGGCCCGACCGGCGATCAGCATCTCCGGGACGAAGAAGTCGCCGCGCTCGAACCGCGCACCGACCTCCTCCAGCGACGGGATGAGCGCCTCGAACAGCAGGGTCTCGGGGTTCATGCCGTCGGCGATGCCCTGGTTGGTCAGCTCGAGGACGGTGGGGGCGTTGCCCACCAGCGTCTCGTCGTACAGGCCCTTGAGAATCTCGTCGGGAGTCATGCGGCACCCACCCTTCGCGAACGCGGTTGATCAGGGGTTCCGAGTGCGCGGGACACCGCGCGCGCCTCGTCGACCAGGAGTCGGCCGACCCCTGGAATCCGGTCGCCGGTGAGGCGCACGGAAGGTCCGGTCACCGAGATCGCCGCGACGACGGTGCCGTCGGGGCCGGTGATGGGAGAGGCCACGGCCACCAGGCCGGGCTCGAGCTCGGAGTCTGCGACGGCGTACCCCACCCGACGCACCTTGGCCAGCTCGACGTCGAGCTGCTCGCGCGAGGTGAGGGTGCGCTCAGTACGCCGCTCGAGGCGGCCCTTGGGGACGGCGACGACGCCGTGGGCCAGGAACACCTTGCCCAGGGCCGAGCAGTGGAACGGTACGGAGCGGCCGATCCAGTTGACTGCGCCGAGCAGGTACCGGGAGTCGACCTGGGCGATCTGTTCGACCGCGCCGGGACCGGGGACGGCCAGGTTGACCGTCTCACCGGTCACCTCACCGAGGCGGTCGAGGTGGGGCTGGGCCACCCGCAGCAGCGCGTTGGCCCGACCCGACCCGGCGAACCGGGTGAGCACTGGCCCGGGCCGCACCGCGGAATCGGGCCCGCGGCGGACCAGGCCGTGCCGCTCCAGGCTGGTGAGCAGGCGCGAGGCCGTGCTCTTGGGCAGCTCGGTGGCCGCGGCCAGCTCGGCGAACGGGACCGGGCGGGGCGACTCGAGTACGGCGATGAGCAGTGAGCTCGCTCGGTCGACGGCTTGGGTGCCGGAGGGCGCGCCCATGGCGGTCAGTCCTTCCGGTCGTGGGTTGGAGCCAGGAGGGTGGAGCCAGCGTTGGCAGGGACGAGCACGTTCTATCATATGGAACCCCCGTTCCACGGGGCGATAGTAGGATTCGTCGTCCGGGCGGGTCAAGGCCGCGCCTTCGTCGGATTCGTGGAGGGTCGATGTTCGTCAACCGCATGCCGCGCTACGAGATCCTGTCGGCAGACTCGATGGCCACGCTCGACCGGGGATGGCGGCGGATCGTCTCCGAGATCGGCGTGGAGTTCATGAAGCCGGAGGCGCTCGACCTCTTCCGCCAGGCGGGGCAGAAGGTGGAGGAGAACAACGTCTTCTTCGACCCCGACTTCCTGCTCGAGCAGGCGGCCAAGGCCCCCCGCGAGTTCGACATCCAGGCCCGCAACCATGCCAACGACGTGCACATCGGCGGAGACCACATGGTCTTCTCCAGCGTCTACGGACCGCCCTTCGTCCGGCGGGGCGACGTCCGGCGGGAGGGCACGCTGGAGGACTACCGCAACTTCGCCAAGCTGGCCCAGTCCTTCGACGTCCTCGACAGCGTCGGCGGGGTGGTCGCCGAGCCCAACGACGCACCGCTGGACTCCCGGCACCTCGACATGCTCTACGCCACCATGACGCTCACCGACAAGATGTACATGGGCAACGTGGTCAGCGGGGGCAACGCACGCGACACGATCGCGATGAGCGAGATCCTCTTCGGTGGGCGTGAGTCGATCGAGCAGACACCGGCCTGCATCTCGCTCATCAACTGCAACTCACCCCTTCGCTGGGACGACCGCATGCTCGACGCCCAGTTCGAGTACTCCGCGGCCAACCAGCCGGTGGTGCTGACCCCCTTCCTGCTCATGGGGGCCATGTCGCCGGTCACGATCCCCTCCGCGCTGGTCCAGCAGATCGCCGAGGCACTGACCGGGATCGCTCTGAGCCAGCTGATCCGCCCCGGGGCCCCGGTGGTGTTCGGCTCGTTCCTGTCCAACATCGACATGCAGTCGGGCTCTCCCCAGTTCGGCACGCCCGAGTCGGCCATGGGCCTGCTGTGTACAGGCCAGATCGCGCGTCACTTCGGGCTGCCCTTCCGTGGCGGTGGCGGGCTCAACTCCTCCCAGGTGCCCGACGCCCAGGCCGCCTACGAGTCGCTCATGACGATGCTGCCGACCTTCCTGGCCGGCACGAACTTCGTCATGCACTCCGCGGGCTGGCTGGAGGGTGGTCTGGTCTCGTGTTTCGAGAAGTACGTCATCGACGTGCAGGTGCTCGAGATGCTGCAGAAGGAGTTCACACCACTCGAGATCACCGACGAGGACCTCGCCTTCGACGCCCACCAGGAGGTCGGCCACGGCGGTCACTTCCTCGGTGCGATGCACACCATGGAGCGGTTCCGAACGTGCTTCTACCGGCCGTTCCTGTCGTCGTCGGACAACTTCGAGCGGTGGACCCGCAACGGGTCCAAGGACACCGCGACCCGGGCCGGTGAGATCGTCGACACCAAGCTCGAGGCCTACCAGCCGCCGCCGCTGGACGACGCGGTCCGCGAGCAGCTCGAGGACTACGTCATCCGTCGCCGCACCGAGCTCGGCGACTGACCCCGATCAGAGCTGGAACGCGCGAACGGCGCAACCGAAGCGGTTGCGCCGTTCGCGTCGAACTGTCCGGTTGTGAGACCGGGCAGGATCAGCCGCCCTGAAGCCAGGCGTCGACCTTGTCCGGGTTGTCGTCGATCCACTGCTGGGCGGCGTCCTCGGGGGACATGCCGTCCTTGGCGATCATCAACGCAACGGCGTTCTGGTCGTCGTTGGTCCAGGTGAAGTTCTCCACCAGCTGTGCGGCCGGGCCGTTCTCCTCCATGAAATCAGCCGCAGCGATCTTGTCCAGGATGTACTCGGGGTAGTCACAGGCCACGGTCGCCGGGTCGGCGTCACAGCCCTCGGTCCACACCGGCAGGTCGACCTTCACCAGCGGCACCTCGGACAGGAACCACTGTGGCTCGTAGAAGTACCCGAGGACCCATTCCTTGTTCTGCTCGGCAGTGCGGAACGCCTGGATCAGGGCAGCCTCGCTGCCGGCGTACACGACCTCGAAGTTGAGGTCGAGGTTCTCGATGAGCGCCTCGTCGTTGGTGACGAACGAGGGGTCGCCGTCGAGCAGCTGGCCCTTGTCGCCCGACTCGGCGGTCTTGAACTTGTCCGCGTACTTGTTCAGGTTCTCCCAGTTCGTGATGTCCGGGTACTCCTCGGCCAGCCACGGCGGCACGTACCAGCCGATGACGCCGATGTTGCCGTTCGGGCCGACGTCGACCGCAGTGCCCTGCTTGTCGATGTACTTGGCCTTCAGGTCGTCGTGGCCCCAGTTCTCGATGACGACGTCGACCTCACCGGTGCCCATTCCCTGCCAGGAGACTTCTTCCTTGAGGTCCTTGTAGTTGACCGTGCAGCCGAGCTTGGTGGCGGCCACCTCACCGACCACGTAGGCAGACGCCTCGTAGCCGACCCAGGGGTTGATCGCCATGTTGAAGTCACCGCACTCGGAGGCCGCCGTGCTGCCGCCGTCCCCACCACCGCTGATGTCATCACTCCCGCACGCCGCCACGGCCAGACTGGCTGCGGCAGCGAGCACTGCCAGACGGGCTACCCGTCGTCTTGCTCCTCGCACTGTGTCTCCTTCTGTCGGGCCGCACGTCGCGGCACTGGTCACGCTGCCTCCACCCGTCCGTAGCGGGCTGCTGTGTGGACGGTGATCCGGTCGAGCATCACACCGAGCGCGGTGATGGCGATTCCGGCCGCCAACCCCTTTCCGAAGTCCTCGCCCTGGGAGAACCCGCTGATGACCAGGAAGCCGAGTCCGCCCCCGCCGACGAGACCGCCGATCACGACCATGGAGAGGACGAAGAGCAGTCCCTGGTTCGCGGCGAGCACGATCGAGCCTTTGGCCATGGGGAGCTGGACCTTGCCGATCATCTGCCAGCGGTTGGAGCCGGCTGCTTGGGCGGCCTCGACCGTGGTCGGTGAGACCCCTCTGATGCCGTCGGCTGAGATCTTGATGGCGACCGGTGCCGCATACAGCACGGCTGCTGCGATCGCCAGGAAGCGACCGGGGGGGAACAGTGCCAAGGCGGGGACGAGGTACACCAGCGAGGGCATCGTCTGCAGCCCGTCCAGCAGCGGCCGAACGGCGGTGTCGACCCGTCGGCTGCGGCCCATCCAGACTCCGACGACCACGCCCAGCACCATGACCAGGATCGCGGCGACGAGCGTCATGGCCAAGGTGACCATCGAGTCGTTCCAGAGGCCGGTCCCGAAGATGACGGCCAGGCAGATCGAGGTCGGAAGGAGCGCGCCACCCGCCCCTGACGCCACCGCGGCCACGACGAGCGCGGTGATGATGCCCCAACACAACCACCAGGCGACGTCGAGCGACCCGTTGGCCCAGAGGCCGGAGCCGACGACGATGAGGGCGCACAGGACAGTCGACACCAGTCGTCGGCCCTGACTCGACGCGCCCACGCCGCCGAGGATCCCGGCGATGGCCAGGATCGTGCCTGCGACGAGCCACCACGGGGCGTTGGCCATCAGGTCCTGCAGCGGGTTGAGCAAGAAGTTCGTGACCGCGTCGCTGATCCACTTCGTGACCTGACCGAACGTGTCGGTGAACGCCTTGATGGCGTCGTTCACCCATCGCGCGATGCTGCGGCCCAGGTCACTGTCAGGGAACACCGACCAGCGAAGCTTGGTGTTCGACAGGTACACGAAGACGACGGCGACGATGCCGCCGGCGGCCAGCGTGGCGTTTCGGACGCGAGGGTTGATCCGCCGACGCGCTGTGACCTCGTAGCGCTCACCTGCGGCTACGGTCGCCCGGTCCAGCATGATCGCCATGATCACGATGCAGGCGCCGGCGACGAACGAGACGCCCACGTTGAGCGCACCCAGTGCACGGACGATGGGGATACCCAGACCGGGCCCACCGACGAAGGCCGCGATGATCGCCATGGACAGCGCCGCCATGATCGTCTGGTTGAGTCCGACGATGATCGTTCGGCGTGCCATCGGCAGCTGAACCTTCGACAGCAGCTGCCGCGAGGTCGACCCCAAGGCGGTGGTTGCCTCCACGGTGGTCGGCGAGACGGTGCGGAGCCCATGTGCCGAGATGCGGACCAGGGGAGGCAGCGCGTAGATCAGCGTGGCCACCACGGCGGCCGGGTTGCCGATGCCGAAGACGAGCACCAGCGGCGTCAGGTAGGCAAAGGATGGCATCGTCTGGAAGACGTCGAGCACCGGGGTCACCATCGCGGTTGCCCTCTCACTGCGCGACATCCAGATGCCCAGCGGCAGGCCGATGCCGACGCAGATCACGACGGACACCAAAGTGATGACCAGCGTGTCGATGCTCGCTTCCCAGTACCCGAGGTAGCCGAACGCCAGCATCGAGAAGAGGGTGAGCACGGCGATCCGGACGCTGGCCAGGGCGTAGGCCACCCAGACGGCGAGGGCGACGACGCCCGCCCACCCGACCACGGCCACGGCCAGGGGACGCCCTGGGTCGGAAACGAAGAGCTTCTGCAACGTGCTGACCGTCCAGTCGATCGCGCTGCTGATCCAGTCGATCGGAAGGAAGAGGAGGTTGCCGTTGAACTTGGCCTCTTCGACGGAGTCTCTGAGGCTGTTCAGCCAGAGCTGGAAATCGGTGAGCTCGGCCGTCGGCAGGTCCTGGGTGTTCCTGCCCTGGAGGAGCCAGCCCAGCACGACCCATACTGCGACCACTGCCGCGAGTGCGAGCCAGCGGTTGCGGTTGGTGCGGTCCGGTGGCGGTGGACTCTCGGGCTGGGGGTACTCGATCTCGGCGAGTTCGACAGCCATGACTAGTGCGCTTCCTCGGCGACGACGATCCGCAGGATGTCGTCCTGGTCCACAACCCCCAGGAGCTGGCCGCCCTCGACGACCCGCACCGGGTGCTCGGCGTCGATGACGCGGCGCGCGGCGTCTCGGACGATGGTGTCCGGTGACATCTCCGGTCCCTCCAGGGACTCGTCACCGCGCCGTTCGCGCATCACCCACCGCAACGTCAGCACGTGCGACCGGGGCACCTCGCTGACGAAGTCACGCACGTAGTCGTCCGCGGGGGCTCCCACGACTTCGGCCGGCGTACCCATCTGGATCAGTGCACCGTCTCGCATGATCAGGATCCGGTCACCCAGCTTGAGGGCCTCCTGCAGGTCATGGGTGATGAAGACCATGGTCTTGCCCACCTCGTGGTGCAGCCGGATGACCTCGTTCTGCATGTCGCGACGGATCAGCGGGTCGAGGGCGGAGAACGGCTCGTCGAAGAGCAGCACCGAGGGGTCGACCGCCAGCGCACGGGCCAGTCCGACGCGCTGCTGCATGCCACCGGAGAGCTGGTCGGGGTAGGAGTCCTCGTTGCCGGTCAGACCGACGAGGTCGACGAGCTCCTGCGCCTTGGCCCGACGGTCGGCCTTGCCGACCCCGCGGATCTCCAAGCCGTACGCGACGTTGTCGATGACCTTGCGGTGCGGCAGCAGCCCGAAGTGCTGGAACACCATGGAGACGTGGTGCCGACGCAACTCCCTGAGCCGGGACTCCGACATCTTGACGACGTCCTCGTCTCCGATCAGCACCTTGCCGGAGGTCGGCTCGATCAGCCGGGTGAGGCAGCGCACGAGGGTGGACTTGCCGGAGCCGGAAAGGCCCATGACGACGAAGACCTCGCCCGGTGCGACGTCGAAGCTCACGTCGCGCACTGCTGCGGTACAGCCTGTCTTCGCCATCAGATCTGACCGACTGAGCTCGGCGTCCGGTGAGCCGACGATCTTGTCGGCCTTGGGTCCGAAGATCTTCCACAGCCCCTCGACGGTCAGGGCCGCCCCTCCAGTGGTGGTCGCCGGCAGTGCGGCGTCGTCGACAGCAACACTCATGCGTGGGCTCCCTGCTGGTCGCTCTGCTGGTTTCGGTAGTCACCCGGAGGGTAGAGCGGACTGCCGTCTCGGTAGCGGTAGTACGGCGCATCCGAGGGGGGAAGTGGCGTGTTGCCGGCGATGAGGTCTGCGGCCTTCTCGGCCAGCATCATCACCGGGGCGTAGATGTTGCCGTTGGTGACGTAGGGCATCGAGCTGGCGTCCACGACGCGCAGGCCCTCGACGCCGTGTACCTCCATCGTCGTCGGGTCGAGCACTGCGTCGTCGTCGACGCCCATCTTGGCCGTGCACGACGGGTGGAGTGCGGTCTCGGCGTCCTTGGCGACCCAGTCGAGGATCTCCTCGTCGGTCTCCACCGAGGGTCCCGGTGAGAGCTCACCGTCGTTGAACGGCGCGAACGCCTGCTGGTTGAGGATGTCCCGGGCCACGTGGATGCACTCGATCCACTCCTGGCGGTCGGTGTCGGTGGACAGGTAGTTGAACTGCAGCGCCGGGTGCTGCCTGGGGTCGGTGGACTTGAGCTTCACGGTACCGCGCGCGTCGGAGTACATCGGTCCGATGTGCACCTGGTAGCCGTGGCCCTCGGTGGGTGAGGTGCCGTCGTACCGGATCGCGATCGGCAGGAAGTGGAACATCAGGTTCGGGTAGTCGACCTGGTCGTTGCTGCGGACGAAGCCACCGCCCTCGAAGTGGTTGGTCGCACCGAGCCCCGAGCGCAGGAACATCCACTGCGCGCCGATTCCGGGGCGCTTCCACCAGGCGAGCCCGGGGGCGATCGACACGGGCTGCTTGCTGGCGTACTGGATGTACACCTCGAGGTGGTCCTGCAGGTTGGCGCCCACGCCGGGGAGGTCGGCGACGACCGGGATCCCGAGTGCGGACAGGTCGTCGGCGTTCCCCACGCCGGACAGCTGCAGCAGCTGGGGGCTGTTGATGGCCCCGCCGCACAGGATCACCTCGCCAGCGCTCACCGACCGCAGCGACCGTCCGGCCCGCAGGTACTCGACACCGACTGCGCGCTTGCCCTCGAACAGCACCCTGGTGGCGTGGGCGAGGGTCTCGACCTTGAGGTTCTTGCGGTCCATGACCGGGTGCAGGTAGGCCCGTGCGGCGCTGAGCCGGCGTCCGCGGTGGATGTTGCGGTCGAACCGGGCGAACCCCTCCTGGCGGTATCCGTTGACGTCGTCGGTCAACGGGTAGCCGGCCTGCTGGGAGGCCTCGAAGAAGGCCCCGAACAGCGGGTTGGTCGCGGGTCCGCGCTCGAGCACCAGCGGGCCGCTGCCTCCGCGCCACTCGTCGGCGCCGGCGAGGCAGGTCTCCATGCGCTTGAAGTACGGCAGACAGTGGGCGAAGTCCCAGGTCTCCATGCCCTTGTCGGCGCCCCAGCGCTCGTAGTCCATCGGGTTGCCGCGCTGGAATATCATCCCGTTGATGCTGCTGGACCCACCGAGCACCTTGCCTCGCGCGTGGTAGACCTTGCGCCCGCCCATGAAGGGCTCCGGCTCCGACTCGTACTTCCAGTCGTACAGGCGGCTGCCGATCGGGAACGGCAGCGCTGCGGGCATGTGGATGAACGGGTCCCAGATGAAGTCCGACCGTCCGGCCTCGAGGACCAGCACGCTCGTCGCCGGGTCGGTGCTGAGCCGGTTGGCCAGGGCCGACCCGGCCGATCCGCCACCCACGATGACGATGTCGAAGTGCCGGTCACTCATCAGTCGTGCTCCCAGGGCTCGTCACGGTCACGACCCGAACCAGTGCTGCGGCTGGGGCTCGAGGTTGTTCCAGATGTGCTTGGTCTCGCGGTACTCGGCCAGGCCGTGGTGTCCCAGCTCGCGCCCGAAGCCGGACTGCTTGTAGCCGCCCCACTCGGCCTGTGGCACGTACGGGTGGTAGTCGTTGATCCACACCGTCCCCGCGCGCAGGCCGGCGGCCACCCGCTGGGCCTTGGCCGCGTCGGAGGTCCAGACCGCTCCGGCCAGGCCGTACGTCGTGTCGTTGGCCAGGGCGAGGGCCTCGGCCTCGTCGGAGAAGGTCTCCACCGTGAGGACTGGGCCGAACGACTCGTCCTGCACGATGCTCATCGCCGCGGCGCACCGGTCGAAGATCGTGGGCAGGTAGTAGAAGCCGTCAGCCAGGGCCGGGTCGTCGGGACGACGGCCACCGCAGCGCAGCACCGCGCCCTCGGCGACCCCGGCGGCGACGTACGCCTCGACCTTGCCCAGGTGGGCAGCCGAGACCAACGGACCTGTCTCCGCCTTCTCGTCGAACGGGCCACCGAGCCGGATTGCTGACGTTCGCCGGACCAGCTCGTCGACGAAGTCGTCGTGGATCGACTCCTCGACCAGCAGCCGCGCCCCGGCCGAGCACACCTGGCCGGAGTGCAGGAACACCGCCGTCAGCGCGAAGTCGAGGGCCGCCTCACGGTCGGCGTCGGCGAACACGATGTTCGGGTTCTTGCCGCCCAGCTCGAGGGCGACCTTCTTCACCGTCGCCGCGGCCTCGACCATGATGTGGCGCCCCGTCGCGAGCCCGCCGGTGAACGAGACGAGGTCGACGCGGGGGTCGCTGGACAACGGTGCGCCGGCGGCCGGCCCGGCTCCGAGCACAAGGTTGGCCACGCCGGACGGGAGCCCGGCGTCGGCCAGCTCACGCATCAAGAGGATCGCGGTGGACGGGGTGAGCTCGCTGGGCTTCAGGACGAACGTGTTGCCTGCCGCGAGCGCGGGTGCGACCTTCCACGAGGTCTGGAGCAGGGGGTAGTTCCACGGCGTGATCAGCCCACAGACCCCCACGGGTTCGTTCACGACCCGGCTGTCGACCTCGGGGCGGTCGACCTCGACCTGCCGGGTGCTCTCTTCGGCCGCGAGGCGGGCGTAGTAGCGAAAGACCGCGATGACGTCGTCGAGGTCGTACTCGGCCTCGACGTAACGCTTGCCGGTGTCCATCGCCTCGGCGCGGGCGAACTCGGCCTTGTGCGCCACCAGCCGGTCGGCCACCGCGCTGAGCAGCGCCCCTCGCTCGACACCGGAGGTGGAGGGCCACGGACCGTGGTCGAAGGCCGCTCGGGCGGCCGCGATCGCCGCCTGGGTGTCCTCGGCGGTCGCCTCGTCGACCTCGGTGACGAACGACCCGTCTGCGGGGCAGGTGATCGTGCGGCGCCCGTGCTGGCGCGCGGACTGCCACTCACCGCCGATGAACAGGTCCGGCACGCTTACCTCGACTCGTGGTGCAATAGTGTTGCGAATGGCGCAACGCCATGTGCTGTACGCAACACAATGCTGAGGGCGGCCAAGCGCGTCAAGGGTTGTGGCCGCACTGTGATCCACCCGTTGATCCAGCGGGGTTGCGACCCTCCCTCACCTGCTCAGCGGTTGGCCCATCCCATCCGGGCGGACACCTGGGCCCCAGCGGCCCGCACCGCGTCGATCACGGTGCCAGTCCCCTCGACGGCGAGCCGGAAGCTGGGCCCCGAGACGCTCACCGACGCGATGATGTCGCCGTGCAGCGAGCGCACCGGTGCCGCGACGGCGGTGAGCCCGACCTCGAGCTCGTCGACGGCGACGGCGAACCCGTCGCGGCGCGTCTCGTCCAGCGCGGCGATGAGCTCGGCCGGGGTCGACAGGGTGGCCGGGGTGTACTGCCGAAGGTCCGAGCCGATCAGCCGTCGCACCTGGTCATCGGTCAGCCCGCCCAGCAGGACTCGTCCGTTCGCCGTAGCGTGGGCGGGGACCCGTTGGCCGATCCAGTTGTGCAGCTGCACCGCGGTGGGTCCGGCCACCTGGTCGAGGTAGAGCACAGCGCCGTCGCTGAGCACCGCCAAGTTGACCGTCTCCCCGGTCCGAGCAGCCAGGTCGCGGCAGATCGTCCGGGCCTCGGAGACGACGTCGAGCCGGGCGATCATGGCTCCGGCCAGTCGCAGGATGCCCGAGCCGAGGCGGTACTTGCCCCGCTCGCCGTTCTGCTCGACGAGGTCACGAACCTCCAGTGCTGTGACCAGCCGGAAGGCGGTGGACTTGTGAACCCCCAGGAAGGTGGCGATCTCGGTCACCCCCACCTCACCGGTGGAGGCGAGCAGCTCCAGGATCCGCCCGGCCCGGTCGACCGACTGCACGGTTGCGCTCGCAGCCTCCGCGGGGCCACCGCCGGTGTTGCTCATGCCGCAACGGTAGGGCACCAGGCGCACCCGGGGGTGGCTCGTCGGCGGTCAGCAGCCGAGGTCGACCCAGTGCGGCCGTGGGCCGACCCGCAGTCCGTGGGTCCTGGCCCGCACCTCGAGCCGGCTGCGGTACCCCTGCATGGTGCGGTGGGAGAAGTCGGTGTGCGTCATGCAGCGCCAGGACCGGTACCGCTCGTGGCGGAAGGGGCTCAGGAGGCTCTCCCCGTGCCCGATCACGTTCTTCACCGGGATGTCGAACCTCGCCATGAGCCAGACGGTCAGCCTCAGCGACGCGCGGCGCTGTAGGCGATTGCCCATCACCTGGCGGTCGCTGGTCCCGACGTGCTCGATGCCGACGGCGGTCTGGTTGAGGCCGATCGTATGGCGGCAGCGCAGTCCGAGGGGGACCGTGCGATAGATGGTCCCGTCGTCGTCGACGATGAAGTGCGTGCAGACCCCGGGGAACTCGTCGAGATTCTTGGTGTTGTTGGCCATCGTCCACCAGGCGCTAAGCATCGTGGGCCCGTCGGTGTAGTGCTCGACGATCACCCTCGGATGGCGCAACCGGTGCTCCCGCTCGCCGTAGTGGCGCTTGGAGTAGCGAGCCATCTGCCGCATCCGGCGCTGCCCGAACGGAATCAGCTTGTCGACCAGGTGGGGTCGCAGTGCCGCAGACGACGTGGTCCTGCTGGCGGCGCCGGGCTCCGTACCGGCTGGTTGGCGTGCAGGCGTGGGTGCTGCCGTGGCCGAGGTCGTGAGCATCAGGACGGCCGTCAGCAGGGCCAGACCGGCCACTGCCGACCGTGGCCTCACGCGGTTCCCTCGAGCGCGTCGCGCATGGCGACGAACTTCTGCTGGGTCTCGGCCAGCTCGTTCCCGGGTACCGAGCCCTCCACGATCCCCGCGCCGGCGTACAGCCGCAGCAGCGGGCCGCTCACCGCAGCGCAGCGCAGGGCGATGCCGAAGGCCCCGTCACCGTGGGCGTCGACCCAGCCCACCGGGCCGGCGTAACGGCCGCGGTCCATACCCTCGAGCTCGGCGATGAGCGCGCGGGCCGCGCCGGTCGGGGTCCCGCACACCGCGGCCGTGGGGTGCAGGGCCGCCGCGAGGTCGAGGGCCGTCTCGCCGTTGTTGAGGCGCCCGGTCACATCGGTCTGCAGGTGCGAGACGTTGGCGAGTCGCACGATCTCTGGGGTGCGCGGAACCACCAGGTCGGAGCAGAACGGGCCCAGGGCATCGGCGACCGACCGGACCGAGAGCGAGTGCTCCGAGCGGTCCTTAGTCGAGCCCAGGAGCTCAGCCGCGTGCTGGGCGTCGGTGACCGGGTCCGCCCCACGTCCGATCGTGCCGGCGAGCACCCGGGAGACGACGTGGTCGTCGGTGCGCCGCATGAGCAGCTCCGGGGTCGAACCGACCAGGCCGTCCACGGCGAAGGTCCAGCAGTGGGGGTAGCTGCGGGCCAGCGGCTCGAGCAGTGCGCGGACGTCGACGTCGTGCTGGGCCACGGCGACCAGGTCACGGGCCAGCACGACCTTGTCCAGCCGGCCCTGCCGGATGAGCGAGACCGCCCGGGCCACGGCCGCCTCGTAGCCGGCGGCACCGACCTGCCCGTCGGACCAGGCGACCTCCCCGATCGGTTCGGGGGAGTCGACCGACGGTGCGGTGGATGCGCCGTCGACGGCGGTGACCCAGGCGGCGCCGTCGCGCCGACCGACCACGACGGAGGGGACGACGACCACCGAGGCGGTGGGACCCTCGGCGAAGGTGAACGAGGCGAACGCCACGGGACCGCTGCCGGGGACCCCGACGACGTCATCGACCTGCATGTGCGCGACCTGCTCGGCCCACCAACGGGCTGCGGTGGCGAACCGGTCGGGCCCGCTGACCTCGAGTCGCGCGCTCTCGCCCCAGGCGACCAGGCCGTCGCCGTTGCGCAACCAGGCGAGTCCGCCCGCGACGGGCAGGCGCGCGAGCAGGTCGCCGGGGTCGTCGACCGGCACCGAGCGGACCCGAAGCGGGACTCGCTGCGGCGTGAGGGCCGGGCGACGGACAGTGGTGCTCACGATGCTCCAGCGTAGGACCGCCTGGCCGCTGTCGCGCGTCCGGGCGAGCGGGTTTGGTGGCTCAGGTGGCCGGGAACAGGCCGAGCCGAGCGTGGTACTCCTTGGCGAGCCGGGTGGTGTCCGAGCCGATGTACAGCCCGCGGGACGTGGCCACCAGCTCCTGCGCCCCGACCCCACGAGCCCGGCCCGGGTTCCAGGCGAGGGCGCTGCCGTCGATCGGGCTGACCGCCCCCACCCCCTCGCGAGGCACCGCGTTGGGCCCGGCGCAGTTGCTGCAGTACGGGTTGTTCAGCCACCGCTGGTGGCCACCCACGTAGACGGCTGCGGGAGTCACTGCCACCGACCACAAGGTGTCGCCGCCGGTGTAGTTGACCCACGTCGGCTGGGCGCTGGTGGACGTCGGGGTCAGCTCCCACCGTGAGACCGTGTCGCACAGACCGGCGCTCGACGGGGATGCGTAGCCGCCCCGGGCGGACAAAGCGAACCAGTCGTTGGTCGGCGCGATCTCGACGTCGGTGAAGAAGAAGGACACTGACGCACCGCACGCGTACGACGTGCGGGGGCTCTGCCAGGGGGTCAGCGTGTTGCTCTGCAGGTCGATGATCGCGACCTGGTTGCGGCTCACCCCGGCGACGGTCAGGAAGTTGCCGAGGACGATCAGGTACCGGCCGTCAGTCGTCGCATCCATCTCCCACACGAACGAGTTGGGCTGGACGGCGGGCTTGCGAGATCCAGCGACGGGCAGGTCGAAGCCAGTGGCCACCGCGCCGGTCACGGCGTTCACCGAGGCCAGGCCCTGACGGGACACCCCGCCGATGCTGGTGAACTCGCCACCCACGAGCAGGCGGTTGCCTCTCAGGAGGACCTTGTTGACCGTGCTGTTCGTGACGGCGGAGAACGCACGGATCCGCGAACCGTCGGCCAGGCTCAGCTTGACGAGCCCCCGCTGGGCCTTTCCGTTGACGGTCCGGAAGGCGCCGCCGACGATCACCGCACCCGGCTCGGGTGCGGCGACGACCGTCTCGACCCTGCCGTCGAGCACGGGGGCGAACGCGCCGAGGACCCGTCCGGTCGAGGCGTCGTAGGCGATCAGGTTGGACCGATTGATGGTCGCCGTGTTGGCCGCGTTGCGCACCTGGGTGAAGGAGCCGCCGACCACCACGGTGCCGCCGACCTCCGCGATCGCGCGCACGGTGCCGTCGAGCACGTGGGGGGTGTTGTCGACCGGGTTGGCCGAGACCACCTTGGGGAGCGGAGCGCTCACGGCGGTCGCCGGGGCAGCGACGGACCCGAGGACGAGCGCGGTCGGCAGGGCCAGGACCCCGGCGAGGAGCCATCTCCTGGACTGGACCATGTATGTCCCCGTTCCGGTGCGTCGAGCGGTCGGTCGAAGGCTACTGGCTCCCGCGGTCAGATCCTCCGGAGCGCGCCGAGGGGTGGATGGGGCGCGGTATGCGGTCGGTCACACTGGGTCGGTGTCCACCGCCGATCTGATGAAGCACCCCGCCGACGTCGCCGCCATGTTCGACCAGGTCGCGGACCGCTACGACCTGGCCAACGACGTGCTGTCGCTGGGTCAGGACCGGCGCTGGCGCCGGATGGTCGTCCAGGCAGTGGACCCTCGCCCGGGGCAGCGAATCCTCGACCTTGCCGCGGGCACGGGTACGTCGAGCGAGCCGTTCGCCCGGGCCGGCGCCGAGGTCGTGCCCTGCGACTTCTCGCTGGGGATGCTGCAGGTCGGGAAGCGACGCAACCCGAAGCGAGCGTTCACGGCAGGTGACGGGATGAGGCTCCCGTTCGCTGACCATGCGTTCGACGCGGTCACGATCTCGTTCGGGTTACGCAACATCCACGACCCGCACGCGGGGCTCGGCGAGATGCTGCGCGTCACGCGCCCCGGCGGTCGGCTGGTCGTGTGCGAGTTCAGCCATCCCACCTCGGCGCCGTTTCGCACGCTGTACCTCGAGTACCTCATGAAGGCGCTCCCGCGGATGGCCCAGGCCGTCTCCAGCAACCCGGTGGCGTACGTGTACCTGGCCGAGTCGATCCGGGCCTGGCCCGACCAGGCCCAGCTGGCGCACTGGCTGGGCCGGGCCGGTTGGCAGCACGTCGCCTGGCGGGACGTGTCGGGGGGGATCGTCACGCTGCACCGGGGGACCAAGCCCTAGGCAGACGCTGAGTGCCTCGGCAGTGCCGGTCTGCGGGCCTCGACTGCGCGTCCTACACTGCAACTGCTCGTGAAGGCTTTCACAAGCGCGCCCCCTGCGAGGACCCGTGACTGCGACTGCCCGCCCGGCCGACCGCCGCGACGACGCCGACGTGATCGTCGTCGGTGCCGGGCCCGCCGGCTCGACGACGGCCCACCACCTGGCCCGGTCGGGCCTGGACGTCCTGCTCCTGGAGAAGACCGCGTTCCCCCGGGAGAAGGTCTGCGGTGACGGACTCACCCCCCGCGCGGTCAAGGAGCTGCTAGCGATCGGTGTCGAGCCGAGCGCCGAGAGCGGCTGGGTCCGCAACCACGGCCTGCGGATCATCGGGGGTGGCATGCGCCTGGAGCTGCCGTGGCCGGAGCTCTCGTCGTTTCCGGACTACGGGCTCGTCCGCACCAGGACCGACTTCGACGAGATCGTCGCCCGGCAGGCCCAGAAGGCCGGAGCCCGGCTCCACGAACGGACCACGGTCACCGGGCCCGTCCTCGACGCCCAAGGGTCGATCGTCGGGGTGACCGCGCGAACCACCGAGCCGGACGGTGCCCGCGGACCCGCCACCGAGTTCCGGGCTCCACTGGTGGTCGCTGCGGACGGCAACTCCACCCGGCTGTCCCTGGCGATGGGACTGCGCAAGCGCGACGACCGGCCCATGGGGGTGGCCGTGCGCACGTACTACACGAGCCCGCGCACCGACGACGACTGGCTGGAGTCCTGGCTGGAGCTGTGGCAGGAGCACGAGGGCGGCGCCCGCAGCCTGCTGCCCGGCTACGGCTGGATCTTCGGTGTCGGGGACGGCACCGTCAACGTCGGACTCGGAATCCTCAACTCCAGCTCGGCCTTCGGCCGAGTCGACTACCGCAACCTGCTCACGAGCTGGGTCGAGAGCACGCCGGAGGAGTGGGGCCTGCGGGAGGCCAACCGCACCCAGCCGGTCCGCGGCGCCGCGCTGCCGATGGGCTTCAACCGGACCCCTCACTACACGCGAGGTCTCCTGCTGGTCGGCGACGCCGGGGGGATGGTCAACCCGTTCAACGGGGAGGGCATCGCGTACGCCATGGAGTCGGGGCGGATGGCGGCCGACGTCATCGTCCAGGCTGCGGGCCGGGAGACCGCGTCCTCCCGTGAGCGAGCCCTGGAGGCCTACCCGCAGGCCCTCAAGGACGCGTACGGCGGCTACTACACGCTGGGGCGGGTCTTCGTGAAGCTGATCGGCCACCCCTCGGTGATGAAGGTGGCCACCCGCCACGGGCTCCCGCACCCGACGCTGATGCGGTTCACCCTGAAGCTGCTCGCCAACCTGACCGACCCCCGAGACGGCGACGCCATGGACCGGGTCATCAACGCCCTGACGAAGGTGGCCCCCGCCGCGTGACCGGGAGCCACGTCCCTAGGATGGGCGCCGGTCCGGAGCCGGTCGCCGGGCGTCACGACTTTCGGGAAAGGGGCCGTGCACGATGAACGCTGCGGTGCCGATCCTCTTCCTCGGGGCACTGGCCCTGGGGTTCGCGGTCTTCTCCATCATCGCCGGCGCAGTGTCGGGTCCGAAGCGGTACAACCGGGTCAAGCTCGACTCCTACGAGTGCGGCATCGAGCCCACGCCGCAACCGGTCGGTGGCGGTCGGTTCCCGGTCAAGTACTTCCTGATCGCGATGCTGTTCATCCTGTTCGACATCGAGATCGTCTTCCTCTACCCGTGGGCGGTCGCCTTCGACCAGCTCGGGCTGTTCGGCCTGGTGGAGATGGTGCTGTTCATCACGACGCTCGCCATCGCCTACGTGTACGTGTGGCGCCGCGGCGGGCTCGAGTGGGACTGATGCCGGTGAGCAGAGAGGGGACCGCCTGATGGGCCTGGAGGAGAAGCTCCCCAGCGGAGTGCTGCTGACCTCGGTCGAGCTGTTCGCCGGCTGGGCGCGCAAGAGCTCGCTGTGGCCGGCGACGTTCGGTCTCGCCTGCTGCGCGATCGAGATGATGGCGACCGGCGCGGGTCGCTACGACCTGGCCCGCTTCGGCATGGAGGTGTTCCGGGCGTCGCCGCGCCAGGCTGACCTGATGATCGTGGCCGGTCGGGTGAGCCAGAAGATGGCACCGGTCCTGCGTCAGATCTACGACCAGATGGCCGAACCCAAGTGGGTCATCTCGATGGGTGCCTGCGCCTCGAGCGGCGGCATGTTCAACAACTACGCGATCGTGCAGGGTGTCGACCACGTCGTCCCCGTCGACATCTACCTGCCCGGATGCCCACCCCGGCCCGAGATGCTGCTCGATGCGATCCTGAAGCTGCACGACGAGATCCAGCACACCAAGCTCGGCGCCCACCGCAAGCGCGAGCTCGACGAGCTCGAGGCATCGGCGCTGACGGCGGTCCCGACGAGCGCGATGAAGGGGCTGCTGGCGTGACCGACCCGCACGACGACCCCGCGCTTCCGGCCGTGCCGGAGGACGCCCCGATCACCTTGGACGTGGTCGAGGTGCGGCACGGCATGTTCGGGGCGGGCGACGCTGGTGACACCAGTGGCTACGGGGGCCTGGTCGCCCCGGTCCTGGCCGCTCCGCCGGCATCCCGGCCGTACGGAGGGTGGTTCGACGAGGTCGCCGACGCCCTGGTCGCTGCCCTGCCGGGCTACGACGAGGCCGTCGAGAAGGTCGTCGTGGCCCACGACGAGCTGACATTCTTCGTCGCCCGCGAGCACCTCGTCGAGTTCGCCCAGCACCTGCGTGACGACCCCGCACTGCGGTTCGAGATGTGTCTGGGGGTCAGCGGAGTCCACTGGCCGCACGAGTCCGGCCGTGAGCTGCACGCGGTGTACCCGTTCCTGTCGATCACGCACAACCGACGGGTCCGGGTCACTGTGACGTGCCCTGACGCCGACCCGCACATCCCCTCGATCTACTCGGTGTACCCGGCCAACGACTGGCACGAGCGTGAGACCTACGACTTCTTCGGCATCATCTTCGACGGGCACCCGTCGCTGACCAGGATCGAGATGCCCGACGACTGGCCCGGGCACCCGCAGCGCAAGGACTACCCGCTGGGTGGCATCCCGGTCGAGTACAAGGGTGCCGAGATCCCACCGCCGGACGAGCGGAGGCAGTACTTCTGATGACCACGACCGACCAGCACCCCTATGACGACCCCGACGTCTCCGCGCCGTCACGGGAGACCACCGAGGGCCGCATCTACACCGTGACCGGCGGCGACTGGGACACGTTCGCGGCAGAGGCGGCCGAGTCGGGTGAGGGCACGCTCGTCGTCAACATGGGGCCGCAGCACCCCTCGACCCACGGTGTGCTCCGGCTGATCCTCGAGCTCGACGGCGAGACCGTGCGCGAGACGCGCTGCGGCATCGGCTACCTGCACACCGGGATCGAGAAGAACCTGGAGTTCCGCACCTGGACGCAGGGCGTCACCTTCGTGACCCGGATGGACTACCTGTCGCCGTTCTACAACGAGACCGCCTACAGCATGGCCGTGGAGAAGCTGCTGGGGATCACCGACGACGTCCCTCGCCGGGCCAACCTGCTGCGGATCCTGCTCATGGAGCTCAACCGGATCTCCTCGCACCTGGTGTGCATCGCGACCGGCGGCATGGAGATCGGCGCCCTCACCGTGATGACGATCGGCTTCCGGGAGCGCGAGCTGGTGCTCGACCTGTTCGAGCTGATCACCGGACTCCGGCTCAACCACGCCTACGTGCGCCCTGGAGGCGTCGCCCAGGACCTCCCGGACGGTGCGTACGAGGACATCCGCGACTTCTACGTGCTCATGTCCGAGCGGATCAAGGACTACATCGACCTGTGCAACGAGAACCCGATCTTCAAGGGGCGGTTGCAGGACGTCGGGTACCTCGACCTGGCCGGGTGCATGGCCCTGGGCATGACCGGGCCGGTGCTCCGCTCCACGGGGCTGCCCTGGGACCTCCGCCGCACCCAGCCGTACCTCGGCTACGACGAGCTCGAGTTCGACGTCCCCACGTGGGACACCTGCGACGCCTACGGGCGCTTCCGGATCCGGCTGGAGGAGATGGTCGAGTCCCTGCGCATCATCAAGCAGGTGGCCATCGCGCTCGAGGACGAGGGGCCGGGGCCGGTCATGGTCGGCGACCCCAAGATCGCGTGGCCGGCGCAGCTGTCCCTCGGCCCCGACGGGCTGGGCAACTCCCGCGCGCACATCGAGCACATCATGACCCAGTCGATGGAGGCGCTCATCCATCACTTCAAGCTCGTCACCGAGGGCTTCCGGGTGCCGGCCGGGCAGGTCTACGCGGCGATCGAGTCACCGCGGGGCGAGCTCGGTGCGCAGGTCACCAGCGACGGCGGCACACGCCCCTACCGGATGCACATGCGCGACCCCTCGTTCAACAACCTGCAGGCCACGGCGGCCATGTGCGACGGCAGCCAGATCGCCGACGTGATCGTGGCCGTGGCATCGATCGACCCGGTCATGGGCGGTGTCGACCGATGAGGCCGACCACCAGGGGAAGGTGAACTCAGCAATGGCGATCAGCGACCCCGTGCGTGGGCAGATGCGCGAGATCCGCGCGCGGTACCCGCGCAATCGCTCGGCCGTGATGCCGTGCCTGCACCTCGCTCAGTCGGTCGAGGGGTACATCAGCCCCGAGGCGATCGGCGTCGTCGCCGAGGAGCTCGACCTGACCCAGGCCGAGGTCACCGCGGTCGCCACCTTCTACACGATGTACCTGCGGGGTCAGGGCGGGGAGTACCGGATCGGCGTCTGCATCAACTCCCTGTGCGCGATCCTGGGTGGTGACGACATCTGGGAGTCACTGGTCGACTACGTCGGAGTGGGCAACTTCGAGACGACGCCCGACGGCAAGATCTCGCTGGAGCGGATCGAGTGCCAGGCGGCATGCACCCACGCTCCGGTGATGACGGTCAACTGGGAGTTCCTGGACAACCAGACGCCCGAGAGCGCCCGCGAGCTCGTCGAGACCATCCGAAGCGGCGGCCCGGTGGCCAGCACCCGTGGGCCACGGGAGGTCGCGTCGTTCGCAACGGTCGGCGAGGCCCTCGCCGGCGTCGATGACCGGCTGGCCGACTCCGACGTCGGGCTGGACGACCTCACCCTGGTCGGGCTGCGGGTCGCACGTGAGCGCGGACACTCCGCACCACCGGTCGGGGAGGACTGAGCCATGACCCTCACCCCCGTCCTCACCGAGCACTGGGACGACCCTGCGCTGCACACCCTCGAGGGCTACCGCCGACACGGCGGGTACGAGTCGTTGCCCGTCGCCTTCGCCATGGACCAGGACGACGTCATCGCCCGGGTGAAGGACTCGGGGCTGCGCGGTCGAGGCGGCGCTGGCTTCCCCACGGGGCTCAAGTGGAGCTTCGTCCCGCAGGGCGACGGCAAGCCGCACTACCTGGTGGTCAACGCCGACGAGTCCGAGCCGGGAGCCTGCAAGGACGTCCCGTTGATGATGGTCGACCCGCACGCGCTGGTCGAGGGAGTCATCGTCACCTCCTACGCGATCCGGGCCAACCAGGCCTTCATCTACGTCCGTGGTGAGGTCCCGTTCGTGATCAGGCGGGTCCGTCGGGCGGTCCAGGAGGCCTACGACGCCGGCTACCTCGGACGTGACATCCAGGGGACGGGTTTCGACCTCGACGTCGTCGTCCACGCCGGCGCCGGTGCGTACATCTGCGGGGAGGAGACGGCGCTGCTGGACTCCCTCGAGGGGTTCCGTGGGCAGCCCAGGCTCAAGCCCCCCTTCCCGGCGGTCGCCGGTCTCTACGCGGCCCCGACGGTGATCAACAACGTCGAGACGATCATGAACGTCCCGTACATCCTCAACCGTGGGGTCGAGTGGTTCCGGTCGTTCGGCACCGAGAAGTCCCCGGGGTTCAAGGTGTTCGCGATGTCGGGGCACGTGTCGAGGCCCGGGATCTACGAGGCGCCGCTCGGGACGCCCTTTGCCGAGCTCCTCGACTACGCAGGCGGCATGCGTGACGGGCACGAGCTCAAGTTCTGGCTGCCCGGCGGCTCCAGCGTCCCGCTGCTGACCGCAGAGCACGCTGACACCCCGATGACCTACGAGGACATCGCCGCGGTCGGGTCGATGCTCGGCACGGGTACGCCGATGGTCTTCGACGAGACCACCAGCGTGGTCCGCGCGGTGGCACGATGGATCGAGTTCTACAAGCACGAGTCCTGCGGCAAGTGCACCCCGTGCCGCGAAGGCACCTACTGGCTGGTCGACCTCTTACGCAAGTTCGACGAGGGCCGAGCCGCTGCCGACGACCTGCAGAAGACCCTCGACGTCGGCGAACAGATCATGGGGCGTTCGTTCTGTGCGCTCGGTGACGCCGCAGCGACTCCCTACCCGTCGGCGATGAAGTACTTCCGGGCCGAGTTCGAAGCCGGCACGCACACGCCCGTCCACGAGGACTTCCCACCAGCGGCCTCGACCGTCTTCACCGGAGTCAGCGTCTGATGACCGTCACGACCCCCGTCACCACAGGCGTCGCACCCGTCGACCCAGTCGACACCGTCACGCTGACCGTCGACGGCATCGAGATCGCCGTGCCCAAGGGCACGCTCATCATCCGTGCGGCCGAGCAGGTGGGCGTGGCCGTGCCGCGGTTCTGCGACCACCCCCTGCTCGAACCGGTGGCCGCCTGCCGCATGTGCCTCATCGAGGTCGAGGGCCAGCCCAAGCCCCAGCCGGCCTGTGCGGTCACCTGTTCGGACGGCATGGTGGTGCGCACCCAGCTCACCTCGCCCGTCGCCGACGAGGCTCAGCGCGGGGTGATGGAGTTCCTCCTCATCAACCACCCGCTCGACTGCCCGGTCTGTGACAAGGGTGGCGAGTGCCCCCTGCAGAACCAGGCGATGACCGAGGGCAACGCCGAGACCCGGTTCGACGGCGCGAAGCGACTGTTCCCCAAACCGATCAACGTGTCGGCCCAGGTGCTGCTCGACCGGGAGCGCTGCGTGTCGTGCGCCCGTTGCACTCGGTTCTCCGAGCAGATCGCCGGAGACCCGTTCATCGAGCTGCTCGAGCGTGGGGCGAACCAGCAGGTGGGGATCGCACAGGACGTGCCGTTCAACTCCTACTACTCGGGCAACACGATCCAGATCTGCCCGGTCGGTGCACTGACCAGTGCGCTGTACCGCTTCCGGGCCCGCCCCTTCGACCTGGTCTCGACCCAGACCACCTGCGAGCACTGCGCCTCAGGGTGTCAGCTGCGCACCGACGTGCGACGTGGCTCGATCATGCGCAGGCTCGCCTCCAGCGACCCGACGGTCAACGAGGACTGGAACTGCGACAAGGGACGCTTCGCGTTCCGTTACGTCGAGTCCGACGACCGGATCACCCATCCGATGGTCCGCGACGGTGAGGAGGGGGCGTTGCGGGTCGCGTCCTGGCCGGAGGCACTCGACGCCGCCGCCCGCGGACTGCGGGCCGCCGGCCCCCGTACCGGGGTGATGGCCGGTGGGCGCCTGACGGTGGAGGACGCCTACGCCTACGCCAAGTTCGCCAGGGTCGTGCTGAAGAACAACAACGTCGACTTCCGGGCCCGTGCGGGGTCCGAGGAGGAGGCAGCCTTCCTGGGGTCTACGGTCGCCGGTACCCGGATGTCGACGACGTACGCGGACCTCGAGGCCGCCCCGACCGTGCTGCTCGTGGCCTTCGAGCCAGAGGACGAGTCACCGATCGTGCAGCTGCGGCTGCGCAAGGCGGCCCGTCGCGGGTCGACGAAGGTGTTCAGCGTGGGCGCTGTGGCCACGCGCGGTCTGGCCAAGCTCGACGGCGAGCTCGTAACGACCGTGCCCGGTGAGGAGCCCCGGGCGCTCGACACACTGGCCGACGAGGGCAGCACCGTCGGCCAGGCACTGCGCAAGCGGGGGGCCGTCATCGTCGTGGGTGAGCGCGCGGCCGGGCTGCCGGGAACCCTGAGCGCCGTCCTTCGGCTGGCGCAGGCGACCGGCGCGAGCGTGGCGTGGGTCCCCCGTAGGGCCGGAGAGCGTGGCGCGGTCGAGAGCGGACTGCTGCCGGGGCTGCTGCCCGGTGGTCGCCCGGTGTCCGACGCTGCGGCTCGGGTCGATGCGGCGGCCGTGTGGGGTGTGGACTCCGTGCCCGACGAGCCGGGTCTCGACCTTCCGACGATGGTGGCCGACTGTGCATCAGGTGCGCTCTCCGCCGTCGTCGTCGCCGGGCTCGACCTCGACGACCTGCCCGACTCCGACGCAGCGGTCGCCGCCCTGGACACCGTCGACTTCGTGGTGGCGCTGGACACCCACCGGCACGATGTCACCGAGCGCGCCGACGTCGTGCTCCCGGTGGCGGCTGCGCCCGAGAAGGCGGGCTCCTACCTGAACTGGGAGGGGCGGGACCGACCGTTCGGGCAGGCGGTTCGGCATGCGGCCGTCCTGTCCGATGCCCGGGTCCTCAGCTGGCTGGCCGCCGAGCTCGATGTCGACCTCGGGCTGGACACCCTCGACCGGACCCGCGCCGAGCTCGCGCAGTTCGACGCGTGGGGTGGCACGAGGGTGGCCGCACCGGAGGTCGCTCCTGCCGACCCGGCGCAGCCGTCCGGGCGTGAGCTCGTGCTCGCCGGCTGGCGCGCACTCATCGACCCGTCGGTCATGCAGGACGGCGAGCCGTACCTGGCAGCCACCGCACGGCCCCTGGTCGCGCGGGTGGCCCCGCGAACCGCGGCTGACCTCGGGCTCGCCGACGGCGACGACGTCACCGTCTCCGGAGCGTCCGGTGCGGTCCGCCGCAGGATCGAGGTCGTGCCCATGGCTGCGGGAGTCGTCGCGCTGACCGAGCACGTCCACCGAGAGCTGGGTGTGGCTCCCGGTGCGGTCGTCACCGTGAGCGGCGGAGGTGCCGCATGAGCACCCTGATGACCCTTCTGGCTGACCAGCAGGACGAGCTCACCACGGCAGCCGCGCTCGCGGACACCCCGTGGTGGTTGTCGCTGCTCAAGGCGGTCTTCATCTTCGTCTTCCTGGTGCTGTCCACGTTGATCATGATCTGGGCCGAACGTCGCGTCGTCGCCCGCATGCAGCAGCGGGTCGGGCCCAACCGAGTCGGACCGTTCGGGCTGCTCCAGGGCCTGGCCGACGGCATCAAGCTGGCGCTCAAGGAGGACATCACCCCGACTGCCTCGGACCGTGCGGTCTTCATCCTCGCGCCGATCATCTCGGCCACCTTGTGCTTCCTGGCCTTCGCGGTGATTCCGTTCGGCCCGGTGGTCTCGGTGTTCGGTCACCTGACCCCCTTGCAGCTCAGCGACTTTCCGATCTCGGTCCTCTACGTGCTGGCGATCACCTCGATCGGGGTCTACGGCCTCGTCCTCGCTGGGTGGTCCAGCGGGTCGACGTACCCGCTGCTGGGTGGGCTGCGCTCGACGGCACAGGTGATCTCGTACGAGATCGCCATGGGTCTGTCCTTCGTCGCGGTCTTCCTGTTCGCCGGAACCATGTCCACCTCGGGCATCGTGGGGGCGCAGGAGCCGATCTGGTACGCCGTGATCTTGGCCCCTTCGTTCGTCATCTACGTGATCGCCATGGTCGGCGAGACCAACCGGGCCCCGTTCGACCTGCCTGAGGCGGAGGGTGAGCTGGTCGGCGGGTTCCACACCGAGTACAGCTCACTGAAGTTCGCACTGTTCTTCCTGGCCGAGTACATCAACATGTTCACGGTGGCCGCGCTGGCGACCACCTTGTTCCTGGGCGGCTGGCACGCACCGTGGCCGCTGAGCGCGATCGACGACGGCGTGCTGAACACCGGCTGGTGGCCGATGCTCTGGTTCGTCGGCAAGCTGTGGATCTTCATGTTCATGTTCATCTGGCTGCGCGGAACCCTCCCGAGGATGCGCTACGACCAGTTCATGCGGTTCGGCTGGAAGGTCCTGATCCCGATCTCGCTGCTGTGGATCGTCGCGGTCGCGACGGTCCGGGCCGTCGCCACTGAGACCGACCTCGACCGCAACCGCCTGATCGCCTGGGCCGTGGTCGCCATCCTGATCCTGCTCGCGGGCACCTTCGTGTGGGACTTCGTCGCGGGCCGACGGGCGCCGGTCGAGGTCACGGAGGACGAACCCGAGACCTTCGACGCCTTCGCCGGTGGGTACCCTGTCCCGCCGTTGCCGGGTCAGCTCTCCGGCGAGGACCAGCCGGTCACCGCCGATGTCGGTCCCGGTCCCACGTCGTCCAGCGAGGAGGTCAGTGATGCCTAGCTTCCTCGACCCCATCGCTGGGTTCGGCGTCACGTTCAAGACGATGCCGAAGAAGGTGACGACCGAGTTCTACCCGGAGGAGAAGAACCCCGGAAAGCCGCGGTTCCACGGTCGGCACGTGCTCAACCGCTACTCCGACGGGCTCGAGCGCTGCATCGGGTGCGAGCTGTGCGCCTGGGCGTGCCCGGCCGACGCGATCTACGTCGAGGGGGCGCCCAACACCGACGATGAGCGGTTCTCTCCGGGTGAGCGGTACGGCCGGGTGTACCAGATCAACTATCTGCGCTGCATCTTCTGCGGGTTGTGCCTGGAGGCGTGCCCGACCCGCGCGCTGACCATGAGTCGGGAGTACGAGCTGGCGGACACCAGCCGGTCGAGCCTCATCTTCGAGAAGCACGAGCTCCTCGCACCGCTCGGTGAGGGTGCCGAGGAGCCGCCGCATGCGATGGCCCCCGGCACGACCCAGGACAACTACTACGCGGGGGAGCTCGACAGCGACCCGGCGGCGCCGGAATCTGTGGGCGGTGCGCAGTGACGACCCTGATGGCGGCCACCACAGTCTCCACCGGGGAGCAGGTGACGTTCTGGCTGCTGGCCCCGGTGATGGTGCTGGCCGCGCTGATGATCCTGCTCAGTCGCAAGGCCGTGCACAGTGCGTTGTGGATGGCGACGACCATGGTGCTGATGTCGGTCTTCTACGCGATGCAAGGCGGCATCTTCCTGGGCGTGGTGCAGGTGGTCGTCTACACCGGTGCCGTGATGATGCTGTTCCTGTTCGTGCTGATGCTTGTCGGTGTCGACGCTTCCGACTCGTTCGTGGAGACTCTGCGGGGCCAGCGCTGGGTCACCATGGTGCTCGCCCTCGGCTTCGGTGGGCTCCTGCTCTCGGGGATCGCCCGCGCGACGTTCCCTCCGGCGGTGGGAGTCACGGCGGCCGACGAGGCTGCCGGTGGACATGTCCGCGCGCTGGCCGAGATCATCTTCACGCAGTACGTCTTCGGCTTCGAGGTGATCTCCGCCGTCTTGATCGTGGCTGCGGTGGGAGCGATGGCGCTCACCCACCGCACGACGCTGAAGGCGCGGCTGTCCCAACCGGCGCTGTCCCGGCTGCGGGTGACCAGCGGGCGGGTGACGACCTTGCCGAGCCCGGGGGTCTACGCCAGGCACAACGCGGTCGACACTCCGGCGCTGCTGCCGGACGGCTCCGCGGCCGAGGACTCCGTGCCCGAGCATCTGCGCCGCCGCGGTCTCGTGCGGCCCTCTGGGGATGTCGAGCTCCCGCGCGCGGTCGAGGAGGGGGGCGAGCCATGACCCCCACCAACTACCTGTACCTCGCCGGGGTCCTGTTCGCGATCGGCGCGAGTGGGGTGCTGCTGCGTCGGAACTCGATCGTGGTCTTCATGTGCGTCGAGCTCATGCTGAACGCCTCGAACCTCGCGTTCGTCACGTTCGCCCGGATCAACGGCAACCTCGACGGCCAGGTCGTGGCCTTCTTCGTGATGGTCGTGGCAGCGGCCGAGGTCGTGGTCGGCCTGGCGATCATCGTGACGATCTTCCGTACCCGGCGCTCGGCCTCGGTCGACGACCCCAACCTGCTGAAGTTGTAGGCCGATGCTTGCTCATCTCGCTGACGAAACCGGCTCGCAGACGCTGCAGTCCGTGCAGGACGCGTCCGGTGTCTTCTCGCTGACCTGGCTGCTGGTGGCGCTTCCACTGCTGGGCGCGGCGATCCTGCTCCTGGGTGGGCGCCGGACCGACCGATGGGGGCCCTGGCTCGCGGTGGCGACGGTCTGGGCCGGGTTTGCCATCGGCGCCGTCCAGTTCCTCTCCATGCTCGGACAGCCGTCCGACGAGCGCGCCTACGGTCAGGATCTGTACACGTGGACGGCGTCCGGGCTGTTCGACGTCAACGTCGGGTTCCTCGTCGACCAGCTGTCGATGGTGTTCATCCTGCTGATCACCTTCGTCGGCGGCCTGATCCACGTCTACTCGCTCGGCTACATGGGCCACGACCCCGACCGACGCAGGTTCTTCGCCTACCTGAACCTGTTCGTCGCATCGATGCTGCTGCTGGTCACCGCCTCCAACTACGTGATGGTGTACGTCGGCTGGGAGGGCGTGGGTCTGGCGTCCTACCTCCTCATCGGCTTCTGGAACCAGAGGGCCGACTACGCCACCGCCGGCAACAAGGCGTTCATCATGAACCGGGTCGGCGACCTCGGGATGTCGGTCGCCATCATGGTGCTGTTCGCCACCTTCGGCACGACGGCGTTCTCCGGGGTGTTCGCGGCCGCACCCGAGGCGTCGTCCGGGACCCTGCTCGCCCTCGGCCTGCTGCTCCTGCTGGCGGCCGTCGGCAAGTCGGCCCAGGTGCCGCTCCAGGCCTGGTTGTTGGACGCCATGGCCGGCCCCACCCCGGTGTCGGCGCTGATCCACGCGGCCACCATGGTGACGGCCGGTGTCTACCTGATCGTCCGCTCCGGACCCATCTTCAACCTGACCGACGGGGCCCGGCTGGCGGTCGCCGTCGTCGGGGTCGTCACCTTGCTGCTCGGTGCGTTCATCGGTACCGCCAAGGACGACATCAAGAAGGCCCTGGCCGGCTCGACCATGAGCCAGATCGGCTACATGGTGCTGGCTGCCGGCCTCGGGCCGGCCGGCTACGCGTTCGCCATCTTCCACCTGCTCATGCACGGCTTCTTCAAGGCCAACCTGTTCCTCGGGGCCGGCTCGGTCATGCACGCCATGGACGACGAGCTGGACATGCGCCGTTTCGGCGGGCTGCGATCCGTGATGCCCATCACCTTCGTCACCTTCATGGCCGGCTACCTGGCCATCATCGGCATCCCCCCGTTCGACGGCTTCTTCTCCAAGGACAAGATCATCGAGGCGGCACTGGCCGACAACATCTGGCTGGGGCTCCTGGCTGCCGTCGGCGCCGGGATCACGGGGTACTACATGACCCGCGTGGTGCTGATGACCTGGTTCGGCGAGCGTCGCTGGGCGGAGTCGGTGCACCCGCACGAGTCGCCGGGCAGCATGACGGGTCCGCTGGTCGTGCTCGGCATCCTGTCCACCGTCGCGGGGCTCTTCCTGGCGATGGGCAACCGGTTCGTCGACTGGCTGGCTCCGGTCGTCGGCGAGCCGGTCGAGCACACCTTCGCCGTTCCCACCTGGGTCATCTCCGCGGGAGTCCTGGCCCTGGTCGGGATCGGGGTCGGCTTGGCCTACCTCCAGTACGCCACCCGGTCGGTGCCGGTCACGGCCCCGGTCGGCACCCCGGTGACCGTGGCCGCACGCAACGACTTCTACGAGGACGCGTTCAACGAGGCCGTCGTGATGCGCCCGGGGCAGTGGCTGACCAGGTTCCTCGTCTTCTTCGACAACAAGGTCGTCGACGGCCTCGTGAATGGGCTGGCTGCCGGCATCGGTGGCTCGTCGGGACGGCTGCGGCGTTGGCAGACCGGGTTCGTGCGCACGTATGCCTCGTCGATGTTCGCCGGTGCTCTCCTGATCGTGGGCGCCCTTGTCCTGGTGAGGCTGTGACGTGAGCGACTTTCCCTGGCTGACCGCCCTGGGCGTGGTGCCGTTCGTCGGTGCCGCGGTGGTGGCGGCCGTCCCGAAGGGACGCGAGCTCCTGGCCAAGCAGCTGGCGCTCGCGTTCTCCGTGGTCGCCCTGGTCATCGTGGTCGTGATGGCCCTGCAGTTCGACGCCGACGCCAGCGAGCCCTTCCAGTTCGTCGAGAGCCACGTCTGGATCGAGCAGTTCGGCATCTCCTACGCGGTCGGCGTCGACGGCATCGCCCTGGTGCTCCTGGCCCTGCTGGCGGCGCTGGTGCCGGTGGTGATCCTGGCCGGCTGGCACGACGCCGACGACGGTCGACACAGGGTCCAGACGTTCTTCGCCTTGTTCCTCGCCCTCGAAGGAACGCGTCGTCTTCGTCTTCGCGGCGACGGACCTGTTCCTGTTCTACGTGGCCTTCGAGGTCATGCTCATCCCCGTCTACTTCCTGATCGGACTCTACGGAGGAGCGCAGCGCACCTACGCAGCCGTGAAGTTCCTCCTGTACAGCCTGTTCGGTGGGCTGATCCTGCTGGCCGGGCTGATCTCCTTGTACGTCGTGTCGGCCCGTGAGCTCGGTGACGGGACCTTCGACGTCACGACTCTCGCGGGTCTGTCGATCGACCCGAACACCCAGAAGTGGCTCTTCGCGGCGTTCTTCTTCGCCTTCGCAGTCAAGGCGCCGATGTTCCCCGTGCACACGTGGCTGCCCGACGCCACTGCCGCGGGAACCGCGGGAACGAACACCCTCGTCGTGGGCGTCCTCGACAAGGTGGGCACGTTCGCAATGATCCGGATCTGCCTTCCTCTGTTCCCCGATGCCTCGCAGTGGGCTGCGCCGGCAGTGGTCACGCTCGCAGCCGTCAGCGTCGTCTACGCCGGGCTCGTCGCGATCGGCCAGACCGACATGAACCGCCTGGTCGCGTACGTGTCGGTGTCGCACTTCGGCGTCATCGTGCTCGGCATCTTCGCCTTCACGACGCTGGGGGGCTCCGGATCGACGTTCTACATGGTCGCCCACGGTCTGAGTGCCGCCGCGCTCTTCCTCACCATCGGCTTCCTGGTCCGCCGCCGTGGGTCGGCCCAGGTAGGCGACTACGGCGGCGTCGCCCGGGTGGCCCCGATGCTCGCCGGGGTGCTGCTGGTCGCCGGGCTGTCCAGCCTGGCCATGCCGGGCCTGGCCGGCTTCGTCGGAGAGCTCACCTCGCTGGTGGGCTCCTACCCGCGCTGGCCGGTGGCGGCGGTGGTGGCGGTTGCCGGCATCGTCTTGTCCGCGATCTACATCCTGCAGATGTACAAGCGGGTGGCACAGGGACCGAGGTCCGACCAGGTCAAGGGCTTCAGCGACCTGCTCCCGCGCGAGGCCTGGGCGATCGCCCCGGTCCTGGCGCTGACCATCGCCGCAGGTGTGTTCCCGCAGCCGATCTTCGATGTCGTCAACCCCGCGGTCGACCGCGTGCTCGAGCAGGTGTCGGCCCCGGTGCTGGAGCCGTCCGTTCCGGCTGACCCGGAAGGAGTCCAGCCGTGATCCGGGCCGTCGGTGAGGCTTTCGAGACTCCGACCTTCGAGTACGGCCTCCTGGCGCCGATGCTGGTCGTGTTCGGGGCGGCTCTGGTCGGGGTCGTGGTCGAGGCGGTGGTCCCTCGTCAGCACCGCCGGTTCGTGCAGATGGTCGTCTCCCTGGGCGCACTGGTGCTGGCCTTCGTCCTGCTCATCACCGTGGCCCTGCCCGACGCGGGGTCGCTGGCCGCGCAAGGCAGCGTCGCGATGGACCAGGCGGGCGTGTTCCTCCAGGGCGCCGTCTTGGTCCTTGCTTTCGTGTCGTTCCTGCTCTTCGCCGAGCGGAGGGTCGACAGCGCTGGCGACTCGTTCACGCCGTCGGCGGCGACGATCCCCGGCAGCGAGGACGAGCGGGAGCTCACCGCGGCAGGTGTTCTGACCACTGAGGTCTGGCCTCTGGCGCTCTTCTCCGTCGGGGGCATGCTGCTCTTCCCAGTGGCCAACGACCTGCTCACCATGTTCATTGCGCTGGAGGTCATGTCCCTGCCGCTGTACGTCCTGGCCGGACTCGCCCGTCGTCGTCGCCTGCTGTCGCAGGAGGCCGCGCTGAAGTACTTCCTGCTGGGCGCGTTCTCGTCAGCGTTCTTCCTGTTCGGCTCGGCGATGCTGTTCGGCTTCTCGGGGTCGATCTCGATGGCCGGGATCAGTGAGGCGCTGGGGACGACGATCGGGCTGGACCCGGTGCTGCTCCTGGGTACAGCGATGATCGCCGTCGGTCTGCTCTTCAAGATCGGAGCGGTGCCGTTCCACTCGTGGGTTCCCGATGTGTACCAGGGCTCACCGACCCCGGTGACGGCGTTCATGGCAGCCGCGACGAAGGTCGCCGCGTTCGGTGCCCTGCTGCGGGTCTTCTACGTGGCGCTCGGCGACTACCGGTGGGACTGGCGCCCCATGATGTGGGCCGTGGCAGTGGCCACCATGCTCGTCGGCGTGGTCGTCGCGATCACCCAGACCGACATCAAGCGGATGCTCGCCTACTCCTCGATCGCCCAGGCGGGCTTCATCCTCACCGGTGTGATCGCCACGAGCTCGGCAGGGCTGTCGAGCACGCTGTTCTACCTCGTCGCGTACGGGTTCGCGACGATCGGTGCCTTTGCGATCGTGATGCTGGTCCGAGACGCCGGCGGTGAGGCCACCCACCTGTCCAAGTGGGCCGGACTCGGTCGCCGCTCGCCGGTCGTCGCGGGGGCGTTCGGGCTGTTCCTGCTGTCCTTCGCCGGGATACCGCTGACCAGCGGGTTCACCGCCAAGTTCGCGGTCTTCGAGGCGGCGGCCGCCGGGGGCGCCGTGCCCCTGGTGGTGATCGGTGTCGTGTCCAGTGCCATCGCAGCCTTCTTCTACCTGCGGGTCATCGTCTTGATGTTCTTCTCCGAGCCGGCCGACGACGGCCCGACCGTGGCCATTCCCAGTGCGTTCACGTCGCTGGCGCTGGCCGTCGCGGCGATCGTCACGGTGGCCCTGGGCGTGTTCCCCCAGCCGGTCCTGCAACTGGCGCAAGAGGCCGCCCAACTGGTGAGGTAGCGAGGTGACCCCGTCCAGCCCGTTCGGCCTCACGGTCTCCGACGACCGGCTCGCGGCCGATCTTCGGATCGGGCTCGACTCGGTCGAGACGCTGCTGCGGGAGACCGTGAAGAGCGAGTACCCGTTCGTCACGGAGACCTCCCGGCACCTCGTCGACGCGGGGGGCAAGCGTTTCCGGCCGCTGCTGGTTCTCCTGGCCGCGCAGTATGGCGACGGCGCAGCGCCCGGCGTCGTGCCGTCCGCCGTCGTGGTCGAGCTCACCCACCTGGCCACGCTCTACCACGACGACGTCATGGACGAGGCGTCCATCCGCCGCGGTGCGCCTTCGGCGAACGCCCGGTGGGACAACACGGTGGCGATCCTCACCGGTGACTTCCTGTTCGCCAAGGCGTCGGAGCTGCTGGCCGATCTGGGACCAGCCGCTGTGCGGATCCAGGCGCGCACGTTCGAGCGGCTGTGCACCGGCCAGATCAAGGAGACGGTCGGCCCCGGTGAGGGGGAGGACCCGGTCGACCACTACCTGTCGGTCGTGGCGGACAAGACCGGGTCCCTGATCGCCACGTCGGGCCGGTTCGGGGCGATGCTGGCCGGTGCCCCCGACGGCATCGTGGAGCTGCTCACCCGGTTCGGTGAGCGGATCGGGGTGGCGTTCCAGCTGTCCGACGACATCCTCGACGTCGCGAGCGACAGCGGGGAGTCCGGCAAGACCCCCGGCACCGACCTGCGCGAGGGGGTCGACACCTTGCCCGTACTCCATCTGCGCCGGGCCGCCGACCCCGGCGACGCGGCGCTGCTCGCGCTGCTCGACAGCCCTCTCGAGGACGAGGACCGGCTCGGCGAGGCTGTCCGGCGGCTTCGGGGGCATGCGGCGATGGCCGCGGCCCGCGCGGACCTCCAGCGCTACGCCGACGAGGCGCGCGAGGTGCTCCCGGCGCTGCCCGGGGGCCCGGCCACCGACGCCCTGCACCACCTCTGCGACCTGGTCGTGTCCCGAACCGCCTGAGCCGTCACCGGCTCACTCGGTGATGGGGCGCAGCGCCTCGGTCGCCGTCCTGCGGTGCGCCACCAGACTCTCGACCGCGATCAGCACCAAGGCGCTCCACACGAGCACAAAGCCCAGCCACCGCGAGGCCGGCATCGGCTCGTCGTAGACGGCCACGCCGATCACGAACTGCATGACCGGGGCGACGTACTGCATGAGGCCGATCCAGGTCAGAGGCACCCGGGTGGCCGCGGCGCCGAAGAACAGCAGGGGAACCGCCGTCACGACTCCCGTGGTCATGAGCAGCACCGCATGCCCGGGCCCTTCCTGGCCCAGTGTGCTCTCGCCGCGTGACTGCAGGAGGATCAGGAAGCCCAGGGCCGGAAGGAACAGCAGCCCGGTCTCGACCGTGAGGCTCTCGACCGACCCCATGTCGAGGGTCTTCTTGAGCAGGCCGTAGGTGCCGAACGAGAAGGCCAGCACCAGGGCGATCCAGGGCGGGTGTCCGTAGTCGACGGTGAGCACCAGCACTGCCGCGGCGCCCAGGGCCACAGCCACCCACTGCCAGGCCCGCAGGCGCTCGTGCAGGAGGACGACCCCGAAGAGGATCGACACCAGGGGGTTGATGAAGTACCCGAGAGACGTCTGCACGACCTGCTCGGAGTTGACGCCGTAGATGTAGGTGCCCCAGTTCACCGTGATCACGACCGCGGCCGCGGTCAGCAGCAGCATCTGGTGCCGGTTGCGCAGGACGCCGTTCAGCCAGGCCCAGTTGCGCGTGACGGCGAGGATGACGACGACCACGACGAGCGACCAGATGATCCGGTTGGCCAGGATCTCCAGGGGGCCGGCCGGCTCCAACAACGGCCAGTAGAGCGGGAACAGCCCCCAGAGCAGGTACGCGGCGAGCCCGAAGACCAGGCCCTTCCGACGCTGCGACACCCGATGACCCTATTGCCGGTCGGGTTAGTCGACCGACCAGGTGTCCTTGCCGTGCAGAAGGGCCTGCAGCGCCTCGGTCCCGGCCGGTCCGTGCCCGCCTTGCGCCGCCTGCAGCTGCTCGTGCAGCAGGTCGTCGTAGGACGGCCGGTGCACGTCACGGAAGACCCCGATCGTGCTGCGGTCCAGCGACGTCGGGTCGGCCAGCCGGGACAACGCGAAGGCGATGTCGGGGTTGGCCGCGTGCATGTCGTGGACGAGCAGCGCCTTGGTGCCGTACTCGGAGACCTCGACGACCTGCAGGGAGCCGTCGTCTCGCCGGGCGACGCCGTACCGGTCGTCGACCCCGAACCTGATCGGCTGTCCGTGCACCAGCCTGATCAGCGACTCGTCACGCGTCGCCGGCGAGGTCAGCAGGTCGAAGGCCCCGTCGTTGAAGATGTTGCAGTTCTGGTAGATCTCCACCAACGCGGTTCCCCGGTGGTGCGCAGCGGCCCGCAGCACGGCGGTGAGGTGTTTGCGGTCGGTGTCGATGCTGCGCGCCACGAACGAGGCCTCGGCGCCGAGGGCCAGTGAGACCGGGTTGAACGGGACGTCGAGGGAGCCCAGGGGTGTGGACTTGGTGACCTTGCCCTGCTCGGAGGTCGGGGAGTACTGCCCTTTGGTCAACCCGTAGATCCGGTTGTTGAACAGCAGGATCTTCAGGTTGACGTTGCGCCGTAGCGCATGGATCAGATGGTTGCCGCCGATGGACAGGGCGTCGCCGTCGCCGGTCACGACCCAGACCGACACGTCGGGTCGCGAAAGCGCCAGGCCTGTGGCGATGGCCGGCGCTCGGCCGTGGATCGAGTGCATGCCGTACGTGTCGACGTAGTACGGGAACCGTGAGGAGCAGCCGATCCCCGAGACGAACACGATGTTCTCCCGCCGCACCTCCAGCTCCGGCAGGAAGGACTGGACGGCGGCGAGGATCGCGTAGTCACCGCACCCGGGGCACCACCGCACCTCTTGGTCGGTCTTGAAGTCCTTGGTCTTGAGCGGCACCGGTGCACGGGGCAGGCCGGCGAGCGGGTCGAGCGCTGAGTCCTCGGCCGCGGCGGCGAAGGTGGACCCGAACGAGCCATGGTCGGTCGGGCGAGCGCCCTGGTCACTCATGTCCGGCCACCTCCCTGATCACCTCGGCGAGCTCTCCCGCCTTGAACGGCAGACCGCGGACCTGGTTGTACTGGACGATGTCGACGAGGAACCGGCCACGCAGGAGCAGGGCGAGCTGGCCGAGGTTCATCTCCGGCAGGACCACGGTCGGGTAGGCGCGCAGCACGTCCTCGGTGTTGGGCGGGAGCGGGTTGAGGTACCGGAAGTGCGCCTGCGCGACGTCGAGCCCGGCGTCGCGACAGCGACGGACCGCTGCTCCGATCGGCCCGTACGTCGAGCCCCATCCGATGACGAGGATCTGCGCGCGGCCGCTCGGGTCGTCGACGTCCAGGACGGGGATCGTCCGGGCGATCCCATCGACCTTGGCCTGGCGGGTTCGGACCATGTGGTCGTGGTTGACCGGGTCGTAGGACACGTTGCCGGAGCCGTCCTCCTTCTCCAGGCCACCGATCCGGTGCTCCAGGCCCGGTGTACCCGGGATGGCCCACGGACGCGCGAGGGTCTCCGGGTCGCGCAGGTACGGCCAGAACCGAGGCGTCCCGTCGTCGTCGACGTGGTTGGGCTCGGTCGAGAAGACGACGCCGAGGTCGGGCAGGGACCCCACGTCCGGTACCTGCCAGGGCTCCGAGCCGTTGGCGAGGTAGCCGTCGCTGAGGACGATCACCGGCGTGCGGTAGGCGAGGGCGATCCGGGCGGCCTCCAGACCGATGCTGAAGCAGTCGCTGGGTGACCGTGGAGCCAGCACAGGCACCGGTGCCTCGCCGTTGCGGCCGAACATGGCCTGGAGCAGGTCGGACTGCTCGGTCTTGGTGGGCAGACCGGTCGACGGGCCACCACGCTGGATGTCGCACACGATGAGCGGCAGCTCCAGTGAGACGGCCAGTCCGACCGTCTCGGCCTTCAGGGCCAGCCCGGGCCCTGAGGTCGTGGTCACGCCGAGGTGACCCCCGAAAGCCGCCCCGAGGGCCGCACCGACACCGGCGATCTCGTCCTCGGCCTGGAACGTGCGCACACCGAACCGCTTGTGCTTGCTCAGCTCGTGCAGGATGTCCGAGGCCGGAGTGATCGGGTATGAGCCGAGGAACAAGGAGAGCCCCGACTTCACCGACGCCGCCAGCAGCCCGTAGGCCAGAGCCACATTGCCGCTGATGTTGCGGTAGGTGCCGGACGCCAGTGGGGCGGGCTTGATCTCGTAGGAGACGGAGAAGTCCTCGGTGGTCTCACCGAAGTTCCAGCCGGCCTTGAACGCAGTGACGTTGGCCGTCATGAGCAGCGGGTTGCTGGCGAACTTGTGCTCGAGGAAGGCCAGGGTGCCGTCGGTGGGTCGGTGGTACAGCCAGCTCAGCAGCCCGAGGGCGAACATGTTCTTCGCCCGCTCCGCGTCCTTGCGCGAGACGCCGAGCTCGGCCAGTGCCGTGACCGTCATGGACGTGAGGCCGATGGCGTGCACGCGGTACGCCTCGAGCGTGCCGTCCTCCAGGGGATTCGCGTCGTAGCCGACCCGCTTCAGGTTCCGGGCGGTGAACTCGTCGGTGTTGACGATGAGGTCCGACCCTCGTGGGAGGTCCTTCAGGTTGGCCCTCAGTGCCGCTGGGTTCATGGCGACGAGCACGTTGGGGGCGTCGCCCGGAGTCATGATGTCGTGGTCTGCGAAGTGCAGCTGGAACGCGGAGACACCGGGGAGCGTGCCTGCTGGCGCCCGGATCTCGGCCGGGAAGTCGGGCAGCGTCGCCAGGTCGTTTCCCAGGAGGGCGGTCTCGTGGGTGAAGCGGTCGCCGGTGAGCTGCATGCCGTCGCCGGAGTCGCCGGCGAACCTGATGATGACGCGGTCCAGCTGGACGACCTCTTTGGTCACCTGCCGATGGTATGCCGGACACACCGTCCGGGCGCGCCCGGACCACCCCGGGCGGCGGGGGTTGCTCACTACGATGGGCTCTTTGGCGGCCGGGGCGGGATCGGAGGGCGACGGTCATGCTCGACGACTGGAGCGGGTACTTCGCCGGCTACGCCGTGCTCGGCATCGTCCTCGCCGTCGGGGTGGCGTTCGTCGGCACCGCTTTGGTGGGTAACGCCCTGCTGCGTCCCTCGGCGCCCTCCTCGGGCAAGCTGGCGAGCTACGAGTGCGGCCTGGACCCGGTGGGTGACGGCTGGGCGCAGATCCACCTGCGCTACTACGTGTACGCCTACCTGTACGTGATCTTCGCCGTCGACGCCGTGTACCTGTTCCCGTGGGCGACGGTCTTCGACGATCCCGGGTTCGGTGCGGTCACGCTGGTCGAGATGTTCGCCTTCCTGGGCTTCCTCGCGGTCGGCATCCTCTACGCGTGGCGCCGTGGCGTCCTGAGCTGGACGTGAACCGGCCGTGGCCCCCGTCGACATCCCGTCACCCACGCTGGGTGCACTGAGTCGCGTCGCCCCTCAGCCCATCCGGCTCGTCCTCAACTGGGGTCGTCGTTACAGCCTGTGGGTGTTCAACTTCGGACTGGCATGCTGTGCGATCGAGTTCATCGCGACCTCGATGAGCCGCTACGACTTCATCCGGCTCGGGGTCATCCCCTTCGCCCCCGGGCCGCGCCAGGCGGACCTCATGATCGTCTCGGGCACCGTGACGGACAAGATGGCACCGGCCATCAAGCGCCTGTACGACCAGATGCCCGACCCGAAGTACGTCATCTCCTTCGGCGCCTGCTCCAACTGCGGCGGTCCCTACTGGGACTCCTACAGCGTCACCAAGGGCGTCGACCAGATCATCCCGGTCGACGTGTACGTCCCGGGATGCCCGCCGCGTCCGGAGGCGTTGCTGCAGGGGATCCTGAAGCTGCAGCGGAAGATCGCCGACGAGAACCTGGCGACCCGATACCGTCCGTCGGCCGCGGCGCTCCAGCGACCCCTGGTACCGGCGCCGTGAGCTCCGGCTGGGTCGAGGAGGTCACCGACGCGTTCGCTGCGCTGGACGGAGTGGTCAGCGAGTCCTACGGCGACGTCGTGGTCGACCTCCTCAGTGTGCACTGGGTCGACGGGGTCACGATCGCTCGCGACGGCTTGAGACTGTCGTTCTTCGACTGGTTGTCGGCCGTCGACGAGCTGGAGGGGCTCTTCACCGTGGTGGTCCACGTGTACGACCCGCACCGGCGGCATCGACTGCTGCTTCGCACGCGGGTCGGCGAGTCCGGCTCCGCGAGCGTGGACACCATCACCGGTGTCTTCGCCGGAGCCTCGTGGCACGAGCGTGAGACCTGCGAGATGTTCGGTATCCACTTCGAGGGCCATCCGAACCTCGTGCCGCTCCTGCTCCCGGAGGGGTTCGAGGGGCACCCGTGGCGCAAGAGCTTCGTGCTGGCCTCACGGGCAGCCAAACCCTGGCCAGGGGCCAAGGAGCCGGGAGAGTCGGAGCACGCCGCCAGCCCCAGCCGTCGCAAGACGCTGCCGCCGGGTGTGCCCGACCCGGCCACCTGGGGTCCACGCCGCGACAGCCAGGAGTCGCCGTGAGCGAGCTCCTCGAGATCCTGATCCGGGTCGCGGTGGTCCTCGCTGCCTTCCTGACCCTTCCGCTGCTCGTCGGCCAGATGGAGCACAAGGCGATGGCGCACATGCAGTCGCGCCTCGGCCCCATGTACGCCGGTGCGTTCCACGGCTGGGCCCAGCTCGTCGCCGACGGCGTCAAGTTCGCCCAGAAGGAGCAGGTCGTGCCGACGGCAGCGGATGCCAGGGTCTTCCGCCTGGCTCCGGCGATCGCGCTGCTGCCCTACTTCGTCGTCCTCGCCCTGATCCCGATCGCCCCCGACGTCGTCGGCCGGTCGCTGGACTCAGGCCTGTTCGTCGTGCTGGCGATCATGGCGGTCGGTGTCCTGGGCACGCTCATGGCCGGATGGGCCAGCGCCAACAAGTACGCGCTGCTCGGCGGGATGCGCCAGGCGGCGCAGCTGATGGCCTACGAGCTCCCCTTCGTCCTGGCCGCCGCCTCCGTGGCCACGGCCGCAGGGACGCTGTCGTTGACCGGGATCGTCGAGGCCTGGCAGCCGTCCTGGCTCCTGTGGCAGGGCGTCGGTGCGGTGGTGTTCTTCGTTGCCGGACTCGCCGAGCTCAACCGTCCGCCCTTCGACATGCCCGTGGCCGACTCCGAGGTCATCTTCGGCCCCTACACCGAGTACGGAGGTCTGCGGTTCGCGCTCTTCCTGCTCGCTGAGTACGCCGGGATCGTGGTCTTGTGCCTGCTCACGGCGGTCCTGTTCCTCGGCGGATGGCAGGGTCCGTTCGGGGACTCGCTGGTCTGGACCCTGGCCAAGGGTGCGGTTCTGGCCTTCGTCGTGATCTGGCTGAGGGTGAGCTTCCCGCGCCTGCGCGAGGACCAGCTCCAGCGGCTCGCCTGGCAGGGCCTGGTCCCGCTGGCGCTCGCCCAGCTCGCCGTCACCGGCGTCGTCAAGGTGGTCTGGTGACGACGCCGGACCGCTCGCGACGCGCGCTGCCGGGCTCCGGCCTGGTCAAGGGCCTGGGTGTGACCCTGCGTTCGATGACCCGGCGTTCGGTCACCGAGCAGTACCCCGACGTGAAGCCGGAGCTTCCCCCGCGCTCGCGCGGGGTGATCGCGCTGCTCGAGGAGAGCTGCACCGTGTGCATGCTGTGCGCACGCGAGTGCCCCGACTGGTGCATCTACATCGACTCCCACAAGGAGGTCGTCCCCGCGACCGAGCCGGGCGCGCGAGACCGCACCCGCAACATGCTCGACCGGTTCGCGATCGACTTCTCGCTGTGCATGTACTGCGGCATCTGCATCGAGGTCTGCCCTTTCGATGCGCTGTTCTGGTCGCCGGAGTTCGAGTACGCCGAGCTGGACATCCGTGACCTGGTCCATGAGAAGGACCGGCTGCGCGAGTGGATGTGGACGGTTCCAGCTCCTCCTGCTGCTGACGTCACGGCGCAGGAGCCCAAAGAGGTGACCGCTGCGCGCAAGGCCGCAGAGGAGCCAGGTTCGTGAGCGCGCTGCTCTCGCCGAGCGCGCTCGAGCTGGTCTTCGCCCTCTTCGGGCTCGTGGCCGTTGCTGCGGCGGTGGTGGTGGTGACGACCCGTCACCTGGTTCATGCGGCGCTGTGGCTGGTGGTGTCGCTCGGGGCGGTGGCTGGGTGCTTCCTTCTCCTGAGCGCGGAGTTCGTGGCCTGGATGCAGGTGCTGGTCTACGTCGGAGCGGTCGTCGTGATCGTGCTGTTCGGGTTCATGCTCACTCGAGCACCGATCGGGCCCAGCGACGACCTCACGACCGGAAACCGGTGGGCGGCCCTGCTGGTCGCCGGCGGTGCCACCGCGGCGCTGGTCGTGCTCCTCATCGACGGCTTCGCCGAGGTGGTGCTCGACCTGTCCGACCCGGTTCCGGCCGATGCTGCGGTGATCGGCAGCGCGCTGTTCCGCTGGTGGGTGCTGCCTTTCGAGGCGTTGTCGGTCCTGCTGCTGGCAGCCCTGATCGGCGCGATCGCGGTGTCCCGCCTGCGACGTCGGGAGGTGTGACGTGCACGCGCTGTACCCGCTGCTCGTCTCGGCCCTGCTGTTCGGCGTGGGGATCTACGGCGTACTGGCCAGGCGCAACGCGATCCTCGTGCTGATGTCGGTGGAGATCATGCTCAATGCGGTGAACCTGGCCCTGGTCACCTTCGACGTCATGCTCGACGACCCCACTCATGCCGGGCAGTCGCTGAGTGTGTTCGTCATCACGATCGCGGCGGCCGAGATCGGGCTGGGTCTGGCCATCGTGCTGCTGGTGTTCCGGCTGCGTCGCACGATCGCGGTCGACGACCTGCACGACCTGGGCGAGGGCCGCTCGGACGACCTGTCGAAGAGCCGCCCGTGACCGGCCTCTGGCTCGTGGCCGGTCCGCTGGCTGCGGCCCTGGCCGGCCTCTGCCTCGGCGGCCTCGGGCGTCGTTGGGTCGCCGCGATCGCGGTGCTCGGGGCGACCGCCGCCCTGGTGGTCGGTGTCGCCCTTGCCGCCCAGCAGCCCTGGCAGGAGCCAGTGGTCGCCGACGGGCTGCGTGGCGCCTGGGTCGTGCTTCCGCTGGCCACGGTCGTCGACGGCCTCGCGGTGACGGTCGCCGTGATGGTCGCCGTCGTCGCGCTGCTCGTCCAGGTCTACTCCACGGCCTACCTGCGCGGTGAGCCCCGATACGCCACCTACGCCGCGTTCGTCTCGCTGTTCACCGCCGCGATGCTGGCGGTCGTCGTCGCAGGAGACCTGTTGCTGCTGGTCATCGGCTGGGAGGTCATGGGGCTGTGCTCGTACGTGCTGATCGGTCAGAACTGGGAGGACCCCGCGGCGCGGGCCGCGGCGGTCAAGGCCTTTCTCGTGACCAAGACGGGCGACGTGGGCTTCGTCGTCGGCGTCATCGTGCTCATCGCCTCGACCGGGACCCTGCTGCTGGGTGACGCCGTCGCGGCTGCTTCCAACGTGACCAGCACCGCCACGGTGGTCACCTTGCTCCTGTTGATGGGCGTCGTGGGGAAGTCGGCCCAGTTCCCCCTTCATGCGTGGCTCCCCGATGCGATGGCGGGCCCGTCGCCGGTGAGTGCGCTGATCCACGCTGCGACGATGGTGGCGGCCGGGATCTACGTCGTCGCGCGTACCTTCCCGATGTGGCAGGCGGCTCCCGTGACTCTGGCGGTCATGGCGGTGATCGCCTGCCTCACCATGCTGGGTGCAGCGTTGGCCGCCCTGGTCCAGACCGACCTGAAGCGCGTGCTCGCGTGGTCCACGGTGAGCCAGCTTGCGTACATGCTGGCGGCACTCGCCGTGGGCAGCGAGCAGGCGGCGGTGTTCCACCTCGTCTCCCACGCGTTCTTCAAGGCACTTCTGTTCCTGTGCGCCGGAGCGGTGATCCAGGCGGTCGGCTCGACGCTGATGTCGCAGATGGGCGGACTGCGTCGGAGGCTGCCGGTGACGTCCGCCACGATGGCGGTGGCGCTGCTGTCCCTGGCCGGCGTTCCTGTCCTGTCGGGGTTCTTCTCCAAGGAGTCGGTGCTCGCCGCCGCCGAGCGAGCCGCGCAGGGCGACGCGGTCGTAGGGGCATGGGCGGGGTGGGCCGTGCTCGCAACCGCCCTCGTCACGATTGCCGTCACCGCCGCCTATGCCGCACGGGTCTGGCTTCTCGCGTTCGCCGGCCGGTACCGGGGTGACGGCCAACCGGGCGATGCCCCGGCCGCGATGCGCTGGCCGCTCGTCGTCCTGGCGGTCCCGGCGGCGGTCTTCGGGCTCACCGGCCTGGTGGCCTCGTGGTTCCCGACCTGGTCGTGGCCGACGGCGACCGCGGTGCTGGACCCTGAGGCGCTGCCCCCCACCCCGCTCACGACTGGTCTGTCGGTGCTGCTCGTCGCCGCCGGGGCCGCAGTCGTCGCTCGTCGTTGGCGCGAAGACCGGACAGCCGACCCGACTCCCCTCGGCGGGGCGATCGCCGGATCGGCGAGGAGCGGATTCGGCTGGGACGCCGTGTACGAAGCCGTGGCCGTGCGCCCGTTCGCCGCTGTCACCCGGCTGACCTGCGCCGTCGACGACCGCCTGATCGGACGCACCGTCCGGCAGGTGGGCCAGGCAGCCAACCACCTCGGCACGGGGGTCCAGCGAGCACACCCCGGCTACGTGCAGAAGGGGCTCACTGCGGCACTGACCCTGACCGTGCTCGGTGTCGTCGTCGTCGCGGTGGCGGTGTCCACGTGAGCGGTTCGTGGTGGCTTCCCGTCCTCCTGGGGCTTCCCCTCGCCGGTTCGCTCGTGCTGCTCCTGGCCGGACGTCGGGCCGATCGCTGGGCCTTGGCCTTCGGGGTGGCTCTGACGGGGGTCGGCCTGTTGCTGTCCCTGCTGATGCTGGCCGGATTCGACTCCGAGGACAGCGACTCTGTGCAGTTCGAGTTCCTGGCCCCCTGGGTTCCGCAGCTGGACCTCAGTCTGCGGCTCGGTGTCGACGGCCTCTCGCTCCCGCTCGTCGTCCTGACCTCGCTGCTGTGCTTCCTGTGCGCGCTGTACTCGCTGCGCAACCTGCCCGAGCCGGGGCGCCCGGCTGCGTACGTCGGGCTGTTCCTGCTGCTGCAGGTCGGACTTCTCGGTGCCTTCGTCTCGCTCGACCTGCTGCTGTTCTTCGTGTTCTTCGAGGTCGTGCTCGTACCCATGTGGTTCCTCATCGACACCTGGGGCAGCGGCGAGAAGCGCAGCTCCGCGAACGTGTTCATCCTGTACACGGTGCTCGGGTCGGTGGTCATGCTCCTGGGCTTCCTGCTGGTGTGGGCGAGTACCGGGACCACCGACATGGTCCTGCTCGCCGACCAGCGGGGCGAGCAGATGTCCGCCAGCGTGCAGCTGGCCGCGGCCCTGCTGATCGGGGTGGGGCTGGCCGTGAAGACCCCGGTCTGGCCCCTTCACACGTGGCTGCCCGACGCGCACACCGCGGCGCCGACCGCGGGCTCGGTGCTGCTCGCCGGCGTGATGCTGAAGATGGGCACGTACGGCCTCGTGCGCATCGTGCTGCCGCAGCTGCCGGAAGGGATCCGCATCGTGGCTCCGTACCTGGCTGCGCTCGGTGTGGTGGGCATCGTCTACGGCGCCTGGGCCAGCTATGCCCAGCACGACCTCAAGCGGCTGATCGCCTTCTCCTCGGTGGGACACATGGGCTTCGTCGTCCTGGGCATCGCGACGCTTACGGCTGTGGGCGTCAACGGCGCGATGTTCGGCAACGTCGCCCACGGCCTGATCACCGGGCTGCTCTTCTTCGTCGCCGGGTCGGTCAAGCTCAGGTACGGCACCCTCGACCTGCGCACGATGCCCCGCTCGCTGTACGCGCGAGCGCCCCGGCTGGGGTTCGTGCTCGGGTTCGCGGCCGTGGCCAGCCTGGGTCTGCCCGGTCTGGCCGGGTTCTGGGGCGAGTTCCTGCCGATGCTCGGCGCGTTCCACCCGGGTGTGCCCGAGCGGGCCTTCTTCCGCGTCCTGCTCGTCGTGGCGGCAGCCGGCACCGTCTTCGCGGCTGCCTACTTCCTGCGCGTGCTGCGCCGGGTCGCGCAGGGCCCGGACACCGACGAGCGGGCAGGTGACGTGACGGGCGTCGAGGCGGCCAGCTGGCTGCCACTGGTCGTTCTCGTCGTCCTGCTGGGTGTCCTGCCCAGCCTCCTGCTCGGACTGACCGGGCCGACCGTCGAGTCGATCCTGAGCGGGGTCGGCGAGGTCGTGACGGTGGGTGCCCCGTGACCACCCAGTCGGTCGACTACGTCGTCCTGGCACCGGTCCTGGTCCTCGCGCTGGGCGCCCTCGTCGCGCTGGTCACCGACCTGTTCGGCCCTCCCGGCTCCTCACGTGCGGGGTGGGTCGCCGGGATCGTCGTCCTGGCCGCCGGGCTGACGCTGCCGCCGACCCTCGACGGGCGCACGCTGTGCAGCGCTGACGTCGGCTGCGCCTACGTCGTCGACTCGACGGCCTGGGCCTTCCAGCTCATCGTGGTCGCGTCGACCTTCGTCGTCGTCCTCCTGTCGGTGAGCACCGTCGCCGACGACCACCTGCCGGCCGGTGAGTACTACTTCCTGCTCCTGGGCTCGGCCGCGGCTGCCGTGGCGCTGCCCTCCACCCGTGACCTGGTCAGCCTGATCGTCGTCCTGGAGGTCGTGTCGCTGCCGACGTTCGCCCTCGTGGCACTGAGACGCGGGGACCGTCGGGCCGGTGAGGCCGCGCTGAAGCTGTTCCTGTACTCCGTGGTGTCGGTCGCGGTCGCGCTCTACGGGGTCGCGCTCGTCTACGGCAGCACCGGATCGGTGACCTTCGCCGGGATCGCGACCGCCGTGGCCGACCCGCAGGTGCGCACTCCCGTACTGGCCGCCGGGCTCGTCATGGTGCTCGCCGTCCTGCTGTTCAAGATCGCCGCGTTCCCGTTCAACGCGTGGGCACCGGACACCTACCAGGGGGCGCCCGTCCCCGTCGCGGCGTACCTGTCGGTCGTGTCCAAGCTGGCCGGCTTCGCCGGGCTCGTGCTGCTCGCGAGCACGTTCGTGGCCTGGCCCGCCGCCTGGGCCGGCGTGCTCGCCGTCTCGTCAGCAGTGACCATGGTCGGGGCGAACGTAGCGGCGCTGCGCCAGGTCCGAGCCGTTCGGCTGCTTGCCTGGTCCTCGGTGGCCCAGGCCGGGTACGTGCTCGTCCCCCTGGCCGCGCTGGTGGGGAACGGGCGTCCGCAGGTCGGTGTTCTGGCAACCATGGTGGCCTACCTGGCGGTCTACGCAGCCATGAACCTGGGCGCCTTCTCGGTCGTGGCCGTGGTGGCCCGCCGCCGTCCCGACCCGACCCTGGCCGACTTCGACGGGCTCGCCCGGGAGAACCCGTGGCTCGGCGTGGCGCTGGCGGTCTTCCTGGCGGCGCTGGCGGGGCTGCCGCCGGGCCTGAGCGGACTGTTCGCCAAGGTCGGGGTGCTCGCCGTCCCGGCCGGGACGGGTGCCTGGTGGCTGGCGGGCGCGATGGGCGTCGCGACGGTGATCGGCCTGGCGTACTACCTGCCGTGGGCGGCTCGGCTCTTCCGCCGGGGACCGGGTGGACACGTGCCAGAGGGGCCGCCCGGTGAGCAGGTGCCGGTCGGACTCGGTGCCGCCACCGCCGTGGCGCTCCTGGTGACCGCGGTGCTGTCGGTGGCACCGGCTCTGGCGTTCGGCTTGATCGACGGGTGACCTGGGCGGTAGCAAGGAGGGGAACGATTCTGGTCCTGCTGGTCGTTCCACGGTCCGTGGACGTGAGCGGCGCGAAAGGGAAGTCGTGAGTCGGCACTACTACAACGGGTTCAAGACGGCGGCCCTGCTGGGGCTGCTCACCGCGGTGATCATGGTCGTGGGTGCCTGGTTCGGCGGCACCCAGGGCCTGGTCATCGCGTTCGTGATCGCGCTGGCCACCAACGCGTTCGCGTACTGGAACAGCGGCTCCATGGCGCTGCGGTCGATGCGCGCGCGGCCGGTCAGCGAGGCCGAGCAGCCGGTCATGTACCGCGTCGTCCGCGAGATCGCGACCCAGCAGCGTCAGCCGATGCCCACGCTCCACGTGTCTCCCACGATGGCGCCGAACGCGTTCGCGACCGGGCGCAACCCCCGCAACGCCGCGGTGTGCTGCACCGAGGGCATCCTGCAGCTGCTCGACGAGCGCGAGCTGCGAGGCGTGCTCGCCCACGAGCTCGCCCACGTGTACAACCGCGACATCCTGATCGCCTCGGTGGCGGCCACCTTGGCCGGGATCATCGTGTTCGCCGCCAACCTGGCGTGGCTCATCCCGATGGGTGGCAACAACCGGGACGGCGGCAACGTCCTCGGTGCACTGCTGCTCATGCTGCTCGGACCGCTGGCGGCGGGCCTGATCCAGATGGCGATCAGCCGCTCCCGGGAGTACCAGGCTGACTTCTCCGGCGCGCAGATGACCGGCGACCCGCTCGCGCTGGCCAGCGCGCTGCGCAAGCTCGAGGTCGGGGTGGCCGCCGCGCCCCTGCGTCCGGAGCCGCAGCTGGAGACGGCCAGCGCGCTGATGATCGCCAACCCGTTCCGACCCGGTGGGATGTCGAGCCTGTTCTCCACCCACCCCCCGACCAGTGACCGGGTCGCCCGGCTGGAGGAGATGGCGGGTCTGCGCTGAGCGGTCCGGCCGCCTAGCCGCGGTCGACCGGTCGGGCGGCTCCGGTCCGCTCCGCGGCCCAGCGCAGCGGCTCGGTCAACCTCCACGACCGGCTGGCGTGCAGGGCCGCGAGCTCCGCCTCGAGCGCCCGGAGCCGGTCCTGCTGCTCCTCGCTGAGCCGGCGGCCCTCGACGGCCGCTCGGTGGACGACCTCGTAACGGCGGTTGCGCCCGCGCACGTCGTTGAGCCAGTCGAGGTCGATCGGCCGGTCGTCCGCCGTTGGCACCGCGCGCTCGTACCCCAGGGTCGTGAAGTCGTCGTCGTACAGGGCGGTGATCGCCGCGAGGGCCGGGTCGGAGACGAGCTCCGGCAGGTAGGGGATGACGTTCTCGTTGATCCTGAGCGGGGCCGTGGGTGTGATGCCGTGGTCGCGCAGGTGGCCAGCGACCGTCTCCAGGCCCTCGGTCATCGCCTCCTGCCGCAGCTGCAGCATGGAACCGGCCGGTTCGCGCCCGAGCAGGAGGTGCTGCGGCCAGAGGTGCACGTCGAACGTCATCCAGTCCCCGACGTCTTCGACCTGGCGCTGCAAGGCCAGCACGAACTCCTCGAAGAGCTCGCGGATCTGTGCACTCGACTCGATCCGGTCCGGTGGGAGGGGGAAGTCCTCGGGCAGGCGCTCGTTGTAGTACGGCTCGAGCGTGAGGTACTTGCCGGCCCATGCCGAGAACATCCGGGTGACGGGGTGGCGTACCGGGAGAACGGAGAGCACGTCGTCGGAGGCCAACGCGTCGTGGCGCTCCGCCGCGCTCAGGGAGTCCCAGGTGAACCGCAGGTCGACCGAGGTGTCCCACACCGTCTGGGCGGGGGCCGACTCACCCCACAGGGACTCCGCCGTCCGCTTGGTGACGTCGATCCCGTGCGACTCCAGCAGCCACCACCTCAGGCTCGTCCCGGCCGCCTTGGGGTTGCCCGCGATGAACAGCCGGGACACGGGGAAGAACATCGATGTGTGCAGCGAGTGACGCACGAAGCGGTCGAGACCGTCCTCCGGCACGTCGTTCACGGGTGCAGGCCGGACACGTCAGCGGTAGTTGACGAACTGCAGGGCGACATCGAGGTCCTTGCTTTTGAGCAGTGCGATGACCTCCTGGAGGTCGTCACGGCTCTTGCTCGTGACCCGCAGCTCGTCACCCTGGATCTGGGCCTTGACCCCCTTGGGGCCCTCGTCGCGGATGATCTTGGCGACCTTCTTGGCGTTCTCGCTGGACATGCCGTTGGAGAAGGTGCCGGTGAGCCGGACTTCCTTGCCCGAGGGCTTGGGGTCGCCGGTCTCCAGCGCCTTCAGCGACACGCCGCGCTTGACCAGCTTGCTCTGGAAGACGTCGAGCACGGCCTTGGCCCGGTCCTCGGAGTTGGCGGTGATCTCCACGCCCCACTCCCCGGACCACTCGATCGCGGCACCGGTGTTCTTGAAGTCGAACCGCTGAGAGATCTCCTTGGCGGCTTGGTTCAGCGCGTTGTCGACCTCTTGGCGGTCGACCTTGCTGACGACGTCGAACGATGAATCGGCCATGCGAAACCTCCCGGATGTGCTGCGCTATTCTGGCAGCCGCTTCCGCGAGGGGGCATGGCAGGTTGCCCGAGTGGCCAATGGGAGCGGACTGTAAATCCGTCGGCTTAGCCTTCGTTGGTTCGAATCCAACACCTGCCACAGCGACGCCCGGCCTCCCGCCGGGCGTCACCGTTTCCGGGCCCGGAGGGCCACGGCGACGACTCCCGCCGCTGTGAGCGAGATGACGACCCCGAGGGCTTGGGCCCGACCCGTGGGCTGAGCGCCGATCGAGCCGAAACCACCGGCGGCCATGGCCGACCCGAGGCTGCCGGCGCTCAAGGCCGAGGCGATCGAGCCGGCCGAGCCGATCGAGGCGACCGAGCCTGCGCTCCCGACGGACAGCACCGAACCGACCGAGCCGACGCTGGCGATGCTGAACACGCTGTTGGACGACGCGATGGAGGCGAACGAGTCCTGGGACCACAGGGACCAAGGGGAGGTGGTGCCTGGTGCGTGCTCGGCGCTCATCGGTGGCTCCTTCGTCGGTCGACCGCGATTTCCGGCGGCTGGACCGCCTTGTGTACCCTAGGCGGGCTCGTCGTTGGTCTGTGGCCGCCCAGGCGGCCGTCGAGCGTGCCCCAATAGCTCAGTCGGCAGAGCGTCTCCATGGTAAGGAGAAGGTCTACGGTTCGATTCCGTATTGGGGCTCTGGGGACCGCACTCTCGCCGTCGTGTGGTGATGGTCGGTCTCGGCGGGCGGGGTAGCTCAGTCTGGCAGAGCAAGCGGCTCATAATCGCTGTGTCGCCGGTTCAAATCCGGCCTCCGCTACGAGGACGGTTCGCGCACGACCCGCGGTGCCACGTCGGCACCCGCGAAACATGGTCCGACCAGGCTAGATCCGACAAGGCTAGGAGTTCCGGTGGCTTCCAGGAGCGACGTTCGACCCAAGATCACGATGGCGTGTGCCGACTGCAAGCACCGCAACTACATCACCCGCAAGAACCGGCGCAACGACCCGGACCGGATCTCGCTGCAGAAGTTCTGCCCGAACTGCGGCAAGCACACCGAGCACCGCGAGACCCGCTGAGCGTGCGCCTCGCCGGCCGGACCGCCCTGGTCACCGGGGCCGGGCGCGGGATCGGTGCGGCCACGGCCCACCGGCTCGCCAGTGAGGGCGCCCGGGTCGTGGTCAACGACCTCGACGTCACGCTCGCCGGGGCGGTGGCCGACGAGATCCTCGCCGAAGGCGGCGCGGCGGTGGCCGCTCCGGCCGACCTCCTCGACGTCGACGCCGTCGACCACCTGGTCACCTCGCTGGTCGGGACCTGGGGCGTGCCCGACGTCGTGGTCAACAACGCAGGCACCACCCGCGACCGGATGTTCCACCGCATGGACGCCGAGACCTTCGCCTTCGGCGTCGACGCCAACCTGACCACGACGGTGAATGTGACCCGGGCGACCGTGGCCGTGATGCGCGCCGCGGCCAAGGACGAGATCGCCCGGTCCGGCACGCCGGACTGTGTGCGCAAGATCGTCTTCACCTCTTCGGTCGCCGCGTTGACCGGCAACCCGGGCCAGGCCAACTACACCGCCGCCAAGGGGGCGCTCATCTCCTTGGCGAAGACCCTCGCCTCGGAGCTGGGTCCTTTCGGGATCACGGTCAACGTCGTGGCACCCGGCTTCGTCGAGACCAGACTGACCGCGGCCAACGACGACGGGAACGCCGAGCTGGGGATTCCCGGCTCGGTACGCGACTCCATCCGCGCGATGATCGCCCTGGGTCGGCTCGGGCAGCCGTCGGACATCGCCGCCGTCCATGCCTTCCTGGCATCCTCGGACTCCGACTTCATGTCCGGGGTCACCCTGCCGGTCACCGGCGGGCAGTTCGGAGGGATGGGATGACGTGGGGCTGAACCTGGAGCTGCTGGGCAAGACCTACCCACCGATGACCTATGAGGTCGGCCGAGAGAAGATCCGGGAGTTCGCCGAAGCCGTCGGCGACGACAACCCGGCCTATCGCGACGCCGACGCCGCGCGGGCTCTGGGCCACCCGGACGTCGTGGCCCCGCCCACCTTCGCCGTCGTCGCCACTCGCGGACCCCAGATCGCGGTCATCGAGGATCCGCAGCTCGGCCTGGACTTCACCCGGGTGGTGCACGGCGACCAGCGGTTCACCTTCCACCGCCCGATCGTGGCCGGTGACCGGCTGGTGGTCACCGCGGCGATCGACACCGCCCGGACGGTGGCGGGCAACGACATCCTGACGATCCGCAGCGACATCACCGACGACCAAGGGGCCGAGGTGGCCTCGGTGTGGGCCACCCTCGTGGCGCGCGCCCCCGAAGAGAAGGGCTCCTGAGATGGCCGCCACCGTCTCCTTCGACGACGTCGAGGTCGGGACCCCGCTGCCGGAGCAGGTGTTCACCGTGCGCCGGCTCGACCTCGTCCGCTACGCCGGGGCGTCCGGTGACTTCAACGTCATCCACTGGAACGAGCGCGTGGCCAAGGAGGTGGGTCTTCCCGACGTCATCGCCCATGGCATGTTCACCATGGCCGAGGCGATCCGGGTGGTCACCGACTGGGTCGGCGACCCGGGCGCGGTGGTCGGGTACCGCGTGCGCTTCACCCGGCCCGTTCCGGTGCCCGACGACGACCGTGGGGCCACGTTGGTGGTGTCTGCGGCGGTCACCGAGAAGCTGCCCGATCGGAGGGTGGAGGTCGAGCTCAAGGCCCTGTGCGACGACCAGAAGGTGCTCGGCATGGCACGCGCCGTCGTTCAGCTCGGTTGAGCGATGCGCCTGCGGTGCCCGCCGTGCTGCGGGCATAGGTTGGGCGCGTGCAGGTCCGCCACGACGCCTCGTTCAGCGAGCTGACCACCCTGCGGGTGGGGGGAGCAGCGAAACGGCTGGTCGAGGTCGAGCGCACCCAGGAGGCGCTCGACGTGCTGGCCGACTGCGATGCGTCGGGTGAGCCACTCATCGTGCTCGGTGGTGGGTCGAACCTGCTCGTGTGTGACGAAGCCCCGGACCTCACCGTGCTCGCCGTGCGGACGCGCGGCATCGACCTGGCGGTCGACGACGACCAGGTGCTGGTGACGGTCGCCGCCGGCGAGCCGTGGGACGACCTCGTCGCGCAGTCGGTCGAGGCCGGCTGGTCCGGGGTCGAGGCGCTGGGGGGTATCCCCGGCCTGGTGGGGGCGACCCCGATCCAGAACGTGGGGGCCTACGGCCAAGAGGTCGCCGACACCGTCGTCTCGGTGGACGTCGTCGACCGGGCGACTGGCGAGCGCGTGGCCCGGCCGGCAGCGCAGTGCTTCTTCGGGTACCGCACGAGCGCCTTCAAACGGGCGCCCGGAGAGTTCGTGGTGCTCGGGGTGACCTTTCGCCTCCGACGCTCCAGTCGCAGTGCCCCGGTCCGGTACGCCGAGCTCGCGGCGTCCCTGGGCGTCGCCGTGGGTGACTCGGCGCCCATGGAGCGCGTCCACGAGGCGGTGCTCGCCCTGCGCCGGCGCAAGGGCATGGTCCTCGAGGACGACGACCACGACACCTGGAGCGCCGGGTCCTTCTTCACCAACCCGGTCGTCGACGCCGCCGTCGCCGCTGCCCTGCCGGCCGCAGCGCCGCAGTTCGACGCCGGGGAGGGGCAGGTCAAAGTCTCGGCGGCCTGGCTCATCGAGGAGTCCGGGTTCCCCCGTGGGTCCGGCGGCGACCTCACCGGCGGTCGGGCGGCGCTGTCCTCCAAGCACACCCTCGCCGTCACCAACCGCGGGGGCGCGTCGACCGCGGACGTCCTGACCCTCGCGCGGGCCGTCCGGGCTGCGGTGAGTGAGCAGTTCGGCATCGAGCTGGAGCCCGAGCCGACGCTGGTCGGCTGCCACCTGTGACCGGCGTTCCGCGTCGGGCGACCCCGGACGATGCCGCTGACGTGGCATGGGTGCTCATCGAGTCACGGCGGGCCAGCGCCGACGTGATCCCGCCGTCCGCCCACCCCGACTCCGAGGTCCGGGCCTGGGTGCGGGACCACCTGCTGCCCGAGGCAGAGGTGTGGCTCGTCGCCGACCCACTGCCCTGCGCCGTGCTGGCCCTGGGCGACGGGTGGATCGACCAGCTGTACGTGTCGCCGGGACGGACTGGACAGGGGTGGGGGTCGCTCCTCGTCGACCTCGCCAAGAGCCGGCACCCCGACGGACTGCAGCTGTGGACCTTCGAGAGCAACGTGGGCGCGCAGCGCTTCTACGAGGGCCACGGCTTCGCCGTCGCGGAACGGACCGACGGGTCAGGCAACGAGGAGCAGGCGCCTGACCTGCGCTACGTCTGGAGTCCCCGCTCCTAGCCACTCGGCGGTGTGTCCAGCCACCGGTCGATGTCGCCGAGGATGCGCGACGCGACGTCGGCCGGGGCGAACGACCCGCGCACCGACATGCGGGCCAGCTCGGCGAGCTCGGCGTCACTGAACGCGTGGACGCTGCGCGCGATCTCGTACTGCGTGGCCAGCCGGGACCCGAACAGCAACGGGTCGTCGGCTCCCAGGGCGATGGGGACGCCAGCGTCGAACAGGGCGCGCACGGGCACGTCGTCGAGCGTCCGGTAGACCCCGAGTCCCACGTTGGAGGCCGGGCAGACCTCCAGGGTCACGCCCTGGTCGGCCAGGCGTCGGACCAGGGCCGGGTCCTCCACGCTGCGCACCCCGTGGCCGATTCGCGACGGCTGGAGCGTGTCCAGGGCGGACCGCACGCTGTCGGCGCCGAGCAGCTCACCGCCATGCGGGGTGCCGGGCAGGCCCGCGTCGCGGGCGATCCGGAACGCGCGGGCGAAGTCGCTCGCGTCGCCGCGCCGCTCGTCATTGGCCAGACCGAACCCGACCACCCCGCGTGCGACCTGGGTGGCCGCCAGCCGGGCCAGCGTGCGGGCGTCGAGTGGGTGCCTGGTCCGGTTGGCCCCGACGATCACCCCGATCGGGACCCCCACCGAGCGGGAAGCACCGGTGGCGGCCTCCAGGATCAGCTCGAGGGTCGTGGTGAGCCCGTCGAAGCGGTGGGCGTAGCCGGACGGGTCGACCTGGATCTCCAGCCAACGGGAGCCGTCGGCCACCTCGTCCTGCGCGACCTCGTGCAGCAGCCGGTGCAGGTCCTCCGGGCGCTGCAGGACCGAGCGGGCGGTGTCGTACAGCCGCTGGAAGCGGAACCAGCCCCGCTCGTCGGCCGCGGACAGGTGCGGGGGGTAGTGCTCCAACAGGGCGTCGGGCAGTCGGACGCCGTGCGCGTCGGCCAGCTCGATCATGGTCGTGTGCCGCATCGCGCCGGTGAAGTGCAGGTGCAGGTGGGCCTTGGGCAGGGCGCGCAGGTCGCGTCCTGACGTCGCCTCGCCGCTGCCCATGACGCCAGCGTGGCAGGTCGGGACCTTTGGCCGTCGCCGAGGGGGACTACGTACCCTGGGGGGTACCCGTCGACCGGCATAGCCTGCAAGACATGCAGAGCATGCAGGACCGGCAGGAGCAGCAGGAGCAGCAGGTGAGCCTGCTCACCGCCGAGCACGTGAGCCGGCTGCTGCACATCGACGCCTCGACGGTCTACCGGATGGCCGGCGACGGCCGGCTCCCGGCGGTCAAGGTCGGTCGTCAGTGGCGGTTCCCGGCGGACCGGATCGCCCGGCTGCTGGACCTGGGCCCGGGAGCACCGGACCTGGACTCCCGCCAGGCGCAGCCGGTGATCGACGTCGCCGCGGAGCTGCTCGGCGTGATGATGGTCGTCACGGACATGCAGGGCCGCCCGATCACCCAGGTCGCCAACCCCTGCCCGTGGTTCGCCGACCGAGGCTCCGACCCCGACGTGGTCCAACGCTGCGCGGAGGAGTGGCACGCGCTGGCCGACGACCTCGACTTCGACCCGCGCTTTCGGCCCGGCTCCCTCGGGTTCGAGTGCGCCCGCGCGTTCGTCCGCGAGGGAAGCCAGCTGGTCGGCATGGTCCTGGCCGGTGGGGTGGCGCCCGAGGAGTCCACCCGCGACGACCTGTACTCCCTGGACCCCACCCAACGACAGCACGTGCTGGTCACCTTGCCCAAGGTCGCAGCCACGCTCTCCCGCGTCGCACACGCTGCCCCAACCGCATGACAGCCCAAGGAGAAACGATGAAGCGCCTGCTCATCCTCGGCGGCGGAACCGCCGGCACGATGGTGGCCAACAAGCTGCGGCACCGACTGGGCGCCGACGAGTGGAGCATCACCGTCGTCGACCAGGACGACGTCCACCTCTACCAGCCCGGCTACCTGTTCATCCCGTTCGGGATCTACCAGCCCGACGAGGTGGTGAAGCCACGCCACCAGTTCATCCCCGACGGGGTCGACCTGGTCCTCGCCGAGATCGACCGGGTGCTGCCCGACGAGAACAAGGTGCTGCTGGTCGGCGGCCGTGAGCTCGGCTACGACCAGCTCGTCATCGCCTCGGGCACCACGCCACGACCGGACCAGACCCCCGGCATGGACGGCGAGCTGTTCCGCGACAGCGTCCACGAGTTCTACACCTATGACGGAGCGACGGCCCTGGGCGAGAAGCTGAAGACCTGGGAGGGCGGCCGGCTCGTCGTGCACATCGTGGACATGCCGATCAAGTGCCCGGTCGCGCCGTTGGAGTTCACCTTCCTGGCCGACGCCTTCTTCCGTGAGAACGGCGTGCGGGACCAGGTGGAGATCACCTATGTGACCCCGCTTCCCGGGGCGTTCACCAAGCCCGTGGCGTCGAGGTACCTCGGGGGCATGCTCGACGAGCGCAAGATCGCCCTGGAGTCGGACTTCATGGTCGAGCGCGTCGACGAGGAGACCAAGATGCTCGTCAGCTACGACGAGCGTGAGGTCCCGTTCGACCTGCTCGTCACGATCCCGCTGAACATGGGGGCGGACTTCGTCGCCCGCTCCGGGATGGGCGACGAGCTCAACTACGTCCCCGTCGACAAGGGAACGCTGCTCTCGACCGCCCACGACAACGTGTGGGCCGTCGGTGACGCGTCCAACATCCCAGCGTCCAAGGCTGGGTCGGTGGCGCACTTCTCGGTCGAGATCTTCACCGAGAACTTCCTGCACCACGTGCAGGGCCATGCGATGACCGAGAAGTTCGACGGACATGCCAACTGCTTCGTCGAGTCCGGTGCCGGGAAGGCGATGCTCATCGACTTCAACTACGACACCGAGCCGCTGCCCGGCAAGTACCCCCTGCCCGGAGTCGGACCGTTCAGCCTGCTGAAGGAGACCGAGGTCAACCACTGGGGCAAGCTGATGTTCCGCTGGATCTACTGGAACGCGCTGCTCCCTGGCCGTGAGCTCCCCCTGCCCGCCCTGATGTCGATGGTCGGCAAAGAGACGACGAAGGAATCCGTGGAGGTGGCGTCATGACCGAGACCCTCGAGCGTCCGAGCGTCAGCACCGACGAGCGGCTGGAGCAGATCAGCGCGCAGGTGGCCGAGCTGACCGGCGCCCTCCACAGGCAGCAGGCCGAGCGCGAGCAGCTCACCGAGCTGCTGGGCGAGGTCAACCTGCTGGCCCGGCCGGTCATGGACGTCGCGATGACCCGGTTCGGCGAGTTCGACGAGAAGGGGTACTTCGCCTTCGCCAAGGAGTCCGCCGGCATCGTCGACCACGTGGTCACCTCGTTCTCCCCGGAGGACGTACGAGCCCTCGGGGACAACGTCGTCACGATCCTGCAGACCGTGCGTGAGATGACCCAGCCCGAGGTGATGAACCTGGTCCGCCGCACGGCCGAGACGGCGCAGGGGACCGACGAGGAGATCACCACGCCACCGTCGACCTTCGCCCTCCTTCGCCAGATGCGTGACCCCGAGGTGCGCCGCGGACTGGCTCGCGTCATGTCCATGCTGCAGACCGTGGGCGCCGACGTCCCCTCCTCGCACCCCACGACCACAGACCCTCACTGACCTGACCCGAAAGGAAAGACCATGCCTGTCACCAGCCTCAACGGCCGCGACGTCCACGTGGACGACGAGGGCTTCCTCACCGAGTACGACGAGTGGGACGACGACCTCGGCAAGGTGCTCGCCTCCAACATCGGCATCGACCTCACCGACGAGCACTGGAAGGTCATCCACTTCCTGCGCGACGACTACAAGACCCAGGGCGAGACGGCGACCATTCGCCGCGTCTCGACCGTCGGTGGCGTGCCCACCAAGCAGCTCTTCACGCTGTTCCCCAAGAAGCCGGCCAAGAAGATGGCCTATGTCGCCGGTCTGCCCAAGCCGCACGGCTGCGTGTGAGCACCCGAGAGGAAGCGATCACCATGACCAGCACCACCGAGACCGCACCGGCCGTCGTCCCCAACTTCGACGACGAGGACTCCGGCGGCCGCAAGCTCGCGATCATCTGCTCCAAGGGCAACCTCGACATGGCGTACCCAGGTCTGATCCTGGCCAATGCCGCGCTCGGTGAGGGGGTCGAGACTCACCTGTTCTTCACCTTCTGGGGCTTCGACATGATCACCAAGTCGCACATGCACGACCTGAAGTTCAGTCCGGTCGGCAACACCGCGATGCACATGCCGGTGGGCGACGTCCGCGTGCCGCAGGCCCTGGCCCCGCTGCCGGGCATGCAGCCGATGGCCACCAAGATGATCAAGAAGTCGATCGCGGACCTCGGCGTCCCCGAGGTGCCGGAGTTCCTCGACCTGATCGTGGCGTCCGGCGGGCACCTGTGGGCCTGCCGCATGTCCGCGGACATGAACAAGGTGACCGAGGACGACCTCTACGAGGGGGTCGAGGCGATCATCAACGCCTCCGACTTCATCGAGCTCACCGACGGTGCCCAGCTGCTGTTCATCTGACGCCCGGCCTTCGGGTCCCCGCGGGTCGGGTCAGTCGACGGCCTCGCCGAGCAGGGTCGCCATCCGCGACACTCCCTCGACGAGGTCGTCGTCGCCGAGCGCGTAGGACATGCGCAGGTACCCCGGCGTGCCGAAGGCCTCGCCGGGTACGACGGCGACCTCGGCCTCCTCGAGCAGCAGGTCGGCCAGCTCCAGTGAGGAGGTCGGACGGCGACCGCGGATCTGCCGGCCCAGCACGCCCTTGACCGATGGGTACGCGTAGAACGCCCCTTGGGGCTCCGGTGCCACGACGCCGGGGATCTCGTTGAGCAGCTTGACGATGGTCAGGCGTCGACGGTCGAAGGCCGCACGCATCATCACGACGTCGTCCAGGGTCCCGGTGACCGCTGCCAGAGCTGCTGCCTGCGCCACGTTGCTCACGTTGGACGTGGAGTGCGACTGCAGGTTCACCGCGCCCTTGACGACGTCCCTGGGCCCGATCATCCAGCCCACCCGCCAACCGGTCATGGCGTAGGTCTTGGCCACCCCGTTGACCACGATGCACCGGTCGGCGAGCTCGGGGACCAGCGTCGGCATGGAGGAGAACCGGGCGTCTCCGTAGACCAGGTGCTCGTAGATCTCGTCGGTGAGCACCCACAGGCCGTGCTGGAACGCCCACTGACCGATCGCCGCCACCTGCTCGGGCGGGTAGACCGCCCCGGTGGGGTTGGACGGGGAGACGAACAGGACCAGCTTCGTGCGGGGGGTGCGGGCCGCCTCGAGCTGCTCGACGGTGGCCAGGTAGCCGGTCGTCTCGTCGGTGTCGACGTACACCGGGACCCCACCGAACAGCTGGACCGCCTCGGGGTAGGTGACCCAGTAGGGGGCCTGGATGATGACCTCGTCACCGGGGTCGATCACTGCGGCCATCGCGTTGAAGATGGCCTGCTTGCCCCCGTTGGTGACCAGAACCTGGTCGGCGGACACCTCTAGCCGGAGTCCCGTCGGGTCTTGGCCGCGATGCCCTCGCGCAGCGCTGCGATGCCGGCGGCGGGGGAGTAGCGGTGGGTCCAGGGCTCGTGGACCGCCTTGGCGGCGGCCTCGACGATCAGGGCCGGGGTCGGGAAGTCCGGCTCGCCGGCCCCGAACCCGATGACCGGGCGGCCCGCCGCCTTGAGGGCCTTGGCCTTGGCGTCGACGGCCAGGGTGGCCGACTCGGCGATTCCGGCGACGCGGGTCGAAAGCCGTGAGGAGGTCATGAGGGACATCCTTCCACCCGAGTCCCGCCGGCCGCGCCCTCGGCGGGCGGTCCCCGTGGTTCGACTCGCGGTTCGACTCGGCGCTGGCCCACCGCGTACACTCCCCTCTCGGTGGCGTTCGCACCATGGTTCCGGCATGCCCTCGACCCGTCGCGGTCGGTGGCCAGCAGATGGCGAAGCCGGGACCGACCGTCACTGGAGGGCAGTAGCTCAATTGGCAGAGTCCCGGTCTCCAAAACCGGTGGTTGGGGGTTCGAGTCCCTCCTGCCCTGCGGTGTGGCGCACACTGAGCAGTAGGTCGAACGGCACGGCGAACGGCACGGTCAACGAGAGCGGGTGAGGCAGTGAGCGAGCAGCGGGGCAGCACGTCGACGCCGGAGCGCGGGCACCCGTCTGACGCGTCCAGCCCGGGTTTCTTCGGTCGGATGGCGCGCTTCTTCCGTCAGGTCGCGGCGGAGATGCGCAAGGTCGTCTGGCCCACCCGTAGCCAGCTGATCACCTACACCGCCGTCGTGATCGTCTTCGTCTCGCTGTTCGCCCTGTTGGTGCTGGGGTTCGACCTCGGCATGGCCAAGCTCGTCAGCGCAGTGTTCGGCGGATAGCCGCTTCGCCGTCTCCACCCGTTCCAGACCCGTTCCAGCCCGTTTCGTCCAGCAGCCATCGTCAGGAGAGACCCACCGTGTCGGAGTCCGAAGTCGACCAGACGGTCGACCCGCTCGACGTACCCGTCGACGCCCCTGTCGACGTGATCGTCGACGACGTCCCGGTCGAGGCGACCGAGGTCGAGCCGGACCCCCGTGAGGAGTTCCGGGACCACCTGAGCGTCCTGCCGGGCGACTGGTACGTCGTGCACTCCTACGCGGGCTACGAGAACCGGGTGAAGCAGAACCTGGAGAACCGGCGTTCCTCGCTGAACATGGAGGACTTCGTCCACGACGTCCAGGTCCCCCAGGAGGACGTCGTCGAGATCAAGAACGGCCAGCGCAAGCAGATCAAGCGCAACAAGTTCCCCGGCTACGTGCTCGTGCGGATGGACCTCACCGACGAGTCGTGGTCGGTCGTGCGGCACACCCCCGGGGTCACCGGGTTCGTCGGCCACGCCCACCAGCCCACTCCGCTGACGATGGACGAGGTCCTGACGATCCTGTTCATCGAGCCCGAGCAGAGCAAGGCCGCCGCCGCAGCCGGGGAGATCAAGCTGGTCGACTTCGAGGTGGGCGAGTCGGTGACCGTCATCGACGGCGCCTTCGCGACGCTGCCCGCCACCATCAACGAGATCAACGCCGACGCCCAGAAGCTGAAGGTGCTCGTCTCGATCTTCGGCCGCGAGACCCCGGTCGAGCTGTCGTTCGACCAGGTCCAGAAGCTCTAGGCCTCGCCCACCCCAACCCAAAGGACCCGAACCACCATGCCTCCGAAGCAGAAGAAGGTCGCTGGCCTGATCAAGCTCCAGATCCAGGCCGGCCAGGCGAACCCCGCCCCGCCCGTCGGGCCGGCGCTGGGCCAGCACGGCGTGAACATCATGGAGTTCTGCAAGGCGTACAACGCGGCCACCGAGAACCAGCGCGGCAACGTCATCCCGGTCGAGATCACCGTGTACGAGGACCGCTCGTTCTCCTTCGTCACGAAGACCCCGCCGGCGGCGCGGCTGATCCTCAAGGCGGCCGGGCTCGACAAGGGCTCCGGCGTCCCGCACAAGGACAAGGTGGGCAGCCTGACTCGCGAGCAGGTCCGCGGCATCGCCGAGCAGAAGATGGAGGACCTCAACGCCAACGACCTCGACGCGGCCGAGAAGATCATCGCCGGTACCGCACGGTCGATGGGTGTCACCGTCAGCGACTGAGGAGCACCACCAGCACCACCCGCGACCACAGCACCACAGCACACCGTGGGAGGGCCGAGCGCGGCCCGCCGTACCACGACTCCACCGCACACGAAGGAGCGGACATGCAGCGCAGCAAGGCCTACCGTCAGGCGGCCGAGAAGATCGACGCCGACGCCCTGTACACCCCGTTCGAGGCCGTCACCCTGGCCAAGGACACCTCAGCCATGAAGGTGCCGGCCACCGTCGAGGTCGCCATGCGCCTGGGCGTCGACCCCCGCAAGGCCGACCAGATGGTCCGCGGCACGGTCAACCTCCCGCACGGCACCGGCAAGACCGCCCGGGTGCTGGTCTTCGCCACCGGCGAGAAGGCTGAGGAGGCGCGGGCGGCTGGTGCGGACTTCGTCGGGTCCGACGACATGATCGAGAAGGTGTCCGGCGGGTTCACCGACTTCGACGCCGCCGTGGCCACGCCCGACCTCATGGGCAAGGTCGGCCGCCTGGGCAAGGTGCTGGGCCCACGGGGGCTCATGCCCAACCCCAAGACCGGCACGGTGACGATGGACGTCGCCAAGGCGGTCGAGGACATCAAGGGCGGCAAGATCGAGTTCCGGGTCGACCGGAACTCCAACCTGCACTTCGTGATCGGCAAGACGTCGTTCCAGACCGAGCAGCTGGCCGAGAACTACGCAGCCGCCCTGGACGAGGTCCTGCGGCTCAAGCCTTCGTCGGCCAAGGGCCGCTACATCAAGAAGGTCACCGTGTCGACCACGATGGGCCCGGGGATCCCGGTCGACCCGAACCGGACCCGCAACGTCGCCGCCGACGACTCCCTCTCAAGTTGATCTTGGACTTGATCTGACAGCTCGACCGGTTGGCGCCTCATCATCTGCATGATCAACTTCGGGGGGCGGCGAGGCGGGCCCTGGGGTGGTTCGCGGTCGTTTTGACCTCCGGCGGCCTGGGCGCGTAGCCTCGGGCCCGCCGAAGACCGCCGGTCGCCGCGTCTCACGACGCGGTCGAAGGTCCCGCAGCAGCGGGCGGCCCGCGCAGGTGTGACGAGACGGACGACAGTGGCCAGTGGCCCTGACGTGACGCCCCGAGCGCCGTGCGCCGGGGCGTTTGCCATGCCTGGGGTGCCTGGTCAGCCGCCGGACGTCGGGGACGACCACTCACGAGCAGTCAGACCGCACGCACGAGACCGTCACACAAGGTAGTCAGACCAGCACCACGGAAGGGAACCTCATGGCGCGGGACACCAAGGCAGGCGCCGTCACCGAGATCGCGGACCAGTTCCGGGCCTCCGGTGGCGCCGTGCTGACCGAGTACCGCGGGCTCACCGTCAAGCAGATGCAGGAGCTGCGTCGGGCTCTCGGTGGGAACGCGACCTACGCCGTGGTGAAGAACACGCTGACCAAGATCGCGGCCAAGGACGCCGGGATCGACGGCCTGGACGACCTGCTCGCCGGGCCGAGTGCCATCGCCTTCATCACCGGTGACCCGGTGGAGGCGGCGAAGGGACTGCGTGACTTCTCCAAGGTGAATCCGCTGCTCGTGATCAAGGGCGGTGTCCTCGACGGAAAGTCGGTGACCGCGGCTGAGATCAAGAAGCTGGCGGACCTCGAGTCGCGCGAGGTCCTCCTCGCCAAGCTCGCCGGAGCGATGAAGGCGTCCCTGTCCGGGGCCGCCTCGCTCTTCAACGCCCCACTCGCGCAGACCGCCCGTGCCCTGGGCGCCCTGCAGAGCAAGGCCGAGCAGGACCCATCGGTCCTCGCTTCCAGCACGACCCCCGAGGGCTGACCGGCCCGTTCAACCCAGCCGGCCCCCGGGGCCGACGACCCTAGGAAGGACGCCACCATGGCGAAGCTCAGCACCGACGAGCTGCTCGACGCGTTCAAAGAGATGACGCTGCTCGAGCTCTCGGAGTTCGTGAAGCAGTTCGAGGAGACCTTCGACGTCACCGCTGCGGCCCCGGTGGCCGTGGCCGCAGCCCCGGCTGCCGGTGGCGCCGCGGCCGGTGGCGACGCCGGTGCCGCCGAGGAGCAGGACGAGTTCGACGTCATCCTCGAGGGTGCAGGCGACAAGAAGATCCAGGTCATCAAGGAGGTGCGCACCCTCACGAGCCTGGGCCTGAAGGAGGCCAAGGACCTCGTCGAGGGCACGCCCAAGGCGGTCCTGGAGAAGGTCACCAAGGAGGCCGCCGACAAGGCGAAGGAGGCCCTCGAGGCCGCCGGCGCCACGGTGAGCGTCAAGTAGTCACGAGTCTGTCGCCGTCCGAAGGCGGCCCGGCCGTGCTGGCCGGGCCGCCTTCGGACGTTCGGACCCGATCGGGTGACAGAACGCGCCCGGACCGGCTCAGGTGCTTGACCTGGCCGGTCCCAGCGGTCATCCTGCCCGGGTCCGGGTTCGGGCGGCCCCGCTGACTCAGCGGGCCGGCTGGACTCTTGCGGCGCTGTGTCGCTATGCTGTCGCTTTGCGCCGCCCCTGCCCCTCGCCCACCACGCTGCTGTGGTCCCTGAGCGTGGGACGTCCGGCTGCGCGCAGGATCCGAGCTCGGAAGGACGCCTCTTGGCCCCCTCGCGTACGTCTTCCCGTACGACCCGTTCCTCCAACACCCGCTCAGGTGAGGCCACGCTCCCCGGAACTCCGGAGAACCAGCGGCTGAGCTTTGCCAAGATCCGGGAGCCGCTGCCGGTTCCGGACCTCCTGGCCCTGCAGGTGGACAGCTTCGACTGGCTGCTCGGCAACGAGCTGTGGCTGGGCCGGGTCGCCGCGGCCGAGAAGAGCGGCCTGTCGGTGCCCAACAAGTCCGGTCTGGAGGAGATCTTCGAGGAGATCAGCCCGATCGAGGACTTCAGCGGCACCATGTCGCTGACCTTCCGCGACCACCGTTTCGAGCCGGCCAAGAACTCCGTGGAGGAGTGCAAGGAGCGCGACTTCACCTACGCCGCCCCGCTGTTCGTGACCGCGGAGTTCATGAACCACGAGACCGGTGAGATCAAGTCCCAGACGGTCTTCATGGGCGACTTCCCGCTCATGACGAACAAGGGCACCTTCATCATCAACGGCACCGAGCGGGTCGTGGTCTCCCAGCTCGTCCGGTCCCCCGGGGTGTACTTCGAGCGCACCGTCGACAAGACCTCGGACAAGGACATCTACACGGCCAAGGTGATCCCGAGCCGGGGTGCGTGGCTCGAGTTCGAGATCGACAAGAAGGACATCGTCAGCGTCCGGATCGACCGCAAGCGCAAGCAGAACGTCACCGTCCTGCTCAAGGCCCTCGGCTGGGACGACGCCAAGATCCTGGAGGAGCTCGGTCAGTACGAGTCGATCCGCCAGACCCTGGAGAAGGACCACACCACGGGCCAGGACGACGCGCTGCTCGACATCTACCGCAAGCTTCGGCCGGGCGAGCCGCCCACCCGCGAGGCCGCCCAGACGCTGCTGGACAACCTCTACTTCAACCCCAAGCGCTACGACCTGGCCAAGGTCGGTCGTTACAAGGTGAACAAGAAGCTGGGCCTGCAGCTCGGGCTCGACGCCACCGTGCTGACCGTCGACGACATCGTCGCGGCGATCAAGTACATCGTGGCGCTGCACGCCGGCGAGGCCGAGGCCGCCTCGGTCTCCGGCCCGGTGCGGGTCGAGACCGACGACATCGACCACTTCGGCAACCGGCGCCTGCGCACGGTGGGTGAGCTCATCCAGAACCAGGTCCGCACCGGCCTGGCCCGGATGGAGCGGGTCGTCCGCGAGCGGATGACCACCCAGGACGTCGAGGCGATCACGCCGCAGACGCTGATCAACATCCGGCCGGTGGTCGCCTCGATCAAGGAGTTCTTCGGCACCAGCCAGCTGTCGCAGTTCATGGACCAGACCAACCCGCTGGCCGGGCTGACCCACAAGCGCCGGCTGTCCGCGCTCGGCCCCGGCGGCCTGTCCCGCGAGCGGGCCGGCTTCGAGGTGCGCGACGTGCACCCCAGCCACTACGGCCGGATGTGCCCGATCGAGACCCCCGAGGGCCCGAACATCGGTCTGATCGGGTCGCTGTCGACCTACGGTCGGGTCAACGCCTTCGGATTCATCGAGACGCCGTACCGCAAGGTCACCAAGGGCAAGGTCACCGACAAGGTCGACTACCTGACCGCCGACGAGGAGGACCTCCACGTCATCGCGCAGGCCAACGCCCCCCTCGACCCCAGCGGACTCTTCTCCGAGGACCGCGTGCTCGTGCGCCGCAAGGGAGGCGACGTCGACTACGTGCACCGCGAGGAAGTCGACTACATGGACGTCTCGCCGCGGCAGATCTGGTCGGTGGCCACCGCCTTGATCCCGTTCCTCGAGCACGACGACGCCAACCGCGCGCTCATGGGCTCCAACATGCAGCGCCAGGCGGTGCCGCTGCTGCGTCCGGAGGCCCCACTGGTCGGCACCGGCATGGAGCTGCGCGCGGCCGTCGATGCCGGAGACGTCATCCGGGCCGAGGCAGCCGGGGTGGTCGAGGAGATCTCGGCCGACCACGTCACGGTGGAGCAGGACGACGGCGTCCACCGCACCTACAAGGTCGCCAAGTTCCGTCGGTCCAACCAGGGCACCTCGTACAACCAGAAGCCCCTGGTCGAGGCCGGCATGCGGGTCGAGGCCGGTGACGTCATCGCAGACGGCCCGAGCACCGACAGCGGCGAGATCGCCCTGGGCAAGAACCTGCTCGTGGCGTTCATGTCCTGGGAGGGTCACAACTACGAGGACGCGATCATCCTCTCCGAGCGTCTGGTCAAGGACGACGTCCTGTCCTCGATCCACATCGAGGAGCACGAGGTCGACGCCCGGGACACCAAGCTCGGTGCGGAGGAGATCACCCGAGACATCCCCAACGTCTCCGAAGAGGTGCTGGCCGACCTCGACGAGCGCGGCATCATCCGGATCGGTGCCGAGGTCCGTCCCGGCGACATCCTGGTCGGCAAGGTGACGCCCAAGGGCGAGACCGAGCTCACCCCCGAGGAGCGGCTGCTTCGGGCCATCTTCGGTGAGAAGGCCCGCGAGGTCCGCGACACGTCCCTGAAGGTTCCGCACGGTGAGTCCGGCGTCGTCATCGGTGTCCGCCTCTTCGAGCGGGACGCCGGCGACGAGCTGCCACCGGGGGTCAACGAGCTGGTGCGCGTGTACGTGGCGCAGAAGCGCAAGATCACCGAGGGAGACAAGCTTGCGGGCCGGCACGGCAACAAGGGCGTCATCTCCAAGATCCTCCCCGAGGAGGACATGCCGTTCCTGGAGGATGGCACCCCGGTCGACATCGTGCTGAACCCGCTCGGTGTCCCCGGGCGGATGAACGTCGGGCAGGTGCTGGAGACCCACCTCGGCTGGGTGGCCAAGACCGGATGGAAGGTGGAGGGCACCCCTGAGTGGGCGTCCCGGCTGTCGACCGACGCGCTCGAGGCGGCGGCCGGCACCAACGTCGCCACCCCGGTGTTCGACGGGGCGCGCGAGGAGGAGATCTCCGGTCTGCTGTCGTCGACCCTGCCCAACCGCGACGGCGTCCAGCTGATCGGTGAGTCGGGCAAGGCCCGGATGTTCGACGGCCGGACCGGCGAGCTCCTGCCAGAGGCGATCTCGGTGGGCTACATCTACATCCTGAAGCTGCTCCACCTGGTCGACGACAAGATCCATGCCCGCTCCACCGGCCCGTACTCGATGATCACCCAGCAGCCGCTGGGCGGTAAGGCGCAGTTCGGTGGGCAGCGGTTCGGTGAGATGGAGGTCTGGGCCCTCGAGGCGTACGGCGCGGCCTATGCCCTGCAGGAGCTCCTCACCATCAAGTCCGACGACGTCCTCGGTCGGGTCAAGGTCTACGAGGCGATCGTCAAGGGCGAGAACATTCCGGAACCCGGCATCCCGGAGTCGTTCAAGGTGCTCATCAAGGAGATGCAGTCGCTGTGCCTCAACGTCGAGGTGCTCTCCAGCGACGGCATGTCCATCGAGATGCGCGACACCGACGACGAGGTCTTCCGCGCCGCAGAAGAGCTCGGGATCGACCTGTCGCGCCGCGAGCCCAGCAGCGTCGAAGAGGTCTAGCGCCCCTCGCGCACCGGCCCCCTCCGACGACGAACCCCAAGAAGGACTGGTAACCCCGTGCTTGACGTCAACTACTTCGACGACCTGCGTATCGGCCTGGCCACTGCTGAGGACATCCGGCAGTGGTCCCACGGTGAGGTGAAGAAGCCGGAGACCATCAACTACCGCACGCTCAAGCCGGAGAAGGACGGCCTGTTCTGCGAGAAGATCTTCGGACCGACTCGTGACTGGGAGTGCTACTGCGGCAAGTACAAGCGGGTGCGCTTCAAGGGGATCATCTGCGAGCGTTGCGGGGTCGAGGTCACCCGGGCCAAGGTGCGACGTGAGCGGATGGGCCACATCGAGCTCGCCGCGCCGGTCACCCACATCTGGTACTTCAAGGGTGTGCCCAGCCGACTGGGCTACCTGCTCGACCTCGCCCCGAAGGACCTCGAGAAGGTCATCTACTTCGCGGCGTACATGATCACCTGGGTCGACGAGGACGGCCGCCATCGCGACCTGCCCACGCTCGAGGCCAAGATCACCCTCGAGCGCGAGCAGATGGAGAAGAAGCGGGACTCCGACGTCGAGAACCGCCAGCAGCGGCTCGAGGCCGACCTCGGCGCGCTCGAGGCCGAGGGCGCCAAGAGCGATGCCAAGCGCAAGGTCCGTGAGTCCGCCGAGCGGGAGATGACCCAGATCCGCAAGCGGGCGGACGCCCAGATCGACCGGCTCATGGCCGTGTGGGACCGGTTCAAAGGCCTGAAGGTGCAAGACCTCGAAGGTGATGAGGTCCTCTACCGCGAGATGCGTGACCGGTTCGGCATGTACTTCAAGGGGGGCATGGGCGCGCAGGCGATCCAGGCCAGGCTCGAGTCGTTCGACCTCGACGCCGAGGCCACCAAGCTGCGTGAGGTCATCGCCACGGGCAAGGGCCAGAAGAAGACCCGGGCACTCAAGCGGCTGAAGGTCGTCTCGGCGTTCCTGAACACCCGCAACAGTCCGATGGGCATGGTGCTCGACGCTGTTCCGGTGATCCCGCCGGACCTGCGCCCGATGGTCCAGCTCGACGGCGGCCGCTTCGCGACCTCAGACCTCAACGACCTCTACCGCCGAGTCATCAACCGGAACAACCGGCTGAAGCGGCTGCTCGACCTCGGTGCACCCGAGATCATCGTCAACAACGAGAAGCGGATGCTGCAGGAGGCCGTCGACGCGCTGTTCGACAACGGCCGTCGCGGGCGCCCGGTCACCGGTCCGGGCAACCGGCCGCTCAAGTCGCTGTCCGACATGCTCAAGGGCAAGCAGGGGCGGTTCCGCCAGAACCTGCTCGGCAAGCGGGTCGACTACTCCGGCCGCTCGGTCATCGTCGTGGGACCGCAGCTGAAGCTGCACCAGTGCGGTCTGCCCAAGCAGATGGCTCTGGAGCTGTTCAAGCCGTTCGTCATGAAGCGGCTGGTCGACCTCAACCACGCCCAGAACATCAAGTCCGCCAAGCGCATGGTCGAGCGTCAGCGCCCGGTCGTCTGGGACGTCCTGGAGGAGGTCATCGCCGAGCACCCGGTGCTGCTGAACCGAGCACCGACGCTGCACCGGCTGGGCATCCAGGCCTTCGAGCCGCAGCTGGTCGAGGGCAAGGCGATCCAGATCCACCCGTTGGTCTGCACCGCGTTCAACGCCGACTTCGACGGCGACCAGATGGCGGTGCACCTCCCGTTGTCGGCCGAGGCGCAGGCCGAGGCCCGCATCCTCATGCTCTCGAGCAACAACATCCTGAGCCCGGCGCACGGTCGCCCGATCACCTCGCCGACGCAGGACATGGTGCTGGGCATCTACTTCCTCACCAGCAACAAGGACGGCGTCCCCGGCGAGGGACGGGCCTTCTCGTCGGTGCACGAGGCGCAGATGGCCTTCGACAGCGGCGAGCTCGACGTCCAGGCGAACATCTCGCTGCGGCTGCGCGGGGTCGTCCCCCCGGAGGACCAGGAGGCAGTGGAGGGCGAGAACGCTGAGCCCGGTGACGCGCTGGTGCTGCAGACCACGCTGGGTCGGGCCCTGTTCAACGAGGCGCTGCCGGTCGACTACCCCTACGTCAACGGGCAGGTCGACAAGAAGGTCCTGTCGGCGATCGTCAACGACCTTGCTGAGCGGTACCCCAAGGTCGAGGTGGCGGCCACTCTCGACGCACTGAAGAGCACCGGGTTCCACTGGGCCACCCGCTCCGGCGTCACCATCTCGATCTCCGACGTGGTGACCCCCGGGCACAAGGCCCAGATCCTCAACGGGTACGAGCTCAAGGCGGAGAAGGTCCAAAGCCAGTACGAGAAGGGCCTGATCACCGACGACGAACGCCGTCAGGAGCTCATCGAGATCTGGACCCAGGCCACCAACGAGGTCGCCAAGGAGATGGAGGACAACTTCCCGGCGACCAACCCGATCTGGATGATGGTCCACTCTGGGGCCCGCGGAAACATGATGCAGGTGCGGCAGATCGCCGGTATGCGCGGTCTGGTGGCCAACCCCAAGGGCGAGATCATCCCGCGGCCGATCAAGTCGAACTTCCGCGAGGGTCTGTCCGTGCTGGAGTACTTCATCTCCACCCACGGCGCTCGCAAGGGTCTGGCCGACACCGCGCTGCGCACCGCAGACTCCGGCTACCTCACCCGTCGTCTGGTCGACGTCAGCCAGGACGTCATCATCCGCGAGGAGGACTGCGGCACCGACCGCGGCCTGATGCTGCGGATCGGCGTGGAGACATCGGCTGGCGCACTCCGGTTGGCCGACAACGTGGAGACGAGCATCTACTCGCGCACGCTGGCCGAGGACGTCGTCGTCGACGGCAAGGTGCGGGCACCGGCCGGCACCGAGCTCGGCGACGTGGTCATCCTCGACCTGGTCGAGACGGCCGGAGTGGCCGAGGTCAAGGTCCGCAGCGTGCTCACCTGTGAGTCCAAGACCGGCACGTGCTCGATGTGCTACGGCCGCTCGCTGGCGACCGGCAAGCTCGTCGACGTCGGCGAGGCGGTCGGCATCGTGGCCGCGCAGTCGATCGGCGAGCCGGGGACCCAGCTGACCATGCGGACCTTCCACACCGGTGGTGTGGCCGGCGAGGACATCACCCACGGTCTGCCTCGCGTGGTCGAGCTGTTCGAGGCGCGCACACCCAAGGGCAACGCACCGATCGCCGAGGCGACTGGGCGGATCACCGTCGAGGACACCGACAAGGAGCGCCGTCTGGTGCTCGTGCCGGACGACGGCGGCGAGGAGACCATCTACAAGGTCTCCAAGCGGGCTCGGCTCCTCGTCACCGATGCGGAGCACGTCGAGGTGGGCCAGCAGCTGGTGGTCGGTGCAGTCGACCCGAAGCAGGTACTGAGGATCCTCGGGCCGCGCAAGGTGCAGGAGTACCTCACGGCGCAGGTCCAGGAGGTCTACCGCAGCCAGGGTGTGTCGATCCACGACAAGCACATCGAGGTGATCGTGCGCCAGATGCTCAAGCGGGTCACCATCATCGAGTCCGGCGACGCCGAGATGCTGCCCGGTGAGCTGGTCGAGCGGGCACGTTTCGAGGAGGAGAACCGGCGGATCGTCGCCGAGGGCGGCAGCCCGGCCTCGGGGCGTCCGGAGCTCATGGGGATCACCAAGGCGTCCTTGGCCACCGAGTCCTGGCTGTCGGCGGCCTCGTTCCAGGAGACCACCCGGGTGCTGACCGACGCGGCGATCCACGCCAAGTCCGACCCGCTGCTCGGCCTGAAGGAGAACGTCATCATCGGCAAGCTCATCCCGGCCGGTACCGGCCTGCCCCGGTACAGCAACATCCGGGTCGAGCCCACCGAGGAAGCGAAGGCCGCGATGTACTCGATGGTCGGCTACGACGACTTCGACTACTCCTTCGGCGCCCCGACCGGCCAGGCCGTGCCGCTCGAGGAGTACGACTTCGGCGGGTACCAGCGCTGAGCACGCCCGCCTACGCACCGACGCCCGCCTCGCCGCCCCCGCCCACCGCGGATGCGGCGGCGTGGGCGTTGGCGGCGGCCATCGCCAGCTGGTTCCTGTGCCCGGTCGTGCTGGCGGTCGTGGCCCTGGTGCTCGCCCACTCGGCCGACCAGACGATCGACGCCTCGGCCGGCAGCCTGGGCGGGCGGGGGCTGGTCACGGCGGCCCGGGTGGTCGCCTGGATCCACCTCGCCCTGGCCGCGCTGGCGGTGGCCCTGGGCCTGGCCGTGCTCGTCGGCGTCCTGCTCGGAGCGTCGTGACCACGGTGGGGCGGACCGTTTTGACCGGCTCGAAGGCGGTCGGTTAGGCTCTGCCCTCGGACCCGGCCGCTCACCGGTGGTTGGCACCGGGTTCCGCTCAGTCCCACTCAACGGGCCGTACGCCCATGGTCGGGGTCCTGCGATCCGGGCTGCGGCACCTGTCCCACGCACATCGGGGCGTGACGTCCGCTCGGGCGTGACACGCCCGAGCGCGGGGGTCGGGACCACCAGCACCACCCGCTCCACGACTGCTCGACGAATGCTCGACGAATGCTCGACGAAGTTGTCTCCCTTCAGCAGAAAGCGACAGCGGTGCCCACGATCCAGCAGCTGGTCCGCAAGGGCCGCACGGACAAGGTCTCCAAGACCAAGACGCCCGCGCTCAAGGGCAGCCCGCAGCGGCGGGGTGTCTGCACGCGCGTGTACACCACGACCCCCAAGAAGCCGAACTCCGCCCTGCGCAAGGTCGCCCGGGTCCGGCTCTCCAGCGGCATCGAGGTGACGGCCTACATCCCGGGCGTCGGGCACAACCTGCAGGAGCACTCGATCGTGCTCGTGCGCGGCGGCCGGGTGAAGGACCTCCCTGGTGTCCGCTACAAGATCATCCGCGGGGCGCTGGACACCCAGGGCGTGAAGAACCGCAAGCAGGCGCGCAGCCGTTACGGCGCGAAGAAGGAGAAGAGCTAATGCCGCGCAAGGGTCCGCCCGCCAAGCACCCGGTCGTCCCCGACCCGGTCTACAACAGCCCGCTGGTCACCTCGGTCATCAACAAGGTGCTCGTCGACGGCAAGCGCTCCACGGCGCAGAGCATCGTGTACGACGCCCTCGAGGGTTGCCGCGAGAAGAGCGGCTCCGACCCGGTCATCACGCTCAAGCGGGCCCTGGACAACGTCCGTCCCACGCTGGAGGTCAAGAGCCGTCGCGTCGGTGGGGCGACCTACCAGGTCCCGGTCGAGGTCAAGCCGGGCCGCAGCACGACGCTGGCGATCCGCTGGCTCATCGCCTACAGCCGGCAGCGTCGCGAGAAGACGATGACCGAGCGACTGATGAACGAGCTGCTCGACGCGAGCAACGGCCTCGGAGCGTCGGTCAAGCGCCGCGAGGACACCCACAAGATGGCCGAGTCCAACAAGGCTTTCGCGCACTACCGCTGGTAAGCACGCCGACCGACCAGCCCACCACGACCCAACGACTGACGAGAGAACGGCCAACGTGTCTACCGCCACCACGCTCGACCTCGGCATGGTCCGCAACATCGGGATCATGGCGCACATCGACGCGGGCAAGACCACGACCACCGAGCGGATCCTGTTCTACACCGGGATCAACTACAAGATCGGTGAGGTCCACGACGGCGCCGCAACGATGGACTGGATGCCCCAGGAGCAGGAGCGCGGCATCACCATCACGTCGGCCGCGACGACGTGCGTCTGGGACGACCACACGATCAACATCATCGACACCCCCGGTCACGTCGACTTCACCGTCGAGGTCGAGCGCTCACTGCGGGTGCTCGACGGTGCCGTGGCCGTGTTCGACGGCGTGGCTGGTGTCGAGCCGCAGTCGGAGACCGTCTGGCGCCAGGCCGACCGTTACAACGTGCCGAGGATCTGCTTCGTCAACAAGCTCGACCGCACGGGTGCGGAGTTCCACCGCACCGTCGACATGATCGTGTCGCGCCTGAGTGCGATCCCGCTCCCGCTGCAGATCCCGATCGGCGCCGAGGCCGACTTCCGTGGCGTGGTCGACCTGATCGCCATGAAGGCGCTGGTCTGGCCGGTCGAGGCGGCCAAGGGCGACATGTACGAGACCGTCGACATCCCGTCGACCCATGTCGAGGCCGCCCGCGACTGGCGTGACCGCCTGCTCGAGACCATCTCGGAGAACGACGACGAGATGATGGAGCTGTACCTGGAGGGCGTCGAGCCGACCGAGGACCAGCTGGTCGCTGCGATCCGTCGCGCCACCATCGCCAGCAAGCTCACCCCGGTGCTGTGCGGCTCGGCCTTCAAGAACAAGGGCGTCCAGCCCATGCTCGACGCAGTCGTGCGCTACCTGCCCAGCCCGCTGGACGTCGAGGCGATCCAGGGCCATGCGGTTCACGACGAGTCCGTGGTCGTGGAGAGGCGGCCCAGCGAGAGCGAGCCCTTCTCGGCCCTGGCCTTCAAGATCATGAGCGACCCGCACCTGGGCAAGCTCACCTACATCCGGATCTACTCCGGCGTGCTGGAGTCGGGCAGCCAGGTGCTGAACAGCACCAAGGACCGCAAGGAGCGGATCGGCAAGATCTACCAGATGCACGCCAACAAGCGAGAAGAGAAGCCGACCGCGACCGCGGGCCACATCGTCGCGGTGATGGGGCTCAAGGACACCACGACCGGCGACACGCTTTCCGACCCGGCGAAGCCGGTGATCCTGGAGTCGATGACCTTCCCCGCGCCGGTCATCTCGGTGGCCATCGAGCCGAAGTCCAAGGCCGACCAGGAGCGCCTCAGCACGGCCATCCAGCGGCTGGCCGAGGAGGACCCGACCTTCCAGGTGCGAGGCGACGAGGAAACCGGCCAGACCATCATCGGCGGCATGGGCGAGCTGCACCTCGAGGTGCTCGTCGACCGGATGAAGCGGGAGTTCCGGGTCGAGGCCAACGTCGGCCGCCCCCAGGTCGCCTACCGCGAGACCCTGACCAAGAAGGTCGTGAAGGTCGAGTACACGCACAAGAAGCAGACCGGTGGCTCTGGCCAGTACGGCCGGGTGATCATCGACGTCGAACCGCTGGGCGAGGGTGCCGAGAGCGGGTACGAGTTCGTCAACTCCGTGACCGGTGGGCGCATCCCCCGCGAGTACATCCCCAGCGTCGACTCCGGAGTGCAGGAGGCCATGGAGTACGGCGTGGTCGCCGGCTACCCGATGGTCGACATCAAGGTGACCCTGCAGGACGGCGCCTACCACGACGTCGACTCCTCAGAGCTCGCCTTCAAGATCGCCGGCTCGATGGCCTTCAAGGAGGCCGCCAAGCGCGCCAACCCGGTGCTGCTCGAGCCGATCATGTCCGTCGAGGTCACCACCCCTGAGGACTTCATGGGTGACGTGATCGGCGACCTCAACTCCCGACGGGGCCACATCCAGTCGATGGACGAGCGGGCCGGTGCCCGGATCGTCACGGCGAAGGTGCCGCTGTCGGAGATGTTCGGTTACGTGGGTGACCTGCGCAGCAAGACCCAGGGTCGCGCCTCGTACTCGATGCAGTTCGACTCCTACGCCCAGGTTCCCTCGAACGTGGCCACGGAGATCATCGCGAAGGCGCGGGGAGAGTAACCGCCCTGTGGCTTCTGGCCACGCCCGACCTGTCAGACGAAATCCCTAAGTCCTAGGAGGACCACAGTGGCGAAGGCGAAGTTCGAGCGGACTAAGCCGCACGTCAACATCGGCACCATCGGTCACATCGACCACGGCAAGACCACCTTGACCGCGGCGATCACCAAGGTGCTCCACGACGAGTACCCCGATCTCAACCCCTTCACGCCGTTCGACCAGATCGACAAGGCCCCTGAGGAGCGCGAGCGCGGGATCACGATCTCGATCGCACATGTCGAGTACCAGACCGACGCCCGGCACTACGCCCACGTCGACTGCCCTGGTCACGCCGACTACATCAAGAACATGATCACCGGTGCCGCCCAGATGGACGGCGCGATCCTCGTGGTCGCGGCCACCGACGGTCCGATGCCACAGACCAAGGAGCACGTGCTGCTCGCTCGTCAGGTCGGCGTCCCCGCGATCGTCGTGGCGCTGAACAAGGCCGACATGGTCGACGACGAGGAGATCCTCGAGCTCGTCGAGCTGGAGGTCCGTGAGCTGCTCAGCGACTACGAGTTCCCCGGTGATGACATCCCCGTCGTCCGCGTGTCGGCGCTCAAGGCGCTGGAGGGTGATGCTGAGTGGAGCGCCAAGCTGCTCGAGCTCATGAAGGCGGTCGACGAGAGCATCCCGACCCCCGAGCGCGAGACCGAGCGGCCGTTCCTCATGCCCGTCGAGGACGTCTTCACGATCACCGGCCGCGGCACCGTCGTGACCGGCCGGATCGAGCGGGGCATCGTGAAGGTCAACGAGGAGGTCGAGATCGTCGGCATCCGTCCGGAGACCACCAAGACCACGGTCACCGGCATCGAGATGTTCCGCAAGCTGCTCGACGAGGGCCAGGCCGGCGAGAACGTCGGGCTGCTCCTGCGCGGCATCAAGCGCGAGGACGTCGAGCGTGGGCAGGTCGTCGTGAAGCCCGGCACCACCACCCCGCACACCGAGTTCGAGGCGCAGGTCTACATCCTGTCCAAGGACGAGGGGGGCCGGCACACGCCGTTCTTCAACAACTACCGGCCGCAGTTCTACTTCCGCACCACCGACGTCACCGGCGTGGTCGACCTGCCCGAGGGCACCGAGATGGTCATGCCCGGTGACAACACCGAGATGAAGGTCACGCTGATCCAGCCGATCGCCATGGAGGACGGCCTGCGCTTCGCGATTCGCGAGGGCGGCCGCACCGTCGGGGCCGGCCGGGTGACCAAGATCCTCAAGTAGCACCCACGATTAGGTGATTTCGCCCCGGTTGGGGCACACTAGGCAGGTTGCTCGGGCCGGCGGCCGGGGACGGGTCTCCTCAGCGATGAGGAGGCGAGGTCCCTGGCTGCCGCCCCCGGCGCCCGACAAAGGTCGGGCGCGACTCCCGTCGAAGGCTGTTGACCTCCCCCGCGTGGGAGGGTGCGACACGCCCGACCTCGGGGGTCGGAGCCAGCCCCAGGCAGCACCGGCACGAGAGAAGGAATTCGACACGCCATGGCGGGACAGAAGATCCGCATCCGGCTGAAGGCCTATGACCACGAGGTCATCGACAGCTCGGCGCGCAAGATCGTCGAGACGGCCACCCGGACCGGAGCCCAGGTTGCCGGACCGGTGCCGCTGCCGACGGAGAAGAACGTCTTCGTCGTCATCCGCTCGCCGCACAAGTACAAGGACAGCCGCGAGCACTTCGAGATGCGCACGCACAAGCGACTCATCGACATCATCGACCCGACGCCCAAGACCGTCGACTCGCTCATGCGGCTCGACCTGCCGGCGGGCGTCGACATCGAGATCAAGCTGTAGAGGGACGCACGCATGACCAAGAACGTGAAGGGCGTCCTGGGCGAGAAGCTCGGCATGACCCAGGTGTGGGACGAGAACAACAAGATCGTCCCGGTCACCGTGGTCAAGGCCGGGCCCTGCGTGGTGACCCAGGTCCGCACCCCCGACGTCGACGGCTACTCCGCCGTCCAGCTCGGCTTCGGTGCCATCGACCCGCGCAAGGTGAACAAGCCGGACGCCGGCCACTTCGCCAAGGCCGGGGTCACGCCTCGGCGGCACCTCGTCGAGCTGCGCACCGACGACGCCAACGAGTACACCCTCGGCCAGGAGATCGGACCTGACGTGTTCGAGGCCGGCCAGCCGGTCGACGTCACGGCGACGAGCAAGGGCAAGGGCTTCACGGGTGTGATGAAGCGGCACGGGTTCCAGGGCGTCTCGGCGTCCCACGGCGCCCACCGCAACCACCGCAAGCCGGGCTCGATCGGCGCCGGGTCCACCCCCAGCCGGGTGTTCAAGGGTCTGAAGATGGCCGGTCGCCACGGCAACGCCCGGACCACCGTGCAGAACCTCACCGTCGCCAAGGTCGACACCGACCAGGGCCTTCTGCTCATCAAGGGCGCCGTCCCCGGCCCGATCGGTGGTCTGGTGTTCGTCAGCAGCGCCGCGAAGGGAGCCCAGCGATGACCACCATCGACGTCGTGTCGCCCACCGGTGGCACCAGCGGCACGGTCGAGCTGCCCGCGGAGCTGTTCGACGTCCAGGCCAACATGCCGCTGATGCACCAGGTGGTCGTGGCCCAGCTGGCCGCGGCGCGCCAGGGCACGCACAGCACCCTGACCCGCGGCGAGGTCGCGGGCGGCGGGCGCAAGCCCTACCGCCAGAAGGGCACCGGCCGCGCCCGCCAGGGCTCGATCCGGGCTCCGCACTTCACCGGTGGCGGCGTCGTGCACGGACCCACCCCGCGAAGCTACGAGCAGCGCACCCCGAAGAAGATGAAGGCTGCTGCCCTGCGCGGTGCCCTGTCCGACCGGGCACGCAACGGCCGGATCCACGTGGTGGGCGGTTTCGTCGACGGTGACACCCCCTCCACCCGCACCGCGTTGGCCGTGCTCGACCAGCTGTCGAGCCGTCCGCACGTCCTCGTGGTCGCCGAGCGCGACGACGTGGCGGCGTGGAAGAGCCTGCGCAACGTCGAGCGGGTCCACCTGCTCGCCCCCGACCAGCTGAACACCTACGACGTGCTCGTCAGCGACGACGTCGTGTTCACCCGGGAGGCCCTCGAGGCGTTCGTGGGCGGCCCGGTGAGCGGCAAGGGCGCCAAGGCGGTCGCGACCGAGAGCGAGATCGAGGAGGCCGCGCTGTGACCACGGTCCAGAAGAACCCGCGTGACGTGCTGATCGCACCGGTCGTCTCGGAGAAGAGCTACGGCCTGCTCGACGAGAACAAGTACACGTTCGTGGTGCACCCAGACGCCAACAAGACCGAGATCAAGATCGCGGTCGAGAAGGTGTTCGGCGTGACAGTCACGAGCGTGAACACGCTCAACCGGCACGGCAAGCGCCGGCGCACCCGTTTCGGCGAGGGCAAGCGCAAGGACACCAAGCGCGCCATCGTCAGCGTGGCGTCCGGCGACCGCATCGACATCTTCGGCGGCCCGGTCTCCTGACCGGGTGACGACATAAGGACCATCAGCCATGGGTATCCGCAAGTACAAGCCGACGACGCCGGGACGTCGCGGTTCGAGCGTGGCCGACTTCGTCGAAGTCACCCGCGCCGAGCCGGAGAAGTCCCTCGTGCGTCCGCTGCCCAAGAAGGGTGGCCGCAACTCGGCCGGCCGGATCACCGCCCGGCACCAGGGTGGTGGGCACAAGCGCGCCTACCGGGTCATCGACTTCCGTCGCCATGACAAGGACGGCGTGCCGGCCAAGGTCGCGCACATCGAGTACGACCCGAACCGCACCGCTCGGATCGCGTTGCTGCACTACTCCGACGGCGACAAGCGCTACATCCTCGCGCCGACGAAGCTGGCGCAGGGCGACCGGGTCGAGGCCGGTCCCTCGGCCGACATCAAGCCGGGCAACAACCTGCCGCTGCGCAACATCCCGGTCGGAACCGTGATCCACGCGGTCGAGCTGCGTCCGGGTGGCGGGGCGAAGCTGGCCCGCTCGGCCGGTGCCAGCATCCAGCTGGTCGCCAAGGACGGGCCCTACGCCCAGCTTCGGCTGCCTTCGGGGGAGATCCGCAACGTCGACCTTCGCGCCCGGGCGACCGTGGGTGAGGTCGGCAACGCCGAGCAGTCCAACATCAACTGGGGCAAGGCCGGCCGCATGCGCTGGAAGGGCAAGCGCCCGACCGTTCGCGGTGTGGCCATGAACCCGATCGACCACCCCCACGGTGGTGGCGAGGGGAAGACCTCCGGTGGTCGCCACCCGGTGTCGCCGTGGGGTCAGCCAGAGGGCCGAACCCGCAAACGGCGCAAGCCGAGCGACAAGTACATCGTCCGCCGCCGCAAGACGAACAAGAAGCGCTAGGAGCAGCTGACCGATGCCGCGCAGCCTGAAGAAGGGCCCCTTCGTCGACGACCACCTCATGAAGAAGGTGGACGCACAGAACGAGAAGGGCACCCGCAACGTCATCAAGACCTGGTCTCGTCGTTCGATGATCGTGCCGGCCATGATCGGCCACACGATCGCCGTCCACGACGGGCGCAAGCACGTGCCGGTCTTCGTGACCGACGCCATGGTGGGTCACAAGCTCGGCGAGTTCTCGCCGACGCGCACCTTCCGCGGCCACGAGAAGGACGACCGCAAGGCTCGCCGCCGCTGACGCGGAGGCGACCCAGACCGAACCAACCGCAACGAGTAGAAGCAGAGGGACAGCGATGGAAGCCAGGGCCAGTGCGCGCAGCACTGCGCGGTTTGTCCGCGTGACGCCCCAGAAGGCTCGCCGCATGGTCGACCTCATCCGGGGTCTGCCGGTGGCCGAGGCGCAGACGATTCTGCGCTTCACGCCTCAGGCCGCGAGCGAGACCGTCGGCAAGGTGCTCGGCAGCGCCATCGCCAACGCCGAGCACAACCACAGCCTCGACGTGTCGTCGCTCGTGGTCAGCGAGGCGTTCGTCGACGAGGGTCCGACCCTCAAGCGGTTCCGCCCGCGGGCCCAGGGCCGCGCGTACCGAATCCGCAAGCGCACCAGCCACATCACGGTCGTCGTCGCACCGGCTGAACAGCCGGTCGCCGCGGCCCGGAAGAAGGGGTGACCCGTGGGTCAGAAGGTCAACCCGAACGGGTTCCGTCTCGGCATCACGACCGACTACGCGAGTCGTTGGTACGCCGACAGCACCAGTGCTGGTCAGCGCTACAAGGACTACATCAAGGAAGACGTCGAGATCCGTCGACTGCTGAGCCGCGGCATGGAGCGTGCCGGGATCAGCAAGGTAGACATCGAGCGCACCCGTGACCGGGTTCGCGTCGACATCCACACCGCCCGTCCTGGCATCGTCATCGGACGACGCGGGGCGGAGGCTGACCGGATCCGGGCCGACCTCGAGAAGCTCACCGGCAAGCAGGTGCAGCTGAACATCCTGGAGGTCAAGAGTCCCGAGACCGACGCCCAGCTCGTGGCCCAGGGGGTCGCCGAGCAGCTCAGCAGCCGGGTGTCGTTCCGGCGGGCGATGCGCAAGGCGATCCAGACGGCCATGAAGGCCGGGGCCAAGGGCATCCGGGTGCAGGTGAGCGGTCGACTCGGTGGTGCCGAGATGTCGCGCACCGAGTTCTACCGCGAGGGCCGGGTGCCGTTGCACACCCTGCGCGCGGACATCGACTACGGCTTCTACGAGGCTCGCACCACGTTCGGTCGGATCGGTGTGAAGGTCTGGATCTACAAGGGCGACGTGACCGGCAGCAAGGCCGAGCGCGAGGCGGCAGCGGCTGCCGCGCGGATGGCCCAGCGCAGCCGCCCGGCCACCCGTACCCCGCGTCGCGACGCTGCGCCGGCCGGGCGAGGACGCGCCGAAGCCCCGGTCGAGGCCCCGGTCGAGGCCCCGGTCGAGACCCCGGCCGAGGCCGCGGTCGAGGCGACCGGCGGCGCCGAGCCGGGACAGGAGGGCTGACCCATGCTGATCCCACGGCGGGTCAAGCACCGCAAGCAGCACCACCCCACGCGCAGGGGGATGGCCAAGGGCGGCACGCAGGTGTCGTTCGGCGAGTTCGGGCTCCAGGCGCTGGAGCCCGGCTACATCACCAACCGCCAGATCGAGGCGGCGCGAATCGCGATCACCCGCGCCATCAAGCGTGGCGGGAAGGTCTGGATCACCATCTACCCGGACCGACCGCTGACCAAGAAGCCCGCCGAGACCCGGATGGGTTCGGGCAAGGGCTCGCCGGAGTGGTGGATCGCGAACGTCAAGCCCGGGCGCGTGATGTTCGAGCTGTCCGGCGTGCCGGAGCCGCTGGCCCGCGAGGCCATGCGCCGGGCGCAGCACAAGCTCCCGGTGAAGACCAGGTTCGTCAAGCGTGAGGCAGGGGAGCTGTGATGACTGTCGGCATCAAGCCTGGCGAACTGCACGGCCTCGAGGATGACGAGCTCGTCGCCAAGCTGCACGAGGCCAAGGAAGAGCTGTTCAACCTGCGGTTCCAGGCCGCGACCGGACAGCTGGAGAGCCACGGGCGGCTGCGCGCCGTCCGCAAGGACATCGCCCGGATCTACACGGTGCTGCGCGAGCGCGAGCTGGGCATCACCTCCTTCGAGCGGCCGGAAGGCGCAGCATGAGTCAGGACACGAGTGAGGACACGGCCCCGATGAGCAGCCCAGCAGACAGCCCCGAGGCCGTGCAGGTGCGCGGCGCCCGCAAGGTGCGCGAAGGGCTCGTGGTCAGCGACAAGATGGACAAGACCGTCGTGGTCGCGGTCGAGGACCGGGTCAAGCACCCGCTGTACGGCAAGGTCCTGCGACGCACGAGCAAGCTCAAGGCGCACGACGAGCAGAACACAGCAGGGATCGGCGACCGCGTCGTCATCATGGAGACGCGGCCGACCAGCAAGAGCAAGCGCTGGCGGCTCGTCGAGATCCTCGAGAAGGCCAAGTAAGCCCGTTCCGCCAGGCTCGCCCGCGGGTGAGAACCAGCAGACACCATTGGAGAACACGTGATCCAGCAGGAGTCGCGACTCAAGGTCGCCGACAACACCGGTGCCAAGGAGATCTTGTGCATCCGGGTTCTCGGCGGGTCCGGTCGGCGCTACGCGGGAATCGGCGACGTGATCGTCGCCACGGTCAAGGACGCCATCCCCGGCGGCAACGTCAAGAAGGGCGAGGTCGTCAAGGCAGTCGTCGTGCGCACGGTCAAGGAGCGCCGTCGCCCCGACGGCTCGTACATCAAGTTCGACGAGAACGCCGCCGTCATCATCAAGGAGGGCGGCGAGCCCCGAGGTACCCGCATCTTCGGCCCAGTGGGCCGCGAGCTGCGTGACAAGCGCTACATGCGGATCATCTCGCTCGCCCCGGAGGTGCTGTGACCATGCCCAAGATGCATGTGAAGAAGGGCGACACGGTCATCGTCATCGCCGGCAAGGACAAGGGGGCTACCGGCAAGGTGATCGCCGCCTACCCCCGCGAGCAGCGGGTCCTCGTCGAGGGCGTGAACGTCGTCAAGAAGCACACCAAGATCGGGCAGACGTCCCGAGGCGCGAAGACGGGCGGAATCGTCACCCAGGAGGCTCCGATCCACGCCTCGAACGTGATGCCCGTCGTCGACGGCGAGGGCAGGAAGGTCGGCACCCGGGTCGGCTACCGCATCGACGAAGACGGTCGTAAGGCCCGGGTCGCGGCGAAGACCGGTGAGGAACTGTGATGACTGACACTGCAACCGAGGCGAGTCCGCAGACCTCGGCGACCGAAGCCCGGCCCTACCCGCGGCTGAAGCTGAGGTACCGCGAGGAGATCGTCCCCGCGCTTCGCGAGGAGTTCGGCTTCGGCAACGTCATGCAGGTGCCCGGCGTGGTCAAGGTCGTCGTCAACATGGGCGTCGGAGAGGCGGCCCGCGACTCCAAACTGATCGAGGGCGCGGTCAAGGACCTCGCCGTGGTCACCGGGCAGAAGCCCACGGTGACCAAGGCCAGGAAGTCGATCGCCCAGTTCAAGCTGCGTGAGGGGATGCCCATCGGCGCTCACGTGACACTGCGCGGCGACCGCATGTGGGAGTTCCTCGACCGGCTGCTGACCACCGCGCTGCCGCGTATCCGTGACTTCCGAGGTCTGTCGCCCAGGCAGTTCGACGGCAACGGCAACTACACCTTCGGTCTCAACGAGCAGAGCATGTTCCACGAGATCGACCCGGACGCGATCGACCGTGTCCGTGGCATGGACATCACCGTGGTGACGTCCGCACAGACCGACGACGAGGGACGCGCACTGCTGCGCTCTCTCGGCTTCCCGTTCAAGGAGTCCTGACCGTGGCCAAGAAGGCGCTGATCGAGAAGGCCGCAGCGCAAGCCGAAGTTCAAGGTGCGTGCGTACACGCGATGCAGCGTGTGCGGTCGACCTCACTCGGTGTACCGCAAGTTCGGGCTCTGCCGCGTGTGCCTGCGCAACATGGCACACCGTGGGGAGCTCCCCGGCATCACCAAGAGCAGCTGGTAACCATTCCTACGCCGCAGGTCCGCACGACGCGGATACCACGGTGAGAGAGACCACAGGCCAACCATGACCATGACCGACCCGATCGCCGACATGTTGACGCGACTGCGCAACGCGAACTCGGCGTACCACGAAGCGTGAGCCATGCCCTCGAGCAAGATCAAGCTCGGCATCGCTGAGATCCTCAAGCAGGAGGGCTACGTCGAGCGGCTGGCACGTCGAGCCCACCGAAGTGGGCTCTGGCACGCTGGTCATCGACCTGAAGTTCGGGCCGACCCGCGAGCGCTCCATCGCCGGCATCCGCCGGATCAGCAAGCCCGGTCTTCGGGTCTATGCCAAGTCGACCAACCTGCCGAAGGTCCTCGGTGGTCTGGGCGTCGCGATCATCTCGACGTCGTCCGGCCTGCTGACCGACCGTCAGGCAGCCAAGCAGAACGTGGGCGGGGAAGTCCTCGCCTACGTCTGGTAGCGGGAGGAGCCCGACCATGTCACGCATCGGCCGTCTCCCGGTCGTCGTCCCCAGCGGGGTCGACGTCACCATCGAAGGTCAAGACGTCGCGGTCAAGGGTCCCAAGGGAGCCTTGAGCCTCACGATCAGCGAGCCCATCACCATCGAGCGGGGTGACGACGGCTCCCTGTCGATCGCCCGGCCCGACGACGAGCGTCGCAACAAGTCCCTGCACGGGCTCACCCGTACCCTGGTGGCCAACATGGTCGCCGGGGTCACCGAGGGCTTCGAGCGCAAGCTCGAGATCGTCGGTGTCGGCTACCGGGTCCAGGCCAAGGGCAAGGACCTCGAGTTCGCCCTCGGGTTCAGCCATCCGGTCCTGGTCGCGGCACCCGACGGCATCACGTTCGCCGTCGAGAGCCCGACCAAGTTCTCGGTCACCGGAATCGACAAGCAGCAGGTCGGCCAGGTGGCGGCCAACATTCGCAAGCTGCGCAAGCCCGAGCCTTACAAGGGCAAGGGTATTCGCTACGCGGGCGAGCACGTCCGTCGCAAGGTCGGAAAGGCTGGTAAGTAGTCATGGCCGTCGGTGTGAGTTCACGTCGGGCGAATCCGAAGCAGGTGTCGCGTGCGCGACGCCACCTTCGGGTCCGCAAGAAGGTCGAGGGCACGACTGCCCGTCCACGTCTGGTCGCCTCGCGCTCCAGCCGGCACCTGTTCGTCCAGGTGGTCGACGACAGCGTCGGCCGCACGCTGGCATCGGCATCCACGATGGAGGAGGCCGTCCGCTCGGCAGGAGGCGACAAGACCGCACAGGCTCGTCAGGTCGGGTCGCTGATCGCTGATCGCGCGAAGGCCGCCGGCGTCGAGCAGGTCGTGTTCGACCGTGGTGGCAACCGCTACCACGGCCGCATCGCAGCACTCGCCGAAGGCGCCCGCGACAGCGGGCTCGTCTTCTGACCACCCAGCTGACCGAAGGAAGAGGAACCAGAGCATGAGCGGACCTCAGCGCCGCGGCAGTGCCGGTGGCGATCGTCGTCGCGACAACCGCCGCGGAGACGCTGCAGAGAAGAACGCCTACATCGAGCGAGTCGTGGCGATCAACCGCGTCGCGAAGGTCGTCAAGGGTGGTCGGCGCTTCAGCTTCACCGCCCTGGTCGTCGTCGGCGACGGCGACGGAACCGTCGGCGTGGGCTACGGCAAGGCCAAGGAGGTTCCGGCCGCGATCGCCAAGGGAGTCGAGGAGGCCAAGAAGAACTTCTTCAAGGTCCCCCGGATCCAAGGCACCATCACCCACCCGATCCAGGGTGAGGCAGCGGCCGGCGTCGTCCTGCTGAAGCCGGCCGCACCCGGTACCGGCGTCATCGCCGGCGGACCGGTGCGGGCCGTGCTGGAGGCAGCCGGCATCCACGACGTGCTGAGCAAGTCGCTCGGCTCGTCCAACGCCATCAACATCGTGCACGCCACGGTGGCGGCGCTGAAGGGTCTCGAGCGTCCCGAGGAGGTCGCGGCCCGCCGTGGCCTGCCCCTGGAGGACGTCGCTCCCGAAGGCCTCCTGCGCGCCCGTGCGGCCGGAATGAGCGCGTGATGGCTCGGTTGAAGGTGACTCAACGAAAGTCCAAGGTCGGTGGCAGTCACAGCCAGCGCGAGACCCTGCGTTCCCTGGGTCTCAAGCGGATCGGTGACGTCGTCGTCAAGGAGGACCGCCCCGAGATCCGTGGGATGGTCAGCACGGTGTCGCACCTCGTCACCGTCGAGGAGGTCGACTGACATGACAGTGAAGGTTCATCACCTGCGTCCGGCTCCGGGCGCCAAGAAGGCCAAGACCCGGGTCGGTCGTGGCGAGGGGTCCAAGGGCAAGACCGCCGGCCGAGGCACCAAGGGCACCAAGGCGCGCTACCAGGTGCCCGCGAGCTTCGAGGGCGGCCAGATGCCCCTGCACATGCGCCTGCCGAAGCTGCGCGGCTTCAAGAACCCGTTCCGGGTCGAGTACCAGGTGGTCAACCTGGACAAGCTCGCGGCGCTGTTCCCGGCCGGTGGCGAGGTGGGTGTCGACGACCTCGTGGCCAAGGGTGCGGTGCGCAAGGACCGCCCCGTGAAGGTGCTGGGCACCGGCGACGTCAGCGTGGCCCTCCAGGTGAGCGCTCACGCGTTCTCCGGATCGGCCAAGACCAAGATCGCGGCTGCGGGCGGGAGCACCACAGAGCTCTGACGGTGCGTTATCGTCGCTGACACTTCGATCCGTTCGCTGGAGGCCATCAGTGCTGTCCGTCTTCGCGCAGGCATTCCGGACTCCGGACCTGCGCACGAAGATCCTCTTCGCGCTGGCCATGATCGCGATCTACCGGGTCGGTTCGTACGTCCCCACGCCGGGGGTCGACTACCCGGCGGTCCAGACCTGCATCAAGTCGGTCCAGGGGGACAGCCTCTACGCCCTGATCAACCTGTTCAGTGGCGGAGCGCTTCTGCAGCTGTCGATCTTCGCACTCGGGATCATGCCGTACATCACCGCGAGCATCATCCTGCAGCTGCTCGTGGTGGTGATCCCGCGTCTGGAGGCCCTCAAGAAGGAGGGCCAGTCCGGCACGGCGAAGATCACCCAGTACACCCGCTACCTCACGATCGGCCTGAGCGTCCTCCAGGCCACGGGCATCGTGGCCCTCGCCCGTTCGAACCAGCTCATCCAGGGCTGCCCCGAGGACATCATCCCCAACCAGTCGCTCCCGGTGATCTTGACCATGGTCATCGTCCTGGTGGCCGGCGCCACGGTGGTCATGTGGCTCGGTGAGCTGATCACCGACCGAGGCATCGGGAACGGCATGTCGCTGATCATCTTCACCTCGATCGTCGCCGGCTTCCCGGCCCAGATGTCGGTGATCTTCTCCAGCGCCGGTCCGATCCAGTTCCTGGTCGTCCTGCTGGTCGGTCTCGCGATCGTGGCCTTCGTGGTGCTGATGGAGCAGGGGCAACGACGGATCCCGGTGCAGTACGCCAAGCGGATGGTCGGTCGCAAGATGTACGGCGGCAGCTCGACCTACATCCCGATCAAGGTGAACCAGGCCGGCGTGATCCCGGTCATCTTCGCCTCGTCGCTGATGTACCTGCCCGTGCTCTTCGTCACCCTGACCAACAGCACCGGGGGATTCGCCCAGTGGGTCGAGGCACACCTCGTACGGGGCACCGGTGCCATCTACTCGGTGATCTTCTTCCTGCTCGTGGTCTTCTTCACCTACTTCTACACCGCGATCACGTTCAACCCCGACGAGATCGCCGACAACATGAAGAAGTACGGCGGATTCATCCCAGGGATCAGGGCCGGCAAGCCGACCGCGCAGTATCTCGACTACGTCCTGACCCGGCTGACGTCCGTGGGCTCGCTGTACCTGGGTGCCATCGCCGTGCTGCCGCTCGTGGCCTTCGCCAGTCTCGGGCAGGGGCAGAACTTCATCTTCGGCGGCACGAGCATCCTGATCATGGTCGGCGTCGGCCTGGACACGGTCAAGCAGATCGAGAGCCAGCTGCAGCAGCGAAGCTACGAAGGGTTCCTGCGCTAGTGAGGCTCGTCCTGGTCGGCCCCCCGGGTGCGGGCAAGGGCACGCAGGCTGCTGTCGTGGCCGACCGCCTCGGCATACCGCACATCTCCACCGGGGACCTCTTCCGGGCCAACGTCTCCGGCGCGACCACTCTGGGGCTGGAGGCGCAGGCGTACCTCGACGCCGGTGCGCTCGTCCCGGACTCGGTCACCAACGCGATGGTCGAGGGCCGCTTCGGCGCCAGCGATGTCGACACGGGGTTCCTGCTCGACGGGTACCCCCGTAACCCCGCTCAGGTGGGCGTGCTCGACCAGATGCTGGCCAAGCGAGGCTGGTCCCTCGACCACGTCGTCGAGCTGGTCGTCGACCGGGACGAGGTCACCCGGCGGCTGCTGCGGCGGGCTCGAGAGCTCGGCCGCTCCGACGACACCGCCGAGGTCGTGGCCGCACGCTTCGACGTCTATGACCAGGAGACGTCGCCGATCGTGGCCGTCTACCGCGGTCAGGGGCTCCTGCGGATCATCGACGGCATGGGCGACGTCGACGAGGTCACTCGGCGCATCCTCGACGAGATCGGTGACTGAAGGCCGCCATGTTCGGCCGACGTGAGCAGATCGAGGTCAAGTCGCCCGAGCAGCTGCAGGCGATGCGTGCGGCCGGGCTCGTGGTGGCTGACGCCCTGGCCGCGGTGGCCGCCGCCCTCACCCCTGGCGTCACCACCGGTCAGCTCGACGCCGTGGCGGCCGACGTGATCAAGACCGCGGGCGCGACCCCCTCCTTTCTCGGGTACCACGGGTTCCCGGCCACCATCTGCACGTCGGTGAACGACGAGATCGTGCACGGGATCCCGGGTAGCCGGGTGATCGCCGAGGGCGACCTCGTGTCCGTCGACTGCGGGGCGATCGTCGACGGCTGGCACGGTGATGCCGCGCTCACCCTCGCCGCGGGTGAGGTCGACCCGGCCCAACGGCAGCTGATGGCGGTCACCGAGAACGCCCTGTGGGCCGGGCTGGCCCAGGCCCGGGCCGGCGGACGGCTCTCCGACATCGGGCACGCGGTCGAGCGGTCGGTCCGGGCGGTCGGGCCGTTCGGCATCGTCGAGGAGTACGTCGGGCACGGCATCGGGTCCTCGATGCACATGGAGCCGAGCGTTCCCAACTACGGTCGCCCCGGCCACGGACCGCGGTTGGTGGCCGGCATGGCCCTGGCCGTGGAGCCGATGGTGACCCTGGGACAGCGGCACACCCGGCTGCTCGACGACGACTGGACGGTGGTCACGGCCGACGGAACCCGGGCCGCGCACTTCGAGCACACCGTGGCGATCACCCTTGAGGGCCCCTGGGTGCTGACGGCGCACGACGGGGGCGCCGAGCGGCTCTCCGTCCTCGGGGTCCCCACTCCCGCCTGAGCCCAGGAACCCGCATTTCCGAGTTTGACGATCGGGATTGCAAAGCGAGGATCCCTCTGGCATCCTATTCCAACTAAGTCACTAGGAAAGGTGTCACCATGTGGTTCTTCGCGGCGTTCGCGCTCGCCGGCGGTGCAGCCCAGTTCGTCGACGGAACGCTGGGGATGGGCTTCGGTGTCACGTCGGCCACGATCCTGCTCTACATGGGCGTCAGTGCTGCGGCGGCCTCCGCCGCCACCCACATGGCCAAGCTCCCGACCACCTTCGTGTCCGGGCTCACCCACTGGCGCCAGGGCAACGTCGACCAGGCCACCTTCATCCGGATCGCCATCCCCGGAGGCATCGCTGCCTTCCTGGGCGCCGTGGTGCTGGTCAACCTCAGCCTCGAAGCGGCCAAGACCTGGATGGCTGGGCTCCTGATCTTCTTCGGTCTGGTGATCCTGCTTCGCTTCGGGTTCAACAAGCGGCTCATCCCGGCACCGGAGCGCGGTCACAGTGCGCGGTGGCTCAGCCCCCTCGGCGCCCTCGGCGGCTTCACCGACTCGATGGGCGGTGGCGGCTGGGGGCCGGTCGTGACCCCGTCGGTGATGACGGTCACCCACCACGAGCCACGCAAGGTGGTCGGCTCGGTGAACGCCGCGGAGTTCGTGGTGGCGGTCTGCGCCTCCCTCGGCTTCCTCACCGGTGCCGAGCGGATCGAGGAGGACATGCCCTGGCTAGCGGTGCTGGGCCTGATTGCCGGTGGCGTGGTGGTCGCTCCGTTCGCCGCACGGCTCGCCGGGCGCCTTCCGCACCACGTGATGGGGACGCTGGTCGGTGGTCTGATGCTGATCGTGAACGGCAGCGTGCTCGCCAAGGCCTTCGGGGTGTCGGGCGCGGTGAGCCTGCTGGTCGCCGCGGGAGCCCTCCTGGTGACCGCCCTCATCGCGTGGCGCGCCTACGGCTACGACCGGGCCGAACGAGCCCGTCGCTCGCACGCCGACGCGGAGGCACCCGCGCTGGAGCACCTGCCCTAGCGCTGCCGAGCGTGGGGCCGGGGGGTTCGGGCACCGGATTGGCCTTTCGACCATCGTCTCCCGTAGACTGCCCTGTCGGCTTCCAGCCGTCGTTTCCCGCGCGCCGTTCACCGGCCGATCTGATCGGCCGGGCGGCTGGAGCGCCCGCGCGAGACGGCTGAGCGAGCCAGAAGAGCGCAACCCGTTCGGGGGCACCCTGCCGTCGAACACCCCGAGGTGAACGCCCGTGAGGGTGCGAAAGGAAGCATGGCCAAGAAGGAAGGTGCCATCGAGATCGAGGGCACCGTCGTGGAGTCTCTCCCGAACGCAATGTTTCGGGTGGAGCTCGCCAACGGCCACAAGGTCCTCGCGCACATCAGCGGCAAGATGCGCCAGCACTACATCCGGATCCTCCCCGAGGACCGGGTCGTGGTGGAGCTGAGCCCGTACGACCTCACCCGCGGACGCATCGTCTACCGATACAAGTGACCCATCCTCAGCACCAACCGACGCCCGGAGATCGACGATGAAGGTCAAGCCGAGCGTCAAGAGCGATGTGTGACAAGTGCAAGGTGATTCGCCGTCACGGACGAGTCATGGTGATCTGCGAGAACCTGCGCCACAAGCAGCGCCAGGGCTGACCGCGGCTCACGGCACGGGCATCGCGGCGACGCAGCATCACGTGCACGACAACTGAGCACGACAACTGAACAGCACCACCCGACAAGGGCTGTACCCGACCCCGGCACCGATCGTCACCACGACCGATGTCGGACGCCACCCCCGGACGAAGGCCGGGGACCGCGCCGCGGCAACGCGTCTCGGACCGGTGCGGCTCACAGACCCCGACAGCTGCAAGGAGCACCTATTCATGGCACGCCTCGTAGGCGTCGACCTGCCGCGCGACAAGCGCATCGTGATCGCCCTCACGTACATCTTCGGGATCGGGCGGACCAGGTCCACCGAGACCCTCGCCGCGACCGGGATCGACCCCAACACTCGCGTCTCCGACCTCACCGACGCACAGCTGGTCGCCCTGCGCGACCACATCGAGGACCACTACCAGGTCGAAGGTGACCTCCGCCGCGAGGTGCAGGCCGACATCCGACGCAAGGTCGAGATCGGCTCCTACCAGGGCATTCGGCACCGCCGAGGCCTGCCGGTCCACGGTCAGCGCACCCACACCAACGCCCGGTCCCGCAAGGGACCACGCAAGGCCGTTGCCGGTAAGAAGAAGGCAGTCAAGAAGTAGTAGCCGCAGGTCCGACCCGGGCAACCGCCCGCACGAGATCGCGGACCGACGACCTCAGGAGTCACCAGCCTCATGCCACCCAAGAGCAAGACCGGCGCCAAGAAGACGCGTCGCAAGGAAAAGAAGAACGTCGCGCACGGACACGCGCACATCAAGAGCACGTTCAACAACACGATCGTGTCGATCACCGACCCCACGGGTGCGGTGATCTCCTGGGCCTCGGCCGGCCAGGTCGGGTTCAAGGGCTCCCGCAAGTCGACGCCCTTCGCCGCCCAGATGACCGCCGAGGCCGCCGCCCGACGGGCGCAGGAGCACGGCATGCGCAAGGTCGACGTCTTCGTCAAGGGCCCCGGCTCCGGGCGAGAGACCGCGATCCGTGCGCTCCAGGCTGCCGGCCTGGAGGTCGGCTCCATCCAGGACGTCACGCCAGCGCCGTTCAACGGCTGCCGCCCGTCCAAGCGCCGTCGAGTCTGACCCGAGAACCAGGAGTAACGGACACCCCATGGCCAGGTACACCGGAGCCGACTGCCGCAAGTGCCGTCGCGCAAAGATGAAGCTCTACCTCAAGGGCGCAAAGTGCGACTCACCGAAGTGCCCCTTCGAGATCCGCCCCTACCCTCCCGGCCAGCACGGTCGCGGGCGCAGCAAGGACAGCGAGTACCTGCTCCAGCTGCGCGAGAAGCAGAAGGCCAAGCAGATCTACGGCGTGCTCGAGCGTCAGTTCCGCGACTACTACGTCGAGGCGACGACCCGCAAGGGCAAGACCGGCGACAACCTGCTGCGCATCCTCGAGTCCCGCCTGGACAACGTCGTGTACCGCGCGGGCTTCGCCAAGTCGAGGGACATGGCCCGCCAGCTGGTGCGTCACGGTCACCTCACGGTCAACGGCCGCAAGGTCGACGTGCCGTCGTACCGGGTGTCGGACACGGACATCGTTGAGGTGCGCGCGAGCTCCCTGGAGCTCACCCCGTTCGTGGTGGCCAGGGCCGAGGCCGGCGAGCGCACCGTGCCCGCCTGGCTGGAGGTCATCCCCAACCGGATGCGCATCCTCGTGCACGCCATGCCGGTGCGCCAGCAGATCGACACCCAGATCCAAGAGCAGCTGATCGTCGAGCTCTACTCGAAGTAGTCCCTGAGCTCAACGAGCTCACCCGTGGCGTCATATAGCGGACGCCTCGAACCAGGAGGAACCCTTGCTCATCGCACAGCGGCCCATGCTGGCCGAAGACGTCGTCAACGAGTACCGCTCCCGCTTCGTGCTGGAGCCGCTCGAGCCGGGCTTCGGCTACACCCTCGGCAACTCCCTGCGTCGCACCCTGCTCTCGTCCATCCCCGGTGCGGCGGTCACGTCGATCCGCGTCGACGGCGTGCTCCACGAGTTCACCACGGTCCCCGGCGTCAAGGAGGACGTCACCGACCTCGTGCTTGAACATCAAGGAGCTCGTCGTCAGCTCCGAGCACGACGAGCCCGTCGTGATGTACCTGCGCAAGCAGGGTCCGGGCGTCGTCACCGCCGCTGACATCGCGCCCCCGGCCGGGGTCGAGGTGCACAACCCCGAGCTCGTGCTCGCCACCCTCAACGGCAAGGGCAAGCTCGAGATGGAGCTCACCGTCGAGCGTGGTCGCGGCTACGTTCGGGCCGAGCTGAACAAGACCCCGGGCCAGGAGATCGGACGCATCCCCGTCGACTCGATCTACAGCCCGGTGCTCAAGGTCAGCTACAAGGTCGAGGCGACCCGGGTCGAGCAGCGCACCGACTTCGACCGGTTGGTCATCGACGTGGAGACCAAGTCGAGCATGTACCCGCGCGACGCGGTCGCCAGTGCCGGCAAGACCCTGGTCGAGCTGTTCGGGCTGTTCCGCGAGCTGAACATCGACGTCGAGGGCATCGACATGGGCCCGTCGCCGGCCGACGCCGCGCTGGCCGCCGACCTCGCCCTGCCGATCGAGGAGCTCGACCTGACGGTGCGCTCCTACAACTGCCTCAAGCGCGAGGGCATCCACACCGTGGGTGAGCTCGTGAGCCGCAGCGAGGCCGACCTGCTCGACATCCGCAACTTCGGTTCGAAGTCCATCGACGAGGTCAAGGCCAAGCTCGTCGGCCTGGGCCTGGCCCTCAAGGACAGCCCTCCCGGGTTCGACCCGAGCGCGATCGTCGACGCCTACGGCGACGACGACTCCAGCTTCGCCGAGACCGAGCAGTACTGATCTGTCCGTGAGACCGGGACTGCCCGGGGAGTCAAGGAGTCATGACCATGCCTACGCCCACCAAGGGTCCGCGCCTCGGCGAGCGGTCCGGCGCACGAGCGGCTCATGCTGGCCAACCTGGCCAGCTCGCTGTTCGAGCACGGCCGGATCACGACGACCCAGGCCAAGGCGAAGCGCTTGCGCCCGTTGGCCGAGCGTCTCATCACCTTCGCCAAGCGGGGTGACCTCCCGGCTCGTCGCCGGGTGATGACGGTCATCCGGGACAAAGGGGTCGTGCACGAGCTGTTCGCCGAGATCGGCCCCCGCTACGCCAACCGGCCCGGTGGCTACACCCGGATCACCAAGGTCATGCCGCGCAAGGGCGACAACGCACCGATGGCGGTGATCGAGCTGGTCGAGGCACTGGACGAGAGCAAAGCCAAGCGGCCGCGTCCTGAGCGCAAGGCGGCTGCGGCCGCCCCGGCTGAGACGACCCTCGAGGAGGCGATCGTCGAGACGCCGGAGGTCGAGACGGCAGAGGTCGAGACGGCAGAGGTCGAGACGGCAGAGGCCGAGACGGCAGAGGTCGAGACGGCAGAGGCCGAGGCCCCTGAGGCCGAGGTCAAGGACGGCGAGATCAAGGACGTCGAGTCCTGACCCAGCACCCGACCGTCGACGAGCCCGCCCCCGCACCCGGGGGCGGGCTCGTGCGTCTGCGGCTCGACCTCGGCTACGAAGGCACCGGCTTCCACGGGTGGGCCCGCCAACCCGGTCAGCGCACGGTGGAGGAGTCCCTGTTGGGCGCGCTGTGCACGTCGCTGCGGCTCACCGACCGTCCCACCGTCGTCGTGGCCGGACGCACGGACGCCGGCGTCCACGCCCGCGGTCAGGTCGTCCACGTCGACGTCCCGCGCGGTGCGTGGGACGGGCGCGACCACGACCTGCTGGCCCGGCTGCGCGGGCTGTTGCCTCCGGACGTGCGGGTCACCTCGGTGAGCCACGCGCCGGAGGGTTTCGACGCCCGGTTCTCGGCGCTGTGGCGGAGGTACTCCTACACCCTGTGCGACCGCCTCGGCGGGGTCGACCCGCTACGCCGCCGCGACGTGGTGCTGCGTCGGCGGTGGCTGGACGTCGAACGGATGAACGCCGCTGCCCAGCCGCTACTGGGCGAGCACGACTTCCTGGCGTTCTGCCGACCGCGCCACGGGGCATCGACGACCCGCGAGCTGCGTGAGCTCACGTGGACCCGGAAGGGCGAGCTCGTCGAGGCCCGGGTCGTGGCCGACGCGTTCTGCCATCGCATGGTCAGGTCGCTGGTCGGGGCGCTCGTGGCCGTGGGTGAAGGGCGGCGTCCGGTGGCGTGGCCCTCGCAGGTGCTGCGCGTGGTGGCCCGCAACCCCGAGGTCCTGGTCATGCCGGCCCACGGTCTCGTGCTCGAGGCGGTGGGCTACCCACCTGATGCGCTGCTGGCCCAACGGGCCCAGCAGGCCAGGGTGTTCCGCGGCTCAGCCGCAGGCGCGAGCGAACCAGCGGCCCAGGCCGGCGACCCGGACGACGACCACCGTGGGCCGGCCTGAGCCCTCCACGAGGAGCGGGAACCGGTCGGTGGCCGCGGACGGCCGAGGACAGCCCTCGACCGGGCGCACCTCGACCCGGGCGGGTCGGCCGGGCCGCACCCTGGCCACGCAGTCGGGTCCGCAGGCGGGGCCGACCCCGTCCAGCGGCAGGCCGCTCGGGGCCCCCAGCGCCCGGACGGTGAGGGCGCTGCGCCCGCTCGAGGTCAGCCGCACCGTAGCCACCCGCGGCTCGGCCGCGGTGAGGCCGCCGCGCAGCGGGCGCTGCGGGGCGGCCTTCGACGACGCCCTGGGGCACAGCGCCGCCACCGTGCGCAGCGGTTCGTCGGACCGGGCGACGTCGACGACGAAGTCCTGTTCGCGGACGGTTGCCAGCCCGGGCCAGGCGAGCGGAACCAGGTCAGGGCAGTACCGCAGCTGGAACAGGCCACGCAGCACCAGGGTGCGCCCCGTCCCCAGGGCGACCGGCTCGGTGAAGGGCGCCTCGGTGCCGTCCTGCGCGACGACCCGCAGGCCCTGGTTCTTCAGGGTCGGACCCGGGTCCGACGTGGCGGGCGCCAGGACCACCTCGGTGCCCTGGCGCAGGGTGTACCGCTCGTCGACGGTGACCGTGGTCCCGCGCACCCGCACCGACCGCTGCAGGTCGAGCCGGTGACGCTCCTGCACGGGCGCGCTGGCCGTGGGCTGCGGCGACGGGGTCGAACCCACGCTGGGGGTCGCGAGCGGGTCGACCGCCGGACTCCGGTCGAGCAGGCCGACGAGGCCCACGGCCCCGACCCCGAGCGCGACCAGGAGAGCGAGCACTGCGGCGATCGCGACCGTGCGCCCGGCGGGGCGGCGACGCGCCGAGGTCCGACGATGGCGCCCTCGTGCGCCGGCCGGCGGGGGCATGGGATCGTCGGGGGCGGCTCGCATCGGCTCCAGTCTGCCGACCGACCTCCCGATTCTCGGGAGGACCCGCAGTCGAGGCGAAGATCGCAGGCAAGCAGAGGCAGGCAAGCAGAGGCAGGCAAGCAGAGGCAGGCAAGCAGAGGCAGGCAAGCAGAGGCAGGGAAGGGGACGGTCATGCGCGTAGTAGTGGCGCTGGGCGGCAACGCCCTGTTGCGTCGCGGTGAGCCGATGACCGTGTCCAACCAGCGCGAGAACGTCCGCCGTGCGTGCGAGGCCCTCGTGCCCGTCGCCTCGGACCACGAGCTCGTGATCACCCACGGCAACGGCCCGCAGGTCGGCCTGCTGGCCCTGCAGGGCATGGCCTTCGCCCCGGACGACGCCTTCCCGCTCGACGTCCTCGGGGCCGAGACCGAAGGCATGATCGGCTACCTGATCGAGCAGGAGCTTGGCAACGTGCTGCCGTTCGAGAAGCCGATCGCCACCGTCTTGACCATGACCGAGGTCGACCCGGACGACGCTGCGTTCGCCGACCCGAGCAAGTTCGTCGGTCCGGTCTACGAGGAGGCCGAGGCTCGGGCGCTGGCGACGGCCAAGGGCTGGGTCGTCAAGCCCGACGGCGACCAGTGGCGTCGGGTGGTCCCCTCGCCGCGCCCGCTACGGATCTTCGAGCTCCGGCCGATCCAGTGGCTGCTCGACCAGGGCGCCGTGGTCATCGCCGCCGGCGGTGGCGGGATCCCGACCATGTACGTCCCGGGTACCCGGACCCTGGTGGGTGTCGAGGCGGTGGTCGACAAGGACCTGGCCAGCGCCGTGCTCGCCCGTGAGATCGGGGCCGACCGGTTCGTCGTCGCCACGGACGCAGCGGCCATCTACCTCGACTACGGGACGGCCGACGAGCGGCCACTGGCCGCCGCGCACCCGGATGCGCTCGCCGAGCTGAGCTTCCCCGCGGGGTCGATGGGTCCGAAGGTCGAGGCGGCGGTGGAGTTCGCGCGGGCCGGTGGAGAGGCGTGGATCGGGTCGCTGGGCGGCCTCGCCGAGGTGATCGCCGGGCGCAGTGGCACGTGCGTGTCCCTGTCCGTCGACGGACTGGTCGTGCGTAGCCGCTGACGAGCGGGACGGCCGCGCCACCGCAGGTGGGGGTAATCCAGGTGCGCAGGGGGTCTGGGACCCGTCACACTGCACCCTCGTGGGCCATGTCGACGTCAACGGGGTCTCCTTCGTGCTGCCCGACGGCCGCACGTTGTTCTCAGGCGTGTCGTTCCGGGTCGGCGACGGCGCCACCGTCGCACTCGTCGGCGCCAACGGAGCCGGCAAGACCACGTTGATGCGGATCGTGGCCGCAGACGTCGAGCCGACCGAGGGCTCGATCTCACGGTCCGGCGGCCTCGGGGTGATGAGGCAGTTCGTCGGGTCGGTGCGGGACTCCTCGACGGTGCGTGACCTGCTGCTGTCGGTCGCTCCCGAGCCGATCCGGGCGGCAGCGGCCGAGCACGACGCCGCCGAGCTGCTGATGATGGAGCACGACGACGAGGCCACCCAGATGCGCTACGCGCAGGCGCTGAGCGACTGGTCCGACGTGCGCGGGTACGACGCCGAGGTGCTCTGGGACACGTGCACGGTCGCCGCGCTCGGAGTTCCGTTCGACCGGGCCCAGTACCGCGAGGTGCGCACCCTGTCCGGCGGCGAGCAGAAACGCCTGGTGCTCGAGGCCCTGCTGCGGGGTCCGGACGAGGTCCTGCTCCTCGACGAGCCGGACAACTACCTCGACGTCCCCGGCAAGCAGTGGCTCGAGGAGCAGCTTCGGGCCACCCCGAAGACCGTGCTGCTGGTCTCCCACGACCGCGAGCTGCTCGACCGCGCGGCGACCCGGATCGTCACCGTCGAGGGCGGGACGGCGTGGACCCACGGTGGTGGCTTCGCCACGTACCACGCGGCCCGACAGGACCGCCACGAGCGGCTCGCCGAGCTGCTGCGCCGCTGGGACGAGGAGCACGAGCGGCTCAAGCAGCTCGTGCGGACCCTCCAGCAGCAGGCCGCGATCAGCCCGGACATGGCCTCGCGCTACAAGGCGATGCAGACCCGCCTGCGCAAGTACGAGGAGGCCGGGCCCCCGGAGGCGCCCCCGGTGGCGCAGCAGGTGCGGATGCGGCTCACGGGGGGGCGCACCGGGGTCCGCGCCGTCACCTGCGAGCAGCTCGAGCTGACCGGTCTGATGCAGCCCTTCGACCTGGAGGTCTTCTACGGCGAGAGGGTCGCCGTGCTGGGCAGCAACGGCTCGGGCAAGAGCCACTTCCTGCGGCTGCTCGCGGCGGGGGAGCCGGAGCGCGCCACGGTGGCCCACCAGGGCCGCTGGAAGCTCGGCGCCCGCGTCGTCCCGGGCTACTTCGCCCAGACCCATGACCATCCCGAGCTGCTCGGTCGCACCCTGCTGGACATCCTCTGGGACCAGGCGAGCCTGCAGCGTGGCCCGGCGATCAGCGCCTTGCGCCGCTACGAGCTGCACCAGCAGGCCGAACAAGTCTTCGAGACCCTGTCCGGGGGTCAGCAGGCGCGGCTGCAGATCCTGCTCCTGGAGCTGTCGGGGGTCACCTTGCTGCTGCTGGACGAGCCGACGGACAACCTCGACCTGGCCAGTGCCGAGGCCCTGGAGGAGGGACTGGCCGGCTTCGACGGCACCGTGCTGGCGGTGACCCATGACCGATGGTTCGCCCGGTCCTTCGACCGTTACCTCGTCTTCGGCTCCGACGGGCGGGTCGTCGGCTCCGACGTGCCCGTCTGGGACGAGGGCCGCGTCGACCGGGTGCGCTAGTTGTTCTGTCGGCGGCGCCGAAGCGCCAGCGAGGCCAGCGTCGCCAACCCGAACGCCCCCACGCTCGCGGCGAACGCCACCGTCGGCGAGATCTCGGACAGGACACCGCCGGCCGCAGCGCCAGCTGACAGACCGATCAGCAGCGAGGTCGTCCCGATCGCGAACGCGTCGGTACGCCGTCCCGGTGGAGCAGAGTCCCCGACGACGGCGTAGAGGGCGGCCAGCGAGGGCGCCAGCGCCAAGCCGCTGAGGAACAGGGCCGCTCCGAGCACGATGACCCCGAGCGACCAGACGACAGCGACGACCGCCGTCCCGGCGGCCAACGCCCCGAAGAGCGGGGCCAGCCGGGTCGCCGGTGACATCCGCCACGCCCGCCGTGCGGTCGCGAGCCCACCGACGAGCGAGCCCAGGCTCCACACGGCCAGCAGGACACCGGCCGCCTTGCGCTGCCCGTCCAGGATCGCCGCCGCTGACACGGCGACCTCGGTCAGCCCCAGCCCGAAGGCCATCACCGACATGACGGCCCACGGCAGGGCCATCACCGACACCATCGCCCGCCCCCCGGTCGGGTGCGGGTGGGGCTGCCACAACGGGCGCACGACGCCGGAGAACACCAGGCCCCCGACGAGGCCCAGCGCTGCGGTGGTGAGCAGGGCGACGCTGGGGTCAGCGATCCCGATCAGGGCGCCGACCAGCGCCGGTCCGGCGATGAAGACGATCTCCTGGGTGGTGGCGTCGAGGGTGTACATCTCGCCCAGCGCGACCTCGTCGTCGGCGAGGTCCGGCCACAGGGTGCGGGCGACCGAGGTGATCGGCGCGGCAGCGAGGCCGCCGAGCCCGGCCAGGGTGACCAGTACCCAGGCGAGACCCGTGGGAGCGAACGCCAGGACGGTGATCACCAGGGACTGGGCGCAGGCGGCGACGGCGACCACGCGCTCGGCCCGCCCACGACCGGCCAGGCGCCCCCAGGCGGTCTGGGCGACCGCGGCCCCCAACCCCCAGGCCCCGGTGGCCAGACCGGCGGCGGCGAGCGACCCGGTCCGCTGCTGGACGAGGAGCAGGATGGCCAGGGGTGCCATGCCCTGGGGCAGGCGGCCCAGGAGGGAGGTGAGCAGCACCACCCGCGCCCGCCCCCTCATGGGTGAGCTCATGGGTGAGCACCGTAGCCTCCGGCGACCGAGGGCGTTTTGACCCTGGAGCGAACCCACGGGTACTCTGGTCAGTCGTTGCGTGCCTGGCCGCCATCACCGGCCAAGCGCCCCTGACCGACCCCACTCCACCTGTGAGACGAGCAAAGGTTTCCCGCGTGCGCACCTACAGCCCGAAGGCCGATGAGGTCAGCCGTGTCTGGTACGTCATCGACGCCCAGGACGTCGTCCTCGGACGGCTGGCGACCCAGGCGGCCACGCTGCTGCGCGGAAAGCACAAGCCGGTCTTCGCCCCCCATGTCGACACCGGTGACTTCGTCGTCATCGTCAACGCCGACAAGGTGTCCCTGAGCGGCAACAAGCTCACCCAGAAGATGGACTACCGCCACTCCGGTCACCCGGGTGGCCTGCGCGCGACCAGCTACGAAGAGCTGCTGGCGAAGGACCCGCGCCGGGCCGTGGAGAAGGCCGTGCGGGGGATGCTCCCGCACAACAAGATCGGCCGCCAGCAGATCAAGAAGCTCAAGGTCTACGCCGGACCAGAGCACCCCCACCAGGCCCAGCAGCCCGCCACCTACGAGATCACCCAGGTCGCGCAGTAGCGCGCCGTCCCCGAAGACAGAGGTTCCGTCGCAGTGAGTGACACCGAGACCACCCCGAACGCCGCCGAGACCGTCGAGACCGAGGTCGTCGAGGTCGACGTCGTCGAGACCGTCGTCGACAGCGAGGGCGAGGGCTACACCACCGAGACCGTGGTGGCGGTCAGTGCCCCGCGGGAGATCACCATGGCTCCCGGCGCCGCGACCGGACGCCGCAAGGAGGCGATCGCCCGGGTGCGGATCGCCCCCGGCACCGGCCAGTGGACGATCAACGGGCGGGCGCTGGATGTCTACTTCCCGAACAAGGTCCACCAGCAGCTGGTCAACGACCCGTTCACGATCCTCGACCTCGACGGCCGCTACGACGTCATCGCCCGGATCGAGGGTGGTGGCACCTCGGGCCAGGCGGGTGCGCTCCGGCTCGGCATCGCCCGCGCGCTGAACAGCATCGACCTCGAGGCCAACCGCCCCGAGCTGAAGAAGGCCGGCTTCCTCAGCCGCGACGCCCGGGTCAAGGAGCGCCGCAAGGCCGGTCTCAAGAAGGCCCGCAAGGCGCCGCAGTACAGCAAGCGCTGAGCCCGTTGGGACGCCTCTTCGGCACCGACGGTGTGCGGGGGCTCGCCAACTCCGATCTCACCGCCGAGCTGGCGCTCGACCTGGCGGTCGCCGCTGCGCACGTGCTTGCCGATGCAGGCGTCTTCGCCGGACACCGTCCGCTGGCCGTCGTCGGACGTGACCCTCGGGCCTCGGGGGAGTTCCTGGAGGCTGCGGTCGTCGCCGGCCTGGCCAGCGCAGGCGTCGACGTCGTGCGGCTCGGTGTCGTGCCGACGCCCGGGGTTGCCCACCTCACTGCAGCGATGGAGGCCGACCTCGGCGTCATGCTGTCCGCGTCGCACAACGCGATGCCCGACAACGGGATCAAGTTCTTCGCCCGCGGTGGGCACAAGCTGCCGGACACGATCGAGGACGCCGTCGAGGCCCGGATGCGCGAGCCGTGGCAGCGCCCGACCGGCCACGCCGTCGGGCGGGTCCGTGACGACGCAGGGGCCGTCGACGCCTACGTCTCCTACCTGGTGGGCACACTGCCGCACCGTCTCGACGGTCTTCGGGTCGTCGTCGACTGCGCCAACGGGGCCGCCTCCTTCGCAGCTCCCGACGCGTTGCGCCGCGCCGGCGCCGAGGTGGTCGCGATCCACGCCGCACCTGACGGGTGGAACATCAACGAGGCCTGTGGGTCGACCCACCTGGAGTCGTTGCAGCAGGCGGTCGTCGAGCACGGTGCGCACGCCGGCGTCGCGCATGACGGCGACGCCGACCGCTGTCTGGCCGTCGACCACGAGGGGCGCGTCGTCGACGGTGACCAGCTGCTGGCGATCCTGGCCCTGGCACTGCGCGACACCGGCTCCCTCGTCGATGACACGGTCGTCGGGACGGTGATGGCCAACCTCGGGTTCCGACAGGCGATGACCCGCAGCGGGGTGTCCGTCGTGGAGACCGCGGTGGGCGACCGCTACGTGCTCGAGGCGATGAGGGCCGGCGGGTACACCCTGGGTGGCGAGCAGTCCGGCCACGTCATCATGCTCGACCACGCGACGACCGGAGACGGCCTGCTCACCGCGCTCCACGTCTTGTCGCGGGTCGCGGCCACGCATCGGCCACTGGCCGAGCTCGCTGCGGTGATGGTCCGCCTGCCGCAGGTGCTGGTCAACGTCGACGACGTCGACAAGAACCGGGTCGACGACCCGGTTCTCGTCTCGGCCGTGGTGGACGCGGAGTCCGAGCTCGGTGACTCCGGACGGGTGCTGTTGCGCCCCAGCGGAACCGAGCCGCTGGTGCGGGTCATGGTCGAGGCGCCCACCGAGGGTCAGGCCCGCAGCGTGGCCGACCAGCTCGCCGCCGTCGTCCGCTCGGTCCTGCGCTGACCCACGCTCCGGGCACCTAGGGTGGGGTCATGTGCGGAATCGTGGGGTACGTCGGCCCGCTGCCGGCGGTCGACGTGGTCCTGGAGGGTCTGCGGCGCCTGGAGTACCGCGGCTACGACTCGGCCGGGATCGCGGTGGTCGCCGGCGACGCCCTGCAGATGCGCAAGCGAGCGGGCAAGCTCGCCAACCTCGAGAAGGCCCTGGCCGAGAACCCGCTGCCTTCGACCGGCGTCGGCATGGGCCACACCCGGTGGGCCACCCACGGAGCCCCCAACGACCGCAACGCACATCCCCACCTCGACGAGCAGCAGCGGGTGGCGGTGGTCCACAACGGGATCATCGAGAACTTCGCCGGTCTTCGGGCCGAGCTCGAGAGCAGCGGTCTGGAGATGCGCTCCGACACCGACACCGAGGTCGTCGCCCACCTGCTCTCGGCCAGCTTCGCGCGGACGGGTGACCTGGCCGAGTCGATGCGCGAGGTGTGCCGCCGACTCCAGGGAGCGTTCACCCTCGTCGCCGTCCACGCCGACGCCCCGGACGTGGTCGTCGGCGCTCGTCGCAACTCTCCCTTGGTCGTGGGTATCGGCGAGGGCGAGAACTTCCTCGGGAGTGACGTCTCGGCCTTCATCGCGCACACGCGGGAGGCCGTCGAGCTCGGACAGGACCAGGTCGTGGAGCTCCGCGCCGACTCGATCACGGTGACGACCTTCGACGGAGCCCCCGCGCAGGTCCGCCCGTACACCGTCGACTGGGACGCGTCCGCCGCCGAGAAGGGCGGGTACGAGTACTTCATGCTCAAGGAGATCAACGAGCAGCCCAAGGCGGTCTCCGACACGCTTCTCGGTCGACTCGGCGTCGACGGGCGGCTGCACCTCGACGAGATGCGCCTGTCCGACGGCGAGCTGCGTGAGGTCGACAAGGTCGTCGTCATCGCGTGCGGCACGGCCTACCACTCGGGCCTGCTCGCCAAGTACGCCATCGAGCACTGGACCCGGCTGCCGGTCGAGGTCGAGATCGCCAGCGAGTTCCGCTACCGCGACCCGATCCTCACCCGACACACGCTGGTCATCGCCATCTCCCAGTCAGGGGAGACGATGGACACCCTGATGGCCCTGCGCCACGCGCGCGAGCAGGGCTCGCGCGTCCTGGCCATCTGCAACGTGAACGGGTCGACCATTCCGCGCGAGTCCGACGCGGTGGTCTACACCTACGCGGGTCCTGAGGTGGCCGTCGCCTCGACCAAGGCCTTCTTGACCCAGGTCGTGGCCGTGCAGCTCGTGGCGCTCTACCTGGCCCAGGTGCGGGGGACCATGTGGGGCGACGAGATCGCCTCGCACATCGATGAGCTCGCGCAGATGCCGGGAAAGGTCGACGAGGTGCTCGACACCGTCGAGCCGGTGCGGGCGCTGGCACGCTCGATGGTCGATGCCACATCGGTGCTCTTCCTCGGACGCCATGTGGGCTACCCGGTCGCCCTGGAGGGCGCACTCAAGCTGAAGGAGCTCGCCTACATGCACGCCGAGGGGTTCCCGGCCGGTGAGCTGAAGCACGGTCCGATCGCCCTGATCGAGGAGGGTGTCCCGGTCGTCGTCGTGGTGCCGCCGCGACGGGGCCGGGCGGTGCTGCACGACAAGATCGTGAGCAACATCCAGGAGGTCCGCGCGCGCGGCGCCAAGACGATCGTCGTTGCCGAGGTCGGGGACGACACGGTGCAGCCGTATGCCGACGTCTTCATCGGTGTGCCGTCGGTTCCGACCCTCCTGCAGCCACTCGTGTCGACCGTCCCCCTTCAGGTCTTCGCCTGCGAGCTCGCCGCGGCGAAGGGGTTCGACGTCGACCAACCACGCAACCTGGCGAAGTCGGTCACCGTCGAGTAGGGGTCCGAGGACAGTCAGCTGGACGCCGGTGGCGTCGTCTGCAACGCCAGGCGTGCGACGAGCTCGGCGCCGTCGGTCTCGCCGGTCTCGGTGAACCCGAGGGAGGCGTACAGCCCGCGCGCCACCGTGTTGGCCGGGTCGTAGCTCAGCGCCACCGAAGGCCTGGACCCCGACCTGGCGCGTCCGACCAGCGCCTCGACGGTCGCGCGTCCGATCCCACGCCCTTGCGAGGCTGCGTCGACCACGAGACCGCCGATCCAGTACGAGTCGTCGGCCGGGTCGACCGCCTCCATCGCGAACCCGACGACGCCACCCTCGGCCTGGACGGCGAGGGGCCGCCACGGCCCGGCGTCATAGGCGCACATCGCCAGGTACCGGGTCACTGGCGCCACGAAGGCCCGCTGCTCGTCGTGCACGTCGAGCTCGGCCACGGACCGCCAGTTGTCCGAGGTCACGTCGGTGACCGTCACCACGGCCACCCGCCCCCTGTGCGTGGACCCGGGCCGGGACTCGCGCGGCTCGGGGTCGACGACGTACTCCATGAGCAGTCCGTCGAGCCAGGTCCCGCGCGTGGGGTGGTACTGGTAGCAGCGCATCACGCCGACCTCCCGGAAGCCGCAGCGTCGGTAGCATGCGATCGCGCGCGTGTTGCTCGCCGCCGGGTCGATCACGACGCGGTGGTGCCCGACCCCGCGGACCAGGTGCTCGAGCAGCGTGGTCACCGTCTCCTGTCCCAGCCCTTGCCCGTGGTACTGCTCGGCGAGGAAGAGGTCGATGCCGGCATGACGGAACTCGGAGTTGTCGCTGTCGTACCACTGGACGAACCCGGCGACCTGGCCGTCCACGTGCACGGTGTAGCTGTGCACTCCCGCCTCGCCGAGCGGCCACGCGTCGTCCTTGGGCTCGTCCCACCACATAGCGACGACGGGGGAGCTGCGGATGGCTCGCACTGCGGCTCGGTCGGTGTCGGTGACCGGCCGGAGCAGGACCCGTTGCCCACGCAGCTCCTCGTCGACCGTCATGACTGACAGGATGCCCCCATGATCGTGGGGATCGGTATCGATGTGGTCGATGTGGCCAGGTTCGGGGCCACGCTCGAGCGGACCCCCCGGCTGCGGGACCGGCTCTTCGCCGTCGACGAGCGGCAGCTGCCTCTGGCCTCCCTGGCGGCGCGGTTCGCGGCCAAGGAGGCGATGGCCAAGGCCCTGGGTGCCCCGGTCGGCCTGCACTGGCACGACTGTCGGATCGTCAACGCTGACGGCGGGCGCCCACACCTGGTGCTGACCGGCACCGTCGCGGCAGCGGCCAGCAGGCTGGGGGCGACGTCGTACCACCTGTCGCTCAGCCACGACGCCGGAATCGCCTCGGCGGTCGTGGTCGCCGAGTCCGAAGGGGGCAGCCGTGCGCCCGGCTCATGACGTCGCGGCCGTGCGGGCCGCCGAGGCCGGCCTGATGGCCCAGGTCCCCGGCAGCGTCCTGATGGACCGTGCGGCGACCGGGCTGGCTCGGACCTGCGCTGCCGCCCTGGCCGGCACGGGTGGCGTTTACGGCTCGCGCGTCGCCGTGCTCGTGGGCGGCGGCAACAACGGCGGCGACGCCCTGTTCGCGGCAGCAGCCCTGGCCGGTCGAGGGGCCAAGGTCGTCGCCCTGCCCGTTGCCGACCAGGTTCACGAGCCTGGCCGCCGGGCACTGCTCGCGGCGGGGGGTCGTCTGGTGACCGACGCGATCGAGCAGGACGAGGCAGTGGCCGGCGCGGACCTCGTGCTCGACGGGATGCTGGGGATCGGAGGGCATGGGGGCCTTCGAGGGCGGGCCGCCGACCTGGCCGAGGCGGCGTCGTCGTCGTCGGCGGTGGTGGTGGCGGCCGACCTGCCGAGCGGTGTCGAAGCCGACACCGGGGCGGTCCCCGGTGTGGCCGTCTGGGCCGACCTCACCGTGACCTTCGGCACCCTCAAGCCCGGTCTCCTCCTGACACCGGCAGCGCTGCACGTCGGCCTGCTCGAGCTGGTCGACATCGGCCTGCGCCCCTTCCTGCCCGAGGCGGCGGTGCACGAGCTGGACGCCGACGACGTGGTCTCGCTGTGGCCGTCACCACACCCCAACGACGACAAGTACTCCCAGGGCGTGGTCGGGATCGCGGCCGGGTCGGCGCGCTACCCGGGCGCCGCCGTGCTTGCGGTGGCCGGGGCCGCCCACGCCAGGGCCGGACTCGTGCGCTATGCCGGACCGGTCGCCGAGGAGGTCGTACGGGCCTGGCCGCAGGTGGTGGTCTTCGACGGGCTGCCGTCGCAGGCCGGCCAGGTGCAGGCGTGGGTGGTCGGGCCGGGGATCGGCGTCGACGCGGCGGCCGAGCAGCGCGTCGACGACGCCCTCGCCCAGCCGGTGCCGCTCCTCGTCGACGCAGACGGCCTGACCGTGCTCGCCCAGCGGCTCGCCGGCGACCCCGACCTGCTGCGGGCGCGGCCCGCCGCCACCGTGCTGACCCCGCACGCGGGAGAGCTGGCCCGGCTCGCACCCGACCTGGACCCCCAGGGCGACCGCCTGGCCGCTGCGCGCGCGCTCGCCTCGCGCACCGGCGCCACAGTGCTGCTCAAGGGCTTCACCACGGTGGTCGCAGAGCCGGAGGGGTCCGTGGTCGTCAATGCCACGGGCACACCGTGGCTGGCCGAGGGCGGTACCGGAGACGTGCTCGCCGGCGTCGTCGGGAGCCTGCTGGCGGCCGGGCTCGACCCGTTGGCCGCCGCCGCTGCGGCCGCGTTCGTCCACGGTCTCGCCGGACGGGTCGCGTCCGACGGAGCCGCGACGACTCCGCTCGCCGTGGCGGCCGCCCTGCCGACGGCCGTGCGCATGCTCCGCACGTCTGCGAGGTGAAAGACTCACCGACGTGAGTGAGCACGTGCGTGAGGCGGTCATCGACCTGGACGCCGTGCGTGACAACACCGCCGAGCTCACCCGTCGGGCGAACCGGGCCGGCGTGATGGCCGTGGTCAAGGCCGACGCCTACGGGCACGGACTCGTCCCGTGTGCCCGAGCGGCGGTCAGCGGAGGTGCCTCGTGGCTCGGCGTGGCGCTCACCGAGGAGGCGCTGGCGCTGCGGGCGGCGGGGCTTCGGACGCCGATCCTGGCCTGGCTGACCGGCCCCGGCGAGGACTACCAGTCGACCCTCGAGGCGTCAGTCGACCTGTCGGTCAACGACGTGGCGTCGCTGGCGGCCGTCGTCGCTGCTGCCACCGCCACCGGACGGACCGCGCGGGTGCACCTCAAGCTCGACAGCGGGCTCGGTCGAGCCGGCTGTCCGGTCTCCGAGTGGTCCGAGCTGGTCGGCGCGGCCCGCCGGGCCGAAGTCGACGGGTCGGCCACGGTCGTCGGGGTGTGGTCTCACCTGGCGTACGCCGATGCACCGGGGCACCCGACGATCGACCGGCAGATCACGACCTTCCGCGAAGCGCTGTCGGTCGCCGAGGCGGGTGGGCTGGCACCGGAGGTCCGTCACCTGGCCAACTCCGCCGCCACCTTGACCCGGCCCGACGCGCTGTTCGACCTGGCCCGGCCCGGGCTCGCGGTGTACGGGCTCTCGCCGGTCCCGAGCGAAGCGACGCCGGCCCAGCTCGGTCTGCGGCCCGCGATGACCCTGCACGCACGATTCACCCTGGTGAAGGACGTCCCCGCGGGTCACGGGGTCTCCTACCAGCACCAGTACGTCACGGCGCGGCCGACGTCGCTGGGCCTTCTGCCCGTCGGCTACGCCGACGGGATCCCCCGCAACGCCACCAACGTCGGTCCACTGCTCGCGGCGGGACGTCGTCGCACGATCGCGGGCACCGTGTGCATGGACCAGGTGGTCGTCGACCTCGAGGGTGACCGCTGCGTGCCAGGCGACCTCGCTGTGCTCTTCGGGCCCGGCGATGACGGCGAGCCGACGGCGCAGGACTGGGCCGAGGCCACGGGCACGATCTCCTACGAGATCGTGACCAGGATCGGTCCCAGGGTGCGCCGTCGCTACCTGGGCGGCGAGGAGCCGGGTCGTGGCTGAGGGCACCGAGGAGCTGGCGCGCGGTGGCGCCGTCGGAATCCTGGGAGCGGTCGGCGCGGCAGCAGCGGCAGCGCTCCTGGGGGCAGCGGCGGGCCTGGCCGCAGAGCGCGCCGTGGTCGGGCGGCCGTTTCGTCGTCGTTCCAGTGGGGTGCTCGGGCTCGGTCAGGTCCGTGGTCCGCACCGGCTCGTGCCTGCTGACGACGGCGTCCAGCTGTACGTCGAGGTCGACGAGCCCGGTCCGCGGGCCCGCGACCGCGGACTCACCGTCGTCTTCGTGCACGGGTACGCGCTGAACCTCGACTGCTGGCACTACCAGCGACTGGGGCTGCGCGGGACCGCCCGGCTGGCCTTTTTCGACCAGCGGTCGCACGGTCGCTCCGGTCGCGGCCCACGCGACCACGCGACCCTCGAGCAGCTCGGCCACGACCTGCGGGTGGTGGTCGACGCAGTAGCTCCCACCGGTCCTGTGGTCCTCGTCGGTCACTCGATGGGCGGCATGAGTGTCATGGCCCTGGCCGGGCAGTACCCAGAGCTGTTCTCCGAGCGGGTGGTCGGCGTGGCGCTGCTGTCGACCTCGGCCGGTGGCCTCGCCGACGTCACCCTGGGCGTGCCCCTGGCCGCAGCGCGGTTGCTGCACCGCCTTGCGCCGTCGGTCGTCTCCACCCTGGCCCGCAACGCCCCACTGGTCGAGCGAGGGCGTCAGGTGAGCAACGACCTCGCGGTCCTGGTCACGCGCACGTACGGCTTCTCCGGCCCCACTCCGGTCGAGCTGGTCGACTTCGCGCTGGAGATGATCAACGCCACCCCGGTCGACGTCCTCGCCGAGTTCTACCCGGCCTTCATGTCCCACGACGCCCTCGAGGCACTCGACGTGCTCGACCAGGTCGAGACGGTCGTGATCGTGGGGGAGCAGGACCGGATGACCCCGGCGGAGCACAGCCGGGAGATCGTCCGTGCCGTCCCGAGCGCCGACCTGGTCTGCTTCGACCCCGGTGGGCACCTGGTCATGCTGGAGCGCCCCGACGACGTCAACGCGGTGCTGTTCGACCTGCTCGACCGCTGCCGTCACCTGGTCGCCACGCTGTGAGTGCGACGATCACCGCGGCGACGGCGGCCGACCTGCGCCAGGTCGGCGAGCGGATCGGGACCGTCGCTCGCGCCGGTGACCTGATCGTGCTGGACGGACCGCTGGGCGCCGGAAAGACCACGGTCGCGCAGGGCATCGGGGCGGCGATGGGGGTTCGCGGCCCGGTGACGTCCCCGACGTTCGTGATCGCTCGCGTGCACCCGTCGACGGTCGGTGGTCCGGCGCTCGTGCACGTCGACGCGTACCGCCTGACCTCTCTGGCCGACCTCGACGACCTCGACCTCGACACCGCCTTCGAGGAGTGCGTCACCCTCGTCGAGTGGGGCAAGGGCCTCGTGGAGGTGCTCAGCGACGCGTGGCTCCTGGTCTCGATCGAGCGCTCGGACGACGACAGCGTCGACGAGCGTCAGGTGACGCTGTCGCCCGTCGGGCGGCGCTGGGCCGAGCGACTGGCCGGCGTGCTCTCGTGATCCTCGCGCTCGACACCTCGACACCGGCCACGACTGTGGCCGTTGGCCGGGCCGGCGCCGTGCTCGCCGAGCGCGCTGTGGTCGACGCCCGGCGTCACGCGGAGGTCCTCATGCCCCTAGCGCTGGAGGCCCTGGCCGAGGCGGGCGGCTCGGCTGACGACCTCACACACGTCGTGGTGGGGGTCGGGCCCGGGCCCTACACCGGGCTGAGGGTCGGCGTGGTCACCGCCCTGTCGATGGCCGACGCCCTGGGGATCGTTGCGCTGGGTGTGCTCAGCCATGACGCCCTGCTGGCCGAGGCCGGGGGGGACCTGCCGCCCGACGTCCTGGTCGCCACCGACGCCCGACGCAAGGAGGTCTTCTGGTCCAGGTACAGCGGCGGCGCGCGGATCGCCGGCCCCGGGGTCGACCGACCGGCCGACCTCGCCGAGCGGTGGCCCGGCATCGCGGTGGTCGGCGACGGCGCGCGGCTGTACCCCGACGTCCTCGGTGCACCCTTGCCGCCACTGCTGCCCTCGGGCGGGGCGTTGGCCGCCATGGCGATGCGGCGGCTCGCGGAAGGTGGCCGGTTCGAGCCGGTCCGTGCCCTGTACCTGCGGCGTCCGGACGCAGTCGCGTTGGCTTCGCCACGATGACCACGGACGTCGGGTCGCTCACCCTTCGACCGATGCAGTGGACCGATCTCGAGGTGGTGCACGCGCTCGAGCAGCGGCTGTTCGCCGTCGACCCCTGGACCCCGGAGCTGTTCTGGTCGGAGCTGGCCGGGGTGCCGAGCACGCGGACGTACCTGGTCGCCGAGTGCGACGGGGCGCTGGTGGGGTACGCGGGCCTGATGGTGTCCGGCCGTGACGCCGACGTGCAGACCGTCGCCGTCGACGACGCGGTGCGTCGCACGGGGATCGGCCGGCATCTGGTGCAGGCGCTGCTGCACGACGCACGGGCCCGCGGGTGCACGGTGGTGATGCTCGAGGTGGCTGCGGGCAACGAGCCGGCCAGGCACCTGTACGACTCCTTGGGGTTCGCCGAGGTGGGGCGGCGCCGGGACTACTACGCCCCGGGTGCCGATGCACTCGTGCTGCGACGGCGGCTCGGCCGCGGGGAGCCGGCATGAACGAGCCGCTCGTCCTGGGCTTCGAGACGTCGTGCGACGAGACCGGCGTCGGTGTCGTGCGCGGAACCACGCTGCTCGCCGACGCCGTCGCGAGCAGTGTCGCCGAGCACGCCCGGTTCGGTGGCGTGGTGCCGGAGGTGGCAAGCCGGGCCCACGTCGATGCCCTGGTGCCCACCGTGCACCGAGCCCTCGCCTCGGCCGGGGTGTCCGCCGGCGACGTCGACGCGGTCGCCGTCACCAGCGGCCCCGGCCTGGCCGGTGCGCTGCTGGTCGGCGTCGCGGCGGCCAAGGCGTACGCCGCTGTCCTCGACAAGCCCGTCTACGCGGTGAACCACCTGGCCGCGCACGTAGCCGTCGACCGGCTGGAGCACGGCGCCCTCCCGCAGCCGGCGGTGGCCCTGCTCGTGAGTGGGGGTCACTCGTCCCTGCTGCTCGTCGACGACATCACCTGCGCGGTGACCCCGCTCGGGGTCACTCTGGACGACGCGGCGGGGGAGGCGTTCGACAAGGTCGCCCGGTTGCTCGGCCTCGCGTTCCCGGGCGGACCGGAAATCGACCGCCTCGCCGAGGACGGGGTCGCGACGTCGATCGCCTTCCCCCGGGGCCTGACCGCCGCTCACGACCAGGACGAGCACCGGTGGGACTTCTCGTTCTCCGGGCTCAAGACCGCGGTCGCCCGGTGGGTCGAGTCACGCAACCGGTCGGGCGACCCGGTCCCGGTGGCCGATGTGGCGGCGTCGTTCCAGGAGGCCGTCGTCGACGTCCTGGTCGCCAAGTCGGTCGACGCCTGCCTGGCGCACGGGGTCGACCACCTGCTGATCGGCGGGGGAGTCGCGGCCAACTCGCGGCTGCGGGCCCTGGCGCGGGACCGGTGCGGGGCGGCCGGACTCACGCTGCGGGTTCCGCGGCCGGACCTGTGCACCGACAACGGCGCGATGGTGGCCGCGCTCGGGTCGGCGCTCGTGGCAGCCGGCCTCCCCGCGTCGGACCTGGGGTTCGGGGCGGACCCCTCGCTCCCGGTGACCGAGGTCACGGGCTGAATCGCACCCCCACTCGTCAGCCGGGCCTCCCGTGCGTCATGATTCACCGGTGATCGTGCGGATGTGGGAGACCCCTGTGAAGCGGGGCCGGACCGACGACTTCGTCGCGTTCGTGGCGTCGAGGGTGTGGCCGGCCGTGACCGGTGCCGAGGGCTTCCTGGGGGGCGAGATGCTCCGCTCGGTCGGGCGCACCGACGAGCGGCTGCTGCTGGTCACGCGCTGGCGCGACGAGGCCGCCCTGGAGCAGTTCCTCGGACCCGCCTGGACGGCCCACGAGCTGACCCCCGTGGCAGACGAGGAGCCGTTCCTCGGCGGCGTCCCCTTCGTCGACAACTGGCTCGTCGTCGACACCAGCGCCTAGACCGGTCGGGCCAGCACCGCCACTGGTCTTCCCGCGATTCGGGTCAGCACCACGACCAGGTGCCCCGGCGCGTGTGGATCGAGCCGCAGCTGGCGTCGCAGGTCGTCCGGATCCACCGCCGACCCTCGCTTCTTCACCGTGATCGATCCGACGTCTCGGGCGCGTACCGCCGCACGGAGCCGCTTCACCGAGAACGGCAGCACCTCGTCGACCGCGTAGGCGGTGGCGTAGGCGGTGTCGACCGAACGGTCGGAGGTCACGTAGGCGATCCTCGGGTCGATCAGGTGTCCGTCGACGAGTCGAACGACCGCCCCGACGAGCCCTGCCCGGACCACGGCCTTGTCCGGCTCGTACAGCCAGGCTCCCAGCGGGCCGACGGGCGGCGCCGACCCCGGTAGGTCGTGGTCGGTGAGGCTGTGGCTCACGACTCCGCCGTCCGGGTCGTCGCGGTCGAGCCGACGCAGCACGGTGGCCCGGCGACGCACCCCGGGACTGCGCAGGGCACCCCGGTACAACGCGGCCTCGACCACGTCGCGGTCGGCGGAGACGATCTCGGTCTCCCAGCCCTCGGGCACGCGGTCGTGGTCGATCCCCGGCGCCACCTTCACCCCGACGTCGTCGACCGGCAGGGCCATGACCCAGCCCAGGGGTGGGGACCAACGCGTGGGGTCGAGCACCCGGCGTCCCCCCGCGCGGCGCGAGGGGTCGGCGAAGACCGCGGTTCGGGGCGCCCAGCGGCGACCCGCCGCGAACGACTCGACGCAGTCGTTGACCACCGTGGCCCGTGGCACGTTGAGCGACGCGAGAGCGGCGGTGGTGGCGTCGCGCTCGACGCCGGTGGTGGGGGCGACGTCGGCGAGGGCGGCCAGGTCCGAGCCCAGGCCGCACCCGAGGTCGACGATCGACGCGGGGGCCGCCGCGCGGTACCGGACGGCCCGGTGCCGGGCGACCTCGGGGCGGGTGGCCTGCTGGGCGCCCTCGTCGGTCAGCAGCCACGTGCTCGCCTGCTCGCCCAGGCGCGGACGGGCCTGGGCGCGCAGTCGGGACTGGGTGGCCACTGCGGCCGCCTGGGTCGGGTCCAACCCCTGCGCCCGCAGGTCCGTGACCACCCGCAGCGGGTCGGCGGGGTCGTAGCGGGTGGTCGCGAGCACCCGCCGTCCGACCGGCCCGGCCAGCCAGGCGATCATCTCGGCGTCCACGGCTGCCTCCCCTCGGTGCGCTGGCACTCGAGTTGACGGAGTGCTAACGCCTGCCTAGGGTGGAGTTTGGCACTCTCCCCGTGAGGGTGCCAGCGACCCCACGGCTCGACCCCCGCGACGGCGGGCCGGGGAGTCAGTCGGTGAGCCACCGCGCTCATACACGTTCAGACAAGCGAACCCGTTAAGGGGAGGATCACTCGTGTCGGTTGGAATCAAGCCGCTTGAGGACCGCATCATCGTTCAGTCCCTCGACGCCGAGCAGACCACGGCATCAGGTCTGGTGATCCCGGACACCGCGAAGGAGAAGCCCCAGGAGGGCAAGGTCCTCGCGGTTGGCCCGGGGCGCTGGGACGAGGACGGCGAGAAGCGCATCCCGCTCGACATCTCCGAGGGCGACACCGTCGTGTACAGCAAGTACGGCGGCACGGAGATCAAGTACAACGGTGAGGAGTACCTCATCCTCTCGGCCCGCGACGTCCTCGCGATCGTCGAGAAGTAGAGCTAGAGACAGCGAAACGCCCGCTCCCCTCGGGGGGCGGGCGTTTCGGTGTCTGTCGGTGTCCTTTGGGGTCGCTCGCTGGTGCCCGGTGCCGTCAGCCGGCGAGCGCGTACCGGCGGTGGCCGAGGTAGATCGCCTCGCGGTCGTCCTCGGACAGCCCGCCCCAGACGCCGTACGGCTCGCGCACGCTCAGCGCGTGGGCCGCGCACTGCTGCTGCACCGGGCAGGTGGCGCACACGGCCTTGGCGGCGGCCTCCCGGTTGCTGCGAGCGGGGCCGCGCTCACCCTCGGGGTGGAAGAACAGGTCGGCGTCCTGGCCCCGGCAGGCGCCGACGAGCTGCCAGTCCCACAGGTCGGCGAGCGGGCCGGGAAGCCGCGAGAGGTCAGCCATCGGATCCTCGTCTCTGAAACGATTCATGAGTTGTTCAACAAGGTCACGGTACAACCGGGGCCCTGCCAGGTCAAGGCCCCGAGGTGCGCGGAACGAGGCGGGCGCCCACAATCGGGCGCATGCACGATGTGGAGGGTGCGGCGCTGACCGTCGCGGCGGTGGCCCGCCAGATCGGTGTGGCACCCGCCACCCTGCGCACCTGGGCCCGCCGCTACGGCGTCGGCCCGAGCGCCCACGCCGCGGGCACCCACCGGCGCTACACCCCCGAGGACGTCGCCCGGCTGGAGGTCATGCGCCGTCTGACCCTGCAGGGGGTGGCGCCCGGGGACGCCGCCAAGGTGGCCCTGTCGCCGGGGACCGCTGCGCCGGTGGCCGCGCCGGTCGACGGACGCGGCTACCACGGCCACGTGTTCGCCATGCCGGACGCCGAGCCGGCGGCTCGGGGTCTGTCCCGGGCTGCCCTCGCGCTCGACGCTCCGGCCGCCGCCGAGATCGTGCACACCCACGTGGCGGCCCACGGGGTCATCACCACCTGGGACCACCTGCTGGTACCGGTGCTCACCGGCGTCGGGGAGCGGTGGCAGACGTCGGGGATCGGGGTCGACGTCGAGCACCTGCTCAGCGAGGTCGTCATTGGCGCCCTTCGAACGCCGGGGGGGTCCTTCGAGCCGCTCAACGCCCGGCCGGTGCTGTTGGCCTGTGGGCCGGAGGAGCAGCACACCTTGCCGGTCCATGCGATGGCCGCGGCCCTGGCCGAACGTCGGATCGGGTCGCGGGTGCTCGGCGGCCGGGTGCCGGTCGACGCCCTGGCGTCGGCGGTGCGTCGGTGCGGGCCGTCGGTGGTCTTCGTCTGGTCACAGCTGCCCGGCGCCGCGCAGCGTGCGTCCCTGCACGCGCTGCCTGCGCTGCGCCCGCCCTACACCTTGGTCCTTGCCGGGCCGGGATGGGACGTCGACCCGGCCGACCCCTCGGGGGGCCCGTCGTCACTGCGCGAGGCGGTCGATGCTGTCATGCGCGCCATCGGTGGAGCGGCCGGGCCGTTGGGCTAGCCTGCCCGCGTGGACGATGCCCTGGCCGAGCTGCTCGCGACGGGCGAGCGGGCGGCCTTCCACGGGCGCCCGGCGGCCGGGGTGGCCGCCCTGGAGCAGGCCTTCGGGCTGGCCCGGGCCGAGGGCCGAGACGTCGAGGCCACCGCCGCGGCGTGGCTGCTCGGCGTCGCACTGGGCGCATCCGGTCGGCTGGGGAGCGCGCTGGCGGTGCTGGAGCCGCTGGCCGGACAGCAGGTCGGTGGGCCCGTGGGTGACAGCCCCGAACGTCGCCTGTTCGCCGCACTGGCGTCGGCCACGGTCGCCAGCCTGTACCGCCAGCTGGGCCGGCACGCGTCGGCCGCCGTCATCGACGAAGCAGGGCTTGCCCTGACCGACGGCACCGGGGAGGCGGCGTTCGACTGCCTGCTCGGCCTGGCCGCCGACGCGGTGGGCCAGGGCGACGCCGAGGGCGCGCAGGCACGGCTGGCTGAGGCGAGCGCGCTGGCCAAGGGCCGTGAGGACTGGTGGCGGCAGCGGGTCCGTCAGTCCTGGGTCGAGGCCGAGCTCGCGCTCCTGCGCGGCGACCCGGCCCACGCGATCGAGGCTGCCTCCTCGGCGGTCCACCGGGCCGAGGCATCCGGGGCCCCCCGACACGTCGCCAAGAGCCTGCTGTTCCTCGGGGTGGCCCAGGTGCAGGCGGGCGAGCTGACCGAGGCCGAGGGAACCCTGCGCCGGGCCTCGACCCTGGCCGAGAGCCTGGGCACCCTTCCGCTGCTGTGGCCGGCCCGTGCCCTGCTCGGCGCCCTGCTGGAGACGTCGGCCCCGGCCGAGAGCGCGAAGTCACTCTCCGCGGCCCGCGGTGCGGTGATCGCGATGGCCGACGACCTGCCCGAGGAGCTGCGCACGGTCTGGCTGGACCGCCCGGACATCACGGCGCTGCTGGGCGGCGACTAGCGGCTGACTGCTCCGAATGGGGGAACGGTCGGGCCCGACGAGCACAAGCCGAGCCGGATCAGGGCTCACGCTGCCCGCGACACCTGCCGAAGGGATGAGTGGCACCGGGCGACATCGCCGGCGCCGGCAGGCTCGACCGCGGGGTTCTTCTTGGTTCAGGAGGTCTGGTGACCACAGTCTTGGTGTGCGACGACTCGCCGCTGGCGCGTGAGACACTGCGCCGCGCGGTTGCCGGCGTGCCCGGGGTGGACCGAGTGACCGTGGCCGGAAGCGGCGAGGAGGTGCTCAGCCGCTGGGCGGGTGAGCGGCCCGACCTGGTCCTGATGGACGTCCGGATGCCCGGGCTCGGTGGGGTCGAGGCCTCCCGTCGACTCGTGGCCACCTACCCCGAGGCCTCGGTGATGATGCTGACGATGGCCGAGGACCAAGACGGCGTGGCCCGAGCGGTCACCAGCGGCGCCCGGGGGTACCTGGTCAAGGACGCCACCCGTGAGGAGCTCACCGCGACGTTGTCCTACGCCCTGGCGGAGGCGTCCTGGCGGCGCTCGCCGCGCCGGGCGCGTCCCGCCGAGATGGGCACCCCTCCGGCCCTCACCGAACGCGAGCTGCAGGTGCTGACCGGCATGGGGCGCGGGCGGAGCAACGCCGAGATCGGCCGCGAGCTGTACCTGTCGGAGGACACCGTCAAGACCCACGCCCGTCGGCTGTTCCGCAAGCTTGGTGCTGCCGACCGGGCACAGGCCGTGGCGCTCGGCTTTCGTTGGGGTCTCGTGCGCTGACCGCGCCGTCAACCCGGCACCGGGAACAACCGGGGCCAGCCCGTAGGATGTGACCTTTCCTGCCAGCGGAAGGCGCCATGGACCCCGTCGGTCTCCCCGAGCGTTTCGGCGCTCTCGGGCTCACCTTCGACGACGTCCTGCTGCTTCCCGGTGAGTCCGACCTCGCCCCGTCGGACATCGACACGGCCACCCGGCTCACGCGGGAGATCACCCTCCAGGTACCCCTGGTGTCAGCGGCCATGGACACGGTCACCGAGTCCCGGATGGCGATCGCGATGGCCCGCCAGGGCGGACTCGGCGTCCTGCACCGCAACTTGCCCATCCGCGACCAGGCCTACCAGGTCGACCTCGTCAAGCGCACCCAGACCGGGATCATCTCGAACCCGGTCACCATCGGCCCCGACGCGACCCTGGAGCAGCTGGACCGCATCTGCGGTGAGTACCGCGTCTCCGGCCTTCCCGTCGTCGATGCCGGCAACCGGCTGCTGGGCATCATCACCAACCGCGACCTGCGGTTCGTCCCGGTCGCCGAGTGGGCGAACACCAAGGTCGACGAGGTCATGACCCCGATGCCGCTGTTCACCGCGCCGGTGGGCATCTCCCGCGAGGAGGCCACGACGCTGCTGCGCCGGCACAAGCGGGAGCGGCTGCCGCTCGTCGACCCCGAGGGCCGGCTCGCCGGTCTCATCACGGTCAAGGACTTCGTGAAGTCCGAGCAGTTCCCCCGGGCCACCAAGGACGCCGGCGGCCGGCTGATGGTCGGGGCCGCGATCGGCTACTTCGGCGATGCCTGGGAGCGCGCCACGACCCTGGTCGAGGCTGGGGTCGACGTCCTCGTCGCGGACACCGCCCACGGACACGTGCGGATGCTGCTCGACGCCGTCCGACGGCTGAAGTCCGACCCGGCCACCCGCCACGTGCAGGTCATCGGCGGCAACGTCGCGACCCGCGCAGGGGCGCAGGCCTTCGTCGACGCCGGCGCCGACGCGGTGAAGGTCGGGGTCGGCCCCGGCTCGATCTGCACCACGCGGCTGGTCACCGGTGTGGGCGCGCCTCAGGTGACTGCCGTGTACGACGCATGGCTGGCCTGTGGTCCGGCGAACGTCCCCGTCATCGCCGACGGCGGGCTGCAGCACTCAGGCGACATCGCCAAGGCAATCGTCGCCGGTGCCGATTCGGTCATGATCGGCTCGCTGCTGGCCGGGTGCGACGAGTCGCCCGGCGAGCTGGTCCTGGTCAGCGGCAAGCAGTTCAAGTCCTACCGTGGCATGGGCTCGTTGGGTGCGATGTCCAGCCGCGGCAAGAAGTCGTACTCCAAGGACCGCTACTTCCAGGCCGAGGTGACCAGCGACGACCTGATCGTCCCGGAGGGAATCGAGGGCCAGGTCCCCTACCGCGGTCCACTGGCCGCCGTCGCCCACCAGCTGATCGGCGGGTTGAACCAGTCGATGTTCTACGTGGGCGCCAGGACCATCCCCGAGCTGCAGCAGAAAGGTCGGTTCGTGCGTATCACCGCGGCCTCCCTGAAGGAGAGCCACCCGCACGACGTCCAGATGACCGTCGAAGCGCCGAACTACACCTCCCGCTGAAGAGAGCAGCCATGGCCGAGATCGAGATCGGGCGGGGTAAGCGCGGGCGCGAGGCGTACCGGTTCGACGACATCGCGATCGTCCCGCACCGGCGCACGCGCGACCCCGAAGAGGTCTCGCTGGCCTGGCAGATCGACGCCTACCGGTTCGAGCTGCCCCTCATGGCCGCACCGATGGACAGCGTGGTCTCACCACAGACGGCGATCACGATCGGCCGGTGCGGCGGTGTCGGCGTCCTGAACCTCGAAGGCCTGTGGACCCGCTATGACGACCCGGCCCCACTCCTCGACGAGATCGCTGGACTGCCGGCGGGTGAGTACACCGCCAGGATGCAGGAGGTCTACAGCGCACCGATCCGCGAGGACCTCATCGTCGAGCGGATTGCAGAGGTGAGACGGTCCGGGGTCACCACCGCTGCGGCCCTGTCCCCCCAGCGCACCAAGCAGTTCTGGAAGACCGTCGTCGACGCCGGGGTCGACCTGTTCGTCATCCGCGGCACGACGGTGTCGGCAGAGCACGTCTCCGGCCAGGCCGAACCGCTCAACCTCAAGCAGTTCATCTACGAGCTCGACGTCCCGGTGGTGGTCGGCGGCGTGGCGACGTACACCGGCGCCCTTCACCTCATGCGCACCGGTGCCGCGGGCGTGCTCGTCGGCTTCGGCGGCGGCGCGGCCCACACCACTGCTGACGTCCTTGGCGTGGCGGTACCGATGGCGAGCGCAGTGGCCGACGTGGCTGCGGCTCGCCGCGACTACCTCGACGAGTCTGGGGGGCGCTACGTGCACGTCATCGCCGACGGCGGGGTCGGGCGCAGCGGCGACCTCGCCAAGGCGATCGCCTGCGGAGCCGACGCCGTCATGATGGGCTCGCCGCTGGCCCGTGCCTCAGACGCACCGGGCGGGGGCTACCACTGGGGGGTGGAGGCCCACCACGGCGAGGTCCCCCGGGGTGAACGGGTGCATGTCGGCACGGTCGGCACCCTCGAGCAGGTCCTGCTCGGGCCGTCGAGCGCACCAGACGGCTCGATGAACCTCTTCGGTGCGTTGCGCCGCGCCATGGCGACCACCGGCTACTCCGACCTGAAGAACTTCCAGCGGGTCGAGATCACGGTCTCCGCCTGAGCACCGGACGCCTCGACCCCGTGCAGCGCACCCGCGCGCTGCACGAGCTGACGCACGGACGCGTCGACGTGCTGGTCGTCGGGGGAGGTGTCGTCGGGGCCGGTGCCGCCCTCGACGCGGCCAGCCGAGGTCTCACCGTGGGCCTGCTCGAGCAGGACGACTGGGCGAGCGGTACGTCGTCTCGGTCCTCCCGACTCGCCCACGGCGGCCTGCGCTACCTCGAGCAGCGGGAGTTCGGTCTCGTGCACGAGGCGTTGACCGAGCGGGGGCTCCTGCTGGAGCACCTCGCCCCCCATCTCGTCCGCCCGGTGCGCTTCGTCTTCCCCCTGGCCACCGGCTGGGAGCGGCCCTACGTCGGCGCGGGCGTCGCGCTGTACGACGTGCTGGCGCGGTTCGGGGCCCGCTCGGGCACGTTGCCCGGCCACCGGCACCTGAGCCGACGGGCGGCGCTGCGCCTGTTCCCTGCGCTGAACCCCGAGTCGCTCGCCGGTGCGATCACCTTCTTCGACGCCCAGATCGACGACGCACGGCACACGCTGGCGACCGTGCGGACCGCGGTGCGTCACGGCACCCACGCCGTGTCGCGGATGCAGGTCACCGACCTGATCCGACAAGGGGATGGCGTCGTCGGTGTCCGGGCGCTCGACCGCGTCGCCGGCACGGCCGTGGAGATCAGGGCCCGTGCGGTCGTCTTCGCCACGGGGGTGTGGGGTCCGGTCGGCCTGGCGGCGCCGACGACCGTGGCGCCGAGCAAGGGGGTCCACCTCGTGGTGCCGAAGTCGGCCGTCGTCGCGCACACGGCACTCATCGCCCGCACCGGTTCGAGTGTGCTGTTCTGCCTGCCCTGGGAGCAGCACTGGCTGATCGGGACGACCGACACCCCGTGGACGGGTCGGCTCGGCGTCAACGAGGACGACGTGCGCGCCAGCGACGACGACATCGACTACCTGCTCGACGAGGCGAACCGGTGGCTGCGCCGTCCACTGACCCGGTCCGACGTCGTCGGCGTCTACGCGGGGCTCCGACCCCTCGTCTCCGACGAGCCCGCGAGCGACACGACCCGGGTCTCCCGCGAGCACCAGGTGAGTCGGCTGGCCCCCGGCCTGGTGTCCGTGGCCGGCGGCAAGTACACGACCTACCGGGTCATGGCGGCCGATGTGATCGACGCCGCCGTCGCCGAGCTGCCGCAGGACCGCCGGCCCGGGCCGTCGCGGACTGCGGCGCTGCCGCTGGTAGGGGCCGACGACTTCGCCGCACTCTGGCAGGACCGCCACCGGCTGGCCCTCGAGCACGGCCAGCCGGTGGCCGTCGTGGAGCACCTGCTGCGGCGGCACGGCGACCAGGTGGTCGACGTGCTCGACCTGGCCGACGCGACCGCCGGGCTCGGCCGCCCCGTCGCGCCGGGTGTGGGGTACCTCGAGGCGGAGGTCGTGCACGCGGCCGCCGAGGAGGGCGCGATGGAGGTCGCAGACGTGGTGAGTCGGCGCACCCGGATGAGTACCGAGGTTGCGGATGCCGCGCGCCCATTGGCCCGCACCGTGGCCGGCTTGATGGCGCCGGTCCTGGGGTGGTCCGCGGACGACGTCGATGCGGCGACGGCCGAGTATGTCGGCCGTGAGCACTGACCTACGCTGCTGGCATGAGCCTTCCCGAGTCGCTGCAGCCTGAGCGGCTCGGTCGACTCACCCGGTTCGTCGTGCACGGTCCACATGCCGCGGTGACCACCCCTGTGGCCGCCTTCACCGGTCTGCCGACCGTGCCGGTGCCGTTGTCGAGCGACGACGCACTGGACGTCGCCTTCGCCACGGCTCGGAGGGCTCAGCGGGCGTGGGTGCGCCGGCCGCTCGCGGAACGGGTCGCAGTCGTCCGACGCGCCCAGCGGTTGGTGCTGCAGCGCCGTGAGCGGCTGATCGACCTGGTCCAGTACGAGGCGGGCAAGGCGCGCCTGCACGCCTTCGAAGAGACCATCGACGTGGCCATCAATGCCGGCTACTACTCGCGCCGGGCGGCGTCCTTCCTCGGCCCCTACGGGCTGCGTGGGTTCGTCCCCGTACTGACGACCGCCACGGCGTACCACCAGCCCAAGGGAGTGGTGGCGATGATCACTCCCTGGAACTACCCGCTGACCCTGGCTCTCTCGGACTCGATCCCCGCGCTGCTCGCCGGCAACGCGGTCGTGGTCAAGCCCGACCTGCAGACCCCGTTCTGCGCCCTGGCCGGTGCCGAGCTCCTCGCCGATGCCGGGCTCCCCGAGGGTCTCTACCAGGTCGTGCTCGGTCCTGGCCCGCACGTCGGACAGGCGCTGGTCGAGCGAGCCGACTTCGTGGCCTTCACCGGTTCGACCGACGTCGGCCGCACGGTGGCCGAGCACGCCGGGCGACGTCTGATCGGCTGCAGCCTGGAGCTTGGCGGCAAGAACGCCGCCCTCGTGCTGCCCGACGCTCCGGTCTCCAGGAGTGTCGAGGGCGTCGTCCGCAGCATCTACTCCAGCGCCGGCCAGCTGTGTGTCTCGATGGAGCGGGTCTACGTCGACGACGCGATCTACGACCGCTTCGTCCCTGCCCTGGTGCGGGCCGTCGAGGCACTGAGGCTGGGGTCGGACTTCGACTACACCGCGGACATGGGATCGCTCGTCGGAGCCGCGCAGCTGCGCCAGGTCCAGCAGCACGTCGACGACGCCGTCGCCAAGGGGGCGACAGTGCTTGCCGGCGGGCGTCCGCGGCCCGACCTGGGTCCGCACTTCTTCGAGCCCACCCTGCTCACCGACGTGACCGAGGCCATGGAGGTGTGCGCCAGCGAGACCTTCGGGCCGGTCGCCACCCTGTACCGCGTGGGCGGCACGCAGGAGGCCATCGACGCAGCCAACATGACGACGTACGGGCTGAGTGCGAACATCTGGACCGGTGACCGGCAGGAGGGTCGTCGCGTCGCGAACGCACTTCGGGCCGGGTCGGTCAGCGTGAACGAGACCTACGCCGCCTTCTGGGGCAGCATCGACGGCCCGATGGGTGGCATGGACGACAGCGGTCTCGGGCGACGGCACGGCCGCGAGGGGATGGTCAAGTACACCGATCCGCAGACGGTCGCCGTCCAGCGGTGGCGTGGTTTTGCGGTTCCGCGCGGGGTGTCCCAGCGGCGCTTCGCCGACGGCATGACCCTCGGCATCCGGCTGCTGGACCGACTGGGTCGACCGTGAGCGGAGCGCTCTACGACGTCGTCGTCATCGGGTCGGGGTTCGGTGGTTCGGTCGCTGCCCTCCGGCTGGCCGAGAAGGGCTATCGGGTCGCGGTCGTCGAGGCTGGCCGTCGGTTCGGCGACGACGACTTCCCGAAGACGTCCTGGGACATTCGCAACTTCCTGTGGGCCCCAGCCCTGGGGTGCAAGGGGATCCAGCGCATCCACCTGCTGCGCAACGTCGTGGTTCTCGCCGGGGCGGGGGTCGGTGGTGGGTCACTGAACTATGCCAACACCCTGTACGAGCCGCTCGAGGACTTCTACCAGGACCCACAGTGGCGGCACATCACCGACTGGCGCGAGGAGCTCGCTCCCTTCTACGACCAGGCGAAGCGGATGCTTGGCGCCACGGTGAACCCGACCATGACCCCGTCGGACGAGGTGATGGCTGAGGTCGCCGAGCAGATGGGGGTCGCCGACACGTTCCATCGAACCCCAGTGGCCGTGTACTTCGGCCGTCCCAGGGTCACGGTCGACGACCCGTTCTTCGGGGGCAGCGGGCCTCGGCGCACCGGGTGCGAGGAGTGCGGTTCGTGCATGACCGGCTGCAGGCACGGCGCCAAGAACACCCTGGACACCAACTACCTGCACCTTGCCGAGCGGTTGGGAGCGCGCATCTTCGCCGAGACGACGGCCACGTCGGTGCGAACCCTGCCCGAAGGTGGCTACGCCGTAGACACGAGACGTTCCGGAGGGCTCGGCCGGGTCGGGCGCCGGACCTTCACCGCCGACCAGGTGGTCGTGGCCGCTGGCACCTACAACACGCTGCGACTCCTCCTGACCATGAAAGCCAACGGATCACTGCCACTGCTCTCCGAGCACCTCGGTGTGCTCAGCCGCACCAACTCCGAGGCGCTGGTCGGCGCGGTCTCCCAGCGCGACGACGTCGACTTCACCCGTGGGGTGGCGATCACCTCATCGTTCCACCCCGACCCCCGGACGCACGTCGAGCCGGTCCGCTACGGCCGTGGCAGCAACGCGATGGCACTCCTGTCGTCGTTCCGGCCGGACGGGGACGAACCCACGCTGCGCGACTGGGTGCGCGAGGCGCTGCGCGCACCCGGTCGACTGGGCCGGGCCCTCGACATCCGGGGCTGGTCCGAGCGGTCGATCATCGTGCTGGCCATGCAGAGCGCGGACAACTCCTTGACCGTGTCGATGCGCCGGGGGCCCTTCGGCCGGTGGATGACCTCACGGCAGGGCCACGGTGACCCCAACCCGACCTCGTTGCCGCAGGCCGACGAGGTCGCGTCACGAGCCGCGGCCCTGATCGGGGGAGAGGCGCACGTGGCGTTCGGCTCGCTCGTCGGTGCACCGATGACCGCGCACTTCATCGGTGGGTGCGTCATGGGCGAGACCGGCGATGACGGCGTTGTCGACCCGTGGCTCCGGGTCCATGGCTACCCGGGGCTGCACGTCGTCGACGGTGCAGCGGTGTCGGCCAACCTCGGGGTCAACCCCGCCCTCACGATCACCGCTCAGGCGGAGCGGGCGATGGCGCTGTGGCCCAACAAGGGCGAGCCGGACCCTCGACCTTCTCCGGGCAGCGCATACCGCCGGGTCGAGCCGGTGCGACCGGTGCGCCCGGCCGTTCCGGAGTTCGCGCCCGGGGCGCTGCGGCTGCCCGCAGGCTGACGCCCTTGTTGGCTGAGGGCGAGCCGGACCCCGCGACCTCGATCGGCCTCAGGGGCTTGGCGTCGTCGACTCGACGGAGAGCACTCGGTAGCGCCCGGCAGCGTCACTGACATCGGACACCCACAGGGTGCTGCCGTCCAACGTGACGCCCACGAACTCGAAGGGGTCGTCGGTGGTCAGCACCGCTCCGACGGTGCGCGAGTCCAGGTCGAGCCGGGTCAGCGGAGCTCCGCCCGAGGTTCCGACCCACGCAGCATCACCCGAGGTCGTGAGGTCGCCGAAGTAGTCTGGTCTCACGTCGTACGACGCGGTCACGTCAAGGCCGTCGGGGTCGACCTCGGCGACGCCTTGGTCGCCTCCGATCAGCAGATGTCGATCGACGGCGACGTAGCGCCCGCCCGGCCACGGCACGGTTCCGGTCACGTCGCGGGAGACCGGGTCAACCCGAACCAGACCGAGATCGTGGCAGGCCACCCACACGGCGTTCAGGCCAGCGGCGACGTTGTCACACGATGTCGCCGGCAGCGCGATTGGCGCTCCGACCTCCTCACCAGATGTGGCATCCAGTGAGTGCAGCGTGGCTTGGTCCTCGCCGATCAACCACAGCCGGTCGTCCAGGTCCGGGATGCGCAGCTGGTCGGGGTGACCGGCGAACGAGACCGTGCGTGTGCGACCCTGCGGGGTCAACCGGACGTAGGTTCCCGGCCGCCGGCACGCCCAGATCGCCGTGTCGGTCGAGCCGATGCCCTCGCACCCGAGAGGTGCAGGCAGGTCGGTCGGGTACGTCCGCTCCACCTTGCCGGTCGTCGGGTCCAGCCTGACCAGATCCCCTGGCCCGGACTTGAACCAGACGGACCCGAACGCAACCTCGGCGACCCCGGGCTTGCCCGCCTTGGTCACGGTGAGGACCTGTTCGGCCAGTGTCGTGGTGCGAGTCCCGGTCGCGCTGATGGGCGTACCGGTGTCGACGGGAGTACTCACGGAGCTTCCCGGCGTCGTGGCGTCCTCGCTGCACCCCGCAACCAGGATCGCGACGCACGCCGTTGCACCCAGCAGGGATGCCCTCAACCCAAGACCACGTGTCCCCGTTCGGCTCCGCGCGGCGGACACCGATACGTCTGGCAAATCCCCGCCGGAGGTATCGACTCCCGACTTGGTCAACCGCGTCATCCCGCGAGGCTAGCGGTCCTTGCGAGCCGGGACTCCCGACGGACGGACGTCACCATCGCCGGTACGATGGCGCCACCACGGAGGGAGTCGACATGAGAGTCGGCGTGCACCTGGTGAACTTCGGTCTGGCTGCCGGCACCTCGGCGATCGCGCCGACAATGGCCGAGGCCGCCCGTGCGGCGGAGGAAGCCGGTGTGGACAACCTGTCGGTGATGGACCACTACTTCCAGATGGAGGGTATGGGTCTCGGCGACGCACCGGCACCCATGCTCGAGGCGTACACCACCTTGGGTTTCCTCGCCGCCAACACCAGAACCGTCGAGCTGCAGGCGCTGGTCACTGGCGTGACCTACCGACACCCCGGACTGCTCGCGAAGGTCGTGACGACCCTGGACGTCCTGTCCGGCGGGCGCGCGATGCTCGGGATCGGCGCCGGGTGGTACGAGCGCGAGCATCTCGGGCTCGGGGTGCCGTTCCCGCCATTGTCCGAGCGGTTCGAGCGGCTCGAGGAGACGCTGCAGATCGTCCTGCAGATGTGGAGCGACGACGAGGGACCGTACGAGGGCGCGCACTACCGCCTCGCCGAGACCCTCTGCTCACCGCCGCCTCTGACCCGTCCGCACCCGCCGATCATGATCGGCGGTTCGGGAGAGAAGAAGACGCTGCGTCTCGTGGCCCGGTACGCGGACGCGTGCAACCTCTTCGCGGGGCCGGACACCGACCCGGATGCGGTGAGAGCCAAGCTCGACGTGCTCGCCGGTCACTGCGCGAACGAGGGCACCGACGTGGCTCGCATCCGCAAGACGATCCTGTGGGCAGCGCCGCTGGACCCGACCACGAAGGCAGCGGCCGCCGACTTCACCGAGCAGATGAAGAGGTACGCCGACATCGGCATCGTCGAGGTCCACGTCATGCCGTTCGACAACCCGATCGAATTCATCCGCGGCCTCGGCACGCACGTCGTCCCGGCCACCGGCCGCCTCTGATGCGGACGACGTTCGGCAGGTCCGACGACCTGCGAGGCGCAGAGTTCATCCACGCGGACCTGAGCGGCGCCCGGTTGGTCGGGGTCGACCTGTCCGGCGTCGTGATGCGCGGAGTCACGGTGGACGGTGCGGACATCGACGCGCCGTGGCTCCTCGACGGCGACGGCTCGTTGTTGGTCAACGGCGTTGATGTGGCCCCCATCGTCGAGGCCGAGCTCAACCGGCGTTTCCCCGGACGTGCCGACCGGCGGGCCGCAGACCCCGACGGTCTACGCGAAGGCTGGGCAGCACTGGAGCGCGCTTGGGCGACCACCCTCGAGCGCGTCGAGGCGATGCCGGCCGGCACCGTCGACGTCTCGGTGGCCGGGGAATGGTCGTTCGCACAGACGCTGCGGCACCTGGTCCTTGCCACCGACGCATGGCTGGGCCGAGCGGTCCTGGAGATCGACCAGCCGTTCCACCCCCTTGGCCAGGCCGGCCCCCAGGCTGAGGACGACGGCCTGGACCTCTCGATTTTCGCGACGGGAAGGCCGTCGTACGACGAGGTGCTGCAGGTGCGAGCCGGCCGTGTTGCCATGGTGCGCGACTTCCTCGCCGCCGTCACAGCAGAAGAGCTGGCCACCATGCGGAGGAACCCGTGGGCCCCCGACTATCCGGAGACCACTCTCACCTGCCTGCACGTCATCCTCGAGGAGGAATGGGAGCACAACCGCTACGCCCTCCGCGATCTCGACGCAGTCGAGGGGGCTGTCAAGCCACCGGCATGAGGAGAATGGTTCGGATCGGCGCCAACGGTTCTGGGGCATAGTTCGGCCATGACGGTGTTGAACGCGGCCGGGCGCAATGTGATCGACTCTGGCGCTCTGGCTCATCTGGTGACGATCAACGAGGACGGCTCGCCGCAGGTCAGCGTGGTGTGGGTCGGTCTGGACGGCGATGAGCTGGTATCGGCCCATCTGGACGGGCGGCAGCGCAAGCTGCACAACCTGCGCCGTGACCCACGGGTGGTTGTCTCCTTCGAGGGGCATGATTCGAACGCGATCGGCATGCGGAACTACCTGGTAGTCCATGGGGTGGCGAGGATCACCGAGGGCGGCGCTCCAGAGCTGCTCCATCGGCTGGCACAGACCTACGTCGGGCCGGGCACGGTCTTCCCGCCTATGCCGGATCCTCCCCCGGGGTTCATCTCGCACATCACGATCAGCCGCGTCGGTGGCAGCGGCCCATGGATCGACGGGACGGACTAGCAGCCGCCATGAGTTCACTCCCTTCCCAACGACCGGTCGTACTCCCGCTGGACGGCCGCCGTGAGGTACTACTTCGAGCGGCTGCCCCTCACGCGGTGATGCCGGTCAGCTCTCGTCGCGCCAGGAGCGCCAGAGCTTCGCGTACGGACCGTTCGCGGCGACCAGCTGCTGGTGGCTGCCCGACTCGCTGATCAGACCGTCCTCGACCACGACGACCTGTTGGGAGTCGTGGGCTGTCGTGAGCCGGTGGGCGATGGCGATCACCGTGCGCCCCTCGAGCACCGCGGCCAGCGACTGCTCCAGGTGGCGTGCAGCGCGCGGGTCGATCAGCGACGTGGCCTCGTCGAGCACGAGGGTGTGCGGGTCGGCCAGGACGAGCCGGGCCAGCGCGATCTGCTGCGCCTGGGACGGGGAGAGCTTGGTGCCGCCGGTGCCCACCTCGGTGTCCAGGCCGTGGGGCAGTGACGAGGCCCAGTCGGTCGCATCGACGGCCCCCAGTGCCTCCCACAGCTGCTCGTCGTCGGAGTCCGGCGCGGCGAGCAGCAGGTTCTCGCGCAGGCTCCCGACGAAGACGTGGTGCTCCTGGGTGACCAGCGCGACGTGGCGACGCACGGTCTCCGGGGGGAGCTCGGCGAGCTCGACCCCGCCCATCTCGATGGTGCCGGTCCTCGGCTTGTGCAGCCCGGCCAGCAGCCGTCCGAGGGTCGACTTCCCGGCCCCGGACGGACCCACGATCGCGATCCGGGCCCCAGGACTGATGTCGAGGTCGACACCGTGCAGCACGTCGCGCCCCTCGCGGTACCCGTAGTGCACGTCGCGTGCCTCGATGTCTGCCGTCGCTGGCTCGACGTCGCCCAGGGTCTCGGGGTCGGGCACGTACTGGACGCCGAGCAGCCGGGCCAGTGACGCCTGCCCCACCTGCAGCTCGTCGTACCACATGAGGATCAGGTCGACCGGCTCGATCAGCATCTGGGTGTACAGCACCGCAGTGGTGACCTGGGCGAGCGTCACGACATCTTGGGTGTAGAGCACGCCGCCGAGTGCCAGCACTGCGGCGATCGGCAGGACGTAGGCAGCCTCGACCGAGGGGAAGAAGACCGACCGCAGGCTGAGCGTGTAGCGCTCCCAGCTCAGCCAGCGGCCGATCGCCCGGTCGGCGCGGTCGATGCGCATCGGTCCGAGCCGGTACGCCTCGATCGTGCGTCCGGCGTCGACGGTCTCGGCGATGCTGCCCTGCACCTTGGAGTACGCCTGCATCTCCGACCGGTAGCCGGCTGGTGCGCGGTGGAAGTACCAGCGCCCGACGATGACGATCGGCGGGATGGCGACGATCCAGCCCAGGGCGAGGACCGCTGACGTCCAGATCATCGCGACGAAGATGGCGAGTGCGGTGACCAGCGCAATGGCGATCTCGGGCACGGCCAGTCGCACCGCCCACGACAGTCGGTCGACGTCGGTCGTGGTGCGGGTCACGAGATCGCCGGTGCCGGCGCGTTCGACGACGCCCGGGGGCAGCTGGATCACCCGAGCGACGAACGACTCGCGCAGGTCGGCCAGGATGCTCTCGCCGAGGATTGCCCCCCGCATCCGGGCCCAGCGGGTGAAGCCGGCCTGGACGAGGAGCGCCCCCAGGAAGATCAGGCACGCCTGGTCGATGGAGGTCGTGGTCACCCCGGTGCTGAGGGCACCGACCAGTCCCCCCAGGACCTGTGGGCCAACCAGAGACGCGACGGCGGCCACCGCGTTGAGGCTGACGAGCACGCCGAACCCGCGGCGGTGACGCAGCAGCAGCGTGCGGACGCCGGACCTGACCTGCGGCTGGGTGGCGGTGGGAAGGGAGCCGCCGTCCTGTTCGAGGGCGTCGAAGGGCTCGGGGGGCTTCACAGTCCACCCCCTCCCCGGACGACGACCTCGCGGTAGCGCGGCTCGTCGCGCAGCAGCTGGCGGTGCGTTCCCGTTGCCACGACCGTTCCGTCGAGCAGGAGCGCGACCCGGTCGGCGTGGTCGAGCAGCAGCGGGCTCGTGGTGAAGATCACCGTCGTGCGCCCGTCACGTGCGTGCCTGATCCGCTCACCGATCCGGGCCTCGGTGTGCGCGTCGACGGCGCTGGTCGGCTCGTCGAGCACGAGGATGTCGGGGTCGGCCACCAGGGACCTGGCCAGGGCGAGCCGCTGGCGCTGACCGCCTGACAGTGACCGACCGCGCTCGGGAAGGTCGGTCGCGAGCCCCTCGGGAAGCGCCTCCACGACGTCGACGGCCGAGGCGGCGTGCAGGGCGTCGTCAACGGTCACCCGGCCCTGGCCGGGAACGTCGAAGAGGCTGTCCGCCGCCCCCGACAAGATCATCGGGTCCTTGTCCTGCACCAGGATCCTTCGCCGGACCATCTCGGTCGGCAGGGTCGCGAGCGGGGTGCCGGCGAGGGTGACCTCACCCTCGCCGAACAGGCCAAGGCGTGCGGAGACCCGGTCCGCCTGGTCGGGGTCGTCGGCGACCACGGCGGTGACGAGCCCGGGTTCGACGACGAGCCCGCTGGTGGGGTCGACCAGTGCCCCTGCGGGTGGTTCGCGCACACCCTCCACCGCAGGGTCGATGAGCCGCTGCAGGCTCAGCACGGTGACGACCCGGGCGGCGGCGACCTTGGCGGCGGTCCACTTCTGGGCTGCCTCGGTCATCGTCCGCAGGGGAAGGACCAGGAAGGCCGTGTACCCGTAGAACGCGACCAGCTCGCCGACGGTGATGGTGCCCTCCGCGGCGAGGCGAGCCCCGATCCAGGTCACCGTCACGAGGTACAGGCCGGGCAGGAGGACCTGAAGGCCGTCCAGCGTGGACTTCACCCGCGCGGTGTGCACCGACGCGTCGAGCACCGCCTGCGACGCGCGCTGGAAGCGGTCGAGGAACAGCTCCTCACCACCGATCCCGCGGATGACCCGCAGCCCGGCCACGGTGTCTGCGGCGAGCTCGGTCGACCTTCCGAGCTTCTCCCGCTGGACCCGTTCGCGACGTTCGAGCGGCCGGACGAAGGGGCCGATCGCCAACGCCAGCAAGGGTGCTCCGATGACGACCACCGCACCGAGGATGGGGTTGGCGTACAACAGCAGGACGGCGATCCCGATGAACGCGACGACCGCCCCGACGAAACGGGCTGCGACATCGAATGCATTGCCGATCCGGGCGGAGTCGTTCGCCGCTGCGGCCGCTGCCTCTCCAGTGGCGATCTGCGCCGACAGGTCGCCACCGAGGTAGGCGGCCTGACGCACGATCAGCTGCTGCACGCGCGAGGCAGCCGTCAGCCAGTTGGTGACGGCGTACCGGTGACGCATGACGCCGGCCAACGCCTGCAGCAGACCCAGGACCAGCACGACGGCCGACCACGTCCAGACCCCGGCCTCGTTCTGGTCGGTGACGGCCTGGATGCCCGCCCCGAGCGCACCGGGGATCAAGGCCTGGAACCCCATCCAGAGCACGCCCCAGCCCACGCTGACCAGCAGGATCCGGCGCTGGCCCCTCCCGATCCACACCATCAGGCGAGTTGCCGAGCGAAGATCCGGCGTTCCGGGGTCGGTCAGGGGGAGGTTGCGCACAACGGGCCACCGTACGTGGCCGTGGCCCCGTGGGGCCAGCGAGATTCGAGCCGCCGATAGACTCCGCGACCGTGAGGCCACGGTGAGCGAGCAGGCGTTCGACACGGTTCTCGTCGTCGACTTCGGAGCCCAGTACGCGCAGCTGATCGCGCGACGCATCCGCGAGGCGCGGGTGTACAGCGAGATCGTGCCGCACACGATGCCTGTCGCTGAGATGCTGGCCAAGCAGCCGGCGGCGATCGTCTTGTCCGGCGGTCCGAGCAGCGTGTACGCCGACGGAGCCCCTCAGGTCGACGATGGGCTGTTTCACACCGACGTCCCGGTGTTCGGGATCTGCTACGGCTTCCAGGCGATGGCGCAGTCGTTGGGTGGCACCGTGGCGCACACGGGACTGAGCGAGTTCGGGGGCACCCGGGTGCAGGTCACCGACCTGGAGTCGACGCTGTTCCACGACCTGCCCCTGGAGCTGCAGGTCTGGATGAGCCACGGCGATGCGGTGACCGAGCCACCTGAGGGCTTCGCGGTCGTCGCGTCCAGCGAGGGAGCCCCCGTCGCCGCGTTCGAGTCGTTGTCGCGCGGGCTGGCCGGTGTCCAGTTCCACCCCGAGGTGCTGCACACCGAGCACGGTCAGAAGATCCTGGAACGCTTCCTGTTCGAGGTGGCCCGGTGCCGACCGAGCTGGACCATGAGCAACGTGATCGACGAGCAGGTGGAGGCCATCCGGGCCCAGGTCGGCGACCGTCGGGCCGTCTGCGGGCTGTCCGGAGGCGTCGACTCCGCAGTGGCAGCGGCGCTGGTCCAGCGCGCCATTGGCGACCAGCTCACCTGCGTGTTCGTCGACCACGGTCTGCTGCGCCTCGGCGAGGCCGAGCAGGTCGAGAAGGACTTCGTCGCCGCGACCGGGGTTCGGCTCAAGGTCGTCAACGCCCAGCAGCGGTTCCTCGACGCACTCGCCGGAGTCACCGACCCCGAGGACAAGCGCAAGACGATCGGCCGGGAGTTCATCCGAGTGTTCGAGGACGCCGCGGCCGAGGTCGCGGCTGAGGCGGGGGCGCATGGCGAACAGGTCGACTTCCTCGTCCAGGGAACCCTGTACCCCGACGTGGTCGAGAGCGGCGGTGGCACCGGGACCGCGAACATCAAGAGCCACCACAACGTGGGCGGGCTCCCCGAGGACCTGCAGTTCGCCCTGGTCGAGCCGCTGCGCTCACTGTTCAAGGACGAGGTGCGGGCCGTCGGTGAGCAGCTCGACCTCCCGCCCGAGATCGTGTGGCGTCAGCCGTTCCCCGGTCCCGGGCTGGGCATCCGGATCATCGGCGAGGTCACCCGCGAGCGGCTGGACACCCTGCGCGCGGCGGACGCCATCGCCCGTGAGGAGCTGACCGCGGCCGGACTGGACCGCACGATCTGGCAGATGCCCGTCGTCCTGCTCGCCGATGTCCGCTCGGTGGGGGTGCAGGGTGACGGGCGCACCTACGGCCACCCGGTCGTGCTGCGACCGGTCACCAGCGAGGACGCGATGACCGCCGACTGGGCCAAGCTGCCCCACGACCTGCTCGCCCGCATCTCGACTCGGATCACCAACGAGGTCCGCGAGGTCAACCGGGTCGTCCTGGACGTGACGAGCAAGCCTCCCGGAACCATCGAGTGGGAGTAGCTGCGCTCAGGAAGAGGGTCAGGTGACCCGCACGCTGTCCGCCCCCTTGGCGTAGCCGCGTCTGGAGCCGGTCACCTGGTACCTCCCCGACGGCACAGCCCGACTGACCTTGAAGACCACCGTGCCCGACGCGCGAGTCTTCTTCGCGCTGCCCCGGAACACCACCTTGGCCCCGGGGACGGGGGCACCGGCGTCGGTCACCTTCACCGTGAGCCTGCCTGCCGAGAGGCTGGCTGGGGTCGCGCTGAGGGTGAGACCCGGTGGCACCCTCTGGTACCAGATCTGGGGGTCAGCAGTACCGATCTGGGCGTTGGCGAGCAGATGCAGGGACCCTCCGAGGCCCGTCCCACCCAAGGCCCACACGTTCGTGTAGGAGCCGCGCTTGCCGGGTGCCTTCAGCGTTCGCACGGCCCCGATCCTGGTGACCGAGGGGTCGGTGCGGGCGACCTTGACGGCCGGTGAGCCGCCACCGGTCCAGGCGAGCCACAACCGACCGCCGAGCCCGGGTGTGAGCGTGATCCGGCGCACGTCCTTCGCCCGTACGGCGAAGCCCTGCTTGGATCCCACCCGCCACAGCCGGATCTTGTTCGCGGTCGGGTACCCCACCTTGTACGCGGCCCACACCTGTCCGCCCTTGCGCGACGCGACGGCGACGGCCTGTCCCGGATCGAGGGAGCTGCCCTTGACCGAGGAGCCCGGCCCCTGCCGCCAGCTGCTGATGGGGGTGGGGTAGACCCGTTGGGCGAGGACCCCGTTCTGGGCCTTGGTCGAGCTGTTGCTGTACCAGACCGCCCAGATGTCGCCGGTCGCGGCGTCCCGGCCGAGGTTGCCGTTGTACGCGCAGCAGCCCAGGCCCTGCGTGGTGGTCCAGTCGCCGGAGGCGGCCGGCATGCTGGGCGAGATGTCACGGTGCAAGGTCATGTACGACGTGCTGCTGGCGAACACCCCGATCACGGGCGTGCCCTGGTCGTCGACCGCTGCGGTGCCGTAGGACGCGTAGGCAGAACGCGTCTGGCTCAACGAACCGCTGCCGAGGCTCCAGGTCTTGCCGTCGTTGCTGGTGGAGTACGCCATCGCACCGTCGTACTTCTCACCGGGCGAGGTCGAGCGGAGTCCTGAGAACACGACCATGCGTTGCGCCCCGTAGTCGATGATCTTGGGATCGTCGATCAGGGTGTTCCACCCCGTGACGACCGGCAGGACCGCCGTCGTCGGCCTACCACTGCCGGACACGAGTCGGCTGCGGATCGACACGCTCGAAGCGCCATCCTGCTGGTACCACAGGGCCTGCATGCCGGCGCCGGTCTGGAGGGCTGCGGGCTCGCTGAGCGAGGAGACGTTGCGGTCGGACAGTCGCGTCCAGGCACCGACCTTGACGACGGGCGCCGAGCGGTGCTGAGGCGGTGCGGTGTCGGCCTGGGCGGTGGTGGAAAGCCCGGCACCGAGCAGGCTCGCCACCGTGAGCGACACCGTGAGCGACACCGTGAGCGCCACCGTGAGCGCCACCGTGACGGGGGAGCAGGGGAGTCGACGGGTCATGCCTCGAACTATGGGACGCCCGGCGCCCGCAGGGAAGACTCGCCCGCGCCAGGCTTCGCGCGGCCAGCATCACCCAGTCGGCCTAGTCATACGTGACTAGTGCGCGACGATGCACTCATTGGTTCCGCTCCCCTTCCCAGAAGCGAGGACCTGATGGACTGGAAGCGCTTCGACTGGCCCGACGTGGCCGGTGAGCCCGATGCCGCGTGGTTCGGCTACCTCGCCGAGCACGGGTGGACGGTGAGTCCGGTGGCGACCTATGCCCGGGTGGGCAGCCGGGGGTACCTGCGGTACCTCGGGTGGCGCCCACGACAGCCGGTCGCCGTCGGTTGACCCCTTGATGCTCCCGGCACGCGTCGCGTGCCGGGAGCAGTCATGATCAGACGATGCAGGGCTTCGCCGTCGTCAACCCGCGTAGTGGCCGGGGATCGGGTGACTCCATTCTGTCCGAGCTGGGGCGACGCGGCTTCGAGTCGCACCTGGTACGCCTCGAAGACGACATCCAGGCTCGGGTCACCTCGGCCATCGACGACGGCGCAGCCCTCATCGTCGTCGCGGGCGGAGACGGCACGGTGAGCGCGGTCGCCGACGTGACCGCGCCACGTCAGGTGCCACTGGTCGTGGTCCCCACGGGCACGCGCAACCACTTCGCGGTCGACCTGGGCCTCGACCCCTCGGACCCGGTGGCCTCACTCCGGGCCTGCCTGGACGGGGAGGAGCGCAACGTCGACGTCGGGGACGTCGACGGCGGCATCTTCTTGAACAACGTGTCGTTCGGCATCTACGCGCGCGCGGTCCGCGACCCCGACTACCGCAGCGGGCGCCTGACCACTCTGGGCGGCTACGCCCGGCGTGCCATGGCCGGCCATGGACACCGCGCGCTGGTGTCGACCAAGCTGCCGCACGACGTGTCCTCCGACGCGCGCGTGGGAGCGATCATCGTCTCGAACAACGCGTACAACTTCTTCGCTGCGCCCGGTTCCCGGCTGCGGGCGAGGTTGGATGCCGGTGAGCTGTGGGTGTACCTGATGGGGCTGCCACGGTTCCGTCGTCCGTTCCCGCTGGTCCAGGCCCTGCAGGAGGTCTGGACGACCGGCAGCTTCACCCTGGGCGCCTGGGCCACCGACGAGCAGGTCGTGGCCTCCGACCGCCGGATTCCGGTGGCCGAGGACGGCGAGTACCGCCACGACCTGTCGTCGCCGTACCGGATGACCATCAAGCCCGGAGCGTTGAGGGTTCTGCTGCCCACACGCCCGCCACGGCCGGTCTCGCTGTCGCTGCGCTGGTGAGCGCGAGATGATCCCAGCGTGACGAGTCCCGCCGAGCCGCGCGTCGTGATCGCCCAGGTGTCGGACATCCACCTGGGCCAGGACGAGCAGGCGGTGGCCGATGGGCTGCTGAGAGACGTCGTCGACCATGCCCCGACGGCGACGGTCGTCAGCGGCGACCTGACCATGCGCGCCCGGACCCATCAGTTCGAGGCGGCGCGCGACTACCTCGACCGGCTGCCGCAGCCGGTCATCGTCGTCCCGGGCAACCACGACATCCCGCTGTACGACGTCGTGGCGCGTCTGTCCGGGCCGTTCGACAAGTACCGCAAGCACATCAGCGCCGAGCTCGACCCCGTGCTGAGAGTGCCGGGGGCGACCATCCTCGGGCTGAACTCCATGCCCCGATGGCGCTGGAAGGCGGGGCACGTGAGCGATCGGCAGGGTGAGCTCGTCGAGCAGGTGCTGGGCCAGGCGCCGGTCGGCGACGTCCGGGTCCTGGTGTCCCACCACCCGGTGCTGCCGAAGGACCTGTCCGGCCTGGTCAACCGGACCGACCTGGTGGCGGCCGCGGCCCGGGCCGAGGTCGACCTGCTCCTGGCCGGTCATACCCACGACCCACTGGTCGCTCCGGTCATCCTGCGCGGACGCAAGGGCGAGGCCGACCGCGAGGCGCTGGCCGTCGTGGCCGGGACCGCGATCTCTGAACGGCGCCGGGGGGCCAACAACTCCTACCCGGTCATCACCGTGACCCCACAGACGATCAGCGTCGACGTCCGGCAGTGGAACGGGGCGGGGTTCGTCACCTCCCTGCACGCCGCTTTCGACCGACAGGTGGAGCAGCGGCCGTGAGACCCGTCGAGGTCACCCGGGTCGCCGCCTACGGCCTGGTCGTCGACGGGGGTCGGCTCCTCCTGGCCCGGCTGTCCGACGTGACCGAGCTGCCCGGCCACTGGACGCTGCCCGGTGGGGGGATCGACCACGGGGAGCACCCCCGCGACGCGGTGGTCCGCGAGCTGTACGAGGAGACCGGGCTGCGTGGACGGCCCACGGCTCTCCTCGGCGTCGACTCCTTCCAACGGACTCGCTCGCTCGGCGACGACGAGGTGGAGAGCTACCACGCGATCCGGATGCTGTACCGGGTCGAGGTCGAGCAGACCGGTCCGCTGCAGGTCGTCGACGTGGGCGGCAGCACCGACGACGTCGCCTGGGTCGCGCTCGACGACCTGCCGGGGCTGCCTCTGACGCCGGTGGCGCGCTGGGCGCTCACCCTCCAGGCCAGCGAGGGAGCCCCCGCCTGACCCGGGTCGGTGGCTCCTCTAGGGTCGCCGCATGGAGTTCCTGGAACACGTACTCGTCTTCTTGCACCTCGTGGGCCTGGCCGCCGTCCTGGGCGGATTCCTGGTCCAGATCAAGTCGCCGGAGCGCACCATCCTGCCGGTGCAGTGGCACGGGATCCTGACCCAGGTGGTCACTGGTGTCCTGCTCGCCGGCCTGGTTCCGCAGATCGACGAGGTCGAGGGCGCCTTCTACGCGAAGATCACGACGAAGCTCGTGCTGGCGCTGGTCGCACTCGTCCTGATCGCGGCCAACCGGAAGCGGCCCACCATCACCGCCGGTGTGTGGGCGGCGATCGGCGGCATCGAACTGGTCAACATCGCGATCGCCCTGTTCTGGACGTTGTAGCCAGCCGCGTCACGCGGTCGCTACCACCCGGAAGGCCTCGGCCAGCCGGCCCTCCGGCCAACCCGCCGCGGCGGCGTTGCGCACCAGCCAGCCCCTGATGAAGTCGGGCAGCTCGTCCATGTGGGCGGTCTGCGACTCGTGCGCCCGCAGGGCGGCGATCTTGGTGTCGAACTGGTCGGTGACGTCGACGAACTGGGTGGGCTGGGCGCCGGCCATCAGCCAGACCTCGGGCACGGTCCAGGCGTCGAGCCCCTCGTCGCGCAGCAGCGAGACGTGGGCGAACGGGTTGCGGGCGTCGGGGTAGACCGCCTGGATGGCCGCCTCGCCGGCCGCCAGGTGGTCCGGATGCGAGGCCTGGATCCGATCCCAGTTGCGTTCCGGGCTCTGGGTGAGCAGCCGCTGCGGGCGGACCTGACGGATCACTCGGCTGATGTCGCGGCGCAGGTCGTGGGTCACGGTCAGCTCGCCGTCCCGGTAGCCGAGGAACCGCACATCGGTGACGCCGCACAGCCGGGCCGCCTCGGTCTGCTCGGCCCGGCGGATGGTCGGGATCTCCGAGCGGGGGACGGCCGGGTCGAAGCCCCCGGCGTCACCGTCGGTGACGATGCAGTAAGAGACGTCGATTCCGGCCGCCGTCCAGCCGGCAATCGTGCCCGCCGCCCCGAAATCGACGTCGTCGGGGTGTGCGGTCACGATCAGGATCCGTTCGACCTCGCTGTCGTCGAGCACGGTGCCTCCTTCGGTGGGTGCGGGATTAGGCCGAACGGGTGACGGGCCGGGTGAGCCATGGTAGGCAGGGCCTTCAGAGCCCCCCGACGAAGGCCGATGAGCCCCCATATGCGCGACGTGATGATGTCTGAGCCAACCCGTCGCACGCCAACGCTGTTCCTGGTCGCCGGCGTGCTGGTGGCCCTGCTCGTCCAGCTCGTCCCCCTTCTGGCCGCGAACCCGGCTCAGGCCGCCCCCGCGGTTCCCGTCACCCCCGACTTCGGCAAGGCGATCGAGGACTACGCGCCCTACCAGGCCGGCACCGTCTGCGACCCCGTCGACCGTCCCGGTGCCAAGAAGATCGCGGCCCTGATCCGGGCCACCTACGGCAGCGACGAGTCGATCGGCATCGCCCGTGACGCCTGCTACACGACGTCGGAGCACAACGACGGCCGGGCACTGGACTGGATGCTCGACGCCTCCAGCCGCGCCGACCGGGCGAAGGCCAAGGCCTTCCTCGGCTGGCTCCTGGCCACGGACGGGCGCGGCAACCACGCGGCGATGGCCCGCCGCCTCGGAATCATGTACATCATCTGGAACAAGCGGATGTGGCGCGCGTACTCGCCACGTGGTTGGGGCGACTACTCCGGCACCAACCCGCACACCGATCACATCCACATCAGCCTCGCGTTGGACGGCGCCACGGGACGCACGTCCTACTGGACGGGTGCCCCGCTGGCCGGTCCCTGCGTTCCCTCGACCCTCACCCAGTCCGCCCCTCCGGTGTCGACCGACCCTGCGGCGTTCGTGCCGATCCCGGCCACCCGGGTGCTCGCGACGACCAACGGGATCGGCTCGCCGAATGGGCCCTGCCGGCTCTTCGCCCCGATCGAGTACAGCTCGGTGCCGACCCGGGTCGACGCGCAGGTCACCGGTGTCGGAGAGGTCCCCGCCGCCGGCGTGGGGGCGGTCGCCCTCCAGGTCACGATGCGCAAGCCCAGCTTCGCGTCCTACCTGACCGCCGGGCCCGCAGGCGGACCGGTCTCGACCGTCCGCCGGGTGAGTGCCGCGATGAACGCCACCGCCACGTCGCTGGTCGTCGTGCCTGTGGGCGCGGACGGCAAGGTGAGCTTCTCGACCAGCTACGGCGCCACGGACCTGGTGGTGAGCATCGTCGGCTACTACCCGGACCCCGCGGTCCTGCCACGCACGCGTGACATAGCGGGTGGCGACCTGCTCAACCCGGTCCAGCCCCACCGCCTCTTGTCGGGCGAGACCGCACCCGTCGGGCCCCGGGACACCCGTCGGGTCGACGTCGCGGGCAGCCGCGGGATCAGCGGCTCTGCGTCCGCGGCGGTGGTCACCCTCAACGTGCCGGCTTCGACCGGGTCAGGTGACCTGTACGTGTACCCGACCGGCTCGAAGCGTCCGAAGAGCCCGCTCGTGGAGTACCGGGCCAAGCACCGGGTGTCGGTCCAGACCGTGGTCCCCCTCGGCAACGGCGGGACGATCACGGTCGAGAACGTCGGTCGGTCGACCAAGACGGTGGACGTCGACGTGGTCGCTGCCTACCAGCCGCCCACCGGAGCGGGTGGCTACGGCTTCGTGGCCCGCCGCAAGATCGCCACGGTGGTCAACACCGGATCCGACGTGGGAGTCAGACGGCTGAACTCCGGTGAGACGAAGGTGGTCTCGCTGGCTCACCAGGTGTCGGTCGGGACCAAGGCGGTGCTGCTGCAGGTCACGGTCCGCAAGCCGGCGGCGGAGACCCGGCTCACCTTCTGGCGGGCGGACGGACGTCGCCCGCGCACGATCGATGCCGCGGCGGCGGGGGGGCAGACCGTCTCCACGACTGTCCTCGCCCAGCTCAGCGCGCAGCGCGAGCTGAAGCTGCGCAACACCGGCGCCGACGGGGTCGACCTCGTGGTCTCGCTGGTGGGCTCCTACCGCTGAGCCGGCCCCTGGGGAGTGTCCACCGGTCGACCTAGACTGCGACCGGTGAGCACCCTCTTCGACGAGCCGACCCTGGAGGGGCTCAACGACCAGCAGCGCGCCGCCGTGCTGCACGAGGGTTCCCCTCTGCTGATCGTCGCCGGCGCAGGATCGGGCAAGACCCGGGTCCTGACTGCCCGGATTGCCCACCTGCTGGCCGCGCGAGGCGTCCAGCCCGGCCAGGTGCTGGCGATCACGTTCACCAACAAGGCCGCCGGGGAGATGAAGGAGCGGGTCGGGCAGCTCGTCGGACCCCGCGTGAAGGTCATGTGGGTGTCGACCTTCCACTCCGCGTGCGTGCGCATCCTGCGTCGGGAGGCCAAGACGCTGGGGTTCTCGTCCTCGTTCTCGATCTACGACCAGGCAGATTCGCTCCGCCTGATGACGATGGTGCTGCGCGACCTCGACCTCGATCCCAAGCGGTACGCGCCCCGGTCGTTCAGCGCCCAGGTCAGCAACCTGAAGAACGAGCTCGTCGACTGGGAGACCGCCTCGGACCGTGCGGCCAACCACATCGAGAAATCGGTGGCGGAGGCCTACTCCGTCTACCAGCGACGGCTGCGCGACGCGAACGCGCTGGACTTCGACGACATCATCATGACCACGGTCAACCTGCTCCAGGCGTTCCCCGACGTCGCCGAGCACTACCGACGCCGCTTCCGTCATGTGCTGGTCGACGAGTACCAGGACACCAACCACGCCCAGTACGTCCTCGTGCGCGAGCTCGTGGGACGGCCTGGGGGCAGCGTACCGCCGGCCGAGCTGTGCGTGGTCGGCGACGCCGACCAGAGCATCTACGCGTTCCGCGGCGCCACGATCCGCAACATCATGCAGTTCGAGGAGGACTACCCCGACGCGCGGACGATCCTGCTGGAGCAGAACTACCGCTCGACCCAGACGATCCTGTCCGCGGCCAACGCGGTGATCGCCAAGAACCTCGACCGCAAGCCCAAACGACTGTGGACCGACACCGGGTCCGGCTGGCCGATCGTCGGGTACGTCGCCGACAACGAGCACGACGAGGCGTCGTTCGTCGCCCAGACCATCGACGAGCTGTCCGACGCCGGTGACGCCCAGCCGAAGGACATGGCGGTGTTCTACCGCACCAATGCTCAGTCGCGCGTGTTCGAGGAGGTGTTCATCAGGGTCGGCCTTCCGTACCGCGTGGTCGGCGGCGTCAAGTTCTACGAGCGGCGCGAGGTGCGCGACGCACTGGCCTACCTGAGGGTGATCGCCAACCCCGAGGACGTCGTCTCCCTGCGCCGAGTGCTGAACACCCCGCGTCGCGGGATCGGCGACAAGGCCGAGTCGCTCGTGGAGTCCTTCGCCGACCGTGAGCGGATCACGTTCTGGCAGGCGTTGCGCCGGGTCGAGGAGGTCGGAGGCCTCCAGCCCCGTGCGGTCAACGCCCTGACCGGGTTCGTCCGTCTGCTGGACGACCTGCGCACCCTCGAGGAGTCAGGTACCGGGCCGGCGACCTTGCTGGAGGCCGTGCTCGAGCAGACCGGCTACCTCGCCGAGATGCAGAGCTCCGCCGATCCGCAGGACGAGACCCGGGTCGAGAATCTGCACGAGCTCGAGGCGGTGGCCCGCGAGTTCGAGGACGCCCATGCGGAGGGCAGCCTCGCCGACTTCCTCGAGCAGGTCGCGCTGGTGGCCGACTCCGACGAGATCCCCGACGACGACGCGGGGGTCGTCACGCTGATGACCCTGCACACGGCCAAGGGACTGGAGTTCCCCGTCGTGTTCCTCACCGGGATGGAGGACGGCGTCTTCCCGCACATGCGCTCGCTGGGCAACACCAAGGAGCTGGAGGAGGAGCGACGCCTGGCCTACGTCGGGGTCACCCGGGCTCGGGAGCGGCTCTACGTCAGCCGCGCGGTGACCCGCTCGGCGTGGGGGTCACCGCAGTGGAACCCGCCGTCGCGGTTCCTCGACGAGATTCCCACCGAGCTGGTCGACTGGCAGCGCGAGGAGTCCTCGCCGTCCGGTCCGGCCCCCGCCATCGCGACCGTCGCGGCCCGCCCGTCGGTGCGCTCCCCGGGGAACCGCGAGGTGATCGCGCTGTCCCCGGGCGACCGGGTGACCCACGACGCGTTCGGCCTGGGGACGGTCGTGGTGGTCGAGGGGGTCGGCGACAAGGCGGTGGCCTCGGTCGACTTCGGCGCCGACGGGGTCAAACGCCTGCTGCTGCGCTATGCGCCGGTCGAGAAGCTCTGAGCCCTGCTGGTCCGGTTGCGTCGCGGCTTCTTCGTGGGGGCAGTCAAGGTCGTGACGCCGGCCGTCAGGGTCGTGCCGTCGGTGTCCAGGTGGGCGAGCGTGGCGCAGATCTCGTGCACCACACGCCCGTCGACGGGCAGGGACATGTGCCCGACCCCGCGGACGAACACGTTGCGCGCCCGCAGGTCGGGGTGACGCAGCTCGGCCGACGTCTTCGGGCTCATCAGCTGGTCGAGGTCGCTCCAGATCGCCACGACCCGGGTGCTGCACCCAGGAGCCGGCTCGGCGAGCTCGTCGAGCAGGGTGCTGCCGGGCCGCAGCTGACGCACCAACGGGTGCGGCAGCAGGTACGCGACGGTGGTTCCCTCGTGTGGCGTGCCGAGGGTCACCAGTGTGTGCACCCGGGCATCGCCGCCCAGCTTCTGAACGTAGTAGCGGGCGACGAGCCCACCCATCGAGTGCCCGACGACGTGGACCCGTTCGTACCCGGTGTCGGCGCACACGCTCTCGATCAGCTCGGCCAGACGCTGCGCGACCTCGCGCACGTCGTCGGACAGCGGCGAGTAGTTCAGGGCGAGCACCCGACCGAAACCGCGACGGCGAAGGCCCCGTCGCAGCAGGGCGAAGATCGACCGGTTGTCGACCATGCCGTGCACGAGCAGGATCGGCGTCCCTGCCGCCTCGACGTCGCCGATCACCAGCCCGCGCTGCATGGGGGGCAGGTCGCCCAAGGTGAACCGACCGACCTCCTCGCGGGCCTTCTCCTCGACGAGTCCGAGCGGGTAGAGGGCCAGGTGCGCCGCGCTCCAGGCTGCCTCCAGGGCGGCGCCACGCAGTCCGGTGGGGGACAGCATCGCCCGGGCGCCGGTGAGGGCGCGCCCTCGTGCGGTGTCCCAGCCCTGCGCCAAGCCCAGTGCCACGCGGTCTCCTCCCGAGCCCTGGGACGGTAACCCACCCGTGGGGCTCGTCGGTCCCAAAACGGCCGTCGATGCCCTTCCGTTACCGACCCGGCTACGCTGCCCACGTGTCCGACGCCGATCCCGCCCCTGTACGTGTCGTCATCGCCAAGCCCGGTCTTGACGGTCACGACCGTGGCGCCAAGGTCGTCGCCCGCGCGCTGCGCGACGCAGGGGTCGAGGTCATCTACACCGGGCTGCACCAGACGCCGGAGCAGATCGTCGACGCGGCGATCCAGGAGGACGCCGACGCCATCGGTCTCTCGGTTCTCTCCGGCGCCCACCTGACCCTGTTCCCCCGCGTGGTTGAGCTGCTCAAGGCGCGCGGCGCCGACGACATCGTCGTGTTCGGCGGGGGGATCATCCCCGACGCCGACATCCCCGAGCTGACGGCTGCCGGCGTGGCCAAGATCTTCACGCCGGGCACCCCGACCCACGACATCGTCGAGTGGGTGCGGGCGAACGCTGCACGCTGACGCCCGACCAGGTCAGCGGAGCGCGGGACGCTCCCGACGGTAGGGGAGTGGCTGGGTCGGGTCGGGACTGTCGATCTCGCGGGCGAGTCGATGACCGTCGAACACGACCTCGCTGATCGGCCGCGGCGCCACGGCGTCGCCGATGGCGTGCACGGCCTCGATGCCGGCGGCAGTCAGCGCGTCGGCGTCGCCGATCAACGCCCGGTAGAGCGCGTCGTCTGGCCGCTGCTGGGTGACGAGCACCACGGCGTCGGTCTCCAGCGTCCACGGTTCTCCGTACTCGTCGCGCCCACGGACGGCCGTGGCGTCAATGCTGGTCATGGTCACTCCGCACTGCACTCGGACGCCCTCGCGGTGCAGGTGCCGACGCAGCATGTCGCCCTCGAGGGTCGCGTCGGAAACGGGAGAGACCACCGGGTAGCTGGTGACCAGGTGCACCTCGAAGCCCTCACCGGCCAGCAGCTCGGCCACACCGGGGGCGACGAAGTAGCCGTCGGTGTCGTAGACGACGACTCGTCGTCCGGCCGGCCGTCGGCCTTCGGTCATGACGGCTTCGGGAGTGAGGACGTGGTCCAGCCCGGCCCCCGTGATCGGCTCGACCTCGTGCGGCTGCACACCGTCGGCCCGAAAGTGCGAACCGGTGGCGACGACCACGATCTGCGCCCCGTAGTCCAGGACGTCGGCCGCGGACAGCCGGCGCCCGGTGATCACCTCGACGTTGGGCAGCTTGGCCAGCTGGATCGCCCGGTAGTCGGTGATCCGCCCCCAGTCGCCCAAGGTCGGGAGCTGGCGCACCCAGCGCAGACGGCCGCCGATCTCGGGCTGGGCATCGACCAGGTGCACCGCGTCGAAACCACGCTTGCCGAGCACGGTCGCGCACTCCATGCCGGCCGGGCCGGCGCCGACGACGAGCACCGCGCGGTCGGAGTTGGCGGCGGTGGTGAACAGCTCGGGGTGCCACCCTCGCCGGAACTCCTCACCGGCGGTGGCGTTCTGGATGCACCCGACCTGGTCGAAGGTCTCTTCGCGGGCGATGCACACGTTCGACCCGGTGCACTCGCGCACCTCGTCGAGGCGGCCTTCGGCGATCTTGCGCGGGAGGAACGGGTCGGCGATGGCCGGTCGGGCCGCGCCGATGACGTCGAGTGCGCGCGTGCGCACGATCTCGGCCATGACGTCGGCGGAGGTGTAGCGGCCGACACCGACGACCGGCTTGTCGGTGGCCTGTCGCACCTGGTCGGTCCACGGACGCTCGTGACCCTCGGGGTAGTAGCGCGACGTCCCGGAGTCCTCGGGCCACACCCCGACGTTCACGTCGAACAGGTCGACGAGGTCACTGGCCATCGTGATCAGCTGCAGCATGTCGTCGGTCTCGATGCCCGGGAGGCCGTCGCGACCGTGCACCGGGATGCGTGTCGCGATCGCACAGTCGGCGCCGACGGCCCCGCGCACCTTCTCCAAGGTCTCCAGCCAGAAGCGCCCGCGGTTGCCGAGGCTGCCCCCATACGTGTCCGTGCGCCGGTTGAGGTGGGTCGAGAAGAACTGGGTCAGCAGGTAGCCATGGGCGCCGTAGACGTACACGATGTCGAAGCCGACGTCGCGCGCCCGTTGAGCAGCGTCGACCCAGTCGCGCTGGATGCGGGTGATGTCGTCGAGGGTCATCTCCTTGGCGAGCCCGCCCCACATCGGCTCGCTCATCCGCTGGCTCGGCGCGACCCGGACCGCGCGCGACTGGCCGTTCTCGCTGTACGCGCCGCCGTGGAACAGCTCGATCCCGGCCAGCGCCCCGTGGGCGTGCACGGCCTCGGCGGTCAGGCCGAGCGCCTGGGCGTCGTTGTCGTCCCAGAACAGGGCGGAGACGGCGGGGGACTCCTCGGCATCCTGGGACACCGAGGTGTAGTCGACGCAGACGCCGCCCCAGCCCCCCTCGGACTTGATGGCCCGGAACGCGGCCTGCGCGCGTGGACGCTCGACCCCGAACCCCGAGGCGTGCGGTACCTGGTAGAAGCGGTTCGGCAGGGTCTTGGGGCCCAAGGCGAGCGGCTCGAACAAGACGGCGTGCCGCGGGTCCATGGCGCCTCCAACTGGTACTGATCGGTCGTTCAGCACGAGCCAGGATGCCATGGCGAGTAGTGGCCCGCGCGACGGTCCCACCGAGCGTCCCCAGCAGTCCAGGGGGTCTTGCCTGGCAGGGCGTGAACCTCGAGAATCGAACACATGTTCGCATCCGAGGTCCTCGAGGTCGACCTGCCGGCCGACCCGATGGACGACGTGTGGCGTGAGCTCGTGAACCGCGAGCACGTGACGGCGCTGCTGGAGCAGTCGGCCCGCGCCGAGGACGCCCAGGTGGCCCTTCGCCTGTCCGACGCGGTGATGCACCGACGACTGCTCGTGGCCCGTCAGCTCACCATTCGCCCGACCGCGACTGCGAGGCCCCGACAAGTGGGCGGATCACCTGGTGGCACGCGTTGGCGGTCGCCGAGGCCGTCGAGCCGCTCGACGACGCGACCGCACGACGCGTCGAGGCCGACGTCGTACCGATCGCCGCACGCGCAACTTCGGCTATCACCCGCCGGGCGATCCAACGGGCCTTGGCCCGGCACGATGCCGCGGGCGCGGCCGACCGGCACTGACCGCGGCCGCCCAGACGGAGGCGTCGAGTGGGGCGGCCCGACCGGACGCAGCACGGTGGTCGACCCCCACCACCAACTCCACGACTGAGCGACCAGGGCTAGGCTCGCGCACGTTGGCGTAGCCGGGCGACCCTGCGGGAGCAACGGGTGGATCTGTTCGAGTACCAGGCCAAGGAGCTGTTCGCCGCGCACGCCGTTCCGGTCACTCCGGGCGCGGTCTGCCAGACACCTGCGCAGGTGCGGGCCGCTGCGGAGGACTTCGGCGGAACCGTCGTGGTGAAGGCCCAGGTCAAGACCGGCGGTCGCGGCAAGGCCGGCGGTGTCAAGCTGGCCGGCTCGCCGGCTGAGGCCGAGGAGGTCGGGCGACAGATCCTCGGTATGGACATCAAGGGTCACACCGTCCACCGGGTGCTGGTCACCCCGGCCGCCGACATCGCGGAGGAGTACTACGTCTCGTTCCTGCTCGACCGGGCCAACCGCTGCTACCTGGCGATGGCCAGCGTCGAGGGCGGCATCGACATCGAGGAGGTCGCCCGGACCAAGCCGGAAGCGTTGGCCAAGGTCCGGGTCGACGCACTCGACGGGGTCGACCAGGCCAAGGCTGCCGAGATCGTGGCCGCGGCCCGGTTCCCCGACGACGTCGCCGAGCAGACCGCCGACGTGCTCGTGCGGCTGTGGCAGGTGCTCGTCGGCGAGGACGCCACGTTGGTCGAGGTCAACCCGCTGGTGAAGTCGGCCGACGGCGTGGTGCTGGCTCTCGACGGCAAGGTCACCCTCGACGAGAACGCCGACTTCCGGCATCCGGAGCACGAGCAGTTCGCGATCCGCGACGAGTCCGACCCGCTCGAGCTGCTGGCCAAGGAGAAGGGCCTGAACTACGTCAAGCTCGACGGCGAGGTCGGCATCATCGGCAACGGTGCCGGGTTGGTCATGAGCACCCTTGACGTCGTGGCGTACGCGGGCGAGGAGTTCGGTGGCGTGAAGCCGGCCAACTTCCTCGACATCGGCGGCGGAGCGTCGGCACAGGTGATGGCGGATGGGCTGGAGATCATCCTCGGTGACCCCCAGGTCAAGGCAGTGCTCGTGAACGTCTTCGGGGGAATCACCTCGTGCGACGCGGTGGCCGCCGGCATGGTGCAGGCGTTCACCATGCTGGCCGACCGCGGCGACGCCGTCGACAAGCCGATCGTGGCCCGGCTCGACGGCAACAACGCGGCCGAGGGCCGTCGCATCCTCGACGAGGCCGAGCACGACGTCGTCGAGCTCGTCGACACGATGGACGCCGCGGCCCGCCGGGTCGCCGAGCTCGCCGCCCAGTAAGCGAAGAGGCAGGAACCCCATGTCGGTCTGGCTCGACAAGGACAGCCGCATCCTGGTGCAGGGGATCACCGGGTCCGAGGGCACCAAGCACACCCGGCGGATGGTTGCGTCCGGCGCGCAGGTGGTGGCCGGCGTGACTCCGGGCAAGGGCGGTCAGGCCGTCGACGGGATCCCGGTGTTCAGCAGCGTCGCCGAGGGCGTGGAGGCCTCAGGTGCCGATGTCGCGGTGGTCTTCGTTCCCCCCCGCTTTGCCAGGGCGGCGGTGATCGAGGCGGTCGATGCGCAGGTGCCGCTCTGTGTGGTGATCACCGAAGGCATCCCGGTGCAGGACACCGCGGCGTTCTTCCAGTACGCGCAGAACGCGGGCGGCACCCGGATCATCGGACCCAACTGCCCCGGCATCATCAGCCCCGGCCAGAGCAACGCGGGGATCATCCCCGCCGACATCGCCAGCTCCGGCCCGATCGGTCTGGTCAGCAAGAGCGGCACCCTGACGTACCAGATGATGTACGAGCTTCGCGACCTCGGCTTCTCGACCGCCATCGGGATCGGGGGCGACCCGATCATCGGGACGACGCACATCGACGCGCTCGCTGCCTTCGAGGACGACCCGGCCACGCAGGCCATCGCCATGATCGGTGAGATCGGAGGCGACGCCGAGGAGCGGGCGGCCGCGTACATCGCCGAGCACGTCACGAAGCCGGTCGTCGGGTACGTCGCCGGGTTCACGGCCCCCGAGGGCAAGACCATGGGGCACGCCGGAGCGATCGTCTCCGGTTCGTCGGGCACGGCCGCCGCCAAGCAGGCCGCGCTGGAGGATGCCGGAGTTCGGGTCGGCCGGACGCCCAGCGAGACAGCCGGCCTGATGCGGGCGCTGCTTGGCTGAGTGACCCGGCGTGTCGCACGTCGGGCAGGTACGGGGTCGGGCGACGATGCCAGTGATGGCTGGAACCTCGACCGCGCGCACGCGACGACTGCTCGACGTCGTCCGCCCGCCTCGCGACGACGCACCCGACACGACCGCGATCGTGATGCACGCCGGTGGAGCCGGCCTGCTCGCCGCGATCGTCGGTGTCGCGCTCGCGCTGCTGCTCACCGTGTCGGCCTGGGCGCTGGCACCCCACGCCGACGGAGCGTCAGCCATAGCGCCGCTGCGGGTCGCGGCCGCCCTCTGGCTGGTGGCTCACCACGTCGCGCTGGACCTACCACAGGGGACGGTGGGGATGAGCCCGCTCGGACTCCTGGCGGTCCCGCTCGGTCTCACCTACCTGGCCGGGCGACAGTCCGCCCGCACGCTGCTGCCCCGCACCCTGGGTGACGTCGGTCGGGTCGTCGTGGTGCTCGCCCTCGGCTACGGGCTCGCCTGCGCGGTCGTGGCCGGGGTCACTCGGTCCGACGACCTGCGTCCGCACACCTGGCAGGCCTTCGTCGGGGGCGCCCTTCTGGCGGCGATCGGTGGGGGGTGGGGGCTTCTGCAGGGCGCCGACCTGGCCGGTCCGTCCTGGCGTCGGCTGCCCCTGCGGGCCAGGTCGACCCTCACCGCAGCCGCAGCGGCAATGCTGACGTTGCTCGGACTGGCGGCGGTGGTGGTCGCCGTCCAGCTCGCCATCGGGTTCCCCGACGGGGTGGAGATCGCGCGCACGCTGCGTGCCGACGCCGTCGGCGGTGCGCTGCTCGCGGTGCTGGGAGTGGCCTTCGTGCCCAACCTCGTTGTGTGGTCGGCGGCCTTCCTGGCCGGGCCCGGTTTCGCGGTGGGCACGCAGACCCAGGTCTCGGTGCAAGGGGTCGACTACGGGGCGCTCCCACTCTTCCCCCCGCTGGCCGCCCTGCCCGGCGAGGGCCACCCGGGACCGGCCGCGCTCCTGGTGCTCGTCGCACCACTGGCTGCCGGGGTGGTCGCCGGTCTGGTCGTTCACCGCCGGTCCGCCCCGGAGCGCCCGGAGTCGGCCGCGGGCATGGCGGCTGCGGCTGGTGTCGTCGTCGGCCTCGCGTTCGGCGTGCTCGCCTGGCTGTCCGGTGGGCCGGTCGGTGCAGGTCGCCTCGTCACGGTCGGGCCGTCGTGGACGGCGGGCCTGGTCGTCGCCGTGGAGATCGCCCTCACTGCGGCGGTCGTGGCCTGGGAGCTGCACCGGCGCCAGGCGCCGACGGGGCGCTCGATCGACCTTCGCTGATCCACATCGTGGATCAGGGGGTCGCGCAATGGGGAATCGGCTGTCACCCTCACCGGCATGCGTGTACTGCTGGCTGATTCGTTGGACCCCGGTGCCGTCGAGGCACTGGAGCGGCGTGGACACACCGTGGTGGTCCGGGCAGACCTGACGGCCGACTCCCTCCCCGAGGCCATCGCGGGGTTCGAGGTCCTCGTCGTGCGCAGCACCAAGGTGACCGCAGCGACCCTCCGGGCCGGCGACCGTCTCGCGCTGGTGGTCCGGGCCGGTTCCGGCACCAACACCATCGACTGTGCCGCGGCCACGGCCGTCGGTGTAGTCGTGGCCAACGTCCCGGGCGCGAACGCGGTGGCCGTGGCCGAGCTCACCCTGGGGCTGGTCCTCGCCCTGGACCGCCACATCCCCGACCAGGTCGTCGCCGCCCGCGCCGGCGTGTGGGACAAGAAGGGCTTCGGGCGGGCCAAGGGGCTGCACGGTGCCCGGCTCGGCATCGTCGGCTTCGGTGCCATTGGTCAGGCGGTGGCCCACCGGGCCGCGGCCTTCGGCATGTCGTTGTGCGTGCTCGACCGAGCCACCCGGTCGGCCGCCGCCGCAGCGGCGATCGAGCGGTACTCGATCGGGTCGGCCCCGTCACTGCTCGACCTCGCCCGCACGGTCGACGTCCTCAGCATCCACGTCCCCTCGGGCGCGACGACCAAGGGGCTGGTCAGCGACGAGGTCATCGCGGCCCTCCCGGACGGCGCGCTGCTGATCAACACGTCCAGGGCCGACGTCGTCGACCACGACGCGCTGCTCGCGGCCCTCGACTCCGGTCGGATCCGGGCCGGGCTCGACGTCTTCCCCGACGAGCCGGGTACGGCCTCGTCCACCGAGTGGACCTCCAGACTCGCCTCGCACCCAGGAGTCGTCGCCACACACCACATCGGGGCGTCGACCGGTCAGGCCCAGCTTGCCGTGGCGCACGGGGTGGTCGACGTGATCGCCTCCCACGAGTCGGGGCGGACCCTGAACGTCGTCAACCCGGACGCACTCAGCGTCGGTCGATGACGTCGCCGCACTCGCTCGTGCGGCCGTTCTCCGCACGCGTCGTCCGTCAGGAGTGGGCTGACCAGGTCGTGAGTCCTATGCACGACTCGCTGTCCTCGCAGGCGCGGGCGCAGGCCCTGGTCGACCACCCGATGAACTTCCTCAACGTGACCCGCTCGTCACACGACCTCCCGGGGATGTCCACCGCCGAGCTCGGCCGCGCCAACGCCGAGGCGCTGCAGCGCATCCTCGATGCGGGGGCCTACCACGAAGCCGGCTCCCCTCACCTGTACGTGTACCGGGTGGAGGGTGCGCAGCAGGAGCACGTGGGCATCGTCGCCGAGGTCGACCTCCACGGTTTCGCCGACGGGCGGGTGCTCGGTCACGAGGCCGTCCAACCCGCACGGGTCGACGCCCTGGTGAGCCACTTCGACGCCGTCCCTGCCCGGTCGGAGCTCGTGGCCCTGACCCATCGGGCCAACCCGGTCGTCGCCGAGGTCATGGCGAACGCCGCGCGGGCCGAGCCGATGCTCTCGGTCACCGACCTCATGGGATGCGAGCAGACGGTGTGGCGGGTCGACGACGCCGACGCGCTGCGCGTGGCGCAGGCGCTCAGCGCGGTTCGGCTGTACATCGCCGACGGGCACCACCGGGTCGCCGCGAGCGTGCGCCGGTGGGAGGCCCGCGGCCGACCCGACGGGCAAGGGGTGCTCTGCGTCCTCTACCCGGAGGAGCAGCTCCACCTGCTCGCCTTCCACCGCCGGGTCACGGGGTCCCTCGACGTCGACGAGCTGTTGCGCGCCCTGGCCAGTCGGCTGGAGGTCGTGCCGGTAGAGGCGCCGCACCGAGAGGTCGGCGAGTTCGGTCTCTACGTCCAGCAGGGCTGGTACGCGCTGCGACCCCAAGCGGAGGAGCACCGACCGGGCGTGGCGGGCCTCGACGTGACCACCCTGGACGACGCCGTCCTGCGACCGCTGCTCGGTGAGGACACGTCGCGCGTGGAGTTCGTGTCCGAGCTGGCCGACCTCGCCGAGGTCACCGGGCGCTGTGACCGCGACGGGGGAGCACTGTTCCTGCTGGCCGCCCCGAGCATGGACCAGCTCGTCGAGGTGGCCGAACGACGAGAGGTCATGGCGCCCAAGAGCACCTACTTCGAGCCCAAGCCACGGGCCGGCATCTTCTTGCGGTTCCCGGCCGGCTGAAGGGGACCCTCCAGCGCCAAGGCGACACAGCGTGCGTCGAACTGCTCCCACAGCTGTTCATCGGGGTGATCGGAGTGACTCACCGGGAACTCCATCACCTCGTGGGGGCCCCCGAGGTGGTTGGCGATGGCGAAGACGGTTTCGGCCGGAACCACGTCGTCGGACAGACCCAGACCGACAAGGGTCGGGCACGTGACACCTGGGGCGATGTTCATGGTGTCGAAGTAGCGCAGCACCAGGGCCAGGTCCTCGGCGCACTGGGGCCGAGCGGCGAGGTACCTGCTCAGCTCGGCCCCCGACCCCTGCTTGACGAAGAACTGACGACCGTCGGCCCAGCCGAAGGTGGGAACGCCCACAACCAGGACGTCGACCACCTGGAGCATCGCCTCGGCCATGAGGGCCAACCCCCCGGCAAAGCTGATCCCGTGGGCTACCAGCCGTGTGGTCTGGCCGCCCAGCAGCTGCCGGCCAACCTGCAGGGCGCGGGCGTAGTCACAGACCGCCGCGCGCAGGATCGAGGTCTCCGGGCTCTGGATTCCGGTCAGCACGTATCCAGCGCGCGACACCTCACCGGCGGCGTCCGACGACTCGCCGAAACCGCGGATGTCGACACCGAGGACGTTGACGCCCCGCTCGGCCCAGTCCCAGCGCACCTCGCACCGGTCCCCGTACCCGTGGCTGTGCACGATCAGCGGCCGGGGGCCGGGCTGGGCGAGCAGGTACCCGTTGATCCGCGCCGCCCCCAACGAGCTGAAGCTCAGGCGTTGCAGGGTCGCTGCTGACCTGCCCCCACGTTCGACCGTGGTCGTCCGTGCGGGCACCTCATCGAGCAGCCGGTGGGTCTCCTCCCAGAACTGCACGAGGTCGGGGGGTGTCTGCAGTGCAGGCTTGACGCTGCGGCGCACAACAGCTCCTGGAGGACATTGACCTTCTGAAGAGGATGAAGTAGGCAGCCAGTATGGCAGTCGTGGCCGACCTCGAGAGGTTCGCGTTCTTCGGCCCCCTGCCGCGCTGGGCCCTCGAGGTACTCGCAGACTCGGCCGAGCAGCGAGTGTTCGCCCCGGGCGACCTCATCGTGCGACAGCACGACAAGGCGACGTACGCCTACTTCCTTCAGCAAGGCCGGGTGCAGGTCATGCTCAGTCTCCAGGACCGTGACGACCTGGTCATCGAGACGCTGACCGAGGCAGCTCCCATGATCGGTTGGTCGGTCTTCCGCCCGCCGTACCGCTACACGTCGTCGATCAGGTGCGAGACCGCGTGCCGGGCCCTCGCTGTTCCGCGGACCGCCTTCGACCGGGTGGTGAGCAGCGACGCCACGCTGGAGCCGTTGCTGCTCGGTTGCGCTGCAGCGGTCGTGGCCGAGCGCCTGGAGCGCACGCAGGACGTGCTGTCCGGCCGCGCCGGAGATGGTCAGCGGCCCGTCGCGCCCTCGTCCCGTCACGCGTGGCAGGCCGTCACGGCCCGGGACCGGGCGGTGCTTGCCGAGTCCCCCTTCTTCGAGGCGTGCACGGCCTCCGAGCTGTCGCTCCTGGCCGAGCGCGCAGGTGTGGTCACGGTTCCGGCCGGAACCTCGCTGTTCCATCGCGGTGCCGACGCCGACCTGCTGCACATGCTGGTCGACGGCCGGGTGCAGCTCCTCCTGGTCGAGGACGACGAGGAGCCGCCCACCACCACACCGAGCAGCCAGACCATCGGTGAGGCTGGCCGGGTGGTCGGCTGGTCCGCGCTGGTTGCCCCGTTCCGCTACCGCGCCGGTGCAGTCGCTCTGACAGCGTGCCGCACCGTGGCCTTCCGACGTTCCGACCTTAATGCCCTTACCGACCAGCTCCCTGCTCTCGGGGCGACCTTGATGCACCAGCTCCTGGCCGTGCTCGGCAACCGGCTGCGTGAGACGCGGATGTGGGCCGTGGCCCGACGCTACGACGACGAGCTGGTCGCGATCCGAAGCCTGATCGACCAGAACGCCGAGGCGCTCAGCGTCACGTCCCCGCTGCACAAGCTTCCGCTGTTCCTGGAGAACCGGATCACCATGCCGGACGCCTTTCAGGCCATGGAGCTGCTCGCGGCGCACGGGGACGAGCTCGAACGCACGTTGGCCCGATCGTGCCTGGACCTCATGGCCAGCATGCAGCGGGAGGGTGACATCTACCGCCGGCTGCAGGCCATCTACCAACACGTTGCTGCCGCCTCCGACGACACCCCTCCGAGCGAGGTGCGCCGTCGGTGCGCCGAGGAGTTCCAGCAGCTCTTCGACAAGCTCCGCTACGAGATTCGAGGCCAGGACCTGCTCCCGGAGGCCCGAGGACACCTCTTCATCATGAACCACCTGACGAACCACGACGAGAACCTGCTCCCGAACGGCTTCCGGCTCACGATGGACACGCACTTCGTCTCGAGCATGATCGTGTTCCCCAGGTACGGCGAGGCGCCGATTCGGGTGATCCGCCGACCCTTCAGTGACGAGTACGCCCACCAGATGTACTACGAGCGCCTCGACTACATCTACGTGTACCGCGCGCACCTCGACCCCGCGGACCTCGCCGAAGGTGAGGACACACTCGCCAGACGTCGGGCCTTCCTCGACGATGCCCAGTCCCGACTCGGCCGAGGCGAGAACATCGTGATCTGTCCCGAGGGTGACTGCACGTCCACCGAGAGCTCCCCGTTGCCGCTGAGAAGTGGTGCCTTCCGGCTGGCGCTCTACTCCAAGCCGGAGCCGCTCATCGTCCCGATCACAGTGGCGGACTTCGACAAGCGCCTCGCCCGGACGACCCTTACCGCGGTCGTGCACCAACCCTTCCGACTCTCCGAACAGCTGCCTGGGTCACCTGGGGATGCTGACCTGTTCGCGTGGATGGACCAGTTCCAGGAGACCTTCGCTCGCTACGTCGCCGAGACCCGTGATCTGGCAGCACACGTCGTGCCAGCGGTCTAGGTCTGGCGGCTCAACCGCTGGGCTAGGGTCGGGCCGTGGCTCGATCCCGACTCGTGGTCCTGGTGTCCGGCTCCGGGACCAACCTCCAGGCGCTCCTCGACGCCGGGCACGACCCGGACTACCCGGCCACCGTGGTCGCAGTCGGTGCGGACCGGCCCGGGATCCCCGCCCTCGCCCGCGCCGAGGCGGCCGGCGTGCCCACCTTCGTCTCGCCGGTGAGCGATTTCGACAGCCGCGAGGAGTGGGACCGGTCCTTCACCGCCGCCGTGGCCGCCCACCGACCTGACCTCGTCGTGTCGGCCGGGTTCATGAAGCTGGCCGGAGCGACGTTCCTCGGTACGTTCGGTGGTCGCTACGTGAACACCCATCCGGCCCTGCTGCCCTCGTTCCCCGGGATGCACGGGGCGCGCGATGCCGTGAACTACGGCGTGAAGTTCACGGGGTGCACGCTGTTCCTGGTCGACGCCGGCGTCGACACCGGCCCGATCGTCGCGCAGGCGGTGGTGCCCGTCCGCGACGACGACGACGAAGGCACGCTGCACGAGCGCATCAAGGTCGAGGAGCGGCGCCTGGTCGTCGACTCGGTTGCCCGGATGGCCCGCGAGGGCTGGACCGTCACTGGAAGGAAGGTCACGATCCCGTGAGCCAACGCCCGATCCGCCGCGCCCTGATCAGCGTGTACGACAAGACCGGCCTCGACGACCTGGCCTTAGGTCTCGCGGCGGCCGGGGTCGCGATCGTCTCCACCGGATCGACCGCGGGGCGGATCGCCGCAGCCGGGGTCGCCGTGCAGAAGGTCGAGGACCTCACCGGCTTTCCCGAGACGCTCGACGGGCGGGTCAAGACGCTGCACCCGAAGGTGCACGCCGGAATTCTGGCCGACCTGCGCAAGCTCGAGCACGTGGCGCAGCTCGAGGAGCTCGGTATCGAGGCGTTCGACCTGGTGGTCGTGAACCTCTACCCCTTCAGCCAGACCGTGGCGACCGGCGCCTCACCCGATGAGTGCGTGGAGCAGATCGACATCGGGGGTCCGGCCATGGTGCGCGCCGCCGCGAAGAACCACCCGACCGTCGCGGTCGTCGTGTCGCCGGGCCACTACGCGGACGTCGTGGCCGCTGCCCAGGGGGGCGGGTTCACCCTGGAGCAGCGGCAGCGACTGGCCGTGGAGGCCTTCGCGCACACGGCCTCCTACGACGTGGCCGTTGCCTCGTGGCTCGGCAGCGTCGTGGCGCCTGACCTGGACGGCGAAGGCTTCCCCAGGTGGCTGGGTGGCACCTGGCACCGCAAGGACGTGCTGCGCTACGGCGAGAACCCCCACCAGCGAGCCGCCCTCTACGCCGACGACCACACCGCCCCGGGTCTGGCGCAGGCCGAACAGCTGCACGGCAAGGAGATGTCGTACAACAACTACATCGACGCCGACGCCGCCCGCCGGGCCGCCTACGACCACGAGGCGCCGTGCGTGGCGATCATCAAGCACGCGAACCCGTGCGGGATCGCCCTCGGGTCCGACATCGCCGACGCCTACCGCAAGGCCTTCGACTGTGACCCGGTGTCGGCGTTCGGTGGGGTGGTCGCCACGAACCGACCGGTCTCGGCCGCCATGGCCACCGCCATGGCCGAGGTGTTCACCGAGGTCGTCGTCGCCCCTGGCTTCGACGAGGCCGCACTCGAGGTGTTGACGAAGAAGAAGAACGTCCGCGTCCTTCGCTGCTCGGGGCCGCACCCGGGGGCGGCCGTCGAGATGCGGCCGGTCAGCGGCGGGCTGCTCGTCCAGAGCCTCGACGACGTCGAGGCCGACGGCGACGACCCGCAGCAGTGGACGTTGGCCTGCGGCACGCCGGCCGACGACGCGACGATGGCCGACCTGGAGTTCGCCTGGCGGGCCGTGCGCGCGGTGAAGTCGAACGCGATCCTCCTGTCCCAGGACCGCGCCAGCGTGGGCGTCGGCATGGGCCAGGTGAACCGGGTCGACTCGGCCAAGCTCGCCGTGGCGCGCGCCGGCGAGGTGCGCGCCCGTGGTTCGGTCGCGGCGTCCGACGCGTTCTTCCCGTTCCCCGACGGCCTCGAGGTGCTGCTCGAGGCCGGGGTCAGGGCGGTCGTCCAGCCCGGTGGGTCCATGCGCGACGCCGAGGTGGTCGCCGCAGCCGAGGCGGCCGGAGTGACGATGTACCTCACCGGTACCCGCCACTTCTTCCACTAGTGCCCGTCGCGCGCCCGTAGGTAGACCTGGGTGAACTGGTAGACGTACTCATCCTTCTCCGGGTAGACGCCGTGGCTGAATGCCTGCGACTGCACGCCGCGCTGCACCCGCTCGCACACCGTGTTGTCCTGACCGCCGACCAGCTCGCCGAACTCGACCATCGGGCTCGGGTCGAAGTCGGGCGCTGCGATCGCGTCGGGGTGGAACAGGTACAGGGCGACCTGGTGCGTACGGGTCGGTCCCAGGGGGATCAGCTGGGTCACCACGACGCCGGTGCCCGAAATGTCGATCATCAGGTTCGGGAAGACCGTGCCGCCGTAGACCGACTGCGCCTCGACCTCGTTCATGGTCGGGAGGACCGGGATGGTCGACTGCCCGTCGGCTGAGTAGCTCGAGCCACCGGACAGCCAGACGCCGCCGTCGTCACGCCCCTCCTCGAAGACCCAGCCCTTGCGATAGGCCGGGATCACCTCGACGAGCTCAGGGTGCACGGTCGGGCAGTGCAGGCACTCGTTGTAGTTCTCGATCAGGATCTTCCAGTTCGCCTCGACGATCCACTCGGTCGTCGCACCGATGCGCAGGGTGTCCATCTCGAACCGCTCGAAGCTGAGCATCTCGTCGTAGCTCTCACCGATCACCTCGCGCAACGGCCGTGGTGTCTGCTTGTCCAGGTTGACGAAGACGAATCCCTGCCACACGTCGACGTGGACCGGCCACAGCGACAGCTGGGAGCGGTCCAGCTCGTCCTCGGCGACCTTCGGGGTGACGACCAGGTCGCCCTTCATGTCGTAGCACCAGGCGTGGTACGGACACATGATGGTGCCCTTGTCGTGTCCGGCCCGCTCGTCGCGCAACCGGGAACCGCGGTGGCGACAGACGTTGTAGAAGGCGTGGAGCCGACCGTCGTCACCGCACACGACGATGACGCTCTCGCCGACGACGTCGATGGTGAACCACTGCCCCGGCTCGGCCGCCTGCTCGACCCGCCCGGCGCAGAACCACGAGCGCAGGAAGATGCTCTGCCGCTCCTGCTCGTAGACCTCGGGGGCGTGGTAGTCGCGCCCCGGGAGCGTGTGGCGGTCCATCCGGGTCATGTGTGCCTCCGTCTGTCTACCGACTGACTGATCAGTCAGTGAAGGACGCTACCACCGAACGGCCGGGTCGACCCGGCACACTGGGCCCGGTGAGCCAGCAGCGGGTGGGCCCGAGCGCGGCGGCGGCGTTCGCGGCCGGTGTGGTCGTCGCGGTCCAGGGACGGATCAACGGCGAGCTCGGGCAGGCTCTCGACGACGGGGTGCTCGCGGCGGCCGTCAACTTCACGGTCGGGCTGACCGTCCTGGTCGTCCTCGTCGCCGCTCGACGACCCGCTCGCAGCGCGCTGCGCGGGCTCCGGGGGCAGCTGGCCGACGGCCAGCTGCCGAGGTGGACGCTGCTCGGCGGTCTGGCGGGGGCCATGTACGTCGCGGGGCAGGGGGTCACGATCGCCGCCCTGGGGGTGGCCCTGTTCACCGTGGCGACGGTGGCCGGGCAGACGGGCATGGGCCTGGGTGTGGACCGGTTCGGGCTCGGCCCGACCGGGTCGGTACCGATCACGGTGCTTCGGGTCGCGGCCGCGGTCCTGGCCACGGCAGCGGTGGGCCTGGCCGCGTCCGGCCGTGAGGGGTCGGGGGAGACGGCTCGATGCTCTTCCTGCTCCTGGCCTTCGCGGCCGGGGCGGCCGTGGCCTTCCAGGCCGCCTTCAACGGGCGGGTCTCCGTCGCCACCGGGCAGCCCACGGTGGCGGCTCTGGTCAACTTCGTCGTGGGACTCACCGCGCTGGCGACGATCCTCGTCTTGACCCACACGGTCGGGGGAAGGGCCTGGCCGGCGGTTCCCACGGCGGTCGGTGACCTGTGGCTCTACAGCGGTGGGGCCATGGGGGTCGTGTTCGTGGTCACCGCGGCCTGGACCGTGCGTGCACTGGGGGTGCTGCTGTTCTCGCTGGTCGTGCTCACCGGAACCCTGCTCGGGGCCGTCGCGGTCGACGTCGTGTTCCCCACCGACGGCGCGCAGCTCACCTGGAACCTGGCCGTCGGGATCGCCTTGACCCTGGTCGCGGTCGGCCTGGCGGTGGGCCCGTCGTCGAGACGCCCGCGCAGCCGAGTCGCTGCATGACAAGATGACGCACGTGACGGCGACCATTCTCGACGGCAAGGCGACGGCGGCGGCGATCAAGTCCGATCTCGCTCGTCGCGTGGATGCGCTCAAGCTGCAGGGGATCAACCCCGGGCTCGGCACGGTGCTGGTCGGAGACGACCCGGGCAGCCACGCCTACGTCGGTGGAAAGCACCGCGACTGCGCAGAGGTCGGCATCGCGAGCCTGCGGGTCGACCTCCCCGGCGATGCCTCCCAGGCCGATGTCGAGGCGGTCGTGCGTGAGCTGAACGCGGACCCGGCGTGCACCGGGTACATCGTGCAGCTGCCGCTGCCGAAGGGGCTCGACGCCAACACCGTGCTCGAGCAGATGGACCCCGACAAGGACGCCGACGGCCTGCACCCGACCAACCTGGGGCGTCTCGTCCTCGGCCAGCCGGGACCTCTGCCGTGCACGCCCCGAGGGATGGTCGAGCTGCTGCGGCGGTTCGAGGTGCCCCTGGACGGCGCCGAGGTCACCGTCGTCGGTCGCGGCGTCACGGTGGGGCGCCCGCTCGGGCTGCTGCTCACCCGGCGCAGCGAGAACTCGACCGTCACCCTGTGCCACACCGGGACCAAGCACCTGGCCAAGCACCTGCGCGACGCGGACATCATCGTCGCGGCGGCCGGGGTCGCCGGGATCATCACACCCGACGTCGTCAAGCCCGGTGCGGCGGTCCTCGACGTCGGCATCACGCGCACCGAGCTCGGGCTGGTGGGCGACGTCCACCCGGAGGTCGCGGAGGTCGCGGGCTACCTGGCTCCCATGCCGGGCGGGGTCGGGCCGATGACCCGGGCGATGCTGCTGCTGAACGTGGTCGAGCGGGCCGAGGCCTCCGCGGGCAGGTGACCACCGCGATGGACGACGAGGTCGTGCTCGACGGAGAGGGCAACCCGATCGACCACGAGCCGTTCGTCGACCGGGTGCGCGACCAGTGGCCCTTGGCGCTGGTGATGCTCGGGATGGCGGTCGGGCTGGGGATCGTGGCCGTGGGCCCGTTCCGTGCGGGGTCCCTGGTGGTCGCCGCGTCCGTGGTCTTCGCCGCCTTCCTTCGTGCCTTCCTGCCCGGGGACACCGCAGGGATGCTGGCGGTACGCAGTCGCACCGTCGACGTGGTCACGCTCGCGCTGCTCGGCGTCTCGCTCACCGTCATGGCCTTCCTCGTCCCCTCGCCACCGCCCTGACCCCGATGCCGCCGTCGCCAGCGGGCTCGATAACCTGCGGACATGGCTGACAGCAAGGGTTCGAACAAGGGCAAGGTCACCGTCGTCGGAGCCGGTTTCTACGGCTCGACCACGGCACAGCGGCTCGCGGAGTACGACATCTTCGAGACCGTCGTGCTCACCGACATCGTCGAGGGCAAGCCCGAGGGCCTGGCGCTCGATTTGAACCAGTCGCGTCCGGTCGAGGGCTTCGAGACCCGGGTCGTCGGGCAGACCACCGATCCGGCGTCCGGAGCCGGGTACGAGGCGATTGCGGAGTCGGGCATCGTCGTCATCACCGCTGGGTTGCCACGCAAGCCAGGCATGAGCCGGATGGACCTCATCGAGACCAACGCCCGGATCGTCCGCGGCGTCGCCGAACAGGTCGCCGTGCACGCGCCGGAGGCGGTGATCGTGGTCGTGTCCAACCCGCTCGACGAGATGACCGCCCTGACCCAGCTGGCCAGCGGCTTCGACAAGCGCCGGGTGATCGGTCAGGCGGGCATGCTCGACACGGCTCGGTTCACCAACTTCGTGGCCGAGCGGCTCGCGGTGCCGGTCGGCACGGTGCGCACGCTCACCCTCGGCTCGCACGGCGACACGATGGTTCCGGTGCCCAGCCGGTGCACCGTGTCCGGCACGCCTCTGGCTGACCTCCTGTCGGCGCAGGAGATCGACGACCTCGTCGTCCGCACCCGCAACGGCGGGGCCGAGGTGGTCGCGCTCCTCAAGACCGGCTCGGCGTACTACGCCCCCTCGGCTGCTGCCGCCCGGATGGCCAAGGCGGTGGCCGAGGACTCCGGGGCCGTCATGCCCGTGTGTGCGTGGGTCGACGGCGAGTACGGGATCGAGGGGGTGTACCTCGGCGTCGAGGCCGAGATCGGCGCCGGCGGGGTCCGCCGGGTCGTCGAGGGTGCCCTCACCGACAGCGAGCGGGCCGGCCTGCGCGAGGCGGCTGAGGCCGTAAGGGCCAAGCAGGCCGACGTGAAGGACCTCTGACCGTGGCCGAGGGGACCAAGATCAAGGTCGCCAACCCGGTCGTCGAGCTCGACGGCGACGAGATGACCCGGATCATCTGGCAGTTCATCAAGGACCAGCTGATCCTGCCGTACCTCGACGTCGACCTGGAGTACTACGACCTCGGGATCGAGCACCGTGACGCGACCGACGACCAGGTCACGGTCGACGCGGCCGAGGCGATCAAGCGGCACGGCGTCGGGGTCAAGTGCGCAACGATCACCCCTGACGAGGCCCGGGTCGAGGAGTTCGGCCTGAAGAAGATGTGGCGGTCGCCGAACGGGACGATCCGCAACATCCTCGGTGGGGTGATCTTCCGCGAGCCGATCATCATCAGCAACGTTCCGCGGCTCGTGCCGGGCTGGACCAAGCCGATCATCATCGGTCGTCACGCCCACGGCGACCAGTACAAGGCCACGGACTTCGTGGTGCCTGGCCCCGGCACCGTGACCATCACCTACACGCCCGACGACGAGGGCGAGCCGATCCAGTTCGACATCGCCCGGTTCCCAGGTGGCGGCGTGGCCATGGGCATGTACAACTTCGACGACTCGATCCGTGACTTCGCCCGCGCGTCGTTCCGGTACGGGCTGTCGCGTGGGTACCCGGTGTACCTCTCGACGAAGAACACGATCCTCAAGGCGTACGACGGCCGGTTCAAGGACCTGTTCGCGGAGGTCTTCGCCGCGGAGTTCGCCGCGCAGTTCGAGGAGGCGGGGATCACCTACGAGCACCGGCTCATCGACGACATGGTGGCGTCGGCGATGAAGTGGGAGGGCGGCTACGTCTGGGCGTGCAAGAACTACGACGGCGACGTCCAGTCCGACACCGTGGCACAGGGCTTCGGGTCGCTCGGCCTGATGACCTCGGTGCTGATGACCCCTGACGGCCGCACGGTCGAGGCCGAGGCGGCGCACGGCACCGTCACCCGGCACTACCGGGAGCACCAGCGCGGCCGGCCGACGTCGACCAACCCGATCGCCTCGATCTTCGCCTGGACGCGCGGCCTGGAGCACCGGGGCTCGCTGGACGGCACGCCCGAGGTCAGCGCCTTCGCGCGGGACCTGGAGGCCGTGTGCGTCGAGACGGTCGAGCACGGGGCGATGACCAAGGACCTCGCCCTCCTGATCGGCCCGGACCAGCCGTGGCTGACGACCCAGGAGTTCCTCGCCGCGCTCGACGAGAACCTCCGGGCCAAGCGTTCCGTACGCTGACCCCGTGAGCGGGAGTCTGTGGCTGAACATCGGCGTGGTGCTGCTGTTCATCCTGGTGGGGGGCTTCTTCGCCGCTGCAGAGATGGCGTTGGTGTCACTGCGGGAGTCCCAGGTCCGCCGAATGGCGGAGGGCAGCCGACGCGGGGCGATCGTGGCCCGGCTGCACGAGCATCCGAACCGCTTCCTCGCCTCGGTGCAGATCGGCGTCACCGTTGCGGGCTTCCTGTCGGCCGCCTTCGGCGCGAGCACCATCGCCGACGAGCTGTCACCCGTCCTGGAGGGCTGGGGGCTCTCGACGGTGATGGCGAGCGCGGTCGCGCTCATCCTGATCACCCTGGTCATCAGCTACTTCTCGCTCGTGCTCGGCGAGCTGGCCCCCAAGCGGTTGGCGCTGCAGCGGGCCGAGGGCTTCGCCCTGTTCGTGGCCCCGATCATCTCTTGGGTGGCCACGGTCTCACGGCCGGTCATCTGGTTCCTCAGCCGATCGACCGATGTCGTCGTCCGACTGGCCGGGGGTGACCCCAAGGCCTCCCGAGAGGAGATCTCGGAGGAGGAGCTGCGCAGCATGGTCGTCGGGCATGCGGAGCTCGACGACGAGGAGCGTGAGCTGCTCGACGAGGTCTTCACCATGAACGAGCGGCAGATCCGCGAGATCATGGTCCCTCGCACCGAGGTCGACTACATCGACGCCTCGGTGCCGGTGCTGCGGGCCGCGCGCCAGGTGGCGGGCATGCCCCACTCCCGGTACCCGGTCGTGAAGGGATCCGCCGACCAGGTGGTGGGATTCGTCCACGTGCGGGACCTGCTCGACCTGGCGCTCAAGGGAAGCAACGACCGGGTCGGCGAGGTCGCCCGCGAGGTGCTCATGCTGCCCAGCACCAAGCCGGCCCTGTCAGCCCTGACCGAGATGCGCAACGAGGGCCAGCACCTGGCGATCGTGGTCGACGAGTACGGCGGAACGGCCGGGATCGTCACCCTGGAGGACCTGGTCGAGGAGCTCGTGGGTGACATCCGTGACGAGTACGACCTGGTGACCCCCGAGACCACCCGGACCGGGAGCGTGGTGGAGGTCGACGGTCTGCTGAACCTCGACGACTTCCTGGACGAGACCGGGCTGGAGCTGCCGGAGGGTCCCTACGAGACGGTGGCCGGCTTCGTCGTCAACCGCCTCGGACGCGTGCCGCGGGTCGGGGACAGCGTGGCGGTCGACGGACACCTGCTGGAGGTGATCGCCGTCGAGGGTCGGCGCGCGGCCCGGATCAAGGTGACACCCGGCCAGCTCGAGCCCACCGCCTGAGAGGATGCCGTCCATGTCCCCTCGACCCCGGGTCTTCTCCGGCATGCAGCCCACGTCGGACTCCTTGCACCTCGGCAACTACCTGGGCGCACTGCAGCAGTGGGTCGCCCTGCAGGCCGAGTACGACTGCGTCTACTGCGTGGTCGACCTGCACGCAATCACCATCGAGCACGACCCGGCGAAGCTGCGCGCCCGTACCCGGGCCACCGCCGCGCAGTACCTGGCCGGCGGTGTCGACCCGGCGTCGAGCGTCCTGTTCGTCCAGAGCCACGTGGCGGCACATCCACAGCTCGCGTGGGTGCTCGGCTGCCTCACCGGATTCGGCGAGGCCGGGCGGATGATCCAGTTCAAGGACAAGACGGCCAGGGGCGGGGCCGACCGAGCCACTGTCGGTCTGTTCACCTACCCCGTCCTGCAGGCGGCCGACATCCTGCTCTACCACGCGGACCGGGTACCGGTCGGGGAGGACCAGCGCCAGCACATCGAGCTGACCCGCGACCTCGCCCAGAGGTTCAACACCCGCTTCGGTGACACCCTGACCGTGCCCGAGCCGTACATCCTCCCGGCGACGGCCAAGATCCAGGACCTGCAGGACCCAACCGCCAAGATGAGCAAGTCGTCGTCGTCGAGCAACGGAATCCTCGAGCTGCTCGACGAGCCGGCTCGCAACGCGAAGAAGATCAGGTCCGCGGTGACCGACACCGAGCGGGACATCCGGTACGACGAGGAGGCCAAACCGGGCATCGCCAACCTGCTGCGCATCTACAGCGCGCTGACCGGACAGGCCGTGGGGGTGCTGGAGGACCAGTACGTCGGAAAGGGGTACGGCGACCTCAAGCAGGACCTCGCCGAGGTGCTGGTCGAGGCGGTGACCCCGTTCCGGGAGCGTGCGCTGGTGTACCTCGACGACCCGGCGCAGCTCGACAAGGTGCTGGCTGACGGGGCCGAACGGGCCGCCGAGCTGGCCGATGCCACGCTGGCCGACGTGAACGAGCGGGTCGGCTTCCTGCCGCTGCGGGGCTGACCGGCAGCTAGCGACGACGCGCGGCGCGCAGCCGGAAAGCGCCGAGGGCGAGGACAGCGGCCACGGCGGCGAGCGAGACGACGGCCCAGAGGCTGCTCGGCCCGTTCGCTGCTGCGTCGTCGGCCGCCCCGGTGGGGACCGAGGTGGTCAGAGGCGCGGTTGCGGTCTGCTTCAGCTCCCCGCGCGCGACCGGGTTGACCAGCTCTCCTACGGGCTGGATCCGGTCACGGTGCGCGAATCCCCAGTCGAGCAGCCGCTGCGCAGCGGTCTCGCTCGACTCGACGATGCCCATCAGGGAGACGACGAGCAGGTGGCCGTCACGCTCGGCCGCACCGACGAAGGTGCGTCCGGCCAGGGTGGTGTAGCCGGTCTTCACGCCCACCGCCCCTCGGTAGCCGTCGTACAGCAGCGGGTTCTGGTTGTAGATCTGGTAGGTGGGCCGCTTCTTGCCCTCATGCTTGGGCATCTGCCCCGGGAAGGCGGTGGTGACGGTTCCGACGTACCGGCGGAAGTCCGCACGCACGAGACCGGCCCTGGCGAAGAGGGCGAGGTCGTAGGCCGAGGTGTACTGCCCGTCCGCATCGAGCCCGCTGGGGTTGCGGACCACGGTGTCGAGGGCCTGCAGCTTCTCGGCGTGGGCCTGCATCAGACCGACGGTGTACCGCATGCCTCCAGCGGCCGAGGCCAGGGCGTGCGCGGCGTCGTTCCCGCTCGGCAGCATGAGCCCGTAGAACAGCTGGTCGACGGTGTAGGTGGCACCGGGCACGATGCCCACCGCGCTGCCCTCTACGGCGGCGTCCTCCCACTGGACCTCGTACACCTCACGCTTGTCCAGGCGCGGCAGCAGCGTGATCGCGGTCAGCGTCTTGAGCGTGCTGGCCGGGCGCTGCTGCAGATGCGCGTTCCTGGCGGCCAGCACCTCTCCGGTGGTGGCATCGGCGAGGACCCACGACCGCGCGTAGATCTGCGGTGGCTCGGCGCCGCTGGCGACCACACCCTGATGGGCCAGGGCCGGCCCACCGACCGGCGAGGGCTGGTCGGCGCGCGCCGCGCCGGCCGTGGCGAGCACCACCACCGGAGCGAGGAGGAGCAGGGCGAGTGAACGGCGCATGTCGCCGGACAGGATACCCAGACTGCGGCTGGGCTCAGACCCGTCGGGAGATCAGGGCTCGCTTGACCTCTCGGATGGCCTTGGTGACCTCGATCCCCCGGGGGCAGGCCTCCGTGCAGTTGAAGGTCGTGCGGCAGCGCCACACCCCCTCCTTGTCGTTGAGCAGCTCGAGCCGCTCGGTCGAGCCCTCGTCGCGGGTGTCGAAGATGAACCGGTGGGCGTTGACGATGGCCGCGGGGCCGAAGTACTGCTCATCGGTCCAGAAGACCGGGCAGGAGGTCGTGCAGGCCGCGCACAGGATGCACTTGGTGGTGTCGTCGAACCGGTCACGGTCCTTCTGGCTCTGCCGCCGCTCCCGGGTGGGCTCCTGGCCGCGGGTGATGAGGAACGGCTTCACCTCACGGTAGGCGGCGAAGAACGGCTCCATGTCGACGACGAGGTCCTTCTCCAGGGGGAGACCCTTGATCGCCTCGACGGTGATCGCGTCGTCGGTGGCGAGGTCCTTGATCAGCGTCTTGCAGGCCAGGCGGTTGACCCCGTTGATCCGCATCGCGTCCGACCCGCAGATCCCGTGGGCGCACGAGCGGCGGTAGGTCAAGGTGCCGTCCTGCTCCCACTTGATCCGGTTCAGGGCGTCGAGGATGCGCTCGGTGGGCAGCACCTGGACGGGGAAGTCCTCCCAGTACGGCTCGCTGCCCTTGCTCTCGGGCAGGTAGCGACGGATCCGCAGCGTCACCGTCAGTCGACCGGGGGCGGGTGCTGCTGGGACCTCGAGCGGGTCGGCGGTGGCGGTCATCAGTACTTGCGCTCCATCGGCTGGTACCGGGTGACGGTGACGGGCTTGTACTCGATGACGATCTCGTCGGCACCCGTGGCGTCGTCTCGGCGCTGGTAGGCCATGGTGTGCCGCATGAAGTTGACGTCGTCGCGAGCCGGGTAGTCCTCGCGGAAGTGCCCACCGCGCGACTCGTTGCGGGCGAGGGCCGAGGTGACGACCACCTCCGCCAGGTCGAGGAGGAAGCCCAGCTCGAACGCCTCGAGCATGTCGGTGTTGTAGCGCGCGCCCTTGTCCTGCACCGAGACGCTGCGGTAGCGGGTCTTCAGGCCCTGGATGTCCGACAGCGCCTGCTTCAGGGTGGCCTCGGTCCGGTACACGCTCGCGTTGTCGTCCATGGTCTGCTGCAGCGCCGCCCGTACGGTGCCGGGCCGCTCCGACCCGGCGTTGCCGAGCAGCCGTTCCACCTCGCTCTGCACGAAGGCGGTGGGGCTCTCGGGAAGCTCGACCCAGCGCGCCGTTGCTGCGTGCCGGGACGCCGCCAGGCCGGCCCGCCGCCCGAAGACGTTGATGTCCAGCAGGGAGTTGGTGCCCAGCCGGTTGGCGCCGTGCACCGACACGCAGGCACACTCGCCCGCGGCGAACAGCCCCGGGACCGGGTCGGAGTCGTTGCGCAGCACGCGCGCATCGATGTCGGTCGGGATCCCCCCCATCGCGTAGTGGGCCGTGGGGTAGACCGGGACCGGCTCGTGCACCGGGTCGATGCCGAGGTAGGTGCGCGAGAACTCCGTGATGTCGGGCAGCTTCGCCTCCAGCTGCTCCGGGGGCAGGTGGGTGAGGTCGAGCAGCACGTAGTCCTTGTGTGGACCGCAGCCGCGGCCCTGGCGGACCTCGGTGTACATCGCCCGCGAGACCATGTCCCGCGGGGCGAGGTCCTTGATCGTCGGGGCGTAGCGCTCCATGAACCGCTCACCCGAGTCGTTGCGCAGGATGCCGCCCTCGCCGCGGGCGCCCTCGGTGAGCAGGATGCCGAGCCCGGCCAGGCCGGTGGGGTGGAACTGGTAGAACTCCATGTCCTCCAGGGGGAGTCCTCGCCGCCAGGTGACCGCCATGCCGTCGCCGGTGAGCGACAGGGCGTTGGACGTCGTCTTGAATACCCGGCCGAAGCCACCGGTGGCGAACACCACCGACTTGGCCTGGAAGACGTGCAGCTCACCGGTCGCCAGCTCGTAGGCAACGATGCCGGCCACCGCTCCGCCGTTCATGACGAGGTCGAGGGCGTAGAACTCGTTGAAGAACTGCACGTCGTGCTTCACGCACTGCTGGTAGAGCGTCTGCAGGATCATGTGCCCGGTTCGGTCCGCCGCGTAACAGGCCCGCCGGACTGCCGCCTCACCGTGGTTGCGGGTGTGGCCACCGAAGCGCCGCTGGTCGATCCGACCCTCGGGGGTGCGCGAGAAGGGCAGTCCCATCTTCTCCAGGTCGAGCACGGCGTCGATGGCCTCCTTGGCCATGACCTCCGCGGCGTCCTGGTCGACGAGGTAGTCGCCACCTTTGATCGTGTCGAAGGTGTGCCACTCCCAGTTGTCCTCCTCGACGTTGGCCAGGGCGGCGCACATGCCGCCCTGCGCGGCTCCGGTGTGGGACCGGGTGGGGTACAGCTTGGTCAGGACTGCGGTTCGGCTGCGCGGTGCGGCCTCCAGGGCAGCGCGCATGCCTGCGCCGCCGGCTCCCACGATGACGACGTCGTACTTGTGCGTCTGCATGCTGCCTCTCAGCCCAGGTTCGGGTCGAACGTGAAGATCACCAGGGTCCCGGTGAACAGGATCAGCACGGCCGAGGCGTACAGGGCTGCCTTGAGCCAGAAGCGGGTGGTGTCGCGCTCGGCGTAGTCGTTGATGATCGTGCGCAGCCCGTTGGTGCCGTGCAGCTCGGCCAGCCACAGCATCAGGAGGTCCCACACCTGCCAGAAGGGGGACGACCAGCGCCCGGCCACGAAGGCGAAGTTGATCCGCTGAACGCCGCCGTCGAGCACGTTCATGATGAACAGGTGGCCCAGCACCAAGATGATGAGCACGAGCCCCGACACCCGCATGAACAGCCACGAGTACAGCTCGTAGTTGGTGCGCGAGGCGGTGCGAGCGGCCCGACCGCTGCGCGGGGCGTCGAGGCGGTAGCCCTCGGGCGGGGCGGTCATGATGTGCTCCCGAAGATCGCCATGACCGTGTGCTGAAGCATGAAGAACGTCGCCGGCACCATCAGGAGCAGCCAGACGGCCACGATCGCCCACAGCATCTGTCGCTGGTACCGCGGGCCCTGGGACCAGAAGTCGATCGCCGTGACGCGCAGCCCGTTCAGCGCGTGGTAGAGGACGGCGCCGACGAGTCCGACCTCCATCAGGTTGACCACGGGGTTCTTGTAGGTGGCGATCACAGCGTCGTAGGCGTCAGGGGACACCCGGACCAGCGCCGTGTCGAGGACGTGGGCGAACAGGAAGAAGAAGGTCAGGGCCCCCGTGATCCGCTGCGCCACCCACGACCACATGCCTTCGCGGCCGCGGTAGAGCGTGCCTGCTGGGGCGGTGGGCACCTGGAAGCCTCCGATTCGCTGCCGGCGGCCGTGTCCGCGCAGGTCACGACCGGTGTGCGAGCGGTTCCTCTCGCCTCCCCGATGATATCGGCGGGCGGTCGCTGGCCGCCTCCCGGCCCGCCGGACTTCCCGTTTGCCCGGCGGGCGCTCGCTTCGCGGGCTACCGTTCGGCCGAGGGGGGATCTGGTGACCACGATTCGTCGGGCTGCTGTGACGCCTTGGGCGGACAGGGCCAGGCTGCTGCCGTTCTTCGTGCGGCTCGCGATCAAGGAGCGTTTCGCCCCAGGGCTGTCCGTACGCCCGCTCGTCGCTGAGCTGTTCCTGACTGACAACTGCAACCTCAAGTGCGTCAGCTGCGCCTGCTGGCGCACGGTCACGCGAAGCGAGCTGTCGGGTGACGAGTGGCGTGGGGTCATCGAGCAGCTGGGCGCCGCGGGGATCATCAAGGCCAACTTCACCGGCGGGGAGCCGCTGCTTCGCCGCGACGCACCGGAGCTGATGGCACACGCGTACGAGCACGGCATCCGCAGCCTGCACCTCAACAGCAACGGTATTCTGCTCGACGACCGGCGTCGCACCGCCGTTCTCGAGGCGGGGGTGCGCAGCTTCAACATCTCCGTCGATGGCCCGACTGCCGAGATGCACGACGCTATCCGGGGGGTGGACGGTTCGTTCGAGCGGACGGTCACGCATCTCCGCGAGCTCTTGGCGCACCGCACACGACTGGACCTGCGCGTGCGCATGAACTTCACGGTCATGCGGTCCAACGTTGCTGAGCTTCCTGACATCATGCGACTGGCACAGCGGCTTCGGGTTCAGCTGTACCTCAATCTGGCCACGGACCACACGTTCCTCTTCCGTGACGGGCAGGTCGCGCTCGAGACGCGGGTCGGCCAGGACCAGCTGGACGACGTCATGAAGTCGGTGGAACAGCTGCTGCGACGTGACAGGGAGTTTGTTCCCCGCTACTCCGAGCTGCAGTACATGCGAAGGCACTTCGAGAACGTCCTTCAGGCGCGCCTCCCCTGCGCGGAGTCCCAGCTGAAGCTGATGGTGCACTCGACCGGGGAGGTCGGCGGTTGCTGGGGGCATGGCGCCGCGGACAACGTTCGTGAGGTGCCGATCAGCGAGATCCTCTCGTCGGACCGCTATCGAGACGAGCACACGAGGTTCTTCCGCAAGGAGTGCGTCGGCTGCGGCAGCAACTACGCGTTGAACTTGGCGTGGCGACCCGGCACATATGTCGAGGACGCCCTGTGGCGGATGCATCGACGGACCCTCGAGCGCTCGGAGACCGCCAGCGAAGAACGCGCGGTCGCCTGATGCGGGGCAGCGAGGCCTTGTACGACTCCCTCGCATCGACTTACGACGACCACTTCACCGTTCCTCATCGACGGCGCGTACGACGATCTGGCGTGGGAGATGTGCAGCTCGGCTCTCCCCTCCCCGCCTGCAACGGTCGTCGACGTGGGGTGCGGTGTAGGTCGCTGGGCGCAACGCCTGCTGGCGGGCGGCTACCAGGTGGTCGGCATCGAACCGGCACCGAAGATGGCCGCGCAGGCGCAGGCCCGGTTGACGCAGCGATATCACTCGGAGTTCACCTTGATTAGGGGGCGAGTGGAAGACGTGGTCATCCCCCCTGCGTCGGTCGACGCGATCCTGGCGATGGGGTCGTTGCAGTACGCCGAGGATCCTGCGGGCGCCATCCGGCGGGCTGCCGGATGGCTGTGTCCTGGGGGCGTGATGTGCGTCCTCGTCGACTCGATGCAGGCCCTCGTCGTGGAGCTGCTCGCCGCGGGGCAGACGGACGAGGCGTTCGAGCGGATGCGTACGAGACGCGGTGTGTGGCGCGTTCAGGGCCTGGAGGCCGACCTTCATCTGCTGGACGCAGCGGCGCTAGACTTCCGCGGTCGAGGCGTCAGACATGAACGTCGTTCGGATCGCTGGGCTGCTCGTCGGCGCCAGTGTGTACGGGCGAGAGGGGCTCAACGGTCGGTTGACCTCCGACTACGACACGGCGCTGGCCCAGGAGCGCGCGCTCGCACTCCAGCCGGAGCTGGCCGACCTGGGAAAGCAGCTGCTCGTCATCGGACGGTCTCCATCGCCGTGACAACGCGCCAGAACACGTTCTCGGCATCGCTGGCGCTCAGCTCTGAGGACATCGGCAGGGCCAGGGTCTCGCGGGCCAGCTGGTCGGTGACGGGCAGCGATGAGGCAGCTTCGGCCACCCCCTGCCAGGGATGCAGGTGGAGTGCCGGGCTGTAGTAGGGCTTGGTGAGCACCCCGAGGCCCTCGAGCTCCTTGACGAACAGGTCTCGGTCGACGTCGGCGAAGCGAGCCACCCAGTGCACCCAGCTGTGCCCGTCGCCGGGTGCCACGCGCTGCGGGACCACGCTGGGTGTCAGAGCCTCAAGCTCGTTGTACGCGCGGGCCACCTTCTCCCGGTCGTGCACCAGCTGGGGCAGTCGCAGGACGAGCTCGAGTGCAGTGGCGGCATGGACCTCGCCCATCATGGCTGAGCGTGTCCAGTCGATCGGCTCCCGCAGCCGATCGACCGCGCTGAGGGGGACGACGGCAACGCCGCCGCCCCCGGCTGCCGACACGGTCTTGGCGAAGCTCATCGAGAAGGCGTGGGCGTCGGCCTGAGTCCCTACCGGAGCTCCTTGGGTGGTGCTCCCGAGGGACGGGGCGGAGTCGCCCACGAGTGGCACTCCGAAGCGACGACAGACGGTGTTGAGCGCCTGGTAGTCCGCGGGTGCACCGAGGGCGTCAACCGCGACGGCCACGCGCACGTCGCCTGGCTCGAGGGCTCTCTCGAGCTGCTCCGGGTCGAGGGTCCAGGTGCCGGGGTCGACGTCGCAGAAGCGCAGGCGGTACCCCAGCTGGGCCAGCGCCTCGCCGGTGGCGATGAAAGTGAAGGACGGAAGCACCGCAACGTCGCCCGGCCTGGCGAGTCCGGCGATCGCGAGAACAGCCAGGCGCAGTGCCGCTGACCCAGAAGACGTCAGAAGCACCGAATGGCCGTCCCCGACCGCCAGCGCCCGTCGCAGGGCTCTCCTCCAGCTCGGTCGTACGTGGGCCGCCGTTCTTGAGCTCCCCGGCCCAGAGCGCGGCCTGGATGTGCTCTCCGACGACGTCCGGGCGGTGGGGCCGAGGCGGGATCACGACAGGAACGCTGGGCTGCAGCTGCAGCAGTGGCTCGTCCCTGATCCGGCGGACGAACGACCGCAGGCTCTCCTCGCAGCCGTCACCACCGACCGCCTCCAGACGACACTGGAAGGCCGTCGTGTCGACCACTCCGGTGCTGTCCAGTGCCGGAGCCGGGCGCACGGCCACGGCTCGGTCGATCCCGAGCTCGTCCAGGATCAGAGTGGCGAGCTCGCGAAGCCCCAGGAACCCGCTGCCGGCATTGACCACACCAGGTGCTCCGCCGCGGGCGATGGCATCGGCGAGGTCCTCCACGGCCAGGAAGGTGCGGGGGTTGTCGGTGACGGTGAGCGGGAGACCCGCGATCGCCCGCCTGACGAGCCGCGCGACGACCCGGTCCTGACCGACACCGAAGAGATTGGCGACGCGGTAGATCGTGAGCCGCTCGGCGGGCACCACCGATGCGATCATCAGCTCCTGGGCCCGCTTCGACAGGGCGTACACCCATCTCCCCGTGGAATCGGCCTCGGAGAGCTCCCGGCACAGTGCCGCAGCGCGCCATGGCGTGGTAGGGGTGTTCGCGACGGCAATCGCTCGACGGCACCAGTGCCAGATGGCCTCGTCGTCCAGGGGAAGGATCGGCCGGCTCGCCTCGTCGATGGGGGCGGCAGCCGTGCCGTAGATCTCGATGGAGGACGTCACCGTCACGTCTCGCCCCTCGAGCTCGGGCAGGAGGCGGGCGGTGGCGAAGGCGTTGTCGAGAACGAGCTCCCAGGGACGGATGGCACGCGGGTTGCTGTTGCCCGCCAACAGAGCGATCTCCCCAGACGGCAGCGAGATCTCGTCGGTGAGCAGATCGAGGCGCAGCGGTGTCACTCCCGGACGTGGCATGGACACGTCGATCCTTCGATCGACCGCAATGACCGGTCGGTCCAGCGCCAGGCATCGATCGACGACCGCAGACCCGAGGAACCCCGATGATCCGACGACCAGCAACGCGGATGGATCGACCACTCTTGCCCCCCAGCTGTGCGATTCCCCTCTCTCTTAGCACCTCGTGACGTCCGATACGCCGCGAACGACGATTGAGCCGCCGAACGGCTGCCGGTTCGGTGTCGGGGTGCCGGTTTCCTCGTCGTCACCGCAGTGTCCGCTGTTAGCCTGCGGCCGTGCCGGCTGTGACGCGAAGGCTCCTCTTGGTCTCGAGCAGTGGCGGGGTGCTGCTCGACCTCCTGGCCCTGCGCCCCTGGTGGGAGCAGCACGAGGTCCGGTGGGTCTGTGTGCCTGCACCGGACACCCTCGAGGTGCTCAGCGACGCGCAGGTCGCGTGGGTCGACGAGCTGTTCCCCAGTCGGCCCCTCGAGGTGCTGCGGGGCGTGCGTCGAGCTCGAGATGAGCTCCGACGCTGGGACATCGACCTCGTGGTCTCCGCCGGAAGCGGCGTCGCCGTCCCTTACTTCCTCGCGGCTCGCCTTGGCCGGGTCCCGGCCTGGTGGCTGGAGACGCTGAACATCACCGGCCGGCCCGGGCTCGCTGCTCGACTGTGCGCCAGGCTGGCGCAACGCGTCCTGGTGCAGCGCAGCGAGCTGCTCGCCGACCACAGACGGGCTGTCAACGTCGGTGAGCTGTATTGAGCGGGGTGACCCAGCGGCTGACCGTCTTCGTCACTGTGGGGATGGGGCCCTGGCCGTTCGACCGGCTGGTTGCGGCTCTCGCGCCGCTGTGCAGGAGGCACGACGTCTTCGCGCAGACCGGCACCTCCGCTGTCACGCCGCCGTGCCCGCATCAGGCGTTCATCGGGTTCGACGAGTGCCAGCGCCGGATCGCCGAGGCGGACGTGATCATCACGCACGGGGGGAACACGGTCCGGCTCGTCCAGCGGGTCGGGAAGATCCCGATCGCCGTCGCGCGCGAGGCAGCCCGGGGCGAGATGCGCAACGACCATCAGGTCGACTACCTGCGAGCAGAGTCGGCCGACGGGCGCGCGGTGGTACTGAGCGGTGACCTTTCCGACCTCGTTGCTGCAGTCGACCGTCACGTCGCTGCCGAGGAGCAGCTGGTGGCGGTCACGGAGCCCTTGCGGCCCGTGGACACCCACCTCGTGCGGCAGATCTTGGATCAGGTCGCGGACCGGGAGGACGCTCCGCCGCACCCTCTGACGACACATCCCACCCGTCGATACGGCTGGGCGTTCGACCAGCTTCGGCAGCGCGAAGGGCGCCACCTCGACCTGGGTGTCGGAGACGCCACGTTCCTTCGTGCGCTGCACGGACGGACGTCGCTGCAGGTCGTCGGAGCCGACCCGCACGCGGGCTACCTTCGAGACGCTCTGGGGCAGGCTGCCGACCTGTCCCTGGTGCAGGTCAGCAACCGACTGCCGTTCGGATCGGGCAGCTTCGACTCACTGACGATGCTGGATGTCCTGGAGCACACCGAGGACGAGGACGTGACCCTCGCGGAGGTGCACCGAGTGCTGCGCCCGGGGGGCCTGCTCGTCCTCACGGTGCCGGCCCGCCACATCTTCTCCTTCCTGGACCCCGACAACGCCAAGTTCCGGTTCCCCACGCTGCACCGGCTCGTCTACACGTCTCGGTTCGGGTCGTCGCGGTACGCGGAGCGGTTCGCCGACGGATCGGACGGACTGCGTGGCGACATGGCGTGGAGCCGCCGGGAGCACACGAACTACGCGACCGCGGCACTCCTGGAGAGACTGCAGCGTCACGGCTTCGTCCCGAGGGAGCGTGACGGCGCCAACCTGTTCTGGCGTTTCCTGCAGGTGCCGGCGCTGCTCGCCCCCGACCGGCTACGGCACGCGCTCGACGTGCCGCTGCGTGCCGACGGCACGGCGTTTCACAGCGCCAACCTGTTCGTGACCGCCGTCCGTGACACCTCCTGAGGACCAACCGACGGACCCCATCACCGCCAGCGAAGGTCGGCGTCGCGAGACTATCGGCGGATGACGGCATCCAGGGCCGTGGCCGTGTCGCTCGTCACCACCACGGGGTTGAGCTCGACCAGCGACAGGTCCTCTGCCAGCAGGATCTCGCCCACGCGGCTCGCCAGCGCGGCCGCCGCGTCCAGGGCCACGGAAGCGCTGCCCCGTCCCCCGGTCAGCAGCGCGGCACCCTTGAGCGACAGCAGGGCGGCGCGCACCCGCGCCGGGTCGGCGGGCAGCGGGACGACGGCTGCGTCCTGCATCACCTCGGTCCAGATCCCGCCGAGGGCGACGACGAGGGTGGGCACGACCCCGTCTCGTCGCGCCGCGACGAGCAGCTCGACACCCGGCGACGACATCTGCTCCACCAGCAGCGCCGCATCGGGCACGAGAGACAGCATGCGCTCGGCCTGGCGGCGCACCTCGTCGGGGGACTCCAGGCCCAGCGCGAGCCCCCCGATGTCGCTCTTGTGCTGGACGTCGGGATGGCTGAGCTTGGCGACCACGGTCGTTCCTGGGGCGGCGACCAGCCGCTCGGCGATCGCCACGGCCTCGTCCGGTGTGTGGGCCACCGCCCCCTCCGGGACCGCCACGCCGTGCCGGGCGAGCAGCTCCTTGCCCGCATGCTCCGACAGCCAGGGGCCGGGTTCTCGACGTGGTCCGGTGGCCGCCGAGATCGTGCGGAGCCGGCGGGGGTCCCCGGGGGCGCGGTTGGCGGCGGCCAGAGCAGCCAGGGCGGACGGCAGCCCGAGGAGGGGGAGCACGCCCGAGCCGTCGAGGTCCTCGGCGACCGCCTCGGGCATGAGCTCGGGGAGTCCGGACGCCACTGCGACCGGGACGTCCTGGGCGGCGCCCCGTGCGGCGCCGTCCCGGGTCTCCTTCCACTCCCGCTCCGCCTCGGCGGGCAGGTCGGGCGGGGTGTCCTGCACGTACAGCAGCTGCGCGACGTCGGGGTCGTCGGTCATCGCCTGGGCCACCGCGGCCAAGGCGTCGGGGTCGGCCCACAGCGCGTTGGTGTGGTCGAGCGGGTTCGTCACCACGACGCCGTCCGGGAGCAGCCGCTGCAGCCGACCCACGGTGGTGGGGGAGAGCTCTGCGAGGCGGACCCCGAGCCGGTCCGCCTCGTCGGCCACGATGACGCTGTCCCCACCCGAGCACGTCATGACGGCGAGCCCCCCAGGGCGAGACGTCCTGGGCAGGGCCAGGGCCTTGGCCGTTTCGAGCAGCAGGTGCGGGTCGTCGACCACGACGCCACCGGCCTCCTCGACCAGCGCGGCGAACACCGAGTGGTCGCCGGCGACCGCACCGGTGTGGGCGCCACCGGCCGCCGCCCCGGCCGAGCTGCGACCGGCCTTCAGGACGGCCACCCGGATGCCTTGGTCGCAACAGGAGGCGAGGGCCTCGGCGAGGACCCGGCCGTCGCCATCGTCCTCGAGGTACAGGGCGACACTGCGCACGCCCTCGAGCCGGGGCAGTGCCAGCAGGACGTCGGCCGCCGAGACCACGGCCTGGTTGCCGACGGACACGACCGTGTGCCAACGCAGACCTCGCCGCGACGCAAGGGCCGAGACCCCGAGGTTGCCGCTCTGGCTGACCAGCGCGACACCACCGGGGCGGCCCACGGAGACCGTGTCGCCCCACAGCGGCGCTCGGTTCGCCACCGACACCAACCCGTTCGCGTTGGGCCCGATCACCGGCAGGTCGTGCTGATGGGCTGCGTCGACGAGGGCCTGCTGCCGGTCGTGACGGCCGGTCTCGGCGAACTCCGCGGCGTAGACGACCGCGCCACCACAGCCGAGGGCGCCGACCTGGTCGAGCACCTGCGGCACGGTGTCCGCGGGGGTGGCCACGACGACGGCGTCGACCGGGCCGCCCGCGTCGGCGAGCGAGGCCACGCACGGGATCCCGAACACGGAGTCCCTGGTCGGGTTGACCGCGACCAGGCGGCCGTTGAAGCCGGCATCGATCAGGTTGCGCACCGTGGTGGCGCCGTAGGAGCCGGGTCGCTCGGTTGCACCGACGACGGCGACCGAGCGCGGCGCGAGCAGGCGGGAGAGGTCCATGGGCTGACGGTCAGGTCACAGCAGCATCGCGTCGACGCCGCGGCGCTCGAGGCTGCGGGCCACGATCAGCCGCTGGATCTCGCTGGTGCCCTCCCAGATCCGGTCGACCCGTAGCTCACGCCAGAACCGCTCCGCGGCGTTGGTGCGCAGGTAGCCCCGGCCGCCGAAGACCTGGACGGCCCGGTCGGCACAGCGGTTGGCCGCCTCCGAGCAGAAGAGCTTGGCCATCGAGGCACGACCGTGCACGAGCTTGGGGTCGGCTCCCGCGTCCTTCATCGCCGCGACGTCGAGGGCCAGCAGCCGACCCGCCGCCGCGTCGGCTGCGGAGTCGGCGAGCGGGAACGACACGCCTTGGTGGTCGATCAGCCGGGAGCCACCCTGCTCGCGGTGCACCGCCCAGTCGACGGACTCCTCGAGGAGCCGGTGCATGGCGCCGATGCAGCGGGCCGCGATACCGAGCCTCTCCTCGGTGAACCAGATGCGCTGCAGGTCGTCACCCTGGCCGACCTCGCCGATGACGTCGTCGGCAGAGACCACGACGTCGGTGAACAGCATCGTCGGGTGCCCGTGCGGGTAGTGGTGGGTGAACGGCGGGTCGTCGACGATGCTGATGCCCTCGGAGTCGGCCGGGACGGCGAACAAGGTGGGCCGCCGCTCCTCGCCCTCGACGACGTAGGCCATGACGATGAGCACCGCTGCGACCGAGCCGTACGTCACGAACCACTTCTCGCCGTTGATCACGTAGTGGCCGTCGGCACGGCGCACCGCAGTCGTCCGCATCGCTGACGGGTCGGAGCCGGCATCGGCCTCCGTGACGGCGTAGGCGTCGTGCAGCTCGCCGCGCAGCGCGGGGCGCAGCCACCGGTCCTGCAGGGCAGGAGAAGCCACCTTCCACACGTTGTAGGCGGTGGGCATGTACCAGCTGACGCCGTTGGTCGAGCGCCCGAACTGCTCCTCGGCCAGGTACCACTCCGACGTGGTCCAGCCCTGGCCCCCGAACTCCGGGTCGTACATGCCGCCGGCGACCCCGAGCTCGAGCGACCTCGCCCGGATGTGAGCGACGTCGTCGTCGGGCAGCGGGCCTCCGGCCAGCTCGGCCTTCACCTCCAGCGGGATCAGCACCTCGTCGACGAACTGCCGCACGCGGGCCTGGACGTCGGCCTCGGCGGGGGTCAGGCTGCGGTCGAGTGTCATGGCTTCCCTCCTCGGGGGGCAGGGCGTATCCTGACCGACGGTTCAGGACCGGGTCAACCGCGGCCCCGTCGACTGCGAAAGGACCACCATGTCCGCCACGACGTCCTCGACGCCGGACCCGCACCGCCTCCAGCAGCAGGTGCGTGACCACCTGATGCTCAACTTCACCGACATGAACGTCTACAGGGACGCCGAGATCCCGATCTTCGTCCGTGGTGAGGGCTGCGAGGTCATCGACAGCTACGGCAAGCGCTACATCGACGGGCTGTCCGGCCTGTACTGCAGCAACCTCGGCCACAGCTACGGGGCCGAGATCGGCGAGGCGGCCAAGCAGCAGATGACCGAGCTGGGTTTCACGCCCACCTGGTACGTCGCGCACCCCAAGGCGGCGGAGTTCGCCGAGCGGATCGCCGAGCACGCACCGGCGGGCATGAACCGGGTGTTCTTCACGACAGGCGGCGGCGAGGGCAACGAGGCGATCTGGAAGTTCGCGCGTCAGTGGCACGAGGCGAACGGTCAGCCGCAGCGACGCAAGGCGATCGCGCGCAACCTCTCCTACCACGGCACCAGCCTCGGCGCGTTGTCGTTCACCGGCCTGCCCTACGCCAAGGACCCGTTCCTGCCGATGGCGATCCCGGTTTCCCACGTCAGCGCGACCAACCCGTACCGCCACCCCGCAGCACCGGACGGCCCCGAGGCGTTCACCGCGAGCCTGTTGGCCGAGGTCGAGCAGGCGGTCCAGGACGCCGGACCCGACGAGGTGGCGCTGTTCATCGCCGAGCCGGTGCAGAACTCCGGCGGCTGCTTCGTGCCACCGCCGGGCTACTGGCAGGGACTGCGCGAGATCTGCGACCGGCACGGCATCCTGCTCGTGGCCGACGAGGTCATCACCGGCTTCGGGCGGGTCGGCGACTGGTTCGCCAGCAACCGCCTGGGCATCGAGCCCGACCTGATCACCTTTGCCAAGGGCGCCACCTCCGCGCTGACCCCGCTGGGTGGTGTCGTGATCAGTGACAAGGTGGCCGAGCCATTCGTGACCGGTGAGGCCGTGTACACCCACGGCCTGACCTTCAGCGGACACCCGGTGTCCTCGGCGGTCGGACTGGCGGTGCTCGACATCTACGAGCGTGACCAGGTGTTCGAGAACGTGCGGTCCAACGAGCCGATGATCGACCGCAAGCTCAACGAGCTTCGCCGGATCCCCCTGGTCGGCGACGTCCGCGGCATGGGCCACTTCTGGGCCCTGGAGCTGGTCAAGGACCGCGACACCAAGGAGACCTTCTCCGGCGACGAGGCCGACTGGCTGCTGCGTCAGGTGCTGTCGGAGAAGATGTTCGAGGCCGGGCTGCTGTGCCGCCTGGACGACCGCGGTGACCCGGTGGTCCAGCTGTCACCGCCGCTGGTCGCCGACGAGGCCGTCATAGACCGGATCGTCGGCATCGTCGGCGACGTCCTGGAGGACGCGCAGACGGTCATCGACCGAGGGATCCACGCGGCGGCCAGCTAGCGTCGTTCGTACGGCGAGCCGATGGACGACTCCACCGCCACCCAGATCAGGGAGCACTTCGACGCGCTGGCCGACGACGAGTGGCACCGCCTCGAGCGGGACCCCGCCTCACGGGTGAGCCTGGAGCTCCACCGGCGGTTCCTGGCCCGGTTCGTGCGACCGGGGGACCGGGTGCTCGAGATCGGCGCCGGACCAGGACGGTTCACCTGCGAGCTGGCAGTGCTCGGGGCCCGCGTCGTGGTCACCGACGTGTCCCCGGTGCAGCTGGCGCTCAACGAGCGGTACGTCGAGGCAGCAGGAGCGTCCGAGGCAGTCGAGGACCGACTCGTGCTCGACGTCCGCGACACCGGCGAGCTCGAGGATGGGTCGTTCGACCTCGTCACCGCGTACGGGGGGCCGTTGTCCTACGTCTTCGACGAGGCGGAGGCGGCCCTGGCCGGGCTTTTCCGGCTGGTCGTCCCGGGCCGGGAGGTCGTCGGGTCGGTGATGTCGACCCTCGGGGCCTGGCGGGCCCTGCTCGACGCCGTCGAGACCGAGGGGGAGCGGCTGGGCCACGACGCCATGGACGCCGTGCTGCGCACCGGTGACCTGCGGCCGACCCAGCCGGAGGGGCATGTCTGCCAGATGTACCGGTGGTCCGAGCTCACCGCGCTGGTCGGGCGCGCCGGTGGCGCTGTCGTCGCGGCCAGCGCGAGCAACTGGGCCTCACTCGGACATCCCGAGGTCGTGGAGCGGATCGCTGCCGATCCCTCGCGTTGGCAGCTGTTCGTGGACCAGGAGCAGCTCGCCTGTGCCGAGCCGGGAGCCCTGGACGGCGGCACGCACCTGCTGTTCGCCGCGGTCCAGGGCTGACCCGGTCAGGCGTTGGCGTCGGAGTCGAGGGTGAGGGTCGTCGTCGCCGTCTGGCCGTCGCGGACGTAGGTCAGCTCGACCTGGTCACCGGGCTGCCCCGAGCGGACCGCGGCGATCAGCGACTCGGCCGAGTCGACGGACTGGCGGCCGTAGCCGGTGATCACGTCGCCGCCACGCAGTCCGGCCTGCGCGGCCGCCGACCCGGAGGTGACCTCACCGAGCTCGGCGCCGACGACGTCGCCGGTCGCGTCACCCACGGTGACCCCGAGTCGTCCGTGCTCGGCGGTCCCGTCGGCCACGAGCTGCGCAGCGATGTCCTTGGCCTGGTCGATCGGGATCGCGAAGCCGAGCCCGATCGACCCGGACTGGCCACCGGCCGACGCCCCGAGGCTGGCGATGGCCGAGTTGATCCCGACGACCTCGCCCTTGAGGTTCACCAGTGCACCGCCGGAGTTCCCGGGGTTGATCGCGGCGTCGGTCTGGATGGCGTTGAGAACGGCTCCGTCGCCCCCTGCTGCAGACTCCGCACCGGTCACGACGGGGCGGTCCTTGGCGCTGACGATGCCGGTGGTCACGGTGCCGGAGAGGCCGAGCGGCGAGCCGATCGCGACGACGGTCTCGCCGACCTGGAGGTCGTCGGACGAGCCGAGGGCGGCGGCGGTCAGGCCACTGACCCCGTCGGCCTGGATCACCGCAAGGTCCGTGGCCGGGTCGCGGCCGACGATCGTCGCGGAGGCCTGCGTGCCGTCGCGGAAAGTGACGGTCAGCGTGCCGCCGTCGGCCGCGCCCTCGACCACGTGGTTGTTCGTGAGGATGCGACCGTCGGAGGTCACGATGACCCCGGAGCCTTCACCGCTGCCTGCGGCGCCGCTGAACTGGATCGACACGACGCTGGGCAGCACGGTGCGGGCCACCGCAGCGACCGACCCGGTCGGCAGTACCACGTTGGTGGTCGAGGACCTCGTCGTCCCTGTGGTCGACGTGGGCGAGGTGCCGTCAGCGACGGCCACCGCCGCGGCGCCGGCCACTCCGCCGAGCAGGCCGGCGAGCACTGCGGTGGTCGCCACGAGGGCCACCGGCCGTCGGCTGCGCGCGGGCGGGGCCGGCTCAGGCGCTTCGGGAAGGGGGGTGGTGGGGTACGTGAGGGGGGTGTATTCGCTCATGGCCCCGACTGTGCCGTGCCGTGCTCTGCGGACCCTGGGTCCAGCCTGTGAACCGTCTGTGAGAGGGGGCTCACTACCCTGAAGCCATGAGCGAGCCGAAGCGGTCGGAGTCGGGGTTCCCGATCGAACCGGTCTACGGACCGGCGGCGCTGGACCGGTGGGACCCGACCGAACAGCTGGGGGAGCCGGGAGCGTTCCCCTTCACCCGCGGTGTGTACCCCACCATGTACACCGCCCGGCCGTGGACGATGCGCCAGTACGCGGGGTTCGGCACCGCGACGGAGTCCAACCGCCGCTACCACCAGCTGCTCGACGCCGGCACCACCGGGCTCTCGGTGGCCTTCGACCTGCCGACCCAGATGGGCTACGACAGCGACAACCCGGTGGCCAGCGGCGAGGTGGGCAAGGTCGGTGTCGCGATCGACTCGATCGACGACATGCGCCTGCTGTTCGACGGGATCCCGCTGGACCGGGTCTCGACGTCGATGACGATCAACGCGCCGGCCGCTGTGCTGCTGCTGCTGTACCAGCTGGTCGCCGAGGAGCAGGGCATCGACGCCGGCCAGCTCGACGGCACGATCCAGAACGACGTGCTCAAGGAGTACATCGCGCGCGGCACCTACATCTACCCGCCGGCGGCGTCCCTGCGGCTCACGACGGACATCTTCGCCTACTGCCGCGAGGAGATCCCGCGGTGGAACACCATCTCGATCTCGGGGTACCACATGGCCGAGGCGGGGGCGACCCCCGCGCAGGAGATCGCGTTCACCCTCGCGAACGGGATCGCCTACGTGCGGGCGGCGATCGACAGCGGTCAGCACGTCGACGACTTCGCCCCCCGGCTGGCGTTCTTCTTCGTCTCCCGCACGACGATCCTCGAGGAGGTCGCCAAGTTCCGCGCGGCCCGGCGGATCTGGGCGCGGCTCATGAAGGACGACTTCGGCGCCACCAAGCCGAAGTCGATGATGCTGCGCTTCCACACCCAGACCGCGGGCGTCCAGCTCACCGCGCAGCAGCCGGAGGTCAACCTCGTCCGGGTGGCCGTCCAGGGCCTGGCCGCGGTTCTCGGCGGCACCCAGTCACTGCACACGAACTCCTTCGACGAGGCCCTGGCCCTGCCCAGTGAGAAGGCGGCCCGGCTGGCACTGCGCACCCAGCAGGTGCTCGCCTACGAGACCGACGTCACGGCCACGGTCGACCCCTTTGCCGGCTCGTACGTCGTCGAGTCGCTCACCGACGAGGTCGAGTCGGCGGCTTTGGACCTGATGCGGCGGATCGCCGACCATGGCGGTGCGGTGGCAGCGATCGAGCAGGGCTTCCAGAAGAGCGAGATCGAGCGCAGCGCCTACGCCGTCGCCCAGGGGATCGAGAGCCACGAGCGCACGGTGGTCGGGGTGAACCGGTTCACCTCCGAGACCGAGGAGGCCTACGAGCCGCTGCGCGTCGACCCGACGATCGAGGCCGACCAGGGCCGTCGGCTGAGCCGGCTGCGCGCCGAACGGGACAACGAGGCGGTCTCGGCACATCTGGACTCCCTGCGCAGGGCCGCGACGGGAACCGACAACGTCCTGGTCCCGATGAGGGCGGCGCTGAGGGCCCGGGCAACCGTCGGTGAGGTCAGTGACGCACTGCGCGACGTCTGGGGGACCTACACCCCGGCAGACACCTTCTGATCCAGATACCCTCGCCTCCGTGACCCCGCCGCCTCCGCAGTCCGTACTCGACGGGGTGGCCCACGACCTCGACCGCTGGCTGGCCGAGCTGGCCGAGGAGCTCGTGCTGTTCCGGAGGGACGTGCACGCCCACCCCGAGACGGGGCGGGCGGAGATCCGGACCACCGCCAAGGTCGCGCACCGGCTGACCCGGGCCGGGCTCACGCCGCGGGTGCTGCCCGGTGGAACGGGACTGGTCTGCGACATCGGGACCGACGGCCCGATCGTCGCTCTGCGGGCCGACCTGGACGCCCTTCCCGTCGACGACGAGAAGACCGACGCCGAGTACCGGTCGACCGTCGCCGGGGTGTGCCACGCCTGCGGCCACGACGTCCACACGGCCATCGTGCTCGGGGTCGGGCTCGTCCTGGCCCGGCTGGCCGAGCAGGGGCGCGTCCCCGGCCGGGTCAGGCTGATCTTCCAGCCGGCGGAGGAGGCGACCCCGGGCGGAGCGCTGGACGTCATCGCGGCCGGCGGCCTCGACGGCGTCAGCGCGATCTACTGCCTGCACTGCGACCCGCGGCAGGACGTCGGCCACGTCGGTCTGCGAACGGGCCCGATCACCGGCTCGAGCGACCATGTCCGGGTGCAGCTGTCCAGCGTGGGCGGTCACACGGCACGACCCCACCTCACCGGCGACCTGGTCTACGCGCTGGCCAAGGTGGTCACCGACGTGCCTTCGGTGCTGAGTCGACGGGTGGACCCCCGGGCCGGCCTGTCGGTGGTCTGGGGCCGGATCGCCTCCGGAGGGGCGGCCAACGTGATTCCCCAGCAGGGTGAGGCCGAGGGCACGGTGCGCTCCCTCGATTCCGCAGTGTGGGAGCACGCGCCTGAGGCCGTCGCCGAGGCCGTCACCGGGGTGGCGGCTCCGTACGGGGTGCGCGTCCATGTCGACTACACCCGTGGCGTGCCCCCGGTCATCAACGATGCGCACGCCGTGGAGACGATGACCGAGGCGGCACGAAGCCTGCTCGGACCCGGTCGGGTCGCCGAGGTCGAGCAGAGTCTCGGCGGCGAGGACTTCGCGTGGTACCTGGAGAAGGTGCCTGGCGCACTGGCCCGGCTGGGTGTGCGGACGCCCGGCGACGAGACCGTGCGCGACCTGCACCAGGGCACGTTCGACGCCGACGAGCGGTCGATCCCGGTGGGCATCCGGTTGCTCGTCGGCACCGCCCTGCTGGCCCTGTCGTAGCCGGTCGCGGCCGCCATGCGGTACCCGGTGAACGAGCCCTTCGCCGCCGTCGACGTGATCGTCGCCAAGCGCGACCACCGGGCCCTCAGCGATGCCCAGATCGACTGGGTGGTCGACGCGTACACGCGCGGACACGTCACCGACGAGCAGATGAGTGCTCTGGCCATGGCGATCCTGCTGAACGGCATGAACCGTGGCGAGACGGCCCGGTGGACCCGCGCGATGGTCGCGACCGGTGAACGGCTGTCGTGGTCGACGCTGGACCGCCCGACGACGGACAAGCACTCGACCGGCGGGGTCGGTGACAAGATCACGCTGCCGCTGGCACCTCTGGTGGCCGCCTGCGGCGCTGCCGTTCCCCAGCTGGCCGGGCGGGGGCTCGGCCACACCGGGGGGACGATCGACAAGCTGGAGTCGATCCCGGGTTGGCGGGCCTCACTCGACAGTGCCGAGATGCTCGAGGTGCTGCGTTCGACCGGCGCTGTGATCTGCGCCGCCGGCCCCGGTCAGGCTCCAGCCGACCGCAAGCTGTACGCGCTCCGCGATGTGACCGGGACGGTCGAGTCGATCCCGCTGATCGCCAGCTCGATCATGAGCAAGAAGATCGCGGAGGGAACGAGAGCGCTGGTCCTCGACGTGAAGGTCGGTTCCGGTGCCTTCATGAAGGACGCGGAGGACGCTCGCGAGCTCGCCCGCACCATGGTCGAGCTCGGTACCGACGCCGGCGTGCGCACGGTGGCCCTGCTCACCGCGATGGACACCCCGCTCGGGCTCACGGTGGGGAACGCGCTCGAGGTCCGAGAGTCGGTCGAAGTGCTCGCCGGTGGCGGGCCGGCCGACGTCGTCGAGCTCACCGTCACGTTGGCACGGGAGATGCTCGAGGCGGCCGGGCTCGCACACGGCCCCGATCCCGCCGACGTGTTGCGGAACGGGCAGGCGATGGACACGTGGAACACGATGATCTCGGCCCAGGGCGGTGACCCTGCCGCACCCCTCCCTCGGGCCCGGCACCAGCACGAGGTCATGGCCCAGTCGACGGGGAGGCTCACCCGGCTGGATTCCCTGGACGTCGGGGTCGCAGCCTGGCGGCTGGGTGCCGGTCGTACGCACAAGGAGGACGCGGTGTCGTTCGGTGCCGGGATCGAGCTGCACGCCAAACCTGGTGACGCCGTCGTGGTCGGGCAGCGCCTGATGACCCTGCACAGCGACGAGGTCGACCGCTTCGACCGGGCGCTCGAGTCGTTGGCGACCGCGGTCTTCGTCGATGGGCCTTCGTCCGCGCTCCCGCTGCTCATCGAGCGGGTGGTCGCGTGACCGACGCCGACCTGCGCGCCGCCCCGAAGGTGCTGCTGCACGACCACCTCGACGGCGGACTGCGGCCACAGACCCTGCTCGAGCTGGCCGACGCCGCCGGATACACCGGCCTGCCGGCTGACGAGCCGCAGGCGCTGGCCCAGTGGTTCCACGACGCTGCCGCCGCAGGCTCGCTGCCGCGCTACATCGCCACCTTCGAGCACACCCTCGCGGTGATGCAGACCCAGGAGGCGATCGCGCGAATCGCCGCCGAGGCGGTCGTCGACCTGGCTGCGGACCAGGTCGTCTATGCCGAGCTGCGCTTCGCTCCCTCACTGGCCACCCGCCGTGGGCTCGGTCTCGACGAGGTCGTCGACGCGATGGTGGCCGGCCAGCGGGCCGGTGAGGCGCTGGCGGCCGTCGACGGACGGTCGATCACCACGGGCGTGATCCTCTGCGGCATGCGTCAGGCCGACAGCGTCGTCGACGTCGCCAACGCAGCCATCAGGCACCACGGTGACGGCGTCGTCGGGTTCGACCTCGCTGGACCCGAGGAGGGGTTCCCGGCCTCGGCGCACGCCGATGCGTTGGGGCTGCTGCGCGCCGCCGGCGTGCCGCTGACCCTGCATGCAGGTGAGGCGGCGGGTCCGGCCTCGGTGGCCGATGCCCTCCAGCAGGGAGCGGTGCGCCTCGGTCACGGCGTGCGGGTCATCGAGGACCCGACCCTGACCGAGCGACTGGCCCAGCAGGGAGTCGTGCTCGAGGTGGCGCCGACCTCGAACCTGCAGACCGGGGTGGCGACCTCCTACGCGGACCACCCGTTCCCACGCCTGGTCGACGCGGGGGTACGGGTCACGGTCAACACCGACAACCGCCTGATGAGCGGCACCTCGGTCAGCCAGGAGATGCAGCACCTGCGGGACGCGTTCGGCTACACCACCGACGACTTCCACCGGTTCACTGTCGACGCGGTGCGCGGCGTGTTCACGAGCGATGAGGAAAGGCGTCGCCTGTTGGCAGTGGTTTCCGAGGGGTATACAGCGATCGGGAGCGCGTTGCCGTAGGGGACACCCTCCGGATTCAGGGAACGGCAGACGGCCGGGTTCCTCGGCCGTACCGTGGTCGGCAGCGCTGCCGAGTCGAGACGGACGGGGGACGGTCATGCCCGATCTGGGATCGCCACTGGTCAAGGAGGTACGCCGACTCGCCTCGGCGTACGAGTCGTGGCCGGGGCCGTCGTCGGCCGCCCCGAGCGAGGTGCTCGCCTGGCAGGCGGCCCGGGTCGGGACGACCCAGGAGGAGCGCGTCCTCGACGAGCCGCGCGGGGTCGACCGACGCCGGTTCCTCCAGGGCGGGGTCGCGGTCGGCGCCGGACTGCTCGGTGCCGTTGCCGGAGTCGGCCAGGGATCGGCGCTCGCGGCGCCGAGCACTGACGCTCGGGTCGTGGTCGTGGGAGCGGGCCTGGCCGGGCTGACCTGCACCTACCGCCTGCGCCAGTCAGGCGTCGCTGCGGTGGCCTACGAGGCGCAGCGGCGGCTGGGTGGTCGGTGCTACTCGATCCGCGACTTCTTCGCCGCCCGGCAGACCGCCGAGCACGGCGGGCAGTACATCGACTCCCGCCATCGGCAGTTCCGGTCGTTGGCGCGCGAGCTCGACGTCGACCTGGTCGACACCTTCGCCCAGTCCTTCCCCAGCGGCGACCTCGACCACCGCTGGATCGACGGCGCACTCAGGAGCAGCGACGAGGTCTACGCCCAGTTCGGCGCCTTCTACGCCCGCCTGAGGCGGGACTACCGCAAGGCGGGGGACTACCACTGGGACCAGGCCGGTCCGTACGCCGTCCAGATCGACCGGATGACGATCACCGAGTACCTCGATGCCGCGGTCGACGGTGGCTCCGACTCGTTGCTGGGTCGCGCCATCGGTGCGGGCATGCAGAGCTTCTTCGGCCTCGAACCAGCCGCGATGTCGGCGATCAACCTTTTCGAGGGGTACGTCGCCCCGTACCCGGGCGCCAACGAGCGCTACCGGGTCGCTGGTGGCAACGACCGAATGGTCCGAGCACTGGAGCGCGCCCTGCCGCGAGAGGCGATCAAGCGCGAGCGGATGCTCGAGGCCATCTGGCACACCTACGACGGGCGCATCCGGATGCACTTCGGCGGTGACTCGGGGGACGTGGTCGCCGACCGGGTGGTGCTGGCGCTTCCGTTCACCACGCTGCGCAATGTGGACACCTCGGGGCTCACGTTGTCACCGAGGCGTCGACGGGCGATCCGTCAGCTGGCGATGGGCAGCAACGCCAAGCTGAACATCCAGCTGAACCGCTCGCTGGCCGCGCTCGACTGGACGGGTGGGTTCTTCAGCGACGAGCCGCACTACGTGACCTGGGACAGCACGTACGGCCAGTCGCACCCCGCGCCCCACCATCCGGTGATGACCGTCTACAACGGCGGCGACGAGGGTGCTGGCTACCCGACCGATGTAGCTCATGGGCCTGCTCCCGAGGCGGTGGTGGCCACGGCGCTCGGCAACCTGGCTCGTGGCGTGAAAGGGATCCGCCGGGCCTACGGGGGCAAGGCCTACCTCGACTCCTGGGTCGACGACCCGTACGTCGGTGGTTCGTACGCCGGCTTCGGTCCGGGCCAGTACACCGACTACTGGGGGTTCCTGCGGCGGCCCGAGGGCAATGTCGTGTTCGGTGGCGAGCACACCTCGACCCACAGCCAGGGGTACCTCAACGGCGGTGTGGAGAGCGGGGAGCACGCGGCCGCCGTGACGAAGCGGGGCCTGGGGCTGCGCGGCTGACCAGCGGCCGGACGACGGCAGGCACCGGTTCGGGACACAATCGCGGGGTGACCAGCCCTGAGGAACGTGGGACCGCAGGTCTTCCTGCGCGAGCCGGGCGACGGCGAGCGCGGCCCGGACACTCCCTCGGAGTGGGACGACTGGGGGCCGCTGCCCGACCCGATCCTGGCGCCAGACGTCGGGCGCCTGCTCGTCGTCCACGACGACGAGGTGGTCGGCGACCTGTCGTGGCACGAGGTGCACTACGGCCCCAACCTCGGCTCCCGGGCGTGGAACATCGGGATCGCCCTGGCGCCGGAACACCGCGGACGCGGGATCGGGGCAGCGGCGCAGCGCGCACTGGCCGACCGGCTCTTCGCCACCACGGACGTCGACCGGGTCGAGGCCTCCACCGACGTCGCCAACGTGGCCGAGCAACGGTCGCTGACCAAGGCCGGGTTCGTGCGCGAGGGCGTGCTGCGCTCGGCACAGCTGCGGGCCGACGGGCGCCACGACCTGGTCGTGTTCAGCCGGCTGAGGGACGACCCGTGAGGGCGCGCTGGACGATGCTCGGGTCGATGGTCGTCACTGCACTCGTCCCGCTCGCGCTCAGCCCCTGACCAGGACCTCGACCTCCGCGCGCAGCCGAGCCATGGCTGCGCCGGCCGTGCCGCGGGCGGCGTCGAGGGACTCCGCGGCCATTGGCACCACGACCTCGAGGTAGGCCTTCAGCTTGGGCTCGGTGCCCGACGGGCGGACGACGACCCGCGCGCTGCCGCCGACCGTGGGTCCGGCGAGTCGCAGGCGAACGCCCTGTGTCGGGGGGAGGCCGCCGGGACCGAGGGACAGGTCGTCCACCGCCGTGACCGCCAGGCCCCCGAGGGACCGAGGCGGGGAGCCGATGATCGCCGCGACCCGGGCACTCAGTCCGGCCGCGTCGTCGCTGCGGACCGAGACCTGCGCGGTCAGGTGCACTCCGTAACGGCGGTCGAGGTCGTCGAGGGCGTCCAGCAGGGTGCGTCCCTCGGACTTCAGCCGGGCGGCCAGCTCGGCCACCCGCAGTCCGGCGGTGATGCCGTCCTTGTCGGCCACTGCGGTCGGGTCGACGCAGTAGCCGATCGCCTCCTCGTAGCCGAAGGCGAGGCCGGGGACCCGGCCGATCCACTTGAACCCGGTCAGGGTCTCGGCGTAGGTGAGCCCGTGCGCGGCAGCGATCCGGGCCAGCCTGGTCGACGAGACGATCGTCGTCGCGTAGGTGCCGGTCGCCCCTCGGGCCGCCAGGAACTCCCCGAGCAGCCCCCCGACCTCGTCGCCGGTGAGTGGTCGCCAGCCGTCGCCGTCGGGAACGGCGACGGCGCAACGGTCGGCGTCGGGGTCGTTGGCGAGCACCAGGTCCGCACCCACCGCCCGGGCCCGCCTCAGCGCAAGGTCGAGCGCCCCCGGCTCCTCGGGGTTGGGGAACGGCACGGTGGGGAACGTCGGGTCCGGTGCCTGCTGCTCGCGCACCGGCATCGGCGCGGAGAACCCGCTGGCGGTCAGCGCCTGCGCCATGAGTGCTCCGCCGACGCCGTGCAGGGCGGTGGTGACCAGCACGAGGTCGCGCGGGGCGTCGGTCGGGACGAGTGACGCCGCCCGGGCGAGGTATGTCGCGGCGATGTCGTCCAGGGTCGTCCACAGCTGGCCACGGGGGACGGCGTCGAGGCGGCCTACGGCGTCGATCCTGGCCGCGATCTCGTCGTCGACGGGAGGCACGATCTGGCTGCCGTCGCCGAGGTACACCTTGTAGCCGTTGTCGGCCGCCGGGTTGTGCGACGCGGTCACCATCACCCCGGCGGCGGCCCCCGTCTCGCGGATCGCGAACGCCAGCACCGGCGTCGGCAGGGGGTGGGGCAGGACCATCGCCGCCAGGCCGGCCCCGCTCATGATCGACGCGGTGTCGCGAGCGAAGACGTCGGAGTTCGTGCGGGCGTCGTAGCCGATGACGACCGACCGTCCGCCGTGGCCGACCAGCCAGGCCGCCAGGCCGGCTGCTGCCCGCCCGACGGTGACCCGGTTCATCCGCATCGGGCCGGCACCCATGGCGCCGCGCAGCCCGGCCGTGCCGAACTGCAGCCGCCCCGAGAACCGCGCGCCGAGCTCGTCGTCGGCCCCGTGGTCCCCTTCCTCGGCAGCCCGGACCAGCGCCGCGAGCTCGCCGCGGGTCGCCGGGTCGGGGTCGTCGGTGAGCCACCGCCTCGCCCGCTGCACCGCGTCGGTCACGGGCCAAACGCTAGCCGCCGGGCAGGTTCAGGCCGGAGGGGTGCCGACCATGCCGGACTTGAACGGGTCGCGCAGTGGCGGGTCGCTCAGCTCGGCGCGGGGGCAGGTGGCCAGGGTGAGCCCGGCCCAGGTCAGGGCATCGTCGGTCAGGGTCTCCACGATCCAGCCGGAGTCCAGCCCGTACGGCGTGACCGTGACCTTGTAGATGGTGATCTGGTGGCGGTTCGGGGCGTCGTACATGACGGCGATCGACCCGAGCAGGCGGGCGTTGCCCCGCGTCCCACCGGTCCCGTCCCAGGGAACGTCGTAGCGCTGCCACAGCGAGGACGTGGCGTTCCACACCCCCGACTCGGACACGTCGAGCCGTTTGAGCTCGCTCAGCACGCGTCCGGCCGCCCGCTCGTCGAGGACCGCAGCGGGACGGATGATTCGGACGTCGTCGCGCATCGCCGTTGCCATGCCTCCTCATCGGGGGTTGAGCGCGCCGGGTTGAGCCGAAAGGGCTACTCGTTCCCCCGTTCAGGCCAAACACTTAGTCCAGGGTCGACCGACAGGGGCGGGCCCGTAGCGCCGAGACGTAGTCGTCGGGGGCTCCGGCGGCCTCAGCAGCGTCGGCGGTGATGCCCAGGTAGCGAGCCGAGGGGAGTCCCCTTCGTACGCGTCGAGCACGTACAGCCAGGCCAGCGGGTCGCCGTCCAGGGTGTCGATGCGCACTCGGATCTTGCGGTACACGCCGAGGGCTCCCTCCCAGGAGTCCAGGGCGCTCTCGTCGGCGTCGGTGAGGTCGTAGAGGACGACGAAGACGCTGGACCCGGGGTCCTCCACGACGGTGGCCAGCGACCCCTCCCAGCCAAGGTCCTCACCGCCGAAGGTGAGCCGCCAGCCGGTCAGCCAGCCGGTGCCGGTCATGGGGGAGTGCGGAGCGCGCTGCTGCATCTGCCGCGGGTCCATGTTGCTGCCGTACGCGGCATAGCGGGCCATGACCGCTCAGCCTAGGGGCTCAGCCTGGCAGGTCTCACAGCCACCAGATGACCGCGCAGCCGATCGTGATCAGCACAGCCACGACCGCGGCGACGACCATCACGACGCGCCCGGCCGGGTTGCCCGACCTCAGCACGCGGTAGCCGAGCAGGCCGGCCACCACCGACGGCGCCACCCACAACAGGTAGCTCGGGACGGTCACCAGGACCATCAGGCTCCCGGTGGACGACCGCGGCTGCTGGGTCGTGGTCTGCAGGGTGTCAGTCATCTCCCTCACCCACTTCCTCTGACCGCTCCGTTCTCCGCTCGGGTTCCGGCTGCCCCCAGAGGCTTTGTGCTCCGGCCGGGAGGGCTGCGGAAGAATGGTCGGGTGACACGCATCGGGATCATCGGCGGCGGCCCTGGCGGATACGAGGCCGCGTTGGCCGCGGCGCAGCTCGGCGCAGAGGTGGTCCTCATCGACCGCGACGGTCTGGGCGGGTCGGCGGTGCTCACCGACTGTGTTCCGAGCAAGGCGCTGATCGCCGTCTCCGACGTGATGGACGAGGTCGAGGACTCCCGCTCGCTCGGTGTGGTGTTCGACTCGAGGGTCAGTGTCGACCTGGCCCGGCTCAACGCCCGGGTGCAGGCGCTCGCCGTCGCCCAGTCCGAGGACGTCGAGCGCCACCTGGCCGCCGACGGGGTGACCGTCGTGCACGGCACCGGACGCCTCGACGGGCCGCACCGGGTCCTGGCCGTCACCGACGGCGGCGAGCAGGGTTTCGACGTGGACGCCGTGCTGGTCGCCACCGGTGCGCACCCGAGGGTGCTCGACGACGCCCCCCCGGACGGCGAGCGGATCCTGACCTGGACCCAGCTGTACCACCTGGCGGCCCTGCCGAAGCGACTGGTCGTGGTCGGGTCCGGCGTCACCGGCGCCGAGTTCGCCAACGCCTACGAGTCCCTCGGCAGTGACGTCGTCCTGGTGTCCTCGCGTGACCGGGTGCTGCCGGGCGAGGATGCCGATGCCGCGGAGGTGATCGAGGGCGTCTTCCGCCGCAGAGGCATGACGGTGCTCGCCCGCTCCCGGGCCGCGGCGGCCCGGCGCACCGACGACGGCGTCGTCGTCACCCTCACCGACGGACGCACGGTCGAGGGGTCGCACGCGCTGATGGCGGTCGGCTCGGTGCCCAACGTCGAGGGGCTGGGGCTGGACACCGCTGGGGTGCAGCTCGACGACCACGGGTGCATCCGGGTCGACCGGGTCTCCCGGACGACGGCACCGGGTGTGTACGCCGCCGGCGACGTGACCGGTGTGCTGATGCTCGCCTCGGTGGCGGCGATGCAGGGCCGGATCGCGATGCGCCACGCCCTCGGAGACGCGGTCTCCCCGCTGGACCTCGGGGTGGTCTCCAGCACGGTGTTCACCGACCCGGAGATCGCGACCGTCGGCTGGACCCAGCGGATGGTCGACGAGGGCTCGGTCCAGGCGGTGAGCGTGAAGCTGCCGCTGGCTCGCAACCCTCGGGCCAAGATGCAGGCGATCACCGACGGCTTCGTCAAGGTCTTCTGCCGGCCGGGCACCGGGACGGTCATGGGCGGGGTGGTCGTCGCCCCTCGGGCGAGCGAGCTGATCCATCCGCTGTCGCTGGCGGTGCGCCAGGGGCTGACCGCCGACCAGGTGGCCGACGCGTTCACCGTCTACCCGTCACTGTCCGGCTCGGTGGCCGAGGCGGCCCGCGAGCTTCGACCGCCCGCGACGGTTGACGCTCCAGCTGACCGCCGAGCTGACCGCTACAGCGCCGGCAGGAACGCACCGTCCTGGGCGAGTCCGAGGGCGAGCTCGATGCCGCGGGCCAGGCGCAGCAGGCCCGCCTCGCTGCCGGCCGACCCGACCAGGGCCAGGCCGACGGGCAGCCCGTGCACCAGGCCGATCGGCACGCTGAGCACCGGGTACCCGGCGACGGCCGGCGCCGCGGTGACTCGTCCGCCCGTCATGTGGTCGCCGTTCACGAGGTCGCTGAACCAGGCCGGGCCGTAGGCGGGCGCCACGATCGCGTCGAGACCGTGCTCACCGATCACCGCGTCGAGGCCGTCGTCGCGGGTTGCGCGCAGCCCCCGTGCCCTGGCGGTCAGGTAGACCTCGTCGTCGAGGCCGCCGGTGGCCAGGGCCTGCTCGAAGAACTCCTGGCCGAACCAGGCCAGCTCGGTGCCCGCATGCGCGCGGTTGAACGCGACGAGGTCGTCGAGGGTGCGTGGGGCGCCGTCGGGTCGGGTCGACAGGTACGCGGCCAGGTCGTGCTTGAGCTCGTGCAGCAGCACGGTGAGCTCGTCGGCACCGGCGTCGTAGCTCGGCAGCGCGGGGACGTCGGCCGGGTCGACGAGCGTGGCGCCGTGACCGGCGATCACCTCCAGGGCGTGCTCTGCGAGGCCGTCGGTCGCCGGGTGGTCGCCGAACATGGCGCGGGAGACCCCGACCCGCAGCCCGCCCAGTGCGTCACCGGCCGACTCGGCGTGGGCTGCGTCGGCATACCTGGGGCCGCTGCCGGCGAGGACGTCGAGCAGGACCGCGACCTCGCGGACGGTGCGGGCCATCGGGCCGGGGGTGTCCTGGCTGTGCGAGATGGGCACGATGCCCTGCGCAGGAAGCAGCCCGACCGTCGGCTTCAGGCCGACGACCCCGTTGAGCGAGGCCGGGCACACGATGGAGCCATCGGTCTCGGTGCCCAGCGCCAGCGGCGCGAGACCGGCCGCGACGGCGGCGCCGGAGCCGGACGACGAGCCGCCGGCGCTGCGGGCGAGGTCCCACGGGTTGCGGGTGAGGCCACCGACCGCGCTCCAGCCGCTCGTCGAGTGCGGGCTGCGCAGGTTGGCCCACTCGCTCAGGTTGGCCTTGCCCAGGACGACCGCCCCTGCTTCGCGCAGCCGGTTCACGACCGGCGCGTCGGCGGTGGGCCGGTGCCCGACCAGGGCTAAGGACCCGGCAGTGGTGTCCTGGTCGACGGTGTCGATGTTGTCCTTCACGAGCACCGGGACGCCGTGCAGCGGGCCACGTACGTTGCCGTCTCGTTGCTCGGCGTCGCGCCGGATCGCCGTGGCCATCGCTTCGGGGTTGACCGCCAGCACCGCGTTGAGCTGCGGCCCGGCGGCATCGATCTCGCCGATCCGGTTGAGCAGGTGGTCGACCAGCTCGGCGCTGGACAGGTGGGGCGTGGTCATGGCCCCACCCTGGCACGAGAGGATGAGGTCATGCGCGTCGTGGTGGTGGGAGCCGGCTTCGCCGGGTTGATGGCAGCGACCGACCTGCACGTGGCCGGGCACGACGTAGTGGTGCTCGAGGCTCGTGACCGGGTCGGCGGGCGGGTCTGGTCGCAGGAGCTCGTGCCCGGTGATCCGCGCACGGTCGTCGAGCGCGGCGCAGAGTTCGTGCTCGACGGGTACGACGTCATGCGCGAGGTCCTGGGCGACCTCGGCCTTGGGCTCGCCGACATGGGCATGTCGTACTACGAGCGGGAGCCCGTCGGCGGCTCACCGACGTCGCATGCGGCCATGGCCGACGTCGCGCGCCGCTTCTCGGCGGCGTCGGCTCTCGCCGCGCCTGGTACGTCGATCGCTGACGTCGTCGCCACGCTCGGCGCCGACCCGGCAGCGGCCGAGGCGTTCCTCTCCCGGATCTCGGTCACCAGCGGCGTCGACGCGCGCAACCTGTCCGCGGTCGGCGGCGAGGATGCCACGAGTGCCTTCGAGCGCAAGCCGTCGTGGCGGGTGGCCGGTGGCAACCAGCAGCTTGCGGTTGGTCTGGCCCGCAGGCTCGGCGACGCCGTGCACTTTGGCCGGCCGGTCCGCGCGATCCGCCATGACGACGCGTCGGTGACCGTGCGCACCGACCGCGACGAGGTCACTGGCGACGCCGTCATCGTCTGCGTGCCGATGGCGGTGCTGCGCGCAATGGACATCGCCCCGGTGCCCACCCCGGTTCGCGCTGCATGGGAGCGCGCCGGACTCGGGCACAACGCCAAGCTGCACGTGCCCGTGACCTCTCCAGTCCCCCCGCCGGCCGGTGCAGTGCAGAGCGTGCCCGAGCGGTTCTGGACCTGGACGGCCACCGATGCGACAGGGGAGGTCCAGCCCGTGCTGCACTCCTTCGGTGGCACGCAGGCGGGGCTGGAGACACTGGGGGTCGACGGGGGACCGCAGGTGTGGGTCGAGCGGATGGCCGCGCTGCGCCCCGACCTCACCCTCGACGTCGAGCACGCGCTGCTCACCACCTGGAACGACGACCCGTGGGCGGGGGAGTCCTACTCGGCGACGACCCTCGACGTGGCCCCGGGGGACGACACCCTGGTCGCTGCGCCCTTCGGGAGGGTGCACGTCGCCGGAGAGCACACCGCCGGGGACTGGGCCGGGCTGATGGAGGGCGCCCTACGTTCCGGTCGCCGGGCCGCCGCCGCCGTCCACTCGGCCGTCGGCCCACGTTGACCTGGCAGAAGATGAGGGCTGAACAGGTCGAGGGTGCACATGATGTGCAGGGTCAACTTGTGATCTCGCAGATGACCGCGCCGCTGGCCAGCGTCTGACCCACCTCGGCCGCCAGGGCGGTGATGGTGCCGGCCTTGTGCGCGTTGAGCGGCTGCTCCATCTTCATCGCCTCGAGCACCACGATCATCTGTCCCGACTCGACCTGGTCACCCTCGGCCACGGCGAGCTTGACGATGGTTCCCTGCATGGGGCTGGTCAGTGCGTCGCCGGACGCCGCCGCGGAGGACTTGCGCTTGCCCGACCGCTTGGGTGCGGCTCGACCCGCCGGTGCCGACCCGGTCATCGACCCGATCCCGGCCGGGAGCACGACCTCCAGCCGCTTGCCACCCACCTCGACGGTGACCCGCTCGCGCGGCGCGGCCTCCGGTGTTTCGGCAGGGGCGCCCTGGTACGGCGCGATGGTGTTCTCGAACTGGGTCTCGATCCACCGGGTGTGGATCGAGAACGGCGTCGCGTCGTCGGTGGCGAAAGCGGGGTCGGCGACCACGGCGCGGTGGAACGGGATCACCGTGGGCATGCCGTCGATCTCGTACTCGGCCAGCGCGCGGCGTGAGCGTTCCAGCGCCTCCTTGCGGTCGCGGCCGGTCACGATGAGCTTGGCGATCAGCGAGTCGAACGCCTGCGGCACGGTGGCGCCGCTCTCGTAGCCGCCGTCGACGCGCACGCCGGGACCACCTGGTGTGCGCAGGTGCGTGATGGTCCCCGGTGCGGGCATGAAGCTGCGTCCGGCGTCCTCGGCGTTGATCCGGAACTCGAAGGAGTGCCCGCGCAGGGGCGGGTCGTCGTAGCCGAGCATCTCGCCGTCGGCGATCCGGAACATCTCACGCACGAGGTCGACGCCGGAGACCTCCTCGGTGACCGGGTGCTCGACCTGCAGGCGGGTGTTGACCTCGAGGAACGAGATCGTGCCGTCCTGCCCGACCAGGAACTCACAGGTGCCGGCACCGGTGTACCCGGCCTCGCGCAGGATCGCCTTGCTGGCCCGACGCAGCTCGGCCTCCTGGGCGTCGGACAGGTACGGCGCGGGGGCCTCCTCGACGAGCTTCTGGTTGCGCCGCTGCAGCGAGCAGTCGCGGGTCGAGACGACCACGACGTTGCCGTGCTGGTCGGCCAGGCACTGGGTCTCGACGTGGCGGGGCTGGTCGAGGAACCGTTCGACGAAGCACTCCCCGCGTCCGAAGGCGGTGACCGCCTCACGCACCGCGGAGTCGAACAGCTCGGGGATCTCGTCGAGGGATCGGGCCACCTTCAGGCCGCGACCGCCCCCGCCGTAGGCGGCCTTGATCGCGACCGGCAGGCCGTGCTCCTGGGCGAAGGTGACGACCTCGTCGGCGCCGGCCACCGGGTCGGACGTACCCGGGACCAACGGGGCCCCGACCCGCTGGGCGATGTGCCGGGCCTGCACCTTGTCGCCGAGGGCGTCGATGGCGGCGGGTGGAGGCCCGATCCAGGTGATCCCGGCGTCGATGACCGCCTGGGCGAAGCCGGCGTTCTCGGCGAGGAACCCGTACCCGGGGTGGATCGCGTCGGCCCCGGAGCGTCGGGCGACGTCGAGGATCTTCGCGACGTCCAGGTAGGTCTGGGCAGGGGTGTCGCCGTCGAGGGCGTAGGCCTCGTCGGCCTCCCGCACGTGCAGCGCGTCCCGGTCGGCGTCGGCGTAGACGGCGACCGAGCCCAGCCCGGCGTCGCGCGCGGCGCGAGCGATCCGGACGGCGATCTCGCTCCGGTTGGCGATCAGGACCTTGCGCACGAGCGGCTCCAGGAGATGGGCGGGCGCAGGTGAGTCTAGGGACGACCCGGTCCGGCAGGGGACACCCGGGCGGACCTGCTCCCGGTGACTTGACGTCCGGGGGGACGTAAGTAAGGTACGGCTTACCTAACTTATCAAGGAGACTCCGTGATGCCCCGTTCCACGCCGGCTGCCTGCCTGGTTGCCTTGGCCGCTGCCGTGTCCTTGTCCGCCTGCTCCGGGGGTGACTCGCCCGTCGCCGCGGAACAGCTCTCCGTGACCTCGTCGGACGACGTGTGCACCGTCAACGACGACCGTGTGGCCGCCGGCCCGGTGACCCTGACCGTGGTCAACGAGGGGGACCAGGTCACCGAGGTCTACGTCTACGGGGAGGGTGACGCGATCATCGGCGAGAAGGAGGACATCACTCCCGGCTCGTCGGCGGACTTCACCGTCGAGCTGGAGGCCGGCCGCTACGAGATCGCCTGCAAGCCGGGGCAGACCGGCGACGGCATCCGGACCGAGCTCACCGTCGAGTAGCCGCGCCCCACAGGTCGGTCACGGGGACGTCGAGCTCGGCGAGTAGAAGACGCAGCAGCGGCAGCGACAGCCCGAGCACCGTCCCGGGGTCGCCGTCGATGCCGTCGACGAACCAGCCGCCGAGCCGGTCGAGGGTGAACCCCCCGGCCACCCGCAGCGGCTCCCCGGTCGCGACGTAGGCGTGGATCTCCGCATCGGTCGGGCTGCCGAACCGCACCACCGCCGAGGCCAGCGCGGAGACCCGGCGGTGCTTCGCGGGGGTGTCGGTCAGCTGCACCAGGCAGTGCCCGGTGTGCAGCAGCCCCGACCGGCCGCGCATCGCCTGCCAACGGGCGACCGCGTCCGCCTCGTCGACCGGCTTCCCGAACGCCCGGCCGTCGAGCTCGAGCACCGAGTCGCAGCCGAGCACCAGGGTGGTCCGGCGGTGCGTCGGTTCGTCGTCGGACAGCGCCAGCTGGTCGGCCACGGCCTGGGCCTTGTGCTCGGCGAGGACCAGCGCGAGCTCGTCCGCAGGACCGGACACGGCGTCCTCGTCGACGCCGCTGACGACCACCTCGGGGTGGGCGCCGGCCGCCCGCAGCAGCGCCAGCCGGGCGGGCGACGCCGACGCGAGAACGAGCCGCACCGAGGACACGACGTCCGAGCCGCTCAGCGCGGCCAGGCGCTGGCGCGCCAGGCACCGGTGGCCGGTCGCAGGGGCGGTCGCACCAGCCGCCCACGAGACGCCCACACCGACTGTGGGCGCGGCGGGGTGCTGCGTTCGAACTCGGGGCCGCTGGCCGCGACGACGGCCACCAGGGCCGCCACCTCGGCGGCGGTCGGCTCGCCCTTGACGATGCGCAGCGCCGGGTCGCTCACAGCGGGATGTTCCCGTGCTTCTTGGGCGGGCGGCTGGCCCGTTTCGTGCGCAGCATCCGCAGCGCGCGCATGACCTGCTGCCGGGTGTGGGCCGGCTCGATGACGGCGTCGATGTAGCCGCGCTCGGCGGCGAGGTAGGGGTTGAGCAGGGCGTCCTCGTAGTCCTCGATCAGCCGGGCCCGCTCGGCGTCGACCGCGTCCCGCTCGGCCGCCTCGGCGAGCTCCTTGCGGTGCAGGATGTTCACCGCGCCCTGGGCCCCCATGACGGCGATCTGGGCCGTCGGCCAGGCCAGGTTGACGTCGGCCCCCAGGTGCTTGGAGCCCATGACGTCGTAGGCCCCGCCGTAGGCCTTGCGGGTGATCACGGTGACCAGGGGGACGGTCGCCTCGGCGTAGGCGTAGATCAGCTTGGCGCCGCGCCGGATGATGCCGTCCCACTCCTGGTCGGTCCCGGGCAGGAAGCCGGGGACATCGACGAAGGTGAGCACCGGCACGTTGAAGGCATCGCAGGTGCGCACGAAGCGCGCTGCCTTCTCCGACGCGGCGATGTCGAGGGTGCCGGCGAACTGCATCGGCTGGTTGGCCACCACCCCGACCGACCGCCCCTCGACCCGGCCGAAGCCGGTCAGGATGTTCGGCGCGTACAGCGGCTGGACCTCGAAGAAGTCACCGTCGTCGACCACCGCCTCGATCACGGTGTGCATGTCGTACGGGTGGTTGGCCGAGTCGGGGATCAGCGTGTCCAGCGCCTGGTCCTCGTCGGTGACGGCGTCGCTGACGTCGCTGGCGAACACCGGTGGGTCCTCGAGGTTGTTGCTCGGCAGGTACGACAGCAGCTGACGGGTCAGCTCGAGCGCATCGTTCTCGTCGGCGGCGGCGAAGTGGGCGACCCCGCTCTTGGCCTGGTGGCTCTGGGCGCCGCCCAGCTCCTCGAACTCGACGTCCTCACCGGTGACCGTCTTGATGACGTCGGGTCCGGTGATGAACATGTGCGAGGTCTTGTCGACCATGACGATGAAGTCGGTGATCGCGGGCGAGTAGACCGCACCGCCCGCGCACGGCCCCATGATCAGCGAGATCTGCGGGATCACCCCGGACGCCTGGACGTTGCGGTAGAAGATCTCGCCGTACTCGGCGAGCGAGGCCACGCCCTCCTGGATCCGGGCGCCGCCGGAGTCGTTGATCCCGACCAGGGGGGCGCCGGTCTTCAGGGCGAGGTCCATGACCTTGACGATCTTCTCGCCGAACACCTCGCCCAGCGAGCCGCCGAAGACGGTGAAGTCCTGGGCGAAGACGAACACGAGTCGACCGTCGACGGTGCCGTGTCCGGTGATGACGCCGTCGCCGTACGGGCGCTTGTTCTGCAGCCCGAAGTTGTGGGTGCGGTGCCGGGCGAGGGCGTCCAGCTCGACGAAGGACCCGTCGTCGAGGAAGGCGTCGACCCGCTCGCGTGCGGTCATCTTGCCGCGCTTGTGCTGGGCCTCCACCGCACGGTCGGACCCGGCGTGGACGGCCTCGTCGACCTTGTGCTGCAGCTGGGCGAGCTTGCCCGCCGTCGTGTGCAGGTCGACTTCCTGCGGGGCGGGTACGGGCTCGGCGGCCATCAGGTCCCTTTCGGCAGATCCCGGTCGGCTTCATCGGAGCGGGGCGTTCGTAGCCTAACGAGGGCGCCCGCGGGGCGCTGCGCCGAACGGTGCACACGCGGCCCTTGAGGTCAATGAGCTGGACCAGCCCGCCGATGGTCAGACGAAGGGTCGCATTCGGGGGGAGTCCATGGAGCAGGCTCGGCGGGAAGGGCTGCCGGTCGCGGCTGACGACCGCGGCCTGGCCGGCTCCCGCCTGCGCGCACTCAGCGAGATCGGTCGGGTCGCCATGACGGCACCGGCGGACGACGTGCTCGAGCAGGTCCTGCGCCGAGCCCGGCTGGCCCTCGGCGGCGACTCGTCGTCGCTGGGGGTGTGGCGACCCGAGCGCCAGCTGCTGCACACACTGGTGAACGAGGGCGACCTGGCCGACTGGGAGCAGCCCCGGCCGACCGAGGAGACGTACCCGGCCGACCAGAGCACCTGGCTGGCGGGGATGCCGGACGGGCATCTCGGGCTGGTGATGAACCTGGACGACCCTGACCTGGCGGCCGACGACCGTGAGTACCTCACCGCGCTGGGCAAGCAGTCGTCGATCAGCCTGCCGATCCTGCTCGCGGGTGAGTGGTGGGGCGAGCTGTTCTTCGCCCGCCGGGCTGACCAGGCGCCGTTCACCGATGCCGACCTCGACTGGGGCGCCGCGGTCGCCGCTCAGGTCGGCGCGGCACTCGAGGCCGTGGAGCACCTCGGACGGGTGGCCGACCTGGCCCGGACCGACCCGCTCACCGGCCTGGCCAACCGCCGGGCGGTGGACGAGTGGATGGACGAAGCCCTGGCCGCCTGGCGCGAGCGGGGGGTGGTCACCGGCCTCGTGGTCAGCGACCTGAACGGGCTGAAGAAGGTCAACGACGCCGACGGGCACGACGCCGGTGACCGCCTGCTCGTCGCCTTCGCCCGCCAGCTGGAGGGCGTGGCCGAGCAGTTCGGCGCCTCGCTCGTGGCCCGCCTGGGTGGCGACGAGTTCGCCCTGGGCTTCACGGGAGTCGACGCGGACAGCATCGTGGTCGCCGCTGAGCTGCTCTGCGAGCGCGGCTGGGACACCCTGCCCGAGGGCGTGGCGTGCGGTGTCGCGGTGACCGGGGGTGGCTCCGGACCGGTGGAGACCGCCTCGCGGCTCTTCCGGCTGGCCGACGCGAGCCAGTACCGGGCCAAGCGCACGAGCTCTCGCCGTCCGGTTGTGGCCGGACGCGCCCTGCCGCCGGACGCGGTGGTCCCCCTGCACGTCGGCGACGAGCTCGGGCGGGACCGCCGGCTGGTGCGGACCGGGGGCCGTCGGGACGCCGCGCACCTCATCGAGTCGGCGCTGCGGGCGCTGGACCAGGTCCGTGACGAGCCGGTCTGCTCGCGACTGACCCTGGTCGGGGACGTGGTCGCGCAGTCCGTCGACGCCGTGGGGTGGTGGCTGTCGATCCAGGCGAGGAAGCGGTCCTCGATCCAGACCGTGGAGTTCGCCCTGTACCGACAGCTTCCCGGGCTCACCGAGGAGGAGCTGCGGGCCGAGATCGGGGCCGTCTTCCCCGTGGAGAGCTACCCCCTGTCCGCGGTGGCCCTGGGCGGGCAGTCCTTCCTGGTCCGGGCGACCGACCCCACCGCCGACGCCGGTGAGCTGGCCGTGCTCGACGGGCTGTGTGCCTCGGCCGTGGTGGGTGCGGGCGGTCCGGACGACGACGGCGACCGGTGGCTCCTCGAGGTCTACACCGACGAGCTCAGCGGTTCGGTCCGCGACCTGCCGTCCCTGATGCGAGTGCTCGTGCTCGCGGCGCTGCACCCGTGAGCCCGGCCGCCGCGGCTCGGGCCGCCCTACACCTCAAGCCGTCGGCCCGAACGCGCCGATAAGCGACCATGGGGACCGGAGGGCGCACGTCGACGTCGAGCGACCAGCGCCCCGACGCGGCGCGTCGGGACGTGATGGCTGCCCGCTTCCGTGCCCTCGCCGCCGTCGCCCGGGTGTCCACGACCGCGACCGGCTCCACGCTGCTTCGGGAGGTGGCCCAGGCGGCGCGTGAGGCGTTGGACGGCGCCTCGGTGTCGCTGTCGCGCTGGGAGCCGGAGAGCGGGCTGTTGCGCTGCCTGATCAACGAGGGAGACCTCGGGCCGACCGAGGTCCCCGAACCCGTCGACGAGACCTACTCGATGCTCGACTACCGGAACATGGCGGTCCTGATCGAGGACCAGGCCGCGCTCGTCGCCTCGGTCGACCAGGACGACGGCGACGGTGGGTACGTCCGCATGCTCACCGAGCTGCACAAGGGCAGCTGCGCCGCCGCCCCGATCCCGCTCGACGGTCGGGTCTGGGGTGAGCTGTTCGTGACCCGCACGCTGGACCAGGCGCCGTTCACCGACTCCGACGGGGACCTCGCGGTCGCTGTGGCCGCCCAGGTCGGCGCCGCCATCGCCACGGCCGAGCACCTCGTGCGGGTGGAGCGGCTGGCCAGGACCGACCCGCTGACCGGGCTGGCCAACCGGCGGGCCGTCGACGACCGGCTCGACGAGGCCTTCGTGGCCTGGGCGGTGGACCAGGCGCCGGTCAGCCTGATCGTGTGCGACCTCAACGGGCTGAAGCGGCTCAACGACGACCAGGGCCACGAGGCCGGGGACCGGGCGCTGGTCCGCTTCGCCGGGCTGCTCAGCGAGACCGCCGCGTCACTGCCCGGTGCTCTTGCGGCGCGGCTGGGCGGTGACGAGTTCTGCATCGTCGTGGGCGGGCTGTCGGCCGACGAGGTCGTCGCGGCCGCGGACCACTTGTGCCGAGCCGTCCAGCGCTCGCCGTTGGAGGGCGTCTCGTGCGGTGTCGCGTCCACCGGTGACGACGTCGGCGAGGTGACCGAGCGAGGTCGGCTGTTCCGCCTGGCCGACGCTGCGCAGTACCGCGCCAAGCGCAGCCGCTCGTCGCGGCCGGTCGTCGCCGGGCGCACCCTTCCCCCCGAGGCGGCGGTCGGTCTGGCCGAGCACCCGCTGCACGAGCGGCGCAGCTACCGCGGCCGCTCGTCACTCGACGGCAGCCGGCTGCTCGACCTGGGCCTGTCGTCCATGGACGACATGAAGGACCAGTTGGTCCGCACCCGTCTGGCCGCGCTCGGGGACCTCGTCGGCCACCAGGTCGACGCGCTCGGCTGGTGGCTCTCGGTCAGCCCCGAGGGAGCCGACTACGTCGAGACGGTGCAGTTCGCGCTGTACCGGGTGCAGACGCCGGTAGCGGTCGGTTCCGGCGACCTCGGGGCGGTGGGGGCCCGGTTCCCGCTGACCGACTACCCGTTGACCCGCGAGCTGCTGCGAGGGGGCGGCGCGTGCGTCCACATCAGTGACCCGGGGGCCGACCCCTGCGAGGTCACCGTGCTGGACGGGATGGGGGCGGTGGCGATGGCCATCGTGGGAGCGACCGACAGCGGGGGGACCTCATGGTTGCTGGAGGTGTTCGCCGACGAGATGAGCAGCTCGCTGTCCGACGTCCTGGCGGCGGTGCGGGCCTTGGCGGTCGTGGCGGTCACCGAGGCGAGTGGCGACTGAGCCACCACGCGGTCGGTCCGACTAGCGTGCCCCCATGGGCGGTGACGAGACCGTGATGCACCCACGGCTGACGGTGCGCGAGCGGCTGGCCCTGCTCGTCGATGCCGACACCTTCGTCGAGGACGGTGAGCTGGCCCACGCCCTCGAGCCGGGCTACCCGGCCGACGGTGTGGTCACCGGGCGCGGGCTCGTCGACGGGCGTCCCGCCGTGGTCATCGCCAACGACCCGGCAGTGAAGGCGGGATCCTGGGGGGCCCGCACGGTGGAGAAGATGGTCCGGGCGACCGAGGGTGCGCTGCGTGACGAGCTCCCGGTGTTCTGGCTGATCGACTCCGCGGGGGCCCGGATCACCGACCAGGTCGCTATGTTCCCGGGACGTCGGGGTGCCGGACGCATCTTCCACAACCAGGTGGCCCTGTCGGGCAAGGTGCCCCAGCTGTGCTGCCTCTTCGGTCCCAGCGCTGCGGGTGGTGCCTACATCCCCAGCTTCTGCGACTTCGTCGTCATGGTCGAGGACCGTGCCTCGATGTACCTGGGGAGTCCGCGGATGGCCGAGATGGTGATCGGAGAGACGGTCACCCTCCAGGAGATGGGCGGAGCCCGGATGCACGCCACGGTCAGCGGCTGCGGGGACAACCTCGCGGTCGACGACGAGGACGCGATCGAGCAGGCCCGACTGGTGTTCTCCTACCTGCCGACGTGCTGGCGGGAGGACCCGCCGGACGCGCGGCCCGACCCGGCCGCGCGGGCGTTCGACGCGTCGATCGTCCCCCACCGCGAGTCCCAGCCGTTCGACGTCCACGACGCCGTCGACGCGCTGGTCGACGCCGACAGCTTCTTCGAGGTCAAGCCGTTGTTCGCCGCCGAGCTCGTGACCGGGTTCGCCCGGATCGAGGGCCAGGTGGTCGGGCTCGTGGCCAACAACAGCGCACAGAAGGGGGGCGTGCTGTTCGTCGACAGTGCCGACAAGGCCACGCGGTTCATCACCTGGTGCGACGCCCTCAACGTGCCGTTGGTCTACCTGGCCGACGTTCCGGGATTCATGATCGGTCAGGAGGTCGAGCGGCAGGGCATCATCCGGCACGGCGCCAAGATGGTCAGCGCCGTGGCCGAGGCGACGGTGCCGCAGGTCTGTGTGGTGCTCCGTAAGGCCTACGGCGCCGGTCTGTACGCGATGGGTGGGCCCGGCTTCGGGCCGGACGCGACCCTCGCCCTGCCGACGGCTGTGATCGCCGTGATGGGGCCTGACGCCGCCGTCAACGCCGTCTACGCGAAGCGGATCGCGGCGATCGACGACGACGCGGAGCGGCAGGAGTTCATCGCGCAGCGGCGCACCGAGTACGTCGCTGACGTCGACCTGCTCCGGCTGGCCTCCGACCTGGTCGTCGACGCCGTCGTGCAGCCGGAGGCGCTGCGCCGTGAGGTGTCCCTGCGACTGGCCTACGCAGCCGGTCGATCCAGGCACTTCGCCGACAAGCGGCACGGGGTGCCGCCGGTATGACCGGGCCACGAGCGCTCGAGGTGGTGCGCGGCCAGGCCTCGGCCGACGACGTCAGCGCCTTGCACTCGGTGCTGCTCGCGACAGCGCCCTCGACCGACCCGTTGACCGCGTGGCGGGCTCGGCGTCGCGCCGCGCTGCGGGCCCACCCCGAGGCGCCGCCGGACCCGGGTCGCCGGTGACCGACCAGGGGCTCGTAGGCGCCTCGTCGATGTGGACCTGTGTCGAGGAGGTGCCGACGACCGGCTCGACCAACGCCGACGTGAGGGCCCGGGCGGTGGACGGGGCCGACGAGGGCCTGGTCGTGTCCGCGGAGGAGCAGACCGCGGGTCGTGGACGCCTGGGGCGCCGCTGGACGGCGCCGGCCCGCAGCGGGCTGGCCGTCTCGGTGCTGCTGCGCCCCACCACCCGGCCGGCCGCGGAGTGGGGCTGGGTCCCCCTGCTGGTCGGGCTGGCGGCGGCCGACGCCGTGGCGTCGGTCTCGGGTCTCACGGTCGGGCTGAAGTGGCCCAACGACGTGTTGGTCGGCGAGCGCAAGGCCGGCGGAGTCCTGGTCGAGCGGGTCGAGACGGGCCGCGGCCCGGCCGCGGTCGCCGGCTTCGGGCTCAACGTCACGCTGCCGGAGTCGCAGCTGCCTGTGCCGACGGCCACCTCCTTGCTCGCCGAGGGGGCGACGGTCGACCGGCGCTCGCTGCTGCGCTCCTACCTCGCCGCGCTGGAGCTGCGCTACCGGGACTGGAGTGCTGGTGGCTCGGCTCGGGAGGAGTACCGACGTCACTGCGTCACGCTCGGACGCAAGGTCCTGGTGCTGCTCCCGGGCGCCGCGGCGGACGTGGCCGGTGTGGCCGAGGACGTAGACGCGTCGGGTCGGCTGGTGGTCGCAGCGGCCACCGGAGCGCGGGTGGCGCTGTCGTCCGGCGAGGTGCAGCACGTCCGCTGACACCGCATGGAACGATGCAGCCGTGCCCTACCCGCAGAAGCTGCTCACCGAAGGTGAGCGGATCGAACGCGAGATGAGACCGCACTGGCGGATCCTGGTGATCCCGGTGACCGTGCTGTTCGTGGTGGTCTTCGTCAGCATGTACTCGATCTCCCGCTGGGCCGATGGAAAGCCGTGGCTGGGCTGGGCGATCGTCGCGGTCTCGCTCACCGTCCTCGTGGCCTGGGTCGTCGCCCCGGTCCTTCGCTGGGCGACCGCGCAGTACGTCCTGACCAACCGACGGATCATCGTGCGCAACGGGATCGTCGCGCGCCAGGGACGGGACATGCCCCTGGCGCGCGTCAATGACGTGCACTTCCGCTACACGGTGCTGGAGCGGATGCTCGGGTGCGGCACGCTGGTCGTGGAGTCGGCGGGTGAGAGCGGCCAGCTGGTGATCGCTGCCGTCCCGCACGTCGAGCTGGTGCAGCGGGAGGTCTTCCGGCTGCACGAGCGCGACGACGAGCGGCGTCGCCGTGACGGGCGGACGTGGGAGTGACGGGCTCCCGGCAACAAGAGAGGCAACAAGGGGGGCAACAAGGGGGGCAACCCGGGGGGCAACAAGGGGGGCAACCCGGGGGGCACGACGAAGCAGTCGCGCGACTGGCCGCCCTGACCGACACGATCCGCGCGGTGGCCGACGCCCGTGGCAGCGACGACGTCCTGCTGGCGGCGGCGAGGGCGGCCCGGCTCGCCCTCGGCGGCGCCTCCGTGTCGGTCTCGCGGTGGGAGCGCGACCATGGACACGTCCGGACCGTCGTGAACGAGGGCGAGCGGGCGGAGTGGGAGCAGGAGCGCCCCGCCGATGAGGTGTACTCGGTGCGCAACGACCCCTCGATCGAGCGCCTGGTCACCGAGGGCGTCGGGTACCTGGCCCACGTGGGCACCGGCCGGGCCCCGCAGGTCGAGGCGCTGCTTGCCGGGTCCGGCAAGGCGAGCGCCGTGGACGTCCCCCTCTGGGTCGACGGCTCGGTGTGGGGGGACCTGTGGATCACCCGGACTGAGGAGCAGCCGCCGTTCACCCACTCAGACCTGGACTTCGCCCAGCTCCTGGCTGGGCAGATGGCCGCGGCCATCGCGGCGAGCCGCCGCTTCGCGCAGGTCGCCCAGCTCGCCTACACCGACGCGCTGACGGGCCTGGCGAACCGGCGCGCCGTGGACGAGCGGCTCGACGAGGTCGTCGCCGGACATCTGGACGACGACCGGGTGGCGAGCCTCGTCGTGTGCGACGTCAACGGGCTCAAGCGGACCAACGACGAGCACGGGCACGACGCGGGGGATCGACTCCTCGTCCGGTTCGCCGGGCTGGTGAGCGCCGCTGCGGCGCTCGTCCCCGGAAGCCTTGCCGGTCGCCTCGGCGGCGACGAGTTCTGCATCGTGCTCGGCGGTGGCGACGCCGACGACGCGGTGGCCGTGGCGACCGACCTGTGTCGCAAGGCCGACCATGTCGTCCCCGACGGGATCGCCTGCGGCGTGGCGTCGACCCGCGACGACGTGGGGCCGGTCGACTCGGTCGGGAGGCTCTTCCGGCTGGCCGACGCCGCCCAGTACCGCGCCAAGCGCAGCGGGTCCCGCCGTCCGGTCGTCGCCGGGCGGACGCTGCCGGTCGAGGCGACCCTGCGGGCCAGGTCCAGGTCCGGCCCGACCGACCGCCGCCGGGTCCGGGGCCGCGGGGCCACGGACCCGGCCCGGCTGCTCGGCGCGGGCGTCTCGGCCCTGGACGAGGCGACCGGGCGCCCGGCCCGGCAGCGGGTGGAGGTCGTGGCCGAGGCCGTGGCGCTGCAGGTCGAGGCGGCCGGCTGGTGGGTGTCCCGCAGCGACCCGGCGACCCGGGTGGTGCGAACCGTCAGCTACGCCCAGTACCGGTCGACGCTCCCCGAGGCGTCGCCGTTCGGCGCGGCCGGTGAGCTCGATGTCGAGTTCTCCCGCGACGACTATCCGCTGACCGACGCCGCCCTCTCCGGTGGCGCGTTCCTGGTCGAGGTCGACGACCCGTACGCCGACCCGGCCGAGGTCGCCCTGGTCGACGGGTTCGGCTGCACCGCCCTGCTGTTCGCCGGAGGGGTCGACCCGGAGGGGACCGGCTGGCTCGTGGAGATCTACGGCGACGAGCTGAGCCAGCCGATGCGCGACCAGTCACTCGTCCTGCGCGCGCTCGTCGCGCTCGCGCTCGCACCCCGGTGAGCGCCGCGTCCTACCATCGAGCCGTGCCCCAGGTACTGCTCGTCGAGGACGACGCCGCGATCGCCGAACCGCTGGCTCGGGCGCTGCGCCGCGAGGGCTACGACGTCGAAGTCGCCGGTACCGGACCGGTGGCCCTCGAGTGCGCGTCGACCGGGCAGACGGACCTGATGGTGCTCGACCTCGGGCTCCCCGAGATGGACGGGCTCGAGGTCTGTCGGCGGCTGCGGGCGCTGGGGAGCGACCTGCCGGTCCTGGTCCTGACGGCACGCACCGAGGAGCTGGACGCAGTGGTGGGGCTGGACGCGGGTGCCGACGACTACGTCACCAAGCCGTTTCGGCTCAGCGAGCTGCTCGCCCGGGTCCGGGCCCTGCTGCGCCGCGGACTCGCCCCGGCCGACCACCTCGCGGTCCAGGACGTCAGGATCGAGCGGTCGGCGCGACGCGCGTGGGTCGGGCAGGACGAGCTTGCGCTCACGAACAAGGAGTTCGACGTGCTCGCCGCCCTCGCCAGTCGGGCCGGTTCGGTCCTGACGCGTGAGGCACTGATGTGCGAGGTGTGGCAGACCGGCTGGGTGGGATCGACGAAGACGCTGGACATGCACGTCTCCTCGCTGCGCCGCAAGCTCGGGGACGACGTCACGGCTCCGCACTACATCAGCACGGTCCGCGGCGTCGGCTACCGGTTCGAGCAGGACTGACGTGCGGCGGCGCTACCTGCGCTCCACCCTGCTGATCGTGCTGGTGGGCATGTCGTTGCTCGCCGTGGTGATGGCGGTGGCGAGCAGCCGGGGGATCCGCGGTGAGGCCGAGGACCGGCTCGCCGCCGAGGCCGACCGGATCGCGACGACGGTCGGCACCCGGGTGGCCGCCGGGCTGCCGGTCGACCCCGACTTCGTCGACGAGCTGGTTCCTGCCGACCGATGGGTGCGTGTCACACTGACCGCCGGCCAGATGGTCGAAGCCGGTGAGCCGGTCGGTGCCGACGCGTTGTCGGCACGGGCGGCGGTGTCTCCGGCCGGTACCGGCTGGGTGTCCGTGCTGGAGAGCCCGGACCGGGTGCGCCAGAGCCAGCTGGTCTCGGCCCTGTCGATCCTGGCGATCGTGCTGGGCGTCGGTCTGCTGGCCACCGTCCTGGCGGTTCGCGAGTCGCGCCGACTGACCCGTCCGCTGGCCGACCTGGCCGACCGGGCCGCGCGGCTGGGGTCGGGGGACCTGCGGCCCAGCGGCCAGCGGTTCGGGGTGCCCGAGCTCGACCGGGTGGCCGAGGCGCTGGACGACAGTGCCGTCGAGCTGGGCGTCGCCGCCGAGGAGTCGCGCGCCCGGGTCGTCGACGCCTCCCACCAGCTGCGCACCCCGTTGACCGCGCTGTCGATCCGGCTGGAGGAGATCGGCCAGGCGCGTGACCTCGCTGCGATCCAGGTCGAGGCGGGCGCGGCCCTCGAGCAGGTCGAGCGCCTGACCGGGGTCGTCGACGCGATGCTCGTCGCGTCCGGAGGCTCCGGCCGGGCCCGGCCGGAGACCGCCCTGGCGACCGTCCTGCGTCAGCAGGTGGGCGAGTGGTCGCCGTCCTACGCCGCGGTCGGTCGGGTACTGACCGCCGAGGGCCGCAGCGGTCTGGTCGTCCAGGGGTCACCCGGGGCGGTGAGCCAGATCCTGGCGACCCTGGTGGAGAACTCGCTGCTGCACGGGGCCGGGACCACGCGTCTCGTCGTGCGGCAGGCCGAGGGCGCGGTGGTGGTCGAGGTCGGTGACCAGGGGGACGGTGTGTCCGCCGCGTTGGCGCCGCACGTCTTCGAGCGATCGATCAGTGGTGGCGGCGGTAGCGGGGTGGGGCTGGCCGTCGCGCGGGCCATGGCGGAGTCGGTCGGAGGCCGGTTGGAGCTGACGACGCGCTCACCCGCCACGTTCTCGTTGTTCCTCCGACCGGTCAGCGGTTCCGTCCGCTGACCGCTCGGGGTGGGGAAACACCCAGGTGCGGTACGCGACGAACCGGAACAGGGTGCCCAGGGCCACCCCCACGAGGTTCGCTGAGATGTTGTCCGCCAGCGGCCCCCGCAGGTCCAGGACGTAGCGGGACACCGCCAGCGGGAGCAAGGTGATGCCGAGCGCCACCGCGTTGACCCCGAGGAACATCGCGTACTCCCTGAACACACCGCGACGGTCCCGGTCCCGGAAGGTCCACTGCCGGTTGCCGCCGTAGGCCACGACGGTGGCCAGCACCCCCGCGATCGTCTTCGCGGTCAGCGGCTTGTCGTGCAGCGGCCCCTCGCCGCCGCCGAAGACCAGCAGGTTGTAGGTGCCGACGTCGACGACGTAGGCGATGATGCCGACGGTGCCGAACTTCGCCAGCTCTGCGGTCAACCGACGCAGCGGGGTCGTCGAACCGGGGGGCAGGCTCACGAACGGTGAGCGGACGGCGACGACATGGGCTCAGGCTATCGGGCGCCAAGGCTCGGTCGACCGCCGCTTTGGACGGCCCGGGTAGTCTGCGCCGGTGACGTTCCCCACGGTCGGTGTGGTCGGTGGCGGTCAGCTGGCGCGGATGATGCAGCCGGCGGCCGTGGCGTTGGGGGTCCGGCTCGTCGTGCTGGCCGACGTGGCCGACGACAGTGCGGCGCAGGTGGTCCCCGACGTCGTCGTCGGTGACTACCGCGACCGCTCGACCCTGGAGTCGTTCGCCTCGGGCTGTGACGTCGTGACCTTCGACCACGAGCACGTCCCGGCCGAGCACCTGCGCGCGCTCGTGGCTGCGGGGTTCACCGTGCGCCCCGGGCCGGCGGCGCTGGCCCACGCCCAGGACAAGTCGGTGATGCGCGAGCGGCTCGGCGCGATGGGCGCCCCGGTCCCACGGTGGCGGACCGTCAAGGACGTGGCCGACGTCGTCGCGTTCGCCGAGGGCTCGAGCTGGCCGCTGGTGCTCAAGGCCACCCGGGGCGGCTACGACGGCAAGGGGGTGTGGGTCGTGGCCGACGCCGACGAGGCCGACTGGGTGCTCTCCCACGACCAGGTCCCCGGCTTCCTCGTCGAGGAGCGGGTGCCCTTCACCCGTGAGCTGGCCGCTTTGGTGGCCCGTAGTCCCAGCGGGCAGGCGGTGGCCTACCCCGTGGTCGAGACCGTGCAGGTCGACGGCATCTGTCGGGAGGTCTACGCGCCCGCCCCCGGCCTCGACCCCGACCATGCCGTGGCGGCGCAGGAGGTCGCGCTGAGGATCGCTGGTGAGCTCGACGTGGTCGGTGTCCTCGCCGTCGAGCTGTTCGACACCCCGGCGGGGGTGCTCGTCAACGAGCTGGCGATGCGGCCGCACAACTCCGGGCACTGGACGATCGACGGTTCGGTCACCAGCCAGTTCGAGAACCACCTGCGAGCCGTCCTCGACCTCCCGCTCGGTGACCCGTCGGTCACTCGCCCCGGTGACGGTGATGGTGAACGTCCTCGGTGGCGACCTCCCGGACCTCTACCCCGCCTACCTGCACTGCATGGCCCGCGACCCCGGACTCAAGGTGCACATGTACGGCAAGGCGGTTCGCCCCGGTCGCAAGGTGGGGCACGTCACGGTGACCGGAGAACACGTCGACGCGTGCAAGGAGCGGGCCAGACATGCGGCGTCCTACCTGAGAGGCGACATCGATGAGTAGCTCACCCGACCCGGCGTCGGTCGGCATCGTGATGGGCAGTGACTCCGACTGGCCGGTCATGGAGGCGGCGGCGCAGGTGCTCGACGAGTTCGACGTGGGCTACGACGTGGGGGTCGTGTCGGCGCACCGGATGCCGGTGGAGATGCTCGCGTACGGCGCCGAGGCGGTCGACCGGGGCCTGCGCGTGATCATCGCCGGGGCGGGCGGCGCGGCGCACCTCCCCGGGATGCTGGCCGCAGTCACGCCGCTGCCGGTCATCGGCGTCCCGGTGCCGCTCAAGAACCTCGACGGACTCGACTCGCTGCTGTCCATCGTGCAGATGCCGGCCGGTGTCCCGGTGGCCACCGTGGCGATCGGCAACGCGCGCAACGCTGGGCTGTTGGCGGTGCGGATGCTCGGCCTGGTCGACCAGACCCTTCAGGTGCGGATGCGGGAGTTCCAGGCCGCACTCAAGAACACCGCGGTCGAGAAGGGCGAGGCGCTGCAGCGTCGCCGCACCTCATCGACCGGTTTCACCGCTGGCTGACGCCGACCGCGTCTCAGGGGCGTCCCGGCGCGACGAACGTCCAGCCGGCCGCCCGCCACCGGTCGCGGTCCAGGCACAGCCGACCGTCGACCACGACCTGGCGCCGGACCACCTGGGCCACGAGTCGCGGGTCGAGGTCGCGGAACTCCCGCCACTCGGTCAGGACGAGGACCGCGTCGACCTGCTCGAGGGCGGCCTGCGCTGAGTCCACGTAGACCAGGCTCGGGAACAGCGCCGAGGCGTTGGCGTTGGCCTGCGGGTCGTACACGCGGACGTCGGCTCCCTGCAGCTGCAGCCCCGCGGCGACGTTGAGGGCAGGGGAGTCGCGCACGTCGTCGCTCTCGGGTTTGAAGGCCGCACCGAGAACGGCGATCCGCTTGCCGAGCAGCGAGCCGTCGAGCGCCGCCTTGGTGAGCTCGACCATCCGCCCGCGGCGGCGCATGTTGATCTCGTCGACCTCCCGCAGGAAGGTGAGCGCCTGGTCGACGCCGAGCTCTCCGGCCCGCGCCATGAACGCCCGGATGTCCTTGGGCAGGCAGCCTCCCCCGAAGCCGAGGCCGGCGCGCAGGAACTGGCCACCGATCCGTGGGTCCAGGGCGAGCGCGTCGGACAGCTGGACGACGTCGGCCCCGGTCGCCTCGCACAGCTCGGCCATGGCGTTGATGAACGAGATCTTGGTCGCCAGGAACGCGTTGGCCGAGACCTTGACCAGCTGGGCGGTCGCGAGGTCGGTGACGACGAGCGGAACGCCTTTCTCCAGCAGCGGTGCGTAGACGTCACGCAGCACCTGCTCGGCCTGCGCGCTGCCCACCCCGACGACGAGCCGGTCCGGGCGCAGCGTGTCGTCGACGGCGTGGCTCTCGCGCAGGAACTCCGGGTTCCAGGCGACCTCGGCGGTCGGTCCCGCGGGGGCGTGTGCGCTGACGTAGTCGGACAGCCGCTCGGCGGTCCCGACCGGCACGGTCGACTTGCCGACCACGAGGCAGGGCCTGGTCAGTCGGGGTGCGAGGTGCTCGACCACGGAGTCGACGTACCGCATGTCCGCCGCGTACGACCCGGGCTGCTGCGGGGTGCCGACGCACAGGAAGTGCACGTCGCCGAAATCGGCCACGTCGTCGTAGGACGTCGTGAACCGCAATCGCCCGGTGTCGAGGTTGCGCCGCAGGACGTCGGCCAGGCCCGGCTCGAAGAACGGCACCTCGCCGCGCTGCAGCGTCTCGATCTTGACCGGGTCGACGTCCATCCCCAGGACGTCGAACCCCAGCTCGGCCATGCATGCAGCGTGGGTCGCCCCCAGGTACCCGGTGCCGAGCACGGTCAGGCGCGGTGCCACGGGTCCTCCGGAGGTCGATGTCGTCGGCGCGATCAGGTTAGCCGAGCGGGCGTGCGCCTAGGCTGGCGCCGACATGTGCTGTCCCGGCGAGTCCGCGAGGAGTTCGACCTGTCGTGAGCCCAGAACCGGTTGCGTCATCGGCCGCACGCACGACGCTGAGTCGCATCATGACGTCGTTGGACGTCAACCTGCTCGGTACCGTGCACGGCGGTGTCGTGATGAAGCTGGTCGACGACGTGGCAGGAGCCGCGGCCGCCCGGCACTCGCACGGAAGCGCAGTGACCGTGGCCATGGACGAGATGGTGTTCTTGCGCCCGGTCCGGATCGGTGACCTGATCCACGCGCACGCGCAGGTCAACTGGGCCGGTCGCACGTCGATGGAGGTCGGCGTCCGGGTCACCGCTGAACGATGGAACGAGACCCAGCCGGCTGAGCACGTGGCGTCGGCCTACCTGGTGTTCGTCGCGGTCGACGAGGAGAACACTCCGCGCGAGGTGCCGCCGGTGGCACCGGAGACCGACGTCGACCGCAACCGTTTCACCGAGGCCGAGATCCGCCGGGCGAACCGGCTCGCGCGGCGCGAGGAGATCAAGGCGCTGCGCAGCTCCCGCTGAGCCAACGCACGGTCAGCCGCACACCTTGTCGGCCGCCGTCGTGGTGTCCACCTGGCTTTCCTGGGGGGCTGAGGTCTTGACCTGCTGGGGGGCGGCGTACTCGGTCCCGACGACGATCACGAAGGTGCCGCCCATTCCCGGAACCTCCTCGACCTCTGCGTCGGGGAACGCCGCCTGCACGGTCTTGAGGGACTCGCTCCACTCCGGGTCGTACCGGATGACCGTCGAGGTCACGTCGGTGGTCGTCCGCGTTGTCAGGGGAGGCCCCGATGGTGAACCCCACCGCCGCGAGGTCGCTGCTGGCCTGGCCGGCGAGCCCGGACACGGTGCTGCCGTTGAGCGCCTGGACGCTGATGTCGGACGGGGAGACGGTCGGTCGCCCGGCCCGCTTCTCCTTGACGACGGGAGCATCGGACTCCAGGGCGTCGAACACCGCGCTCGCCTTCGCCTTGTCCCAGCGGACCGCCGAGCCGGACGACGTGGAGTAGTCGACGTCGGAGAGCGGCACCGTGAGGAAGCGGATGTCCTTGGGCTTGAGGCTCTGCAGGTCCGAGGCCAGGCCCATCAGCAGGTCGCGGTTCATGCCCTCGTCAGTGGTGACCGACGAGAGCATCGCCTTGAGGAACCGGTCGAGCTTCAGCGGGTTGAGCAGCACCCCGGCGCTGGTGGCCTGGTTGAACATCGCCCCGAGGAACTGCTGCTGACGCTGCATCCGGCCCAGGTCGGCGGTGGGGTCGATGTAGCGGGCGCGGACGAACGACAGCCCCATCTGCCCGTCGACGTGCGACCGACCGGCCGGGAGGACCAGGCCGCTTCGGCGGTCGTCGACGGCGTCGGGCAGGCACACGTCGACTCCGCCGAGGGCGTCGACCATGCGGATGACCCCGGCGAACCCGACCTCGACGTAGTGGTCGACGTCGACGCCCGTGGCGCCCTGCACGGTGCGGATCAGCAGCTCGGCGCCCCCGTAGGAGTACGCGGCGTTCAGCTTGTTCATCTGGGCCGGGTGCTTCTTGCCGGCGTCGTCGGTCCAGGCCGGGATGCGCACCCAGGAGTCACGGGGCAGGCTCACGACCGTCACGTCGCTGCGGTCGGCCGACAGGTGGACCAGCATCATCGTGTCGGAACGCCGGCCGCCGAGGTGGCCGGTGTGCAGCATGCGCTGCTCTTCCTTGGTCAGCCCGTCACGGGAGTCAGAACCGGCCACGAGCACCGTCAGCGGACCATCGGCGTCGCCGCCGCCGGCCAGGATGCCGCCGAGCCCGGGGATCCGGCCGATCTGTCCGTCGTAGTAGGTGGCGACGGCCCAGCCACCGATCGAGGTGAGGAAGATCACGCTCGCGGCGATGGTCGCCAGGGCGCGCAGGACCCGAGGACGAGCAGAAGTCTCACCGGTGGCTCGGGGGGAGAGCTCCGGGGGAAGGACGGTGCTCATGCGGGGTGGTTCTCCTGACGTGGGCGTACGGCCGGCGGACCGGGGCGTGGACGTTCAATCAGACGCAGCAGCCACGGCTTCGGTGCCGCTCCCGAGGGTAGATCGAGCCGGCGCCGATCACAGAATCGGCGCGCCGGGCGGCTCGTCGCCCGGGAGCGTGGCGGACCGGCGCGGTCGCCGGCCCGGTGGTGCTGCCCGCGGGAGCGGGCTAGCCGGAGCGCTTCTGGCTGCGGGCCAGCGCGATGATCGCGTCGACCGCGGCGGCGGACACGTCGGCCTCGTCGGGAAGTGCCGGCTGTCTCGAGGGCGGGTCTGGTGTGCGAGCAGAAGTGGCCGTCTCCGATCTCAGGTCGTCGAGGTCTCCGACCACGGTCATGCCGAGCGAGACCAGCGAGGCCAGCGAGGCCACGATCTCCTCCGAGCGGTGGTGGGCCCACGGGAGCGCGGCGTCCGGGAGCACGACCCGGGCCTCGGACTCCCGACGGCTGGCCAGGATCGACTTGCTCAGCCCGGCGCGCAGGACCCGTCCGTACTCCCGTCGGGGCATCGACTCGTCACCGAGCCGCAGGTTGACCCGGCGCAGCAGCTCCGCGGAGGCGGCGCCCAACGACTCGTTCGCGGTCTGCACCGGCTCGTAGCGCCCGGCGTCGATGTCGAGGGCGCTCGCGAAGCGGCGCCACAGCGCCAGCGGGTCAGCCGACCTTCGGGGGAGGGTCACCACCGTGACGTGGTCCACGCCGACGACGTCGGACCACACCTTCAGGATCCGGGACGTGTCGTGCTGCTCCCAGAAGCTGCGCCCCAGCGTGCTCTTTCGGGGGTGCTTGCTGGTGACCGAGTCGACGTAGTCGGCAAACGTCCAGGTGTGGCCGAACTGCAGCGACTCCTGCCACTGCGCCGGCACCACCCGAACCAGGTCGCGCACGGTGAGCACGACCCGGACGGTCCGAGCGCCCAGTGCGGCGACCGCCCGCGCGGCCTGCTCCGGGCGGGCCCGGACCAGGCTCTCCATCGAGATGACGGCGGCTGGCCCCTCGTAGGCGGCGATCTCGTCGACGAGCGCCTGCCATCTCCCGGCGAGCCGGCCGCTACCCTCGTCGCGGCGCCCGAGCATCTCCTGCGCCCCTCGCACCTGGTCGATCCGGCGCCCCGGGTGGAGCAACCCGTCGTCGGCGAGCTGCTTCTGGTGCTGCACCAACATGGCCTGCAGGTAGGTCGTACCCGTCTTGGGCTCCCCGACGTGCAGGTGGACCACTCCGGTCATGAGGTTCCCCGCGTCGAGCGCACGCGGGACAGATAGGCGCTCAGCGCCATGACCGCAGCATCACGAGCGGCAGCGGTCTCGACCCGGGAGTGCCCCGCCGGTCCGGTGTCGTCGGTGGACGGCACCAGCTCGTCGAGGTCGCCCACGACCCGGTAGCCACGGTCCCGCACCACCGATGCGACCTCGCGCCCGAGCTCGCCCGCCCAGTGCAGGGACTTCGAGTCGATCGACAGCGGCTGGGCGCTCTGGCCGGCCAAGACCGTCTCGGCGACGAAGCGCTTGACCTCGCTGCGGTACACCGGCCACTCGATCCCCAGCGTGGACTCGTGGGTGAGCGCCGCGTTCAGCCGGCGGACGACCTCTGCGGACGTGGCTCCCAACGAGACGTTGGTCTGAAGGACCTCCAGGTCCGCTCCGACGGGTGGGAGACCGACTGCGGCGGCGAACCGCTCCCACAGGAGCGACGGCGAGGAGCCTTTGCGCGGCACAGTGACCACCGTGATCTGCGCGGCGGGGACGTGCCGCTGCCAGTCGGCCAGAATGGCCGGGAGGTTCTGCCACCGCCAGAATCCCCGTCGCGTGCCGGGCGCCTCCGCCCAGGCCCGCCGAGCCCGGCGGAGGTACTGCCGTAGCTCCAGGGTGGATCCGTTCTTGAGGTTCTCCTGCCACACGGCCGGCAGCTGGCGGGCGAGGTCTCGAGCCGTCACGACGATCCGCAGGTCGTCCGTCGGCAGGTCGGAGGCGATCGTGGCGATCTGCTCGGGTGTGGCAGCGGTGAAGAGCTCGTGGGAGATGAGGACGTCCGGCCCGCGCCAGGACTCGACGGCGTGGGCCAGCCGGTTCCAGGAGCCGTCGACCCGTGGGTCGCGGTACTCCTTGAACGCGCCGCAGACGTCTTGTGCCTCCAGGAAGTGGTCTCCGCGGAAGCCGGGGTACAGGAGACCCTGCTTCCGGAGCCACCGCCGGTTCTTGGCGGCGACCGCCTGCACGTACGTAGTGCCCGTCTTCGGTGCTCCGATGTGGAGGTGCACTGTGGGTCGGCGGGTGCTCATCGGCGCGCCTGCCACTGCTGGGGCAGCCAGTGCTGACGGACCGAGTCGATGGTGGTCTTCAGCCGGGTGGTCATGGCTGAGTCCGCGCGGTGAGGCGACAAAGTGGCGGTGAGCTGCACCAGGGAGCGCAGGGCACCGACCGCGGCGTCCAGCTCGGCCTCGTCGGTGGCCGGGCCGGGGGCGGTGGGAGCGCCGGGGGTCAGCTCGTCGAGGCTGCCGTGGACGACGTAGCCGCACGCCTCGAGCCGCTCGCGGCCCTCGGCGCTCCAGTCGGCGACTGCCGGATGGGTCCACAGCGCTGTGTCGTCTGACGTCAGCCCCAGTCCCTCGACGAGTGCCTGGCGCACGGAGGGCTCGTCGGGGACGAAGCGTCCGTCGGTACCGGCGGCGGTCAAGACGTTCAGCGCCCGCAGCACCTCGGCCGCCGCGGGGCTCATCATCCGGTCGGCCAGCTCGATCGCAGGGCGTTGACGGGGGGACGCATCAGTGCGCACCTCGTCTTCGCGGTTCCCGGCCGCCTCGGTGAACCTCCGCCACAGCTCGTCCAGCCGTCCGGGCAGAGGGGCCGTGACGACGTGGACGTGGTCCCCGCCGATCCGCCGGTCCCAGGGTTGCAGGGTCACGACCGGGTCGATCGACCGCCACGGTCCGCTGAGGCTCTCGTGGTCGGCAGCCAGCCGGTCGACGAACTCCTCGAACGACGCGGTGCCGCCCCGAAGGAGCTCACCCTGCCAGAGCACCGGCAGCTGTCGGTGCAGGTCCCGGATGACGAGGACCGCGCGCCCCGGTGGCCCGGGGAGGCTGGTCAGGAGCCGCTCGACCTTGGTCTCGTCGCCCGCGAGGTCGGGCGCGGAGACGATGCGTCCCGCCGACCCGCCGCTGGCCACCGGGCTCCCGGCGAGGAACGAGGTCTGGGTGTGCGAAGCGCCGACGTGAACGACGACCTCGGGCACGAGTCCTCCTTGGGGCGAGCCCCGATCCTAGCCAGCGCGCGCCCGTGGCGTCGGGTCAGCCACGGCGTCGGTCTCGGACCGCGCGCAGCCGAGCCCCGACGGCGGCCGCGTACCGGTTGCGGCTCTCGAGGGCGACCAGGTGCGAACGCAGCCGAAGCGACGGCGCCAGAGAGTCCAGCTGGCGTCGCAGGCGCCCTTCCCACCGGTGCCGGTCGTCGCGCATCCGGGCCATCTGGACCAGCAGCCCGCTCACTGCCGCAACGGCGGCGTCGAGCACCGCGGCGTCGTCGGGTGCCGGGTCTCCCGGCAGGGCTTCGTCCGGGACGACCAGGTCGTCGAGGTCACCGACGACGTCGCAGCCGCTGGCCCGGAGTCCGGAGATGGCGCTGCTGGCCCGGGCCACGAGCCTGGCGTGCAGCTCGGGCGGCAGTTGAGGGCGCCCGGCGGGTGACCGGGCGCCGAGCACCTTGACGGCCAGGAGGTCGCGGGTCAGACCGGTCTGGTGCCACCGCGGGAAGTCGTCGGGCAGGGCCAGGTTGACCCGGCGCAGCAGCTCGGTCTCGGGCAGGCCCAGGGAGGTGTTCGCCTCGACCTCGAAGTCGGTGGCCGACGCGGGGTCGACCCCGATGATCGAGGCGAACCGGTTCCAGAGGTCGTTCTTGTCCGCTGCGGTCGGCGGCATCACCATGACGTGGATGTTCGCGCGCTCGACGTGGGTCGCCCAACGGTCGACGACGTCGACCGGGTCGTGCACGCTCCAGAACCAACGGCCAGGCCCCTTGGTCGCCGATCCCAGCACCTTGCGGGCCCACGCCTCGAAGGTCAGCGTCGAACGGTGCTTGACGAACTCCTGCCACTCCGAGGGCATCAGCCCGCCCAGGTTGCGGGTGGCGTAGAGGACGTGCACCTCGCGGGGAGCCAGCGAGTCGACCGCGCGCCGGACCTGGGCTGGGGTCAGTGAGGCGAGGTGCTCGTCGGAGATCACGACGTTCTCGGCGTCGCTGGAGGCGGCGATCTTGGCGAGGGTGTCCCAGGCTCCCGTCCAGTCCAGGCCGGGGTCGGCCGGGTCGAAGGGCAGGTCCCGGAGGTCGTGACCGGCCAGGTAGTGGTCGCGACGTCGGGTGCCGACGACGTGCAGGCCCACCGCCTCCAGGGCCTCCTGGTTGCGCCAGAGGACCCCCTGCAGGTACGTCGTGCCGGTCTTCGGCGCGCCCACGTGCAGGAAGGCCCGCCTGGTCGGGTCGTCGGCCACCGGACTCACTCCTCTGGCTTCATGGGTCGCTGCTTGGTGCGTCGGTACTCCGCGATCCCCTCGTCGAGCGGCCCGTCGAACACGAGCTGGCCCTCGCGAAGCACCAGAGCTCGTTGGCACAGCCGGCGCAGGCACTTGGTGTTGTTCGTGGCGACGACGAGCGCATGCGAGTGGTCGGGGTAGCGGGCCATCCGGTCCAGGGCTGCGTCGCGCCTGGCCTGGCTGCCCAGGAGCAGGTCCTCGTCGGCGAGGAACACCGTCGGGGTGGTGAACAGGGCGATGGCGTAGCCCAGGCGGCGCCGGTCCAGCACCGCAAGGTCGCGCAGCTTGGTGTCGGCCCGGTCGGTCAGATCCGCGTACTCGATCACCTCGTCGGCAGCCGCCACGGCGTCGTCCTGCCGCTCTCCGAGCAGGGCCAGGCCGTACACGACGTTGGAGCGCACGCTGAAGTCGTTGGACAGCCCGGCGCCGGCCGAGACCAAGCCGGTGGCTCGACCGCGCACCCGCACACGACCGTCGTCGGCGCGCAGCACGCCGCTCATCAGATGGAGCACCGTCGTACGTCCGGATTCCGGCTCGCCGAGGATGCCGACTCCCTCACCGGCTGCGACGGTGAAGGTGAGCCCGCGCACGGCGACGTGCAGCCGTCTCTGCTTGGCCGGCTTCCGACGCAGGCTGGTGAACCGTGCGGTCTCGAGGTCGGGGTACACCTTGCGGACCCGCTCGAAGGTCACGACTTCCATGTGCCCCTCAGTACGAGCCGGTGGGAGTAGCGGTGGACCACGGCCAGGCCGATGAGCAGCGTCACCAGCGAGATCACGATGGACAGTCCGAGTGCGGCGCCGGGGATCTCGATGTCGGCCGCCTGGCTGGCTGACACCGTGGGTGCCCAGAAGGTCTCGCGCAGGCCCATCATGGCGATGGTCAGCGGGTTGGCCAGGAAGAGGGTGTACAGCGGACCGTCGCCCAGGGTCTCGGTGACGAGGTCGAGCGGGTAGAGCACCGGGCTGATCCAGTGGGTCATCGTGGCGACCAGCTCGACCCCGAAGGCCACGTCGCGGACGTAGGTGTTCCCGACGCTGAGGATCAGACCGAGCCCGACCAGGAAGATGGTGACCAGGAGGATGCCGCCGACGGCGTAGGGGACACCGACCAGGTGGTTGGGTCGCCAGCCGCTGAAGGCGGCCACCACGAGGAGGACGATGGTGGCCGGGCCGAGCCGCAGGATCTGGGCCAGGACCGCGGTCATCGGAACGAGCTCGCGGGGGAGGTTGACCCGCCGCAGGAGCGAGGTCGACCGGGCCATCGACTTGGTCCCGCTCTTCATTGCGGCGTTGAAGTACTGCACCATGATCACGCCGCAGAAGACATAGATCGCGAAGTTGTCGACGCGTTCGCCTAGCCCGAGGACGACGCCCACGATGACCAGGTACATCAAGAACCTCGTGACCGGCCTGGCGAACTCCCAGAAGACCCCGCCGAGCAAGGTCCCCTGGTAGCGCTCCCCGCGCTCGACCCGTACGAGGTGCCACAGCAGTCGGGGTCGACGCAGGGCGGCGATCAAGCCGCCGGTGCGCCAGGGCTCCCGCCAGGCGGGGGTGTCGACGGAGGCCTGATCAGCCGTCAACGCGGCCCCACGTGTCCAGCCATGCCTTGGGGTCGGTGACCTCGGGCACGGCCTGCTGGTACTGCTCGGCCAGCTCGTCCCAGCGCAGTGCCAGCTTCTGGTGCACCTCGAGGCTGCGCCTCATCTGGTCGGCGAACCGCTTGCGGTCACGTCGGTACCAGGATGCGCCGACGCCGTCGGCCGTGGAGACGACCGCCGAGTCGAACTGGCTGAGCCGCCACCACCTGAGGTCGATCGCCGGGATCCGGACCTCCGGACGCTCCACGCTCGTCGCCCTGACCGGGCGCAGCTGCCGCACGAGCCCGGTGGCGGCCGACCGATAGCGCCCGAACGAGCCACCTGGCTCGGTGGGGTCCTTGCCCTTCTTGGGCGGCTTGACCCGTTTGGGGGCCGGGAACGCCAACGGGTCCTTGGCTACGATCGCGTCGTCCTCGTTCGCCCGGTAGGCCCTGATCTCGGCGAGCTTGGTCGGCAGGTCGCGGTGCAGGTGGTCTGGGCCGGACAGGATGTCCTCCAGCGCCCACAGCCGAAGCTCGACGGCGCTGTACTGCATCGAGATCCCGTGCCGCACCTGCACGCCCAGCGACTCGGCGAGCAGCCGGCCACCCCGGGGGTAGGGGGAGTGCAGCAGGGCCATCAGCACGCGATTGCGTGCGTGGTAGTACGCCTGCCAGTCGATCGTGTCGTCCTTGTCGGTCCACGGCACGTGCCAGACGGCGGCCCCCGGGAGGGAGACGGTGGGTACACCGGCCTCCTCGGCCCGCAGGCCGAAGTCGGCGTCGTCCCACTTGATGAAGATCGGCAGGGCCAGCCCGATCTCGCGCACGACATCGGTGGGGATCAGGCACATCCACCAGCCGTTGTAGTCGACGTCGACGCGCCGGTGCATCCACCGGGTGGTGCGCAGGGGCCAGACCGCGAAGTCGTGGGCCTCCGCAGTGTGCGGGGCGGCACCCCACATGAACCGGTACTTGTTGACCCGCTCGCCGAACGCGTGCAGCATCGAGCGCACGTGCATGTTCAGCATGTGCCCGCCGATGATGGTCGGCACCCGGCAGAGGTCGGCGAACGCGACCGCGCGAAGGATACCCTCGGGCTCGACCAGAACGTCGTCGTCGAGCAGCAGGACGTACTTGCTGTCGCGCCCGTACGCCGTCTCGTACATTCCTCGGGCGAACCCACCGCTGCCGCCGAGGTTGGCCTGGTGGATCACCTCGAGGGTGTCGCCCAGCGCCGCGCGCGCCTCACCGAAGCCGGGGTCGTCCTCGACCTTCTTGGTCCCCTGGTCGACCACGAAGATCGTGTCGACCAGCTCCAGGGCGCCTGCCTCGCTGGCCAGGGACCGGAGCAAGTCGACGCAGAAGTCCGGGCGGTTGAACGTGGTGATGCCGATCGACAGTCGTCCGGGCTCCACCGCTGTCGTGATGGTGGACCACTGCGCGCCCTCGACCACACAGTCGGCCATACCGGCTACGACGTCGAACCAGTACCAGCCCCCGTCTCCGAACGTCCCCAGGGGCAAGGTGAACTCGACGGTCTGCTGACCGTCGACGCGCTGGTTGTCGACCCGCTGCTGGTCGCCTCGGGAGTTGGACCGGTAGACCAGGACGTCGCACGGTCCGTCGACGTTGATCCGCAGGGTGACCTGCTGCACCGAGGTCCACCGGCGCCAGTAGGCCGCGGGGAAGGCGTTGAAGTACGTGCCGAACGACATCCGGTTGCCCGCTGGGACGAGCATCCGGTGCCGGCCGAGGATGAGGTCGGGATGCACGGCGTCGACGGGCATCGCCACGGCGTCCTCGTCGGGCTCGGGGTCGCCGGGCAGGGGGCGGGCGTCGCCCTTCTCGACGTAGAGGGGGAGCGTGTCGAAGTCGGCGTCGGGTGGCAGCACCAGTCGTTGGATGGTGCGCTCACGGGTCGAGGGGTCGGTCACTCGGTCACTCCTCCGCTGACGATGGGCGCACCCTCGGCGAAGTGGGGCTTGAGCACGTTGTCGAACCGGGACAGGGCCGATCCGATCGCCATGTGCATGTCGAGGTACTTGTAGGTGCCCAGCCGGCCCCCGAACAGCACGTTCGGCTCACCCGCTGCGAGGTCGCGGTACGCCAGCAGCCGTTGCCGGTCCTCCGCGGTGTTGATCGGGTAGTAGGGCTCGTCGTCGGCCTCGGCGAAGCGGGAGAACTCTCGCATGGTGACCGTCTTGTCCGCGGGGTAGTCACGCTCGGGGTGGAAGTGGCGGAACTCGTGGATCCGGGTGAAGGCGACGGCCTCGTCGGCGTAGTTCATGACCGGTGTTCCCTGGAAGTCACCGGTGTCGTGGTGCACCTCCCGCTCGAAGTCCAGGGTGCGCCACCCGAGGCGGCCCTCGGCGTAGGCGAAGTAGGCGTCGACCGGGCCGGTGTAGACGACGGGCACCTGGCCGAGCAGTGAGTCCTTGACCTCGAAGAAGTCGGTCGACAGCTCGACCTCGATCCGAGGGTGGTCGGCCATCCGTTCCAGCCAGGCGGTGTAGCCGTCGACCGGGAGCCCTTCGTAGGTGTCGTTGAAGTAGCGGTTGTCGAAGGTGTAGCGCACCGGCAGCCGGGTGATGATCTCGGCCGGCAGCTCCTTGGGGTCGGTCTGCCACTGCTTCATCGTGTAGCCGCGGATGAACGCCTCGTACAGCGGGCGCCCGATCAGCGAGATCGCCTTCTCCTCCAGGTTGGAGGCGGTGGCGGTGTCGAACTCGCGGGCCTGCTCGGCGACGAGGGCGTGTGCCTGCGCGGGACTCAGTGCCTGGCCGAAGAACTCGCACATGGTGCCGAGGTTGATCGGCATCGAGTAGATGCGGTCGCGGTAGTTGGTGAACACCCGGTGCTGGTAGCCGGTGAAGGCGGTGAAACGGTTGACGTAGTCCCAGACCCGCTGGTTGGAGGTGTGGAACAGGTGGGCGCCGTAGGTGTGGACCTCGATCCCGGTGTCGGGATCGGTCTCGCTGTAGGCGTTGCCACCGATGTGGTGACGTCGTTCCAGGATCCGTACGTTGAGCCCGAGCTCGCTGGCGGCGCGTTCGGCCACGGTGAGTCCGAAGAACCCCGAGCCGACGACGACCAGGTCTGACACGCTTACTCCACTCCTCGGGGACTCCGTCAGAAGAATAGCGGGCGGGCGTCAGCGGTCGTGCAGTGCAGAGGTGCCGGTGGGAACCCAGCGCGAACGGCGGATCCGGCGTGACTCCTGCCAGCCCTTGAGCAGGGCGCCGCTCCCCTTGAGCGTGTGCTCGACGTAGACCAGCCTGACCTCCTCCTTGGCGAAGGTGAGGGCAGTTCCCAGCGCGAAGCCGACCGGCCGGTAGTGGCCCAGGTGCTTCAGGTAGTGGGCCATGTAGCCACGGTTGCGCATGACGTGGAACCGGAAGAGGTCCGAGGCATCGTTGAGGTGGCGCACGGCCAGCGACATCTGCCGTTGCTCGCGCTGCCGCTTCAGCGCGAAGTGGTCGACGTACACGACCTTGGTCACGCGAGAGGCCATCAACGCGTAGACGGCGTCGTCCCAGGTGATGAAGAAGCGTGGGTCGGGCGGACCGATCTGGCTGACCACGTCACGACTCACGAGCATTCCCTCGAAAACCCCCGAGTTGGTCTCGAAGACCTCCTCGCCGTCGGCGAACGGGTCCTTCAGGTAGGGCAGTGGGATACCGAGGGTCTCGTTGATCCGGGGCTGCCAGAAGAAGGGGCCTCCGTGGAAGTCGACCCTTCGACCGTGGATGCACCCCGACTCCCCTGCGTGGCGTAGCAGCCCTTCCAGGCCGTCCGGCAGGGCCGTGACGTCATCATCCATCAGCCAGAACCAGTCGTGGCCGTCGTTGTACGCCGCCACCACGCCGGCGTTGAACCCGCCGCTGCCACCGGTGTTCTCGGTCAGGTACAGCCGATGGACCCGATCGACGTCGCCGTACTCGGCGTCGAGGAACTCCCGGGTGCCGTCGGTGCTGGCGTTGTCGACCACGTAGACCGCATCGAGCGGACGGGTCTGCTCGAGCAGGGTGGGAAGCAGCTCCTCGAGGTAGTCCTTGCGGTTGTACGTGACGACGACGGCCGCCACGGACCAACGGGAGGTCTCCTCAGCCACGGCGGGTCATCCGCAGATGTTCTCGTCGGCCGTGCGCACGCCGTCGCCGAGGTCGCGCGGGGTGCGCACGACGACCTCGTCGGCTCCTGGCCAGTCGTCGCCGACGACGACCTCGACGACCGAACCGAGGCCGGAGGCAGTGACCCGGGTGGCGTAGTCGAGGGCCGCGGAGACGGTGCGGGCGGAGTCCTCGGCGTACGCGGGGTCGTAGCGCACCACCGTGGTCGTGAACTTCTTGCTCTCGGCGTTGTCGACGCCGACCACGTCGTAGCCCAGGGCGACCAGCTCCTCGGCTGCGGCGCTGGCGGCGCCGTTCTTGCCTGACCCGTTCAGGACCCGGACCGAGATGGTCGACGGGTCGACCCTCAGCGGCTTGCCGTCGATGACCGTCGGCTTTGCGGTGGGTGGTGGGTAGGGGTCGTCGTTGCGGATGGCCGACCACAGGGCGTCGGTGCGCTCGGTGTCCCAGACGACGGTGTTCGGGTCGTCGGGGTTCGGGACCCACGGCGTGGTGACGAAGGTGATGTCCTTGGGGGGGATGCTGCGTACCTGCTCAGCGAGCTTGCGCAGGGCGTTCAGGCTGGCCAGCTGCGGGTCGGTCGTCACCGACTTCGTCGCGGCGTCCAGGAAGCGAACGAGCTTCACCGGGTTGAGCAGGGTGCCCGAGCTTCGGGCCTTCTCGACGACCGAGCTCATGAAGGCCTGCTGTCGGTCGATCCGGCTGATGTCACTGCCGTTGCCGATGTAGCGCGCCCGGACGAACGCCAGTGCCTGGTCGCCCCTCACGGTCGAGATGCCGGCCGGCAGGTCGAGCCTGCTCTTCTTCTCGTAGACGGCCTCGTTGAGGCAGACGTCGATCCCGCCCAGTGCATCGACCATGCCCTGGAACCCGCGGAAGTCGACCACCGCGAAGTGGTCGATGAAGACGTCGGTGAGGCTCTCGACGGTCTTGATGGTGCACCCCGGCCCACCGATCGAGAACGCAGCGTTGAACCGGGTCGTCTGCGCCGGGGAGCTCCCGCTCTCCGTCTTGCACTCGGGGATGTCCACCACGGTGTCGCGCGGGATGCTGACCACGGTCGCCGTCTTGCGGTCGGCCGGCAGGTGGACCAGGAGCGTGGTGTCCGACCGCGCGCCGGTGACCACCGAGCCGAAGTCGTCACCCTGGCCCTCGCGGGTGTCCGAGCCCATCACCAGGATGTTGAGCGGCTCCTCGGCCCCCTCCGACCGGGCGGCCTGGGTGGGGCGGTCGCTGCCGACGATCTCGGGGGTGAACACGTCGATCTCGCCGATGTTGCCGTCGAGCTTCTTGTAGATGACGAACGCGGCGATGCCGCCGCCGACGAACAGGAGCACGACGACCACGCCGAGGATCAGCGCGGTCCGGCGCAGGAGCGGGTGCCGCGAGGTGCGGGCGGCCGGCTCCGGTGCACCTGGTTCGGGCGTCATGGGGCTCCTACGAGGGCCGGTCGGGACGGCTGAAGGATACGGACCCCGGCGTGAGGACCCGAATCCCCGGGGCCGGCGGCCGGCCGGGACGGGTGTCGAGGACGGCCGACACCTGTTCGGACGCCAAGCGTTGGACGAAGACGCTGGGTGAGGGGTTCCGGACCCAGACCACCGAGGCGTCGGCGGCCAGCGGGGCCCACAGCTCCGGTGCGGGGGGACCGGCCGGGCCCACGCTCTCGAGGTCGCCCACCCATGCGCCCTGGGCCAGCACCCGGTCGGCGCTGGACAGCGACCATCCGGCGGCGAGGGCGAGGCCCCGCTCGGCGGCCCCTACGCCTCCGGCCTCTTCGGCTCCCTCGGCACTGATGGTGGCGCCGACCGCGCCGAAGGGGTAGTGGTCGGGCTGTCCCCGGGCGGCGGCGAAGAAGTCGTGGACGAGGGGAGGCAGCGGGTCGGCGAACGGGGCGCCCATCGGCCGCATCGACACCGCCACGACCTCCTCCGCCGGCGGGAGGTGGTCCAGCCGCTCGGGACCGATCACCGCGACCGTTGCCTCCTGCCCGGGCTGGGCCAGTCGGGCGCCCACCGCGTCGACGGCGAGCCACCAGACGGCGGCGGTCCAGTGCCTGGGCAGGTCGACCAGGACGAGGGAGCCCGGTCCTGCGCCGAGGTCGTCGGCCAGGAGGTGGGAGCACTTGGCGACCCAGGTGCTCAGCGTCGAGCCGGACAGCTCGACCCGCTCACCGGTCGCGTCGTCGTACCACGTGACCCGCGGCCGGGCGCCGTCGCGCCTCGTCGCCTCGACGAACAGACCCACCGGCGTCGTCGGTCGTGGGCTCCCGGGAGTGGGCATGGCGCAAGGGTAGGTTGGCCAGGGTTGGTCCACGGGGGTGGTCTACGGGTCGGTCCACGGGTTCAGGACCCGGGCGGCCCGGCCGATGCTCCAAGGGTCGTTCGTCGGGCTAGGCGTTCGACACGGTCCGGCTCCTCGCTCCTTTCCTCGCTGCTCCTGCTCGGTCCTCCCCTCGCAGAAAGGTGCACCCGGTGCGTCTGCGCCTTCCCCTCGGCGCCCTGTTCGCCTCCATGCTCGTCGTGCCCACGGTCGTCGTGGTCGCGCCGACGGTCACCGCGGTGCGCTCCGAGCCACGCCCGGTTGCTCCGTCGCTGACGACGCTGCCGCTGGCCGGGGTCGACGCCTCGGCGCTGCGCACGGCGACCGTGCCGACGCAGGTGACGCGCACCGCCGCCGCCCGTCGGGCCCCTGCGGTGCTGACCGCACCGCTGCCCACCGACGACTACCAGATGGCCGCGGTCACCTGGGACCCCGTGCGGCGACCGGCCGACGTGCTGGTCTCGCTGCGCTACCGCACCGACGCCGGGTGGAGTGACTGGGTCGACCTGGGCGGTTCCGACCCCGACGCCCAGGCCTCCGGACCGGAGGCGAAGGGTGTGCTGCGCCAGGGCAGCGTCCCGTACTTCACCGGACCGGCCGACGGCGTCCAGGTCCGGGTCGACCAGGCTGACCCGAGCTCCCCGCTGCCGGACGGCCTGCGGATCGACCTGATCGACCCGGGCACCTCGGCCGCGGACGCCCAGGTGGCCGCCGCCGACCCGGCGTCCTCCGCCGTGGCCGGGTCGCGCAACCCCGACATCATCACCCGGGCCGAGTGGGGGGCCGACGAGTCGCTGCGCGCGAAGAACCTCGACATGAGCAGGACGGTGAAGGTGGCCTTCGTCCACCACACCGTCGGCACCAGCAACTACTCGCCGTCGCAAGGCCCGGCCCAGGTCCGCTCCCTGTACGCGTACTACGTGAACAGCCTCGGCTACTCCGACATGGGCTACAACTTCCTCGTCGACAAGTACGGGCGGATCTACGAGGGTCGCGCGGGAAGCATCACCACCTCGGTGCGCCAGGCGGCGACCGGAGGCTTCAACCCCGACACCATGGCCGTGGCCGCCATGGGCAACTTCATGGAGATCCCGGCGTCGGACGCGATGGTGACCTCGATCGGTCGGCTGCTCGGGTTCCGGCTGGCGAGCTACCACCGCAACCCGGTCGGCAAGCGAACCCTGGTCGCCGAGGACGGGTCGTCGCGCTACTCGGCGGGGGACAAGGCCGTCTTCAACGTCATCTCCGGGCACCGAGACGCCGGGTTCACCGCCTGCCCGGGCAACCATCTGTACCTGCGGATCCCGCGGATCCGGAAGGTCGCCAAGCACTGGATGGGCGCCAACCTGGTCGAGCCCCGGGTCAGCGGCGCGGTCGTGTCCTACGGGCGGAACGCATCCGTACGGGTCCGTTCCGCCGTGCTGGAGCAGCAACGCTGGGAGCTGACCATCACCCAGGGCTGCACCCAGCGGGTCGTCCGCCGGTACTCGGGCACGGCCGCCCCGGGTGACCCGATCGCCGTCCGCTGGCGCGGTACCGATGCCGACGGCCGAGCCGTGCCCGCCGGTCAGTACGTGCTGCGGCTCACCAGCGAGAACGACAACTCCCGCTCGGTCCCGTGGGTGAGTCGTGCCTACCTCCAGGTGGGTGCGCCCGCGGCCCGGGCCACGGGTCGGGGAACCGGCCGGGCAGCCGCGCCGGCCGGACAGTTCGTCCCCCTGGCCCCGACCCGACTGGCGAACAGCGCCACGGGCGCTGGACTCGCGGCCCCGCTGATGCTGGGGCGTGGTGACCGGGTCGACATCCCGGTCCTCGGCCGGGGCGGTGTGCCCGACACGGGGGTCACCGCCGTGGCTTTGTCCGTCCAGGCGTCGTGCGTGAGCCGGTCGACGGCCCTGTCGGTCCTCCCGGCCGGGTCCGGTGGGTCCGGCGGCGCTGTCGTGCAGGTCGCGCCGGGGCAGGTACGCAGGGGCACCGCCGTCGTCGGCGTCGGCGCCGGTGGTGCCGTCTCGGTGACCAACCGGCTCGGCGCCGCCTCGTTCTCGGTCGACGTGACCGGCTACTGGACGACGACCGGCGGCACCCAGTACGCCCCCGTCCCTCCCCGCTCGGTGCTAGGGGCGGGTGGCGGAGTGGTCCTCGACCCGGGCGGAACCACGTTCACCGTCACTGGGCGGGCGGGCGTTCCCGCGGACGCCCGGGCCGTGGTGCTGAACGTCCGGCAACGGGCGGACACCCAGGCCACAGCGCTGTCGCTGCGTGGCGCCGGTGCCAGCGCCCGACGCTCGGTCCCGGTCACCGCGGTGCCTGGGCGCGCGAACGCGTCGCGGGTCGTGGTGCCGGTCGGTGCTGGGGGAGCGGTCCGGATCGGCGGGAACGGGTCGGCCCGGGTCTCGGTCGACGTCGCCGGCTACTTCGGCCCGGCCGCCGGTGCGGAGTACCACGCGGTGGCGCCCCGTCGGCTCACGCCCGACCGACAGCGGCTGGGCCGTGACGACGTCGTCTCGGTCACCATCGGTGGTCGGGCCGGTGTCCCGTCCACGGGGGTCGACGCGGTCGTGCTGCAGGTGACGGGCAGCCGGGCCAGCGCGGGCACCGCGGTCACCGTCACTCCGTCAGGGGTGCCGCGGTACGCGGTCGCCGACCTCCTCGTGCCCCGGAGGACCTCGCGCACGAACCTCGTGGTGGTGCCGGTCGGCCGAAAGGACGCCGTGCGGGTCTACAACGCCAAAGGGCGGCTGGGGGTCCAGGTGGACGTCGTCGGCTGGTTCGGCTGAGCCGGCTGCGGCCCCCGGGGGGCGGAACGTCTGGGACTGGTGGCACGCCTGTGACTCAGGTGACGGGAGGAACCTGCCGACGGGGTAGGAATGACCCCTCGTCCCCGGCCGCTGCGCGCCCAGCTGTCGGCCCAGTCGTCGGCCCAGCTGTCGGCTGGACGATGCCTCACCGTCATGGCTGCGGTGACGCTCATGGCCGCCACCGTTCTGGTCGGCGGCGCGAGCGCCCAGGCAAGTGCACCCGCGAAGGAGCACTACCCGGTGCCCAAGAGCGGGGTCTTCACCCTCGCCGGCCGCGGCTTCGGCCACGGCATCGGCATGTCGCAGTTCGGGGCCGAGGGCATGGGCCGCCTCGGCAAGGGCTACCGGCAGATCCTGCGCTTCTACTACCCCGGGACGACGCTGCGGACCGGGCCGACCGATCGCACGATCGTGGTCGAGCTGTCCGCCGCCGACCGGGTGGCCGGGGGCCGGCCGACGGTGGTCCTGCGCGCGGTGGACGGTCTCCGGCTGGCTACGACGAGCGGAACGCTGACCCCTCCGGCACAGGTCGGCGGGGCCGTGGTCAGGACCGTTCAGGTCACTTCGGTCGGGCATCGCCTCACGGTGCGGGCGAGCTCGGCGGCCGGGAAGACCACGCTCGCCGCCCACCTGCGCGGCACGGTACGTGCGCACACCGGCGCAGTCCGCACGCGTAGCGCGGTTGGCGTCGTCGCCGGGCGCGGGGACACGACCCGCTACCGAGGCTTCGTCACCGTGCGCCGGGCCGGCGGAGGGTTGCAGGTCCTCAACGACGTGCTGCTGGAGGACTACCTTCGAGCCGTCGTCAGCGCGGAGGTTCCTGGGGGCTGGACCATGGCGGCCTACCGCGCCCAGGCAGTCGCCGCCCGTTCCTACGCGCTGCTCAGCCAGCGGACCGCACGGTCGAGCGGTCGCGCGTACGACATCTGTGACACCACGTGGTGCCAGGCCTACGGCGGGACCCGTTGGGAGACGAGCGAGGAGGCCCAGGCGGTGCGTGACACCGCGGGCCAGTACCTGGAGAGCGGTGGTGCGCCCGCGTTCACCCAGTTCTCGTCGTCCAACGGCGGGTACAGCGTGGCCGGCACCCAGGACTACCTGGTCGCCCGGCCCGACCCCTACGACGGCGTCGTCAAGGGTGCGGCCAACTGGGGGCACTCCTGGTCGACCACGGTCAGTGCGAGCCGGATCGAGAGTGCCTGGTCGCAGATCGGGAGCCTGCGCACGCTGCGCGTGGTCGAGCGAGACGGGCACGGCCGGTTCGGTGGACGGGTCCAGGTCGTCGCGCTCGTCGGGTCCGCGGGAAAGGTGCGGGTCTCCGGCGACACCTTCCGGTCGGTCCTGGGGCTCAAGAGCACGTGGTGGACGGTCACCAGGGCCTGACCCGCTCCCTGCGCGTCCGGCGCCGATCCTGCGACGTCGTAGGGTTCCCGGCATGTCCGCCGAGGCCGTCCTGCTCGTGGGCGGCCAGGGCACCCGCCTGAGGCCGCTCACGCTCACCACCCCAAAGCAGATGCTGCCCGTCGCCGGGCTCCCCCTGCTGACCCATCAGATCGTCAAGCTGCGCAACGCCGGAGTGGCTCACGTCGTGCTGGCGACGTCGTACCGGTCCGAGGTGTTCAGCGAGCACTTCGGGTCCGGAGAGGCGCTGGGTGTCCGGATCACCTACGTCGTCGAGGACGAGCCGCTGGGTACGGGTGGCGCGATCGGCAACGTGTCCGACCGGTTGGAGTCGCTGCCGGACGACCCGGTCGTCATCCTCAACGGAGACAACCTCTCCGGGCACGACCTCGCAGCGCAGCTCACCCGGCACCGCGACGCCGACGCCGACGTCACGCTGCACCTCGTCGAGGTGGAGGACGCTCGAGCCTTCGGCTGTGTGCCGTGCGACGACGAGGGCCGGGTTCTTGCGTTCCTGGAGAAGATGCCCGAACCGGTGACCCGCTGGGTCAATGCCGGCTGCTACGTGTTCCGCCGCTCGGTGGTCGACGCGATCCCTTCGGGGCGACCCGTCTCCGTCGAGCGTGAGACGTTTCCCGGGCTCCTGCAGTCGGGGGGCCGGGTCTTCGCTTGGCAGGAGACGGCGTACTGGAGCGACGTCGGTACGCCGGCCGCCTATGTGCAGGCCTCGGCCGACCTGGTGCGCGGCGTCACCCCCTCGGCTGTGGCGGAGGGCCGCACCGGCGAGTCGGTGGTCGACCCCCGTGCGCTTGTGGCCGCAGGCGCCGTCGTCGACGACGGCAGCGCGATCGGTCCCGGTGCGGTAGTCGACGGGGACGCGGTGGTCCGCGGATCGGTGGTGATGGCCGGGGCCCGGATCGGAACCGCCGCGCACGTGGAGCGGTCGGCGGTGGGCGTCGGCGCCGAGGTGGGCCCGGGAGTCGTGCTCGTGGACACGGTCGTGGGGGACCGCGCCCGAGTCGGAGTGGGCAACGAGCTTCGGGCCGGTGCCCGGGTGTGGCCGGGCGTGGAGCTGGCCCCTACGTCGGTGCGGTTCTCCACCGACGTGTGAGTACCGAGCGGGCGGGTTCCGACCCCGGTCGGCGGCGGGTGTGGCGACCCGGTCGCCCGGTCGATGTCGCCGCGACCCTCGGCGTCCTGCGTCACGGCTCTTCGGACCCCGCCTATCGGGTCGTCGGTGCGGCGACGTGGTGGGCCACCAGAACCTCGGGAGAGCCCACGACGCTGAGCCTGCGGGTCGACGCGGTGGGCGCCGAGGTCGTCGCCGAGGCCTGGGGTGACACCGCGGAGGTCCTGCTCGACGAGCTGCCGTCGCTGCTGGGTGCCGACGACGACCCGAGCGGTTTCGTCGCGCACCACCCGGTCGTTCAGCGCGCATGCAGATCCCATCCGGGCTGGCGGCCGCCGACCACCGGCCGGGTCTTCGAGGCGCTGGCGCCGGCGGTGCTCGAGCAGAAGGTCACCGGCCGCGAGGCCAGTCGCTCCTGGCGTGCGCTGCTCACGACGTACGGGGACCCGGCCCCTGGGCCCACACCGACGCCCATGCGCGTGCCGCCCACTCCGTCGAGCTGGGCAGCGATCCCCGAGTGGGAGTGGTACCGGGCTGGGGTCACCCCACATCGCGCCCGTGCGCTGCGCCGGGCGGCGAACGTCGGAACCGCGATCGAGGCCACCCGTAGCGGTCCACCGGCGCAGGCCGAGGTGGTGCTGCGCAGCGTGCCCGGCGTCGGGGTGTGGACGTCGGCGGAGGTTCGCCAGCGGGCTTTCGGGGACCCGGACACGGTCAGCGTCGGTGACTTCCACCTCGCTCGTCAGGTGTGCTTCGCCCTGACTGGCGACCCCGGCGCACGCGGTGACGACGCGCGGATGCTCGAGCTGCTCGAGCCCTACCGTGGCCATCGTTACCGCGTGCAGCGGTTGCTGGAGCTGGCCGGCGTCAACGCCCCTCGTCGCGGCCCGCGGTACGCCCCGCCGGCTCATCGCCCGCACTGAGCGGGTCGGCCGGACGTCACCGCCTTCACGGTGGCTCGTGCGCCCGTGGGTACACCTCGGGGGTGTGCGGGGGACTGCTGGGTCGCCGCTGGCCGCGGGGCCCGACGAAGTCGACCCGACCGTGGCTTCCGTGGGTGGGGTCGGCCGCTACGGCGCGCCAGCCGTGCTCGTGCACCACGCGGTGGTGGCGACCGCACAGGAGGATCCCGTTGGCGAGGTCGCTTCGCCCACCGTCGGTCCAGGCCCGCAGGTGGTGGGCCTCCGCCCAGGGTGCGGCGCACCCGGGAAACCGGCAGCCGCGGTCGCGGACCCACAGGGCCTGGCGCTGCGCAGAGGTGAACAGACGTTGGCTGCGCCCGAGGTCGAGGAGTCGGCCATCGGGGCCGAACACGACTCTGGTCACCGCTGCGTCGCAGGCCAGCCGGGCCAACGTCGGGGGCGGCACCGGCCCCCCGTCGAACCAGGTGGCCGGCCGCGCATCTGGGACGTCGGCCAGCGCCTCGGGGGTGCAGGTGACCACGACCTGCGGTCGCACGCCGCCTGACACCGGGGTGCGTGCGTGTTCTAGGACGGTGCGCATGATGGCCAGGACTGCGTCGTACCGGCGCTGGGTGGCCGTGCGCGGGTCGTCGGCACTGTGCGGCTCCAGGTACGCGGACAGGGCGGCGTCGAGGACCGCGCCACCCTCGGGGTCGGCCAGCAGGTCGAGGCGGTACATGCCGTCGAGCGTCGACGCGAAGCTCGCCCGGCGGGCCTCGTGCTGACGCTCGTGGCTGCGCCGGCCGCGCTCGGGGTCGACGACGTCGCGCAGGTACGCAGCGGCAGCGCGCACCTTCCCGGCGTCGGCTGTTGCTGACAGGTCGACGAGGAGCGAAGCGGCCGTGCGCGCCGGGTCCGGGTCGAGGTCGCCCACACCGTGGCCGATCGCTCGGAACTGGCCAAAGGTGAGCCGACCCCCGGCCAGGGCAGCGGCCGCCGGAGCCAGGACGGCCTCGCCGTGGTGGGCCTGCCGGGCGAGTCGGACCCGCTCGGTGGCGTCACCACCCGCGAGACCGAGCCGGCTGCGCAGCCAGGAGCCGGTCGACCGGGCGCCGTCCAGCAGCTCCGCGTCCCCGGCTGTGTCGAAGTGGGCGACGGTCGCGGTGAACTGCGCCTCGAGCGCATCGATGGCACCACGCAGGTGCCGCAGGTGGTCGGCCCGCTGGTGAGCGGTCATACCACGCACATCGGCCGCACCGAGCCGCCCGATGGCGACGCGCAGCTGTGCGATGTCATCGGGGACACTCTTCACGGCGAGTGCGGGAACCACCGACACAGGACCTCCGGTTGGCGACGAGTTCGTGCAGAGGAGGTTGATCGCCCTCATCGCGTCGCACCCCCGGCGCGGTTCTGACCGCCGGTTCGCGTCGCACCCTTCGCGCCGGCAGATCCGGACGCCGCTTCTCGTTGGCCTGGCGCCCACCAGTTCAGCTGTCTGAACCAGTGGCTCGCCGGCCCCTCTCGATCAACACCGTCACTCTAGGACGGGGGTCCGACAGTTTCGTCCGGTCCGTGCCCGAGCACCCGACGGATCTCGTCGACGAGCGCTCCGACCTCCACCGGAACGGTGGTGTCGACGTCGACCACGGGTCCGAGACCCAGTGGCTCGGCGGAGCTGAAGCCACTGCTTCCACATCTGCTGCATAAGGCGGTCGAAGTGACCGGCATGTCGGAGCGGCGACCGCTCGGCGTACCGCCTGCGCATCACCTCGTCGGGTGCCCGGCACCACAGCTCGACCATCCGTTCGCACCGCGCATCCCGAAGTCCGCGACTCACCACGGGACGCAGGTCAGTGGCCATCCAGCTGTCGATGACCGCGCCCTGCGGACAGTCGGCCAGGATCCGCCAGATGACCTCACCGGCGGCCCGACCCAGGCGGCGGGACTCGTCCTGGTCGGTGAAGCCCAACTCGTCGAGCAGTGTCTCCTTGACCGCATCCTTGGCCAGGAGGGGAAGTGCGAGCGCCGAGGCGAGCTGACCGGCCAGCGTCGACTTCCCACTTCCGGGGAGCCCGTTGACGAGGACGACGCAGCGGGCTGGGGTCAGCGCCACAGCATGAACTCGTCGGCCACGCGGGACGGTCGGTCGGCCGCTGGTGCTGCCGGACGTCCGATAGCGACGGCCCCCATCGGCTGCCAGTCCCTGGGCAAGTCGAGCACCTCGCGCACGACGTCGGGGCAGAACAGGGTGGACGACACCCACGCCGAGCCGAGGCCCCGGGTGGCCAGCGACACCAGGAAGTTCTGCACCCCCGCCCCCATCGCGACGAGGAACATCGCCTGCTCGGCGTCGACCGTCGGTCGTCGGGGTAGGAGTGGGCCCCCTCCGCCACCAGGCAGGGCACGACGAGACAGGGGGCGTGCCGCAGCACGTCACCACGGGCCAGCCGACGGGTCGATCGACTCGCTCGGTGAATCCGTCGCTGCGTCAGGTCGGCCCGCCACTGCTCGGCCATGGCGTCGAGCAGGCGCGAACGGCGCGTCGGTGTCGTCGAGGACGACGAAGCGCCAAGGTGTGGTGTGGTGCGGGGCCGGTGCGGTGACGGCGTCGGCGACCGCTGCGACGATCGCCTCGCGCGTCGACGGGCTCGTCGGTGAAAGTCCGTACGGTCCGTCGCGACCGGAGCACGTCGAACGTGCCGATCGGGAAGAGGTCCTCGTCGTGGGGTCGGACCAGTGCAGATGCCCCGTCGGAAGCCCTGTCGGCGACGCCGTGGGTTTCGTTGGCGACGACGGTGCTCGCAGCCCGCGCACGACCGCGACCGGCAGCCCACGGGTCTTGCCCATGACGAGCTCCGCGGCGGCGGCGATCTCGTCGGCGACGGCGATCTCCGTGACCTCGAGGGTGTTGCCGTGTGTGTCGACGGTGCCCCGCAGGTCGTCGACGACCCGGACGCCGGCCGCACCGATCGCCACGTCGGTCTGCCCTGTCCGCCAGGGTCGGCCCATCGTGTCGGACACCAGAACGCCCACGGTGACGCCGAGCCGGTCGAACACCGCTGCGCGGATGCGCCGGGCTGACGCGTCGGGGTCCAGGGGCAGCAGCACGAGCGTGCCCGGCTCGGTGTTGCTCGCGTCGACGCCGGCTGCGGCCAGCACGAGACCGTGCCGGGTCGACACGATGCGCAGCGGACCCCGCCGGGCGACCAACCGCTCGCTCTCCGAGTCGATCACGGCGTCGCGGTCGGCGTCGTCGACGATGCCACGCACGACCCGGCCCTCGGCCTTGCTCACCACCTTGCTCGTGACGACCACGATGTCGCCGTCACGCAGGCCCGGGTAGCACAGGGCGATCCGAGCGGCCAGGTCGTCGCCCTCGCGGACCTCGCCGATCGCCTCGATCGCCACGACGTGGAACGACGTCACGGTCGTTGCACCAGTGGTGCGGCGCGCAGCTCGAGGGCCAGGTCGACCGCGGCGCCGGCCAGCGCCGACGCTGCCGCCTCGTCGGTCATCAGCAGAGGGCGCCCGCGTTGAGCGACACCAGGAGGGGCGGGGACGGCGGCGTCGTCGTCGGAGACGAGCCAGCCGTCGAGCAGACCGTCGGCCGCGCGGGCGCCGTAGTGGACGGCGACCGCCGCGGCACTGGTCTCCACGCCGATCGCCCGCAGGCACGCATCGGCCATGCCGCGGACGGGTGCTCCGCCGATGATGGGTGACACCCCGACGACCGGCGCGCCGGTCCGTCGCAGTGCATCCCTGATCCCGGGCACGGCCATCAGCGGACCGATGCTCACGACCGGGTTGGACGGGGCGACCAGCACCATGTCGGCGGAGTCGAGGGCCTCGACCACCCCGGGGGCCGGGCGTGACTCCGCCGCCCCGAGGAACACGAACTCTCTCGCTTCGGGCTCGGCATGCAGCCGCACCCACCACTCCTGGAAGTGCACCGCGCGACGTCCACCCTCTTGGTCGTCGACGACCACGTGCGTCTCGATCGGGTCGTCGCTCATCGGCAGGAGGTGCACACCCGGCTCCCACCGTCGGCACAGAGCGGCGGTGATGTCGGAGAGCGGCCAGCCGGTGCGCAGGAGCTGGGTGCGCACGATGTGGGTGGCGAAGTCACGGTCTCCGAGGGTGAACCAGTCGGGCGGGACGTCGTACGCCCGCAGCTCGTCGCGAAGGGTGAACGACTCGTCGGCCCGGCCCCACCCCTGTTCCTCGTGGATGCCTCCGCCGAGGGTGTACATGACCGTGTCGAGGTCGGGGCAGACCCGAAGCCCGAACAAGGTGATGTCGTCCGCGGTGTTCCCGATCACGGTGACGTCGGCACCCGCGGCCTCGTCGTGACGGGTCGAGAGATCGGCCAGCAGCCCGCGGAGGAACCGGGCCGCACCGATGCCGCCGGCGAGGACTGTGATCTGCATGGCTGCATCCTCCCAGCCGCCGGTCAGCGACTGCCCGCGGCCAGGGGCAGGCGCACCTCGAAGCAGCACCCCCCCGGCACGTTGGCCACCTCGACCGTTCCTTCATGGGCCGCGACGATCCCCCGCGCGATGGACAGACCGAGCCCGGCACCGTCGTCGGGGGCCGGTGTCCGCGCTGTGCTGCCGCGCCATCCGACGTCGAACAGTCGGCTCAGGTCGTCGTCGTCGATCCCTCCGCATCCGTCCGTGACGCTCAGCACCGCCCATCCGTCGTCGCGACCCGCGGTGACTGCGACCGACCCGTCCTCAGGGGTGTGTCGGATCGCGTTGGTGACCAGGTTGCTCAGGGCCCGGGTGAGCTCACGGCCGTCGGCCACGACCCCGATCGGGTCCGCGGACGCCGACAGCCGGACCCCGTGCTCCTGGGCCAGCGGCTCGGTGGCGTCCAGGACGTCGCCGACGACGTCCTGGAGGGCGACGTGGCTCATGGCGAGGACCAGCGAGCCCGACTGAAGGCGGCTGAGCTCGAAGAGGTCGTCGACCATGCCCGACAGCCGGTCGACCTCTCGTCGCATCTGCCGGTGGTAGCGGGCCGGGTCCGCGGCGACGCCGTCCTCCAGCGCCTCGGCCATCGCGCGCAGCCCGGCCAGCGGCGTGCGCAGGTCGTGGGACACCCACGTCACGAGCTCGCGCCGGGTGCGCTCGGCCTCGTCGGCTCGTGCGTGCTGCTCGGCGATGTCGCGCGACTGCTGCTCGATCCCCCTGACCCTGCGCGAGAGCAGGAGCCCGGTCGCGAAGGCCGACGCCACCGGCCACGGCGCAGACCACGAGCACGACCCCGAGGTCGTGGGGGGACAAGAACATGGCCTGTGCGGTCGCGACGACGCCGACGACGACGGCGACGACGCCGGTCGTGCTGGCCACGAGGAGCGCGGCGCTGAGCGAACGCTGCTGTGCGCGGTGCAGCACGGCCACTCCGACCGCCCCGACTGCAGCCGAGGTCACGATCGCCACCAGGACGACGCTGGCCCAGGCGTTCACGTGGGGTCCCACCGGTAGCCCACGCCCCACACGGTGACCAGTCGCACGGGGTTGGCCGGGTCGGCCTCGATCTTCTCCCGGAGCCGGCGCACGTGGACGGTCACGGTCGACTGGTCGCCGAAGTCCCAGCCCCACACCTCGTGCATCAGGGTGGCCCGGTCGAAGGCCCGGCCCGGATGCCGGAGCAGGAACGTGAGCAGGTCGAACTCCCGCGACGTCAGCGTCAGCAGCCGCCCGCCGCGCGACGCGACGTGCCCCACCGGGTCGACGACGAGGTCCCCGTCGCGCAGCGGCTCCGAGCGTCCCGCCCCTGAGGTCGCAGCCGACTGGGTCCGGCGCAGCACCGACTGGACTCTGAGCACGAGCTCGCGGGGGCTGAACGGCTTGGTCACGTAGTCGTCGGCGCCCACCTCGAGCCCGAGCACCCGGTCGGCCTCGTCGGCCGACGCGGTCAGCATGATCACCGCCACCTCGGAGTCCAGGCGCAGGCGGCGGCAGAGCTCGAGGCCGTCGATCCCCGGGAGCATCAGGTCGAGCACCACGAGGTCGGGCGGGTGGCGACTGGCCATGGCGAGAGCGCTTCGTCCGTCGCCGGTGTGGTCGACTTCCATGCCGGAGCGCCGCAGGTAGGTGACGACCACCTCGGCCACGGTCGGGTCGTCCTCGACGACCAGCACCCTCGGCATGCGAGCAGCGTAGGTGTGCCTCGGCCCGACCGGGCCTACGAAGTCCTTGCGAACTGGTGACGTCCGGCCTGGGCGCGGGCCTCGGTTACCGTTGAGCGCGCCTGGCCCGGCCGCAGGGGCATCGACTCGAAAGGCCGTCATGACCGTCGCTGACCGACCGGTCGGGATCGCACCGGCTGACCCGGTCCGGACGGTCCGGCGCGCGGCGACGCCGCTGCCCTTCGGACACCGCCCGGGACTCGACGGCATGCGGGCGGTGGCCGCCCTGCTCGTCGTGATGTTCCACGCAGGCGTGCCGTTCCTCAACCATGGCTACACGGGTGTCGACGTCTTCTTCGTCCTGTCCGGCTTCTTGATCACGTCGCTGCTCATCCGTGAGATCGCGGTGCGCCACCGGGTGGACCTCCTCTTCTTCTACGCGCGCCGCGCGCGCCGACTGCTCCCGGCGGCGCTCCTGGTCCTCGTCGCCACCGCGGTGCTGTACCAGCTCTTGGCGACGCCGCTCGACGTGGCCGAGAACCGCGGCGGGTTCGTGGCGGCCGCGCTGTACGTGTCGAACTGGTTCTTCCTCGCCCGGTCGCAGGACTACTTCGCCGAGGACGCCGCGCCGAGCCCGGTACTGCACTACTGGTCGTTGTCGGTGGAGGAGCAGTTCTACATCGTCTGGCCGGTGCTTCTCCTCGTGCTGTTCCTCATCACGCGTCAGTTCGGAGTCACCCTGCGTGTGGTCGTCGCCGGGTTGGCCTTGGCCGGTCTGGTCTACGCGGGGGTGCTCGCACAGAGCGAGGCGATGCAGTCCTACCTCGGCACCCTGGCCCGCGCCTACCAGTTGCTGGTCGGCGCGGTGGTGGCCCTGTGGGTCTTCCGTCGTCAGCGTCGGGGCCACGCGCCGCCGCCCGGGGCCCCCGGGACCTTCGACCGGCCGTGGGGCCAGATGCTCGCGGGAGTCGGCCTGCTGATGGTGCTCGTGGCGGCCAGCCCGTTGCTGGGCGACCTGACGGCGTACGGTCGGGGGGTGCTGAGCGCCCTGGGCACCGGCGCGTTGATCCTGGGCATGGAGCTCGCTCCGGCCGGAGGGGTCCCTGCGGCGCTGTCCTGGTCGCCTGCGCGTCGGCTCGGCGACTACTCGTACCCGATGTATCTGTGGCACTGGCCGGTGATCGTGCTCGGCGACCTGGCCGGGTGGCTGCCGGTGGCGTGGCTGCCGCGCGTCACCGTCGTCCTCGCGGTCACGATCACGCTGGCCGCGGCCACCTGGTGGTGGGTGGAGGTACCGATCCGACGCTTCTCCCTGGCCGGTCGTACGAACCGTCGCCGGGCCGCTGCCGCCGCGCCAGTCGCCGCAGCCGCTGCGGCCGGGCTGCTGCTCGTGCTCCTCCCGGTCAGCAGCACGGCGGCGAGCCTGCTCGCCGCCACCGCCGGCGAGCCGCGCCCCGCGCGTGACGCCACCCTCGTCGAGTCGGGCGGCAGCCCGAACCCCGCTGCGCCCACCGTCCTTCTGGTCGGGGACTCCCACTCGGGGTTCTGGTTCGAGGCCTTCGCTGCCGCAGCGGAGCAGCAGGGCTGGCGGGTGACCAGCGTGCGTCGGGACGGCTGTGCCTGGCCCGACGTCGACCAGGTACCCCCGAACGGCGGCGCGTCGCCGTGTCCCGACCTGCGCGAGCGGGCGCTCGAGGTCGCGTCCAGGGAGCAGCCCGACCTGACCGTCCTGGTGACCCGCGCGTTGTTCGACCATCCGCTGCACACTGACCTCGGTGACGTCCAACCGGGTGAGACAGCGTGGCTGGACGAGGTGCGGCGAGGGACCGTCGGCTTCCTCGACCAGCTGCAGCAGTTCACGCCGTATGTCGTCCCGTTCGAACCGATCCCGGAGACGGCCGAGTCGATGAACCGGTGTCTGTCGACCGGCGCTTCAGCGACCAGCTGCTCGCTGCCGGCCATCGACCCTCCGGGAGCTGCGATGGTCGAGGCGTACTGGAGGAGGCTCGCGGCCCGGCCGGGGGTGGTCACGGTCGACCTCGACGAGCTGGTCTGCCCCGGGGGCACCTGCTCGGCGATGGTCGACGCCATCCCGACGCACCGGGACAGCCAGCACTTGACCGGCGCCTTCGCCGGGTCGCTCATGCCGGCGGTCGAGCGGCAGCTCGCCGAGCAGGGGGTCGACCTGGCCCGAGCGACCATGACCGAGCGACGATGACCGAGCGACGATGACCGAGCGACGATGACCGAGCGACGATGACCGAGCGACGATGACCGAGCGACGATGACCGAGCGACGATGACCGAGCGACGATGACCGAGCGACGATGACCGAGCGACGATGAAGGAGGCAGCGATGGCAGTCGCAGAGCGCGGCGACCCCCTGCGGCGGTGGAGCGACGCGCTCGCGGACTGGGCGATTCCCGACGAGATCCTGCGCCAGGCCACGTCGTCGCCGTGGCAGCTGCCGGTGGAGCGGTTCGCCGACCGGGCCGACGAAGCGGTTGCCCACCCCCGGGGCTGGTCCTACGAGCGGGCAGCGTCCGCGCTTCCGCACGGAGGGTCGGTCCTGGACGTCGGTGCGGGTGCCGGGGCCGGCTCGCTGCCGCTGGCGGGTCGGGTCGGTCGGCTCACGGCAGTGGACGCGAGTGCGCCGATGCTGCGCGCCTTCGAGCAGCGGGCCGACGTGCTGGGCGTCGAGGCGGCCACCGTGCACGGCGAGTGGCCCCAGGTCGCGGCGGAGGTCGATGTCCACGACGTCGTGGTCGTCCACCACGTGCTCTACAACGTGTCCGACCTCGAGCCGTTCATCTCCGCGTTGACCGACCACGCCCGCGAGCGCGTCGTGGTCGAGATCCCTCCTCGCCACCCGATGACGTGGTCCAACCCCCTGTGGCAGCAGTTCTGGGGCCTGCGGCGCCCGACCGGGCCCACCGACGACGACCTCATGGCGGTGGTGCGTGCGCTGGGCGTGCGCGACCTCGTGCGCTACCGGTGGCGACGTCGAGACACCGACGCGACGCCGTTGGCCGAGCGGGTGGCGCTCGTGACCGACCGGCTGTGCCTGCCCCAGGAGCGACGCCCCGAGGTCGAGGCCGCCCTGCGGCTGCTGCCGCCCGTCCAGGAACGCGCCGTCGTCACCCTCGCCTGGACCGGGTCGGCATGAGCGGACCGCGGGCCACCGTGCCGGGTCTGGGTCGGGCCGTGGCCAGGGCCAGGGCCGGCAAGACGCTCGACGTCGACGAGGTGACGGTGCTGCTGCAGGCCCGCGGTGAGGCGCTGCGGGAGGTGATGGAGGTCGCGTCGCGGCTCCGTGACCAGGGGCTGTCCGATGCTGGTCGACCTGGCGTCATCACCTACTCGCGCAAGGTGTTCGTGCCCCTCACCCGGCTGTGCCGGGACCGGTGCCACTACTGCACGTTCGCGACGGCGCCGGCCAGGCTGCCCGGGCCCTTCCTCACCCCGGACGAGGTGCTCGCGCTCGCCAGGGCGGGGGTCGAGCAGGAGTGCAAGGAGGCCCTGTTCACCCTCGGCGACCGGCCGGAGGACCGGTGGCCACAGGCCCGGGAGTGGTTGGACGCGCACGGTTACGACTCGACGTTGTCCTACCTGAGGGCGATGGCCGTGCTGGTCCTGGAGGAGACCGGGCTGCTGCCGCACCTGAACCCCGGGGTGATGGCGTGGGACGACCTCCAGCGGCTGAAGGCGGTCGCCCCGTCGATGGGGCTGATGCTCGAGACGACCAGCACCCGGCTGATGGAGCCGGGTCAGCCGCACCACGGGTCGCCGGACAAGGACCCGGCCGTGCGGTTGCGGGTCATCGCCGACGCCGGGCGCCTGTCGATCCCGTTCACCACCGGTGTTCTGGTGGGGATCGGTGAGACGGCCACCGACCGGGCGGAGTCGCTGTTCGCCCTGCGGACACTGTCCCGCCAGTACGGCCACCTGCAGGAGGTGATCGTGCAGAACTTCCGGGCGAAGGGCGACACGGCCATGCGGGCCGCGCCGGACCTGGCGGCCGACGACTACCTGGCCACGGTGGCGGTGGCCCGGGTCGTGCTGGGGTCGTCGGTCCGCCTGCAGGTACCGCCGAACCTCAGTGACCCCCATGCCTTCCGGGCTCTGGTCCGCGCCGGGATCGACGACTGGGGTGGGGTGAGCCCGGTCACCCCGGACCACGTCAACCCCGAGCGCCCCTGGCCCACCCTCGAGGCACTGGGTGCACTCACCGCGGCCGCGGGGTTCACCCTGCGCGAGCGGCTCACCGTCCACCCCTCCTACGTCCGGGCCGGTGAGCCGTGGATCGACCCGCGGGTGCTGCCTCACGTGCGTGCTCTGGCCGAGCCGGAGACCGGGCTCGGGCGCGAGGGGCAGCGACCCACGGGGCTGCCGTGGCAGGAGCCCGACCCCGAGTGGGACAGCACAGGGCGCACCCTGCTGAACCAGCAGGTGGACACCGAGGGGCGCTTCGCGGACCGGCGCACCGACTTCGACGAGGTGTACGGCGACTGGGCTGCTCTGCGCGAGCAGCTGCCTCCCCGCGAGCCGGGTCAGCGCCCCACGGGCAGCGACGACGCCCTGCGTGCCGCGCTGCGCCGGGCCGAGCACGACCCGGCGAGCCTGCTGGAGGCCCAGCACGAGGCCTCCGCGCTGGCCCTGTTCGAGGCCGACGGCCAGGCGCTGGCCACGCTGACCTCGATCGCCGACGCACTCCGCCGCGACTCCGTCGGCGACACCGTCACCTACGTGGTCAACCGCAACATCAACTTCACCAACGTCTGCTACACCGGGTGCCGCTTCTGTGCCTTCGCCCAGAGGCGCACCGACGCCGACGCCTTCACGCTGTCCCTCGACGAGGTCGCCGACCGGGCGCAGGAGGCGTGGCGGCTCGGGGCCACCGAGGTGTGCATGCAGGGCGGCATCGACCCGCTGCTCCCCGGGACGGCCTACGCCGACCTCGTCCGGGCGGTGAAGTCCCGCGTCCCCCAGCTGCACGTGCACGCCTTCAGCCCGATGGAGGTCGTCAACGGCGCAGCCCGCACGGGGCTGTCGATCGAGGAGTTCCTGGTCTCGCTGCGCGAGGCCGGCCTGGACACCATTCCCGGCACCGCAGCGGAGATCCTCGACGACGAGGTGCGTTGGATCCTGACCAAGGGCAAGCTCCCGGCGGCGAGCTGGGTCGAGGTGGTCACGACCGCGCACCGGCTGGGCCTGCGCAGCAGCGCCACGATGATGTACGGGCACGTCGACCGGCCCAGGCACTGGCTGCAGCACTTCCGGGTGCTCGCGCAGGTGCAGGACGCCGCGGCCGCGAACGGCGTCGAGGGGTTCACCGAGTTCGTGCCCCTGCCCTTCGTCCACCGCAACGCGCCGGTCTACCTGGCCGGGCTCGCCCGCCCCGGACCGACCCGCAGGGAGAACCTCGTCGTGCACGCGATGGCCCGGCTGCTGCTCCACGGGCGGGTCCCCCACCTGCAGACGTCGTGGGTGAAGCTGGGCGTGGCCGGGACCCAGGCCATGCTGCGGTCCGGCGCCGACGACCTCGGCGGAACGCTGATGGACGAGACCATCTCGCGGATGGCCGGGTCGGAGCACGGGTCGGCCAAGACGGCGGCCGAGCTGAGGGCGATCGCGGCCGCGCTGGGCCGCCCGACCCGTCAGCGCAGCACCGTCTACGGCCCGGTCCCGGACCGGGTCGCCGCCGCTCTCGGCCCCGACACGCCGGGGGTACACCGAACAGTTACCAAACTGCGGCTTGACGCGGAGGGACCGACCCGCGTGTAATTCCACGCATGTCGTTTGCTGGCCCCGCGTGGGGCGTGCCAGAAGTGGACCGGTCAGGCGTCGCCGTCCCCGACGCGGTCGGTCACCTGCAGGCAGGGGTCGAGGAGGTAACCGTGGGCGAGGTCATCTACCCGTTGGCGCTGGGCGAGGACGACGAGCTCGGCTGGCAGGAGCGAGCCCTGTGCGCCCAGACCGACCCGGAGGCCTTCTTCCCGGAGAAGGGGGGCAGCACCCGCGACGCCAAGAAGGTCTGCCTCACCTGCGAGGTGCGGGTCGACTGCCTGGACTACGCGCTGGCCCACGACGAGCGGTTCGGCATCTGGGGCGGGCTGTCCGAGCGGGAGCGGCGCCGGCTGAAGAAGCAGGCCGTCTGAGCCAGCGGTCGCCCAGCCCGGCCGGCCGGGCGGTTCGGCGCCGCTTCGACGTCCCTTAGGGTGGGGCGCTGGCTGGTCGCACGCACCGGCCGCCTTCCTCGATGACCTCACCTGACCTCGCGCCGCCTCCCGGCGCCCCTCCGGCGGACCGGCCCCTCGTGGTGCTCGCGGTCCTCGTCTGCCACGACGGAATCGCCTGGCTGCCACGCACCCTGGCCGCCCTCGACCAGCTCACGACCGCCCCCGACCTGCTCGTTGCGGTCGACACCGGGTCGCTCGACGCCACGGCCTCGCTGCTCGCCGGGAGCCCCGTCGTCGACCAGGTCGTGGCGCAGGACCGGTCCCTGGGCTTCCCGGCCGCCGTCGAAGCCGGGGTACGGGCCGGACGGGCGGCGCTGTCGGCGTCGGGGCGCGATCCGGACTTCCTGTGGATCCTGCACGACGACTGTGCCCCGGAGCCCGAGGCCCTGGCGGTGCTGGTGGCCGCCGGGGTGGAAAGCCCCTCGATCGGGATCCTCGGGCCGAAGGTGCTGGGCTGGGACGACCCCCGTCGCCTGCTGGAGGTCGGGGTGACGATCAGCGGCTCCGGGCGCCGTGACGTCGGGCTGGAGCGCCGCGAGCAGGACCAGGGCCAGCACGACGGTCAGCGCGACGTGCTCGCCGTCGGCAGCGCCGGGACTTCTGGTCAAGGCACCGGTGTGGGACGCCCTCGGTGGTCTCGACCCGACGCTGCAGTTCTTCCGCGAGGACGTGGACCTCGGGTGGCGGGCCAACCTGGCCGGGCACCGGGTGAGCGTGGTGACCGATGCGGTCGTCCACCACGCGGAGGCGATGTCACGTGGTCGACGACCACTCGCGGTCGACGGTGGCCGGGTTTACCGGGCCGACCGGATCAGCGCGATGACCGTGGTGCTCGCGAACGCCGGCCCGGTCTCCTGGCCGCTGCGCTGGCTGCGCCTGCTCCTCGGCAGCACCGTGCGGGCCCTGGGCCTGTTGGTGGCGAAGGCTCCCGGTCAGGCGGCCGACGAGCTGCGGGCCCTGGGGCACGTCCTGCTGCGCCCGGACCGGATCCTGTCCGCGCGCCGGGACCGGCGCGGGCACCGCGAGGTGTCCGGACGCGCCCTGCGCCCGCTGTTCCCCCAGGCCGGTTCGCAGGTACGACAGACCCTGGAGGTGTTCGGGGGCCTGCTCGCGGCCCGGGCCGGGGCCGACGCCGAGCCGAGCGGCATCCTGGAGAGCGGCCCGGCCGACGAGGACACCGACTCGATGGCCACCACCTCCCGTGGCGTGCTTCGGGCCACGCTGCGTCGCCCGGGCGTGCTGCTCACCCTCGGCCTGACGGCGGTGGCCCTGCTCGCGTGGCGGGCCCTGTACAGCGGCGGCTCACTCTTCGGTGGTGCGTTGCTTCCGGCGCCCGTGGGCGCCAGCGACCTGTGGGACACCTACCTGGCCGGATGGCACCCGGTGGCCACCGGCAGCCCGGTGCCGACCGCACCCTCGCTGGCGCTGCTGTCCGCTGCCGGCGCGCTCGTCCTCGGCCACGCCAGCCTGGCGGTGGGGATGCTGCTGGCCCTGGCGGTGCCGCTGTGTGGCGCGCTGGCCTACCGGGCCGTCGCCGGGCTGCGGCTGTCCAGCCCGCTGCGGGTGTGGGTCGCGGCGGCCTACGCGCTGAACCCAGCGCTGCTCGCGGCGATCGCGCAGGGCCGGCTGGGCACCGTCGTGGTCGCCCTCGTGGTGCCTGTCCTGGCCCTGGCGGTCGTCCGCACGCTGGGCTCGCGCGAGGCTCCGGGGACGTTCTCGGCGGCCGCGGTGGCCGGTCTGCTGCTGGCCGTGGCCACCGCGTTCGCCCCGGTCGTGTGGGTGATCGCCCTGCCGCTGGTCGTCCTCGCCGGCTGGCGGCTCGCCGACAACCGTCGGGCCCGGGTGCGGCTGGCCATGGCCTGGGCCCTCCCGGCCCTCCTCCTGCTGCCGTGGAGCGGCTACCTGGTCACCCACCCGGTGCTCCTGCTGCTGGAGGCCGGGGAGCCACTGAGCACGCCGGGGGCCTCGCCCTGGCAGGTGCTCCTGCTCGTCCCGGGCGGCCCCGGGTCGGCGCCCTGGTGGCTCGGCCTCGGCCTCGTCCTGGCCGGGGCGGTGGCGGTGCTGCGGCTGCGCGAGCCCCTCGTGCGGGCCGGGCTGGCCGTGGCGGTCGTCGGCCTGCTCGCCGCCCTGGTGCTCGCCGTCGTGGCCGTCACGCCACCCAGCAGCGCGGTCCCCGTGGCCCCGTGGCCCGGCCCGGCCCTCGTGGTCGCCGCGGCCGGGCTCCTCGTCGCGGTCGCGGTGGCGGCCCGTCGGGTCCGGCGCCGGATCTCCGGGGAGCAGTTCGGCTGGCGTCAGCCGGCCGTGGTCGGGCTGGCCGTCCTGGCGCTGCTCGCCCCGGTCACGTGGGGGCTGTGGTGGGTGGTGCGGGGCTCGGCCGACCCGCTGCACCGCGGGGACGCGCAGGTGCTGCCGGCGTTCGTCGCCGCGGCTTCGGACCAGCCTGAGCGGATCCGCACCTTGGTGCTGCAGCTGCGCGACGAGCGCCTGGAGTACTCGCTGCTGCGCGACCGCGGTCCGCAGCTCGGCGACGCGGAGACCGCACCGGACGCCGACACGATGCGCGAGCTCGACGTCGCGGTGAGCGAGGTGGCCAGCGGTCGTGGAGGCACCGCGGTCACCGACCTCACCCGCTACGCCGTGCGCTACGTCTTGCTGGCTGCTCCGGTCGACCCACAGCTGGAGAGCACCCTGGACTCGGTGCCGGGCCTCGTGCGGGTGGCCAACCCCGGGGACGCCGGGCTGTGGCGGATCGAGCTGCCCGCCGGTCGCCTGCTGCTGGTCACCCCGCCGTCGGAGCAGGAGGCGGGCGGGTCGGTGACCGTGCTGCCGAGCGGAGCCCTGACCGCGACCCCGACCCTGCCGCCGGGGGTCGAGGGTCGCACCCTGTGGCTCGCCGAGAACGCCGACCCGGGGTGGCAGGCCTCCCTCACCGCCTCGTCCAGCGAGGACGCCGGGTCCAACGAGCTGCCGCGCGGGGTCGGCGGCCAGTGGGCCCAGACCTTCGCCGCCCCCGGCTCCGGGGGGCACGTCGTGCTGGGCTTCGACGAGTCCCCACGCACCTGGTGGCTGCTGCTCGAGGCCGCAGTGCTGCTCGTCACCGTGGTCGTGGCGGTCCCCGCCCGTCGTCGCGACGACGACCTCGAGGACGCGGGAGCAGCCCGATGACCGTTCCCCGCCCGGCCGTCCTGGTCGCCGCAGTGCTGGCCGTGCTCGTCGTCCTGGGCCTGGTCGCCACCGTCGCGGCCTCCGACGCCCGCACCGTCTCGGCCGGTGCCGTCGCCGCCGAGCCCGTCGTCGAGACGACGGTGGCCTGCCCCGGGCTGCGGTCCCGGGAGGGGTACACCGAGTCGAGCGTCGCAGCAGCGACCCCGCCGATGGCCGGCGGCACCGCGGAGGCGACGACCCCGGCACCGACCTCCCGGGCCGCGGTCCGCACGCTCACCAAGGACCCGACCGACGGCAAGAACCTGATCGTGCTGCGCGACCCCGGTGAGCGGGGGCTGTACGTCGGTCGCAGTGGTGAGCGCGACTCGGTGGTCGGTCGTGGCGACGGGCTGCTGGCCCCGGGGTTCTCGGTCACCCAGACCGAGCGCACGGTCGACGGGGCCGGCCGCGGGATCGCGGCGACGTCCTGCCTGCCCACTGGCGCTGACTTCTGGTTCGTCGGCGCTGCGTCGGGCGTCGGGCAGCGGGCCGTGCTCGTGCTCACCAACCCCGAGGGAGCCACGGCCGCGGTCGACGTCGACGTCTACGGGACTCGGGGGCCGGTCGACGCACCGGCCGCGCGCGGGGTCCAAGTGGAGCCGCGCAGTCGCACCGAGCTGCGGCTGGACCAGCTGGCACCGGGGCAGCGGGTGCTGGCCCTGCACGTCAAGGTGACGAGCGGACGGCTGTCGGCGGCGCTCACCGAGACCGACGTCGACGGGCTCCAGCCCCGGGGCACCGACTGGATCCCGACGGCGCTGGGGCCGGCGACGCAGGTGACCGTGCCAGGCGTGCCCCCGGTGGCCAAGGGGCGCGAGTCCGACGTCCGCCTGGACGTGGTGGCACCCGGTGACTCCGACGCCGTGGTCAGGCTCTCCCTGGCCACCAGCGACGGGGTGTTCGCGCCGGTCGGGAGCGACGTGCTCGAGGTCCCCGCGGGTTCGGTCGCCTCGTTCGACCTCACCGAAGCGCTTCGCGGTCAGGCCGCCTCCCTGCTGCTGGAGTCCGACGTGCCGGTCACGGCCGGGGCCCGGGTCCTGCTGAAGCGACCGGACTACTACGGCGACGTGCTGTTCCTGTCGGCCGCCGACGCGTTGTCCGCCGCGGCGGTCGTGCCCGAGAACCAGACCACCGACGACCTCGCCACCCGGCTGGTCCTCACTGCACCGGAGTCAGCGGCGAGCGTCGAGGTGAAGGCGTTCAACCAGACCGACTCCGACACCACGACGGTCTCGATCGAGGGGGGGACCACCCAGGTGGTCACGGTGACCCCGCCCCCCGGGCTGCGTCGCTACGGCCTGGTGATCACGCCGTTACCGGGGTCGGGTCCGGTCGTGGGTGTGCGGTTCATCGACGAGGAGGGTGCTCGCGGTCCACTGGTCTCGGCGCTGCCGCTGCGCGCGGCGCGGCTGACCGCGGTGGTGCGGGAGGCCGTCCCGGAGCTGACCGCCGGGATGCAGGGCTACCAGTCGTAGCCGGGGTCGACCTCGGCCGGGGGCAGCCCGAGCAGTGCTGCTGCCTGCTCCACCACGACGGCGTGCACCAGCCCCCTGGGGTCCGGGCCGCCGCGCAGCTCGATCGGTCGTCGGTACACGACGATCCGCGCGGGATGCTGCGACGTCGCCGGCACGGCGTGGCCCAGGGGCACCGGCCCGCCGGACAGGTCGATGACGTCGACCGGAGGGACGGCGTGCACCACGACGTCGACTGCGGACAGCCGGGGCCGCCAGGCCCGCTCCAGCCGCTCCACGCTGTCGAGCACAAGCGCGTCGAACGCGGCCGACCGGGGCACCCGCAGCGGGACCCCCTCGGGGACCAGGGGGCCGCGCAGGCCCGCGGCCGTGCCGGTCGCGCCGACGCAGTGCGCGGGTGGGGGCCATCGGCCCATTGTCGCCCGCGGACCGTGCCGACTGCGCAGCCACGCGCGACACGTCCGCCGCGCCGACGACAATGCGGGCCGGCCGGTGCGCGCGCCGGTAGCGTCCGCGAGGTGAGCCCAATGAGGCGGTGCACCCGTACGGCGTGCAACCGGCCGGCTGTTGCGACGTTGACCTACGTCTACGCCGACTCCACTGCCGTGCTCGGACCCCTGGCCACGTACGCCGAGCCACACTGCTACGACCTGTGCGAGGTGCACGGGGACCGGCTCACCGCCCCCCGGGGCTGGGAGATCGTCCGGCTGGCTCCCGACCCCGACGCGCTCGGCCCCAGCAGCGACGACCTCGAGGCCCTGGCGGACGCCGTGCGTGAGGCCGCCCGCCCGGTGCTCCAGCCGGCCGGTGCCGCGACGTTGCCCCCCGAGCAGGGCCGTCGGGGGCACCTGAGGGTGCTGCCGCCCCCCATCGACGACTGAGCGGCGCCGACTGCTGTCCGGTTTGCCGCTTTTGCGGAGAACCTCCCGGGATTCAAGGAGTCGGACCGGATCGGCCGAAAGAGTGAGGGCCGCGGCGGACCACCCCTGCTGCGCACCCCTCGCGAAAGGCACCTCGATGGCTCGCTCCGCCGCCACCCCGATCGACCTCCCGCTCGGCTCGCTGACCCAGCCCGGTGCCCGTGGCACCCTCGCGTGCGCGGCGTGCGACAGCGAGCGGGTCACCCACCTGGCGATGACCTTGACCGACGGCACCCCGGTGCAGTTCGTCTCCTGCCACCGGTGCGAGCACCGGACCTGGATCGGCGACGGCCGGCCGTTGGACACCGACACCGTGCTCGACAAGACGCGCAAGCCGCGCTGACCGGCCGGGAGCGCGGCGTCGGGCCGCTCGTTAGGCTCTGCGCCCGTGACTGGTGACCTCTCCGCCGACGACGGCGTGCCCCCGGCTTTCTCGACCGCATCGTTCTCGACCGCATCGTTCAAGGCCTACGACATCCGTGGTCTGGTTCCCGACGACATCAACCCGGCGCTGGCCGCTGCCGTGGGCTCGGCCTTCGTCTCGGTCCTCGCGAAGGAGGGCCCGGTTCCCGGTGTCGTGGTCGGCTACGACATGCGACCGTCCTCGCCTGAGCTGGCGGAGGCGTTCGGCCGCGGTGCCGCGTCGCACGGCGTCGACGTGACGATCATCGGTCTGGCCAGCACCGACGAGCTGTACTTCGCCTCGGGGCTGCTCGGGCTCCCTGGTGCGATGTTCACCGCCAGCCACAACCCGGCCCAGTACAACGGCATCAAGCTGTGCCGGGCCGGGGCTGCGCCAGTGGGCCAGGAGTCGGGCCTGGCGGACATCGCCGCCCTGCTGGGAGGGGGCGCCGAGCGCGCGACCGCCGAGCGGGTGGGCGTGGTCACCCACCGCGACCTCCTTGCCGACTACAGCGCCTACCTGCACAGCCTGGTCGACCTCTCGGGGATCCGACCGCTGCGGGTCGTGGTCGACGCGGGCAACGGCATGGCCGGTCTGACCGTCCCGGCCGTGCTGTCCGGCCTGCCGCTCACTGTGGTCCCGCTGTACTTCGAGCTCGACGGGACGTTCCCCAACCACGAGGCGAACCCGATCGAGCCGGCGAACCTGCGCGACCTGCAGGCCGCGGTGCTGGAGCACGGTGCCGATCTCGGGCTCGCCTTCGACGGCGACGCCGACCGGTGCTTCGTCGTCGACGAGCGGGGCAGCGTCGTCTCGCCGAGCGTGCTGACCGCGCTGATCGCCGCCCGCGAGCTGGACCGCGTCCCCGGGTCTGCGGTGATCCACAACCTGATCACCTCCCGCACGGTGGCCGAGGTGGTGCGCGAGCACGGCGGCACCCCCGTCCGAACCAGAGTCGGGCACTCGTTCATCAAGCAGGTCATGGCCGAGACCGGTGCGGTCTTCGGTGGTGAGCACTCCGGACACTTCTACTTCCGCGAGTTCTGGCGGGCCGACTCCGGCATGCTCGCGGCGCTGCACGTGCTGGCCGCGCTGGGCGAGCAGCCCGGCACGTTGTCGAGCCTGCTGGCCGCGTACGACCGCTACGCAGCCAGCGGCGAGGTGAACTCGACGGTGGCCGACCAGACGGCGTCCATGCAGGCGGTCCGGTCCGCCTACGTGGGGCGTGAGGGGGTCGAGACGGACGAGCTCGACGGGCTCACCGTCTCGGCTGCCGACTGGTGGTTCAACGTGCGGCCCAGCAACACCGAACCGCTGCTGCGGCTCAACGTCGAGGCCCGCGACGAGGCGCAGATGGCGGCGGTCCGCGACGAGGTGCTGGCGCTGATCCGAGGGGCTTCCTGATGCCCGGTCTGGACCCGATGCTGCTCGAGGTGCTGGCGTGCCCGGTCTGCATCGCGACGGTGACCCCCCGGCCGAGCGCCGAGGACGCCACATTCCTCGTCTGCGGCACCTGCGGCCGCCGCTACCCGGTGCGTGACGGTATCCCGGTGATGCTGGTCGACGAGGCACAAGGCGGACCCGACCGACCCGACGGGTCGACGCCGTGACCCAGGTCGTCGACCAGCCGTTCCTGGACGACCTCGAGGGACTGCGCGCCGGCGACCCCAGCGACATGCTGGGCGCGGTCGCCAGCGCTGGCGCGCAGGTGCGGCAGGCCCTGGCCACCTGCGACGCCGTCGGGCTCGACGCGGTCCGGGAGTTCGGACGTCCGCGGGCGGTCGTGGTGGCCGGGATGGGGGGGTCGGGGATCGCCGGCCATGTGCTGCAGGCGGCCGCGGGACCGGAGTGCCCGGTTCCCGTCGAGCGGGTCCGCGGGTGGACGCTGCCGGCCTGGGTCGGCCCCGACGACCTGGTGATCGCGGTGTCCAGCTCGGGGCGCACCGCCGAGACCGCTGCCTGCACCAGCGAGGCGTTGACCCGCGGCGCCCGGGTGATCGTGGTCGCCGCCGACGGGTCGCCGCTGGTCGACCAGGCAAGGGCGGCCGGCGTCCCGTGGGTGCCCGTCCCCTCCGGGCGGCCGCCCAGGGCCAACCTGTGGGCCCTGTCGGTCCCGCTGCTGGTGGCCGCCGACGCCGTCGGGATCGTCGACGCGCCGTGGGAGGAGCTCGCGGCCGTGGCCGACCTGCTCGACGGCGTGGCGGGTCGTTGTTCCCCCACCGTGTCGCGGACGACGAACCCGGCCAAGCTGCTGGCCGAGGAGCTGTCCGGGACGCTGCCGATGATCTGGGGCAGCAGCGACCTCGCCGGGATCGCGGCGTACCGGCTGCTGTGCCAGCTCGCCGAGAACGCGAAGTACCCGTCGGTGAACGGCGTGCTGCCCGAGGCCCTGCACAACCAGGTCGTCACCTTCGACGGCCGCTGGGTCGGCGCCGACGCGTCCACGCCGTTGCGCCTGGTCCTGCTGCGCGACACCGTCGAGCACCCCAACGTGACGACGTCGGCCCTCGCGGCCCAGGAGCTCGCCGTCACCGACGGCGTTCCGGTGAGCACCGTCGTGGCCGTCGGTCGGCACCCACTGCAGCGGATGGCCAGCCTGGTGGCGGTGGGGGACTTCGCCAGCGTGTACCTGGGGCTCCTGCAGCAGCTCGACCCGACACCGATCGCGCCGATCGAGGCTCTCAAGGCCCGGCTGGCGGCGCACCCCGGATGAGCGCCGAGGGAGGGACCCGGGCGATCATCGCCGCCCTGCTGGCAAACCTCGGGATCGCGGTCACCAAGTTCGTCGCCTACCTGGTCAGCGGGTCCTCGTCGATGCTCGCCGAGTCGATCCACTCCCTGGCCGACTCGGGCAACCAGGTGCTCCTGCTCGTCGGTGGTCGACGCGCCCGCCGGGTCGCCACTCCGTTGCACCCGTTCGGCTACGGCCGGGAGCGGTACGTCTACGCGTTCATCGTGTCGATCGTGCTGTTCAGCGTCGGCGGCCTGTTCTCGGTGTACGAGGGCGTCCACAAGATCCAGCACCCCGAGCCCATCCGCGACGCGTGGCTTCCGCTCACGGTGCTCCTGGTCGCCATCGTGCTGGAGGGGTTCTCGCTGCGGACGGCGGTCAGGGAGTCCAACCGGGTCCGGCCGGCGGGTCAGGGGTGGGTCCAGTTCGTCCGGCGGGCCAAGGCCCCCGAGCTGCCGGTCGTGCTGCTGGAGGACACCGCGGCGCTGCTCGGGCTGGCGCTGGCACTGGTCGGCGTCGGTGCGGCTGTGGTCACTGGCGACGGCGTGTGGGACGGCGTCGGCACGGTCATGATCGGCGTCCTGCTCGTCGTGGTCGCGGTCGTGCTCGGCATCGAGACGAAGTCGCTCCTGCTCGGCGAGGGTGCCTCCCCGGCCGATGTCGCGGCGATCGAGACCGCCCTGCCCGGCGACGGCGTCGGCCGGGTCATCCACATGAAGACCCTGTACCTCGGCCCCGACGAGCTCCTCGTGGCCGCCAAGGTGGCCGTCGACCCGAGGCACTCCGGTGCCGACATCGCCGCCGCGATCGACGCGGCGGAGGCCCGGGTGCGGGCAGCGGTGCCGCTGGCCCGGGTGATCTACCTCGAGCCGGACCTCGACCAGCTCGGCCAAGGAGCCCGGCCGACCGACGCCGGGTACCCTGGGTTCACCCTCGACCAGGAGATCCCATGACCAACGTCCTCCCACGCCCCGTGCTGCGCACAGGCGTCGACTTCGCCGTCGCCGACCTCTCGCTGGCCCCCTACGGCCGCAAGCAGATCGAGCTGGCCGAGCACGAGATGCCAGGTCTCATGGCCATCCGGGCCGAGTACTCACCCAGCCAGCCGCTGGCCGGCGCCCTGATCACCGGCTCGCTGCACATGACCACGCAGACCGCGGTCCTCATCGAGACTCTCGTGGCTCTAGGCGCCCGGGTGCGCTGGGCCAGCTGCAACATCTTCTCCACCCAGGACGACGCGGCGGCGGCGGTCGCGGTCGGGCCCGACGGCACGGTCGACGAGCCGAGGGGCGTCCCGGTCTATGCCTGGAAGGGCGAGACGCTGCCGGAGTACTGGTGGTGCACCGAGCAGGCGCTCAGCTGGCCCGATGGTGAGTCGCCGAACATGATCCTCGACGATGGTGGCGACGCGACGCTCCTGGTGCACCAGGGCGTCGAGTGCGAGAAGACCGGTGTCGTCCCTGACCCCTCGACCGCCGAGGCCGAGGAGTTCAAGGTCGTGCTGGAGCTGCTCCAGCGGACGCTGGCGACCCAGCCGCGCAAGTGGAGCGACATCGCGGCGTCGGTCAAGGGCGTCACGGAGGAGACCACCACCGGCGTGCACCGGCTCTACCAGATGCTGGAGCGTGGCGAGCTGCTCTTCCCGGCGATCAACGTCAACGACTCGGTCACCAAGAGCAAGTTCGACAACAAGTACGGCTGCCGCCACTCACTCGTCGACGGCATCAACCGCGCCACCGACACGCTGATCGGCGGCAAGACCGCCGTGGTCTTCGGCTACGGCGACGTCGGCAAGGGCTCGGCCGAGTCGCTGCGGGGCCAGGGCGCGCGGGTCATCGTCACCGAGATCGACCCGATCTGCGCCTTGCAGGCAGCGATGGACGGCTACCAGGTCGCTCGGCTCGACGACGTCGTCGAGACCGCGGACATCTTCATCACGGCCACCGGCAACAAGGACGTCATCACCGCCGCCGACATGGCGCGGATGAAGCACCAGGCGATCGTGGGCAACATCGGTCACTTCGACAACGAGATCGACATGGCCGGCCTGGCCGCCACACCGGGTGTCGTGCGCGAGGTCGTCAAGCCGCAGGTCGACCTGTGGCGCTTCGCCGACGGGCACACCGTGATCGTGCTGAGCGAGGGGCGCCTGCTCAACCTCGGCAACGCCACCGGGCACCCCTCGTTCGTCATGTCCAACTCCTTCGCCAACCAGACCCTGGCCCAGATCGAGCTGTTCACCCGCGCCGCCGACTACCCGGTGGGGGTGTACACCCTGCCCAAGCACCTGGACGAGAAGGTGGCCCGACTCCACCTCGACGCACTCGGGGTCGAGCTGACCGAGCTCACCCCCGCACAGGCGGAGTACCTCGGGGTGCCGGTGGACGGTCCGTACAAGGCCGACCTGTACCGCTACTGACCCGCAAGCGACCGGCGAGCATGGGGTGGAGGGTGCTCAATGGGCATTGCGGTGCTCGGAACGGGTCAGGTCGGGGAGGCCCTCGTGACTGCTCTGGTCGTCCCGGCCCGTGACTGAGCTCCCGTCGCGGTGAGTCGATGGGCGCGGGTCGTCGGGCCGCCCCAGGGTCGCTGGGGCCTGGGTGCGGCGGCCTTGGCCCTGCTGCCGATCCTGGTGCTGGCCGGCTGGGGCGCGTGGCTCACCGCCCAGCCCGGCTCGGCCGACGTCGACCTCGGACCGCTGGGTGCGATCGGCGCCTGGGTCGTGGTCGTCTCGGTCGTGGTGCCGTGGGTGTGGCTCGCCGGGGTGCCGATGGTCGCCTCGTACCTGCGCGGTCCCGGCTGGACCCGGGCCTACGGACTGGTCGTGTCCCGTCGGGCGCTGGTCTGGGGGCTCGGCGGAGGTGTGGTCACGTTCGTGGTCATCGCCGCCGCCGTGGTCGTGAGCGAGTGGGTCCGTGACACCGAGATCTCGGCCTCGGCGGCCGACCTCGCCCTGGACATCGCCGACTACCCGGTGGCCTTCGCGGTCTTCTTGCTGCTGATCGCCTTCGGTGCTCCGTTCGTCGAGGAGCTCGCCTTCCGTGGGCTGCTCTGGGGGGCCATCGTCAAGCACGGCTGGTCCCCGTGGGTCGCCACGGTGGTCGCCGGTGTCCTGTTCGGTGCCTTCCACGGCGAGCCCACCCGGCTCGTCGCCTTGTCGTTGGGGGGCGTCGTGCTGGGGGTCGTGCGCCAGTTCGGCGGCCTCGGGGCGGCGATGACCGCCCACGCGGTCGTCAACCTGGTCGGTGCGCTGCAGCTGTACGCGACCACCCGCTGACCGGGTCGGCGGCCGGCGCGTTGCGGGCCCGGCTCAGCCTGGCGGGGTGAGCCCGGCCGGGGGGGCGGCGGCGTCGGGTCGACCACCGGCGGCACCGGGTCCCCCGCCGCCGGGTTCACCGGCTGCGGGCCGACGGGAGCGGCCGACAGGGCCCGTCGCCGTCGCTCGGCGACCACCGTCTGCACGTACAGCTCGGCCGGCAGCCCGGCCGGAGGTGCCGGGGTCACGACGCTTGAGAGTTCGTGGGCGAGACTGCTGGCCAGCTGATGCCGGGCCTCGGGGGTGAGCTGTCCGGCCCGGCCGAGGTACTGCCGGGCGTTCAGGGCGAGCCCGTCGGGCAGCCGGCTCAGGTCGAGCGTGGCCGCCCACCCGGCCAGCGTCGGGGGAACCGACGGCAGCACCGCGCCGGACGACGGCGCGCGCTCGCGCACGACCACGGTGCCGGCCAGGTAGTCACCGACCCGCTTGCCCTCCGCCGAGGTGAGGCTCGTGAGGATCGCGATGAAGCCGAAGAACAGGTACAGCTCGACCAGGCCCATGAGCCCCCTGACCAGCGCGTGGCGGAACCGCTCAGCCCCACCGTCGTCGCGCACGACCCGTAGGCCCAGGGCGAGCTTGCCCAGGGTCCGGCCGCGGGTCAGCGACTCGCAGGCCACCGGGTAGCCGAGGAACACGCCCAGGACGCCGACGAAGAACAGCACGTAGCCGAGGGTCGGGTCGACCGAGCCGGCCACCGAGCTGAGCAGGAAGGTGACGGCGACCAGCAGCAGCAGCTGTACGGCGAGGTCGATGAAGAAGGCGAGGGACCGGCTGGGGAGCTTGGCCAGGCGCAGCTCGACCACCACGGCGTCACCGGTGACCAGGCCGCCCCCGAAACCGCGAGTGGCGGCGTGGTCGCTCATGGACTCCCCTCGGGCGCTGCTGCGACGGCTAGTCTGCCCGACGATGGATCTGGACGGGTTCGTGGCGCGCCACCGCGACGAGTGGGACCGGCTCGACGTGCTGGTGCGGCGTCGTCGGCTCACCGGCGCCGAGTGCGACGAGCTGATCACCGGCTACCAGCGGGTCGCCACCCAGCTGTCGACGGTGCGGGCGTCGGCCCCCGACCCGGCCCTGGTCTCCCGGCTGTCCACGCTGGTCGCGCGGGCCCGCGGGCGGGCGACCGGTTCGCACAGCCTGGTCACCACCGACGTCGCCCGGTTCTTCCTCGTGACCTTCCCGGTCACCGTCTACCGCGCCCGGTGGTGGGTCCTGGGCGCGGCGGCCGGATCCGTCCTGGTCGCCGTGGCCCTGGGGGCGTGGGTGGCCACCCACCCGGACATCCAGTCGTCGCTGGCCGCGCCCGCCGACATCAAGGCGCTGGTCGAGAACGACTTCGAGGACTACTACTCCTCGGCCCCGGCCGGGTCGTTCGCGGCCCGGGTCTGGACCAACAACGCCTGGGTGGCCGCGTTGTCGATCGCCTTCGGCGGCCTGCTCGGCCTGCCGGTGCTGTGGGTCCTCTGGCAGAACGCCTCGAACGTCGGCGTCACCGGTGGGTTCATGGCGGCCAACGACCGGCTCGACCTGTTCTTCGGCCTGATCCTGCCGCACGGTCTGCTGGAGCTGACCGCCGTCTTCGTGGCCGCGGGCCTCGGTCTGCGACTGGGCTGGACGGTGGTCGACCCGGGCCGCGACCGGACCCGGGCGGTCGCGTTCGGCCAGGAGGGCCGAGCCGCGATGTCGGCCGCGGTCGGCCTGGTGGTGGTCCTCCTGGTGTCCGGGGTGATCGAGGCCTTCGTGACCCCGTCCGGCCTGCCCACGGCGGCCCGGGTCGGGATCGGGGTCCTCGCCCTCGTCGGGTTCGTCGCCTACGTCGGGGTCCTGGGCCACCGCGCGGACGCTGCAGGGGAGACCGGCGACCTCGGCGTGGCCGAGGCCGGCGCGGTCGCCCCGACGTCCGGCTGACCGCGCTCAGAGCCGGCCGGCCGCCTTGAGGGCGAGATAGGCGTCGGCCAGCCGTGGGGCCAGCTGGTCCGGACCGGCGTCGACGACCTCGGCGCCGAGCCGGCGCAGCGACTGCTCCACCCGACGCCGTTCGGCCATGGTCTGCTCGGCCGACGCGGCCGCGTACACCGCCGACGCGTCGGACCGGTCGGCCGCCATCGCCGAGACGACCGGGTCGGAGACCGACGCCAGGAGGACCAGGTGGCGGGCGGTGAGCCGGCGCAGCACGGGCAGCAGCCCCTCCTCCACCGCGGCTGGCTCGAGCGGGCTCAGCAGCACGACGAGCGAGCGCCGTCGCACCCGGCGCAGCACCTCGCCCACGACGCCACGCCAGTCGGTCTCGACCAGGGACGCCTCGACCGGCGCCAGCACCCGGGTCAGGGTGGGCAGCAGGGTCCCGCCCGTCTCGCCGCGCACGAAGCCCCGGATCCCCCGGTCCCACACGAGCAGCTCGACCCGGTCGCCGGCCCGCGAGGCCAGCACGGCCAGCAGCAGGGCCGCCTCGATCTGGGCGTCGAGCCGGGGCTCGTCACCGACCCGACCGGCCGAGGTGCGTCCGGCGTCGATGACCAGCACGACGTGGCGGTCGCGCTCGGGCCGCCAGGTGCGGACCATGACGTCGTCGGCGCGCGCACTGGCCCGCCAGTCGATCGAGCGGACGTCGTCGCCCACGACGTACTCGCGCAGGGAGTCGAACTCCGTGCCCTGGCCACGGACCTGGACCGCTGTGCGGCCGTCGAGGTCGCGCAGCCGGGCCAGCCGGCTGGGCAGGTGGGCGCGGGAGCGGAAGGGCGGCAGCACGTCCACCGTCCAGGGCGCGGCCAGCGAACGCTGTCGGCCGGCCAGCCCCAGGGGGCCGAGCGCGCGCACGGTGACCCGGTCGGCCGTCCGCGGGCCGCGCCGGGTCGGTCGCAGGTGGGTGGTGACGAACCGCCGCTGCCCGGGGGGGACGTCGACGGCGTGGCGGGAGTCGGTGACCCCGGCCGACGGGGGCCACGCGTCACGCACGGTGCCGACCAGCCGGCGCCGGCCCGGGTTGGTGACCGCGAGCTGCACGGCGGCGGCGTCGTCCAGCCGGGTCACCCGGTCCCCTGACCGGTCCACCGTCACCACGCGCAGCGACCCGGCCAGGGCCAGGTCGACGCCGACCAGGACCGCGAGCAGCCCGTTCAGCAGCCAGAACGCCCCCCACGACGTGGCGACCAGGAGCACGCCCGCGCCGAGTGCGGCGACCAGGGCGAGGCGTCCGGTGACCACCATGGAGCGCGTCGCCGTCAGCGGGGGACGGCGACCGTGGTCAGGAGGGTGTCCAGCACCCCGTCGGACGACGCCCCCTCCAGCTCGGCCTCGGCCCGCAGCTGCAGGCGGTGGCGCAGAGCCGGCTTGGCGAGCACCTTGACGTCGTCCGGGGTGACGAAGTCACGACCGGCCAGCCACGCCCACGCCCGGGCCGACGCGACGAGTGCGGTGGCCCCGCGTGGGGAGACGCCGAGCTGCACGGACGCCGCGGCCCGGGTGGCCCGGGCCAGGTCGACGACGTAGCCCACGACCTCCGGGGCGACGGTCACGGCCGCGACCGCCCGGCGTGCGGCGTCGAGCTCGGCGACCCCGGCGACCGGCCGGACGCCGGCGCCAGCGAGGTCGCGGGGGTCGAAGCCGTCGACATGACGCTGGACCACCTCGACCTCGACCTCGCGCGGGGGGACCGGCATGGTCAGCTTGAGCAGGAACCGGTCCAGCTGCGCCTCGGGCAGCGGGTAGGTGCCCTCGTACTCGACCGGGTTCTGGGTGGCCGCGACCAGGAAGGGCTCCGGCAGCAGCCGGGGGTGCCCGTCGACGCTGACCTGCCGTTCCTCCATGGCCTCCAGCAGCGACGCCTGGGTCTTCGGCGGGGTGCGGTTGATCTCGTCGGCGAGCAGCAGGTGGGTGAAGACCGGACCCGGCCGGAAGTCGAACGCGGCGCTGCGCGCGTCGTAGACCAACGACCCGGTGACGTCTCCGGGCATGAGGTCGGGGGTGAACTGGATCCGCTTGGTGTCCAGCTTCAGGGACGCCGCCAGCGTGCGCACGAGCAGGGTCTTGGCCGTGCCCGGCACACCCTCGAGCAGCACGTGCCCGCGACACAGCAGCGCGATCAGCAGCCCGGTCACCACGGCGTCCTGGCCGACGACGGCCTTGGCGACCTCGTCGCGCACGCTCAGCAGCGAGGTGCGGGCGCCGTCCGGCGGGGGGTCGCCGAGGGGGGTGTCGTGGGGCGTGCTCACCGGGGTCCAACCTCCTGCTCGAGTGCGTCGAGGGCACGGGCCAGGCCGACGAGCTCGGTGTCGTCCCCTGGAGTCGGACCGTACAACAGGTGTCGCACCGACTCCGCCGGCCGACCCGTCGCGCGCGCCACGGCCGAGACCACCCCCTGCGGGGCACTGGAAGCGGGCAGGTGGAGGGGACCCAGCAGGCGGGCCACGGTGGCCTCGCGCAGGTGGACCGACGCGACGTCCCTGGCCCGGTTGCGCTGGTAGAGCCGGGCCCGGCCCTCGGTCGTCTCGGCGGCCCGGACGACGACCGGCAGCGGCTCGACGACGACCCGGCCGAGCCGGCGCCCCCGCCACCAGGCCAGGAGCGCCACGACCACGGCCGCCTGGGCCAGGAGCAGCCAGGTGACGTGGGGCAGGAGCGAGGTCAGCGACTGGGTGCCGTCGAGCTGCGGAGTGGGCAGCCACCACACCACGCTCGGCTGGGAGCCGATCAGGTCCAGGGCCAGGGCGGCGTTTCCGTCGTCGGCGAGCCGGTCGTTGGTGACGAAGCTGCTGCTGCCGACCACGGTGACCGCCCGGGTGGCGTCGCGCACCTGAGCGAGGGCGGCGGCGTCGCCCTCGGGGTAGCAGAGGTCACCGTCCTGGTCGGGGCCGGTCGACAGGTCGAAGCCCGTCCCGCCCAGCTCGACCTGGCCGGCCCGGAGGGCGGCCGGGAGCGCGCACACCGGCTGCCGGGGTCGCACGTCGACCTCGTCGACCACGGTGATCCCGACGAACGGCCCGGTGGCCTGCCACGGCGCTCCGAGCAGCACGACGTCGGCCGCCGCCCGGCTCAACGTGTCGAGCTGGTCGGGGGTGAGCAGCTCGGGGTAGGCCACGACCAGGGTCGACCCGGCTCCGGTCCGCAGCGCCTGGGCGGAGTCGGTTACCCGCGACACCGCGATGCCCTGGCCGCGCAGCACCTGCGCGACCGCCCGGGCGCCCCCGGGTGACGGTGAGTCGGGGTCGAGCCGGCCCTCGGCCCGGGGGGTCGCGACCCAGGCGGCCAGGAGCACGAACACCAGTGTTGCGACGCCGACCGCCAGGATGCGCAGCCGGGTCCGCCGCCCCCGTGCACCCTGGACCTCGACCGCCGAGGGGCCGGTGGGTGGCGCGGTGGTGGTGCCGGCGGTCATACCAGCACCGCCTCGTCGAGCTGGACGAGCGCCTCGTAGACCTCGCGGTGTCCGGGGCGGCCGCCGTAGGCGACCTCGTCGAAGGCAGCCGCGCCCCGGCGCAGCCCGGACGCCAGCTCGGGGCGCAGGATCCCGGTCTCCGCTGCGGCCTCGTCGGCGGTGCGCCCGGGCCGCTCGTCGATGACGCCACGCTGTTCGAGGGTGCGCACGATCGCCCGGAACCGGTCGAGCACGGCGCCGTGGTAGTCACCAGCCGCAGCGGAGCGGGCCGAGGCCGCCCGGTAGTCGGCGGCGTCACGGACGCGTCCGACGAAGACCGGTGCGTCGCCCCCGCGGGCCCGACGCACCGACCCCGTGCGGCGCAGAGCCACGAAGAGGACCAGGGCGAGCAGACCGACCAGGACCACCACCCAGCCGCCGTCGGCCACGCCGCTGACCAGGGTCGACAAGATGTCGCCGAGCCGGTCGACGAACCACTCGGCGACCCGCTGCCACCACGGGGGCTGGGCCTGTGCGTACACCGGGTCGAGCAGCTCACGCTGGGCCAGCTCACGGGCCTGCTCGGCACCCAGGTCGAGGGGCGCACCGTCCAGTCGCACCGTGGGTCAGCCCGACGTGGAGGTGGCGCGGGCCAGCTCGAGGTCCAGCCCCTCGCGCCGCATCCGACGGTCGATGTAGGTGAGGGCGATCGCCGCGGCGATGAACGGGTACCCGATCGTGCCCGCGATGACCGAGCCGATGCCCGACAGCGCCTGGCCGACGACGAACGCGACCTCGTTGACCGAGCCCGACTGGTCGACCGGGGGCACGACGACCGACACGATGCTGAACGGGATCGACACGGCGGTCGTGATCACGCCGTAGATGACCCAGACGAGAACCAGGATCCACAGCGTGCGCCAGAAGGCGCTGCCGACCAAGGACCAGGATCGGGAGATCGCCTGGGTCACGCTGGTCCGCTCGAGCACCAGGACTGCGGCGGCGAGCGAGAAGAACACGGCCAGCACCAGCCCGGGCAGGACGCAGAACAACAGCCCCACGACGACGGCCAGGGTGATCAGCAGCGCCAGGCCGATCAGTCTCCAGGCGAGGGGGCGTACCCGGTCCCACGCCTCACCGATCGACAGGTCGCGCCCGAGCACCGCCTGTCCGACCACCGCGGTGAGCATGCCGGTGAGCAGCACCACGCCGACGAACTGCAGCAGCAGGGCCACCAGCGACCCGACCAGGGTCGGGACGAGGGCCGTCGCGAGGTCGCCCCCGTCGACGGTCTGGGGGTCGAGGTTCTCCAGGGAGGACAGCGAGCCCAGGCTCAGCAGCGACAGCAGGAACCCGACCACGGCCAGGACGGCCGAGACGGCGAAGGCCAGGCCGAGCATCGGCCGCCAGTACTGGCGGATCGTGGTGATCGAGCCGTCGAGGATCTCCAGGACCGACAGGGGTCGAAGCGGGACCACCCCCGGCTTGGGTGCGGGCGGCTGCTCGCCCCAGCCCGGTGGCGGCTGCCAGGCCGGCGCCCCGTAGGGCGGCGGCTGCGCGGTCGACCAGCCCGGGGGGGCCGGCGGCGGTGGCGGTGCGGCGGCCGGCTCACCCGGCGGGACGACGGGCTGGTCCGGCTGGTCGGTCATCGAGTCCCTCCGCTGGTGGCCTGGCGTCGTCATCGTGCCACGCCCGGGGGCTGCGTCCGGCCGCCCGGGCGCAGCCCTGGCCCGCGGCGGGTCGTGAGGATGCGACCATGGGCACATGAGGGGTCGAGTTCTGGTCGTCGACGACGACACCGCGCTGGCCGAGATGCTCGGCATCGTGCTTCGGGGCGAGGGGTTCGAGCCGGTGCTGTGCGCCGACGGTGAGCGCGCACTGGGCCTGTTCCGGGAGTCGCGTCCCGATCTGGTGCTGCTCGACCTGATGCTGCCGGGCAAGGACGGCATCGAGGTGTGCCGCGAGATCCGGCTGGAGTCCGGGGTGCCCATCGTCATGCTCACCGCCAAGAGCGACACGGTCGACATCGTGCTCGGGCTGGAGTCCGGTGCCGACGACTACATCGTCAAGCCCTTCAAGCCCAAGGAGCTGGTCGCCCGGATCCGCACCCGGCTGCGCCGTACCGACGAGGCGCGCCCGGAGTCGCTGACGATCGGGGACCTCGACATCGACGTCGCCGGTCACACCGTCAAGCGCGACGGTGCGCCGATCTCCCTGACCCCGCTGGAGTTCGACCTGTTGGTGGCCTTGGCGCGCAAACCGTGGCAGGTGTTCAGCCGCGAGGTGCTGCTCGAGCAGGTCTGGGGCTACCGGCACGCCGCGGACACCCGCCTCGTCAACGTGCACGTCCAGCGGCTGCGCTCCAAGATCGAGCGGGACCCGGAGAACCCGGAGATCGTCGTCACCGTCCGCGGCGTCGGCTACAAGGCCGGACCGGCCTGACCGCGCGGTTGGGCCGGGCGACCATGGATGCCTTCATCGACCCGTTTCGACGAGCCGCCCGCTCGGTGCGGCGACGCTGGCGCGGGTCGCTGCAGCTTCGTGTGGTGGCCACCACCCTGGCGCTGTCCCTCGTCGTCCTGGTGGTCCTGGGGCAGGTCCTGGTGGGTCGGATCACCGACGGCCTCCTCGAGGCCAAGTTGCAGACGTCGTTGGTCGAGGCGCGGTCCGGGCTGAACCAGGCGCAGGCCCTGGTCGAGGCGTCCGACCGCACCGACGCCGCGGGGGCGACCCGCCTGGTCGACCAGATCGTCGTCCAGCTGGCCAACGGCGGGGCCGGCATCCCGCGGCTGTACGACGTGCTGCTGCTGAGCTCCTCGGCCGTGGTCCCCCAGCGCGGGTCGAGCCTGGTCTCGGAGACCAGCGTGCCGGACGACCTGCGCACCGCCGTCGAGGACGGCCAGCGGCAGGCCTGGGCCTACACCGAGCTGCGCTCGAGCGACGACCGCACGCCCGAGCCCGCCCTCGCCGTCGGGGCGCCGCTGCAGGTGCCGGGGCTGGGCAGCTACGAGCTGTACTACCTGTTCCCGCTGGCCTCGGAGCAGGCGACGCTGAGCCTGGTGCAGCGGGCCCTGGCGATCGCAGGGGTCGTCCTGGTGGCCCTGCTCGGCTGGATCGCCTGGTTCGTCACCCGACAGGTGGTCGACCCGGTCCGCTACGCGTCGACCGTCGCCCAGCGGCTGTCGGCTGGGGTGCTGTCGGAGCGGATGGCCGTGACCGGCGACGACGACCTGGCGGCTCTGGCGCGTTCGTTCAACCAGATGGCCGACAGCCTGCAGACCCAGATCGGCCAGCTCGAGGAGCTGTCCCGGGTGCAGCGGCGGTTCGTCTCCGACGTCTCGCACGAGCTGCGCACCCCGCTCACCACCGTGCGGATGGCCTCCGACGTCCTGTACGAGACCCGCGAGGACTTCGACCCGACGACCGCTCGGGCCGCCGAGCTGCTGCAGAACCAGCTCGACCGGTTCGAGTCCCTGCTCGTCGACCTGCTGGAGATCAGCCGGTTCGACGCCGGAGCGGCCGTCTTGGACCCGACCTCCGTGGACGTGCGCGACCTGGTGGCCCATGCGGTCGATGCCGCAATGCCCCTGGCCCAGCAGCGCGGCTGCACCCTGACCGTGGCCGCGCCACCTCAGCCCTGCCGGGCCGAGCTGGACACCCGCCGGATCGACCGGGTCGTGCGCAACCTGCTGGCCAACGCCATCGAGCACAGCGAGGGCCGCCCGGTGGTCGTGACGATCGGGGGCGACGAGGAGGCCGTGGCGATCGCCGTGCGCGACCACGGGGTCGGGCTGCGTCCCGGCGACTCTTCGCTGGTCTTCAACCGCTTCTGGCGGGCCGACCCGGCGCGGGCCCGGACCACCGGCGGGACCGGACTCGGCCTGGCGATCTCCCTGGAGGACGCGCGGCTGCACGGGGGCTGGCTGCAGGCCTGGGGGGAGCCGGGCGACGGGGCGAACTTCCGGCTGACCCTGCCGCGGCGCCCCGACATCGACCTGACTTCCTCGCCGCTGCCGCTGCAGCCGCCCGACGCCTCGACCCGGCGGCGCGCCCCGGTGTCGGTCGGTGGCCCGCCCACGTGGCGCCCCCGCCCGGACCAGTCGACCTCGGCCGAACGCCATGGGTAGGTCCCGCGGGCCGGCCGGGATGCTCGCTCTGCTGCTCGCCGTGCTGGTCCCGCTGGTCGCGGTCGCGAGCGTCCTCGGCGGGTGCGCGAGCATCCCCTCCTCCGGTCCGGTCCGCCAGGGCGAGGAGGTCCAGGCCGCGGTCGACGAGCCGTTCATCCGGGTCCTTCCACAGGCCCCGGCTCCCGGTCTCGCGCCGGTCGCCGTCGTCCGAGGGTTCCTGGCCGCCTCGGCGAGCTTCGAAGGTGACCACGAGGTCGCGCGCCAGTTCCTCACGCCGGCCGCCTCGGACACGTGGGACGCCACGGCCGGGGTCCTGGTCTACGACGACGAGCGCGGTTTCTCGCTGCGGGCGACCGACCGCCGCCGGGTGGAGTTCCGCGCCGACGCGTTCGCCACCATCGACGCCGACGGCTCGCTGACGCCCCGGCAGAACACGACGACCACGACCGACTTCGGCGTGGCCCGGGTCGACGGCGAGTGGCGGATCTCCGAGCTCCCCGACGGGCTGTTCCTCACCCGACTCGACGTCGCGCGCTCCTACCGGGCCCTGGACCTGTTCTTCGTCTCCGGACAGGGGTCGTTCCTGGTTCCTGACCCGGTCTACGTCCCGATCGTCCGCCCTGGCTCGGCGACGAGCCTGATGCGGGCGCTGCTGGGCGGCCCGACCCCCTGGCTCGCGCCCGCGGTGCGGACCGCGTTCCCGGTCGGCACGTCGCTGGTCGTCGACGCCGTCCCGGTCGAGAACGGGATCGCCCAGGTGAACCTGTCCAGCGAGGTGCTCACGGCCACTGACGCGGAGCTGTCGGCACTGACCGCTCAGACGGTGTGGACGTTGAGCCAGCTGCCCGAGGTGACCGGGATCCGGATCACCGCGGACGGCAGCAACCTCAGCCTGCCGGGTGGGGCCTTCGTCCAGACCGAGGCCGACTGGAGCGGGTTCGACCCCAATGCCTCGCCCAGCACCGTCGCCGGACTGGCCGTGGCCGGCCAGCGGGTGGTCCAGATCAACGGTGACGCCCTCGTCGCGGTGCCCGGTCCGTTCGGTGACGGCACCTACGCCCTGCGTGGCCCCACCGCCAACTGGGTCGGGGACCAGCTGGCTGCGGTGACCGCCGACGGTCGGCAGCTGCTCGTCCAGGAACGGGCCGAGCCGCAGCGGGTGAGCCGGGTGTTCACCGGCGAGGACCTCGCCGCCCCCTCCTACGACGGCGACGGCCTGCTGTGGTTCGTGGACCGGACCGACCGGGGCAGTGTCGTGCGGGTCGTCGACGACACGGGCAAGGTGCGTCGGGTGGCCGCACCGGGTCTGGCCCGCCGCTTCGTGGTGGAGCTGCGGGTGTCGCGTGACGGAGCCAGGGCCGCGGTCGTCGTGCAACGACCGGGCGGCAGCGGTCAGCTGCTGCTGGCCCGGCTGGAGCGTTCCGGGTCCCGGGTCAGCCTGTCCGGTCTGCGCCCGCTGGAGCGCACGCTGACCGACGCGTCGTCGGTGGCGTGGCCGGCGTCGGACCGCCTCGTCGTGCTGGCCCGGCAGCGCGGGGCCGCGGTCCAGCCCTGGCTCGTGGGGCTGGACGGCCTGGTCGCCCCGACGGGTGGGTCGCTGCCCGGCCTGGTGTCGGTGGCGGCCGCGCCGCAGCGGCCGCTGCTGGTGGGGACCACCGACGGTCGCCTCTGGGAGGACACCGGCCTGAGCTGGCGCGAGGTGGCGCGGGGGTTCGACCCCAGCTACGCGGGCTGACCCGGTCGTCCCCAGGGCCGGTTGCCTCCGCCACGCCCACGCGGGTCGGCGGCCACGGTGCTGCGATGGCGGCGACCAGCGGGTGGGTCGAGCGGGCCTGGGCCGGGTTCGCCGACCTCGTGCTCGGTCTGGAGTGTGCCGGGTGCGGTCGACCGGGATCCGGCTGGTGCGGCGCCTGTGACCGAGCGCTGCAGGGCCCGCTGGTGCCCGGTCCCTCGCGGTCGGTGGGGGTCCCCGTGGTGGCGTGCGCGCCGTACGACGGGGCGGTGCGGGCTGCGCTGATCGCGCACAAGGAGCAGGGCCGCCTCGCCCTGGTCCGCCCGCTGGGTGACGCGCTCGCCCGCGCGGTCCGGGGCCTCGACCTGCCGGGTCCGGTGCTGCTGGTGCCCGTCCCGTCGTCGCCCGCGGTCGTACGACGACGCGGGCACGACCATGCGCTCCGGCTCGCTCGTCGGGCCGGCCGGGTCCTGGGCGAGGGCGGGGTCCGCGTCCCCGTCGCGGCGTGGCTGCGCAGCCAGGGCTCGGTCCGCGACCAGGTCGGTCTCGACGTCGCCCAGCGCCGGGTCAACAAGGAGTCGACGACCCTGGTGCGTGGCGTCGTCGGGGGAGGAGGTCGGCTCCCGGTGGTCGTCGTCGACGACATCGTGACGACCGGTGCCAGCCTGGCAGCGTCCGTCGGTCGGCTGCGGGCCTTCGGTGTCGTCGTCGTGGGGGCCGCAACGGTGGCCGCCGTCGAGCGTCGCAGGACCGCCCACCACCCGAACCGCGGTGTCGAGCCGGCCGGTCCTCCGATAGCGTGAGGACATGGCACCCGCCCGGGTCCGTGGTTGCGTCATCGATGTCTCTCGCACGCCTCGGCGTGCGCTGCGACGTCGTGACAAGCCGATGCCAGTCGCAGGCGAAACGGCCCACGTAAGGCGACTTCTCGTCGTCCGATCACGGTGCGGCTTAGGAGTAAGTCCTGCCCTGCCGGTCGCCCAGATGGCGACCGACCCAGGAGAAGGGGAGTAGTGGCCACGAGGCTGCGAGACCCTCGGCAGGCGAATGTGGGGTCGAAGACCAGGTCGGCCGGGCGGGTGCCGCCCGCAGTGCCGCACGTCGAGTGGGGAGGACCATTCATGGACATCGTCGTCAGAGGACGTCACACCGACGTCTCGGACCGGTTCCGTGAGCACGCCGCCAGCAAGCTGGCCAAGGTCGAGCGCTACGACAGCAAGTGCCATCGGGTGGACGTCGAGGTGTCGGCCGAGAGCAACCCGCGACTCGCCGACCAGTCGGTGCGGGTCGAGATCACCTGTCATGGGAAAGGTCCGGTCATCCGCGGGGAGGCCTCGGCGGCCGAGAAGTACGTCGCCCTCGACCTGGCCTACGCCCGGCTCGAGGAGCGGCTGCGGCGGGCCGCCGACAAGCGCGCCGACCACGGACGCCGCCAGGCCCGCGCCTCCGAGCGGCAGGGGGCCGCGCCGGCGACCGGCCGGGGGGCGAACGGCGCGGTCGCGCCGAGCGAGGAGACGATGACGGCGGTGGTCACGGCGACCACCGTGGCGGGCATCGAGGTGCACGGCGACGGCCCGCTGGTCGTCCGCGAGAAGGTGCACGCCACCACCCCGATGACGCTGGACCAGGCCCTGTACGAGATGGAGCTGCTCGGCCACGACTTCTTCCTCTTCGTGGACCAGGCGTCCGGCCGGCCGAGCGTGGTCTACCGCCGCAAGGGGTATGACTACGGAGTGATCCACCTCGACGTCGAGCCGGGTTGAGCCGATCGGGTGGTGTGAACCCGTCCGAACCCTGACCCTTTCGGGCCGGGGCGTGGCACCATGATCAGGTGACCGAGGTCCCCGAGGACGCCAGCGTCCCGTTGAGCGAGCCGATCCGAGTGCTCGTCGTCGACGACCACGCCCTCTTCCGGCGCGGGCTGGAGATCGTGCTGGTCCAGGAGCCCGACATCGACGTCGTGGGCGAGGCGAGCGACGGCGAGGAAGCGGTGTCCGTGGCCGCGGACCTCCTGCCCGACATCGTGCTGATGGACATCCGGATGCCCAAGGGGTCCGGCATCGACGCCTGCACGGCGATCAAGGACCTCGTCCCGAGCGCGCGGATCGTCATGCTCACCATGAGCGACGAGGAGGCCGACCTCTACGAGGCGATCAAGGCCGGGGCGTCGGGGTACCTGCTCAAGGAGATCCCGATCGACGAGGTCGCTGCCGCGATCCGGGCGGTCCACACCGGCCAGTCGCTGATCAGTCCGGCGATGGCCGGCAAGCTGCTCACCGAGTTCGCCTCGATGATGCGCGAGCCGGTCGACCAGCCTCGGTCGTTGGCGGCCCCGCGGCTCACCGACCGTGAGCTGCAGGTGCTCAAGCTCGTGGCGCGCGGCATGAACAACCGCGACATCGCCAAGGAGCTGTTCATCTCCGAGAACACGGTGAAGAACCACATCCGCAACATCCTGGAGAAGCTGCAGCTGCACTCCCGGATGGAGGCCGTGGTCTACGCCGTCCGCGAGAAGCTGCTCGAGATCACCTGACGCGTGGCCCGCGAGCAGCTCAGCCTGGCCCAGGCCCGGCGGGTGGCCCTGGCCGCCCAGGGGTTCGGCGACGCCCGCTTCGCCGACCGCTCCAGGACCCCTGACCTTCGGACGCTCAAGCGCGTCGTCGCCCGCACCGGGCTCCTGCAGATCGACTCGGTCAACGTGCTGGTGCGGGCGCACTACCTGCCGGTGTTCAGCCGGGTCGGGCCCTACCCCCGTGAGCTGGTCGAGCGGGCGGCCTACCGCCGGCCACGGGCGCTGTTCGAGTACTGGGGTCACGAGGCGAGCCTGCTGCCGGTAGCGGTGCAGCCGCTGTTCCGCTGGCGGATGGCCGAGGCGATGGACCATGCCTGGGGCGGCATGCGACGGGTCGCTCAGGAGCGCCCCGAGCTGCTGGGTGCGCTGGTGGCCGACGTGGCCGCCGAGGGGCCCCTGACGGCCTCCGAGCTGGCCGCCCGCCACGACAGGGACCGGCCCCGGCGCACCGGACCCTGGTGGGACTGGTCGGACGTGAAGCGGTCGCTGGAGTTCCTGTTCTGGTCCGGGCAGGTCACCACGGCCACCCGGAGGGGCTTCGAGCGGGCCTACGACCTGCCCGAGCGGGTGCTGCCGCGGGAGGTGCTCGACACCCCCACGCCGTCCCGGGAGGACGCCCAGCGCGAGCTGCTGCGGCGGTCGATCCGCTCGCTGGGAGTCGCGGCGGCCCGCGACCTGCGTGACTACTACCGGCTGCCCGCCGCCGATGCCAAGACGCGGATCGCCGAGCTCGTCGAGTCCGGCGAGCTCGCACCGGTCTCGGTCGAGGGTTGGCGGCAGCCCGGCTACCTCGACCCGTCGGCCCGGGTGCCCCGTCAGGTGTCGGCGAGCGCCCTGCTCGTTCCCTTCGACCCGCTGGTCTGGGAGCGCGACCGTACCGAGCGGCTGTTCGGCTTCCGCTACCGGATCGAGATCTACGTGCCGGCCTCCGCGCGGGTGCACGGCTACTACGTGCTGCCCTTCCTGCTCGACGAGGCGCTGGTGGCCCGGGTCGACCTCAAGGCCGACCGGACGGCCGGGGTCCTGCGGGTGCAGGGCGCGTTCGCCGAGCCGGGCGCCCCGGCGGAGACCGCCGAGCGGCTGGGCCGCGAGCTCGCATCGATGGCCGAGTGGCTCGACCTGTCCGGCGTCGAGGTCATCCCCAACGGAGACCTCGCCCGCCCGCTCGCCGCTGCCGTCTGAGGGCGCGCGGAGCGACCCGACCGGGCCGGTCAGTCGCTGGCCAGCCGCGCGTGCAGGTGCTCGTCGTGCAGCTGGCCGTCTCCGTAGCGGTAGGCCTGGCGCAGCGTGCCCTCCAGGGCGAACCCGGCCCGTTGGGCGACCCGGCACGACGCCGGGTTCTCCACGGCGTGCAGCAGGCGGATCCGCTGCAGGGGCAGCGTGGCGAACGCCCACTCGGTGACCGCCCGCACGCCCTCGGTGGCCAGTCCGCGGCCCCGCTCCTGCGGGAGGACGCCGTAGCCGATCTCGGCCGTGGCGTTCTGGGCGTCCAGGGAGTGCAGTCCGATCCCGCCCAGCAGCCGGCCGTCGTCGGGGTCGGCGATCGCCCACGCCGCGGCCCGACCGTCGGACCACCGGGTGCGCCGGCGCACGAGCTCGGCGGCGTCGGCGAGGTCGACGATGTCCTCCGGGTCCCAGGCCGACACGACCGGGTCGGTGGAGTAGGCGAGCACGGCCGGGGCGTCGGTCGGGCGGTAGGCCCGCAGGAGCAGTCGCTTCGTCCGCAGCTGGACCGGCTCAGCCGGCCAGCCGGGCAGCAGCCAGGACGCGCGGGGTGCTCCGGCCTTCGTCCGGGCCAGGTCGGCGGGCAGCAACGACCCGAGCCACCCGTCGACCCGGGTGCCCCGATGCACGAGCCCCAGGCGCAGGGTCCCCTCGACCACGAAGCCGACGGCCTCGGCCACCTGACGGCTCGCCACGTTGCCGACCTCGGCCTGCCACACGATCCGTGGCACGCCCTGGTCGAACAGCCAGCGGCACAGCGCTCGGGTCGCCCGGGTCGCCACTCCGCGGCCCCGGGCGCGGGGGGCGACCCAGTAGCCGATCTCGGTTCCGCTCTCCTCGTGGACGTCGACCACGCCGAACGAGCCCAGCAGCTGTCCGGTGGCGCCATCGACGCCGGCGAACGACGGCAGCCCGGCCGCCCACCGCTCGCTGCTGCTGCTCACGAACCCGTCGGCGTCACTCGTGGTGTAGGGCACCGGAACGCGGGTCCAGCGCTGGATCTGCGGGTCCTGGCACGCCTCGAGCACGGCGCCGGCGTCCTCGGCCGCCCAGGGCCGGAGCATCAGGTCGCCGTCGTGCAGCGTCGTGGGGGTGGTCAGCTCGGGCATCGGGCTCCGATCCAGGCGTCGATGGCCACCAGCTGGTCGGGGTGGTCGGGGTCGTGCCGCTGCAGCCGCTGGCGCAAGGTGGCCTCGAGGGCGAACCCGGCGCGTTCGGCCACGGCCCTGCTGGCGTCGTTGCCGACGACCGCCTGCCACTCGATCCGCTGCAGCCCCTGGACGCCGAACCCGAAGGCGCACACCAGCTCCACGGCGTCGGTCATGATGCCTCGGCCGCGAGCCTGCGGGGCCAGCCAGAACCCGACCTCGGCCACGCCGGCCAGGCGGGGGTGCAGGCCGATCGTGCCGAGGAAGCTGCCGGTCTCGCGGTCGGTGATCACCCAGACCAGGTCCTCCCCGGAGGCCCAGCCGGGCTCGACCAGCGAGGTGACGAACCAGCGAGCGTCGTCCAGGGTGTAGGGCGAGGGGATCGCGGCGATCCACCGCGGGATCTCCGGGTCCTGGCAGGCGGCAGTGATCGCGTCGACGTCGTCCAGGGTCGGCGGGCGCAGCAGCAGCCGCTCGTCGGAGAGCTCGGTGCGCGCTGGGGTCGCCGTCATGCGACCTCATCCTGCCGGTGGACCGGTCCAGGTCACCAACTGATTACGATGTGGTCACACGGCGTCCGACGCCGTCGCGGCCATGGGCCCGGGTCGAGTACCGGGAGTCCGCCGCCTGTGCACCCGACGGAGACGAAGCGTGCCTGCGATCCTCGACAAGCTGATGCGTGCCGGTGAGGGCAAGATCCTCAAGCAGCTCACCCGCGTCGTCGGGCAGGTGAGCTCCATCGAGGACGACTTCAGCCGGCTCTCCGACGCCGAGCTTCGCGCCGAGACCGACACCTTCCGCGCCCGGTTGGCCGACGGGGAGACGCTGGACGACCTGCTGCCCGAGGCGTTCGCGGCAGTGCGTGAGTCGGCCCGGCGCACGCTCGGGCAGCGCCACTACGACGTCCAGCTCATGGGCGGTGCCGCGCTGCACCTCGGCAACATCGCCGAGATGAAGACCGGTGAGGGCAAGACCCTCGTGTCGACGCTGCCGGCGTACCTGAACGCGCTGGCCGGCAAGGGCGTGCACATCGTCACCGTCAACGACTACCTCGCCGAGCGCGACTCGGAGTGGATGGGTCGGGTCCACCGGTTCCTGGGCCTGGAGACGGGGGTGATCCTCAACTCGATGCGTCCGGCCGAGCGGCGGGAGCAGTACGCCTGCGACATCACCTACGGCACCAACAACGAGTTCGGGTTCGACTACCTGCGCGACAACATGGCGTGGACGGTCGACGACATGGTGCAGCGGGGGCACTTCTTCGCCATCGTCGACGAGGTCGACTCGATCCTGGTCGACGAGGCGCGCACACCACTCATCATCAGTGGGCCGGCCGAGCAGAGCGCCAAGTGGTACGACGAGTTCGCCCGGCTGGTGCCGCGGCTGCGGGCCGAGGAGGACTACGAGGTCGACGAGAAGAAGCGGACCATCGGCATCCTCGAGGCCGGTGTCGAGCGGGTCGAGGACTGGCTCGGGATCGACAACCTGTACGAGGCCGTGAACACGCCGCTGATCGGCTACCTCAACAACGCGCTGAAGGCCAAGGAGCTGTTCAAGCGCGACAAGGACTACGTCGTGATGAACGGCGAGGTGTTCATCGTCGACGAGCACACCGGACGCCTGCTCGCCGGACGCCGTTACAACGAGGGTCTGCACCAGGCGATCGAGGCCAAGGAGGGCGTGGAGGTCAAGGCCGAGAACCAGACCCTGGCCACGATCACCCTGCAGAACTACTTCCGCATGTACGACAAGCTCGGGGGGATGACCGGCACCGCCATGACCGAGGCGGCGGAGTTCCACCAGATCTACAAGCTGGGCGTCGTGCCGATCCCGACCAACCGGCCCATGGTCCGCATGGACGAGGCCGACCAGATCTACCGCAACGAGGCCGCGAAGTTCAACGCCGTGGTCGACGACCTGGCCGGCCGGCACGACAAGGGGCAGCCCGTCCTGGTCGGCACCACCAGCGTCGAGAAGTCCGAGCTCCTCTCGTCGCTGCTGCGCAAGCGCGGCGTGCCCCATGAGGTGCTCAACGCCAAGCAGCACGAGCGTGAGGCAGCGATCGTGGCCCAGGCCGGGCGCAAGGGGTCGGTCACGGTGGCCACCAACATGGCCGGGCGCGGGACCGACATCATGCTCGGTGGCAACCCCGAGTTCATGGCGTCGGCCGAGCTGGCCCAGCGCGGGCTGTCTCCGGTCGACGACCCCGAGGAGTACGAGGCGGCCTGGCCCGACGCCCTCGAGAAGGCCACGAAGGCCGTTGCCTCCGAGCACACCGAGGTCGTGGGGCTCGGTGGTCTCTACGTGCTGGGCACCGAGCGCCACGAGTCGCGGCGGATCGACAACCAGCTGCGTGGACGGTCCGGGCGACAGGGCGACCCGGGGGAGTCACGGTTCTACCTGTCGCTCGAGGACGACCTCATGCGCTTGTTCAAGGGCAACGTCGTCGACGCGTTCATGACCCGGTTCAACATCCCCGAGGACGTCCCCATCGAGGCCAAGATGGTGACCAACGCGATCAAGAGCGCGCAGGCGCAGGTCGAGGGCCAGAACTTCGAGACCCGCAAGAACGTGCTGAAGTACGACGACGTGCTGAACCGCCAGCGCCAGGTGATCTACGCCGAGCGCAAGCGGGTCCTGGAGGGTGAGGACATCCACGACCAGGTGCAGCACATGGTGTCCGACACGGTCACCGGCTACGTGCGCGCCGCGACGGCCGAGGGGTACCCGGAGGAGTGGGACCTCGACCAGCTGTGGACCGCCCTGGGCACGCTGTACCCCGTCTCGATCACGGTCGACGACGTCGAGCAGGCCTCCGGTGCCGGGCGCGACGGCCTGACCGGTGACTTCCTCTCCGAGGAGCTGGTCGACGACGCCCTGGGAGCCCTGGAGCGGCGCGAGGAGGAGCTCGGCACCGAGAGCATGCGTGAGCTCGAGCGCCGGGTCATGCTCAGTGTGCTCGACCGCAAGTGGCGTGAGCACCTGTACGAGATGGACTACCTGCGCGAGGGCATCGGCCTGCGGGCGATGGCCCAGCGCGACCCGCTCATCGAGTACCAGCGCGAAGGGTTCGACCTGTTCGCCGCGATGATGGACGGGATCAAGGAGGAGTCGGTCGGCTTCATCTTCAACCTCGAGGTGGAGGTGGCCGAGCCGGCCCCAGAGGCAGTCACACCCAGCGAGGACATGCCGTTCGCGGTGGCCTCGGGTGCCGGCCCGGTGATCCGGGCCAAGGGTCTGACCGACCACGCCGAGCCGGCCCAGCTGGAGTACAGCGCGCCGAGCATCGACGGCGAGGGCGGCGTCGTGCACCAGAAGAGCGGCGGTGCCACGGCGACGACGGCCACCGGCGAGCGTCAGTACGAGGGCACGGCACGCAACGCCGCGTGCCCGTGCGGCTCGGGCAAGAAGTACAAGCGCTGCCACGGCAACCCCCGCAACTCCTGAGCCCGCCGGGTCAGCCGAACACGACGGCGGTGCACACCCAGCGGCCGCGGAGTCCTTCCAGCCGCAGGGCCACCGCGCGTGGGCGCTCGCTACCGGCCACCACCAGGGCCACCTCGGCGATCCCGTCGGCCGGCTCGCAGACGTGTACCGAGCGCACCGACTCCCGGCGCACGCCGGGGCCGACCCGGTGCTGCGCGAGCTCGGCGTAGACGGAGGCTGAGGTCCACCTCAGCAGCTGGGTCACCGGTCGGCTCCCGCTACGCACCTCCAGCAGGGCCTGCCCCAGCCGGGCGGCCCACATCCGCGGGTCGGTCAGCTGCGCCCGGGCGGTGTGGTCCGGCGGCTCGTCGTCGGTGTCGGTCGGCTCCCAGGCCCGCCGGGGCGCCGGGGCCAACGCGAGGTCGGGGGCGGCCGGCTCGGCGGGCAGCCCCCCGGGCAGCACGTAGGCCAGGGCGAGGGTGCCCTGGACGGCGGCAGCCACCGGCCGACCGCTGCGTCGAGGCGACTGGCCGGGCGGCTCCCAGGAGGGGGCGGGGACCACCCGTAGCCGACGGGCGGGGACGTCCGGGGGGCCGGCGGGAGGGACAGGTGAGGTCGGGGGCATCGGGACTCCTCGCGGTGAGTCGGTGGCCTCGATGGGTCATGTGCTTACGTTTGCCTCGGTTAACCTGAGTTAATCATGCGTTTGGTCGTGCTTGGGCATTGTGCGCCGGACCGAGCGGGCGGGCAAGCGGTACGCCCGACCTGGGGACAACCCTCGAACCGGGCCCGCCGGGCCCGACCGTTCGGTTAGCGTCCCCGGCCATGGCCGAGTCCCGCGGAGAACGTCCGGACCCCCTGCGGGGGTGGGTCGACGACGACCTGGCCGACCGGCTCGCCGGGGTGGAGCGGGTCGACCTCGACCGCACCGCCGCCGACCTGGCGGTCGCGGAGTGGGCCGCCGTCGCCTGGGCCGACCGGGCCGGCCCAGCCGGCACGGGCCGGCCGTGCGTCGTCCGGGTCACGGTCGCGGGCGCAGACGAGCCACTGGTCGGCACCGTCGTCGACCGGGGCCAGGGGTGGTTGCTGCTGGCGTCACCGCACGGCGAGGTGGTCGTGTCGACCCGGGCCGTCCTGGGCGTCCAGGGGCTGCCGCGTCGGGCCGTCGAGGGGCACTCGGTGTCGTTGCGGTCACGCGGGATCGGTGTGGCCCTGCGGGCGCTGGCCGCGCGCGGGCTCCCGGTGACCGTGGCCCGGCTCGACGGCACCCGGCTGCAGGGGACGGTGCGCAACGTGGGGGGCGATGCCCTCGACCTGCTGGAGCACCCGACCGACCGGGCGCCGAGGGGCGCGGACCCGGTGACGACGCTGCCGTTCGCGGCGCTGGCGACGGTGCGGGCCGAGGGGTAGGTCGGGAGTCAGCCGAGGGGTGGGGCCTCCCGGGCGAACGGGTGCTCGGCCACGAACTGCGCGGTCTGCTCGTAGCTGGCGGCGATGAACCGGTCGAGCTCGGCCACCTCGACCCGCCACTGTCCACGGCCGCCGATCTTGATCGCGCGCAGGTCGCCGTTGCGGACCAACGCGTACGTCTGGGACGCCGAGATGCTCAGCACCTCCGCGACGTCGGCCAGGGTGAGGAACCGGCGCTCCACGGGCCCTCCTTCGACGGCTCAGGGTGATCGTGCCGCCTCGGACGGTACTCGTGCGTCGGCCGCCCGAAGGACCTGTGGACGAAGAACGACCCCGGTGTCGCGGGGTCGGGCACCATCCCGGCATGGCTGTCACCGGTGTGCCGAAGGCCGTGCGCCTGCCGACCCCCTCGCTGGTCGACGCCCGCACGCTCGTGGGGCTGCTGCTCGTGGTCGGGTCCGTGCTCGGGGTCGGGTGGGTCGTCGCCACCGCCGACGACGACGTTGCGGTCTGGGCGCTGCGGTCCGACCTCGCTGCGGGGGCCACCGTCGCAGCCGACGACGTCGCGCTCACCCGGGTCCGGCTGGGCAGTGAACCGCTCGCCTACCTGGGCGAGTCGGCCGACCCGGTGGGGCAGGTCGTGGTGCGCGACGTCGCCTCCGGTGAGCTCCTGGCCGCGTCCGCCGTACGCGCGGCCGACGCCGTGGACCGGCGGCTCGTCACCGTGCCCGTGGCGCGCTACCACCTCGCCGCCGACCTGCGGCGGGGGGAGCGGGTCGACGTCTACGTCGTCGAGCGCGGAGCCACCGGGGAACCGGTCGGCGAGCCACGGCTGGTGCTGGGCGAGGTCACCGTCGAGGCCGTCGACGACGGCGGCTCGCGGCTGGGTGGTTCGAGCCTGGAGACGGGGGTCGTCCTGTCGGTGTCCCCCGACGACGTCACCTCGCTGGTGGGCGCGTCGGCCGGCGGGGCGCTCACCCTGGTCCGGGTCCCCTGACCGTGGGCGCGCGGGTGCTGCTGGCCGTGTCCGACCGCCGACAGGAGGCCGACCTGATCGCGGCCCTGCGGGGATCGCCCGGTGGGGCGGAGCTCAGCCGGCGCTGCGTCGACCTCGCCGACGTGCTGGCCGCCGCCTCCACCGGCTGCGCAGACGTGGCGCTGCTGTCGGCGTCCCTGCGCCGGCTGGACCGGGACGCCGTGGCCATGTTGCGTCGCCAGGGGGTCGAGGTCGTGGTGGTGACCGCCGACCGGGGCGACGCCGACTCGGACGCGCCAGCCGACCCCTGGGCGGCCTGGGGGGTCCGGGCCGTGGTCGGTCCGGACCCGCAGGACGTGCTGCGCGCGGTACTTGCCGGGCCGGCGTCCAGCGGGCCGCGCACCGAGCCGCGCGGGACGACCGGGCACCTCGTCGCGGTGTGGGGCCCGACCGGGGCGCCGGGCCGCACCACGGTCGCGGTGACCGTGGCCGACGAGCTGGCCCGGCTCGGCCACGACACCCTGCTCGCCGACGCCGACACCTACGGCGCCAGCGTCGCCCAGGTGCTGGGTCTGCTCGACGACACGTCGGGCCTGGCGTCAGTGACCCGGCTGGCGGCCACCGGCCGGCTCGACCCGGCCGCGTGTGCGCGGGCGACGGTCGCCCTGCCGTCCGGGGTGCACGTGCTGACCGGCGTGGCCCGCCCGGACCGGTGGGTCGAGCTGCGCGGTGACTCCTTGCAGGCCGTGTGGTCGTGGGCCGGTTCCACCTACGCGTTCGTCGTGCTCGACTGCGCGTTCGGGCTGGGCGGCGGCCTCGCCGGGTCCTGGCCGTCCGAGGTGGGCCCGCCCGACCGGGACGAGGCCACGCTCGCGTCCCTCGCCGTGGCCGACACCGTGCTCGCCGTCGGCTCGGCCGACCCGGTCGGCCTGGTCCGGCTGGCCCGGGACCTTCCCGCCGTGGTCGAGCGGGCCCCCGCAGCCCAGGTGCGGGTCGTGGTCACCCGGTGTCGCCGGGGCGCCGTCGGTGGCGACCCGCGGCGCGCGGTGCCGGCCGTCGTGGCGCCGGTCCTGGCCGACCTGGCGATGCGGCACGGCGGGCGGGTCTGCACTGACGTCCACCTCGTCCCTGACGGGCGCGCCGAGCTCGACAGCGCGCTCCTGTCCGGTCGGACGCTGGGCGAGTCGGCGCCGGGCTCGACCGCTCACCAGGCGCTGCTGGCGCTCGCCGAGAGCGTCGTCGACCAGTCGTCGGGTACCCCGGCGTCGACGACGACGAGACGCTCGCGCCGTCGCTTGCGCCGCACGGGCTGAGGCCACCGTCTCGGCGACCTCAGGGTGAGGAGGTCGCCACGTCGACGCCCGAGCCGGCCGGCCCGGGAGCCCCGCCCCGGGAGGCTGGTTCGCGGGGCAGCGCCAACGTGGCGAGCAGTCCGAGCAGCACCCAGCCGGCCGCGACCCACGCGACGTGCCGGAGGGCGTCGACGAACGCCTCGTCGGCGACCGCACGCACCTGCGTCGTCAGCTGGAGCGACGGCGGCACCAGGGTTTCGGGGAGCGCGAGCAGGGTCGGCTCGCTCTTCAGGGCGGCCGCGATCTGGGTCGCGGGTGCCTCCGCCACACCTGCCGCGGTGAGCCCGTCGTGGATGCCGCGGCCCAGGGAGATGACCAGGACAGCGCCGAGCAGGGCGGTGCCCAGGGCGGCCCCGATCTGGCGCGAGGTGCTCTGCACCGCCGACCCCTGACCGGACTCGGAGACCGGGATGTCGGCCATGACGACGCCGGTGAGCTGCGCCGTGGCGAACCCGACGCCGATGCCGTAGACGAACAGCCACGGCGCGAAGGTCCAGCCGGTGCTCGTCGTGGACACCACGGCACCGATCCCCACGATCCCGACAACCTCCAGCGCCATGCCCAGCCGGACCACGGTGCGCCCGCCGTACCGGTTTGCGATCTGGGCCGCTCCAGGGCTGGCAACGAACGTCCCGACGGCCAGCGAGAGCAGCACGACGCCGGTGTCGAAGGCTGAGTAACCGATGACGCTCTGCAGGAACAGGGGGAGGGCGAACAGCAGGCCGAACTCGCCCAGGCTCACGATCAGGGCGGCGATGTTGCCGTAGCGGAACGACCGGATGTCGAACAAGGTGAAGTCGAGCAGCACGATCTCGTCGGCTCGGGCCCGTCGGTGCTCGACGACGAGGAACAGGCCCAGGCAGACGACGAACAGCCCGACGGCCACGGCGCTCGGGGCCACTGCGGTGAGCGGCCACTCGACCCCGGCCGCGCTGAACGTCGCGGTGGGAGTCCACCAGCCGTAGCGCTGGCCCTCGATCAGGGCGAAGACCAAAGAGGCGAGCCCGACGATGGACAGCCCGGCGCCGACCAGGTCCAGGCCCCGCCGCGCGTTCGGGTCGTTGGTCTCCGGGACGTAGCGGACCAGGCCGTAGACGATGACCAGGCCGATCGGCACGTTGATCAGGAAGGCCCACTGCCACCCGAACGTGGTCGTGAGCCAACCGCCGAGCAGCGGACCCAGCGCCGCGGTGCCCCCGATCGTGGAGCCCCAGATGGCGAACGCGACGGCCCGGTCCTTGCCCTGGAACATGGCGTTGACCGACGACAGCGACGCCGGAAGGATCATCGCGCCGCCGATGCCCTGCAGGACGCGTCCGAGGATGAGCACCGGTACCGAGTCGAGCCAGTGGCTGGAGGCAGCCACCAGGCTGGCCAGCATGAACACCACGACGCCCAGCACGAACAGGCGTCGACGTCCGACGATGTCGCCGACCCGCCCCGTCGTCAGCAGCAACGACGCGAAGACCAGCGAGTAGATCGAGGTCACCCACTCCGCGTCGGGGATGGTGAGCCCGATGTCGAGCTGGATTGACGGGATCGCGACGTTCACGATCGTCGCGTCGACGATGATCATGGCCACGCCCAGCGCGATGAAGGGCATCGCCACCCATCGGCGTCGGGCGGGTGACCGGTCGTTCGTCGGTTCGCTCGTCACGCCACGACCCTAAAGGCGCCGCCGAGGGGTGGCTCGCCGGCTCCTAGGATCGCGGGATGCCACGGCCCGAAGCGCTGATCGTCGACTGGTACGGCGTCCTCACGGTGGGGATCGACGACGCCATGTCGGCCTGGTGCGAGTCCGACGGCATCGACTACCCGGCGTTCCGGACCGCGATGGCCGAGTGGTTCGGCGAGGAGGGGTACCTCGAAGCCACGTACAACCCGGTGCACGGGCTCGAGCGTGGTGAGCTCGAGGTGCCCGACTTCGAGGCGCAGCTGGTGCAGCGGCTACGCCGCCCGGACGGCTCGGCGCTTCCGCCCGAGGGCCTGTTGGCGCGGATGTTCGCCCGGTTCGAGCACAAGCAGGACATGGCCGGGCTCGTGCTGCGCGCCCGGCGCGCAGGGATTGCCACGGCCCTGCTGTCCAACTCCTGGGGAGACCACTACCTGCGCCACGGGTGGGACGACATGTTCGACGTCGTGGTCATCTCCGGCGAGGTGGGCATGCGCAAGCCGGAGCCGCGCATCTTCGAGTACGCGCTGTCCCAGCTCGACGTCACCGCGTCGCAGTGCGTCTTCGTCGACGACACCCCGGGCAACATCCGCGCCGCCGTGGCGTTGGGACTCGTCGGCGTCCACCATGCCGGCTACGAGGAGACTGCAGCCGAGCTGGAGGCGCTCTTCGGTGTTCCGCTCGCCCGGTGAGCGGTCCGTGCGGTCGCCGACCCGCGTGAGACGATGACCGGCGTGGTCGACCGGCTGAGCGCTCTTGATGCTTCCTACCTGTACATGGAGGAAGCGACGACGCCGATGCACACCGGAGCCGTGGCGGTCTTCCAGACGCCGCCGCCCAGCCCTGATACGGCCTTCGACTACGACCGCCTCGTGCACCTCGTTCAGGAGCGCATCCCGCTGGTGCCCCGCTACCGGCAGAAGGTGCGCTGGGTGCCCGGCAACCTGGCCGGTCCGGTCTGGGTCGACGACGAGGCGTTCGACGTCACGTACCACGTGCGCCGCTCGGCGCTGCCACGACCGGGCAGCGACCACCAGCTGCACGAGCTGGTCGCGCGGCTGCTCAGCCGCCCGCTCGACCGAAACCGCCCGCTGTGGGAGGTGTACCTCGTCGAGGGGCTGTCCGACCACCGGTTCGCCCTGATCACCAAGACCCACCAGGCCCTCGTCGACGGGATCGTCGCCCTCGACCTCGGGCAGGTCCTGCTGGACCGTGGCCCCGACCCGGAGGTCTCGCCCAGGTTCGATGACGACTGGCTCCCGCTGGTGGAGCCCTCCTCGCTGGACCTCCTGGCCGGCGCGGTCACCGAGATCGTGAAACGTCCGACGGCGGTCGTCGACCTCGTCCGCCACGGGGTCAGCGACGTGCGCCGGACCGTCGACCGGGTGGGCTCGGCGGCCGGCAGCGCGCTCAGCATGGCGCGGCACGTTGCGCGGACAGCACCGACCTCGCCGTTGAACACCGAGATCGGTGAGGCTCGTCGGTTCGCCACCGCGAGGGCCGACCTCGCCCGGTTCAAGGCCGTGCGTGCGCAGCACGGTGGCACGGTCAACGATGTCGTGCTCGCCGTGATCGCCGGGGCGCTTCGCGCCTGGCTGCAGATGCGTGGAGAACCGGTCAACGCCCGGACGACGGTCCGCGCCATGGTCCCGGTGAGCGTCGTGGTCGGCGGCGAGGGCGATTCATCCGTCGAGGCCTACTTCGTCGATCTGCCGGTGGGCGAGAACTCGCCGGCCGTCCGGCTCCACCAGGCGTCGTACGCGATGCGGGCGCACCAGGAGACGGGGACGGCGGTCGGGGCGCAGTCCCTCGCCGGGGTCGCCGGGTTCGGCCCGCCCACGCTGCACGCCCTCGGGTGCACGTGCGGCGTCCGGGCTGTCGCGCCGGGTGTTCAACCTCGTGGTGACCAACGTGCCCGGCCCGCAGGTGCCCCTGTACCTCTCGGGGGCGCGGATGCTCGAGGCGTACCCGGTGGTGCCGTTGGCGAAGGGGCAGGCGCTGACCATCGGTGTGACCAGCTACGACGGCACGGTGTTCTTCGGTCTGTACGGCGACCGCGACGCGATGTCCGACCTCGACGTGCTGGGCGAGTCGCTGCTCGACGCGCTCGACGAGCTCGACGACGGCGGGCACTGATGCGCGTCTACGTCCCCTTCACCGTGGACCGGCTGGCATCGGTCGTGGAGTCCTCGGCGGTCGGTCCGGCGCCGTTCGCCGCCGCCGCGGTCACCGCCTCCCGCCGCCTTGAGCAGCAAGGCGCCGATGTCGAGCAGCTGGAGCACGACGCCACGACCGACGCGGCGCGCCGCTCCCTGGAGCTGCTCGCCCAGGACCCCGCCTCGGCCTACCGAAGGCTCGTGATCGCCGCCGACGTCGAGGATCGTCACGTCGGACCCCATGAGCGGCCAGGCTGGGTCACGGTCACCGGTCCGGTGCCGCTCGGGCGGGTGGCCGCATTCCTGGTCGACGGCGAGGACGCCGTCCCCGACGTGTCGACCGCAGCCTTGACCCGGGCCTACGACGCCCTCGACGACGTCCCCCTGCAGTGGTTCGCCGTGGGTGAGCTCTCGGCCCTCGTCGACGACGTCGGCTCGTGACACGATGGCGGCAGTGAGCCAGCCCTTCCGGAGGTCAGCAGTGGACGCCGTCACGCAGGTACCCGCACCGGTCAACGAACCAGTCCTCACCTACGGGCCGGGCACGCCCGAGCGCGGCGAGGTCGAGCAGGCGCTGAAGACCCTCCAGGCGCAGCCGCGGGACCTGCCCATGGTGGTCGGTGGCGAGCACCGCATGGGCAGCGGCGTCCCCACCGTGGTCGTGCAGCCGCACGCCCATGCAGAAGTCCTGGGCACGATGAACAAGGCCACCCCCGAGGACGCCGAGCTGGCCGTCGCTGCCGCGGCCGCGGCCGCCCCCGGCTGGCGCGACCTGTCCTTCGACGACCGGGCCGCGGTGATCCTCAAGGCGGCTGACCTGCTGGCCGGCCCGTGGCGGGCCCGGCTCAACGCGGCCACGATGCTCGGCCAGTCCAAGACCGTGCAGCAGGCCGAGATCGACGCCGCGTGCGAGCTGGTCGACTTCTGGCGCTACAACGTGCACTTCGCCCGGCAGATCCAGGAGCAGCAGCCGTCGTCGTCCCGGGGCGTCTGGAACCGGCTCGACCACCGGCCGCTCGAGGGCTTCGTCTACGCCGTGACGCCGTTCAACTTCACCGCGATCGCGGGCAACCTCCCGACCGCACCTGCGCTCATGGGCAACACCGTCGTCTGGAAGCCCGCCCACACCCAGCAGCTGGCAGCCAGCCTGCTCATGGAGCTGCTGGAGGAGGCCGGCTTGCCGCCTGGAGTGATCAACATGGTCACCGGCGACGGCAAGGCGGTGTCCGGCGTCACCCTGGCCAGCCCGGACCTGGCCGGCATCCACTTCACGGGCTCGACCCCGGTCTTCCAGATGTTCTGGCAGCAGGTCGGTGCCAACATCCACAGCTACCGCTCCTACCCACGGATCGTGGGGGAGACCGGGGGCAAGGACTTCATCGTGGCCCACCCGTCGGCCGACGTCGACGTGCTGCGCACGGCGATGACCCGTGGTGCGTTCGAGTACCAGGGCCAGAAGTGCTCGGCGGCCTCCCGCGCCTACGTCCCGCGCAGCCTCTGGTCGCGGCTGCGCGACGACCTGGTCTCGGAGGTCGACGGTCTCTCGATGGGCGACGTGCGTGACCTGTCGAACTTCATGGGTGCGGTGATCGACGACGCCTCCTTCGCCAAGCTCGCCGACGTTCAGAGACAGGCTGCTTCGGACCCCACCATCGAGGTGCTGGCCGGAGGGACCGCCGACGACTCGGTGGGCTACTTCGTGCGGCCGACCTTGCTGGTGGGCAGCGACCCCACGAACGAGATCTTCCGCGACGAGTACTTCGGGCCGATCCTCGCCGTGCACGTGTACGACGACGGCGACTACGACACGATGCTCGACCAGATGGAGGGCATCGCCCCCTACGCCCTGACCGGGTCGATCATCGCGCAGGACCGAAGGGCTGTCGCCGAGGCCTCGCAGCGGCTGCGGTTCGCGGCCGGCAACTTCTACGTCAACGACAAGCCGACCGGTGCGGTGGTGGGCCAGCAGCCGTTCGGTGGCGGCCGGGCCAGCGGCACCAACGACAAGGCCGGGGGTCCGCAGAACCTCCTGCGCTGGGTCAGCCCACGCTCCATCAAGGAGACGTTCGTGCCGCCGACCGACTACCGCTACCCGCACATGGGCTGAGCCCTTCATGGCCGTCGTTCCCCCGACCCGCTATGCCACGTCGGCCGACGGCACCGCGGTGGCCTACCAGACGCTGGGCGAGACCGGGCCCGACGTCGTCTTCCTGCGCGCCTGGAACACCAACCTCGAGTACGAGTGGGAGGACCCGGTCCTCGCCCATGCGCTGCGACGCATCGGGCAGTTCGGTCGGCTCGTCATCCTCGACCGCAGGGGCATGGGGTTGTCCGACCGTCCGGCCGACGAACCGACCCTGGAAGCCCATGCCGACGACATCCTGACGGTGCTCGACGACCTGGCCTGTGACGATGCCTGGCTGGTCGGTACGGCCGCGGCCTGCGGGATCGTGTCGGCCTTCGCGGCCATGCACCCGAGCCGGGCGCGTGGGGTCGTCCTGTTCCACCCCGACCCGGGCGGCGACGGGTCACCCGACGACGAGCTCGGCGTCGAGGCCTGGGTGGCCGGCTGGGGGACGGAGGCCCACGCCGCCGAGCTGGCCTCGCTAGCCGCACCGAGCCGGGCGGACGACCCCGCCTTCGTGCACTGGCTGGCCACGATGGAGCGGCTCAGCGCCAGCCCCGCGGTGGCCCGGCGGCTGCTCGCCTCCGCCACGGTCGAGCTGGCCGACGTGCTGTGCGCCGTCCGAGTCCCGACCCTCGTTCTTGCGCGTGCGGGTCTCCCCGAGGACGAGCTGGCCGCGGCCCGCGCGGTCGCCGACCTGGTGCCTGATGCGCAGCTGGTGCTCGTGCCCGGAACGGACCACATGATCATCTCCGGGCCGGTTGACGCCGCCCTCGATGAGATCGAGCGGTTCGTCACGGGCTCGGTGCGCACCGCCCCGGACCTCGACCGGGTGCTCACGACAGTGCTGTTCACCGACCTCGTGTCATCGACCGAGCAGCTGACGAGCCTCGGGGACCGGCACTGGGGCGGGATGGTCGACCGGCACCACGGTGTGGTCCGCGACCTGCTCGAGCAGTACCACGGTGTCGAGCAGGACACTGCCGGTGATGGCTTCTTCGCCACGTTCGACGGTCCCGCCCGAGCGGTGCGCTGTGCCCGCGAGATCGTGACCGCCGTGGGAGGGCTTGGGCTCTCCGTGCGCGCGGGCGTGCACACCGGGGAGTGCGAGTCAGTCGACGGCAAGGCGTCGGGTGTGGCTGTCGTCGTGGCGGCTCGGGTGATGGCGTCGGCCGGAGCCGGTGAGGTGCGCACGACATCCACCGTGCACGACCTGGTGGCGGGGTCGAGCCTCACGTTCGAGGACCTCGGTGACTTCGCGCTCAAGGGGCTCTCCGGTCCAAGACGGCTGTTTCGGCTGGTCGGCGCGTGACCGGCCGGTCGCCGTAGTCTGCTGAGCCAAAGCGCCCCAGGAGGGCCGGATGTCTCAGCAGGAGGCCCGAGAATGGAACTGTCAGCAGCCCTCGCGTTCGCGACCGGCTACCAGAAGGGGACCCTGGTGACGATCCGACGGGACGGCCGGCCCCAGGTCTCCAACGTCCTCTACGTCCTGGACGGCGACTCGGTCTCGATGTCGGTGACCGCCGACCGGGCCAAGACCCGCAACCTGCAGCGCGACCCCCGGGCCTGCCTGCACGTCACCGACGAGACCTTCTGGAAGTACGTCGTCCTCGACGGCACGGTGACGCTGAGCCCCCCGGCGACCGACCCGGGCGACCCCACGGTCGAGGCCCTGATCGCCTACTACCGGCGCTCGAACGGCGAGCACCCCGACTGGGACGACTACCGGGCGGCGATGGTGGCAGAGCGCAGGCTGGTCGCCACGCTCGAGGTGACCTCCGCCTACGGCCAGGTCTAGGAAGCGGTGCCGCCCCTCCCGACGGGAGGCACCCGAGCGGCGTAATCGGGGGACCGGACGGTGGGGTCCGCCCCCGTGGTCGGCCCGCCAACCGGTAGCCTCATACTCCGGCCAAGCAGGGCATGGACGGGAGCGCAGGTTCGATGCTGAGCAAGCTGGACGACGCCAAGATCGACCTGATCGAACGCGCTGTGGAGCGGGCCGACGGCCCCGGGCGCGACGAGCTGGCCGCCTACCTCGACGCCTTCTACCGGCACATCGCCCCCGAGGACCTCATCGGGCGCGAGCCGGCCGACATCCTGGGGGCCCCGGTCTCGGTCCGCCGGCTGGCGGCCGACCGACCGGTGGGCACGGCCAAGGTCCATGCGTTCACCCCAACCGTCGACGAGCACAGCTGGTCCAGCGGCCACACGGTGGTCGAGGTCGTCACCGACGACATGCCGTTCCTCGTCGACTCGGTCACCTCCTCGCTGTCGCAGCTCGGCCTGTCGATGCACCTGCTGGTCCACCCGCAGTTCGCCGTCCGCCGGTCGCTGTCCGGTGAGCTGCAGGAGCTGCTGACCAGTCCCGACGCCCGCTACGAGCCAGGCGTCACGCCCGAGTCGTGGATGCATGTCGAGGTCGACCGGGTGAGCGACCCGGCGGTCCTCCAGCGGATCGAGTCGTCGCTGCACTCGGTGCTCACCGACGTCCGTGAGTCCGTCGAGGACTGGGCGAAGATGCGTGAGGCGGCGCTGCGCACCGCTGACGAGCTCGCCTCCGCACCTCCGGTCGGTATCGCCGAGTCCGAGGTGGCCGACGCCTGGGACCTGCTGCGCTGGCTGGTCGACGACCACTTCACGTTCCTGGGCTACCGCGAGTACACCCTCGAGCGCCGCGACGACGAGGACGTCCTGGCCACCGTGCCGGGCAGCGGACTGGGCCTGCTCCGCGGTGACCGCACCGAGTCGGCGTCCTTCAGCAAGCTGCCCGTCGAGGTTCGGGCCCGAGCCCGTGAGCCGCGGGTCCTCGTGCTCACCAAGGCCAACAGCCGCTCCACGGTCCACCGACCGGCCTACCTGGACTACGTGGGCATCAAGACCTTCGACGACCAGGGCCACGTGGTCGGTGAACGCCGGTTCCTCGGCCTGTTCACGGCGAACTCCTACAGCGAGAGCGTCATGCGGATCCCGGTGCTGCGCCGCAAGGTCAAGGCGGTCGTGGAGGCGTCGGGCTTCGAGCCGATGAGCCACAGCGGCAAGGACCTCCTGCAGATCCTCGAGACCTACCCGCGCGACGAGCTGTTCCAGATGAGCGCCGAGGAGCTGCTGCCCGTCGTCACCTCCGTGATGCACCTGCAGGAGCGGCGTCAGGTCAGGCTCTTCCTTCGCCCCGACGTGTACGGCCGGTTCGTGTCGGCGATGGTCTACCTGCCCCGAGACCGCTACACCACGCAGGTGCGCAAGGAGATGGAGCGCATCCTGTCCGAGGTCTACCACGCGGAGAGCGTCGACTACACGGCGAGAGTCTCGGAGTCGGTGCTGGCGCGGCTCCACTTCGTCGTGCGAACGCCTGCCGGCGAGCCGCTGCCCGAGCTCGACTTCGAGGCGCTGGAGCAGCGGCTCGCGCAGTCGACCCGTACCTGGGACGACGACCTGGCCGACGCGACGCTGGAGGCGCTGGGCGAAGAGGCCGCGGTGCCGCTGCTGCGCACGTTCGGCGGAGCCTTCCCCGAGGCGTACAAGGAGGACTTCGACGCCCGCACTGCGGTGGCCGACCTGAAGCGTGTCGTGGCGCTGGCGCCCGGCGGCGACATGGCGATGAACCTCTACCAGCCGACCGACGCCCAGCCCGGCGAGCGTCGGTTCAAGATCTACCGCTCGGGGTCGGACATCTCGCTGTCGGAGGTGCTCCCGGTCCTGCAGCGGATGGGGGTCGAGGTCACCGACGAGCGGCCGTACGAGATCGAGCCCTCCGGCCAGGCCCCGGTGTGGCTGTACGACTTCGGCCTGGTCCACCACGGCAGCGGCGACATCGACGTGCCGAACGAACAGCTGCGGCTGCTCTTCCAGGACGCCTTCGCCGCGGCGTGGCAGGGACGGGCGGAGGCCGACGGCTTCAACGCGCTGGTCCTTCGGGCCGGGCTCACCTGGCGCGAGGCCATGGTGCTGCGGGCCTACGCGAAGTACCTGCGCCAGACCGGCTCGACGTTCAGCCAGGAGTACATCGAGCAGGCGCTGTCGGCCAACCTGTCGATCACCCGGACCCTCGTCGAGCTGTTCGAGGCCCGGCTCGACCCGGCCTTCGCCGGCGACCGCGAGGCCGTCGCGACCGAGCTCACCGCGCGGGTCGTGACCGCGCTGGACGCCGTCCGCAGCCTTGACCAGGACCGGATCGTCCGGTCGCTGCTGGCCGCCATCAACGCCACGCTGCGCACGAACTACTACCAGCGTGACTCCGACGGGCGGCCCAAGGGCTACGTGTCGTTCAAGCTGAACCCACTGGCGATCCCCGACCTGCCCGCGCCGCGGCCGCGCTTCGAGATCTGGGTCTACTCGCCGCGGGTCGAGGGGGTGCACCTGCGCTTCGGCGCGGTGGCCCGAGGCGGGTTGCGCTGGTCGGACCGACGCGAGGACTTCCGAACCGAGGTGCTCGGCCTGGTGAAGGCGCAGGCGGTGAAGAACGCGGTGATCGTGCCCGGAGGTGCGAAGGGGGGCTTCGTCCCCAAGCACCTCCCTGACCCGACTGTGGCCGGTCGGGAGGCGTGGCTGGCCGAGGGCGTCGCCTCGTACCAGACCTTCATCTGCGCGCTGCTCGACATCACCGACAACCTCGTCGACGGCGCGGTGATCCCGCCCAAGGACGTCGTGCGCCATGACGGGGACGACCCCTACCTGGTCGTGGCCGCCGACAAGGGCACGGCCACCTTCTCCGACATCGCCAACGGGATCGCCCAGTCGTACGGCTACTGGCTGGGCGACGCCTTCGCGTCGGGTGGTTCGGTCGGGTACGACCACAAGGCGATGGGCATCACCGCGCGCGGCGCCTGGGAGTCGGTCAAGCGTCACTTCCGCGAGATGGGGGTCGACACCCAGAGCCAGGAGTTCACCGTCGTCGGCATCGGGGACATGTCCGGTGACGTGTTCGGCAACGGCATGCTCCTGTCCGAGCACATCCGCCTGGTCGCCGCGTTCGACCATCGGCACATCTTCCTCGACCCGGGCGCCGAGGCGGCCGCGTCGTTCAAGGAGCGCCGGCGCCTGTTCGACCTGCCGCGCTCCAGCTGGGACGACTACGACCGCAGCCTGATCTCCGAGGGCGGCGGGGTCTTCCCGCGCACGCTGAAGTCGGTGCCGATCGCCCCGCAGGTCGCCGAGTCCCTGGGGCTGTCCGAAGATGTGACGGCGCTGACCCCGACCCAGCTGATGCACGCCGTCCTGACCGCCCCGGTCGACCTGTTCTGGAACGGGGGGATCGGCACCTACGTCAAGGCCGACAGCGAGTCCAACGGCGACGTCGGCGACAAGGCCAACGACGCCATCCGGATCAACGGCGGCGAGCTGCGGGTCAAGGTCGTGGGCGAGGGCGGCAACCTGGGGTTCACCCAGCTCGGACGGGTCGAGGCAGCCCAGGCGGGCGTGCGGATCAACACCGACGCCATCGACAACAGCGCGGGCGTCGACACCTCAGACCACGAGGTGAACATCAAGATCCTGCTCGATGCGGTCGTGCGCTCGGGCGACCTCACCGCCAAGCAGCGCAACGAGCTGCTCGCCGAGATGACCGACGACATCGCGGCGCACGTGCTGCGCGACAACTACGAGCAGAACGTGCTCCTGGGCAACGCGAGGGTGCAGGCGCACTCGATGCTCTCGGTGCACAAGCGGTTCATCCGCCAGATGGAGGAGCACGGCGAGCTCGACCGTGAGCTGGAGTTCCTGCCCTCGGACGCCGAGATCGACCATCGTGACGCCCTCGGCGGCGGGCTCACGTCGCCGGAGTTCTCGGTGCTCCTCGCGTACGCCAAGATGACCCTGGCCGACGACCTGCTCGAGTCGAGCCTCCCCGACGAGCCGTACTTCGCCCGGCAGCTGACCTCGTACTTCCCGCCTGCACTGGTGCAGCGGTACGCCGACCGGCTCGACCAGCACCCCCTTCGCCGCCAGATCATCACCACCGTGTTCGTCAACGAGATGATCAACCGCGGGGGGATCACCTTCACCTTCCGCGCGGGTGAGGAGGCGGGTGCGACTCCGGTCGAGATCGCCCGCGCCTACGCGGTGGCCCGGGACGTGTTCGGGCTCGACGCGTTCTGGCGCCGGGTCGAGCAGCTGGACAACGTCGTCCCGACGGCCGCCCAGTCCGCGGTCTACCTCGAGACCCGACGGTTGCTCGACCGCGCCACGCGGTGGGTCATGCAGAACCGGCGGTCCCTGGTCGACGTCGAGGCCGAGATCGACCACCTCGCCGCGATCCGGGAGCTGGCGCCGCTGATCCCGCAGATGCTGCGCGGTGCAGAACGTGAGCGGCTGGACCGCCGAGCGGCCGACTACGTCGAACGTGGGATCCCGCCGGAGCTGGCGGAGGAGACGGCGGCACACCTGGATGCCTTCTCGCTGCTGGACGTCGTCGAGCTGGCCAACTCCACGGGGCAGCCGGCGGAGGAGATCGGCTACATCTACTTCGCGCTGTCCGACCGCTTCGAGGTCGACCGGATGCTCAACCGGATCACGGCGCTGCCCCGCGACGAGCGCTGGCACGCCCTGGCCCGGATGGCGCTGCGCTACGACCTCTACAGCGCACTGGCCGGACTGACCGCCAACGTGCTCGCGGTGACCCCTCCGGGCGGGACCCCCGAGGAGCGGATCGAGGCCTGGGAGGCCGCCAACGGCGAAGGCCTGCAGCGGGCCCGCAACACCCTGCACGAGATCGGCTCGGGCGACACGTTCGACCTGGCGACGCTGTCGGTCGCCCTTCGGGTCATCCGCACACTCGTCTCGACGGGGTCCCAGATCCGCAACTGACCGGGGCTCCACGGGCCGGGATGGGCCAGGATGGGCCCATGGCCTTCGACGTGGCGCGGATCCGCGCGCTCTACCCAGCCCTGCAGTCCGGCACCGTGTACCTCGACGGAGCCGCCGGCACCCAGTCCCCGACCTCGGTCATCGAGGCGATCGCGGACGCCTACCGCCGGGGAACCAGCAACGCCGGTGGCTTCTTCGACGCGAGCCTGCGGGCCGACTACGACACGGCGGCCGCTCGGGAGGCGGTCGCCGACCTGGTGAACGGCGGGGCCGATGGGGTCGTCCTCGGGCCGAACATGACGACCTTGACCTACCGGATGGCCCAGGCGCTCGCGGAGACGTGGCGGGTGGGGGAGAGCATCGTGGTGTCCCGGCTCGACCACGACGCCAACGTGCGACCGTGGGTGCAGTGGGCGCACCGGGCCGGGGTCGAGGTGCGCTGGGCCGCGGTGGACCTGGCCACGGGAGAGCTCCCGACGCAGCAGTACCGCGACCTCGTCGACGGCGGCACCCGACTGGTCGCGGTGACCGCGGCCAGCAACGTCCTCGGCACGCGTCCCGACGTCCGGGCGATCACCGACCTGGCTCACGCATCCGGTGCACTGGCCTACGTCGACGGGGTGCACGCCACGGCGCACGGTGTGGTCGACGTCGTCAAGCTCGGTGCCGACTTCTACGCCACCAGCGCCTACAAGTGGGACGGGCCGCATGTCGGGTGCGTGGTGGCCGCGCCCGAGCTGCTCGAGACGCTGCGCCCGTTCAAGCTGGCGTCGTCGGCCAACGACGTGCCCGACCGGTACGAGTGGGGGACACCGTCGTTCCACAACTACGCAGGGGTGGCGGCAGCGGTCGACCACCTCGCGGGACTGGACGACGCCGCGTCCGGCTCGCGTCGTGAGCGACTGGTCACCTCGCTTCGGGCCGCGGAGCAGCATGAGCACGCCCTGTTCAAGAGGATGCTGGCTACGCTCGAGTCCGATCCGCGCGTGACCCTGTACGGCAAGGCGGCCCACCGCACCGCGACGGTCTACTTCCGGGTCGAGGGGTTCAGCCCCGACGACGTGGCCCGGGCGCTGGCCGCACAGGACATCAACGTGTGGAGCGGGCACAACTACGCCTGGGAGGTCACTGCGGCGCTGGGGATCCGCGACACCGGGTCGGCGGTGCGTGCGAGCCTGGCCCACTACACCGACGACGACGACGTGGACCGCTTCCTGGCCGCCGTGCAGGCGCTGTGATGGCCGCTGCGGCGCCGGCTGGTCGAGCTACTGGCGACTTACCGTCGTGAGCCCGGCGTCGGCGCGCAGGGCGGTGAGCAGGCGGTCGTGCCGTCCGTGCTGCAAGTCGCCGATCGGGTCGTCGGTGTAGCGGGCGAGCACGTCCAGCGGCAGGCTGAACGCGGCGCGCATGGCGAGCAGCCGCTGCCGCTCAGGGTCGCCGTCGTCGAACAGCATCCGCTCGCCGAGCTCGGCGGTGCGCACCTGCCGGACCCGCTTCGGCAGGTAGGAGACCAGCAGCACCGCGGCCGGGAGCAGGAAGACCAGCCAGCCTGCGAGGAGCGCCACCCGGTGGATCGCCTGCTCACCCTGCTCCCCCAGTGAGACGACGTTCCCCCCGGTGGCGTCACTGGCACTGGTCAGCGCATCACTCAGTGCGCCACCGATGACCGGGACGCCGTCGACTGCGTCGGCCACCGAGGAGAACCCGCCCTGGACCGACTGGCCGGCGTCTTGGACCCCCAGGGCCAGCGACGTCACCGCGTCGACCCGCTCGTAGACCCGCCAGCCGAGCCAGCCGAACAGCAGCAGCATGGCCAGGGTCAGCAGGTCAGCCACCAGCGCGGCCCGACGTCGGCTGGGAGAGCCCGGGTACAGGCGCGCGTAGATCGAACTGGCCGAATTCACGGTCATCACCACTCCCTGGGCGTCACACTGAGTCATGCCGAGACATCAGACTGCAGCCTTGCAGGTACTGCGCCGAGCAGACGTACCGTTGCAGGAGACCTCGGGGCTGTGTCTGCGTCGTGAGGCCGACGGATCGACCACGCTGCTCGCGATCGGTGACCGCGAGGCCACGATCGCGTGGTGCCGACTCCCGCACGACGTCGACGGTGAGCTGACCTGGGCGACCGCGGACCTCACCGGGGCCGACGGGACCGCCCTGCCGGCGCACGATCCGCAGCTGGAGGCGATTGCGTCCGACGGTGTCGGTCGGGTGCTGCTGCTCCAGGAGACCCCACCGCGGTGCGAGCTGATCGACCCACCGAGCGTCGCAGTCATCGCCCGGATCGCACTGAGCGTCGAGGGAGAGAGCGCTGTCGCCCGCTCGTGGCGCGACCCGGCCGGGTCGCACGGCGAGGGGTGCATCCTGCTGCGGGACGGTCATCTCCTGGTCGCCAAGGAGAAGGACCCCTCGGCGATCGTTGAGTTCGGACCGGCCGGCGCCGAGGCGATCGGGGTCGGCGCCGGGACCGTGCTGCCGCCAGGACAGACGTGGGAGGTGGGCACCGGTGACCTCACCTACGTCGCCCTCGCCACCTGGCTGCCCGATGACGGGCTGGCCAAGGCCTGCGGCGACCTGTCTGACCTGCAGGTCGGCCCGGACGGGCACCTCTACGTGCTCAGCGACCAGTCGGCGTCGATCGCCCGGCTCGACGAGCTGCCCGCCACGGGCGGCGTGGCCCGGGCGTCGTCGGTGTGGAGCCTGGACGGCGTCGACGGAAAGCCGGAGGGTCTGGCCTTCCTGCCCAGCGGCTTCGCGGTGGTCGCACTGGACACGCGCAAGGCCAAGCACAACCTGCTGCTGATGGGGCCGGCGATCGCCGCGACCTGACCGGTGGTCCCAGCCCGTCGGGTCAGCGGAACTCCGCGGTCTTCTCGGCCAGGATGATCCGGGCCGCGGCCTCGATCAGGGCGAGGTGGGAGAAGGCCTGCGGGAAGTTGCCCAGGTGGTGGTCGGTGTCGACGTCGAACTCCTCGGCGTACAGCCCCAGGGGGGTCGCGACCCGGAGCAGGCGTTCCATCAGGTCACGGGCCTGCTGCTCCTCACCGATCACGGCCAGTGCCGAGACCAGCCAGAACGAGCAGATGAGGAACGTGCCCTCCTTGCCGCTGAGCCCGTCGTCGGTCTCGTCGGTCCGGTAGCGGAGCACGAAGCCGCGGTCGGACAGGTTCTCGGCGACGGCGAGCACCGTGGCCCGCAGCCGCGGGTCACCGGCCGGCCAGAACCCGAACAGAGCGGCGAGCAGCACGGACGCGTCGAGGGCGTCGGTGTCGTAGTGCTGACGCAGGACACCGTCGGCCGTGACGCCATGGGTCTCGATGTCGGCGCGGATCTCGTCTGCGGTGGCCCGCCAGGCGGTGGTGAGCTCCTGGTCGCCGCGGATCGCGGCCAGCTGGGACGCCCGGTCCATCGCCACCCAGCACATCAGCTTGGACGACACGTAGTGCCGGGCCCTCCCTCGGGCCTCCCAGATCCCCTGGTCGGGGGTCCTCCAGGCCGCCGCCGCACCGGCAGCCTGGGCCTGGACGATCGGCCACAGGCGGCGCGGCAGCCGTTGGCTGTGCTGGGTGTGCATGAGGATCGAGGCGAGGACCGCGCCGAACACGTCGTTCTGCTTCTGGTCGAACGCGCCGTTGCCGATCCGGACGGGACGGGCACCGGCGTAGCCGGTCAGTGACTCGCGGGTCGACTCGGTCAGGTCACGACGTCCGTCGATCCCGTACATGATCTGCAGGGCGCCGTCCGCGTTGGGCTCGAGGTCGGCCACGAACTGCATGAACTCGTCGGCCTCCCAGTCCAGGGCCAGCCAGTGCAGCGCACCGAGGGTGAACGTGGCGTCGCGCATCCAGGTGTAGCGGTAGTCCCAGTTGCGCTCGCCGCCGGGTGTCTCGGGAAGCGACGTGGTGAGGGCCGCGACGGTGGCCCCCGTGGGCATGTAGGTCAGGCCCTTCATGGTCAGGGCCGAGCGCTGGATGGGCTCGCGCCAACGGTGGTCCGGCAGGCGGGCCTGCTCCAGCCAGTTGCGCCAGAACTCGGTGGTCGCGTCGACCCTTCGGGTCGCGTCGGTGACATTGGTTGGTGAAGCGAGGCCCTCGGCCCACGAGAGTGAGCAGTACACCTGCTCACCCGCCCCGAGAGTGTGCCGGGCCCGGACCCGGGTGCCCTCGATCCCCATGGCCATGTCGGTCTGCAGCCGCAGCGTGACGCCGGCACCGTGCGCGTCCGCGGTGTGCCGGGAGTCACCGACCAGCGCCCACTCGGCGGGCACGTTCCCGTAGTCGAACATCGGCTCGCACACGAGCTCGACCTCCACCCGTCCGGAGGTGCAGGTGACCGTGCGCACGAGCATGTGGTCAGCGTCGTCGTCGGCGGGGGGTCGGGTGTGCACCGTCACCTGGTCCTCGTGCTCGCGTGGCCCCATGGTCAGGGCATCGCGGACGAGGACCCACCCGTGCGGCGTCCGCCAGGTGGTCTCCACGACGTTCGTCCCGGGCTCGTAGCGGCGGGCCGACGGGAACTCGATGCCGAACGGGCCGAGCCGGAAGTGCCCCGACTCGCGGTCGAGGAGGGTCCCGAACACGCTGGGTGAGTCGAAGCTCGGAACGCACAGCCAGTCCACCGCGCCGTCGGGGGCGACCAGAGCCCCGGTGTGGCAGTTCGACAGGAACGCGTAGTCGGCGATGGGGGTGAACGGCGAGGGCATGGCCGCGCTCTGGTGCCCTGGGCCCGACGCTTGGCTCACGGGCGGGCTCACCTCGGCAGCCACGGGTCGTGCCAGCGGCCGAACCCGGTGACGAGCCGATCGGCCTCGGCGGGCCCCCAGCTCCCCGGGGCGTAGGGAAGCACGGGTGGTGGGTCGTCGAGCAGTGGCTGCATGATCCGCCAGGCCTCCTCGACCCCGTCCTGGCGGGTGAAACGCACGGTCTGACCCTCGAGTGCGGCCAGCAGGAGCACCTCGTAGGGCGTCGCTCCCTCACCGCCCTCGTCGCCGAACTCCATGTCCAAGAAGATGGTCTCCGGCCCGGGCGCATCCGCGCGGCGGGCGTCGACCAGCCACTGCACACCGATCCGCGGGTCCATCCGGATCACGAGCTGGTTCGGCTCGGGGCGGCGGTCGCCGACGAGGCCGAACCCGAGCTTGGGCGGGCGCTTGAACACCATGCGAACCTCGGTCTGGGTGAGCGGGAGGTGCTTGCCGGTCCGGATGAAGAACGGCACGCCCGACCAGCGCCAGTTGTCGACGTCGAGCCGCAGTGCGGCGTACGTCTCGGTGGTCGAGCCCGCTGCGACGCCCGGGGTGTCGAGGTAGCCGGCGTACTGCCCCCGCACGTAGGACCTGGGGTCGCCGTCCTCGATCGCTCGGAAGACCGCGACCGAGGAGTCCTTCAGCGTGTTGGGGTCGCCACCGGAAGGCGCCTCCATGGCCACGGCTGCCACCACCTGCATGAGGTGGTTGACGACCACGTCGCGCAGCGCCCCCACTGGGTCGTAGAAGTGCCCCCGGTCCTCGACCCCGAAACTCTCGGCCATGGTGATCTGCACCGACTCCACGAAGTTCCGGTTCCACACCGGCTCGAGCATCGTGTTGGCGAACCGGAGGAACAGCAGCTCCTCCAGGCCCATCTTTCCTAGGAAGTGGTCGATCCGCAGCAGCTGCGACTCGTCGATGTGGCGGTGCATGGCCCGCGCAAGCTCGCCGGCCGACCCGCGGTCGTGGCCGAAGGGCTTCTCCACGACGACCCGGGCATTGGGCGTCATGCCGGCACGGCTGATGCCCCGGACGACGGTCTCGAAGAGCGAGGGGGGTATCTCCAGGTAGAAGACGGGGAGCGATCTTCCCCTGATCTGCTCGGCCACCTTGTCGTAGGTGGTGTCGTCGGCGAAGTCACCGGACACGTAGGACAGCCGGGCAGCCAGCCGTGCGAACACCGTCTCGTCGAGCTCCTCGCCGGTGCCGACGATGCAGTCACGGGCGTGGGCACGAAGCTGGTCGACGGTCCAGTCGTTCACGGCGACACCCACGATGGGAGTGCGGAGCAGCCCCCGTTGCTCCAGGCGGTAGAGCGACCGGAAGGTCATCACCCGGGCCAGGTCCCCGGTGATGCCGAAGATGACCAGGACGTCGGCTGGTGGGGCAACGGAGGTGGGTGTCGCCTGCGGATTCACTCGGCCGTCCCTTCGGTTCGGGTGAGGTCCTCAGCCTAGTTGCGGGCTCGTGGAGTGCTTGCCGCGCTGAGCGCGGCGTCACGACCATCAGGCGTGCTCGGTCGGGTCACGGCGCGATGCTACGGGTGCGCCGCCGGACCCCCTCTGCCAGAGTGGGCTGGTCAGGCAGGTGCGGGTGCTTCTCACCGGCCGAGTCGTCAGCCAAGTGCTCAGGAGGAACAGTGGTTCTGGGAATCGGTGGATTTAGCGGGGGCAAGGCCGGCGGTCCGGCGTACGAGATCGAGGTGAACGAGGGCTCGGTGAACATGCACCGCTTCACCAAGGTCGCGAACGAGCGGGCGGCCAACGGATACCGGATGGCGCACGTGTACAGCCAGGACCGCAACACGATCGTGGTCTGGGAGCGCGTCGGCTGACCGCGCTGCCGCCGGTCGGCGGGAGAGCGTCGGGCGGCCTTGCCGTCTGGGCTAGCGTGCGGCCATGAGCGCTCCTCCTGAGTCGTACTTCGACACCTCGGGTTGGGACCCACGTGACGTCGTCTCGGGCGGCTCGCGGATGGTGCCGGTCAGCACGCCGAGCGGTGACTTCCGGGTGTGGACCAAGCGGGTCGGCACCAACCCCGACCTCAAGGTGCTGCTGCTGCACGGGGGCCCGGGGGCGACAGACGAGCTGTACGAGTGCTTCGACACCTGGTTCCCCGGCGCCGGCATCGAGTACTACTACTACGACCAGCTCGGCTCGTTCCGCAGCGACCAGCCCGACGACCCGTCGCTGTGGGACCTGGCCCGGTTCGTCGACGAGGTCGAGCAGGTCCGCCGAGCGCTCGGGCTGGACGCGGGCAACTTCGTGCTGCTCGGCCAGTCGTGGGGTGGGATCCTCGCCATGGAGTACGCCGTCCACCACCAGGAGCACCTCAAGGGCCTGGTCATCTCGAACATGATGTCGAGCGCGCCGCTGTACAACGCCTATGCCCACGAAGTCCTCATGCCCGCCATGGACCAGTTCGTCCTCGCGCAGATCAAGCAGTTCGAGGCCGAGGGGACCACCGACGACCCCCGCTACGAGCAGCTGCTCATGGAGCACCACTACGCCTTGCACGTCTGTCGGCTCCCGCTCGGGGAGTGGCCCGACCCGGTCCAGCGCTCTCTGGGCCACCTCAACCCGGCGATCTACGTACCGATGCAGGGGCCGAGCGAGCTCGGTCTCAGCGGCACCCTCGAGGACTGGGACCGCTCCGGAGACCTCGGGGACATCGACGTCCCGACCCTCGTCATCGGTGCCACTCACGACACCATGGACCCCGAACACCTGCGTTGGATGGCTGACCAGCTGCCCCAGGGCACCTACCTGCACTGCCCCGAGGGAAGCCACCTGGCGCAGTTCGACGACCCGCAGCACTACTTTCCCGGGCTGATCCGTTTCCTCCAGTGTCTGTGAGTCACCGACCTCGGCCGCGGGTCATCCGGCCCGACCTGGTCCTCGCCGGGGCGAGGGCTGCTCGACCGAACGTGGGCTCGGGCGCCAGGCGGTGCTGCGTAGGGTGTCGCCATGGAGACAGCGTGGTTGTTCGACACACTTGCGGTGACCCTCGCGCGGATCGACTTCCTCGACCCTGAACTGGACGCGGCGCCGGACACCAGGGAGCGCGGCGTGCGTCTAGAGATCCGTCCGATCGAGTCTGAGTGCGTCGGCAGCGTCTACGCTTCGCCCACCGTCACGCTTCAACCGGCCGTCTGCCGCATCGACCTGTTGGAGTCTGCCCCTGGCGCCGTTGACCGGATGCATTGGCACCCCACCATGCACGGTGGTGAGCCGGGCGATCGTACGTTCGACCCTGACATCCCGGTCGACCCGCTGGCGTGGCTCGACCGCCGCCTTGCGCAGGTCACGAAGCTCCTGGAGCACGGTGGCGTCGAAGACACTGGGCTCTATGAACGGTCCGCGGGCGAGATCTCGGATCATCGTGCCGAAATCGTTGCAGCGGCGGCTGCCGGCCTTGAGTGGGCCCGGCGCCCATGGCCTGATGTGGAGCATGACGAACGCGGCATGGCTACGCTCACGGAATGGCCGATGACACGTACACAGTGAAGCGATCCATCACGATCGACGCTCCTGCGGCTCAGGTCTTCCCCCTCGTTGCCGACTTCAGGCGCTGGACGGAGTGGTCACCCTGGGAAGGCCTCGACCCCGACATGCAGCGGACCTACAGCGGGTCGGCGTCGGGGCCTGGGTCGTCCTACAGCTGGTCGGGCAACCGGAAAGCCGGGCAGGGTCAGATGACGATTCTCGAGGCAGTGGAACCGTCAACGATCACCGTGGACCTCCGCTTCGACAGGCCGTTCAAGGCACGCAACGACATGTCCTTCCACATTCAGGAGCATGAGCGTGGTTCGACCGTTCGCTGGGCAATCACCGGCAAGAAGACGTTCGCCACGAGAGCCATGAGTCTCTTCAAGTCGATGGACGCGTTGGTCGGGCCCGACTTCGAGAGAGGGCTGGCCAAGCTCAAGTCACTGGTCGAGGGACCTCCAGGGGCCTAGCGGTCACGGGCCGACACCCCGGGCTGCCCGCCCACAGTGGGTGACGAACTGGGTGCGGGTCGTGAGTCGACGTGCGGCGGCCGGGTGAGGGTTGTCCACAGTTGGGCCGAACCCGTTGCCGCTCCCCGTCGTTGGCCCCTAACCTCCCCGTCACGCCGCGCCGGACCGACGTGGCGAGGGGGTGACCGTGGACGCCGTCGCGTTGGTCGAGAGCGAGGTGCGAGAGCTCGTTCGTCAGCGCGGGTTGGATCCGTTGGTCGACCCGCGCGGCGTGCGTGGTCTGGTACGGGAGGTGCTGGCCGACTACGAGCAACGCACGCTCGGCGGTTCTCTGACTCCTCTTCTCGACCCCGTGGGTACCGAGCAGCTCGTTCTCGACTCGGTGGCGGGGTTCGGGCCGCTGCAGCGGTTCCTCGACGACCCGGAGATCGAGGAGATCTGGATCAACGACCCGGGCCGCGTTTTCGTGGCCCGGCGCGGGCGCAGCGAGCTGACCTCGACGATTCTGGACGCCGGTCAGGTTCGAGACTTGGTCGAGCGCATGCTCAGGACGTCGAACCGTCGGGTCGACCTGTCCACCCCGTTCGTCGACGCGTGCCTTCCGGACGGGTCACGTCTGCACGTGGTGATCCCCGACGTCACCCGTGAGCACTGGGCAGTCAACGTCCGCAAGTTCGTCGTCCGCGCGGCCCACCTCGACGAGCTGGTCGACCTGGGAACCCTCACCTCCGCGTCGGCAGCCTTCCTGGAGGCAGCGGTCGTCGCCGGGTTGAACGTGATCGTCGCCGGTGGCACGCAGGCGGGCAAGACGACTTTGCTCAACTGTCTGGCAGCAGCGATCCCGGCGAGCGAAAGGGTCGTGACGGTCGAGGAGGTATTCGAGCTCCAAGTTCCACTTCCCGACGTCGTCGGTCTGCAGACCCGCCAGCCGAGTCTCGAAGGCACGGGGGAGATCCAGCTCCGTCGACTGGTGAAGGAAGCCCTTCGCATGCGGCCGAGCCGAATCATTGTCGGAGAGGTCCGCCAGGCGGAGTGCCTCGATCTGCTCATCGCGCTCAACAGCGGCCTGCCCGGCATGTGCAGCCTGCACGCCAACAGCGCACGTGAGGCAGTGACGAAGCTGTGCACCCTTCCGCTCCTGGCCGGCGACAACGTGGGGTCCGGATTCGTCGTCCCCACCGTGGCCGGGTGCGTCGACCTCGTCGTGCACCTGTCCAGCGACGTCGATGGCTCCCGACGCGTGCGCGAGATAGCCGCCCTGCCGGGCCGGGTGGAGGGTGGCGTCGTGGAGATGGAGGACATCTTCGTGATGCGCAACGGCCTCCTGGCGCGAGGAACTGGGTTCCCGCCTCATCTCGACCGGTTCGAGCGTCGTGGTCTCGACGTCGCCGGGCTCCTGGCGACGGCCTCATGACATCTGCGGAGTGGGGGTTGGTGCTCGGCCTCACGTTGGGGCTGGGACTGCTGATCCTCCTACGCGGGCGGGGCGAACGTGGTGCGAGAACGTCGTCGAGCAGGCGTCGACTCCGTTCCCTGCTGGCTGAAGCGGGCCTGCAGGGCGTCACTCCGACGAGACTTCTCATGGCGAGCACCGCTCTTGCGGCCGCCACCTTCTTCTTCGTCCTGGGCGTGTCGCAGTCGTGGACCGTCAGCCTGGCGTTCGGGGCGTTGGCTTCGTACGGCCCGCTGGCCCTGGTACGGCACCGCATGCGACAGCGTCGCGCTGAGCTTGGAACGCTCTGGCCCGATGTCATCGACAACATCGCCTCGGCGGTGCGCGCGGGTCTCTCGCTACCCGAGGCGCTCGGCCAGGTGGGGGAGCGCGGGCCGGAGGCGTTGCGTCCCGCCTTCCGGGCGTTCGCCGACGAGTACCGCGTGAGTGGCACGTTCGGTACCGCCCTTGACGGGCTGAAGGACCGACTGGCTGACCCCGTGGGCGACCGGGTCGTGGAAGCCCTGCGTCTGGCCCGTGACGTGGGCGGACACGACCTCGGTCGACTGCTGCGCACGCTGGCGGTGTTCCTCCGGGACGACCTGCGGACCCGGGGCGAGATCGTCAGTCGGCAGAGCTGGACGGTCAACGCCGCACGTCTGGCGGTTGCCGCCCCCTGGGTGCTGCTCGCGCTCCTGTCGCTGCGGCCTCAGGCCGTCGAGGCGTACGACTCCGCAGCGGGCATGGTTCTCCTGGTAGCCGGCGGCGCGGTCTCCGTGGTCGCGTACCGGCTGATGCTGCGCCTGGCACGCCTCCCCCTCGAAGCGAGGGTCCTCCAATGAGTGGGGCGGGCGTGCTCGTGCTGGGTTCGGCACTGGGCCTCGGCCTGGCACTGGTCGGATTCTCCTTCCCGGTGTTCCGACGGCCCGTCCTGAGCGACCGCGTCCATCCGTACCTGGGGGGTGGCCCGACGCCGTCGCGCCTGCTGGTCGACGACTCGGTCTCCACGCCGTTCCCCACGCTGGAGCGGCTTCTGCGCCCGAGCCTCCGTCGGGCCGCTCGCTCGCTCGACCGCTGGGCAGGCGCCGGGGGCTCTGTGGGACACCGGCTCGACCGGCTCGGCTCACCGATGTCGGTCGACCAGTTCCGGGTGCAGCAGCTCGGGTGGGGGGTAGCTGCAGCCATGGCCGGATCCGCACTCCTCGCGCTGCGCGGCGCCAGGACCGGACCGCCGGGTGCAGCCACCATCGTCTTGGTCCTGGTCCTGTCTTTCACGGCCGGGGTCCTGGCCCGCGATCGACGCCTGACGACAGACGTGAGGCGTCGGGAGTCGCGCATGCGAACGGAGTTCCCGACGCTTGCTGAGCTGCTGGCCCTGTCGGTGTCGGCGGGTGAGGGTGCCGCCGCTGCGCTCGAGCGGGTGAGCCGGGTGGCACACGGTGACCTGGCCGCAGAGCTGCGGCGGGCCCTGGACGACGTCCGACTCGGGGTCGGTCTCGTCGACGCGCTGCAGGCGGTGGCCACGCGCGTCGAGCTCCCGGAGCTACGCCGCTTCGTCGACGGAGTCGTGGTCGCCGTCGATCGAGGGACTCCTCTGGCAGCGGTCCTCCAGGCTCAGGCAGCCGATGCGCGCGAGGCCGAGCGCAGGGCACTGATCGAACTGGGTGGCCGCAAGGACATCGCGATGATGGTCCCGGTCGTCTTCCTGGTCCTGCCCCTGTCGGTGGTGTTCGCACTGTTCCCCGGCTTCTACTCCATCTCGCTGTCGTCTCCCTGACGGCAGCCCTGCACACCTGCGACGAAGGAGACGACATGACGAGAATCGCCGCGCACCTCGCGGTTCGCCTGCAACAGCTTCGGGACGACGATCGTGGCGACGTCCCCGGCTGGGTCTTCATCACGATCATGACCGCAGGACTCGTGACCACGCTGTGGCTGGTGGCCGAGGACCAGCTGCGGGAGATCTTCTCCTCCGCGCTGTCGAGGGTCTCCCGCTGATGGACCACGACGACCGCGGTTCTGCGGTCGTCGAGTTCGTGCTGGTGTCGGTGCTGGTCGTCTTCGTCGTGCTGGCCCTGGTCCAGGTCGCCTTCGCCCTGTACGTCCGCAACACCCTCGTGGCCGCGGCCGCCGAAGGCGCGCGGTTCGGTGCGTCGGCGGGCCGAACCCCGGACGACGCCGCGCTGCACACCCAGCGACTGATCGAGATGACCCTTCCGCCCGGCTACTCAGACGACGTGTCGGCGGGGGTCGAGCTGGTTGCCGGGGTGCCGTCCGTGGTGGTCGAGGTTCGCGCGGCCGTGCCGCTGGTGGCGTGGTTCGGCCCGGCCGAGGGCATCACGGCTCGCGGGCACGCCATGAGCGAGACGCCGTGACGCCCGCCCGTGTGCGCGAGGCACGCGGTGCTGAAGGTGCCGCGATGGTCGAGTTCGTGTCCCTGGTCGTGGTTCTGGTGGTGCCGTTGACCTACTTGCTCCTCACCGTCTTCGAGGTCCAGCGTGCGTCTTTCGCCGCCACGTCCGCCGCGCGTGAGGCGGCCCGGCTGTTCGTGACCGCCCCCTCCTCCGCCGAGGCCGAGGTCCGTGCGCGTCAGGCTGCAGCCATTGCGCTGGCCGACCATGGCATGTCCGCAGGTCCGGACGACGTGGTCGTGTCGTGCTCCGCCGATCCCTGCCTCACCCCTGGGGCCCTCGTCCGGGTGCAGTTCCGGACCAGCCTCCCGCTGCCGCTGGTCCCAGGCTTCGTCAGCGACCTGGTCCCGGTTGCCGTGGGTGTCCAGGCCGAGCACACCCAGGTCGTCGACCGCTACGCACCCCTGCGGCCATGAGCGCTCGGCGTGACGAGGGCACGGTGATGCTGCTCGTCCTGGGGTTGGTCGTGGTGGCAGGACTCCTCATCGTGGTCGTGGTCGACGTCAGCGCCTTGTTCGTGGCGCGACGTGACCTGCTCGCCGCGGCAGACGGGGCGGCGCTGGCGGGGGCCCAGGCGGTCGACGAGGCAGCGGTTTACCGCGACGGAGTGCGTGGCTCGCTCCCGCTCGACCCGGCGCGGGTCGAGACCGTCGTCGACGAGTACCTGCGTGACGCCGGCGCTCCGACGGGGGTCGACGACCTGCACGTCTCGGTGACGACCGACGGCACGACGGTCCGGGTGCAGCTCAGCGGACTCGTGCACCTTCCGATCGTCAACGCGGTCACTCCGGGTGCAGCAGGAGGGGTCGACGTCGCGGCGTCGGCCAGCGCGCGGTCCGCCGTCCTGCCGTGAGAGTGGGCACGTATGAGTTCCGTCAAGACGGCCCGGCGCACCACCCACGCGGTGGTTCGATCGGGACGTGACGATGACGTGGACGAAGGCGCGACACCGGCCCGCGCTGCGGATCGCGGCGGCGGCGCGCTCCGCTCGCCGCCTGCTCGGTCCTCGCTGTCTTCCGGGACAGCGTCACCCAGGCGACCGCCGCACTCGTGCTGGTCGTCGTCGTCGTGGCGGTCGCCGCTACCGGTGACCGGGTAGCGGGCATCGTTGCCGCAGTGTCGAGCGGGGTGTGGTTCGACTTCTTCCTGACCCAGCCGTACGGCACGTTCGCCATCACCGACTCCAACGACGTCGAGGTGGTGATCCTGCTCGTGCTCGTGGGGTCAGCGGTTGCCGAGCTTGCGCTGTGGGGGCTGCGGCAGCAGTCCAGGGCCAGTCGCCGGAGTGGCTACCTCGACGGTGTGCTCCGAGCCGCAGCGATCGCGACGGAGCGGCAGACTTCGCCGCGAGGCCCTCATCGGCCTCGTCACGGACGAGATCGTCGATGTCCTGGGCATCGATGCCGGCCGGTTCGTCCCTGACATCACCGTGCCCGCACACGCCGCGGTCCTCGAACAGTCAGGACTCGTTAGCCGGCATGGTCGGGTGGTCGACGTCGAGCGGGACGGCCTGCCCACGGACGGCGAGATCGCGCTGGTGGTCAGCCACGGCGGAGCGGCGGTCGGCCGGTTCATGCTGACCGCGTCGACGCGGGTTGCCCGGCCTTCGACCGAGCAACGCAAGGTCGCCGTGCTTCTGGCCGACCAGGTCGCCACAGCCCACGCGACACACGAAGGCTGAGACCGGACCGCCGGCGAGGTGTCGCCCGCGTCAACCGGAGCTCAGGCTCGAGCAGTCCTCGGTGGTCGGGGTGTTCCACGGTTGCTGGGCCGTGACCTCAGCCCGATAGGTGGTCGTCACCCCAGGCCGATGGCGCCCGTCGATCTCGGCCTGGACGACCACCCGCGCAGAGTCACGGGGACTCCACTAGCATCCGCGGATGGTCGAACGCCCGCAGGTCGTCGTCGTGGGAGCAGGTCTCGCCGGACTTCGGTGCGCTGAGCGGTTGGCCCGATCCGGATCGGTCCACGTCGTGCTGCTCGAGGCGCAGGAGCGCGTCGGTGGGCGATGCTGGTCGTCGCACGGGTGGGCCGACGGTCAGGTGGGCGAGCATGGCGGGGAGCTGATCGAGCCGGGCCAGGCACGTGTTCTGGCACTCGCAAACGAGCTCGACCTCACCCTGGAGTCACGGCCAGCGGGTCGCCGCGACGTCCGGCTGGTACGGCACGGGGTGGGTAGCGACATGGTGGCCCTGCCCGGTTTCGTTGAGCTGCTGGGCGCCCTCGAAGAAGACCTGACCCGCATCGGGCCGGTCGACTACCGGGCGCCGAGCAGTGCCCTCGTCGCCCTTGACGAGATGACCGTCGCGGACTGGATCGAGGCCCAGGTCGACGGTGGTCGCCGCTCCGAGCTCGGCCAGGTGCTCGAGATGTCCACCTGCCTGGGGCTGGGACGCAGTGCGTCGGAGCTGTCGGCGGTCTCGCTCATCCACCTCTGGCTCGGCCTCCCTGATGTGGACGACACCGGCGACGCCTTCCGTTTCGGGCAGAACGTGGACGACGACGAGGAGGACGAGGACCCGAGCTTCAACGACGCTGTGGTCTCGACCGTCGTCGACTCCTTCCACGTTGCAGGCGGCAACGACCTGATGGCCCGAGCACTCGCCGACCGGCTGCCCGACGGTTGCCTGCAGCTCGCGAGCCCGGTCGCCTCGGTCAGCAGGCGAGCCGACGGTCGCCTGGTCGTCGAGGTCGCCGGCGACTCGCAGCCGCTGGTCGCCGACCGCGTCGTGCTCGCCGCCCCGCTGGGGGCGCTGGGCAACATCGACCTCTCCGGTGCGGACCTGTCCCAGCGTCGTCACGACGCGTTCGCACAGCTGCTGATGGGGCAGCACTCGAAGGTCCTCGCGCAGCTGGACGAACGGCCGGAGATGATCGCCGGATGGCCACGCGTCGGGCTGTTCGACGGACCGGTCGGTGTCGGCTGGGCGACGTCGGAGGGGCAGCCGGGTCAAGCCGGTCTGTTCACGCTGTTCGCCCAGCACGTCGTCTCGCCCCCCGCAGGCGGACACGGCGACGCAGACTCCGAGACCCGGTCGTGGCTCGGCTCCCTGCTGACCGCGATGACCCCCGGCGCTGCCGACCACCTGGGGTCCAGGGTCTGGGCCGACAGCTGGGTCCACGACCCGTGGACGGGCGGGTCGTACGCAGCGTTCGGGCCGGGCCACTACGCCCGCTACGCCGGCTTCATGGGCCAGCCGGAGGGCAACATCCACTTCGCCGGGGAGCACACGGTCCTTTCGACCATGGGCTACCTCGACGGTGCTGTCGGCAGCGGCGAGCGCGCAGCGCGGGAGGTTCTCGCCTCGCTGAGTCACCGACCAGTCACCGACCCTGAGGACCGCCGGGCGCATCGCACACACGGTGCGCGTTGACGGGGTGTGTTAAGACCCTGAGGATCCCGGTACCGGGCACATGACCGCGCGAAGCACGGCGGAGTTACCACCCGCGGACAGTCGGATCAGGGTGCGATCAGCGGAGTCTTCGAGGCCAAGCGGTGTGAGGTCGGCGGACGCGTCAACCCGCGCTCAGGCTCGAGCAGTCCTCGGTGGTCGGGGTGTTCCACGGTTGCTGCGCCACTGCGCGCACGACGATCGCGACGGACAACCGCTGCGTGACCAGCTGGCCGTGGGCGACCTCGACGTCCGAGCAGACTTCCTGCAGCAGCACGTTGGAGGCACCGTCCATCGCGGTGGTCCCGTCGGGACGGACGACCTCGTCGGTCGACGACCGGACGGTGATCCAGGCCGGGCCGTCGGGGGTCGGGTCGGGGCTGTTGAGCCGCTCGAGGAGCTCGCTGCCGGGCACCATCTGCTGACAGGCCGTCGGGCACGCACCGAGGGTCGCTCCGAGGGCCGCGGTCTCCGTCCCCGCGTTCGGCGTCCCGACGGTGACGACCCGCCGTGCGATTGCTGCGCCACCGAGGTCGCGGGCCCAGGCCCGGGCGACGAGCCCACCCATGGAGAACCCGACCACGTCGACCGGTGCACCTGTGGCCGAGGCTCGGCCCACGGCGTCGGCGAGCACGGGGGCCATCGCGACGATGTCTCCGGTCCCGTCTCCGGGCAGGGTCACGGTGCTGACCGGGTGTCCTGCGGCGGACAGCGCCGCGGCCAGCGAGCGGACACTCGACGGCGAGCCGCCGTACCCGGGCACGAGCACCACTGCCGACAGGGGCTGCTCGGCGGGCTCCTGTGCGGTCACCGCCGCGGCCGGGTCCGCCTCAGTGCCCAAGAGCGACCGTTGCGCGACCAGCAGCCCGGCGGCAGCGACCAAGGCTGCTGCGGTGACCAGGGTGAAGCGGGAGCGGACCAGGCTCACGACGGAGTCACCCCTGGCTGACGGCGAGCGCCGACTCGATGGCGTCGAGGCCCTGGTCGCCGGCGACGGCGAAGAAGAACACCCGGGCATCGACCCGTCGGACGCCCTCGGTCCACAGCGGTGTGGCGCCGAGGTGCTCGTCGCGCTCAGCGATGAACGTGTCCGGGCTGTCCCTCAGCACGGTGACGGTGGCGCGCGAGCTGCGGGACTCCTGGCACGTACGCATGACCTGGGCGCGACGCTGGAAGAACGAGACAGCGACCTCCGGGGACGAGAACTCGAGCACGAGACCCACCGCCGGAGTCCCGTCGTCTCGACCATACGTGACCTCGAGTGCGGCCTCCGGGGTCGGGAGGACCAGCGGTCGGCAGCCGAGCGGGGTGATGGCGGCAACCACCTCGTCGACGTCGCGCGCCATGGCCGGTGTCCCGTTGCCCTGGTAGCCGTCTTCGGTGCTCCCGTTGTCCACGCGGTACTCCCACCGAGGCCCCAGGGACCTGGGCTTGGGGAGGGATGCCTGGCTCAGGCTGCCGCTGCGGTCGGAGGGAACCGTCGGGTCCGGTCGGGCGGACACGGCGTCGAACGGTGCGGTCGTCGTCGACGCTGTGTTCGACGGGGAGCATCCCGCCAGGAGCACGGTGAGGAGCAGGAGCCCGACGCACGACAACGCCGGTCCGACCCTGCGGCCCGGTCCGGTGGGGTCACCCACCATTGCGCGACCAGTGCTGGTAGTCGGGGTTGCTCCACCGAGCTCCCCACAACCAGCCTCGATCGAACAGCGCCGAGGCGATCACGGAGCCCGCCGTGATCACTCCAGGGTCGCGCCGGTGCTCGCTGCGGTTGTGGTAATAGCGCCGGGCGGCAGCTGCCGGGTAGACGCGCGAGTTCGTGACGTACGGGTTCTCGAACGGGTTGATGTCGATGGCGTCGCCCCAGGAGTGCTGCGACATCCGGTAGGGGTTCCCGGTGACGTGCCGGCAGTTGAACGCCGATGTGGCTCCCGCTGCCATCGCGCGTTCGTCGACGCCTCGATAGGCATCCGCCGGCACCAGCTTCTTGATCGCGAAGTCCCCGCGCAGCGCTGCTCGGAAGACGTGGATGTAGTCGGCCACCACCCAGGACGAGCCGATCAGGGTCCCCCGCTGCACGCGTCCCTGGTAGTCCCAGTAGTTCAGGTCGATCGCTCGCAGCCGCTCGGGGCCGACCGGACAGCCGGGCCGCCAGGTGTAGGGCACTGCACGACGGGTGACACCGCGCACCGTCGGGTCCAGCCGCACCACGACGTGCACGCGCTCCACGTCGCTGGTCGCGATCCCCCCGTCGGGCCAGGCGGCCTCGGCACGCCAGCGGACGACGCCCGGAGCGCGAGGGATCCACTCGCTGGTGAACGACCCGTCACGGCGCACGGTGACCGTCCCGGCGCGGGTCCAGTCTGCGTCGGTTCGCCGGAACAGCCGCACCGTGGGTCGACCCTCGTCGGTCGGGGTGACCACTCCGCTCAGAGACTGGGTCGCGAGGGCGTGCGCGACGGGTCGAGCCCGCAGTCGCACGACCTGCGTGCGTCCGACCGCGACCGTGATCGTGGCCGAGGCCTCGCCGCCTCGGCCGTCGACCACGGTGTATGTGAGGGTGTCGACGCCGACCTGCGTCCCGTTAGGGGTGTAGCGCACGACATCGCCCTCGACGAGAGCCTGACCGAGCACGCCGGGAGTCACCGCGACCACGTGAAGCGGGTCACCCTCGGTGTCGCTGTCGTTGTCGAGGACAGCGATCACGACGCTCGACCCCCAGCGCACCGCCGTGAGGTCGTCGACGACCAGAGGGTCGGTGTTGGTGGATGGACCGGTGGCCCCGCTGCCGGGCGGCGTCGGGTCGGCGGCGGTGCTCGGCGAGGTCGCGGCCGCCGGGTCGGACACGGTGTCGGGCGCGGGGTCAGACGTGCTCCCGGAGGGGGAGGGGCTGGACGTGGGGGCCGGCGTGGTGGCATCGACGGGCGCGACCGGGTCGTCGGCGGATGCGGCCATGGCGGGGACCAGGGCCGCAGCGAGCGCGAGCCCTGCGAGCGTGGTGACGAACGCGGTATGTCGGTGCACGGATGTCCTCGGGTGGCAGTCGGTCCCCCTAGGCGGCATCGGCACGAGTCCCCAAGGAGTTGACCCCGTGCCGGTCCCGGGCTTGGCGTCGGGCCACCGGACGCGTGCTCGGGTCGCGTACCCTCGTGACACGTGGCCACCCTCGAACCCGCCGACGCGATCAAAGAGCTCGACGCGACCTTGACCAGCGTCGAGGCCGTGCTCGACCTCGACGGACTGCGCGCAGAGGCGGGTGGGCTGGAGCAGCGGGCGGCCGCCCCGGACCTGTGGGACGACGTCGAGGCGGCGCAGCGGATCACCAGCCGGCTGTCCTTCGTGCAGGGAGAGATCCGCCGGGCCGAGACCCTTCGCCAGCGGGTCGACGACCTCGCGGTGCTGCTCGAGCTGGCCGACGCGGAGGCCGACGCCGAGGTGGCCGGCGAGGTCGATGCGGAGATCGTCGATCTGCAGAAGCAGATCGGCGACCTCGAGGTCCGCACACTTCTGTCCGGTGAGTACGACGCCCGTGAGGCGCTGATGACCATTCGCGCCGAAGCAGGCGGAGTCGACGCAGCCGACTTCGCGGACATGCTCATGCGCATGTACACGCGGTGGGCGGAGCGCCACGGCTACAAGGTCGAGGTCTTCGACATCTCCTACGCCGAGGAGGCCGGGATCAAGTCGGCCACCTTCCGGATCGACGCTCCCTACGCCTACGGAACCCTCAGCGTGGAGCAGGGCACTCACCGGCTGGTGCGGATCTCACCGTTCGACAACCAGGGGCGTCGTCAGACGTCGTTCGCCGGGGTCGAGGTCCTCCCGGTCGTCGAGCAGACCGACCACATCGAGATCCCCGAGAACGAGATCCGGATCGACGTGTTCCGCTCGAGCGGGCCGGGCGGCCAGAGCGTCAACACCACCGACTCCGCCGTACGGATCACCCACCTGCCGACTGGCATCGTGGTCAGCTGCCAGAACGAGAAGAGCCAGATCCAGAACCGGGCCGCCGCGCTGCGTGTCCTCCAGTCGCGCCTGCTGGCTCGTCGCCAGGAGGAGGAGCAGGCCAAGATGAACGCGCTGAAGGGCGACACCAGCGGCTCCTGGGGCAACCAGATGCGCTCCTACGTGCTGCACCCCTACCAGATGGTCAAGGACCTGCGGACCGAGCACGAGGTGGGCAACCCGGCCGCGGTGCTGGACGGTGACATCGACGACTTCATCGAGGCCGGGATCCGGTGGCGGATGCGCCGCGACCGGTCGTGACCCATACGTGGCGATCCGGTCACTGAGTGTCACCAAGGCCCGTCGCACCCGGGTGAGCAGGTCCGTTCGAGTCCCACACTGCGTGACCGTTCTTCGCTAGGGTGACCGCAGAGCCGGGGAGGCTTGGATCCGTGACCTGTTACACGGTCACCTGCGGGCGCGCAGCCCGGCGGTCACGGGGAGCCAGCGGTGAGACCGACCCCACTCGTGAGGAAGGGATCGGTCATGGGGGTTTCCCGACCCGCTCGGGCTGCTCGCTGGGCGGGCGTGGCACTCGTCGCACTCGCACCGCTGCCGCTGCTCGCGGTCGCAGCCTCGGCCGACACCACGTCTCTCACGGCGCGCTCGACGAGTGGTTCCGGCGGGAGTCTCAGCATCCACGACGAGAGCACGCCGGCCGGCACTCCCGGCGACGACCTGGTCACTTGCGTCTTCAGCGTCGAGGGCTTCTCCTTCGCCACCGGCCAGACCGGCTTCGTGCTGCTCGAACCGCTGGGCGGCGACGGCCAGGGCAGCGGCGGCGGGGACAGCCCGGTCGGCCCGCTCGCGTGGGGACCGGCCGACGGCAGCGGGTTCGCGGCCACCGACTACATCAACAGCGGCAGTGGGTTCCGTGCCGTCAACGGCGCGTACCAGGCGGTGCTCTACCGCAAGATGCTGCCCACCGGTGAGCTGACCGACGTGGTGGCGACCTCCAGCGTCTTCACCGTCGACTGCGGCGGCGACAACACGGCCTCGCCCAAGCCGACCAAGTCGAGTGGCTCGCCACGCCCAACCACCACGTCGGCCTCGGTCACCCCGACCACGACCTCCGGGTCGGTCACCCCGACCACGACCTCCGGGTCGGTCACCCCGACCACGACCTCCGGGTCGGTCACCCCGACGACGACCTCCGGGTCGGTCACCCCGACGTCGACGTCGCCGTCGTTCACCGAGGGCTCGAGCAGCGCCCCGGGCACCACGTCGGCGCCTGGGCCGACCAAGACGAGCAAGCAGCCCACGGTGCTCCCGACCCGGTCCAGCCAGCCGGCCGTGCTGCCCCAGACCGGTGCGGGGTTCCCGACCGCCCCGGCTCTGGCCGCCTCACTGCTGCTGATCGTCGTGGGTGGGGTGCTCATCCTCGGCCCGGGACGTGCCGTACCGGCCAGTAGGCACCGGCGCCACTGACCCCTGACCGGCTGCGCCGACCGTGACCCACGGACGGCGCGCCGGGCTGTGCCTGGCCGAACCCACGTCCGGGGCCCCGTAGACTCCCCTCATCCGGCCGTCCTCGGCCCGCCCGCGGGCCTGCTTCCCCCAGCCCCCGACCCGGCCGGTGTGAGACGACTGCCGTGATCAGGTTCGACGACGTCACCAAGGTGTACGCCAGCCAGGCCCGCCCCGCCCTCGACGGTGTGACCGCCGAGATCGAGAAGGGCGAGTTCGTGTTCCTCGTGGGCGCGTCCGGCTCCGGCAAGTCGACCTTCCTGAGGCTCGTGCTGCGCGAGGAACGGGCGACCGACGGCGTCGTGTACGTCGCGGGCAAGGACGTGTCCCGGCTCTCCAACTGGAAGGTGCCGCAGCTGCGCCGCCAGATCGGCACCGTGTTCCAGGACTTCCGGCTGTTGCCGAACAAGACCGTGCACGGCAACGTCGCCTTCGCCCTGGAAGTGACGGGCCGTCCGCAGCACGCCATCTCCAAGGTGGTGCCGGAGGTGCTGGAGCTCGTCGGTCTCGCCGGTAAGGAGGGGCGGTACCCCGGTGAGCTGTCCGGGGGTGAGCAGCAGCGGGTGGCCATCGCGCGCGCGTTCGCCAACCGGCCCTCGATCCTGATCGCTGACGAGCCCACCGGGAACCTCGACCCCAACACGTCGGTGGGGATCATGAAGCTGCTCGACCGGATCAACCGCACGGGCACCACGGTGGTGATGGCCACCCACGACGCCGAAATCGTCGACCAGATGCGCAAGCGGGTCATCGAGCTCGAGAAGGGCCTGTTGATCCGCGACCAGGCACGAGGGGTCTACGGGTTCGCCCGCTGACCTCTCGACCCGAACTGCCCTCAACCGAGAAGAGCCATGCGTCCACAACTGATCCTGAGCGAAGCCGCGACCGGGTTGCGCCGCAACATCACCATGACCGTTGCGGCGGTGCTCGTCATCGCCATCGCCCTGGCTCTGTTCGGCGTGGCGCTTCTGATCAGGCAGCAGATCAACGTGATGAAGGGCTTCTGGTACGACAAGGTCGAGGTGTCGATCTTCCTGTGCGGCGAGACCTCCGACGCACCGAGCTGTGCTGACGGCGCGGTCACCGACGCGCAGCGTCTGCAGATCCAGGCCGACCTGCAGGCGACCCCCCAGGTCGAGAAGGTCTTCTACGAGTCCAAGGAACGCGCGTTCGAGCTCTTCAAGGAGCAGTTCAGCGACTCGGCGATCGTCGACAACGTGACCGCGGAGTCGCTTCCGGAGTCGTTCCGGGTGAAGCTGCGCAACCCTGAGACCGACTACGTCATCGTCGCCAGTCAGTTCGACGGGCGCCCTGGCATCGAGCGCGTCGTCGACCAGCGGGAGTACTTCAGCCAGCTGTTCAGCGTGCTCAACACCTTCCGGTTCGCCTCGCTGCTGATCGCCGGGTTCGCCCTGGCCGCGATGGTGCTCCTGATCGTCGTCGTGATCCGGGTCGCCGCCTTCAGCCGCCGTCGGGAGACCGGGATCATGCGGCTGGTCGGTGCGTCCAACTTCTCCATCCAGCTACCGTTCCTGCTCGAGGGGGCGTTCGCCGGGCTGGTGGGCGCTGCCCTGGCCGTCACGCTGCTCGCAGTCGGCAAGGTCTTCCTGGTCGGCAACCTGTCGGACAAGATCCAGTTCACCCCGTTCATCAACTGGAGCGACTTCGGGATCACCTTCGCCGTGCTCTTCGCTCTCGGGGTGGGGCTGTCCGGTCTGATCTCCTACCTCGCCCTGCTGAAGTACCTTCGAGTGTGAGCCGAGCCTGAGGAGAGGAGGAGCCATGGTCACCCGTTCGCGCACCACGCTCGCGCTGATGCTTGCCGCCGCCGCGCTGGTCGGCGGGTTCCTGGCGCCTGCCTCGGCTGACGACCTGTCCGACAAGAAGGACCAGGTCGACGCCCAGGTCGACGCTGCGCAGGAAGACCTCGAGGCGTCGTCGGCCCGGCTGAAGCGGGCGGCTGCGGCCCTCGACGAGGTCTCGGCCCAGCTGCCGGCGGCTCGGGCCGGCTACTCCGTCGCCGTCGCGAGGGCTCAGTCCGCCCGTGACCGCCTGCAGCTGATCCGGGCGAAGCTGCGGGGTCTTCAGGCCCAGCAGCGCGTGCTGGTGGGCCAGGTCCAGGACGCCGAGGACTCCATCGCCGTCACGGAGACCGTCATGGGCGAGATCGTGCGGCAGCAGTACCAGAGCGGCGGCATGGTCGAGCTCGCGGTCGTGCTCGAGGCGCAGTCGCCCAGCGACTTCGTCCAACGACTGCTGGCCACCCAGCAGGTGCTCGACAGCCAAAGCGACCTGGTTGACCAGCTCACGGCCGACAAGGCGATCCTGGCTGCCAAGGAGCAGCAGCTGCAGGTGACCGAGGAAGGCATCCGCGACGTCGAGGCCGAGGCGTTCGCGGAGTTCAGCAACCTGCGCGCACTGGCCGACAAGGCCAAGGCCGCCAAGGACCGGATCGAGGCGCTGGCGGCCCAGCGGGCGTCGGCACTGGCCGTGGCCCGCGACGAGCGGTCCGCCGAACGGGCGCGGTACGAGCAGCTGGTCGCTGCCCAGGAGGCGCTGCAGCAGCAGATCGCCGACGCCGTGTCGTCGGGCGGCTCGTCCGGCATCCCCAGCGGTGAGCTGCTCTGGCCGGCACCGGGTCCGATGGTCCAAGGGGTCGGCTGGAGAGTGCACCCGGTGTACGGGTACCGCAGCTGTCACACCGGGATCGACATCTCGGCCGGCACCGGCACCCCGATCAAGGCGGCGGCGTCCGGGGTGGTCGTGTGGACGAACCCAGCCGACGGTGGCCCCTACGGGAACAACACCTTGATCGACCACGGCGGGGGCCTGTCGACCTTCTACGCCCACCAGAACGCGTTCGCGGTGAGTGCTGGTGAGCGGGTGGGTGCGGGCGAGGTGATCGGCTACGTCGGCAGCACCGGGTACGCGACCGGTCCGCACCTGCACTTCGAGGTGCACGTCGGCGGGATCCCCTACGACCCGATGGGCTGGTTCGGCGGGAGCAAGACCCCGCAGTCTCAGTTCTGCCCCTAACCCTCTACTTCAGGTCCACCCCGGTTCGGGGGCTACGGCTGCTCGTCCCCCGCATCCGTGACTGCCCTCCTCGGCCCGGCCGTAGACTGCGCTCCATGTCCCCGCTCTCCCGGCGCCTGTGGCGCGGCGCCGCTCTGGCCGCCGCTGTCGCCGCGGCGTTCGGGGTCGGCGTGCTCACCGGCGTGGTGGGCAGTGCCGCCCCGCAGCGCGGGGTGCTCGACGAGGCGGCGGACCGGATCGCGGCGTCCGCAGCGCGGCCGGTCGACCGCGACCAGCTGGAGCGGGCCGCGGTCGAGGGGATGCTGGCGACCCTGGGCGACCGGTGGTCGGCCTACTACGCGCCCAGTGAGTTCTCCTCCTTCGAAGACGCACTGGCCGGGCGCTACTCAGGGGTGGGGCTGTGGCTTCGGCCCGAACCGCGCCGAGGGCACCGGGCCGAGGTGCTGGGCATCGCCAGTGTGCAGCCGGGCTCGCCCGCGGAGGAGGCGGGGCTCACACCCGGCGACCTGCTCGTCTCGGTCGACGGAGAGCCCACCCTCGGTCACTCGGTCAGCGACGTCGTCTCGTCGCTCAGAGGTCGCGACGGCACCGACGTCCGGCTGACCATCGAGCGGGACGGCGTGACCCAGGTGGTCACCTTGAAGCGGGTGGTGCTGACCACCGACGACGTGGTCGTCGACCGCCTCGAGGGCGGGATCACCACGGTGACGATCCGCACCTTCACCCGCGGTGTGGGCCGCGAGGTCCGCGAGGCGCTGTCCGGCGACGCGAGCACCTACGCCGGCGGAATCGTGCTCGACCTGCGCGGTAACCCTGGGGGGCTGCTCGACGAGGCGGTCGAGGTGGCGTCGGTCTTCCTCGACGGCGGTGACGTCGTCTCCTACGAACGGCGTGGGGCTCCCGACCGCAGGCTGACCGCACTTCCGGGAGGCAACACCACCACGCCCCTGGTCGTGCTGGTCGACGGGTCGTCGGCCAGCGCGGCCGAGGTGGTCGCCTCCGCCATGCAGGACCGCAACCGGGCCGTCGTCGTGGGCGAGCGCACGTTCGGCAAGGGCTCGGTCCAAGAGCCCAGCCGGCTGTCCGACGGGTCGGCCATCGAGCTCACCGTGGGGCGCTACATCACCCCCGCCGGCCGGATCATCGACGGTCACGGGGTCCAGCCCGATGTGAGCGTCGACCCGGCGGCCGGACCCGACGCAGCGGAGGCGCGGGCGCTCGAGGTGCTGCGTGGTCTGATGGCGGCCCTCGAGCCCGTCGGTTCGCAGGGCTGAGCCGTGGCACGGGAGACCGGCCGCACGCTCGTGGCCCAGAACAAGAAGGCGCGTCACGACTACCACATCGACGACGTGTACGAGGCCGGGCTGGTTCTGGTCGGCACGGAGGTCAAGTCGCTGCGCGCCGGTCGGGCCTCGCTGGTCGACGGCTACGCCGTGGTCAAGGACGGCGAGGTCTGGCTGCACAACGTGCACATCCCCGAGTACACCGAGGGCACGTGGAACAACCACGAGCCCCGTCGACCGCGCAAGCTGCTGCTTCGCCGCGACGAGATCAAGCGGCTGATCGGCAAGACCCAGGAGCAGGGGTTCACCCTCGTCCCCCTGTCCCTGTACTTCAAGGACGGCTACGCCAAGGTCGAGATCGCCCTGGCGCGGGGCAAGCGCAACTACGACAAGCGACAGGCCCTGGCCGAGAAGCAGGCCAAGCGCGACGCGCAACGGGTGCTGGCCCGGCGCGGGCGCGACGACTGACTGACCTCGCCGCCTTGGCACCCGGTTCGCTGATCACGCCGAAGACCGTCTTCATCAACCACCGGCCCTGGCCCTACGTTGGTGCTGTGACCCTCGACACCGAGGAGGACTGGTGACCGAGCAGACTCCCCAGCTGACCGCTGAGCAGATCAACGAGATGCTCGCGCGGTTCTACCCGTACCGCGACCGGTTCGTGGCTCACCGGAAGGTCCCGACCCAGGCCCTGCCGCGGGCCGAGGTCCTCGACCTGGTGCGCACGCTGGCCCACGAGGAGGACTCGCTGGGCGACTCGGGCAAGGTCTCCGGCAGCCTCTACCTCGGCGACCACGACCAGTACCACTTCCTGACCCAGGTGTACGAGGCCTTCGCCCACGCCAACGTCCTGCAGCGCGACATGTACCCGTCCTCGACCAAGTTCGAGGGCGAGATCGTGGCCATGGCGGCGGCGATGCTGCACGGCGACGCCATCGGTGTGATCACCTCGGGCGGTACCGAGAGCCTGATGAACCCGATGCTGGTCTACCGCGAGCGTGGTCGGGTCGAGCAGGGCATCACCGCCCCGGAGGTGATCATCCCCGCGTCGGCCCACGTCGCCTTGGACAAGGCCGCCCACTACTTCGGGATCACCCTGCTCAAGGCGCCGCTCACAGACGAGTTCGTCGTCGACGTCGACTGGGTGCGCGACCACATCACGCCGTCGACCGTCGCGCTGGTCGGCTCGGCCGGCTCCTACCCGTACGGTCTGGTCGACCCGATCGACCAGCTGTCCGAGCTCGCGCTCGAGCACGATCTGGGCCTCCACGTCGACGGCTGCCTCGGGGGTTTCCTGCTCCCGTGGGGCGAGCAGCTCGGCTACCCGATCCCACCGTTCGACTTCCGGGTCGAAGGCGTGACGAGCATCTCCGCCGACACGCACAAGTTCGGCTACGCGCTGAAGGGAACGTCGGTCCTGCTCTACCGCACGAGCGAGCTGCGTCACTACCAGTACTTCGCCGCATCCGACTGGCCAGGCGGGCTGTACATCTCGCCGGGGATGTCGGGCAGCCGGTCCGGTGGTCTCATCGCGGCCACCTGGGCCGCCCTGGTCACCACCGGGGAGCAGGGCTACCTGGAGGCAGCATCGCGGATCTTCGCTACGGCGGGCCGCATCCGTCAGGCGGTCGAAGCCACCGACGGGCTGCGCGTGTTCGGTGACCCGACGTTCCTCGTCGGCTTCGGGTCGGCCGACCCCGACGTCGACATCTACCTGGTCAACGACCACCTGGCCTCGTGCGGCTGGCGGCTCAACCCCAACCAGCTGCCGGCCGGGCTGCACTTCTGCGTGACCCTTCCGAACACCCGCGAGGGGCTCACCGACGAGTTCGCCGCCGACCTCGCCGCTGGCGTCGCCTACGCCCGGGCGAACGTGGGACAGCCGGCCCGCAGCGGCGCCTTGTACGGGATGGCCGGGACGCCGTCGGGTGCCGAGCTGCTGCCGTTCCTGCTGGAAGGTGCGCTCGATGCCATGTACGCGGTCCCCGACCCGACGGGAGGGCCACTGGCGTGACCGGCTGGGTGCTGGCCCTGGACCTCGGCACGACCGGGCTGAAGGTGGGTGCGGTGGCCGAGTCGGGGGAGATCTTGGCGACCCACGAGGTCACGCTCACGACGAGCTTCCTGCCCGACGGTGGAGTGGAGCAGGACACCGGTCAGTGGTGGCGAGGAGTCGCTGACGGCGTCGCTGAGCTCCGTCGGGCCGGGCTGGAGCTCGACGGCGTCGTCGCGGTCGGCATCACCGGTCAGTACGGGTCGACCGTGCCGGTCGACGCGGACGGCGTCAGCGTCGGCCCCTGCCTGGTATGGGCCGACGAGCGCGGCGCCGCGCACAGCCGGGCCGCCTTCGGTGGTCCGGTGGCGGGATACAAGGCCACCGCCATCGCCCCCTGGCTGCGTTACACCGGCGGCCTTCCCTCGCCCAACGGGGCCGACCCCAGTGGGCACGCCCTCTACCTGCGCCGCGACGATCGCGAGACCTACGGCCGGGCGCGGTGGCTGCTCGAACCGGTCGACTACCTCGGTCTGCGCTTCACCGGGATCGTCTCGGCCACGCCGGCCTCGATGGTGGCCACGTGGCTCACCGACAACCGGCCCGGCGCCCGTCCCCGCTATGTCCCCACGTTGCTCAGGCTCGCCGACCGCGACCTCAGCAAGCTGCCACCGCTGCGCCGGTCAGGCTCGGTGCTTGGGGGTGTCAGCCGCGAGGTCGCCGTCGAGCTGGGGCTGCCCGAGGGGGTGCCGGTGGCGTGCGGTGTTCCGGACCTTCAGGCGGCGCACGCCGGTTCGGGCGCTGTCGCGCACGGCCAGGCTCACTACGCCATCAGCACGACTGCGTGGGTGTCGTGTGCCGTGCCGTTCAAGAAGACCGACGTCCTGCACCAGATCGCGTCGGTGCCGGGGCTGCGCGACGGTGAGTACCTGCTGATCAACAACCAGGAGACGGCAGGTGCCAGCCTGCAGTGGTTGCGTGATGGGGTCTTGGGTGCCGGTCCCGGGCTGCCCCCCGACTGGCACCCGTCGTACGACGACCTGGTGGCGCTCGCCGCCCAGGCCGAGCCCGGCAGTGGCGGGCTCCTGTTCACCCCGTGGCTGAACGGCGAGCGTTCCCCGGTCGACGACCGACGTCTGCGCGCCGCGTTCCTCAACGTCTCGCTCGACACCGACCGTGCCGACTTCGTGCGCGCAGTGCTGGAGGGGGTCGCCTACGACCTGCGGTGGCTCGTGGAGTGTGCCGACGGCTTCGTCGGGCACACGCTCGACCCGCTACGGGTCCTCGGAGGTGGGGCACGGTCGGACCTGTGGTGCCAGATCGACGCCGACGTCCTCGGCCGCACCGTCGAGCGGGTGAGCCGGCCTGACGTCGCCCAGCTACGAGGGGTCGCGTTCGTCGCCCTGGTGGCCACCGGCCGGCTCTCCTGGGACGACGTCCCGTCACGAGTGCCGGTCGACCGGACCTTCACCCCCGACCCCACCAACCGGAAGATCTACGACGCCGGGTACGAGGCGTTCCGCCGCGCCTACAAGGACCTCAAAGGTTGGTACCACCGCGTGCGCGGGTGAACCGCCGTCCGGTGCAACGGCCGACTAGCGTGTGGCCTGTGCGAAGAGCAGGCAGAGCATGGGCATCGGTCGCGTTGTCGGTGACCGCTCTGGCGTCTGCTGTGGTGCTCGGTTCCCCCGCGCCGGCGTCCGCGGCCGCGGGAGACGGGTACACCGAGTCCTACGACGTGACCTTGGTCGTCGACCCTGACGGCACCTTGCAGGTCACCGAGCGGATCGACTTCGTCTTCACCGACTCCAGCCACGGGATCGAGCGCTACGTCCCCGACCGGTATGCCGTGGACGACACGTACGACCGGGTCATGACGATCGAGAACGTCCAGGTGACCAGTCCGAGCGGGGCGCCGACCGACACCCTGGTCGAGCAGCAGGGCGACGTACTGTACATCCGGGTCGGGGATCCGGACCGGCTCATCTCTGGCGCGCAGAGCTATCTGGTCTCGTACTCCGTGCAGGGCGCGCTCAACGCGTTCGACGACCACGACGAGCTGTACTGGGACGCCATCGGCGACGGATGGGACTCCTCGATCAACCTTGCCAGCGTGCGGGTCGAGGCTCCGGCCATCACCGACGGTCTGTGTTTCGCCGGGTCGTTCGGCAGCACCAACGTGTGCGAGCAGTCGACGGTCCGTGACCGGGTCGCGCTCTTCGCCCAGAGCTCGATGCCGCCCTACACGGCCCTGACCGTCGCGATCTCGATGCCGAAGGGCGCGGTCACTGTTCCGCCGCCGGTGCTCGAGGAGCGATGGTCGTTGCAGCGCGCGTTCACCGCCGACATCCCGCACCTCTCGATCGCTGGGCTGCTGCTGCTCTTCGGGATCGGTGGGGTCGGGTTCGTGGCCTACCGACGCGGACGTGACCGTCGCTTCATGGGACAGGTCCCGGGGCTGACACCGGCACCGGGCGAGGCGGCTGTGGAGGAACGACTTCCTTGGGGCGAGAGCGGCGAGGGACCGGTGGAGTGGCAGCCGCCGGAGGGGTTGCGTCCCGGGCTGATGGGGACGCTGATCGACGAGCAGGCCAACGTGCTCGACGTGACCGCGACCATCGTCGATCTGGCCGTGCGCGGCTACCTGCGGATCGACGAGCTGCCCCGCGAGGGCTGGTTCGCCGGCCGCGACTGGCAGCTGGTCCAGCTCAAGGCGCAGGACCAGACGCTCCAGGAGTACGAGCGGACGTTGTTCACGGCACTGTTCGAGACGGGCAACGTGGTCAGGCTCAGCGATCTCAAGAAGACCTTCGCCGCCGACCTGGCGAAGGTTCAGGAGAAGCTGTACGACGAGATGGTCTACCGGCGCTGGTACAACCGACGTCCGGACCGCACTCGGTCGTCCTGGGTGCTCATTGGGCTGGCGGTCTTCGCCACTGCGGTGGGCCTGACCTACCTGCTGGTTCGCTTCACCACGTGGGGGCTGATCGGCGCAGCCCTCGTGGTCAGTGCGGGCACGCTGTTCTTCGCGAGCCGGTTCATGCCGGCCCGAACGGGGGCGGGCAGTGCCGCCATGGCGCAGGCGTTGGGCTTCAAGCGCTACCTCGAGACCGCTGAGGCGAACCAGCTGAAGTTCGAGGAGCCGGAGAAGATCTTCAGCCGCTACCTGCCGTACGCGATCGTCTTCGGCGTCACCGACCACTGGGCGAAGGTGTTCCAGCAGCTTGCGGCGGCCGGTGCCGTGACCACCGGAGCGACCGGCCTCTACTGGTACACCGGGCCGGCCGGCTGGAACTTCGGTGACTTCGGTTCGTCGATCTCGTCGTTCGCCACCACAACGTCGGGCTCGCTGTCCGCGGTCGCCGCGTCCGGGGGAAGTGGCTTCGGCGGAGGCGGGTTCAGCGGCGGTGGTGGTGGCGGTGGCGGCGGCGGGGGCTGGTAGCGGCCGTGCACCCCGCTGACCTGCTCCTGCTGGTTCTCGCCGGGGTGATCCTCGCCTGGGTGCTGGTGTCGGCCCGGCTCGGTCAGCTCAGCATCACTGCCCCCATGGCCTTCGTGGCCGCCGGCCTGCTGATAGCCGTTCTGCCGGGGCGGCCGGTCCCGGTCAGCCCCACGTCGGAGTCGGCCCGGCTGCTCGCCGAGTACGCCCTGGTCTTCGTCCTGTTCTGCGACGCGTCGCGGGTGAGCCTGACCTGGCTGCGGGACAAGGCTCAGGTAGCCGGTCGGCTCCTTGTGCTCGGGCTTCCGCTCACGATCGCCGTCGGCGTGGGTGCGGCCTGGCTGCTGTTCCCGTCCGACGACGTGTGGATCGCGGCGATCATCGGCGCGGCCCTGGCCCCCACGGACGCCGCTCTCGGCTCGTCGGTCATGACCGACCGACGGGTTCCCGGGTTCGTGCGCCGAGTGCTCAACGTCGAGTCGGGCCTGAACGACGGGATCGTCACGCCCGTCGTCCTGTTCTTCATCGCTGCGGCGTTGGCCACCGTCGACGAGACCGATGTGGCCACGGCGCTGGCATCAGCCGGAGCCGAGCTCGTCGGCGGGGTCGTTCTCGGGGTCGCGGTCGGCTGGGTGGGCGCCACCCTGATCGCCGCCTCACGGCGACACGGGTGGATGGATCCGGCCGTCGCCGACCTGGCCGCCTTCCCGCTGCCGGTGATCGCCTACGCGGGGGCGGTGGAGCTCGGTGTGAACGGGTTCGTGGCCGCTTTCGTCACGGGGCTGGCCTTCGGCAACACCGTGCGCAGGACCGAGGATGAGCCACTGACCTTCGCCGAGGACGGCGGCTCGGTGCTGTCCCTGATCGTCTGGTTCGTCTTCGGTGCCGCCGCCGTGCCCACCCTGCTCGACTCGCTCACCTGGCAGGTGGTGCTGTACGCGGTCCTGAGCCTGACCGTCATCCGGATGGGACCGGTGCTGCTCGTCCTGGTCGGGTCCGAGGTGGCGCGCAAGGACCGCTGGGTGATTGCCTGGCTGGGTCCGCGCGGCCTTGCGTCGGTGGTGTTCGCCCTGCTCGCTCTGGACGCCCTCGGCGGCCGGGACTCGCCTGGGGGCCTGGTGACCCAGGTCGTGGGGGTCACGGTGCTGCTCAGCGTGGTGCTGCACGGGATCACCGCGGTCCCGATCGCGCGCTCGTACGCACACGCCGCGCCGGACGCGACACCGGAGATGCCCGTGCGTCGCGCGGTTCCCGTTCCGCGCCGTCACCGCGGGGCAGCGGGGGAGCGAGGCTAGTGCCTGTGGGCGCTGCTGCTGGACGGCAACGCCGCCAGCGCACCGTCGAGCGAGGTCCTTGCCTGCTGCACGGCGGCCGCGGCCTGACGCTGCGTGTCGCCGTCGGCACCGGCGACGGCGAGGTCGACGACCCGCTGCAGCGACTGGCGCAGTGAGGCCACGGCCGTGCGCGCCTGGGTGACCAGGCGTGGCCCGTTCGGTGTCCGGGGCCTGCGGCTCGAGCTGGAAGAGCTGTTTGTCGACGTCGTTGATCCTTGCCGACCCCTCCTGCCAGGACTGCTGCAGCTGCTCGGCCGAGCTCAGGGCCAGGAACGAAGGCACGTAGGTGTCGCTGAGCCACCGGGCCGAGCCGCCGGCCTTGGCGAGCTCGTCGTCCCAGCGCTTGGTGCGGCTGCGGCTGCGACCGAGCATCACCAGGCTGAAGACGAGCACGCCCACCAGGAGCGCGACCAGGACCCAGACCCACGGACTCGTCGTCGAGCCGGAAGTGGGCTGCGGTCGCCGGGGTCGACGTGGGTGTGGGCGTCTCTGGGGTGTTCGTGACCGTTGCGGTGGCAGTGGCGGTCTGGGTGGCGGTCGCAGTGGCCGTTGCCGTCGCCGTCTCGGTCGCCGTCTCGGTCCGGGTCAGGGTCGGGGTCGGCTCGGCCGTGGGGGTGTCCGAGGCGTCCTTGGACAGCGACTGGGAGGGCTTGGCGGTCGCCGAGCCGAGCGCGTCAGTTGCCTGGCTCGCGACCGAGCTGGCTGCATCGCTGGCCTGGCTGGCGACCGAGGACAGGGCGCCGCCCACGTCACTCGTGCTCGGCAGCTGGCCGTCGGAGCAGGCGGTGAGGGTCAGCGCCAGAGCGCTGAGCGCCGTGGCCAGGGCAAGTCGTCGCATGCGTCCGAGCCTAAGGGACGGGAGCGCGGAGCCGGGAATGGGTCGCCTCCGCGGGGACGTTGGACAGGTGCGGTCGGGGTGTTCTATCGCGTACCCTGGTCAGACAACTGCACAGGGGGTGAACGGTTTCGACTTTGGACGTCGTATTCAGGGGAAGCGGGTCGAGGATGCCGAGAACGATCTCGTTAACCATGTCTCGGAAACCAACAAGTGCCAATACATCGCGCACTGACTTCGCCCTCGCTGCCTAAGCGAGCCTCGAAGTCCGTCAGACCGGGGATGCTTCCGCCCCGGACCCTGGCGTCGTCTAGGAAGCTCACCCAAGGTCCCGGTCACGGGGTCCGCGGGAACATCAAACAGTGACTGAGCCCGTCGGCAGCTTGCCTGCGTGACTGCCGGGGCTGAGAAAAGCACAGCAGGCTGCACCCGGAGAAGCCCTGGAACGTAGCCGAAGGACGCGGGTTCGATTCCCGCCACCTCCACTTCGGGGGGTTATCGGAAATCCGGCCTTTGGGTTCTCGGAAATCCAGACCCCCACACCAGCCCAAGAACTGAGAGGGGCCCAGCCGCCGGTCGGGCCCCTCTCAGTTCATTGACGTGGGGTCAGGGGGGCGAGCCCCCTACCGGGTGAGCTCGTCGAGGAAGTCGGCGGCCGCGCCGATGTAGGTGTCGACGTCGGCCTCGTCGATGGCGTAGGAGACCGAGGGGCCGGCCGTGGCGACTGAGTCCCAGATGCCGCGGTTGAGCAGGAAGACCTTGCGGGCATCTGCGAGGGGCAGGACGAGTGAGGCGAAGCTGTCGGCGCCGGTGCGGGGCGGTTCGGGGGTGAGGCGGAACTGGATGCGTCCGCCGAGCCGGTCGATGGTCCAGGGAAGGCCGACCCGGTCGACCTCTCGCTGAAGTCCGGCCTGGAGTCGCTGGCCGAGCGTGTCGACCCTCGCTCCGGCCTCGGCGGTGAAGATCTCCGCGAGGCCGATACGTGCCGCCGCCATGGACAGCGCGTTGGCATACAAGGTGCCGCCGATTGCAAGGCCGTGCGCGTCGCCGGTCTCGACGAGCCCGGGGTCGTGATCGCGGTTCGCGCTGACGACGTCGGCGATGGTGTTGGTCATGCCGACCACGCCGATGGGGACGCCACCGCCGATGCCCTTGCCCCCGGTGAGCATGTCGGGCTGGAGGCCGAAGACGGTGGTGCCTCCGCCGTGGACAGCGAACTGAACGTGGGTCTCGTCGACGATCAGCAGTGCTCCGGCGGCTCGCACGTCGATGTTGAGGGAGGCGACGAACTCGGGGGTGGGGGTCACCAGCCCACAGTTGGTGAGTGCGGACTCCATCAGGACTGCTGCGACGTCGCCACGGGCCAGCCGTGCGCGAAGCGCGTCGGGGTCGTTGAACGGGACCACGTCGGTGGTCTGCGCGGTGGAGGGGTCGAGGCCCGTGAGGTCGCCTTCCATTCCACCGTCGTCGCTGCGTGACCACAGGGTCTGGTCGAGGTGGCCGTGGTACTTGCCGTCGAACACCAGGACCGTGGAACGACCGGTGGCCACACGAGCGATACGGATCGCGTCGGTGTTCGCACCGGTGGCCGAGAGGGTGAACTGCCACTGAGGAAGGCCGAAGCGCTCGGTGAGCAGCCGGCACACCTCGACGGTGTCGGTGGTCGGCAGCAGGAAGTGGTTGCCGAGCAGCGCTTGGTCGTGGATGGCTCGGACGATGGGCTCAGGCGCGAAGCCGGCCGGCATGGCGAGGTCGCAGGCGTTGAAGTCGAGGTAAATGTTGCCGTCCAGGTCCTCAAACCGTGGCCCGGAGCCACGGACGGCGACGACGGGGGCGTGCCGGTAGAGACCCCGCATCCACGCCATCGGGACACCGCCTGGCATCACCCGCTGAGCGTCGGCGAGCCACTGAGCCGACCGGGGGGTGCGCTTGCCGAACGTCACGAGCTCCCGGTCGAGGATTTCGCGTGCGCGCTGAATCAGGGTGTCGTCGACGTGGGGGTACCGCGATGGGTTCATGGCGACCTCGTTCGTGGATCGGTGCCCGCTCGTCTGACGCCGGGATGCCGCGGATGCTAGCAACGAGATTGACGGTCTGTCCAGATTGGACTTAGTGTCTACCTCATGGCAGCGGCCCGACCTGATCGACTCCCGCCGATCCTGGTAGACGTGGCGGCGACCGCACAAGCGATCACGACGCTGTTCCACCCGCACGTCGAGGTCGTGCTGCACGACGTGGCCCGTGACCGGGTGGTCGCCATCTGGAACGCCTTCTCAGCCAGGAAGCCCGGCGCGGAGTCGCTGCTCGAACCAGAGCTGCTCGCCGACGTCCCGCCCGGCCAGGTTCTCGGCCCCTACGAGCAGGTCGACCGCCACGGACGGCGCCTGTCGTCGGTGAGTGTGCGTGTCGACGACGGTCGGCTGCTGTTGTGCCTCAACTTCGATCGGTCTGCCATCGACTCCGCCGTGCAGATGCTGTCGGCCCTCGCCGCACCCCGCGAGGAGCAACCCGGTGCACTCTTCCAGCGTGACTGGCGGGCACACGTGAACGGGCTCATCGACGACTGGTGCCGCGAACATGGCGTGGCCCGATCCGCGCTCAGACGCGCCGGCCGCCTCGCCCTCGTGGCAGACCTCGACGCACGTGGCGTCTTCGACACCCGCAACGCTGCAGCCCACGTCGCCACCGTCCTCGGCGTCTCGCGAGCAACCGTCTACGCACTGCGTAAGGAGAGTCAGAGCCGCTGACACGGGGATCACTCTCGGTGAACGGAACGGCGTCAGTCACGCGCCGGCGTGTGAAATGTCGGCGATCGTCGTGTGAAACCAGGCCGGAACCTGGTCGCGATTCACGGCTCTGACCTGGGCAAACGCGACTCCCGCTAACCCCGCACTTCACACTGCGGGTTTGCAGGCCGATGAGGTTGGTGAGTCCCGACCGATGACCTCCCAGACCGAGTTCTGGGGGGTCATCAGCCTTCATTGGATGCGGGAACCGTGACCACCAGGCCAGTCGAGAGGCTGAGGTGGTGGTCGCACCCCCGACAACTGCCCGATGAGGCATGGAGCGCCCTCCTCGCCGACGAACTGGCCAAAGTCGTACCCCGCTCTCACGCAGAGACAGCGATCAAGGCGGTCCAGTTCACCCGGAGCCCTGGACGCCGCGATGCTCGAGCTCATCCCGCAGCGAGGACCGGGGTTCCAGTTGCGCTGCTCACTGACATGCACCTAGCGCCCTTGACGAAGCCCGGCACGTCACCTCCACGCGAGCCCCAGCGCCACGAGGACGCGCGCGAGGGAGGGCCTCGACTATCCGGCACTGTCGTCAGAAGGAGGAGGTCCTGCCCGGAGGCGTAGTTGTCAGGTTCGCGCGAGCGCCGACGTTGTCCGGGGCCAGCACGTCGACCAGCACCGCGAGCCGTTGCAGGTCATCCAGGACGGAGACGCCATCACTGACATCCGCGCGCGACCGGACACTGTGCTGTTTCGCGTTCGCACCCCACTTCACTTCGGACGGGTGGAGCTCTCCGATGGCGTGGTCCGAGGAATGCGCTTCTCCTGGTCGAAGAAGGGCAGGGACACGACCTCGCCTTGCGCCGAACCGCCGTCATCAGTCGCAACGGTCACATTGCGTCCGACCCAGTCGTCGGCCTCGAGGAACCTCACGTAGCCGATGCCGCACTCGAGTGTGGGTGACCAGGCCGCCGCAGTGATGCTGCCGACCGCGGTTCCGTCGTCCAGGACCCCACCCCGATACCGCGGGACCGCTGTCGCGCACCTCACTCCGAGGAGAGTGGGACGCCGGTCGGCGGTCAGCAGGGCCTGACGTCCGACGAAGCCCTCCTTGTCCAAGTCGATGAAGTCACCGAGACCCGCCTGGTAGGGGGTCATCGACGTGTCGAAGTCGGTGAGGTTGTCCAGGATTCCTGCTTCGATGCGCCGAACACCCATGGACTTGGTGCTGCCGAACGCCATTCCACGGCTTTCGCCCGCAGACTCGATGGCGCGCCACAGACGAGGATGGTCCGTCTCGGCGTGGGAGTAGATCTCGTAGCCCACTTCGCCCGTCCAACCGGTGCGTGACACATAGACGGCCTGGCCGCCCACATCGAAGTGGCCCGCATGGAAGTACTTCATCGAGGGGTCGATGGCCCCGGCGGTGAGGTCGGACATGATCTCCATCGATCGGGGACCCTGGATCTGAAGGACCCGTGACCGAGGGTCAGTGATCCTGACGTCGAAGCCGGCACTGTGCGCCACGAGCCATGACCGAAGCTCACCATCGGGCTGGACGTACCAGTACCGGTCTTCAGTGAGCCTGAACAGAACGCCGTCCATGAAGGTCCCACCAGACTCCGTGCACGCGATGGCATAACGACCCCGGCCCACCGGGAGATCCTCGATGCGCCTGGAGAAGACCCGCTCAAGGAAGGGAAGCACGTCCGGCCCGTCGATCTGCCAGGGCTTCTCCGGCACGTCGTAGAGAACGGCCTCGCGGCGCAGGTTCCAGTACGTCGTCGTCAGGTCCTCCCCGTTGTCGACGGGGTAGAAGCGCCCGGCGTAGACGCCGAGCACCGTCCGATCGTTGGCATAGAGGCCGTAGTAGGGGGACTGCTCGAAGCGGCGGGAACTGATGGACACGGGGGCTTGGGTGTCGGAGTGAATGCAGGTACTCATCGTCGTCGTCCTTCCGGTCATGCTGCGGCAAGGCGGTCGAGATGCTCAGTGCAGGTCCGACGCCACTCGCCTGCTGGGGTGCCTGGCGGTCGTACTCCTTGGAGCAGTCGCATCGCGGCAACTCGTCCGCGAGACGTGCCTTTGCCGGTCAGGCTCCAGACGTCTTCGTGGCTTCGGAGGAGGTCGAGGCTGGCTGCTGGCGGGTCCGGCATGCGTCGGACCACATCGAGCTCGTACACGCACAAGGTGGTGGACGGTTCGGCGCCGGCCGCCCATACTGATCGGCTCACCACCGACGGCCACTGGTGCTCGGCCGCGAGAACTGCGTCGGTGGACCCGGTGAGGACGGGGTCTGACTCGGAGAACACCATCCCGAGGCGCCGGTCCTGGACCCGCGACGACAGGCGCGACAGACCCGCGCGCAACTCGACGGCGATCGTGTCCAGCGCGTACTCCGTCTCGTCGGTCGGGTGAAGGTCGATGTGCGGCCATCGCTCGCCGAGGTCTGGTCGTCGTCCAGCGGAGACCCACAGGTCGACACCGTCGACCTGTGAGACCGCAGCCTCGAGCCCGCCGGTGCCCAGCCGGTCGGTGACGAGGAGGACGTGAGGCCCGCCCTGACGCAGAGACGACTGAAGGAGGTCGGAGGGGTGAAGCCGAAGCGCGGAGGCGAAGCCCACGAGCACCTCGGCCGTCGGACAGGGGCCAGAGGGGTCGCGCGAGGACCTCGAGCCCTCCAGCGCGACGACGTATGCCTGGGAGACGCCGACAAGTCGAGCCATCTGACGGGTCGAGTACCCGAGGGCTTGGCGTCGTCCTCTGAGCTCCTGACCGAACCTGCGGAGATCGAAGTGCTCGGGGAACCGAGGACTGGGTGCCGTCGACGAGTACATGTGATCAGCATGCTGATCATCACTGTTGGCGTCAAGGCCTCCCGCGAGAGATCGAGTCAGCTCGTCGTGGAGACGACGGCGAGGAACTGGCCTGATCCGTCAGAGGCTGGGCAACCGGGTCCCACCCCTCTACCCTCAGTGCATGGTGCTCTACGAACGGGCACAGCTCATCGACTCCCTGTGTGACCTGCTCGACGATGCGGCGGCGGGCCACGGTCGTCTCGCGCTGGTGCACGGCGAGATCGGGATCGGCAAGTCCGCGCTGGTCCGGGAGTTCAGCGACGTCGCCTCCAGGTCCGCCCGGGTGCTTTGGGGGGCATGCGACCCGCTCAGCTCGCCGCGGCCGCTCGGGCCGCTGGCAGACGTCGCGCCGCACCTGGGCGCGACCGTGGGGGAGCTGCTGCGCTCCGGTGAGCGCGACGGCCTGTTCGAAGCAACACTTGCCTCCCTCGGTGACCTGGGCCCGGTCGTGCTCGTGGTCGAGGACATCCACTGGGCCGATGTGTCCACGCTGGACCTGATCCGCTATCTGGCCCGGCGCGCCGAAGGCGTCAGGCTGCTCATCGTCGCGACCTACCGTGACGACGAGCTCGCACCAACAGATCCGTTGAGGGTGATGCTCGGCGACCTCGCTTCGACGTCGTCGACGCGCCGACTTGCCGTCCCCCCGCTGTCGCTCGAGGCAGTAACGGCACTGGCGGCCTCGACGTCACTCGACCCGCGAGACCTGTTCCGCGAGACGGGGGGCAACCCGTTCTTCGTGACCGAGGTCATCTCCTCTGGCGGTGAGCACTTGCCATCGACGGTTCAAGATGCCGTCCTGGCTCGAGTGCACAGGGTCTCCGCCCAGGCGCGGGCTGCCCTCGAGGCAGCGGCGGTGATCGGGACCAGGGTCGAGCCGTCGCTCATCCTTGCCATGCCGGGCGTGAGCGCCGACGCCGTCGATGAATGCGTCTCGGCCGGCATGCTCCGGTTCAACGCCCCGGTGTACGGCTTCCGGCACGAGCTCGTCCGTCAGGCGGTGCTCGCGGGGGTGGCTCCTGGTCGGCTCGGCGCGCTGCACTGGCAGGCGCTCGACCGGCTTCGGGCCCAGCAGCTTCAGCCCGCGCCGCTGGCCCGTCTGGCCGAGCACGCCGAGCAGGCCGGCGACGGGCTGGCCGTCCTCGAGTTCGCGGTTGCCGCGGGCGACTCCGCAGTCGGGCTCATGTCGCACCGCGAGGCGGCCTTCCAGTACGGCCGGGCCCTGCGCTACGCGGACCTGCTCGACGTCGAGGCGCGGATCGACCTGCTGCGCAAGCGCTCGTACGAGTGCTATCTCATCGACGCGCTCGCCGACGCGATCGCCCCGCTCGAACAGGCCGTGGCGCTGCTGCGCGAGACCGATCGACACGACGACCTCGCCCAGGCTCTGCTGCGGCTGGGTCAGGTGCACTGGGTGGCCGGCCACAGCGGTCGCTCAGACGAGCTGCAGGACGAGGCGCTGGCGATCCTCGAAGGACTGCCTGCAGGACCGACACTCGCCTGGGCGTATGCGCGCAAGGCGTCGAGCCTCATGGTCTCCAACCGGCTCGACACCGGCATGGAGCAGGGAGAGCGTGCGCTGGCCCTGGCCCGCCAGTTCGAGGCGCAGGACGTCGAGGTGCACGTGCTGAACACCCTGGGGGTCTGTCGGTGGCACGTCGACCCGGTCGCCGGTGAGCAGCTGCTGCTCGACAGCCTGGCCCTGGCGCGGCAGCTGGACCTGGAGGACGACGCCGGTCGCGGGTACGCCAACCTCACCGGCCAGGCATTCGCACACCTGGACATCGCCAAGGGCCTTGCCTACTGCGACGAGGGAGCCGCCTACTGCAACGACCACGACCTGCACGGCACCCTGTTGTGCATCCTCACCGGGAAGGTCGCGGCCCTCACCAGGATCGGTGACTGGGCCGAGGCGACCGCGCTGGCCCGCAACCTGCTCGACGAGCGCGGGATCAGCCGGGTGAGCCGGTGCGAACCGCTGATGGCACTTGGCCTGGTCCGAGCGCGTCGGGGCGACCCGGGGGTCTGGCCCGTGCTCGACGAGGCGTACGAGTGCGTGGCCGAGGCGCACGAGCTGCAGTTCCAGGCCCCGGTCGCCCTGTCCCGGGCCGAGGCGTACTGGCTGGAGAACAACATCGATGCGGCCGAGGCCGAACTGCTCCCGGTCCTGCGGCTGGCTCAGGAGACCGACGACGACGACACCCTCGGTGACTTGGAAGTGATGCTGTGGCGCTTGGGGCGGCTGGCGACGCAGCCGCGGACGGAGTCCGAGGTGCACCAGCTCGTCCTCACCGGCCGGCCACGAGCGGCTGCGGCGTACTGGGCCGAGCGCGGCTACTGCTACGACGCGGCGATGGCACTTGCCGACAGCGACGACGAGGAGGACCTGCGCCGGGCCATGGTCGACCTCGACCGGCTGGGGGCCCATGTCCTCGTCGCCCGCACTGCCGCGAAGCTCCGAGCGCTCGGGGCCCACGGCGTCCCCCGTGGGGCGCGGGCCAGCACCCGGTCGAACGTCGGCGGGCTCACCGACCGCGAGACCGAGGTGCTCGGCCTGCTCGACGAGGGGCTGCGCAACGCCGAGATCGCCAAGCGGCTGCACCTGTCGGAGAAAACGGTTGGGCACCACGTGTCGTCCATCCTGGCCAAGCTCGGCGTGTCCTCACGTGGCGACGCCGTGGTACGGGCTCGCGAGCTCCTCACCGCGTCCTGAGCCTGCGTGACGGCGCCCCCGTCTCGAGAGGTAGGGAGCCGTCAGCGCCAAGATGGGGAGCGATCCCGATGCGGGCGTGCACCACGGACTGGCTCACTGGGAGCGTGACGGGCCGACCCGCGGTCCGACGAGCACGAGGAGCCACGATGCCGCGTTACCTGGTCGAGCGCACGTTCCCCGACGGCCTGCAGATCCCGACGACGAACGACGGAGCGACGGCGTGCCTCGGGGTCGTGGGCCACAACGCCGAGGTCGGCGTCACCTGGGTGCACTCCTACGTCAGCGAGGACAAGCAGAAGACGTTCTGCATCTACGACGGCCCCGACCCCGAGGCGATCCGCCGTGCCGCGAGCCGCAACAGCCTGCCGATCGACTCGATCGCCAAGGTCAGCGTGCTGGACCCGTACTTCTACCACTGAGGACTTCGGAGGTCGGCGCCGGCGCGAGCCGGTGCCGACCCTCCGCCCGTCCGGGAGAGTGCCGACTGCCCTTGCCGGGCCTGAGACCATGGGTCGGTTCCGCGGGCTCGCACGGTGTGGGCTCGGCTCGATCCTGGTCAGGACAGGGACCCCCATGCCGCTGCTCGTCCAACCGGCACTTGCGCCCGGCAGTCTCGCCCGGCTGACCCAGCCGGTCCTGCGCCGAGACGAGATCGAGCTGCGCCCCTGGGTGGCGTCGGATGCTCGCGCCGTCGCGAGTGCCTACAACGAGCCGTCCATCCAGCGCTGGCATGCCCGGTCGATGGGGTTCGAGGAGGCGCGAGCCTGGGTCGCCTCGTGGTCGCGGCGCTGGATGGAGGAGAGCGGTGCCGGCTGGGCGGTGGTCGATGCCGAGGGTCTGCTGGGCCAGGTCAGCCTTCGCCGGCTGGATCTGCAAGAAGGGCTGGCTGAGGTCTCGTACTGGGTCCTGCCGGCGGCCCGTGGTCGACGCGTCGCCGGTCGGGCCCTGTCTGCACTGACTGAGTGGTCCTTCACCGAGCTCGGTGCGCACCGGATCGAGCTGGTCCACTCGGTGTTGAACCCGGCCTCGTGCCGGGTCGCCGTGCATGCCGGCTTCGCCTTCGAGGGAGTCAAGCGAAGCGAAGCGCTGCACGCCGACGGCTGGCACGACATGCACCTGCACGCACGACTGGCCGACGACCTGTGACGTGGGTCGGGCACCATGTGACGCATGGTGCCCCTTGAGCCGTTAGACGCAGCGGGACGAGTCGTCGCAGAGCGCTTTCCGAGTGCCAATGCGGCGTTCCTGGCCGGGAGCGTGCTGACTCCGTACCGAAGCTTGACGTCCGACCTCGACATCGTGGTCGTCCTCGCGGGGCTGCCGGCGCCCTACCGCGAGACGATCCGCGAGCACGGGTGGGTGGTCGAGCTGTTCGTCCACAGCACGGAGTCGCTGGAGCACTACTGGAAGACCGACCTGGCCGGCTTTCGATGCACGCTGGCTCGGATGTGTGCGGACGGCCTTGTCCTTCGCTCCGTCGACGGCGCGGCTGAACGGATCAAGAACGAAGCAAGAGGACGGGTCGAGGCTGGACCGCCGCCGGTGTCCCGAGAGGAGCTGGACCGTCGCCGGTACCTCGTCACCGATCTGCTGGACGACCTGCGTGGAGCGACCGGCCCGGGGGAGAGCACCTACATCGCGAGTGCGTTGCTGATCGCCGCGTCAGAGCTCGCCCTGCTCTCCGAACACCGGTGGCTCGCGACCGGCAAGTGGCTGGCCCGAGAGCTGAGCGACAGCGGTGGCGGGCTCTCAGGTGAGCTGGCGCGTGCCGTGCGGGCCCTCGTCGCGGACGGTGACCCGCAACCGCTCGACGACGCGGTGAACTCAGTGCTCGACCGATGCGGTGGTCCATTCACCGAGGGGTACCACGCTCGCGGCAACGTCCCGCCCCCGGCTGAAGATCGCCGCGACCAACCCGTCGATGGGCCGGGGGCTGCCCCGCCCAATCCAGTGACATACTTCGAGATTCCTGTGGGCGAGATGGACCGGGCGGTTCGCTTCTACGAGGCCGTCTTCGAGGTCCGTCTCGACCGCGGCCTGCTCGACGGCATCGAGATGGCCTGGTTCCCTGGCCGCGACGGTGCCCCAGGTATCGCCGGCGCTCTGGCCCGGGGCGACAGCTATGTCCCAGGTGCTACGGGTGCTCGTGTCTACTTCAACAGCGAGAACATCGACGCGACACTGGCTCTCGCTGTCGACTCTGGCGGCGCGGTTCTCTACCCGAAGACCTCGATCGGCGAGCTTGGCGAGGTCGCCGAGTTCGAGGACACCGAAGGCAACTGCATCGCGCTGCACTGTCGTACGGCGCCTTGACGACATCGACGTCGCCGACAGCACGTGGCCACGGCCGCCGGGGGAAGGGCCTCTCCGGGAAGGTCGCTGTCCAGGCGGAACCGACGGCGTGGCTCAGGATGCGCGTGGCTCTTGGGCCACTACCATCGGCGACGATCAGGGGGCAACCGACCTGCGATGAGGTGACGTGTCGAAGAACGGGAGCACCGAGCCGATCGATGCCCCACGGCACGACCGGATCCGTCCCGACGAGGCCGTCACGCTCGACGAGAACCGTCGGTTCCACTTCGTTCCGGCCAGAATCTTCTCGTCAGCGGCCGATGCACCACGAGCGCGTCGTCCGACTGACTGGTTGCTGCTGTTCGGCTCACTGTTCGGGCTGGCCCTGGTAACTCTCGTAGCACCCGGACCGACCGAGCTCGACACCGCAGTCGTCGGGCTGGTCCAGGCGCTGCCTGGACTCGCCGGATGGTTCTGGGAGATCTGCTACCTGCTGCTGGTGGGTTGGGCCGCGGTGCTTCTCGTGCTGCCTCTGGTGAGACCAGGGCGACGGCGTCTGTTCGTCGACCTGCTGCTCGCCGTGGTCCTGGCCGTCGTGCTGGCGATCGCGGCGGGAGCAATCGCCGGTACGGACTGGATCGCGAGCCTCGACGGCCTGCTGAACACCGAGCCTCCCGCGGTGTACCTCGGCGCCCGGATCGCCATCGCTGTGGCGGTGGTGGCGACGGCCTCACCCCACCTGGCTCGGCCCCTGCGTGTGGTGGGGCGCGGAGTGGTGGGCCTAGGTGCGATCAGTGCCATCGCCTTGGGAGTCACGCTGCCGACCGGGGCGCTCGCCGGCTTTTTCGTCGGCTGGCTGACGGGGGCGCTGGTCCATCTGTTGCTGGGGTCACCGGGTGGGCGGATGACCGTCGACCAGGTCCGGCTCGCACTGTCCGACCTCCGAGTCGAGGTCTCTGACCTGCAGGACACACCCCTGCAGCCCACGGGTGTCGCCCTCATGACAGGAACCAAGGACGACGGCTCGCGCGTCCTGGTCAAGGTCTACGGACGCGACGCATGGGACGGGCAGTTCCTGACCTCGGCGTGGTCGTCCCTTTGGACCCGGGGCGTGACGCCGCAGCTGAGCATGGGTCGGCTGCAGCAGGTCGAGCACGAGGCGTACGTGACCCTGCTCGCGCAGCGGGCGGGGGTCTCCGTCATGCCCATCGTCACCGCTGGCGCAGCTGCTGACGGCGATGCCCTGCTGGTCAGTGACGCGTCGGCCCGACCGCTGGTGCGCGTCGGGGTGGAGGAGGTTGACGATGCGCTGCTGACCCGGTTCTGGGTGGAGCTGGCTCGGCTGCACGCACTGGGGCTTGCGCACGGCGGAGTCGATGGCTATCGGCTGGTCGTGCGGGACGACGGGGCGGCCGCACTGGCTGACCTCGGGGAGGCCAGGGTGGCGGCGTCTCACAACGCACTGATGACCGACCGCGCGCAGCTGCTCGTCTCGACCGCGCTCATCGTGGGCGATGTGCGCGCGGTTGCGGTCGCCGGAGATGCTCTCGGTGTCGATGGCTTGGTCGAGGTCCTCCCCTTCCTGCAGCCGGCGGTGCTGGACCGGGCCACGCGCCGGGCGGTGAGTGAGCAGGAGTGGGACCTGAAGGCGATGCGCCTCGCGGCATCCGCTCGTGCCGATGTCGAGCCGCCCGAGCTTGCTCAGGTACGGCGCGTAACGTGGGGCGCGGTGGTCAAGACCGCCCTGGTCGGCTTGTTCGCCTACCTCATCATCGCGGCGCTGGTCAACGTCGACTTCCAGCAGCTGGTTGACGAGCTCAAGGGCGCGAACATGGCGGTCTTGGCCCTGGCCCTGCTGGTGTCGCCCACCATCCAGGTGTCGCAGACGTTCTCGACGATCGGCGCAAGCATCCAGGCCGTTCGGTTCAAAGCGGTGCTCATGCTGCAGTACGCCATCCAGTTCATCGCCCTGGCCGTCCCGAGCTCTGCCGCACGACTGGCACTGGAGATCCGGTTCTTCCAGAGCTTCGGCGTTGGACCCGGTGGGGCGACGTCGATCGGCGTGATCGACAGCGTCAGCGGATTCGCGATCCAGATCAGCTTGATCCTCATCATCATGTTGACCGGGCTCGCCGACCTCAACCTGTTCGGGTCCGGCTCCAGCTCGACCGACTCGACCGGGTCCGACCCCAACGTCCTGCTGATCCTGGTCGCTCTGCTCCTGGTCGGGATCGTGGTGGCCTGGGCGGTGCCGAGGTACCGAGCGGCCATCAAGACGGCCGTCCCACGATACCGCGCCATGCTGCGCGACCAGAGGTCCCAGGCAGCCACGGCGCTGGGCGTGTTTCGCCACATCAACAAGGTGCTGCTGCTGCTGGGTGGCAACCTGGGCGCCCAGCTGCTCCAGGCCCTCGTCCTTGGCATCTGCCTCAAGGCGTTCGGTTACGACGCCACTTTGGCGCAGCTCATTCTGATCAACACCGGGGTCAGTCTCTTTGCGGGATTCATGCCGATCCCCGGCGGCATGGGTGTCGCGGAGGCGGGGTACACCGCCGGGCTGCAGGCCATTGGGGTTCCTGCCGCGGCCGCTGTGTCCACCGCCCTGGCGTTTCGACTGGTCACCTTCTACCTGCCGCCACTGTGGGGCGGGCCGGCGATGAGGTGGCTGCGTACCCACTCCTACGTGTAAACCCGGTGACCCTAGGCGGTCTGTTCGGTGACTTGAGGCACAGGTGCGGGGCTAGTTGAGTCTCGACGAGCCGTGTCCGGCCATCCGGGCCCGCAGCTGAGCCCGGTCGATCGGCAGCGGTTGGGTCGAGTCGAGGAACTGCAGCAGCAGCTGGGCGAACCGGGCCGGCTCGTCCATGTGCGGGAAGTGCCGCGACTGCTCGAACACCTCCAGCCTGCTGCCGGGAATCGCCGCATGTGCGGCCCTCGCATGGGCCACCGGGATCACCGTGTCCAGCGCACCCCAGACGATGAGGGTGGGACGACCCTCGGACAGGTAGTGCCGGTCGGCCGCGCTCACCCGTTGTCCTCCGGGCTCGACGACGCTGCGCAGTGTGTGCACGAACGCCGAGCGAGCCGGCCCGTCGGCCAGGGAGGCGTAGCCGCGCGCCGCCTCGGACACCGAAGGGCGCGGACGCACGGGAAGCCGGCTCATCAGACGACCCAGCGCCACGCCGGCATCGCGCACGTAGTGGTTGGCGATGACGGGCAGCACGAGCTCGGCACCGGGAAGGGTGGCCGCCCGAAGCGCGATGCTCACCTCCCGGCCCAGCCCCCCGCTGGACACGAGAACGAGACGCTCGCAGCGCTCGTGGTACTGGTAGGCGAACTGCATGGCCACGCCGCCGCCCAGCGAGTGACCGACCACGGTGACCCGCTCGTGCCCCAGATGCTCCAGCAGGTCACGCAGCACGCTGGCCAGGGCGCCGAGCGAGTAGTCGGTGCGCGGCTTGTCGGAGTCGCCGTGGCCCAGCAGGTCGGGGGCGATCACGTGAGCACGTCCGGCCAGCGTGGGGATGACCGGGTCCCAGGTTGCGCTGCTGCTGGTGATGCCGTGGACCAGCAGGACGACGGGTAGCCCCGGGTCGCCGGCCGTCTGGTAGACCACCCGATGACCGTGCAGGGTGACTTCGGTCTGCTGCATGGCGGCCTCCGGTGGTTTGGGGGTCCAGCACAGCATGTCGGCCCCGGGCCGGTGAGCCCGGGTCGGGCATCGCGCCGCCCACCGTCGAGGACCGTCACGGAGGGGCCCTTAGCCCCTCGCCCTGAGGCCCCTCAGCGGCGACTGTGGAGGTGAGGCTCACCCATGACAGGGGCTCACCATGCCGAGCGTTCGTGACTTTCTCGAGCGGCTGCGTCCCAGCGGTACACCTGGCGCCGCGGCCCTCTCGGGAGTTCCCGCCGATCGGGTGGCCGAGCGCTCGGCCGAGCTGGAGCCGGTCCTCGCCCGGCTGGCCGACGTCCAGGTCGAGGCGTCGGAGATCAGGCGGGCGGCTGACGTTGAGGCAAGGCGCAGACGCGACGATGCCGCGACTCGCGCGCGTGCCCTTGTCGCCGAGGCGCACCGGATGGTCGAGGCCGAGCGGCGTGACTCTGCGGCCAGGGCTCATGCGAGGGCAGCGCACGAGACCCATGACCGCCTGGGCGAGGCTGCTTCGCAATCGGTGGCCATCGCCGACCTGGCGCGCGCCCGTGAACCGGCGTTGGTCGACCGGGTCGTGGATCGGGCCAGGGCGGACGTGGCCGATCTTCTCGGTGGCGGGCCATGACCGCGGCGTGGGTCGCAGGGGCGGTCCGGGCTACCGCCATGTCGCAGCGACGCCTCGGAGCCGCGTCCGCGCGGCGCCTGGCTGCCCGGTCCAGCCTTCCCGAAGCGGTGGAGGTGCTCGCGCTCAGCCCGTACGGGCAGTACGTGCGCGCGGGTCAGACCCTCGCCGAGGCACAGCGCGCCGTCTCGGCAACCCTGCTGTGGCATCTGCGCGTACTCGGGGGCTGGGTTCCTCGCGGCGATGCCCGGATCCTGCGCGTCCTGGCGGGTGGCTTCGAGATCGCCAACACCGACGAGCGGCTGCGCGAGCTGGGCTCAGCGGACGCCGAGCCTGCGTTCCAGCTGGGCAGCCTGGCCACTGCCTGGGGTCGGATCTCGTCGGCCACGTCCGTCGCCCAGGTGCGTGAAGCCTTGGCCCGGTCGGTCTGGGGGGACCCGGGAGCCGACACCGACGCAGCCATCCATCTCGGCCTGCGTCTGTCGTGGGCCGCACGGGTCGCCTCGGTCGTGCCATCGGCCCGACCGTGGGCGGGCGGCGCCGCTGCACTCCTGTTGGCCCGCGAGGTGGTGCTCGGGGGGCAGCATCCGACGTCCCCCACGGTCCGGGTGGTTGCACCCCTGCTCGGCACGGCCTGGGTCGCCGAAGGCACGGTTCGGGGGCTCGCCAAGGCCCTGCCCGTCGACGCGCGGTGGGCTCTCGATGAGGTGGGCGAGCCGAGCGACCTGTGGCTGGCGGAGGCCGCGTGGTGGGCGCGAGTGGAGCGCGACGGCTTCTCCTTGCTGCGTCGTCCGGTCACCACGTCTGCGCCGGTGATCGGCTCGGTGGCCGTCCTTGCGGCAGATGCCTGGCGGGTCCGGGCTGCACTGGAGGTCGCCTCGCGCGGTGGCGCGGCGACGGCCGGGGTTCTGGAGGTGTTCGATGCCGTGGCGTGAGTCGCTCGAACCCGTGCGGATGCAGCGGATCGCCCTGGTCGCGCCTCGGGAGACGCTGCGCCACGTCCTCGTCGAGACAGCGGATGCAGGAACCACCGAGCTCGACGTGGCCACCGACGTGGGGAGCGTGAGCGAGGCCGCACGACTCCTGCAGTCCCTGCCGGTGGCCGGCGGTGTGACACCTGCCCTGAGCCGGACCGCGCCGGACCTGGACGCCGTGCGACGAGCGGGGCGCGCTGACCTGCTCGCCGGTGAGGCCCAGCTCGAGGAGCGTTCGGCGGGCTCAGTCGCGCGCGACCTGGTGGTCGCGCTCGCGGGATGGATGCCGGTCGCCGCCGTGCCCGGGCTCGCCGCACGCCTGGCCCCGTGGGGTGGGGCCCTGGTCCCACTCCCTACCCCGCGCGGCGTGGACCCCCCGACCCTGGTGCACACCCGAGGTCGCCTCAACCGCTCCTTCGCACCACTCATGGACACCTACGCCACCGTCCCCTACGTGGACCTCGATCCCACGGTCGCCGCCGGGCTTGCGTTCGTCGTGATGTTCGGCATGATGTTCGCCGACGCCGGCCAGGGCGCGCTCCTGCTGCTGGCCGGTCTCCTGCTTCGCACGGGTCGGCCACGCCGACTCGCCCGGTTCGGCCCGGTGTGGCCGTTCCTGGTCGGCGCCGGGTTCACCGCCATGGTCTTCGGCGTGCTGTTCGGCGAGTTCTTCGGGCCCACCGGCGTCCTGCCCGTGCTGTGGATCGAGCCTCTCGAGGAGCCCGTCCTGCTGCTCGAGGTCGCGATCGGCGTCGGAGCGTGCCTGCTGTCGGGGGCGTACGCGATCGGCACGGTGAACCGCTGGCGCGAGGGCGGCTGGCGACTCGCGCTGGTCGCCCCGTCCGGGTTCGCCGGGGTGGCCTTGTTCCTCGGTCTCGGTCTGCTCCTCCTGGGGGCATACCTGGAACTCCAGTGGCTGCTGGCGCTCGGAGCGTTCGTCGCGGTGGCCGGGCTCGGGCTGGCCTACGTGGGGCTGCTCGCCGCGTCGGGAGGGGGCGCCACCGGCGCCGCCCAGGCCGGCGTCGAGCTGTTCGACGGTGTCGTGCGGCTCGGCACGAACGTGGTGTCCTTCGCCCGGCTCGCCGCCTTCGGTCTCGCCCACGCGGCGCTGGGCGCGATCGTGTGGGACGGCACCACGGGGCTGTGGGCCATGGGGGGACTGATGTACGTGGCGGCCGTGCTGCTGTTCGTGGTCGGCAACGCCCTCACCTTCACGCTCGCGGTCGTGGTGGCCGGGGTCCAGGCCCTGCGCCTGGAGTACTACGAGCTGTTCTCGCGCGTCTTTGTCTCCGTCGGCCGACCGTTTCGGCCCTGGTCCCTTCCCGTCACCTCGGAGTGTGTCTCATGACCGTCTGGTTGCTTGCCCTCCCCGTGCTGCTCGTGGTCGCGATGGCCTCTCGGGTGGCTCTTCGATCACGCTCGGGTCCGGCGCTGCGCGTCTTCCTCGGGGTCAACGTCGTCCTCATGGCCGTAGCCCTGGTCGTCCTGGTCGTGGCGGCCACGGCCGACCCGGTAGCGGCGTCGACCGCTGCCTCCGCTGTGCCGACCGCCGAGACGGGGTCGTCGTCGTCGAACTGGGCCGCACTCATCGGTGCGTCCATCGCCGTGGCCGGTTCGTCGCTCGGCGCAGCCTTGGCGGTCGCGTACACCGGTGCGGCCGCGCTGGCCACGATGAGCGAGCGACCGGAGCTGTTCGGTCGGGCGATGGTCATCGTCGGTCTCGCCGAGGGCATCGCCATCTACGGGCTGATCGTGGCGATCATCTTGATCGGGAAGGCATGACATGGGACGGGTAGCCGCGATCGGTGAGGCCGTACGGGTGCAGGGCCTGCGACTGGCCGGCGTGCTGGTGCTGCCTGGCGAGGAGCCGGCCGAGGTGCGGGCCAGCTGGGCCGGCCTGCCGGACGACGTCGCGGTGGTCGTGCTGACGTCGGCCGCGGCTGCTGCCCTCAACTCGGCTCCGCCGACGAACCGACTGGCTCGCCCGACGGTGGTGATGCCGCCGTGACGGACACCAGCATCGAAACCCGGGTCGACTCACTGTCGTCAGTGCGCGATGCGTTGTTGGCTCAGGCGCACCGCGACGCCGCTGCGGTCCTGTCCGACGCGGACGCCGCCGTGGCCGCGACGATGGACGCCGCGCGGGCGGAGGCCGCCGCTCTGCGTGCACAGGCGAGGGAACGCGGTGAGCTGGACGCCGCCGCCATTCTCGCCGGCGAACGGGCCAAGACCGCCCGTCGCGTGCGACAGATCGTGCTGGCACAACGTCAGATCGCCTACGAGTCGCTGCGCCGACGGGCGCGCGATGCCGTGTCCGAGCTGCGTCACGACCCCAGCTACCCGGCGCTGCTGGACGCCCTGCGTGAGCGAGTGACCCGCGAGCTCGGACCCGAGGCGCACCTGTGGGAGCACGAGCGCGGCGGGATCGTCGGAGAGGCCGAGGGTCGAAGCGTCCAGTACACGCTGGACGACCTCGCCGACCTCGTGGTCGACGAGCTCGGGCCCGAGCTCGAGGAGCTGTGGTCCGCGTGACCGACGACAGGTCGAAGGGAGGCGCCACAGCCGGACGGGTGGTTCGGGTGAACGGCCCGTTGGTGGAGGTCGAGGGCCTCGACGGGGTCGCGATGTCGGAGGTGGTGGAGCTCGGACCACTCCGGATTCCAGGGGAGCTGGTGTCCTTCGCCGGCAGTGTCGCCACCGTTCAGGCCTATGAGTACACCGGGGGGATGAGGCCGGGTCACTCGGTCGTCCCTCGGGGTGAGCCGCTGTCCGCACCGCTGGGACCGGGGCTGCTCGGCGGTGTGTTCGACGGCCTGCTGCGTCCGCTGGCCGGCGCGGGGCTGTGGCTCACCCCGGGCGGCAAGCCGCCGGAGGCCTCACCCGCATGGCGGTTCGAGCCCGATGTCGAACCCGGCGACGAGGTCGTCGCAGGTGTGAGCCTGGGCACCGTCCACGGTGTCGGCTCACTGCCGCTGCGCGTGCTCGTCCCGCCAGGGACTGCCGGCAGGGTCGAGGACGTCGTGTCGTCGGGCGACTATGCCGACGACGTCCCCCTTGCGGTGGTCGGTGGTCGGCCGGTGGCCATGAAGCAACGCTGGCCGGTGCGCCGACCACGGCCCTACGTCTCCCGGCTCGACGGAGGCAAGCCGCTGGTCACCGGGCAGCGGGTGCTCGACCTGCTGTACCCGGTGGCACTGGGCAGCACCGCCGCAGTGCCCGGCGGGTTCGGTACCGGCAAGACGGTGCTGCTCCAGCAGGTGGCCAAGTGGTGCGCTGCCGACGTCATCGTCTACGTGGGGTGCGGGGAGCGGGGCAACGAGATGGCCGACGTGGTCGCCGAGCTCGCTGAGCTCGTGGACCCACGCACCGGTGGGCGGCTCGCCCATCGGACCGTCGTGGTGGCCAACACGTCGAACATGCCGATGATGGCCAGGGAGGCGAGCGTCTACGCGGGGATGACGGTGGCGGAGTTCTTCCGCGACATGGGACTGCACGCCGTGGTGATCGCCGACTCCACGTCACGGTGGGCCGAGGCGCTGCGTGAGTTCGCATCGCGCTCCGGCGCACTGCCCGCCGAGGAGGGCTACCCCGCGGGACTCGGCTCGGCACTGGCCGCCTTCTACGAGCGGGCCGGGCACGTGGTGACGCTGGGCGGCGGGCAGGGCTCGGTCACCGTGGTGGGAGCCATCTCACCGCAGGGTGGCGACGTCACCGAGCCGGTGACCGCGAACACCCAGCGGTTCGTCCGCAGCGTGTGGTCCCTCGACCGCGACCTCGCCTACGCGCGGCACTACCCGGCCGTCTCGTGGACGTCCTCCTTCTCCCGTGACGCCGAGCCGGTGGGCGCGTGGCACGCGGCCACCGGCGACCCCGACTGGGCCCGGCAACGGGCTCGGGTCCTCGGGCTGGTGGCTGACGCCGACCGGCTGGCCGCGCTGGCGGACCTCGTGGGCGTGGGCTCACTGCCGAGCGCAGAGCGCATGGTGCTGCTCGCGGGTCGGCTGCTGCGTGAGGCGGTGCTGCAGCAGAGCGCGCTCTCGACCTTCGACGCGGCGTGCTCACCGGAGAAGGGGGCCGCGCTGGTTGACGCCGTGCTCACCGTGTTCGACCGCTGCCAGGCTCTGGTCGAACGCGGCGTGCTGGCCTCGCTGGTGGAGGAGGTCGACTGGGGCCTTTTGGTCCGAGCGCGTGACGAGACGGAGTCCTCGGACGTCGACGGGGTGCACGCGCGGCGCGACGCCGTCCTCGCGGTCCTGGACCGGCTCGCGCCGGGGGAGGCCGGGCCATGACGGGGTGGGGCGTCGTCGAGCACACGGCGATCGGCGGGCTGACCGGTCCGCTCCTGGTTGTCGAGGGGGTGCAGGACGTGGGCTGGGACGAGTTCGTGACCGTTCGGACGGATGGTGCAGCAGACCGCCACGGGGTGGTGCTCGAGGTCGACCGGGACCTGGCCGTGGTCCAGGTGCTCGAGGGCACCGAAGGGCTGGACCCGAAGCGGACCCGGGTGCGCTTCAGCGGGGCGCCGCTGCGCATCCCGGTGGGGGAGGGATGGCTCGGTCGCGTGTGCAACGGGCGCGGTGCCCCGCTGGACGGAGGACCGCCGGTCTTCGGGGCCGGCTCGGCGCCCACGACGGGAGCCCCGCTGAACCCGCTCATGCGTGAGCCCCCGGCCGAGCCGGTCATCACCGGGATCTCGGCGGTCGACGGCCTGGCGACCCTGGTGCGAGGGCAGAAGCTCGCCGTCTTCTCCGTCGCCGGGCTGCCCCACCTGGAGCTGGCGACCCAGATCGCGGCGCAGGCAACGGCCGGCGACGACCCGTTCTGTGTGGTGTTCGCTGCCATGGGCGTCACCCATGCGGACGCGTCCACCGTGCGTGAGGTGCTCGAGACTCGGTCTCAAGCGGGTGAGCTGGTCCTGCTGCTGAACACCGCCGACGACCCGGTGATCGAGCGGATCCTCACGCCACGGATCGCCCTCACGGTCGCGGAGCACCTGGCCTTCACCGCCGGCCGTCACGTGCTCGTCGTCATGACCGACATGACCAGCTACGCCGAGGCCCTGCGCGAGGTGTCCGCGGCGAGAGGGGAGATCCCGGCCCGCAGGGCCTACCCGGGCTACCTGTACAGCGACCTGGCCTCCCTGTACGAGCGGTGCGGGCGGGTGCGGGGGCAGCCGGGGTCGGTGACCGTCCTTCCGGTGCTCACGATGCCGGCCGGTGACATCAGCCACCCGGTGCCCGACCTCACCGGCTACATCACCGAGGGTCAGCTCGTCCTGTCACCCGAGATCCACGCCCGCGGTGTCTACCCCCCGATGGACCCGTTGGAGTCGCTGTCCCGGCTCATGCGCAAGGGAGCCGGACCGGGACGAACCCGCCCGGACCACCTCGACCTGGCCAACCAGCTGCTCGCTGCGCTGGCGCGCGCTCGACAGGCCGGCGAGCTTGCCGACATGGTCGGCACGGACGCACTCAGCGGGACCGACCGTCAGTACGTCGCCTACGAGGCGGTCTTCGAGCGTCGCCTGCTCGACCAGGGGCGGGCGGAGAACCGGACCCTGGACGACACTCTCGACCTGGCCTGGGACGTGCTCGGCGAGCTGCCGCGCCGCGAGCTCACCATGCTTCCAGCCGCACTCGTCGCGGAGCACTACGCATCGCACGAGGGGGAGGGGGCGACGTCGTGATGACGGCGAAGCTGCGTGGTCTGCCCCCCGGGCGAGCTGGGCGCATGTGGCTACGCAGACGCCTCGTCGTGGCGGTGCGTGGCGGCGACCTGCTCGAGCAGAAGCTGCGCATCCTCGTGTCCGAGGAGCAGAGCTTCGCCCTGCAGGCCGAGCAGACGCAGACCGAGTGGGTGGCGGCGGTGCGCGACCTCGAGCGCTGGGTGCTGAGGGCCACGCTGCTCAGCGGCGCACGGGGGTTACGCCTCGCGGACGACCGTGGGGCGGCGGAGGTCGAGATCGGGTGGCGGCTGACGATGGGGGTGCGGTACCCGGCCGAGGCGTCGTTCCAGCTGCCACAGCGCGACGGCGGACGCCCCACTCCGGACAACAGCGCACTGCTCGAGGCAGTCGGGGCTGCCGAGCGAGCCGTACGAGCCGGGGTCGCCCACGCTGTCGCCTCGGCGGCGCTGGCTGCGGTGCAGGAGGAGATCAGCTCCACCCGCAGGCAGCTGCGGGCGGTCCGCGAGCGCTGGATCCCACGCCTTGAGTCGGCGCGCACCGCCTTGACGGTCGCACTGGACGACCAGGAGCACGACGAGGGGGTGCGGCTGCGCTGGGCAGCCGACCGCGCGCGAGGAAGGAAGGTCCGACGATGAAGCGGATCCTGCTCGCCGTCGAGGACTCACCGGCCGGGTTGGCCGCGGCCCGCGCCGCGGTGTACGTCACGGCGTCGTGGTCGGCGGAGCTGCGCGCCGTGCACGTCCTGGTCGACGGTGTCCTGGAAGGTGCGCTCGAGCAGCGTCCCGGTGCCGTCGAGGTGCGCGGACGCCGAGACGCCGGGGCGGTCGCCGTCCTCCGCCACGTAGCCGGGCTCGCCGAGCGGGCCGGCGTGACCGCCGAGACGCTGGCGCTCAGTGGCAGTCCGGCGTCATGCATCCTCGAGCAGGCCCGGACCTGGCCCGCCGACCTCGTCGTGATCGGACGGGTCGGGGGAGGACGCCTGGGGCAGCCCTACGTCGGCTCTGAGGTGCGACACGTGCTCGAGTTCGCCACGGTGCCCGTCCTGGTCGTACCCCCACCGTGACCTGGTGGCGTCGGACGGGTCAGGGCACGAGCAGCTGTCGAAGCGCCCGTCCCTGGGCGAGGTCGACGAGTGCCTCAGCGGCTTCGGCCAGAGGACGCCGTGCGCTCACCATCGCCTCGAGGTCCAGACGTCCGTCGACCGCCCAGTCGACCAGGCGGGGGATGTCCACGGAGGGGCGGATGCTGCCGTAGTTCGTGCCGATGATCCGTTGGTCGGCCTCGGCCAAGGCCAGTGGTTCGAACGACGCCCGCTCTCCCTGCGCCGGCAGCCCGACCACGACTGCCGCACCCCCGGGTCCGAGCATCGAGATTGCCTGTTCGGTCGTCGTCGTGTGCCCGATCGCGTCGAAGGCGTAGTCGGCGCCGTCCGCAAGCAGCTCGCGAACCGCGGTGACCGGGTCACCCAGCGAGGCGTCCACCACGTCGGTGGCGCCCAGCTGCTGCGCGGTGACGAGCTTGGACGCGACCATGTCCACGGCCACGATGCGCGAGGCCGCGGCCAGCCGCGCCCCCTGAACGACCGACAGGCCCACGCCGCCCGTGCCGATCACGACCACGGTCCGGTTGGGCTCCACCTTCGCCGCATGGGTGACGGCGCCCACGCCTGTGGCGACGGCGCAGCCGACCAGTGCGGCAAGGTCCAGCGGGGCGTCCTCGCGGATCTTGATCGCCCCCGAGGCGGGGACGACGGCCCGCTCGGCGAACGACGAGACGCCCAGGTAGTGGTAGGTGGGATGCCCCGACGTCGACAGCCTGCTCGTGCCGTCGAAGAGCACTCCGCCTCCGGCCACCACACGGGCGTTGGTCAGGCACTGGGTCTCGCGCCCGAGCAGGCACATGGTGCAGTGCCCGCACGGCGCGTACCAGGACAGCACGACGTGGTCACCGGCGGCCAGGTGCTCGACGCCGGCTCCCACCTGCGCCACCACACCGGAGCCCTCGTGACCCATCACGAGCGGAAGGGGGAGCTCCCAGTCGCCCTTGAGCACGTGCAGGTCGCTGTGGCAGACGCCGGCAGCGGCGATCTCGACCAGGACCTCTCCGGGACCGGGCGGTGCGAGGTCGACCTCGACGATCTCCGGAGCCCGCCCCACCTCGGTGAGCACGACTGCACGCATCTGCGAACCTCCTCGGCCGTGACGGGACAGTGGGTGCAGTCTGCTGCCCGGCCGCCTCGACGGCTACTCGCCCTCGACGAACCGGTAGCCCATACCAGGCTCGGTCTGCAGCAGCACCGGCCGTGAGGGGTCGATCTCGAGCTTGCGCCGTAGCTGCCCGACGTAGACCCGCAAGTAGTGCGTCTCGTGCTCGTACCCGGGCCCCCAGACCTCCCGCAACAGCTGGCGTTGGCTGACCAGCCGACCACTGTGCCGCACGAGGATCTCCAGGAGGGACCACTCGGTGGGCGTGAGCCGAATGGTCTTTCCCTCACGTCTCACCGTCTTGGCGGCCAGGTCGATCGTGAGGGTCGGTGTCGTCACGACGACCGGCTCATCGGTGTCGGAGCGCGCCCGCCGCAGCGACGCCCTCAGCCGCGCGAGCAGCTCATCCATCGCGAACGGCTTCGTCACGTAGTCGTCAGCCCCGGCGTCCAGCGCGCCGACCTTGTCGTGTGACGACTGGCGTGCCGACAGGACGACGATCGGCACGGTGGTCCAGCCGCGTAGCCCGGCGATGACCTCGGTGCCGTCCATGTCCGGGAGACCGAGGTCCAGGACGACGACGTCAGGGTGCCGGTCCGCGGCGATGCGCAGGGCCTGACCGCCGCTGCTGGCCAGGTCGACCTCGTAGCCACGAGCGCGCAGGTTGATCCCGAGCGCCCGGGCGAGGGTCGGGTCGTCCTCGACGCACAGGATCCGGCTACCGCTCATGGGCCGCCTCCCCCTCGGGAGGGTGCGCCTCACCGGTCGGCACCCGGACGGCTGCGGGGACGCTCAGCACCATGGTGAGCCCTCCGCCGGGGGTGTCCTCGGCGCGCAGGTCTCCTCCGAGCGCCTCGGCGAACCCTCGGGCGACAGCGAGCCCGAGCCCAACGCCCTCACCTGCCGGTGCGTCCCCCAGCCGTTGGAAGGCCTGGAACATCCGGTTCTTGTCCTGGTCGACAACCCCTGGTCCGGCGTCACTGACCTGCAGCTGGACCGTCTCGTCGACCGCGCAGGCGGAGACCCGCACGGGCACCCCGGAGGGGCTGTGGCGCACGGCGTTCTCGAGGACGTTGGCGACGACTCGCTCCAGAAGTCCGCCGTCGGCGATCACGTCGGGGGTGTCATCGGCGATGTCGATGCGGATCGACTCCGGTGGGAGCGGATCCGCGGCGCGAGCGACGATGTCGGTGAGTGCGACCTCGTCGCGCCGCGGCCGCACGGCTCCCGTCTGCAGCCGGCTCAGGTCCAGCAGGTTGGTCAGCAGGGCATCGAGTCGGTCGGTGCTCTCCTCGACGGCGGCGAGCAGCTCCTCGCGCTCGTCCGGTGTCCAGGAGACATCGGACTGGCGCAGACTGGAGACGCCGGCCTTGATCCCAGCCAGGGGGGTGCGCACGTCGTGCGAGACCGCAGCGAGGATCGCGGTGCGCAGTGCGTCGACCTCTGCGAGGCGTCCAGCCTCTTGGGCCTTCTCGCGCAGTCGGTCCCGGTCGAGCAGTGCCACGGTGTGCGCAGCGAAGGCGTCGAGGACACGGCGGTCCCCCGCGTCCAACGTGCGACCGCGCATCAGCAGAGTGCGTCGGTCGTCGATGGGCACCGTGGTGTCGGCGTCCTCCGGGGTGAGCAGGGGTGACTGGGTGCCGACGTGGTCCACCACGACCCAAGGAGAGCGCTGGTCCGCCCGCTCCACCAGCGAGACGCCGTCCTGGCCGAAGGACTCCTGCAGCCGGGCCAGGAGTGCCCCGGTTCCCGTCTCCGAGCGCACGACGTCACCGGCCAGGGTGGACAGGGCCTGGGCCTCGCCGCTGGCCCGGGCAGCGTCGGCTGAGCGCCGCGCGGCGAAGTCGACGACGAGGGCCACCGCGACCGCGATGACGACGAAGACGAACAGGGCGAGGACGTTCTCGAGCTCCGCGATGGTCAGGGTTCCGGTGGGCGGGGTGAAGAAGAAGTTCAGCAGCAGGCTGGCGAGCACAGCCCCGACGACCGCCGGCCAGAGGCCGCCCACCAGGGCCACTGCGACGCTGAGAGCAAGGAAGAGCAAGAGGTCCGTGGTGAGCCCCAGCTGCTCGGTGAGCTGCAGGAGCAGCCAGGTCAGCACCCACGGTCCGAGGACCGCTAGAGCCCAACCGGCCCCCCGTCGCCGGTCCGACAGGGAGCGTCGGGTGCGGGCCCGCCCACGTCCCCCGGCCCGCTCGTGGGTCACGACGTGCACGTCGATGTCACCGGACTCGCGCACGATCGTGTCGCCGGTCCACGGCTGAAGGAGCGATGCCAGCCGACCTCTTCGACTGGCGCCGATCACGAGCTGGCTGGCGTTGACGCCGTGGGCGAACTCCAGCAGTGAGGCGGCGGTGTCGTCCCCAACCACCGCGTGGAAGGTGCCACCCAGGCTCTCGACCAGGGCACGCTGCCGGGCCAGGGCGTCGGGGTTGGAGGGTGAGATGCCGTCGCCACGGGCCACGTGCACGGCGAGGAGGTCTCGGCCCGCCGCACGGCCGGTGATCCGCGCAGCGCGGCGGATCAGTGCCTCGCCCTCAGGTCCACCGGTGAGCGCCACGACGATGCGTTCACGGGCGGGCCACGGAGCCTCGATCCCCTGCTCCTGCCGGTACCGAGCCAGACCCTCGTCGACCCGGTCGGCGACCCAGAGCAGGGCGAGCTCGCGCAGGGCTGACAGGTTGCCCAGCCGGAAGTAGTTGGAGAGTGCTGCGTCGATCTTCTCCGGCGGATAGACGTTGCCGTGGGACATGCGCCTGCGCAGCGCTTCTGGTGACATGTCCGCGAGCTCGATCTGGTCGGCCTTGCGCACGACCTCGTCGGGCACGGTCTCCCGCTGTCCGACGCCGGTGATCGACTCGACGACATCATTGAGGGACTCGAGGTGCTGGACGTTCACTGTCGTGATGACGTCGATGCCTGCCTCGAGCAGGGTCTCGACGTCCTGCCACCGCTTCTCGTGCCGCCCGCCCGGGATGTTCGTGTGGGCCAGCTCGTCGACGAGGGCGACCTCTGGGCGACGGGCGAGGACGGCGTCGAGGTCCATCTCGGTGAACGACGCGCCGCGGTACTCCACGACCTTGCGGGGGACGGTCTCCATGCCTTCGGTCATGGCGGCCGTCAGGGGTCGGCCGTGGTCCTCGACGAAGCCGATGACCAGGTCGGTGCCACGGTCCAGACGGCGGCGGCCCTCGCCGAGCATGGCGTAGGTCTTGCCGACGCCCGGGGCCGCGCCCAGGTACACCCGCAGTCGACCTCGCGCCATGACGTCATCCTCTCAGGAAGGGGACGAGCATCCCGGGGAGCGACCGCAGCTCACTGGCTGAGCTCCTGCAGAGCCAGGTTCAGCTCGAGCACGTTGACGGTCGGCGCTCCGAGGAAGCCGAGAACGCGACCATCGGTGTGCTCGTCGACGAGCTGCTGGACGGCTGCGGCGTCCAGCCCGCGCGCGTCGGCGACCCTCGCCACCTGCTGCTGGGCGTAGGCCGGGGAGATGTGCGGGTCCAGGCCGCTGCCGCTGGCGGTCAGTGCGTCGGGCGGCACATCGGACGGCGCAACGCCGTCCAGCTCGGCGGCGTCCACCTTGCGCTGCTCGACCAGGTCGAGCAGCTCAGCACTGCTCGGGCCGAGGTTGGACGCGCCGGAGGACATGGCGTCGTACCCGTCGCCGGCGGCGGACGGACGAGGCAGGAACCACTCCGGCCCGGTGAATGCCTGGCCGATCAGGCGTGAGCCGACCTGCTGGTCATCGACGGTGAGGATCGAGCCGTTGGCCCGGTCGTGGAACGCCAGCTGACCGACGCCGAACACGACGAGGGGGTAGGCGATGCCAAGCACGACGGTCAGCACAAGCATGGTGCGTAGGGCAACGAACAGGTAGCGAAGTCCGACGTTCATGTCAGCCGATCCCTGGGATGAGTGAGACGAGGAGGTCGAGCAGCTTGATGCCGACGAACGGGGCGACGATGCCGCCAAGGCCGTAGATGAGCAGGTTTCGGCTGAGCATCTTCGACGCCGACTGCGGCTTGTAGCGAACGCCGCGCAGTGCCAGCGGCACCAGTGCGACGATCACCAACGCGTTGAAGATGACGGCGGAGAGGATCGCCGACTCCGGCGTCGACAGCCGCATGATGTTGAGCTGGTCCAGCCCGGGGTAGGCCACGACGAACATGGCCGGGATGATCGCGAAGTACTTCGCGACGTCGTTGGCGATCGAGAACGTGGTGAGGGAACCCCTGGTGATGAGCAGCTGCTTGCCGATCTCCACGATCTCGATGAGCTTCGTCGGGTTGGAGTCGAGGTCCACCATGTTGCCGGCCTCTTTGGCGGCTGAGGTACCGGTGTTCATGGCGACACCGACATCGGCCTGGGCCAGCGCCGGTGCGTCGTTCGTTCCGTCACCGGTCATCGCCACCAGGCGACCTCCCGCCTGCTCCTGCTTGATCAGCGCCATCTTGTCCTCGGGAGTGGCCTCGGCGAGAAAGTCATCGACCCCTGCCTCCTCGGCGATCGCGCGGGCCGTCAGCGGGTTGTCCCCGGTGATCATCACCGTGCGGATCCCCATGCGACGCAGCTCGTCGAACCGCTCGCGCATGCCCTCCTTCACGACGTCCTTGAGGTGGATGACCCCGAGCACGTGGGCCTGTGAGCCGACCGACTCGGCCACCACCAGCGGCGTGCCACCGGAGACGGAGACGGCGTCGACGGCCTCACCGACCTCGGCCGGCACCCGACCTTCGACATCGCGAACCCAGCTCAGCACGGCAGCCGCTGCACCCTTGCGGATCTGTCGGACCTGGCCGTCCTCGGCCAGGTCGACCCCGCTCATCCGGGTCTGCGCGGTGAACGGCACGAAGGTGGCATGGCCGAGCTCCCCCTCCTCGCGCCCACGCAGCCCGTACCGCTGCTTGGCCAGCACCACCACGGACCGGCCCTCTGGGGTCTCGTCTGCGAGACTCGACAGCTGTGCGGCGTCCGCCAGTGCCGTCTCATCGACCCCTGGCATGGCGATCAGCTCGAAGGCCTGTCGGTTCCCCAGGGTGATGGTTCCCGTCTTGTCGAGCAGCAGCGTGTCGACGTCGCCCGCGGCCTCGACCGCGCGGCCCGACATCGCGAGCACGTTGCGCTGAACGAGCCGGTCCATACCGGCGATGCCAATGGCTGACAGCAGCGCACCGATCGTGGTGGGGATCAGACAGACCAGCAACGCGACGAGCACGATGATGGTCTGCGGCGCACCTGAGTAGATCGCCAACGGCTGGAGTGAGACCACGGCGAGCAGGAAGACGATGGTCAGGCTGGCGAGCAGGATGTTGAGTGCGATCTCGTTCGGGGTCTTCTGCCTGGAGGCACCCTCCACCAGGGCGATCATCCGGTCGATGAAGGTCTCGCCAGGCTTGCTCGTGATCAGGACGACGATCCGGTCGGACAGCACCTTCGTGCCGCCGGTCACTGCGCTGCGGTCGCCACCGGACTCGCGGATGACCGGCGCTGACTCTCCGGTGATGGCCGACTCGTCAACGGTTGCGACACCCTCGACGACGTCGCCGTCACCAGGGATGACTTCCCCTGCGACGATGACCACTCGGTCGCCCGGAAGCAGCTCGGTGGCCGATACCGACTCTTCGCTGCCGTCGACCGTGAGCCGTCGGGCGATCGTGTCGGTCCGCGCTTGGCGCAGGGTGGCTGCCTGGGCGCGCCCGCGACCTTCGGCGACCGCCTCGGCCAGGTTGGCGAAGAGCACGGTGAGCCAGAGCCAGCCGGTGATCAGCGAGGCGAAGGTGCTGGGCTCGACGATGGCCATGACGGTCGTGAACACAGCGCCGACGAGCACGACGAACATGACCGGGTTGCGGACCATGTCGCGCGGGCTGAGCTTGCGGGCGGCATCGGGCAGTGACCGCAACAGCTGCTGCGGGTCGAACAGACCCGCGGCCACTCCCCGCTGGGAGACGGTGACAGACGACATCAGAAGAGCCCTTCTGCGAGTGGTCCCAGTGCGAGCGCGGGGAAGTAGGTGAGGCCGGTGACGATGAGCGCCACGCCGGCGACGAGCCCGACGAACAGGGGTCGGTACGCCGGCAGGGTGCCTTCGGTCTCGGGCACGTGGCGCTGCTGCGCCAGCGATCCCGCCAGAGCCATCACCAGGACCATGGGAATGAATCGACCCAGGATCACCGCAATGCCGAGGCCGGTGTTGTAGAACGGTGTGTTGGCGTTCAGGCCCGCGAACGCGCTGCCGTTGTTGTTGCCGGCCGACGTGAAGGCGTAGAGCACCTCGGTCAGCCCGTGCGGACCGGCGTTGAGGATCGACTCCCGAGAACCGGGTAGGGCCATGGCGATCCCCGTACCGATGAGCACGACTGCCGGCACGCTGAGGATGTAGAGGGAGACGAGCTTCATCTCGCGGGGACCGATCTTCTTGCCCAGGTACTCCGGTGTCCGCCCGACCATGAGGCCGGCGATGAAGACCGTGAGGATCGCCATGATCAGCATCCCGTACAGTCCGCTCCCCACTCCACCGGGACTGATCTCACCCAGTAGCATGTCGAACAGGACCAGGCCGCCACCGAAGGGTGTGTACGACGAGAAGAACGAGTTGACCGCGCCGGTCGACGTAGACGTCGTGGCGACCCCGAACAGAGCCGACGACGGCACACCGAACCGAGTCTCCTTGCCTTCCATGGCCGCACCGGCGGCCTGCAACGCAACTCCGCCGTGCTGCATCTCCGACCACACGGTCAGCCCCAACATTGCGACGAACAGCACGACCATTACCGCGAGAATCGCGTAGCCGTGACGACGGCTCCCGACCATGCGCCCGAAGGTCCGGGTCAGCGAGATCGGGATCAGCAGGATCAGAAAGATCTCGAACAGGTTGGCCCACGCGGTCGGGTTCTCGAAGGGGTGGGCGGAGTTGGCGTTGTAGAACCCACCACCGTTGGTCCCGAGCTCCTTGATGACCTCCTGCGAGGCAACCGGGCCACCGGGTATCGTCTGCGCTCCACCTACGAGGGTCGTGATGTCCGTCGGGTCGGTGAAGTTCTGCACGACACCGGCGGCGAGAAGCACCAGAGCACCGATGAAGGCGAGCGGAAGCAGAATCCGCACGCAGGTACGCACCAGGTCGGTCCAGAAGTTCCCGATCCGGTCGGTCTTGGTGCGGGTGAAGGCGCGCACGAGGGTGATGGCGACTGCCATGCCGACCGCAGCGCTGACGAAGTTCTGGACAGCGAGCCCAGCCATCTGGACCAGATAGCCCATCGTGACCTCGCCGGAGTACGACTGCCAGTTGGTGTTGGTCACGAACGAGGCAGCGGTGTTGAAGGCCTGGTCGGCGGGTACCGCGGGGAACCCCAGCGACATCGGCAGCCACTGCTGGACGCGCTGGAAGGCGAAGAGCAGCAGCACCGACACGACGGAGAAGGCGAGCACGCTGCGCAGGTACACCGTCCACCGCTGGTCGGCGTCCGGGTCGACACCCATGATCCGGTAGAGGCCCCGCTCCACAGCAAGATGCCGCTTGGACTCGTAGACCCGGGCCATGTAGTCGCCGAAGGGGCGGTAGGCGAGAGCCAGAGCGAGGATCAGGACAGCGAGGGTGATCAGGAAAGCAACGAGGTCACTCATCAGAACCGCTCCGGGAAGACGAGGGCGACCACCAGGTACACGACGAGGGCGACCGCTATGACGAGGCCAGCGGCCTCACTGATGCTCATAGCCGCTCGACCCCCTTGGCGACCAGCAGGAGGAGCCCGAAGAGGGCGAGGACGAGCACGACGAGCAGAGCATCGGCCATGGCGGAGCACTCCCAGCGTTGACGGCTCCTCCGGTCTACCGCCAGCGGGCGGTGCCGCGCCGACTTCCTTTCGCCGTCCTGACGTGGTGCCGCTGCTTCTTGACGCCCCTTTGACGTCGTCTGGCCCAGGGGCCCGACAAGTGATCAAGTGGTGCCTGGTCAGCACATCTAGCTGAGGCAGAACTCGTTGCCTTCGGGGTCGAGCATGGTGACCGCGTAGTAGTCCATGTCGTCGGTGCCGAGGACCCGCACCTGAGTGGCGCCAAGGCTCACGAGACGGTCGACCTCGGCGTCTACCAGCAAGCGCCGTGTGTCCTTCGGCGCGCTGCGCCCGTCGGTGACGTCGATGTCGATGTGCAGGCGGTTCTTGCCGACCTTGGGCTCGGGAACGGGCTGGAACCAGATGCGAGGCCGGATCCCCTCGGGGTCGACGATCGAGTCGTGCGGGTCCTCGTCGTCGGGCAGCTCCTCTTCGGGTACACCGATGCTGCGCCAGTACCCGACCCAGGTCGCATGACCTTCCGGCGGGGGCTCGACGACGTAACCGAGCGCCGCGGACCAGAACGGCACGAGCAGTGCCGGGTCGGTGCAGTCGACCGTGACCTGCCACTTCCGGGCCATGGTCCTCCTTGTCAGCTCGGTGTCGAACGGGTGCGTCGGGGGAGCAGCAGTGCGGCGCCGACCAGGAAGCACAGCGCGCCCAGGAACGTCCCGCCGTTGGACCACCTGGCGTTGAGCAGCGCGTCGGAGCTCGGGTCGGTGAACGCGCCGACGGCCGACAGGCCGAAGAACACCGAGCCGAGCATGTTCAGGGCGGCGATCGTCCAGGAGCGGCCGCGGACATGGTCGTGCCGCCGCCTGCGCACCTCGGGAAGGAGAGCCAGGCCACTGGCCACGAGGAACAGCACCGACCCGACCGCGTCCGGCCTCCAGACCAAGGCGGCAGAGGCTTCGCTTGAGCCAGAGGCGACCAGGGCTCCTCTCAGCGTCGTCACGTTGAAGGCCAGGGTGCCCAGGAACTGGGTGGCAGCCGCGCCCCAGTCGATGTCCCGGGCGCGAAGCGCCTGGCCAAGAACGACCCGACTCCGGTCCCCGCGCCCGGCCGGCTCGAACCGCTCGCGCGACGTCAGGAGCTGGAGCGCTCCAGCCGTGGTGAAGAAGAGCGACCCGACGAAGAACGTCCAGGCGGCGACTGCGGGAGCGAGCCCGGAGTCCAGGCTCAGCGGGACACCGATGGCGAACAGGGCGGAACCGACCATGAAGTCCCAGGCGGTCCACGTCACTCGTCGGGAGGCATCACGCGGCTCGCCGGCTGGATCGGTCACGGCACCAGTAAACGACAGGAGAGCGGTTGCGCTGCGCGACCAGTCGCTGATGTCGAGCGGTTTCGTCGGTGTCCGGGGCGGCTCAGTCTGCAGGGGGTTGGTGAGGGGGGTGAGGCGTGACGATGTAGCCGTCCGCGAAGTCGCCGTGCACCACGAGGCGCTTGCGGTCGGCGACCCACAGCCAGGCCAGGTGGGCGCAGACGATGGCGTCGACCTCGTCCTCGACGGACTTCAGCTCGCTCTTGCGTGAGGCCCCCTCGACCCGGCGACGCACCTCGCGCCACCGAGTCGACTCTTCGAGCCGGAGCGCGGCGAGGCCATGCTCCATGTGGTCCAGGAGAGTGACGAACGCGGCCCTCAGGGAGGGGACCTCACGGCCCGGCTTGGCCTTGTAGGGCAGCACCCGGGGCAGGTCGAACAAGGACACCATCGCGGCGTGCGGGTACACCTCCAGGCAGACGGGCCGGTCCGGTTCGGCAACGGCTTCGGGGTCCATCGACCAGCCGAACCGATTGGCCAGTCGCGCCCCGCGTGGCTGAGGGGAGAAGTACGGCATCCCGCGGTTGGACGGATACGTACCCGCGGAGTAGCGACCGAACAGCCGGGTGACCTCGGCCTCGCAGGGTCGCCGTCCGGTCTCGTTGGGCACGACCAGGGGGGCGTCGATCGCGACCACCTGGGTGCCCACGCCATGGGTCGCGACGAAGCTCGCGATCTCGTCTTCGTCGACGACGGAGGTGGAGGCCATGAGTCGCCCTGTGCCGTCTACCGCCGCGATGCCGGTGCGGTTGCGGTCACCCCAGGCGAGGTCGATCCCCAGGAACCTAGGAGCTGCCGGCGAGCTCATGGTGCTCGTGGCGTGCCGAGGTCGTACTCCCACCCCGGCTGCCAGTCGAACTCCTCGTCGACCAGGGACTCCAGCGGGACACCGTCGACGACGTGTTGGAAGGCCCAACGAGTGGCGACGTGGCCGATCACGACCACGCGGGACGCCGACGTGCGCCGCAGGTCCTCGATGAACCCGGCGACCCGGTCGACGGCCTGCCGCCAGCTCTCGCCCTGGGGGTAGGGCGCATCCAGGTACTGCGCACGGTTCCCGTGCACGACGTTGACCGGCGACCCGTTGAGCCGGCCGTAGTCGCACTCGCGCAGTCGTTGGTCCTCAACAATGGGCGGGCCGTGCCCGCCGAAGGCCTGCTCCGCAGTCTGGACCGCGCGGCGTAGGTCGGAGGTGTAGACGACGTCCGGAGGGCGGCTGCGGTGCCGCTCACCGAGTGCGTGCGCCGCTGCGAGCCCGCGCGGAGACAGCTCACCCGGAAGCCAACCCGTCGCGACTCCCACCTCGTTGTCCTCACTCCACGAGTGAGTCTCGAAGACCGCGCGCACGGGCACGGCGCTGACAGTACCTCGGGTCGGGTCTGGCAAGGTGCTCGGCGTCGAGGAGGTCAGACCATGGGCAGGAGTCCGCTGGGCTCGGATCCGTCGGGCCCGGATCCCTCGGGCTCGCATCTGTTGGGACGGGTCCCGGCGCCGGTCCTGGTGCTCGCCGCGATCGGGTCGGTCCAGACCGGCAGTGCAGTGGCCCGCACCCTCTTCGACGACCTCGGTGCACCCGGCGTGACGCTGCTGCGGCTCGGGCTGGCCGCGGTCTTCCTTCTCGTGGTGCTCCGCCCGGCGGTCCGCACCTGGTCGGCCAGCGCGTGGCGCGCCGCGGCGACGCTCGGCCTCGTCCTGGCCGCGATGAACTCGCTGTTCTACCTGTCGCTGCGCACGGTTCCGCTGGGAGTGGCGGTCACCGTCGAGTTCATCGGACCTCTGCTCCTGGCGTTGGTGCAGACCCGGCGGGTCATGGACGCCGTGTGGGCCCTGCTTGCGGCCGGCGGCGTGGTCCTGCTCGGGTCCGACTCGGCCAGCGGGGTCCCGCTGACCGGGCTGCTGCTCGCCCTGGCTGCCGGGATGTGCTGGGCTGCCTACATCCTGGCCAGCGCCCGGGTGGGTCGGCTGCTCCCTGGGATCGACGGTCTCGCGGTCGCGCTCGCCGTCGGCGCCGTGCTCGTCCTCCCGTTCGGGATCAGTGGGGCGCTCGAAGTCGTGGGTCACCCCGCGTGGCTGCTCGCGGCCGCCGCCGTCGCGCTGCTGTCGTCGATCGTTCCCTACGGCCTGGAGCTCACCGCCCTGCGACGCCTGCCGACCCGGGTGTTCGGGATCCTGATGAGTGCCGAACCGGCGGCTGCCGCCGTGGCGGGTTTCGTGGTGCTGGGCCAGCAGCTGCTGCCTCGTCAGCTGGTCGCGCTGGGTCTCGTGAGCGCCGCCAGCGTGGGCGTCACGCTCGGCCGACGCGAGGGGGAGCTGCCGCCTCAGCCGATGGAGTGATCCAGGGCCAGCACGACGAGGGGGTCACCCTCCGGAGGGGGGTGCTTGGTGAAGCGAAGGGAGTAGATCCCGAGGCTGCGTGCGTGCTCCTGGGTGGCCGGAAGGACGATCCGCGCGGTGGCGCCCACCCGCTCGCCGGCGATGAGCACGCCGACGGCGGCGGGCTCTCGGAAGTTGCGCCACCAGCGCTTGCGTTCAGGGTGTCCCGGCCACACGACCAGCTGCCCGTCGTCGCGGGCGTACTCGGCGGGCAGCGCGTAGCTGGCTCCGCTGCTGCGACCGACGTAGTCGATCTCCACCAACGCCCCGGACAGCAGCCGGTGAGCCGGCGAACGCAGGAGGCCGAGAACCGCCCGGTTGGTCCAGGTCGAGGCCCGTGGGGCCTGTTGGTCGAGGGTCGGGAGGAAGAACCCCGTCACGGCACCGATCGTGAGGCCGGCCAGCACCCCGGTGACGGCTCCCCAGGCAAGCAGGGCGGCGAGGGGGAGCCCCGCCGGCGCCATCGTCGCGCCGACCATGATCACCGAGAGGGCGAGCGACCAGCCAACGGCGTTGACCGGCACCCAGCGCCAGCCGTGCGCGACGTGGGGGTGCAGGGCCCATGCCTGGGCGGCCCCGAAGATCGACCCGAGCGCGAGGCCGGCCCCGAACGTGACGAGCAGGACGAGTGGGAGCGGCGGTTCGGCCGAGCCGGCCTGCGTGCTCGTCGAGTCGAAGCCGCCGACCGCACCGGCGACGAGGGTCGACGGTGCCGAGCCGAGGGCCCAGCCCAGCAGCGTCACGGCGACGGTCGCGCCCACCCACGACCGCCGGGTCAGTCGTGGCAGCCAGGCTCGCAGGAGGGGGTAGGTGAACAGCCCCAGGGCCAGCCCCTCGACGACGCCGCCCAGCGTCGTGCCAACCCACAGGACGAGCCCGGTTCCGAGGTCGGTGGGCTCTCCCAGGGCCAGGGCCAGCAGGGCCGCAGTCATGGCTGCCGCGGCCATGCCGACGGTCTCACCGGCACCGCACGCGACCGTCCACCGTCCCCAGGCTGGGGGTTTCGTCGAATCGGATGCCCTGGACACGAAACCACTGTCAGCCGGTCGAGTCGGGGTCGGTAGGGCCGCAGGGCCTCCGTGCCTGCGTGGGACCAAGGGCCTACCGAGAGCCGGACGGGCGTCGCTAGCATGCGGCCATGGCCACCATCACCACGCTCGACGCCCAGCCCGCCTTTCTCTCCGTCACCTGGGACGACGGTGTCGAGAGCACCTACCCGTGGATCTGGCTGCGCGACCACGCGCACGATGAGGCGACCCTGCATCCGGTGACGCAGCAACGCAACCTGCACACGGCCTCGGTCGACCCGAACATCGCCGCCGCCTCGGTCGACGTCGAGAACGGTGACGTGCGGATCGCCTGGAACAGCGAGCCCGAGCCCTCGCTCCTGCCGGTCGACTTCCTCGAGAAGTTCCGGGCTCCTGTGCCCACCTCGGTGCGCCTGCCGGTGCGGCCGGTCCTGTGGGATGCCGAGTCGATCTGGCCGACCCCCTCAACGCCCTACGACGACATCATGGGCAGTGACGAAGGCCTCACCGACTGGCTCACCAAGGTGGCCCAGTACGGCTTCGCCCTGGCCACCGGCACGCCGGTCACCCGAGAGGCGACCGAGGCCCTGGTCCGTCGGGTCGCCTACGTGCGCGAGTCGATCTTCGGTGGCTTCTGGGAGTTCACCGCCGACCTGAGCAAGGCCGACACGGCCTACACCAACATCGAGCTGCTCGCCCACACCGACGGCACCTACTCCCACGACGCGCCTGGCCTCCAGCTGCTGCACTGCCTGTACTTCGAGGGCACGGGCGGCGACTCGACGATGGCCGACGGCTTCCGGGTCGCCGCAGAGCTGAAGGAGTCGGCGCCGCAGCACTACGAGACGCTGTCCCGGGTGATGATCCCTGGCCAGTACATCGGTGACGGCTCACACCTGATGTCGGCCCGCCCGGTGCTGCGCCACGACCACAACGGCGACCTCGTGCAGGTGTCGTTCAACAACGCCGACCGAGCGCCGTTCCTGCTGCCGCACGACGAGATGATCGCCTTCTACGACGCGATCCGGGCCTTCGACCTGCTGGCCAACGACCGCCGGCTGCAGTGGCGCCACGTGCTCGAGCCGGGCGAGGCCATGCTGTTCGACAACTGGCACGCGCTGCACGGAAGGGCGGCCTACACCGGCGTCCGCAAGCTGTGCGGGGCCTACCTCAACCACGAGGACTTCGAGAGCCGGCTTCGGATGGCTTCCTGACCGATCTGGCTCCAGCGACCCGATCGTGACCACGAATCGGGGCTCGACACCGCATACTGGTTCCATGATTGCGACTGCGCCGTGAGTCGGCGACCGCTGCCCACCAGCCCGTTCAACCAGCCCAAGGTGGAGGCGCCTGTCGAATCCTTCGCCCTGGACGACCGGGTGACTCACGACCAGTACGGGCTCGGCTCCGTCGTCGGGATCGAGGACGGCATCGCCGTGCTGGTCGACTTCGGTTCGCGTCGGGTGCGGATCCTGGCGCCGTACGGCAAGCTCAGCCGCCTCTGAGTCGGCCGCCCCTGTCGCCGGTCACCGGTCGGGGAACGACCCCAGCATGAACATGGCACCGGTCGGGTCGGAGATCCCGGCGAAGCGCCCGGGCCCCATCTCCATGGCGGGGAAGAACAACGAACCGCCCAGCTCGAGGACGCGCGCGACCGACGTGTCGCAGTCGTCGACGGCGAAGTAGACGAACCACATGCTCGGCATCTCCGCCGGCGCCGCGTCCGGCACGGTCATCGCGCCGGCGTTGCTCTTGTCGTCACCCTCCTTGGTCGCGAGCTCGGCCACGAAGTACTCGGGCCCGCCGGGGCTGTCCATCGGCTCCCACGTCCAGCCGACCACCTCGGCGTAGAAGGACATGGCGGCGTCACGGTCGCGGCTCTGCAGCTCATTCCAGGTCAGGGCGCCGTGGCTGTTGTAGCGCTCGGCGCCCTCGTGGTCCTGCGGCTGCCACAGGCCGACCACCGCACCGCTGGGGTCGGTGACCATGGCCATGCGCCCCTCGGTCATCACGTCCATGGCCGGCATCACGACGGCGCCGCCGGCGGCTTCGACCTTGACCAGGACCTCGTCGACGTCCTCGACGAGGATGTAGGAGTTCCACATCGGCGGCATACCGGCCTCGGCCATGCCCGGCGGCATCGGGCCGATCCCGGCCACGAGGTCGCCGTCCTTGCGGCACATCGTGTACGCCGGGCCCATCGGGGTGGGGACGTCGGTGCACTCCCAGCGGAACAGGCCCTCGTAGAAGGACTTGGCGGCGGGTACGTCGCTGGTCGTCAGGTCGACCCAGCCGAACAGACCGTGAGGTTGGCGCATGAGGGACTCCGCTCGTGAGGGGAGGGGCGCCCTCGACGCTACCCGCGTGGCAGGAGGGTCCACCAGGGCTGCCCGGGAGTCGCAGGTCGGTCAGTCCGGAGCAGCCGCCGACGGCAGCCGCACGGTCACGGCGGTGTGCCCGGGTCGGCTGTCCATGCTCACGTCCCCGTCCAGAGCGTCCACCACCGCGGCCACGATCGACAGACCGAGGCCGGCGCCTCCGGTGGCGCGCGTGCGGGACTCCTCGGCCCGGGTGAACCGCTCGAAGACCCGTGGCTGCAAGGACTCGGGGATCCCTGGTCCCTCGTCGACCACGCTCAGCACACCATGGTCAGCCACCGCGGCGACGCGCACGGTCACCGGGGTGCCCTCCGGGGTGTGCCGGGTGGCGTTGGCCAAGAGGTTGACCAGCACCTGGCGCAACCGGTCCTCGTCTCCCACCACGTAGACCGGCTCGGGGGGCAGCTCCAGCACCAGGCGGTGCCGGGGGGCGGTGACCCGGACGTCGGAGCTGGACTCCGCGGCCAGCCGGGTCAGGTCGACCGGCTCGCGCTGCAGCGGGCGGCCCTGGTCGAGGCGGGCGAGCAGGAGCAGGTCGTCGACCAGGACGCCCATCCGCTTGGCCTCGGACTCGATCCGGGCCATCGCCGTGGCCCGCTGGGCAGCGTCGGCGTCACTACGCCGGTAGAGCTCGGCGTAACCACGGATCGACACCAACGGTGTGCGCAGCTCGTGACTGGCGTCGGCGATGAACTGGCGCAGGCGACCCTCGGTGACCGCCCGGGCCTCGAGTGAGGCGTCGACGTGGTCGAGCATCTCGTTGAAGGCGACGGCCACGTCGGCGACCTCCGCCGGGGCACCGTCGGTGGCCACCCGCTCGTCGACACCGCTGGTCGACAGGGGTAGCTCGCGGACCCGGCGGGCCGTCGTGGCCACCCGCTCCAGCGGGGCCAGCTCGCGACGGATGAAGGCGTACCCCACGACCGCGACCACGACCGAGGCGACGACCAGCGCGGTGACCTCGATCCCCAGCAGCCGCCCGAGGGTCTCCTGGACCGCGTTCGTGGGCTGGGCCACCACGACCTGGTGTCCGGAGGGGTCCTGCGACGCCACCGCCCGGTACCCGCCGAGGTCGGACAGGTCGACCGGGCCCGGCTTCGCACCGACCGCCTTGAGCTCGGCCACGTCGGAGGAGGTCAGGCTGGCCCGGCCGTCGTCGCGTCCGCGCCCGACCACCAGGATGGGGGCCTGGGTGACCTGCCCGGCGTCGTCGAACTCGATGAGCAGGGTCCCCTCGGGCAGGCCGCTGATGTCGCTCAGCCGCCGGTCGGCCACCTGGGAGGTGGTCTGCACCAGCTGGGTGTCCAGCTGGTCGATCAGGAAGGTCCGCAGCGTGAGCAGCGTGGCTGCCCCGACGCCGACCAGGACCGTGACGACCAGCACCAGCACACCGATCGTCAGGCGACGCCGCAACGTCCCCCGGCGGCGTCCGGTCGGCTCGGCCATGTCAGCCCTCGTCGGGGCGCGGTGGCCGCAGGACGTAGCCCACGCCACGGACGGTGTGGATCAACGGCTCGTGGCCCTTGTCGACCTTGCGGCGCAGGTAGCCGATGTAGAGCTCGACGATGTTGGTCTGCCCGCCGAAGTCGTACTGCCAGACCCGGTCGAGGATCTGTTGCTTGGACAGCACCCTGCGGGCGTTGAGCATCAGGTAGCGCAGCAGCTCGAACTCGGTCTTGGTGAGCTCGACGCGGTGACCGCCGCGGAACACCTCGTGCGCGTCCTCGTCGAGGCTGAGGTCGGCCACGCTCAGCACCTGCTCGCGGGTGTCCAGCGCCCGGCCGGTCCGTCGCAGCAGGGCGTGCAGGCGGGCCACGAGCTCCTCCAGGGAGAACGGCTTGGTGACGTAGTCGTCCCCGCCCAGGGTGAGACCGTGCACCCGGTCCTCGGTCGCGTCGCGGGCCGTGAGGAACAGGACCGGGACGTCGAACCCGTCGCGCCGAAGCCGTTGCAGCACCTCGAACCCGTCGAAGTCGGGGAGCATCACGTCGAGCACCACGACGTCGGGCTCGAACGTACGGACGGCGGTGAGGGCCTCCTGGCCGGAGCCCGCCGTCTGGACCTGCCAGCCGTCGTAGCGCAGCACCGTGCCGATCAGCTCGGTGATGTTGGGCTCGTCGTCGACCACCAGGGCCTTCACGGCTGGGGCGTCCGGGGCTGCGGCCGGTGGCATGGTCCCTCCTTCTGGGTGCACGGCAGGCTAGCCGTCGCCACGCCGATTGGGGTGTGGTCGCGACCTGGATCGACGCCCTTCACAGCAACCCCACAGCCCGTCCTCAGACGGCCAGGCGGCGGGGCGGGACCGCCCGGACAAGTCCGTGGGCGCGGGGGATTGCGGTCTGAGGGTGTTCACGCGGTACTCTGGGCGAGGTTGCAGGTTGAGTTCTACGCAGGACCCCCGGCTCGGGAACACCCCGTACCGGACCCATTGCGGTGCTTCACCGGGTGCAGGACGACGGATGCAGCCTCAGGGCTCGCGCCGCGGTCCCTGAACACACTGGATGCATGGAGTATCTCGCAATGGCACAAGGCACGGTTAAGTGGTTCAACGCCGAAAAGGGTTTCGGCTTCATTCAGCAGGACGACGGCGGCCCTGACGTCTTCGTCCACTTCTCGGCGATCGAGATGGACGGCTACCGCTCGCTCAACGAGGCGCAGCGGGTCGAGTTCGAGATCGCTCAGGGACCCAAGGGTCCGCAGGCCGAGAAGGTCCGCAACGTCTGACGTTCTTCGCTTGATCCGACAGCCCGGGACCTCGGTCCCGGGCTGTCGTGCGTCCTGGGTCGGCTAGGCCGAGGCGGGCCGCTCGGCGATCCACTCGGCCAGGTACTCCTGCTCCCGGGCCACCAGCGTCTCCAGGTAACCCCTCACCTGGCCCTCGAGCTGCCGGCCGATCAACGGCACCTTGACCTTGACCTGCACGCCGATCGAGTAGCGCGACCCCAGGTCGCTCACGGCGATCTCGTTGTCCCCGCCCAGGACGACCGGCGCATGGTCGACCTCGGCATGCCACTCCCCGCGCAGCGGCAACGAGCGGGTGTCCCACACGTCGACCTGCACCAGGCGGCCGTCACCGACCAGCCCGCGGGCGGCGCTGGGGATCTTGTCCATCGGCAGCTGCCGTCCGATCCTCAGCTGCACGGTCCCACCGTCGTCGACCACTTCTGGAGTGCCGACCCCACCGAACCGCTCGTGCCGGGCCGCGAGGTACTGCCGGTCGACCAGGACGGCGAACAGGTCGTGCGGCGCCAACGGGTACTCGAGTTCGACGACCATGGCGCGCGACCCTACTCGACCGGGCGCCGGAACGCGGCCCGCTCGGAGGCCACCTGCGCCGCCACGTGACAGGCTTCCTGGTGGTCGTTCACCAGCCCCATCGCCTGCATGAACGCGTACAGGGTCGTGGGCCCGACGAAGCTCCAACCACGCTTCTTGAGCTCCTTGCTCAGGGCGGTCGACGCCTCCGAGGTCGGATGGGCGTACAACCAGTCGCGGGTGACCGTGCGGGGGCGCCCCTTCGGGCCGGGCTCGCGCGCCCAGAAGAACGCGGCGAGCGAGCCGTGCTCGTCGATGAGTTCCCCGGCCCGCCGGGCGTTGTTGACCGTGGACTCGATCTTGCCCCGGTGCCGCACGATGCCCGGGTCGGCCAGCAGCCGCTCGACGTCGCGCGTTCCGAACGCGGCCACCCGCTCGATGTCGAATGAGGCGAACGCCGACCGGAAGCTGTCCCGCTTGCGCAGGATCGTGAGCCAGGACAGGCCGGCCTGGAAGCCTTCGAGGCACAGCTTCTCGAACAGCCGGGTGTCGTCGTCCACCGGACGGCCCCACTCGTCGTCGTGGTAGGCGCGGTACTCGGGGGTCGACCCGCCCCAGAAGCAGCGCAGCACCCCGCTCTCGTCGGCGTCCAAAACGTCGCCGGCCACGGTTGTCTCGGCCAACGAGCCACCTCCGGGCGTTCGGTGCGGGCGGGTCAGCTGAGGCTATCGGGGCCGATCGGCCCTTGCCCTGGGCCACCGGTTGGGCTGGACTGGGGTGAGACGACGGGAGGTGTCCCATGCCCACCCCGACCCATCCCACGACGTACTGGCACCAGTTGGACGACGGCCGCGTGCAGTGCGACCTGTGCCCACGCGCCTGCAGGCTGCACGAGGGGCAGCGGGGTCTGTGCTTCGTCCGGGCCCGCGAGGGTGATGCGATCGTCTCGACGACGTACGGACGCAGCAGCGGCTACTGCGTCGACCCGATCGAGAAGAAGCCGCTGAACCACTTCCTCCCTGGGAGCTCCGTGCTGTCGTTCGGCACCGCCGGGTGCAACCTGGCGTGCCGCTACTGCCAGAACTGGGACATCTCCAAGAGCCGGGAGTTCGACACGCTGGCTGACGCAGCATCGCCGGAGCAGATCGCCGCCGCCGCCGTGCGGCTCGGCTGCCGCAGCGTGGCCTACACGTACAACGACCCGGTCATCTTCCTGGAGTACGCCGTCGACGTGGCCAAGGCGTGCCGTGCCGTGGGTGTGGAGTCGGTGGCGGTGACCGCCGGGTACATCTGCCCGCAGCCACGGGTGGAGTTCTTCGGTGCCATGAGTGCAGCCAACGTGGACCTGAAGGCCTTCAGCGAGGACTTCTACCACAAGCTGTGCGCCGGTCACCTCCAGCCGGTGCTGGACACGATCGAGTACCTGGTGAAGGAGACTGACGTGTGGGTCGAGCTCACCACGTTGCTGATTCCCGGGTACAACGACAGCGACGATGAGATCCACGCCCTGGTCAGCTGGGTCGGCGGGACCCTCGGGCCCGACGTGCCGCTGCACTTCAGCGCGTTCCACCCCGACTTCAAGATGCTGCTCGTTCCGCCGACTCCGCCAGAGACCCTGAAACGCGCTCGCCAGATCGCTGTGGACGAGGGCCTTCGGTACGTCTACACCGGCAACATCCACGACCCGGTCGGCGGGACGACGACCTGCCCCGGCTGTGGGGCCGCCGTCGTCGTCCGCGACTGGTACGACCTGCGGCAGTACCGCCTCACCGACGACGGCCACTGCACCCGGTGCGGAGCCGCCATCGCCGGTCGCTTCGACGGCCCGGCGGGAACCTGGGGCGCCCGCAGGCTCCCGGTGCACCTGGCCGCGGCGACGTCCGGAGGTGCGCGATGACGACGATGCAGACCCGGTACCCGGCGGTCGCTGGGACCTTCTACCCCGCCGACCCGGTGGCCCTGGCCGACCAGGTCGACGCCTGCCTGCGCGACGGTGCAGCGCGGCTGCAGCACCTGCCCACGATCGACCCGCAGCGGGTTCGGGCGCTGGTGGTCCCGCACGCCGGCTACGTCTACTCCGGGCCGGTGGCCGGCACCGGGTACGCCCTGCTGCCGCGCCTTCGTGACCGGATCAGGGGGGTGCTGCTGCTCGGCCCGGCCCACTACGTGCCCGTGCGTGGCTGCGCGGCCTCGGGGGCCGATGCCTTCGCCACCCCGCTCGGGGTCATGCCGGTCGACGTCGGGGCCAGGGACACCCTGCTCGCCGCTCCTTGTGCCTACCTCGACGACGCCGCCCATGCCCCGGAGCACAGCCTCGAGGTGCACCTGCCGTTCCTGCAGCGAACGCTCGGCGACGTCCCCATCGTGCCGATGGTGATCGGGGTCAGCGATCCACACCGAGAGGCCTCGCTGATCGAGCCGTTCCTGGCTGATCCCGCGTGGCTCGTGATCGTGAGCAGCGACCTGTCGCACTACCTGCCGTACGACACGGCCCGAGCACGGGATGCACGCACGGCGTCGGCGATCACCGAGTGCCGCTGGCGCGACCTCGGTGACCACGACGCGTGCGGCTGTCGTCCACTCCGGGGCCTGCTGCAGGCCTGCGAGCAGCGGCAGCTCGAAGTCCGCCAGCTCGACCTGCGCAACTCAGGCGACACCGCCGGTCCCCGGGACCGGGTGGTGGGGTACGGAACGTTCGTCGCTCTCGAGGGAGGCTCGTCATGACCGGTGCCACCGAGGAGTCCGACCGGCCGCGACGGGACGGGTCGGTGGGCCACGTCCCCCAGTTCTCACCCACGCAGCAGCGTGAGCTGCTCGCCCTGGCGACGAACGCGATCGAGCACACGTTGCGCACGGGTCGTCGGGTCGTTCCCGCGGACGCTGACCTCGAGCCGTGGCTCCGGGAGCCCGCGGCGACCTTCGTGACCTTGCGCCGCGGCTCTCGGCTGCTGGGCTGCATGGGCACGCTCGAGCCCTACCAGGGACTGGCTGCCGACGTCGTGGAGCACGCGCTCAACGCCGCGTTCGACGACCCGCGGATGCCGCCAGTCGACGACGAGGACTTCGAGCGGATGACGGTGGAGATATCGGTCCTCGGGCCGCTGAACCCCCTGCGGGTCAGCAGCCGGGCCGAGCTCGTGGCCGTGCTGCGGCCCCACGTCGACGGACTCCTGGTGCGCGCTGACGGCCATCGGGCGACGTTCCTGCCCGCGGTCTGGGACAGCGTGGACTCCGCATCGGACTTCGTCGCGCTGCTGTGGCGCAAGGCCGGTCTGGCCGCGAACCGCTGGCCGTCGTCGACCCGGCTGTGGACCTACGGCGTGTGTGCCTTCGAGGCCCACACCGGGCGGGCAGCATCGTCGAGGGGCGCTAGCGTGACGGCGTGACCCCCGGAGTCGTCCGACCCTTCTCCGACCTCCCGGGGCCCCAGGGTCCGGACATGCTCAGGGCCTTCAGGCTCATGCGCCGTGACCCTCTCGCCTTTCTCGCGCAGTGCAGCGCCAGGTACGGGCCGATGGTGACGTTCCCGATCCCACGGGCCTCGGTCGTGTTCGTCGACGATGCGAGTGCCGTCCGCCAGGTCCTGCAGACCAACCACCGCAACTACGGCAAGCGGACCATCCAGTACGACGCGCTGTCACTGGTGACCGGTGAGGGGCTGCTGACCTCGGACGGGGACGCGTGGCGGGCGATGCGCCGACTCCTGCAGCCGGCGTTCCACCACGACACCCTCGGGGCCGTGGTCTCCGGGGTCGAGGACGCTGCCGAGGCGATCGCGACCGAGTGGCGCTCCACCGGCGGGCAGGAGGTGTTCGACCTCGACGAGGCCATGATGCGGACCACCCTGCGCGTGGTCGGGGCCACCCTGTTCGGGGCCGACCTCGGCGAGGTGTCGGCCCGCCTGGTGGCCGCCGTGGTCAGCGCGCTGGACGTCGTGGTCGCGCGCGCCCAGCTACCGGTGAGCCCACCCGACTGGGTTCCCACCCGCGGCAACGTCCGGCTGCGGCGCAGCCTGCAGGCCCTCGACGAGGCGGTCGACCAGCTGGTGGCCCGACGACGGCGACGCCCGCTCGGCCACGACGTCCTGGGCCTGCTGCTCCAGGCCCAGGACGCCGGCGACATCACCGCCCGGCAGGTCCGCAACGAGGTCGTCACGCTGATCGTGGCCGGGCACGAGACGGTCGCCGCGACCATGACCTGGACCTGGCTGCTGCTGGACCAGCACCCCGAGGTCCTGGCGAAGCTGCGGCGGGAGGCCGACGCCGTCCTCGGGGCCGATCGAGCGAGCCCGGTCCATCTGGCGACCGTCGACGCGCTGCGTCTCACCCGCGCGGTCGTCGACGAGTCGCTGCGCTGTATCCACCCGCGTGGGTGATCAGCCGTCGAGCCCTCGGCCCCGACGTCCTCGGCGGATATGGGATCCCGACCGGTGCGATCGTGATCATGAGTCCCTACCTGGTCCACCGTGACGCTGCCCTGTGGGATCGGCCGGAGGACTTCGACCCGGCCCGGTTCCTCGACGTGCGCCGCGACGACGTCGCGCGCGGCAGCTACCTCCCGTTCGGGGCCGGGCCGCGGCTGTGCATCGGCCGGGACCTCGCGCTCCTCGAGGCGACCTTGCTCACCGCCGTGCTCGTCCGCGACTTCGAGGTCCACCCGGTCGACGCCGACCACGTGCGCGCCCACGCCGGCGTCACGATCCGCCCCGTGGGCGGGCTGCCCAGCCGGGTCGTCGCCCGGGTGTGTCTCTGATCACGTCAGGCGTCGCGGCCGTGTGTGCGGTTGATCACAATAGGCGCCCCGAAGGTGAAATCTGAGCGTTCGGCGTGGAGCGCGCGGCCGATTTAGGGCACTCTTCCTCATAGCCCTTCGACGCGCAGGAGAGGTAACCATGGCGATCCCCGGACTCCAGAACCCACCCACGACGAACGCGAAGCTGATCAAGTGGGTCGGCGAGATCGCCGAGCTGACCCAGCCCGACCGGGTCGAGTGGTCCGACGGCTCGCAGGAGGAGTGGGACCGGCTCACCCAGGAGATGGTCGACGCCGGCACGATGATCCGGCTCAACGAGCAGAAGCGGCCCAACAGCTTCCTCGCCCGTTCCAACCCCAGCGACGTGGCGCGCGTGGAGAGCCGCACCTTCATCTGCGCCGAGCGGGAGGCCGATGCGGGCCCCACGAACAACTGGCGCGACCCGGCTTCGATGCGCGCGGAGCTGAAGCCACTGTTCGCCGGCTCGATGCGCGGGCGGACGATGTACGTCGTCCCGTTCTCGATGGGCCCGCTCGGCTCCCCGATCGCCGAGCTCGGCGTCGAGATCACCGACTCGCCCTACGTCGTGACCAACATGCGGATCATGACCCGGATGGGCAAGGACGCCCTTGCCCTGATCGGTGACGACGGTGACTTCGTCCCGGCCGTGCACTCGGTGGGCTACCCCCTGGTCGACGAGAACGGCGAGAAGCGCGACGACGTCGCCTGGCCGTGCAACGACACCAAGTACATCGTCCACTACCCCGAGACCCGTGAGATCTGGTCGTACGGCTCCGGCTACGGCGGCAACGCCCTGCTCGGCAAGAAGTGCTTCGCGCTGCGGATCGCCTCGGCGATGGCCCGCGACGACGGCTGGATGGCCGAGCACATGCTCATCCTCAAGCTGACCGGACCGTCGGGGAAGGTGCACTACATCACCGGCGCGTTCCCGTCGGCCTGCGGCAAGACCAACCTGGCCATGCTCGAGCCGACCATCCCTGGCTGGAAGGTCGAGACCGTCGGTGACGACATCGCCTGGATGCGGTTCGGCGACGACGGCCGGCTGCACGCCATCAACCCCGAGGCCGGCTTCTTCGGGGTGGCCCCGGGAACGGGCGTCAAGACCAACAAGAACGCCATCGAGGCCCTGTGGGGCAACTGCATCTACACCAACGTCGGGCTGACCGACGACGGTGACATCTGGTGGGAGGGGCTGACCGACGACCAGCCGGCGCACCTCATCGACTGGAAGGGCAACGACTGGACGCCGGAGTCCGACGTCCCGGCGGCGCACCCGAACGCCCGGTTCACCGCGCCGGCGGCCCAGTGCCCGTCGATCGCGGACAACTGGGAGGACCCGGCAGGGGTGCCGATCTCGGCGATCCTGTTCGGCGGCCGGCGTGCCACCAACGTGCCCTTGGTCAACGAGTCGTTCGACTGGGAGCACGGCGTCTTCATCGGCGCCACGGTGTCCAGCGAGCAGACCGCCGCGGCCGAGGGTGCGGTCGGCGACCTGCGTCGTGACCCGTTCGCCATGCTTCCCTTCTGCGGCTACAACATGGCCGACTACTGGGGCCACTGGCTGGACATCGGCCAGGCGACCGAGGCGGCCAAGCTGCCCCGCATCTACCAGGTCAACTGGTTCCGCAAGGGGCCCGACGGCTCGTTCCTGTGGCCCGGCTTCGGGGACAACAGCCGCGTGCTCGACTGGGTGATCCGGCGGCTCGAGGGCAGCGTCGGGGCGGTCGAGACGCCGATCGGCAACCTGCCGCACCCGGCCGACCTGAACCTCGACGGGCTCCAGATCGGCGAGGAGGCCCTGACCGAGCTGTTCGCCGTCGACGCGAAGCGCTGGATCGACGAGGCCGAGCTCACCGAGGCCTACTTCCAGCAGTTCGGTGACCACCTGCCCCAGGCGCTGACCGACCAGCTCGCCGCCCTGCACGCTCGGCTCGAGGCGGCTCAGCAAGCGTCTGAGTGATCGACCCGCCCCCCCACGCGTGAGAGGCTGCACCTCCCGACGTCTCGGTGAGGGAGCAACATGTTCGACCAGTGGTTGACCGCAGGGGTCGTGCTGGCCACGGTGGTCGTGCTGGCCACCGAGCTCGTTCCACCCTACGTGGGCATGCTGGGCGCCGTCGTCGTGCTGTTCGTGGCCGGGGTGATCGACTTCGGTGAGGCGTTCGGCGGCTTCTCGAGCAGTGCGGTGATCGCGATCTCGGCGTTCTACGTGATCGCCTACGCGATCAACAAGACCGACGCCCTGCGACCCCTGCTGACCCGGATCATGCCGCAGCAAGGGGGCCTCCGAGGGGGGCTGACCAGGCTCGCCGTGCCGACCGCCGCCCTGTCCGCCTTCGCGAACAACACCCCGATCGTGGCCATGCTGATCGATCCGGTGCGCGCGTGGGGCCGACGCAACGGGTACCCGGCGTCCCGGCTGCTCATCCCGGTGTCCTACGCCAGCATCCTCGGCGGCGGCCTGACCCTGATCGGGACATCGACGAACCTGATCGTCTCCGACCTGCTGGTCTCGGCCGGGCAGGAGCCGATGGCGTTCTTCGAGCCGGTGCAGGTGGCGCTGCCGGTGGCACTGGTCGGGCTGGGGGTCATCGTGCTGCTCGGCCCGGTCCTGCTGCCCGACCGCAGTGGGGCGGTCGGCGAAGAGGCAGGTACCCGGCGCTACACCGTGACGATGCAGGTCGAACCGGCCGGCCCGCTGGACGGCCTGGCACTGTCGGCCGCCCATCTGGACCACGTGCGGGTGACCCGGGTGGAACGCGAACACGACCGTTTCGAGCCCGACTCCGATCCGGTGCTGCGCGGTGGCGACCGGATCACCGTACGTGCGTCGGCGGCGGACATCGTCGACCTGGACCTGACCCGTGGGCTGAGCTCGTTGCTGCCGGGTATGGAGACCGCCATCGACCTGCGTCGGGCCAGGGTCTACGAGGGGGTCGTCGGCCGCGGCTCGTGGCTGTCCGGCAAAAACCCCGCAGCGTTGGACCTGTTGGACCGTTACGGCGCGGGCCTGCTCGCGGTGCACAAGGGTGACGACACCCAGCACCGCCCGGTCGACCGGGTCGAGCTGCACCGCGGCGACACCCTGCTGCTGGTCGCCGAGCGGGGCTTCCGGCAGAACTTCCACGCGGCCGACGACTTCATCCTCGTGTCCCCGGTCCGCGAGGTGACTGCGCCGGCCAGCCGGTTCGCGCCGCTGACCGGAGTGGTCCTCGTGGGGGTTGTCCTGCTGGCCGCGCTGGGGCTGCTGCCCATCGCCGTCGCGGCCGTCATCGGCGTGCTGGTCCTCGTGCTCGCCAAGGTGGTGAGCCCTGACGAGGCGCTGAAGGCCATCGACCTGACCGTCGTGGTCCTCATCGGGGCGGCCTTCGGCCTGGGTGCCGCGGTGACGGCGTCCGGACTCGACCAGACGATGGCTGACTGGTTCACCGAGTCACTCGGCGGGTTCGCCGACGTGTTCTTCGTCGCCGCGATCCTCGGCGCGACGCTGGTCCTCACCGAGCTGATCAGCAACAGTGCGGCGGCCATCCTGGCCGTACCGATCGCCCTGAGTGTCGCCTCGGCGGCCGAAGGAGTGGACCCCCGGCTGCTGGCGATCGCGGTGGGCGTCACCGCGGGTTTCTCGTTCCTGACCCCGGTCGGCTACCAGACCAACACGATGGTCTACGGGCCCGGCAACTACCGGTTCGCCGACTTCAGCCGGCTGGGCGTGCCGATGGCCGCCACGGCCCTCGTCGTCGGCACCGCAGCGGTGGTCGCGCTGTCCTAGCCTGGCCCCACCGACGGGCGGTCAGTCGATCGGGTCCCGGTCGACGGGGCAGGTCATGCAGCGGGGTCCGCCCCGTCCGCGGCCCAGCTCGCTGCCGGCCACGGCGGCGACCTCCACGCCGTTGTCGCGCAGCATCGCGTTGGTGCGCAGGTTGCGTTCGTAGCCGACGACGACCCCGGGGGACAGGGCCAGGAAGTTGTTGCCGTCGTCCCACTGCTCGCGCTCGGCGTCACCCATGCTCATCTTGGCCACCAGGATCTTGGCGTCGACGGCCAGTGCGTCGCTCAGCCCCTGTCGCAGCGAGGAGTTCTGGTCGACCTTCAGCTGGTCGCCGTCGAGGGTCAGGGTGAACGACCGGACCGAGTCGATCAGGCCCGGGTAGGCGACGAACGTGTCGGTGTCGACCATCGTCATCACCGTGTCGAGGTGCATGAACGCCCGCTGCTTGGGCAGCTGGACGACGACGACCCGGTCGGCGACCCCCGCGGCGAAGAGCCGGCAGGCCAGGACCTCGACCCCTTGGGCCGTGGTGCGCTCGGACAGGCCGATCAGCATCGAGCGGTTGCCGATCACCTGCACGTCACCGCCCTCGATGGTGGCGGGACCGTAGGGGGCGTCGCCCTCGCCGAGCCACACGGAGAACCCGTCGGGACGGTTCCATGCGTCGCGGAACAACGGGTGCCAGCGGTAGATGAGGTAGGTGTGCAGAGTCTCGCGCTTGCGGGCGGGCTTGCTCATCGGGTTGAGGGAGACGCCACCGTAGGCCCATGCCGAGTTGTCGCGAGTGAACATGGTGTTGGGCAGCGGAGTCATCAGGAAGTCGTCGTCGCCAAGTGACGACCACAACAACCCGTTCACATTGGTGGTGAGGTCGGACTTCAGGATGCCGCCGATCCACAGGCGAGCGAGGGTGCGGCCGTCGACGCTGCGGCCGAGGTCGCGCAGCGGCTTGGCCAGCGCGGGTCCGACCGTCCGCTCGTTGAGCAGGCGGTCGAATGCCCAGTCGCGGGCCTCGTCGTCCTCCAGCGCCTCGCCGAGCAGCCGGCCGTAGTCGAGCACCTCGACGCCGCGCTCGGTCATCGCCGCCACGAACGCATCGTGCTCCTCGCGCGCCCGGGCGGCCCACACCACGTCGTCGAACAGCAGGTCGTGCCGGTTGGACGGCGTGAGCCGGTTGAGCTCCATGCCGGGGCGGTGCACGATGACCCGGCGCAGCCGCCCGGTCTCCGAACCGATGGTGAACGCCATCCCACTTCCCTTCGTCACCGTGATCGTGGCAGATCACCGGTCGCCGGGAGAGGTCAGGCTCGGAAGGTCAGGCTCGGAAGGTCAGGCTCGGAAGGTCAGGCTCGGAAGGTCAGGCGGGGGAGGCCTCGGCGGTGGCTGCCTGCGCGACCTGACGGTGCACATCGTCCATGTCGAGGGCCGACAGGGCGCCGATCAGCTTCTCCAGCTCGGGGGCAGGCAGGGCGCCGGCCTCGCCGTAGACCATGACCTTCTCCCGGAACGCGACCAGGGTCGGGATCGAGGTGATGCCGAACATCGCGGCCAGCTGCGGCTGTGCCTCGGTGTCGACCTTGGCGAACACGATGTCGTCGTGGCTCTCGCTGGCGGCCTCGAACACCGGGCCGAACGCCCGGCACGGGCCGCACCACGCGGCCCAGAAGTCGACGAGCACCGTGTCGTTGCCCGTGATGACCGACTCGAGGTTCTCGGCGGTGAGGGTGATCGTGGCCATGCCTGCTCCTGCGGACGACGGGGTGGGGTACGAGGGTCCCAACGATACCCCAGGGGGTATTATTCCGGAAGCAGACCTTCGACGAGAGGAAGTCATCATGGGAGACGGGCTGACCGTCCGGATCACCGCTCCGTACGACCAGGTGGTCCCTCGGGTCCGGGCCGCACTGGCCGGTCAGGGATTCGGAGTGCTCACCGAGATCGATGTCTCGGCGACCATGAAGGCCAAGCTCGACGCCACCGTCGAGCCGTACCTGATCCTCGGCGCGTGCAACCCACCCCTGGCGTACGCGGCCCTGCAGGCCGACCGACGGATCGGCGTCCTGCTGCCGTGCAACGTGGTCGTCCGAGCCGACCCCGACGACCAGACGGTGACCCTGGTCGAGGCCGTCGACCCCCAGGACATGGTCGCCATGACCGGTCGCCCCGAGCTGCAGCCGGTGGCCGACGACGCAGCCGCCCGGCTGACCGTGGCGCTCGCCGAACTCGTCACCTCCACCGACGGCTGAACGGTTCCCGCTGCGGGCCGGGTACGGAATCATGGAGCCGTGACCGAGCTCTCCCTCACCGGCCGGCTGCTCGTGGCGTCACCCTTGCTGGGTGACCCCAACTTCGAGCGGTCGGTCGTGCTGCTGGTCGACCACGACGAGGAGGGCGCCCTGGGCGTGGTGCTGAACCGGCCCACCGGCCTGGAGGTGGTGGCCGTGGTCCCGGCCTGGGGTGACTACACGACCGGCCCGGCCCTGGTCTTCAAGGGCGGGCCCGTGGGCGAGGACTCCGCGCTCGCCCTGGGTGCCCTGGCCGGGGCAGGGGCCCGAGCTGACGCCGAGGAGCCCGACGGCTTCCGGCGGGTGTTCGGCAGCCTCGGGCTGGTCGATCTGGACGCCGAGCCGGCCGTCCTCGCCGGTGAGCTGCGCGCGGTGCGGGTCTTTGCCGGCTACGCCGGGTGGGGCCCAGGTCAGCTGGAGGACGAGCTCGCCGACGACGCCTGGTTCGTGGTCGAGTCGCTGCCCGGGGACCCTTTCGTCGACGACCCGGACCGGCTGTGGCGCGACGTCCTGCGCCGCCAGGGCGGTGAGCTCGCGATGGTCGCGACCTACCCCGAGGACCCCTCGCTCAACTGAGCACCCTGTCGTCATCCGCGCCGTCCGCCTACACTCGGCGGCCATGACGAGCGAACCAGGACTCCCGGGTCTGCCTCAGGCCGAGCCCGTGGGTGGCGCGGGCACGCTGATCGAGGAGCGGGTCGAGCCGACCGACGCCGGTGACCACGAGCGCTTCTCGCACTACGTGCAGAAGGACAAGATCGTGGAGAGCGCAGTGACCGGGGCACCGGTGATCGCGCTGTGCGGCAAGGTATGGGTGCCGAACCGCGATCCCCAGAAGTTCCCGGTGTGCCCGGAGTGCCTGGAGATCTTCGAGGGCCTCCCGACGGGCGGTACCGGCAAGGGTGGCCCGGCCGGCGAGTAGGCCGACCAGACGAGGTCACCTACCCTGGGCCGGTGACCACCCCCGACCAGGACGTGAGCGCCGGGTCGGACAGCATCTTCGGACCCTCCTACCGCGCCCTCACCTTCGGCATCATCGCGGTCATCACGGTCGCGGCCTTCGAGGGCATGGCGGTGATCACCGCGATGCCGGTCGTGGTGGCCGACCTCGACGGTCTGGTCTGGTATGCGTGGACGTTCACCGCGTTCGTCGCCCCCAGCCTCTACGCGATGGTGGTGGCGGGAGAGGCGGCCGACCGCCGCGGACCGTTGCGCCCGCTGCTGCTCGGCCTCGGCCTGTTCGGCCTGGGCACCCTGGTCGCGGGGCTGGCCAACGGGATCCCCGTGCTGCTCCTGGGCCGCGCCGTCCAGGGCCTCGGCTTCGGCGCGGTGATCGTCGCCCTCTACGTGGTCATCGGCAAGGTCTACCCCGAGGACATGCGGCCGCGGATCTTCACCGCCATGTCGGGTGCCTGGGTACTGCCCGGCATCCTCGGGCCGGTCGTGGCCGGGACCATCGCCGACACCGTGGGATGGCGTTGGGTCTTCCTCGGTGTCCTCGTCCTGCTCGTACCGATCACCGCCGTGCTCGTCCCGAGCATGCTGGGCCTGGACCTGCCCGGCGACCCGGCGGCGAGGCCGGTGGGAGGGCGTAAACGTCGGGCCCTGATGGCGGCGCTCGGGGTCGGCCTGCTCCAGCTGGCGGGGCAGCTGCTCGACGGCACGAGCGTGCTCCTCGTCGTCCCGGCCCTGCTGCTGCTCGGCCTCAGCGTGCCGCACCTGCTGCCCCAGGGAGCGCTGCGGCTGCGACGGGGTCTCCCCACCGTGGTCATGATGCGCGGCTTCCTGGCCGGGGCGTTCTTCGGTGCCGAGGCCTTCGTCCCGCTGCTGCTGATCAACGAGCGGGACCTGTCCACGGCCACCGCCGGCGCGGCGCTCACCGGGGGCGCCTTGGGCTGGTTCGTGGGCTCCTGGTACCAGGGTCGGCCGTCGGTCGAGGCGCCCCGCTGGCGTCTGGTCCAGGTCGGGTCCGCGTTGGTGACGTTCGGGATCCTGACGTCGACCCTGGTGCTGATTCCCACGGTTCCGGCGATGCTGGTGATGGTCACCTGGACCGCGGGGGCGGTGGGCATGGGGCTGCTCTACGGGTCCTTGGGGGTCCTGCTGCTGCAGCTGTCCCCTCCGGAGGAGCAGGGCGTCAACTCCGCGGCCCTGCAGATCGCGGACAGCCTCGGCGTCGTGGCCTGCACGGGGCTGGCCGGGGTGATCTTCGCCGCAGGGCACACGGTGGCGGGCAACGACGCCGACGTCTTCGCCGTGATCTTCGCCCTGATGGCGGTCGTCGCCGGGGGCGCCACGCTCGTGGCGCCGAGGGTGCGGCCGAACACCGTTGCCGTTGTCTAGAGTCCTGCCCTTGTGACCGGTGCGTTGAGGGCCTGGCAGCACCGCGCTGTCGACGAGTGGCTGAGCACCCGACCGCGGGACTACCTCGCGGTGGCGACCCCGGGTGCCGGCAAGACGACCTTCGCCCTGCGGATCGCGGCCGCCCTCGTCGAGCGGCGGGTCGTGCAGTCGATCACCGTGGTCGCACCGACTGACCACCTCAAGCGGCAGTGGGCCGACGCCGCACACCGGGAGGGCCTGCGCCTCGACCCGGGGTTCCGCAACGCCCAGGGTCGGGCCGGCAGCGACTACCACGGCGTGGTCGTCACCTACGCCCAGGTCGCCGCGCACCCGATGCTCCACCGTCGCCGCACCGAGAACCGCAAGTCGCTGGTGATCCTCGACGAGGTCCACCATGCAGGCGACGCGCTGTCCTGGGGCGATGCGGTGCGTGAGGCGTTCGAACCGGCTGCCCACCGGGTGTGCCTGACCGGCACGCCGTTTCGCTCCGACGTCAACGCCATCCCCTTCGTGTCCTACGAGCGCGACGGCGAGGGGCTCCCGCGCAGCCGGGCCGACCACAGCTACGGGTACCCCGAGGCGTTGCGCGACGGCGTCGTGCGACCGGTGCTCTTCCTGGCGTACTCCGGGCAGATGCGCTGGCGCACCCGCGCCGGCGACGAGGTCGAGGCCCAGCTGGGTGAGCCGCTGACCGTGGAGCAGAACGCCCATTCGCTGCGGACCGCGCTGGACCCCCAGGGTGAGTGGATCCCCTCGGTGCTCGCGGCCGCTGACACTCGGCTCACCGAGGTGCGGAGGGGGATGCCCGACGCGGCCGGTCTGGTCATTGCCGCCGACCACGAGCATGCCCGCGCGTACGCGGCGCTGCTGCGCCGGGTCAGCGGTGAGGCTCCGGTCGTGGTCCTGAGCGACGACCCCCGCGCCAGCCGGAAGATCGGCGACTTCGCCGGGTCGAAGGCACGCTGGATGGTGGCGGTGCGGATGGTGAGCGAGGGCGTCGACGTGCCACGCCTCGCGGTCGGCGTGTACGCGACGAACACCGCAACTCCGCTGTTCTTCGCCCAGGCCGTCGGAAGGTTCGTGCGGGCCCGCCGACGGGGGGAGACAGCGTCGGTGTTCGTCCCCAGCGTGCCGTCGCTGCTGCAGTACGCAGCCGAGATCGAGGAGCAGCGCGACCACGTGCTGGGTCGGCGGGTCCACGACGAGTCGGACCTGTTCGCCGCCGAGGCGGCGCTGGTCGAACAAGCGACGGCGGTCCGCTCGGAGCCGGATGCTGACGACGTCGCATTCGAGGCGCTCGGCTCGGACGCGCGCTTCGACCGGGTGCTCTTCGATGGCGGTGAGTTCGGCCTGCATGCGGCCGCCGGGTCCGACGAGGAGCAGGACTTCCTGGGGCTGCCCGGGCTGCTGGAGCCCGACCAGGTGGCGACCCTGCTGAACCAGCGGCAGGCCGCCCAGCTTCGGACCCGGCGCCGGGCGCCCGTCCCCACCGAGAGCACCGACCGGTCCGTGGCTGCTCTGCGCAAGGAGCTCAACGGGCTCGTGGGGGCCTGGCACCACCGGACCGGCGAGGGGCACGGGGCCGTCCACGCGGCCCTGCGGGGCGCCTGCGGCGGTCCGCCGTCGGCAACCGCAACGGTTTCGCAACTCCAGCAGCGAATCGACACCCTGCGCGGCTGGGCCACCCGGTCCCGCCGGTAGGCTGCGCAGGTCGACGGCCGTCGTCGGACCGGCTTTTTCGCGAAGGACCTGCCATGCGCCTCATCCGCTCCGTTGCCCTCGTCGCCGCCTCGCTCGTGGCCGCGACCAGTCTGGCCGCCTGCGCCCAGGAGGAGTCGCCGTCGGCGACCTCACCCACGGCGTCGGACACTGACCTGTGTGCGGACATCACCACGGTGACCGACGGCACATTGACGGTCGGCACCTCGGACCCGGCGTTCCCGCCGTACGTCATCGACAACAAGCCGCAGAACGGCAAGGGCTTCGAGTCGGCGACCGCCTATGCGGTTGCACAGGCGATGGGCTTCAGCTCCGACCAGGTGGAGTGGACCTTCGCGCCGTTCGCCAAGCTGTTCGCACCTGGTGACAAGGACTACGACTTCGCTCTGAACCAGATCTCGATCACGCCTGCCCGCGAGCGGGCGGTGACCTTCAGCGCTCCGTACTACGAGGCCGCAAACGCCGTCCTCGTGCTCAAGGACAGCCCCTACGCGGACGCCACCACCATGGCCGAGCTCCAGGACGCCAAGATCGGGGTGCAGGCCGCGACGACAGCGCAGCTGCAGGTGGAGGCGGACATCCAGCCGACACAGGACCTCGCCGTCTACCCGAGCAGCTCCAACGCCTCGCAGGCGCTGAAGAACGGGCAGATCGATGCCTTCATCACCGACCTGCCTACGGCGATCTACCTGGCGCTGCCGTTCAACGTGGACGGAACCGTGGTCGGGCAGCTACCCAAGCAGGAGGCCGCCGACACCTGGGGACTGGTTCTGCAGAAGGAGAATCCACTCGTCGGCTGTGTCGACCAGGCGCTCGGTGAGATCACCGCCGACGGCACCCTCGAGGCCATCACGACTCAGTGGATGACCGACTTCACCAAGGCGCCAGTCCTGCAGTGACGTCCGCTCCACCCACGGGGCTTGTGGCGAAGCGGTGACCACCTCGAACCGGCCGGTGATGGATCCGGCGCGTCAGGAGGCGGTCGCACGTCGGCGCCGACGCGATCTGACGATCGCATCGATCAGCACCGTCGTGTTCTTCATCGTGGTCGCCCTGGCGATCGTCAGGTCACCTGGCTGGCCAGCCGTTCAGGAGTCGTTCTTCAGCTCGGTGGACGCCACGCGCGTGTGGCCAGCGCTCGTCAAGGGGTTCCGGATCACGCTGCTGCTGTTCCTCACGGCGGAGCCCGTCATCTTGGTGCTTGCGATGCTGCTCGCCGTGCTGCGCGGGCTGCGGACGCCGATCTTCGCTCCCCTTCGGATCGTCGCGATCCTGTACACCGACCTGATCCGTGGCATCCCCACGATTCTGCTCGTGATCTTGTTCGGTTTCGGGATCCCGGCGCTCAACCTCCAGGGACTCACCGACTCCGAGCTCTTCTGGGGCTGGGTCGCCCTGGTCGTCTCGTACTCGGCCTACGTTGCGGAGGTGTTTCGAGCGGGTCTGGAGTCCGTTCACCCCAGCCAGGTTGCCGCGGCCCGCGCACTGGGACTGAGCAACGCCCAGAGCCTGCGGTACGTCGTCCTGCCGCAGGCGGTGCGCCGGGTGATCCCGCCGCTGCTCAACGACTTCATCTCGTTGCAGAAGGACACGGCACTGGTATCGCTCCTGGGTGTGGTCGAGCTGTTGAATGCCGCCCAGATCGACCAGCAGCTGTTCTTCAACAACACCTCGCTGGTGTTCGCCGCCCTCTTCTTCATCGCGCTGACAGTGCCGTTGGCCCGTTACACCGACTGGATCTCTGCCCGTCAACGGGCCCGTCAGCAGGGCGTCGGAGGGGCACTGTGAGCGAGCAGGCCAGCACACCACGACTGCGGGTCGACAACGTATTCAAGTCTTTCGGGGACAACCAGGTCCTGCGAGGGATGTCACTGGATGTCGACGACCACGAGGTGGTCGCACTCATCGGGCCCTCCGGGTGCGGCAAGTCGACGATGCTGCGGTGCATCGACATGCTCGAGCCGATCGACTCCGGCGCTGTGCTGCTGGACGGCGTCGACGTCTCCTGGCCGGGGTACGACACCAACCAGGTGCGGCGCAGCATCGGAATCGTCTTCCAGTCGTTCAACCTGTTCCCCCACATGTCAGTGCTGGAGAACATCACCTTGTCGCCGCGCAAGGTACTGGGTCGCAGCAAGGCCGACGCGGAGCAGCAGGCGATGACTCTGCTCGAGCGCTTCGATCTCGCAGGCAAGGCTGCTGACTACCCGGACAGCCTCTCGGGTGGCCAGCAGCAGCGCGCCGCAATCGTGCGGGCGTTGGCGATGGACCCCTCGATCATGTTGTTCGACGAGATCACCTCGGCGCTGGACCCCGAACTGGTGGGCGAGGTGCTCGACGTCATCCGCGAGCTCAAGGACGCTGGCCTGACGATGGTCATGGCGACACACGAGATGGGTTTCGCTCGAGAGATCGCCACCCGTGTGGCGTTCCTTGCCGAAGGCCAGGTCGCCGAGATCGCCCCTCCTGAGCAGCTGTTCAGTCAGCCGCAGCAGCCGCGGACCCAGCAGTTCCTCGCCCGCGTGACTGAGGCCCGGCGCCTTTGACGCGTTGCCGGAGGCTGGTGGCGCCACCGGGGATGGGGCCGGCATGGCCCCGCCTGTGCTCGAACACCAGGTTGGTCTCGGTGTGCGCGACGGCCGGGTCGGTCGTGAGGTGGTCGAGCACCCAGTCGCGCAGTGCCTCCGAGGATGCGACCGCCACGTGCAGCAGGTAGTCGTCGGCGCCGGCGACGTGGAACGTCGAGACCACCTCGGGCAGCCGCGGGACCCGTCGTCCGAAGGCCTCGATCTGGGCCCGGTCGTGGGCCCGCAGCCGGACCGCCACCACCGCCTGGAGGGGGCGACCCATTGCCGCCAGGTCGACGTCGGCGTGCCACCCGCGGATCACCCCCCGGTCGACCAGGCCCCGGGTACGCACCAGCGCGGTCGAGGGGGCGACCCCGACGGCCTCGGCCACCTGGGCGTTGGGGGTGCGCGCGTCGTCGATCAGCAGGGCGAGGATCTGGTCGTCGACCGGGTCGAGGTCAGGTCGAACCCGGTTCGGTGGGTGATCGGCCACGATGGTGCCTCCCGCAGTTGGTTCGGACCTTGAGCATCTCGATGCATTGTATTCGAGGTCTATGGACATTCTCCGAAGAAGTGGACGACGCTGGAGGTCTTCCTCGGTCAGGAGGCCGACATGACCCGGTTCGACACCCTTGCCGTGCACGGTGGCCGCGACGACCTGACCGCGCTCGGGGTGCATGCCGCACCGATCGACCTGTCGACCACCGCCCCGCTCGCCGACGTCGGGTCCGGCGGTGCCGCCTACGAGGCCCTGGCCGGCGGCCAGTCGTTGCCCCCCGGAGCCAGCACCGTCTACCAGCGCCTGTGGAACCCCACCGTGGCCAGGTTCGAGCAGGGCCTGGCCGTGCTCGAGGGTGCTGAGGAGGCCGTGGCCTTCGGGTCGGGCATGGCTGCGTTGACGGCCTGCCTGCTCGCCACGGTGGCATCCGGGCACCCGCACGTCGTGGCCGTCCGACCGCTCTACGGCGGCACCGACCATATGCTCTCCAGCGGTCTGCTCGGCACCGAGGTGACCTTCGTGTCCCCGGACGGCGTGCGTGCGGCGCTTCGACCCGACACCGGACTCGTCGTCGTGGAGACCCCGGCCAACCCCACCGTCGAGCTGGTCGACCTGACCCGGCTGGTGAGGGACGCGCACGGCGTTCCGGTACTGGTCGACAACACCTTCGCGACGCCGGTACTGCAGCAGCCGCTGCGGTTCGGCGCGACGTTCGTGCTGCACAGCGCGACGAAGTTCATCGGTGGGCACGGAGACGCCCTCGGAGGCGTCGTGGCCACCGACCCCGAGCACGCCGCAGCGCTGCGGCGGGTCCGTGCGGTCACCGGAGGCGTGCTCGAACCCTTCACCGCCTACCTGCTGCACCGCGGACTGGCGACCCTGCCGCTGCGGGTCCGCGCGCAGCAGCAGTCCGCGACGACCGTGGCTGCCGCCCTGCTCGACCACCCTGCGGTGGCTGAGGTGCTGCACCCGAGCCTCCCGGGCTGCGACCCCGGGGGGTTGGTGGGCCACCAGATGTCCGGACCCGGGTCGCTGCTGTCGTTTCGACTCGTCGGCGGGTTCGACGCTGCGCGAACGGTGGCCGGCACCCTGCGACTGGTCACGCACGCGGTGTCCCTGGGCGGGGTCGACTCCCTGCTGCAGCACCCCGCAGCGCTCACCCATCGCCCGGTCGCGGCAGAGGCGCGGCCCGACGCAGCACTCCTACGGCTCTCCGTCGGCCTGGAGGCCACTGAGGACCTGGTCGACGACCTGGTCCAGGCGCTGGACCGGTCGGTGATGCAGACCTCGAGCCGGCCGTTCGAGCGTTCAGCCTCGTGACCGCGCACGAGACCGACCGTCGCTCGCCCGCGAAGGTCGACCTCGACCTGCTCGAGGAGATCCAACGGCGGGTGCTGTGGCTGGCCGTGCGCATGGTGGACTCCGCCAACCACGACCGGGTCGCAGCGGATGGTGACGACGGCGTCAAGGTCGGTGGGCACCAGGCGTCGTCCGCCTCGTCGGTGAGCGTGATGACGGCGCTGTGGTTCGCCCACCTCGATGCTCCCGACCGGGTGGCGGTGAAGCCCCACGCCTCTCCGGTCTTCCACGCCATCCAGTACCTGCTGGGCAACCTGGACCGCTCGTACCTGACCCGGCTTCGGGCGCGCGGGGGGCTGCAGTCCTACCCCTCACGCACCAAGGATCCGGACGCCGTCGACTTCTCCACCGGCTCCGTGGGGCTGGGCGCCGCCGCGCCGTTGTTCGCCGCGGTCACCCGGCGCTACGTCGACGCGCACTTCGGCGAGCGACCTGCGTCGCGTTTCGTCGCCCTGCTGGGTGATGCCGAGCTCGACGAGGGCAACGTGTGGGAGGCGGTGTCCGACCAGAGCACCCATGGGCTCGGCAACGTGACCTGGATCGTCGACTTCAACCGGCAGTCGCTGGACCGGGTGGTCCCCGGTGTGCGGATCGAGCAGTGGCGGGCGCAGTTCGAGGCGGCCGGCTGGCACGTGGTCGACGTCAAGTACGGACGTCGGCTCACCCAGCAGTTCTCGCTGACCGGGGGCAGCGCCCTGCGCGGGTGGATCGACGCGATGCCCAACGAGCAGTACCAGTCGCTGTTCGGCCTGACCGGGCCGGCGCTGCGGGATCGCTTCCTCGACGGTGCCCCTGATGGGGTCGGCGCCGTGGTGTCCGCGCTGACCGACGACGAGCTCGGGCCGCTGGTCACCGACCTCGGCGGGCACGACCTGGGTGCCCTGCTCGACGCCTTCGCCGAGTGCGACGCGGTCACCGACCGGCCGAGCGTCGTGTTCGCGTACACCGTCAAGGGGTGGGGGCTGCCGCTCGCCGGTCACCCACGCAACCACTCCGCCCTGCTCGACGACCCAGCAGGTGGCCGACCTGCGTGCGGCCACGGGACTGGGGGTCGACGACGAGTGGGACCGGTTCGACCCGCAGTCGGCGGCCGGGGTGTGGGCTGCCACCCGAAGGGAACGGCTCAGCCGACCCCCCGCCGACCCGGTCCTGGCCGTCCCGGTCCCCGAGGCGACCGGTGTTCGGACCGCTCGCCCTCTGTCCACCCAGGAGGCGTTCGGTCGGGTTCTCGTCGAGCTGTCCCGTCATGAACCGGTTGCCCGGCACCTCGTCACGACTGCTCCAGACGTCGCGACGTCGACGAACCTCGCCGGCTTCATCAACCGGACAGGGGTCTTCGCCCCCGAGGACCGACGGACCTGGAACGAGGACCCGGTGCTGCGTTGGGCCGAAGGCCCCAGCGGTCAGCACATCGAGCTGGGGATCTCGGAGATGAACCTGTTCGCGCTGCTCGGTCAGCTCGGCGTTGCCTGGGACCTGTCGGAGCAGCCGCTGCTCGCCATCGGCACCGTGTACGACCCGTTCGTCCTGCGTGGCCTCGATGCCTTCGTCCACGCGGTGTACTCCGGCGCACGCTTCGTGGTCGCGGGCACCCCGTCCGGTGTGACGCTGGCTCCGGAGGGTGGGGCGCACCAGTCGACGATCACCGCGTCGGTCGGCCTGGAGCTGCCCGGTGTGACGTTCATCGAGCCGGCCTTCGCCACCTCCCTGGACTGGCTGCTCTGCGATGCACTCGGGCGCATCGCAGCCGGACCGTCCCGCAACCCCACCGCGGCGCCGAGTGACGACGGCGCGTACTACTTCAGGCTGAGCACCCGCCCGACCGACCAAGCCCCCTTCGAGGCGGCCCGGGCGCGACTCGGCGACGCGGTGCTCCGGCGACAGGTGCTGGCCGGTGCCTACCGACTCGTCGACGCCTTCGCCGCGCACCCGGAGCTCGCCGAAGCCAGGGCCCGGGCGGAGTCGGTGCCCGTCGTGCAGCTGGTGGCGTCGGGAGCAGTGCTGCCCGAGACGCTGTCCGCCGCCGCCGAGCTGGCCGACGAGGGCATCGCGGCGCACGTCGTCGACGTCACCTCGTTGGACCGCCTCTACCGGGCGTGGCAGAGGACCTTGAGGCAAGGCGTGCGTACGGCCTCCGCACCCTCCCTCGCCGGGGCTCTGCGGGCCGTCTTCCCGGAGCCGGCTCCCGTCGTGACGGTTCACGACGCGTCGTCGCACGCGATGGCGTGGGTCGGCTCGGCCCTCGGCGTCCCGGCCGTCCCCCTCGGGGTCGACGAGTTCGGCCAGTCCGGCTCGGTCCAGGAGCTGTACGAGCTGCACGACCTGCTGCCAGGCGCGATCGTCAACGCCGCGTTGGCGGCCTTGTCGCTTCGCTGATCGGATCCGCCGTACGGTGGGGCCATGGCTCGCGAGACCTCGCAGACCCTCGACCGCGGCTTGACCGTGCTCGAGCTGCTGGGCCGCCGTCCCGACGGCATGAGCGTCAACGAGCTCGCCGGTGCGCTGAGCGTGGGGCGCACGGTCGTCTACCGGCTGGTCGCGACGTTGGAGGACCACGGGCTCGTGCGCCGCGACCCCGAGGGCAGGGTGCGGCTGTGGCTGGGGGTCGTCCCCCTCGCCCGGGCGGTCCAGCCGCTGTTGCGGGGCACCGCGCTGCCCGTGCTGCGGCGGCTGGCCGACGAGGTCGGTGCGACCGCACACCTCACCGTGGCCGACGGGGGCGAGGCCCTGGCCGTCGCTGTGGTCGAACCGGCGTGGACCGACCTGCACGTCGCCTACCGTGAGGGCTCCCGCCACTCCTTCGACAAGGGCGCAGCCGGTCGCGCGCTGCTGCGGCTGCGTGAGGGCAGCCCCGGCCTCGTGGCCAGCGCGGGTGAGCTGCAGGCCGGAGCACACGGCATCGCGGCACCGGTCGCCGGACTGCCGGGGATCGAGGCGAGCGTGGGTGTCGTGGCGCTCGGGCCCCTCGACCCGGCGGTGGTGGGGCCGGTCGTGCTCGCCGCAGCGGCCGAGCTGGGTCGGCTCCTCAGGCCGTGACGGCCGCGGCGCGGACGAGCGGCATCGTGCGGTAGCGAACCCCGTTGGCCAGCGCGATCACCGTGCTGCACCGCAGGACCCCGGGGACGGCCAGCACGTCGTCGATGACCCGCTGCAGGTCGGTGTTGGTGTGGGCGACGAGGCGAACGAGCAGGTCGCCGGGCCCGGTGACCGTGTGCACCTCGAGGACCTCGGGCACAGCCCCGAGCGCCGTCTCGATCTGGGCGTGCCCACCCTGGGTGATCTCCAGGGTGACGAAGGCCGTCACGGCGAACCCGAGGGCGACCGGGTCGACGTCGGGGCCCCATCCGCGAACCACCCCCCGCTGGGCCAGCCGGTCCAGCCGGGCCTGAACCGTGCCCCGGGCGGCCCCCAGCCGCCGGGAGGCCTCCAGGACGCCGATCCGTGGTTCGTCGGCGAACAGCTCGAGGATGCGCGCGTCGAGGACGTCGACGGAACGGTCGTGGCTCATGGGGCGACTGTACAGATTGCCCAGCGATGCGGTGCCTCGTTGCGCATCCTTACCAGCCGGGTCACGCTTCGGCGACGAGCGGGAGGGAGCCGATGACCGCACAGCTGGGCCAGGAGTCACCCCCGGCCGTCGACGACCCCTTCCCGGTCCTGGGCATGGACTATGTGCAGCTCGCGGTGGGCAACGCCACGCAGGCCGCCCACTTCTACTCCACAGCGTTCGGGATGCGCCGCGTCGCCTACCGCGGCCCCGAGACCGGCTCGCGCGACTTCGCCGAGCAGGTGCTGCAGTCGGGCTCCGCACTGTTCGTCGTGACAGGCGAGGTCCACGCCGGGACCCGGCTCGGCGAGCGCGTCGCCGAGCACGGAGACGGCGTCGTCGACCTGGCGCTGCGCGTGCCCGACGTCGAGCTGGCCTACCGGGGCGCTGTCGAGCGTGGCGCTCTCGGTCTGGTCGAGCCCCATGTCGTGTCCGACGCCGACGGCGAGGTCCACCTCGCCAGCATCGCGACCTACGGCGACACCAGGCACACCCTCGTCGACCGTTCGCGGTACTCCGGTGCGTTCCTGCCCGGGTTCGTGGCCGCGGAGCCGATCGTGGCAGCGCCGAACAAGCGCTACTTCAGTGCCATCGACCACTGCGTGGGCAACGTCGAGCTCGGGCAGATGGACACCTGGGTCGACTTCTACCGGCGGGTCATGGGCTTCACCAACATGAAGGAGTTCGTGGGCGACGACATCGCCACCGAGTACTCCGCCCTGATGAGCAAGGTCGTCGCCGACGGCAGCCGCAGGGTCAAGTTCCCGATCAACGAACCCGCGATCGGCAAGCGGAAGTCGCAGATCGACGAGTACCTGGAGTTCTACGGCGGCCCCGGTGTTCAGCACGTGGCGCTGAGCACCAACGACATCCTGCACTCGGTCGACGCGATGGCGGCCATGGGTGTGCAGTTCCTGCAGACGCCGGACTCCTACTACGAGGACCCAGACCTGCGAGCCCGGATCGGTGCGGTCAGGGTGCCGATCGAGGAGCTCCGGAGCCGTCGTATCCTGGTGGACCGGGACGAGGACGGCTACCTGCTGCAGATCTTCACCAAGCCGGTCTCGGACCGCCCGACCGTCTTCTTCGAGCTGATCGAGCGCCACGGTTCGCTCGGGTTCGGCAAGGGCAACTTCAAGGCATTGTTCGAGGCGATCGAGCGCGAGCAGGAGCGTCGCGGGAACCTCTGAGTCGTAGGAGCGTTCATGCGTCGCCTGCTCGTCGCCCTGGTCGCCATGCTGCTCGTCGCCCTGGCGCTTCCCGCCTCGGCGTCGGTCGCGCCTTCGCCAGGCGCCCCTGGCGTGGGTGACAGCTACACCCCCAAGCAGGGCAACGGTGGCTACCAGGTACGCCACTACGGGCTGCGCATCCGCTTCTCACCGAAGACCGACGTGCTCTCCGGGCAGGCGAGGATCCAGGCGACCGCCACTCAGTCGCTGTCTCGGTTCGACCTCGACCTACGAGGCCTTGACGTCGACTCGGTGGTCGTCGACGGGGCGCCGGCCACCTTCCGGGTCAGCCCACCCGAGCTCGTGATCACGCCCGCATCGCCCGTGGCTCGTGGCGCGCGCTTCGAGGTCGTGGTCGACTACCACGGTCGACCCACGCACCAGACGTCCTCGTCGGTCGGCAGGAACGGGTGGTTCAACACCGACGACGGTGCGCTGGTCGTGGGCCAGCCCTTGGCCGGTTCCTACTGGTTCCCGGTCAACGAGCACCCCTCGGACAAGGCCACCTACACGCTGGCCGTCACCGTGCCCCCGAGCAAGCGAGCGGTGAGCAACGGGGTCGAGGGCAAGGTCACCACGGGTGTCGACGGGTGGCGCACCTACCGCTGGTCGCTGCAGCACCCCGCGGCGTCCTACCTCGTCACCGTGGCGATCGGTGAGTGGAGGATCCACCGGTCGAGCCTGCCCGACGGCACTCCGGTGCTGAATGCCGTCGACGCCTCACTGCCCCGCCACATCGACCGACAGCTGTCGCGGACGGGTGAGGTCATCAGGTTCATGCAGCACAGGTTCGGCGCCTACCCGTTCGAGGCGGCCGGTGCGATCGTCGACGACCTCGCGCTGGGCTTCGCGCTCGAGACGCAGACCCGTCCGGTGTACTCCAAGGCGTTCTTCCCCAAGGGCGTCGACGGCAGCTACGTGGTCGCGCACGAGCTGGCGCACCAGTGGTTCGGCGACAGTGTGGCGTTGAAGCGCTGGCAGGACATCTGGCTCAACGAGGGTTTCGCTACCTGGGCGGAGTACCTGTGGGGTGCCCACCTCGAGGGCTCGCACGTCGGTGCCGCCTTCCGGTCCGACTACGAGTCCTACCCGGCCGGTGCGCGGTTCTGGAAGCTGCCGATCGGTGACCCGGGGATCGACCATCTGTTCGCGTGGTCGGTCTACGACCGCGGGGGCATGACGCTGCAGGCGCTGCGAGAGAAGATCGGCACCAAGCGGTTCGACCGGCTGCTGCGCACGTGGTACCGAGACCACCGCGACGCCAACGCGACGACCCCGCAGTTCATCCGCCTGGCCGAGAAGGTCTCCGGCCGTTCGCTGGACGCCTTCTTCGACCGCTGGCTTGTTCACGCCGAGCAAGCCGGCCTGGCCCTAGTCGGCCTGGCCCTGGTCGGCCGGGCGGACCGTCCCGCTGACGGCACCGAACCCGATCCGGGTCCCGGCGGCGCCGGGTGCGGACGCAGTGAGGGTGACCGTGTCGCCGTCCTGCAGGAAGCTGCGCTCGGTGCCGTCGTCCAGCGTGAACGGCTCGCTGCCGCCCCACGACAGCTCGAGCAGCGACCCGCGCTGCTCGCGAGCAGGCCCGGTCACCGTGCCCGAGGCGAACAGGTCGCCGGTCCGCAGCGAGGCGCCGTTGACGGTGAGGTGCGCCAGCTGTTGCCCGGGGGTCCAGTACTGGGTGCGGAACGGGGGTCGGGAGACCACTGTGCCGTTCAGCTCGACGGTCAGCTCGAGGTCGAGCGACCACGGGTCGTCGTCGCGCAGGTAGTCGAAGACCGGTGGGTCCTGTCGCGGGGGAGTCACGCGCGCGGCCGCCAGGGCGTCGAGGGGGACGACCCAGGGGGAGATCGACGTGGCGAACGACTTGGCCAGGAACGGTCCGAGCGGCTGGTACTCCCACGCCTGGATGTCGCGCGCCGACCAGTCGTTGACGAGCACGACCCCGAATACGTGCTCGCGCAGCGCGGACGCACTGACCGACGAACCGAGTGCTGAGCCGGTGCCGACGACGAACCCGACCTCGGCCTCGATGTCCAGGCGCTGCGAGGGGCCGAATGTCGGCGCCTCGGCGCCGCGCGGCCTGCGCTGGCCCTTCGGTCGCACGACCGGGGTGCCGGACACCACGACCGTGCCGGCGCGACCGTGGTAGCCGATCGGTAGTGACTTCCAGTTGTCCGGCAGGCTCGGGGCGTCCGGACGGAAGATGGCCCCGACGTTCAAGGCGTGCTGCTCCGAGGAGTAGAAGTCGACGTAGTCGGCAACCTCGAACGGAAGGTGGTTGACCAGCGCGTCGCGGGGGTGAAGCAGAGGTGCCAGCCGACTCGCGTAGGAACGGTCGCTGACCAGCTCGACGAGCCGGTTGCGCAAGGCGGCCCACACCGGTCGCCCCTGGGCGAGCAACGGGTTGAGTGCAGGCGCGCGCAGCGTCGTCAGCGGGGAGTCGACGACCTCGTCGAGGAGTCCGAGCTCGGCGACAGCGCCCAGGTCGAGGGCATGGTCGCCCAGGGCGACGGCCACGACTGCGGGCCTGCCGTCCCTCGAGACGATGCCGTACGGCAGGTTCTCGACCGGGAACGGGGAGTCGGCCGGGACGGACCACCAGGGAGGCATCTCACTCGCTCGCAATCAGGTCGAGGCGTCGAAGGTCGTCGAAGGGTCCGGTGATGCTGCACGAACCGAAGCTGCGGTAGATCTCGCGGAGCCGGACGATGTCGCAGGAGGCGATCGTCTCGACCAGGGGGCCGGCCTCGTCGACGCCCAGCAGGTCGGCGCAGTCCTTCGGCGTCGCTCCGAGCAGCGCCGACGCCGTGGCGGCCAGGGTGTTGAGGAAGCCGTGCTGACGGGCCCCCGTGTCGGCGTCGACGTGGGGCAGCGCGGCATGCAAGCCCGCGGTCAGCTTGAACGGGAGCCTGCGGACGGCGCACGCGTGCAGGAAGGAGGCCAGGGTCCCGGCATCGGGCACGTCGTCGGCGTGGGGACCACAACGGAACTTGGCTGCCTCCGCGCCGTCGTCGTGCAGCACGTCGAGCGCGTCGAGCAGCTGAGGGCCCGCCGGGAGCTCGAGGTACGTGGGGGTCGTGAACTCCAGGGCCGACAGGGTCAGCTCGACCGCGTGGGCGAGGTCCTGCTCGGGCAGCCGCAGCTCGTACTGGACCGGGCGCAGCCAGTGCTGGTCGGCCAGCAGGTCGCGGGCGGCCACGAGCGAGCCGAGCCCGTCGTCGGCCACCACGCCGACCGCCAGGTCGTCGTCGGCGTCGACGAGGTCGAGCGCCGCGGAGACCGCCGAGGCCGGCAGCAGCAGGGGACCGACGAGCGGCTCGACCGGGGTGTCGCGGTACCCGCGGTGGGTGCGCAGCGCGACGTCGAGGGCGGCGCTGCCCGGCGGGAAGACCGCGGCGTCGTCGACGAGGTGGTCGGTGAGACCGGGAAGGGTTGACACCTGCGGCACGCTAGCCGATCGTTGACTGAGCGGTGCTCAACATACCGACTATCGGACAATACTGGAGCACGCCATGCCGTTCTACCGGTCGGTCGGAGACGTTCCCCGCAAGCGGCACACCCAGTTCCGCCGGCCCGACGGCGGGCTCTTCGCCGAGGAGCTGATGGGCCAGCAGGGCTTCTCCAGCGTGTCCGCCCTTCTCTACCACCGACACCTGCCGACCGCGATCGTGGCGGCGCGGACCTGGCAGCCGGCCGGCTCCACCGTGCCGCCGGTCGCCAATCATCCGCTGCTGCCACGACACGTGCGCTCCCATGCTCTCGACCCGGCCGAGCCGACCGACGCAGTCACCGGACGTCGACTGCTGTTTGCCAACTCCGACGTCGCGCTGTCCTACGCGGTGGCGGCCATCGCCTCACCGCTCTACCGAAACGCGGTGGGCGACGAGGTGCTGTACGTCGAGTCCGGCACCGGCAGCGTCGAGACGGTGTTCGGCGTCGTCGACGCGCGCGCGGGCGACTACCTGGTGCTGCCGACGTCGACGACCTACCGAGTCGTCCCGGCAGGTACCGAGCCGCTTCGGCTGCTCGTCGTGGAGGCGTCCGGTCACGTCGAGCCACCGTCTCGCTACCTGTCCAGGAGCGGTCAGTTCCTCGAGCACGCACCTTTCTGTGAGCGCGACCTGCGCAGCCCCACCGCGCCCCTTCTGGTCGAGGGCGACGACGTCGACGTGCTCGTCAAGCACCGCCAGGGGTTCACCCGCTACACCTACGCCCACCACCCGTTCGACGTCGTGGGCTGGGACGGCGGGCAGTACCCCTACGCCTTGTCCATCCACGACTTCGAGCCGATCACCGGGCGCCTGCACCAACCGCCACCGGTGCACCAGACCTTCGCCGGACCGAGCTTCGTCATCTGCTCGTTCGTGCCCCGACTGTTCGACTACCACCCCGAGGCGGTGCCTGCCCCCTACAACCACGCCAACGTCGACTCCGACGAGGTGCTCTTCTACTGCGGTGGGGACTTCATGAGCCGCAAGGGTGCGGGCATCGGCCAGGGCTCACTGACGCTGCACCCGAGCGGCTTCACGCACGGGCCCCAACCGGGCAGCGTCGAGGCCAGCATCGGCAAGGTGGCGACCGACGAGCTCGCGGTCATGGTCGACACGTTCTCGCCGCTCGCGGTGGGCAGCGCGGCCCTGGAGGCAGAGGACGTCGGGTACCCGTGGACCTGGTCGGGGCGATCACTCTGAACCACCCCGGGCGAGCGCCGTCCCTCAGGTGAGGCAGCCCGAAGGCAGCTCGAACCAGCGCAGTGCGTCGAAGTCGTCGGACAGGGTCGCGGCGTGTACGTCGTCGTCGGGGAGCGCAGCCCGATCGGCGGCCATCTGCCGAGCCGCGTACAGGTAGGAGGCCAGCTCGCTGGCCGGGGCTCGCAGGCCGGTGCGTGGGTACGACATCGCCCCGGTGTCGTCGTAGGCGACGTCGCCGAGCCGCAGCAGCGAGTCGGCGGCGCGCTGGTCGCGGTGCTCCCAGAGCCCGGTGGCCGGGTCGAAGCGGTAGTCGCGTAGGAACAGGTGCCCGTGCTCGGCCACGAACTCCACGGCTCGCAGGATCGACTCGAACACCTCCTCCGGGATGAAGTAGTTGAAGTTCACCCGGACCCAGCCGGGCTTGATGCCCTCGCAGCCCCCGGTGATCTCCCGCTCGTACTCGTGGGAGCGTTCGACGTCGATGCCGAGGAGCGCGTGACCGTAGGGGCCGGCGCACGAGCACCCCCCGCGGGCCTGGATCCCGAACAGGTCGTCCAGCAGGCTGACCACGGCGTTGTGGTGCAGGTAGGTGCCGTCGGGGCGGCGCACGACGAAGGACACGATCGACAGCCGGTCCGCCTGGGTGTTGCCCAGCACCTGGAGCGAAGGCACCTCGGCCCAGGCGGTGATCGCCCGGCGCACGTAGTCCGACTCGTGAGCGCGGATCACCTCGGTCCCCACCGCGTCCTTGAGCTGGAACACCAGGCCGGCCCGGATCGACTCGACGATCGCCGGCGTACCCCCCTCCTCGCGCGCCTCGACGTCACTCAGGTACCGGTGCTCGACCGGGTTGACGTAGGCCACGGTGCCACCACCGACGACGTCGGGCACCCGGTTGGTCAACAGTGACCGGCGGACCGCCAGGACGCCGGGGGTGCCGGGCCCGCCGACGAACTTGTGGGGGGACAGGACGACGGCGTCCTTGAACGCCAGCGGGTCGCCACCGGTCGGGGCGTTCATCTCGATGTCGATGTAAGGGGCGGCGGCGGCGAAGTCCCAGACGGCCAGGGCGTCGTAGCGGTGCAGCAACGCCGAGATCCCGAGGGTGTCGCTGACGATGCCCGTGACGTTGCTCGCCGCGCTGAAGGCGCCGATCCGCAGGGGTCGGTCGGGGAAGCGCCGCAGCTGCTCCTCGAGCACCGACTGGTCGATGTGGCCGTCGGCGTCCTCCGGGATCCGGACGACGTCGCAGATGGACTCCCGCCACGGCAGCTCGTTGGAGTGGTGCTCAAACGGCCCGACGAACACGACCGGCCGCTCCGACGCGGGGATGGCGTCGGAGAGGTGGTAGCGGTCCTCCAGCACGGAGGGGATCCGCAGGCCCAGGACTCCGATCAGCCGGTCGATCGCACCCGTCGTGCCGGACCCGGCGAAGATCACCGCGACGTCGTCGTCCGCCCCGAGCGACGCGCGGATGAGCGCTCGGGCGTCCTCACGCAGCGCAGTGGTCTGGCGCCCGGTGGTGCTGCTCTCGGTGTGGGTGTTGGCGTAGCGGGGGAGCACCTCGTCGCGGATGAACGTCTCGATGAACGACAGGGCCCGACCGCTCGCGGTGTAGTCCGCGTAGGTGACCCGTCGGCGTCCGTACGGGCCGTCGACGGCGGCGTCATCGCCGATCACACCGGTGCGGATCCGGTCGAGCAGGGCTGGTTCGGGCAGCTGTGGGTCCCGCTCGGGAACGAGCACGCCGATCGCCTCCACCGGAAGTCGTCTCTGGGGTCCAGCCGCCATCCTGCCAGCGCGGCTCGGACGGTTCGTCCGGTATCTGGGTCGGTGGTCAAGAACCGGCGGCGGACGGCCGAAGACCTCCCTAGCGTGACACCAGCCGATCCGGAGGGCTCTTCCTCGTGCACCCTCGACTCAGCCGCACCCTGGCCACGGCCCTGAGCCTCGCCGTCCTCGGTGCCGGTCTGGCGACGGTGGGGCCGGTGGCGGCCCAGGGCACCCCTGCAGGTGCCAAGCAACAGGCCGCGGTCCGGCCGATCGTGACTGGCTGGCTGCCCTACTGGATGCCCACCACGTCGACCTCGGCCGTGACCAGCCACGCCTCCTTGTTCGACGAGGCATCTCCGTTCCTCATGCAGACCACCTCGGCCAAGCGCATCACCTACCAGAGCTCCTCGTCGACGATGAACGCGATGGTGCAGTCGCTGCACGGCGCGGGTGTCAAGGTCGTGCCGACGCTCACCACGAGCATGGATGCCGACCGGTTCGCCACACTGCTCAGCAGTCGACGCCACCGCTCCGAGCACGTGCGGGTGATCGTCGCCATGGCCGAGCGGTTCGGTGTCGACGGGGTCGACCTCGACTACGAGGACATCAACTTCGGCAGCTCGGCTGCCAAGGATGTCGTGCGCGCGAAGTACCCGCTGCTCCTGGCCCAGCTCGACGCTGCTCTCGCGGCGGTCGGAATGGTCAGCTCGGTCACCGTGCCGGCGCGGCGCTCCGACTCCGACCCCAACTGGTGGGTGTTCGACTACCCCGCTCTGGGCGCCGTCGTCGACCGGTTCAAGGTGATGACCTACGACTACAGCTGGGGTGGCGGCGCTCCGGGTCCGATTGCGCCCAAGAGCTGGGTGGACGACGTGATCGGCTACGCGGCGTCACGGGTCAGGCCGACCAAGATCTCGATCGGGCTGCCCGCGTACGGGCGCGACTGGTTCGTCCGCAAGGTCTCCGGGCGGTGTCCGGCGGCGGCGAGCGAGTCGGTCTCGCGGACCTCACAGGGGATGCAGGACTTCGCAGCCTCGCTCGGGGTCAAGCCGACGTGGAACGCCGCTCAGACGAGCAGCACCTTCAGCTACCGGCAGCGCTACAGCAACGCCGGGCGGTCCTGCACCGTGAAGCGGGTGGCGTGGTTCGACGACGCCCGCTCGGTCGCCGCCAAGCTGCCACTCGTGGCCAAGCACGGCGTTCGAGGAGTCGCCATCTGGGCCCTGGGCAACGAGACCCCGGGCATGTGGGGCCGGCTGCACACCTTTGCGGCGAACCACCCGGTGCTGCCCACGACCCTCCGGGTCGATGTGCCGGCCTCGGTCACCTACGGCCGTAACTCGACGGTGAGCGGCGTCGTTCGGGTCGACGGACAGCTGGCCTCTGGCGCCCGGGTCTCGCTGTGGCGGCGTCCGCTCGGTGGTCGCTGGACGGAGGTCGGCCACGCCGTCTCCGGCACCCGTGGTGGGGTGCAGTTCTCCGTGTCGCCCCACCGTCACAGCAGCTACCGACTGACGACGTCTGCGACCTGGCACCACCGGGCGGCGCACAGCGTCGCGAAGACGTCTCGGGTCTCCTACGCGGTGTCCGTGGCCAGGACCAGGGCCCGGGTCTCCACCGCGGCGCAGACCTTCGACCTCAGCGGCGCGGTCGCCCCGGCGCTGCCCGGCACCAGGGTCGAGCTCCAGCGCCTCCTGCACGGACGTTGGCTGGCTCGAGGTGCCACCGCCGTGGGTCCGGCCGGTCGGTTCACCTTCTCGGTCAGCACCCGCAAGGCCGGGGTGCGCACGTTGCGCGTCGTGGCCCTGCCCGGACAGCTGGACGCCGGACGCAGCGCACGGGTCAGGCTGACCGTCCCCTGACCAGCTCGACCCCGGACTCGGCCAGTTCCGCCAGCGCAGCCTGGGTCGTCGGCTCGGCCACGCCGGCGGTCAGGTCGACCAGGACCCGTGTGGCCAGTCCCTCACGGACGGCGTCCAGGGCGGTCGCGCGCACGCAGTAGTCGGTGGCGATGCCGACGATGTCGACCTCGGTGACACCGCGGTCGCGCAGCCACTGGGCCAGTGACTCACCCTGCGCGTCGGCGCCCTCGAAGCCCGAGTAGGCCGCGGTGTACTCACCCTTGTCGAACACCGCCTGGATCGGGTCGGTGCGCAGGTCCGGGTGCAGCCGCACCCCTGGTGTGCCCACGACGCAGTGGGCCGGCCAGCTGTCGACGAAGTCGGGAGCCTCGGCGAAGTGGTGCCCCGGGTCGACGTGGTGGTCGCGAGTGGCGACCACGGCCGCGTAGTCGCCACCGGCGCGCTCGAGGTAGGCGGACACCCCGGCGGCCACTGCAGCACCCCCCGCCACGGCCAGAGACCCGCCCTCGCAGAAGTCGTTCTGCACGTCGACGATGACGAGTGCGCGGGTGGTCATTGCTCCTCCTCGAAGACGGTGGGGATGGCCGGGTCCCCGGCCGACAGCCGCTGGCCGTCCGGCGGCAGCTCGGTCATCGCTTGGGCCTGGCGGGCCCGGGACACCTGCAACGGCTCGTGGTGGACCACCTCGCCCGCCTCGACCAGGAGGGTCAGCAACGGGCGCTCCCGCTCGTCGTCGAAGTCGGAGCCGACGCGCACGATCTCCTCGGCCGCCGTCCCGTCCGGTTCGTAGAGGCGGAACGCCCACTTGCGTCCGGCGACCGTCGGCTTGCCGACCGAGCGCTTGGCCACCCCGACGAGTGCGGCGTCGGCCCCGTTGTCGACGCCGCGGGCGACGAGCTTGTAGACCAGGCCCGCGGTGGGTGCCCCGGAGCCGGTGACGAGCGCGGTGCCGACCCCGTAGCCGTCGGCCGGCGCCGACTGCAGCGCCGCGATCGCGTGCTCGTCGAGGTCGCCGGTGACGACGATCCGCGTCCCGGTGGCGCCGAGCTCGTCGAGCTGACGCCGCACCCGGTGGCACTCGTCGGCCAGGTCACCGGAGTCGATCCGTACCCCGCCGAGCGTCGTGCCGGCGACCTCGATCCCGGTGGCCACACCGGTCGCGATGTCGTAGGTGTCGACGAGCAACGTCGTCGTCACACCCTGCGAGGCCACCTGTGACTCGAAGGCCGATCGCTCGTCGTCGTGCATCAGGGTGAACGCGTGGGCGCTGGTCCCCCGGGTCGGCAGTCCGTAACGCTGTCCCGCCTCGAGGTTCGACGTCGACTCGAACCCGGCGAGGTAGGCCGCGCGCGCTGCAGCGACGGCCGCCTCCTCGTGGGTGCGGCGCGACCCCATCTCGATGATCGGGCGTCCTTGGGCCGCGGAGACCATCCGGGCCGCCGCCGCGGCCACCGCGCAGTCGTGGTTGTAGACCGACAGGGCGATCGTCTCCAGGACGACCGCCTCGGCGAAGGTGCCCTCGACCACCAGCAGCGGTGACCCCGGGTAGTAGGTCTCGCCCTCGGCGTACCCCCAGATGTCGCCCTCGAAGCGGTAGTCGGCGAGCCAGGCCAGCGTGTCGGCGTCGACGATGTGCCGCTGCTCCAGGAAGGCCAGGGCCTCGTCGTCGAAGGTGAAGCGGCGCAGGGCGTCGAGGAATCGACCGGTCCCGGCCACGACGCCGTAGCGACGACCGGTGGGGAGCCGCCGGGTGAAGAGCTCGAAGACGCATCGTCGTCGCCAGGTGCCGTCACGAAGGGACGCCTGCAGCATGGTCAGCTCGTACTGGTCGGTGAGCAGACCGGTGCTGGCCGTGGGTGCGGTCACGGGCGCAGCCTAGTGCGCGGGGCATGCGACGATGACCCCCGTGAGCGTGGCCCCCCCTGAGGTCGACCGACCCGACACGGACCGGTCCACCACCGTCCTGGACGACGTCCTGGTCGCGCCCGATCGGCCGTGGGTGACGATCGTGTGGAACGACCCGGTCAACCTCATGACCTACGTGACGTTCGTGCTCCAGGAGTACTTCGGCTACGACGCCGACGAGGCCACCCGGCTGATGCTCCAGGTGCACCACGAGGGCCGAGCCGTCGTCTCCAACGGCACCCGCGAGGAGATGGAGCGCGACGTGGCGGCGATGCACGGCTACGGGCTGTGGGCGACTCTGCAGCAGGACAAGTGAGCGCCGTCGCGACACCGTCCGGCGGTGTCGTCCTCCGCCTGACCGGAGACGACGTTGAGCTGCTCACCGCCTGGGTCGGCGAGCTGGCCCGTCTGGTGGCCCCTGACCGCACGGAGCCGGCCGACCCGATCGCGGCGATGGTGGGCCTCGATGCGACGCGGGACCGCCCCGACGACCCCGCACTGCAGCGGCTCTTCCCCGACGGGTACCGCGAGGACGAGGCTGCCTCGGCGGACTTCCGTCGGTACACCGAGCACGACCTGCGTCAGGCCAAGGCGCAGCGGGCCGAGGTGGTGCTGGAGAGCCTGAGCGGTCGTAGCGGTGCGACCGAGCTCGTGCTGGACGCCGAGCAGTCCAGGGCGTGGCTGGGCAGCCTGAACGACCTGCGCCTGGTCCTGGGCACCCGGCTGGGCATCACCGACGAGGAGGCGGCCGAGGAGTGGCCCGACGACGATGACCCGCGGGCACCGGCGATGGTGGCCTACCACTGGCTCACCTACCTGCAGGGCACCCTCGTCGAGGCGATGAGCCCCCGACACCCGTAGCCTGGATCGGTGCTGATCGTCGACCAGTCCACCTACGACGCCCTCGTCGCCCACGCCCGCCGCGACCACCCGGACGAGGCGTGCGGGGTCGTCGCCGGCGCGGCTGGCAGCGACCGACCGACCCGCTTCGTCCCCATGGTCAACGCCGCCCGGTCTCCGACCTTCTACGAGTTCGACTCAGGTGACCTGCTGCGGCTGTACCGCGAGATGGACGACCGTGACGAGGAGCCGGTGGTGATCTACCACTCGCACACCGCCACCGAGGCCTACCCCTCGAGGACCGACGTCACCTACGCCTCCGAGCCGAACGCCCACTACGTGCTGGTCTCCACGGCCGACCCGGACCTCGAGCAGTTCCGCTCGTTCCGGATCGTGGACGGCGTCGTCTCGGAGGAAGAAGTGCGGGTCGTCCCGACGTTGGACGACCAGCCAGGCTGAGCCTCTCACCCCACCACCCGTCCAGTGCCTAGTGCAACCGAGTGCAAGGAGTACCCCACCATGGCCGTCGAGGTCCGAGTCCCGACGATCCTGCGCACCTACACCGGCGGGGCCAAGACCGTCGACGGCGAGGGGGACACCCTCGACGCCCTGTTCGCCGACCTCGAGTCCCGGCACCCCGGGCTGCGGGAGCGGGTCGTCGACGAGAAGGGGCTGCGCCGCTTCGTCAACGTGTACCTGAACGACGAGGACGTGCGGTTCCTGGGGGGGCTGGAGACGAAGGTGGCGGACGGGGACTCGGTGACGATCCTGCCGGCGGTGGCCGGCGGAGCCGGCGGTCGGGTGAGGGCCGGCGGAGCCGGCGGTCGGGTGAGGGCCGGCGGAGCCGGCGGTCGGGTGAGGGCCGGCGGAGCCGGCGGAGCCTGACCGGATGCGGTTCGACTCACTGCTGGACTCCGTCGGAGGGACGCCCCTGGTGGGGCTGCCGCGGCTGTCGCCGTCCGACGAGGTCCGGCTGTGGGCCAAGCTGGAGGACTACAACCCGACGGGGTCGATCAAGGACCGCCCGGCGCTGGCCATGGTCGAGGCCGCCGAGCGGGAGGGGCGGCTGGCCCCGGGGTGCACGATCCTGGAACCGACCTCCGGCAACACCGGCATCTCGCTGGCGATGGCGGCCAAGGTCAAGGGCTACCGGATGGTCGCGGTCATGCCCGAGAACACCTCGGCCGAGCGGCGCCAGCTGCTGCAGATGTGGGGGGCGGAGATCGTGTCCTCCCCGGCGGCCGGTGGCAGCAACGAGGCCGTGCGGGTGGCCAAGCAGATGGCGGCGGCGAACCCCGACTGGGTGATGCTCTACCAGTACGGCAACCCGGCGAACGCCGAGGCGCACTACCGCACGACCGGGCCGGAGATCCTGGCCGACCTCCCGACCGTGACCCACTTCGTGGCCGGTCTCGGAACAACGGGGACGCTGATGGGGGTCGGCCGCTTCCTGCGCGAGAAGGTGCCCGGCATCCAGATCGTGGCGGCGGAACCGCGCTACGGAGAGCTGGTCTACGGGCTGCGCAACCTCGACGAGGGGTTCGTGCCCGAGCTGTACGACCCTTCGGTCCTGACCACTCGGTTCTCGGTCGGACCTCGGGATGCGGTGCGTCGTACCCGCGAGCTGCTCGAGCTGGAGGGGATCTTCGCGGGGATCTCGACGGGGGCGATCCTGCATGCGGCACTCGGTGTGGCCGCGAAGTCGGTGAAGGCGGAGGAGCCGGCCGACATCGCGTTCATCGTGTGTGACGGCGGCTGGAAGTACCTGTCGACCGGGGTCTACGACGCCACCGACCTCGACGAGGCCGAGGAAGGCCTCGAGGGCCAGCTCTGGGCCTGACTTCTGTCGGCGCAGCTCGAGGGGGCCGTCGGTGAGTACCGACGACCCCCTCGCCCCCGCGAGTGTCAGGGAGTGGGGGCTATGGGTTGATCGTGACGATCGACCCGTCCTCCAACGCGTTGACCGCCGCGTAGAGCTTGCCGTTGGCGTACTCCAGCCCGGCCGGTGTCGGTACCTCGGCGACTGTGGTCACGACGCCGTCGTGCACCATCGAGATCCGGTTGCCGAACATCTCCGACACGTAGATCCGACCACCGGGTGCGACGGCCAGGTTGGTGGCGCCGAGGAACCCCCGGGCCAGCACGCCGAACTCTCCGTCGCCACCGACCCGCATGACGGCCCCGCGGGCGCCGAGGCTTGCGTCCTCGGGGCCACCGGGGAGCAGGCTGACCATGAGGAAGCCGAGCTTGGTGACCTCGACATCGGTCGGGACCGGCTCGAAGGCGTACGTCTTGCCGATCACGCAGTCGGGGAGGCCGAACGCCTCAGCGGCCTCGGCCGTGATCGCGGTCTTCTGCGGACGGATGACGATGACGACGCTGATCCGCCCGCGCTTGGTCACGTGCAGGATGTCGTTGCCTCCGGCGTCGGCGACGTACCAACCGCCGTCACCGTCGTTGGCGATGGCGTACGGGTGGGAGTCGACGAGACCGTTGTACGGGTAGCCGCCAACCTCGGCCGGCACCTGTGCCGCACACTCCGCGGAGAGGTTCCGGAAACCGTAGACGTTGCGGGCGTCCGGGTTGTGCTTCCTCTCGTAGGCGCCGAGGTTGGCAATCGTGCGTACGGTGCCGTTGGCGAACCGGCGCTTGAGCAGCGCGATCGGGTGCTCCTCGTCGCCGCCGGTGAAGGTGTAGGTGACGTCGTAGCCGTTCGAGGCGACGCCGGCGACCTCGCCGGGCTCGGCCACGAGGTCCTTGGTCGTGCCGTTGGGACGGACCTTGGTGAGCAGCCCGGCGAACGACTGGCCGGTGTAGATCTGGCCGTCGGACCCGACGTCGATCTGCAGTGGGCCGGCCAGGCCCGAGACGATCGGCTCGGAGGGGACGGCGGTGGCCCACGACGGGGCCGTGGTGGCGACGGCTAGGGCGGACACGGCAGCAGTCGCGATCAGTGCGGTGCGCAAACCTCTCATGTGATCTACCCCCGTAGATGCTCGGGATGTGATGGTCGAATGCTGGCACTGCTCGACTGCCCTGGCCTGACCACGAGTGACCAACTTGGGTGCCCAGGAAGGGCCATGGCGGGGGCAGGGTGCGGTGCGGGGGTTCTCTCTGTTCGGTCGGTAGGCTGCTCCCGTGACGGACGCTCCGATCGGCATCTTCGACAGCGGCGTCGGCGGCCTCACGGTGGCGCGGGCCGTCACCGACCTCCTCCCTCACGAGGAGGTCCTGTACGTCGGGGACACCGCGCGGGGCCCCTACGGCCCCCGCCCGATCGCCGAGGTGCGCGCCTACGCCCTCGAGGTGATGGACCACCTGGTCGAGCAGAACGTGAAGCTCCTGGTGATCGCGTGCAACAGCGCCAGTGCGGCGGTCCTGCGCGACGCCCGCGAGCGGTACGCGGTGCCTGTCGTCGAGGTGATCCAGCCGGCTGTGCGACGCGCCGTGCATGCGACCCGCAACGGGCACGTGGGTGTGATCGGCACCCAGGCCACGATCACCAGCGGCGCGTACGGTGACGCCTTCGCCGCGGCCCCGAAGCTGAGGCTGACCCAGCAGGCCTGCCCCCGGTTCGTCGACTACGTCGAGCGGGGCATCACGGGTGGCCCTGAGCTGATGCGGGTGGCTCACGACTACCTCGACCCCGTGGTCGCGTCCGGCGTCGACACCCTGGTCCTCGGGTGCACGCACTACCCGCTGCTCGCGGGGGTCATCTCCTACGTCGTGGGCTATGAGGTGACGCTGGTCTCCAGCGCCGACGAGACGGCCCGCGACGTCTACCGCACGCTGGCCGAGCGTGGCGAGCTGCGCAGCGAGCTGCTCGGCGAGCCCAAGCACCGGTTCCTCGCCACCGGTGACCCCGAGCCGTTCCGTAGGCTCACGCATCGATTCCTCGGCCCGGAGGCCGGCGTCGTCGAGCGGGCGGAGGTCGTGGCATGGAGCTGACGGTCGTGGGGTGCACGGGAAGCATGCCGGGCCCGGAGTCGCCGGCGTCCTGTTATCTCGTCCAGCACGAGGGCTACTCGCTGCTGCTCGACCTGGGCAACGGCTCACTGGGCGCGCTGATGCGGCACCTAGACATCCGCACGATCGACGCGATCGTGCTGAGCCACCTGCACGCGGACCACTGCATCGACGTGACCTCGTTGTACGTGGCGCGCAAGTACGGCGGGCTGAGTGACGGTGGCCGACTTCCGGTCCTCGGACCACACGACACAGCCGACCGGATGGCGCGGGTCTACGACCTGCCGCCGCGCCCGGGCATGACCGAGGAGTTCGACTTCGCCGACCTTCCACCGGAGACCGAGCTGGGGCCGTTTCGGATCCGCAGCGCGCGGATGGCCCACCCGGTCGAGGCGTATGCGGTTCGGGTCGACTGCGGCGAGGCGTCGTTGGCCTACACCGGTGACACCGGCCCGAACGACCGGCTGACGCCGTTGGCAGCGGGAGCCGGGGTGCTCTTGGCCGAGGCCTCGTTCGTCGACGGCGTGCAGAACCCGGTAGACCTGCACCTGACTGGGCGCCAGGCGGGTGAGGCCGCGCGCGACGCCGCGGTCGGACAGCTGGTCGTCACGCATGTGCCCCCGTGGAACGACGGGCACCGCGCGGTGGCCGAGGCGGCAGACGTGTACGAGGGCCCGATCGCGCTGGCTCACTCCGGGCTGAGGCTGCCGGTCGAGGGCCGGTAGCCTCGCCGCATGTCACGCATCGACGGCCGGTCGGCCGCCCAGCTGCGCCCGGTCACCTTCGAGCGTCACTGGTCCGAGCACGCCGAGGGGTCGGTGCTGGTCTCGTTCGGACGTACGCGCGTGCTGTGCACGGCGTCGGCCACCCAGGGCGTCCCCCGGTGGCGCAAGGGCAGCGGCCTGGGCTGGATCACCTCCGAGTACGCAATGCTGCCCCGGTCGACGCACACGCGCAGCGACCGCGAGTCGGTGCGCGGCAAGATCGGGGGCCGCACCCACGAGATCTCCCGGCTCATCGGTCGCTCGCTTCGCGCCGTGGTCGACCTCTCGGCCCTGGGCGAGAACACGATCGTGCTCGACTGCGACGTGCTGCAGGCCGACGGAGGAACCCGGACCGCAGCCATCACCGGCGCCTACGTTGCCCTGGCCGACGCCGTCACGTGGCTGAAGGCCAACGCTGCCCTGCCTGCCGACGCGGTCGCGTTGACCGGTTCGGTGGCGGCTGTCTCGGTCGGCATCGTCGAGGGCGAGCCGTTGCTCGACCTTCGGTACGAGGAGGACGTCACGGCCGAGACCGACATGAACGTCGTGTGCACAGGCGACGGGCGCTTCGTCGAGGTGCAGGGCACCGCCGAAGGTGAGCCGTTCGACCGCGCGCTCCTCGACCGGCTGCTCGATCTCGCCTCCACCGGCTGCGCCGAGCTGACCCAGCTGCAGCGGGCGGCCCTGGAGGCAGGCTCGCCGTGACCGCGAAGGTCGTGCTGGCAACACGCAACGCCCACAAGGTCGACGAGCTGCGCCGCATCCTGAACGAGGCGGGCGCCGACGTCGAGCTCGTGGGTGTCGAGGCCCTCGACGACGTGCCCGAGGTAGCTGAGACCGGGGCGACCTTCGCCGAGAACGCCCTGCTCAAGGCACACGCGGTTGCCGCGGCCACGGGTCTGCCTGCGGTCGCTGACGACTCGGGCCTGTGCGTCGACGTGCTCGGCGGCATGCCCGGTGTGTTCAGTGCGCGGTGGTCGGGGCAGCACGGTGACGACGACGCCAACCTGCAGCTCGTGCTGGCGCAGCTGAGCGACGTGCCGAGCGACCGCCGTTCCGCGCACTTCGCGTGTGCCGCGGCCCTCGCCCTGCCGCGCGGCGTCGAACGGGTGGCGGAGGGCCGACTCGACGGGGTGCTGACCACGACACCACGGGGCCGCAACGGGTTCGGCTACGACCCGATCTTCGTCCCGGACGGCGAGCGGCGGACCACCGCCGAGCTGACAGCGGTCGAGAAGGACGCGATCAGCCACCGCGGCCGCGCCTTTCGTGTCCTCAGTGACGCGATCCGGGACCTGGTCCACGCCTGAGCGACGGGCTCAAGTGGGCCCGACCGCCCTCCAGTCTTGACGTGCTGGATCCTGCGCAGCATCGTGTCGAAACCGCCTCCGACCGTTCGTGGAGGAGGTGAAGGCGGACACCGTGGTCTGCCAGGTCAGGAGGAGCAGCCATGGCCGAGTACCTCATCTACTTCAACCAGCAGTGGGTGGGTGACCACACCGAGGAGTGGTTCCGCGGGCGCGGGCCACTCGCGATGGCGGTCGTCGACGAGATGAAGGCTGCGGGCGTCTGTGTGTTCGCCGGAGGGCTGGAGGAGGAGGTCGACAAGGCCTTCAGCGCGGACGCGACCAGCGGCGCGTTGGTGTTCACCGACGGACCCTTCGTCGAGACCAAGGAGTACCTGGGCGGGCTCACCGTGGTGGACGTGGTCGACGAGGAGGCCGCCAGGATGTGGGCCGGCAAGATTGCAGAGGCGTGCGGCTGGCCCCAGGAGGTGCGCCGGTTCGGGGCGATGCCACAGGCTGCCGGCAGGACCTGACGCTCGGTCGGCTCACCGATCCGCCAGCATGGTGACCGTGTCGACGACCTCGCCCACTCCACGCGGGCCCGTGGTGCTCATCGGCCCTCTCGCCGTCGGCAAGTCGACGGTGAGTGCTGCCCTGGCTTCGCTGGTCGGCGAGAGACTCTGCTCGGTCGACGAGGTCCGATGGCAGTACTTCGACGAGATCGGGTACGACCGGGAGGAAGCTGGGCGTCGCTACGCCTCGGGGCGGACTCCGGCGGAGAAGCTGGCGTACGGCATGCCGTTCGAGGTGCACGCCATCGAGCGGATCATGGCGAGCAGGTCGTTCGGAGTGGTCGACTTCGGTGCCAGCAACTCGGTGTGCGAGGACCCCGTCCAGTTCGCCCGGGTGCAGGCCGCGTTGTCCGAGGCTCACGTTGTCCTGCTTCTTCCGTCAGAGGACCCTGCGGAGTCGGAGCACATCCTGGCCGGGCGGTTGCAGGCGATCCTGCAGGCCAAGCACGAAGCCGTCAGCGATGAGCTGCTCGCGCTCAACGCCTACTTCATCCGACATGCTTCCAGTCGTCGCCTGGCGCGAGAGATCGCGTACACGTCAGGTCGAGGCCCGGCGGCCATCGCCGCCGAGATCGCCGGATCCTACGAAGCCGCGAGATGAGGCACGGGCGGGTGATCCGCTGCGCAGGGCCGCCTCCGGAGTCGGGTGCGGAAGGGGGGACTTGAACCCCCACGCCCGAAGGCACAGGTGCCTAAGACCTGCGCGTCTACCTGTTCCGCCACTTCCGCGTCGGCAGCGACTGTATCCGTTCGTCCACACCTGCTCCCGGGGCCCGGATTCTGTCGGTGCTGTCTACTAGAATCGAACGTATGTTCGAGCCGAGGACCACCGATGGGCCTACCGGGCCATCGCGTGCTGCCCTCGGTCTCGCGATCCCCAGCGAGGTACCGGACTGGATGGTCGAAGCTGTCGAAGCAGTCGAGGCGCAGGGGAGCGACCCAGTCAGCGGAACGGACGACGAGGCTGATCGGTGCGCGGCGGAGGCGGCCGCGATGGCTCCCGGTGCCGAGTCAGCACGGCTCATCGCGCAGGTGACTACGGGCGAGCTGTCCGAGCAGGGCCGGGTCAACTTCGCCGTCGCGTGCGAGCGGCTCGCGGCCTGGGCGTCGGCTCGACAGCTTCCCGCGGTGGTTGACCACGTCGGACGTGACGTCGAGCCAGACCGGACAGGCAACGAGCGCCGGTTCCTCGACCAGGCATGCTGGTTCACCGAGCTGCAGGTGTCGCTCAACCTCTCCGAGACGGCCTTCCGGTCGAGGCTGGAGATGGCCCGTGCCCTCACCGGCCGGCTGTCCCGCACGTACGCGGCATTCCTGGCCGGTGAGCTCTCGTACATGCACGTCCGGGCGATCGTCGAGACCCTCGACGAGGCGAACGATGTCCACGCCGCCGCCGCTGAGGAGCGGATCCTGGGCCGCGCGTCCGGCAAGACGATCGGTGAGCTGCGTCGCCTGGCCCGCAACACCGTCGACCGGATCGATGCTGAGGCTGCGGCACGACGTCATGCCCGAGCCTCCAAGGAGCGCAGCGTCGAGCGGTGGAGCGAGCCCGACGGGGTCGCGGCACTCTGCGTTCGCGGCCCGGCGCCGGACGTCGAGGCGATCTGGGCTGCGCTCTGCGGTGCTCGCCGGGCCGCGCGAGTCTGACGACCCACGCCGGATCGGAGCACGACGGTTCGACGCCCTGCTCGGCCTGTGCCTGGGGGCGGTCGCCCCGCGCGACCACGCGCAGGCGTCGGCTGAGGCGACGTCGCCGAGCACCCCGGTCCAGGCGCAGATCGTGATCGACCTCGCCACGCTGCTCGAGCTGGCAGACAACCCCTGCGAGCTGCGCGGGTACGGAACCATCCCCGCAGCAGTCGCCCGTGGCTGGCTCCAGCAGGCGGACACCTGGCGCCGCCTGGTCACCGACCCGGTGCAGGGGCACCTGCTCGACTTCGGCCCGGTGGTCCGGTTCGCCCCGCCCAAGCTGCAGCGCTTCATCGCCGTCCGCGACCAGACCTGCACGTTTCCGCAGTGCCGGCAGCCCGCTCGTCGCTGTGACCTCGACCATGACCCACCGTGGCGACCCGACGGCGATGGAGGCTCCGCCAGCGCCGAGCAGATGGCCGTGCTGTGCCGGCGACACCATCGGCTCAAGACCCACGGTGGGTGGTCGGTCGAGCGCCGGGCTGATGGAGACACCGTGTGGATCAGCCCAGGTGGACGACGGTTCACCACGCTCGCGCCGCCGGTGCTCACCGATCATTGACCGGGCGCTGGCACGCCCTCAGCCGAGGCGGCGTCCGGCGGTGAGCATCCAGACCGACGCGCCCATGGCGGCAACGCCCGACACGACAAGTGGCACCACGCCGCCACCGGGGCCGAGCTCCCAGGCCAGACCGGCCCACAGCCCGGCGAGCAGCACTGCGCCGCCGGACAGGCCCTGGAAGACCCCCTGGGCATGGCCGCGCACGGTCGGTGAGACCAGCGAGGTGATCCAGGCCTTGCCGACGCCGTCGGTGAACCCGTTGAACCCGCCGTAGACCGCCATCAGGGCGAAGACCACCCAGCCACCGTCGACGAGGCCCAGCCCGAGGTAGCCGATCGCGAAGCAGACCAGGCCCAACGCGTACACCCTCGACCGCGGCCACCGGTCGGACAGCGCTCCGGCCGGGTACGACACGGCGGAGTAGACGAGGTTGTAGACGACGTACGCGGCGACCACGGCCGTCGCCGAGAAGCCGAGCTCACTGACCCGCAGCAGGATGAGGGCGTCGGGAAAGTTCACGACCGCGATGATGACGAGCACCACGGTGACCCGTTTGAACCCGCTCGGCAGGGGTTCGCGGATCTTCGCCCGGAGGCCGGCGTCCTCGCGGACCAACGACGCCGGCTGCTCCTCGCGGGCGAAACCGACCAGCAGCACGCTGAGGACCGCCGGGATGACGGCGATCCACAGCGTGAGGCGAATGTTGTCGTTGGTCCCGGCGAGGACCGCCAGCGCGACCAGCGGACCGATCACGGCTCCGGCGGTGTCGGCAGCCCGGTGGAACCCGAAGACCCGCCCCAGCTCGCTGTGCGGCACTCCCTCGGCGAGCAGGGCGTCGCGCGGTGCACCCCTGATTCCCTTGCCGAGCCGGTCGACGACCCGACCCACCAGCACGATCGGCCACACCGCCGCAGCGGCCACGATGACCTTTCCCACTGCAGCCATCGCGTAGCCGGTGGTGACCAAGGGCTTGCGTCCGACCCGGTCGGAGTACTTGCCGGACAGGTACTTGGTCAGCGCGGCAGCACCCTCAGCCACCCCTTCGATCACGCCGACGACGGCGGCCGGGGCGCCCAGCACCACGGTGAGCAGCAGGGGGAGCAGCGGGTAGAGCAGCTCGCTGGCAGCGTCCTGGGCCAGCGAGACGGCCGAGAGGACACCGACGTTTCGAGTGAGCCACCGCGGACGACGCACGCGGCGAACCTACCGCCCCCGCGCGCGGAGACCCGACTACGTGTCGAGCCCGAGGTCCCTGCGCAGCTTGGCCACGTGACCGGTGGCCTTGACGTTGTACTGCGCGACCTCGACGGTCGCCTTGCCTTTGGCGTCGACCGAGACGACGAACGTCGACCGGATCACGCCGGTGACCTTCTTGCCGTACATCATCTTCTCGCCGAAGGCGGCGTACGCCTGCATCACGGCCCGGTCGGGGTCGGACAGCAGCGGGAACGTCAGGCCGTCCTTGTCGCGGAACTTCGCGAGCTTGGCCGGCTGGTCGGGCGAGATGCCGAGCACGACGTAGCCGGCACCCTGCAGCGAGGCAAGGTTGTCGCGGAAGTCGCAGGCCTGCGTGGTGCAGCCCGGGGTCATCGCAGCCGGGTAGAAGTAGACGATGACGCGGCGGCCCGTGAAGTCGCTCAGGCTGACCGACTGCTCGTGGTCGTCGAGCAGGGTGAACGCCGGGGCCGTCTCGCCAGCGGTCAACCGGTGGGCTTCGCTCACACTTGCTCCTTGGTCGAGGTGGGGTGCAACGTCACGGTCGGGCCGGCCGGAAGGGCCAGCTCGTCGTGGTCGTCCAAGCCTGCCGTACGCCGCAGCCCCCGAAGGCCCGTGACCATCAGCACGATCACGAACAGCGTGGCACTGGTGAGCACGATCATCGTGCCCGACGGGACGGCGGCGTAGTAGCTGGCATACATGCCGACGAACCCGCTGATCGCGCCGATCACCGTCGACAGCACGAGCATCCGGGCGAACCGCTGGGTCAGCATGCGGGCCACCACGGCCGGGATCACGAGCATGGCAGCCACGAGGGTGACACCGATCACGGTCAGGGTGGCGAGGATGGCCAAGGAGAGCACGAGCATCAGCAGGGCGTCGATTCGGGCCACGTTCACGCCCGACGCCTGAGCCACCTCGGGGTCGAAGGTGGTGAAGAGCAGCTGCCGGTAGCGGAAGAAGACGATGACCCCGGTGAGGACGGCGATCCCCGACAGGCCGATGATCTGCCCCGGCGAGATGCCGAGGATCGAGCCGAAGATCGCCGCGTCGAAGGACGGGCCGGTGCCGTTGAAGCGCACAAGCAACGCCACACCGAGAGCGAACGACGCAGTCGTGATCACCCCGATTGCTGCGTCGGCGCCGATCCGGTACTTGCGGGTGACCCAGCTGATCCCCAGCGCCGAGGCGAGACCCCACACCCCGGCCCCGAGAAAGACGAATGACGCGTTGAACAGCTGGGCAGCGGCGAACCCGCCGAAGATGGCGTGCGACAGCCCATGGCCGATGTAGCTCATGCCGCGCAGGGTGATGTACACCCCGATGAACCCGAGCAGCCCACCGGACAAGGTTGCGACGATCAGACCCTTGACGAAGAACTCGTAGCTCAAGGGGTCGACCAGCTGCTCCCAGAGGTTCATCGTCGGGTCACGACACCTGCCGCGCCGCGGCAGCCTCGTAGTCGTCGACCACGACCGGCATGCCCAGGTGCTGCAGGACATCCATCCGAGCGCCGAACGTGTGCTCCAGGACCTGTGGCGTGATGACCTCGACGGGAGTTCCCTCGGCCACGATGCGACGGTTCACGCAGACGAGGTGCGGGAGATGGGCGGCCATGCCGTTGAGGTCGTGGGTGGTCAGCACGATCGACAGTCCGTCCTCGTGCAGCTCCTGCAACAGGTGCAGCAGGTCGTGTCGGGTGCTGACGTCGACGCCGGACGTCGGCTCGTCGAGCACGAGCAGGGCCGGCTCACGCAGCAGTGCCCTGGCGATGAACATCCGTTGCTGCTGCCCCCCGCTCAGCTCACGGATGTGACGCCCACTGAGGTCGTGGAGTCCGAGCCGGTCGAGCATGGCGTCGACCATGGTCTTCTCGGCCCGACTGGCCCAGGGCAGGAGGCGGTGCTCGGTGCGCGACATGAGCACGCACTCGCTGACCGAGACGGGAAAGTTCCAGTTCACCGTCTCCAGCTGCGGGACGTAGGCCACGCGAGTTCCGGGCGTGCGGGTGACCGTGCCGCGACTGGGCTGCACCGAGCCGAGCAGCGCGCGCAGGAGCGTGGTCTTTCCGGCGCCCGAGGGCCCGACGATCCCGGTGATCTGGTCGCTGTGGACGTGGAAGTCGACGTCGACCAGCACGGGGCGGCTGTCGTAGGCCACGGTCACGCCGTCCAGGGACAGCAGCAGCGGCCCGACGCCGGTTCTCGTCACTGGGGGTAGACCGCCTCGTCCGGGGCAACGTTCTCGACCGTCACGGCCTTGAGCTCGTCGGCGGTTCCGCCGAGCCCCTCAATCATGGTGATGTAGTCGTACTGCATCAACCCGAGCCAGGAGTGGTCGGCCTCACCCGGTGCACCCGGGAGGTCGTCGTCGCGCAGGGTGTCCTCGTAGCGGGCTCCGGTGGCCCGGCCGATCTCCTCGAGCACGGCAGAAGGGAAGACCTCCGAGCCGAAGATCGTGGGCACGTTCTCGGCCTTGACCTGGTCGATCAGGCGGGCGACCTCCTGGGGGGTCGGGTCCTCGAAGTTCTTGGGCTGGACCGCCCCGACGACCTCCCAGCCGAACGTCTTGGCGAAGTAGGCGTAGGCGTCGTGGTAGGTGAGCAGGCGGAGGTTGCCGTCGGGGACGGTCTTCTGGTCCGCACGAAGGGCGCTGGCCAGCTCGTCGGTCTTGGCGATGAAGGCCTCTTCGTTGGCCCGGTAGTAGTCGGCGTTGTCGGGGTCGCGCTCGGCCAGGGTGTCGGCGATCACGGTGGCGTACTTGGCTGCGTACGTGGGGTCGGTCCACAGGTGGGGGTTCGGCTTGCCGTCCTCCTCCGGGAACGAGAAGTCATAGATCCACTCGTCCTCGGGCAGCACCTCGTCGCCGATGTCGACGATCTCGGCGCCGTCCTTCATGTTCGCCTCGGCGAGGTCCTTGGTGGGCTCCTCGAGCTGTAGTCCGTTGACGAAGATGACGTCAGCGGTGCTGAGCAGCTCGGCGACCTGCGGGGCTGGCTCGAACGTGTGTGAGTTGGTGCCCTCGGGGACGATGCCCTCGACGTTCACCTTGTCGCCGCCGATGTTGGCGGCGATCGAGGTGATCGGGGCCACGGTGGTGGCGACGAGCAGCTGGCCGTCGTCCGCGGCGGGGTTCGAGGAGTCCGACGAGCAGGCGGTCAGGGACAGCGCGGCAGCGGCGCCTACGGCAAGGGCAGCGTGAGGGAACCAGCGGTGAGGGGGCATGTCGCGACGGTAACGCGAGAGCGACGCTCTTGCAATTCACTTGCAATTGGATCGGGGTCGGTACGGTAGGGGAGACCCACAGGAGGACCCGCGTGAGCAACAGCGACACCCAGCCGACTCCCTCGCCGACCCCGGCGCCACCCCCTCGCACTGCCGAGCAGATCCAGTCCGACATCGAGTCCGCCCAGAAGCAGCTCGCGGCCACCGTCGACGAGCTGTCCGAGCGGCTCAGCCCTCAGGCCCTGGCCGAGGACGCGACCGGCGTCGTCAAGGGCTGGTTCGTGCACCCGGACGGGAGCGTCAAGGGCAAGCCGATCGCCATCATCGGTGGCACGCTCGCCGGGCTGATCGTGCTGCGCCAGCTGTTCCACGACTGATGGCCGACGGCGCACGGACCGTCCCCGAGGCGCTGCCGATCAAGATGCTGCACGACCGGGTGCTCGTCGAGATCGAGGGCGCCGACGGCGAGCGCACGTCGACCGGGGGGATCCTGATCCCCGCCACCGCACAGGTGGGCAAGCGGCTGGTGTGGGCGCGTGCGGTCGGTATCGGCCCCCACGTGCGCAGCATCGAGGTGGGCGACCGGGTCCTGTTCGAGCCCGAGGACCGCGCGGAGGTCGAGCTGCACGGCGCGAGCTACGTGCTCATGCGTGAGCGCGACGTCCACGCGGTGGCATCGACCCGGGTCGAGCAGGAATCGTCCGGCCTGTACCTGTGACCCCACGATGACCTCCCCGACCAGCCCCCCGACCAGACCCGACCTCGTCCTGCTCGGCGGAACGGTCTTCACCGCGGACCGCAACGGGACGACGGCCGAGGCGGTTGCGGTGTCGGGCAACCGGATCGTCGGCGTCGGGTCCGGGCACGACATGACCGCACAGCTGCCCGATGCGACCACGGTCGACCTCGAAGGTCGCACCGTCCTCCCGGGCCTGATCGACGCGCACAACCACTTCCTCGCCACGGGCGAGATGCTCGCGTGCCTGGACGTTCGCTACCCCGGCGTGGCGAGCGTGGAGGAGCTGGTTCGCGCGCTTGCCGACGAGGCGGCGCGAACGCCGCCCGGCACGTGGGTGGTTGCGACCGGCTTCGACCACGCCAAGTACGAGCGGGAGCCGACCCGGTGGGACCTCGACGACGCCACAACGGAGCACCCCGTCTTCGTGCTGCACGTGTCCGGGCACCAGGGGATCGCCAACAGTGCCGCGCTGGCGGCACGGGGGATTTCCGACGCGACGCCGGATCCTGCCGGCGGACACCTGGTGAGGGACGAGCACGGTCGACCGACTGGCCTGTGCGTGGAGACCGCGCTCGGCCTGCTCCAGCCGGTCGAGCTGGAGATCGGTCACCACGGCCCCAACTTCCATGCGAGTCGGCCCCTGACGGAGCTCGTCGACGCGGTCGACCGCGCGGGTCGGGCGTTCGTGGCGGTCGGGCTCACCACCGTGTGCGACGCGCAGGTGACCCGGCGCGAGCTGGTTGCCTACCAGGAGGCGCGTCGCCTGGGTCGACTCGCACGTGCGCACGGTGTGCATGCCGTTGTCGCACCAGCTGGCCGAGCTCGAGGCGGTCGGGCTGCGCAGCGGCTTCGGTGACGACCACCTTCGGCTGGGCGCGGTGAAGTTCTACGCCGACGGGTCGCTCATCGGGGGGACGGCGGCGTTCAGCGAGCCGTTCGGCCGGGCGGGTGAGTTCGTGGGTTCGATGTACTGGGAGCCCGACGCATTCACCGACGCGGTCGTCCGCGCGCACCGCGCGGGATGGCAGGTCGGGGTCCACGCCCAGGGCGACCGAGCCATCGAGCTGGCGCTGGACTCCTTCGCGGCGGCGTTGGCCGACCGACCTGACGCCGACCCCCGCTTCCGGATCGAGCACGCGGGCTACCCCACCGCCGAGCAGGTCGTTCGGATGGCCGACGCTCGGGGTGATCACGGTCAACCAGCCGAGCTACCTGGTCGACAGCGGCGACGAGTTCGTCGTCCGGCTGGGTCCGCGGGCGCAACGGTTGCAGCCGCTGCGTGACGAGCTGGACGCCGGCGTGCGGATCGTGCTCAGCAGCGACTCCGACGTCGCGTCCTACCGACCCATGGACACGATCTCAGCAGCAGTGCGGCGTCGGACGGCGTCCGGGAGCTCGATCGGCGCAGGACCAGGCCCTCACGATCGAGGAGGCGCTCCTCGCGCACACGATCGAGGCCGCGGTCGCCCTGGGTCTGGAGGATCGGATCGGGTCGATCGAGCCGGGCAAGCTGGCCGACCTCACGGTGCTCGACGGCGACCTGTTCACGACGGCGGACGACGCGCTGGCCGAGCTGCCCACCTGGATGACAGTCCTCGACGGCGTGGTCGTGCACGGCGCCCAGCCGCAGGGCACCCTCGAAACCCAGTAGGCGCCGACCCGCCGTTGCGGCACCCTGGACCGGTGTCCGCGCTCTCCGTCGCCCCGGCTCTGACCGGGTTCGTGCTGGGCGTCGCAGTGGCCGCACCGCTGGGCCCGGTCGGGCTGTTGTCCGTGCGTACGTCGATGCGGTTCGGCTTCGGAGCCGGCGCGGCGATCGGTTGGGGTGCAGCAACCATCGACACCGTCTATGCCGCACTGGGGCTGCTCGGTGCCGGTGCCGTGCTGCGGATCGATTCCGCCCGGCTGGCCTTCGGGCTCGTGGGAGCCGCCGTCCTGGTCTGGTTCGGGGTGCGCACCCTGCACAGCGCCTCGCGCGTGCGCACCGGGGGAGAGGCCGACGTCGAGGTGTCGTCGAGGGCGGCGGGGTTTCGCAGTGGGCTGGTGGCGACGGCGTCGAACCCGCTGACGATCCTGACCTGGGCGGCGCTGCTCGGGGCCGCAGTGGCTGTCACCGACGGCGGTGGCCTGCCGTCCGTTGCCCTGTTGCTGGCAGGGGTGTTCCTGGGCAGTGCCGCCTGGTTCACCGGGCTCACCTGGGCCGCGTCGCACGCCGGACGACGGATGTCCGACCGCGCGCTGGTCGTCGTCGACGTCGTCGCCGGGCTGGGGCTGCTCTTGTTCGGTGCCGCCCTGGGTGTGCGCACGGTGCGCGACAGCACCTGACCCGACACTCCCGGACCGGCAGGTGCGGGATCAGGGCTGGGCGACTCGGGCGGAGTCCGGATCGACCATGAGCGAACGCGTGTCGACCGCCACGAAGGCCCGGGCCGGCACCGACTTCAGCTCGTCGAGCAGTCCGGACGGCCACTTGCTGCTCGCATCGCCCTGGAAGTACCACGGTGAGCCGTTGTCGGCGAGGACGAGCCCGTAGGTCTGCATCGCGCGCAGGACCACCCGGGTGTCGGCGCGGTAGCCACTGAGGTCGAAGCCGGCCTTGAGCCGGAACCGGGCACCCATGGGCGGGTAGTTCCGGTTGCTCACGCTGCCGGCCTGGTGCCGGGCGGGCCAGACGAAACGACGGTCGGTGACGTCAGTGGTGAACCGGATGGCGTGGTCGACGGTGCCGTGCGATACCTCCGACCAGGTCAGGAGCCCCGGCAGGATCGGGAGTCCCGCCGCGTCGGCCGACGTCCACCCGATGCGGCGCAGCCGGTTCGAGGTCAGGTCCCACACGGCGCCGGAGCCGGCGTGCCACACCCCGTTGCGGCGCTTGGTGTTCCAGGTCTCGTAGAGCCGACAGGTCGAGCGGTCGACCACGATGGCATGGCGATCCCCGCCGGCCCTCCAACCGCCCTCGATCTTGGTGTCGTTGCCGAGGGGGTAGCGCACCCGGTCGCTCTCGGAGGCGTAGCCGAAGCGCACCTTCACCTTCGGGTGCGCAGCGCCGACGACGGTGACCGGGATGCCGTAGGGCACGGGCTGCTCGCCGTAGCTGGGCCCGAAGTCCGGGTGCAGCCGGCTGCTGGGGGACATGTGCCGCAGCCAGTCGGCACTGCGGGCATGAACCGGCAGCGCGCTGATGTCGGCGTGCCAGTAGTTGTCCGACGGGAACGTCGGGCAGCCGGCGACCGACCGCTTTTCTGGACCGGCCGCGACCGGGGCGGCCAAGGGCAGTGCGACCAAGGACGTCGCCAGGGCGCAGAGGGGCACGGCAAGGAGCCAGCGCGGTCGCCTGGTCATGCTCCGGGCATCGACTGCTTCGCCGGGCCCGTTGATCGTCCGGGCGGGTGGGAGCGGGCGACGTCCTCGGCCAGGCACTCGGCGAGGTAGAACTCTCGCGACGGTGGCCCGTCGGGGTACAGGAGGTCGCAGAGCAAGGTGATCGGGACGCCGGCCTGGAGGTGCTCCCAGGCGCGCGCCACCTCGGGGAGGGGAATCACACTGATGTGATTCGGCAGCCGGCGCCGACACCTTGAGCCATCCCGCCAGATTTCTCCGCACGACTTCACCGGGCACCCCGCGCCGTCGACACCTGCAGTGCGGCCCCGACTCGGGGCCTTGCGCCGGAGGGTGGTCATGGCTCTGCTCGACTGGGTCTCGCTGGGAGCGGTGCTGTGCGCCGTCACCCTCGGCGTGCTGTGGTCGCGCAGGCGGGTCGACGAGCTCGGTCGACGGCGCCGGTTCCCCTGGGTCTCCGTGGGGCTGCTCGTGGTCCTCGCAGTCGGGCTCGCGGTGCCGGGGGTGCAGCGACGCAGTGAGGAGGCCACGCTGGCCAAGGTGGCGTCCCAGCTGGCCGGACGTCCGGTCGACGTCCGCTGCCAGACCCTGGGCCAGTCGTTCGTCGACCTGGGCTCGGAGCTGGGCTGGGTGCCGTGGCGCGCAGACGGCTCGCCCGAGTCCTGGACGCTCATCAAGCGCAACCAGTGCCGCGACCTCAGTGACTACCTGGGGTCGGACAAGAGCGCGCCGACGCCGAACCAGGTCGTCGCGGTCCACGTGCTCACCCATGAGGCGATGCACCTGGCCGGCCACATCAACGAGGCCGAGGCCGAGTGCGCCGCCGTCCAGCGCGACGCCCTGACCGCGACCCTGCTCGGGGCAACTGCGGCCCACGCCCAGGCACTCGCCCGGCAGTACTGGACCACCGTCTACCCCCGGCTCGCTGGTGACTACCAGACCTCCGACTGCAAGGGCGGCGGGCGGCTCGACGAGCACCTGCCGACTCCGCCGTGGCAGGTGGATTCTCCTGGATCGACCCCGTAGCGGCTGGTCCCGGCCTACTCTCGCAGGGATCGGTCGGGGGGTGACGACGTGTCACGACGACTACGCGGCACTGATGTGCGGCGCCACCCTCGCCTCCTCTGGGTCAGCCTGGCGGTGGGCGTCCTCGTGGCTCCGCTGGCTGTGGGATTGACGTCGTCGGCGGGGGCGGCGACCACCTACACCGTGTCGGGCGTGGTCTACCGAGATCTTGACAACGACGGGGTCCGCGACGCCGGCGAGCCGGGTGTCGCCGGAATCCGGGTTCACCGCAACTCGGGCGCCGGCACGCCGTCGACAACCACCGGCCCCGACGGCCGGTACAGCCTCAGTGGACTGACCACGAAGTCCTCTGGCTATCTCGCGGTCGAGACGGGGTGGTTCCGGTCGCAGTGCGCTCAGCTGGCCTGCGTCCCGGGGCCTGGGCCCGACAACGACTTCCAGACCGACAACCAGTTCATCCACTTCCCGCTGTCGAAGGTGACCCAGAACCTGACGGACCTGAATGTCGGGCTACTGCCGGACTGGCCAGGCAGCGCTTCATCGGCCCCCGCCCCGGTCGCCGGGAAGGTCCCTGCCAACCCTGTTGATGTCGCGGCCCGCCTGTCGTGGGTGACCAGCTCGTGCAGTGACGGCAAGTACTTCATCTGTCGGGCGGGCGACACGTACACGGTCAGCATCCAGCTGCACAACCAGGGGACGACTGCCGTCACCGGACTCGAAGCAGTGCTCGCCCTGCCGGACGGCGACCGTCCGGCCACCGGCAGTGTCACGCGTGACCTGCTGCTCAATGCTCCGGCCACGTCCCCCGGGGTCTCGGACATGATGGCCGGCCCGATGGATGGTCAGTCACGCATCCCGATGTCGTTCACCGGGACCCTGGTGCCCGGTGGTCTGGTGCGTGTGACGGGCAAGCTGGTGGTGGGCGGCGCCACCGGCACTCCCGGCTGCGTCCGCGGGCTCCCCACGACCGCCTGTCCGACCGGAGAGCCCTTCGGTGCTCCGCTCGTGGTGGCGATCACCCACGTGGACCAAGGGGGCGACCCGGACTCCTTCGGACCGGGCTGCGACGCCGAGACCGACGTCCGGCAGTGCCCGACCGGCATCCACGACAAGCAGGTGGAGCCCGACGAGGTGGACCCGGTCGGCCACAACGTCGACGCGACGAAGGGTGCCGACGCCACGTACGACTTGACCGGCTCGGTGAGAAGGCTGACCCCGGTAGCCGCCGGCGGCTGGCGGCCCGGGGACGCGGTGACATGGAGGATGAGTGCGTTCGACTTCGGGCCGGCCCCTGGGCGGACCGGCTGGAGCATGACCCTGCTGCTGCCGGTTGGGAGCTCTCCGACTGCCCCGACCAACAACGCCCTTCGCACATGCGTGAAGGGCACCACGGTCGAGGGCTACCCGTTCGTCCGCTGCACGGGGAAGGGCCCGCTCAGCCCCGGGGTCACCGGGGTCGCGATCGACGTCGGTTCGACGGTGCCTGACGCAGCGTCCGCGAGTGGGCGGATGTCGGTGCTGGCCTACGTCCAACCGGTCGCCGGCGACGGACCCGAGGTGACTCCATTGGGCGTACCACCCAGCAGCCCCAGCGCGGACCCGGCAGGTACCGCCACCAACAACGACGACTCGGCCACGGTCACGCTTCAGTGAACGGAGTGAGTCGTCGCGGCCTGGGCCAGGTGGTTGGCGTGGTGGCGAAGAAAGCACGGACGTTGAGGTTCACGTGGGCCTAGTCTGTCGTCAAGGAGGCGCTCATGACCGGGACGCGTCACATGCTCACCGGATGGATGAGGCGGCTCCGCATCTGTCGGTGGCAGGACCAGCAGGACAGGACCGCCGCACAGCAGCGCGATGCAGAGGAGCGCACCGACATGAGAGCGAAGGGCGTCCTGAAGGAAGGGATGCCCCCGACTCCGTTCTAGCAGCCACCTCCGCCAGCGAGCCTAGACTCGATGGCTGTGCCAATGGTCGAGGTCGAGCTGGTCAGCGATGACGAACCCGCTCCCGGGATGGCCGACCTCCTGGCTGACCAGATCGGCCTGGCTCTGCGGGCCGCCGAGGGGTCGACCTGGGTCCGCCTCCGAGTGCTGCGCCCGGATCACTACGGCGAGAGCGGCGGCTCGTTCGGTGACTCCGTCAAGCCTGTATTCGTGACGGTCACCAGTCGCCGTCAGCCGGCCCGGGAGCAGTTCGCGGACGTCGTGGAGCAGATCACGTCCGCGGTCGCTCGTACGACTGGTCACCCGCGGCAGAACGTTCATGTCATCTTCGCGCCAGACGCAGCAGGTCGAGTCGCGTTCGGTGGTCGCGTGGTGGAGTGAGCCCCGTAGGCGGCGACCCGGGTCAACGGCCGGAAAGGACTCTGGCCCTTCGCCTATCAGGCGAAAGGCCAGGTCAGGCAAGGGTGCGCCGCGAGGGACTTGAACCCCCAACCCGCGGATTAAGAGTCCGCTGCTCTGCCAGTTGAGCTAGCGGCGCGCCGTCCTCATCGAGGACTCGCCGACTCTAGCAGCGCCCCCCGGGCGCCGGCCAAATCAGCCCGTCCGGTCTCGACCGCCAGGATCTCCGCCGACGCAGGCCCGTCGGGATCGAGCAGATCGCAGAGCAGCGACAACGGAACGTGATGATTCAGCAACGTCATCACTGACGTGGCACCCATGTGGTTTCCCTCCCCGCAGACCGTTCAAATGAGGGATCGGGATCTGCGGTTCAGGCTTGTTGCACCGTTCGGGTGCCCGGGGTCACGAGGGGTCACCCGAGTGCCGTGGCCCGTCACCCCTCCGGGGGATCAACGAGTCAGGCGCTGCGTCCGCGCAGGGCCATCACGACCGCACCGACCACGGTCGCCGCCACGATGAGCAGTACCAGGTTGCGGATCATGTGCCCGCCACCCTCGGGCTCGTCCACGAGGGAGAGGATGTCGACCTCGTCGATGCCGTCCTTGACTACCTCGAGTGTTTCGGCCTGCGTCGTGGTCATGGCACGCTCCTCGTCGGCTCTGCGGGCGCCGGTCTGCGCCCTGCCCCCTCATCCTCACCTATTCGCGGCCGCCGCGCACGGGGCTATGGGCCCTGGACCGAGGGGGTGCGGCAGGCTTGCCTCATGACCGAGGTGACTGACCAGAGGCCCGCCGAGGACGTTCTGCGGCTGTGCCAGGCGCTGCTCCGGATCGACACCACCAACGCCGGGGACGACGACGGCCCAGGGGAGCGGGTAGCGGCCGAGTACGCGGCGAGCGCCCTCACCGACGCCGGGCTGGTGCCGCAGGTGCTGGAGTCGGCGCCGCGACGGGCGAACGTGGTGACCCGGTGGGACGGGCTGGACCGGACCCGTCCGCCGCTGCTGGTCCACGGTCACCTCGACGTCGTCCCAGCCGTGGCGTCGGACTGGACCCATCCACCGTTCGCCGGCGAGGTGATCGACGACGTCCTGTGGGGCCGTGGGGCGATCGACATGAAGCATTTCATCGCCCAGCTCCTGGCGGTCGTGGCCCGGCGCCGTCGAGAAGGTCGCCCGCCGGCCCGCGACGTCGTGCTCGTCTTCACCGCCGACGAGGAGCACACCGGCCAGCGCGGGGCGTTCTGGCTGGCCGACGCGCACCGGGACGTCTTCGAGGGCGTGGGCGACGCGGTGGGGGAGGGCGGCGGCTTCACGATGTGGCTGCCGAACGGACGCCGCCTGTACCCGCTGGGCACCGGTGAGAAGGGGCTGCTCTGGGCCACGGTCACCGCCACGGGGCGGGCAGGACACGGATCGATGGTGAACCGCGAGAACGCCGTCACCCGGCTGGCCGAGGCGATGGCCCGGGTCGGGGCTCATGAGTTCCCGCAGGAGCTGACGCCGACCACCCGGGCGCTGCTGCTCGTGCTGGCCGACGAGCTCGGAGTCGATGCCCAGACGGCGCTGGCCGACCCCGATGCGCTGGTCTCGGTCATGGGCTCGATGGCCGACGACCTGCGCGCAGCATTCCGGCACATGGCCAACCCGACCATGCTGGACGCCGGGTACAAGTCCAACGTGATCCCCGGCTCCGCCAGCGGTGTCATCGACGGCCGGTTCCTGCCCGGAGGGGAGCAGCAGTTCCTCGCCGTCCTCGACGACCTGCTCGGCGAGCACGTGACCCGAGAGGCGATCTGGCACGACCCGGCGTTCGAAGGGCCGTTGACCGGAGCCGTCCCCGACGCGATCGCGACGGCGCTCGCGGCCATCGACCCGGAGGGGCGGGTGGCTCCCTACCTCGACACCGGTGGAACTGACGCGAAGGCCTTCGTGCCGCTCGGCATCCAGTCCTACGGCTGGACTCCCCTGCTGCTACCGCCAGAACTGGACTACCCGGCCTTGTTCCACGGCGTTGACGAACGCGTACCGGGATCAGCGCTTCACTTCGGCGTGGAGGTCATGGACCAGCTGTTCGACCTGATCTGACGCCGAAGCAGCGCTGTTCGACTCAGGCCGCGCGCGGGGTCGGGATCCCTCCCGGAGGCTGCGAGCGCAGCAGCCAGATCGGGTTGCCCGCGCCGACGATCGTGCTGTCGGCCAGGCGAACGGTGGCCCGGACGAACCGAGACGCCGTCGTGCTGACGGTGGCGGTTGCCACCCCACCGGTGAACGACGACGCGGTGAGCGTCGAGACGACCGTCGTGCCGGGGTCGACCTTGTTGGCGTAGTCGACCGGCCCGCTGAGGATCTCGACCCGTCCACCTGCAGGCAGGTTCTTCACGTACACCGACAGCCGGTGGCTCGTTGCGTTGCTGACGTCCACGGCCCCCATCGGGACCGAGTCGTCGGCCATCATGTCCAGCTCCGCCAGCGGCCAACGTCCGCAGTGGGCGACGAAGGCGCGACCGGCGGACAGCGCCGACACGAGGTCGGCGTCCGAACGAGAGCTGGCCCAGGCTCCGGTGACGAACCCGTTGTTCAGCGTCTTCCAGTTGCGTCCGCCGTGGTCGTCGTTGGTTCCGTTTCCGGTGAGGAACCGACCGTTGCGGGAGAACGTGTCCCACAGGGCCAGGTGAGTCCACGCATCGACGTTGCCACGCAGGGAGTAGCCGACCTCGAGGATGTCTGCCCCGTAGACGTCGACTGCCCGCAGCTGCTGGAAAACGGTGTGCCGTTTGGCGATCCGCTCGGCGCTGCTGAGCAGGGGGCCGCCGTTGTAGCCGAACGGGTGGTTCCACGAGATCACGCCGTGCCCGGTGTGGATGTCGGCGACGAGATCACGGTAGAAGGCATCGTGGTTGGTCGCGGTGTCCAGCGCGTAGTCGGAGAAGAACTGCGGTACCCCGAACGGGTTCATGTCCGGCAGGTGCCGGCTCACCTCGGTGGTGGTCCGCACGCTCAGGTCCGGGAACCGCGGCTGGTAGGCACCGATCAACGCCTGTTGGTTGGCGCTCACATGGGTCGGGTCGTTCTGGGTCCGGACGAACTGCACGGCCGAGACGGCGATGTCGGCAACCGCGCCCTTCTTCGGGCTGGTGGCGACGAACGACAGACCGTAGAAGCACTGGTCCATGGCCAGCATGTCGGGCCACAAGGCAGCGATGTCGGTGGCCAGGGGCAGCGTGACCATCGAGCCGGCGGCTTGCTTGGCCTTGGTGACGACGCCGCGGAGCCCGTTGTTCTCCTTGGAGTAACCAGGGGTTCCAGAACCGAACCGGTAGCGCAGCTCGTAGTTGCCGGCCGGGCGCCCACCCACGGCTGGGTGGTAGGACAGCCCAACGACCACCTCGTACGTGGCGCCACCGCTGAGGGTGCAGGCGCTGACGGTGTGCCGCAGGCTCTGCCCGGAGATACCGGTGCGCAGCTTGTTCTTGGCGTTCGGGTCGGGCTGCACGGCAAGGGTCACTGACGCGGGCGCCGTCGTCGAGGAGCTCTCGGCGAGGAGCCTGATCGCTCCGCCGTTGACCGTCGAGGCCTTCTGGGCTAGGGCTCCGGTGCTGCTGCTGACCCATACGGCATCGGCCAGCGTGCTCAGGTACTTGTACGCAACGGCTCGTGAGTCGTGGTCGGTCATGAACAGCACGTCGATGTCGTTGGCCGCAGCCTGGGTGAACTGCGCCTCCCAGCTGCCGAGCCCCTCTGACCAGCTGCCGTGCACGTGCATGGCAAGCCGAAGCGGGACGGCGCCGGTGAACGAGCTGAGCTCACGCGGAGCGAATGTCGAACGGTGGACCGGAATGGCCAGACCGGCGGTGGCACCGCCAACCCCCAGCAGGAACTGCCGACGGGAGAGGTCCGGGACGTGAAACAGTTGCGAAGCCGTCATGGCGATCGCCTCCATGCTCTGGTACCAATTCTCGCGGCGTGCGCCGCGCGGCGGCAGAGGCACAGGTCCTGGACGTCAGCGCCGTTCGTCGACTGCCTCCGACACGGCAGCTGCTGCAGGTCCGACCGCCGCCGCGACGGCGTGGGACAGACCCCGGCCGTGGTCAGTCGCCTCGACCTCGACGCCGACGAGCAGCAAGCGGGTGGGCAGCCGATCGAGGGCACGGGCCAGCTCCACGGCGGCCCCCAGGCCGAACGCGTGACTCCCCGCGGCCGCCCACGGACCTGTCGGCAAGGGACCGGTCGTGGCATCGATGGTGTGGATGGTGCCCGGTGGGCTTCCGGAGGACACCGCGTCGACGACGATCACGAGCTCCCTGCCGGTCCAGAGGTCGATCAGGGACGTCGGTTCGTCCAGGAGCATGGAGTCGACGTCCGGGCGGTTCTCCAGGTCCAGCCGGGAGACCACCGCGGGACCGACGCCGTCGTCTCCGCGGTCGGGTCGCCCGAGGCCGACGATCAGCGTGGTCATGGTCGGTCCGTGGACTCCACCGTGAGGTCGAGGAAGTGGGTGGCGCACGAGATGCACGGGTCGTAGTTGCGCACCGCCTGCTCGCAGCGCAGGGTCAGCTCGTCGTGGTCGAGGTGCAACCGGTCCTGGACGAACCCGTGCAGGTCCTCCTCGATGCTCGCCAGGTTCTGTGAGGTGGGAGGCACGATGACCGCGTCGAGGACCGTGCCGTCGTCGTCCAGCTCGTAGCGGTGGTAGAGCATGCCGCGGGGCGCCTCGGTCGCACCGTGCCCGATCCCGGCCCTCGGCGTGATCTCGACGGAGGGGGCAGCGGAGCCGTCCCACTCGTCGATCAGGCGCAGCGCCTCGTCGAGGGCGTACACGAGCTCGACCGAGCGGACGATGATCGACTGGAACGGGTTGCGGCACTCGGGACCGAGGCCCGCGTCGCGTGCCACCTCCTGGGCCAGGGGCGACAGCTGGTCGTGGTTCAGCGCGTAGCGCGCCAACGGGCCCACGACGTAGGTGGTGTGCCCGTCGAGGTGGGCGTGCAGGGCGTTGGACCTGGCCACGTGCTGCTCGACGACGACGTCGCCGAACTGTGCCACGTCGAACCGCCGTCCTGCGCTCGACACCACCGAGCCACCCTCCAGGGGGTAGCCGTTCGGTGACCGCAGGGCGACGTACTCCTGGGTCTGGGTGAAGTCGGGGAACTCGAAGCCCGCCACCCAGGTCGCCGTGGCGACCGCGTCGTCGCGGGCCTGGAGCAGGGTCGGTCGCAGCCCGGCGAGCTCGGCGCGGGTCGGCATGCGGTAGAAGCCGCCGACCTTCACGTTGATCGGGTGCACGGCTCGGCCTCCGACGAGCGCCATCAAGGCGTTGCCGGCCTTCTTCAGAGCCAGGCCGCGTTCGACCGCCTCGCGATGGTCAGCGGCCATCTCGATGACGCCGTCGTAGCCGAGGAAGTCGGGGGCATGGAGCAGGTAGATGTGCAGTGCGTGGCTCTCGATCCACTCCCCGCAGTACAGCAGTCGCCGCATCCGCCGGATCTCCTCGGTGACCGCGACGCCACACGCGTCCTCGATCGCCTGGCAGGCGCTCATCTGGTAGGCGACGGGGCAGATCCCGCAGATCCGAGCGGTGATGTCCGGTGGCTCGGTCCAGGCCCGGCCGCGCAGGAGCGCCTCGAAGAAGCGCGGGGGCTCGAAGATGTTCAGCTCGACGTCAGCCACCTGTCCGTCACGCACCACGACCTTCATGGCGCCCTCGCCCTCGACCCGGGCGAGCGGGTCGGCACGCAGCACCTGGTCACCGGTCGGCTTGTGCGTCACGACGTGGCCTCCTCGACGGTGGCAGCGTGCCGATCGCTCTCCACCCGGAAGGGCTCGGCGCCGGCGTTGAACGTGCGGAAGACCCGGTGGACGTCCAGGTCGGGCATGCCGAGCCAGGTCAGCCGTTCGGCGAGGGAGGCGGTGTTGGGGGTGTCCTGCGGGCCGAAGCAGCCGTAGCAGCCGCGCGCGTAGGCGGGGCACAGGGCCCCGCACCCGGCCTGGGTGGCTGGCCCGAGGCACGGGGTGCCGTGGGCGACGGCGACACAGACCGAACCTCGCTGCTTGCACTCCACGCACACGCTGTAGGCGGGGATCTTCGGTCGGCGTCCCTGCAACGAGGCGGCCAGCACCTCCAGCAGCTGGTGCCGGTCGATCGGGCAGCCGCGCAGCTCGAAGTCGACGGCCACGTGGTCGGCGATCGGCGTCGCCTGCTCCAGGGTGTCGATGTACTCGGGGTGGGCGTAGACGATCGAGCGGAACTCCGCGACGTCGGCGAAGTTGCGCAGGGCCTGGATCCCCCCGCTGGTTGCGCAGGCGCCGATGGTGACCAGCAGGCGTGAGGCCGCGCGGATCTGCTGGATGCGCTCGAGGTCGTCAGGTGTGGTCACCGACCCCTCGACCAGCGAGACGTCGTACGGGCCGTCGAGCATGCCCCTGGTCGCCTCGGGGAAGTACGCGATCCGGACGGCACCGGCCAGCGGGAGCAGCTCGTCCTCGCAGTTGAGCACGGTCAGCTGGCAGCCGTCGCAGGAGGCGAACTTCCACACGGCCAGCGTCGGGCGGTCATCGGTCATGTCACAGCTCCCGGACGGCGAGCAGCGGGGCGAGGGTGGGGTAGTCGAGCACCGGCCCGTCGAGGCACAGGAACAGGTGGCGCAGCTGGCAGTGTCCGCACAGGCCGACGCCGCACTTCATGTTGCGTTCCATCGACAGCCGGATCCGCTCCGGGGCGACGCCGAGGTCCAGCAGTGACTGGGACACGTACCGCATCATCACCTCTGGCCCGCAGACCAGCGCGAGGACACGCGCCGGGTCGACGTCGGCGCGCGGCACGAGCGAGGTGACCAGACCGACCCGTCCGGTCCAGCCCGGCGTGCCCTGGTCGACGACCACGTCGACGTCGATGCCCTGCTCGCGCCAGAGCTCGAGCTCGTCGGTGAACAGCCGCTCTCCGGGGCTGCGCGCTCCGTACAGCAGGGCGACCCGGCCGAACTGGTCCCGCTCCGCGACCAGCTGCAGCAGGGTCGGCCGCAGCGGGGCAAGGCCGATCCCGCCGGCCACGACGACGACGTCGCCTGCCCGTCCGTCCTCCACCCGCCAGCCGACGCCGAACGGGCCTCGGACGTCGACCACCTGACCGACGTCCGACCCCACGAGCTGGTGGGTCACCCCGCCGACGTCGCGGATCGTGTGCACGAGGGGACCGCCTCGCGGGTCGCCGCTGATCGAGACCGGCACCTCCCCGGCACCGAGGCGGCCCAGCATCGTGAACTGGCCGGGTGCGAAGGTCATGGGCGGTCCCGTGACCGGCTCGAGGGCCAGAGTGACGGTGTCGGCCGTGTCCGCACGCCGCTCGACGACCCGGAACGGGCGGGGGCGCATGGCGTCGTGGAGCCCCGCTGCGCCCCCGGTGCCAGTCATGGTCTCGGTCACCGAGTCACCCGGTCGTCCCGTACAGGTCGAGCAGCCGGATCCGCGACGCCTGGAGCCGCTCGTACATCACCTGCGCCACGCGCTGCATGAGCGCGTAACCGAGCCGCGGGTCGTCGTCGCACTTGCCGCGCAGGCACGTGCCGTCGAACACCACCGCGCTGGTGGAGGAGACGGCCCGGGCGTCGAACAGCCAGCGGTGCGGCGGGACCAGCCACGACCAGCCGAGCACCTCACCGTCGTCGACGGTGTCGATGACCAGGGAGCCGCCGGCGGGCTGGTGCGCCTCGATCGCGACCCGGCCATGACGGATCATGTAGAAGGTCTCGGCCGGGTCACCCTCGCGGTACAGGTAGTCGCCCTCGCGGGCGTGCATGTTGCTCGCGCAGCCGGCGATGAGGGTCAGCGCGGCGTCGTCCAGGCCGGCGAAGAACGGGTGCTCGTGGAGCAGCTGGTCGATGGTGCGCATGTCAGACCTCCGAGGGACCGGTGGTGACCGAGGGGGCTTGCGGGTCGACCCGGAGGGCCGCTACCTCCGCGGTGATGTCGATCGCGGCGGGGCACCACGTCACGCACCGACCGCAGCCGACGCAGCCGGAAGTGCCGAACTGGTCCCACCACGCGGCCAGCTTGTGGGTGGCCCACTGGCGGTAGCGCGACCGGGTCGAGGGTCGGATGCTGCCGCCGTGCAGGTAGGAGAAGTCGCTGGTGAAGCAGGAGTCCCACACCCGGACGCGCTCCGCGGTGCCGGTCGCGAGGTCGGTGTGGTCCTCGACCGAGGTGCAGAAGCACGTCGGGCAGACCAGCGTGCAGTTGCTGCAGGCCAAGCACCGGCTTGCGACGTCGTCCCACTGGGGGTGCTCGGCGTTGGCGTACAGAAGGTCCTTGAGGTCCGTGGTGTCGAGCTGCCGGCCCATGTGCTGGACGGCCGTCTCGACCACCTGGGACGCCGCAGCGGCGTCGTGGTCGGTGGCGGCGACGGTCGGGAGCCGGCCCAGCAGCTCGGTGCCGTCCGGGCTGCCGGCCCGGACGAGGAAGCGGTGGCCGTCGCCATCGAGCAGCTCGGTGAGCGCGAGGTCGTAGCCCTGCCGCGGCGAGGGGCCGGTGCCCATCGAGGTGCAGAAGCACGTGCTGGCCGGGGAACCGCAGGCAACAGCCAGGATGAGCACGTCGGCCCGGCGGGCGGCGTAGTGGGTGTCGACGCCGGAACGGCCCATGAGCACGGTGTCGTGCACGCCGAGGGCCGCCAGGTCGCAGGAGCGCACGCCGAGCAGGGCATACCGACCAGGTTCGGGACGGACCTCCGACGAGGCGTCGGGCGAGGCGTCCGGTCCTGACCGTTGCAGCAGCTCACGGGCGGGGAACAAGAGGCGCTTCCAGGACTCCGCGCCGACGGCGTAGCCGAACAGCGCCTCGTCGTCGCGCCGGGTCAGCCGGTAGTGGGCGCCGTCCTGCTCGTCGCCGACTCCGCGCGGCAGGTCGTCGACCGAGGTGATCTCCGCATGACCGATCACGCCGTCGCGCACGGTAGGTCCCAGGACGGTGTAGCCGTCGGAACGCAGCAGGTCGACCATGACCTGCAACCCCGACACGTCGAGGACCGCGGACGGGTAGGGCGCCATGAGACCTCCGGAGGGACAGCCCCATCGTCGCGGGTCGAGCCGGTCGGACGCGAGGGCCAAAGGGCACGGCCCTGCGACCTGACCCGCCGGGACTGCCGCCGACGGTCCGCTCAGACTGCCGTTCACGAGACGTCCACCTCTAGGCTGGGTGGTCCGGGAACGTAGGCGCGGCGGGGTCCCGTCGGCCGTCGAGGAGGTCATGGTCGTGAGTGGCGGCACGAACGAGAACCAGCTCGACGAGGGCGGGGTGGCCTGACGCCATGTCCCCTCGTCTTGCAGCCGTGCTCGCTTTGGTGAGTCTCCTCGCCGCGGCGGCCGTGGCCGTCCACCACGCCCTCACCACCTTCCCCACGGGCCTGGTCGCCCTCGGCCTGCTTGCGCTTGCCGCGGTTGTGGCCTGGCAGGGGCTGATCCGCGGTGGTGGAGCGAGAACCGGAGCGTGGGTCGTGGCCGCCCTTCTGGTCGCGGGGGCCCTCGGGGTCCTCCTCGTAGACGGGGTCAAGGTCAGCGGGCTGCTCACCGTCGTGCTCCTGCTGGTCGCCGTGGCCCTGAGCAAGCGGGCCTTCTCGGTGCACCTGCGTCTGCCCGCGGCACCCGCTCCGCAGCGCGCGGTGGTCGTCTACAACATCAAGTCCGGCGGCGGGAAGGCGCTCACGAACAACCTCGCCGAGGAAGCCCGCAAGCGTGGCATCGAGCCGCGCGAGTTCCAGCCCGGCGAGGACTGGGAGCAGGTCGTCCGCGACCTGGTCGCCCAGGGCGCCGACGGACTTGCAGCGGCCGGAGGCGACGGCACGCAGGCGCTGGTCGCCACCATCGCGGCCGAGCACGACCTCCCGTTCGCGTGCATCCCGGCGGGCACGCGCAACCACTTCGCCCTCGACCTGGGCGTCGACCGAGACGACGTGGTCGGTGCGCTGGACGCCTTCGTCAACGGTGGGGAGAAGCGGGTCGACCTGGGCGAGGTGAGCGGGCGGGTCTTCGTGAACAACGTGTCGCTGGGCCTGTACGCCGAGGCGGTGCAGAACGAGGGCTACCGCGACGCCAAGATCCGCACCCTGCTCGACACCGTCCCGACCATGCTCGCACCCGGTGGTGGAGAGGTAGCCCACGAGCTGCGCTGGACCGGGCCGGACGGCACTCCGGAGCGGTCCGCGGCGGTCGTCCTGGTCTCCAACAACGTCTACCGGCTCGGGCGGGCGATCGGCTCCGGCACCCGCCCCCGCATGGACAAGGGGCAGCTGGGGGTGGCGGTGATGGGCGCCGCAGACGGCGGTGACGGGCGCCGACACGCCCTGCGTGAGTGGGCGACCAGGGAGTTCGTGATCGAGTCCGAGGGGCAGGTGCCGCTGGGGGTCGACGGTGAAGCCCTGGTCATGGCGAGCCCCGTGACCTTCCGGATCCGACCGGCCGCCCTGCGGGTGCGGATCGCCCCGCAGCACCCTGGCGCATCGCCGTCCGCGGCCCAGCCGAGCGGGCTGCGCGATGGCGTGCGTCGGCTCTTCAAGGTCGCCGGCGGCGCCGACCCGGCCGACCTCGGCGCCGCCGGTCCGCTGGGTCCCTAGGCTCCGGGCATGGTGCAGGCGGGTGTGCCGGAGGGTCGTCGCGGGGAGCGGCGGCTGCCGATGGCGCTTGCCGTCGTCGTGGCGGCCGCCCTGAACTTCCTGATCCCGGCCGAGTTCCGGGTCAGTGAGGCCTCCCCTTACGCCTACCCCGCGTTCCTGGTCATGCTGCTCGGCATCCTGATCATCGGCGACCCCGGACGGATCGACCGCCAGAACCGATGGCTGCGGGTCGTGACGGGGGTGATGGTCGGCTTGATCACGGCGGCCGCTGCCGTCTCCGCGCTGCGACTCGTCGTGGCGATCCTGGTCGGTGACCAGTTCGACACCGCTGGAGTGCTGCTGACCATCGGCGCCGTGGTCTGGGTCACGACCGTCATCGCGTTCGCCCTCTGGTACTGGCACCTGGACTGCGGAGGTCCGGCGGCCCGGGCGAACGGGGACTACGCGGTGCTGCCGGCCTTCCGGTTCCCCGAGCAGGACATCGACTCGCCCGCCTATGCCGGCTGGTACCCGCAGTTCGTCGACTACCTGGCGCTGTCGTTCAACACCGCGACGTCCTTCGGTCCTACCGACGTCCCCGCGGTTCGGCACTGGTCGAAGCTGTGGCTGATGACTGAGTCGGGCATCTCGCTGGCGCTGATCGGTCTTGTCGTCGCCCGGGCGATCAACGAGCTCTAGTCGACCCAGTCGACCGCGGCGCCCGGGCCGGCGGGCAGCGCCCATGGGCCTCGAGCGTGCTCTGGGGTGAGTGACGGGGCTCGAACCCGCGACAACCGGGACCACAACCCGGTGCTCTACCAGCTGAGCTACACCCACCATTGCCGCAGCAAGCTGCAGCCCCGAGAGTCTAGCCGGGTGGTGAGATCTCGGCTGCCAGGGCCTTCGCGGTCTGCGAGTCCGGGCCGGGCGGCGGGACGAACACCGCGGCCCGGTAGTAGCGCAGCTCGGCGATCGAGTCCTTGATGTCACCCAGGGCCCGGTGGCCGCCTGTTTTGGCGGGGGCGGCGAAGTAGGCCCGTGGGAACCAGCGCCGGGCGAGCTCCTTGATGCTCGAGACGTCGACCATGCGGTAGTGCAGGTGGCCGTCGAGCGTGGGCATGTCGCGCGCGATGAAGTTGCGGTCAGTGGCGATCGAGTTGCCGGCCATCGGCGCCTTGCGGACGTCGGGCACGAACGAGGTGACGTAGTCCATGGCCTGCTGCTCGGCGTCGGCCAGGGAGATCCCGTCGTCGAGGACGTCGATCAGGCGGGAGGTCGTGTGCATGGTGCGCACGAAGTCGTCCATCTGGGCCAGGGCCCTCGCCGGGGGGCGGATCACGACGTCGACGCCCTCACCCAGCACGTTGAGCTCGTCGTCGGTGACCAGGACCGCCAGCTCGATCAGGGCGTCGTGCACCAGGTCGAGACCGGTCATCTCGCAGTCGACCCAGACCAGGTGTCCGTTGCTCATGACCTTCAACCCTAGGGGCCGTGGTCAGCGTCGACGAGGATGGGTGCCATGAGCGAGCCGACCCTGACCTTCCTCGGTGCAGCGGGAACGGTGACCGGGAGCAAGTTCCTGCTGGAGCTCGACGGTGGGGCCACGCCCACCCGGGTGCTGGTCGACGCCGGCCTGTTCCAGGGGCTGCGCGAGCTGCGCCGGCGCAACTGGGAGCCGTTCCCGGTGCCGCCGTCCAGCCTCGACGCCGTCGTGCTGACCCACGCCCACCTCGACCACTGCGGCTACCTGCCGGCCCTGGCCAGGGACGGGTTCACCGGTCCGGTCTGGGCGACCGACGGCACCGCCGACCTGGCCGAGCTGGTGCTGCGGGACAGCGCCAAGCTGCAGGAGGAGGACGCGGCGTACGCGGCCGGCAAGGGGTTCTCCAAGCACGTACCCCCCAAGCCGCTGTACGACGGCGCCGACGTCGAGCGGTTGCTGCCGCTGTTCTCCCGCGTGCCCTTCGGCGCCTCCACCGAGGTGGCCGGTGGTGTTCATGCTGTGCTGCAGCCGGCCGGACACATCCTGGGGTCGTCGAGCGTTCAGCTTCGGCTCGCTGGCCGAAGCGTGCTCTTCAGCGGCGACCTGGGCCGCCCCTCACACCCGTTGCTCGCTGCACCGCCACCCCCTCCGGCGTCCGACGTGGTCGTCGTCGAGTCGACCTATGGCAACCGAGGACACGACCCGAACGGTGAGGCAGTCCTGGCCGACGCCGTGCGCCGCACGGTGCAGCGCGGCGGGACCGTGCTCATCCCCGCGTTCGCTGTCGACAGGACCGAGGTCGTGCTGATGGCGCTGCGTCGCCTCATGACCTCAGGGCAGATTCCCCACGTACCGGTCTTCGTGGACAGCCCGATGGCGCTGTCCGGACTGGCCATCTACCAGGAGGCGCTGCGCCACCACAGCGTCGAGCTTCGCTCCGACCTGGGTGACCCGGCGACGGTCTTCGACCCGGGCGACCTGCGCCGCGCGCGCACCCCTGCGGAGTCGATGGAGCTCAATGCGCCACGTACCCCCTGCATCGTCGTCTCGGCGTCCGGGATGGCCACCGGGGGGAGGGTGGTGCACCACCTGAAGCACCTGCTGCCCGACCACCGGAGCACGGTGCTGCTGGTCGGCTACCAGGCCGTGGGGACCCGCGGGCGCGACCTCGCCGAGGGGGCCACGGAGCTGAAGATGCACGGCCGCTACGTACCGGTCCGGGCTGAGGTCGTGGCTGTGCCGGGCTTCTCCGTGCACGCAGACGCGGCCGAGCTGCTTGCGTGGCTGCGCAGCATGCCGGGGGTGCCCGAGGTCGCCTACGTGGTGCACGGGGAGCCGGAGGCCTCGTGGGCGCTGGCCGGGCGGATCCGCGACGAGCTCGGCTGGATGTCGGTGACGCCGCGCGACGGCGAGCGGGTTCGGCTCAGCTGACGACCACGTCGTCGATCGGACGGCGCGGGGTGGCTGGTGCCGGCGACGCGAAGCCGATCCGCATGATCATCTGGGCGTAGCCGATCGGTTTGTCGGGGTCGCGGACGAGCCACCGCAGCGACGGCGCCTCCAGCGGCTGGTTGGCGAAGGTGGAGACCAGTCCTTCGACCGTGGCCACGAGCAGCACCCGCTGAAGGGCTTGCCCGGTCACCATCCACGCCTCGTGGTCGTCGCGTCGAGTGGTGAGCACCGCGAGGGTGGGGTCGGCCTCGAAGACCGCGAAGCTGCGGCCGGGGATCGTGCGTCCGAGCGTGAGGTCACGAAACGGCGTGGCGGTGGTGGCGGGCAGCGGGCCGAGCGCTCGCTCGGGCACACCATCGGCCCGGTCGTCGCTGACCCCCGTCCACTTCGTCGCCTCGTCGATGCGCACCGGGTTGGTCTCGTGGTCCAGGTCGGCCTCGTGGATGAGCTCGACCAGGCGACGTCGGTCCTGCCGGTCGCTGATCACGTGCAGGTCGGCGCCCTCCTGGCGGGCCGCCTCGACCAAGGCGTCGACCACCGAGCGAGGCACCGGCCGGTCCTCGTAGGGCTGGCGGTTGGTGTGACGGCGGTCGATCGCCGAGAACAGCTCCGTCGCCATTCCCGCGTGGTCGTGCTGCCCGGCCAAGGAGACCTGGGCGAGCAGATCCGGGCGAGCCTCGTCGGGGAGCAAGGTGACCTGCGGTCGGTAGCCGAGGTGCTCGGCGGCCACCCGCAGGTTGAGCAGTGCCGCGCCGCACGACACGATCAGGGCCCGACCGTCGGGGTCCTGTCCGTGCAGCTGCCGTGATGGGTCGGCCAGCAGGTCGATCCCGCCGTCGTGGACGTCGAACAACCACGGTTGGGTGTTGTGCACCGAGGGTGCGGCGACTGCAGCCGCCAGCAGCAGCCGCTGCTCGGTGGAGAGTGGAGCGGTGCTCATGACCCGGCCGGCCGGACGACGAGCACCGGTGCGTGCGCGTGGTGCAGGACGGCGTGGCTCACCGAACCGAGCATCAGGCTGGCGAACCCTCCTCGACCGCGGGATCCCACAACCACCAGCTCAGCGCCCCGAGACGCGTCGACGAGCACCTTGCTGGTGCGCCCCTGGACCAGTCGCTGCTCGACGTCGACGTCGGGGTACTGCTCCCGAAGACCCGCGATCGTCTCGGAGACGAGCTCCTGCTCCTCCTGGTCCAGGTCGACCTGGAGGTCGGCGGCCGGTTCGGCAGCCCCTGGGGCGCCGAAGCCGGGCGCGTCCCAGGCGTGCAGCACGGTCACCCCGACGCCGCGCATCGACGCCTCCAGGAAGGCCACCTTGGCTGCCTGCGACGAGAGCTCGGACCCGTCGACGCCGACGATCACCCGGCCGGCGTCACGACTGGCACCCTCGCCGAGGGTGTGCGGGCGGACCACCGCGACCGGGCAGGACGCGTGGGTGGCCACCTGCAGGCTGACCGATCCCACCAGGAGCTCGGCGAAGCTGCTCAGACCACGTGAGCCCACGACCACGGTCGACGCCTGCTTCGAGGCGTCGATCAGTGCGCCGGCCGGAGGTACCGTGCGCAGCTCGGTGCTGACCTCGACGTCGGGCGCGACCGTGTTGGCGTAGGCCACGGCCTCGTCGACGAGGGTCTGGGCGACGCCCCGTAGGGCGTCCTCGCTCGGACCGGTGATCGCGGGCCCCATGGCGACGGGTGGGAGCGGGATCGACCAGGCGTGCAGGACGTGGACCGGAAGCCGGTGGTGCGAGGCGCTGACCAGGGCCCAGTCGAGCGCACCGCGCGCGGCGTCGGATCCGTCGAGGCCGACGACGATCGGCGGACGTGGGCTTGTGCTCATGGGACCTCCTGGCCAGGCGACACCAACCACAGTGACCATCGTGCCTCGTGCCCAGGCAGGGCCGTTGGTCCCGAGCCGGTTCGGCGCCCGCCCCTGGGCAGGGGGCCCGCCAGGGCGCAGGCTGGGGTCGTGCGAGCGTGGGTGGTGGACCGACCAGGGCCGGCGGCCACAGCGCCGCTGCGCCTGGTCGAGCGCGCCGAGCCGGCGCCCGGCCCCGGCGAGGTGGTCGTGGCGGTCGACGTGTGCGGGGTGTGCCGCACCGACCTGCACCTGGCCGAGGGTGACCTGGCGCCCCGGCGTCCGCTGGTGGTGCCGGGGCACGAGGTCGTGGGCCGGGTGGTCGCCCGGGGCGAGCGGGCCGAGCGCTTCGGCTTGGGCCAGCGGGTCGGCATCGCCTGGCTTCGGCACACCTGCGGTGTGTGCCGCTGGTGCCGCAGCGGCCGCGAGAACCTCTGCCGGGAGTCGGAGTACACCGGCTGGGACGCCGACGGCGGGTTCGCCGAGCGGGCCGTCGTCCCGAGAGGCGTTCGCCTACGCGCTGCCGGCAGTCGTGGAGCGACGAGCGGCTGGCCCCGCTGCTGTGTGCGGGGATCATCGGCTACCGGTCGTTGCGGCGGGCTTCGCTGCCGCCCGGAGGACGGCTCGGCATCTACGGCTTCGGGGCCTCCGCCCACCTGGCCGCCCAGGTGGCACTGCACGAAGGTGCCACGGTGCACGTCCTGACCCGGTCACCGGCGGCCCGCGAGCTCGCGTTGGCGTTGGGCTGTCACTCGGCCGGAGCTGCCGACGATGCGCCGCCGGAGCCCCTGGACGCCGCGGTGCTGTTCGCCCCCGCCGGGGAGCTCGTCCCGGTGGCCCTCGAGGCGCTCGACCAGGGCGGCACCCTGGCGGTTGCCGGGATCCACCTCAGCGACATCCCGCGCGCTGGACTACCAGAAGCACCTGTTCCGCGAGCGGCAGCTGCGTTCGGTCACGTCGAACACCCGGGCCGACGGCGAGGAGTTCCTCAGGCTGGCGGTCGCCGATGGACCTCGACGTCCACGTCGAGCCCGTACGCCTTCGACGACGCGGGCACCGCGTTGGCCGACCTGGCCGCCGACGCGGTCGACGGGGCCGCCGTCCTTCGGGTGAGTGGATGACCAGCGCCCTGCTGGGTCTGTCGTCGGCCGACGTCGAGCAGCGCCAGAGCCGCGACGGTCTCAACCGACTTCCTGAGCCTCGACGGACACCGCGTGTGTGGGTGCTCGCGCGCCAGATGACGCACTTCTTCGCCGTCATGCTCTGGGTGGCGTCGGTGCTGGCCTGGGTCGCCGGGTTCCCGGCACTCGGCGGTCGCGATCGCGGTCGTGGTCGTGGTCAACGGCCTCTTCTCGTTCTGGCAGCAGGACCGCGCCGACCGTGCGGCCGAGCGGCTGCGCGACCTGCTCCCGGTCCGCGCGGTCGTGGTCCGTGACGGCCATCGCGTGGCGGTCGACGCGAGCGAGCTCGTCGTCGACGACGTCGTCGTGCTCACCGGTGGTGACCGGGTCTGCGCCGACCTGTTGGTCATCGAGGCAGCGCGTCTGGCGATGGACGAGTCGTTGCTCACCGGGGAGAGCCGAGCGGTGCACCCCGAGCCGGGCGACCCCCTGTGGGCCGGCAGCTACGTGGTCGAGGGTGAGGCCATCGCGCAGGTGGTGCAGACCGGGGAGCGCACCCAGCTGGCGGGCGTCGCCGCGCTCACCGCCGGCGTGCAGACCCGTCCGGGGCCGCTGACCCAGCAGCTGTCGCGGGTGGTCCGGGTCATCGCAGTGATCGCGGTGTCGGTGGGGGTCGCCTTCTTCGGGGTCGCCCTCCTGCTCGGCACCTCACCGGGCGAGGGGTTCCTGTTCGCCGTGGGGGTCACGGTCGCACTCGTGCCGGAGGGTCTGCTGCCCACGGTGACGCTGTCGCTGGCCCGCTCCGCGCAGCAGATGGCCCGATGAGCAGGCGCTGGTCCGTCGCCTCGACGCGGTGGAGACCTTGGGGTCGACGACCTACATCTGCTCGGACAAGACCGGCACTCTCACGCGCAACCAGATGGCCGTCGTCGAGGTGTGGACGCCGTCGGGTGTCGCCGCCGTCGAGGGGGAGGGGTACGAGCCGCAGGGCCGGGTCGAGGCGGCGCCCGTGGTGCTCGAGGCGGTTCGCTCGCTCGCCCTGAGCGGGGTCGTCTGCTCCACCAGTCGGGTGCACGAGACGGCCAAGGGGTGGGTGCCGAACGGCGACCCGATGGAGGCTGCGCTTGTACGTTCTCGCGCAGCGCGCCGGTGTCGAGGTCGCCGTCCGGGTCGGCGGTCGGCTTCGGCGGCGTCCGGTTCCCCTTCGACCCGCGACGGCGTCGGGAGTCGGCGGCGATCGACGGCGTCCTGCACGTGAAGGGCGCGCCGGACGCCGTCCTGCCCTTGTGCGCTCAGCCGTTCGACGCGTCCGACGTGGTCGTGTCGATGGCGGGTCGTGGCCTGCGCGTCCTCGCGGTTGCGTCGAGACCGTTGTCGGAGGTGGTCGACGGCCGAGCGGATCCGCAGAGCCTGGAGCGCGATCTGAGGCTGCTCGGGCTGGTCGGGATCCAGGACCCGCCGCGGGCGGGTGCGGCGGAAGCGGTGCGCGCGTGCCACGACGCCGGGATCCGGATGGCGATGGTCACCGGTGACCACCCGGGGACAGCTCGCGCGATCGCTGCGCAGGTGGGACTGCTCGGTGACGACGGCGTGGTGGTGAGTGGTGCGGAGCTGCCTCAGGACCGAAGGCGAGCTGGGCGAGCTGCTCGACCGTGACGGGGTCGTCGTCGCCCGGGTGACGCCCGCGGACAAGCTGCGGATCGCGGCCGCGCTCCAGGCGCGCGGCCACGTGGTGGCGATGACCGGCGACGGCGTCAACGACGGCCCTGCCCTGCGGCAGGCCGACATCGGCATCGCGATGGGTGCGTCGGGTACCGACGTGGCTCGGGAGGCGGCCGACCTGGTGCTGCTCGACGACCACTTCGCCACGATCGTGAAGGCCGTGGCGCTCGGGCGGTCGACCTTCTTCAACATCCGGCGCTTCCTCACCTACCACCTGACCGACAACGTGGCCGAGCTCGTGCCGTTCGTCGCGTGGGCGCTGACCGGCAGTTCGCTGCCACTGGCGATCGGCGTCCTGCAGGTGCTGGCGCTGGACATCGGCACCGACCTGCTGCCGGCGCTGGCCCTCGGCGCCGAGCCACCCCACGGCGACCTCGCCCAGCGCTCACCGCCTCGCGGACAGCTCATCGACCGCGGCGTGGTAGGACGCGCCTTCGGTCTGCTCGGACCGACCGAGGCCGTCATGTCGATGACAGCCTTCGTCGTCGTCCTCTCGGTCGGCGGCTGGACGTACGGCGAGACACCGTCGACGGCGCTGCTCGCCACCGCATCCGGAACCACGTTCGCGGCGATCGTGCTCGCGCAGCTGGCGAACGCGTTCGCCGTCCGCTCGACGGTGCTCCCGGCCTGGCAGCTGGATCCTCGGAGCAACCCCTTGCTCGTCGGTGCCGTCGGGGTCGAGGTGGTGCTGCTCCTCGCCTTCCTCACGGTGCCGCCACTTCCGCGGCTGCTCGGCGGAACCTGGCCGTCGCCGCTCGGCTGGGTCCTGGCGCTCCTCGCGGTCCCGGCGGTGGTCGGGGTCGATGCGGTCGCCAAGCAGTTGCGTCGTCGTCGGCGGTCAGTCGGATAACCCCGTATGTCGGCGGGATGAACGATGCCCTATGCGTCGAGGGTGGCTCGGCGGTGCGCCTAGTCTGGAGTCCTTGGGACCCCGGCAGCGCAATCCCCCGGCGCGCCGGGGTTCCGGGCTGACCTGGGTCGTGGCGCGCCCCCGGCAGGACTCGAACCTGCGACCAACTGCTTAGAAGGCAGCTGCTCTATCCGCTGAGCTACGGGGGCGGGACGTGCGGAATTCCTTGTGGGAAACCCGCTGGACCCTGCCGCGATCTGGTCGGATCGGGGCGGATCAAGTCTAGGGGGAGGACTTGAGCGCTGGTTCGGCCGCAGATGGGGTGTCAGGGAGCGATTTCGTGGCTTTGAGTGGGCTGGTGGGCGCGGCTGAGCCGGGTGCGGTGACTGGTGGGGAACGCGAGGGTCAGGCAGCCACTTGCGGCGGTGACTGTTGTCGGTCGATCGCTCGCTGCCAGGTGTGGCGTGCCCAGGCGTTCTGGGCGAGTGCCGCCATCAGGACGATGACGGTCTGGTTGTGGAGTCCCCAGGCGGGGAGTCGGCGGTTGTAGAAGGCGCGCTCGAACTGCGCGTTGAGCGATTCGGTGTCTGCGCGCATGCCGTAGACGCGGCTGTAGTCGGGGTCGGTCGGGGGCAGGACGCGCAGGTAGTCGCTGCGGTTGAACTTGTGCGCCTCATCGGCAGGCGATCTCCTTCCGCAACGATGCACCTAGAGTGCACTATACTGCACTCATGGAGCAGCATGCGGCGGAGCTAGCGCTGGCCATCGGTCTGCAGGTCAAACAGGAGCGACAGTCCCGGCGCTGGACCCTTGATCAGCTGGCGCAGGTCGCCGGGGTGAGCCGACGTGCACTGGTCAACGTCGAACGGGGGGCGGCGAATCCGAGCGTGGGGACGTTGCTTCGGCTCAGCGACGCGCTCGGTATCGGCTTGCCTGCCCTGGTCGAGCCACCGGCGGTGCGGTCGGTGAAGGTTACTCGTCGCGGGAAAGGTGCCGAGCTGTGGACGTCGAAGGCTGGTGGTCGCGGTGTCCTGGTGGCTGGCACGCAGCCGCCAGACGTTGTGAAGCTATGGGACTGGACTCTCGGTCCAGCCGACCGTTACACGAGCGACGGGCATACTCCGGGCACGCAGGAACTAGTGCAAGTCCAGCAAGGCACCGTCAACATCGAGACCGGGGACCAGGTGGTGACGCTCAAAGTCGGTGATGCGGTCGCGTTCCCTGGCGATGTTGCGCACGCCTACGCCAACCCGCACAACAGGTCGGCTCCCTTCACGTTGAGCGCCTTCGAACCCGGCGTCGGTGTGGGTGTCCGGACGGAGGCATCCGATGCGTGACGTTCACGATCTCGAGCAGTTCCTCGCCGGAGCCGGCGTGGCTCGGGAGGTCTATGACTTTGCGACCCGACTACCGCGTCATGCTTGTTGCCGTCGATGGACTTGTCCCAGAGGGGAGTGACGAGGCAAGCGACACACCGTTAGTGGTCGCCGAGGCAGCTGCGCGTGTGGCGCTGGCGGATTGCCCCGTGGAAGAGCTACCGCACGTTGCCGCGTGGCGGGACGCGTACCGGGCGTTCGGCGCCAAGCCGCAACGGACGCGGAACAGCCTCGAGGCCCTCATGCGCCGCGTTGAGGATGGTCTGCCCCGCGTGAACCGACTGACCGATCTCTACAACGCGGTTTCGGTGCTGCACCAGGTCCCACTCGGTGGCGAGGACCTGGCTCGCTACGTCGGACCACCGCGGCTGGTCCGCGCCACCGGCCATGAGCCGTTCGACACCGTGACCGATGGTGGCACCGTCACCGAGCACCCCGAGGTAGGGGAGGTCATCTGGTGTGACGACAACGGCGTCACATGTCGGCGCTGGAACTGGCGCCAGGCACGACGGACAGCGCTGCGCGAGGACACCACGTCAGCGTTGTTCATCCTCGATGCCCTCGCCCCGCTCACCGACGCTCAGTTGCTTGCGGCCGCCGACGACCTGATCGCGCAACTGGCCCACCTCGGGCCAGAAGTCGCAGCCGCCTGCCGTCTCATCACCCTCGACAACCCTGCCGAAGGACGCTGACATTGCTCATCCACCCGTGGGACTCCGCCCTCGACCAAGGCGAGTGGCAGACGTGGCTTGCGGCCACCGACCGGTTCGGCGTGCTCGCGGTCAACAACCTCGACCCGGCACAAGCGCCGGTGCTGGTACCCACTCACTTCACCCTCGACGGTGAGGAAGTGCTGGTTCACCTGGCCCGACTCAATCCGGTCTGGCCACACCTTGAGGCCGCCGCAGAGGTGCGCATTGCGGTGATCGGCGACTACGCCTACATCCCGTCGTACTGGCGAGCCAAGGCCGGCGGTCCGGACGAGCACGGCGTCCTGACCAGCTACTACGCATCCGTGCAGTTGGTCTGTCGCCCGAGCATCATCGACGACCCGCAGGGCAAGGCCGACTTCCTCACCGCGCAGTTGGCCGACTTCCAGCCCGAAGGCGGCCACGCGGAGATGGCAGCTGACGCACCTCCGTATGGGCGAATGCTGCCGGGCATCCGCGGCCTACGGCTCGCGGTGGTCCGGGTGGATGCCAAGTTAAGTACGACGACCAGAAGCCGCCCGAACACCGCGAACGCGTCATCGAGCTGCTTGAGCAGCGAGACCACGCCCTCGACAGTGTCACTGCCGCCCAGCAACGCCGCCGGTTGGCCACGCTCGAGACAGGAGCACCCAATGATCTGCGCGCAGTTCATCTTCAAACCAGGTACCTACGACGACGACTTCCACCGACTCGACGCCCAGATCGATCAGTACGCCCGCGGCCTTCCAGGCTTCGAAAGGGTCGAGACCTGGCAGTCGCCGGAGGGAGACATCGTCAATGCCGTGTACTACTTCACCGACAAGAAGTCACTGGCGCAGCTGAGCCGGTTCCCACAGCATCGCGAGGCCCAAGGCCAGGTTCGCCGGTGGTACGACGGCTATCGGATTATCGTCAGCGAGATCACTGCAACGTACGGAGATGGTCGACTTCAGGGCTGAGAGGAGTGTCGATCTAGCACGAGGACGTGCGCCGGCAATTGGGAACTGACCGCAACCTGCCGCTGTGCTACACGTCGGGCTGCCGCGGCGCGGTCTGATCTGGTCGTAAATGGTCAGAACTGCTCGGGTCTGCTTCCGCTTCCTGCCGGATCTACTTCCACAGGGCACTCGCACCCTCCAAACTAGGCAGGGCAACGCGAAAGCGGGGTTTCACGCACGTCCTACGGGGGCGGGGGGAGGTGCGGAATTCTTTGTGGGAAACCTGTTGGACCCTGCCGCGATCGGTTGGGATCGGGGCGGATCGAGTCTAAGGGGATGCGTCTGGCGCTCGTTCGGCCCCGATCACGGCGTCAAGGAGGGATTTCGTGGCTCTGAGTGGGCTACCGGGCACGGCTGAGCCAGGCGCGGTATTGCTGGGGATCGCGGTGGAGTCAGGCAGCCACCGAGGGCGGTAACTGTTGTCGGTCGATCGCGCGTTCCCAGGTGTGGCAGGCCCAGGCGTTCTGGGCGAGTGCGGCCATCATCACGATGACGGTCTGGTTGTGGAGGCCCCGGGCCGGGGACCGCCGGGTCAGGCGCAGATGTTGCCGCGCCGGTTCAGCAGAGTGAGGGCCGATCTCAAGCGCTGAGTTCGCGTCGCCGGCGCTCCACGAACTCCTCGAGGGCAAGTCGGGCACCGCCGTCCACGGCGGGCTCCTCGTAGCGGTCCAGTGCTTCGCGCCACAAGACATCGGCTCGTGCGGCTGCATCGTGCGCTCCGTCACGGGTCCATCTGTCGAAGCTCTTGGTGGTCGCCAGCGCCGGGCGATAGAAGCAGTCGCGGAAGCGAGCCATCGTGTGCTCTGTTCCGAGGAAGTGGCCGCCATGCCCGACCTCGAGATGTGACTCGAAAGTCAGGCTCGCTTCGTCGACAGCGATTGGCGTGAACTCCACCCGTAGCCGTTGCAGGAGCTCGATGTCGACGACGAATTTCTCAAAGCTCGCGACAAGTCCGCTCTCCAGCCAACCGGCGGCGTGAAGCATGACGTTCGCTCCTGAGGCGAACGCAGCGTGATGCATGGTCAGTGCCTCATAGGCAGCCTGCGCGTCCGGAAGTGGGCTCGAGGTAAGGCCCCCGCCGCCAGCGCGCCACGGCAGGCCGAACCGGCGAGCAAGTTGTCCTGAGCAGAGCAGGCCGATGGCTGACTCAGGGCCGCCGAAGCCGGGAGAACCGGACTGCATGTCGGTGTGCGAGAGGAACGAGCCCAGCACGACCGGCGCCCCGGAGCGTACAAGCTGCGTGAGCACTGCCCCAGCCAACGCCTCCGCCGTCTGTTGCACAAGAGAGGCCGCGATGCTGACCGGGCTCATCGCCCCCATGAGGAGGAAGGGCGTGACGAGTACCGCTTGGTTACGCTCGGCGTAGACCTCGAGTAGATCGACCATGGGAGCGTCGAAGGTAAGCGGGGAGTTCACATTCGCAACGCCGTAAGTCACTGGACCCTGTCGAAGCAGATCCTCTCCGCCGAACGCGATGGCTGCCATGTCGAGTCCGTCGGTCGCCTTCTCCCCGCTGAACACTGCACCCAGATGCGGCTTGTCGGACAGAGTCAGGGCGGCAAGCTGCAAATCGAGGTGTCTGGTCTCGACGGCGAGATCGGAGGGCTCGCAGGGAAGGCCCCCCTGCGAGTCAAGCTCGTCGAACACGTGCGCGAGTTTCAGGAAGCGTTCAGCATCGGCCATGGTCGCGTCACGGCGCACGCCATCTTCGCGAACGAATGGTGGACCCGCGATGTTGGAGAACGTCATGAAGTTGTCGCCAACGGTCACGCTTCTGGCCGGGTTGCGCGCCCTGAGTGTGAAGCTGCTTGGCGCTTGGGCGATGGTCTCGAGCACGAAATCGGGATCGAAGCGGACGACTCCCTCGTCATCGACGGACTGCCCGGCCTCGCGGAACCGACGCTGTGCCCCGGCATGGTCGAACCGGACGCCGACCTCGCTCATCAGGCGCCGCCAGCCCTGCTCAAGAGTGGCCATGGCCTCGCCCGACAATGGCTCGACGGGAGGGGTCCGGTTCTCGAACTGGGTGGCGTTTGTCGAGGATGATTCTGGTGGCATCACAGACCCGCTAGGACTGCTTTGATCTCTGCATTCACTCGGTCGGGTGCGTGGCCATAGAGCGAACAGTGACCGAGTCCCTCGAAGTGGTGGTACGTGCCGTTCTGGGCGAGATCGGCCACGCGCTTGCAGCCACTGGCAGGCGCTTGCACGTCTTCGGCGAACCCGAACACGTGCATTGGTACCGAACAGCGGGGGAGGCCCTCGGTCTGGTCGAACGTGCAGCAGGCATCCCACTGGCCGATCAGCGAGTGCTCGTTGTCACCGGTTTCGAGCCACTCCAGCATTGAGCCCCGCAGTTGGGGGTAGAGCTCGGGGTCACCCAGAACTGCGGATGGGTACAGCGCTGCGAGGTAGTGGCTGACGGCCATCATGCCGGTGAGCTCGCCACCGGCCTTGCGGAACTCGATCTCGGCTGTCATGTAGTCCAGGATCCAGCCATCGGCCTTCGGAGCTGTGCCCATGGGGATGGCACAGCGGACGAGTTCTGGGAAGTCGATCGCGACCTGTTGGGTGATGAGCGCGCCCATCGAGAGCCCGATGACGACGACCGGAGGCTCGCACACAGTGCGAATCAGTTCCGCGGTGTCCTTCGCCATGTCGGCAATAGTCCACGGCAACGGTGCCTCGCAGATGGTCGCGCCCACCCCACGGTTGTCGAAGACGGTGCTTCGGTACTCGGGGAACGCGGGTACCTGGTCTTGGAGCCACGATGAGTGCGAATCGCCACCGCCAGAGACCCAGACGATGTCTGGTCCAATCCCGTGTTGCTCGTACGCAATACAGTGCTGGTTGCCAAGATCAAGGGTTTCCACGACTGCACTCCCTTCGTCCGTTGGTGTTGGGTCACTTTCGGGTCAACGCGTCAGGCTCGCTGGGCAAGTCCTTCGGGGTCGTACGGAGAATCGGCGATCACCGTCGCGGGGCGGCGCTCGCCCACGACGTGCACTTCGAGTGAGCTGCAGAGTTCAGTATGGGTACGGTCGACGTAGCCAAGGGCGAGACTCTTGCCTGTGGTGTGCCCGAAGGCGCCCGAGGTCACAAAGCCAACTCTGCGCTCGCCGTCCCAGACGGGTTCAAACGGGCTTGCATCAGCATCAGAGGTCTCGACGGCAAGCGTGACGAGTCGCTTCTTGGTACCGGAATCGCGTTCCCGAAGGAGCGCATCCCTGCCGATGAAGCTCGGCTTGGTGAAGTCAACGAATCGATCTAGCCCGCTCATCCCCGGGGTGTAGCTCCAGGCGAACTCGCGCGACCAAATCCCGTATGACTTCTCGACGCGAAGTGCGTTCGCTGCGTTGAACCCAATGTTCGCGCAATTTACGCCTTGCTCGCGCAGTCTGGCGGCCGCCTCCCCGATGGTGCGGTGCAGGCCCGGCAACTCGGTAGCGGGCACGTTCAGTTCGTAGCCAAGCTCTCCGGTGATCGACAGTCGGGCAATTCTGACTCGATGGAGCCCTACGTCGAGAGTCGATGCTCTCATCCGACCGAGCGCTCCGTTGGAGACGTCGTCCTTCGTCGTGTGGTCCAGAAGATCTCGGGAAGCCGGCCCTGACAACGAAAGGCCAGCGACCGCGTCGGAGATGTCGCGGACGGCGACGCCTCCTGAAGTTGGCAGTTGCGACTCGAACCAGCGCATGTGCCACGCACGCAGGTAGTAGGAGCCCATGATCCAGAAATCGTCCTCGGCCCAGCACGTGACGGTGAGGTCACCGAGGAGTCGCCCAGAGTGGCTGACCATTGGGGCGAGCCGCACCGCGCCAGGGGTCGGTATGGCTGACGCCATCAGCTGCTCGAGCCAAGCCCGGGCTCCGGTACCGCGTACCTCGTAGCGCGAGAACGCGGTGGTGTCGAGGATTCCGACACCCTCACGGGTGGCGCGTGCCTCCACCCCGACGATGTCGAAGGCGTTGCTGCGGCGGAGGGTGGGCTCTTCGACGAAGCCAGGGTCGTCCGGCACGAAGTACAGCGGCACTTCAAGGCCCCAGCTGGCTCCCCATTGAGCGCCGGCTTCGTCCAGAGCGCCGTGTAGGGCTGACATCTTCAAGGGCCGACCGGCCGGCAGCTGCTCGTTGGGGTAGGTCATCACGAAGCGACGCTTGTAGAACTGCGCTGTCGTCGCTTCGAGGTACCCGGTGCTGCTCGCGAAGTCACCGAAGCGGGCGACATCCATACCGAACACATCACCCGAGGGCTCGCCGTCGACCATCCATTCTGCAAGCGATAGGCCGACCCCGCCGCCTTGGCTGAAGCCGGCCATAACACCGCACGCAACCCAGAAGCCTGGAGCACCGCGGACGGGGCCGACGAGCGGGTTTCCGTCGGGGGTGAAGGTGAAAGCGCCGTTGACCCACTTGCGGATACCTACGCCCTCCATGCACGGGTAACGCTGGAGCCCGATGGCGAGCTCGGGTGAGATGCGCTCCACATCTTCAGGCAGCAGCTCGACGCCGAAGTCCCACGGTGCGCCTTCCACCATCCAGTGGCGAGGGTCGAGCTCGTAGACACCGAGCAGCAAGCCCTCACCTTCCTGGCGTGCATAGGTGAACCCTTCGAGGTCGACCGTGAGCGGCATTGTCTTGGCAAGGGCAGCGACCTCAGGGATGGCTTCGGTTACCAGGTAGTGGTGCTCCATCGGCGTCACCGGAAGGTCGACACCGGCCATTCGACCGACCTTGCGGGCCCAGAGCCCGCCAGCGTTCACGACGTGATCGGCTGTGATCGTGCCGTGCTCGGTAACGACCTCCCACGTGCCGGAAGGGCGTGGCCTCAGTTCCACAACACGGTTGTGCAGCGAGATCTCCGCTCCACGGTTGCGCGCTGAGGCCGCGTAGGCGTAGGTGACCCCCGAGCAGTCGAGGTGACCTTCGTTGTCGTCGTACAAACCGCCGTAGATTCCGGTTACGTCGACCAGCGGGTTCATCGCGTGGATCTCGTCCGGTGAAAGGAGACGAACCGTCTCGATCCCGACCGTCTGAAACACGGCCCACTGCGACTTGAGCCACTCCCATCGCTCGGGAGTGCCGGCCAAGTTGATGCCGCCAGTCATGTGCAGGCCGCACGACTGACCCGACTCTCCCTCAAGCTCCTGGTAGAGGCCGATTGTGTATGCCTGAAGTGCAGCCACGTTTGGGTCGCCGTTGAGCGCGTGGAACCCACCTGCTGCGTGCCAGGTGGACCCTGCGGTGAGTTCTGACCTTTCGACAAGCAGGACGTCGGTCCAGCCGAGTTTGGCGAGGTGGTAGAGCACGCTGACCCCGACAACCCCGCCGCCGATGACGACTGCGCGGTAGTGGTTGCTCTTCATCGTCGTGTGCACCTCGTCGGTTTGCTTTACGGGATGTGTCTACTCAGGCGCCAGATCCAGAGTGGCGATTTCGTCGAGTGTGGGGGAGTGGCCATCGAACGCCACTGAGTCCCAGGCCATTCGCTCCTCTGCAAGGGGATCATCCTCGAGGTGACTCTCGAGGTCGAGGATCATCGTGGTGCGACCGGGAAGGGTATAGGCCGGCCAAGGTGGAAGCTTCTGGTTGTTTGGGTTACCGGTCCGCGCGAACTCGGCCCAGGTGTGCTGAACCACATCGCCCAGAGCGTGTCTGTCGGGATCGGCGCCCACCCGTCGGATCGCGTAGGGGGTTTCAAGCGTGCCGAAGATGAAGGGGATCTCGGTCATGTGCGCGGCCTTGTATCCGTCGGCCGTCGAGCGATAGGACCAGAGGTACACGTAGGTCGGCGCAGTCTTCATCATGTGCTCGGCGAGACGCAGTTCAGGCATTCGCAGAACAACGTCACCGAGCAGTCGGATCAACGAGTCTTCGTACTCAACTCCAGAGCGCCCTTGGAAGTAGGCCCGTTCGATCCCCTCCCATTCCTCGTCGTTGAACAGGCCGCGCCAACACTCGCGGAGGGAGTTGGGTTTGACCTCCGCCAGACGCATCTCCCACATCGCTGAGAACAAGCGCAACTCGTCGAGGTTTGAGCCAATCATCAAGGGGACATGCGCCTGCTCACCCAGGGTAAACGTCTCCAACGTGGTCTGCGCCAAGGTGACGCCGTCAACGACAGGCACGAAGACGAAGTCGGCCGCGCCCTCCTCGAGGAGTCGGTCCTGTGCTTCGAGTAGTGCCTCCATGGACATCGCTCGTAGCTCCTCCACCGCCCCGACCCCGGCTAGCTCCATGAACTTGCCGGCCACGTCGGCCGCCCGCTCGGGCTGCGCGCACAGGGTGGGACAACCACTCTGGTGGATTGCCCGGTGGAACAGTCCCCGAGCCTGCGGCATGCACATGAGCGTGGACACCGAGTCTGCACCACTTGAGTTCCCGAAGATCGTCACGTTGTCAGGATCGCCACCGAAGGCGGCGATGTTGTCGCGAACCCACTCCAAGGCCGCTACTTGATCGAGGAAGCCATGGTTGCCGCTCTGCTCATAACCGGGACCAGCTATGTCAGCGAGATGAAGGAAGCCGAAGACGCCGAGGCGGTACTGAACGGTAACGACAACGACATCTTCACGGGCGGCGAGAGAAGTACCGTCGATGTCGGAGTCGCGGGCTCCCCAGACGTAGAGGGATCCGCCGTGCAGCCACACCATCACCGGTCGGCGACCGTCATCGGTCGCTGGAGTCCAGACGTTGATTGTCAGCGAATCCTCGGAGATGAACTCTTCATTGCCGGTGTTCGCGCCGTCGGGCGGCTGGGGGCACTGGGGGCCAAACTCGCGGCAGTCGCGAACACCCTTCCATGGCTCGGGAGGTTCGGGGGGGCGAAATCGCAGCCCTCCCACTGGCGGCCGAGCGTACGGGATGTTTCGGAACGCGAGGGCCGCACCTTCTTCGACACCGCGGATGACTCCTGCCTGGGTGTTCGCCTGTACAACGGTCATCGGTTGAACCTCGCAGTCATGCGGACATCATGTCGCGGTAGGCGGCGAGGAAGAGTCCCAGCAGCGGCTCTCGCGAGACACTGTTGGGGCCGGGTGCATACGCCGAGGACTGCACCCCCCTCTGGTTACGCTCGACAAGTTCGACGTCCTCTTCGTTGGTGACATCCCAAGTTTTGGTCAGGAGGGCGGTGTCGTAGTCGGCTCCCTCTTGGGCATCCTCGTGTACAAAGAATGTCGTGGTGAATCGCGAGCGATCGACCGTCATAGGGCGAACGGTGTGAACGATCCCGTAGTCGTGCCAGAACTGGACGTAGGACAGTGCTGGCTGAATACCGAAGCCGATGCTTGCCAGGGCTTCCGCGGACGTCGGATCACCGCGGTAGATCAGTTTGCGGCAGACGTACTCGCCATCTGGTGACAGTGTCTTCGCGCCCAGGCCGGGGTTCAAACCTCCGGGTACCAGTCTTGGGGCTCCGGAAAGGTCCCCGGCACCTTCCTCGAAGATCTGGCGAAGATCGACCACTCGAAGCAGATCCTTATGGTTCGAACCACAGTGGTAGCACTCGTTGTAGTTCTCGGCGACGAGTTCCAGTTGGCTTTCACCTCGAGATCATGGACCGCCGCAATCTTCGTCTTGCGAACGTCGAATGCGGCGAAGTCCTCGCCCACTAGAGCGTCGAGTTGCGGACCCAGCGGTTCGGCAGCTGGGTCAAGGTTGACGAAGACCAGGCCGTTCCAGTCGCAGACCGAGTATTGGCGCAGACCGAACTCGGAGAACTTCATGTAGGCGCCGTCGACAGTCCCAGGCACATTCCGCAGAGTTCCGTCGAGCTCGTAGCTCCATTGGTGATAGGGGCAGACAATTCCCGTGGAGCGGCCGCAAACGTCGTCCGTCAGCTGAGATCCACGGTGACGGCAGACGTTGGCCAGGGCATGCAGTTGACAGTCGGCCCCCAGCGTGACAAGCACGGGATCGCAGCCGACCGACGACGTGACGAAGTCGCCAGGTTCGCGCAACTGTGATCGGTGAGCAAGGTACAGCCACTGCTTTCGGAAGATGACTTGCATCTCCCGAGCAAGGCGTTCGGGCGAGACGTACTCCTCCCGTTCGAGACTTCGGAAGGGAACCGGCTCGGGTGTCATGTCTATCTCCTGGTTGTAGCTCGGATTTCCTACTGCGCTAGCGGTGCGGTCTGGATCTGTAGCGTCCGGCCGAGGGCGTAGTAGGGGGCCGCATCGCTGGTCGCAACCGCCGTGAGCACGTAGTCCGAGAGGTTGGCGAACAAGGCGTCCGTGTCGAACTGCGCTGTCACCGCGGCTGTTGCGGTGGTCAACTCTTCGTCTGTCTTCGCCGACTGGATCTGCTCGACCAGCTTCTTTCCCTTGGCCGAGTCCACGCCCGAAAAGCAAGAGAGCAGGCCGTAGTCGTAGTCGTAGCAGTAGGTCGGCAGCCCGTCGGAGAGGTCGGTAAGGCTGCCCGTGAAGTTCATGGCCATCTCATAGTTCATGGTGAATACCCGGTCGTTGAGGGTCGCAACGTCGGCCGTCTCGATGGTCACATCGATGCCGATGGCCTTCAGACCGTCCTGGACGATGGTGGCTGCTCGCTGGTCCACGTCACTGGATCCAGTGGCAAGCAACTTGACTGAGCATCCGTTCTCACACTCGGTACCTTTCAGTAGCTCCTTGGCGGCATTGGCTTGGGGTGCTATCTCGCCTGCGCCCTCAGACCAGCGTGACGTGGTGGCGAAGAACTCTGCGTTCGGGGCGGCGAGCCCACCCCAAGCAACATCGGCAATCAACTGTCGGTCGATGGCCAGGGAGATCGCCTCGCGGACGTTGAGGTCACTGGTGATGCCGTCAAGGTTGTTCATGGACATGTAGTAGATGAGGTAGGTGCTTGAGCCGACTGACTTCAGCGAGGAGTCGATGGACTGGATCGTTGCAGGATCGATGTCGTTGGCGACGTCGACCTGACCGCCCTTGAGCTGAGTGAAGCGTCCCGCGCCATCAGTAACCACCTTGAACGCCATGTTTTCCACAGCCGGTTGAAGATCGGCAGGCTGCTCGGTGTTGCGAGTGAGGGTAAACGAGCTGCCCTTAATGTCACCGTCACTGAGCGTGTACGGCCCTGAGGAAGTCGGCACGTCTGGGATGGAGTAGTCCTGGCCGATCTCGGAGGCCTTGAGGATTGCCATCTCGTACGTTGCCGCGATGTTCTCGAACGAGGCGTAGGGCCTGGTGAAGGTGAATGTGACGTCCTGCCCCTTGGCGGTAACGTCCTTGATCGGAGTGAAGTCACCGACGTTGATGTTCTTTGGGTTGTTCATCGACCGCTCAAAGGTGGCCACAACGTCTTTCGGCGTGATGGGTGCACCGTCCGCGAACTTGATGTCCGAGCGCAGCGTCGCGACCAAGCTCGTCTTGTCAGGTGAGTATTCCCAATTGCTAGCCAGGTAGGGGTAGAGCTTCGACCCGTCAGCGCTGAGTCGGAACAAGGTGCCGGCCCGAAGCGCCAGTATCTGAAGGCTCGAGAAGTCGGCAGTGCGGTCCGCATCCTGCGTGACAACCTTGTCGCTGATCGCAATGTCGAGTTGATCCAGGTTCGGCTGCGCGGTGAGATCGGCGCCAGCTCCCACACTCGTTTCAGCGCTCGGACTGCTATCTGAGGAGGCGCAGGCTGCCAGCGGAGCGGTGACCAGCAGGACCGCAACCAGCGCGCGAACCGGAGTCTTCATCATGGTGTCTCCAATAGTTGGTGTCGGTCTCGGTCTATCCCAAAATGCGTGCTCGGCCGTAGCCGCCTTTGACCTCGGCTCCCGCCGCAAAGCGGTCGGGGTGGAACTCGGCTAGTCCGGGAGAGGGATTCCCGTCAAGGACCAAGTCGGCGACGTGGCGCCCCATGACCGGTGCAAGCTTGAAGCCATGGCCACTGGTGCCAGCGTCGACGAAGACGTCGGTGGCAATCTCACCGATGACCGGTTGCCAGTCCGGGCTGACGTCGTACAGGCTTGCCCAACCGCCGATAGCCCGCGCGCCGTCAAGAGCGGGGATCCGTGCACTGGCTGCGGTGGCCATGGACTCCTGCTCGGCGATCGTCACTGCCTCGGCGAAATCGTCCGGGTCTGCTTGTGGCTCGTCGAAGAGCTGGCCGAGCCCAAACATGGACGGTCCCTCGGGCATCAGGTAGAAGCCGTTCATGACGTCCGCGACGCCGTAGGTGATGGCAGGGGCGATCCCCCAGTCGTTGGTCGTCACGTAATGGCGCTCGACCGTCAGCGGCAGGTTGACACCAATCTGCAGCGCGAGTGCTCGTGTCCACGGTCCCGCCGCAATCAGCAATCGGCCGGCTTCGATCTCACCCTTCTCGCACCGCAACCGCACTCCGCCGTTAGGCGGCAGCTCGATGTCGTTGACCTTGTTGTAGAGCGAGGCAACCGCGCCGCGTGATCGGGCAAGTGCCAGCAGGCCCTGCGTGGTGCCGCTGGGATCGGCCGGTCCAGCGTCAGCCTCCCACGCCGATAGCCCCAGGCCCTGCGTGTCGATCGCGGGAAACCGCGAACTCACCGCATCGGGTCCGAGCACCTCGACCTTGGTGCCGATCACGGCAAGGGCTGCTGCGTTCTCCACCAACCCTGGGCCGTCCCCTGGCGGGTGCAGAAAGAGAACCCCCAGCTGGCGATAGCCGGACTGGCCGCCTTGTGACCACTCCTCGAAGTTCATCAAGATGTCGATCGACTCGCGCGCCACTCCAGCCAGGAAGGGGTGCGAGTAGTACGCCCGGCACATGGCGCTCGACCGGCCGGTCGGGCCACCGGCAACCGGACCCTGGTCGATCACCACGGTTGAGGCGCCACGCGACGCCAAGTGTGCAGCGGCCGAGCAGCCGTGCACGCCGGCTCCAATCACGGCCACGTCGTACGCCACGCTTCTCGTCCTCCTCGGGACCCGCTAGCAAGATGAGTCACCTACCTGCGATCGGTGACTGCCGCAAACGGTAGGCGGATGGCTCGACTGAACCTAGCGACGATCGTCGATGGTCTACGGTTTGTAACGCATCGATTGTCGAGTCGGATCCGAGGTGGGTGGATGGCCATCGAGCTGCAGCCGCTGGTTGAGCATCTCGGGGCGACGTTGGGGCGTTCGGTGGCCATCGACGACCCCCACCTGCATTTGCTCGCCTACAGCCGGCATTACGGCGACGTCGACAACGCGCGGCTCGAGTCCGTGTTGACCCGTGAGGCTCCGGCCGAAGCGATGGCGTACGCGCTCGCCCACGGAGTCGCGGCGGCCGATGGTCCGGTTGAGATTCCCGCTAACGATGACCTCGGATTCCTGGCCAGACTCTGCGTTCCGATCCGGAACCGCGGCAGCCTGCTGGGGTACCTCTGGCTCATCCAGACAGATCAACCACTTACCGAGGCCGAGACCGAGCAGGTGGAGCAGGTCGCCGATGCCGCTGGCGAGTTGATGCGTAGCGATCGGCTGTCGCAGGAACTTCGCTTGGCACAGGAGCAAGGATTGCTTCGCGACCTGCTGAGCACGGATCCCACGTTGCGCGCCCATGCCGCAACCGAGCTGATCGAACTCAAGTTCGTCTCACCTCCGAGGTCGGTGTGTTGCCTGGTGCTTCGACCTTCCGGGGGAGAGGAATCCTCGAGCTCAGCCATCGACGAGACGTTGAGCCGCTCAAGGCGCTTCTGGCCCTTGCGCGGCACCTTGCAGCTGGGTCGCATTGACCACGGTGCACTCGTTCTCATCCATACCGGCGGAAGTCGAGAGAACGCACAAGTCGCGCAGCACATCATCGACTCCTTCAACGCTCTGTCGCCAGGCACCTGGCAACCGCGGGTCGGAATCGGAGCCTGGGTGGATTCGCTCGACCAGGCCAAGGAGAGCTATGCCCAAGCTCTCCACGCTTCTCGAGTTGCTGCGGTCAGGGGCGCTGACATCAGCGACTGGGCGGGGTTGGGGGTGTATCGAACGTTGGCGAAACTCTCCACGGACGAGCTGACACAGGAGGCACTTCCCCCTGGGCTCTCCAGACTCCTCGAGGTCGACGGGACTGGTGAGCTGGTCATGACCGTCGAGGCCTTCCTCGACCTGGCTGGCGACGTGAAGTCAACAGCTGAGCATTTGGTCCTGCATCGAACGTCGGTGTACAACCGGCTCCACCGCGTCGAGTTAGCCGCCGGAATCGATCTGGGGAACGGGCTTGACCGACTCGACTTCCACCTGGGTCTAAAGATGGCCCGCCTTGCGGGCGTCATCACCGCTCCGGCCATCATCGACCGCTAGGAGGTGGTCAGGGCTCGACAAACGTCGCGAAAGACAGAGGTGCCCTTCGTCATCTGACGATTGTGCGATGACGGGCTGGTTGGCACACTTGCGCCACCTCGCGGCCACGAGTTGCCGGGCGGTGCAGCAACGACGTACATGACGGGAGGCCGCGTGCGGAACGTTGGGCGTCGGCTGCTGCGCCTACTCGGCGAGATGGCCATCGTCGCGGTACTCGTCGTGGTCTTTACCAACTTGCTGATTCGACTGGCCCCGGGAGACCCGGCCCGTGTGATCCTCGGCACGAAGGCCAGCCCCGAGCAGATCGCAGCGCTTCGCGAGCAGCTGGGTCTCGATACGCCACTGCCTCAGCAGGTCGTCGGCATGCTCGCCGATCTGTTTCACGGCGACTTGGGCGCCACGCTGGCCGACCCTGACCGCTCGGTCATGTCGCTCATCGTGGATGCCCTTCCGGTCACTCTCACCTTGATCGTCTTGACCGTCGTCATTTCGGGCGTGGTGGGGATCTTGCTTGGGCTGTGGGGAGCGCTCTCTCGGCGCAGGGCGGTCGATCAGGGTGTGTCGGCAGGGGCCATCGCTCTGTTAGCCCTTCCCCCCTTTGTCCTCTCGCTCCTGCTCCTGCTCCTCGTGGCCGTGGCCTGGGGGCTGGCACCGGCGGGTGGCTGGGGTGACGGTTGGCCGGGCAACTTGGCTTATGCGTGGCTGCCCGCGCTGGCCCTGTGCGGCCTTCTGATGCCGCAGGTGATCAGGACGGTCCGACAGAACGCCGGAGAGCTTCGAAGTCAGGAGTTCGTCGAGTCAGCACACTCCCTTGGGCTTTCGCCGATGCGGGTGAACGTGCGCCACATCCTCCCCAACGCATCTCTTCCCGTGATCACGGTTCTTGGCCTGAACGCTGCGGCTCTCATCGCGGGTGCAGTAGTGGTGGAGTCAGTGTTCGGAATCCCTGGGCTCGGACAGGTTCTCGAAGACGCAGTCGCGTCTCGCGACTACCCGGTGATCCAGGGCGTGGCGCTCGTGACTGCACTCATTGTGGTCTTGATCAATGCCGCCACCGATCTGATCTATGGCTTGGTCGACCCCAGAGTGCGAGTGCAGACATGAGCGCCCCGACCACCGCCGCGCTGCGCCCCAACCTGTGGCACTGGCTGCGTCGAACGTCGGATTGGGTGGTCGTGATTGCTGCCTCCATTCCGGTGTTGATCGTGTTGCTTGGTTCTCTTCTGCCGGTGGTTACGGGCTACGCACCCGATGAGTTCGTGGCCCGACCGCTCTTGCCCCCTTCTCCCGCGCACCCATTCGGCACTGACACCTTCGGCCGGGACGTGATGGTCCGCGCGTTCGCCGCGTCGCACACGGACTACTTGATTGCGGTGCTTGGTGTAGGTGCTGCTGCTTTGCTGGGCAGCGCCATTGGAGTCCTCGTTGCCTCGAGCCGGGTCAGGGGAGTCGACTGGGCCGCGATGCGACTGACCGACGGCGTGATCGCGTTCCCTTTCACTGTCCTGGCCCTGTCGTTCGTCGTGGTGCTAGGTAGCAACGCCTCGGTGCTCGGGCTTCCCGAGGGAATGCCGGCCCTCTTGGCCGCCTACATATTCGTGGGTTGGGCCTATTACGCGAGGATCGCCCGCGCGCAGACTGTCTCGCTTCGGTCACGCGACTTTGTGTCCGCTGGTCGCCAGATGGGATTCTCCGACCTGCGTATCGCCGTGCGACACATCCTACCCATCGTGCTGGCGACCACTATGGCCTATGCGGTGGGCGATGCGATCATCACGGTTGCGCTCACCGCGTCGTTGAGCTTCCTTGGCGCTGGGATTGCTCCCCCAACTCCCGAGTGGGGGCAGATGATGTACGAGGGCCGCGGCATCATCGAAACCGCCTGGTGGCTCACCGCCTTTCCATCGCTCCTGCTGGTGATCAGTGGGCTCTCTGTGGCCGTCCTTGCCGACCGGTCGATTCGCCGACTTGAGGACCGCTGATGAGTCAGACCTCACAGACCAGCGCTGTGGAAGCAGCTGGCGGCGACGCACCGGTCGCAGAACTGCGAGGGATCGCGATCGAGATTGGCGGCACCGAGATCGTGACCCAGGCTGACCTCGCGATCGACCCGGGCGAGAGCGTCGGCTTGGTAGGTGAGTCAGGTTCTGGCAAATCCGTCACCTGCCGTGCGTTTACCGGGATCCTCGGCTTCATCGGGGGCAACACAACTCGCGGCCACGTGCTCGTAGAAGGCAACGACATGACCGGCGCGACGAGTGACGGATGGCGCCAGGTGCGCGGAGGAACCATCGCGCTCATTCCGCAGGCTTCGTTGGCTGGGCTTGATCCCGTCATGAAAGTCGGTCGCCAGATGGCGGAAGTGGTCAGGCGCTACGACAACAAGGGCGACGTTCGCAGACGTTCGCTGGAACTGCTCGATCAAGTACAGATGCCGCAACCGGAGCGGGTACTCAACTCCTACCCGCACGAGCTCTCGGGCGGGATGAGGCAGCGAGCGATGATCGCGATGGGTATCGCGGGCCGCCCCAAGCTGCTCATCGCCGACGAGCCGACGACTGCGCTAGATGCCACAGTCCAGCAGGCGATTCTCGATCTCCTGCGGCGCCTGCGCGATGAGATGGGCATGGCGCTTCTCCTGGTCAGCCATGATCTCGGAGCGATTCGCTCGGCGACGGACCGCGTTGCCGTGATGTATGCCGGAACGCTCGTCGAGTCCGGCCGAAGCTCCGACGTTCTCCACCAACCGCGTCACCCGTACTCGGCGGCGCTGATTGCATCGGACCCATCGCTGATGGAGCGCGGTGAACGTCTGCGCGGCCTGTTCGGCGATCCACCTCAGCCCGGCAGCTGGCCGGTCGGGTGTCGATTCCAACCGCGTTGCGCGCACGCACAGGACCGCTGTCAGGATGCAGCTCCGGAACTCGTCGATGACGGCAATGGACATCTCGTGGCTTGTGTGAGGTCAGGTGAACTGGAGCTGTGAGCAGTGGACCGAAGGCGCACGCTGATGACGCGGCAACCGACTCCGAAGCAATCGTGATCGCCGACGACGTCAGCCTGGCTTACGGACCGCAGACTGTCGTCCACAACGTGTCGTTGCGCGTAGGACGCGGAGACGCGGTCGGAGTTGCTGGCGAGAGCGGCTCTGGCAAGTCGACGCTGGCCAAGGCATTGGTCGGGGACCTGAAGCCCAGCTCCGGAACCGTCCGCGTCAACGGAAGAACTTGGTCGGAGATCGGTCGTAAGGATCCCGATCGTCGACGGGTACAGATGGTCTTCCAAGATCCTTATAGCGCCCTGAACCCGAGGATGACGGCGCGGCAAACAGTGGCCGAGGTCCTGCGGGTCCAACGACGTGTGCCTCGGTCGGAGGTTGTGGGCCGGGCTGGCGACCTGCTGTCTGACGTCGGCATGACGGGCAATGCGATGGACGTACGTCCGCAACGGCTGAGTGGCGGAATGCGGCAACGTGTTGTCATCGCAAGGGCGGTTGCCTGTGAGCCGGACGTGTTGGTGGCAGACGAACCGACCTCCGCTCTCGACGTCTCGATCCAGGCGCAGATCTTGAACTTACTGCTACGCCTGCGTACCGACCGGGGTCTTGCGCTTGTCCTCGTGACCCACGATCTCGCGGTGCTTAAGCACATGACGAACTACACGTTGGTAATGAAGGATGGGCACGTTGTGGAAGAGGGCTCGACTAGAGAGATCCTTGAGCAACCGACACACGAGTACACCCGGACTCTGGTCGCAGCTCGCCACTAGTGCCTAAGACGGCTCGGCGCTACTCCGGCACCGATGGGTTAGACACAGTGGCACCTAGAGATAGCGCTCGATGAGCTCCTTGATGTACGCGTTCATAGTGTCCTGCGCGTGTCTGTAGATCGAGCAATGTCCTATGCCGTCGAACAGGCGGTACTCAGCATTGCCCGCCAGTTCCACCACCTCCAGGCCGCCCTGAGGTGAGGCTTGCACGTCCGCGTTGAACGCGAGTACATGCATCGGGACCTTGCAGTTTGGGAGTTGGTCCCGCTGGTCGTCGAGGGCACGCGGTCGTCGATGTCGGCCTGGCGCATCCAGCGCCGCACCGACTCCTCCGGTCACCGAAATCGACCGCGACCTCAGGGACCGTCAGGTCACCGCGACGAGCGACCGTGACAACGTCCGCGATGAACTCTGGGGGGTACTTCTTCGGCAAAGCGACATCCCTCCCGAGAGACCTCGTCCCTCGTAGGAGATGTCAATCAAACTGCAGCAATTCCTCCGGTCACACTTGCGGGGGCTGCTTCCGGATTCGGTCAGATCCGCTTCCACCGTGCACTCGGACCCTGGTGAGCACGCAGGTCAGGTGCGGGTGCGCGGAGTTTCACGCACGTCCTACGGGGGCCACGGGGGCAAACGGGGGCGGGACGTGCGGAATTCCTTGTGGGAAACCCGTTGGACCCTGCCGCGATCTGGTCGGATCGGGGCGGATCAAGTCTAGGGGGCTGGATTTCTGCGCTGGTTCGGCCGCAGATGGGGCGTCAGGGAGCGATTTCATGGCTCTGAGTGGGCTGGTGGGCGCGGCTGAGCCCGGTGCGGTGACTGGTGGCGATCGCGGGGGAGTCAGGCAGCTACCTGGGGTGGTGACTGTTGTCGGTCGATCGGCTCGCTGCCAGGTGTGGCGTGCCCAGGCGTTCTGGGCGAGGGCTGCCATGAGCACGATGACGGTCTGGTTGTGCAGGCCCCAGGCCGGGAGCCGGCGGTTGTAGAAGGCGCGCTCGAACTGCGCATTCAGCGATTCGGTGTCAGCCCGCTGCCGTAGACGCGGCTGTAGTCGGGGTCAGTCGGTGGTAGGACGCGCAGGTAATCACTGCGGTTGAACGTGCGCACCTCGTCCGTTTGAGTCGGGGTGAGCGGCTCCCACCAGTCGTGCACGGCATCGCTAGATCGGCAGGTCAGGGTGTGCCGGGCGTAGAACGCCCACGTCCCATCGGACTTGCGGTCTCGTCTAGTCTGGTGGCGGATGATTTCGACGAAGTCGAGGCTTCCGTCGGCGGTCACGACCCGCTCGTAGATCGTCCCGCCGGCCGCGTAGACGACATGCCCGCCGCACTCTTCTATCCACGCCGTCCCGGCTCGGCTTGGTGGGAGCTGAGCGGCGGCGTGACCGTACTTGCCGATCACGATCCCGCCGCGTTCTGTACTCTTCCGGCGAGCGGGGGAGATCATAGGACAGGCTGTCTCGTTCTGAACCCGGGCGATGTGTGTTCCGCGAAAGGCACCGTCGGCGACGAAGGCCAAGATGCCCGCGGCGCGATCGTTGAACATGCGCGTCGTGAAGGCCACAGTTGTGCCAACTCCGCCCTAGATCCGACCCATTCTTGTGGTGAGCCAGCCGGGCTCATTCTCCGGCGGTCGCGGTCCCCTTGTACGCTTGATCGAAGTCCTGTGAACCGGCTGCGCCGCCTTGAGTGAAGACGACATTAAGGCCCCTAACACCCCAAGCGCCGGGCACACCCGGCGTGATTGAGATCAACACATATGTCCACTCGCCAACGGGCACCTTGAGTCCTTCAACGGGAATGAGATCTGGCATCTGGCCCCCGAAGTTCTCGATCATGCCTTCATCCAAGAGCAGACCAGGCGCCCCATTATCCAACGTGCCCGGCCGATAGAACTTGACCCTAGTTCCGGGGGACGCGGACAGCGCGCGCACTTCCGCAACGACAGCCGGCTGCTCCAGAGCACTCAGATCGAGGCTCACCCAGTACCTCGTGCCCACCGGCCGTGGATCACCGGCACCCGCCCCCCCAGGCAACAGCTCGTGCAATCCTGGCACCGCCCCCAGGTTGGTCGTGACTTCCTCGCGGCACCCGACCGATAACGCCAAGAGCGCTGAGCACACAAGAGCGGCCACCGCGAATCGACGACCACTCCTGTGAGTTATAGGCGGGCTCACTTCCGAGACGAGTAAACGATGGTCGCGGTTGTGGGCGGTGCCCCGTGACCGAAGAGTGAGTACGTCTTTCCGGACGTGGAACCCATCTTGAATCCTCCCGGGTGGGATTGCTGCAGGTTCGGTTGACGCCGGTTGTGACTGATCAATCTACTTGAGCATCCTTGCTGGGGGTGAAGGCTAGCTCGAACTCGACGGGAGTGAGCTTGCCGAGGCCGCGTCGGCGGCGGCGCCGGTTGTAGGTGTGCTCGATCCAGTGGACGATCGCGTAGTGCAGCTCCTCGCGGGTGTGCCACTGCTGGGAGTCCAGGACGTTGCGCTGCAGGAGCGCCCAGAACGATTCCATCGCTGCGTTGTCCCCGGCTGAGGCGACCCGGCCCCTCGAGCCCTGCGGGCCGGCGGCGACCAGGATGGCCCTGAAGGACCGTGCTCGTAACTGGGCCCCGCGGTCGGCATCGACGATGACCACGCCGTCGGGTTGGCGCTCTTGCGGCGAGCGGGGGAGATCACAGCGCATCCGGTGCCACTCTGAACTCGAGCGATGTGGGTTCTTCGGAAGGCACCGTGGGTGACTGGTCGGATCAATGTCGTTCAACTCCAGGGGACCGGGCCCCTCGCCTAGGATCGGCAGATGGCCGCATGCCCGTATCAGGCAAACAGTGTCGTGGTGGAGGGAGACGCAGATGTCGCAGAAGACCGTCGCATTCTTTCCTGAGCCGGGGGCTTGGGGTCCCACGAACAACTTGGTAGCGATCGCCGAGACGCTTCGTGCGCGTGGGACGCGTTGTGTCTTCGTGATTGAGGAGTCTTTCGAAGGCAAGTTGGCTGACAAGGGGTTCGACGAGGCGCCGATGCGACTGGGTCCAGCGCCGGAGACGCCCGAAGCGGTGGGGGAGGGGTGGGCGGAGTTCATCCGAGCGACGGCTCCGGAGTTCCGGAAGCCCACGAGTGAGCAGCTCGCCACGGTGATCAAACCGATCTGGGAGGAGCTCGTCGGTGGGGGCAAGTACGCCCACGGGCGTCTGATGGAGATCTGGGCCGAGCACCGGCCGGACGTGATCGTCTCGGATAACGTGGTGGGATTCGCGGCGGTACCGCTGGCGGAAGTGCCGTGGGTTCGGATGGTGTCGGCGAACCCTCTGGAGATGGAAGACCCCGACCTGCCACCACCGTTCTCTGGTCTGCCCACCGATGATCGAACGGGATGGATGGAGTTCACCGCGGAGTTCCGGCGTCTGCACGACCCGTTGATCGCTGAGCTCAGCGACTTCAACGTGTCGGTGGGCGCCGACCCTCTGCCCGAGGGCCACTTCCAGTACAACTCGCCCTACGCCAACCTGTACCTGTTCCCGGAGGTGATGGACTACCCGCGGTCGATCCCTCTGGACTCCACGTGGAGCCGGCTCGACACCACGGTTCGCACCGGCGAGGAGCCGTTCGACGTCGACTCGGTGCTGCCGGGAGAGGGCAAGGTGGTCTACCTGTCGATGGGAAGCCTGGGCTGCAACGATCTGGAGCTGATGCAGCGACTGATCGATGCCCTCGACCAGACCGAGCACCGGGTGATCGTGAGCATGGGCCCGCTCGGTGACCAGATGGAGCTTGGTGAACGGATGTGGGGCGATGAGTTCCTGCCACAACCGTCGATCCTGCCGCAGTGCGACCTGCTGATCACCCACGGCGGCAACAACACCGTGACCGAAGGGTTCAACTTCGGACTACCGATGATCGTCCTGCCCCTCTTCTGGGACCAGTACGACAACGCGCAGCGGGTGCAGGAACTCGGCTTCGGACGGCGCCTCGCAACGTACGGAGCATCGCAGGACGAGATCGTCACCGCTGTTGACGAGCTCCTCGCCGACAGTGCCCTCAAAGCCCGCATGGCGGACATCTCCCGCCAGCTGCAGGCCGCCCCTGCCCAGGAACGGGCGGCAGATGTCGTCGAGCAGCTGGCCAACGGCACGTGACCACCCAGGAGAGTCCGGTGGACGCATGAGGAGTCGCTAGCGGTTCTCCTCGTCGAGCACATCGAGGTCCGATCGCTTGAGTCGGTGCGGCTTGGCGTTCCGGCGCCAGTGTCTTCCGCACCAGGGTGACTGCCGGTTCAGCACCGAACGCGTGCCAGACCCGGATCGAGGAGCGGCTTCAGCGACGCCTGCGCGCCGACCAGTCTTCCGGCGACGTCGACTTCCCAATGACCCGCGCTCACGAGGGGTGCGGTGATCGGCTCCTCGAGGCTCACGAAGCCTAGGCCGACGGCCCCGCCGAGAGTGTGGCCGTAGGCGCCCACTTGAAGGTGGCCGACCGCGTGTCCGTCGAGGTAGATGATCTCGTTGCCGAACAGCAGGGGTACGGGATCGCTCAGGAGGATCTGCAGCATTCGCCGCTTCGGCGTGCCAGCCGCGTGGATCGACGCGAGGGCTTCGCGGCCGATGAAGCCGTCCGGTTTGTCGAGCCGCACGGCGAAGCCGAGCCCGGCTTCGATCGGGTTGTCGGTGTTGTCGACGTCCACCCCGAAATCGCGGTACGCCTTCTCCAGACGCAGCGAAGCCAGCGTCTGCATGCCGGCGTTCCGGATGCCCAACCGGCGTCCTGCCTCCATCACGAGGTCGTACACCTGTACGGCATGAAGGCTCGGGACGTGGAGCTCCCAGCCGAGCTCACCCACGTACGTCACCCGCAGCGCCAGCACGTCGAAGTAGCCGACATCGATGCGGCGCGCGGACATGTACGGGAAGCCTTCGTTCGACAGGTCGGCATCGCTGATCGTGCTGAGCAGGTCGCGCGCCTTGGGGCCGTGGACGTTGATCTGCGTGACTCCGGCGGTCATGTCGGTGATCGTCACGAACTGCTCCGATCTGACGTGACGGCGCAGCCAGGTCTCGGTGTGGCCGTGGCTGTTCTCGCCGACCACGACCAAGAACGAGTCTGCCTCCAGGCGGGTGACGGTGAGGTCGGCCTCGAATCCGCCAGCCTCGTTCGCCCACGCGGTGTAGACCACGCGGCCGGGCTCCACATCGACCTCGTTGCAGCTCACGCGACCCAGCAGCTCGCACGCGTCTCGACCCTGGACGAGGAACTTCGACATCGAGGACATGTCGATCACGACCACGTCCTGCCGGGCCGCATGATGCTCCTCGGCGTGCCAGTCGAACCAGGGCTGACGGCCCCAGCTGTACCGGTCGAGATGCGCCTGTTCGGGCGTCGGCGCAAACCAGTCGGGCAGTTCCCAGCCGTGGCTCTCCGTGAAGTACGCCCCTGCGGTTCTGAGCCGGTCGTACAGGACCGACTGCTTCAGCCCGCGGGCAGTTGTGAAGGTGCTGTTGGGGAAGTGCGCGCCGAAGCTCTTCGCGAGCAGCTCTGGTGTCCGGGTGCGCCGGAATGCGGGAGTGTTCTGGGTGCCGTCGGCGAAGCGGTCGACGTTGAAGGCGGTGTGATCAACTGGGCATGCACCCTCGACGATCCAGCGGGCAAGCACCTTCCCGATCCCCGGGCCGTACAGGATGCCGAGGGAGTTCAGCCCGGCGGCGACCCAGCAGTTGCGAAGGCTTGGTGCTTCCCCGACAAGCGGTGCGAGGTCAGGGGTGAAGCTCTCCGGGCCACAGAACAGTTTGCGGATACCGGCGCTGGTCGCTGCCGGTATCCGGGCGAACGCGCGCTCCAGGTGCGGGCCCATCCGGTCCCAGTCGGGCTCGATCTCGCCGAATGAGAAGTCGTCAGGAATCCGGTCGATGTTCCACGGTGCGGCGTCGGGCTCGAACAGCCCGATCATCATCCCGCCGACCTCTTCGCGAAAGTACGCCCAGGAGTGTGCGTCCTCGAGCAGGGGGAGGTCCCGGTGGACGCCTTCGATCGGCTCGGTAATGAGGTAGTAGTGCTCGGCTGCCTGCAGCGGGAGGTTGATCCCGACGACAGCACCGATCTGGCGCGACCACATTCCTGCCGCGATGACGACGTGCTCGGCGTCGATGTCACCCTTGTCGGTGCGGACCCCGACAGCACGACCGTTCGCTGTCAGGATCTGCTCGACTCGCGTGTCCTCCAGGATCCGTGTCCCGTGGTCGCGAGCGCCGCGGGCGAGCGCCATCGTCGTGTCTACCGGGTTGACGCGCCCTTCGCGGGGGAACCAGTAGGCGGCAAGCGTCGAGGAGAAGTCGCCGATGGGGAACAGCTCCGCCGCTTCGGCCGGGGAGACCTCATGTACCTCGATGCCCATGCGGCTCATGAAGGCGGACGCCCGCCTGCACTCCTCGACGCGTTCCTGCGTGTCGGCCGGCTGGATGTACCCCACCTGGCGCCAGCCCGTGGCCTGACCGGTTCGCGCCTCGAGGTCAGCGATCAAGTCGCGTCCGTAGGTGTAGAGGTCGCAGGCCCACTCGTCTCCGAGCAGCCCGGGAACGACCTCTCCCGCTGCATGCCAGGTGGTCCCCGAGGTCAACTTGTCGCGTTCGACCACCACGACATCCGTCCAGCCGAGGAGGTTGAGGTGATAGGCGATGTTGCAGCCGATTGAGCCGCCACCCACGATGACGACCTGGGCACGGGTGGGTAGGTCGCCGGTCATTAGCTGCCTCCGTTGCGAGGGTTGAGTGCGACGTCAACTCTAGGCTTGGCTGCTGGGGTTCGCACTCGACTGCAGGCAGTGGCTGCGGTCGAGGTCTCGGTCGATCTGCAGATCAGGGTGTGGCGGGCGTAGAACGCCGAAGTGCCGTCCGGTACGTCGAAAGAACCCAGGTCAGACTTTGCCGATGCGGTTCGGCGTCTACACGAGCTCTCCTAGCCGGCGGAGGACCTTGGCCTCTGGGAAGTCGCGCCAGGCTTGCAAGTATGAGTTGTGAGGTACGGCCGAGTGACATCGGTCGTAGCGTGAGTCACCGTGGAAGGAGAAGACAATGCCAAAGGTATCGAGGGCCACCGCATCCTCTCACTTGGCCATTCCCGACTACGTGGACAACTGCGAGGAGGAGCTCGGTCGCTGGACCGTGAGCCTGGAAAGCAGCTTCACCGACATGGACCTCGCGCCCTTCTACAGGGGCGCACCGAATGATCAGTGCCAGGCATCGCACGTTGGCTACGTGCTCAAAGGGAAGTTCGGTGTCCGGAAGGCCGATGGGGAAGAGGAGATCTTCGAGGCCGGTGACGCGTTCGTCATCGAACCAGGGCACACTCCACTCATGTTCGCTGGATGCGAGTACGTCGCCTTCACCCCTACTGCTGAGTCGAAAGCGGTCGAAGCTGTGGTCATGCCGAACATGATGAAGTACGCGGAAGAGCAGGGGATCGAACTGCCGGCGCAGGTGGCGTCTGCGTAGTTCTTCGTCAGGCAGTCATGGCCTCACGTGCAGGGGGCTGGCATCTTCGGTAGTGGGGCCCCAAGCGGCATCGCGAACGGGTGCGGGTCAGTCGCGCAGGGCTTCAGCGAGTTCGCGGAAGTGGCCGACGAGTAGGTCCATGTCTTCGCGGGTGTGGGCCAGTGACACCAGCCACTGCTCGTCGAGACCGGGCGGAGTGAGAATGCCGCGGTTCACACCCCACAGCCAGCTGAGCTCAGCGGCACCGAAGTCGGTGCGCTTGTAGTCGCGGTAGTTGCGCACCGGAGCCGTAGACCAGGTGACCGCACCCTTGACGCCGAATCCGACGGTGTGAGTTGGCAGCTCGTGCTCGTCGATGATCGCGTTCATCGCCTCGAGGGAGTCGACGTTGAGCTTCTCGGCAGCGGAGAGTGCTTCCGCTGTGGCGATCTGGTCGATGGCCACTGCTGCGGCCATGACGAGCGGGTTGCCGTTGTAGGTGCCGAAGTGCGGCATGCGATCGTCGCTCACACAGGCCATGACCTCGGCGCGCCCGCCGAAAGCTGCGAGCGGCAGACCGCCGCCGATGCTCTTGGCCAGACAGATCAGGTCCGGCGTGACGCCAAGCCGCTGTGCGGCGCCGGCAGGCCCAGCCGTCAGGCCGGTCTTGACCTCGTCGAACACCAGAAGGGCCCCGTTCACGTCGCACATCTCGCGCACGCCGGCGAGGTAGCCCTGGTCGGGGACAACGATTCCGATGTTCTCGAGCACCGGCTCCATGAAGACGCACGCGATCTCCGAGCCGTGTTCGGCGAACAGCTGCTCCAAGCGCGCGAGGTCGTTGTAGGGGACGACGTAGACCGTTCCGGCCTCGACCTCGAACGGCGTGACCGGTGTCGGTGCTGCCTCGGGGCCGGCCTCGGCGACCGCGGGCTTCACCGAGACCTGCAGGGCGTCGTAGCCGCCGTGGTAGCCACCTTCGATCTTGATGATCGCCTTGCGCCTGGTGAACGCTCGGGCGGTCCGCACCGCGTACATCGTCGCCTCGGTGCCGGAGTTGGTGAAACGCAGCTTGTCGAGGCCGAAGCGCCGCTGGAAGCGCTCGGCCGCCTCGGTCGCTGACGGGGACGGCGTCACGAACAGGGTCCCGGTCTCCAGGGCGCTACCGACCGCGGCGACGACCGTCGGGTTGAGGTGGCCCGCCAGCATGGCGCCAAAGCCCATCGAGAGGTCGAGCAGCCTGCGACCGTCGACGTCGGTGAGCCAGGCACCCTTGGCGCTGGTCACCGCTACGGGGTAGGGGTCCCAGTGCTGAAACGATGACGGGACGCCGAGGGGAAGCACGCCGAGGGCCCGAGCGTGGTGTGCACCGGAGCCGGGCGTCTGCGACTCGAACCGCTCCCACTCAGCGGCGAGCAGCGACGCCACGCGTGCCGGGTCGAGCGGGGTGGCGCCCCCGGGGACGACCCGGTAGGTGGCCGGGTCGTGCGCAGGCCAGGTCACAGGAGTGGGGGCGGCGGTAGCCGGCTGCGTGCTCATCTCGGCACTGTAGCGGCGCCATGAGGTCCTGGCGAGTGCGCTGCACCCTGCCCCATTGACTCCTGAGCCTGCCCGTCACGAATGCGGCGGACGGCACCTGCGAATTGCGACTCGAGCAGCACCGGATCGGCTTCACGTTCGACTTCGTCGAGCCGGTAGTCGGTCACCATCGGCTGTGCCACCCCTTCGGCGGCCAGCGCGCGCAGTCGCGCTGGTTCGCCGAGTCGACGCTGGCGATGGTCACGGTGCATCCGCTCGAAGTCCGCACGGTCAAGGGGCGTCAGCTCCAGGAACCCAGCCTCGACGGCAGCCGCCACGAGCTCGCTCCCAGCGGCGGTACGTTCGAGGATGACATTCACCCCAGGAGCTTCCTCATGCAGCGCGTGTCCGTCGCCATCGAGAAGCCAACCGTCGGGACAGACGACGTCGGCGAGCTCACCGATCGCATCAGGACAGATCTTGCAACGCCACTGCACGTCGTAGCGCCACGGCGCCTCACTGTCGAACCAGGTCTGGTCATAGCTGAGGTCGAACGAACGGCCGTCGGAGGCCTCGACGTGCGTCGGTCCGGGCCACCCCTCACCTCGCCATCGGAAGATCGCGACCTCCTGAGCCTCCAGCCCGTGGAAACCAGCGATCTTCTGTGCCGTCCCGGCGTTTGGTACTCCGCCGCAGAACAGGGTGAGCAAGTGCGGAACCTGGGTCTTCACCCGTGCATCGAATCGTGCCAGATTGCGGACCGCAGCGACGTCACACGGCTTGGCGATGACTGCGAAGGTCTTGCCTTCATCCAGTAGCCGTTGCACGTGGACCAATGGCGCAGACGGTCCATAGCGCGACTGAGCGCCCGCGACGACCTCGTTGCTCGTGGTTGAGACCTGTGCTGCGGTCAGCATCGGCTGGTCTGTTGACGCCCGCACGTGAAGTACGGCATCGACGCGTCCGCTCTCGAGCAGAAAGCAGCCGAGTGCGGTCAGGGCGCCGCCCGCCGCAGCGCGATGGCGGATCGCTGGATCGGCCGCCCACCCTCGCGAAAGCCCGCGCATAGGGCCCCAGATCAGGTCCACCGGAGTGCCTTCGCTGAGCGGCGCGGCTGCACTGCCATCCGCAGAGAACCCCGGGCAGACGGCCAACAACCGCTCGTTCTCCTCAGCGTGGAGGGCGTCACGGATGAGCGGACGCGTCTGTCCGCTCGGCGACAGACGCATCTCGATGCGATCGCGCCCGGCCAGGCTCTCGCAGATCCCACAACCGGCGCAGAGTCCGCCGCGAACGACATCTTCGAGGCTTTCGACCTTGCTCCTCGTCAATGTCAGCCACCGCCCGATCACTGCTGCTCAGTTGAACGGATCTGCCCGACCATACATCGGGAGGCGAAGCCTGGAGGGGCTCGACCCATGGCCTGACCACTCACGCACATCGTGGAGGTGGGGGAGATCGGAGCTGAGGACCGTGGTTGCCCCCAACATCAGCCCGAAAGAGCTTGCTGAACTGACCCGTTGGCCACCGGTCGGCAGGCTCGGCGGACCCGCACGACCTGGGCAATCAAGAGGGTGAAGACGATGATGACCAGCCCGAAGAGCGTGAATGCCAGGGTCCTTCCGACCCCAGCGAGGGTTCGCGGCGGCGGTGGTGAGTACAGAGAAGCAGCCTCTGCCACATCAAGGCTCGTCGTCCCTGTCACCGGATCGCCCAAGACGGTGGGTAGGTAGGTCGCCGAGATGGTTCGAGGCCCGGTAGTCGCTGCCACATACGTCACTTCTGCAGTGCCGGTGGCGTCCGTCTGAATGGCGCCGATCGGAACCTGGTTGTCACCGGGGGCGAACATCGCCGTGCTTTCGTAGAAGTTCACCAGCGCACCCTCGACGGGCTTGCCATCCACGGTGACTGTCGCCGTCACAGTGTTGTCCAGTCCCTCCTCCACCGCGGTCACCTCAACAGTGGGTGCCGTGGGCTAAAAAAAAAAAATGGACGCGGCATAGGCGGGTTGCGCTTGGGTCACACCAATCGCTCCCAGCGTGAGCACGAGCAGGACCACCGCTCCAGCAGCGCCGGCCGGGTTCGCATGCGATGCCTTGCCGGGCAGCGAGAGCTCCTCGACTGGAAGCCGGCCGCCTTCTCGGCCACCTCCTGCACCTCTGCGATGGACAGCAACGGAACGACGCGAAACAGCAGCATCAACAACAGTGGTATCGCCGCAACACCACCGAGGGTCACCGTTATCGAGACCCAGGTGAAGTTGAAGAGATCACCGAAGGCATTGGTCAGGGTGCTGTAGCCAGAGGTCTCGATAACCATGATCACCCGTTTGATCCACATGGCGATGACGACGAGGATGGCCGCGGTCACGATGCCCCAGATGTTCCGAGTCCATGGCAGGGCGATGAGGACGACTGGCAGGATCGTGCCGGCAACGAGGAAGAGCCAGAACCAGCCCGCCACGCTTCCAACCAGCATGCCGTAGATGATCTCGGTGGGACCGGTCTCTCCGACGTAGGCGCTGGGGAGCAGGTCGGCGAAGGTCAGGTATAGGTACACCGCACCAAGCGCCACCATGATGTACCCGAGGCGCACGAAATGCTGCTTGGTGATGAAGGCCTCCAGATGGTAGCCACGTCGGAATCCCGCGGTGACGAGGATGACCAGGGCGACCCCGGAGTAGAGCGCAGCTATCACGAAGTAGGGAGCCCAGATGCTCTCGTGCCAACCGGGCCGGCTGACGAGGGCGAAGGCCCACGCCAGCACTGAGTGCACCGAGACGGCCAGCGGAATGATGACGATGGCAACGATGATCGTCGCGGAGTGGAGCACCTTGCGCTGGTGAGTCGAGCCGACCCAGCCTCGAGAGACAAAGCGGTAGAGGACTCGGCGTCCGCGCCCGAGCTCATCGGGGTGTGAGGCCAGCAAGGTTGCGGTGTCAGGCACGAGCGGGAGCAGGAAGAAGACGAAGGTGGCGAAGGTGTACGTGAGGATCGCAATCATGTCCCAGAACACGGGCGAAGCGACGTTCGGACTGGTCACCATGCCAAGGAGGCGATCCGGTCGACCGAGGTGCGGAATGATGAAGGCCGCACCGACGACGACCGTGACCAGAGCAGTACCTTCAGCCAGGCGGACCAGCGGTGCGCGCCACGAGGCACCGGTCAACAGCAAGATGGCCGAAACCACGGCACCGCCGTAGGAGACACCAATGATGGCGACGACATCGGCAATGTAGATGGCCCAGAACGAGTCATCCGTGTAGCCCGCTACTCCCATGCCATTCCGGAGTTGGTAGATCCAGGCGGCGATGGCAATGACCACGAGAACCGTCAACAGCGCGACTGCCAGCCAGAACCTCTTACTCGCCTTGTGGAATGGTCGCATCGCTGCCTCGACCACCTCGGCCTGTTGGTTCGTCTTTGCTGTCGACTCCAGGACGCTGCTCATTGCACACCCACCAAGGGTCCACCGACCGGCTGGCCGTTGCCGGGAATGTAGTAGCAGCGAGGTTTGGTACCCAGCTCCTCCTTGAACCGAACCGCGTTGCCCTCACGAAGGAATGTCGAGAGCTTGACGGTCGTCTGACCGTTGACAGCAACGTCCGTGACGAGGTCACCGATGAAATGTGCGCCGCGGGGGCACGCTTCAACGCAGGCCGGTAGCTGGTTGCTGTACGGGATGAGGTCGGCGCACAGCACGCACTTGCCGACTGTCCCGATCTGGTTGGCAGGGAACTCTGGCGTGTTCGGCGACGGTGCCGGCATCCGGTGCGTCGGTGCCGGCGCGTTCCAGTTGAAGTAGCGGGCCTCGTAGGGGCAGGCAGCCATACAGGCTCGCGAGCCGATGCACCGATCTTGGTCGACCAGGATGACTCCTTGGTCGGTATGGAGCGTCGCACTGACCGGGCAGACGTCAAGGCAGGGTGGTTCCTGGCACATCTGGCACATCACCGGCATGAAGAACTCCTGGCCTGCCTCGTCGTGCCACGACAAGGTTCGCATCCAGGTCTGCTCGGGGGGCAGTCCGTGGCGCTCTTGGCAGGCAGCGACACACTTGCGCTCCCCTTTGCAGGCTCGCAGATCGACGACCCGGCACCATTGATGCTCCTGGCCGCTGGCGCCCTCGACGGTCGCAGCCTGGGCTTCGTCCCGGTAGGCGATCAGCCCCAGGGCCCCCCCAGCGGCGGCCACACCAGCCATGCCCAGCCCTCGAAGCAGGTTGCGCCGGGACATGTCCAGCTCCTCTTCGGCGGGGGTGAGTCCGAGATCCACAGGGGGACCATGACGCTTGCCGCTGTCGGACAGACGAGTCATCGTTTCCTCCAGGTTGTCGGATGCTCCGGCCGCTCTGCACATGTATCTGGCGACCGCCCCGAGAACCGGTGTTGGTTCCTGGCACCTCTCAGTGTCATTCGCCGCAGGCTTGTGACACATCGGTGTATCCCGCTCGGGCGATAGGTGTTATCACCTACTCAACCCAATTCAGACGCTGGGCGCGTCAGCGGCGTAGAGTTTGGAGGACCGGGACCTGAGCCCGTCACGGCGGGCGAATGCAGGCAGCGCGCTGAAGAAGGGAGCACATGGCTGACGCCGGAGAAGCAGACACCCGCATCCGGGTCCTCGTTGTCGATGACCACCCCCTCTTCCGGGCAGGCATCCGTGAACGGATTGAGGTGGTTGACGGCCCCATCGTGGTGGTTGGCGAAGCGGAGGACGGGCTTCGGGCCTACGACCTGGTCGGGCGCTTGCGGCCGGATGTGGTGCTCATCGACATCTCGATGCCGGGTATGAACGGGATCGAAGCCACCCGAATGATCGATGCCGACTTCCCCGACGTAGGCATCATCATTCTGTCTGTCCATGACGACGATCAGTACGTGCACGCGGCCCTGGATGCCGGAGCCAACGGCTACCTCCTCAAGACGATTGAGGCCGCCGAGTTGAGGGGATTCATCGTCGGGGTGGCTCGTGGCGAACCCGCATTGTCGCCATCCATCGCCCGCAAGGTGCTGACCCTCTTGTCGGGGACACCCACCGACACGAACAGACTGAGCGACCGTGAGCGGCAAGTCCTACAGCTCGCAGCGGGTGGCGCGGCAAACAAGACGATTGCCAAAGAACTATCCATGAGCACCAGAACCGTTGAGGCACACATGCGCAACATCTTCGAGAAGTTGGGCGTGTCCTCACGCACCGAAGCAGTTACCCTGGCCGTTCGCCATCAATGGATTCAGCTCACCGATGTCGACTGAGACGGCCACTGCCAAACCGGCCGCCCAACCCCTGACGAACGGCGACTCAGGGCCCTTCAGGACCAGAGGTTGGCTGCACCTCGCGAACATCCCACTGCGCGACTACCGGTTCTGGATCGTCCAGATCTTGATCGTCCTGATCAACCTCGGTCACCTGATCCTGGAAGACGCCGAGGTGCTCGAGGGGGACTGGGCGTTGGACCTGCTGGCCATATCGGTCCTCTTGATCCCCGTCGTGTACTCCGCCCTCGTCTTCGGCCTCGGAGGGGCGATTCCCACGGCACTGTGGGCGTTCGTGCTCTCACTCCCTGAGATCAGCTCGCATCCTTGGACGATCAGGATCGGGATCCTGGTCCAGTTCGGGATTGTCAGCGCGATCGGAATTATTGTCGGAATCCGGGTCGATCGAGAGGCGGCGGCAACGCGCGCTGCCGATCAGGCCAACGTGCGCCTTTCCCGGCTGAACGCGACCGCCGCTGCCGTCGCAGCGTCCCTGGACCTGGAACGCGTTCTGAGGGGAACGCTACGTGCCACGCTCGACAGCCGAAAGCGGCAAGTCGCCTGGATTCGGACACTCCCCAGAACCCATACGTCGGGGCACACGATCATCGACGCCAGCCGGGTCGAGCCGCCGTTGCGGCTGGACCCCGTCCAGGAGGGGCTCACCCTCGCTGCCTGCCTCACCGGGCTTGAGCAACGTGACGATCCAGACGGAACGGACGTGCACACCGTCGTGGTCGCCCTGAGCTCAGGGGAGCGAACGATCGGGGCCATCGGCATTACGCAGCCGGACGAAGTCATCCTCCGTGACGAGCGCAACGTACTCAAGGCAGTTGCGAACCAGCTGAGCGTCGCTCTCAACAACATCTTCGACCACACGAGTACACGCGAGGCACTGTCGGAGCTGGCCGAGGCCAAGCAGAACCTGGAGACGTACATCGAGCTGGCGACCGAAGCCCAGGAGGCCGAACGAAAGCGCCTCTCGCGCGAGCTCCACGACGATGTCCTGCAGTCCCTGGCGGTTGCCAAGGCCCAGATCGACGCGGTGAGCCCAGACAGCGCCTCTGAAGGGACGCGCGACCGCCTGCTCGGGGTGCAGGCGATTCTGGCCGAGACCATCGGCAGCGTTCGCCGGTACTGCAAAGATCTGCGCCCGTCTCTGCTGGATGACCTCGGCCTGATCGATGCCATCAGCTGGCTCGTGTCCGAGCTGACGGCTCGAACCGACCTGTCGGTCGACCTGGCAGTCGCCGGGCCCCGTCTGCGGCTGTCGGAACGCGATGAACTCCTCATCTTCAGGGTGGTGCAAGAGGCGCTCCGTAACGTGGAACGCCACGCAGAGGCCACCAACGTGCGGGTCGGACTGGAGTTCAGCCGTGACGAGCTCACGGTTGTGGTCGAAGACAACGGGAAGGGAATGCGTCTGAGCAGCCAGACCAGGAAGCCCTCCTGGGAGGCCGGTCTCGGACTGCGCGGCATGGACGAGAGAACGAAGCTGCTGAAGGGACTCCTCGTCACCAAGAGCGGTCCCAGCGCGGGTACCAAGATCGCTCTGACCGTCGCACTTCGCCAAGACGAATGATGGTGGCGGCCGCCCGCTCGGCGAACCACGTCGCCTGACTCTGCGCGTGCATGCGGCTGAGTAGGTGATATCACCTACCACGTCAGCGGGATACACCGATGTGTCATCACCGTGCGGCGATCGACACTGAGAGGTGCCAGGAGCGCAATGACCGGTTCCTGGGCGCTCGCCGGAGACGTGCTTGCAGAGCGTGCGGAGTCCGGCTTGCTACCGACCGACTCAAGGAGCGTCATGCGAAACTCAAGAATCGTGGCCGGGTTTGTTGCGGCTGCCGCCCTGGTGGCTCTGGTGGGCTGCAGCAGTGACAGCTCGAATACCTCGACGAGCGAGACGGCGAGCGTGTCCACAACGGGCACCGCGCCGGAGGACCAGCGAACGACGGACGCAGCGGTCGCCGAAGGCATGAATGCCATCAACGACCTAGCCGCGCAGATTGCCGCGGCCCCAGCTGCGCAGGGCAAGACACTGTCCGAGGGGATCGAGCCGTTGTGGATGCCGATCGAAGGGACCGTGCAGGAGAACAGCCAGGAGACCTACGACGCCTACGAAGGCGCCTTCACGCTGTTGGAGTCCGGTGACGTGACGAAGGCCCAGCAAGGTGCGAAGGCAGTCAACGATGCGACCGAGGCCTACCTCGCAGAGTTCCCCGGATAGTCCGGCGGGGAGTGCACTCCTTGGCTGACTGAAGTTCACGAGAGGCTCGGCGTCGTTGCAGTTCACGTTGCAGCGGCGCCGAGCACTGTTGGGCCGGCAGCATTTCCGCCAGCCCACGGTTCGAGGCCCTTAGGAACGGTCGTTCGGCGGGTAGGCGAGGTAGCCACGCTGGGTGGCGATGTGGTCGGCCAGGTAGGCGGCGTCGTGCCAGACGCCCCAGATGAAGCTCGACCCGCGACGTGACAGCCACGGCAGCCCCAGGAAGTAGACGCCGGGCTCGGAGGAGACGCCACGTCGGTGCCTCGGCCGGCCGTTCTCGTCGAAGGCGTCCACCTGCAACCAGCCGTAGTCGAGGGAGAAGCCAGTGGCCCAGACGATCGAGGTCACACCGGCCTGAGTCAGGTACAGCTCGCTCAGGGGATCGGTCACGCAGGCCGGCGTTGGTCCCAGGTCGTGGGCCTCCGGCTCCTCCGGGAGCTCGAGTCCGTTGCGCTCGACGAACCGGTCGGCCTCCTGGAGCAGGGACAGGTAGTTCTCATCACCTCGGGCGATGTTGTCAGCGAGGTCCGGTGCGAACCGCACCACGCCGGCTTCGTAGGAGTCCGTTCGGCCGACGAGCACCATGCCACGAGCAGCAAGGTCTCGGAAGTCGACGGTGTGACCACCGTGCGCTCCGCTGACCGCGATCGTGACGTGCTCGGCGCCCTTCGGCGGCGTCTCGGCGTCCCACTTGCCCAGCACGCCGAGCCACCAGACGAAGTCGCGCCCGCGGTAGCGGCGCGGCGGGCGATCGTGCGGGCCCACCGACAGGTAGACGCGGCGCCCGGCGGCGAGCAGCTCGTCGGCGATCTGCACCCCCGACGATCCTGCGCCGACCACGAGCACGCCACCGTCGGGCAGCTGTCCCGGGTTGCGGTAAGCGGTGGAGTGCAGCTGCACCGGCCCGGCGTCGGCGGGGACCACGTCCGGGACGACCGGACGCTGGAACGGACCGGTAGCGGCGACCACGAACCGCGCGTCGACCGTCCCCTCCGACGTCTGAACGCGAAAGCCGGACCGTCCCTGGTTCCTCCGGACCGACGTGACCTCCACCCCGCACCGGATCGGCGCTGCGATCTTCTCGGCGTAGGCGACGAGGTAGTCCGCGACCTGCTCCTTGGTGGCGAAGGCGTCCGGGTCCAGGTCGGAGAACTCCAGCCCCGGAAAGCGGTCGTGCCAGACAGGTCCGTTAGCGACCAGGGAGTCCCATCGCTCGGAGCGCCAGCGCTCGGCGATGCGGTGCCGTTCGAGGACCAGGTGTGAGACCCCGCACCGGCCCAGGTGCTCGCTCATCGCCAGGCCGGCCTGTCCACCTCCGACGACGAGCACCTCCACCGCTTCGGTCGACATCGCTACCCCGCTCGTCGTGAAGGACCCTGGCCCGGGCTGCGGCTGCACGCCCGTGGGCATCGTCGCGCCGTTGGCTGCTCCTGTCCAACAGATGTTCTAGGCCTCTTGCATCAATTGCCTCGATGCAACGACGCGCCCCCGGCCGGGATCAGGTCTCCAGCCCCGGCACGTGCTCGTTCTCGAACGCGACGTGCTGCCCACTCATCGTGGAGTCGCGTCGACCCAGCGCTGGACGCGCTCGACGGTGAACAAGTGGGTGAGGATGTCGTCGAGCCAGAAGACCTTCCGGTCCCGCTCCTCGGTCGCCAGCGTCTCGTCCAGGGCCTGGACGGCGTAGTGCTCGACGAGGTGCTGCTGGACGGCGAGCACCCCGGCGAACGAGCTCGGCTGCAGCCGGACGGGAGGGCCGCCGCCCAACTCGTACGCCGCGAGGAAGCCACGAACCTCCCGAAGGGGCACCTCGAACTCCGCAAGCGCACCTGCCAGCTCGCACTCGGCCACCGCCGGACCGCAGTTCTCCCAGTCCACGACCACGGCGCTACCGTCCGTCCCGAGCAGCACGTTCTGCGGGTTGAAGTCGCGGTGACAGGTCGTGCGTGGACCGGTGGGTCCCGCGAGCACCAGCTCGTTGGTCGCCGCCAGGTCCGCGACCCGCTGGGCCAGCAGGGCGGCCCACGGGGCCGCCGCGTGGGCAGCCGCCGAGGCGAGCTCGTCCCAACGTTCAGCGGGCACCGCCTGCGCGAACCAGGGGTCGATCGGCCGGTCGTCGGCGATCGCCAGAGCGTGCAGCCGCCCGAGCAGGTACGCCGCCTGGTCGGGAGCAGCGCTGACCGGCCCTGGCAGGAGGTCGACCCAGGTGTGGACCCGCACCTGCCACGCACCAGAACCCGCACGCACGTCGGCGAGCAGGGCGCCGTCCGGTGTCCGGCGAGGCAGCGGTGTGTGGACGAGCGCGGCGGCTGCCGCACTCGCGAGGCTGGCGTCGACGCGCGCCTCCTCCTCAGTCCAGGGCTCCAGCAGCTCCTTGACGGCCCAAACGCCGGTGGAGGTCTTCAGGCGCCAGATCCGACCAAGCTCACCGCGCGCCGCGAAGGTCGCCGGTCCTTCCGGGTGTCCGAGAGCGAAAGCGTCCGCTATGGCGGCGGCGTCCGGCGGCGGAGCGGTGACGGGTACGGGAGGAGGCCCGATCGGGCGCCCGATTGAGTCGATCACCGACTCATCATGGCGGCCCGAGGCGGCCTAGCGTGTGCCCATGACGCAGGATCCGGTCGACGCGCTGCGACGCATCGCGTGCCTGCTCGAGCGCGAGCAGGCACAGACCTACCGGGTGAGGGCCTTCCGTACCGCAGCGTCGGTGGTGTCAGCACTGCCGCCGGCGGAGCTCGACGCGCGACTGCGGGCGGGCACCCTGGCCGACCTCAAGGGAGTCGGGCGGGTCACCGCCGAGGTGGTGGCGCAAGCCGCGTCGGGTGAGGTGCCGACGTACCTTGCCGAGCTCGAGGCCCACCCAGGACCGGACACGGGTTCGGCGCAGCCACTGCTGGATCAGCTGCGCGGCGATCTCCACGTGCACTCCAACTGGAGTGACGGGGGCAGTCCGATCGAGGAGATGGCCCGCACGGCCGCCGAGCTGGGGCACGCGTACATCGCGCTCACCGACCACTCGGCCCGGCTCACGGTTGCGAACGGTCTGACCCGCGAACGTCGTCTGCAGCAGCTCGACGTCGTCGCGTCGTTGAATGCCGAGCTGGCTCCCTTCCGGATCCTGACCGGGATCGAGGTGGACATCCTGGACGACGGCAGCCTCGACTGCGACGACGACGTCCTCGCTCGCCTCGACGTCGTCGTGGCTTCGGTGCACAGCAAGCTACGCATGCCGTCGACGCAGATGACACCGCGCCTGGTCGCGGCCGTCGCGAACCCGCACACCGACGTGCTCGGGCACTGCACCGGACGCATGGTGGTCGGCAAGGGGCGTCCGGAGTCGGAGTTCGAGGCCGAGCTGGTCTTCGAGGCCTGCCGGACGTTCGACGTCGCGGTCGAGGTCAACTCCCGCCCCGAACGACTCGACCCCCCGAGGCGGCTGCTGCGCCAGGCCGTCGAGCGGGGCTGCCGGTTCAGCATCGACACCGACGCGCACGCTCCCGGCCAGCTGGCGTGGCTGCCGTTCGGTGCCGAGCGAGCGGTTGAGTGCGGCGTGACCGCCGATTCGGTGGTCAACACCTGGGACGTCGACGACCTGCTCGCGTGGACCGCACGCTGAACACCGCCGAGCGTGCGTGCTCGCGCGCCGTGCTGCGTGGCACTTGCGTCAGGTGCGGACGCGCACCTGGGTCAACCGGGTGAGCAGGGCTGCGGCTCCGAGCTGCTCGAGGTAGTCGTGCGCCGCGGCAACCGCTCCTTCCGGAACGAGGTCGTCGGGCAGGACGGCGACGGCATCCAGTGTGATGAGGGCGTGGGTGAAGGGGTCACCGTGTGCCAGACGGTTGGCCAGCACGATGTCGAACTCGGCGGAGGCGTCCTGCGGCTGCCCTTCGATCGCATGAATCCCCGCCTCGAGCGCGCGTCGTACCGCGCCGTGCCAACCCGGCTGCTCGACCGGCAGGTGGTCGAGGGCCTGCCGAGCCTTGGCGGCGTCCCCCATCCACAGCGCGGCGCGCCCGGCGAAGCTGGCGGCCACGGTGGTGTTCGGACCCTCCAGCGCCTCGGCGTCGATGGCGCCGATCGCCTCGTCGAACGCACGGCCGAGGTCGCCGGTCATGAGCCGCAGCACTGACTCGACGCGGCGGTACCACGCGACGACCGTGGGGTCGGCCGACTCGACGGTGTCGCGGCTCACCCGTTCCATGGCCTCCCGTGCGCCTTCGTGGTCACCGCGGTACGCGGCGAGCAGGGCGGCGTCCAGGCAGACGGCGTCGGAGGTCTGCGTCGGCAGCCCAGGTCTCGACAAGATGTCGGCCAGCAGCTCGTCGGCCGTCGTCCAGGCACCCGTCTCCACCGCGAACTCCGCGCAGTTGGCGAGTGCGGTCATCTCCGGCCCGCCGCAGCCGCCCCGCCGGGCGATGGCCGCGGCCTCGAGCGACAGCTCGAGGGCCTCGGTCCACTCGTGAGCATCCAGGGACAGCCCCACCATGGCCACCGCGGCGGTGCGAAGGTCGTTCTCCTCCATCGCGATCGCGATCATCCCCCTGCGCAAGGTGATCGACTCCTGGTGCCGTCCCAGGTTCATGAGCACGTTGGCGCGGTTCACCAAGGCACGGCGGCACCGGTCCCACGCCCGCGCCTTCTCGTAGCCGGCCGCCGACCGGTCGAGCGCGGCCATGCTTGCGTCGAGGTCGCCTTCGTAGTAGCGCAGGTACCCGATCGCATGTTCGTACTCGGCGTGCGCCAGGACGTCGTCGGTGGACCCGATGCGTGCCTGCAAGAGCTCGACCGCTGCCCGCAGCTCGTCGAGCCGGTTCAGGTCCCCAAGGGAGGCGGCCAGGACCCCCAGGGCGGTCACCTCGGCGTCGACGTCTTCCAGCTCACCGAGCAGGACGACCACTTCTCGCAGGTACTCGAGGTGCTGGTCGAGCTTGAGCGCATCCCGGGCCGCTCGGGCCGCCCCTTGCAGGATGGCGACCCGCTCGTGGCCCGCCGGGGTGATCTCCAACGCCTGCTCGCTCAGCACCAATGCCTGCTGCGGAGAACCGAGCGCCGTGGCCCGATCGGCCGCCTGGGCCAGCCAGTCGCGGGCGCGGGCGCTCAGGGCCTCGCGGTCGGGGCCAACCGGTGTCGCCTGAAGAGCCTCGACGTAGTGGGAGGCGACGGCCTGAGCCAGCTCGTCGTCGCCCAGCGCTTCGAGGTGGTGGGCGGCCGCCAGGTGGCGCGAGCGGCGATCGGCCTTGGAGAGCATGCCGTAGGCGATCTCCCGGATGATGCCCTGGACGAAGGCGTACTGGCCCCGCTCGGGGGAGCGAGGGTCGGCCTCGCGGACCAGGAACTCCCGGCGGGTCAGGTCGAGCAGCCGGGGCTCGAGCGTCGACGCGTCGGCGTCGGTGACCGCGGCCAGCGAGGCCAGCGTGAAGCTCTGCCCGAGGACGGCGGCGTCCTGGACCAGGCTGCGATCGTCAGGTCCCAGTGCGTCGAGTCGTGAGGCGATCAGTGCGTGCAGCGTCTCGGGGACCTCGAGGTCTCCGAGATCGCCGACGAGCTCGTAGGCACCGTCGCCGACCCGGAGCACGCCTCGGTCCGCGAGCATCCGGATCATCTCCACGGCGTAGAGCGGCATCCCCTCCGCGCGGCTCGCGATCCGGGTGACCGAGACGTCGTCGGCGCCCGGCACCATCCCGCGGACGAGCTCGGCCATCGTCGCGTCGGGCAGCGGCTCCAGGTGCAGGGCCACGAAGCTCCTCGTGCCCGCGCCCCACGTCGGTCGGCGCTCGGAGAGCTCGGGGCGGGCGAGGGTGAGCACGAAGATCGGTCGGCTGCGCGACCACTCGAGCAACGACTCGATGAAGTCCAGCAGCCCGGGGTCGGCCCACTGCAGGTCCTCGAACACCAGCGCGACCGTGCCCTTGTCGCTGATCCGCTCGAAGAAGGTCCGCCAGGCGGCGAAGAGCTCGTCGCGGCCCCCGGTGGGGCGCTCGTCGAGGCCGAGCAGGAAGGCCAAGCAGGGCTCGAGCCAGCGCCGTTCGCTCTCGTCCGGAACGTGCTCGGCCACCGAGGCGGTGAGCTTGGACCGCGAGACTCCTGGCGCGTCGGTCTCGGCGATCCCGGCCCGCATCCGCACCATCTCGCCCAGAGCCCAGAACGTGATGCCCTCGCCGTAGGACGGGCAGCGCCCGCGGTGCCACCAGATGTTCTCGGTGAGCCCGTCGACGTACTTCAGCAGCTCCCAGGCCAACCGCGACTTGCCGATGCCACCGATGCCGGTGACCGAGACGACCCTGGCCTTGCCCTCACGGCCGGTGGCGTGCAGCAGCTCCTTGAGCATCCGCAGCTCCTCGGCCCGCCCGACGAACGGCGGCTCGACCGCCATCCGGTTCTGGCCCAGCCGTTCGGCAACGACCCGAAGCGCCCGGTAGGCCTTGACCTGCTCGGCCTTCCCCTTGAGCGACAGCTCACGGGCGGACTCGAAGGCAACCGCCCGTGACGCGGCGCGGTACGTCCCCTCGCCCACGAGGACCCAGCCCGGCTCGGCGGCCGACTGCAGCCGCGACGCGGTGTTCACCATGTCCCCGGTGACCATGCCCTGGTGGTCGACGCCCTGCGCCGTGGCGGCCTCGCCGGTGAGGACCCCGCAACGCGCCTGCAAGCGGGAGGCCCTTGGACGCGCCCAGCGCGGCGATGGCGTCGACCAGCTCGAGGCCGGTGCGGACCGCCCGCTCGGCATCGTCCTCCCGCGTGACGGGGGTCCCCCACACAGCCATGACCGCGTCGCCGATGAACTTCTCGACGACGCCCCCGTGCCGCGCGATCGCCGTCTGCGCGGTCTCGAAGTAGTCGTCGAGGAGCGCGCGCATGTCCTCGGCGTCGCGTTCCTCGGACAGCGTCGTGAAGCCCACCAGGTCGAGGAAGAGGACCGAGACGAGCCGGCGCTCGGTGGTCTGGGACGGCGGGACGCTCGGCCCCGCGCTCGGGGGAGCCGGTGTCGTCGTCAGGGCGTTGCCGCACTCACCGCAGAACTTGCTCTCCGGAGGGTTCACGGCCGCACAGGCGGGACAGGTCCGAGTCAGGGCCGAGCCACACTCCATGCAGAACTTGCGACCTGACTCGTTCTCGGTCCCACATGCCCGGCAGTCCACTGACGCCCTCCCGTCGGAGAGCCACAGCGTACGGCCATCGTCGCGCCGCTACCGGTCATCTGTAAGGTGCCGGCCCGCGGTGGGCCGACGCGAGGAACCGCCCTCAGCGGCGGACGACCGCCTCGCAGTCGTGGAAGATGCGGTCAGCAGCATCGGCGTTGGCGTTGTCATGTCCGGTGCCGCACAGGATGAAGTCAGTACCGGCGTCGCCCCACAGCCGGTCCTCGCCGTCCGATCCGCCGACTCGGTCGTCCCCGTCGCCGCCGTGCATCCGGTCCCGGCCCTGCATGGCGACCAAGTCGTCGTTGCCGGTGCCGCCCCACACCACGTCGTTGCCGAGCCCTGCTCGGATCCAGTCGGCGCCGTCGTTGCCCCAGACGACGTCACGACCGGAATGGCCGTTGAAGAAGTCCGGCCCCGCCCCGAAGTGGGCGACGTCGTTGCCCTTGTCGCCCAACACGGTCACAGCGAACGTGGCAGGCAGGGTCGAGGTGTCGGTGAAGTCGTTGCCCAGCCTCGGCCAGATCTCAAGGAGCAGGGGTCGACGCACACTGATGTCTCCGGGAACCCGGCACACCGCGGCGATCCCTACCTTCACCTTCACCTTCTTGCACGCGGGCGACAGCCTCTTCCACGACCGGGTACCGGTGTCGACGAGGCGCAGCCCGCGGTCAACCAGGGTGACGACCAGGTGGCTGTTCTGCTGTCCGGTGCGGAAGCGATACCCGAGGTCGGTCTTGGCGAGCATCCCCTGGTCCTTCAGTGGGATGACCACGAACTGACCCATCAGCTCCGTCGTGTACTGGTACGGCGGGCCGGCGTGGGACCGAGTGGATGTCTCGCGACCGTCGGCGGTACCGGCCGCTAGCGAGGTCATGGTCGCTGCGACGACAAGCGTCGCAGCCGTGAGCGCGGTTCGTCGAAGCACAGTGACCCCCTCGCGTCGACCGTTTCGCTGCCGGTTGGCAGCGGTGGCCGAGAGTCCGACCCGATCGCCGTCGTAACCTAAAGTAAGCGTTCGCTCACCGAGCGTCACAGCATACACGAAAGAGCCGGAAAAACGGTAGTGGCGCCTCCGGCGGACGCCTCAGTCCCCGAAACCCGGTCAGCGAGCAGCATCAAGATCGATCATTCCGATTTTAATGTCCGATAACATCTGTTGGACTTCTGACCCAGCCGCACCCAGGATCGGGCCTGACCGACCGCCCCGCTGACCGACGAAGGATGCCTATGACCCGCACCGGCGAGGAGTCCAGCGCGCGCCTTCGTCACGGCCGCCGATGAAGCACCGCCGCATCCGCCCGTTCAACACCCGCGAGACGTATCCCGAGCAGCGTCTCGACAACGACCTGTGTCAGGCCGTGGTGGCCGCGGGCACCGTCTACCTTCGCGGGCAGATCGGGCAGGATCTCGACACCCGTGAGTCGGTCGGGGTCGGTGACGTCGAGGCTCAGGCCGAGCGGGCCATGGCCAACGTCGCGTTGTTGCTCGACGAGTGTGGCTCCAGCCTGGAGGACGTCGTCAAGGTCGTCGTGTACCTCACCGACATCCGTTTCCGCGAGCCCGTCTACCGAGTGATGGGTCGCTGGCTCAAAGGGGTCTTCCCGGTCTCGACCGGTCTGGTCGTCAGTGCGTTGGCCCGCCCGGAGTGGCTGGTCGAGATCGACGTGACCGCGGTCGTGTCGGAGCCGGCCCAGTCGTGACGTTCAGCGTCGTCGGCCGCTGCGCCATCACCGGTGCGATGGGGGTGGCGATCTCGTCGTCGTCGCCCGCTGTGGCGGCCCGCTGCGCCTGGGTGCGCGGGGGAGCAGGTGCTGTCACCACGCAGAACGTGACCGACCCGCGACTTGGCCCCGCCCTGCTCGACGCGCTGGAGCGCGGTGAGGACGCAGAGACAGCAGTGGCCGGCGTCGTGGCCCGGCAACCGCAGGAGGTCGTCGCGTGGCGCCAGCTCACGGCCGTCGACCGTCACGGACGAACCGCGGCCTGGACGGGACGGCAGGCCCTCGGCTTGCATGCCGAGGTCGTGCGCAGCGGTGTGGTGGTCGCGGGCAACCTGCTCGCGTCCCCGGCCGTGCTCGACGCCGCGGCCGAAGCGTTCGACGCCGACCACACCCTTCCGCTGGGTGCCCGACTCATCGCCGGCCTGGCCGCTGCGCTGTCGGCCGGTGGCGAGGCCGGCCCGGTCCGCTCGGCGGGGATGCTGATCGCCGACGCCGACCCGACCTACACGTGGCCGACCACGGACCTGCGGGTCGACTGGCACGACCAGCCGGTCACCGAGCTCGCCCGGCTCTGGACGGTCTGGGAGCCCCAGGCAGCTGCCTACCTGACCCGAGCCGTGGCCCCGGGCACCTCGCCGAGCTATGGAGTGCCGGGGGACCAGAGGTGAGCGCTGGTCCGGGCCTGCGCGCGCACATCCGTTCGGACGTCGACCGTCGTCGCCCGCGGCTGCTGGACCTCAGCCACCGCATCCACGGGCACCCGGAGGTGGCGTGGGAGGAGGTGCGCGCCAGTGAGTGGGTCGGGCAGGCGATGGCTGAGGGCGGGTTCGAGGTGACACCCGGTGCCTATGGCCTGCCGACCGCCGTCGAGGCGGTGCGGGGGGCTGGCCCCCTGACGATCGTGCTCTGTGCCGAGTACGACGCCCTCCCGGGAGTGGGGCATGCATGCGGACACAACGTCATCGCGGCATCGTCGGTCGGAGCAGCACTGGCGTTGGGAACGGTCGCCGACGACCTCGGGCTGCGCGTGGTGCTGCTGGGAACGCCGGCTGAAGAAGGAGGAGGGGGCAAGATCGAGCTGCTCGCTCGCGGTGCGTTCGAGCACGCCCACCTGGCGCTGATGGCCCACCCCGGCCCGGTCGACGTTGCCCGAGCCGAGGCCTTCGCCGTCTCGCACGTCCAGGTCACCTACGACGGGAAAGCTGCGCATGCGGCTGCCTATCCCGAGGCGGGCGTGAACGCCGCTGACGCGTTTACCGTGGCGCAGGTGGCACTGGGGCTGTTGCGTCAGCAGCTACCGGCTGACGCACGCGTGCACGGGGTCGTCACGCACGGTGGCGACGCCCCGAACATCATCCCCGCCCGCACGCAGGGTCGCTGGTACGTGCGCGGAGCGACGACGACACAGCTGATCGAGGTGGAACAGCGTGCCCGGAAGTGCTTCGAGGCGGGTGCCTTGGCGACGGGGTGCCGCTTGACCGTGACTCCGGAGAGCCCTTCCTATGCCGAGTTCACCAACGACACCGATGTGTTGGCGTACTACGTGGCCAACGCCCAGGAGCTCGGACGGACCTTCGCCGCCGTTGACGACCCGGCGGGCCGGATGAACCGGGCCAGCACCGACATGGGCAACGTGTCCCAGGTGGTGCCCGCGATCCACCCCTACATCGGGATCGACTCCCTTCCGGCGGTCAACCATCAGCCGGAGTTCGCGCTGGCGGCCGGCTCCCCGGCGGCCGACGTAGCCGTCCTCGACGCAGCGACTGCCCTGGCCTGGACCGTGGCTGATGTCGCTGCTGATCCCCGACAACGTGAGCGACTGCTCCCCGGACCAGCAAGGGGCGACGATGCGTGAGCCGCGCTACGACATCCTGTTCGAGCCCGTCCAGATGGGCCCGGTCACAGCACCGAACCGCTTCTTCCAGGTACCGCACTGCAACGGCATGGGCTACCGCGACGTCACCGCACTCGCCACGATGCGAGGCGTCAAGGCCGAAGGTGGGTGGGGAGTCGTCTGCACCGAGCAGGTGGAGCTCCACTACTCGTCGGACATCACACCGTTCATCGAGCTGCGCCTGTGGGACGACCAGGACATCCCGGCGCTGGCGCGGATGGCCGAGCGCATCCATGAGCACGGTGCGCTCGCCGGACTCGAGCTCACCTACAACGGGATGAACGGTCCGAACCTCTACAGCCGTGAGGCACCGATGGGTCCGGCGCATCTGCCGGTGGCCACCTGGTCGCTGGACCCGGTCCAGGCCCGGGCCATGACCAAGCAGGACATCGTCGACCTGCGTCGCTGGCACAAAGCCGCGGTGGGTCGTGCGCTGCAGGCTGACTACGACATCGTGTACGTGTACGCCGGGCATGCGCTGGGCGGCATCCACCACTTCCTGAGCCCACGGTTCAACCAGCGCACCGACGAGTACGGCGGCAGCACCGTCAACCGGATGCGCCTGTTGCGCGAGATTCTCGAGGACACCCGTGAGGCGTGCGACGGTCGGGCAGCTGTGGCGTGCCGGATCACGATCGACGAGCTGCTCGGCGACGGTGGGATCGACCGGGCCGAGATCGAGCACGTGATCGGCGAGCTGTCCGAGCACCCCGACGTGTGGGACTTCGTCCTCGGCTCGTGGGAGGACGACTCGGTGACCTCCCGGTTCGGTCCCGAGGCCAGCCAGGAGGAGTACGTCAAAGGCCTGAAACAGCTGACGACCCGACCGGTGGTCGGCGTGGGTCGCTTCACCTCGCCCGACACGATGGTCCGCCAGGTGAAACAAGGGATCCTCGACCTGATCGGTGCTGCTCGCCCGTCGATCGCCGACCCCTTCCTTCCGCGCAAGATCGAGGAGGGTCGGCTCGAGGAGATCCGCGAGTGCATCGGCTGCAACATCTGCGTCTCCGGCGACTTCACCATGTCGCCGATCCGCTGCACGCAGAACCCGACGATGGGAGAGGAGTGGCGGCGCGGCTGGCACCCGGAGCGGATCCAGGTGCGAGGTTCGCAGTCGTCGGTGCTGGTGGTGGGGGCTGGCCCGTCCGGCCTGGAGGCAGCGCGCGCACTCGGGCACCGCGGCTACGACGTCACGCTCACCGAGGCCACGCGACAGCTCGGTGGTCGGGTGTGGCGCGAGTCACGACTTCCGGGACTGGCCGCCTGGGTGCGGGTGCTCGACTACCGGGAGCGGCAGATCCGCTCGCTGAAGAACGTCGAGGTGGCGCTGGAGTCGGTCATGACGGCCGACGACGTCGTCGGCAGCGGGTTCGAGCACGTGGTGGTTGCGACCGGGGCGCGGTGGAGAAGCGACGGCGTCGGCCGGTGGCACCTGACTCCTGTTCCCGTCGAGGGGTCGGCGTCCGTGCTCACTCCCGACGACCTCATGTCCGGGTCCCGCCCGGCGGGTAGCCGGGTGGTCGTGTTCGACGACGACCACTACTACATGGGTGGCGTCCTCGCCGAGCTGTTGGCCGGCGAGGGCTACGAGGTGCACCTGGTGACCCCGGCGGCCCAGGTGTCGAGCTGGACCAACAACACCCTCGAGATCATCCGGATCCAGCAGCGGGTGCTGGGTGCCGGAGTTCACGTGCGCACCGCTCGGGTCCTGACCGCCGTCGCACCGGGAGAGGTCACGATCGCCTGCGCCTACACCGGCCGCGAGGAGGCGATGGCGGCCGACGCGGTGGTGATGGTCACCGCCCGGCTGCCGCGCGAGGAGCTGCTGCACGAGCTGACGGCGCGCGGCACGGAGTGGGAGAGCGGCGGGCTACTGAGTGTGCGCGCGATCGGTGACGCGTTCGCCCCTGCCACCATCGCTGCTGCCGTCTACGAGGGCCACAAGTACGCCGAGGAGCTGGACGGACCGCCGCGCACGGGAGACGTCGTCCCGTTCCGCCGCGAGGTGACCGCCTTGGCGCCGCACGGAGACCCCGCATGACTGGAGCTGCCAGCCCAGCGTCACCGACCAGCGTCGATGGGGCGCCCTGTCGCCGAGCCTCTGCCCCGAGGAGAAGAACATGCCTGAGACCCGTACCCGTGACGACTGGCAGCGGCAGGCACACGGTCTGCCGTTGCGAGGTGCCGCCTACATCGACGGGGCGCCGGTCGAGGCGGTGTCTGGGGCGACCTTCGACAACTTCAGCCCGACCACGGGCGAGGTGCTCAACCAGGTGGCCTCGACGGACACGGCCGACGTGGATCGCGCCGTCGCGGCGGCGCGGGCAGCCTTCGTCCGTGGCGACTGGGCGCACAGCTCACCAGGCGAGCGCAAGGAGGTGCTGCTGCGACTGGCCCAGCTGATCCGTGACAACGCGGACGAGCTGGCCCTGCTCGAGTGCCTGGACATGGGTAAGCCGATCACCGACGCACTGACTGGTGATGTTCCGGGGGCGGCCGCGGTATGGCAGTGGCACGCCGAGGCGATCGACAAGGTCTACGACGAGGTGGCTCCCACGGGTCGGGGCGACTTGGCGCTGGTGCGCCGCGAGCCGCTCGGCGTCGTGGCGGCAGTCGTGCCGTGGAACTTCCCCCTGGACATGGCTGCCTGGAAGTGCGCACCTGCGCTCGCCACCGGGAACTCGGTCATCCTCAAGCCCGCGGAGCAGTCGCCGCTGTCGGCGCTGCGACTGGCCGAGCTGGCCACGGAGGCCGGCGTGCCCGATGGTGTCCTGAACGTCCTTCCGGGCTTCGGCGAGACGGCCGGCGCAGGCACTCGGGCGCCACTTGGACGTCGACTGCCTGGCGTTCACCGGGTCGACCGAGGTCGGCAAGTACTTCTTGAGGTACTCGGCGGAGTCCAACGCCAAGCAGGTCTGGCTCGAGCTCGGTGGCAAAAGCCCGAACCTGGTGTTCGCCGACGCCGGCCCGTTGGAGGAGGTCGCCGCCAAGGCGGCGTTCGGCATCTTCTTCAACCAGGGGGAGGTCTGCTCGGCCAACTCCCGCCTGCTCGTGGACCGCACGGTCAAGGACGAGCTGCTCGAGCTGCTGGTCGAGCAGGCCGCGTCGATGGCCCCAGGTCACCCGCTCGACCCGCAGACCGCGATGGGTGCGCTGGTGACCAGGGAGCACACCGACCAGGTCATGCGCTTCGTGGAGTCCGGGCGCGCGTCAGCCCGACTGGTCACCGGCGGGGAGAGGCTGACCCTGTCGAGCGACTGCTACGTCACTCCCACCATCTTTGACGACGTGACGCCCGACCACGAGATCGGGCGCGACGAGATCTTCGGCCCCGTGCTGTCGGTGATGTCGTTCGACGACGATGCCGAGGCGGTCGCCGTCGCCAACGACAGCCGCTTCGGACTGGCGGCCTCGGTGTGGACCTCAGACCTGTCGCGAGCGCTGCGGGTGTCCGAGCAGCTGCACGTCGGAACCGTCTCGGTCAACACCGTCGACGCCCTGAGCCCGATGACCCCGTTCGGCGGGTTCAAGCAGTCGGGCATGGGCCGTGACCTGTCTCTGCACTCGTTCGACAAGTACACGGGCCTGAAGACGACCTGGATCAGGTACTGACATGAACGACCTCGACGCGGGGCGCATGTGACCGCCGGCGCTGACCGTGGTTCGGGCACCGCCCGCTACACCCTGCGCCAGCTGGAGTACTTCGTCGCAGTCGCCGAGTCCGGAACGGTCACTGCCGCCGCCGACCGGGTCCACCTGTCGCAGTCCGCGATGTCGACCGCGCTGGCCGATCTGGAACGGGCGCTCGGGGTGCAGCTGCTCGTGCGCCATCATGCCCGCGGCGTCACGCTGACACCGGCCGGTGAGGAGCTGCTGATCCGTGCGCGCGAGCTGCTACGCCAGGCCGAGGACCTCGACAGTGCGGCACACGCCCTGGGCGAGGCTCTGGTCGGTCGCGTGCGCCTCGGCTGCTTCTCCATCTTGTCGCCGTACCTGCTGCCGCCGCTGCTGGCGGCCGTCGACGAGCGGCTGCCCGGCCTCGAGGTCGAGCCGGTCGAGGAGTCACTCGACGGGCTGGGGGCCGGTCTGCGCGAAGGACGGTTCGAGCTGGCCCTGACGTACGACCTGGGCCTCGGTACCGGTTTCGAGTGCGAGCCGTTGCTGGAGGTCCGACCGCACGCTCTGCTGCCCGCCGACCATCGGTTCGCCGCCCAGCCCTCGGTACGCCTCGAGGAGCTGGCGGACGAACCCTTCGTCCTGCTCGACCTTCCGCACAGCCGCGACTACTTCACGGCCGCCTTCGGCGCCGCCGGAGTCACGCCCCGGATCCGGTACCGCACCCGTAGCGCGGAGACGGCCCGGGCCCTGGTCGCGCGGGGCCTCGGCTGGAGCCTGCTCAACCTGCGGCCGGCCACCGACGAGTCCGTTGAAGGACGGCCGGTGGTCGCCCGTCCCCTCTCCGACCCAGTTCCCGCGCTCACCGTCGTGCTCGCGCTTGCGGTCGGCTCCCGGCCGACCCGACGTGCGCAGGCACTGGCCGATCTGGCGCGGGAGGTGCTGACGCCACCGATGCTGCAGGCCGACGGCGACCAGCGGTAGTTCCCAGGGACCCGGCCAGGGACCTGACCCGCGGCCGCCGTCAGGGTGCCGCGGGCTGGTGCTGGGTGATGCAGTGCACGCCTCCGCCGTTGCGGAAGATCGGACGAGCGTCGACCATCACGATCCGGCGGGAGGGGAACAGGCCCTGGATCTGGTCGCGTGCCCGCGCATCGGACTCGGCGTCGCCGAAGGAGCACATCACGATGCCGTCGTTCACGAACGAGAAGTTGATGTAGCTGTGGTCGATGGCGACGCCGTCCTCGATGGTGGTCTCGGGAGCGTCGATGGTGATGAGCTCGAGCGCGCGGCCTCTGGCGTCGGTGGCCTCCCGAAGCCGTGCCACGTTCTCCTCCATCACCGCATGGTCGTAGTGCTTGGGGTCGGGCTGCCCATGGACGACGACCACTCCCGGTCGCACGAAGGCCGCGAGCACGTCGACGTGCCCGTTGGTCCCGATGCCTGGCCGGAACTCCTGCATGTCTCCCATCAGGCCGCGTACCAGCCAGATGACCTTGGTCACCCCGATCGTTCGCTCCAGCTCGGCCTCGACGTCAGCCTTCGACCAGCCGGGGTTCCGCCCGTCGTGCAGCTGCACCGTCTCGGTCACGAGGACGGTGCCTTCGCCGTCGACGTGGATCCCCCCACCCTCGTTCACCAGTGGGCTTGACACGAGTCTGGTGCCGGCGACCTCCGCAACGAAGGAGGCAACCTGGGCGTCGAGATCGGAGGCAACCAGGTTGGAGCCCCACCCGTTGAAGACCCAGTCGACCGCGTGGGGGACGCCCGCGTCGTCGAACACGAACGTCGGTCCGTTGTCCCGCAGCCAGCCGTCGTTGAGCTCCGCATTGAGCAGGGTGACGCGTGGGTCGAGAAGGCTGCGCGCCTGTGCCAGGGAGTCCGGCGTCGCGAGCACCGTGACGGGCTCGAACTCGGCCACTGCGTTCGCGACGCTAGCCCATGCCGGCGCCACGTCATCCCCACTGCCCTGCACCGGGCCGCCGATGGGTGGCCAGGACATCCAGGTGCGCAGATGAGGGACCCACTCGGCGGGCATGCGGTAGGTCATGGACTACCTCCGTGTCACGAGGAGCCGATCCTGACACGCGGCGAGGGAGGGTGCCAGTGCGGTGCTCGGTGCGCGTCGCTGCGCGCTGTGCCCCCATGTGCACAGCCAGGCTGGGTGAAGGCCATCCACAGCCCCGATGACAACTGCACGACCGGGGATGGATGAAAGCGAGGGTGGGCCGTCCGCTCGGCGAAAGGCAGCCCATGAACGAGATCACCGTCAGCGTGGTAGGCAACGTCGCAGGCGACGTCGTGTTCCGGAAGGTCGGCAACGGCATCTCGCGTTCGTCCTTCCGGCTGGCCTCCTCGACCCGGTTCTACGACAAGGTCCGACGTGAGTGGGCCGACGGCCCCACGACCTGGTTCACCGTCGTCTGCTTCCGCGTGTGCGCGGAGAACGTCTCGTCTTCGCTCAGCAAAGGTGATCCGGTCGTGGTCACCGGCCAACTGGCCGTCCGGGAGTGGGAGAAGGAAGGCCGGCGGGGTACAACCCTGGTAATCGAGGCCAAGCACCTCGGCCACGACCTGTCCCGAGGCTCGTCGGCGTTCAAACGGCGGGTACGCGCTGCGGGAGGCCACGACACCGAGGAGGCGCCGAAGGCGGTCGAGGTCGCGCCGACGGCCGGGTCGACCGCAGGTGAGAAGACCCCTGAGCCTGACGTCAGCACGCGGGACGCCGGTCGGGCTGCGTGAGGTGGACCCAACTAGGCTTCGCCCATGGCTGAGTTCATCTACACCATGTCCAAGGCGCGCAAGGCGCACGGCGACAAGCTGATCCTCGACAACGTCACCCTGGCGTTCTACCCGGGGGCCAAGATCGGCGTCGTGGGCCCGAACGGGGCCGGAAAGTCCAGCGTGCTGAAGATCATGGCGGGGCTGGACCAACCCTCCAACGGCGACGCCATGCTCAGCCCCGGGTACACCGTGGGCATCTTGCTGCAGGAGCCGGAGCTCGACGCCACCAAGAACGTGCTGGAGAACGTCGAGGAGGGCGTGGCCGAGACCAAGGGCATGCTCGACCGCTTCAACGAGATCTCCGCCGAGCTGGCCAACCCCGACGCCGACTACGACACCTTGCTGGCCGAGATGGGAGAGCTGCAGGAGAACCTCGACCACCGCAACGCCTGGGACCTCGACTCACAGCTCGAGCAGGCGATGGACGCACTGCGCTGTCCTCCCGGCGACGCCGACGTCACCGTCCTGTCCGGCGGCGAGCGCCGACGGGTCGCCCTGTGCAAGCTGCTGCTGCAGCAGCCCGACCTCCTGCTGCTCGACGAGCCGACCAACCACCTCGACGCCGAGAGTGTCCTGTGGCTGGAGCAGCACCTCGAGAAGTACCCGGGCACCGTGGTCGCCGTCACCCACGACCGGTACTTCCTGGACAACGTGGCGCAGTGGATCCTCGAGCTCGACCGTGGTCGTGCCTACCCCTACGAAGGCAACTACTCGACGTACCTCGAGGCCAAGGCGTCACGGCTGAAGGTCGAGGGCCAGAAGGACGCCAAGCGGAAGAAGCGGCTGCAGGACGAGCTGGAGTGGGTGCGCAGCAACGCCAAGGCTCGCCAGACCAAGAGCAAGGCCCGACTGGACCGCTACGAGGAGATGGCGGCCGAGGCGGACAAGCAGCGCAAGCTCGACTTCGAGGAGATCCAGATCCCTCCGGGTCCGCGCCTGGGCAGCACCGTGATCGAGGCGACCGGGCTGACCAAGGGGTTCGGCGACCGGTTGCTCATGGACGACCTGTCCTTCTCGCTGCCACGCAACGGCATCGTCGGGGTGATCGGTCCCAACGGGGTCGGCAAGACCACCCTGTTCAAGATGATCATCGGTGACGAGAAGGTCGACGACGGCGCGATCAAGGTGGGCGAGACCGTGCAGATCTCCTACGTCGACCAGGGTCGTGGCGGTCTCGACGGAGACAAGAACGTCTGGGAGCTCGTCTCCGACGGGCTCGACTGGATCAAGGTCGGGCACGTCGAGATGCCCTCGCGGGCCTACGTGGCCGCCTTTGGCTTCAAGGGCCCGGACCAGCAGAAGCCGGCCAAGGTGCTCTCCGGGGGCGAGCGCAACCGGCTGAACCTGGCGCTCACGCTCAAGCAGGGCGGCAACGTGCTGCTGCTCGACGAGCCGACCAACGACCTCGACGTGGAGACCCTGTCGAGCCTGGAGGACGCGCTGCTGGAGTTCCCAGGCTGCGCGGTGATCACGTCCCACGACCGGTGGTTCCTCGACCGGGTGGCCACGCACATCCTGGCCTACGAGGGCGACTCCCAGTGGTTCTGGTTCGAGGGCAACTTCGACTCCTACGAGCAGAACAAGGTCGAGCGGCTCGGCGTCGAGGCGGCGCGTCCGCACCGGGCGACGTACCGCAAGCTCACCCGCGGCTGACCCGTCGTGGCCCGCCATCGGTACGAGTGCTCGCTGCGCTGGTCCGACATGGATGCCTACGGGCACGTCAACAACGTCGTCTTCCTGACCTACCTGGAAGAGGCGCGGGTCGACATGCTCTTCGTGCACGCCGGCAACGACGCGGCAACGGAGAAGCTCGCCTCGGGCATCGTGGTCGCGCGCCACGAGATCGACTACAAGGCCCCACTGGTGTTCCGGCCGGAGCCGGTGCCGATCGAGGTGTGGGTCGAGAAGCTGGGCAACGCGTCGTTCACCCTGGCCTACGAGGTCAAGGACGACGACGGCACGGTCTACGTGCGGGCCTCCAGCGTGATGGTCCCCTACGACGTCCAGGCGGGCCGACCGCGTCGGGTGTCCGACGTCGAGCGTGAGGCCTTGCAGCGGTTCCTCGTGCCGGCATGACCGAAGTCGCGCTCGCGGCGGGGGAGTCGCCCGGCCTCGCCGACTACCTGGACCGGCTGACCGGGCTGGACCACCGGGCGGCCGTACGCCTCCAGGCTTCGTCGTCGGTGCTGGGCGTGTGGAGCGGCCCACCCTTCGAGGCGGTCGCGCTGCGGCCGGTCGCCCTGGCCGAGCCGGCCACCTTCGACGTCACGGTCTCTGCCCAACGGTTGCGGGACCGGCTGTCTGATGCCGGAGCCATCGAGCTGCCGGGCCCGGTGCCCGGCCCGTCGTGGGTGGGGCTGCTGCCGCCGCGTTCCGGGTGGGAGGAGCGGGCCCGCGGGCAGGTCGGCTACCTCCGCGAGGCGGTGGACACGGCCAAGCACTTCTTCCGGCAGCGGGCAGAGGGGGTGACCGAACGCACGCGACTCGACTCGATCGCCGCCGACGTCTGGGAGCGCGCCTGCCTGGGTGAGGTGCCGGTGCGCGCCGCCCACGCGGCCGAGGCGCTGGGCCTGCTCGGTCCGGCCGACGGAGAAGTCGTGGCCTGGTCGGCCACCGGCTGGGTCCGGCTGTCCGCTCCCGGGGGCAGCGTCGCCGTCCGCCGTGAGCCGGTTCCCGGCCTGTCGCTCCTGTTCCCCTGACCTCTTCTGCTGAGACAAAGTGCCCCCTGGGGGCCCGCGATCTCAGCAAGACCGGTCAGCGCCGGCTGTCGTAGACGGCGAAGCGGTAGGTGCCCGGGGGGAAGCGGTCGACCTCGAACCGGATCGCTACCTGGTCGCCCGAGGCGATGCCGAGGTCGCTGAGCGAGACGCTGAACTCGTGGGACTCGCTGTCGTAGGTCCACGAGTACTGCGTGGCGACCAGTCGGTCGTCGGCGAACAGCCGGAAGGTACCGGGAGCGACCGTCTGCAGGACCACCCGAAGCCCCTTGCTCACCGGAACCGTGTAGGTGAAACCAGTGGGATCCGAGGGGTGGGCGCCGCTGAACACGAGCCGGGGGCCGCCGTAGCGCGGCAGCAGCGCGTTGAACGCGTCGAAATCGGGAAGCAGGACCTCGGGTCGGTCGGGGAACGGGTACTCGTCCAGCGGAACGGCCTGGTAGACGCCGATCCGGAACCGGGTCCCGTCGTATCGGTGCGGATCCGGGAACTCGAAACGCACCTCCGCCGGAACGCCGGCCTTGAGCCCGTACTCGGCTGCCCAGTCGAGGCCTTTCACGCGACCCATGTCCCCGTCGCCGGACAGGCCCAGCGACTGCCCACATCCAGTGCTTGCGTAGGGAACCCCCTTGATCGACAGCAGCGGCATGGCCTTCACCGCCGCCGGAAAGGTGCTGGTCGAGAAGTGTTCACCGGCGCAGGAGTACACGAGGCCGAAGTCCAAGGACGTGGGCGTGAACACGAGGGTGATCCCCTTCGCGTCGGTCTCCTCCTTCGAGGCCACGAGTGTTCCGCCGCGCAGGTACTCCGGCAGCGGGACGTCGCCGTCGGCGGTCACCGTCGGTGTGGGGGTCGGCTGGTCCGACGGAGGTGGCGGGGCCGTTCGTCCAGGCAGGTTGGGCAGCACGAGCCCGGCAACGGCCACAGCAACCGCGACGACGACGACACCGGACCGTCGACGTCGGATCGTGCGGCCCCGTCGGGCGGCGCGTTCGGCCAGGTCGCCCACCACCGGCGGCTCGGCGGACACCTGGGCGAGCCGGTGCTTCAGGTCGTCGGTCGTCGGCGTCATCCGACCTCACCTCCGGGCAGTGCGGTCTCGGGCTCTCGCGGCCGGTCGGGCTGGAGGGTCGGGTCGAGGCGCAGCTTGGCCAGCGCCTTGCTGGTCTGGCTCTTGACCGTGCCGGGCGCGCATGCCATCGCGGCGGCCGTCTGTGCCTCGCTGAGGTCGAGGAAGAACCGCAGGACCAGGACGGCGCGCTGCCGGCGGGGGAGACGGCCCAGGGCGTCCCACAGGTCGGTCTCGCCGATCTGCTCGTCGGCACCCGGCGTCAGGGGACCGGGCGGCAGCTCGTCGGTCGGTACCTCTCCGCGCCACTTGCGCCGCCACCACGACGCGTAGGTGTGCGTCATCGTGCGCCAGAGGTAGGCGTCGGGGTCGTCGATCCGGGACCAGGACAGCCACACCCTGGTGAGGGTGGCCTGGAGCAGGTCCTCGGCCAGCGCCCAGTCGCGAGTCATCAGGTAGGCCGCGCGCAGTGCGGTCCGCTGGCGTGCGGCGACGTACGCCTCGAACCCGGCCTGCTCAGCCATGCCGCGCCTCCTCCTCGGCCACCATGCTGCCTGGACGACGCCCCAGACCAGCCGAACGGTTGCCCGACCGGCTGTGGCCAAGCGGGCCGGGACGAGGGTCTGGCCAGCCCGGCCAGCCGCCGAGCCCCCGGCCGCCGATCGGGTGAATCAGGCCTCACCCCTCAAGACCGGGGGTCCGCGGCACCGATAGGCCGATATGACTAGTCATACGCGTCGGGACCTGCTCAAGGTCGCGGGGCTGGGCGCGGCAGGGTCGGTGGCGGCGACAGCGGCCGGTGCCACCCTGGCGGTCAGCCCGGCACAGGCGGCCGCCACCGGGACGGGTCCGGACTTCGTGCCCGACGACCTGAACGTGCACCTGCTGCGCCGGGCGACGTACGGTCCGGTTCCGTCGACCGTGTCCGCGCTGAAGCGCCAGGGCCGCGCCGCCTGGGTCGACCAGCAGCTGAACCCGGCCCGGATCGACAACACGTTCTGCGACAACCTGATGGCCGACCGGTTCCCCGGCCTGCCGTGGACGATCACGCAGGCGCGGGCCAACCTCGACGCCTTCAGCTGGGACCTCATGTTCGACCTCGGCGTGGCGTCTATCGCGCGCGCGACGTGGAGCAAGCGACAGCTGCTGGAGGTGATGGTCGACTTCTGGTCTAACCACCTCAACGTCACCAACCCCAGCGACCGGGCGTGGGACAACCGGCACGACTACGACCGGCGGGTCATCCGCAAGTACGCCCTCGGGCGCTACGAGGACATGCTGCTCGCAAGCGCCCAGCACCCGGCGATGCTGTACTACCTCAACAACGCCGAGTCCTCGCGCTACACGTTGAACGAGAACTACGGCCGCGAGCTGCTCGAGCTGCACAGCGTCGGCGTGGACGCGGGCTACACCGAGGAGGAGATGTACAACTCGGCGCTGATCATGACCGGGTTCAGCGTCGACTGGGAGACTGGGCTGTTCCAGTACAACGAGTACGACCACTACCGCGGCCGGGTGTCGGTCCTGGGCTTCGACCACAAGAACGCGACCGGCCCGGGTGGGTTCAACGTGGGGATCGCCTACGTCAAGTACCTGGCGAACCACCCGCGTACTGCACGCACTATCGCGACGAAGCTGTGTGAGCGCTTCATCTCGGACAAGCCGAACCCCACCCTGGTCAAGGCTCTGGCCTCTACCTACCTGGCCAACGGCACCAACATCAAGCCGGTGCTGCGTCAGCTGCTCCTGTCCAAGGCGTTCAACAACAGCGTGGGGCGGAAGGTGCGCCGCCCGTTCGAGGACGTCGTCGCCTCCCTGCGGATCATGGGCTACAAGCCCGAGCCGACCGGCGTGGACGGCATGCGCTCGCTGTACTGGGCACTCGATGGGATGGGGCACGCGCCGATGGCCTGGCACATGCCCAACGGCTACCCCGACGTGGCGATCGCCTGGCAGTCCGCTGGCACCACGTTGGAAAGGTGGAACACCCACCTCAGCTTCGCCGGGCACTGGTGGCCCGCTGGGGACCTGGTGCGACCTGAGCTACGCACACTCCTGCCGACGAAGCTGCCCACCACGTACGGAGCCATGGTCGATGCGCTGGCCCAGCGGCTGGTGTTCCGCAAGCTGGCAGCCGCCAAGAAGGCTGCTGTGCTGGAGTTCCTGGGCAAGCAGGCGTCGTCGCCTCTCACCGAGAACGACGTCGTGGACAACCGACTGGCCTCTGTCGTGGCGCTGATCCTCGACACCCCCTACCACGCGGTCCGGTGATGACGATGCAGCGACGACGTCCGATGCACGGAACCTGCGACTGCGACCACGGCGCCGACACCGCGCCCGGGTTCAACCGGAGGTCCTTCCTCAAGCGGTTCGCCGCGACGGGTGCCCTCACCGGTCTGGCCGCGCAGGGCATGGCCACCCGCCTGGCCTTCGCTGACGGCCCGTACACCGGCGACGTGCTGGTCGTGGTCTCCCTGCGTGGCGGTTTCGACGGGCTCAACGTGGTCGTTCCGACCGGTGACCCGGCCTACGCCAGCTGGCGCCCGACCATCGGCATCCCGCAGAACGCGTTGCTGCCGCTGGACGCCATGTTCGGCCTCCACCCTGCGATGCAGCCCCTGATGCCGTTCTGGAACGCGGGCACGTTCGGCGCCGTGCACGCAGTCGGGCAGGTCAACCCCACCCGCTCGCACTTCGAGGCGATGGAAGAGATGGAGCGGGCGGCCCCAGGAGCGTCGGCCCGTAGCGGCTGGATCGACCGGACGCTCGGACTGCGCACGACGGGTACCGCCTTCCAGGGCATGCAGCTGGGCAGCGGCATGGCCGCGTCCAGCTTCATCGGGCCGACCCCCGAGCTGGCCATCTGGTCGGTCGACTCCTTCGAGCTCTCCGGTGCCTACGACACCACCCAGCGCCTGCGTTGGCAGAAGGCCCTGCGGGCCGCCCACGAGGGGTCGCCTGCCACGATCGGCGGTCCGGCCACCACGACCCTGGACGCGCTGGCCAAGGCCGGAGAGCTGCAGGACGCCGGGTACACGCCGGAGAACGGCGCGGTCTACCCCGACGCCAACCTCGCCAACGCGCTGCGTGACGTCGCTCGGCTGGTCAAGGCCGACGTGGGACTACAGGTGGCGTGCGTCGACTACGGCGACTGGGACATGCACTCCGACATGGGAACCGTGGACTCCGGATGGATGTTCGACCACCTGACCGAGATGGGGCAGTCGTTGGCCGCGTTCGCCACGGACCTGGGCGCCAAGCTCAACGACGTGACCGTGCTCACGCTCACCGAGTTCGGTCGGCGGGTGGAGGAGAACGGGTCGGCCGGGGTCGACCACGGACACGGTCAGGCAGTCCTGCTGCTCGGGGGCGGGGTCGACGGCGGCAAGGTGCACGGCACCTGGCCCGGTCTGGCCGAGCAGGACCTCTACGACGGTGACCTGGCCGGAACCACCGACTACCGCAGTGTGCTGGCCGAGGCGCTGGAGAAGCGGTGCGGTGCGGGCGCCTTGACGTCGGTGTTCCCCAACCTCCCGACCGACCGGGTGGGGGCGTTCAAGACCCGGACCTGAACCGGGTGCCCGCTCGGACACGATTGGGTGAACGAGCGGACTGCCCTGCGCGCGGGTCGCCTAGGCTTCGGCCATGCGCTCCCGCCCCTCCGCCCTGGTGGCCACGATCGGCGCCTGCTGCCTGGTCACCGCCCTCGCGGTCACTGCGATCCCGGCGCAGGCCGCGCCGCGCTCGCTGTCCGCGAGCACGCACGGGGTCGCGGCCAGCCCGCGTGCCGTAGCTGCCAGCGTCGTCTGGGACGAGTGTCGGGCGAGTGTCCCCGCCCGTGCCCGGTGCGGGCACATCCGGACCCTGGCCGACCCCCTAAGGCCCGAGCTGGGCCGGCAGCGGGTCGGTTTCGAGCTGTACCGGCGCCACGACCGCAGCCGGCCCTCCCTAGGCACCCTCGTGGCGCACGAGGGCGGCCCCGGGTACCCCAGCACCGGTAGCCGTGGCTACTACCTGGGGCTCTTCCGGCCGTTGGCCGACCGGCACGACGTCCTGCTCGTCGACAAGCGTGGGACGGGCACCTCGGGAGCCCTGATGTGCGAGCCGCTGCAGCGCGGGACCATGCCGTACGTGAAGGCGGTCGCTGCGTGCGGCAAGCAGCTGGGCGAGCGCGCCGACACCTACGGGACGGCGTACGGGGCCGACGACATGGCGCAGGTGCTGGACGCCCTCGGCATCGACCAGATCGACCTGTACGGAGACTCGTACGGCACGTTCTTCGCCCAGACCTTCGCGCTTCGCCACCCTGACCGGGTGCGCACCCTCGTGCTGGATGCGTCGTACCCCGTGTCGGGCTCGGACCCGTGGTGGCGAGACACCAACCGGGCGATCAGCGACGCCCTGACCCGGGTCTGCTCCCGTGACCCCCGGTGCGCGGCGCTAGGGGGGTCGTCGGTCGCCCGGGTGCGCAACGCGGCCGACCAGCTGCACCGGCGTCCGATCCGGGGGGCTGCGTACGACGCGGAGGGTGACCGCCGCACGGTCAAGGTCGACGGGGTCAACCTCGCGCTGGTGACCGCCTACGCCACCTACGGCACCAGCATCTACCGGGAGCTCGATGCCGCCGTTCGGGCCTACCGCCAGGGCTACGACGCGCCACTGCTGCGGATCACCGCCGAGAACCTCAGCAGCGATCCCGACAGCGGCTCGCCGGTGGGCTACTCGGCGGCCGAGTACGTGGCCGTCATCTGCAACGACTACCCACAGCTGTGGGACGTCTCGCTGCCGCCCGGGCCGCAGCGTCGGCAGCAGTACCGCGACGCGGTGGACGAGGTGCAGCAGAACGACCCGCGCGGCTTCGACCCGTTCCGGGTCGACGACTGGATCGACACCGGGTGGGTCGAGCCGCGCACCTGCATCGGCTGGCCCGCACCCACCGACCCGGTGCTTCCCGAGCCGCCGGGAGCGACCTACCCCGACGTCCCGACCCTCGTGCTGTCCGGTGACCTGGACTCGGTGACCTCGCCGGAGGGCGGGCTGGATGTCGCGGGTCGGTTCCCCGACTCGACGTTCGTGTCGGTGCCGAACGTCGGTCATGTGACCGCCATGGGTGACCGCCAAGGATGCGCCGCCGGGATCGTGCGTCGGTTCGTGCGCTCGGGCGGCACGGCCGGTGACACGTCGTGCGTCTCGGAGTACGTGCCGGTGCGCGCGGTGCCGCGGTTCGCCCGTGCCGCGGCCGGCCTCGACCCGGCCACCCAGGGCACCCGGGTCACCTCGTCCCGGGCCGACCGGCAGGTGGTCTCCGGAGCGATGTACGCCGCGGCCGACGTGCTGACCCGTTGGTACAACAACTACAGCGGCGCAGGTGTGGGGCTGCGCGGCGGCACGTTCCGGTACTCCGGGTCCGACGTCGTCGACTTCCGGCTGCGCGGGCTGGAGTTCGTCCGCGACGTCGCGGTCACCGGGACCCTCACCTGGAACCGCGACAACGGGCGCATGCGGGCGCGCGTGCTCGTCGACGGGCCGAGCAGTCGCGACGGACGCCTCACCCTGCAGTGGAACGACTGGGCGCCGTCAGCGCGGGCCACCGTGGTCGGGCGCCTCGACGGTCGACCGGTCGACCTCAGCACCCCCGCCCCTTAGGTCAGTGGGGGTCGTCGAGGGTGTTGACCATCGAGTGCGCGGCCATCTCCAGGTAGGACCACAGCTGCTCGCGCTGCTCGTCGGGCAGGTCGACGGTCGCGAGTGCGCGCTGCATGTGGTGCAGCCACCGGTCACGGGCCTGGGGTGTGACGGCGAACGGCGCGTGACGCAGTCGCAGTCTCGGGTGACCACGTTCGTCGGAGTACGTGCGCGGGCCACCCCAGTACTGCTCGAGGAACAGTCGCAGGCGTCGCGCCGCCGGCGCCAGGTCGGCCTCGGGGTACATCGGCCGCAGCTCCGGATCGCCGGCAACTCCCGCATAGAACGCCGAGACCAGGGCGTCGAACGTCTCCGCTCCGCCCATCAGCTCGTAGGGCGACTCCGACGGGTCGGTCATGGCTGCTCGTCTGGCTGGGTCGGGGTGGGCGCGGAGATGCCCGCCTCGTCGAGTGCGCTCAGGGCTCGCACCCGAAGCTCTCGACCCACGGCGAGCTGGACCCCGGCGACGGTGTGCAGCCGGATCCGGAAGGTGACGGCCTGCGGCGTCATCGACTCGGCTGCGACTTGCGCCTCGTCCGGGAGGATCTTGGGCTTCCACGCCTCGTCGTTCTGGAGCGCGACCGCTGTCCCGGTCAGCACCTGCTGGACCTGGTCGAGGTCGGCGCCGTACGCGACGGGGATGTCGACCGTGGCCAGGGACCACCCCTGGCTGCGGTTGCCCAGCTCGGTGACCGATCCGTTGGTCACGTACCAGAGGGTGCCCTCGACGTCGCGCAGCTGGGTGATCCGAAGGCCGACGTCCTCGACGGTCCCCGTGATCCCGCTGACAGTGACGACGTCGCCGAGGCCGTACTGGTTCTCCATGATCATGAACACCCCGGACAGGAAGTCCCTGACGATCGTCTGGGCGCCGAAACCGAGAGCGATACCGATGACACCGGCGCTGGCGATCAAGGGTGCGACGTCGACCCCGAGCCGGGCCAGCAAGACGATCACCGTCACCGACGCGATGACGAACGTACCGACCGAGATGAGCAGCCGAGAGACGGCGTTGGCCCTGGCGCGGTAGCGCTCCAGGGAGGTCTGGTCGGCGCCGGCTGCGGTCGTGGCGAGGCGACTGCTCAGCTTGCTGACCGTCAGTGCCTCGGTCGTCTTCCGCACGAACCGGATCCACAGCCACCGAACGAGCAGAGCGGCGAGGAGGACCAGGACGATCGCCAGCACTCGCCCGACGGGTTGCTCGGTGAACCACTCAGAGACGTTGGCGACGATCTCGCCCGGGTCGGCGGTAACCAGCACCGGGTCAGTCTCCCAGGGCCAGGCCGGTGACCGATGCGGCGAAGGCCAGCGTGTCGACGGAGAGGTCGACAGCGCGGCTCACGGCACGTGCGCTGTGACCCACGTCGGACTCCCGGCGCACCAGCACCGGTGCGGGCGAGCTCGTGGCGTGCTGCAGGGCCGCGGCGAGCTTGCGGCCGTGCAGCGGGTCGACCCGGGTGTCGCCGTCGAAGACGGTGAACAGCACCGCCGGGTACGCCGCACCCTCGGTGACGTGGTGGTAGGGGGAGTAGGCCAGCAGCCAGCCGAGCTCCGTGGGGTCGTCGACCGTCCCGTACTCGTCGCTCCAGGTCGGCCCGAGGCCGTACTTCTCGTAGCGCACCATGTCGAGCAGTGGTGCTGCGCAGATGACCGCAGCGTAGAGGTCCGGGTGCTGGGTCAGGGCGGCACCGACCAGGAGCCCGCCGTTGGACCCACCGGAGATGGTCAGCTGCTCAGACGTCGTCCACCCCTGGTCGATGAGCCACTGCGCCGCCGCCTGGAAGTCGTCGAACACGTTCTGCTTGTTCTCGCGCATACCGTCGCGGTGCCACTGCTCGCCCTCCTCAGAGCCTCCGCGCAGGTTGGCGACGGCGTAGACGCCGCCCGCCTCGACCCAGGCGAGGATCGTGGCGGCGTAGGCAGGGGTGAGCGGCACGCCGAACCCGCCGTAGCCGTAGAGGATCGTGGGGCGGGGCCCCGGGTCGGCATCGGCCCGGGTCAGGACGAACATGCGCACCGCGGTGCCGTCGAGCGACTCGTAGACGACCTGCTCGGTGCGCACCTCGGGCACCTCCACGCTGCCCGGTGAGGCGGCCCACAGACTCACCGCTCCGGTGAGCGCGTCGAACCGGTGGATCGCAACCGGCGTCGTGTGGTCGGTGTAGCCGAACCACGCCTCGTGGCCACCTTCGGGGCGCTCGGTCAGTCCGGTCACCGTCCCGAGTCCCGGCAGCGGCACCGCGCCGACCTCCTCACCAGTGGCCAGGACATGGCGGGTGATCTCGCCCACCGCGTGCCGGGTCCACGCGACGAGCAGGGACGGCTCGGCCACCTCGTCCCCGTCGAGGATGGCCCAGCCCTCGAGCACGGCGTCGTCTCGCTCAGCGACCAGCACCTGCCACTGGTCGTAGTCCCAGGCGCCGGGGGTGGTCATCAGAATGCGACCGCGGGGCGCGTCCCGGTCGCTGTAGATGTAGACGCGCCCGTCGCGCCCGAACGACAGCGACGTCTGGGCATCGACGTCGTGCTGGACCTCGACGAGCTGCGGCCGGGCGGTGTCGCCGTCGACGAGGTCGGCGACCCACAGGTCGTTACGCGGTGCGGTGCCGGCCGACGCGCTGATCTCGAGCCACCGTCCGTCGCGGCTCACCGAGACGCCGTAGTAGTTGGTCGCGTCGAGACCCTCGCCGAACACCAGGACGTCGTCAGCGGGGTCTGTGCCCACCTCGTGCAGCCAGACCCTGCGGTGGAACTGCTCCTCGCCGTCGGGCACCAGGCCCGGCTCGAGGCGTCGGACGTAGTAGTACGCCTTGCCGCCGAGCAGCCACGCGACCGGCGAGTAGCGCACCCGGTCGATCGGTCCGTCCAGCAGGACGCCGGTGGTCACGTCGATGACCCGCAGGGACGACTCCTCGGTGCCACCCTCGGACAGCTGGTAGGCCAGCCGGTCACCTTCCTTGGTGGGCTGCCACGAGTCGAGCGTGGTGGCTCCGGTGGGGTCGACCGCCATCGGGTCGAGGAGCACCCGCTCGGACCCGTCGGGCTCTCGGACGAGCAGGACGGCGTGCTCCTGGTCGGCGGACCGCCGCAGGAAGAACGCTCGCTCGCCGCGCCAGACCGGGGTCGTGATCGCGCCGGCGCCCAAGAGCTCGGTCACCCGGCGGCGCAGCCGCTCCTGACCCGGCCAAGTGGCCCGGTGGGCGGCAAGCAGCGCATCCTGGCCCTGTGACCAGGCCTGGGTTCGAGGGTCCTCGGCGTCCTCCAGCCATCGGTAGGGGTCGGCCACGGTGTGCCCGTGCAGGGTGTCGACCAGGTCGAGGCGCTCGGCGGGGGGGTACGTCGGTCCGGACATGACGAGCACCCTACGCAGCCGTCGGGGCTGTGGCCGCGGCGGTCAGGTGCTGGCACGAGAGCGTGTCCTCGCGTCACACTGGGCTCACCATGGGCCAGGCGTTGGTGCTCAATGCGACGTACGAGCCGCTCGGTGTCGTCAGCGACCGGCGAGCGCTCGTGCTGGTGCTCGGCCAGAAGGCGGTGACGGTGGAGGACAGCGGGCAGGTGGCCCGCAGCGCCCAGTGCAGCCTGGCCCTGCCCAGCATCGTGCGGTTGACCCGTTTCGTCCGGGTCCCACGGCGGGTGCACGTCCCCCTCACCAGGCGCGCGGTCTTCGCCCGTGACGGCGGCCGCTGTGTCTACTGCGGCGCGCCGGCCACGAGCCTGGACCACGTCGTCCCCCGCAGCCGTGGCGGTGCCCACGTCTGGGAGAACGTGGTGTCCGCGTGTCGCCGGTGCAACCACCTCAAGGCCGATCGCAGCGTGAAGGACCTGGGCTGGCGCATGCACACCCGGCCGTGGCGCCCGACCGGGTCGGCCTGGCTGATCCTGGGCACCGGCCGCAGCGACCCGCGGTGGATCCCCTACCTCGACGGCTTCGGCCTGCTCGAGGGCGGGGTGCGCCCGGCCTGATCGACGGACCGAGCGGGACCGACCCGCACCGGAAGGCGTGGGCGGGGCCGTGCGGCCGTCACCCCGGGTCGGTTAACGTGTGTGCCATGTCCGTGCTGCAGGTGCTGGTGGTCTTCGTGGCCCTCCCCCTCGCGTTCTTCGCCGTGGTCGCACTGCTGGTCTACACGCCGTCCTGGGTGCGCGGACCGAAGTACCGCCCGGGGCTGTCCTGGTGGGCTGAGCCCGTCTGGATCGGCGGCGGTGACGCCTCGGCCGTCCACACCGCCACCCCGGTGACCGAAGGGGGCGGCTGCAGTGCCCGCTGGTGACGCGTTCTCCGGGCGCCAGCTCGAGTCGATCGAGCGCGCGCTTCGTCAGTCCGAGCAGAGCAGCGGTCTGACCTACTCGGTGTTCGTCGGCGACACTGAGGGCGACCCGCGGGGAGCCGGACGACGGCTCCTCGGTTCGCTGGGCGACGCCGCCGCCGATCACGTCGTCGTGGTGGTCGACCCGGCGCACCGCGACCTGGCTGTGCTGTGCGGCTCACGGGCCGCCTACCACCTCGACGACCGGGCCACTGCGCTCGCGGCGATGTCGATGACGTCGTCGTTCGCCGCCGGTGACCTGGCCGGCGGCGTGGTCGACGGGCTGCGCACCCTGGCCGAGCACGCCCGCCAGCCCCGCACCCTGCACTTCGACGAGGTCTGAGCAGACCGTTCCCGCTCGTCAGCTGCGCGCGTCGCGTGCCTGCGCCCTCAACGCACGAACCACCGCGTCGCGGCCCTCGACCAGCAGTCGCCGAAGCGCCGGTGGCACGTCGCCCGAAGCCAGGAACTGGTCGGTGCGCTGCACCGTCTGCGGCTCGACCAGGGAGCCGGGGTAGAGGCCCACGACGATCGTCTGGGCCATCTCCGCCGTGCGGTTCGCCCACACGGCGTCCAGCGCCTCGAAGTACCGGTCCACGTACGGCCGCATGAGCTCGCGGTGGTCCGGCTGGGCCAGACCGGCGACGGTGGCCCCGAGCAGCGCGTTGGGCAGCTCGTCGCTGTCGACCGCTGCCCGCCACGCCTCCTCCTTGGCCTGCGGTGAGGGCCGCAGGGCCCAGGCCGCCGCGCCGCGGCGTTGCCCCGTTGCGGTCGGGTCGCGGTCCAGCTCGGCCTCGATCGCGTCGTCGGAGGCGCGTCCGGTGGCCACGAGCCTCAGGAGGAGGGTCCACCGCAGGTCGGTGTCGATGGTCAGCGCCGGCAGGCTCTCGGTACCGTCGAGCCACCCGGCCAGCAGGTTCAGCTGGGCGTCGGTCCGGGCCACCTGGGCGAGCACGTTGACGTAGGCCAGCTGCTGGTCACTGCCCGGCCCGGCCCCGTGGGCGAGCTCGACCAGTCGGTCGCCCAGCGCGGACAGCCCGGCCTCGCGGTAGTCGGGGGCGGCGTAGGAGTGCAGGGCCATGATCGCCTGGCGGAGCAGGGTCTGCGCGACGCCGACGTCAGTCTCGGTGGCCACCGCGCTGAGCACCAGGGTGACGAAGTCGCGGGTCGACATCTCGGCGTCACGGGTCATGTCCCACGCCGCCGCCCAGCACAGGGTGCGCGCCAGGGGGTCGGAGATCTCGGCCATCGAACCGACGACGGTCGCCAAGGACCGCTCGTCGAGCCGGATCTTGGCATAGGTGAGGTCGTCGTCGTTGAGCAGCAGCAGGTCGGGCTGGGTGACGCCGACGAGGTCGGTGACGTCGGTGCTCTCGCCGACGATGTCGAGCTCGATCCGTTGGCGGCGGACCAGTCCGTCGTCGGTGTGGTCGAACAGCCCGATCGCGAGCCGGTGCGACCGCAACCGCGGCTGGTCGACGGGCGCCTCCTGGACGACGGCGAACCGGGTGAAGCGGCCTTCGGCATCCACCTCGAACGAGGGACGGAGCAGGTTGACCCCGGCCGACTCCAGCCACTCCTTGGCCCAGCCGGACAGGTCGCGGCCGGACACCTGCTCGAGCGGCAGAAGGAGGTCCTGCAGGTCGGTGTTGCCCCAGGCATGGTCGCGGAAGTACTGGCGAAGCCCCTCGACGAAGTGGTCCCGCCCGACCCAGGCCACGAGCTGCTTGAGCACGGAGGCGCCCTTGGCGTAGGTGATGCCGTCGAAGTTGACCCTCACGTCCTCGACGTCACGGATGTCGGCGGCGATCGGATGGGTCGAGGAGAGCTGGTCCTGGCGGTAGGCCCACGTCTTCTCCATGTTGGCGAAGGTCGTCCAGGCGTTGGTCCATCGGGTGGCCTCCGCCTGGCACAGGACCGACGCGAAGGTCGCGAACGACTCGTTGAGCCACAGGTCGTCCCACCAGCGCATGGTGACGAGGTCGCCGAACCACATGTGGGCCAGCTCGTGCAGGATCGTCTCGGCACGTCGCTCGTAGACGGCGTCGGTCACCTTCGAACGAAAGATGTAGTCCTCGAGGAACGTGACGGCGCCCGCGTTCTCCATCGCGCCGGCGTTGAACTCGGGCACGAAGATCTGGTCGTACTTGCCGAACGGGTACGGCTGGTCGAACACCTCCTCGAAGTAGTCGAAGCCTCGACGGGTGACGTCGATGATGGCGTCGGCGTCGAGGTGCTCGGCCAGGGACTGTCGGCACAGCACGGCCATGGGGATGCCGCGGTGCTCGGAGCGCACGACGTGGTACGGCCCGGCGATCAGCGCCGTGATGTAGGTGGACATGGGTGGGGTGGCCTCGAAGGACCAGGTCGCGGAGCCGTCGGCGTACTCGGTGGGCTCCGGCGTGGCCGTGTTCGACACGACCTGCCAGTCCGACGGCGCCGTGACCTCGAATTGGAACGTCGCCTTGAGGTCGGGCTGGTCGAAGCAGGCGTACATCCGTCGCGCGTCGATGACCTCGAACTGGGTGTACAGGTAAGGGGACTTGTCGACCGGGTCGACGAACCGGTGCAGTCCCTCCCCGGTGCGCATGTACGCGCAGTCCGCGTCGATGACGACCGTGTTGCGCTCGGCGAGGGAAGACAGGTGAACCCGCGCGCCGTCGAACGCGGAGGCATCGACGTCTGCGCCGTTCAGCGTGACGCTGCGGACCCGGGGGCCGATCAGGTCGACGAAGGTGCTCGAGCCTGCCTCTGCGGTGAACACGATCGTGCTGCGCGACCGGAACGTCTGGTCGTCACCGGTGAGGTCGAGGGCAACCTCGTAGGACTCGGTGGCGAGCAGCTCGCTGCGCTCGCGGGCCTCGTCTCGGGTGAGGTTCTCACCGGGCACGTGGGGTCTCCTTCGCTGCTCCGCAGCCGTCGGTCCTCGCCCACGGCCGGTCCACGGTAGAACACCACGGCCCGCAGTGACGGTTTCGGGTCGAATCCGCCCCTGGAGAGCGACCCGGGGGGCGCCCGCTCGCACAGCGGTGACCAGGGTGCCCGGCCGTCCACCGACCCGCGTTGCGCTAGCGTTCCGACGCGACAGCCGCAGACTGCTGGAGGAACCTTGTCCGCCCTGAACCCCTCGTTGTCCGGCCCGCGGGTCCTGGCCGACGTCCTGCCCGGCGACCGGGTCCGTGACGTCCTCCTGGTCCTGGGCGGGGCGGCCGTGACCGGCATCGCCGCCCAGATCGCCTTCACCATCCCCTCGATCTCCCCGGTGCCTTACACGTTGCAGACCTTCGCGGTGCTGCTCGTGGGGTCGTCCTTCGGATGGCTGCGTGGACTCCTGGCCATGCTGCTCTACGTCTTCGCCGGTCTCGCCGGCGTCCCCTGGTTCGCCGGCGGCGCATCCGGCTACGACGCGGCGCAGGCGACGATGGGGTACCTCGTCGGGTTCGTGCTGGCCGCCGCCCTGCTGGGGTGGCTGTCCCAGCGAGGCAACGACCGGCGCTTCATGTCGTCGGTGGCCGAGATGTTCCTGCCGATGATCGTGATCTACACCTTGGGGGTCGCCGTCCTCATGCAGCACCTGCCGGACCTCATCGCGGGGACGACGGGGAGCCTGGCCGAGGGTCTGCAGTTCGGGCTGTACCCGTTCGTGGTGACCGACACCATCAAGGTGCTCGCCGCGGCGGGGCTGCTGCCCCTGGCCTGGCGGCTCGTCGAGAAGGTCAAGCGCGGCTGATGCGGATCCACATCGGCTCCGACCACGCGGGCTTCGAAGCCAAGCAGCGACTGGTCAGGCACCTGACCGAGCGGGGTCACGACGTCGTCGACCACGGCCCGCCGGAGTACGACGGACTCGACGACTACCCCGCGTACTGCGTGCGCACAGCGCTGGCCGTGGTGGGTGACCTCGGCAGCCTCGGCGTCGTGCTCGGGGGTTCGGGCAACGGAGAGCAGATCGCCGCGAACAAGGTCGCGGGAGTGCGGGCGGCACTGGCCTGGAGTGTCGAGACGGCCCAGCTGGCCCGGGAGCACAACGACGCCAACGTCGTGTCGCTGGGGGCGCGGATGCACCCCTTCGACCACCTGGTCTCGTTCGTCGAGGCCTTCGTTGGCACTGCGTTCAGCGCGGACGAGCGTCACGAGCGCCGGATCGCCCAGCTCGCCGCGTACGAGCAGAACCACGTCGTCCCGCCGCTGCCGAGCTGACCGCCTCAGCTCGCACTGGTGTCGGGGGTGCCTCCCTCCCCGTTCGAGGGATGACTCGACGGGTGCGTCGCGTGGATGGTCACCCAGTCGTAGATCACCGACGTGCGCATGACGGCGTCCTGCACCGAGCGGTTCTCGCGGCTGATGACCGCCCAGAACAGCCCGATCGGGAAGAACACGCAGAACAGCGCCCGAAGCAGTGCCCACAGCGGACGCATCCGGGTCCCGCGGACCCCGACCACGCGCAGGCCGAGGATGTGGTCGCCGTAGGTGCGCCCCGTGGTGATCCAGGCAACCAGGAAGTACCCGACCATCAGCATGCCGGTCACGCCCAGCCACACGGCGAAGGACGCGTTCGGCACGGTGAACGACGTGGGGTTGACCAGGAAGAGCAACGCCATCCAGCCCAGGAAGAGCGACACCACCGCGACCTGGACGAGGACGAAGTCGATCGTGTTGGCCAGGCAGCGGGACACGATGCCGGCCCGGTGCCCCTGGAAGTCGCGCGCCTCCTTGGGCAGGACGTCGACGTCCCGGTCGTCGGGCCGGGGCCAGCGGACCCGGGTCTTGGGCCCGGGTGTCTCGGCCGGCGAGCCACTGGGTGGCTGGGTCACGGTGCGACCTCCGGCGGGGCGAGGGAATCCGGTTCGCCCGGGGCGTCGGTCTGCCGCCCCCTACGCCACGCCAGGACCCGGTCGACGAGCCGGGCGACCGTCTCGTCGGCGTCGACGCTCTGCAGGCGCAGCGTGCGGACTCCCTCCGACGCCACCGAGCCGGTCGACCCGCGGATGATGGCCGGCAGGTCGATCCCGTTGACGACGTACTCGGCCAGCCCCAGGACGTCGACCTGGGTGACGACGACCTCGGTGAGGTCGAGCTCGGCGAGCGCGGCGTCGACCACCCGGCCCAGGTCGACCTGCGACACCACGATCTCGGTGAGGTCCAGGGAGGCCAGGGCGGCCCGGACGATCTCGGCCAGCTGCACCTGGTCGACGACGATGCGGGTGAGGTCGATCGGCTCGGTGGCTGCCGAGACGAGGACCGGAACCCCGCGGTCCCACGCCCGACCCGCCTCGCGCTCCAGCGTCGGCCGGTCGCGGCGCCACTGGGACAGAGCGCCTCGAAGGTGGTGGGCGGGGCGGAGCGCCTGCGGCACCAAAGGGGGGTCGACCAGCACCGCGGCCACGGGTGTCGCGACTCGCAGGGTGCCGCGCGCGGCCCGGCCGACCATCGTGGAGGCCTGCCAGCCCACGGCCAGCGCGAGCTCGGTCGCGGGGAACAGGCGAGGTGCAGCCGACGTGCCCTCGGTGGGCCGCGGGGGCGCAAGCAGCTCGACGGTGGCGGCGGCGAGCACCGAGGCCAGCCCGAACAGGACCCGGGCGGCGCTCTCGGCCGTCGCGGCGATGCCGGGGTCGACCAGGCTGACCTCGCTGACCGGCCGAGCGAGCACCGGGTCGATGGTCGGCGGGCCGGCGGGGGCCGCAGGAGCATCCATGGAGGTCATCCTGCCTGCTCAGAACACGAACGGACACCACGGAGCGGTGGGCCACCCGAATGCTGCGTGGGCCCGGGCGGTCGCGCCCGGGGAGCACTCCTCGACGTACCCGGCCTGGGCGAGGGTGCCCCACGACGTCCCGCCCAGGTAGGTGGCGCCCAGCACTCCGACGTCGACCGACAGGTGTGCGGCGTCGACGGTGCGCTCGCAGGTGGCGCCGGATACACCTCCGGACAGCCGCCAGCGCCCGGCGTTCCACGGGTGGAAATCGTCCCGGACGTCGAGCACGAGGTCGAGGTCGGAGGTGTAGCACCGCCGGGCCAGGGCGTCGCCGACCTCGCCGAGCCGGATGTACAGCTGGTCGCGTCGTCGCAGCTGCAGCTGCTTGGGATCGGCGAGCCAGGTGAGGACCGGGTCGTCGACCGGGAGGTTCCACAGCCGCGTGCTGGTCATCAGCTCTGAACCCAGCAGCGTCCGGTAGAGGGCGGCAGTGGCACCTGGGTCGACCGAGACCATCTCGCGGACGTCGACCCGGCCGTCGCCGAAGCCCTCGGCCCAGTCGTGGTGGTACCGGAACCGGGCGTAGGCCAAGGGTTCGGACGGACCGGTGACCACGAAAGTGCGCAGAGAGGAGCCCCCGCCGCGCTCGCTCTCGGGGTCGGCCACCGCGCGCTGGTACCAGGGGTCGCTGAGCGCAGGCATGCCGGGCCTGGCCCGCCGGGCCGACTCGTAGACGGCCCTTGTCGCGGACTCGTCATCAGCGGCCGACACCAGCTCCACAGCCAGGCCCGCCGTTGCGGTGTCCGGAGCATGGGCCAGCTGCAGGTGGTGTGGCACGGAGACCTGGAAGGAGTGCGACGCGACGCCGTAGCCGAACCGCTGGTAGATGGACCCCTGGGAGGCCCACAGGGCGAGCAGCGGTTCGCGACCCTGCGCGTATGCGGCGTCGTGCACGGTGCGCATCAACGCGGTCATCACGCCGCGACGGCGGTGGGCCGGGTGGACACCGACCCAGGTGACCCCGGTCGTGGGGACCGAGGCTCCGGGCACGCTCAGCTCGAGGCTGAAGGCGGACGCACAGCCGACCGTGGCACCGCCGTCGTGGGCCAGGACGGCCCGGTCGAACTCCATGACGCCGTGGTCGTTGGCGGGGGAGGGCTCCTGCGGGTCTCCGCCGAAGGCGGCGGCGTCGATGGCGTTCAGCCTGGCCCAGGCCTGCTCGTCGGTGCCCAAGGGCCGGATCTCGATCGTCACGAACCCTGGTCTACCAGCCAGTCGGGCTCCCGGGCGACCGGATTCCGCCTCGGGTGGTCCCGCTGCCGCCGCGCCGGTGACCGTGGGGACCCCCTACCGTGGGGACATGGCCGATGCAGAGCTCACCTCCACCAACGCGTTGCTGCAGCAGCAGATCGGCAACGAGTTCTTCGCCTCGCAGCAGTACACGGCGTTCGCCGTCTGGCTCGACCAGCAGGCGCTGCCGCAGCTGGCGGCGCACTTCTACCGCCAGGCGGTCGAGGAGCACAACCACTCGATGATGCTGGTGCGGTACCTCATGGACCGTGACGTGGCGGTGACGATTCCCGGGGTGCCAGACGTCCGCAACGACCTCGGGTCGGTGGTCGAGCTCGTGGAGCTCGCCCTGGACCAGGAGAAGCGGGTAACCGTCGACTTCGAGCGGATCATTGCTGCCGCCCGCGCCGACGGTGACTACCTCGCCGAGCAGTTCACCCACTGGTTCCTCAAGGAGCAGGTGGAGGAGGTCGCCTCGATGTCGACGCTCCTGCAGGTGGCCCTTCGGGTCGGCGACAACCTGATGCTCCTCGAGGACTACCTGGCCCGGGAGACGACCGCCGGCGTGGGCGACCCGACCGCACCACCAGCTGCCGGTGGCGCGCTCTGACCGGTTGAGTGACCGTTGTCGGTCCACCCGGCCTTGAAGGTCGCTCGATAGTGCAATATCATGCATCGGTGAGTGCACATGGCGAGGCTGACTCCGGGCTGTCGACGTCGATCGGACGGCGCGTCCGGGCCGCGCGAAGGGACCGCAGCTGGACCCTGGACGACCTCGCGGAGCGATCAGGCGTGAGTCGGCGGATGGTGGTCAACGTCGAGCAGGGGGCGTCGAACGCCAGCATCGCGACACTGCTACGGCTGAGCACGGCGCTGGGCATCAGCCTTGCGTCTCTGGTCGACGTGGCGGACGGGGTCGCCCTGTCCGTACGGCGCAAGGGCGAGCACCACGTCCTCTGGGAGGGCGAGCACGGCGGGCAGGGGCTGCTCGTGGCGTCGACCGACGCACCAGACGTGGTCGAGCTCTGGGACTGGACGCTCGGCCCGCACGACGTGTACGCGTCCGAGCAGCACTCAGCCGGTACCCGTGAGCTGCTCCACGTGCTGGCCGGGTCGGTGACCCTCACGGTCGCCGATGAGAGCGTCACCCTCGGCTCCGGGGACGGCGTGTGGTTCGCCGGGGACCAGCCGCACACCTACGCCAACGGCGGTAAGCGGGCGGCCCGGTTCTCCCTGTCGGTCTACCAGCCGGGGGTCGGAGCCTGATGACCGACACCACCTGGGCGCTGGCATACGACGCCGTCGACCGGCCTGTCATCTCACCTCTCCTCGACACCTGATCGGAGCCTCATGCTCATCCATCCTTGGGACGCTGCCCTCGACGCCGAGGAGTGGCGAGAGTGGCTCGGCACGTCGGCGTTGTTCGGACAGCTCGTGGTCAACAACGTCGATCGGGCCGAGGCCCCGATGGTCGTGCCCACGCACGCCGTGCTCGACGGGGACGATGCGTTGCTGATCCACCTGGCGCGGCCGAACCCGATCTGGGCGCATCTGGATGCGGCCGCGAAAGTCCTGTTCACCGTGGTCGGCGACTACGCCTACATCCCGAGCACCTGGCGCGCCAAGGCCGGGGGACCAGACGAGGACGGCGTCCCCACCAGCTACTACGCGACGGTGCAGCTCACCTGCACACCGACGATCCTCGACGACCCCGAGGCGAAGGCCGCATTGCTGCGCGCCCAGATGATGACCCTGCAGCCCCAGGGGGGTCATGCTGAGATCGGCGTCGGCCTGCCTCCTTACGGGCGCATGCTGCCCGGTATCCGCGGCCTGCGGCTCGACATCGTTCATGTCACGGCCAAGTTCAAGTACGACGACCACAACCCGATCGACCACCGTCAACGCGTCTCGGCGAACCTGGACCAGCGCGGAGCGCTTCACGACCCCGGTGCGGCCGCTCAGCAGCGCCGCAGGCTGTCGCGCCTTTCGGGCAGTGACGACGCAGACGCCCGGCAGTGAGCGTTGCCCTAGCCGGCTTCCTGACGGGGCTGTCACTGATCGTCGCCATCGGAGCCCAGAACGCCTACGTACTCAGGCTGGGGCTCGGACGAACCCGCGTTGCCCTGGCGGTGATCATCTGCGCCGTGAGCGACGTCCTGCTCATCCTGCTCGGCATCGCGGGCATCGGTGCGATCGTCAAAGCCGCGCCTGCGGCGCTCACTGTCGTCAAGTGGGTCGGCATCGCCTACCTCGTCGCTTACGGCCTGCGCTCCCTGTGGCGGGCGGGACGTCCCGAGGTGCTCCTCCCTGCCGACAGCGCGACGCCCAGTCGCCGGGTCGTTGCCGCCACCACCCTTGCCTTCACGTTCCTCAACCCGCACGTGTACATCGACACCGTCCTGCTCCTGGGCTCGGTCGGCAACCAGTACGGAGCCCAGCGATGGCTGTTCGCCCTGGGGGCGTGTCTCGCTTCGATCCTGTGGTTCAGTGCCCTGGGGTTCGGCGCTCGGTCTGCCGCACCGCTGATGTCACGACCGATCACCTGGCGGATCCTCGACACGGGGATCGGGTTAGTCATGCTCCTCATCGCGTGGAACCTGATGCGTACCGACCTGAGCGTGTGACCGCTCGCCGGGCTACCCGCTCCCTCCGCGAGGTTGCTGGGGTTGCGTGCCGTTCGCGGGTCGCTTCTGCCGGGTCTTCCAGTCCCCACCGTTGGTGAGCATCATGGGGTGATGACGGCCGATCGCGGCAGCTACCGCACCCGCCCACTGTCTCCGGACACGTGGCAGGACTTCGCTCGCCTTGTGGAGGCCAACAACGGAGTCTGGGGTGGATGCTGGTGCATGGGGTTTCACACTGAGGGGCTGAGCAAGGACCGGACCGCAGCGGACAACCGGGCCGCCAAACGAGCGCATGTGCGCGCTGGGACGGTGCATCAGCTGCTCGTCTATGCGGGGGACGAGTGCGTCGGCTGGTGCCAGTACGGCTCGCCTGCGGAGCTGCCCAACATCAAGAACCCTGGTGCGTACGCCAGGGAGCTCGAGGACTTGCCGGACTGGCGCATCGGCTGCATCTTCACCGGCAAGGGGCACCGAGGCCGGGGAGTCGCCCGAGCCGCGGTCGCCGGCGTGCTGGATGCCATTCGCGCGGCCGGTGGTGGGGTCGTTGAGGCTTACCCCGAGCAGGTCGATGACCGACCTCCGCAGCGGGGTGCGTACTTCCACACGGGGCCCGAGACCTTGTTCGAGGAGTTCGGTTTCACCCGCGACCGTCGGATCGCAAAGTGGCGCTGGGTCATGCGCCTGAGCGTGGACGTCTGAGGCGCATCCGTCGTGTGCCGTGCGAGAGGAAGTCGGCGCTGCGTCCTGGCGGGTGCCCTGGACGTCGTGGACTTCGTGCGTCACTCGGCTTGGGGCCGCGGTTTGAAGCGGCGCACCTCCTGCGGCCAGCCGCACGCTTCGGCGATCTTGCCGGCCCACATTTTGGCGGCCTCCTGGTCGGCCACGTCCACCACGGTGAGTCCGCCCAGGTACTCCTTGGTCTCGACGAAGGGTCCGTCGGTGAACACCAACGCGCCGCTGGTCGCGTCAGCGCTGAAGGTCTTGTCGACCTCCTCCTCCAGCCCTCCGGCGAACACGTAGACGCCCGCAGCCTTCATCTCGTCGACGACCGCCATCGCGAGTGGCCCGCGCCCGCGGAACCACTCCTCGGTGTGGTCGCCTACCCACTGCTGGTTGAAGTAGATGAGGTACTCGGTCATGGCTGCTCCTCCTGCTCTGGCAGACCACGGTGTCCGCCTTCGCCGGCGCCACGAACCGCGAGCGTGGCACTCGGCACGATAGTGCCCCACCGGCTCCTGCGGGTGGCGCCGGCTTCGGCTGCGTGGTCAGCGAGGAACCGACGACCGGGCCGGTGGTGCCACACTGTCGGGCGTGGGACCCACCCCCGCCCCGTTTCTCTCCCGCCGGCAGATGCTGGCCGGGGTGCTCGGTGTCGGGGCCGCAGCGGGACTGTCCGCGTGCGGGCTGCGTCCTGGACCGACCCCGGTCGGACCGGGTGCGGTGGCCGCGGCGGAGTCCGCCCGCTCCACCACTGGGCGCGTTCGCTCTCTCGCGCTTCGGGCCCAACCGGTCGAGGTCGATCTCGGTGGTCGGGTCGTCACGACCTGGGGCTACGGAGACACCGTGCCGGGGACGGCGTTCCGGGCCAGCGCAGGTGACCGGGTGCTGGTGGGGTTCACCAATGACCTGCCGGAGCCGACCAGCGTGCACTGGCACGGCCTGGCGATTCGCAACGACATGGACGGCGTCCCCGGGGTGACCACCCCAGAAGTCGTCCCTGGCGGATCCTTCGCGTTCGACTTCGTGATCCCGGATCCGGGCACGCACTGGTTCCACCCTCATCACGGGATGCAGCTCGACCGCGGCTTGTACGCACCGCTCATCGTCGACGACCCTGCAGAGCCCGGCGGGTACGACGCGGAGTGGGTCGTGGTGCTGGACGACTGGACCGATGGTGTCGGCCCCAGCGCCGAGCAGATCTACGCCGACCTCGCGGCCGGCAGCTCCTCGGGCATGGGTGGCATGGGGATGGGCGGGATGGACGGCGGAGATGTCAGCTACCCGCTGTACCTGATCAACGGCCGTGCCCCCACCGACCCCGACGTGCTCACCGCCAAGCCAGGGCAAAGGGTCCGGCTGCGGATCATCAACGCCGGCGCGGACACGATCTTCACCGTCGCCCTGGGTGGGCATGACCTGACCGTCACCCACACCGACGGTTACCCGGTGCAGCCGGTGACGACCTCGGCGCTGCGCGTCGGGATGGGGGAGCGCTATGACGCGGTGGTCACCCTCACCGACGGGGTCTTCCCCCTGGTGGCCGAGCCGGTCGGGAAGTCTGGTCTGGCCCGCGCCCTGGTCCGCACCGGGGCCGGTCCGGCCCCTGCGGTTGACGTCCGGCCCGCCGAGCTCCAGGGCTACCCGCTGACCATGGACGCGTTGCGCGCCGCACCTGGCAGCGCCTTGGCGGCCAAGGACCCCGACACGGTGCAGGACCTGCTCCTGTCAGGATCGATGGGGCCCTACGTGTGGACGATCAACGGACGCACCTACGACGACACCGTCCCGCTCACCATCAAGCAGGGCCAAGCAGGGCGGCTGCGGATCCGCAACCACTCGATGATGCCCCACCCGCTGCACCTGCACGGGCACACCTTCCAGCTCGGTGCCGCCGGCGGTGCCGGCCCGCGGAAGGACACCGTGCTGGTGCCCGCGATGGGCGCCGTCTCGGTCGACCTGGCCGCCGACAACCCCGGACAGTGGATGGTCCACTGCCACAACGCCTACCACGCCGAGGCCGGGATGATGACCCGCCTCGACTACCTCACGTGACCTGACACCCACCCCCGCACACACAGCCGGGGACACGGGTGGTCGCCGGCGACTGCTTGAAGAAGACGACGCGTGCTTCCCGAACGAGCCACCACCATGTCACATGCTGCTCCCGCATACCAGGATGCCATCCGTGACGAGATGAAGAATCCATCATGTGCGAAGATATCGCAATGAATGGGCGCAGACGCTGATGGCCAGACCACTGCACCAGGCCAAGGCCGACTTCTTCCGGACGCTCGGGCATCCGGCGCGGATCAGGATCCTGGAGCTCTTGGCCCACCGAGACCATGCTGTGCACGAACTGCTTGACGTGATCGAGATCGAGCCCAGCAACCTCTCCCAGCAGCTGGCCGTCCTGCGCCGCGCCGGACTCGTGGACCAACGTCGTGAGGCCGGTGAGGTGGTCTACTCCGTCGCCGTGTCAGGTGTCGGCGACCTACTCATGGCCGCTCGCGGAGTCCTGCTTCAGTTGATCTCCGACCAGGACCAGCTCAAGGCTCAGCTCCGCAGCACGCGGGCGAGCCGTCGATGAGCCTGATCCGAGTCGCTCGCCTGATCCGTGGTGCCGGCCGGATCGCGGAGCCGGCGCCCGATGCACCCGAGGCTGCAGCCGCGACGCCACCGGAGCTGGTGGGCAGCATGCAGCTGCGACACGTCGACGCCGGCTCCTGCAACGGCTGTGAGATCGAGGTCGCCGCCTCGTTCGGTCCGGTCTACGACGCGGAGCGGTATGGGGCACGGTTGGTCGCATCCCCTCGACATGCCGACGCCGTGCTGGTGACGGGGGTCGTGACCCAGAACATGCTCGAACCACTGCGCCGCACCGTCGAGGCGACTCCCAACCCACGCGTTGTGTTCGCAGTCGGGGACTGTGCGCTCAACTGCGGGGCGTTTGCCGGCGCCTACGGTGTCGCCGGGGCGGTTCGGGACGTCGTCGACGTCGACCTCGAGGTCCCGGGGTGCCCACCGGAGCCGCAGACTATCGTCGAGGCGCTGCGCAGGGTGACAGGCAGGTGACCGCAGTCGAGGTCGGCCTGCTCGCACACTTGGTGCTCGCGGTTGCTGCAGTCGCGGGGGCCGTCCTGCTCGACGGTCGACGAAGGAACCTCTGGACGGGGTCGCTGTCCGCAGCGATTGGCGTTGTGGGGGTCACAACGGGAGCGCTGGTTCTGTCAGGCGAGCGAGGACGCGTCCCGCTGCCGACTGCACTCGACTTCGCCCCGTTCGCCCTCGACCCGGCGCCGTTGGGCGCCTTCTTCATGGTGGTGGTCGGGGCAGTCGGGGCGATCGCCTCGCTCTACGCGATTGGATACGCGCACGGACCGGCGGCGTCTCGAACCGCTTGGGTGGCGTGGCCACTCTTCCTTGTGGGGATGCAGTTCATCCCTTCGACGGCGGACGCCATCTCTTTCCTGCTCATGTGGGAGGTGATGGCAGTCGCGTCGGCCGCCCTCGTCCTCACGGACCACGCCCGGAGCGTGGCCGTGCGTTCGGGGGGGCTCTGGTACGCCGTGATGACCCAGCTCAGCTTCCTGTTGCTGCTGCTCGGGTTCGCCTTGCTTGCGGCTGCGGGTGGTGGCACGTCCTTCGCAGCGATGAGTGCCATCGACCCGTCGTCGGTCCAGTCATCAGCGGGATTTGTGCTCCTCGTGGTCGGCTTCGCCACCAAGGCGGGCATCGTGCCGCTCCACGTCTGGCTGCCTAGGGCTCACCCAGTAGCACCGAGTCACGTGTCGGCGGTGATGAGTGCCGCGATGGTCAAGATGGGCGTGTACGGGGCCTTACTCGTGGCCTGGCAGCTGCTCCCCGACGGTCCGGCCTGGGAGGGGCTTCTCATCCTGGGCCTCGGCGCCATCTCAGCGGTCTACGGAATCCTTCAGGCATCCGTTGCCACCGACCTGAAACGGCTGCTCGCCTACTCCACCACCGAGAACGTCGGACTGATGTTCGTCGCGCTGGGCGTTGCGGCGCTTCCCCACGGCACGTCTGAGGAGGGGCTCGCCGACGTGGCGGTCGCGGCATGCCTTCTTCTCGTCGTTGGCCATGCTGCGTTCAAGACCACTCTCTTTCTGGGTGCCGGCTCGGTGCTACACGTGACCGGAGAGCGAGATCTTGACCGGATGGGCGGTCTCATGCACCGAATGCCCGCCACGGCCACCGCCTTCGGGATCGGTGCGCTTGGTGCCGCCGCCCTCCCGGTCACTGTCGGGTTCGCCTCCGAGTGGGTGCTGCTGCAGGCACTCATCCACGGAGGTGAGGCGCAAGACCGCCTTATCGCAGTCGTGCTGCCGGTCGCCATCGCACTGGTAGCGCTGACGGCGGGCCTCGCACTATTGACCTTTGCCAAGGCGTTTGGCATTGCCTTTCTGGCGAGGGCTCGAAGTGCCGAGACCGAGGCCGCTGTCGAGAGTGGCGCTGCCATGCGCGTTGCCATGCTGGCCGCCGCCGCGATGGTTGTCGTGCTCGGACTCGTCCCGGGAGCTGTGGTGTCGGTGGCAGCGACTGCTGCAGACCTCACCGGTGTCGGGGCCGTCGGCCTCGGCGGCATCGACCTCAGCGAGGTCGGCGCGCTGCTCGACCCGGCTGCGCTGACTCTGATGGCTGCGGCGATGGCCGTGCCGGTGATCATCGTCTCGGCATTCGCCTCCCGACGCCGCGCCCGCCGTCGCGTCGAGCTAGCCTGGGGATGCGGTGGGATGCGGGTCAGCCCTCGGATGCAGTACACCGCAACGTCCTACGCCGAGCCTCTCGCGAGAGTCTTCGACGATGCGCTGCGTCCAGAGCGCGACGTGGACGTGACCCACCTGGACGAGTCCCGCTACCTCGTCGAGCGAGTGCAGTTCCGGCAACAGGTCACCGACGTGGTCGAGGACCGGGTCTACCGGCCGATCGTCGCTGGGGCCGACTGGGTCGGCGTGCTGGCCCGCCGCATCCAGAACGGCAGTATCCACCGCTACCTCGGGTATGCCTTCGCCGCCCTACTGATCGTGCTGCTGGTGGTGTCGCTGTGAGCGTCGGGGTAGCCGTGCTTGTCGCCGTGCAGGTGGCCGTCATGGTGGTCGTGGCGCCGTTGCTCGTCGGACTCATGCGACAAGTGCGTGCACGTCTGGAGGGCCGGGTCGGCGCCGGTGTCCTTCAGCCGTGGCGAGACCTGCGCAAGCTCATACGCAAGGAGCCGCTGCAGGCGGCCGGCACCAGCTGGGTCCAGCTCGTTGGCCCCGTGGTGCTGGTCGTGTCGAGCCTTGTGGTGTGCGCGCTGACTCCCCTGATGGGCACCTCCACGTTCGAGCAGCTGCCGGATGACCTGTTCGTGGTGGTCTCGGTGTTGCTGGTCGGCACCGTCGCACTCGCTTTGGTCGGTTTGGACGCTGGCACCGCTTTCGGTGGCATGGGTTCCAGTCGGCACATGACCATCGCTGCCCTCGTCGAGCCGACCGTCCTGGTCTCCATCTACGCGCTGTCGATTCCAGTTGGGTCATCCGCGCTATCCCAGATCGTGGCGGCCCGCCTCACGGACCCGGTGAGCGTGGCGGCCCCCGTCAGCCTGCTCGCCCTGCTGGCGCTCACCGTTGCGGTGGTCGCGGAGACCGGCCGTCTGCCAGTCGACAATCCCAGCACCCATCTCGAGCTGACGATGATCCATGAGGCGATGGTTCTGGAGAGCTCAGGTCGCGACCTGGGCTGGCTCGAGCTGGGATCCTGGCTGAGGTTGGCGGCGCTCCTCGGTCTGCTCAGCACTCTGCTGATTCCCTGGGGAGTCGGCACCGAGGTGACTGCCTCCGCACTGCTGTTGGCGGGGTTTGCGCTCGTCGTCAAGTTGGCGCTCGCCGGTGCGTTACTCGCCGGAGCCGAGGTCTTCCTGGCCAAGGTGCGACTGTTTCGGGTACCCGAGCTCCTCGCTGGCTCCTTTGTGCTCGCCTTCCTCGCCGTGACCGCGTCGTACCTGGTGACAGGAGCCGCGGCATGAACGAGTCTCTGTACGCGCAACTGCTCGGCATGACGACCGGGGTGCTGCTGCTCTCCGGAGTCCTCCTGGTCTGGCGTCGATCACTGGTCGCCCAGTGGCGTCTCCTGGCGCTTCAGGGTGTGGCCTTGGCTGCACTGATCCTGGTGCTTGCCACCCACGAGGGCAGTGTGGAGCTGGTCGGTGTCGCCCTGCTGGTGCTGTTGCTGAAAGGGCTAGTTCTGCCGGCGGTTCTGGCTCGCACGGTGGCAGCGGACACCTGGCACGTGCGCGAGGAGTCGCCCCTGATCAACACCACTGCTGCGCTCATCAGCGTCTCGCTGCTCACCATGCTCGCGTTCCTGGTCAGCCAGCCTCTGGAGGTGCTCGGCGATAGCCCCAACATCGCGGCGGTTCCTGTGGGTGTTGCGCTGGTGCTCTACGGCTTCCTGCTGCTCGTGAGCCGACGACACGCAATCTCCCAGGTCGTCGGCTTCCTCGTACTCGACAACGGCATCGCCATCGTGGCTTTCCTGACCGCTGGAGGCGTACCTTTCGTCGTCGAGTTGGGCGTCTCCCTGGATGTGCTGCTCGTCGTCCTGGTCCTGTACATCCTCACCAGCCGGATCCGCGTGGAGTTCGGCGCTGCCGACCTCGACGACCTGAGGGCGCTGCGCGACTGATGGCTGCCCTCGTGCTGTTCCCAGTGCTGACCTGCTTCTCGCTGTCCGTCGGGAGCGCCGTCTTCCGGTCGCCCGTGCTGCAGCGGTTTGCAGGTGTCGCTGCGGCCACTGCGGTTCTGGGGTCTGGGGTGTGCCTGGTTGTCGAAGTCCTGGGTGGAGGTACCCCGACCGCGATCAGTGGGCAGCTTCGCGTCGATGCCCTCTCCGCCTACATGTTGACCGTTGTCGGTGCCGTTGGTCTGACGGCGTTGTGGGGCGGCCTTGCCGACCGCACCGCGCCACCGGGTCGCGCATACCCCACCCTGGTCACCCTCTTTCTTGGAGCGATGTCGCTGGCCGTCCTGGCAGACAACCTGGGGGTGCTGTGGGTTGCCGTCGAAGCAACGACGATCGCGACCGCGTTCCTGGTCGGCCACGCTGTCAGCCGAAGGTCGCTGGAGGCTGCTTGGAAGTACGTCGTCCTGGGTTCAGTCGGGGTCGCCATCGCCTTCCTGGGGATTGTCCTCCTCTACGCTGCGACGCTGGCTGCTGGGACGCCGACCCTGTCTTGGTCTCAGCTCATAGTGGCGGAGCTCCCGCTCGACCCGGCCCTGATCACCGTGGCTGGTGCGCTCGCCGTCCTCGGATTTGCCACCAAGGCAGGGCTGGCCCCTGTGCACAGCTGGCTTCCCGACGCACATAGTCAGGCACCGGCGCCGGTCTCAGGCCTGATGTCCGGTGTCCTGCTCTCAGTGGCCTTCTACGCCATTCTGCGCGTTCAGGCGGTGGTCGACCCGGTCATCGGACCAGGGTTGATGCGTGGAATGCTCGTCACCGCCGGCCTATTGTCGCTCACCATCGCGGCGCTGCTGATCTTGCGTCAGCGCGACCTGAAACGCATGCTTGCCTACTCCAGCATCGAGCACATGGGGCTACTCGCGCTGGCCGCGGCCATCGGTAGCACGTTGGCGCTGTCTGCTGCACTGCTGCACGTGCTGGGTCACGGTTTGGCCAAGTCGAGCACGTTCGTCATCTCTGGTCGGGTACTCAGAACCGAGGGCACCACCACCATTGCGTCGATCCGCACGCTCCTGGCTCGCCGACCGGGCGTCGGCATCCCGCTTCTGTTCGGAATGCTCGCGCTGCTCGGGTTCCCCCCTTTCAGTCTCTTCTTCTCCGAGGTCGGCATCATTGTCGCGAGCGTCCAGGAGGGCATGGTGTGGGCTGCGGCACCGGCGGTCCTGCTGCTGCTCGTGCTCTTTGCCGCCCTCGGCCGGCACACCAGAGCCATGCTCTTCGGCGGCTCCTCCGACGAAGACGACGGCCAGGACAGGGAAGAACCCGATCGAGATGCGCACGGGCCAGTGCTGCCGATCCTTCTGGCCCTGGGTGCCACTGCAGTCATCGGCTTTGCCTCTGGTTCGTTCGCGACCCTGCTGATCGAAGCTGCCAATGTGCTCGGGGGTGCCTGATGCGGAAGGTCGTTGACGTGACCTTCGACACTTTGGCCCCCGAGGTCGTGTCGCGGCTGGCCGACGGGTTCCGCGTCGCGCTGGTGAGCGGCTGCGAGGACGCTGACCGCTTGCGCGTCGTCTACGTTCTGGTGCGCAGTCGTGATGACCATCGAGTCGAGTTGAGACTGCCGGTCCCCAAACACGATCCGGTGGTCCCGAGCCTGGCCGCCTATGACTACTCCCTCGGACGGTTCGAGCGTGAGGTGCGCGACCTCTACGGCATCATCCCTGCCGACCACCCTCTGCCCCAACGGCTGGTACGGCACGGCCACTGGCCACGTGGTTGGTACCCGATGCGTCAAGACGCCGATCCGACACCGCGCTTTGACCTCGACGTCGGCTCCTTCCCGTTCCTGGAAGTAGCGGGCGACGGCGTGTACGAGATCCCGGTAGGTCCGGTGCACGCCGGCCTCATCGAGCCGGGACACTTCCGGTTCTCTGTCGTCGGCGAGACGATCCTGCGCCTTAAGGCGCGACTCTGGTTCGTCCACCGGGGGATCGAGAAGCTCTTCGAAGGGCGCCGGCCGGGCGACGGAGTCGAGCTGGCTGAGCGGGTCAGCGGTGACACCGCTGTCGGGCACGCGCTCTCGTACGTCATGGCCGTCGAGGACGCAGCCGGGATCGAGGTGTCCGAGGACGATCGGCTGGTTCGCGCCCTGCTGCTGGAGCTCGAGCGGCTCCACAATCACGTCGCCGACCTCGGTGCACTCGCAAATGACGTCGGCTACGGCATCGCCAATGTGCACGCACAGCGACTTCGGGAGCAGCTGTTGCGCGTCAACAAGGGGACCACCGGCCACCGGCTGCTGCGCGGCGGGATCTCCGTTGGCGGGGCGCGGTTGCTTGCGCTGCCGGACGTCGGGCAAGTCGCTGAGGTTGCTGGCGCTGCCGCGGACCTCGCCGCCATCACGTTGGGCAACTCCACGGTGCGTGACCGGTTCGCGGGAACGGCAGTGCTCGCGACTGAGACGGCGTCCAACCTGGGCACTCTCGGCTACGTGGCACGGGCTTCCGGCATCGAGGTCGATGCCCGCCACAACCACCCGTTCGTCGACCTCGGACCCGACTTTCACCCGGTGCTCGAAGGTGACGGCGACGTGATGGCGCGCTATCTCGTCCGACTGCGCGAGGTAGAGGTGTCCGCGCGTCTGGTCGAGAGCCTCAGCACTCGACTGGCTGGGAGACAGGGAAGCGGAAGGCACGCTGACACTCAGTCGACGGGCGCTGGGCTGGGGCTCGTCGAGGGGTGGCGGGGCACCATTGCCCACCGCGTCGAGCTGAACCAGGCGGGAGCGGTGGCCCGGCTCAAGATCGTCGACCCGTCGTTCTTCAACTGGCCCGCCCTCCCCGTGGCCCTGTCGGACACGATCGTTCCCGACTTCCCTCTGGTCAACAAGAGCTTCAATCAGTCGTACGCGGGTAATGACCTTTGACATGGCATACCGCTATCGGTGGGAGTGATGCTCGGCGATAGGGACGCGCAGCCGCAGCCCCCCGCTGGCGTCATCGGCCTCCACGTGGGTGAGGTCAAGGTTGTCCCAGGTCCAGCTGCCGACTGAACACTCCCCGCGGCCGTTCAATGGCAAGCGCTCGGCCTTGATGGACAGGACGATGCGTTCCACGTCGTGGTCGACGGTGGACGGGATCGAGAGAGCTGCCGCCGCGAGCTGGGGGCTGGCCCGCGATGCACTCCTCGAAGGACCGCGACTGCTCGAGCTGGCCAACCTGCTCGGGCGCTGTGTCCTGTCGACCCGAGGGAGGTCTTCGACGAGGCGCTTGCCGGAGGCCGTCGCCCTGAAGGATTGGTCTCGGGCCTAGGACCAGCGCGCCTGCGCGACACGGTGGCAGCTTCTGCGCTCGCTCGCAGTACACTCAGGCCCGCTAGGCGTGTCACGTCCTCCACGCGTGTCGGCCGCCCCAAGGGCAGGTTCTGCGGCACATCGCTCAAGCAGCAGCGTGCGGAGGAGCGACAACAGTCTGGCTGGTCACAGCATGGTGCAGTCGACCCATGGGGAGTGGGAGTGCCACCGAGAACGCGCCGTCGCGGGACGGGCCGCGCCGGCCCGCGAGGCCGGCAACCCGCCGCCCAGCAGCCCAACACGCCCAGAAGCAGCGCAGCGAGGCGCCGCAACGACCAGGGCGGAGTCCCGGTCCTGGCCAACGCGATGCGGCGGGTCGCGTCGGCGGTTGACAAGGGCAGGGTCACCGCGTCCACGCTGGCGACGTTCCAGGCGGTGGCGACCGTGGCCCGCGAGCTGCGCACGCAGGCCAAGGCGGAGCCCAACGATCGACGCCGAACGGCCGAGCTGAAGCGCCTCGACGGTCTCGCCGAGTCCATGGCGCGTACGGCTACGCGCAACGCGTTGCTGCTGCGCTTGCTCGGCGACGACGTACCCGTCCAGCCGGGCACCAAGGAGGTGGCCCGGGAGCTGCGCGCCAAGGCGGGCCTGCCCGAGCCGGAGGCGCCGGCCGCACCCGTGCCGGATCCCGCCGCGACGCCTGAACGCCAGAAGCCGCAGGTGGTGCCGCAGTCCGTCGTCGCCCGGCAGCTGGCCAACCCGTTCCTCGCCCCGGACCACTCTGCCCCGCTGCCCGCGGCCGCCCCGGTCCGGCTGCTCGCCGACTGGGCGCTGATCGACCCGCTGCTGCGGTCCTTCGAGGAAGCCAGCGGTGGCGTCACGACGTGCATGGATCTCCCCGAACCATCCGGGGCGCACATCGCGCCGGGGCGCGACCTGATGCCCCACCAGGCCCGCATGGTCGCGGCTGCCAAGGCCGGGCACCGCACCTTCCTGCTCGCCGACGAGCCCGGCCTCGGCAAGACTGCCCAGGCGCTCCTCGCGGCTCAGACGACGAACGCCTTCCCGCTGCTGGTCGTCGTGCCGAACGTCGTCAAGACGAGCTGGGCGCGCGAGGCCGCGATGTGGACCCCGCAGCATCCGGCGACCGTGGTCCACAGCGACGGCGAGACCGTCGACGCCTTCTGCGACATCGTCATCGTCAACTACGACATCCTCAACCGGCACGTCGGCTGGCTGGGAACCTTCGGCTTCCGCGGGATGGTCATAGACGAGGCGCACTTCATCAAGAACAAGACGTCCCTGCGCTCGCGCAGCGTCCTCGACCTGTCGCGCAAGGTCCGGGAGCGGACCGTACGGCCGCTGCTCATGGCGCTGACCGGGACCCCCCTGATCAATGACATCGAGGACTTCCTGGCGATCTGGGAGTTCCTCGGCTGGATCGAGAACGACAAAGTGGCGCCCGCCCTGCTGCAGTCGCTCGAAAGCAACGGCCGTACGCCCGTCGAGCGGTCGTTCTACCCCGCGGCCCGGCAGAGCGTGATCGACCAGGGAATCGTTCGGCGGCGCAAGGACGAGGTGGCCAAGGACATCCCGGCCCGTCGGGTCGCGGACGTGCCGGTTGAGCTCGACGGCCCTGAGGCGACGTCGATCCGCAACGCCGAGCGCAAGCTCGTGCAGCGTCTGCTGAAGCGCTATCACAGCGCCTTGGCGGTGAAGGTCGCCGACGAGGGCGAGGAGCTCCAGGGCGGTATCGACCACGAGCTCGTCCGTCGGGTCGCGACGGGAGAGCTGAAGAAGGCGGGCGAGAAGGAGTCCGGCGAGAACGTCTTCGCCATGATGCGAAGGGTCGGTACTGCCAAGGCTGAGCTCGCCGCCGACTTCACCGCCCAGCTGTCCCGCAATGCCGGCAAGGTGGTCTTCTTCGCCAAGCACATCGACGTGATGGACACCGCCGAAGCTGCGCTGACGAAGCGGGGGATCAAGCACACGTCCATCCGCGGCGAGCAGACGCCGCGCGTGCGGAACCGCAACATCGACGCGTTCATCAACGACCGCGACGTGGAGGTGATCGTCTGCTCGCTGACCGCCGCCGGTGTCGGCGTCAACCTGCAGGTCGCGTCCAACGTCGTCCTGGCCGAGCTTTCCTGGACCTCGGCCGAGCAGACCCAGGCGATCGACCGGGTCCACCGGATCGGCCAGGACCAGCCGGTGACGGCCTGGCGGATCCTCGCGGCCCAGACGATCGACACCAAGGTGGCCGAGCTCATCGACTCCAAGGCGGGGCTGGCGGCGCGCGCCCTCGATGGGGCCGACGTCGGGGAGGGCGCCGACATCGACGTCCCGCTCGAGACGCTGGTGTCGTTGCTCACCAAGGCCCTGAACGAGACGGCGATCTAGTAACTCCTGCACTCCAAGGGGGGACCACCCGGGTTGTCCATGAGGACCCTCCGCCTGAAGGTGACCGAGGCGCGGAGGTCAGATCGACAGGTCGCAGACGGTGGCGAAGACCCGTTGGTCGAACAGCATCCCCCGGTGACGGGGGATCGAAGAAGTCACGAGCATCGGCGGTAGCCCCGGAGTCTGGGCCGCCGTCCATGGACACGACTGGGGCACGCTGCCACAGACGGGTAAGAGCGCCGGATTCTGCCAGGCAGACAGGGGCGAGGCCGTCCGAAGCCTCATGGCACCTCTCTGTTGTCAAGGGGTGCCCTGAGGTGCGCGCGGATGGGCCATGATCGGGGCATGTCCTGGGACCTCGACGAGCAGGAGGAGCGCGAGTTGGTCGACGAGTACGTGGGCACTCGGGAGCCGACACGCGGGACTGCTCCTCCTGCAATGGCCAAGGCAAACTGGACGACGACGCAGTTTCCCTTGTAACCCCACGATCCTCGGACACATAATCCGTCGGGTCGTCGGGTCGTCGGGTCGTCGGGTCGTCGGGTCGTCGGGTCGAGTCCGACGCCCTCTACGCCGGTCGAATGATCAACGAATCCTGGAGTGCACATGGTCGGTCGGGACGCGATCAAGTACTCGCTTCCGGTGACGTCTGCACGGGATCTCGTGGTGGATCTTCCGCTCGCGGAGCTGGAGCATGATCCGTACCCGTTCTACCGCTGGATGCGCGAGGAATGCCGGATCGCCTACGTGTCTGAAACCGGGCGGGTGTGGCTGTTGACTTGGGACCTTTGTCGGGAAGCCGGGGTCAACGACGCGGTGTTTGGCCCGACACGCGAAGCGCACGAGCAGGTCTACGGCCGGCCCAACGTGATGAGCCTCACGGGCGAGGAGCACCGAGTGCTGCGGGATGCGGCGCAGGCACCGGTTCGACCGAACCAGGTTGCGCGCATGTACGAGCCGCACCTGCGCAAGACCACGAAGGCGTATCTGGACAAGATCCGACCACGCGGCGAAGCGGATGCCACCGTGGAGCTGTTCGAGCCTCTCGCTCAACGGGCTATCGGGGATGTGCTCGGGTTCAACACGGTCGACGACTCGACGTTGAGCCGTTGGTTCCGCACCCTCGGCGATTACCTCGTGGACTACGGACGCGATGCCGACTTGGCGCAGCGAACCCTCCTCGTGAAAGACGAGATCCGTCTGTTCGTGCAGGGGCTGGTGCCGGAGCTCACAGCGAGACCGGACCACACCGCGCTGAGCCATCTGCTGCACGACGGCCTGCCGGAGGGGCAGGTGCGTTCGCTCGATGACATCCTGCCCACCGTCGGTGTCCTGATCGTGGGCGGCTTCCAGGAGCCGGCGCACCTGATCGCAAGCACGCTGTACGGCTTGCTGTTGAACCCCGACCAAGCCGAGCTGGTCAGCGCGGATCCGACCACATGGACGCGCCCCGCCATTGAGGAAGGGCTGCGCTGGTTGCCGCCCTTCGGCATGACCGAGAAGCTCACCACCGCCGACGTCGTCCTGGGCGGCATCTTGATCCCAGCGGGTACCGAGATCGCCTTGGTGATCGGCTCCGCCAACCGTGATCCTCAGCGGTTCGACCGGCCGGACGACTTCGACATCCGACGAGCGGACCAGGGCCATGTGTCCTTCGGGTTCGGCTCGCACTTCTGCATCGGGCACAGCGTCGCACGAGCGCTGGGACAGCTTGCGCTCGAGGAGACGTTCGCGACGCTTCCGGGCCTCAGGCTCGATCCGGATCAACCGGCCCTGGTGCAAGGCTGGCAGACGCGCGCTCCGAAGTCCCTGCCGGTTCGTTGGGACACCGGGCCAGACCTCTGACCTACGTCAGCTCACCGACCACGGTCCGGCGCGACGCGCCGAGATCGGGCACGGTTAGGGAGCGCGAGGGTTGATCGAGGCCGGCGCGAAACCGTCGCAGGGCGTGTGAACTGCGCGTTCGACCTCGTGGAAGGAGCAGGGGTCTCTCACAGTCAGCGAGGAAGACTCAGTGATGACTGATTCCACGACTCACGTCTTGGACGACGGTGGCGCCGGTGAAGACGTGAGGTACTGGGTAGCGGACAGTCGAGAGTCGCAAACGGTCGTGGCGGTGTTCGAGTCGGTGGAGCGGTTGCCGTCGGGTCGTTTCCGGGCGCGGGTGATCGGTCCGGAGCCGGTCAGCCGTCGGCGTCACCACCTTCGCAGCGCGTTGGCGGCGTCCCATAGCCGCCGCTCCAGCTCCCCGAGCGTCACGCTCATGTGTCGTACCCCGCGGTGCTCACCGTGTTCTCTTCGCCTGGCTGGGCGGTATCGCCGGGGATGGATACGACGTGCTCGGGTGCCGCGGAAGACCGGGTCCGCTCGGGTGCTTGCGTGGCCTGCTGAGCCCGTCTGCGCTCGTACTGTGGGGGCGCCTCGATGATCTCGAAGATCTGGCGAGCCACCCAGTACTGGCGACGGCCCCGACCGCGGACCTGGAGGCGTTGGAGCCACCCTCGGGACTCGGCGTCGCGGATGAGATTCCGCGCCCCTTGGTTCGTGATCTTGAGGGCTGCCTCGACACGTCGGACGGTGACGAAGGGGTTGGCAAACAACAGTGGGACCACCTCGCCGATACGGGAGCGCGAGCGCGCCGCGGCGGTCACGTACTCCTCGCGGACGCGGACCAGCTGGCCGGCGCGGTCGACACCGTCCTCGGCCTGCCGTTGGACGGCGGTGAGGAAGAACTGCAGCCACTGCTGGATCTCGCCGCGTTCACGGACCGCCTGCAGCCGTTCGTAGTACTCGCGCCGGTGGGTTTCCAGGTAGCCCGACAGGTAGAGCAGCGGCGTAGTCAGGCGGCCCTGTTGGTGGAGCAGGAGGCCGATGAGCAGGCGACCGATGCGGCCGTTGCCGTCCAGGAAGGGGTGGATGGTCTCGAACTGGTAGTGCATGAGGGCACACCGGACCAGAGCGGGTTGGGGCCCCGGTTCGTTGACGAACCTCTCCCAGTCGGCGAGGAGGTCGCCGAGGTGTTCGGGCAGCGGGGGAACGAACACCGCCGTGTCAGGACTGTCCGTCGGGGACCCTACCCAGACCGGGCTGCGACGCAGCTCCCCAGGTAGCCGGTCCTCGCCGCGGACTCCCGTGAGCAGCACGCGGTGAACATCGAGGACCAGCCGCTGGCTGATCGGGAGCGTCTTGATCAGTTCGAGGCCACGGTAGGTAGCCCGCACATACGACTGGACCTCGGCGACGTCGTCGGTCGTGTGCTCGGTCTCATCGACTTCGGCACCGGCCTGAAGGACCTCGGCGAGGGACGCCTGAGTGCCTTCGATCCGCGAGCTCGCGAGAGCCTCGCGGGTGACATACGGGCCGATGAGCAGCTGCGGGTCGGTGATCAGATGCCCCAGCCCCTGCAGATGCCCCAGGGCCGCGTCAGCCTCGGACAGCGCCAGCACGGTCGCAGAGTCGAGCACGAGGTCTCGAGGGATCGGCGACGGTTCGAAGTACCAGAACGCCCAGCGATCACCCGCGCGGCGGGTCGCCCGGCCGAACGCCGGTGCCTGGAAGTCCGTTGGATCCACGAGGTGACACTACAACACTGGGCCCTATTTCGTTGGAATAGCCCGCAGAGACCCCAATGATCTTTGGAGTGAGCGGGCCGAACTCCAACGGTATCCGACTCGCGGAGGAGCCCCGATGTCTCGATGTCTCAATCATCAGGACACCCAGCCCGAAGGGTGACCCGAAAGCGTGGAGGTCAGATCGACCGGTCGAAGACGGTGGCGAAGATCTGGTCGACCTCGGCCGGGTCGAAGGCCTCGGGGTCGAAGCTGCCGCCGATCCACTCCAACAGCTCCGCGTGCCGCTCATGCTCGGGGTCGGTGATCGCGTCGAGGAAGTCGGCGTATCCCCACGGACCGCCGACGTCCTCTGGCGGGCAGGCCCGGCGTCCTGCCAGACAGACGGGTCGAGAACGTCCGGCTGCGGGCAGCACGTCCTCCACGACGACTTGGTGCTCCCAGCCGTCGCCGAAGTCGTACTGGAAGGTGAACGTGTCGCCCGGCCCGACCAGGTCCCCGAGTCGGACCGAGGCCGGGTCGACCGAGTCGTCCGGCCAGTCGTCGTCGATCTCCAGGTACGACGTGCGGCCGATCTTGAAGGCGTACAGGTGGTAGCCGAACCAGCCCATCCCGGTGAGCAGGGCCTCGTGCACCTGGGCCAAGGAGTACTCACTCGGGATGAGCAGCCGCCGCCACACTGGCGGCTTGACGCCCTTCAGGGTGATCTTCAACTGGTGACTGCTGCCCATCACGACATCCTGGCGTCGAGGTCAGTCTGTGAGGTCGGGCAGGACCTGGGTCACGAACTCCTCGACCCTCGCGGCGCCCTCCCCGGGCCACCCGCAGACGAGGTACCCGACGCCCACCGCACGCATCGCCTCGGCGTTCGCGCGGACCTCGCCCCAGGGCTCGGACAAAGACAGCGAGGACGCCCGGGTGATCGAGGCCGGGTCACGACCGGCGGCAGTGGCCAGCTCGTCCACCACGGAGGACAGCTCGCGGATGGTGCTCGGCGACTCGAAGCAGTGCCAGGCGTCCGCGAACCGGGCCACCAACGGGAGTGTGCGGGTGCGCCCGGATCCACCGATCCACAACGGCGGGTGCGGCCGCTGGACCGGGGTTGGTCGAAGCTGCGCCCCAGCCAGGCTGTGGACGGAGCCTCGGTAGTCCACGACCTCGCCGCTGAACAGCCGGGTGAGGATCTCCAAGCAGTCCTCAAGCCGGTCGAACCGCTCGGCCAGGGGCGGGAAGTCGATCCCCAGCTGCTGGTGCTCGGCCTGGTGCCATGCCGCCCCCAAGGCCAGCTCGAGTCGGCCATGGCTGGCGTGGTCGACCGTCACCGCCTGGGCGGCAAGTACCGATGGGTTTCGGTACGTCACGCCAGTGACCAGGAGACCCAGTCGGATCCGGGACGTAGCCGACGCCAAGGCCGCGAGCGTTGTCATCCCCTCGAAACAGTTGCCGGGACCCTCGCCGTACATGGGCTCGAAGTGGTCGAAGCCCCACGCGCCGTCGAAGCCGAGGTCCTCGCTGAGGCGGACCCGACCGAGCAGGTCGTCCCACTCCATGCGTTGCTGGGCGATGTCCAAACCGAAGCGCAGCGCTGTCATGGCACGACCGTAGCCCGTCGATGCGGGCCGGCTTGGTGCGCACGTGGGGCTTCGGACCGGCGCTCGATGTGGAGCGGGTGACCGGGATAGAACCGGCATGGCCAGCTTGGAAGGACCCTCAGGACCATCCACGTTCGTCCCTCAGAGTACGTCGCCGCAGGTCAGCGCGGTATGGCCATCCACCGGTATCCACCGAGATCGATCACTTTCCAGCCGCTTTGGGCACGCGAAGGGCACGGCGGGTCCTTGGTCGCCGCCGGCTGACAGGTGCGGATCTCAGGACTGGTGAGCGTCTCAGCGGTGGTCGACGTCAAGGACGATCACGCGGTGGTTCGCCTCGTGGATGCGGTAGCGGACTCGGTACTCGCCGCGGCGGGCGCGCCACAGCCCTTCGAAGGGCGCGCGCAGCGGAGCCCCTACGACGCGCGGTCGTCGGCGGAGTGGTCCGCTGATGAACTCCCAAGCCGCGAAAGCCGCGGCGGAAGGAAGCGTCTCGGTGAGTGCTCGACGCACCCCCGGGGCGAGGACGACGGTGTACGGGGGATCGTCTGGAAGCTCAGTTGTCACGGTGCTCGCGCAGCCGCCGTTCGTCCATCAGCGCCGACATGTCCACGGCGGTGGTCACGTCGCCGGCCGCAACGGCAGCATCAGCGGCGTGGATCCGTTCCATCGCCGCGTCGTCTCGCAGTAGCTCGATGGTGGTCTCGAGGGACTCCAGATCTTCAGCCGACAGCAGCACCACATACTCGCGGCCGTTCCGAGTGACGTGGACGCGTTCGTGCGTCCGGTCGACCTCGTCGGCGATCTCCGAGAGGCGCGCCTTGACTTCGGACAAGGGAAGGGTACTCATAGACCAGAATAGTAGTCTGCTGAGCTGGGCAAGGGCAACGATCCAAGGCCACATCGCGCGGACTTGTTGGGCGAGTTCTATGGGCACATCCGTGCGCTCATGATGTCGCTCGAGGCGGGTGCCAGACTGAGTCCCGAACGAAGCCCGGGAGGCCACGCGTGTACGAGTACAAGCCCCTTACAGAGCGAGACAGCAAGTTCCTGGGTCGATTCGACCCGAAATCGCTGGAGGCAGTGCTCAACGGATATTCCGCCGATGGGTGGCGAGTCGTCAGCGGCTTCCTCGCCATCGGCGCGGCTACCAGTCGGGAATGGCTCAGCCGGGGTGGTAGCGGAACGCGTACTTGGTAGGGGTGGGTGATGCCGTGCTGGTCTGGGTCAGGCCGCCGGTGACCAGGATCGAGCCGTTGCGCAGTCGTACGGCTCCGAAGTTGGTCGAGGGTTTGGGCATCTTCGTCCACAGAACCCATCGACGTTGACCGGGACGCCAGAGAAAGCCGGTCGCCGTGGGTTGGAGGGCGCGGTTCAGGCCGCCCAGAACCAGTGGGCGGCCGCGAAGCGCCGCGACCTGCATGTCGCCACGGGCGGCCGGGAGCGGTGCGACTGGGCGCCAGGTATTGCTCACGGGGTTGAACTCCGCCACTGATCGGCTCACGCCCGTCTGCGCCGATCCTCCGGCGATGGCGAGTACGTGACCATTCGGGAGCCGGAACAACAGCGGTTCCTGCCCGCCACGGAACTGACCGGCAGGTCGCCATACATGCTGCTTCACCACGTACCGCTCAGCGGTGCGCAGGCGCGTGGTCGAATCGAAGGCGTCGCCCGCAACGAGGATGTCACCGTTGGGTAGGCGAGCCGACGATCCGAAGACCCGGGGCTTCGACATCGGGTCAGTCCTGCGCCATCGGTTGGTCTTGGGGTTGAAGACTTCAGCTGTGGTCGAAGAGGTCGTGAAGTAGCCCCCGGCCACCAGAACTCGCCCGTCGGGAAGCAGTTCGGCAATCGCACCGTCTCGGCGGTCGTTCATTGGTGCGGCATACGTCCAACGGTTCGTCACCGGATGGTAGATCTCCGCCGATCGCAACACCCGAGAGCCATCCGCGCCGCCCGCCACCAGCACCCGGCCGTCACGCAGAACGACGGCACTCGCGAAGCATCGCGCGCGGTGCATCCTGCTCGCAGGAGCCCAACTGTTGGTCACCGGGGAATACAGGTCGGCGGAACGCTTGCAGCCGGAGACAGTCGCATCCCCACCGCCCGCAACCAGCACCCGCTCGTCGTGGAGCCGCACCGTGATCTGGTTCCATCGCGAATGTGGCATCGGCCCAACCGACACCCACGAACCGTGCGTCACACCTACCCGGACGGTCTGCGAGGCCGCCACGGAACCACTCGCCGGCGCGACAGACCCCACGGCCAGCGCCGCGCAAGCCAGCAACGGAAGGGCAACCCCCCGAGCCCTGAACATGTCGAATCTCCCTCCTACCCGTGGGCAGTCTCCACGGTGACCGGTGAACGTCCCAGAGGCAGAGGTCCCTTGGCCGGCGAGCACTTGACAACAGACGGCACCGCCGCCGAACCAAGGCCGGCGCCCAGGGCCGGTTCCTGCTGCATGACTGCACTTCGGAGCGACATCTACAGACGGTGTCCTGTGCTACTGCGTTGTTCCGGGTCCGAGAGTCAGTTCGTGGCGCGACTCCCTGCCTCCCGTGCGACAGACGAACACATACCGACCCGCCGCCATCCTCACGTACCTTCCGTGGCCGCGAACAACTGTCGCATCGCGTTCCGTCCCGCTCTTGTCCACGATCCGCGCCACAGGGCGCTTCGACGGCCAAGGGCCGTAGACCGTCAAGGTGGCCTTACCAGGCATCTCGCTCCAGAACAGGATGCCGTGGGTTCCCGCGGTGTACCCGTAGTCCTGCACCAGGCATCGGCCGTGGCGCAGGATGACTTCGATGCCTGCCATGTCAGGGGTTACCTCGTCGCCCATGCATCCCCCGAGCACCAGCGCCACGAGTGGCCCCAGCGCTCGCCCGAGAGCACCTGCCCAACGCGTCTGCATGGCCTCTTCTGACTGTTGCCGCCAGCCTCGCTCAGATGCCGCGGTGGAAGCCAGAGTCCAACGTCCATAGGTGACGTCGGGAGTCCGCCCTGCTCGCACTTCTCCTCGGCCCGGTGAAGGCCCCCGCCACGGCACATAGCCACTACTTGCGTTCGTTCCCTAGCTCGCGCCTAATGCCGGATATCGCTCTTCCCGGGTGGCCTTTCGGGCGCGCTTCGGTTACGGGATCATGCTGGGGTGAAGTGGTCGACCGCGGTGGGGCATGTCCGCAGGTTGGCGGAGCAGTGCGCTGAGATGGCCGAGCTGCCTTCGAGCCTGCGCCTGCTGCGTGTCACCGAATTGTGGGCGGTCGGTGACGTGCTGGGTGCTCCGCGGGACTTGGACTGGGTGACGGCTGCGGTGTGCGTGGATCTCCCGGTCGGGCAGGTGCCGTGGATGTGTCGGCCCGTGGGTGCGGATCGTTGGGCTGAGATGACGCGGGCGTCGAAGAACCCGGTTGGCGTGTGGTGGCGCTCGACACACGCCCCGGTGTGGAACCACCAGATCGTGCGCCCGGTGCTGATCTGGGACCAGGTGGCCGGCATCCGCGAGGAGGCGTTGACGGCGATCCGTGAGGGCCGCGGCTCAGCTGCGGGCCTGGCTGCACCGAGTGAGGAGGAGTGCGTGGCACGCATGGACGAGGAGCTGCAGACGAGCCTGGCGGAGTTGCAGTGCCGCACTGGGGAGTACGAGACGGAGCACACGACCCGTCTCGGGGTCCGCGCCGACGCCCTGTTCGCCGCCGCGCAGGGGTATCTCGACGTCCTGGCCGCCCAGCAGCCGCCTCGGCTGGGTGACCAGCCCTGACCTGGCGGCGGGTTATGCAGCTCCGGCGATGAAGGCGGCGACGATGTAGTTGGCGTGGCGGTCGAGGTTGCCGCCGGCTCGGTCGTAGCGGGTGGTGGTGCTGGGGTCGGCGTGGCGGGCGGCGATCTGGACGTCGCGTAGGGGGACGCCGGCGTCCAGTGCGGCGGCGACGTAGGCGTGGCGTAGGGCGTGGCAGCCGACCTTGTGGTCGATGCCGGCCTTCTTGGCCAGGCGGGCGACGATGCGGGCGGCGGCGTTGCGGTCCACCCGGTGCCCGGTGCGGGTGCGGATCAGCGGCCCGGTCAGGCGGTCGGCGGCGGCCAGGTCCAGGGTGCGGGCCACCGGGACGGGCAGCGGGATCAAGGCGGGTTTGTTGCCCTTGCCGATCACGTGCAGGGTGCGGCGGCCCCGCTCAGCGCCGAGGTCGTCGATGTTGACCCCGCACGCTTCGGACACCCGCAGCCCGAGCAGGCCGAGCAGGGTGATCAGCGCGGCCTCGTCCGGGCCGGCGGCGCGGGCGGTGGCGACCAGGGCTCCCAGCTGCATGCGGTCCAGCCCCAGGGCTTGGGACTCCTCTGGCACGTGGGGCCGGCGCACGTACTCCGCTGGGGAGCGGTCCAGGTAGCCGTCGATCGCGGCGAACCGGTAGAACCCGACCACCGTCGAGAGCCGCCGGGCGGTGGTGGCAGGGGCGTAGCCGCGCTCTTCCTCCATCCACCGCACGTACAGCTCCACGTGCGGGCGGGTCATCGCGAACACCTCCATCTGCCGGGTCTGGCACCAGCCGATGCTCCCGGGTCCGCTTCGGCAGCGGCTCGGGACGGACCAGAGTCGCGGAATCGGACACTGCGGACCTCCAGGAGAGACGGGAAAGGAAGCCCGTACTCATCCAGAAGGCGGCGCATCGGTCCAGCAATCCGGTTCGACAACCGAGGAAGAACCAGCATTAGGTGCGGTCGGGGATGGGGTCGACCTTGCGAGTTTGAGGCCGTGCCCGGGCTTCGTCGTGTTGTCATGGAGAGGTGAAGATGCCCTCCCGCAGACGTCCTCTGGCTGCGGTGGCCGTCGTGGCCGTCATCGTGCTCGTGGCGGGAGGTTGGTTGCTCCGCCCAGCATTGGCACATCCCGGAGAGCACTTCGTGGCTGGCGGAGCGGGGTTGACGGGTTCGGTATCCCTGCAGCCGGGACTCATGGCGGGCGAGACGGCGTACGCCGATGCCAGCGGCTCATGTTTGTACGACGCTGGCAGGCACGTTGCTCTGGTGCCGGTGCAGGTCAAGGGGCGTGGCGAAGGAGCGATGACACTCCACGTCACCGCGACGGTCGCGAAGCAGGCGTCCGGTGACGAAGCCATCCAGACCGCTGACACTGACATCCCTTACCAAGCCTCGGCGCACGGCCACATGGGGACGTGGATCCAGATCCCGTTGGACCAGGCAGCCTGGCAGGCCGGAGCGACCGACTGCCGGGTGCGCTGGACGATGACCGCCGGTGCCTGGTTTCCCAACGACGATTGACCACCCGGCCCAGCCCGTAAGTGCCGATAGGGAGTGGTCCGACACCGACCGAGCAGGCCCGTGTCACGGGCTAGGAACCGGGCATGTCCAGCATCTGCAAGATCTCGATCGAGCCGATCTGGTTGTGGGGGTGACCCGAGAGCACAGCTCGGACCGCATCCACGTCCTCGGCTTGGAGGATCGAGTACCCGCCGACCCAGCCCGCCGGACCCGGGTCCTCATCGCTCGTCGGTTGGGTCGGGACGCCCCAGTCGACGAGAGCATCCCCAGCGGCCGCACCCCAAGCCATCCAGGCGTCCATGCTCGCCTGGCGCTCCTCGGGGGTCGTGCTCGCCATCTGCTCACCCATGGACATCGTGGAGCGGTAGAGCACAAGGAACTTCTGCATGGCTTAGTCCTCTCGGTTGAGGCCCACGGCGAATGCCGGAGACCGTCAGCGTCGCCCAGCCGCGCCTTCATGGCAAGGGTCAACTGCAAGCACTCAGGCGACGCGAGGCACCCTGCCGATGTGCCGTTAGGCATCATCCGCGTTGAGGGGTCGTCAGGCTCGACCTGGGGCGTCGTCGAGGTAACAGTCGGTGTGCCGGGAGATGGGCTTGAACGCGCCGAGGCTCTCCTTGCCGGGCGGCTGGTGGATGACCAGGGCCTCGCCCGCGGCGGGTCGTGCATAGGGCCGATCGCTGGTGCAGACCGAGCGCGTTGTCCGGCATCTGGCGCGGCTTACGAGCGCCTGGGGACCTATGGCCCAGTGAAGTCGGTCTGATTCGAGACGAGCATGGGTCGGGGCGGTCGCATGAGCCCGACAGTGTTGCCGCTTCTTCCGGAGCCTGGAAGGAGGTCGGTGTCGATGTCCGTTAGCCACCATCTGACCCATCCTTCGGACACCTTGCTTGGTGCCGATCCGTGCCACGATGTCGAGAGCCTTTCGGCTGAGGTTGCCCTCTACGGTGTGCCTTGGGATGCCGGGAGCGTGAACATGCTTGTGGCACCGGGGACCCGCTTCGGTCCGACCGCACTTCGTCGCAACAACGTCAGACTTGGCGGGTGTGTCGCCGACGCACACATCATCGACCTGGAGACAGGCAAGGAGCGGCTCGACGGATGCACCTTGGCCGACCTCGGTGATATCGACCTGATGCCATCGCTGGGAGCCGAAGAGAACTTCGAACGGATCACTGAGGTGGCCCGGCTGGTTGCTTCCCGTGACGCGTTGCCCGTCGCGGTTGGCGGCGATCACTCGATCAGCTTCCCCGCTGGTCGTGGAGCGATGTCCCGCTACGACAGCGTCGACATCGTGCATCTCGACGCGCACGCAGACTTCGACGACGAGATTGGCGGCTCCAAACTGACTCATGGTTCAAACCTGCGACGGCTCTCTGAACTGCCTAACGTTCGGTACATCACCGCCCTCGGGCTCCGTCACGTGTGGCGAACCGCGTACGAGCCGATGCTCGAGTACGGAGTGAAGTTCGCGTCATCTCGTCTGATGTTCCAGGAATCACCTACCGACATCGTCGGCCAGCTGGTCCCGAAAGCAGAGAACATCTACGTCAGCATCGACATCGACGTGCTCGACGCCTCCGTCGTCCCCGGAACCTCACTACCCGAACCCGGCGGGTTGACCTACAACATGCTCATCGAGACCCTCGCAGCCGTCGCCACGCGAGGCCGGATCATTGGGGTGGACATCGTCGAGATCAATCCGATGAACGACGCCAGCAATAGCTACTCGATGGCAGCGCGAGTCTCGTCGTGGGTCCTGTTTGAGTTCCTTTCTGCGATCCGCGAGGCGCGCCTATAGTCGAGCCAAAGCCGACAGCCCCCAAGGAAGAGCTGAGGGCCGCACCGAGGTGCCGTTCGGCGCGGTCCGGTTGCACGTATCGCTGGGTAGATCGCTGCTCGGCCAAGGACGATGCCCTATCGCCCTCGGCCGCTATGCCGAGGCCGCACCCGTCCTGCAGCAGGCGCGGATCATCTTCGAAGGACTCCACGCCACCCCCGCCCTCGCCCTCGCCGACATCGACAACCTCCTCGGCGAAGCCACCGCGCTGAGTTCCTGAGCTGTCTGGGCGGGATCGACCGGTGGCCTCGTTCCGTCCGTTCAACTGCCGATCGTGTGTTTCTCAGGCCGCTGAACCCCAGCGGGCAGACCGAAGCCCCCGGTACACCGACGCCCGACTCACCCCGAGCACCCGCGCGATGGTGGCGACGTCATGCTCACCGGACTCGTGCATCGCCTTCGCAGTGGCCAGCTTCTCCGCAGTCCACACGGTCGGCCGCCCACCCGTACGGACACGGGCCCGAGCCGCCCCAAACCAGCATGCGGGCGTTCGCGCTTCGGGTCCGCTCGGGCGGGGCGAAGGCCTCTGGGCACCGTCCAACCTCGGGGAACATGATGAACCAAGAGCGGGAGGTTAGCCATGAGCGCCCCAGAAGCCGAACGCCCGACCCGAATGCCCTGGCTTCGGCGAGCGTGGGTCGCCGTCGCCGTGATTCCACTTGTCTTCGTGCTTTCCAGTGCTGTGGGCTTCAGTCTGTACAAGGCGACGAACTCCCCGCGCGAGAACATCGACGCTTCCCTGTGGATGGACCTGTTCAGCGGCGTGCTGTCCGCCGCGATCTTCCTGGTGCCTTGCGCGGCGGCAGCGATCTACGGGAAGCGGGCGATCAGCGATGACGACAGGCGCGGCTTGGTCCCTGCAGTCATCGGGGCACTGGCGGGTCTGGGGTACACGGTCGTCGCACTCGTTGCGCTGATTGCCGCCTAGTTGATCTGTTCATGGACGCTGTTGACACGAGTTGAGACCTCCGGCGAGGTATTCACTCCCTCTTCCGCTGGGCAAGCACGCGACTGAACCGACCCATGTGCCATTCCAGGGCTGGTCTGATGGCGTGACGTGAAGCGGTTCTTGGTCTTAGAAGACGCCCGCGTGGTGCTCGGCCACCGGTAGGCCGGTGTCGCGCCAGGCCGCCAGGCCGCCGTCGATGCTGGCGACGCTTTGGTAGCCGATCTGGCTCAGGGTGACTGCGGCCAGGGCGGCTCGTCCCCCGGTGTTGCAGTAGACGATCACGCGTCGGGTCGGGTCCAAGCCCACCTGCAGGCTGGCCGGGAGTCGAGGGCCGCATTCTGGGTCGGCGACGAACTCCAATAGCCCCCGGGGCACCAGGACGGCCCCGGAGATGTGGACCTCCGACTCGTTCGGTTCGCGGACGTCGACTAGCAGTGGCACACCGGTTGCCAACTCGTTCTGGGCGTCCTGGGGTGAGATGAGTTCGATGCTGGTCTTGGCTTGCTCCACCAGGTCACGGGTGGACTTCATGGCGCACCACACCTTCTGTCGGAGGCGGTCCGGCCGACCTCACTGCCTCCAGGCTGCCCAGCCGCAACCCACCAGCGATAGGACCGATGGTCCGGACCTGGAACGGCTGTCCACCACCCCGAAGTGCCGATATGCAGCGCTCAGGTGGATTCCTGCGGCGCTCGTCTGGGCTCGCTTGGTCACCCGGGGCGGACAGCGACGGGCACTGCGTTGAGCGACGACGAAGGCGGTACTGCGAGCGTGGTGAGTGACCTTCGGGCTCTCCTAGTGACCGTTGGCTATTCCACGCTCCCGTTCAGCGATGAAGCCTCTGACGTGGAATGTGATGCCGCTGATTCCGCCCCGCACGTGGCGTCGATCGGCGTTTGCGCTGGTCAGGGATCTGGAGCGGGTGACCGGGATCGAACCGGCATGGCCAGCTTGGAAGGGCGGGCTTGTCCGGGTCGTGTCCAAGTCGGTGACCTGCAGTCCCTCGTCTTCAGGGGTGTTCTGCACACCTCCTTGTGGGGGCCTCGTGGAAGGAGCAGGGGTCTCTCACGGTCACCAAGGAGGACGAAGTGATGAAGGACCCCACGATTCACGGCTGGGACGACGGCAAGCATCTCGCTGCAGCAACCGGCGGCGGGCATGACGAGCCTCCTTCTGGTCTCTCGGCTGTCCGGATTTCCGGGACGACGGGACTGACAGATGGAGGTGTGCACAATGCAGGCGAAGACCGAGGGCCTGGGCCGCGCAAGGCCGCCGGTCGCAGGCGGTCACGGCGGGTGTTCGGGACGGTGGAGCGGTTGCCGTCGGGTCGGTTCCGGGCTCGGGTGATCGGTCCGGATGGTCGGTATGTGTCGGCGCCGGCGACGTTCGCGAACCGGACGGATGCTTCGTTGTGGGTGGACGTGCAGCACGCCGACCTGGTTCGCGGCAGTTGGCGGGCGCCGGTCATGGTGTCGGCGTCACCATCGGTGGCCGTTTACGTGGCGCGGTGGATCGAGGAGCATCCGACCGCCAGGGAGTCGACCAAGGAGCTGTACCGGGGCCTGTTACGCACCTGCATCACCCCGACCATGGGTCGCGCCTCGGTGGCGGGGCTGACTGCTGCGGCTGTGAGGCGCTAGCGCCACGCCCTGGGGGAGCGGCTGGCCGCAGACGCCGAACGCCGCCGCGCTGACCTGCAGACCAAGGGTCGGCAGGGGAGTGCGGCGTCGGTGCGGGACGGCGGCGCGAGGCAGGCGCAGGCGTACCGGTTGCTGCGGGCGGCGATGACCGCCGCGGTCGGTGATGGGCTGCTGCAGGCGAACCCGTGCACGATCCGCGGCGGCGCCGTCCCGCGTCGGGCGCTCGGCCGGTCTCGGCCGGTCACGGAGCGTCTGCTTTCCCCGGCCCAGGTCGCCGACGCGGCGGCAGCGATGCCCGCGAGGTATCGGGTGCTGGTGCTGATGGCGGCCTGGTCGGGATTGCGCCAAGGCGAGCTTCTCGCCCTGACCCGGGCCGACCTGGACCTGGATGCGCTCCCGGCGCGAGTGATGGTTCGCAAGGCGGTGCGCCGCACCGACACCGGCCAGGTGCGGGTCGATGTGCCTAAGACCGCGTCCTCGGTGCGCACGGTCACGTTGCCCGACCCGCTCACTGGGGCCCTACGGGGACATCTGGAGGAGTTCGTGGCCCTCGATCGTGAGGCATTGGTGTTCGCCACTCGTACCGGCACGACCCCGGCCCGGTCCAACCTCGGCGCCACCTGGCGCCGCGCCTGCATCAGCGCCGGCGTTCCACTGGTCCGGTTGCACGACCTACGCCACGTCGCCCAGGTGTTCGCTGCAGAGGCCGGCGCTACCCTGCCCGAGCTGATGGCCAGACTCGGCCACGCCACCCCCGCCGCCGCACTGGTGTACCTGCACGCCCGGACCGACCGCGACCTGAAACTCACCCAAGCTCTGGCCACCGCGATGACCGACGCGGCCGGCGCCTCCGGCTAGCCGAAGCTGACAACGATCCCTGATCAGTGAGCGAATAGTGAGGCGAGCGCGAACGGCACTTCGGTGCGCTCTTTGGGGGCCGCCGACGAGCCCCCTCAGGCGAGAGCAGCCGCATTGGCTGCCTGATCCTCCTGGATGGCCCAGCATTCGACGGCCTTGCCGTCTCGGACGTGCCAGACGAACACGGTTCGGCCTGAGAAGTGGCGCGGCTTGTCGAACCCGGCTTCTGTCATGACCACGACGTGGTCATCGTCGGCCAGGATCGCGTGGATCTCCTGGTGGAACGTCCCTTCGGTGATTTGCGCGAGCTTGCCGAAAAGGCCGAATACCTCGTCTCGCCCATGGAAGTCACCACTCAGCACGCTGGTTCCCGGTGCATGCCACGCAATGTCATCGGAGAACAGCCCGGCGATGGTATCCATGTCGCCCTTGGCGAATGCCTCGAAGCCCGACTGGATCAACTCAGCGTTTGGGTGCATGTGCGGACTCCCCTCAAGGGGCCGCAGACGCAGCCCTTGGGCACGGTCTTACACCCTCCTCATGAGGCGGTCAACGGCTTCCTCTGCTCAGAGGGTGGCGTGCACCAGATCGGCACATCGGTTCGGGTCCCGCCTAGGTCACCTTGAGGATGATGTCCTTCAACTCGATGAGAGCCGCAACCCGATAGGTCGCCGCTGAGAAGTCTTGTCCACTCGAGAAGTCGTTGTGGACAACGGCGCAGTCGATACCGGCCGCCACGGCCGAGGTCAGTCCTCTGGAGGAATCCTCGACCACCAACGTCTCTTCCTTGGTGGCTCCGAAGCGCTTCAAGCCGGTCAAGTACGGCTCCGGGTGCGGCTTGGCGTGCTCGTAGTCCTCGCGAACTAGGACGAAGTCCATGAACTTCCTGATCTGCCGCTTCTCATGGATGAGGTCGAAGTCGACCTTCTTTGCCGTTGTCACGATGGCCATATGGACGAACATCGACAACTCAGCAAGAGCCTCTGCGACACCATCGATCTCAATGGCCTCGGTTCTCAGATACTCCTGGTAGTAGCGGTCGCGAACCTCACGCTGTCTGCTGATCGTCTGCTCATCGACGCCCGCGGCCCTGGCTTGCGCCCAAGTGCCCAGCCCCAGGTTCATATCGCGGAGGTAGCGGTCTCTTTCCAAGATCACACCGATGTCCTCTAGGGCGCGCTCCCCGGCTTTGAAGTACCAGAATTCGGTGTCGACAAGGACCCCGTCGTGGTCGAAGAGGACGTACTGCTTCACTCCCGATTCCTTCCGCCATCCGCCCCAGGACACCTCAACGGACGGACCGATGATGCCGTTTCATCGCCCCGTGAGGCGAGCCATAGCGGCACGTCGGCAGCGGAGCGCTCTCAGGCGTCGGCCTGGATCTCCACGACGCGCAGCCCCGCCCGCTCGATCCCAACCTCCGCCTGAGCCGGCGCGTTGGCGGTTACTGCCGCGAGGAACCCGCGTGCCTGCTCAAGGGTCTCGAAGACGATGAACGTGACACTCACGTCCGGCTCGTCCACGTCGCCCGCCCAGAACCCCCGGACGAATCCTGGGTTCTGGCTCACACCCGCGACGAGCTTCGGCAGCAGCCCGGCCTGCTCCTCCCTCATCGAGTTGTCCATTCGCCACGTCCCGGCAACGGCAAACATCAGACTCCCCTCTCGCGATGACGCCAGCAGGACTTGCCATTCTGCCGTGAGCGCGTGAAGGCGCTAGTGCCTTCTCTTGTCCGATTCATGCGAGAACGGCACGTGACGCGCTACGTCCGCGCTGGTTGCAGGGCGGTTAGTCTGGCCGAACGAGCCAACTCGGCTCCGCAGTCGTCAACGATACGACGAGCCACCCCGGGAGCACTCATGAGCAGCTTCGACGCCACCAACGGCACCCGTGGTGCACGGCAGCCCGGCGGCGCCCTTATGGCGTGGTTCAACAAGCGCATGGCCAAGCGGATCCGCGGTGGCGGCGGCAAGGCGCTGGGCCTCGATCCGCTGCTGCTCATCACCCTGGGGGCCAAGTCGGGCCAAACCCGCGAGACGCCCGTCGCCCGCTTCGCCGGCCCTGACGGCTCCTGGTACGTCGTCGCCTCGGCCAACGGCGCCGCACGCAACCCGGCCTGGTACTACAACGTCGCCGCCCACCCAGACCAGATCCGCATCGTGATCGACGGGGTCGAGACACCGGTGACGGCGCAACAACTCCACGGCGACGACCGCGCAGAGGCCTGGAAAGCGATCACACAGGCTCAGGCCCGGTTCGCCAAGTACGAGACCAAGACTGACCGAGACATCCCAGTCATCCAGCTCACCCCACGTTCGGCCTAGATCAGCCTCGTCCCCGAGTTCAACCGCCATGTCCCGCGAGCACCGCGTCAGAACGGCACATCGGGGCGGCTCGTAGCGGCAAGCGATCGGCGTATCTGCGACACGGCTACAGCGTCACCACTTCCTCCACCTCGCCCGTGGCCGTGTTGGTGATCCCGACGGACGCAACGACGGAGTGGATCGGGTGATAGCCGAGCACGGCACCCATGGCGACCAGGACCTGCCGGGGGCCCAGCCGCTGCGTCAGCGTGCAATGCGGCACCCAGCGGCCCGGCCGGTAGTACTCCCACGGCTCCTGGGCGCCTTGCGCGAGGATCTCGTGAACCCGCTGGTGGAGTCTGAGGAGTCGCCCTTCAGTGGTCACCGCGAGGAATATGGCGCCCTCCTCCCCTGGGAAAGTGCCCAGGGTATGCAGGTCAAGGCGGATGGGCGCTTCCACGAGGACTGAGCGCAGGGCATCGCGGCTCACGGCCGCGAGCGACTCCGCGATGCCTAGGGTGACGTGGGGTCGGTGCCTGCCGTGTGTCTGGCCAGCCAGGCTGGGGACACCGGCAGCGTCGATGCGAGCCCACAGCCGACGGACGTCGCGTTCCGCGGCCTCGTCGAGGAACATCTCAAGTGCCTGCGCCATGCCTCCCCCTCACCCGAGTGATACTGCCGGATCGACACCCAGCGAGACGATCGCGAACGGCACATCGCGGGCGGTCGATTGCGATCACCTGACTGACGGCTACTGCCCGGTGACACCGTCGATGGACTCGCGGAGCAGATCAGCGTGGCCGTTGTGGCGCGCGTGCTCCTCGATGAGATGGCACAGGATCCATCGCAGCGAAACGCGCTGGCCATCCTCCTGCTCCTCGGAGAGGGCGGGCAGGCCATCAGGTCCCGCCAAGGCATCTGCCACCACCCCGTCCGACACCGCGACAGATTCCTCGAACCAGGCGAAGAGCTGCTCTGGCTCAGCCCCGGCCGCCGTGGCGAAGGACCAGCTGGGGTCCTCAGGGTCCATCTCCGCCAACCATGACGGTCGCGCGACCCCGCCCGCAAACGTCAGGTTGAGCCAGCCCGCCTCCACCACCGAAAGGTGCTTCAGCAGGCCACCCAGAGTCATCGTGGTTGGTGCCAGCGGAGTCGAGAGTTGGATCTTGGTGAGGCCTGAGCACTTCCAACGCAACGTGTCGCGCTGGTAGTTGAGGAATCCCAACAGCGTGGCGGCCTCATCTTGTGCGACTGGAGGATCTACACGGTCATCAGCACCGAACATCATCGCGCGACCGTAGCAACGCCTTCGACGTTTGGCGAGGCACCGAGGAGGCGATCGCGAAGACCGGTTGGCTCGTCAGAAGACGATGCAGATCGGCACGTCGGAGCGGTTCTGGCATCCTGCCGTGATGACCGTGGACGCTGTGACATGGCGCAACACCCGACCGAAGAAGCGCGTAGGCGCTGGTGTGCTCGTCCGTGACGAGAAGGGTCGAGTGCTGCTGGTCGAGCCGACCTACAAGGAGTCCTGGGAGATCCCTGGCGGGTCGGTGGAAGCCGACGAGTCACCGCGGACTACCTGCGCACGCGAGGTCGAGGAAGAACTCGGACTCAGGCGCGGCGTCGGACGGCTGTTGTGCATGGAATGGCAAGGGCCGGCCCCCGATCGCAGCGAGTCCCTGATGTTCATCTACGACGGCGGCGTGGTCTCAGACCCCTCTGCCATCCGTCTCCCATCCGACGAACTGGCTTCGTTCAGGTTCGTCGACCCGGGCGAGTTGGACGCCTTGATGGTGGAGCGACTTGCGCGTCGGATTCGTGCCGCTCTCAGGGCGCTCGCCGATGACACTGTGGCTGAACTGGAAGACGGGGCACCCGGCGAGTAGAAGGTTCGTTCGCGCGACGTAGGCGAGAGCGAATGCCGGATCTTGTTGCACGAATGCGAACGAGAACGGCACTTCGGCGCGGCTGGCCTACGGCTTGGTCCACTCCAACGAGTAGCGGTAGTACGCACGACGGCGCAGCCTGGCACCTGGGAGCGGGAGCCGGGCCTGGTCGCGAATGTCTGTCAGCGTTTCTGATGGCTCGACGGTTGGCACGTCGTCGGGCCACTGCTCGTGGCGCAGCGCTCCGACAACGCGAGCCCGGGGTATCGAGGCCACGGCGAACGCGAAGTCCGCCTTCGACGCGATCCGCGTGAGACCGAGGACGTAGAGCCGGCCACCGGGGCGAAGCAGTCGCACGCATCGACGAAGTGCGGCGCTGGTGTCCATGTGGTGGAGGGTCGCAACGACAGCGACGAAGCCGAAGGACGACTCGTCGAGGCTGGCCTCGTCGAACGTGCACTCGACGAGGTTCACGTTGGTCAGGTTAGCGCAGCGTCGCCGGGCCCGCTCAGCTGCTTGCGGGTCCGGCTCGATCCCGACGACGTGCCGTCCTGTGCGAGCCATGCGCGACAACAGCAGTCCATCGCCGCACCCGATGTCCAGCACATCCCCGACCGTCTCGTCGCACCGACGAAGGATCTCTACGTGGAAGGCCGTGTTGTGGTTCCAGTACGCATCAGGCGACTCGGGAACCACCCGAGCGATACTGCCGGGTCTCGCGCCTTGGGTTCAAGGAAGTGACGCAACACCCTGAGTTGTAGGGGTGTTGGATTGATGGGTCGTCCGAAGTTTCCGAAGCAGTTCGAGCGGTCGTTCTGGGCGAGCGAGAACGGCACATCCGTGCCGTGAATCGGTTGGGTAGGGCTGCCCGTAGGCCCGTTGGGCCGTCGGTCACCACAGGGTGAGTGAGGATCAAGTGTTGTTCACGATGCGTTGCCCGAGCGAGCAGTCGGAGGACACTCCGCCGTAGTCGAGACAGACGCGAGGGCGGACATCCAGGATCTTGCGATGACGGCGGTAGATGTTGTAGTAGGAGACGTCGCCGTGGTCGCCACCCGCGCAGCCCTCGCCGTTGTTGAGCCACTCCGTCGAACCGTGGGAGCCATTGGCGAAGTCGATCACGAAGTTGCCCTTGACTCCCTTTCCGTCACACGACAGGTCGACCACGTCGACCTTCACTTGGAACTTCGAAGCGCCGTCGAAACCGACGGACCCCGACATCGTTCCATGACCGTTGCCGGTTTGGATCATGAAGTCTTGCCAGATGCCAGCCTGGGCTGTTGAGGGAGCGAGAAGACCGCCGACAAGCCCAACCGCGATCACATACCTTCGCAACCTCATCTGGACACCACCGCCAAGAGGACCGGTACCGTGCGTCCAATCGTAGTCCGACGCCTCGCCGAATGTCGGCGATCTCATCCCAGGCCACCCACCGCCGCGGAGCGGTGGGCGGCTGACCTCGGCATCCCCGCCTACGCCATCGACGAGCAGACGGCCATCAAGGTCGTCGACGGCTCCGTCGAGGTGATCTCCGAGGGGCAGTGGACACCGTTCGGGGTCACGGCCGCCGAGCAGTCGTGAAGGCGCGCCGTGGCACAAGACCCGGCGGCAAGCGGGATCCTCACTCCGGACGTCGCTGTACAGGTCGTCGCATCAGTCCGAGCCCAAGCGGACGTGCCGATCGGCTCGCCCCGCGTGGCGTCGGCAAGCTCGTTGCCCCGCGACATTCAGCCTCCTACCCTGACCGGGTGACGGAAGCGGACCTGAAGTCTGTCCTCGTCGGTCGTCTCGACCGGCTCAACCAGGCTGTCCAGCACAAGCTCGAGGGTCTGTCGGAGTACGACTTGCGCCGACCGATGACCCCGACCGCGACCAACCTGCTCGGCGTCACGATGCATCTTGCCAGCCTGCAGTCGGAGTACTTCGGCAAGACCTTCGGCAACCCCTTCCCGCGAGAAGACGAGTTGTACTTCCTCACCGACGAGGACGCCGACCCGCAGGACGACCTCTGGGTTCGCCCGGAGGCGACGTCGGAGTGGGTGGTCGGGCTCTATCGCGCCACCTGGGATCACGCCATGGAGACATTCGCGACGCTGGACCTGGACTCGCCGGGTCAGATTCCGACGAGTCCCTACGCGGAGGTCACACTCGGCGAGATGCTGGTGCACATGGTCGACGAGACCGCTCGCCACGTGGGACACATGGACATCGTGCGTGAGTTGATCGATGGTGCTGTCGGCAGGCACGCCGGCGACGGGAACATCATCGACGGCTATGACTGGGCTGCGTACCGGAGACGCGTGGAGGCCGGAGCCCGGGAGGCCGAGGAACGCGCCGAGTCCTGAGTTCAGTGCGCCACTCGGCCTGAAGCATCACCGACCGATCCGAAGTGCCGTTCTCGTTCGCTTCCGTGCAACAAGATCCGGCAACGCGCTCGCCTGCGAAGGGCATGATGCAGGCGTGAAGATGCACGAGGGCGAACTCGACGTCAATGCTGAGTTGGTTCGACGGTTGGTTGCGGACCAGTTCCCGCAGTGGTCGGATCTGCCGATCGTTCACGTCGCACCTGCGGGCTCTGTGAATGTCATCTTTCGGGTGGGCGATTCATTGGCCGCCAGGTTTCCACTCCAAGCGGGCGACCCGGAAGAAGTCCGAGATTGGCTGATGCAAGAGGCTCGGGCAGCGTCTGAGTTCGCGGCCGTGTCGCCCGTTCGGTCGCCGAGGCCCATGGCGCTGGGAGAGCCAGGGCATGGCTATCCGCTGTCGTGGACGGTCCAGGACTGGCTACCCGGGCGCGACGCCATCGCGGAAGATCCTGCAGTGTCCGCGGCCTTCGCGCTGGAACTCGCGGATCTGCTGGCCTGTCTGCGTGAGGCAGACACGGGAGGGCGGCGTTTCTCGGGTGGAGGGCGCGGGGGCCATCTACCAGACCACGACGAGTGGATGGACCTGTGCTTCGCCAAGAGTGTGGGACTCGTCGACGTGGAGACATTGCGGGGTCTCTGGGAGAGCCTGCGGGTCCTTCCTGAGGTTGACGAGGACGTCATGTGTCACGGCGATCTGACTCCGCAGAACGTGCTGGTCGATGCGGGCCACTTGGTGGGAGTCCTCGACACTGGCGGCTTCGATGCGGCGGATCCGGCGCTCGATCTGGTGTCGGTCTGGCACCTGCTCGATTACGAGCGCCGGGAACTGGTCCGGCAACACTTGAAGTGCGGCGACGTTCAGTGGCATCGCGGGATGGCGTGGGCTCTCCAGCAAGCGATGGGTCTCGTCTGGTATTACGCCGAGACGAACCCGATCATGAGTCGGTGGGGCCTACGGACTCTGGATCGCCTCGTGGGCGCGTCCGCCGCCTAAGTGCCGTTCTGGCTCGGTCACTTTCGCAGGATCCGGCATCCGGTGCTGCACCTTGGCGCCGCTTGGTGCGCTACCCGCCGACGCGCTCGCCGCGCTATCGTTCGAGAGTGTCAGCCACGATCATCGGCGTCCCCATGGAACACCTCATCCCGGCTGGGATACTCGGCCCGGATCCCGTGACCGTGAACGTGCGAGCCTTCTTCGTGCCCCACGAAACCGGTCTTACGCTCGTGGACACCGGGCTGGACCCCGGTGGGGAGGCCCTCGATCTGGCATTGGCAGACGCCGGAGCGTTATGGACGGATGTCTCGGATGTCGTGATCACCCACGCCCATCCCGATCACGTCGGGGCCCTCGACCATGTGCGCGTGGCAGCGCCCCAAGCCCGGATTCACTCCAACCCTGCCGAGGGGATGGCTGGGACGCTGCCCCTGTGGGACGGGGACACCGTGAACAGCCTGCGGGCGATAGCGACTCCGGGGCATACGGCAGGGCACCTGAGCTTGATCGATGAGAGCCAAGCGACGCTGCTGGTTGGGGACTGTCTAGGCGTGGTCGACGGGCAGCTCGTGCGGGCCCCTGCGCAGTTCACCGCAGACGGCGAGCAGGCCGAGGCGTCACTCCATCGCCTGCTCAGCATGCGCGGGTCTCGAATGCTGTTCGCCCACGGCGAGGAGCTCTCTGAACCGTGGGCCGACCTTGAGGTCCTCCTCCCAGACTGATCAAATCGCGCTCCACGGCTGGGCACGATTCGGCGGAGTGCCGTACTCACGCGCTTCGGTGAGAACGAACCGGCGTCCGCGCTCGTCGGCTTGTGTGACCCCTGCCGGCACCCGCCGGCCACTGCTAGGGGTCAAACTGATGAATCTGTCCGCGCGCTCCGGCCGAGCGTGACCGCTGGGCGGATCTGTCACACGGGACCGGGAGGCCATCGTGGTAGCCGACGAGAATGTTGCAGCTGTGCGGGACTTCATCGAGCGGGCGTGGAACGGCGGTGACGAGTCGGTCTTCGAGGAGCACCTTTCTGTGGATTTCCCGCTTCCGGGAGGCCGAGACGGGTTCAAGCGAATGATCTTCAAGTACCGGCAGGCGTTCGCGGACTTCCACATGGAGGTGCACGACATGTTCGGTGCGGAGGACAAAGTCGTGACCGTGCTGACGATGCGCGGAACACATGTGGGCGAGTTCCTCGGCGTGGCTCCGACTGGCCGGAGCATGTCGATCTCCGGCATAGCCGTGGACATCATGCGCGACGGCCAACGTGTCGGTGGTGGCGCGCAACTAGATCACCTCGGGTTACTCCAACAGCTCGGAGCAGTCAGCGGGGCGTGCTCGATGTTCTGACACAGTTCATAGCCGTGCCGTGTGACGGCAGCCGTGAACAGCGCAAGCCGAGTTCGCTCGAACCCGTCACGGCGACCACTGTTCGAGGCCATCTGCGACCGGACAACCGACGTCACATGACCGCGCAGATGTGCTGTTATCCAGCGCGTCATGAAGTGCTGATCCGGCATTCGCGCTCGTCTCGCCGTGTAACCAGTTGGCCGGTTGACCGCTGGCCGATGTACTTGACCTCATGCCGTGCAACGTCCTTGTTACCGGCCAGCGTGGACTGATCGGCCTGTACGTCGTAGCGGAGTTGGAACGTCAGGGGCACATTCCTGTGGGCTTTGATCTCCAGGACGGCCAGGACGTGCGCGACCGCACTGCGTTAGCGGCTTCGCTGTCAGGCTGCGACGCCGTGATCCACCTTGCCGCCGCTGATGACCCGCTACCGGCTGAGGTGATCGTGGACAGCATCGTGGTCGGAACCATGAACCTTCTGGATCTTGCGGTGGCCCAGGGGTGCCATCGGGTGGTCATTGCCTCGAGCGTGGACGCACTCGGGATCTTCATGAGCAAGGCACCTCCGGACTATCTGCCGATCGACGATGCGCATCCCGCCCGTCCGGGAACCCCATACGGGGCCGCAAAGCGGGCCGCCGAACTTCTGGCGGAACGGGTCGCCGCTTCCACTGACCTAGAGGTGATCTGCCTCCGACCGCCCGGCGTCTGTGACGACGCAACGATGGCCAAGATTCGCGCCAATCGCGTCGAGCGTGCCTCCTATGAATGGGAACCGATCTGGGAGTACAGCGCCTGGATCCATGTCGAGGATCTCGCCCGCGCCCTTGTGGCTGCCTGCTTCTGCCCGCGCTCTCCCGGCTCGTTCGCCTGCGTGCTGGTGGCAGCCTCGGATGTCAACTCCGATGAGCACTCGGGTCGTGATCTCGCTGCCGTCGTCCATCCCACGGTGCCGTGGCGAGGAGGAGCCGAGTACCACACCGATCCCCGACGATCGCTCATCGACTCGACGAAGGCCGTCGAGATGCTGGGGTGGGCTTCGAGGATCCTGTGGACCGACCGAACCTAGGTGCCGATATGCAGCGCTGAGGTCGATTCCTGCGGCGCTCGTCTGGGCTCGCTTGGTCACCCGGGGCGGACAGCGACGGGCACTGCGTTGAGCGACGACGAAGGCGGTACTGCGAGCGTGGTGAGTGACCTTCGGGCTCTCCTAGTGACCGTTGGCTATTCCACGCTCCCGTTCAGCGATGAAGCCTCTGACGTGGAATGTGATGCCGCTGATTCCGCCCGGCACGTGGCGTCGATCGGCGTTTGCGCTGGTCAGGGATCTGGAGCGGGTGACCGGGATCGAACCGGCATGGCCAGCTTGGAAGGCTGGGGCTCTACCATTGAGCTACACCCGCGTGAGCGGACCCTCGCCTTGGCGGTGGCCCGACGGCGTCCTCTAGACTACGGGACCAGCCGCGGGGCGTAGCGTAGTGGCTAGCGCGCCTGCTTTGGGGGCAGGAGATCGGGAGTTCGAGTCTCCCCGCCCCGACTGCCTGCTGCACCACCAGTCAACGCACCACCACCGGTCGCTGGCGCATGCCGCCACGACGAACGAGGAGAGAGTCGTGAAGAGCAGCGTCGAGAGCCTCGGGCCCACGCGTGTGAAGCTGACCGTCGAGGTGCCCTTCGACGAGCTCAAGCCGACCCTTGACCAGGCCTACCGTCGGATCGGCTCCCAGGTCACGATCCCGGGCTTCCGCAAGGGCAAGGTGCCGGCGCGGATCATCGACCAGCGGGTCGGCCGCGGCGCGGTGCTGGAGGAGGCGGTCAACGAGGCGCTGCCCAAGGCCTACAGCCAGGCCGTCGAGGAGAACTCGGTCAAGGTCATCGGCCAGCCGCAGGTCGACGTGACGAGCTTCGAGGACGGCGCCGACCTCACTTTCACCGCGGAAGTCGACGTCCGCCCCGACATCGAGCTGCCCGCCTTCGACACCCTGCACGTCACCGTGGCCGACGCCGTGGTCTCCGAGTCCGACATCGACGAGCAGATCGAGACGCTGCGCGCCCGGTTCGCCACGCTCAAGCCCGTCGAGCGGGCCGCCGCCAATGGTGACTTCGTCCAGATCGACCTGGCCAGCACCCACGACGACGAGCCGGTCGAGACGCTGTCGGCCACCGGCATGTCCTACGAGGTCGGCTCCGGGACGCTGCTGGACAACCTCGACGACGCACTGCTCGGCCTGTCAGCCGGAGAGAGTGGGGCCTTCACGACCACACCAGGTGTAGGCGACCTGGAGGGCGAGGCGGTGGATGTCACCGTCACCGTCACCGCCGTCCGCGAGCGCGAGCTGCCCGAGGTCGACGACGACTTCGCGTCCACCGTCAGCGAGTTCGACACCCTCGACGAGCTGCGGGACGCCGTACGCGAGGAGCTGAACCCCCGCAAGCAGGTCGAGCAGCTGATGGCCGCCCGCGACGCTGTGCTCGAGGCGCTGGTCGCCTCTGTTGAGGTGCCCCTGCCCGAGCATGTGGCCGCGGAGGCCGTCGAGGCACACTTCGAGGACGGCCACGGAGACGAGGCGCACCGCGAGGAGTACGTCGGCCAGGTCCGCGAGGCCTTGAAGAAGGACCTCGTGCTCGACGCCGTCGCCGACGCCGACGACACCCAGGTGACCCAGGCCGAGCTCGCCGAGTACATCGTGCGCCAGGCGCCTCAGTACGGCATGACGCCCGACCAGTTCGCCCAGGCACTCACCCAGTCGGGTCAGGTCGGCTCGGTGTTCGCCGACGTCCGCCGGGCCAAGGCGCTGTCGGTCGTCCTCGAGGCCGCCACGGTCATGGACGAGTCCGGGAACCCGGTCGACCTCAGCCCGGCCGCCTCGTCCGAGGACGATTCGGCTGAGGCCGCTGACGCGGTCAGCTCCGAGGACTCCGAGGACGCCGGGGCGACTGCAGAGGCGCCGGCGTCCTGACCGGACGTTCTTCCGTCAGCGAACACCTCGGGGTCGTGGATGGACCCGGGGTGTTCGGGCGTTAATGTCGCATGACCGCGTTGCTGACGAAGGAAGGCAAGCCCCGTGAGCCCTGATGTGACCGCTCGGACCCAACAGCCCAGTGGGGCCACCTTCGACGACTCGGTCTACCAGCGACTCCTGCGTGAGCGGATCATCTTCTTGGGCTCACAGGTGGACGACCCGATCGCCAACGCACTCTCGGCCCAGATGCTCCTGCTCGCCGCCGAGGACTCCGAGCGCGACATCTACCTGTACATCAACTCACCCGGCGGCTCGGTGTCGGCCGGCATGGCCATCTACGACACCATGCAGTACGTCCCGTGCGACGTCGCGACGGTGGGCATGGGTCTGGCCGCCTCGATGGGGCAGTTCCTGCTGGCGGCCGGCGCGAAGGGCAAGCGCTACGCCCTGCCTCACGCGCGGATCATGATGCACCAGCCCTCCGGCGGGCTGGGCGGCACCGCTTCGGACATCAAGATCCAGGCCGAGCAGATGCTCTACACCAAGAAGAAGCTGGCCGAGCTGATCGCCGAGCACACCGGGCAGACCGTCGAGCAGATCGAGGCCGACTCCGACCGCGACCGGTGGTTCACCGCTGACGAGGCCAAGGAGTACGGCTTCGTCGACAACGTCGTCAGCACAGCTCGCGACGTCGCCGGGGCCGGCGGCACCAGCGCGTGACGCCGCCCAGCCCTGACCCAGATCCCCGCACGACTTCCCGGAAGGACCCACTCGCTGTGAGCACACTGAACCCCGGTGGCGGCCTCGGAGGCATGGTCGGCGCTCAGCCGCAGTCGCGCTACATCCTGCCGAGCTTCGTCGAGCGGACCGCGCAGGGTTTTCGTGAGTTCAACCCGTACAACAAGCTGTTCGAGGAGCGGATCATCTTCCTCGGCGTCCAGATCGACGACGCATCGGCCGACGACGTCATGGCGCAGCTGCTGTGCCTGGAGTCGATGGACCCCGACCGCGACATCTCGATCTACATCAACTCTCCCGGCGGCTCGTACACGGCGATGACGGCCATCTACGACACGATGCAGTTCGTCAAGCCCGACATCCAGACCGCGTGCCTGGGCCAGGCGGCCTCGGCGGCTGCCGTGCTGCTGGCCTCGGGCACCCCCGGCAAGCGGTTCGCGCTGCCGCACTCCCGGATCCTCATCCACCAGCCGTACACCGAGGGGGGCGGCCAGGGCTCGGACATCGAGATCCAGGCCAACGAGATCCTGCGGATGCGTGCCGAGATGGAGGGCATCCTCGCCCGCCACACCGGTCGCAGTGTCGAGGACATCGAGAAGGACATCGAGCGGGACAAGATCCTGACTGCGGAGCAGGCCCGCGAGTACGGCATCGTCGACTCCGTGATCGACACCCGCAAGGGTCCGGCCGCGCCCGCCGCCTGACGTGCCGCCGAACGGGTCACTCCCGGGCGACGCGCCCGGGCAATTCGGAGCCGGCGCGCCTGGTTCGGGGTACGGTCGTGAGGTTCGCGGTCCGGCAGCAGCCGGCCGTCCAGGTGAGGAGACCCGTGGCACGCATCGGTGACGGCGGCGACCTGCTCAAGTGCTCGTTCTGCGGGAAGAGCCAGAAGCAGGTCAAGAAGCTCATCGCCGGCCCCGGCGTCTACATCTGCGACGAGTGCATCGACCTGTGCAACGAGATCATCGAGGAAGAGCTCTCCGAGTCGACCGAGGTCTCGTGGGACGACCTGCCCAAGCCGCGGGAGATCTTCGAGTTCCTCGACGAGTACATCATCGGCCAGGACCCGGCCAAGAAGTCGCTGGCGGTCGCCGTCTACAACCACTACAAGCGGGTCCAGGCCGGCAACAACGAGCGGCCCAAGGACGACGTCGTCGAGCTGGCCAAGTCGAACATCCTGCTGCTGGGGCCCACCGGGTGCGGCAAGACCCTCCTGGCCCAGACGCTGGCCAAGATGCTGAACGTCCCGTTCGCGATCGCCGACGCCACCGCGTTGACCGAGGCCGGCTACGTCGGTGAGGACGTCGAGAACATCCTGCTCAAGCTGATCCAGGCTGCCGACTACGACGTGAAGAAGGCAGAGACCGGGATCATCTACATCGACGAGATCGACAAGGTCGCCCGCAAGAGCGAGAACCCCTCGATCACCCGAGACGTGTCGGGCGAGGGGGTGCAGCAGGCGCTGCTGAAGATCCTCGAGGGCACCACCGCCTCGGTGCCGCCGCAGGGCGGGCGCAAGCACCCGCACCAAGAGTTCATCCAGATCGACACCACCAACGTGCTGTTCATCTGCGGCGGTGCGTTCGCCGGCCTGGACACCATCATCGACAGCCGGGCTGGCCGGCACCCGATCGGGATCGTGCCCAACAAGTCGCGCAAGGAGCAGGACCTCGAGGCCCAGGGCTACCGACGACTGGGCGCCGAGGGAGAGCTCGACCCCGACGACATCTTCGCCCGCGTGCTGCCCGAGGACCTCATCTCCTACGGGATGATCCCGGAGTTCATCGGACGCCTCCCGGTCATCACCTCGGTGTCCAAGCTCGACCGCAACGCCCTGGTCCAGGTGCTCACCGACCCGAAGAACGCCCTCGTGCGCCAGTACCAGCGGCTGTTCGAGATGGACGGCGTCGAGCTGGAGTTCACCGAAGACGCCCTGCTCGCCGTGGCCGACCAGGCCGACCTGCGCGGCACCGGGGCCCGTGGGCTGCGCGCCATCATGGAGGAAGTGCTGCTCTCGGTCATGTACGAGGTGCCCAGCCGCAAGGACCTCGCCCGGGTGATCATCACCCGCGACGTCGTGGTCGAGCACGTGAACCCGACCCTCGTGCCTCGCGAGAAGGAGACGCCCAAGCGCGAGCGCCGCGAGAAGTCAGCCTGACCTCGACCGTTCGCCTGTGGCTGCCTCGCCCGGTCAGCTCACTGCGGCGTTGCGCAGCTGCTTGGTCGTCTTGATGATCGGGGCCGCCTCACCGGGCAGGGCCATCACGACCCCCAGGGTGTCGCCGTCCACCCAGATGCAGGTCTGCAGGGCGATCCGCTGGCTGCTCACCGTCCCGCAGCGCATCTCGCCGGGCTGACCCGACGTCGCGGCGGGCATGAGCTTGGCCGTTCCACCCGTTCCGGCGACGCCGGCCGCCAGTCCGCGCCAGAACGAGTCACCGCCGGGGTTGCCGGCCACCTCGCCGACGATCAGCACGACCGAGGGCTGGCCGCCGGGCTTGCGGGCGTACACCCCGGCTTCCAGGTTGGAGATGCCTGAGTCGCCACCGACGCCGGCCTTCAGCGCATCCATCGCGGCCTTGGTGTTGGCGGGCGGCTCGATCAGGGCGAGGGCGCCAGCAGCGGCAGGAACCACGACGCTTCGATGGTCGATGATGTCCAGGGCGATCGGGACCGTCCGGATCACCCCGAACGCCGACAGCACGCAGCCCAGGGCGATCAGCATCACCGGGGCCAAGGAGGGTCCACTCGACGGGCTGGGCTTCGAGGGAGCACTGTGCGGCGGGGACCACGTGGCGGCCACGTTCTGGGACCAGGGGGCCGAAGCCCCGGTCGAGCCACCCGGCGACGTGGTGGCGAAGAACTCCACCCCCTCGCTGGGCGCCCACTGCATCCCACCGCCTCCGAAGGTCGCTGCGCCTTCGACGGAGTCGCGCTGGCGGCGGCGTCCGGTGACTCCGACGATCACGAGCACCACGCCACCCAGCAGCAGCAGACCGGCGAGGGCCATCTGGCCAGCCTGGTACCCGTTGGCGAACGCCAACAGGCCAGAGGCGCTCATGGTGACCTCGCATCGGGAACGCACTCATCGCCCGAATGGCGCATCTTGCCGTCCCCATCAAGGTGTCGACCACCGGGAGCGGCGCCTTGAGGCGCCGGGTCAGGTGACCGCCAGCGTGACCTCGACGCTGAGCGTGGGAGCGTCGCTGGCCGTGAGCACCAGCTCACCGATCCGACCGGCCGCCTTGAGGTCCTCAGCGGCCGTCTGGACCCGGTCGATCTCACCCGCGGGGCCGCTGACGGTGACCGTCGGCACCTCGGTGCGCATGGAGGTCTTGGCCTCCGACTTCGCCTTCCGGACCGCCGCGAGCACGACCGCCGCATGCTGCAGGACCGTCACATCGGCGTCACGGGCCACCCCAGCGACCTCTTCAGCGCTCGGCCACGCAGCCCGGTGCACCGAGCCCTCCTGCCACCAGGACCAGACCTCCTCGGTGACGAACGGCAGAAACGGCGCGAACAGGCGCAGCTGCACCGACAAGGCGGTGGCGAGCGTCGCCTTGACCGAGGCGGCAGCTCGATCGTCGCGACCACCGTAGGCACGGTCCTTGACCAGCTCGAGGTAGTCGTCGCAGAACGTCCAGAAGAACGCCTCGGTGACCTCGAGCGCCCGGGTGTACTCGTAGGCGTCCAGCGCCTCGGTCGCCTCGCGGGTGACGTCGGCGAGGGCGGCCAGCAGTGCCTGGTCCAGCGGCTCGGTGACCGCGGAAGCGTCCTCCCCAGCGCCGAAGGACAGCGCGAACCGGCTGGCGTTGAGAATCTTGATGGCCAGACGTCGTCCGATCTTCATCTGCGCCTCGTCGAACGGGCTGTCCATGCCGGGCCGGGCGCCTGCGGCGCGCCAGCGCACGGCATCAGAGCCGTAGCGCTGGAGCACGTCGGTGGGGACGACGACGTTGCCCTTGGACTTCGACATCTTCTTGCGGTCGGGGTCGACCACGAAGCCGGAGATCGCCGCATGCGGTCCAGGGGACCGTGCCGTGCTCGTAGTAGCGCGCGCACCACGGTGGCGAACAGCCAGGTCCGGATGATCTCGTGCGCCTGGGGTCGAAGGTCCATGGGAAAGGTGCGGGCGAAGAGGTCGGGGTCGCGCTCCCAGCCACACACCACCTGCGGGCTCAGTGACGACGTCGCCCAGGTGTCCATGACGTCGGGGTCGGCGGTGAAGCCGCCCGGGACGTCGCGCTGGCCGTCGGCGTAGCCCTCCGGCGCCTGGGAGGACGGGTCGACCGGGAGGATCGACTCGTCGGCCAGGAGCGGCTCGTCGTACAGCGGCTCGCCGTCGGCGTCGAGCGGGTACCAGACCGGGAACGGGACACCGAAGAACCGCTGCCGGCTGACCAGCCAGTCACCCTGGAGACCATTGACCCAGTTCTCGTAGCGGTGACGCATGAAGTCGGGCACCCAGGTGATCTCCCGACCCTGCGCGATGAACGTCTCGCGCATGCGCCTCGCTGCGGCCCCCGTTGCGGATGTACCACTGCCGGCTGGTGACGATCTCCAGCGGCTTGTCGCCCTTCTCGTAGAAGTTCGCCATCCGCTGGGTGGGCACCGGCTCACCGACGAGGTCCCCGGAGTCACGGAGCCGCTCGACGATGGCCGCCCGCGCCGAGAACGTCGTCTTGCCCGCCAGCTCCGCGTACGTCGCAGCCGCCGACTCCTGCAGGAGCCACTCGGGGGTCTCGCGCAGGAGCCGGCCGTCGCGGGCCACGACCGACCGGGTGGGCAGGTCGAGCTCGCGCCACCACTGGACGTCGGTGAGGTCGCCGAAGGTGCAGCACATGGCGATGCCGGCCCCCTTGTCCGGCTCGGCCGCCGGGTGGGCGAGGACGGGGACCTCGACGTCGAACAGCGGTGAGCGCACGGTGGTGCCGAACAGGGCCTGGTAGCGCTCGTCGTCCGGGTGGGCGATCAGGGCGACGCACGCGGGGATGAGCTCGGGCCGGGTCGTCTCGATCGCGACCGGGCCGGAGCCGCCATGGAACGTGACCCGGTGGAAGTGTCCCGGGTAGTCGCGCGCCTCGAGCTCCGCCTGCGCGACCGCGGTCTGGAAGGTGACGTCCCACAGGCTCGGCGCCTCGTGCTGGTAGGCCTCGCCCCGCGCCAGGTTCCTCAGGAACGCTCGCTGGGACGCGGCGATGGAGGCGTCGTTGATCGTCGTGTACTTCTGGGTCCAGTCGACCGACAGACCGACGAGACGCCAGAGCTCCTCGTACGCCTGCTCGACCTGCTCGCTCCACCGCTCGCACAGCTCGATGAAGTTGCGGCGTGAGATCGGGACCTGGCGTTTGGGGTCAGGCTTGGCCGGGGGCTCGAAGTCGGGGTCGTAGGGCAGGGACGGGTCGCAGCGCACGCCGAGGTCGTGCTGCACCCGGCGTTCGGTGGGCAGGCCGTTGTCGTCCCAGCCCATCGGGTAGAAGACCTCTTTGCCCCTCATCCGCTGGTAGCGCGCGACGATGTCGGTGTGGGTGTAGCTGAAGACGTGCCCGACGTGCAGGGAGCCGCTCACGGTCGGCGGGGGAGTGTCGATCGAGTAGATCTGCTCGCGGGTCTTCGTGCGGTCGAACCGGTAGGTGTGCTGCTGCTCCCACGACCTGGGCCCACTTCGCCTCGAGCCCGTCGATCGTGGGCTTCTCGGGCACGCCCGTGGTCGTGGGGTCAGCGGTTGCCTGGTTCATGCCGTCATCGTAGAGAGGGGGGCTCCTAGACTCGCGACCGTGATCCCCTCCGGCAGCTCATCCGCCTCCGACGTCGACGCACGAATGCGTGAGATCGAGGTCGCCCTGATAGCGCGTGCGCCGGAGTCCGACATCGAGCCCGGCACCGACCGGGTGGCCGCTGTGCTGGCAGCGATGGGTGACCCGCAGCGGTCCTTCCCGTCGATCCACGTCGCGGGCACCAACGGCAAGACCTCGACCACGCGGATGATCGACGCGCTGCTGCGGGCCCTCGACCTGCGTACCGGCGTGTACACCAGCCCCCACCTCGAGTCGATCACCGAGCGGATCACCGTGGACGGCGAACCCATCGGGGCCGAGGCGTTCGTCGCCACCTTCGACGAGGTCGCCCCCTACCTGCGGATCGTGGAGTCCGACGGCGGTCGCCCGCTCACCTACTTCGAGCTGGTCACCGTCATGGCGTTCAGCGCCTTCGCTGACGCGCCGGTCTCCGTGGCCAGCGTGGAGGTGGGGCTCGGCGGTCGGTGGGACGCGACCAACGTGCTCGACGCGCCGGTGTCGGTCGTCATGCCGATCGGCCTGGACCACACGGAGTACCTGGGGGACACCCTCGAGCTCATCGCAGCCGAGAAGGCCGGCATCATCCGGGCCGGTCAGGTGACGGTACTGGCCCAGCAGGACCCGGTGGCCGAAGCCGTGGTCGTGCAGCGAGCCGCCCAGGTGGGGGCCACCCTCGCCCGGGAGGGCCTGAACTTCGGCGTCGTCGACCGGCAGATCGCGGTCGGCGGCCAGCTGCTCACCCTGCGCGGGATCACCGGTGAGTTCGACGAGGTCTTCCTGCCGTTGTACGGGGCGCACCAGGCCTCCAACGCGGCCTGTGCGCTGGCCGCGGTCGAGGCGTTCGTGGGGGGTGGACAGGGACAGCTCGACCCCGAGGTGGTGCGGGCCGGCTTCGCCCAGGTCAGCTCTCCCGGTCGGCTGGAGATCGTCCGCCGCAGCCCCACGGTGATCATCGACGCCACCCACAACCCCGCAGGTGCCGCGACCCTGGTCGACTCGGTCGAGGAGGCCTTCGAGTTCACCCGGCTCGTCGGGGTGGTCGGAGTGCTCGGCGACAAGGACGCCGAGGGCATCCTCGGGGCGCTGGAGCCCCTGCTGTCGGAGGTCGTGGTGACCCGCTCCCGGTCCCCACGGGCGATCGACCCCGACGACCTGGGGGAGCTGGCCACGGAGGTCTTCGGTGCCGACCGGGTGGTGGTCGAGCCGCAGCTCGCCGACGCCGTCGAGCGGGCGATTGAGCTGGCCGAGGGTGACGACCCACAAGGTGGTGGCGGAGTCCTGATCACCGGGTCGGTGACCCTGGCCGGCGAGGCCCGGTCGCTGCTGCGTCGCTGACCCGTTCACCCATGGGTCACCCAGTGGTGGCAGGCTGCCATGCATTGGTCCGCTTCCACGATGGTCAGCGAACGGAGTCGTCATGCCGATCCACTACGTCGGACGCACCGAGCCCCAGCGTGACTCGGTGTCGGTCAACCCCCTGTTCGCCCAACCGGGTGAGACCGCGGTTCCGCGCAACCGGATGCCAGACCACGAGATGCCCCCGGACACCGCGTACCAGATCGTGCACGACGAGGCGATGCTCGACGGGAACGCCCGGCTGAACCTGGCGACGTTCGTGAGCACCTGGATGGAGCCGCAGGCGGCGCAGCTGTACTCAGAGACGTACGACAAGAACATGATCGACAAGGACGAGTACCCGCAGACGGCGCAGATCGAGGAGCGCTGCGTACGAATGCTCGCCGACCTGTGGCACGCCCCCGGGGAGACTGTGGGCACCTCAGCGATCGGTTCGTCCGAGGCGTGCATGCTGGCCGGGCTCGCGTTCAAGCGCAGGTGGCGCAACCGTCGCCTCGCGGAGGGGAAGTCGGTCGACAAGCCGAACCTGATCATGAGCTCGGCCGTGCAGGTCGTCTGGGAGAAGTTCTGCAACTACTGGGACGTCGAGCCGGTCTACGTGCCCGTGACGCTCGACAACCCGGGGCTCACCCCGGAGACGTTGCTCCCGTACGTCAACGAGAACACGATCGGGGTCGTCGCGATCCTTGGTGTTACGTACACGGGGGCCTACGAGCCGGTCAAGGAGATCGCCGCAGCGCTCGACGACCTGCAGGCCCGGACCGGTCTCGACGTCCCGCTTCACGTCGACGGCGCCAGCGGCGCGATGATCGCGCCCTTCCTGCAGCCTGACCTGGAGTGGGACTTCCGGCTCGAGCGGGTCCACTCGATCAACACGTCGGGGCACAAGTACGGGCTGGTCTACCCGGGGCTGGGCTGGGTCGTGTGGCGCAGCCGGCAGTACCTGCCCGACGACCTCGTCTTCCACGTCTCCTACCTCGGTGGCGACATGCCGACCCTGGCGATCAACTTCTCCCGCCCGGGCGCCCAGGTGCTGCTGCAGTACTACAACTTCCTGCGGTTGGGGCGCGGCGGCTACTACCGGGTCCAGAAGGCCTGCCAGGACGTCGCCGTCCACATCTCCTCCGCGGTGGCGGCCATGGAGCCGTTCGAGCTGCTCACCGACGGGACCGACATCCCGGTCTTCGCCTGGCGGCTGAACGACGAGTACACGACCAAGTGGGACCTGTCGGACCTGTCCGAGCGGCTTCGTCACCACGGCTGGCAGGTGCCGTCCTACCCGATGCCGGCCGACATCGAGGACGTGACGGTGATGCGAGTGGTGGTCCGCAACGGCCTGTCGATGGACCTCGCCCAGCTGTTCATCCACGACCTCCAGCGCTCGGTGGAGTACCTCGACGGGCTCAGCGGCCCACTGCCCAAGGAGATCGGCAAGACCGCGAGTGGGTTCCACCACTGACCATGCGCACCCTTGCCGCAAGTGTGCTCTTCTTCGAGGCCGTCCTCATGGTGCTCGTGGTGCCCGTCGTGATCGCCCTGACCGAAGTCGGTCCGGCCACGGCCGTGGCCAGCGGCGCTGGTGTTCGCCGCCTGTGCCTGGTCACAGCCGGCCTGCTGCGCCACGCCTGGGCCTACGGCGTCGGCTGGGGGTTGCAGGTGCTGCTCGTCGCAAGCGGGTTCGTCGTCCCGGCGATGTTCCTGCTCGGCGGGATCTTCGCCATTCTCTGGGGTGTCGGCCTGCACGTGGGCCGCAAGGGTGAGCAGGTCCGAGCAGCGCGGCTGGCTGCCGCCGGGGGTCCGGTCGACCTCAGGGAGGAGCCGTCCGGCTAGGGTGGCGGCCGCCTCCACGGTCGTTGGGGAGCACTGGTCCACACCCACGAAGGAGCCCACGGTGAGCGAGCGCACGCTGGTCCTGGTCAAGCCCGACGGTGTCAGCCGGGGCCTGGTCGGCGAGGTCCTGGCCCGGATCGAGCGCAAGGGCTACTCCCTGGTCGCGCTGGAGCTGCGCCGGCTCACCGTCGAGGTGGCCACCGAGCACTACGGCGAGCACCAGGGCAAGCCGTTCTTCGACGACCTCGTGACCTTCATCACGTCGGCGCCCCTGGTGGCTGCGGTCGTCGAGGGGCCCGACGCCATCGAGGCCTGGCGCACGATGATGGGGGTCACCAACCCGATCAAGAGCGCTCCAGGCACGATCCGGGGGGATTTCGCCTCGGTGATGACCGAGAACCTGGTCCACGGCTCGGACTCCCCTGAGTCCGCTGCCCGGGAGATCGCGCTGTTCTTCCCGGGTCTCTGACCCCGTCGGGCCCCCGATGGTGGGGTCCTGAACTGCGATCCATGGGTTTCCGGAGAAGGCGGTCTCGCCGTTAGCATGGGCGGTCGGCTTCCCCCGTCGCCCCCGGAAGGCGCTTCTTCATGAGCAACATGTCATTCATCGGCCGTGACATGGCCGTCGACCTCGGCACCGCCAACACCCTCGTCTACGTCCGCGGCCGCGGTGTCGTGCTGAACGAGCCGTCGGTGGTCGCGATCAACCAGAACACCGGTGGGATCCTCGCGGTCGGCTCCGAGGCCAAACGGATGATCGGACGCACGCCCGGCAACATCGTGGCGATCCGCCCGCTGAAGGACGGCGTCATCGCCGACTTCGACACCACCGAGCGGATGCTGCGCTACTTCATCCAGAAGGTGCACAAGCGGCGCCACCTGGCCAAGCCGCGCATCGTCGTGTGCGTGCCCAGCGGCATCACCGGTGTCGAGCAGCGCGCCGTCAAGGATGCCGGCTACGCGGCCGGCGCGCGCAAGGTGTACATCATCGAGGAGCCGATGGCCGCGGCGATCGGCGCGGGGCTGCCCGTGCACGAGCCGACCGGGAACATGGTCGTCGACATCGGCGGTGGTACCACTGAGGTCGCCGTGATCTCGCTCGGTGGCATCGTGACGTCGCAGAGCATCCGGGTCGGTGGCGACGAGCTGGACAACGCCATCATCCAGTACGTGAAGAAGGAGTACTCGCTCATGCTGGGCGAGCGCACCGCTGAAGACATCAAGATGGCGATCGGCTCGGCGTTCCCGATCCCCGACGAGCCGCACGCAGAGATCCGTGGTCGCGACCTCGTGTCCGGCCTGCCGAAGACGATCGTCGTGTCGGCTGAGGAGATCCGCAAGGCACTGGAGGAGCCGGTCAACGCCGTCGTCGACGCGGTCAAGACCACGCTCGACAAGTGCCCCCCTGAGCTGTCCGGCGACATCATGGACCGTGGCATCGTGCTGACGGGTGGTGGCGCGCTGCTCAAGGGCCTCGACGAGCGGCTGCGCCACGAGACCGGCATGCCGATCCTGATCGCGGACAACCCGCTGGACTCGGTGGCTCTCGGGTCGGGCAAGTGCGTCGAGGAGTTCGAGTCGCTGCAGCAGGTCCTGATCTCCGAGCCACGCCACTGACGAGGTCGCGCAGCCCCGAGGCCTCCTGGGGGCGCCGCCGTCACCACGCCATCTGATGAGGGACACCCGTCGCACCCGCATCGTGCTGGCTGTTCTCCTGCTGAGCGCGGTGACGTTCATCGTCTTGGACCTGCGTGGTGGTGAGGGCTCGCTGACCGACCGCATGCGCACGACCGCAGCTGCGGTGTTCGGCCCCGTCGAGCGGGCCGCAGCGGCGGTCGTGCGGCCGGTGGCCGACTTCGTCGACGGTGTCTCCTCGATCGGGGCCAATGACGACCGGATCGCCGAGCTCGAGCAGGAGAACGACTCACTGCGGCTCCAGCTGCGCACGACGGAGCTCGACCGCAACCGGGCTCGCGAGCTCGACGCGCTGCTCAACATCGCCGGCCTCGGTCGCTACCGCGTCGTTCCCGCAGAAGTGATTGCCGTCGGGAGTGACCGTGGGTTCGTGCGGACGGTCACCGTCGACGCCGGTACGCGGGACGGCGTCACCATCGACCAGACCGTCCTCAACGGCGACGGCCTCGTCGGTCGGGTCACGAGCGTCGGCCCGAGCACGGCGACGATCCTGCTGCTCAACGACCCGAGCTTCGCTGTGGGCGCCCGGCTGGCCGAGACGATGGAGATCGGCGCCGTCCGCGGCCAGGGCCGTGACCCGCTGACGCTGGAGGTGCTGAACCCGCAGGCCCAGGTGGCCGAGGGCGACGCCCTGGTCACGCTGGGCTCGCGGGACGGCCGCCCGTTCGTCCCCGGTGTGCCGATCGGCGAGGTGTTCCAGGTCGAGGCGACCCCGGGCGCGCTCACCCGGACCGCCCTGGTCCGCGCGTACGTCGACTTCACCACCTTGTCCCTGGTGGGGATCGTCGTGGAGCCGCCCAGGCGCGACCCGCGCGACTCGGTGCTCCCGAGCCCACCGGTGTCGCCGACCCCGTCGACGTCCTCGTCGGCCCCGTCGTCACCGTCCTCGACGAGCAGCCCCTCCCCATGAGCGCGAGCGTGGCCTCCCGATGATCGTGGCCCGGATCCTGCTGAACACCGCGGTGACCGTGACGGCGGTCCTCGTCCAGCTGACCGTGGTGAACCCGCTGAACCTGCCGGGAGGTGGTCCTGACCTGGCGCTGCTCGCGCTGCTGGGGCTCGCCCTGGTCCAGGGGCCGGTCTCGGGTGCGGTCACCGGCTTCCTCGTGGGACTCCTGCTCGACGCCGCGCCGCCGGCCGACGGTCAGATCGGTCAGTGGGCTCTCGTCCTGTGCCTGGTGGGATATGTCACAGGCCTGGTCGGTCCGGACGTCCGCGACTCGGCGCTGAGGGTGGTCGCGCTGGTCGCGGGTCTCAGCGCGCTGGAGGTCCTGGGGTACGCCGCGATCGGCCTGATGTTCGGGGCGCCGGGGGTCAGTGGTCCCGCTGTGCTGAGCGCCACCCTCGGAACGGTTGGCTACGATGTCCTCCTGGCTCCCTTCGTCGTCCCTGCTGTGATGGCCCTGGCCCGACGGGTCGAGCCGGCCCCGCTTCGGGTCTGAACGCCGTCGGTGCCGCACTCGCGGCGGGCCGGGAACCATGAGCGGGCGCGAGGCGTCCGATGACTGACCACGACCGAGGAGCCAGACCTGTGAGCGACCGATCGCGGCTGCGGCTCATCGTGCTGCAGGTGCTGGTCCTGTCGTTGCTGGCGACGCTGTTCGGACGCCTCTGGTACATGCAGGTCGTGACCGGTGACGAGTACGCCGCCCAGGCCGCCGACAACCGGATCCGAGAGGTCGTCACTCCGGCCGTCCGGGGCGCCATCCTCGACGACCAGGGGCGCCCGCTGGTCCAGAACCGCACGACCCTGGTCGTCTCGGTCGACCGGACGGTGATCCTGGACGAGCCCAACGACGGCGTTGCCGTCGTTCGTCGACTCGCACGTCTCCTCGACGAGCCCTACCGGGCGATCGACCGGCAGCTCACCCTGTGCGGGACCGAGGGGGCGCCCGAGCCACCCGTGTGCTGGAACGGCTCGCCCTACCAGCCGATCCCCGTGGCCGAGGACGCCAACCCAGAGGTCGCACTGCAGATCATCGAGCGCAGCGAGGACTTCCCGGGCGTGACCGCCGAGCTGCAGGCCATTCGCGACTACCCCAAGCCGTTCGACGTCAACGCCGCGCACCTGCTCGGGTACCTCGGACCGGTCACCGCCGAGGAGCTGGAGGCGGCGCAGAGCAAGGTCGGGCGCAACGGGGTGACCTTGACCCGCACCGACCTCGTCGGCCGGGCCGGGCTGGAGCAGGAGTACGACAAGTACCTGCGCGGGCGACCCGGGATCAAGCAGCTCTCGGTCGACCACGCGGGCACCGTGGTGGGCACCCTCGCCGATGACCCGCCCGTGGCGGGTGACTACCTCGTCACCAGCATCGACGCGCAGGTGCAGAAGGTGGTCGAGGAGCAGCTCCAGGCGGCGATCAGCCGGGCTCACACCCAGGTCGACCCCGACGGCTTTCCCTACCGGGCGAGCACCGGCGCGGCCGTCGTCATGGAGGTCGACACCGGCCGAGTGGTCGCCATGGCCAGCTACCCCGACTACGACCCCAAGGTCTGGGTCGGGGGGATCTCCAACCAGCAGTACAAGCGCCTCGCCAGCGAGAAGGCCGACTACCCCTTGATCAACCGGGCGATCCAGGGGCAGTTCGCCCCGGCGTCCACGTTCAAGGTCGTGACCACGGCCGCGGCCGCGGCAGCAGGCTACTCGCTGAACGGGACCTACCCCTGTCCGAGCTACCTCACCGTCGCGGGCCGGGACTTCTCGAACTACGAGTCGTCGTCGTACGGCGACATCAGCCTGCAGCGCGCGATCGAGGTCTCCTGCGACACGGTGTTCTACAAGATCGCCTACGAGATGTGGCTGCGCGAGGGCGGGTACGACGCCGAGCCCGAGGCCACGCAGTACCAGTCGGAGACCGCCAAGGCGTTCGGTTTCGGCTCGCCGACCGGCGTCGACCTGCCGGGTGAGGCGTCCGGGCGCGTGGCCGACCGCGCGTGGCGCAAGGAGTACTACCTCGCGAACAAGGACTACTACTGCAACTTCGACAAGCGAGCCCCTGCCGACGACCGGGACAGCGCGTACCTGCAGCAGTTCGCCAAGGAGTTCTGCGCCGACGGCGACGAGTACCGCGCAGGTGACGCCGTGCTGTCGGCGATCGGCCAGGGCGACATGCTCACCACGCCGTTGCAGATCGCCCAGGCCTACGCGGCGATCGCCAACGGGGGAACGATCTACCGGCCCCAGATCGGGAAAGCGGTGATGACCCCGGGTGGCGAGCTGGTGAAGGAGTTCCAGCCCAAGGTCTCCGGCAAGCTGCCGGCGTCCCCGAGACGATCGCGTTCCTGCAGCAGGCGCTGGCCGGCGTCCCCGTCTACGGGACCGCGACCTACCCGTTCAGCACCTTCCCTCTGGGGGAGCTGCCGGTCGCGGCGAAGACCGGAACGGGAGAGGTCTACGGCAAGCAGACCACCTCATGGTTCGCGTCGTACGCGCCCGCCGACGACCCCAAGTTCGTCGTCTTGATGATGGTTCCCGAGGGTGGCACCGGGTCGCTGACGTCGGGTGCCAGCGTCAGGGCCATCTACGAGGCGCTGTTCGGCGTCAGCGGCCAGTCGATCGACTCGAAGCAGGCGATCCTGCCCGGAGGTGGCCCGGTCGACACCCTGCCGGTGATCGAGCCGGACGGCACCATCGTGGCTCCGAAGGACTCCGGGCTGCCCAAGCAGGAGCAGGACCAGTCCTCGCTCCCGGCGACCGGGCCCAGGACCTCGGCGTCCCCTCGGCGCGGGCACGGGCGAAGACGGCACCACACGTCATGACGCTCGGGTACCCCACCACCTACTCCCGGCCCCCGCGGTCGCGGGTGCGCCGAGCCCTGGGCCGCAGCTCGTGGCTGCGTCGGTTCGACTGGGTGCTGCTCGTGGCGGCCCTGGGACTCAGCGTCGTCGGGACGCTGCTGGTGTACTCGGCAACCCGCAACGTCGACCCGGGGGGCGACCCCCAGGCCTTCTTGAAGCGGCACCTGCTCAACCTGCTCGTCGGCGTGGGACTCGGCGCGATGACGATGGCGTTCGACTACCGGCAGCTGCGGGCGTACGCACCCATCGTCTACATCGGGTCGATCCTCGGGCTCGTCGCGGTGCTGTCGCCGCTGGGGTCGTCGGTGAACGGCGCGCACGCCTGGATCCTGTTGCCGGGTGGGTTCTCCGTGCAGCCTTCGGAGTTCGCCAAGGTGGCCCTCGTCGTCGGCCTGGCCATGCTGCTGGCCGAGCGGCGCGACGCCCAGACCGAGCCACAGGGTCGAGACGTGCTCGTCGCCCTCGTGATCGCGGCCGTCCCGATCGGTCTGGTCATGCTTCAGCCCGACCTCGGCACGGCGGTCGTCCTGGGCATGATCGTGCTCGGGATCCTGGCGGTGGCCGGTACTCGTACCACGTGGCTGGTCGGCCTGCTCCTGGCCGGTGGACTCGCTGCGTTCGCCGCCGTGAAGGTGGGAGTGCTCGACCAGTACCAGATCGACCGCCTGCTCGCGTTCACCAACCCCGACTACGACCCGCAGGGCGTCGGCTACAACACCAACCAGGCCCGGATCACCCTCGGCAGCGGTGGGCTGCTCGGGGTCGGCCTGTTCCAGGGCACCCAGACCAGCGGCAACTTCGTGCCCGAGCAGCAGACCGACTTCATCTTCACCGTGGTCGGCGAGGAGCTGGGCTTCGTGGGCTCGGCGCTGATCATCGTGCTGTTCGGGATCCTGCTGTGGCGGGCCCTGCGGATCGCGATGCGGGCCGAGGACCTGTTCGGCACGCTGGTCGCGACCGGCGTCGTGTGCTGGTTCACCTTCCAGATGTTCGAGAACATCGGCATGGTCGTGGGGATCATGCCGGTGACCGGCGTCCCGCTGCCGTTCGTGTCCTACGGGGGGTCCAGCATGTTCGCGAACTGGATGGCGCTGGGCCTGCTGGAGAACGTCCACCTCCGCCGCGCCATCCGCTGACCCCACCCCCCAAGTTGATCTTGGACTTGATCTGCCAGTTCGACGTCCTGGGTGCTCATCTTCTGCTTGATCAACTTGGGGAGGGGGTGGGGGTCCGGCTGGTCCTTAGGATGTGAGTGTCCAGATATGAGCTGCAGGGTGTGGGCATCAGTGCGTCCGTCGGTCAGAGGGGATCTCGTGGAGTCCGTGTTCGACCGGCTGGAGCCGCTTCTGCCCCGGGTGCAAAAGCCCATCCAGTACGTCGGCGGCGAGCTGAACGCGACCACCAAGCCGTGGGAGTCCTGCGACGTCCGGTGGGCCCTGATGTACCCCGACGCCTACGAGGTCGGCGTGCCCAACCAGGGCGTACAGATCCTCTACGAGGTGCTGAACGAGCAGGACGGCGTCCTGGCCGAGCGCACCTACTCGGTGTGGCCCGACCTCGAGGCCCTCATGCGCGAGCACGGCGTCCCGCAGTTCACCGTCGACAGCCACCGACCGGTTGCGGCGTTCGACCTGCTGGGGGTCAGCTTCTCCACCGAGCTCGGCTACACCAACCTGCTCACCGCCCTCGACCTCGCAGGGATCCCGCTGGACGCCGCCGACCGGGACGGCACGCACCCGATCGTCGTGGCCGGGGGGCACGCGGCCTTCAACCCCGAGCCGATCGCCGGCTTCATCGACGCCGCGGTCCTCGGCGACGGTGAACAGGCGGTGCTCGACATCACCGCCGTCGTCCGCGAGTGGAAGGCCGCCGGGCGCCCGGGCGGCCGGCCCGAGCTGCTGCTGCGCCTGGCCCGCAGCGGGGGCGTCTACGTGCCTTCGTTCTACGACGTCGAGTACCTGCCCGACGGACGCATCAAGCGGGTCGTGCCGAACGTGCCCGGCGTTCCGTGGCGGGTCAGCAAGCACACGGTCATGGACCTCGACGAGTGGCCCTACCCCAAGACACCCCTGGTGCCCATGGCCGAGAGCGTGCACGAGCGCGCGAGTGTGGAGATCTTCCGCGGGTGCACCCGCGGTTGTCGCTTCTGCCAGGCCGGCATGATCACCCGCCCGGTGCGCGAGCGCAGCATCACCGGGATCGGCGAGATGGTCGAGCAGTCGTTGCAGACGACCGGCTTCGAGGAGGTCGGGCTGCTCAGCCTGTCCAGTGCCGACCACAGCGAGATCGCCGACGTCGCCAAGGGCCTGGCCGACCGCTACGAGGGCACCAACACCTCGCTGTCGCTGCCGAGTACGCGCGTCGATGCCTTCAACATCGACCTCGCCAACGAGCTGACCCGCAACGGACGCCGGTCCGGACTGACGTTCGCCCCCGAAGGTGGCAGCGAACGCATCCGCAAGGTCATCAACAAGATGGTCACCGAAGAGGACCTCATCCGCACCGTCGCCACGGCGTACGGCAACGGCTGGCGTCAGGTGAAGCTCTACTTCATGTGTGGGCTGCCCACCGAGACCGACGACGACGTCCTGCAGATCGCCGAGCTGGCGAGCAAGGTGATCGCCACTGGTCGCAGCGTCGCGGGGCGCAACGACATCCGGTGCACGGTGTCGATCGGTGGTTTCGTGCCCAAGCCGCACACCCCGTTCCAGTGGTGCGCCCAGCTCGACCACGAGGCGACCGATGCCCGGCTGGCCAAGCTGCGCGACGCGATTCGCGCCGACAAGCGCTACGGCCGGTCGATCGGCTTTCGCTACCACGACGGCAGGCCGGGCATCGTCGAGGGCCTGCTCTCCCGCGGTGACCGGCGGGTCGGCGAGGTCATCCGACAGGTGTGGCTGGCCGGCGGTCGCTTCGACGGGTGGAGCGAGCACTTCTCGTTCGACCGGTGGATGCAGGCGGCTGACCTGGCGTTCGCCGGGGCCGGCGTTGACGTCGACTGGTACACCACCCGCGAGCGTGAGTACGCCGAGGTGCTGCCGTGGGACCACCTGGACAGCGGGCTCGACAAGGACTGGCTGTGGGAGGACTGGCAGGACTCCCTCAACGGGGTCGAGGTCGAAGACTGTCGATGGACGCCGTGCTTCGACTGCGGGGTGTGCCCCCAGCTGGACACCCAGATCCAGGTCGGACCCACCGGCCAGAAGCTGCTGCCGGTCACGGTCGTCGGTGCCGCGGGCGCCCGGCTGAGCGGCTGAGGGTCGTGGCTCGACGTCCACCCGAGCGCGACGTGGCTCCCACCGTGCAGAAGCTGCGGGTGCGCTACGCCAAGCGGGGTCGCCTGCGCTTCGCCAGCCACCGCGACTTCCAGCGCGCGTTCGAGCGGGCCCTGCGCCGGGCCGGGGTTCCCATGGCCTACAGCGCCGGCTTCAGCCCGCACCCCAAGGTGTCGTACGCCGGGGCGGCCGCGACCGGGGCGGCCAGCGAGGCGGAGTACCTCGAGATCGGCGTCACGGCCCGCCTCGACCCGTTGGCTGTCTGCGCCGCCCTGGACGACGCGCTTCCGCCCGGGCTCGACGTGGTCGAGGTCGTCGAGGCCGGCCCGGGGTCGCTGGCCGACCGGCTGGAGGCGTCGGACTGGCGGGTCGAGCTGCCCGACCTGGACCCGCGGGCCCTGGAAGCGGCCGTGCCGCCCTTCCTGGCCGCCGACGAGATCGTGGTCGAGCGGCTGACGAAGTCCGGTATCCGGTCGTTCGATGCTCGCTCTGCGGTGGTTCGACTCGCCGTCGAGGACCCGACGGCCTCAAGCCAGGACCCGGTCTGTGCGATACTGCGAATGGTCGTTCGGCACCTGACACCCGCTGTTCGACCCGACGACGTGCTCGCCGCCCTCCATGCGGTGGCGGGTCTGACGCCGCCGACGCCCCCACGGGTGACCCGGCTGGCGCAGGGCCCGCTGACGAACGTGACGGTGACCGATCCCTTGGTCGCCGACCGCACGAGCGGCTCGGACGCCGTCGGCCGCTGACCACGGCACCGCGCGGGCCACGCGCGAGCCCGGTCGCCCGGCACCCTCAGGCTTTGGCTCCTTCGGGAGCCCAGAATCGGCCTCGTCCGCGGTAACGCCGCCGGCAGGCCCGACGGGAGTAAACCCGGATGCTCGACGACGAGCGCACGACCAGCACCACCGACCAGACCGACCGCCCGACCGCGACCCAGTCCGAGCCGAGCGCGACGCCACCCCCCAAGCGAACCCGGCGTCGGGCGGCCAGCCGCCCCGCGGGGCCCCCGGCTGAGGCCCCTGCCGCGCCCACCGGGGCCGCGGCCACCACCGAGGCGCCCAGACGACAGCGCACGACCAAGATCACCATGACTGACGCCCAGGCCCAGGCGGCCGACGCGGCCGCACCGGCTGCGGCCAAGGCAGCGAGCAAGCCGGCCGCGAAGGCTGCCGCCAAGACGACGGCCAAGACCACCAAGGCTGCGGCCAAGTCGCCGGAGAAGACGTCGGCCAAGACCGCCGGCAAGACCACGGCCAAGGCGGCGGCCAAGAAGACGAGCAAGGCCGCCGCGGGCGCCCTGGAGACCACCGCTGAGACCGCGACCAGCGACAAGCCCAAGCGGTCGCGCAAGAAGGCGACCGCGGCCCCCGCGTTCTCCGCCGAACCAGAGACCGCCCCGGCGGACGTGGCGGCCGGAGTGCCGGCCACCACCGCTCTGTTCCAGCCACCGGAGCCGGTGACGGCTCCGCGGCGACGTACCGCGAAGAAGGCCGCGTCGACCGCGCCGGACCTCCCCGACGCAGACGACACGGAGTCGGCCGAGTTGGACTCTGACGCGGCCGGCGAGGAGGGCGGCGAGGGCGCTGCCGAGGGTGGACGCCGCCGGCGCCGCCGCGGTGGCCGCGGCCGCCGCGGTCGTTCACGCACCGGCGAGGGTGAGTCGGCAGGCGAGGACACCGACACCGACGAACGGGCCGACGAGCCGGCCGACCAGCGCGAGCAGGCTGCCGACAGCGGCGCCGACGCGGACGACGAGGGCACCGGCACCACCCGACGTCGTCGCCGTCGTCGCCGTCGGGGTGGCGGCTCGGGCGAGGGCGACGAGCCCGGGGACGACCCGGCGCGCACCGTCGTGCACGTCCGCCAGCCCCGCAAGAAGGCGTCCGACGCCGACGGCTCGGGGATCAGCGGCGTCAAGGGGTCGACCCGCCTCGAGGCCAAGAAGCAGCGGCGCCGTGAGGGCCGCGAGCAGGGCCGCCGCCGTCCACCGGTGCTGTCCGAAGCAGAGTTCCTGGCCCGGCGTGAGTCGGTCGACCGGGTGATGGTCGTGCGCCAGGTGGAGGATCGGACCCAGATCGGCGTGCTCGAGGACGATGTGCTGGTCGAGCACTACATCGCTCGGGAGTCGACGGCGTCGATGGCCGGGAGCGTCTACCTCGGCCGGGTGCAGAACGTGCTTCCGAGCATGGAGGCCGCCTTCGTCGACATCGGGCGTGGTCGTAACGCCGTGCTCTACGCCGGTGAGGTCAACTGGGACGCTGCTGGCCTGGACGGGCAGCCGCGCCGGATCGAGCACGCGATGAAGTCCGGCGACGCGGTCCTGGTGCAGGTCACCAAGGACCCGATCGGCCACAAGGGTGCTCGGCTCACTGCGCAGGTCTCGCTGCCCGGCCGCTACCTGGTGTACGTGCCGGACGGCTCGATGACCGGGATCAGCCGCAAGCTGCCCGACCAGGAGCGCACCCGCCTCAAGGGGATCCTCAAGCGGGTCGTTCCCGACGACGCGGGCGTGATCGTGCGCACCGCCGCGGAGGGGGCGAGCGAGGAGGAGCTCCAGCGAGACGTCAGCCGCCTCGCCGCGCAGTGGGAGGAGATCACCAAGAAGGCCAAGACGGCGCAGGCTCCGGCGGTGCTCTACGAGGAGGCCGACCTCACGGTTCGGGTGATCCGGGACATCTTCAACGAGGACTTCGCCTCGCTGGTCGTGAGCGGTGACGGGGCCTGGCAGACGATCGAGGGGTACCTCACCCACGTGGCCCCGGACCTCGTGCCCAGGCTCAGCAAGTGGACCGAACCGGGGGACGCGTTCGCCGCCCACCGGATCGACGAGCAGCTCGCCAAGGCCCTCGACCGCAAGGTCTGGCTGCCCAGTGGGGGCTACCTCATCTTCGACCCGACCGAGGCCATGACGGTGGTCGACGTCAACACCGGCAAGTTCACCGGCTCCGGGGGCAACCTGGAGGAGACGGTCACCAGGAACAACATCGAGGCGGCCGAGGAGATCGTCCGCCAGCTGCGCCTGCGGGACATCGGCGGGATCATCGTCGTCGACTTCATCGACATGGTCCTGGAAGGCAACCGCGAGCTGGTCCTGCGGCGCCTGCTGGAGGCCCTCGGCCGCGACCGCACCAAGCACCAGGTGGCCGAGGTCACCTCCCTGGGCCTGGTCCAGATGACCCGCAAGCGGGTCGGGCAGGGGCTGCTCGACGCCTTCTCGACGCCCTGCGAAGCCTGCAACGGGCGTGGTCGCCACGTCCATGCCGACCCGGTCGAGCCCAAGGGTGGGGGGCGAGGCGACGCGAAGTCGGCTCCAGCCAAGCCCGCCCGGCGCAAGCGTGGGGCCGCCAAGGCCGAGGAGGCCGAGCGGGAGGCCGCTGCTGCTGCTGCCGCCGCTGCTGCCGCTGCTGTCGCCTCGATCGCCAAGGCGTCGGCGCTGGTCGAGGTGGAGGCGCCCGAGGAGCTGGTCGCTCCGTCGGTTTGACCCTTCGGCGGGGGGGTGCAGTACCCTGGGCCACGGCGCAGTCGCGCCTCGTCCCTGTGTGACGTCCCCGGTCCGACCGGGCGGCCTCGCGCGGGCGGTGATTGACCGTCGATGACCGGATCGGTGATCGGCACCCATGCAGCAGACGTGAAGGAGTCCGCGGTGTACGCGATCGTCCGTGCTGGCGGCCGTCAGGAGAAGGTCGCTGTCGGCGATGTCGTCCGGATCGACCAGGTCGAGGGCGCCGTCGGCTCGACGCTGACCCTGCCCGCAGTGCTGCTGGTCAACGGCGAGACGGTCACCAGTGACCCCAAGGCGCTGGCAGCCGTGACCGTGACCGCCGAGGTCGTCGGAGCGGCCAAGGGCCCCAAGATCATCATCCACAAGTTCAAGAACAAGACCGGCTACCGCAAGCGGCAGGGCCATCGGCAGCACTACACCGAGGTCCGCGTCACCGGTATCGACGGCAAGTAGCGGCGAGGAGCAGCAGACATGGCACACAAGAAGGGCGCCTCGTCGACCCGCAACGGTCGTGACTCCAACGCCCAGCGGCTCGGCGTCAAGCGCTTCGGCGGTCAGATCGTCGGCCCGGGGGAGATCATCGTCCGCCAGCGCGGCACCCACTTCCACCCCGGAGCCAACGTCGGTCGCGGTGGCGACGACACGCTGTTCGCCCTGGCCAGCGGTGCCGTGGAGTTCGGCACCCGGCGGGGTCGCCGCGTCGTCAACGTCGTCCCGGCGGAGTGACCGGCCGCTCACGCACATCATGAACGAAGGCGGGCTGCGACTGCGGCCCGCCTTCGTGCATCCGCCCCCAGCTCTCCCCGCACCGTCGACCGGCAAGGACACCCCGTGACCACGTTCGTCGACCGGGTCGACCTCCATCTCGAGGGCGGGCGCGGCGGCAACGGCTGTGCGTCGATCCACCGCGAGAAGTTCAAGCCGTTCGGCGGTCCGGACGGCGGCAACGGGGGAAACGGCGGCGACGTGATCATGCTCGTCGAGCCCGGCCAGACGACCTTGCTCGACTTCCACCACAACCCGTCCCGACGGGCCGGGAACGGCAAGCCCGGACAGGGTGGCCACCGCGACGGGGCCAACGGGGCCGACGTCGTCCTGTCGGTGCCGGAGGGCACGGTCGTGAAGACCCGGTCCGGTGAGGTGCTGGCCGACCTCGTCGGCGCCGGCACCCGCTGGGTGGTCGCGGCCGGCGGCAGAGGTGGGCTCGGGAACGCGGCGCTGGCCTCCACCCGACGCCGCGCCCCCGGCTTCGCCCTGCTCGGCGTCCCGGGGGACAGCCTCGACGTCGTGCTCGAGCTCAAGAGCGTCGCCGACGTCGGGCTCGTGGGGTTCCCCAGCGCGGGCAAGTCCAGCCTGGTGGCGGCGATGTCGGCGGCCCGGCCGAAGATCGCCGACTACCCGTTCACGACCCTGGTGCCCCACCTCGGGGTGGTGCAGGCGGGCTCCGTGCGGTTCACCGTCGCCGACGTCCCGGGGCTGATCCCCGGTGCGAGCCAGGGCAAGGGGCTCGGGCATGAGTTCCTGCGGCACGTCGAGCGCTGCGCGGTGCTGGTGCAGGTGCTGGACTGCGCCACCCTGGAACCGGGGCGTGACCCGGTGAGCGACCTCGACGTCATCGAGGCCGAGCTGGCGGCCTACGGGGGGCTGGCCGACCGGCCGCGGCTGGTCGCCCTGAACAAGACCGACGTGCCCGAGGGGCGCGAGCTGGCCGAGCTCGTGCGTCCGATCCTGCAGGAGCGCGGGCTTGAGGTCTTCGACGTGTCGGCGGTCAGCCATGAGGGGTTGCGCCCCCTGGAGTTCGCCATGGCCGAGCTCGTGACCCGACACCGCAGCTCGCTCCCAGCCCCGGACTCCGAGCGGATCGTGCTGCGGCCGCGCCCCGTCGACGAGGCCGGGTTCACCGTGACCGCGGGAGCCGACCGGTTCGTGGTCCGTGGCGCCAAGCCGGAGCGCTGGGTGCGCCAGACCGACTTCGGCAACGACGAGGCCGTCGGCTACCTGGCCGACCGGCTCGCTCGGCTCGGGATCGAGGAGGCCCTGGTCGACGCCGGCGCGGAGCCAGGCGACGAGGTCGTCATCGGTGACGGCGACGACGCCGTCGTGTTCGACTTCGCCCCTCAGCTCGACGCCGGGGCCGAGGTGCTGCTCGGCCGAAGGGGCACCGACCTGCGCCTGGAGGCGTGGGAGCGCGAGCAGTGAGCCGGTCCCAGGCTCGACGGGTCGTGGTGAAGGTCGGCTCGTCGTCGATCACCGACGCCGCGAACGGCCTCGACGGCGCGCGGGTCGAGGCACTGGTGGCCGCCCTGGCCGAGCACCGCCACGCCGGAGCGGAGATCGTCCTGGTCTCTTCCGGAGCGATCGCCGCCGGGCTCGAGCCGCTGCAGCTGAAGCGGCGTCCCCGCGACCTGGCCACCCAGCAGGCCGCGGCCAGCGTGGGTCAGGGCCTGCTCATGCACCGCTACACCGAGGCCTTCGCCGCCCGGCAGGTCCAGGTCGGCCAGGTGCTGCTGACCGCCGACGACGTCGTCCGACGCTCGCACTACCGCAACGCCCAGCGCACGCTGTACCGACTGCTCGAGCTGGGTGTCCTTCCGGTCGTCAACGAGAACGACACGGTCGCGACCGACGAGATCCGCTTCGGTGACAACGACCGGCTGGCGGCACTGGTCGCCCACCTCGTGCACGCCGACCTGCTGCTGCTCCTGTCCGACGTCGACGGTCTGTACGACGGTGACCCGCGCCGAGCAGGCGCCCGGCGGATCACCCGGGTCGACCGCGAGTCCGACCTGGCCGGAGTCGTGCTCGGGCGCAGTGGGGGTTCTGGCGTCGGCACCGGTGGCATGGCCACCAAGGTTGACGCGGCACGGATCGCCACGGGTGCCGGCGTTCCGGTCGTCCTCGCTGCCGCCGAACAGGCCGGGAACGCCCTGGCAGGTGCGTCGGTGGGCACGTACTTCGCGGCCACGCGTCGCCGGACCCCGACCCGGCTGCTGTGGCTCGCGCACGCGGCCACCACGCACGGCTCGCTGGTGCTGGACGCCGGGGCAGTGACCGCGGTCGTCGAGCGTCGCGCCTCCCTGCTGCCCGCCGGCGTGGTGGGGGTGGAGGGCACCTTCGTGGCTGGGGATCCGATCGACCTTCTCACCGAAAACGGTCACGTCGTGGCCCGTGGACTGGTCAACTTTGACGCGACGGAACTGCCGGAGCTCTTGGGCCGCTCGACCCGAGACCTCGCTCGCGAGCGAGGAACGGCCTACGAGCGTGAGGTCGTCCACCGCGACGACCTGATCGTGCTCGACGACCGCCGCTGAGAGGAGTCGACGTGAGCGTGTCCCCACCCGCCGTCCTGCCCTCGGCCCGTCGGCTGTGGCACGTCACGGTGACCCTTGCGGGGGAGCCCGTCTCGGTCGCGGAGGTGCGGGCCGCGCTCGGCCGCTTCGCCGACCGGCACCAGTTCCTCCTGTCGGGGCGCTACGCCAGCGACCGGGCCGAGATCAGGTACTGGGAGGAGGGGGCGCACATGCGTGACACGGCTGCCCGCGCGCTGCTGCTGTGGGACGACCATGCCGACGTCGCCGCGCTCCCTCCGTGGGAGGTCGTCGGGCTCGAGGTCGTCGACCAGGAGACCTTCCAGACCCGGGGGCGAGCCGGTGAGCTGCTCGTCACCTCGGTGGGCTCGGGCGACCTGCGCCCGTTCTGAACGGCGCCCGACCCGTACCCTTGACAGATGGTTGACCTCGCTGCGCCCCCCACGACCGACGAGCGTGCGGCCGTGCTGTCGGTGGCCCGCCGGGCCAACGCGGCAGCCGCGGTGCTCGCCCCGCTGTCCCGCTCGGCCAAGGACGCCGCCCTGCACGCCGTGGCCGATGCCCTGACCGGCGCCCTCGACGTCGTCCTCGCGGCCAACGCCCTCGATGTCGAGGCGGCTCGCGCCTCGGGCACCACCGCGGGTCTTGTCGACCGGCTGACCCTGACCGCCCCTCGCCTGCAGGCGATCGCCGACGCGGTCCGTGAGGTAGCCGAGCTCCCGGACCCGGTGGGTGAGGTCATCCGCGGATACACGCTGCCCAACGGGCTGCAGGTACGCCAGCTGCGCGTGCCGCTCGGCGTCGTCGGGATCATCTACGAAGCGCGCCCGAACGTCACGGTCGATGCGGCCGCGCTTGGGCTGAAGTCGGGCAACGCGGTGCTGCTCCGGGGGTCGGCCTCGGCGCGGCACTCCAACCACGCGCTCGTCTCGGTGATGCAGCAGGCCCTGGTGGCCTCCGGGCTGCCCGGAGACTGCATTCAGCTCGTCCCAGGGGTCAGCCACGAGTCGGTCAAGCACCTGATGACCGCAAGGGGACTCGTCGACGTGCTGATCCCCCGAGGGGGAGCCGGGCTGATCGCCTCGGTGGTCGAGGGATCGACGGTCCCGGTGATCGAGACCGGTGTGGGCAACTGCCACGTCTACCTCGACGCCGACGCCGACATCGACATGGCCGTGTCGATCGTGGTCAACGCCAAGTGCCAGCGCCCCAGTGTCTGTAACGCCGCCGAGACGCTGCTCGTCCACGCCGACCTCGCCGACGCGGTGCTGCCGAGCCTGCTCGCCGCACTCAGGGACGCCGGGGTCACCGTGCACGCCGATGCGCGCATGGAGCCGTACTGCACCGAGGCCGGGGTGCCCCACGTGCCCGTGACCGACGACGACTGGGCGGCGGAGTACTACTCCCTCGACCTCGCCGCGGGGGTCGTCGACTCGATCGACGACGCGGTCGCCCACATCCGGCGCTGGTCGACCGGGCACACCGAGGCGATCGTCACCGACAGCGTCAGCGCGGCACAGCATTTCGTCGCCCAGGTCGACGCGGCCGCGGTGATGGTCAACGCGTCCACCCGGTTCACCGACGGCGGGGAGTTCGGGTTCGGCGCCGAGATCGGGATCTCCACCCAGAAGCTGCATGCCCGAGGGCCGATGGGCCTGCAGGAGCTCACCTCGACCAAGTACGTCGTCGTGGGCGAGGGACACGTCCGAAGCTGACGGCCGGCCGCTAGGCTGGCCTCCGTCCTGTCAGGCCGGTCCTCGGGCCGGCCGTCCGTCCTGCCAGATGCTGTCGAGGTGCGTCGATGTCGTGGATCCAGATGGCGTCCGAAGTCGTCGAGGAGGAGGTCTCCGGCCTGCCGATGGCGATCGGGCTCGGGGTCACCGCCTTCGTGGTGTTCGCAGTGCTGCTGTTCGCCGTCACCCGGCTGAACTCCGACCGCTGAGCCAGCGGTGACCCGCCGCCGACTCGGGGTGATGGGCGGCACGTTCGACCCAGTCCACCAGGGCCACCTCGTCGCTGCCAACGAGGTGGCGTCACTGTTCCTGCTCGACGAGGTGGTCTTCGTCCCCACGGGTGCCCCGTGGCAGAAGACCGAGCGACACGTCACGCCCGCAGAGGACCGCTACCTGATGACCGTGATCGCCACAGCGTCCAACCCCCGGTTCTCGGTGAGCCGGGTCGATGTCGACCGCGGAGGACCCACTTACACCACCGACACCCTGCGCGACCTCCGCCGCGAGCGAGGCGACGACGTCGAGCTCTACTTCATCACCGGTGCCGATGCCCTGGGGCAGATCCTCGGCTGGCGCGAAGCCGACCAGCTGTTCGAGCTCGCCCACTTCGTCGGTGTCACCCGACCCGGACACCACCTGTCCGACGCCGGCCTGCCCGAGGGTCGGGTGAGCCTGGTCGAGGTTCCCGCGCTGGCCATCTCCTCGACCGATGTGCGCGAGCGGGTCGAGACCCACCGCCCGGTGTGGTACCTGGTGCCCGACGGCGTGGTCCAGTACATCGCCAAACGGGGTCTGTACCGCACGGCCGCCAACGAGGGCGCCCGGTGAGCGGGCGCCGTCGGCGTCAGCCGAACCGCGACGCGTCGCGGGTCGCGGCGAGCCCGGTCACCGCGGACCCCGCCGGCCCGACTCCCGACCCGAGCTCCCGACCCGAGTCCCGACCCGACTCCGGTCCCGGTGGCGAGTCGGCGGGACCGACGCGCGCAGAAGCGAACAGCCTCGAGGCGGCGCTGGCTCCCCCTCGTCGCGGTCGCAGCGGTGCTCGCCGTCGTGGCTGCTCTCGTGCTCGTGGTGCCGGTGCTGTTCGGCGACGACGACGTCGCCCCTTCGCCGACACCCCCGGCTCGGACCCAGCAGACGATGGTGATGATGCTCGCCGGCGAGTACAGCTCCTCGTTCGCCTCAGCTCTCATGGCGGCCGATCCGGCCGCCGACGACGGCTCGGTGGTCCTGGTGCCGTCGTCGCTGCTGGTCGACGGTCCCAGCCCGGAGGCGATCCGGTTCGGCTCGACGGTGCGGTACCCGGACCCCAACGCGCCGGCGGTGGCGTTGGAGGACACCTTGGCCGTCGTGATCGACGCGACGTGGCGACTGTCCCCGATGGGGTTGGCCCAGCTGGTCGACGCGGTCGGTGGGGTCAGCGTCAGCGTCGAAGACGACGTAATCCTCACCCGTCGCGACGGCACGAGGGAGGTCGTCGTCCCCGGTGGCACCACCCAGCTCAGCGGGACGCAGGCGGCGGCCTACTCGGCGGTGCTCCCGACGGGGGAGGAGGAGGCCTCGCGGCTCGCGCACTTCAACGCGGTCCTGTTCGCCCTCATCCCCGAGCTGCCCAGTGACCAGGCCGAGCTGGAGTCGTTGCTCAAGGGACTGGGCCGGGAGTCCGCCGTGACCACCGGTGTCCCCTGGCTGGCCAGCTTCTTGCTGGCCGAGCAGTCGGCCATGGACGCCGGGAACGTCACCGCGACCACCCTGCCCGTCGACTCGATCGACGTCGGGTCGCCGCAGGCGGTGTACGCCGTCGACCAGGAGGCGGCGGAGACGTTGATGGCGGCGTCGTTCGCCGGGTCCAGGCCGCCGGGAGGGGCCGACCGGCTCAGCGTGCTCGCCCAGAACGGGGTCGGTCGCCCCGGTCTCGTGGAGTCGGCGGGGGAGAAGCTGCGCGACGCCGGCTACGCGTTCGTCAACGGCGGCAACGCCAACCGGTTCGGCTATGCCAAGACCGTGATCGTGGTCCCGGACACCACCGACGAGTCGCTGGCCAACGGACGAGCGATCGCCGACGTGCTCGGAGTCCCCGCCTCGGCGGTGCAGGTCGCGGCGGAGGGCCAGTCCGTCGCCGACGTCGTCGTGATCATCGGGGCCGACTACGAGGCGTGAGAGGCTGGGAGTGCTCGAACGCGACCCCCGAGCGACCCAGACGACCAAGCCGATCGAACCGACCCAGACGAGACGATGACTGCCACTGCTGAGACCGTGACCTTGACCGAGGCGGCCGCATCAGCGGCCGCGGACAAGCTGGCGCGAGACATCATCGCCTTCGACGTGAGCGAGCAGCTGGCCATCGCTGATGTCTTCCTGCTGTGCTCGGCGGCCAACGAGCGGCAGGTGCAGGCGGTCGTCGATGCGGTGGAGGAGCGGCTGCGCGAGCTGGGCGCCAAACCCGTGCGGCGCGAGGGCGAACGCGATGCACGCTGGGTCCTGCTCGACTACCTCGACCTCGTGGTTCACGTGCAGCAGGAGGACGAGCGGGCGTTCTACAGCCTGGAACGGCTGTGGAAGGACTGTCCGGTCGTCCCCCTGTCGGTCCAGCGGGTCGACGACGCCGAGGTGTCGTCCTGACCGGTCGCCGGGTGCTGCTGTGGCGTCACGGCCGCACCCAGTGGAACGACGAGGACCGGTTCCAGGGGCATCTCGACATCCCCCTGGACGACGTGGGACACGCGCAGGCCCGGGCCGCCGCTTCGGTGCTGGCTGCGCTCACCCCTGCTGCGCTGGTCGCCAGTGATCTGCAACGCGCCACCGAGACGGCGGTCTACCTGGCCACGCTGACCGGGCTCGACGTGCAGGTCGACGTCCGGCTCCGGGAGACCGACGGAGGCACCTGGCAGGGCCGGCTGGGCGCGGAGCTGAGGGCTGATGACGGCGAGCGGTACCTGGCCTGGAGGTCCGGCGCCGACGTCGCGGCGGGAGGAGCCGAGACCAGGTCACAGCTCGCCGACCGGGCTACTGCGGCGATCTCCGACGCCCTGGCCGGCGTCGCACCCGGTGGCCTGCTCGTGGTCGCCACCCACGGGGGGACGGCCAGGGCTTCGCTGGGGCGGCTGCTGGACCTCCCGACGAAGCAGTGGCGGATCCTCGGCGGGATCGCGAACGCCTGCTGGTCGGTGCTCGAGGAGGGTTCTTCGGGGTGGCGCCTGGTCGAGCACAACGCGGGCAGCCCGCCGACCCGGGTGGTGGGCGACGACCGCTGACCCGGCGATTCGGCCGGGTCGCCGACGACGGCTACACTGGCCGCTGCCCTGCGGGGCACCTGGGGCTATGGCGCAGCTGGTAGCGCGTCTGCATGGCATGCAGAAGGTCAGGGGTTCGAGTCCCCTTAGCTCCACCAGCGACCGAGGCGAGCAGAGCACTGCGAGCAAGGCAACCAGGTCTTGCGTCCTCGCGGGAGCACAGGGGGAGTGCTGCACCAATGACTCGTCGGGCGCTCGCGGTGGCGGCTGTGGTCGTGGTGGTCGCGGTGAGCGCAGGAATCGCCCTGACCCTGGGTCGGCTGGGTTCGAGCACCGCCCCCGACAGCTGCCAGAGCTTCCCGGGGGATCCGTGCGCCGGGTCGTTGTACTACGGGGCGTCGGTCGAGGGTGGCGACCCTGCCCGGCTGGAGGCGCTGACCGGCCGTCCCCTCACCCTGTTCCGCTCCTTCATGCAGTCCACGACGCCGGCGAGCGCCTTCGTCGAGCGGGCGACGGCCGACGTCGCGGCCGGCCGGATCCCCCTGATCTCGACCAAGGTCCCCGGGACCTGGTCCGAGGTCGCCTCGGGTGACCAGGACGCCTGGCTGGAGGAGCGGGTCAGGGCCCTGGCCGCGGTCGACGGTCCCGTGTGGCTCGTGCTGCACCACGAGCCGCAGAGCGACGGCGTCCCGGCCGACTGGGTGGCCATGCAGCAGCATGCCCGAACGGTGATCGACCGCCTGTCGTCAAACATTGTGCTCGTCGGCATCCTCAACGGTTCGACCTTCCTGGACCCGGGCGGTGACCCACGGGCGTACTTCATGCCGGTGGGGACAGGGGTCGACGTGATGGGCTTCGACTCCTACAACCAGTGGTCGCCGACCAACGGCCGACGGTGGATGCCGGCGGCCGAGGTGCTGTCACCTGCCCTGGTGATCAAGTCCTGGGGCTACCCCGTCCTGGTGGGCGAGCACGGGGTGCGGGAGGACCCCGACCGGCCAGGCCGCGCGGCTCAGTGGCTCGCGGACGCCTACCAGTTCGGGTTGGACCACGGCCTGGTCGCCCTGTCGTACTTCGACTCGTCGGTGAACTCCGAGGACGGAAGCTGGGCGCTCGACGGGGAGCGGCTCGAGCAGTTCACCGCCAACCTGGCCCGCCCGGAGACCGCCGCGCTGACCCCCTGACCGCCCCGGGGCCCGGTGACCGGTGAGCGGACCGGTCCGGCGGGCCCAGGCCCGGGCTCACCGGCGGTGACCGTCGGCGCGGTGGCGCGTGGCGTTCTTCGCCCGTTCGTGGCATCTTCGCGGATTCGCCCGACGCGGCGGGTGCGACTCGGTCAAGGTATCGAGTGTGCGTGACGACATCGTGGTTGTGGTGGGGGCGGATCCAGGAGATCCAGACGACGTGCGCCGTGACGCCGCCGTCTGGTCGATGCTGCCTGCCGTGGCCGGGGGCCTCGCGATCTGGGCGGCGCTCTCGGCCGTCGTCGCCCTGACCCAGGACACTGGGGGCGTCGCCACCGCCCTGACGGCCCTGACCACCTCCTTCCTCCTGACCGCGATCGCGGTCGGCTTCGGTGTCCGTGGTCGGCTGGAGCGTTGGGCCGACCCGGTGGCGGCCACCACCGTGGTCCTGGCCTCGGTGCCTGCCGTCGCCGGCGTGGTCCTGACCCGCGACGTCGCCTGGTCGCTGGGTGTTCTCGTGTCGCTCGTGGCGACCGGGGCACTGCTGCTGTCCATCCGCTGGTTCGTGGTCACCGGGTACGCCTTGTGGCTGGGCTGGTTGGTGGCTCTCGCCTTCGGTGACCTGGGCACTTGGCCATGGCTGTGGCTGGCCGCGGGCGCCGCAGTGACCGCTCTGTCGGCGCTGGTGTGTGTCTCGCGGCGCCGCCTCGTCCAGGCGCTGGCCAGGGCCGAGGAGACCGCCGCGCTGGCGAGCGTGCGGGACTCGCTCACCGGTCTGGCGAACCGCCGCGGGCTCAGCATGCTGGGCCAGCAGATGGTCGAGGTCGCCAGACGCCAGGGTGACGCCGTGCACTGCGTCTACGTCGACATCGACCAGCTGGCGCACGTCAACGAGGTCGTCGGCCACGACGCCGGCGACGAGGTCGTGGTGGCCGTCGCCGATGCTTTGCGGGCCGTGACCCGTTCGACCGACGTCGTCGCCCGTTGGGGCGGCGACGAGTTCTGCGTCATCGGGCCCGGGGCGGGGATGGCCCCCATGGAGCTCGAGCGGCGCATCCGCGAGCGTGTGATGCAGAACCCGCCGGTACCCGACGTGGTCTGGTCGCCGCGCGTGTGCGCGGGGGGCGCGATGCTCGCACCCTGGGACAGCGGCACGCTGGACACCCTGCTCGGCAAGGCCGACCAGGAGATGTACCTGCGTCGGGCGCTGCGTCGCGGGGGAGGCCGCACTCGTGCCGGCGGCGCGGGTGGTGCCGGTCGGGGGGCTGGGCCGGGCACCAACCAGGAGCAGCCGCAGGCCGGCGCCTGAACGCTGCCGGTCCCGTGCTGGGCGGTGACCAGCGGGCGACTGCCCCTTCCTGTACCCTGACCGGCATGCGAGTCCGGCTGCTCCTTACCGAGCCGCGCTGACCTCAGCGGGTGCCACAGGCACCGCGTCGGCGCGGCGACCCCTCGTGATCGAGGGGTTTTCCCATGTCAGGGGCACGTTTTGAGTGAGGGAGCCGATGAACCAGAACCAGCCGGACGCCGACATCCGCGACGCCTACGACCCGGAGACCATGCAGGAGCGGTGGCTCCCGGTCTGGGACGAGCTGGCACCCTTCCGCTCCGGGGACCCGGCCGACGATCGACCCAAGAAGTACATCCTCGACATGTTCCCGTACCCCTCCGGCGACCTGCACATGGGCCACGCGGAGGCCTACGCGCTGGGTGACGTGGTGGCTCGCTACTGGGTCCAGCGCGGCTTCAACGTCATGCACCCGATCGGCTGGGACGCCTTCGGGCTGCCTGCGGAGAACGCCGCGATCAAGCGGGGGGTCGACCCTGCGGCCTGGACGTACGAGAACATCGCCATCCAGCGCGCCTCGATGCGTCGCTACGCGTGCTCGTTCGACTGGGACCGGGTGCTCAACACCTGTGACCCGGAGTTCTACCGGTGGAACCAGTGGCTGTTCCTTCGGCTGTTCGAGCGGGGTATCGCCTACCGCAAGCCTTCGCAGGTGAACTGGTGCCCCAAGGACCTGACCGTCCTGGCCAACGAGCAGGTCGTCGGGGGGCTGTGCGAGCGCTGCGACACACCGGTGACCAAGAAGAAGCTGACCCAGTGGTACTTCCGGATCACCGACTTCGCCGACCGCCTGCTCGACGACATGCAGCAGCTGGAGGGTCACTGGCCGGAGAAGGTGCTGCTCATGCAGCGCAACTGGATCGGTCGCTCCACGGGCGCCGATGTCGTGTTCTCGATCGAGGGTCGCGACGATCCGGTCACGGTGTACACGACCCGACCCGACACGCTGTACGGGGCGACCTTCTTCGTCGTCGCCGCCGACTCCGACCTGGCGGCCGAGCTCGCGGCGCAGGCACCGGACGCCGTCCGCGAGGAGTTCGACGCCTACCTCGCCCGGGTCCGGCAGACCTCAGAGGTCGACCGGCTGTCCAGCGACCGGCCCAAGACCGGCGTGAACCTGGGCCGCTTCGCCGTCAACCCGGTCAATGGCGAGCAGTTGCCGATCTACGCCTCGGACTACGTCCTGGCCGACTACGGCCATGGGGCGATCATGGCGGTGCCCGCCCACGACCAGCGTGACCTCGAGTTCGCCCTCGCCTTCGACCTGCCGGTGCGGGTCGTGGTGGGCACCGAGGAACCGGACCCGGCTGTCTCCGCGGTGGCGACCACCGGTGATGGCGTCATGGTCAACTCCGGGCCCCTGGACGGCCTGGACAAGCAGCAGTCCATCTCGCTGATCGTCGAACAGCTGACCGCGAGCGGCTCCGGTCGCGCCGCGGTCAACTACCGACTGCGTGACTGGCTCATCTCCCGTCAGCGCTTCTGGGGGACCCCGATCCCGATCGTGCACTGTCCGGAGTGCGGGGAGGTCCCGGTTCCCGACGACGAGCTGCCCGTCCGGCTGCCGTCGTCCGAGGGCCTGGACATGAAGCCGAAGGGCACCTCGCCGCTCGGGGGGGCCACCGACTGGCTCAACGTTCCCTGTCCCCGGTGCAACGCGGCCGCCCAGCGTGACCCGGACACGATGGACACGTTCGTCGACTCGTCCTGGTACTTCCTGCGCTTCCTAGACCCTCAGCTGGAGACGGCTCCGTTCGACCTCGAGCAAGCGGCGACCTGGATGCCGGTCGACCAGTACGTCGGCGGGGTGACGCACGCGATCCTGCATCTGCTCTACGCGCGCTTCTTCACCAAGGTGATGCACGACATGGGGCTGGTCGACTTCACCGAGCCGTTCACCCGGCTGCTGAACCAGGGCATGGTGGTCATGGACGGCTCGGCGATGAGCAAGTCGCGGGGCAACCTGGTGCGCCTGTCCGACGAGCTGGCCGAGCACGGCGTCGACGCCATCCGGCTGGCGATGGTCTTCGCCGGACCGCCGGAGGACGACGTCGACTGGGCCGACGTGTCGGCCACGGGTGCCCGCCGGTTCCTGGCCCGGGCCTGGCGGCTGGCCGGAGACGTCACGTCACCGGTCGGTGTCGACGTCACGCGCGGAGACGTTGAGCTGCGCAAGACGACCCATCGCACCATCGCCGACGTCACCAAGGCGGTGGAGGACTTCCGGTTCAACGTGGCCGTCGCCAAGGTGATGGAGCTCGTCAACGCCACGCGCAAGGTCATCGACTCCGGTGCCGGCGGGGCCGACCCGGCCGTCCGAGAGGCGGTCGAGTCGGTGGCGGTGATGCTCTCGCTCGTCTCGCCGTTCACCGCCGAAGACATGTGGGCCCGGCTGGGGCACGAGCCGTCGGTCGCGAGGGCCGGTTGGCCGAGCCTCGACGAGGCGCTGCTCGTACGCGAGACCGTCACCTGCGCCGTCCAGGTCCAGGGGAAGGTCAAGGACCTGCTGGAGGTGTCGCCGGAGATCGGTGAGGACGAGCTGAAGACCCTGGCCCTGGCGTCGGAGTCGGTCGTGCGGGCCCTCGACGGTCGTCCGGTCCGCACCGTGATCGTTCGTGCACCCAAGCTCGTCAACGTCGTGGCCGGCTGAGGCCCGCGTTGAGCGTGCCAGCTGGTCGGGTGGCCGTGGTGACCGACTCCACGGCGTACCTGCCCCAGGTGATGCGTGAGGCTCATGGCATCGAGGTCGTGCCGGTGCAGGTCGTCATTGGTGGAGTGGTGGCCGACGAGACATCGGTCTCGGCCGACGAGGTTGCCGAGGCGCTGCGCGACTGGACGCCGGTGAGCACGAGCCGACCCACGCCGCACGCGTTCCTCACGGTGTTCGAGCGGCTCGCAGCCGGCGGTGCCACGGGGATCTTGTCGTTGCACCTGTCCTCGGACATGTCGGCCACCATCGAGTCGGCCATGCTCGCCGCCCGAGACTCGCCGGTGCCCGTCCGGGTGGTCGACAGCCGGTCGATCGGCATGGCCCTGGGCTTCGCCGCGATCAGCGCCGCGGAGTGTGCTGCCGCTGGCGGCGACCTCGACCAGGTCGTGGCGGCGGCTCGTCGGCGGGCGTCCGAGGCCACCGTGCTGTTCTACGTCGACACCCTGGAGTACCTGCGCCGCGGAGGCCGGATCGGGGCCGCCGCGGCACTCGTCGGCTCGGCGCTGTCGGTGAAACCACTGCTCCAGCTGGTCGACGGCCGGGTCGAGACCTTCGAGAAGGTGCGGACGACCAGCAAGGCGCTCGCCCGGCTCGAGGACTACGCGGTCGAGCGGGCCGGCGCCGGGCCGGTCGACGTGGCCGTGCAGCACCTGGCCAACGCCGGGCGGGCGCAGCTGCTGGCCGCGCGGCTCGGCGAACGGATCCCGGGGCTCTGCGACCTCGTGGTCGACGAGATCGGTGCCGTCGTCGGTGCCCACGTCGGCCCAGGGATGATCGCCGTGATGATCGCACCACGAAGCTGACGCCGGCGTGACCCCGCCACGCAAGGCGTCGCCGTGAGCCAGGGCCTGTGGGTGGTAGTCGCGGTCGCGGTGGGTTACGCGATCGGTTCGCTGTCCCCGGCGGTCGCGGTCGCGCGGGTGCGCGGGGTCGACCTGCGCACGAGTGGGTCGGGAAACCCGGGTGCGACCAACGCCGGACGCGTGCTGGGCTGGCCGTTCGGCGTCCTCGTGGGCCTCCTCGACGTGGCGAAGGGTTTCGTGCCTGCGTTGGCGTTCGGTTCGGTCGAGGTCGAGCTGGCGCTGTGGGCCGGAGCCGCTGCCGTGCTCGGCCACGTGACGTCACCCATCCTGCGTGGCCGTGGTGGACGGGGGGTCGCGACGGCGCTCGGGGCCGTGCTCGCCGTGCAGCCGTGGTGGGCCCTGCTCGCCGTGGTCGGCTTCGGGCTGACCGTCGCCGTGACCCGTTGGGTCGCGCTGGCGTCCATGGTGGCGGGCGTCGTCCTGGTCTCGGCGGCTCTGGTCGCCGCTGACTCGACCGGGCAGCTGGTCTGGGCGGTGTTCCTGGCTGCTGTGGTCGAGATCCGTCACGTACCGAACATCGCGCGCTGGGTACGCGGGCGGCGCGGCTGACGGCGAAGCCGTTGAGCGGTGTCCGCAGCGCATGGTCGTGAGGAGTTCTCCCCAGGCCGGCGCTGGGCCTCTCGCTGGTGTGGTCAAGGCGCCTAGCGTCCGGCTTCGTGCTGCCGACCCACAGACGCGCCCGAGTCGAGCGAACCCGGGCCCGCCTCGACGCGCTGGCTCCGCGCTGGGTGCCGACCGCCGAGGGGGTCCAGGCCGAGCTCGCCGGTGAGTCGGCGCAGTCGGACTCATCGGGGCCACCGACGCCGCAGCCTGTCGTGCGGTCGCGCGAGCCGCGGGGGCTGCTCGCGCTCGGGCTGTGCGGAGTGGGCGCAGTCGTGGGTGGCGCCCTCGTGTGGTGGCTGGCGCTGCCGTCGGGCTCGGCGCTGCCCGAAGTCGTAGGGGCACCGGCTCCCGCACCGGCCCGCGCTGCCGCCGCGTCGCCGATGCCGGCCGGGACCTCCACATTGCTGACCGCGGTGCCTTCGGGCGTCGGGTCGACCACGTCGCCATCGGCTTCGTCGGTCGTCGTGGTCGACGTCAAGGGCCGGGTCCGGCGGCCCGGCGTGGTCGAGCTGCCCGTCGGCTCGCGGGTGATCGATGCGTTGGACGCTGCCGGCGGGGTCACCGCCCGTGGGTCGACGGACGGGCTGAACCTGGCCGCTGTGCTCACCGACGGGGTCGCGATCGTGGTGCTCGGTCCCGGCCAAGCCGCTGGGCTGGCCCCGCTCAGCCCCGGTTCGGCGACGATCGGCGCGGCGCCCTCGGCCGGGGGCACGTCGATGACCGGACCGATCGACCTCAACGCGGCCACCCTCGAGCAGCTGGACACCCTGCCCGGGATCGGACCCGTGCTGGCCGAGCGGATCCTTCAGTGGCGGGCCGAGCACGGCCGGTTCTCCAGCGTCACCGAGCTGCAGGAGGTCTCCGGCATCGGTGACGCGACGTTCTCCGACCTGGAGCCCCTGGTGCGGGTGTGAGCGTCGGTGGGGGTTCGTGGCGCGAGACTCCCGGCGGAGCCGACCTGCGCCTGCTGCCCCCTGTGGGCGCGCTGTGGGCCGCTGCCTGGCTGACTCCCTGGATCGGCGTGCGCGGCGCCGTCCTCACTGCGGCAGCCCTCGCGGCGGTGTCGGTGGGCATCGTCTCGACCCGTCAGGGCCGGACCTCGGCGTGGCGTGTCGTCGCGGTGACCGTGCTGCTCGCCGCGGCCACTGGGTGCGTCGGTTCGGCCTGGCGGGTGGCCGCCCTGACGTCGGGCCCCTGGCGTTCGCTGGCCGAGCACTCGGCGTCGGTCCACCTGGCGGGCACGGTCACGACCGACCCGCACCTGGGTGACCTCGGTTGGGGCGGTCTGCCGACGGTGTCCCTCACGGTTCGGGCCGAGCAGGTGTGGTCGACCGAGGGCGCGTGGCGGGTGCGCAGCCCGGTGGTGGTGCTGGGCAGCGGCGACCCCTGGGCGAGGCTTACGCCGGGGGAGCGGGTCGAGCTGGTCGGCACGGTTCGCACGTTGCCGCCGACGTCCGGTCGCTCGGCCCTGGTCTTCGCGCGCGACGGTCCCCGGCTCACCGCTCGCGAGTCGCCGCCGGAGCAGATGGCCGACCTGGTGCGGGCGCGACTTCGGGCCGCGGTCGAGGGCCGCCCACCCGATGTTGCGGGGCTGTTGCCCGCCCTGGTCGTCGGGGACACGTCGGCCCTGCCGCAGGCGCTGGTCGACGACCTGCGGGCGGCGGGGCTCGCCCATCTCACGGCGGTCTCCGGGGCCAACGTGGCGATCGTCTTGGCCGCGGTGCTGGGCCTGGCCCGGTGGGCCCGGGTTCGGGGACTCGCCCTCCCGGTGGTGGGCCTGCTGGCCGTTGCGGCCTTCGTGCTCGTGGCCCGGCCCGAGCCGAGCGTCCTCCGGGCCGCCGTCATGGGCAGCGTCGGCGTGCTGGGGCTGCTGGCGTCCGGACGTCGGCACGGTCCGCGCAGCCTGCTGGTCGCGTGCGGCGGGCTGCTGCTCGTCGACCCCTGGCTGGCCCGGTCGTGGGGCTTCGCGCTGTCGGTGGCCGCCACGGCGGGGCTGCTCGGCCTCGCGCCCCACCTGCGCGACAGATGGGCCGGCCGGCTTCCGACCGGGGTGGCCGAGGTGCTGGCCCTGGCCGTGGCGGCGCAGCTGGCGACGCTGCCGCTGCAGGTCGCGCTGGCCGGGTCGGTAGGCCTGGTCGGCGTTGCGGCCAACGTGCTCGCTGCGCCGGCCGTGGCACCCGCGACGACGCTCGGGGCGGCCGCGGCGGTCGTCGGCGTGGTCTGGCCCGGGGCAGCCGCCGTCCTGGCCTGGCTGGCCGGCTGGCCGGTCGCCTGGATCGTCGCGGTGGCCCGTTGGTCGTCGACCGCGCCCCTTCCGACGCTGAACCTCCCGACCGGCGTGACCGGGCTCGTCCTCGTCGTCCTCGGCCTCTCAGGTTCAGTGGTGGTGGGACGTTGGCTGTTGCGCCGTGCGGCGTCGCGTCGGTGGCCGCGAGGGGCCGCCCTCGTGCTCGTGGTGGCGCTGCCCCTGGCCTGGTGGCGCGGCCCGGACCAGTGGCCCCCGCCGGGCTGGGTGATGGTGGCCTGCGACGTCGGCCAGGGTGACGCTGTGGTGCTCAACGCCGGACCGGGGTCCGCGGTCGTGGTCGACGCCGGGCCCGAGTCCGGGGCGGTCGACCGATGCCTGCGTCGGTTGCACGTGTCGGTGGTGCCCCTCGTCGTCCTGACCCATGACCACGCCGATCACGTCGACGGCCTGCCCGGTGTGCTGCGCGACCGAGAGGTCGGGCAGATCCTGGTGAGCCCGCTGGCCGAACCTCCGCTCCAGGCGGCGCAGGTGATGGCCTGGGCGGCCGAGGGCGGGGTGCCCGTGGGGGTCCTGGCCGCCGGCCAGCGGGTCGAGGTCGGTCCGTTGCGCTGGCAGGTGCTGTGGCCGGCGAGGGTGATCCGGGGTGAGGGCTCGGACCCCAACAACGCCAGCGCGGTGCTCCTCGTCGAGGTGAGCGGAGTGCGCCTGCTGCTCACCGGGGACATCGAGCCGGCAGCGCAGCAGGCGATCCTCGCCTCCGGTGTGGATCTGCACGCCGACGTGCTCAAGGTGCCGCACCACGGGTCCGCGGCCCAGGAGCCGGCGTTCTGGTCCACGGTCGCCCCCCGGCTGGCCGTGGTCTCGGTCGGTGAGGACAACGACTACGGCCACCCGGATCCGGGACTGATCGCGGCCCTGACGGACTCGGGGATCGCAGTGCGGCGCACCGACCTGGACGGCGACATCGCGGTGGTGGTCCACGACGGCGTCCTGCGGGTGGCGAGCCGGTGACCACCCCAGACCGTCGTGCCGTGCTTCTGACATCCTGACGGCGATGCCCGAGCCGCCTCAGCAGACCGCTCCCGCCGCCCTCACCCTCGTGACCGGCAGCGAGGAGCTGCTCGTCGAGCGGGCCACCCGGTCACTGGTCGAGGAGTGGAGGAGGGGCGACCCGGAGCTCGACGTGCACGAGCTGGGGGTCGCGGCCCTGCACAAGGGCGATCTCGCCGTGCTTGTGTCCCCGTCGTTGTTCGGGGGCACCCCCGTCGTGGTGATCACCGGGATCGAGCTGCTGAAAGCCGATGCCGGCGAGCTCGGCGACGCGGCCGACGAGATCACCGCCTACCTGAAGGCCCCGTCGCTTGAGGCCCGAGTGGTCCTGGTCCACGGGGGCGGACAGAGCGGCAAGGCGGTGCTGACCGCGGCCCGAAAGGCGGGAGCCCGCGAGGTCACCACCCCGTCGCCGCGCAGCCGCGGAGAGGTCCGCGCGCACCGTGAGCAGTTCATCCGCGACGAGTTCGGCGCGCACCAACGGGCGATCGACCGCGACGGCGTGACCGCATTGCTCGAGGCGCTGGGCACCGACCTGCGCGACCTGTCCGGCGCGTGCGCCCAGCTGGTCTCCGACGTGCCCGACCGGATCGACCGTGACGTGGTGACCCGCTACTACTCCGGGCGGGCCGAGATCACCGGGTTCGCGGTGGTCGACGCCCTGCTCGACGGCAACACCGCGCACGCCCTGGCCCTGGCCAGGCAGCTGGTCGACAGCGGCACCGACCCGGTCCCCGTGGTGGCTGCGGTCGCCAAGCAGCTTCGGACCCTGTCCCGGGTCGCTGGAGCCCCGCGCAACCTGTCGCCGGCCACGCTGGCCCGTGAGTTGGGGGTGGCCGACTACGCGGTCAAGCGGGCCAGGGACTGGGCGCCCGCCTGGACACCGGGTGCCCTCGCGGTCGCGATCCGGGCCACCGCAGCCACCGACGACGCGGTCAAGGGCGGCGAGGTGCAGCGGGCGTACGCCCTGGAGCGGCTGTTGGTGACCATCGGCCGCGCGAGGGCCACCCGGGCCTGACCGGCCCCGCCGACGACGAAGGCGCCGCCCCCAAGGGACAGCGCCTTCGGTGCGCCCGAGGGGCGCGTGAGCGAGGGTCAGGCGGCCTGTGCGCTGGCCGAGGCGAGCCGCTTGGCCATCTTCGACTTCTTGTTGGCGGCCTGGTTGGCGTGGATCACGCCCTTGCTGACGGCCTTGTCGAGCTGGCGGGACGCCTCGAGGTAGAGGGCCTGTGCCTGCTCGGTGTCGCCGGCGTCGGTGGCCTCACGGAACTTGCGCACCGAGGTCTTCAGCGACGAGCGGACCGACTTGTTGCGCTCGTGCCGCTTGGCGTTCTGCAGGTTGCGCTTGATCTGGGACTTGATGTTGGCCACGAAGAATCTGCCTCGTCGTTTCGTCTGGGTGGAGTCGTTGGTCGGGCGCCGGCGGCAGCCGAAGGGTCGGACTGCCGGTCCTGGCCGCCCTGGCATCCGCCCAGGGGGAGGCTGCCGCGCCGTCGCAGGCGCCCGCCAAGAATACCAGCGCCGCCCGCGCGGCGTCCAAATCGGTCCGGGCCCAGGCCCGTGGGACGATGGGGCCCCCACGAGCCCAGACCAGCCAGACCGGCCCAGACCGCCAGCCCAGCCTCCGACGAAAGCGTCCCGTGCCCGCGACCCCGTCCCACCGCGCTCCCGCCCCGGCGTCGACCGACCCGTCGGTGATCCGCAACTTCTGCATCATCGCCCACATCGACCACGGCAAGTCGACCCTGGCCGACCGGATGCTGCAGATCACCGGGGTGGTCGAGGCCCGTCACATGCGGGCGCAGTACCTGGACCGGATGGACATCGAGCGCGAACGTGGGATCACCATCAAGTCGCAGGCCGTGCGGCTGCCGTGGACCAGCCCGGAGGGCCGCGACCACGTCCTGAACATGATCGACACCCCTGGGCATGTCGACTTCACCTACGAGGTCTCCCGCTCGTTGGCCGCCTGCGAGGGTGCCGTGCTGCTGGTCGACGCGGCCCAGGGCATCGAGGCGCAGACCCTGGCCAACCTGTACCTGGCGCTGGAGAACGACCTGCAGGTGATCCCGGTGCTCAACAAGATCGACCTGCCGGCCGCCCAGCCGGACAAGTTCGCCGCCGAGCTGGCCCACCTGATCGGCTGTGAGCCCGACGACTGCCTTCGCGTCTCGGGCAAGACCGGTGAGGGGGTCGGTGACCTCCTCGACGAGATCGTGCGCCAGGTCCCGCCTCCGATAGGCGACGCGAACGCCCCCGCTCGAGCGATGATCTTCGACTCCATCTACGACACCTACCGCGGCGTGGTCACCTACGTGCGCGTCATCGACGGCCTGCTCACCCCGCGCGAGCGGGTCACCATGATGAGCACCGGCGTGACGCACGAGCTGCTCGACATCGGGGTCATCTCCCCGGAGCCGGTGTCCAGCCGTGGGATCGGAGTAGGGGAGGTCGGCTACCTGATCACCGGCGTCAAGGACGTCCGGCAGAGCCGGGTCGGCGACACCGTGACCGACGCCCTGCACAAGGCGGCCACACCACTGGCCGGGTTCCGGGACCCGAAGCCGATGGTCTTCTCCGGTCTGTACCCGATCGACGGCTCCGACTACCCCGAGCTGCGCGACTCACTCGACCGGCTCCAGCTCAACGACGCGGCACTGGTCTTCGAGCCGGAGACGTCCACCGCCCTGGGCTTCGGTTTTCGGTGCGGGTTCCTCGGGCTTCTGCACATGGAGATCGTGCGTGAGCGGCTGGAGCGCGAGAACGGGCTCGAGCTCATCTCCACGGCGCCCAACGTGGTGTACCGGGTGATCATGGAGGACGGCGTCGAGCACGTCGTCACCAACCCCAGCGAGTTTCCGGGCGGCAAGGTGGCCGAGGTCTTCGAGCCCGTCGTGCGGGCCACCGTGCTCGCCCCCAGCGAGTTCATCGGAACGATCATGGAGCTGTGCCAGAACCGCCGGGGTCAGCTGCTCGGCATGGACTACCTGTCCGCCGACCGGGTCGAGCTTCGCTACACGCTGCCGCTGGCCGAGATCGTCTTCGACTTCTTCGACAACCTGAAGTCGCGCACCCGCGGCTACGCCTCGCTGGACTACGAGCCGATGGGTGAGGCTGCGTCGGAGCTGGTGAAGGTCGACATCCTGCTGCACGGTGAGCCGGTCGACGCGTTCAGCTCGATCGTGCACAAGGACAAGGCGTACACCTACGGCGTCGCGATGGCCCAGAAGCTGAAGGCGCTGATCCCGCGCCAGCAGTTCGAGGTGCCGATCCAGGCGGCCATCGGGTCGCGGATCATTGCCAGGGAGAACATCCGGGCCATCCGCAAGGACGTCTTGGCCAAGTGCTACGGCGGCGACATCACCCGCAAACGCAAGCTGCTGGAGAAGCAGAAGGAGGGCAAGAAGCGGATGAAGATGGTGGGTCGGGTCGAGGTGCCGCAAGAGGCCTTCATCGCGGCCCTGTCGACCGAGGACTCGTGATCGAGGGTCGTTCGGCCGTCTCCTGGGCGAAATCTGGTGGACACCCGTCGTTCTCCCTAGGCTGTTGAGCCATGAGCCACACTCTGACCGGCGACCCCGACGCCCCGCTCCCCTCGGTGGCGTCGTCGGTGGCCCGCATGTTCGTCGACCGCGTGAACGCCTCACCGAGACGGGAGGCGCTGCGCTTCCCCGTCGAAGGGGGCTGGGAGTCGCTCACCTGGCAGCAGACGCATACCAAGGTGTTCGACCTGGCGGCCGGTTTGATCGACCTCGGTGTGCAGCCGGAGCACCGGGTCGCGATCGTGTGCTCCACCCGGGTCGAGTGGATGCTGGCCGACCTCGCCATCATGTGCGCCGGCGCTGCGACGACGACGGTCTACCCCTCGACGGAGGCGGCCGACGTGGCCTTCATCGTCTCCGACTCCGGCGCCCAGGTCGTCATCGCCGAGGACGACACCCAGCTGGACAAGCTGCGCCAGCGCAGGGCCGAGCTGCCCCAGGTCGAGCGAGTCGTGCTTGTCGACGGGAGCCCGGACGCCGCCGACGGCGACTGGGTGATCAGCTGGAGCGAGTGGGAGAAGCGTGGTGCGGCCCGCCTCGCCGACGCTCCGGGGCTGGTCGACGAGGTGATCGAGGAGATTCGCCCGGATCAGTTGGCCACGCTCATCTACACGTCCGGCACGACCGGGCGACCCAAGGGCGTCGAGCTCACCCAGTCGTGCTGGACCTACGAGGGCGCTGCCATCGAGGCGATCGAGATCCTGCGACCGGACGACGTCCAGTACCTGTGGCTGCCGCTGGCCCACTCCTTCGCGAAGGTGCTCATGGCGGCCCAGCTGCAGATCGGCTTCGTGACGGCGGTCGACGGTCGGGTCGACAAGATCGTGGAGAACCTCACCACCGTGCAGCCCACCTTCATGGCCGGCGTCCCGCGCATCTTCGAGAAGGTCCGGGCCAGGGTGATCCAGACGGCCAAGGGCGAGGGTGGCGTCAAGGCCAAGATCTTCGACTGGGCGTTCGGGGTCGGGGAGCAGGTGAGCCGTCGGCGTCAGCAGGGTCTGGAGCCCACCGGCTCGCTCAAGCTGCAGCACGCCGTGGCCGACCGGTTGGTCTTCAGCAAGATCAAGGCGCGGCTGGGGGGCAACATGCGCTACCTGGTCTCCGGCAGCGCCGCGCTGTCCCACGACGTCGCCGAGTGGTTCCACTCCGCGGGGCTGCTGATCCTGGAGGGGTACGGCCTCACCGAGACCAGTGCCGCCACCTGTCTCAACCGTCCGGACGGCTTCCGGTTCGCCACCGTCGGGCCGCCGTTCCCCGGCACCCAGCTCAAGATCGCTTCTGACGGGGAGATCCTGGTCCGGGGGCCCGGCGTGATGCGCGGGTACCACGGCATGCCCGAGCAGACCGCGGAGGTGCTCGATGCCGACGGCTGGTTCGCGACCGGTGACGTCGGTGAGATCGACGAAGGTGGTCGGTTGCGGATCACCGACCGCAAGAAGGACCTCGTGAAGACCTCGGGCGGCAAGTACATCGCGCCCGGGGCGATCGAGGCACAGTTCAAGGCCATCTGTCCCATCGCCGGCCAGATGGTCGTGCACGCCGACCGGCGCAACTTCGCCAGCGCCCTGATCACGCTCGACCCGGACACGCTTAGCCACTGGTCCGCCGATCACGGCGTCACGGGTGACTACTCCGCGATGACCCAGGACCCGACCACCCGGGCGTACGTCCAGCAGTGCGTCGACGAGCTGAACGCCGGGCTCAACCGGTGGGAGGCGGTGCGGGAGTTCCGCATCCTCGACCGCGACTTCGGCGTCGAGACCGGTGAGCTGACCCCGAGCCTGAAGGTCAAGCGCAAGGTCGTCGAGACCAAGTACGAGTCGCTGCTCGACGAGATGTACGGCGAGCCGAGGAGCTGACATGGCGGGTCCGGACGCACCCCAGGGCGGTGCGCGGGTCGACGTCCTGTGCGACGGGTACGCCGCCGACCGGGTGGCCGGCACGGTCTCGCTGATCCGCGACGGTGACGCAGTGATCGTGGTCGACCCCGGCATGGTGGCGAACCGGTCGGTGATCCTCGACCCGCTGGGTGAGCTGGGTGTCGACCCGGACCACGTCACCGATGTGGTGTTCAGCCACCACCATCCAGACCACACGCTGCACGCCGCGCTGTTCGCCAACGCGCGTTTTCACGACCACTGGGCGATCTACGACGGTGACGAGTGGATCGACCGTCCAGCCGACGGTTTCTCACTGTCGCCCCACGTCCGGCTCATGGCCACACCCGGGCACACCCCGCAGGACATCTCGACCGTCGTCGCGACCCCGACTGGGGTCGTGGTGCTGACCCACGCCTGGTGGAACGCCGACGGTCCGAGCGAGGACCCCCTCGCCGACGATGCCGAACAGGTGCACGTCTCGCGCGCGGCGCTCCTTGCCCTTGAACCGGTGCTGGTGGTGCCCGGCCACGGCCCGGCCTTCCGTCCAGGAGCCAGCACGCCCGCCTGACCCACCCGATCGGGGCGGTCCCGGCCACCACGCGGCCCCGATAGACCCTGCATGAGTGCGCGGGGACTCCTCGTCGGTGTCCTGACGTCGGCCCTCGCCCTGGGAGCAGTGCTCCCCGCGTCGGCGGGGTCCGAACCGGTGCCCCAAGGCCGAGGCGAACGGCTTCTCGTCGACGAAGAAGCGTCTGGGGCTGGGTCCCTGGTCGTCGATCTGATGGAGGCCCTGACTGAGGGCCCTGGCTGAAGGCACTGACCGCGGGTACCGATCGCGGGTACCGATCGCAGGTGCTGGGCCTGCGCGGTCGTGGGACACACTGGACCCATGCCCTCCGCGCTGCCCGACGGCGATCCGGTTCCGCCCGACGGCAGCCTCCCCGCGTCGGCACTGCAGGACGCGGAGTCGCGAAGTTTCGGCGTCTACGTCCACGTGCCGTTCTGTGCGGTGCGGTGCGGATACTGCGACTTCAACACCTACACCGCGACCGAGCTGGGCGGCGGCGGCTCCCAGTCGTCGTTCGCCGGCGTCGCCTCGCGCGAGGTGCAGCTCGCCGCCCAGGTCCTCGAGACGGCCCCTCGTCCGGTCGACACGGTGTTCTTCGGTGGCGGTACACCCACCCTGCTCTCCGTGGCGGATCTCCGGTCGATCCTGCTCGCCGTGGACGAGCAGCTCGGGCTGGCCGATACCGCGGAGATCACCACCGAGGCGAACCCGGAGACGGTGACACAACAGTCACTGGTTGCCCTTCGCGCCGCCGGGTTCAACCGGGTGTCGTTCGGCATGCAGAGCGCCGTGCCGCACGTGCTGGAGACCCTGGACCGGCTGCACACACCCGGTCGGGTGCCCGAGGTCGTCCGCTGGGCGCGCGAGGCCGGGTTCGAACAGGTGAGCGTCGACCTGATCTACGGCACCCCGGGGGAGAGCCTGGACGACTGGCGCCGGTCCCTCGAGGCCGTCGTCGCGCTGGACGTCGACCACGTGAGCGCGTACGCGCTGGTCGTCGAGCCGGGCACGGCCCTGGCCAAGGCGGTCGACCGCGGCGACGTCGAGGCACCCGACGACGACGACCTGGCCGACAAGTACCTCATGGTCGACGAGGCGCTCAGCACTAGCGGGCTGACGTGGTACGAGGTGTCCAACTGGGCCCGACAACCCCGGGCTCGGTGCCGGCACAACCTCGGCTACTGGCGGGGGGCCGACTGGTGGGGGGTCGGGCCGGGAGCACACTCCCACGTCGGCGGAGTCCGCTGGTGGAACGTCAAGCACCCGACGGCCTACGCGCAGGCGTTGAGCGCCGGACACTCTCCCGGTGCCGGTCGAGAGCTGCTCGACGAGCCGACCCGACGCACCGAACGGGTCATGCTCGGCGTGCGGTTGCGGGAGGGCCTGGCGATGGGCGAGGTGTCGTCGGCCGCGGTCGACGCCTTGGAGCGAGACGAGCTGGTCGACCCGGTGGCTCGGGCCGAAGGACGGGTGGTGGTGACCCGCCGTGGCCGCCTGCTGGCCGACGCGGTCGTGCGGCGGTTGCTCGCCGACGGTTAGTGGACGATCCGCAGGGTCAGGGGGTAGCGGTAGCCCTCGCCGCGACCGGACTTGACGGCGGCGATCACCGCGAAGACGGCGCCGTAGACGAAGACCGCGATCGGCAGGAAGAACAGGATGCCGAAGGTGACCACGGCGGCGACCACGGCGACCAGCCCGGCGATGAGCAGGGTGATGTGGAAGTTCAGCGCCTCGACGCCGTTCGCTCGGGCGAACGGCCGCTGGGGTCCCGCGACCAGCATGATGACCAGTGGCCCGATGAGCGACAGCACGAAGAAGGACAGGTGGGCGAGCACCGCCCAGACGGTCTCGTCGGACTGCACGGGTGCTGGAACGGGGCCGCCGGGCTGGGTCGGCACCGGCGGCCCTGGCGGCACGGCCGGCATAGCCGGGGGAGCCGGAGGAACGGCCGGGGTCGCCGCCGGGGGAGCCGGGGGAGCCGGGGGAGCCGGAGGAACGGCCGGTGGCGTCGCTGGGGGAGCGGGGGGAGCCGCTGGGGGAGCCGGGGGGTACTGCTGCGGGTCGGGTTCGGTCATGGCTCCATCCAACCCCATCAGGGTGCGGGTGTGGTCTCGTCGGTGACGAAGTCGATCAGCTCCTCGACCCGGCCGAGCAGCGACGGCTCGAGTGCGGTGTACCCGTCGACGGCGTCGAGGAGCCGGTGCCAGGCAACGCCTGGGTCGTCACCCCATCCGAGCTCGGCGCACACGCCCTCCTTCCACGGCCGTCCGCGCGGCACCTCGGGCCACGCAGACAGCCCGATGACCTCGGGCCGGATGGCCTGCCACACGTCGACGTATGGATGGCCCACGACATGCACCTGCGGCCCCTCCGCCGCCTGGGCGAGCCTCGACTCCTTGCTGCCGGGAACGAGGTGGTCCAGCAGCACTCCCAGGCGTCGGCCGGGGCCTGGGCCGAACGCGGCGACGGCGTCGACCAGGCCGTCGGCTCCGTGCAGGGGCTCGACGACGACCCCGGCGACACGCAGGTCGTGGCCCCACACCCGCTCGACCAGCTCCGCGTCGTGGAGCCCCTCGACCCAGATCCGGCTGGCCCGGGCGACCTGCGCGACGTGGTCGGTGACCGCCACCGAGCCGGATGCCGAGCGAAGCCGGGTCGGCCGGGCGCTGACGGGGCGCACGAGCACCACGGGTTCGCCGTCCACGAGGAACCCCGCGCCCAGACGGAACTCCCGATGGGCGCCGAACCGGTCCTCGAGGGTGACGGTCGCCTTGTCGTGGGCCACCACGGCGCCGCAGAAGCCGTCGTCGGTCTCGACCACCAGTTCGGCCTCGACGGCCAGCTCCGGCAGAGACTGTCGTCGGCTGGGCGGGCCGGCCAAGAGGTCGGATCCGTAGTCGCGCATACCGGTCATCCTGCCCGCGGGTGCTCAGGCGACGCGGCAACGCGCCGCAGCACCTACACTTGGCACTCGGGAATGGCGAGTGCCAGCGGAGGTGACCATGCTCGACGAGCGCAAGCTCGCGGTCCTTCGCGCGATCGTCGAGGACTACGTGGCCACGAGCGAGCCGGTGGGTTCCAAGGCTCTGGTCGAGCGACACAGCCTCGGGGTGTCGCCAGCGACCGTGCGCAACGACATGGCCGCGCTGGAGGACGAGGGCTACATCACCCAGCCGCACACCAGCGCCGGGCGCATCCCCACCGACTCCGGGTACCGGCTGTTCGTCGACCGGCTCACGACGGTCAAGGCCCTGTCGCCGGCTGAGCGCCGGGCCATCTCGTCCTTCCTCGAGGGCGCGGTCGACCTCGACGACGTGGTCGGGCGCACGGTCCGGCTGCTCGCCCAGCTGACCCGCCAGGTCGCGGTCGTGCAGTACCCGTCGCTGACCCGCTCCCGGGTCCGGCACGTCGAGCTCGTGCCGATCACCTCCACCCGGCTGATGGTCGTGGTCATCACCACGACCGGACGCGTCGAGCAGCGCATGATCGACCTCGCAGCGGCGATCGACGACGAGCGGCTGGTCGAGCTGCGCGAGCGAATCAACATCGCTGCGGTCAACCGACAGCTCAGCGAGGTGCCCGACGAGCTGGACCACATCGTCGGCAGCTTCGACCAGGATGTCCGGCCGGCGGTCGCCGCCGTGGTCAGCACCCTTCTGGAGTCCCTCGTCGAGGACGCCGAGGAGCGCATCGTGATGGCTGGTACGGCCAACCTGGCCGTCCTCGGCACCGACTTCCCCCGGTCGATCCAGCCGGTGCTCGAGGCCCTCGAGGAGCACGTGGTGCTGCTTCGCCTGCTGGGTGAGGCCGTACGACCCAGCGACGTCATGGTGCGGATCGGGCACGAGATGCCCGTGGAGGGCCTCAGCAGCACCAGCGTCATCAGTGCGTCCTACGGCGAGGCGGGTGTCGGGCGTCTCGGCGTCCTCGGACCGACCCGGATGGACTACCCGGGGACGATCGGCGCCGTCCGCGCCGTCGCCCGCTACGTCGGCCAGTTCCTGGAGGACCCGCGTTGACCGACTACTACTCGGTGCTCGGCGTCGGCAAGGACGCCTCGACCGACGAGATCAAGCGTGCGTACCGCAGGCTCGCCCGTGAGCTGCACCCGGACCTGAACCCCGGGGCGGAGGAGCAGTTCAAGCAGGTCGCGCAGGCCTACGAGGTGCTGTCTGACCCCGAGAAGCGGCAGCGCTACGACCTGGGTGGTGACCCCAGCGCGGGCGCGGGCTTCGGCGGCTTCGGCTTCGGCGACATCATGGACGCGTTCTTCGGCCAGAACATGAACCGCGGCCCGCGGCCGCGCCGGCGCCGTGGACAAGATGCCCTGATCCAGGTCGAGCTGGAGCTGCGCGATGCCGTCTTCGGCACGACCCGGGAGTTCGCCCTCGACACGGCCGTCGTGTGCTCCACCTGCCAGGGGGCCGGGACCCAGCAAGGCACCGACCTGCAGACCTGCGACATGTGCCGTGGCCGAGGGGACATCCAGCACGTCCAGCGCTCGTTCCTCGGGCAGGTGATGACGGCTCGGCCCTGCCCGCAGTGCCGTGGCTACGGCACGGTGATCCCTCACCCGTGTCCTGAGTGCGCAGGCGAGGGTCGGGTGCAGGCACGACGCACCCTGACCGTCAAGGTGCCTGCGGGAGTCGACACCGGTACTCGGATCCAGCTGTCCGACGAGGGTGAGGTCGGCGTCGGCGGAGGCGAGCGTGGTGACCTCTACCTCGAGGTCGTGGTCACGCCGCATCCGGTGTTCCGTCGTGAGGGCAACGACCTCCACTGCGTTGTCCGGCTGCCGATGACCGCGGCGGCACTCGGCGCGAGCATCCCCCTGACGCTGCTCGACGACGTCACCACCGAGATCGACATCAGGCCGGGCACCCAGTCGGGGCAGCAGATCCCGTTGCACGGGATGGGCGTGCCTCACCTTCGGGGCAACGGTCGCGGCGACCTCTACGTCGACGTGGTGGTGGAGACGCCGACCGAGCTCGACGACGACCAGGTCGACCTGCTTCGCCGGCTCGCCGCGGTCCGCCGCGAGGAGCGCCCCGACGGCCAGCTTCTGCCGGGGCAGCACGGGTTCTTCTCGCGCCTGAAGGACGCGTTCAACGGACGGTGACCGCCCCGGTCTTTCTCGCAGACGCCGACGTGCTGCACGACCTCGCCCCCGGCGGCACCGTTGAGCTCAGCGGACCCGAAGGGCATCACGCCGCAGTGGTTCGGCGCCTTCGGGTCGGCGAGGAGCTGGTGCTCACCGACGGACGCGGGTGCGTCGTCGACGGCATCGTGTCCTCGGTCGGCCGCGACGGTCTCGCCGTGACGGCGTCGCGCTGTCGGCGGGAGCCGGCGCCGAACCCGACGCTGACCGTCGTCCAGGCGGTTCCCAAGGGTGACCGAGGTGAGCTCGCCGTCGAGCAGCTCGTGGAGGTCGGTGTCGACCGGATCGTCCCGTGGTGGGCCGAGCGGTGCGTCACCCAATGGCGGGGGGACCGTGCGGCCAAGGGACTGCATCGCTGGCGCAGCGCGGCTCGCGAGGCCGGAAAGCAGTCGCGGCGGTGGTGGGCGGCCGACGTGACCGAGCCCCGGCAGACCCAGGACGTTGTCCCGCTCGTGTCCGCCGCCGCGCTCGCCGTCGTCCTGCACGAGGAGGCGTCAAGCGGTCTGGGCTCCCTCACGATGCCCGTCGACGGCGACCTCGTGCTCGTGGTGGGCCCCGAGGGCGGGATCAGCGACGACGAGCTCGCGGCCTTCGAGCGGGCCGGGGCCGTCGCGGCCAGGCTTGGACCCACGGTCTTGCGCACCTCCACCGCGGGGGCGGTCGCGGCGGGCCTGGTGCTGTCGCGCACGAGTCGCTGGTCGTTCCGGTGACGGCGGCAGGGCCCGTAGGGTGACCGCATGGCTGAATCGTGTCTGTTCTGTCGCATCGTGGCCGGGGAGATACCGGCCGACGTCGTGGCGTCGACACCGTCGACCCTGGCCGTGCGGGACATCGACCCCCAGGCGCCCGTCCACGTCCTGGTCATCCCTCGGGCGCACCATCGTGACGTCGGGTCCCTCGCCGACGCCGAACCCGGGCTGGCGGCCGACCTGCTCACGGCAGCCCGCGGGGTGGCCGTGAGCGAGGGCCTGGACGACTACCGGCTGGTGTTCAACACCGGCGCGACGGCCGGGCAGTCGGTGTTCCACGTCCATGGCCACGTGCTGGGAGGGCGACCGATGAACTGGCCACCGGGTTGAGCCCGGCCGACAGTGACTCGAGACAATGACTCCAGAGTGATCCGCAGGACAAGCACCAGCAGCGCGACCCACCGCCGCCGACGACGAGGAGTGTGAGGGCCACCCGGCCCACCTCATGGGCAAGAGCCAGACCACCGACGTGATCGAGCACCGAATCGTCGTACCCACCAGCCTGTCGATGGTCAGCCTGCTCGGGTCCGGCGACGAGCTGCTGCGGGTCGTCGAGAACGCCTTCCCGGCCACCGACATCCATGTGCGCGGCAACGAGATCACGGTCACCGGACCAGCCGACGAGGTCGGTCTGGTCGAGAGACTGGTCGACGAGCTGGTCGCAGTCCTGCGCACCGGTCAGGGCCTGTCCGCCGAGGCCGTCCAGCGCTCGGCTGCCATGCTCCGCAGCCGGGAGGCCAGCCCCGCTGAGGTCCTCACGCACAACATCCTGAGCAGTCGCGGTCGCACGATCCGGCCCAAGACGCTCAACCAGAAGCGCTACGTCGACGCCATCGACAAGAACACCATCGTGTTCGGGATCGGTCCTGCCGGGACGGGCAAGACGTATCTCGCCGTGGCCAAGGCGGTGCAGGCCCTGCAGAACAAGCAGGTCACCCGGATCATCTTGACCCGCCCGGCCGTCGAGGCGGGTGAGCGGCTGGGGTTCCTCCCGGGCACCCTGGCCGAGAAGATCGACCCCTACCTGCGGCCGCTGTACGACGCGCTGCACGACATGATGGAGCCGGCCAGCATCCCGAGGCTGATGACCGAGGGGACCATCGAGGTCGCTCCCTTGGCCTACATGCGGGGGCGCACGCTGAACGACGCCTTCGTGATCCTGGACGAGGCGCAGAACACCTCTCCGGAGCAGATGAAGATGTTCCTGACCCGTCTGGGCTTCGGGTCACGGATGGTCGTCACCGGCGACATCACCCAGATCGACCTCCCGTCCGGCACCTACAGCGGACTGAAGATCGTGCGCGACATCCTCGACGACATCGGTGACGTGCACTTCACCCAGCTCACGTCCCAAGACGTCGTGCGTCATCGTCTGGTCAGCGAGATCGTCGAGGCGTACCACCGGCACGACGTCGCCACCGAGGGCGCACAGGGGCCAAAGGGCCGGTCGCGTCGCCCCGGACGTGCAGGGGACCGCCGATGACGATCGACGTGAACAACGAGTCCGGGGTTCCCGTCGACGAGGAATCACTCGCGGCGTTGGCCCGGTTCCTGCTCGACGCGCTGCACATCCACCCGCAGGCGGAGCTGTCCATCCTGCTGGTCGACGAGGACACGATCGCCCGGCTGCACGAGCGCTGGATGGACGAGCCGGGGCCGACCGACGTGATGGCCTTCCCGATGGACGAGCTGCGGGTCACCGACCCCGACGCGGAGCCGCAGCCGGGCCTCCTCGGTGACGTCGTCCTGTGTCCTGGGGTGGCCGAGCGCCAGGCCGCATCGGCCGGTCACGGCGTGCAGGACGAGCTGTTCCTGCTGTGCACCCACGGTGTGCTGCACCTGTTGGGCTACGACCACCACGAGCCCGACGAGGAGCGCACGATGTTCGGCCTGCAGGCACGCCTGCTCGCCTCCTGGCAGGCTGTGCGCGCAGATGGTCCGGCATGACCGCCTCCGACGTGTGGCTCTTGGTGCTGGCGGGCGTGCTCGTCGTTCTTGCAGCGGTCCTGTCCGGGGTCGACGCCGCGGTGTCGCGGGTCAGCCGGCATGCCGTGGACGAGGCCGTCCGCGAGGGGCGTCGCGGTGCCGTCCGTCTTCAGCAGCTGGTCGTCGACCCCGCTCGCTACCTGAACGTCGCCCTGTTCCTGCGGATCGGCAGCGAGATCACGGCGACCGTCATCGTCACCCTGGTCGTCCTCGACCTGTTTCCCGAGACGTGGGAGGCGGTGGTCGTCGCCAGCGTGACGATGGTGGTCATCGCCTACGTGTTCATCGGCGTCGCACCGCGCACCCTCGGCCGGCAGCATGCGACCCGGATCGCTGTGACGGCAGCGCCAACCTTGCACGCAGTCGCCACCCTCCTCGGTCCGCTCACCCGGCTGCTCATCCTCATCGGCAACGCACTCACACCTGGCAAGGGGTTTCGCGACGGGCCGTTCACGTCGGAGGCGGAGCTGCGCGATCTCGTCGACCTGGCCGAGGAGCGCTCACTGATCGAGGACGACGAGCGGCAGATGATCCACTCGGTCTTCGAGCTGGGTGACACGCTGGCCCGCGAGGTGATGGTTCCACGCACGGACATGGTGTTCATCGAAAGGGGCAAGACGCTGCGACAGGCGTTGTCCCTCGGCCTGCGCAGTGGCTTCAGCCGGATCCCGGTCATCGGTGAGAACGAGGACGACGTGGTGGGCGTCGTCTATCTCAAGGACGTCACCCGGCGCGCCTTCGACCACCGACAGGGTGAGAGCACCGAGAAGGTCGACTCGCTCATGCGCAAGCCGTACTTCGTGCCCGACAGCAAGCCGGTGGACGAGCTGCTCAAGGACATGCAGGCCCGGCGCACCCACATCGCCATCGTCGTCGACGAGTACGGCGGTGTCGGTGGCCTGGTCACGATCGAGGACGTCCTGGAGGAGATCGTCGGCGAGATCGTCGACGAGTACGACACACCCGAGCGACCGCAGATCGAACAGCTGGGTGACGGCCGGTTCCGGGTGAACACCCGGCTGCACGTCGAGGACCTAGCCGAGCTGCTCGACGTCGAGCTCGACGAGGACGAGCTCGAAGACGTCGACACCGTCGGCGGTCTGATGGCCCACCGCCTGGGCAAGGTGCCGATCCCGGGAGCGGAGATCGAGCTCTCGGGGTGGCAGCTGGTCGCCGAGTCGACGGTCGGGCGACGCAACCGGATCGAGACGGTGCTGGTCAACCGGCAGCGTGAGACCGACCACGTGGCGTCTGCCGCCGAGCAGGAGTCGACCGATGCCTGAGCCCACCGATCCCGAGGACCTCAAGCTCGTCACTCTGGCGCGCAGCAGTCGCAGTCGAGTGGCTGCCGCAGAGGGTGCTGCGGTGCGTGACACGACCGGACGCACCTACGCGGCGACGACCGTGGCGCTGCCCTCGTTGCATCTCTCGGCACTTCAGGCCGCGGTGGCAGCTGCTGTCGCCAGTGGGGCCGAGGGGTTGGAGGCCGCGGCCGTCGTCACCGAGGCGGCCACAGCTGACGCCGATGGCATGGCCGCGGTTCGTGATCTGGGTGGGCTCGGCACACCCGTCGTCCTGGCCGACCCGACCGGTGAGGTCCGTGGCACCGCCCGATTCTGACGTGCTGGGAGACTCCTCCCCGTGACCCAGCACTCCGGATTCGTGTCCGTCGTCGGGCGACCGAATGCCGGCAAGTCCACCCTGATCAACGCCATGGTCGGCGAGAAGATCGCGATCACCTCGAGCAAGCCGCAGACCACGCGCCGCACCGTGCGTGGGATCGTCAACTCACCCGCCGGGCAGCTCGTTCTGGTCGACACCCCAGGGCTCCATCGCCCACGGACCTTGCTGGGCGAGCGGCTCAACGACGAGGCGAAGTCCACGCTGGCCGACGTCGACGTGATTGCGGTCACGTTGCCTGCCGACGAGCGGATCGGACCCGGCGACCGGTTCATCACCGCCGAGACCGCCAGCGTGCGGCGGGCCCAGAAGGTGGCCGTGGTGACGAAGGCTGATCTCGTCGACCCGGAACAGATGCTGCGGCACCTGACCGACATCGTGCAGCTGGGCGCCGAGCTGGGCGTCGAGTGGGCCGAGATCGTGCCGGTGTCGGCCGTCGACGGGTTCCAGGTCGAGCTGCTCACCGAGCTGCTCACCCGGCTGCTTCCCGAAGGACCGGCGCTCTACCCGGAGGACACCACGACCGACGAGCCGGTCGAGACCCGGGTCAGCGAGCTGATCCGCGAGGCCGCGCTGGAGGGTGTCCGAGACGAGCTGCCGCACTCGATCGCCGTGCTGGTCGACGAGATGTCGGCGCGCGCGGGGCGTCGTCCGGAGCGGCCGCTCACCGACGTCCACGCCACGATCTTCGTCGAGCGCTCCAGCCAGAAGGCGATCGTGATCGGCCCCAAGGGTGCCCGGCTCAAGCAGGTGGGCATGGCCGCCCGCAAGGAGATCGAGCACCTGCTCGGCACGCCCGTGTACCTCGACCTGCACGTCACCGTCGCCAAGGACTGGCAGCGCGACCCCCGCCAGCTGCGCAAGCTCGGCTTCTGACCCCGCTCCTCCGCCGATGATCAGCAAACCTGACCATCGGTCGGGTTTGCCGGCGGTAGACCGCCAGCAAACCCACGTCAGCGCCAGCAAACCCGCGTTCGGCTGCGGCGGACCGTCAACCGGCCGAGGGCTCGGCCACGCTGGCGATGGCTGCCTCAGTCGCAGTGACAGTTTCGGCCTGGTCGGGGTGGCGCATCTCGGGGATGAGCTCGTACCGCTTGCCGTAGGTGTCGGCCACCGACTGGACGGCGGCCACGACCGGGATGGCGACGAGGGCCCCCCAGGGGCCGAACAGCGCCGCGCCTCCCATGACGGCGCCGAACGCCACCGCCGGGTGGATGTTGACGGTCCGTGAGGTCACCTTGGGGCTGAGGAAGTAGTTCTCGACCTGCTGGTACAAGAGGATGAAACCCAGCACGAGCAGCCCCTTGACCGGACTCGCGAGCAGCGCGATCAGCACCGGGAGCGCACCGCCCAGGTAGGTGCCGATCGTGGGGATGAACTGGCTGACCAGACCGGTCCAGATCGCGAGCGGCAGCCAGAAGGGGATATTGAGGGCGAGCAGGAAGATCCCGGTGAAGAACGCGCACAGCATGGCCAGCACGAGTCGGGAGAACACGTATCCGCCGGTCTTGGCCACGGTGATCCGCCAGACCGTGTCGATCACTCGTTGCTGTCGTTGCGGGAACCACGACGAGACCGTCGCGCGCAGCCGAGGCGCCTCGGCCGACATGTAGAACGCGAACAGCAGAAGCGTGAAACCGCTGAAGACCAGGGAGACCAACGACCTGACGACGCCCAAGAGCCCGCCGCTCAGGTTGGACGCCAGGGACAGGAGCTTGCCCGTGTCGATGTTCAGTGCGTCTCGGATCTTGTTCTGGTCCCAGTCGGTGTTGAAGGTGTCATTCACCCAGGTGATCGTCTCGTCGACGTAGCTGGGGAAGGCGGTGATCAGCTGCACGAGCTGCTCGAACAACAGCGTGCCGAAGACCGCGAAGAAGGCGACCGTCAGCAGGAGCATGCTGAGCATCACGGTGCCCGTGGCCAGACCGCGCTTCATGCCGGCCGTGACCAGCCGCCCGACCGCGGGTTCCATGGCGATGGACAGCAACCAGGCCAGGAACAAGATCCCGATCAGGCTGGACAGACCGTGGAAGGCCCAGGTGAGGATCCGCAGCGCGATCACCCCGGCGAAGACCCACAGGATGAACCCGCGGATCCACGGCGGCGGAGTGCGGTAGACCATCCCGAGCACGCGTGTGACGGTGCTGCGGGCCGGCGCGGCCGTCGTTCCCGGTTGCTCGCTCATCTCGCCCCTTCTGTGCCCGTCGACGGTAGCCCGCAGGCGAGGCTGTGACGTGAGGGCTCGCCGGTGGGCTACCATGCTCGGGTGTTCGCGAGCCTGCTCCTTCGCAGCCGCGGCGAGGCCTAGCCCGACCGGTTTCCTCGCCGCGGGGCTTCGTCGTACCGGTCGTTCCCCCTGCGAGAAGCGAACCGAGGAGCCCCCCGATGCCCCACCCCCAGCAGCCCAGCGGCATGCCGGTCCACCGGTACCCCGCCTTCCCTCCGGTCGGGCTGACCGACCGCTCGTGGCCGGACAAGGCGATGACCGCTGCCCCGCTGTGGTGCTCGGTCGACCTGCGTGACGGCAACCAGGCGTTGATCGACCCGATGAGCCCGGCGCGCAAGCGCAAGATGTTCGACCTCCTGGTCCGGATGGGCTTCAAGGAGATCGAGGTCGGCTTCCCCTCGGCGTCGCAGACCGACTTCGACTTCGTCCGGGAGCTCATCGAGGGCGACCTGATCCCCGACGACGTCACCATCCAGGTTCTGACCCAGGCCCGCGAGCACCTGATCGAGCGCAGCTACGAGTCGATCCGCGACGCCGACCGGGCCATCGTGCACCTGTACAACTCGACGTCGACCCTGCAGCGTCGCGTCGTCTTCGGGTCCGACCGAGACGGCATCAAGGACATCGCCGTCCAGGGTGCTCGCATGTGCCGCAAGTTCGAGGACACCGTCCCAGGCACGGCGGTGCGCTACGAGTACTCGCCGGAGTCGTTCACCGGTACCGAGCTCGACTTCGCCGTCGAGGTGTGCGACGCCGTCAACGACGTCTTCGAGATCGCGCCCGACCGCAAGGTGATCATCAACCTGCCGGCCACCGTCGAGATGTCGACCCCGAACCTGTACGCCGACCAGATCGAGTGGATGCACCGGAACCTGGCACACCGCGATGGCATCGTCTTGTCCCTGCACCCGCACAACGACCGGGGTACCGCGGTGGCAGCGGCCGAGCTGGGGTACCTCGCTGGTGCCGACCGGATCGAGGGCACGCTGTTCGGCAACGGCGAGCGCACCGGCAACGTGTGCATCGTGACGCTCGGGCTCAACCTGTTCAGCCAGGGCATCGACCCCGAGCTCGACTTCTCCGACATCGACGACGTCCGAAGGGTGGTCGAGTACGCGAACCAGCTGCCGGTCCACCCCCGGCACCCCTACGGCGGCGACCTCGTCTACACGGCCTTCTCCGGCTCCCACCAGGACGCCATCAACAAGGGCTTCGACGCCATGGGGTCCGACGCGGCGGCGCTGGGCAAGACCGTCGACGAGCTCCCGTGGGCCGTGCCGTACCTGCCGATCGACCCCAAGGACGTCGGGCGTACCTACGAGGCCGTGATCCGGGTGAACAGCCAGTCGGGCAAGGGCGGCGTGGCGTACATCATGAAGAGCGAGCACCAGTTCGAGCTGCCCCGCCGCCTGCAGATCGAGTTCAGCCAGGTGATCCAGACCCACACAGACACCGAGGGCGGGGAGGTCATGCCCGAGCAGATGTGGGAGATCTTCGAGGCCGAGTACCTCACCCCCACCCGCCCGTTGCAGCTCAACGCTGTGCACACGTCCTCGGCGTCCGGGGAGAAGGACGCGCTGCGGGTGGGCCTGTACGTCGACGGCGAGCGGCGTGAGCTCGAGGGCCACGGCAACGGCCCGATCGCTGCCTTCGTCGGTGCGCTTGCCGAGCTCGGCCACGACGTGCGGGTCCTCGACTATGCCGAGCATGCGATGAGTGCCGGTGGTGACGCGAAGGCCGCGGCCTACCTCGAGTGCGCCATAGGTGGCCAGGTCTTCTGGGGTGTGGGCGTCGACGCCAACATCGTGACGGCGTCGCTCAAGGCGGTCGTCAGCGCGGTCAACCGGGCCGCCGCCCACGCCTGACGCCATTCCGGAGCCGCGGTGGCTTTCGGGGTGGCGAAAGCCGCCGCTACTCCGGAGTCGGGGGAGAGGCCGCCTGGGCGGTGCCGATCCGGGTGAAGCCGACCCGCTCGTAGACGCGCGCGACGTCCTCGCCGCCGGCCGACAGGAAGACGACCTGGACGTCGCGGCGCAGCGCGTCGGCGACCAGCGTGTCGGTGATCGCTGCCCCGAGCCCCCGTCGACGGTGGTCGGGCAGGGTCGCGACGCCGACGATCTCGGTCACGTCCGCGACCGGCTGGTGTGACCCGGTCGCAAGCACCCCGTGCTCGTCCTCGGCCACCACGACCACGGTGCGGCCGTCGGCGATCCGGGCCCGCAGGTAGGCATCGTCGGAGGCGGAGTGGCCGCGAAGCGCCTCGTCGCGCGCCTTGGCGCCGTCGGCTCCGACCTCCGTGCCGGGGCTGGCGAAGCCCAGGCCGGCGACCACGCGCGACGCGGCCACGGCCTCGTCGTCGGCCCCGAGCCGGCGGATCCGGATGCCGTCGGGCACGGGGACGGCGAGCGGGTCGTGGTGCACGAGGAGCGGGTGTGAGAGCACCGTGAGGCCCGCGTCGGCGGCCGCCGTCGCGAGGTCGGGGGTGACCTCGGCAAGCCACTCGATCGACGGTTCCAGCCCGAGGTCCTGCTGGCGTCGGATGACGGCGGTCACGTCGTGTGCGTTGATCGCCGAAGAGTCACCCAGCCGGGGTCGGGCGTAGAAGGGCCAACCGACCTCGGCGACGAACAGGGTGAACGGCCCGACCGGCTCGGCGTGGGCCGAGGTGCGGGGGACGGCGTCGAGGTACGCCTCGATCCGGTCGAGGAGATGGGTGCGTGTCACGGGCCCATCCTGGTCCATGCTGTCCGGCGTGCGGGAGACAATGCCCGGGTGACGACTGACCAGGCCACGACGGCACGCTCACGGTGAGCACCCGATGAGCCTGTACCGCGACGAAGCCGTCGTCCTGCGCACCCAGAAGCTGGGTGAGGCCGACCGGATCGTCACCCTGCTCACCCGCCAGCACGGACGCGTGCGCGCGGTGGCCAAGGGCGTGCGCCGCACCCGCTCGAAGTTCGGGTCGCGGCTGGAGCCGTTCGGGCACGTCGACGTCCAGCTGTACGAGGGGCGCTCCCTCGACGTCGTCACCCAGGTCGAGTCCCTGGCCTCGCCCGGGGCAGCGCTGGCGGCCGACTACCCCGCCTACACCTCGGGCACCGCGATGCTCGAGACCGCCGAGCGGCTCACCGACGTCGAGCGGGAGCCGTCGACGCAGCTGTACCTGCTGCTGGTGGGAGGGCTGCGTTCACTGGCCGGCGCCGAGCACGACCCCGGGTCGGTGCTCGACGCGTTCCTGCTGCGGGCGCTGGCCATCGCCGGCTACGCGCCGAGCTTTGCCGACTGCGCCAGGTGCGGCCTCGAGGGGCCGCACCGGTTCTTCTCCGTCCAGGGGGGTGGGTCGGTGTGCGGGGACTGCCGTCCCGCCGGGTCCGTGACGGTCGCCCCCGAGACCCTCGAGCTGCTCTCGGCCCTGCTGACCGGCGACTGGGCGACCGCAGACGACTCCGAGACCCGGTACCGGCGGGCCGGCAGCGGCCTGACGGCCGCCTACCTCCAGTGGCACCTGGAGCGGGGACTGCGCTCGCTACGGCTGGTGGAGCGGACATGAGGCGTCGCGAACCACCTCGACCGCCCACGCCGCACCCGTCAGGCGAGCGGCCCCCTGCCCTCCCCTCCGAGCTGGTGCCCCGTCACGTGGCCGTGGTCATGGACGGCAACGGCCGCTGGGCCAAGCGACGAGGGCTGCCCCGCACGGCCGGCCACGAGGCCGGGGAGGCAGCGCTGTTCGACCTCGTCGAGGGCGCGATCGAGATCGGTGTGAAGTACGTGTCGGCGTACGCCTTCTCCACCGAGAACTGGAAACGGTCGCCGGACGAGGTCCGGTTCCTGATGGGGTTCAACCGGGACGTGATCCGACGCCGACGCGACGAGATGAACGCGATGGGGGTGCGAGTCCGCTGGGCCGGACGTCGTCCGAAGCTGTGGAAGTCGGTCATCGACGAGCTGGAGGTCGCCGAGCAGATGACCGCAGACAACAACGTGCTGACCCTGACCATGTGCGTCAACTACGGCGGACGGTCCGAGATCGTCGACGCCGCCGCCACGATCGCCCGCTTGGCGCGAGAGGGCCGGCTCAACCCGGACAAGCTCGACGAGCGGATGTTCGCCCGCTACCTCGACGAGCCGGACCTTCCCGATGTCGACCTGTTCATCCGCAGCAGCGGCGAGCAGCGCACCAGCAACTTCCTGCTGTGGCAGTCCGCCTATGCCGAGCTGGTGTTCCTCGAGACGCTGTGGCCCGACGTCGACCGCCGCCACCTGTGGTGGGCGATCGAGCAGTACGCCTCGCGCGACCGGCGCTACGGTGGAGCGTTGCCCAACCCGGAACCGACCGGTCGGACGACGTGAGGACCGCCGGGTGAGTGGCGCCATGCCGCAGACGGCTCGGCGTAGCACCGGCATGACGCCCGGTGTGTTCGTCCTGTGCGCGATCCTGGTCGGACTCGTGGTCGGACAAGGGCGGTTGGCCGACTGGCTCCAGGACCAGCCGGCCATGCAGACCTTCTCCACCGTCCTGGTCAGCATCGTGATCCAGGCGCTCCCGTTCCTCGTGTTCGGCGTGCTGCTGAGCGCCGCGATCGCCGCCTTCGTGCCACCGGCCTTCTTCGGCCGTGTCCTGCCGCGGCGGGAGGCGCTGGCCGTGCCCGTCGCTGCTGCTGGCGGCGCTCTGCTTCCGGGCTGTGAGTGTGCTTCGGTACCCGTGGCTGGCGGGCTCATGGCCCGCGGCGTCGCCCCCGCCGCCGCTCTCGCGTTCCTCCTGTCGGCGCCCGCCATCAACCCGATCGTCACGGTCTCGACCCTCGTGGCGTTCCCCGGGGAGCCACAGATGGCCCTCGGACGATTCCTGGCGTCTCTGGTGACGGCGGTCGTCGTCGGTTGGTGGTGGCTTCGCTTCGGTCGCGGCGGTTGGCTACGCGTCCCGTCTCGGGACCACCTGCACGGTGCGACCGGCTGGGAGGCGTTCCGGCTCTCGGCGCAGCACGACTTCCTGCACGCGGGTGGCTTCTTGGTGCTCGGTGGACTGGCCGCCGCCGTCCTGAACGTGCTGGTCCCCAGGGAGTGGTTGGACACCGTGGCCGACAACCCCGTGCTCTCGATCCTGGTTCTGGCCCTGTTGGCCGTGGTCCTCTCCCTGTGCTCGGAAGCGGACGCCTTCGTCGCGGCCGGGCTCACCCAGTTCTCGTTGACGTCTCGGCTGGTCTTCCTCGTCGTCGGTCCCATGGTCGACCTCAAGCTGGTCTCGCTCCAGGCGGGCATCTTCGGGTCTGCGTTCGCCCGTCGGTTCGCGCCGGTGACCTTGGTCACCGCGATCAGTGTGGCCAGCGTGGTGGGGGTGGCCCTGCTGTGAGGCGCGATGTACAGAGTCTCCTGCTGGCCTTTCTGGGGGCCACCATCCTGCGGCTGTCGATGACCGACGAGTACCTGTCCTACGTCAAGCCCGGCATGCGCCCCTTCCTCATCGCGTCCGGAGTGGTCCTGGTCCTGCTGGGAGCGGTATCCGTGCTGCGCGACACCAAGGACGCACCAGCCGACAGCGACCAGCCAGACGACGACGAGCACCCGACGCCACGCGTCACGTGGCTTTTGCTGCTCCCCGTGCTGCTCGTGTTCGTGGTGACGCCGCCGCCACTGGGCGCCTTCGCAGCGGACCGTGCCGCTTCGGCGATTCCGGAGCCGGGAGAGGTCGAGCTTCCGGCGCTGCCGGACGGCGACCCGGTGTCGATCCGGGTGTCGGAGTACGCCTTCCGGGCGGTGTGGGACCAGGGCGACACGTTGGCGGGTCGCGTCGTCCAGCTCACGGGATTCGCGTCAGCGACCGAGGCGGGCGGCTGGTACCTCAACCGACTGTCGCTTGCGTGCTGTGCGGCCGATGCCCGGGTGGCGCGGGTCGAGGTCGTGGGAGCCGATGATCCTGGGGTCGACACCTGGGTCCAGGTGACTGGCCGTTGGGTCCCGGGGGGCGAGGTCGAAGACCCCGGCGCCGTGCCGCTGATCGAGGCATCCGAGGTGGTTGCCATCGATCGGCCGGCCCGGCCCTACGAGTAGCGGCTCAGCCGGTCGAGCAGTCGCGGCACCGCCCGAAGACCTCAACGGCGTGGGTCACCTCGGTGAAGCCATGGCTCGTCGCCACCTGCTCCGCCCAACGCTCGACTGCCGGTCCCTCGACCTCGATCGCACGTCCGCAGACACGGCACACCAGATGGTGGTGGTGTGAGGAGCCGCAGCGGCGGTACACGGTTTCGCCCTCGCCCGTCCGCAGGACGTCGAGATCGCCGGCGTCGGCCATCGCCTGCAGCGTGCGATAGACCGTGGTGAGCCCGACCGAGTGACCGCGCTCTCTCAGCAGTGCGTGGATCTCTTGCGCGCTGCTGAACCCGTCGAGGTCCTCCAGCACCATGGTGACCGCTGTGCGCTGGCGCGTGGTTCGGCGGCGGCTCGGATCGTCGAGGGCGCGCTCAGTCGAGGTCATGGGCGTTGCCCTCCTGTGCGTGGTGGAGAGCGTCCTTGACGATGTGCGCGACGTGGTCGTCGGTGAGTCGGTAGGCCACCTCGCGTCCGCGGCGCACTCCTTCGACAAGGTCGGCGCCACGCAGGACTCGCAGGTGCTGGCTCACCAACGGCTGAGGCAGGTCCAGGGCATCGACGAGCTCATGAACGCACTGGTCACCGTCGGTCAGCGCACTCACCAGGGCCACTCGTACGGGGGAGGCAAGGGCTCGGAACAGCTCACCGGCCTCGGCGTACGCCGTGCTGTCTGCCTGCGGGGGCTCGGCGAGTGGCACATCGGGTGGCGTCGATGACATATGCTGATATTGCCATATATCGTAGTCGCGATCAAGGACGGCCCCCGGACCTACCGGGCGCGGCCGTTGCCGACCCGGCGTCGCAGGGGTGCCCCGACGGCGGTGAGAGCGAAGACGATGATGGCGAGCAGGACGATCGTCCCCCCTGAGGGCGCATCCGCGTAGTAGGACGCCACGACCCCCCCGACCGCACACGTCACGGCCAGGGTCACGGCCACTGTCGTCGTCGAACGGAAGCTGCGACACACCAGCTGCGCCGTCGCCACGGGAACGATCATGAGGGCACTGATGAGGAGCAGTCCGACGACTCGCATGGACAAGACCACCGTGCTGGCCGTGAGGCAGGCGAGCAGGACGTTCATCGCGTTGACGGGCATTCCGGAGGCTCGGGCGAACTCCTCGTCGTTGCTGATCGCGAACAGCTGGTGGGAGAGGAGGCCGGTCAGGGCGACGATGGCCAACGTCAGGGCCGCGAAGACGAGCAGGTCTTGGCCCGACGTGGTGGTGATGGCACCGAACAGGTAGCTGTTCAACGTCGCCACCGTCCCGCCAGGGGCGAAGCTGATCAGGACGACACCTCCGGCGATACCCCCGTAGAACATGACGGCCAGGGCCAGGTCTCCTCCGGTCCGACCTCTCGCACGAAGCAGCTCGACGGTCACTGCACCGATGACCGAGACCACGAGGGCGACCAGGACGGGTGCGCGGCTGGTGAGCAGGCCGAGGGCGACCCCCGTCAGGGCGATGTGCCCGATGCCGTCGCCGATGAGGGACAGCCTGCGCTGGACCAGGAAGACGCCGATCCTCGGCGCCGCCAGCCCAACCATCACAGCAGCGACCAGAGCACGTTGCATGAAGTCGTACTGCAGGAGCTCCACGGCTAGTCGTCCATCAGGCGTCGTTCGGGAGGCGACGGGTCGTCGTCGTGGTGGGCGAACGGCTCACCCGTCGCCCGCAGGATGGCCTCGGTCGGTGGTCCGTCGTACTCGATCCGACCGTGGCTGATCCACACGACTCGGGTGAGACTGCGCTCGAAGGGGCCGGTGTCGTGAGTGACGACCAGGATCGTGGTACCGGTCCTGGACAGCTGGTCGAGCACCCCGGCGAGCTCGGCCTGTGCCTCGGCGTCGAGTCCCGCTGTCGGCTCGTCGAGCACGAGGAACTGGACGTCGCGGACCAGGGCGCGGGCGATCAGTACCCGGCGCTGCTGTCCACCGGAGAGTCGCTCGACCGGCTTCCAGGCGAGGGGGGCGAGGCCGAGCCGGTCCAGGGCGGCTGCGGTCGCTTCACGGTCGGTCCGGCCCAGTGGTCTCCAGCGCCGGTCGGCCAGGCAGCCACTCGAGACGACCTCCTCGACGGTGCTGGGGATCGGTCCCCCGGCCGTGTGACGTTGGGGGACGTACCCGACGCGTGAACGACGTGTGGCACCCTCGGCGCCGAACAGCTCGACCGAGCCGCTCTGCACCTCAGCGAGCCCGACGATGGCCTTGACCAGCGTGGACTTGCCCGAGCCGTTCGGCCCGACCAGCGCAACGAACTCCCCGGGGCTCACCGACAGGTCGACGCCGTGAATCACCCTCGTTCCGTCGAACCCGACGGCAGCGTTCCTGAAGTCGACGAGGGGGGTGCCTTCGGCGAGGGAGGGTTCGGTCAGCGACAGGGTTGCCCCTTCCGGAGGTTCGTGAGGTTCGAGGCCATGATCTCGAAGTAGTCGTCGCCCTGGGAAGAGTCCGAGAGACCTTCGATCGGATCGAGGACGTCGGTGACGGCGCCGGTCTCAGCGGCAACGGTCTCGGCGATGGCCGGGCTCACGAGGGCCTCGAAGTAGATGGTCTTCACGTCGTTGGCTCGGACGAAGTCGGTGACCGCCGCGAGCTGCTGCGGGCTGGGCTCGGCCTCAGGGGTGAGGCCGGTGATACCGACCTGGTTCAGGCCGTAGGCGTCGGCGAGGTATCCGAAGGCAGTGTGACTGGTGACGATGTCACGCCGAACGCACTCGTCGAGACCTGCGCTGAGCTCGGAATCGAGCTGCCCGAGGTCGGCGCGCAACTGGTCGGCATTCGCCTGGAAGGTCTCGGCGCGTTCCGGGTCGAGACTCGACAGCTCGTCGGCGAGTGCCTCGGCGACGTCGGCCAGGCGGAGCGGGTCCAGCCAGAAGTGCGGGTCGACCTGCTCGGTGTCCTCGGAGACGCCCTCCTCGATCGGGGTGAACACCAGGGAGAGGTCGGCGGAGGCGGCCGCGTCGAAGGACGTGTCGGGAGCCTGTCCCGCCACCGCGTCATCGACGGCTGGCTGGAATCCGGAGAGGTAGACCGCCAGGTCGGCGTCTCCCACCGCAGCGACGTCCTGCGGCGTCAGCTCCAGGTCGTGCGGCTCGGCGCCCGGCTTGGTCAGGTTGGTCACCGTCACCGCGTCACCGCCGACCCGCTCGGCGACGAACTGCAGCGGGTAGAAGGCGGCGACGACCGACAGCGGCTCGTCGGCAGCGCCTGCGGTCTGGTCCGCGTCGGTGCTGCACGCCGAGAGCGCCAGCGCGGCCAACGCAGCCAACGCAGTCGGGACGACCATGGTGGCGATGGGCAGGGCGCGGTGGGCTCGAGGCGAGGTCATGCCGGAATCCCATCCGAAATGAAAACGATTGTCAATACCGCCAGCAAGCCGAGAGCTCGGGTCAGGGGTTGCGCAGCACCGAGACCGCGAAGTCGGCGCCGTCGTCCCAGGGCCGCAGGTCCCAGGTCGAGAACCGGTGCTCCAGCCGCCAGCCAGCAGCGGCCAGGTCGGCGTCGAACGCCGCCAGCGCGTAGCCGCGCTCGATCCCGAAGCCGAACACCGCGACCCCGTCGGGGCGGACGTGGCCGCGCAGCCGGGCCAGCACCTCCAGCTCGGTCTCCGGTGCCAGGTACGGCATCACGTTGCCGGCGCAGACCACCGCGTCGAACGGCTCGGGGATGCCCCGCGGGCCCAGGTCGAGGGTGAACAGGTCCTCGTTGAGCCAGACGGGGCCTGGGTGGTCCTCGCGTGCGGCCGCGACCAGGACGGGGTCCACGTCGACGCCGACTACCCGGTGGCCCCGTCGGAAGAGCTCGCCGCCGACCCGACCCGGGCCACAGCCGGCGTCCAGGACGTAGGAGGCGGGCGCGACCAGCGCGTCGACCAGCCGGGCCTCGCCGACCAGGTCGGCCCCGTCGGCCGCCATCTGCCGGAACCGCTCGACGTAGGCGTGGGAGTGCCCGGGGTCCAGGTCGGTCAGCCAGCGCGGACGTGGTCCCTGGTCCGGCGTCGTGTCGTCGTCCATGGCTCTGTCCTAGCCGCCGTTGAACCCGAACAGCTTGGTCGCAGCCACGTAGGCGACCAAAGCCACGACGGCGACCCGCAGGATCCGTGCCGGCAGGGTGTAGCTCGGCCAGCCCAGGGCAGCCAGCCAGCCGAGGAATGCCGCAACCACCAGCAGCAGCACCCCACCGACGATGCCTTCGATCGCCAGGCCGGCGAAGGTCACGGCGGCCAGGCCGATCACGAACGCCCAGCGCGGGATGCCGCTCAGACCGACGAGCACGGGCGCGCTGAAGCGTTGGAACGCCGTCGCGTCGGCCGGCGCCTGGCCGCCGGAGCGAGGCGTGGGCTGCTTGTCGGCTGGCTTGGGGTTGGCCACAGGTCCTCCGGGCGGGCTGGGCGGTCGCAGGTGCCGCTAGCGTGGGCTGGTCGGCTCATCTTCGCGCATCGGCGCGGCCGGCCCCACAGGAGAGTGGTCCGTGCTGCAGGTGGTCACCCGGTACTGGCTCGCCGACGACGACGCCGCGTTTCGCGACGAGGCGGCCGCCGCAGTCGCCGTCCTGGCTCGGCAGGAGGGGTACCTGGACGGTTCGGTGGCCCGCAGCGTCGACGAACCCGAGCTGTGGGTCGTCGAGACCCGTTGGTCCACCGTCGGCGACTTCCGTCGTGCCCTGTCCGTCTTCGACGTCAAGGTGTCCGCCGTACCGCTGCTGTCCCGGGCGGTCGACGAGCCCTCGGTGTTCGAGGTGCTGCACCGCCGTGACGCCCGGGGCCCGGTCGACTCGGCCGTCCGACCGCGCCGGGTAGCCTGACGCCTCACGCCAATACCCCTCCGGCACCCAGCCGGACGGAGCGAGGAGCGCACCACCGTGGCCGCCGATCTCATCGACAGTGTCGTCTCGCTGTGCAAGCGACGAGGCTTCGTCTTCCCCTCCAGCGAGATCTACGGCGGCCAGCGGGCCGCCTGGGACTACGGGCCGCTGGGCGTGGAGATGAAGGACAACGTCAAGCGGCAGTGGTGGCAGTCGGTCGTGCGCGAGCGCGACGACGTGGTGGGTATCGACACGTCGGTCATCCTCGCGCCCGAGGTCTGGGCGGCGTCCGGCCACGTCGAGGCCTTCGTCGACCCGCTCACCGAGTGCACCGCCTGTCACAAGCGCTTCCGGGCCGACCAGCTCGAGGAGGTCTTCGAGGTCAAGCACAAGCGGGCCCCCGAGTCGCTGGCTGAGGTCAACTGCCCGAACTGCGGCAACAAGGGACAGTTCACCGAACCACGCATGTTCAACGGTCTGCTCAAGACCCACCTCGGCCCGATCGAGGACGGCTCCGGACTGGCGTACCTGCGGCCGGAGACCGCCCAGGGCATCTTCATCTCGTTCGCGTACGCCCAGCAGGTGTCGCGCAAGAAGCCTCCGTTCGGGGTCGCCAACATCGGCAAGTCCTTCCGCAACGAGATCACGCCGGGCAACTTCATCTTCCGCACCCGCGAGTTCGAGCAGATGGAGATGGAGTTCTTCGTCCAGCCCGGAAGCGACGAGGAGTGGCACCAGTACTGGATCGACGCCCGGCTGGCCTGGTACCTCGACCTGGGGATCAAGTCGGACAACCTTCGGTTGTATGAGCACCCGCAGGAGAAGCTGTCGCACTACTCCACGCGCACGGTCGACATCGAGTACCGGTTCAGGTTCGGCGGTCAGGAGTTCAGCGAGCTCGAGGGCATCGCCAACCGCACCGACTACGACCTGAAGACCCATGCAGCGAAGTCCGGTGTCGACCTGTCGTTCTTCGACCAGGACGCCGGTGAGCGTTGGGTCCCGTACGTCATCGAGCCGGCCGCGGGAGTGAACCGGGCCATGCTCGCCCTGCTCCTCGACGCCTACGCCGAGGACGAGGCGCCCAACGCCAAGGGTGGGGTCGACAAACGCACCGTCATGCGGTTCGACCCGCGGATCGCCCCGGTGAAGGCCGCGGTCCTCCCGCTGTCGCGCAACGCCGACCTGTCGCCGAAGGCCCGCGACCTCGCCCTGCAGCTGCGCAAGCGCTGGAACGTCGACTTCGACGACGCCGGTGCGATCGGCCGTCGCTACCGCCGCCAGGACGAGATCGGGACGCCGTTCGCCCTGACCGTCGACTTCGAGACCCTTGACGACGACGCGGTCACGATTCGCGAGCGCGACTCGATGGAGCAACGCCGGGTCGGGCTGGCCCAGGTTGAGGCGTTCCTGCAGGAGCGACTGCCCGGCTAGGTTCGGCTAGCTCCGGCTAGGTGCGCGGGGGCGGGCTCTCGATGCTGGCGAGGTCGGCCTCGACGATCGCCTTGTCGTCGGGGTCGGCGATCGTGGCCGCTGCCGCGGTCGCCTCGCGGCGGTACCGCTCGGTGAGCTCGGCGTCACCGGCGACGGAGGCCGCCCGGGCGAGCGCCTCGTAGGCGAAGGCCAGGTCGAAGTCACCGATCCCGTGCTGCTCGCACAGGTCGAGGCAGCGTTGGGCGTGGTGCCGGGCCGGCTCGGCGCGCCCGAGCAGCGCGTAGACCCGTGACACCTGCCACTCTCCGCGGGCCCGGTGCACGGGGGTACCGACGATGCCCCAGTGGTGACGGGACGCATGGGCGGTGTGGACGAGCTCGTCGTCCTGCTCCGGAGTCCGGTCGGGGGTGTCCATCAGCGCCCAGGCGTCGTTGAAGGACTTGACGGCCAGGGCGCGGTGCTGCTCGGGGGTCACGGTGACGTCGTCGCTCATGGACCCAGTATCCCCGCATGCGACGATGAGGGGTGTCCATCACCGCCACGCAGGGGGTCCACGCGCCCCCTGCCGAGCCGCTCACGCTCGGACGGCTGATCGTCGACCCCCCGGTCGTCCTGGCCCCGATGGCGGGGGTCACCAACGCCGCCTTCCGCCGTCTGTGCCGCGAGCAGGGGGCTGGGCTCTACGTGTGCGAGATGATCACCTCCCGCGGGGTCGTCGAACGCGATCGCAAGACCCTGTCGATGCTCACCTTCGACCCGTTGGAGGAGGTCCGGTCGGTCCAGCTGTACGGCGTCGACCCGCACCACGTCGGCGAGGCCGTGAAGGTGCTGGCCGGGGACCACGGCGTGGCGCACGTCGACCTGAACTTCGGGTGCCCGGTGCCGAAGGTCACCCGCAAGGGCGGGGGTGCTGCCCTGCCGTGGAAGCGCGACCTGCTCGAGGCGATCGTGCGGGCGGCCGTGCGCTCCGCCGCGGAGTACGACGTACCGGTCACCGTCAAGACCCGCCTGGGCATCGACGCCGACCATCTCACCTACCTCGAGGCGGGGCGGATCGCCGAGGACGCCGGGTGCGCCGCGATCGCCCTGCACGGGCGCACCGCCGACCAGCACTACTCCGGCCACGCCGACTGGCGGCCGATCGCCGAGCTCAAGGCGCACGTGTCGATCCCGGTCCTGGGCAACGGCGACATCTGGGAGGCGGTGGACGCCCTGCGCATGGTGGCCGACACCGGCTGCGACGGGGTGGTGGTCGGGCGTGGGTGCCTGGGGCGACCGTGGCTGTTCGGCGACCTGGCTGCGGCGTTCGCCGGGCGTGAGCAACGTTCCCAGGCGCCACGACTCGGTGAGGTCGCCGCGTGCGTGCGACGGCACGGGGAGCTGCTCGCTGAGCTGATGGGCGAGCCGCGCGGGCTCACCGACCTGCGCAAGCACATGGCTTGGTACTTCAAGGGGTTCGCCGTGGGGAGTGAGCTGCGGGCCGCGCTGGGCCAGGTCAGCGCCCTCGACGAGCTCGACGGCCTGCTGGCCCGGCTCGACCCGGCTCAGCCCTACCCGGTCACCGAGTTCGGTGTTCCGCGCGGGCGCCAGGGCTCGCCCCGGCGGGTGGCCCTGCCCGAGGGCTGGCTCGATGACCGGCGGACGGCGTCACTGGGGGCCGACGCCGAGCTCGACGTCAGCGGTGGATGAGGGGACAAAGGCCCGTACCGACGGTCCCGGTTCGTGCGGACCATAGAGTGAGGACAGGCCGCAACCGCGAAGGGGTCCGCGATGCCGTACGTGTTCGGGTTCGCCGAAGGTGACAAGGACAAGAAGGAGCTGCTCGGGGGCAAGGGGGCAAACCTCGCCGAGATGACCCGGCTCGAGCTGCCGGTTCCCCCGGGGTTCACCATCAGCACGCAGGCCTGCCGGGCCTTCCGTGATCTGAAGGAGCTCCCGTTCGGCCTGGTCGACGAGATTGACGACCACCTCGGGCGCCTCGAGCGCACCATGGGCCGGCTCCTGGGCGACGCGGAGAACCCGCTGCTCGTGTCGGTGCGCTCCGGCGGCAAGTACTCCATGCCGGGGATGATGGACACCGTTCTGAACATCGGGCTCAACGACCAGTCGGTCGTCGGTCTGGCGACCCGCACCCGCGACGAGCGATTCGCCTGGGACTCCTACCGGCGGCTGGTCCAGATGTTCGGTCGCACCGTGCTCGAAGTCCCCTCCGACCGGTTCGAGCAGACCATCGACGCGGTCAAGCTGCACCGTGGGACCACCGACGACCTCGACCTCACCGTCGACGACCTGCACCATCTGGTGGAGGCGTTCACGGCGACGATCAAGGAGTACACCGGCTTCTCGTTCCCGCAGGACCCGCGCGAGCAGCTGCGGCAGGCGGTGATCGCGGTCTTCCGTTCGTGGGACGGCGACCGGGCACGGCTGTACCGCAGGCAAGAACGCATCCCCGACGACCTCGGCACGGCGGTCAACGTGCAGACCATGGTGTTCGGCAACCTGGGACCGGACAGCGGCACCGGCGTGGCGTTCACCCGTGACCCGGCGACGGGGCAGACCGGCAGCTATGGCGACTACCTGTCCAACGCGCAGGGTGAGGACGTCGTGGCCGGCATCCGCAACACGATGCCGCTCTCGGAGCTGGAGTCCCTCGACCCGTCGTCCTACCGCGAGCTCGTGAACATCATGGGCGTGCTCGAGCGGCACTTCCGCGACATGTGCGACATCGAGTTCACCATCGAGCGCGGTCGGCTGTGGATGCTGCAGACCCGGATCGGCAAGCGGACCGCTGAGGCGGCGTTCCGGATCGCCGTCCAGCTGGCCGACGAGGGCCTCATAGACATGGACGAGGCACTGGAGCGGGTCACAGGGGCACAGCTCGCCCGGCTGATGTTCCCCCACTTCGACAGCTCGTCGGGCGCCGAGCCGCTGGTCCAGGGCGTCGGTGCTTCGCCGGGTGCCGCGGTGGGCCGTGCCGTGTTCGACAGCAAGCGAGCGGCCGTGCGCGCGGTCGCGGGCGACGCCGTCATCCTGGTTCGGCGTGAGACCAACCCCGACGACCTCGGCGGCATGATCGCCGCCCAGGGGGTACTGACGAGCCGGGGCGGCAAGACCTCGCACGCCGCAGTGGTCGCGCGCGGCATGGGCAAGCCTTGCGTGGTCGGCGTCGAGCAGCTCGACGTCGACGTGGTCCAGCGACGCTTCACCACCGGCGACGGGGTCGTGGTCAGCGAGGGCGACCTCGTGTCGATCGACGGAACGACGGGCCTCGTCTACGTCGGGGCCGTTCCCGTGGTTCCCTCCCCGGTCGTTCGCTACTTCGACGGGCTGGACACCGACGCGAGCAGCGACCAGCTGGTGCACGCGGTCGACCGCCTGATCGGTCACGCCGACAAGCGCCGCCGGCTCGGGGTCAAGGCCAACGCCGACATCGCCGTCGACGCTGCCAGGGCACGCCGTTTTGGCGCCGAGGGGATCGGTCTGGCCCGCACCGAGCACATGTTCCTCGGTGACCGCAAGGACCACGTCGTCCGACTGGTGCTCGCTTCCGACGACCAGGCTCGCCAGCTCGTCTACGACGACCTCCTCCCGCTGCAGCGGGCCGACTTCGCCGGCCTGCTCGAGCCGATGGACGGTCAGACGGTGACGATCCGCCTGCTCGACCCGCCGCTGCACGAGTTCCTTCCCGACGTCACCGAGCTGAGCGTCCGGGTCGCGTTGGAGGACGCGCGCGGCCGGACCACCACCGAGCACCACCAGCTGCTCGACGCGGTGCGTCGCATGCACGAGGCCAACCCCATGATGGGGCTGCGCGGCGTTCGGCTCGGGCTCGTGCTGCCGGGCCTGTACGCACTGCAGATCCGGGCCGTGGCGGAGGCGGCGGCCGACCTCATCGCGGCGGGCGGCGACCCCCGTCCGGAGATCATGGTTCCCCTGGTGGCCACGGTGACCGAGCTGGAGCGGGTCCGTCACGAGGCCGAGCAGGTCATCGAGCAGGTCGCCGCCGAGCGGGGCGTCCGGCTGGACATCCCGATCGGCACGATGATCGAGCTCCCGCGCGCTGCGTTGACGGCCGGGGAGATCGCCCAGGCTGCCGACTTCTTCTCCTTCGGCACCAACGACCTCACCCAGACGACCTGGGGGTTCAGTCGCGACGACGCCGAGGGCGCGTTCTTCACCACCTACCTGGAGGCGCGGATCTTCGCCGTCTCACCCTTCGAGTCGATCGACGAGGACGGGGTCGGACGGCTCGTGGCGATGGCCAGCCAGACTGGGCGCGAGGCCAAGCCCGAGCTGTCCCTGGGCGTCTGCGGTGAGCACGGGGGCGACCCTGCGTCGATCCACTTCTTCCACCGGCTCGGGCTCGACTACGTGTCGTGCTCGCCGTTCCGGGTACCGGTCGCCCGGCTGGAGGCCGGCCGCGCCGCCCTGTCGGTGGAAGGCAGCGACAGTCGTTGACCCGTTCTGCCCCTGGCGAGCAGGATCGCGCCGAGTACGACTCGGTCGACTGCGCCCGGCTCGTGACCGAACCGGCGAAGCCGTCCGGGCGCACACCGTTCGAACGTGACCGGGCCCGGGTGCTGCACAGCTCGGCGCTGCGCCGGCTCGCGGCCAAGACCCAGGTCGTCGTCCCGTGGGAGAGCGACTTCCCCCGCACCCGACTGACCCACTCGCTGGAGTGCGCGCAGATCGGCCGTGAGCTCGGGCAGGCGCTGGGCTGTGACCCCGACCTGGTCGAGGCGGCCTGTCTGGCCCACGACCTGGGTCACCCGCCGTTCGGTCACAACGGCGAGTCGGCACTCGACGAGGTCGCCCAGGTGTGTGGGGGCTTCGAAGGCAACGCGCAGAGCCTGCGGATCCTCACCCGCCTGGAGGCCAAGGTCGTCGACGACGGCGTCAGCGTGGGGCTCAACCTCACCCGAGCCACCCTGGACGCCGCCACCAAGTACCCGTGGCCGCGGCGTCCGGGTGACACCAAGTTCGGGGTCTACGACGACGACCTCGAGGTCTTCGCCTGGGTCCGCAGCCGGTCACCGGGGCAGCGCCGCTGCGTCGAGGCGCAGGTGATGGACTGGGCCGACGACGTCGCCTACTCGGTGCACGACTTCGAGGACGCCGTCTTCGCCGGCCATCTGCTGCTCGACTCGCTGCACGACCAGGACGAGCAGCACGACCTGGCCGCCCTGGCCGCCGACCGGTACGCGGTCGGCGCCGACCCGGGCGCGCTCGTCGCGGCGCTGCAGCGTCTGCTGGCGACCTCGATGTGGCCGCAGAAGTTCGACGGGGGACACCAGGCGCTGGCCGGGCTGAAGCACGCGTCGAGCCAGCTGATCGGACGCTTCTGCTCGGCGGCGGAGTCGATGACCCGCGACAAGCACGGTGACGAGCCGCTGCATCGCTACGGCGCCGACCTCGAGGTGCCGGACGACACGCGCCTGGAGTGCGCGATGCTCAAGGCAGTCACGGCCCGGTACGTCATGGGACGTGCCGGCGCGGAGGCCAACTACTCACGCCAGCGCGAGGTGATCCACGGGCTCACCGACGCCCTCCTGGCCGGTGCGCCGTCCGTTCTGGAGCCGCTGCACCGGGAACGCTTCGCTGTCGCAGATGACGATGTCGACCGGCTGCGCGTGGTGATCGACCAGGTGGCGTCGCTCACCGACCCGGCGGCGCTGGCGTGGTATGCCCGGCTCACCGGACGGACTCCTTGACTCCGATGGAGCCGTTCGAGGTCCGTGGGGTTGGCGTCGAAGTGGTCCGGCCGCTGCGCCACGCCGTCCTGCGCGGCCCGGAACGTCCGCTCAGCGAGTCCTGCTACCCGCAGGACGACGGGGAGGAGACGGTCCACCTCGCGGTCCTGCAGGGCGGCGTGGTCGTCGCCTGCGCCACGTTCTTCCCGGAGGCCCACGACGGCACGCCGGCGTGGCGACTGCGCGGCATGGCCACCGACCCGGCCCACCGCAGAAGGGGTCTCGGTGGCGCGCTCCTGGAGGTCGGGGTCGGCCTCGCCGAAGGAGCCGGCGTTCCCGTGCTCTGGTGCAACGCCCGCACGGCGGCACTCCCGTTCTACCGCAGCCACGGGTTCGAGACTGTCGGCGAGGAGTTCGTCACCGCGGCAGGCGTGCCGCACTTCGTGGCGGTGCTTCAGCTGTCGAGGAACGGCACGTCGACGTAGGGCTTGCGGTCCGGGGGCCCGGCGGCGATCCGGACCCGTACCGGGTCGTCGAGCTCGGCGATGATCGAGCCGAAGGTGAAACCGTCGTCGCGCCAGCGGCCGGGGAACATGCAGATGCCGGACTCGGTGTCGGCGAACAGCGCCTCGAGGTCGTCGACGTCCAGCTGCGGGGTCGCCTCCAGGGTCGAGCCGAGATGCGCGAGGCGGGGCTGCGACGACGTCGTGGCCCACTCGGTCGGATCCTGGCTCGCGGGGTCCAGGGGTCCGCGGTAGGCCAGTGGATGGTTGGTGTGCCAGCGACGCGTCTTGTTCTCGGTGTCGTTGGTGTACTCGACGACCACGCCGGCGCCGCACTCGAAGCCGCGCACACCCTCGCGGGTGGTGACGGTGTAGGACTGGCCCGAGGCGTGGGGCAGCCGGTGCAGCACGTCGACGGCGTCGTCCAAGGATCTCTGGGCGAGCAGCGCGCGCAGCACGAACGCGACGGGGACGCCGTCGGGGTCGACGGGCAGCTGTTCCAGGGTGTTGACCAGGACGACGAGCCCTGCGTCGTTCGCGCCGCAGAGTCCGACGAGCCCGGCGCGGCTGAGCAGCACCTGGCGGGGTGCGTCGTCCGGCGCCAGCCGGAGCGCCACCTGGGTGCCGTCCATCCAGGTGTCGAGGTCCATGGTCTGGCCCGCCACGCCCACATGCCGGTCGTCGCCGCTGCTGGCGACCACGCTGCACCCGGCCCCGTGGGTTCCCCACCACCACGCCTCGTCGAGGCAGTTCGTGGCGAACACCACGTCGACGTCCTGACCGGCTCCCGCAGCGATCGCCTCCACCTCGGTCGCCAGCCACGGCAGGTGACGCTCGACCGCCCGCCAGAAGCCGGCCCGCGCGAACAGGTCGGTGACGAGCTCGTCGAGGGACCTCCCGTCCGCGGCCAGGGCAGCCCGCCACTGGTCGAGCCCGGCGGTGATCAGGTCGGCCGCCTGGTCGCCGTGGCTGCTGCCCAGCTGGTAGGGGTCGCCGGAGGCGGAGACCCGGCGGATCCCGGACAGGCTCGTGGGGTTGGTCATCCCAGCATTGTGCTGGTACCCAGCGGGGAGTGAGGGGCGGGCCCGCCGATGGGGCTCGACCTAGACTGCGAGACGTGCCCCGCATCCGCCACGACGACATCGCGCTGGTGCGCGAGCGGGCGCCGATCGCCGACATCGTGGGAGAGCAGGTCACCCTGCGCAACGCGGGCGGGGGCAGCCTCAAGGGGCTGTGCCCTTTCCATGACGAGAAGTCGCCCAGCTTCCACGTGACCCCGAGCAAGGGGCTGTACTTCTGCTTCGGCTGCCAGGCCGGGGGAGACGTGATCGACTTCGTGCGGCGGATCGACCACCTGGACTTCAACGAGGCGGTCGAGAAGCTGGCCGCCCGGGCCGGGGTCCAGCTGCGCTACGAGGAGGCCGGCGTCGCGCCGCGGCGTCAGGCCGGTGAGCGGACCCGCCTGCTCGAGGCTCACCGCGAGGCCGCCGCGTTCTACGTCGAACAGCTCTCGACTGCGGAGGCGGTGGTCGGTCGCACGTTCCTCGACGAGCGCGGCTTCGACGCCGACGCGGCTTCGCACTTCGGGGTCGGCTTCGCTCCAGGCGGGTGGGACGTCTTGACCCGGCACCTGCGGGGCCGTGGTTTCACCGACCGCGAGCTGACCGTGGGTGGGCTGGCCAAGGAGGGGCCGCGTGGGCTGATCGACCGGTTCCGCGGCCGGCTCGTCTGGCCGATCCGTGACATCACCGGCGACACCGTTGGTTTCGGGGCGCGCAAGCTGCTCGACGACGACCCCGGACCCAAGTACCTCAACAGCGCCGAGTCGCCGATCTACCGCAAGAGCCAGGTGCTCTACGGCATCGACCTGGCCAAGCGCGACATCGCCAACCGTCGTCAGGCGGTGATCGTCGAGGGGTACACCGACGTCATGGCGTGCCACTTGTCCGGCGTCACCACTGCGGTGGCCACATGCGGCACGGCGTTCGGTGAGGACCACCGCAAGGTGCTGCGTCGGCTGCTCATGGACGCCGACACCTTTGCCGGTGAGGTCGTCTTCACCTTCGACGGCGACGCGGCAGGGCAGAAGGCCGCCATGCGTGCCTTCGAGGACGACCAGAGGTTCGTCTCGCAGACGTTCGTGGCCGTCGAGCGGCACGGGCTTGACCCGTGCGAGCTGCGCCAGCAGTACGGCGGCGACGCAGTGGTGGCGCTGGTCGACCAACGGGTGCCGCTGTTCGAGTTCGCGATCCGAAGCGCGTTGGCCGGGCAGAACCTCGAGCTGCCGGAGGGGCGGGTCGCTGCGCTGCGGGCCGCAGCGCCGCTGGTGGCCCGGATCCGCGACGTGTCGCTGCGCCCGGAGTACGCCCGCTCGCTGGCCGGGTGGCTGGGCATGGACGTCGGCCCGGTGCTGGCCGCGGTCAACCAGGCGATCCGGACCCCGCAGCGTTCGAGGCCTGCGCGCGCGGAGCCGGCAAGGCCCGAGGCGGCCGAGCAATCGGCCACGCCCGCCACACCCGCCACATCCGCGCGGCTCGAGCGCCCCGACCCGCGCGATCGGCGGCTGCTGGTCGACCGCGAGCTGTTGAAGCTCGCCGTCCAGCACCCGGACCTCGTCGGCGAGGCGTTCGACGCGATCCCGCCTGGTTCGTTCGCCCATCCCGCGTACCGCGCGGTGGCGGAGGCGGTGGCGGTGGCTGGTGGAGTCGAGGCGACGAGCGGTGGGGAGGCGTGGGTGGTCGCCGTCCAGCAGCACGCGGCTGACGACGTGATCCGTGGGCTGGTCACCGAGCTCGCGGTCGAGCCGGTGCGCGCTGACGGTCCGCTCGAGCATCGCTACGCCCGCGAGCAGCTTGCGTCGATCCGGGTCCGGGCCGTCGACGCACGGATCGAGGGGCTGCGGTCGACCCTGCAGCGGCTGGACCCCGCGGCCGACGAGTACACCGCGGTCTTCGGTGAGCTGGTGGCCCTGGAGCAGCAGCGGCGCCAGCTGCACGACGAGGCGTTCGGCGAGGGCTGAGCAGCATGCGATGGCCCGGACGATCCGGCCTGACCCCGGAGCTGCGCGATGCTTTGGAGACTCCAGCCGGGGGAGCGGGTCCTGGCTGTCGCCCACGACCCGGACGGTCGAGCAGTCGTAGCGACCGACCGCGACCTGATGCTGCAGCGCCGACCGCCGACGTACGAGCGGATCGGCTGGGAGACGATCGACAAGGCGACGTACGCCGACGGAGTCCTTCGGGTCACCCGGGTCGACGAGTCGGGGGTCAGTGGGGGTGCGCTGAAGATCCCGCTGCCGGACCCCGGGTCGTTCCCGGTCGTCGTCCGTGACCGGGTAACGGCCAGCATCGTGGTGAGCCAGCCGGTGACTCTGGCCGAGGGCAAGGCAGCGCGGGTCGTCGCTCGCCGGCGTCCTGACCTCGACGCCTTGGCCTGGGGCTACGTGCTCGACCCCGGGGTCGACCCGGCCGACCCGGGCGTCGTCCGGGCGGCTCAGGCGGCGGTGGCCTCGGTGCGGCTGGAGGCCGGGATCGACGGGTGAGCCCGGCTGATATTCTCGCGGCTGCTCGTTCGCACGGTCCCGCGTAGCTCAATTGGCAGAGCAGCCGGCTGTTAACCGGCAGGTTACTGGTTCGAGTCCAGTCGCGGGAGCTTCGTTTGGGGATCTCCGCAGGTCGGGTCCGCGTCGGGTGAACGTGCGGGCCATCAACCGGGCGCGGTACGGCAACCGGTACGGCAACCAGCCGAAGGTGACGGTGGATTGTCCTAAATGAGTGCATCGGAGAGCCGCTTGATCGCCTCGATGTCGGCTCCGGGGAGACTGTGACCGTAGATGTCTAGGGTCGTGCTTGATCTCGAGTGACCGAGGATCGTGGAGACGGTCAGTGCGGGATTCGACTGCTCAGACATGGTGCAGTTCCTCGACCTGGTGAGCAGACAGGATTGGGGTGTATGCGAACGTGTCCAGCGAGGGGCCTCTTCTCCCGGATTCGACCGAGGCGTCTATCCACCCCAGGATGCCCTGCTGCACCGGTTCGCCGAGCGCTATCTCAGATGCCGCGGACCACTGCCTTGAGTGACCCTGCCAAGACTCCGGGATGGGTGGACTCTGGGCCGGTCCACCACGACAACGATCCTGAGCGCCACCCGTGGCCTTCCATGCAAACGGGTTGGACGTGGCGGACCCCCGTCTCATCCACCTTGCTGGAAGGTCGCCGAGCCAAGGCGACGCGACTCCTCGGCATTGCGAACGCAGGAGGGATGAGCCACCTTTCCCAGTGGTTGGGGCGGAGTCAGGGACGTCATCGCGAGCGACGTTGACCACGGCCGACGGACACCGACCGGTTCCCCAGCTCGGGTTCAGGTGAACGCGATGGGGTCCTGCGGCGAGCGGTCAACGGTCAGAGAGAACACGTCGGGGCGACCGTAGTGCCCGGCTACGTCCAGCGTGCGGTGCAGAGCGCTCGAGGCGTCAGCATGGAGGTCGGCGTAGATAATGCCGTACTCGTCCCGCAGCGGGCCAGCAACGATCTGCCCGTCCGGCGCGACCACGACCGAGTCTCCAGAGTTGATCCACGTGTCTGGGTCGGTGAACACGGCGTCCTTCGATGGGAAGGTCGCGGGGATGTCGCGTGAGTTGAGGGCGCAGCCTGATCCGATCACCCAGCAGCGACCTTCAGCGGCGATGTGCCGCATCGACGACACCCAGGTATCGCCGTGATCCCAGGTGGAGGCAACGTAGATCTGGACGCCCTCTGCGTACAGTGCGTACCTCGCCAGCGGCATGTAGTTCTCCCAGCAGATCAACCCGCCCAGCCGACCAAATGCCGTATCGACGACGCGCAGGCCTGAGGCGTCTCCTTGCCCCCAAACCATCCGCTCTGGATTGGTCGGGATCAGCTTGCGGTGCCGGTTCAGGACCGATCCATCGGCACCGACTGTGACCAGGGTGTTGTAGAGCGTCCCCCGGCTGAACGTTCCCTCCCGCTCGTGAATGCCACATACAACAACCACGCCGTGCTCGGCAGCGGCCATGCGAAGGGGCTGCAAGTCATCAGTCGTCAGGTCGACACTTGCCTCGAGCAACTTGGCATGGATGTCCTCAGTCAAGCTCATAGTCGTCGCCAGGCCGCAACGACCAGATCCAGGCGGGGTACCCCGGAATGAACGTCTCCGGAAACACGACCAACTTTGCACCGACAGCCGCGACCTCCGCGACGGCATCGACCGCCACGGCCATCGTGGCGCTCCGATCGAGCAGGATCGGCGGGCGCTGGACCACCGCTACCTTTGTCGAACCGTCAACCATGGCGGGGCCTTCCGTCGACGCACGTTCGGTGGGGCCAACCATACTGTCGCTGTCCGAGGCAGCCTGAGCGGCGGCTGAAGGTTGGCAGCCAGGGCATACGCGGGAACGCACAACGGCCTGCGACATGCTCAAGGGAGTACTCCAACTGCCAGCCTGGGCAGCAAGCCCCAGTCCGCAGCCGTCTGCTTGGAGTACCGGCGAAGGGAACTGAGAGGCGTGCTCACCGATCGAGTTGGGGTGCGGGAGCGCCGGCCTGGAGTTCGGTGACGATCTGGCTGAGCGCGTTCTCAGCGATGTGCTTGTTGAGCATGAACACCTTCGAGGCTGCACGTACTGTCGTTCGCGTCGTCCCCCCAGTGTCGGGGGTGAGCCACAGCGTGACGACCACGGGGCACCCGTTGAGGCGAACGCCGGCTTGCCACCAGCCCCGCAGAACGGTCTGCGGCCCAGACACCCAGTCACCCACAAGGACTGCGTCAGCCTGGGCCAAGGCCTCGCGGCCACGCTTGCCTGCTGTCTCCGAATCGACCGGAAGGACCAAGTCGGCTTGACGGACTACCGTCGGCAGACCGAGGAGCAGGCCCCCAGACCTACGGAGGAATCGGTAGCTGTGGGCGATGGCATGCTCCAGGACTGCTTCCTCGTCCTCCGACGGCGCCAAGACGCCGGGAGCCTCGATTGACCGCTTCAGCACCTGCTCGGTGTAGCCGGATCCCGCCCCTGGGCGCTTCCGGTCAGGAATTGCCGCCAGGGCGCACATGAGCCCGGCAAAGCACAACAGGATGCAGAGCAGCGCGACCTCGCCGAAAACCCACTCAGGCAGGTCAGCGACCGACCGGATGAGGGCCAGGATGAGGAACGCCACCCACCCTGACAGGAAGAGCACGAGTCCCACGACACCCCAGCGGACTGAGTGCGGGCCTAGCGCCATCCAGTCCTCGACCCGCCGCACAGCCACCACGACCAGAAGGAAGAAGACTGGCACACAGAGCATTGCCCACGATGTCGACTCGGGCCACGTCTCCGTGAGCCAGATCCCCACCGACAAGACGACGAGCGCCCCGAGCCCCGCCAGGACTGCGCCCAAGAGCGCAGTGAGCGAGTCCGCCTTGGAGGAGGACGAGTATGCGGGACTCGAAGGCTCGTCAGTCCGGCGATCAGCCACCTCGGGCTTCGGGGTTGACACGACGACCACCTCCACCAAACTCAGTCTGTGCGGATCCTGCATGCGGCGGTAGAGACCTTCGGCCATCACGGTCTGCCTCGGGCTCAGCGAACCCCCGACCTGGTCAGCTCGACCGACGCGACAGCCAGCTCGCAGCCGGTCAGCCGCGGACCTCGGGCCGAAGGCCTCTGACGAAGCCGGCGAGCAGCCCGCAGACTGGGACTTGAGAAGCCCTCGGCGTGGAGGGCTGGCAGGCGGAAGGCGGTGACTCCCATGACGAGCCACCCGGATCTGCGAGAAGGCGACCCCAGGGTCCACGACTTGATCGCGCGCATCGACGAGGCGATCGACGAGGGTGACGAGGAGTTGGTCGAGAAGTTGAGCGTCGAGCTTCACGTGCTGGACCCGATGGCTGGAGCCGGGTCGGATACGTGAGGCTACGAGGGGACGGTGGACAATCCCTTATGGGTGAGTCCGCTGGATCGGTCGTCGTCGGGGGACGCACGCTGCGAGTGACCAGCCCCGACCGCGTGGTGTATCCCGCGGACGGGGTCACCAAGGCCGCAGTCATCGGCTACTACGTGCACATGGCCGAGCGCATGCTGCCGCACCTGCGTCGGCGTCCCGTGACGCGGATCCGGTGGCCGGGTGGGGTCAACGAGCCGCGGTTCTTCGAGAAGCAGTTGCCCAAGGGGGCGCCGACCTGGATCGAGTCACTCGACCTGGTGCACTCGGACGGCACGGTCACCTACCCGTTCGCGCACGAGCCAGCCACGCTCGCTTGGTTCGCGCAGCAGAACGCCCTCGAGCTGCACGTGCCCCAGTGGCGCTGGCACGGTGACGCGCCGCGCATCGACCGACTGGTGCTCGACCTCGATCCCGGGCCAGGAACGGGTCTCGCCGAGTGCGTGCAGATCGCGCTGTGGATGAAGGAGCGACTCGACGTCGACGGACTGGCGAGCGTTCCTGTCACGAGCGGGAGCAAGGGCATCCACGTCTACGCGCGCTGGAGCTCGTCGGGTCGTTCACAGACCACCAGCGAGTACGCAAAGGCGCTCGCGGACGACGCCGTCGCGACCTTCCCCAGGCTGGCCACGGCGTCCATGGCCAAGGTCGAGCGTGACGGCAAGGTGCTCATCGACTGGTCGCAGAACAACCCGTCGAAGACGACGATCACGCCCTATTCGTTGCGTGGTCGAGCGCGGCCCTTCGTCGCCGTACCTAGACGATGGGACGAGGTCGAAGCCCAGGTCTGGACCAGTTGCTGATGGCGGACGCGTTGGAACGCCTCGACGACCCCGATCCGCTCGAGGTGCTGCTCTAGCCCCTACGCGGTCTTGCGTCGCGATGGTGCCTTCTTCGTCGCCTTCTTGGCCACGGCCTTCTTCGTCGGGGCCTTGGTGGTCTTCTTGGCTGCGTTCTTCGCCGTCTTGGCCACGGTCTTCCTCGACGGCGTCTTGGTGGTCTTCTTGGTCGTGGTCTTGGCCGCCTTGGCGGCAGTCTTCTTCGCCGGTGCCGTGGTGGTCGTCTTCACGACCGGCTTCTTCTTCGCGGGCTTGTCCTCGGCCGCGGCAACGCTCGCCCGCAGGGCGTCCATCAGGTCGATGACGTTCGACTGGGGTGCGGCCTCGACCGGTCGAGCGATCTCCTGCCCGGCAATCTTGGCGTCGACCATCTCGCGGAGCACCTCGCGGTACTGGTCGTGGAACTGGCTCGGGTCGAAGCCTTCGTCGAAGGCGTTGACGAACATCGACGCCATGTCGAGCTCTTGCGGTCGGACGTCGACGTCGTCATCCATGAAGGAGAAGTGCGGCTTGCGAACCTCGTCGGGCCACAGCATCGTCTGGACGACCAGGACGCCGTCCTGAGCGCGGATCGTGGCCAGCCGCTCGCGCTGGCGCAGCGCCAGCTTGACGATGGCCACCTTGTCGGTCGCGACCAACGAGTCGTGCAGCAGCACGTACGGCTTCGCGTCCCCGGTCGGCTCGGCGTAGTAGGCCTTGGACAGCGAGACCGGGTTGATCTCGTCCCGGTCGGCGAAGCTGACCACCTCGACGGACTTCGTGGAGGCGATGGGCAGGTTCGCGAGGTCCTTGTCGGTGAGGACCACCATGTTCTCGTCCTCGAGCTCGTAGCCCTTGGCGATCTGACCGTACGGGCACCTCCTCACCGTCGACGGAGCAGAAGCGCTTGTACTTGATCCGCCCGCCGTCGGCCGCGTGCACCTGCCGCAGGGGGACGTCCTTCTCCTCGGTGGCCGAGACGAGGCGCACGGGGATCGAGACCAGGCCGAACGCGATCGAGCCCTTCCAGACGGTCTGCATCAGGTGCTCCAGGGGTAGGGATGGGGCAGCAGCCATCCCATGATGGCCCACTCCCCGGAGATTGGACCCGTTTCAGGCGTCTGACCCCGTTTCCGGGCCGACACGCCGGGCCATGTCCCGGATCCTGTCAGACCCTCGTGCCAGCGTGGAGGCCGTGGGGGATCGAAGCTACGAGGAGGACGTGCCATGCCCGGGAGCGCCGAGACGGTCGAGTACTGGTGCCACGACTGCCGCGACGACCGCCCCTTCGAGGTGGTCCCTGGGGTCCACGACGCAGCGGCCCGTGAGTGGGCGTGCGTGACGTGCGGTGCGGCCTACATCGAGGCCTTTGACGTCGCGATGCAGATCGAGACTGACGTCCGAGGTGTTGCCTAGCCCGAGGGCGGTGTACCTGTCCTCACACGGTGACCTTGGGCCGCTGGGCCTCACCAGCCCGCTGCCCCGACTCGAGCACGGTGGACTTGGCGAGCAGGCTGTGGTGGATCGTGGCAATCAGCCACATCGCAACCATCGCTACCATCACCACGGTCAGCGCGTTCTGGCTCGATCCGACCAGCATCACCACGCCCGCGATCAGAGCCACGAAGCCAAGCAGCGAGGTCACCGCCAAGTAGACCCTGTTGCCGTGCAGTAGCTGGCCGAAAGTGGGCACGACCGCAGTGGCGGAGGCAGCGAAGCCCAGGGCGAGGATGACGGCACCCGCGACCCGGACACTGCTCATCGCCGTCGGCACGGTGTCAAGAAGCCACAGCAGATAGATCACCCCGGCGGCGGCTACCAAGCCGGTTGCGACGAGGTCTCGCTTCTGGAGGGTCATGATCGTCCTCCCATCTCTCCCTGCCAGCACCGCACCACCGCGAAGAGTGCGAAGCGCAGTTACCTCTGGCACCCTCAGCATCTGCCGGGCAGGCGGACGTTTGCCAGAGGCGTTGGCCCCGCTCTGACCGAGGCATCGGAGGGGACGTGGCGAGCCGGTCAGGCGCGGAGGCCTGGCTCGGGAGGTCACGGGCTTTCGACTCTGGCGGAGTGTCGTGGCCAGCCGGAACATGGGGGTGAGGACCGAGGAGGTGTGTCATGTCTGTGCCTACGCCGTTCCTGAAATCTGATGCGACGCCCGGCTACGAAAGCCCGCCGGTACAGGACCCAGACGCCGTCGAGCGCGCCCAGGCGCGTAAGCGTCTTCAGGACCGCCGCAAGATCGTCACCGACGTCGTCTCGTACGTGGTGATCAACGCATTCCTTGTCTTCGTCTGGCTCATGTCAGGCGGCGGCTACTTCTGGCCCGGGTGGGTGATGGCCGGTTGGGGCATCTTCCTCGTCCTGCACGTGTGGGAGGTCTTCTGGCGGCGCCCGATCACCGAAGCCGATGTCGACGAGGAAGTCCGTCGCAGCCGGTAGCCCCACAGCGATCGGCCTCTGACGACGAGTAACCGGGTGGCGCACCGGCCGTGGCTGGCTTAGTTCTTGCTGCATGTGAGCGTGCTCGCGCGGGCAAGGCACTCCTAGACTCCGTCTGTGGCCACCTGTCGGGCGTGTGCGAAGGAGCTTCCCGGGGAGTTCCCGTTCTGCCCCTTCTGTGGGGCAGCCGTCGAGCCTGCTCCAGTCGCTGGTGAGCGTGAGCGGCGGGTAGTCACCGTCCTCTTCTGCGACCTGGTCGGCTCCACCGCGGCGGCGGAGCACGCCGACGTCGAGGACGTGCAACGGCGGCTGGTCGAGTACCACGACCTCACCCGCGCGCGCATCGAGGCCTTTGGTGGGGTGGTCGAGAAGTTCGTCGGCGACGCCGTGATGGCGGTCTTCGGCGCTGCGGTCGCGCACGAGGACGACGCCGAGCGCGCCGTTCGCGCAGGACTCAGCATCGTCGAGGACGTCGCCTCGCTGCGCGACGTCCGGGTCCGAGTCGGGATCAACACGGGCGAGGTCCTGGTGGCCGTGGGTTCTCGCCCGGAGACGGGCGAGAACTACGTCGTCGGTGACACCGTGAACACCGCGGCGAGAATCCAGACGGCAGCGCACCCCGACACCGTGCTGGTCGGTGAGTCGACCTACCGGGCCACAGACCGGGTCTTCGAGTATGCCGAGCGAGAACCGGTGAGCGCCAAGGGGAAGTCGGATCCGCTGAACGTCTGGCACGCGCTGGCTGCGAAGGCACGGTTCGGCACGGACATGATGCGCGACCTTGGCACCCCAATGGTCGGGCGATCGCTGGAGCTCGCCGCCCTCCAGAACGCCCTCGCACGGGCCCGCGACGGCGGGATCCAGCTGGTCACCGTCGTCGGCGAGCCCGGGGTCGGCAAATCGCGCCTGGTTGCCGAGCTCTTCGCCCACATCGACCGGTCGGACGAGCTGCACGTGTGGCGCCAGGGCCGGTGTCTGCCGTACGGCGACGGCATCGCCTACTGGGCCCTCGCCGAGATCGTCAAGGCTCATCTCGGCATCTACGACGGTGACCCGGACGAGCAGGTCCGGCGCAAGCTCGATGCATTCATCGACGCAGGAGAGGATCGAGTCTGGCTGCGCGCACCGCTCGGTAGCCTGGTCGGTTCCTCCGACGCGGCAGGTGTCGACCGCGAGACGGTGTTCTCCGCGTGGCGCCACTTCCTCGAGCTCATGGCCGAGGTCAGCCCGGCCATCATCGTGATCGAGGACCTGCACTGGGCCGACCCTTCGCTGCTGGACTTCCTGGAGTACCTGGCCGACTGGTCGCGAGAGTCCCCCCTGCTGGTAGTCGGAACGGCCCGTCCCGAGCTGCTCACCAGCCGGCCGACGTGGGCTGCGGGGCTCGCCAATGCGGGGACCCTGCGGGTGTCACCGCTCACCCCCGCCGAGACGAGGGACCTGATCACGTCCCATCTCGCGAACACGCCCTTGCCGATCGACGTGCAGAACGCCGTGGTCGAGCGTTCGGGAGGCAACCCGCTGTACGCCGAGGAGTTCGTGCGCATGCTGCGCGATCGGGGGTCCCTGGATGACTCCGGACGACCGACCGATGACCTCGACCTCAGCAACATCACACTGCCCGAAACCGTGCAGGCGCTGATCGCCGCCCGACTCGACACCCTGGCACCTGAGCTCAAGACGGTCGTCCAGGATGCCGCGGTCGTGGGAAAGGTGTTCTGGCGCGGTGCCGTCGCGGAGCTAGGGCAGCGAGACACTGCCGATCTGGAGCGTTCGCTGCACGAACTGGTGCGCAAGGAGATGGTGCGCCCACTTCGCCGATCGTCGGTGCAGGGCGACCACGAGTACTCCTTCACCCACGCCCTCGTCAGGGACGTCGCCTACCAGCGCCTGCCCCGTAGCGAACGCCTGACTAGGCACCTGGCCACGGCGGAGTGGATCGAGCGCCTGGCCGGTGACGGGATCGGCGACGTCGCCGAGGTGCTCACGTACCACGCGACCTGCGCCATGGAACTCGCCAGGGCAGAAGGTGACACGGCCGCGGCCGAGCGGATCAGACCGCTGCTCGTGAGGTATGCCATGCGGGCCGGGGACCACCTGCGCGCCATCGATGCCGTCCGAGCGCTCGCCCTCCTCGACCTCGCTCGCGGTCACCTGGCCGACGACGACCCCCTGCGAGGCGAGGTCCTGCGTTCGTGGGCCTGGGCGGCGACGGCGTCCAGGTCCAACGCCGAGGTGACCGAGGCGATCGAGCAGGCCGTGGCCTTCTACCGCACGGCCGGCACCGACGCCGAACTTGCCGCGGCGCTGACGCAAGCCGCGCATGTGGCCGCCCAAGGCGCTCACCCGGAGGTGGACGCCGCCTACAACGCCGAGGCTCGGGCCCTGCTCGAGCCGCACGGTGACTCGTTCGCACTGGCGGAGGCGCTGGGCCACAGCGTCGTTCACGGCCGTGGCACCCGACCGGCCGCCGAGGAGCTCGCCATGGCGCAGCGGGCGGTCGCGATGGCCGACCGGCTCGGTGGTCCGGACGCGCCAGGGTCGGTGGACGCCTGGCTGTCGTCGCACAACGCGCACGCCACGATCACCCAGTTCGACAGCGCGGACGCCCTGAGCGAGTTCGAGGCGATGGCCGAGGTGGCCGACCGGCTGCGGCCGGATCGCTCCGACCGGGTCCGCAACAACCTCGCCATGGCCATGGGCTACCGCCTTGGCCCTCGAGCCGCGATCGACACCCTCGACGAGGCGAGCGCGACACAACGCAAACGCGGTCGCGAGGTGCACGCCTGGTGGCTCGACTCCACGTCCCTGGAGTTCCGGCTGCTCGCCGGCCGGCTGGAGCAGGCGGCCGAGGTTGCCGAGGCCGCCTTCGTGGCGCTCGGCGAGCGCGGGGTCTCCAGCTCGATCGAGGCGGCGGCGCAGCTGGTGCGCGCCCAGCTGGCGATGGGCCGGCAGGATGTGGCGCTTCCGGAGTCCGTGAGCGAAGGTCTGGTGACCAGGGACCCTGAGTACCGGAGCATCGCGGGGATCGCTGCCCTCGAGTGGCTGGTTGCCGCTGGGCAGGTGCAACGGGCCGGATCATCGCTTGAAGTGCTGTTGGGAGGCCTCGACCTGTTGGAGCTGCTGCCTCGCCTGCCCGCGTTCGCCCGGGTCGCTGCGGCCGCGGGCCGTCCGGACCTGGTCGGTGCCCTGCGTGACCTCGTCTCGGACGGCACGCCGCTGGGCCGGGCCGGTCGGCTCGCCGCGTCGGGCCTGGCGCTCGAACCCGCGGACCCGCCAGCGGCAGTCACCGCCTTCGAGGGCGCAGCTGCCGCGTTTGCCGAGCTGGGAGCCCAGTACGAAACGGCGCACAGTGTCGCCGGCGAGGGTCGCAGCAGGCTGGCCGCCCGTGGCCCCGCTGGTGACCCCGCCGGGGCCCGCACCACGCTGACCGAGGCGGCCCGCATGTTCGACGAGATGCAGGCGGTCCCGGCGGGGCAGCGGTGTCGAATCCTGCTGGAGTCGCTCGACTGAGTGGCCCATCACACAGGCGATGTCCAGTGCGGCGTCGTCACCAGAGGCCGAGGCCGTCGAGGGCCTTGAGGAGGAACCAGGAACCGAAGACCAGACCGACCACGACGACGATGGCCCGGTTGTGCCGCTCCATCCAGTCCGACACCCTCGTGAGGAACGCGTCGCTGCGGCGCGGCGCCACGACTGCGACCGCGACCACAACCAGGACCAGCGACTGCGCGAGAAGGACGAACGCGACGTAGGTCACGACCGCCGCAGTGCCTGTGACGTCTGCCGCCTCGATCGCTCCAAGGGCGGACAGAGTGAACACCCAGAACTTGGCACTGACGGCGATCAGTCCTGCTCCGAGCAGGAAGGCCTTGCCGGGTCGAACCGCGTCGAAGGCGGCCATCCACCTCGGCGGTGGCGCGTCGGGGTCGTCGTCGGCGAACTGCGCGCGAGCGGCGGTGACGAGCAGCAGGATGCCGACCACGAGCAGCAGGACCGAGACGACCAGCGCCGGCTCGTCGGAGGAACCCGAGTCATCCGGCCGGACCAGCCAGCCGAACACGACACCCTGCGCCAGTCGGGTCGCGGTCATGCCGGCCACCCAGGCGGCCGCGGTCTTGCGACCCGCAGGAGCGCGCAGCAGCAGGACGGTGATCACGATCTGGACCGGTACGACGGTGCTGGCCAGGGCCAGCGGGATGAGGGTCGCCCAGAGCTCGGCCAATGCACCTCACCTCGCCCTCGTCGATGCCTTGCCGATGTCCTGCGGTGACGCTACCGGTCACGGGATCGAGCCGCCGGCATGGTTGCGCGCTCTTCTGCGATGGGCGCTGAGTCTCCCGCGATAGCCTGCCGGGCAGAGGTCTGCGGTGCCAGGCGGAGGTCCGCGTCAGGGAGGAGTGCCATGAACCGCATCGTGGTCAGGGAGGCTGACGGCTTTCCGCGGGTCAGTGTCAGTGAGGGCGGACGCGAGGTCGAGCTGCCGGCGCTGTGGCTGCGCCAGTACAGCCCCGAGGCCAGCGAGTGCGACCCGATCACCGGCCAGAGGCTGTTCGACCCTCACCTGCTGCCGGTCGACCTCCACCTGGTTGCCGTCGAGTCGGAGGGCGACCGCCTCGTCGTCACCTTCAGCGACGGGCACACCTCGACCTTCGACCAGGCGGAACTTCTCGCCAACGTCGTGCTCTCCGACGGTCTGCCGGCTCCCATTCACTGGCACGCGGACAGCGGCCAGCCTCATGTGCGGTCCTGGGTCGAGCTTGATGACCCGGCCGCCGAACGGGACGCGCTCGAGGACTTCCTCGCCTACGGCGCGATCGTGTTCGACGGCCTGCCGACGTCCGAGGGCGCCATGCTCCATGTGGCTACGCGGTTCGGCTACGTTCGCGAAACCAACTTCGGGCCTGTTTTCGACGTTCGCTCGGTCCCGGACTCGACCGACCTCGCCTACCGCGCTGTTGCGCTGACTGCCCACACCGACAACCCCTATCGCACGCCCGTTCCCGGGATTCAGCTGTTGCACTGCCTGGTCAACGACACGACGGGCGGTGAGTCGACTCTCGTTGACGGGCTGGCCGTCGTCGACCAGCTCCAGGCAGATGACCCGGAGGCGGTCGACCTCCTGGCCGCGGTTCCCGTTCGGTTCCACTACCGCGACGCCGACACCGACATCGTCACGATCCGCCCGGTCGTCGACCGTGACCACTCGGGAACCGTGATCGGCCTCAACTACAGCCCCCGGCTCGACGAGGTCCCACTCCTTGCTCCTGATGAGACACGGCGGTACCAGTCCGCGCGCCAGCGGCTGGCGCACCTGCTCGCCAGCCCCGAGTTCGAGGTCCGGTTCGCGCTGGGTGCGGGCCAGCTGATGATGTTCGACAACAACCGCGTGATGCACGGGCGTACCGGATTCGACCCCAGCGAGGGCCTGCGTCACCTGCAGGGCTGCTACATCGACCAGGACGGCCCGCGTACCCGCTTCCGGGTGCTCAGTCGACGACTTGCGGCGGCGGGGTCCGCGGCAGAGGAATCCGTGGAGCGTGTGTGATGACCACCACCGACCGTGACCTCGAGCCATCAGGTCCCAGTGTTGCCTTCACCCAGATGAAGGACGGGACGCGCGCTGAGTACCAGTACCTTCGGCGTCTCGAGCACGAATACCAGGCTGCGTTGCCCGACCGCGTGATGGCGGCGCTGCGCCGCCTCGACGACGGGCTCGCCGGCTATCAGGTCAGTCGCCTCGAGCACTCGCTGCAGGCGGCTACGCGCGCGGAGGCTGATGGAGCGGACGTCGAGATGATCGTCGGCGCGCTGGTCCACGACCTCGGCGACGAGCTCGCTCCTGACAACCACTCACAGCTGGCGGTGGCGATCGTCCGCCCCTACGTGCGGGCCGAGGTCACCTGGGTGATCGAGATGCACGGCGTCTTCCAGATGGTCTACTACGGCGAGCACGTGGGGCTCGACCCGAACGCCCGCGACGCCTATCGCGACCATCAATGGTTCGACAGCTGCGCGACCTTCTGCGAGCGCTGGGACCAGTCGTCCTTCGACCCGGACTACCCGACCAAGCCGCTGGAGCACTTCGAGCCGATGCTGCGCGAGGTCTTCGGTCGAACTGCCTTCGACCCCGCCACCGGCTGTCGCTGACCCCAGCCGGCCGTCCTGGTTCGGCGGCCGGGCGACCGGCCAGTCAGCGCACGGTGACCGACCGGGTCCAGCCCGACCACGAGCCGGCACCAACGCTGTTGATGGCACGGATGCGGAACCGGTAGGACGAACCGACCTTGAGGTGGTCGAAGCGCAGCTGACGGACCGTCCCCTTCACGACTCGTTGCTGGCCCCTCGAGGTGACGATGCTGTAGCGCAGCACTGGGGCGCCGTTCGGCGGTGCAGCCGTCCAGGTCAGTACGGCTGACTTCCTGGCTGGTTTGGCCGACAGGCGCTGGACCCGGCCCGGAGCCCCCGCGGGGCGCACGGTGTTGCTCGTGGTGGCCGGTCCGGTGCCCACGTCGTTGGTCGCCGCGACGGTGAAGCGGTAGCGGTGGCCGTTGCGCAGACCGGTGACGACCGTGCCACGTGCCTTGGCCCCCACGGTCTTGGTCTGCCCGCCCGGCAGCCTGGTCACCACGTAGGAGGTGATGGGTGAGCCGTTGGGCTTGCCCGCAGTCCAGGTCAGAGTCGCCCGGCCATTGCCCGCCTTGGCGGTGACGACCGACGGCGGTCGTGCGGAGCCTGCGGGCACGACCGCGCTCGTCGGGCTCGAGGGCGCGCCGGTTCCGGCGTCGCTCTGTGCCACCACCGCGAACGTGTAGGAGCGGCCGTTCGTCAGGCCGTTGACGGTGCAGCTCAACGTCGAGGTGGTGCAGGTCCTTGCCCTCGGGAGTCGACGTCGCCACGTACTGCGTGATCGGGTCGCTGCCGGAACTGGTCGGGGCACTCCACTTCACCGTTGCCGAGGCGTCTCCCGGCACGGCCTAGCGCTTTGCGTGGTGCGCCAGGCGGAGTGGCGGCGATGTTGACGCTGTGCGGTGGCGCTGTCCTTGCTGCCGGCGTTGTCGGTCACAGTCAGGGTGACCTGGTAGGTGCCGGACGCTGCGTACACATGGGTCGGGCTGGCCGCGGTCGATGTGGCGCCGTCGCCGAACGCCCACGCATACGACTCGATCGTGCCGTCGGGATCGCTGGAACCGCTCGAGTCGAAGGAGCACGACTTGTTCACGCAGGAGGACGTGAACGTCGCTGTCGGGGGCTGGTTGCCAGACGCACCTCGGTCGAGACACGGACGTAGTCGATGTCGCCGGAGAAGTAGTCGCAGGTGATGGTCACCTGGTCGCAGTTGTGCTTGCCGCCGATGGTGAACGGCTGCTTGTTGTTGATCGGACCTGTCGCGCCGTTCTTGATGGCCACCCGCACACCGTCGACATACTGCTTGACCTGGGTCGCCGTGTGCACGCAGGTGACGGTGTGCCACTGCCCGTCGTTCAACGCAGCGGGGGAGCCGGTGCCGACCCGGGTGCCGTCGGCGCCCTTGAAGAGGCACTGGACGTTCCCTCCGGGACCCTGGACCTTGATCTGGCCGCCCTTGGTCGTGGACTGGCCCTTCTGCATGTAGTTGCCGAAGGGGCGGGTCGTGCGGAACCGGAACTCCAGGGTGTACGTGGCCGTTGGGGTCAGGGATGTCGAGCCGGATCGTCGTCTGGGACCTGGACGACCCTTGCCTCCTGGACGGGGAGGCAGGCCGGGCACCGCTCAGCCCAGCTGTAGTACGAGCCGTTGGACGTCAGACCGACCGACGCAGCGTCGGGGCTGATCTGGCCATTGATCCCGTTCCCACTCGAGTCGACCATCACCGACGACCCGGCTGACTCGTCGAGCTGCCAGTCGGCGACCACTGCGGTCGCGGCCTGCGCGGGGGCGACCCACGGCGGCGCGGTCAGTCCCACCGCGGCAAGGGCGAGGACGGTGACCACGATCCCGACACGCTTCATCGACACCCCTGAGGACGATCCTGGACGGCTTGGGGTGCAAAGCCTTGCCCCCCATACGAACGCACTAGTGAGCCATAGGTATCACCAAATCCGCGTGCGCCGCTGACGAACGACGATCCAGTGAGCGAGCGACTACATCCAGTCATCGCTCCCGACCTGCGGACTCCCGCAGACGGGTGCCTTCGTCACGTGCAGTGAGCGCTGGTCACAGCAGGTGACCTTGCGGTCGGCGGCATCGCGACAGACCCCTCGTGCACCTTCGAGACACGTGCGGTTAGCGTCCAGGGATGCGCATGGGAGTGGTGATCCTTCCGGACAGCCGGTGGCCGGCAGCGCTGGACCGGTGGCGCGAAGCCGAGCGGTTCGGGTTCGCCACGGCATGGACCTACGACCACCTGTCGTGGCGGTCGTTGCGCGACGGACCCTGGCTGGGCACGGTCCCGCTGCTGGCCGCGGTCGCCACCTCGACCACCACCCTGCGGTTCGGCACGCTGGTGGCCAGCCCGAACTTCCGTCACCCAGCGCCGCTGGCCAAGGACGTGATGACTCTCGACGAGATCAGTGGCGGGCGGCTGGAGCTGGGAGTCGGGGCAGGTGGTGGCGGCTTCGACTCGACGGTGCTCGGGCAGCCGCCGCTGACCGTCGCCCAGAAGGCTGCCCGGTTCGAGGAGTTCGTCGACGCGCTCGACGTACTTCTGCGCGAGCCAGCCTCTTCGTACTCCGGTGAGTTCTTCACGGTCGTGGAATCGCGGACATACCCGGGGTGCGCCCAGCGACCGCGGGTCCCTTTCACCGTGGCTGCGTCGGGACCGAGGTCGTTACGCGTGGCCGCTCGACATGGCCAGGGGTGGGTTACGGTCGGCGCATCCGGGAGCGGCGCGTCGTCGCAGGCATGGTTCGACGCCGTGACCCTCCAGGTCGCGAACCTGGCAGCAGCCTGTGAGCGAGAGGGACGAGACCCGGACTCGCTGCGCCGGGTCGCGCTGGTCAACCTCGAGGCCCAGTGGGCGCAGGGATCGGTCAGCGTGTGGGACGACTTCTGCGGGCGGGTGGAGGAGCTGGGCTTCACTGACGTTGTCGTGCACTGGCCACGACCGGAGGACCCGACGTGGCCGGGGCCGCCGATGAACGTGTTCGACGAGATCTGCAGCAGACTGCGCTGACTCACCGACGGGTCGGGCGGATCCCGTCGGCGGCCTGAGCGAAACGGTCACCGAGGCGCACGTCGTCACCCTGGTCCAGGACGACGGTGAGCGCGGCGGCCCAACCGTGACAGAACAGCTGCCAGCCGTCGTGCACGCCGTGCAGCTCATCGAGCTGCCGACGGGCCTGCTCCAGGAACTGCAGGTCGCCTCGGTAGTTGAGCTCCCAGACGGTGGCCCCGGGTGGGAAACGCACCGAGTCGGTGGTGGGGGAGCCGGGTCGGTCCTTGCCCAACCCGGTGGCGTTGACGATCAGCGACCCGGGCGGGGACCCAGCCACCAGGTCATCCCAGGGTCCGCTGCCGAGGTGGTGCTCGACGGACCCTCCGGCTACGCGCGCGAGGCGTGCGACGGCGCCGGCCCGTGGTTCCGCGCACACGACGCGCACGCGCTCGCGACTCCTCGACAGGTGGTAGGCCAGGGCCAGGCCGGTGCCGCCGGCGCCGAGGCAGGTGACCTGCCCTTCGGCGGCCGGCCAGATCTGGTCGACGACTCGTCCGACCGAGACCGGGTCGCGCGCCCAACCCTCCAAGGACCCGGTCGGGGTCCGGCGAACCGCGTTGACCTCCTCGCACGCCTCAGCCACCGGGTCGAGCCAGCTGAAGCGAGACCGACCGGCGTGGAACAGACGCACCTTGTGCGTGGTCACCACCGCACCCGCCACCGAGGGGTCACGGCCCAGCTCGTCGAGCCACTGCACGTATGCGTCGTCGTCGGCATCGAGCGGGAGGTCGACCCCGCGGAGTCCGCACTGCGTGCCGAGCAGCGGCCGCCAGAGTGGAAACGCTCGATGGACCGACGAGGCACTGGTCGAGACACCGAGGAAGACGATGTCGGTCACGTGCGGAGTCTAGGTGTCGGCGCACTCGTCTCGGCGCCACGACGACCTACCGAGCCCCCGGGTGGAGCCTCACGACGGTGCCGGTGGTCGCCGAGGTGCGGGCGGCGTCGAGCACACGCAGCACCTCGACCACGCCACTCGGTTCGACCGGTGGTGTCGCGCCGCGGAGGATCGACGCGGCAACCGCGGGGTAGTAGCGCTCCCAGCAACCGGAGACCAGCGGCAGGGAGTCGCCCTCGGGCCAAAGGGCCGACGCCCTCGAAGCAGGCTCTGCCCCCCACGTCGGGTCGCCCGGTCGCCTTCCGGCGCGAAGAGCCTCCTCCTGACCGTCGAGCCCGTGGACCACCCAGCTGCGCTGGTCGCCGAGCACCCGGAAGCGCGGTGCCGGGTCGGCCGCCAGGACGCTGGCCCACGCATGGCTCACCGACCCGCTGACGTGGGTCAGGGCCACGAACACGTCGTCGTCGGCCGCCGCAGGGATTCTGACCGAGCCGACCTCGGCGTACACCGACTCGACCGGACCAAGCGCCAGGACCAGCTGGTCCACCAGGTGGCTGCCGAGGTCGTACAGCAGGCCACCCATGGCGACCGGGTCCGAGCGTTCGCGCCACCCACCGCTGGGGATCGGTCTCCAGCGCTCGAACCGTGACTCGATGCGATGCACGTGACCGAGACGCCCTTCGGCGAGCAGCGACTGGAGGGTCAGGAAGTCGGAGTCCCAGCGACGGTTCTGGAACACGTGCAGCTGACGCCCGCCGGACCGCGCGTGCTCGAACAGGGACCGGGCGGTCTCGGCGTCGGGTGCCATCGGCTTGTCGACGACGACGTGCAGGCCGTGGTCGAGCGCCGCCCGGACCAGCGGGACGTGCGCGATGTTCGCCGTGGCCACGACCGCGAGGTCGAACTCGTCAGCGCGGGCGAACGCCGCGTCGGCGTCGGGCAGGAGGGTGGCTTCGGGGTGGTCGTCGGCGGCGACAGCAGCGCGCTCCGGGTCACTGGTCACGATGGCCGCCAGCTCGAGTTCGCTGGCAGCGGAGATGAGTGGCGCATGGAAGACCCGACCGGCCAGCCCGTAGCCGTGGAGCAGGACACGCAGTCGATGCGGCATGCTGACCAGTGAACACCCGTCGTCGACCTAGGGAGTGCCGATGCCCGCCGAGACACGAGACCTGGCCGGAACCGTGGTGGCCATCACCGGGGCCACGGCCGGTATCGGCGCCGCCGCGGCACGCCTCCTGGTCGAGGCCGGTGCGAACGTGGCCCTCAACGGCCGTCGCCAGGACCGGTTGGACGCCTTGACGGCCGAGCTCGGTGCGGACCGGGTCGTCTCGGTGCCCGGCGACGTCCGGACCCCGGAGGACCACGCTGCGCTGGTTCGCGCCGCACTGGACCGGTGGGGGCGACTCGACTCCGTCGTGCCGAACGCCGGGATCGGGATGTACGGGAGCATCCTGGACTACCCCGACGACGAGATCGCGCGCATGGTCGACACGAACTTCACCGGCACCGTGTGGTCGGTGCGGGCCGCGCTCCCGGCCATGCTGGAGACCACTGGTGGCGGCGACGTCGTCATCGTGGCCTCGGTGGCGGGGCTTCGCGGTGGCGGCGACGAGGCGGTGTACGCCGGCACGAAGTTCGCCCAGGTGGGCCTCGCCGGCGCGCTCGACCGTGAGCTTCGCGAGCGCGGCGTGCGCGTCTCGGCAATCTGCCCGGCCGGTGTCGAGACCGAGTTCGCCCTCGGTGCCGGCCGCACTGCCGGTGACCCCTCGATGGAGGCGTACCTGCGGCCGGAAGACGTCGCCCACGCGGTGGTCACCGTGCTGAAGCAGCCACGACGCGTGCGGACCACGCTGTGGGCCCTGTGGTCCATGGGACAGCAGTCCTGACGGACGGGCCGAACCTTGAGTGCGAGCGCCGCAGTCGGACGCGAGTACGTCGTCGGGATCGACGTCTCGACGACGGCCACGAAGGCGGTGCTCGTCGACGAGACGGGTCGGGTCGCGGCGGTCGGGGTCAGCGAGTACGGCTTCGACACCCCGCGCCCCGGGTGGTCCGAGCAGGACCCGGCGCTGTGGTGGGCGGCCACGCGGCACGCGGTCGGGTCTGCCCTCGATGACGCCCAGGTCCCAGGGGATGCGGTACGGGCGGTCGGGCTGACCGGCCAGATGCACGGCTCGGTGCTGCTGGACAGCGCCGGCGAGGTCGTGCGTCCGGTGCTGCTGTGGAACGACCAACGAACTGCGGCGGAGTGCGACGAGATCCGCAGGCTCGTCGGAACCCAGCGGCTGGTCCAGCTGACCGGCAACGACGCGCTCACTGGTTTCACCGCCCCCAAGCTGCTGTGGGTCCGGCGGCACGAGCCGGGGGAGTGGTCGCGTGTGTCGCACGTCCTCCTGCCCAAGGACTTCGTTCGGCTCCGGCTCACGGGTGAGTACGCCACCGACGTCGCTGACGCGTCCGGAACCCTGCTCGTCGACGTGACGGCGCGCACCTGGTCGGCGGACGTGCTCTCGGCGTTGTCGCTCGATCCCGCGTTGCTTCCGAGCCTGTTCGAAGGCCCGGAGGTGACCGGGCTCATCACGGAGGACGCCGCCGCGGCCACGGGTCTGGCGGTCGGCACACCAGTCGTGGCAGGAGGTGGCGACCAGGCCGCCAACGCAGTAGGGGTCGGTGCAGTGGCAGGTGGTATTGGCGCACTGTCACTCGGCACATCAGGGGTGGTGTTCGTCCCCACCGACCGGCCAGTGATCGAGCCTCACGGGCGCGTGCACTCCTTCTGCCACGCCGTGCCCGACACCTGGCACGTCATGGGAGTGATGCTGTCGGCAGCGGGTTCGCTGCGTTGGTACCGCGACACGGTGGCTCCCGGGGTCCAGTTCGGGTCGCTGGTCGACGAGGCGAGCGGCATCCCGCCGGGGGCCGAGGGTCTGTGGTTCCTTCCGTACCTGACCGGCGAGCGGACGCCGCACGCAGATCCCAACGCTCGCGGGGCGTTCATCGGACTGACGGTCCGGCACACGCGCGCACACCTCACCCGGGCCGTCCTCGAGGGTGTTGCGTTCGGGCTGCGTGGTGGGCTCGAGCTGATGGTGTCGGCAGGCGTCGCGCGGCCTGAGGAGTTCCGGGCCTCCGGGGGTGGGACCAAGAGCCCGCTGTGGCGACAGATCGTGGCTGATGTGCTCGGGGTCCGGCTCAGCCTCACGCAGACAGCCGAGGGTGCGGCCTACGGCGCAGCCGTCCTGGCCGGGGTGGGTGCCGGTTGGGGTTCGAGCGTCCCGGAGCTGGCGGGAGCCTTCGTGCATGTCGAAGGCCCGGCGACCGACCCGGTCTCCACGGGCGCGTACGAGGGACCGTACGCGTCGTTCCAAGGTCTGTACCCGGCGCTCGCGCCGACCTTCTCGGCGCTCGACGCCTGACGAGGCCCCGCCGCTCGCCTGACCCGGGTCACCCGGTGGAGGGTGTCCAGATCTCAGCGTCGGTCGCGCCGCGCGCGAGCAGGGCGAACTGGTTGGCATCCACGGTCACCCACGGGCCGGTCTCTCCATCGGGCCACTCCACGCGCACGTCGACCTGGTCGGCGTCGCCCAGACCCAGATGGACCCACCCGAGCTGCCCACTCGCATGGCCGCCACCGATCGTCAGCTGGCGGCTGACCGTGCCGGCGTCGGTGCGCATCTCGAGCCATGCGCCGACCGCATCGCGGTTGCTGCCGGGCTGGTGCAGTCGCAGCGCAGCCCAGTTCCCCATGGGCTCGGGGTTGGCCTTGTCCCCGGAGCCCACGTTGCGCCACAACCGCACGTTCTCGCCACGGTTGACCTCGACGAGGTCGAGCATCCCGTCGAGGTTGAAGTCGGCCAGGGCCGCCCCTCGGCCTCGCCCGAAGCTCACGATCCCGGCCTCCCTGGCGCTCTCGGTGAAGGTGCCATCGGTGTTGCCCAGGAGCAGGTTGCTCGGATCCTCGGCAGCGTGGTCGGCCTGGGCATCGACGTTGCCCTTGGAGATGAACAGGTCGATGACCCCGTCGTTGTTCACGTCGGCGAACTCCGGGTGCCAAGCGGTCGAGGGGAGGAGAGGGTCGCCCATGAAGGGTCGGTGCGCGGTCACGCCGCGGCGGATGGCGATGTCCCCGTACGTCGGCCGCTCCGGACCGTCGGTGAGGGTCTGCAGTCTGTTGTCGCCCTGGCTGGTGATGAAGACCTCCGGGAGGCCGTCTCCGGTCACGTCGTAGGTGGCGATGCCCATGCCCCAGATCTGCAGCGGCTGCCAGCCCTCCTCGAGGGTGTAGGGGCGCGGCGCCTCACCGCCGTCGACCCGCCACAGCTGCTCCTGTCCATCGGTGTAGTAATGGCGGTCGTTGGCCATCCGCAGGTCGTGCCGGCCAGTGTGGTTCCAGTCGGCGAAGAGGATCGACAGCGTGCACAGCCCCGGTGCCAGCGTGATCGGTGGTCGGTAGCCAGCCCCGTCCGCGGCCGGTCGGTACATCGCACTGTCCGTGCAGCCGCGGGCGTTCTGCTTGTCCGCCTTCACGTCGAGGTAGTTGCCGAAGGCGAGAGTCGGTAGCGCGGTCGGGTCCTCCCAGGTGGCCGAGAACGCGTCCGTCCAGGCCTTGCCGCCGTCGAAGGCCCACGTCTCGTTGGCCCGCTCGAACCGACAGCCGCCCAGCCCTCGCAGCAGCACGTTCTCGCCGACCCGCAGCACGGCCAGGTCGAGGTTCCCGTCGGCGTCGATGTCGATCGGGTACGCGCCGGTGACCTCGGTGAGGTCGGTTGCGGCGTCGGGCACCTCGCTGAACCTGAGCTCGCCGCCGACCGAGCTGTCGTTGTGGAACAGGGCGGCGGGCTCCTCGCCACCCGCCAGGTAGAGGTCCGGGCGACCGTCGTCGTCGCAGTCGAACGTGGCGACCCCTCCACCGACGTAGAACCTGAAGTCGCCGTCGTACACGTGCCGGATGCCAGAGGCGCTGGTCTCCTCGACGAAGCGAGGGGGACTGGCCGCTGACGGCTCCTCGGCGGCAAGGGGGCCGACCGCCACGACGAAAGCGGCGGCGCCGGCGAGGCAGCCGGCGAGGATCCCGCCCAGGAACCATCGGACACCCCCTGCCCGGCGCGAGACCGGCGGCAGCTCGCTCATCTGGACTCCCCGAAGTACGTCTGGGCCTTGGCCCAGGCAGCCTTCCCGCACGCGCTGCCGATGGCCCGACCCTCGAGGTCGTCGGCCCGCACGTGAATACCGCCGTAGAGCCGGGAGATGCCTGCCTGGTCCGACGCGTCTGCGTAGGTCGCCGACTGGAGCACGACGTCCTTGGTCGGCCCAGCCTCGAACTCCAGCGATCCGGCGGGAATGGTCCAGCTGAAGAGTCCGCCCGGGAAGTACTCGCTGCCGGTCATCGCGGTCAGCACCTCTGCGGCAGCCCGGCTGAACGTGCTGTGTCCGGACACGTAGGCCGCGAACGCCGGGGTCACGAAGGTGTCCCGCTGGTAGGGCACCCAGTCAACCGCTCGGATCCAGTCGACCCCGCCGGTCTGGGTCTCCGGGTCGTCCGGAGTGCCGGTCCACGAGCGCACCGCGATCTCGCCCTCGTGGCCGGCCAGCTCCTCGTGCCGGTGCCCGGGCCGGGTCGTCCTCGACGTGACCAGCTCGACCAGCCCCGGCACGAGCGGAAGACCCTCGCGGTCGTAGGAGGGAAGGCTCGGGTCGCTCGACTGACCCAACCCACCCAGGTAGCGGATCATCGAGATCGGACGGGACGTGTCGTAGAAGCCCTTTACCCCCCAGGCGGCGACGGCCGCGTCGTGCGTCGCGCCGTTGAGCGCGAAGTAGAGCTCCACGTCCCACTGCAGGCGATCGACCGTCGGTCCTGAACCACCGATCCGCAGCTCAGGGGCGAGCTGGTCGGACACGGCGTTGGCGATGGTGTTCCAGTGGCCGGGTGGTGTCTCGGACTTCGGGCCGTCGGCCCAGAACTCGGCGACCGCACGTCCGAAGTCGGCCTGGTTCACCGGGTTGGGCGGGTAGGGCTCCCCGGTCACCGGGTTCAGCGGATGCCCAGTTCCGTCGTACGTACCCAGAGGGTTGGCGCCGAGTGAACCGGGTGACGCGTCGACCACGACCCCTTGGTTCGGGTCGAGCTCGCTGCTGAGCCGGATCACCTCGACGGCGGCCTCCTTGAACGCGCCGTCACTGCTCGGGTCCTCCAAGCGAGGCGGCGGTCCGGGGTCGATCGGGAGGCCCTCGTCGCCGCCGTCCGGAAGGGCGAAGCCGGTGACGCGACCCCACTGGGTGCCGATGGCCTTCTGGACGTTGTCCTCGGCAGGGATCCCGTTCTGTGAGGTCAGCTGCTCGATCTGGAGCGGCTGCCAACGGTTGGGGTCGGTCATCGTCGTCCCGGGCTTGGCCACGACGAGGGGCGGGTTGACGGGGACGTAGTCCGGATTGGTGTATCGGCCGGCCTCGTTGGAGCCGTCGTCGACTCCGGACGCGAGCACCGCGGCGGCGATCCGGTTGCCGAGTGCGGCCGGGCTGTCCCCCTCCGTGGTGTCCACGTCGGTCGAGTAGCACATCGACGTCATCAGGGCATCGAAGGCCGGGATCGAGTCCGACGCGCCGACCGCACCCAGGTAGCGGGACTCGAGCACGCGGTACGCGGCATAGCTGATCGCCTCGTCTCGGGCGGCAGCCACGTCGGCGGCATCGTGCTTCTCGTCCAGGAAGTAGCCGCGTGCCTGGGGGTCGTAGGCGGCCCAGGCGTCCCACATCGCCGCCGAGACGTGGAAGAGGTTGCGGGCGTGGACCGGCGGGTTCGGGATGTCACGGCGGATCGCGTCCAACGTGGCCTCGTCCCACGCACGGGCCACCGACCACTCCGGGTGGCTCGCCGCGCAGTCCGGCTCCTCAGATGCGTCTCGGGCCAGGGAGAGCCCGCCGAACGCGAACGCAAACCCGAGGACGGCACCGAGGACCGAAGCCGCACCGCGCTTGGCGCCGTTGCTCACGCTGACCTTCCGAGACCTGTTCGGAGACCCTGTCCGACGGACATGATTCTGTCTCATCGGAGGGACGGTCGAGCCCCTCGGCGGCGGACCGGCGCACCCACCACGTCGCGGGCGCGCTCAGGGTGACCCCAACGAAACCATTCCGTTACGCGAAGGGGACGTTTGGCCCGAGTTGCAAGGGGGGTCCTCGTCGCTAGGGTGAGGGCGTTGATCAACTGTGGTCACCAGACTCGGAAATGGAGGAGCAGCCTTGTCGAAGCTTCGATACTTCGTGCTGCTACCCGTTGCTGCGCTCGCGCTTGCCGCCTGCAGCAGCGACGACGGCGGAGGCGGCGGTGATACGACTGCGGCGGCAGAAGGAATCACGGTCGGGGTCTCCTGGAACAACTTCAACGAACCACGCTGGGCCAAGGCCGACGAGCCGGCCATGCAGGAGAAGCTGACCGAGCTCGGTGCCGAGTACATCTCGACCGACGCCGGATCGTCAGCGGACCAGCAGCTCACCGACGTCGAGAACCTGATCACCCAGGGTGCTGACGTGCTGATCATCCTGGCCCAGGACGGCACGGCGATCCTGCCGGCGGTTCAGAGCGCGACCGACCAGGGGATCCCGGTGATCAGCTACGACCGGCTCATCGAGGATCCCAACTCCTTCTACCTGACGTTCGACAACGTCGAGGTCGGTCGGATGCAGGCCCAGGCCATCTACGACCTGGTCCCCAAGGGCAACTACGTGTTCATCAAGGGCAACGCGGCTGACGCCAACGCAGACTTCCTGCGCGGCGGGCAGGAGGAGGTCCTGACCAAGGCGACCGGGTGCAAGGAGCTCAAGCCGCCGTGCGACATCGTCAACGTCGGCGAGTCCTACACGGACAACTGGGAACCGGCGGTCGCCCAGACGAACATGGAGCAGTTCCTGACCAAGAACAACAACAACGTCGACGCAGTGGTGGCCTCGAACGACGGCATGGCCGGCGGCGTGGTGGCAGCACTGGAGGCCCAGGGCCTCGCCGGTGACGTTCCGGTGTCTGGCCAGGACGGTGACGCTCCGGCACTCAACCGGGTCGCGCTCGGCACCCAGGCGGTCGACGTCTGGAAGAACGCCTTCGAGCTCGGCAAGGCGGCAGCGGAGATCGCCGTCCAGCTGGCTGACGGCACCGCGCTCGCGGACGTCTCGATCACCAGCGACCTGGGTGACACCGCCCCGGCCGCAGGTCCTGACGCCCAGCCGTTCACCACTCCAGAAGGCAACGAGGTCTCGTCGCTCATCCTGACCCCGATCCCGATCACCCAGGACAACCTCAACGTCCCGGTCGATGCGGGTTGGATCACCCAGGAGGAGCTCTGCCAGGGCGTCAAGGCCGGCTCTGTGGCGGCCTGCCCGTAGGTCATCACCGATGACCAGCTCGTAGATCGATCTGTGCGGTGCTGGCGGACCAGGGTTCGCCAGCACCGCACAGAACCACGAACGGAGGGTGCTCCTTGAGCGACGCGTCTACAGTTGCGGCTCCGGTTGAGCAGGGCGAGCCCAGCAAGCGCAGGGGCGCCTCCGCAGTGCTGCGCTCGATGGAGCTGGACCCCCGGCTGTTCGGGATGCTCATCGCGCTGGCGGTCATCTGGATCGTGTTCGACATCTGGTCCGGCGGCACGTTCCTGTCGCCACGGAACCTGTGGAACCTGTCGGTGCAGACCGCCGTCGTCGGAATCATGACGACCGGAATGGTGCTGGTCATCGTCACCCGCAACATCGACCTGTCGATCGGCTCGATGCTGGCCGTGATCGGCATGTTCATGGGGCTCCTGCAGGCCGAGTGGCTGCCCAAGTGGATCGGGTTCGACCACCCCTTCACCTGGTTGATCTCCTTGGCCGCGGGGATCGCGCTCGGGGCGGCGATCGGGGCCTTCCAGGGGTCGCTCGTCGCCTATGCAGGCGTGCCGGCCTTCATCGTCACGCTGGGCGGGCTGCTGGTCTGGCGTGGTGTGGCCTGGTGGATGGCCTCGGGCCGGACGATCGCGCCGATGGACACCAACTTCCAGCTCCTCGGCGGTGGCTCCAAGGGCACCATCGGCGGCACCTGGACCTGGATCATCGCGGTGGTCGCCTGTCTGGGCATCGTGCTGTTCCTCGTGAGCAGTCGACGACGACGCAAGAAGTTCGGGTTCACCCTGCGCCCCGTGTGGGCCGACGTCACCATCGCCATCGTGGGGTGCGTGGCGGTGATCGTCTCCGCGTGGGTGATCAACTCCTACCCCATGCCGCCGGCACTGGCCCGCCAGTACGCCGAGGACAACGGGATCGCCTGGCCAGAGGGTGGCCTGGAGATCCCCCTCGGTCTGGCCAACCCGGTGCTGATCTTGATCGTGGTCGGGCCTGGTGATGACCTTCGTCGCCACCCGGCTGAGCTTCGGGCGCTACGTGTTCGCCATCGGTGGCAACCCGGAGGCCGCCGAGCTGAGCGGGATCAAGACCCGCTGGACGATCGTGCGGGTGTTCATGGTGATGGGCATCCTGGTCGCCATCGCCGCAGCCGTGTCGACCGCCCGGCTCAACGCCGCCACGAGCGGCCTCGGGCAGCTGGCCGAGCTGTACGTCATCGCGGCCGCGGTCATCGGCGGTACCTCCCTGGCCGGGGGCATCGGCACCATCCCTGGCGCCATGCTCGGCGCCCTGGTCGCGCAGTCGCTGCAGTCGGGCATGGTGCTGATCGGGGTCGACGCGCCGGTCCAGGACATCGTCGTCGGTGTCGTGCTGGTGTTCGCGGTGGCTCTTGACTCCCTCTACCGACGGAGGTTGACATGACGGCAGAGTTGGCTGCTGAGCCTATCCAGCCCCTAGTGGAGATGCGTGACATCCGGGTGGCGTTCGGTGGGGTCCACGCCGTCGACGGCGTCACCGTCGACCTGTTCCCGGGCGAGGTGGTCGCGCTGGTCGGCGGCAACGGCGCCGGCAAGACCACGCTGATCAAGACCCTGTCCGGGGCGCACAAGGCCGACTCCGGCCAGATCATCGTCAACGGGGAAGAGGTGACCATCAACAACCCCCGCGACGCCCAGCTGCTGGGTGTCGAGACGATCTACCAGACCCTCGCCCTTGCCGACAACATCGACGCCCCGTCGAACATCTTCCTCGGCCGCGAGGTGCGCACCCGGTGGCGGACCCTGGACGACACGGCCATGGAGGACGCCAGCCGCAAGCTGATGGGGCGGCTCAACCCCGGTTCCGCAACTTCACCGCCCCGGTGAGCTCACTGTCGGGTGGACAGCGGCAGTCGGTGGCGATCGCCCGGGCCGTTCACTTCAACGCCCGCATCCTGATCATGGACGAGCCCACCGCCGCCCTCGGCCCGGCTGAGACCGAGCAGGTGCGCGACCTGATCCGTCAGCTGAAGAAGGAAGGCATCGGGATCTTCCTGATCAGCCACGACATCCACGACGTGTTCGACCTGTCCGACCGGATCAGCGTGATGCTGCAGGGCAAGCTCGTCGGCACCGTCAACAAGTCCGACGTCACCAGGACGAGGTGCTGGCGATGATCATCGCCGGCAAGAAGCCCGGCGAAGTGACTGCCAAGGACATCGAGCAGCTGCACCTCTAGCGGACACCGTCGTCCCTGGCGCTCGAGGTTTGCTCACGGCTACTGCGTCTTCCACAGCGTCCGGTTGACCAGGTTCTCGAGCTGCTCCTGACGCCCGCTCACCGGTGATGGGTCGATACCGCCTTCGGCCACTCGCTTCTCCAGGTCGGCCAGGGACAGTCCACCTGCCAAGATCTCCAACCCCAGGCGCTGCGACCACCCGGCGTACCTCGCGTCACGTGCAGCTTCGATGTACCCGTCCTCGACCATCCTGGCCGCCACCAGCAGCGACAGGGCGAGGACGTCCATGCCTCCGATGTGCCCGTGGAACAGGTCGTCGCGCGCCAGGCTCTGGCGTCGGAGCTTGGAGTCGAAGTTCATGCCACCGGTGGTGAAGCCTCCGCCGCGCAGGATCTCGTACAACGCCAGGCTCATCTCCTCGATGGAGTTGGGGAACTGGTCGGTGTCCCAGCCGTTCTGCGGGTCGCCACGGTTGGCGTCGATGCTGCCGAAGACCCCGTTGTCGACGGCGTACGCGACCTCGTGGTGGAAGCTGTGCCCGGCGAGGGTCGCGTGGTTCACCTCGATGTTCACGAAGTACTCACCGAGCAGGCCGTACCGCTCGAGGAAGCCGTGGACGGTGGCACAGTCGTAGTCGTACTGGTGCTTGGTCGGCTCCTGCGGCTTGGGCTCGATGAGCAGGGTCCCTTCGAACCCGATCGAGTGCTTGTACTCGGCCACGAGGTGCAGGAACCGCGCGAGCTGGTCGGCCTCCTGCTTCATCCGGGTGTTGAGGAGGGTCTCGTAGCCCTCGCGCCCGCCCCAGAGCACGTAGTTGGCGCCACCCAGCCGGTGCGTCGCATCGAGCGCGTTCTTCACCTGCGCGGCCGCGTAGGCGAAGGCCTCCGGGTTGGGATTGGTGGCCGCACCCGCTGCGAACCTCGGGTGGCTGAACGCGTTGCTGGTGCCCCAGAGCAGTCGGACCCCGGTGCGCACCATCTGCTCCCCGGCATAGTCGACCATCTCCTCGAGGTTGCGTCGGCTCTGGGCGAAGTCGTCGCCGGCCGGGGCCATGTCGATGTCGTGGAAGGTGAAGAAGGGAACCCCCAGCTTGGCGAAGAGCTCGAACGCGGCATCCATCTTCTGACGCGCGGCTGCCATGGGGTCGGACGCCGGCTGCAACCACGGCCGGTCGAAGGTGCCCGATCCGAACACGTCGCTGCCCGGCCAGTTGAACGAGTGCCAGTAGCACACGGCCATCCGCAGGTGCTCGTCCATGCGCTTGCCGAGCACGAGCCGCTCGGGGTTGTAGTACCGGAAGGCGAGGTCGTTCTCGGTGTCTGGGCCCTCGAAGGCGATCGGGCTGACGTCGGCGAAGAACTCGGGCACGGTGGCCTCCTGGAGTGGTCGGGCTACGACCCCAGTATCTCGTCTATCACCCTCATGTTCGCCATCGCGTCGGAAACGGGCACGGGGACGTCGGTGTCGTCCAGGATCGCCCGGCTGAACAGCTCGGCCTGGAGGGTGTACTGGTTGGCCGGAGGGAAGGTCAGGCTCTCCGCGTCCGCGCCGTCGACCGTGAGGTGGATCCGCGTCTCGCGGTCCCAGGGGATGTTGAAGGGGATCTCGACCTCGATCCGCCCTCGCGTCCCCACGATGTTCACCCGCTGGTAGGGCTCACACCGGATGCAGACGGTGAAGGTCGACTGGCCACCGTCGGGGAAGGCGAGGACGGCAGAGGTCGTGGTGTCGATCCCCATGACCGGGTCACGTCGGACCTGGGCGGCGACCGCCGTGGGTTCCGCCAGGAAGAGCATCCGGGACAGGTTGATCGGGTAGCAGCCGATGTCCATCAGGGCGCCACCGCCGTGGCCGACCTGGTTGCGGATGTTGGCCGGGTCGTCGTTGTAGTAGCTGAACCAGGTCTGGACCCCCTGCAGGCGACCGATCGCGCCGGTCCGGACGAGCCTGGTGGCCTCGACCCAGGTGGGGTGGTGGCGGTACATGAACGCCTCCTGGAGCTTGACGCCGGCCTGAGCACAGGCGTGCGCCATCTCCTGGGCCTGCGCTGCGCTCAGGGCGAGCGGCTTCTCACACAGGACGTGTTTGCCCGCCTGTGCCGCCTTGAGGGTCCACTCCGCGTGCTGGTCGTTGGGCAGCGGGACGTACACGGCGTCGACATCCTCGGCCGCGAGCAGGGCCTCGTAGCTCTGGTAGGCGGCAGGGATGCCCAGCCGTGCGGCTGCAGCCTCGCTGCGGCTCGCGTCGCGAGAGGCGATGGCCACCACCTCGCACCCCTGCGCGCGCTGGATCGCGGGGGTCACCTCGACCATGCCGATGTCTGCGGTGCTGAGGACTCCCCATCGAACGGTGCTCACCACTCACCGACTCTCGCCGTCGGTGGGTGGCCCTGCCCAAGGTGGCACAAGGGGCGGGTCAGCCGCGCTTCAGCAGCTTGGTCGGCCCGGCGTGGCCGCCAGTGACCGAGCCGTAGTTGTTGCCGTCGGCCTCCAAGCGCACACTGTTGGGTGCGTTGTCGAGGCAGGAGCGCGGGATCACGATCCGGTAGGCGCCGGTGGCCTTGACCCGGCTGAACTCGAACGTTCGGCAGCGCACCGCCTTCGCGTCCTCCGGTTGACCCGTCGAGGTGTAGTACAGGTCGGTTGCCCACTTGGCGCCATAGCAGCCGCCCTGGGCGAAGTAGAGGACCTTCCCTGCACGGTTCTCGAGGTTGACCGTGAGGGTCTGGGCGCCCCCGCACGCCTTGCCGAGCCCGAAGACCTGGGCCGTCACCGCGTTCGCCCCGTTGTTAGCGACCAGCTTCGTGATGTCGCCGCGGCCAGGGCCAGGGGCGCTGCCGAGGACGGTCTGCGACTGCGCGCTGGCCACACCGGCACCAAGGACGGTCATGCTGGCCAGGACGATGGCGGCAACTGCTGCTCGGCGCATGGAGGTCACCTCTGCTCGACGGGTTGCCGACCCTAGCGACGCCCCTGAGGCTTGTCAGTCGAAGGCCAGAAGTTCACGCCGAAGGACGATCAGACGGCATCCTGTGACCGGCAGTACGCGCAGCTTGCGGAAGGTGGGGCGAAGGTGGATGGCGCAGTGGCGAGCCCGCATCGTCTGGCGACGGCAGCGGGTGAGCAGGTGCTCGCGGAGGGCGGGTCCGCGGTGGACGCTGCCATCGCGACAGCGGCTGTGCTTGCCGTGGTGGCGCCTCATCAGTGCGGGATCGGTGGTGATGCGGTTGCGCTGGTTGCCGAGCCCGGTGCGGACATCGCCTGCTACCAGGGGGCCGGTCGGTCGGCGGCTGCGGTCGACGTCGACGCCGTGCGGCAGCTCGGGCACGGCCCGATGCCGGTGTTCGGTCCACACTCGGTCACTGTTCCCGGGGCGGTCTCCGCGTGGGCCGCGATGCATGCCGACGCGGGCCGGCTGCCCTGGTCCGGGTTGTTCGACGACGCGACCACGTTGGCCGCGGACGGCTTCGGCGTCGGCCGCGGGCTGAGCGAGGCGATCGCCGACAGCTCGGGCCGGGTCCGTGTGGATCCTGGCCTGCATGCTCTCCTGACCCTGGACGACAAGCCTCTGACGCTCGGTGACCACCTGCAGCAGCCGGCGCTCGCGCAGACCCTCACCGCACTGGCCTCCGCCGGACCGGATGCGCTGTACCGGGGGCCGGTCGGAGCGTCACTGGTGGAGCATCTGCGGTCCCTCGGGTCGTCGTTGTCCGTCGAAGACCTCACCGGTCACCTGTGCGAGCGCCCCGAACCGATCGAGTCAGCGTGGAGGGGCGCCAGGCTGTGGACTGCTCCACCCCCGTCGCAAGGGGTGGTCCTGTTCCACATCCTCGCCCTCCTGGACGAACTCGGTGGCTCGAACGACCTGCTCGGGTCAGACGCCGACCTGTTGGCCGGGGTGTTCGCGGCGTCGACCACGTTCCGGGAGGAGCGGCTGGCCGACCCGCGGGCGTCGCCGGTCGACGTCTCCCACGGGGTGCACCCGGACGACATCGCGAGGACCGCGGGTCAGATCAGGGAGGGGGCACGACCGGCGGCCGCGCCCTCGCCCTCGCCCCGGCGTCCCGACGGCGACACCGTGGCCGTCGTGGCTGCGGACGCCGAAGGAGGCTTCGTCTCCCTCATCTTCAGCCTCTTCTACTCGTTCGGTTCAGGGATCTGCGACCCCTCCACCGGAGTGGTCCTGCACAACCGAGGGGCCGGGTTCACCCTGGACGCCGGGTCGCCGAACTGCCTGGCGCCGAGCCGTCGCCCGGCCCACAGCCTGATGCCGTTGCTGCTGGCCGACGACGAGGGCGTGTTCGCCGCGCACGGCACGATGGGGGGCTACGGCCAGCCGCAGATCCACGCCCAGCTGCTGCTGCGCCTGGATGCGGGGCAGACGCCCACCGAGGCGGTGACCGCCCCCCGATGGGTGGTCGGGCGCCCAGACGACGACGGCGGCCTCCAGATCGAGGTCGAGCGCTCCGCGCCGGGCGTGGTCCAGGACTCACTGGGCAGAGCCGGGCTTCCCGTCCAGCTGCTGGCCGACCTGGACAGCGAGGTTGGTCACGCCCAGCTGGTGCGTCGCGATGCCTCGGGCGCGCTGCTGGTCGCGACGGACCCACGCGCCGAAGGCTGACCCGGCCGGTGTTGAATGCCCGGATGAGCGACCCGAGTGCTGCCCGAGACTCCGTCCAGCCGTCCGCCAGTGGCCCTGCCGACCTCGTCATCACCGACGCCGACGTCTACACCGTCGACGCGGCCCGCAGCTGGGCCAGGGGACTGGCCGTGCGTGGCGGCCAGATCATCGCTGTCGAGCCCGATCCAACCGACCTCGAGGCGCACATCGGTCCACGCACCGAGGTGCTGTCCCTGCCCGGGCGGATGGTCGTGCCGGGGTTCCAGGACGCACACATCCACACCCCCTTCGCGGGGCGTAACCGACTGCGCATCTTCCTCAACGACCTCGAAGGGCGCCAGGAGTACCTGGAGGTGATCGCCCGTTACGCGGCGGACAACCCGGATGAGCCGTGGATCGTCGGTGGGGGCTGGGCCATGGAGTACTTCCCCGGGGGGACGCCGACCAAGGACGACCTCGACGCCATCGTTGCCGACCGGCCGGTCTTCTTGTTGAACCGTGACGTCCACGGTGCCTGGGTCAACTCCAAGGCGCTGGAGATCGCCGGGATCGACAAGGACACCCCGGACCCGGCCGACGGGAGGATCGAGCGTGACCCGGTGACGGGGGAGCCCTCCGGAACCCTGCACGAGGGGGCGGCCTACTCGTTCAACGACCGGGTCGTTCCGCTGCCGGACCGCGCCGAGTGGGAGGCCGCGATCCTGGAGGGGCAGCGACACCTGCACTCTCTCGGTATCACCGCTTGGCAGGACGCCTGGGTGACGCCCGGGACCTTGGAGGCGTACCGATCCCTGGCCGACTCCGGCCAGCTTCAGGCTCGCGTGGTCGGGTCCCTGTGGTGGGACCGCCACCGAGGCCTCGAGCAGATCCCTGAGCTGTTGACCCAGCGGGAGTCCGGCACGGTCGGGTCGTTCAGTGCGACCACGGTCAAGATCATGACCGACGGTGTGCTGGAGAACTTCACCGGCGCCCTGCTGGAGCCGTACTGCGACGGGTGCGGCGGACACACCGACAACCACGGTCTCTCCTACGTCGAGCGGGACCTGCTCGCCGCCGCCGTCACCGAGCTGGACCGGCTTGGCTTCCAGGTGCACATGCACGCGATCGGCGACCGTGCGGTTCGTAACGCGTTGGACGCCGTCGCGGCAGCCCGGGCGGCCAACGGCATGAATGACCGGCGCCACCACATCGCCCACGTGCAGATCGTCCAGCCGGAGGACGTACCCCGGTTCCGCGAGCTCGGCGTCGTGGCCAACTGCCAGCCCTTCTGGGCCCAGATGGAGCCCCAGATGGAGGAGCTGACCCTGCCGTTCCTGGGCCGGGACCGGGCCGACCTGCAGTACCCCTTCGGTGACCTCCTGCGCTCCGGCGCCGTGCTGGCGGGTGGCAGCGACTGGTCGGTGACCACCGCCAACCCGCTTGAGGAGATCGAGGTGATGGTCAACCGGGTGGGCACCGAGAACCGCGGAGGAGCCCCCTACCTGCCCGAGCAACGGGTCCCCCTCCCCGCGGCGTTCGCCGCCTTCACGATGGGCACCGCCTACGTCAACCACGACGACCACGCTTCGGGGTCGGTCGAGGTCGGCAAGCGAGCCGACCTGGCGGTTCTGGACCGAAACCTGTTCGCCGCCGGTGCTGGAGCGGTCGCCGAGGCCCACGTCGAGGCCACCTACGTGGGGGGTCGGCAGGTGTTCGGTGAGTGACGAGGGACTCGGCGCTGCCGAGTCTCGTAACGATGTGGTCGCAAGTGGTCCCGCACCCCTGGACGGTCTGGTTGACTCGGGGCCTACGCGACGGTCCGGTGCGGCGGGCGTCGCGCGCCTGTCGACGAGGAGAGGTTCTTAGCCTGTGAGTGGCGACAAGGGCTCGGTCGAGCTGGTCAACGTGACGAAGAAGTTCGGCGACTTCACCGCCGTGGACGCCCTGAACCTCCAGGTCGAGCCGGGCGAGTTCCTCTCGCTGCTGGGGCCGAGTGGCTGCGGCAAGACGACGACGCTGCGCATGCTCGCCGGCTTCGAGGAGCCGACCGCGGGCGAGATCCTCATCTCGGGCCAGCCGGTCCAGGGTCGCCCCCCCTACAAGCGCGACGTCAACACCGTCTTCCAGGCGTACGCCCTGTTCCCGCACATGACCGTCGCGGAGAACGTCGCCTACGGGCTTCGGCAGAAGAAGACGGGCAAGTCCGAGATCAACTCCAAGGTCAGCGAAGCGCTCGACATGGTGAAGATGCGGGCGATGGCGGGGCGTAAGCCCAACCAGCTTTCCGGCGGTCAGCAGCAGCGGGTAGCCGTGGCCCGGGCGCTGGTCAACCGGCCGAGCCTGCTGCTGCTCGACGAGCCTCTGGGCGCCCTCGACCGCAAGCTGCGCGAGGAGATGCAGATCGAGCTGAAGCTGTTGCAGAGCCAGCTCGGGATCACGTTCATCTTCGTCACCCACGACCAGGAGGAAGCGCTGTCGATGAGTGACCGGATCGCGGTCATGCTCGACGGACACGTCGAACAGCTCGCCGATCCCTACGCGATCTACGAGCACCCCGCGACCGCTTTCGTGGCCGGCTTCATCGGCCAGCAGAACTTCTTCGAGGGCACGGCGTCCGACGGGGGCAAGACCGTCACCGGCGACGGCTGGGTCGCGCAGACCGACCGCCCCTCGGAGCCGATCTCCGACGGCGCGGAGGCGCTCGTCGCCGTAAGGCCGGAGACCGTCTCGGTCGGGGAGGACCGCCCTGACCAGAACACGAACCTCCGCCACGGGACTCTCGCGGGTGTGTCGCACCTCGGCGACGTCATCCAGTTCGTGGTCTCCACCGGCGAGGGCAAGGAGATCCTCAGCCGGGTGCCGCGCACCAAGGCCCCGAGGCTTCTCCCCGGAGCGTCGGTGTGGTGCTCCTGGGACGCCGAGCACACCTACGTCTTCGGGTCATCGCAGGCCGACATCGTCCTGGCCGACCCAGCTGAGCTGGTCGAGACCGGCCTCGGTGAGTAACTCGCTTCCGTGCGCAGGAACGCGCACGGACCAACTGGAAGGACACCGCAGATGAGTGACGAGCCCACGCTGAAGATTCTTGCCTCGCGTGAAGGAGCTCGGCAGATCTCCCGGCGCGCCTTCATGGCAGGTGCCAGCGTCACGGCAGTCGGGGGGAGCCTGATCCTCTCGGCCTGTGGCGGCAGCGACGACACCGGCGGGGAGCCGACGCCCAGCGCAGCCCCGTCGGGAGCCGTCGAGAGCGCGCTCAACATCTACAACTGGGCCGACTACAACGACCCCAAGCTGTACAAGAAGTTCACTGCGGAGACCGGGGCCAAGGTCCAGGTCGACATCTTCGACTCCAACGAGCAGGCCGTGGCCAAGCTGAACGCCGCGGGCGGCACCAGCGGTTTCGACCTCATGTGTCCCACGGGCACGTTCATCCCCCTGATGGTTCAGCAGCAGCTGATCCAGCCGCTGGACACCGCGCGCCTGACGAACTTCGGCAACATCGCCCCGGAGTACCTCGACCAGTCGTGGGACCTGGGGAACAAGTACTCCGTCCCCAAGGACTGGGGTACGACCGGCTTCATGTACGACAAGCGCGCGATCACCCGACCCATGAAGACCTGGCAGGACTTCATGGACGCCATGCAGAACGAGGCCGCGAACAACACCTCGGTGCTCGCTACGCCGAACAACTTGTGCTCCCTGTTCTTCTGGACCCAGGATCCGGTCCTCGACTGGACAACCACGGACACCGCTGAGCTGGACGCGTGCGAGACGTACATCCTCGAGGAGGTGGCGCCCTACGTGAAGGCGTACGACTCCTACCCCGGTATCGCGATCACCCAGGGCAAGTACGTGCTGTCGCAGATCTGGAACGGTGACGCCCGCGCCGGGCTGACGCGTGGCGACAACCCGGAGAACTTCGAATGGGTCTTCCCAGACGGGACCACCGAGATCTGGATGGACACCTGGACGGTGGTGGCCGGCGCGCCGAACCCCAACGCCGCCTACGCCTGGATCGACTGGATCCTGCAGCCGGAGATCTCCTACATCGACCTCAAGTACCACGGCTACAACACTGCCATCAAGGGGATCGAGGAGAAGGCGCTGGCCGACGGCATCCCCTACCCGGAGATCATCTTCTTCGACGAGGACCAGGTCGCACAGATGGTGGCCGGCGCGGTCAACGAGGGTCTGGACCGGCAGAACGAGATCTACCAGCAGGCCAAGGCCGTCTCCGCCAGCTGACCCGAAGGAGTACCTGTCCACCCATGAGCACCCAGGCTCCGGAGCGGCCGCCAGCCGCTGCGCCTCCGCCGGTCGCGCCCGCGCCCAGGGCGCGTCGGCGGGCGCCGAAGTTCACCATGGCGATCCCCGCGTGGGCGTGGCTGCTGGTCTTCTTCCTGATCCCGGTCGGCTTCATCCTCGTCTACAGCTTCGGGCGCAAGCCCGGGCTGCTGGAGCTGAAGCCCGGCCAGATCAACACGATCGCCCTCGACCAGTGGCCGACCTTCGAGCGCTACCAGGAGGTGCTGGACGGCCCGATCCTGTCGACCTTCCAGAACACCCTGCAGATCGCCATCATCGGCACCCTGGCCTGCCTGCTGATCGGCTTCCCGTTCGCCTACTGGCTGGCGGTCAAGGTGCCGGAGAGGTACCGGGCGATCCTGCTCGGACTCATCCTGGTGCCGTTCTGGACCAACTTCTTGATCCGAACGATCGCCTGGCAGATCCTGCTGTTCCCCGAGGGCTGGTTCTCCGGACTGCTCCAGGACATCGGGTTGCTGGGCGGTCCACTCGCGGTGCTCGACACCAGAGCGGCAGTCCAGATCGGGGTCGTCTACAACTACCTGGTCCTGATGATCCTGCCCTTGTTCGTGGCGCTGGACCGGATCGACCCGGCCCTGCGCGACGGCAGCAAGGACCTGGGTGCCAACCGGATCAAGACGTTCATGCAGGTGACCTTGCCCCTGGCGATGCCTGGGGTCGTCTCGGGGCTGCTGCTCGTGTTCATCCCGTTGATGGGCGACTACATCACCGCCTCGATCCTCGGTGGCGCCAAGGGCACCATGGCTGGACAGCTGGTCTACGACCAGTTCCTGGTGGCGCAGAACTGGGCACTGGGGTCGGCGATGGCCATGTTCTTGATCATGACGATCCTGGTCACGGTTCTCGTCTTTGCGGCGGTGTTCCTACTCGTTGCCTGGGTCCTGAGACGTCGCCGCCGGGTCACCTTGACGGAGGTGACCGCATGACCGCAGTCGCTGCTGCTCCCGCGCCGGCCCCGGTGGTCAAGCGGAAGATCGACTGGGTCACGGTAGGGCTCTACGTGTGGGGCATCGCGACCCTGATCTTCCTGTTCCTGCCGGTCATCCTGGTCACCGTCTACTCGTTCAACTCCGGTCCGGCGCTGCTCGTCTGGCGTGGGTTCAGCACCGAGCCCTTCGGTACCGCACTTGCCGACTCCCAGCTCACCGGACCCATGATCACCTCGGTGAAGGTGGCGCTGGGCGCTGCCGTCATTGCGACCATCCTGGGGACCTTCGCCGGCATGGCACTGGGCCGGCGTCCGGGCAAGTGGACGGTCCTCTTCATCGGTCTGATCGCTCTGGTGCTGGTCACGCCTGAGATCGTCGACGGCATCTCCATGTTGCTGTGGTTCGTCCAGCTCGGTGACATCCCGGGCCTGGCGTTCTTCGACAACGGGCTCATCCGACTGTTCATCGGCACCTCGTTGTTCGCAGTGGCCGTCGTCACGCTGATCGTGCGCGCGCGCGTGGCTGGGCTCTCGGAGTCACTCGAGGAGGCCGCCGCCGACCTCTATGCCGCACCGTGGAACCGGTTCCGCCAGGTCACGTTCCCGTTGTTGGCTCCGGCGATCATCTCCGGCGGCTTGCTGGCGTTCTCCCTGAGCCTGGACAACACGATCATCGCCCAGTTCGTCAGCGTCGGTGGAACTGCGACCTGGCCGGTCTACGTGTGGGGGTCGGTCCGGCAGGGGCTCAAGCCGGAGGTCGCGGCGATGTCCACCCTGCTGCTGATCCTGACCCTGACCTCGCTCATCCTGGTGGCTCTGGTGCTCCGCCGCTCCGGGGCGTCGTCCAAGGAGATCGCCACGACCATGGCCGGCCAGTAGACCCACGCGACTACAGGAAGTACAACCGGTTCAGGCTCACCGACTGCGCGGGCTCTGCGGTCAGCAGCTCGCCGTCGAACCGCACGGTTGCCTGTCTCGGGTCGACCTGGGTACGGCCGATCGTGTCGTTGCGCACCATGTCAGCCAGGCCGATCCCGCGGCAGTGGCGCACCGCGACCCGCTTCCGGTGGGTCTTCATCCGGTCGGCGTCGTTCTGCAGGGCCGCCTCACTGACGAAGGCCACGGCCAGGTCCGGGGCAGCCAGGCCGTGGGCGCCGAACTGGGGGCCGAGGACCAACGGCTCGGCCCGGTCGACGCTGGCGTTGGGGTCACCGGTGACGCCCCAGGCGGGGAAGCCGGCCTTCAGGACAAGGTGCGGCTTGGCGCCGAAGAAGACGGGCTCCCACAGCACGATGTCAGCGAGCTTGCCCGGCTCGACTGAGCCGATCTCGTGCGACAACCCGTGAGCGATGGCCGGGTTGATCGTGAGCTTGGCCAGGTACCGCAGCACCCGGTGGTTGTCATGGCGGTCGTCGTCGGGTCCGCGGTCGAGCCGGTTCTTGCCGGCGAGGGCGAAGGTGCGTCGGACGGTCTCCCCGGCCCGTCCCATGCCCTGCGCGTCGGATGACGTGATCGGAATCACGCCGAGGTCGTGCAGGACGTCCTCGGCCGCCATCGTGGTGCCGCGGATGCGGTCCTGCGCCAGCTTGAGGTCGGTCGGCAGGTCACGCTTGAGACCGTGGCTGGCGACGATCATGTCGAGGTGCTCGGCGACGGCGTCACGTCCGTAGGGCAGCGTCGGGTTGGTCGACGAGCCGATCACGTTGCTGACCCCGGCGAGGGTCAAGACATCGGGTACGTGTCCTCCGCCGCAGCCCTCAACGTGGAACGCGTGGATCGTGCGGCCGTCGATCGCCGCCAGCGTGTCGGCCACCGAGAGGCTCTCGTTCAGCCCGTCGGTGTGCAACGCCACCTGTACGTCGAAGTCCTCGGCGACCCGAAGTGCGGTGTCCAGGGCACGCAGGTGGGCACCCGTGTCCTCGTGCACCTTGAACCCACAGGCCCCTCCTTCGACCAGTGCCTCCACCAGTGGCGCCTGAGTGGACGACGACCCACGGCCGAGGAAGCCGATGTTGACCGGCCAGGCGTCGAAGGCGTCGAAGGCGGTGGCGATCCCCCAGGGGGAGTTCACGCCCACGCCCCACACCGGTCCGAACTCCTGCCCCAGGATGGTGGTCACTCCTGAGGAAAGGGCGGCCTCCATGATCCGCGGTGACATCAGGTGCACGTGGGTGTCGATCGCACCGGCCGTGGCGATCAGCCCCTCGCCGCTCACGACGGCCGTTCCGGTACCGACCACGACGTCGACGTCGTCCAAGGTGTCGGGGTTGCCGGCCCGACCGATCGACACGATCCGGCCCTCGCGGATGCCGATCGACACCTTGCCGATCCCGATCACGGCGTCGATCAGGACGACGTTGCTGATGACGAGGTCACAGGTATCACGCACAGTTGCGGCCTTGAGGTGCATGCCGTCGCGTGCGGTCTTCCCGAAGCCCATCAAGAACTCGTCACCGGGCCGCTGTGAGTCATGCTCCAACTCGATGACCAGCCCTGTGTCGGCGAGGTGCACGCGGTCACCCACGGTGGGTCCGTGCACGCCAGCCAGCTCCGCGCGGCTCATGAGGTGGCCTCCGCCCCGAGGTAACCACAGGCCCGGGCCTTCTCCAGGGCGCGCTCCTGCGCGCCTGGGGCGTCGAGGGGACCGTCGACCAGGCCCGCGAAGCCGACGATGACGCGGGCGCCGCCGACTGGGGTGAGCTCGACCCGCGACGTGGACCCCGGCTCGAAGTGCAGGGCCGCCCCGGCGGCGATGGCCAGTCTCTTGCCGTAGGCGGCCGCACGGTCGAAATGGAGCCGGGGGTTGACCTCGAAGAAGTGGAAGTGGGAGGTGACGCTGATCGGCACCTCTGCGGTGTTCGTGACGACCACGGCGGTGAGTGGTCCGAACTCCGGCAGGACCGGCCAGTCGTCGTGAACCATGGCCCCTGGCGCGACCTCCCCCAGTGACTCACCTCCGATCGGGTCGGGGACGACGACGAGTCGGGAGCCGTCGTCGAACACGGCTTCGACCCAGACCTCGGTGACGATGTCGCTGACACCGGGAAGGACGTCGCCAGGTCCGAGCACCGCGCGCCCCGCCTGCAGTGCGTCGGCCAGCCTCCGCCCGTCGCGTGCTGCCTCGCACACGGTGTCGGCGACGAGTGCTGTCGCTTCGGGCACGTTGAGCCGCAAGCCGCGGGCACGGCGTCGTCGGGCCAGCTCGGCAGCGGTGAAGATCAGCAAGCGATCGCGTTCGGAAGGGGTGAGCCGCATGCCCCCGATCATGCCGTGCCAGGGGGTGAGGGACCTAGGCTAAGGCGCACCGGGGCGGTAGCTCAGTTGGTCAGAGCAGCGGACTCATAATCCGTCAGGCGTGGGTTCAAGTCCCACCCGCCCCACCCTTCATGGCCTGTGACCGCATGCACCAACACGACGATCGAGGCCGTCTCTTGCCAACTAGACTGATCCGACTGGCCGGCACCAGCGCCAGTGGGGTCGCTCACCGATGTCCAGGCTGACAAGGACGCGCAATGGACGAAGCCGACGATCTGCCCCAGGCTGTGACCGTTGACGTTGCAGTGGTGGGAGCTGGCTTCTCCGGCCTGTACCTGCTCCACCGGCTGCGTCAGTCGGGCCTTTCCGTACGGGTCTTCGAGAAGGGCGACAGTGTTGGCGGTACATGGCACTGGAACCGCTATCCCGGGGCCCGGTGCGACATCGAGAGCTTCGACTACTGCTTCTCGTTCTCCTCAGAGCTGCTGACTGACTGGCGGTGGAGCGAGCGCTACGCCGCCCAACCGGAGATTCTCCAGTACCTCAACCATGTAGCCGACCGGTTCGACCTGCGCCGCGACATAGCGTTGGAGACGAACGTCGTCTCCGCGCACTTCGACGAAGGCCGGGCCTCGTGGACTCTCGAGACCAGCGGTGGCGGCCTGGTGCAAGCGCGATACTGCATCCTCGCGGCCGGCAATCTCTCGGCTGTCCAGCCACCCAACTTCCCGGGGCTCGACACGTTCGCGGGGGACTGGTATCACACCGGCCAGTGGCCGCCCGAACCCGTCGAACTCGCCGACAAGCGAGTGGCTGTGATCGGAACGGGATCGTCGGGAATCCAGACGATCACCGCAATCGCCCCAGTGGTCGCCCGCCTGTACGTCCTTCAACGCACGCCGAACTACAGCATGCCTGCGCACAACCGCGCCATCGGCGAGGCGGAACGGGCAGCCGTGCTGGCTGACTGGGAACGACGACGACGGATCTGCGAGGAGTCGGACGCCGGCACGCCCCTGCCCGCGCCAACACGCAGGGCGGTCGACGTCAGCGCCGCCGAACGCGAGGCCGCCTACGAGGAGGGTTGGCGGCGTGGTGGCATCAGTGCCCTGTCAGGGGCGTTCACCGACATGTTCACCAGCGAAGAGTCCAACTTCTTCGCTCAGGAGTTCGCTCGCCGCAAGATCCGCGAGACCGTGCATGACCACGACACCGCTGAGGTGCTGAGTCCTCGGCACCATATTGGTACCAAACGAACCTGCGTCGACACCGGCTACTTCGAGACGTTCAACCGTGACAACGTCGAGCTCGTCGACGTGAGGCAGTCACCCATCCAGGGGATCAACCGCGACGGGATTCAGACAGCCGACGCGCAAATCGACGTCGACGCCATCATCTTCGCGATCGGCTTCGACGCGATCACCGGCGCCGTCGATCAGATCGAGGTGAGGGGGAGACGGGGACAGCTCCTGAAGGATCACTGGGCGCGGGGGCCACGCACCCTCCTGGGGTTGCAGACCGCAGGCTTCCCGAACCTCTTCTTCGTCACCGGGCCGGGGAGCCCCTCCGTGCTCAGCAACATGGTCGTCTCCATCGAGCAGCACGTTGGCTGGATCGCCGAGTGCCTCGAGCGCATGCAGGAGTCCGGACACGACACCATCGAGTGCACGGCGGAGGCCGAGGACGACTGGATGAACCGGGTCGACGACCTGGCGAGTGCCACGCTCTACCCAGAGGCCGACTCCTGGTACCTGGGAGCGAATACTCCGGGAAAGCCCCGGGCGTTCACCGTGTACGTCGCCGGGTGCGGCCCCTACCGGAGAGAGTGCGACCAGGTCGTCGCAGCCGGATACCGTGGCTTCGCGATGACCAGATCGACCGAGGCGTCAGGAACGGAGAGCACGGTATGAGCAACACCGGGAATCGCGCCCCCGCCGCCACCGATGTGCTGCGGCAACTGCAGGATGCGGGCGTTCGGACGGTGGTGGTAGGGGGTAGCGACACTCATGGCGTGATGCGTGGCAAGCGCGTGCCGATCGGGCAGCTGCCTCACCTCCTCGAGCACGGAATGGCGCTGTGCGACGTCTTCTGGGTGCTGCACATCGATGACTCAGATCGAGTCCTGCGTCCGGCGGACCACCGCGGCTACTTCCCCAACGAGGCACAGGGCTACCCGGACATCGTTGCAGCGGCAGACCTGGCGACTGCCCGGGTGGTGCCCTGGCACCCCGACACTGGGCTGCTGATCTGCGACTGGCTCCTGCCGCACGACGGCGGTCCGGTGCCGATCGCACCGCGATCGATCCTGCGCCACGTCGTCGAGCAGGCCTCCGACATGGGATATGCCGCCCTGAGTGCCCTGGAGCTCGAGTTCTACATCCTCGACGAGCCAACCGGCACTGAGCACCGCAAGCGTGCTGCCGAGCTGGTCCCCCTGCAGGAGCGGCCAAGCACGTATGGGGTGGTTTCCGGATCGAACCAGGAGCACATCGGTTCCGTGATCCGTGACCACATGATGGACTTCGGGCTTCCGATCGAAGCCTGCAACGCGGAGACCGGGCCAGGCCAGTTCGAGATCAACCTCCGCTACGGGCCGGCCGTGTCGGCTGCCGATGATGCCTTCTTGTTCAAGTCAGGCGTCAAGGAGGTGGCTGCGCAGAGCAACTGGCTGGCGACCTTCATGGCCAAGCCCCACTCCGACTGGGCTGGCAACAGCTGTCACATCCACATGAGCCTGCGCGACCAGGAAGACCATGGAGTCCTCTTCGATGCCGATGCTCACCTCGGCGTCTCAAGAGTGATGCGCCACTTCATCGGCGGGGTCCTGAGCACGATGCGGGAGTTCACCGCGATCATGGCTCCGACCCCCAACTCCTACCGCCGCTACTCCCCGCACTCGTGGGCCGGGTCCACGGCAACCTGGGGCATCGACAACCGCAGCGCGGGCCTGCGCGCGATCATCGAGGGCGCAGAGGGCACGCGTCTCGAGCACCGTCAGGCAGGCGGCGACGTGAACCCCTACCTCGCTACGGCGGCCATGCTGGCTGGCGGCCTGCACGGGATCGAGAACGGCATCGAGCCACCTGAGCCGGCCGCTTTCGACGTGTACGTGCAGTCGGCAGAAGGGGCGCCAGCACTTCCGCGCTCGCTTCCGGAGGCGCTCGATGCGCTGGGAGGTAGTGGAGTAGCCCGTCAGTGGTTCGGGGACGACTTCGTGGATCACTTCGTCGTGATGAAACAGGCCGAGATCGACGCACAAGCCTGGTTCGTCACCGACTGGGAAGTGGCCCGCTACCTCGAGGCTCTCTGACACCAAGACCACACCCTGACCGGGAGGCGGCATGGCACTTGACCCCGTGGCCGCGCGACTTCTCACCGAGGCGGCCCGTTCCGGTGAACCCAACGCGCACCTACTGCCCATCGATGCGGCTCGCAAGAAGATCTCGAGCTTCTACGCGGCCTTCACGGGGCCGGACCTGGCCCGTGTCGAGAACTTCATGATTCCAGTCGGGGGAACCTCGATTCGTGGGCGGGCATACCTGCCCTCATCGGAGACCGGGTCACCGATCATGGTCTACTTCCACGGCGGAGGGTGGCTGCTCGGCGACATCGATGACTATGACGTCGTGGCTCGCAAGCTTGCTGCCGCCACCGGATGCGTCGTGGTGTCCGTCGACTATCGTCGCGGACCCGAGCACCGGTTCCCGGCTGCGGTCAACGATGCATTCTGGTCCGTGCGATGGGCCGCGTCACACGCTGGCGCTCTTGGTGCCGACGGGTCAAGGATCGTGCTGGCTGGTGACAGCGCCGGTGGCAATGTCGCCGCGGTGACCGCGGCGAGATGTCGTGACGAGCACGGACCGACGATCCGTCACCAGCTGCTGGTGTACCCGGTCACCACGTGTGACCTCGACCTCGGCTTCGACACGCAGTACGACGGTGTCGTGCTCGAGCGGGACGAGCTGCTGTGGCACCAGCACAACTACCTCAGCACACCGGACCAGAGGCTCAACCCACTTGTGTCTCCACTCCTTGCGAACCTCGCCGGTCTGCCATCTGCCACAGTCGTGCTCGCTGAGTGCGACCCGATCGCTGTGCAGGGACGACGCTATGCGGCCGCCCTTGCCGCGGCCGGAGTCCACGTGACGGTACGCGAGTATCCGGGCATGATCCATGGCTTCTTCGGCCTGGACGAGGTCTTCGACCAGGCTGCCGAGGCGATGGCCTTCGTCGCCGAATCCCTCGGCGGAACCGGATACTGATGAGCCAGCTTCCTGCCTGCCGACTCAGAACCCGGCTGTATCCATGAGTGTCGCCCGGCGGCCTCCGCACCCGTTCGTGGATCAGGACCGGGCGACGCCTGTCGTTGTCCTCTGGTGTGCCGGGGCCGACCGGGGGCTCGCTCGTCGCTTGATCGGGTGTGAAGGACTGGCGAGCCTGGGGGTTCCCACCGGCGTCGCACGGGTGATCAACCTCTGCAGATCGTGTGGAAGTGCCAGCCACGGGCAGCCGGTGCTCGCCCCGATCCCCGAGACTGTCGCGCCTCACGTGAGTATCAGCTACGCCGAAGACGTAACTGTGGTCGCGCTCACCAAGGCGGGCCCAGTCGGGGTGGACGTCGAGCGCTACGACGCGGCGTCCTTCCCCGGCTTCGAGGCAGTTGCCGCCCACGAGAAGGAGGGGATGCACGACACGCGCGCCAGAACCATCACCTGGACCCGCAAGGAGTCTCTGCTCAAAGCCACCGGGCGCGGCCTCACCGTCGACCCGCGGCTGGTGCTCCTCACCGAACCACAGAGGCCCCCGGGCCTCGTCGAGTGGACCGCGCCTGACCCACCTCATGGATCGGTGTGGATGATGGACGTCGAGATCACGAGCGCGCACGTGGCGGCTGTGACGGTGCTGTCCGAAGACCGACCCGATCTTGTTGTCAGGAGGGCAGAGCCGGCAGCTCGACCTCCGCAAGCCAGCGGGTGAACAGCTCCCCGAGATCACAGCCGGACACCTGCTCGGAGAGGTCGATGAACATTCCGGTCGTGACTGACCCGTAGGCGTTGCGCGCGACCCACTCGCGAAGGAGAGCGAAGAACGTGTCGTCGCCGACGGTCAGTCGCAGCGCGTGGAGCAGCAGAGCTCCCCGCTTGTAGACCCGGTCGTCGAACATGCACTCGGGCCCCGGATCGCCGAGCTTGAGGTCCTGCTTCTTGGCGGCAAGCTTCTTCCAGTGGTCGACGGCGCGGTCGTGCGTCGAACGGTTGCCGGACTCCTCCGACCAGAGCCACTCGCAGTAGCAGGCAAAGCCCTCGTGCAACCAGATGTCACGCCAGGTCTCGAGCGTCAGGCTGTTGCCGAACCACTGATGGGCGAGCTCATGGGCCACCAACCTCACGGACTCCCAGTCGTCGTCGAGGAAGTTGGACCCGAAGACAGAGAGCCCTTGAGCCTCGAGGGGAATGTCGAGCTCGTCGTCGGTGATGACCACGGTGTACCCGCGAAAGGGGTACGGGCCGAAACGGCGGACGAAGAAGTCGATCATCTCCGGCTGCCGGCCGAACGCACGGTCGTAGCGGTTGAGGAGGCGCTCGGGCAGGACGGCGGTGGTCGGGACCGGCGAGGTGGGCACATCCCGCGACACATAGCGTCCGACGTGGACCGTGGCGAGGTAGGTGGCCATCGGCTCGGTCTGCTCATAGACCCAGGTGGTCGTGCTAGCCCCTCGGTGGCGACTGGCGAGAGTCCCGTTGGCCACGACGTGGTAGGCCGAGGGCGTGGTGACGGCGATCCGGTAGCTTGCCTTGTTGGTCGGCCGGTCGTTGCAGGGGAACCAGGACGGCGCCCCATGGGTCTGGCCGGCCACGATGACCCCGTCGGTGAGCTCCTCCCAGCCCATCACGTCGCCGCCGTCGGGAATCGGCCTCGGCCGGCCGCCGTACCTGACCATCACGCGAAACAGCTCTCCCTGCTCGATCACCTCCTTGGTGCGGATGACGAGCTTGCCGCGCTTCACCGAGAATCTCGCAAGGGGTACCGCGTCGAGGCTGACCTTCGAGACCTTGAGCCCACGCAGGTCGAGTGACAGCTCGTCGAGGTCGGTGAGTGCCACGGCTTCGAGCACCGCTCGCCCACTCAGATGGTTCGACTCCAGCTTGTAGTCGATGGTCAGGTCATAGCTGCGCACGTCGTACGAGCGGTCCCCGCTCTGCGGGAAGTAGTCGTCGGCGACGTCGGATGTGCCGGCGCTCATCGCGACCCACCCAAGGAGTCGTCATCGACCCAGGGGCCGATCGGATTGCCGATCCAGCGGGTCTTGTCGGGTACGAACTCGCCCCTCATCACCAAGGACACCGGTCCGACGGTAGCGTGCCGACCCAACACGGCTGCTGGAAGGATCACGCTGTTCGGGCCCAGAGTCGAACCCACGCGAAGGGTGACCCTGTCCATGCTGAGCATGCGGTCATGGAACAGGTGCGTCTGCACCACGCAGCCCTGGTTGATCGTTGCGCCGTCGCGCAGATCGATCAAGTCCGCCTCCGGCAGCCAGTAGGTCTCGCACCAGACTCCCTTGCCGATCTTCGCCCCCATCGAACGCAGCCACGTGTTGAGCACGGGAGTCCCGATGGCCGCCCGGGCGAACCATGGCGCGGCAATGACCTCCACGAAGGTGTCCGCAAGCTCATTCAGCCATACGAACGAGCTCCAAAGCGGATGGTCGGACACCCGGAGACGCCCAACGAGCAGCCACTTCGCAGCGGTGGTCACCGCAGCGGCAACGGCGCCCGCGACAATGAGCACGACGCCGGACAGAGCTGCCGCGAGGAGCCATCCCGCATTAGCGGTGAGCAGCTCGAGCGTGACGACGACGCCAAGGCCAATCGCCGCGTAGAGAATCACGGGGACTACCCGCAAGAGCTCGACGCCTGCCCGCGCCAACCGGAGTCGGGTGGCTGGGTTGTAGGTGCGGCTGTCGTCAATGGTTGCTGACGGTCGTCGCAGCTTCGTGGGTGGACTGCCGATCCACGATGTGCCGCTCTTGGCCTGTTTCCGTCGTGGTGCGGCTGAGAGAACAGCGACCAAGCCCCTCTTCGGGACCTTCCGGCCCGGGGCCGTCATTCCCGAGTTCCCGACGAATGCGTGCTTGCCGACCTTCACCCGCTCGATCCTCAGCCAACCCCCGCTGAGCTCGTACCCACCGAGCAACGTGTCGTCTGCCAGGAAGGCGCCGTCATTGACCGACGTGAGGGCAGGAATCAGCAAGACCGTGGACGCCTCGACGTTCGACCCGACCCGCGCCCCGAGCACGCGCAGCCAAGCGGGGGTGAGAGTGCTGGAGTACAGAGGGAACAACCAGGTACGTGCCTCGTCGAGTACCCGCAGAATCGACCAGGCCTGCCATGCACGACGGCTCTGCACAGGGTGCGGTCCGCTCTCCAGGCCAAGCGAGAGGAGCCGCACCGACAGCCAGACGAGCAGCGTCAGTGCCAGCATGCCCACCACGACTCCAAGGGGGAGGTAGACCAGTGCTGTCACGGCGGCGTCATCCAGGGCCGTTGCTGCGCGCAGTGCGGGCACTGCCAAGCCCGCGCCCGCGACCACGGCGACGATGGGGAAGGTCGAGATCAGCACCGCCATGGCCGCGTAGCCCAGCACCCAGATCGGTCGATTGTGCGGAGCCGCCTCCTCCCAAGGGCCACGCGCCGCGCCGACCGGCCGAGCGGGTGCGCCAGACCACGCCTCGTCGGCTGGGACTTCGCCGAAGACGGCGGATCCTGGCGCGATCTCCGCCCCTGCGCCGATCGAGGCGCCAGGAAGAAGCGTGCTGCGAGCACCCACCTGAGCGCCTGCACCCACCTCCATCCTCCCCACGTGGAGGACCTCGCCGTCGAGCCAGTGCCCTCGCAGGTCGACCTCGGGCTCGACGGCACACCCCGAGCCCAGGGTGAGCAGCCCGGTCACGGGAGGGATGGAGTGAAGGTCGACGTGGTTGCCGACCCTCGCGCCGAGCGCACGCGCGTACTGCCGCATCCACGGCGCGCCCGCGAGGTTCGCCGCCCCCATCTCGTCAGCGACGCGCTCCGCGAGCCAGACCCGCAGATGCACGCTCCCGCCCCGGGGATACTCGCCGGGCGCTACACCGTGCAGCAGTGCTCGCACAGCAGCAGCGGTGAGCAGCATGCGGCCCGGCGGGGAGACCAGCAACAGCCACCCAGCCGCTACCCACCACCAGGACAGGTACGGAAGCCACGTGACTCCGAACAACGATGCGCCGAGGTTGTTGCCGGCGGCGATCCAGGTGAGCCACCTCAGTCCGGTGATCGTGCGGAGGCCGAAGGTGAGGGCAACCTGGCCGACCTGGGTCCTCACCGGCACTGGTCGCACGGGTCGGTTGGTCCTCGTCGTCGGGCCAGCCATCAGGTCCAGACTCGCCGAGAGCCCGCCGATCGTCGGGCTCTCGTAGACATCGGCGACGGTGACCTCCGGAAAGCGCTCACGCAGCCGCGCCACCAGCTGGGCCGCGGTCAGACTGCCGCCGCCGAGGTCGAAGAAGTCGTCGTTGGGTCCGGTGACCGCGGCGCCCAGGATCTCCATCCACAGGTCCTGGATCCATCCAGCGGTGCCTTCGAGATGAGGTCCACCAGCTGCGGAGTCGCCGCCCGCCAGGGGCCACGGCAGCGCATCACGGTCTACCTTTCCGGACGTCTTTGTCGGTATCGCGTCGACCTGCGCGAGACGGGGCACCATTGCTGCGGGCATGGTCTCGCGCAGCCGTTCAACCGCCGCTCCGGCATCGAAGTGGCCGTCGACGGCTACGTATCCAACCAGCAGCTTGTTCCCCGAACCGGTGCTCCGCACCGCGGCCGCTGCGCCGGTGACCCCCGGGAGGTCCAGCAGGGCGCTGTCGACCTCACCCAGCTCGATGCGGCGGCCCCCGAGCTTCACCTGGTCGTCGGCCCGGCCGACGAACACCAGCCCCTCCTCCTCGTACCGGACCAGGTCACCGCTGCGGTAGGCGCGCGACCAGCCAAGTGTCGGCAGGTCGGCGTACTTCTCGGCGTCCTTCTCCGGGTCCAGGTAGCGGGCCAGCCCGATGCCACCGATGATGAGCTCGCCGGTCTCTCCGGGGTTGACGCTCTGCCCAGCCTCATCGACGACCGCGAGGTCCCAACCGTCCAGGGGAAGTCCGATCCGTACCGGTGGCTCGCCGGTCAGCATGGCGGCGCAGGAGACGACGGTGGCCTCCGTGGGCCCGTAGGTGTTCCACACCTGGCGGTCGGAGGACGCGAATCGCGCGCCGATCTCGGGTGGGCACGCCTCGCCTCCGAGGATGAGCAGCCGAATGTCGGCAAGCGCCTCGACCGGCCACAACATCAGCAAAGTGGGGACCGTAGAGACCACCGTCACGTCGTTCGCGACCAGCCACGGGCCGAGATCCATCCCGCTGCGCACAAGTGACCGAGGTGCCGGGACCAGGCATGCGCCGTATCTCCAGGCGAGCCACATCTCCTCGCACGAGGCGTCGAACCCGACCGAGAGACCAGCCATCACCCGGTCACCGACCCCCAACGGCCGTTCCTGGAGGTACAGACGTGCCTCGGCGTCGACGAAGCCCGCTGCCGACCGGTGTGAGACCGCGACTCCTTTGGGTGTGCCTGTGGATCCGGAGGTGAAGATCACCCAGGCGTCATCGTCGTGCTCGGGGGCTGGGGCGGCCACCTCGGCCCTTCGTGGCCGACGGGTGGCGACCACCAGGTCGTTGCCGATGATCGCGGCGACGTCGGCCTCGTCGAAGACCATCCGTGCGCGCTCATCGGGATCGTCGGCGTCCACGGGGACGTAGCACCCACCTGAGAGGAGGACACCCATGATGGCGACGTAGAGGTCGATGGTGCCGGAACTGATCCTGACCCCCACCCGGTCCCCGGGCCCGACGCCGAGGCCGTTGAGCTCGACGGCAACCTCATCGGCGGCGTCCAAGAACTCTCGGTAGGTGAGGACAGCCGCTCCATTGTCGATCGCCGAAGCGTCCGGGTACTCCTCCACTGTCGCGCGGAAGATGTCGACCAACGTGCGAGGGGCCGGAGCGTGGGTTGCGCGCAGCAGTGTCAAGGAGTCCTCGCAAGTGGGATCCGTCTTGGCGTCCTTCGATTATCGCGGCTGTGTCTGATGCTCTCGCGGATGGGTGCTTGGAGGCCGGTGGTTTGGATGGCTGGCCCCGCGTTAGTGGGTTACCGCGAATCCGAGGAGTGCTCCGAGGTCCTCGCACTCCTTCAGGTCGTCACGGGTCGGCTCACCGGTGACGGACACGTCAGGCGCCACCTGCTTCCAGCCCAGGCCGCCGACGATGGTGTGGATCGAGCGGAGAGCTCCTGCGGTGTCGTCGTTGCCGTGCACATAGATGCCATACGGCTTTCCGGTGGTGACTTCCAGGCACGGGTAGTAGATCTGGTCCAGAAAGTGCTTCAGCGCCCCCGACATGTAGCCGATGTTGGCCGGCGTCCCGAGGATGACACCGTCCGCTGCCAAGACATCGGCAGGACCGGCTGACAACGCTGCTTTGACATCGACGGTGACGTCCTTGACCTCTGGGTGCCGAGCGCCGCGCAGCACCGCTTCGAGCATGTCCTGAACTGCTGGAGACGGTGTGTGCTGAACCACCAGGAGCGTCGGCACGAGCCCATGGTGCCTGACAACGTCGGTCGGGGCCAGCGACACCACGACGGGAGGTGGAGGTTGGCTGAGCCCTTTTCACCAGCAGATGTGTGAGGAAGACTCGAGCATCGTCGGACAGGGCAGCGTTGGAGGCACCATGAACGGGATAACGGTCGCTGCGATCCAGGCCGCCTATCACCTGATGGACCGGGATCGGACGATTTCCCGGGTTGACGAGTTGTGCTCCGAGGCGGTCGGGCGAGGCGCCCAGCTCGTGGTGTTCCCCGAGGCATTCGTGCCGGGCAACCCGCTGTGGATTGACGCCTACCCCATCTGGGACGACGACGACGCGTGGTTTGCCCTCCTGGCCGCCAACACCGTCGAGATCCCGGGTCCCCACTCGAGTCGTCTCGGTGCGATCGCGCGGAGCCACGGCATCTGGTTGGTCGTCGGCGTCCACGAGCGCGAGCAGCACGGCGGAACCATCTACAACACCGTGGCCACCTACTCGCCCGAAGGCGAGCTCGCCAACCTGCACCGCAAGCTCGTCCCCACCGGCTCCGAACGGACGGTCTGGGGGATGGGTGATGGGTCGACGCTGGGTGTTGTCGACATGGGCCCGGTCCGAGTGGGTGGGCTCATCTGCTGGGAGAACTACATGCCGCTCGCGAGGTTCCATCAGTACGCGCAGGGAGTTGAGCTCTGGCTGGCGCCGACCTTCGCGACCGGGGACGGCTGGATCGCGACGCTGCGGCACATCGCCCAGGAGAACTCCATGTATGTGGTTGGGGTCAACTCGGTCCTTCACGCCGACCAGGTCCCTGCGGAATTCCCCAACCGCGAGCGCCTTACGAGCAGCCCCGTCTTCGCCTCTGAGGGCGGCTGGCTGGAGGCGGGGAATTCGGTCGTCATTGACCCGTATGGCAAGGTCCTTGCCGGACCAGTACGGCAGAGTGAGGAGATCCTCCTGGTGGACGTCGACCTGGATCTCGTCCGCAGCGCTCGGCGGATGATTGACCCAGTTGGGCACTACAACCGCCCAGATATCTTCCGCCTACTCGTGGACACCGAGCCGCGCCAGCCCGTCGTAGAGGCCCGGCTGACGATGTCTGCCGAGTAGCCCGTTCGCGGCAAGGACGCGATGGGCGGACGGGGCAAGAACCTCTGCCACGGGAAGTGGGTGCATGATCGTTCCCTCCTCCACCGGCAGTCACCTCAGAAGTGCTTCAGCGGCCCCGACATGTAGCCGATGTTGGCCGGCGTCCCGAGGATCAGCGCGTCAGCCGCGAGCACGTCGGCCGCCCCGCAGGCCAGGGCGGCGCGCACGTCGACGTCGAGTGGACCCAGCTCGGGGTGTCGAGTCCCGCGGAGGACCGCCTCCAGCAACTCCTGCGTCGCTGGCGACGGGGTGTGCTGAACCACTAGCAAGGTCGGCATCGACCCATGATGCCCCAGGTCGGTGGTCCGGGAGGGGCCGCACGAGAGCAGCCGCGTGGCGGTGAACGATGACCTAGGGTGGCGTCCCTGACGAACGGGGATGTCATGGTGGAACCTCACCTGGACGCGGTCTACCGGGCTGGCAGCTCGACCGAGGTCGCCCAGACCTATGACGCCTGGGCCGACACCTACGAGGACGACATGGCGCGCCTGGGGTACCGCCACCCGGCGGTCTGCCTCGCCCTGCTGTCGCGGCACCTGCCCAGAGGGTCGGGGCCCGTCCTCGACGCAGGCTGCGGGACCGGTCTGGTCGGTGAGTGGCTCGGCATTGTCGGCTACCCGCAGGTGGAGGGCCTTGACGTGTCTGAGGGCATGCTCGGCGTGGCCATGTCCAAGGGTGTCTACCAACGACTCCACCTCGCGACGCTCGGCAGCGCCTTGCCCTTCGGCGACGGGCAGTTCAGCGCAGTGGTGTGCGCGGGTGTGTTCACCACCGGACACGTCGGGGCCGACGGCGTCGACGAGCTGGTACGCGTCGTCCGTACTGGGGGAGTGATCGTCGTGACCGTGAAGGAACGGAGCTGGGCCTCCGGTTTCCAAGCGCACGTCGAGGCACTGGGCACGAGTGGCTCGGTCCGCATCGTCGAGCAGACCCAGCCCTACGTGTCGATGCCGGGACACCCGCAGACCGAACCGAGCCGAGCGGTCGTTCTGGGGATCCGATGAAACCCGACCCGTGGCGAAGGCAGCATCTTGGGTCGTTGGACGGAGCTGTGGAACACGACCTCGTGCTGCGCGGGGCCCGAACCATCGACCCCGCGAGTGGTCTGGACGCCGTCCGCGACGTTGCAGTCACCTCCGGACAGATCTCCGCCGTCTCGCCCGCAGGTGCGAAGGACATCTCGAGTCGGGTCGACCTGGACGTCACCGGTTCGGTGCTGGCACCCGGGTTCATCGACCTGCACAGCCACTGCGACGACCTGCCCTCGCGGTGGCTCCAGGCCTGCGACGGGGTGACGACAGCGCTGGACCTCGAGGCCGGCGCGCTGCCCGTCGGTCGTGCGTACTCACAGGCGGCACTCGACGGACGCCCGATCAACTACGGGTACTCGGCTTCGTGGGCGCTCGCGCGGATGGCCGCCTGCGGGCTCGACGCCTCAGGCGGGCTGGGTGAGTTCCTGAGGCTCGTCGATGCCCCAGCCTGGCACCGACCGGTCACCGGACCGGAGCGGCAGGCGCTGCTCGAGCGCATCGGTGGCGAGCTGGCCGACGGTGCGCTGGGGATCGGCGTCCTGCTCGGCTACTGCGAGGAGTCCGACGCCGGCGAGTACCTGGATGTCGCACATCTGGCCGCGGCGGCGGGGGTGCCGACCTTCACTCACGTGCGTGAGCTCGGGCGGGTCGACTCGGGGCTGATGGGCGCCGCAGAGGTCGTGACAGCCGCGCTGGCGAGCGGAGCCCAGATGCACGTGTGCCACGTCAACAGCACCTCGTTGCGCCACGTCGACCAGGTAACCGACCTGATCGGCCGGGCCAGGCAGCAGGGGCTCAGGGTGACCACCGAGGCCTACCCCTACGGTTCCGGGGCGACCGGGATCGGCGCGGCCTTCCTCGACCCCTCGACGCTGGCGGACCACGGTGTGCAACCGCATGACATCCGCTACCTGCGCACCGGGGAGCGCCCGGCGACGCACCGGCGGCTGGCCGAGCTCCGTGCCGACGACCCCGGTGGACTGGCGGTCATCGACTTCCTCGACGAGACGAACCCTGAGGACGTCGGCTTCCTCACCCGGGCCCTTCTGTTCGAGGACACAGCGGTCGCCTCCGACGCCATGCCGCTGGTGCCGGGGTCGGGCACCCCGGCGGCGGGTGGTGGCTGGCCGATTCCATCGGGTGTGATGACCCATCCCAGGACGGCGGGGACGTTCTCCCGGGTCCTGCGCTGGTACGTGCGTGAACTGGACCTCCTCTCGCTGCCCGACGCCATCCGGCGATGCACCCTGGTTCCGGCCCAGATCCTCGAGCAAGTGGCTCCCGCGATGACTCGCAAGGGCAGGGTGCAGGTCGGAGCCGACGCCGACCTTGTCGTCTTCGACCCCGAACGCGTCAGTGACCAGTCAACCTATGGTGACCCCGTGCGTCCCTCGACCGGCATCAGGCACGTCCTCGTCGCTGGGGAGTTCGTGGTCCGCGAGGGGATGCTGGACACCTCGTCTCGTCCTGGCGGCCCGGTGCGCGGAGTCGGCCTCTGACCGGTCGTTCACGGGCGGGAATGGGCGAAGGACGTGCCTGGTCAGTCGACGACCACCCGGTGCTCGCCGTCGTCGAGCCAACGCAGCACGGCCTCGCGGGACAGCGTGCGTGCGCCGCAGTCGCACCAGGCCGGCAGCGCATCATCGACCGACGGTCCGTCACCTGCCGCCAGCAGGTCGAACCACCGGTGCGGGTGCTGGTCGCCGCGCGGCTCATCGGGAAGGTCAGACGCGCCGTGCGACCTGGCTCGAACCGGGGCGGCGTAGACCAAGCCGGCGTCAGTCGCATACACCGACGCGACGTGGTGGCTGTGCGCACACTGGACACGGAGCCTGATCGCATCGTGTCCGCCGTGCGGCAACTTCGACCAGGCACGCTCGGCCACCAGGCTGCGGTCATGATGAGTGAGGTTGGACGTCGTCATGCCTCCATGGTCGATCGACGTGCAGGTCTGCGCTAGGGCTGCAAGTCCCCTTCGAGGATCACGTACACCTTGCGGACCGGACCTGACTGGGTCCAGGTGCACGGGGTCCCCTTGCGGATGGCGAACCCGTCGCCCGGAGTGAAGACGGACTCATGGCCGTCCGCGTCGGTGAGCGTGACCTGGCCGGACAGCAGGAAGCACACCTCGTCGACCGGGTAGGCGTCGATCTGTTGGCTGAACGCACCCGCCTCCCACAGGCCCGACGTCAGCCTCTCGTCGTGGCCCCGGAAGAGCTCGAGGAACGACGTGCCCGGCTCGTCGGGGTCGGCCGGCAGCTGCTCCGGAGTGACGGTGAGGCGGGCGATCCCGGATTCTGGGTGCGTCACGGTGGTGACCTCTCGCTGGTCGTAGCGGGGCTCGGGCTGGGTCGCCGAGACTACGCCGAGGTCTGGCAAGGGCCACCAGCCGGACCCAGAGCTGGACTCGCAGGTGCGTGAGACCGTGGACTCGTGCGCTCTCCAGCCGTTCGTCCTCTGGCGCTGGTGCTTGTCGTGCTGGTCTGGATCGGTTCATGCACGGCTGCGCCCCGGGCACACCACCGGGCCGCGCGGCCCGCTCCCACTGCGACATCAACCACGAAGCACCCAACGCCGTCAACGGACGACGGTCACCCCACGACAGGCCACCTCAGGCCGAGGGGAGCCACGAGCCGGGGGTGGAGCGTTGGTCGGGTCGTCGACGGCGACACGGTGGTGGTCACCCGAGGCGTCCGCGAGCTGACCGTTCGGCTGATCGGGATCGACACCCCTGAGACGGTCGCGCCGGGGGAGCCGGTGATGTGCTTCGGGCCACAGGCGACCCACTTCGCACAGGGTCGGCTGGAGGGCAGGGACGCGCTCCTGGAGTTCGACCGGAGCCAAGGTCGACTCGACCGGTACGGCCGGACCCTGGTCTATCTCTGGACCACCCGGCCCGACGGCTTGGTGATGTTCAACGTGCGTGCAGTCCGGGCCGGCTTCGCCCGGGAGTACACCTACGACTCTCCCTACGTCTGGCAGCGCGTCATGCGTCGCGCCGAAGGAGTCGCCAGTGCGGCCGATCGTGGGCTCTGGGACAAGAGCACCTGCAACGGCGACATCGAGCAGCCGGACCACCTGACGCACTGACCGACCTTCGGCTGGCACGCGTTCGCGGGGCGCATGGGGTTCCGCACGCCGTCGGTCAGGGCTACGGTCCGAGAGTGGTGGCAGTGCCGGACGCACCGTCTGGACGCCCCCTGGCCTTGACGGTGAGGGGAGCGTGTCCGCACGACTGTCCGGACACCTGTGCCTGGACCGTGACGGTGGAGGACGGTCGCGCCACCCAGCTGCACGGCGACCCGGAGCATCCGTTCACCCGAGGTGGGCTGTGCGCCAAGGTCAACCGGTTCCTGGACGACCGCGTGTACCACCCCGACCGGTTGCTCCACCCCCTGCGACGCACCGGTACCAAGGGGACGGCGACGTTCACGCGGGTCTCCTGGCAGGAGGCCCTGGAGGAGATCGCCGAGCGCCTGAAGCAGCTGGTCGACCAGCACGGCGGCGAAGCCGTCCTGCCCTACAGCTACCTGGGGACCCAGGGGATGGTGCAGGGCAGTGGGGTGAGCGACGTCTTCTTCGCCCGGCTCGGCGCCACGAACCTCGTGCGCGCCGTGTGCGGAAGCGCCGGCAACGCTGGTGCGTCGGTGACCATGGGTCACGGGGTCGGCTTGCTGCCCGAGGAGCTGCGGCACGCACGGTTCATCGTGCTGTGGGGGACGAACACCGTGTCCACGAACCTGCATCTTTGGCCGTTCCTTCGCGAGGCTCGCGAGCACGGAGCGAAGCTCGTGGTGATCGACCCACTCCTGACCAGGACGGCGAAGGCAGCGGACTGGCATCTGCGTCCTATGCCCGGCACCGATGCCGCCCTGGCCCTCGGCCTGATGCGCGTCATCGTCGACGAGGGGCTGGTCGACCAGGCGTACGTCGCCGAGCACACCGTCGGGTTCGACCGACTCGTCGAACGCCTTGCCGACTACTCCGTCGAACGGGTCGCAGTGCTCACCGGGCTGGACGCCGACGAGATCGTCCGGCTCGCCCGTGAGTACGCCGCGGGCGCGCCATCGGCGATTCGGGTGCTGGTCGGCATGGAGCACCACCAGTTCGGCGCAGAGTCCTTCCGGGCGATCGCCTGCCTGCCGGCACTCGTCGGAGCCTGGCGCCAGCGCGGCGGTGGACTGTGTCACATGACGTTCCAGCTGTTCGCCGAGCTCGACTGGTCATGTGGCCTCGAGGCTCCCGAGAACAACGCGCGCTCGGTGAACATGGTGCAGGTGGGTCGCGCGCTCACGAGGCTGGAACCGCCCGTTCGGGCGCTCGTCGTGTACAACTCCAACCCGGCAGTCATCGCACCCGAGCAGAACCTCGTGCTCGCCGGTTTGGCCAGGGACGACCTGTTCACCGTGGTCGTCGAGCACGTCATGACTGACACGGCGCGCTTCGCGGACTTCGTCCTCCCGGCCACGACGCAGGTCGAGCACCACGACGTCCTGTGGTCGTGGGGGCACAGCTACCTCGCGTGGAACGAGCCGGCGGTCGCCCCGGTCGGGGAGGCGCTCCCCAATGCCGAGATCTTCAGGCGGCTCGGGCGAGGAATGGGCTTCACCGACCCAGCCTTCCACGGCACGGACCGCGACCTCGCCGAGGCGGCCATTGGGCCACTCGGTGCAGAACGCGGGTCACTCCTCAAGGCACAGGGCTGGCTGCAGATGGACGACCAGCGCCACACGCTTCCGTATGCGCAGGGCGGCTTCGACACCCCGTCGGGCAAGGTCGAGCTCTTCAGCGCTTCGCGGGCCGCGGCCGGCTTGGATCCCCTGCCCGCCTACCGACCCGCCCACGAAGGGGCGCACGGCGACCCGGAGCTGTCCAGGCGGTACCCCCTGCTGGCTCTGACGGCGAAGTCGGCACATCACTTCCTGAACTCCAGCTACGGACACGTCGAACGAGCCAGGCGGGCGGAACGGGAGCCGAGCGTCGACATCCATCCGACGGATGCGGGTGCGCGCGGCATCGCCGACGGCGCCACGGTGCGCGTCCTCAACGACCGAGGCGCGCTGACCCTGCGGGCCAGGGTCGGTGCCTGGGTCCGGCCTGGCGTCGTGTCGGTGCCTTCTGGGTGGTGGGCGTCAGCCGCACCCGACGGCCGGTCGGCGAACACGCTGACCCCGGACGGGATCTCCGACCTGGGCGAGGGCGGCGACTTCCACGACTGCCTGGTCGAGGTGGTCGCCGTCGAGGAGTAGCCGTCGCCTTCAGCGGGTCGCTCGTTCAGGTCAGCCGCCAGTCGACTCCGGGTGACCCTTGCTCGGCGAGCAGGGCGTTGACCCGGCTGAAGGGCCGTGAACCGAAGAACCCCCGGTCGGCCGACATGGGACTCGGGTGGGCACTGGCCACGATCGGGACGCCGCGAAGTCGCGGGGTGAGCGACTGGGCGTCGCGGCCCCACAGCACCGCCACCAGCGGGCCACCTCGGGACACGAGCGCGTCGATCGCCTGGTCGGTGACCGCCTCCCAGCCCTTGCCACGGTGCGAGCCCGGCTGCCCCGGCGCGACGGTGAGCACCCGGTTGAGCAGCAGGACCCCGTGCTCGGCCCAGGGGCTCAGGTCACCGGTCGACGGCCGCGGCAGACCGAGGTCGCCCACGTACTCGGCGAAGATGTTCTGCAGGCTGCGTGGCAGGGGGCGGGTCTGCGGGCTCACCGAGAAGGACAGCCCCACCGGATGACCCGGGGTGGGGTAGGGGTCCTGCCCCACGATCAGTACCCGCACGTCGGCCAGGGGCTGGGTGAAGGCGCGCAGGACCCGGTCGCCGCTGGGCAGGTAGGTCCGCCCCTGGGCGATCTCCTGGCGCAGGAAGTCGCCCATGGCCTGGATCTGCTCGGACACCGGGGCCAGTGCGGCCGCCCAGTCCGGGTCGACGAGCTCGGCCAGCGGCACGCGGGTCATCCCCGTGGCCTTACGCATCGCCGTGCTGAGGCCAACGGCTCGGATCGTCCGTGTGGACTAGGGCTGCCCGTCTGTCCGTACGGGCGACGGCAAACAGGCCCCAGCTGCCGGGCACGCCCTTCAGCTCGGCAACCCCACGCTCCTCGAAGGCGATTCCCGACCCGGCGACCAGGTCCTTGACCGTGCCCGACACGAGCACCTCGTCCGCGGCCGCCTGAGCCGCTATGCGCGCACCGATGTGCACGGCGATCCCACCAACCTTCCCGTCGAGCACCTCGCACTCGCCGGTGTGCAGCCCCACGCGCAGCTGGAGCCCGAGGTCGTGCACTCCGTCGCTGATCGCCGTCGCGCAGCGGATCGCGCGCGCCGGCCCGTCGAACGTGGCGAAGAATCCGTCACCGGCGGTGTCGACCTCGCGGCCGTTGAAGCGGGCCAGCTGGCCGCGGATAAATCGGTGGTGCTCACTCAAGAGCTCGCGCCATCGTCGGTCGCCGAGCTCGGCGAGCTGGGCGGTCGCGCCCACGATGTCGGTGAACAGCACCGTGGCGAGCACCCGGTCCGGCTCCACGGCGTCCCACTCGCCGTCGCGCAACAGACCCTGGAGGAACGACTGGGCGGCGTCGACGATCTGGTGGGAGTCGACCCACCAGCTGTGGTCGATGCCGTCGAGCTCGACGAACTCGGCGCCGGGGATCCGCTCTGCGAGGTATCGCCCCTCGTCGGCCACCACGTCCTCGTCGCCGACCCGGTGGAGCACGAGTGTCGGTACGCGTACGGCAGGCAGGACATTACGTACGTCGATCTCGGCATTCATCCGGCTCAACTGCGACACCGTGCTGGGGCTTGCACTGATCCGACACCACCGACGCCACCAGCGACGCGTCGCCTCGTCATCGGCAACGGTCGGGGCCAGACTCTGGAGCACCCAGTCGCACCACTCGTCGGTGAGCCGACGGCCGGAGCGTTCCATCTCGCGGAGCTCCTCGAGCATCTGATCGCGCGGAGTTGCCCATGGGTAGTCCGCTGCGGGCGTGTAGGTGGTCAGTGTCGCCAGCGCCCCGAACAGCACCAGGGCAGCGGTGCGCTCCGGGTGTGACGCGGCGAAGAGCATCGCCATGGGCCCGCCCTCAGAAACCCCGACGATGGCGGCCCGTCGGGAGCCAACCGCGTCCATGACCGCACGCACGTCGTCCATGCGGGTCTGCAGGTCGGGGATACCGGTCACCCGGTCGGACAGGCCGGTTCCCCGCTTGTCGAACAGGATGAGCCGGCAGAAGGACGACATCTGCTCGTAGAACTTGGCCGGAAGACCTTCCCACGCCGTCTCGAAGTTCGACAGGATCCACCCGCTGATGAAGACGATGTCGAAGGGCCCGTCTCCCATGGTCGCGTACGCAATGCTGATGTCGCCGCTGCGGGCATATCGGATCTCCGGCCCTTCCATGGGCCCAGTGTCTTGTGTGCCAAGGCCACGGGCAAGGGGAGCCGTCCTGAATCGCCCGACACGGGAGGGACGGGTCGCCGTACGCTGCGTGCCATGACGGCGCCCACCTTCCCTCACCTGTTCAGTCCGCTCCGGGTGGGGTCGGTCAGGCTCAAGAACCGGATCGTGTCCTCCGGACACGACACCGTGATGGCCGAGAACGGACGCGTCACCGACCGGCTCATCGCCTACCACGAGGCGCGGGCGGCCGGAGGTGTCGGGCTCATCGTCCTGCAGGTGTCCGGTGTGCACGAGACGGCGAAGTACACCTCCCACGTCCTGATGGCCGACACCGACGACGGCATGGACGGCTACCGGCGGCTGGCCGAGACGGTGCACGCCCACGACTGCCTGGTGTTCGGACAGCTGTTCCATGGGGGCCGGGAGATCATGGAGAGCCAGGACGGCTCGCTGCCGGTGTCCTTGGCCCCCTCGTCGGTACCGAACGAGCGGTTCCACGTGATGCCGAGGTCCATGCCCCCGGCCCTGATCGGCGAGGTCGTCGACGGGTACGCCAGTGCTGCGCGCAGGCTGCGCGACGCCGGGCTCGACGGCGCTGAGGTGGTCGCGTCGCACGGGTACCTCCCAGCCCAGTTCCTGAACCCCCGGGTGAACCTGCGAACCGACTCCTACGGCGGCACCGACGAGAACCGGCTGCGTTTCCTCCGGCAGGTCCTGGCGGCGGTGCGCGGTGAGGTCGGCACCGACTTCGTCGTCGGGCTGCGGGTGTCGGTGGGGGAGGAGTCGGACGAGGGGCTGGACGTCGACGAGGTCCTGGCCGCATTGCGGCAGCTCGACGGGGACCGGACCCTCGACTACGTCAGCGTCGTGGCGGGCACCTCGGCGACGCTGACCGGGTCGGACCACATCGTGCCTCCCATGAGCTTTCCCGCGGCGTACACCGCCCCGCTGGCGGCCAAGGTCAAGAGCGTCGTGAGCGTCCCGGTGATGGTGGCTGGGCGGATCAACCAGCCGCAGGAGGGGGACCAGGTGATCGCCGCGGGGCAGGCCGACGCCGTGGCGATGACCCGTGCCCTGATCTGCGACCCGGACCTGCCGGCCAAGGCGTCCGCGGGCCAGGTCGAGGAGATCCGGGCCTGCATCGGCTGCAACCAGGCCTGCATCGGGCACTTCCACAGCCGGCTACCCGATCTCGTGCATCCAGCGACCCGAGACGGGGCGCGAGCGCTTGTACGGACTGGTGGTCCCGGCCAAGGAGCCCCGCGAGGTGATGGTCGTCGGCGGAGGGGTCGGGGGCATGAAGGCGGCGGTCGTCGCGGCCAGTCGCGGCCACCGGGTCACCCTGTACGAGGCGGCCCGACGCCTCGGCGGCCAGGTGCTGCTGGCCGAGCAGCTGCCCGGACGTGCGGAGTTCGGCGGGGCGGTCACCAACCTGCTGGGCGAGGTCGAGCGGGCCGGGGTGAAGGTCGTGACCGGGGTCGAGGTCGATGCCGACGTCGTCGTCGACGCCGCCCCGGACGTGGTGGTGGTCGCCACGGGCGCCCGGCCCCGGCGCCCGGCCCTGGAGCTGCTCGACGACCCGGTCGTCCTCGACGCCTGGCAAGTGATCTCCGGTTCACATGTGCCTGCCGGTCGGGTCGTCGTGGCCGACTGGCGCTGCGACTGGGTCGGCCTCGGCGTCGCGACGATGCTGGCCGAACGCGGGCACAAGGTCACTCTCGGCGTCGACGGCTACATGGCCGGGCCAGCGCATCCAGCAGTACGTGCGCGACGAGATGACCAAGCACGCGGTGCTGGCCGGTGTGTCGATCGTCACCCTCGTGCGCCCCTACGGCGCCGACGCGGACACGGTGTACCTGCAGCACGTGCTGACTGGAGAACCGGTGATCATCGACGACGTGGCCGCGCTGGTGCTGGCCCAGGGGCACGAGCCGGTGACCACCGTCGCCGACGTCGCTGGGCTCGTCCGCCGCCTTCACCGGGGAGGTGCACCAGGTCGGGGACTGTCTGGCGCCGCGCACCGTCGAGGAAGCGGTCCTCGAGGGCCTGCAGGTCGCCACCCGCCTCTGACCCATCTGCTGACGGTCGGACGCTAGGCTCACTCGCCGTGAGCAACGATCCGTTGGCCCTGCTGCCGGGCGAGAAGCTGGTCCTGAAGTCGCACCCGCACTGGTGGTTCTTCTGGCAGTACGTCGTGGCGGCGCTGGTGGTGCTCGGGCTGCTCGTCCTCGGGTCCGTGGTCGGCGGCAGCGTCGGGAGCTTCCTCCTCTGGGTCGCCCTAGCGGCGTTCGTCGTCGATCTGCTCGCCACCTTGGCCCGGTTCGTGATCTGGCGCACGACCACCTTCGCGGTCAGCGACAAGCGGGTGGCCTACCAGTCGGGCCTGGTCAGCCGGCGCGGGGTCTCGATCCCGCTGAACCGAGTCAACAACGTCAACTTCAGCCAGGGCGTGATCGACCGGATGCTCAACAACGGCACGGTGACCATCGAGTCGGCGGGGCAGACCGGTGACTCGGTGTTCGAGAACATCCCCGACCCGCAGACCGTTCGGCAGATGATCTTCACCCAGATGGACGCCGACGAGCAGGCTGACTCCCACCGCGACGCGGCGGCGATCGCCGACGCGCTCAAGCAGGCGCCGGGGGCCGGGGCGTCGCCGGCTGCGCACGACCGGCTGACCCAGCTCGAGGCGCTTCGGGCCAAGGGGCTCGTCACCGATGACGAGTACGCGGCCAAGCGCGCGGAGATCCTCGGCGACCTGTAGGAGGGTCGACCCAAGCGGGTAGCGGCCGGGTCAGCGACCCTGCCAGACGGGTGAGCGTCCCTCGGCGAAGGCCTGCGGACCTTCGAGAGCGTCGGACGACGTCAGCATCCGCTGGTACGCGGGCAGCTCGCCGCTGCGCAGGCGGGCGTAGCCGGCCTCGACGCCCAGCCCCTCGGTCTCACGCACGACCTCGAGCACCGCGGCGACTGCCAGGGGCGCCCCCTCGGCCACGGCCCTGGCGAGCTCGAGCGCCGCGGGCAGCAGTGCGGTGGCGTTCACCACCTGGTTGACCAGCCCGAGCGTGGCTGCCTCCGCCGCCCCGAGCCGGCGTCCGGTCAGCAACAGCTCCAGTGCGACGGCCCGGGGGAGGCGCGCGGGCAGGCGGAGCAGGCCACCGGAGTCGGGGACGATCCCGAGCCCGACCTCGGGCAGGGCGAACTCCGCGTGGTCTGCGGCGACGACCAGGTCGGCCGCGAGGGCGAGCTCGAACCCGCCTCCGAGGGCCAGTCCGTTCACCGCCGCGATCACCGGTTTGCCGAGGCCGAACAGCTCGGTCAGCCCGGCGAACCCACCCGGTCCGTGGTCGGCGTCGACCGCCTCGCCGGCGGCGGCGGCCTTGAGGTCCCAACCGGCGCAGAAGAACCGCTCGCCGGCCCCGGTGATCACGCCGACGCGCAGCGAGGGATCGTCACGCAGCCGGGCGAAGGCGTCGTAGAGGGCGCGGCTCACCGTGACATTGACCGCATTGGCCTTCGGGTTGTCCAGCGTGACGACCAGGGTGGTGCCGTCGACGGCGACGTCGACGCTCATCGCGCCTTCGCCTCGATCGGGCGGAGCAGGCCGCGGGAGATGATGTGGCGCTGGATCTCGCTCGTGCCGTCCCAGATCCGTTCGACCCTGGCGTCGCGCCACCATCGCTCGACCTGGTACTCGCGGACGAGTCCCATGCCGCCGAAGGTCTGCACCGCGCGGTCGGTGACGCGCCCCAACGCCTCGGTGGCGTAGAGCTTGGCCATCGCGACGTCAATGTCGCTGAGCGTCCCGGCGTCGGAGCGGGAAGCGGCCTGGAGCGTGAGCAGCTGGGCGGCCTCGATCTCCACGGCGGAGTCGGCGAGCTGGAAGCCGAGCCCCTGGAAGCGACCGACGGGCTGGCCGAACTGCTGGCGGTTGGCGGCCCACTCCAGGGAGGTCTGCAGCACCCGCTGCGCCCGACCCACGCAGTTGGCGGCGACGGCCAGCCGGGTGGCACCCAGCCAGGTTCCCATCAGGTCGAAGCCGCGACCCTCGTCACCGAGGACGGCGGACCGGGGGACGCGGACGTTCTCGAAGTACAGCTCACAGTGGTGGTAGCCACGGTGGGAGACGCTCGGTGACCCGCGCGTGATCGTGAGACCGGGAACGTCGGTGTCGACGAGGAACGTGGTGATCCGCTTGCGTGGCCCCCGCTCCGTCTCATCGACCCCGGTGGTGGCGAACAGGATGATGAAGTCGGAGATGTCCGCGTGGCTGATGAACTGCTTGGTGCCGTTGATGACCCAGTCGTCGCCATCGGGCACAGCGCTGGTGGACATCCCACGTACGTCTGATCCGGCGCCCGGCTCGGTCATGGCCAGACACTCGAACCGCTCACCACGCACGGCCGGGAGCAGGTAGCGCTCGACCTGCTCCCCGACGCAGCCGCGGAGGATGTTGCTCGGCCGGGCCACGAGATGGTGCAGCGCGAACGACGTCTTGCCCAGCTCGCGCTCGACGAGGGTCAGGGACAGCGAGTCGAGGCCCCCGCCGCCGAGGTCGTCCGGCATGTTCGGCGCGTAGAGCCCGGCGTCCAGCGCCTTGCGTCGGATCGCATTCCTCAGGTCCTCGGGTACCTCGTCGAGCCGTTCGACGTCGTCCTCGTGAGGCATCAGCTCTCGTTCGACGAACGTGCGCACGGTGTCGACGATCGCGCGCTGCTCATCGGTCAGTGCGAAGTCCATGGTGCCTCTCCACTCGTGCGGATGGTGAACGGTTCATCGCCGGGGGAGCCCCATCACGTGCCCGACGTAGTCGGGGACGGGAAGCTGGGCGTGGGCGTCCCGGATCGCCTCGAGCCGGCTGAGCAGGTGCTCGGGCATGGGCGCGACCTTGCCTGCAGCCATGTCGACGTGCAGCAGCATCTGCTCGGCCGTGGCGACGAGGTCATCGGTGTCACAGCGACGGATCTCGTGCACGATGTGCACCCGTTTGGGGTCGACGCCGAGCACCTGCAGGGTGAAGCAGAGCTGGTCGCCCTCGCTGGTCTCCCGAAGGTGGTGCAGGTGGGTCTCGGCGGTGTAGAGAGAGCCACCGTTGGCCCGGTAGTCCTCGTCGATCCCGAAGTACCGGAAGAAGGCATCGGCGTTGTCTCCCACGGCCAACAGGTACGACGACTCGCTGGTGTGTCCGTTGTAGTCGACCCAGGCATGCGGAACGGCCGCCTCGTGAAGTCGAAGCGGGGCCTCGATCGGCGCCGTGTCGTCCCACCCGGCATGGGCCACGCCCTCGCGAGGAGTCGTGACGCGACGCGGCGCCTCCTGGTGGCTCTCGGTCATGCGTGTGCCTCCCGTGGCACGATCGACCCATGACTCATGCCTCGGCCTTTCGTGAGTACCGCTGCGAGGTGCCCGAACGCTTCATCGACTACAACGGGCACATGAACGACGCGTCGTACGCGCAGGTGCTCACCGATGCCAACGAGCTGTTCCTCGATGCTCTGGGGCTGAGTGCGGCCTACCGTGAGGCCACCGGGTGCGCCCTGTACACCGTGGAGATGAACATCCGGTTCCTGCGAGAGGTTTCGCTGGGCGACGTGCTCACTGCGGAGACGGTGCTCTCCGCGCACGACCGCAAGCGCGTGCGACTCGGTACGACGGTGCTCGACGCCGACGGCGAACCGGTGGCCACGGGCGACTCGTTGTACCTGCACGTCGACACCGGCGAAGGGTCGGTCACGGAGTTCCCCGCCGACCGGGCCGAGGTCTTGGACCGCACCCAGCAGGCTCATGACACCTCGGCTGACACGTCGGCCGATCGCTGACGCAGCGCCTGCTCGTAGTCGGCGAGCACCTCACCCGCGCCGTAGCCGGTGGTGCGCAGCCCTTGCAGGACGGCGACCACGCAGTCGTCGCGTAGCTGCTCGAGCTCGCGCACCGAGGCACCACCGGCCTGGGCGTCGCTTTGCGCCTCGATCCGGTCCAGCAGCTCGTCGGTGAGCTCGGGCACGTCGGTCAGCCGGCTCCACGGCCACTGGAGCGCGGGCCCGAACTGGGCCATGAAGTGCCTCATCCCGCCCTCACCTCCGGCGATCCGGTAGGTCAGCATCGTGCCCATGGACGCCCAGCGCAGCCCGGCTCCGAAGCGGATGGCGTCGTCGACCTGCTCGACCGTGGCGACGCCGTCGGCCACCAGGCCCAGCGCCTCACGCCACAGTGCCTCGAGCAGCCGGTCTGCGACGAACCCGTCGATCTCGTGCTGGAGGACGAGCGGGCGCATCCCCAGTGAGGTGTAGACCTCGGTCGCGCGACGGACCGCTGCCTCGCTGGTCTGGCTGCCGGGGCACACCTCGACCAGGGGGAGCAGGTAGACGGGGTTGAACGGGTGCCCGACGACCAGGCGCTGCGGGTGCGCCATGTCGGCCTGGAGCATGGTGGGCAGCAGCCCGGACGTCGAGGACCCGATGACGACCTCGGGGGCCGCCGCCCGGCTGGCCGCCGCGAGCAGGGCCTGCTTGATCGACGCGTTCTCCGGGGCGCTCTCCTGGATGAACTCCGCGTTCGCCGCGGCCTCCTCGGGGGTGGCCACGATCGTCACCTGCCCCTCGGCCGGCAGCGGCGCGTCGGTGAGGCTGCCCCAGGCCCGGCGGGCGTTGGTCATGACCTCCTCGACCTTGCGGCCCGCCTGCGGGTCGGGGTCGAACAGGTCGACGTCGAAGCCGTTGAGGGCGAAGCGGGCGGCCCATCCGCCGCCGATGACGCCCCCGCCGAGCAGCCCGACGCGCCGACCCGTCGACTCAGCCATGCTTGACCAGGCCGAGGGTGTCGCGCACCTCGGCTGCGGTCTTGACCCGGATGTTCATCGACTCCAGCAGGGTGACCGCGCGCGACACGAGCTGGCCGTTGGTCGCGAGGACACCCTTGGACAGGTACAGGTTGTCCTCGAGCCCGACCCGGACGTTGCCGCCCATGAGGGTGGCCATGGCCGCGTAGGGCAGCTGGTGGCGCCCGATCGAGAACGCCGAGAAGACTGACCCGCTCGGGAGGTTGTTCACCATGGCCTGCAGCGTGGAGGGGTCGTTGGGAGCGCCGTAGGGGATACCCATGCACAGCTGGACCATGGCGGGATCGTCGATCAGACCTTCGGCGACCAGCTCGTTGAGCAGCACCAGGTCACCGGTGTCGAAGACCTCGACCTCCGGCTTGACACCGAGGTCCTTGATGCCTTGAGCCATCGCCCGGACCATGTCAGGGGTGTTCACCATGATGTAGGCACCGCCTGCGGCGAAGTTCATCGTGCCGCAGTCGAGGGTGCAGATCTCCGGGCGCAGCTCGGCGACGTGCACCAGCCGCTCGGCCGCGCCCGCCATGTCGGTGCCGGTCGACGGCGGCAGCGGGTTCTCCGCGCCGCCGAGCACGAGGTCGCCCCCCATTCCTGTGGTCAGGTTGAGGACCACGTCGGTTCCCGACGAGCGGATGATCTCGACGACCTTGGCGTACAGCTGCGGGTCGCGGGCCCCCTTGCCGGTCTCGGGGTTGCGCACATGGATGTGCACCACGGCCGCACCGGCGGCTGCCGCCTCGAGGGCCGAGGCGGCGATCTGCTCGGGGGTGACCGGAACCTTGTCGCTGACGCCGGTGGAGTCACCGGACCCGGTGACGGCGCAGGTGATGAAGGCGGCGGTTGAGACGGGGAGCACGAGACCTCCACGGGTCGGGGGTGCCGGGTGCGGCTGGGTAGGGCTGAGTAGGGCTCTTGCACGATATGAACAAATGGTTACTATCGTGAACAAACGCTAGGAGTCCACCCGCAGCGTGTCAAGGGAGGCCGGACATGTCGACACCGAACGGTCCCGCCCAGCCGGTGCAGTCGGTCGACCGGGCCATGACCCTGCTGGCGGGAGTGGCATCCAGCCAACGAGCGCTGACCGCGGCCGAGCTGGCGCAGCGGTGCGGCCTGAACCGCAGCACGGCCTGGCGGCTCCTGGCCACCCTCGAGGCGCACGGCATGGTCGAGCGCGACCACGCCGGTGGCTACAGGGTGGGTTACGGCGCCCTTCGGCTGGGTGCGGCGGCCGACGTCGACTCCGTCGTGCGACGGGTCAAGCCCGAGCTCGAGAGACTGTCGGCGCAGGTGGGGGAGACCGTGAGCCTGGCGGTGGTCAAGAGCATGAGCCTGGTCTACGTCGACCACGTCACGGTCAACGGCGTCGCCTACCAGCCATGGACCCAGGACCGGATCTCCCTGCACTCGACGTCGAGCGGGAAGATCTTCCTGGCCTGGCTGTCCGAGCAGGAGCGGGAGGGAGCAGTCCCCGGCACCCTGGAACGCTTCACCGACCGCACCACGACAGACCGGGCGGTCCTCGACGCAGAGCTGGCGAAGGCGCGACGACTCGGCTACGCCCGTTGCGCCGGCGAGGACGCCGCATTCACCAACGGAGTCTCGGCCGCGGCTCTGGACGCCCGACAGCGCCCCATCGCCGTGGTCAACGTGTGGGGCCCCGAGCGACGGATCCCGGTCGCCAGGTTCGACGAGCTCGGGCCCGCGGTCGTCGAGGCGGCCGACCGGATCGCTGCCCTGCTGGCGTAGCCCGATGCCTGAGGGCGCAGAGGGTCGATGGGCTCTACCTCGCCCTTGCCCGGCCTCGTAGCGTGAGAGTGGAGGTGGCGACCATGTCCGCGACCCTTCACACCCGCCCTGAAGAAGACACGCACACGCTCGACTCGGCACTGCGCGAGCTGGTCAGTTCCGGTGAGTTGACCGACGCGCAGGCACACCGGGTGCACGACGCCGTCCTCGCCCAAGGATCTGCTCGCGTGAGCGCCCCGGCGACGACACCACGTCGAAGCGAGGGCTGGGCCGGCCGTCTGATCGAGGTCGGTGCCTACCTCGGCGCCGCACTCGTGGCGGCTGGCGGAGTTCTCGTGGTCGGCCAGCAGTGGGAGCAGCTCGGTCGCAGTGGTCAGCTGGCCGTTCTGGCCGGGGTCATGATCGCCCTCGGGGTCGCGGGACTCACGGTGGTCGCGGTGACGCGCCGTAGTCGTACCGACCTGGACGCCGCCGTGCTGCGTCGGCTGGCCAGCACCCTGCTCACCCTGTCCGCTGCCGCGTCGGCCGGGCTGGTGATCCGGGTCTACCTGCCGGACACCGGAGAGGCCTCGGACACCCGGGTCGGGTGGATGTTCCTGACCGCCGGTCTCGTGGCAGGCCTCATCCTGTTGGCCGCGCGGCTCATCGCGCCTAGCGCCGTGGCCGAGGTCGGACTCTACGGCGCACTGCTTGGTGCACTGGGCGGGACCATGATGCTCGTCGGACCGACGAACGACCCGACCGCAGCCATCGTGGCGTTCTTCTGCATCGGGGTCGGCTACGCGTCGGCGTCCGTGCTGACCCGCCTGCTGACGGTTCGGACGCTGGGGTTGGTGCTCGGCCTGGGCACCGCGTTGTTCGCCTCGCTCGTCGGCGAAGAGACCACCAGCCGGGTGCTGCTCGCCGTCCTGGCGGTGGGCTGCTTCGCCGCCTACCTGGCGCGGCCGCTGTGGCCGTTGGTGACCGTCGCGATGGTGTCGGCCGTGGGGTTCTCGTTCCTGCTGGTCGGTGACACGTTCGGTCCGGCTGTCGCCATGCTCGTGTCCGGGCTGGTGCTCCTGGCGCTTGCCGCTGGCGCGCTGCTGCTACGCCGTCGTCACGTTCACGGCGAGGAGCACGGCCACGTACTGCACGAGGTAGGCCGCGATGGTGAAGGCGTGGAAGACCTCGTGGAACCCGAACCACGAGGGTGACGGGTCGGGGCGCTTGAGTGCGTACACCACGGCGCCGCAGGTGTAGAGCAGGCCGCCTGCGGCGATGAGGAGCACGATGAGGACACCGCCCGCCGTCCACAGTGCGGGCAGGAAGGCGACGGCCACCCAGCCGAGCGCGATGTAGGTGCTCACGTACAGCCAGCGGGGTGCCCCCACCCACACGACCCGGAACACCACCCCTGCGAAGGCCACCGTCCACACGATCCACAGCAGCAACGACTGGGTCGTCCCGGACAGCAGGGCGACGGCGAACGGGGTGTACGACCCGGCGATGAACAGGTAGATGTTGGCGTGGTCGAGCCGTTTGAGGACCGCCGCCGCGTGCCGGCCCCACTCGCGTCGGTGGTATGTGGCACTCACCCCGAACAGCAGCACGGTCGTCGTCACGTAGACGGCGACCGACCAGCGAACCGCGCCGGTCGGTGCCACGGCGAGCGCGACGAATCCGAGCACCAGCGCGAGCGGCACCGCCCCGAGGTGCAACCAGCCGCGCAGGTGGGGTCGCACGTTGGTCGGAACGTGGGGCAACGCCCGCTCGAGGACGCCCTCGGCCCGCTCGACGGCCCGCTCGGTGGCTCGTTCGACGCGCTCCTCGACGCCGTGCTCGACGTCGCGGAGCCGTTCGTGCGGACGGTGGGGCTGGTCGGGGGTCACAGGTCGAAGACCTCGAACAGCACCGCGGCCTGCACCCCCTGGGGCTCGCCGGCGCCGGCCGCGATCCAGGTAAGGAACTCCTCGGGGTCGGGGGCCGCCTCGCCGAGGCCGTCGAGATAGGCGGCGTGGGCATGCAGCGAGGCGACCGCACGGTCCATGTGACCGGTGACGTCGACGAAGTGGGTGGCCAACGGGGAGGAGGCCATGGCGACGAACCGCACGCCGCTCCACGGCGGCAGGCCTTGGTCGACCAGGTCGGTGAAGATCCAGCGGTTGCCCGCATCCTTGGTGCCGTCGAGGGTGGCCAGGCCCACGGCGCGATGGTCGGCCTGGTTGGTGAAGCCTCCGCCGAAGCGCTCGTGGTGGTTCATGCCGATCACCACGTCGGGGCGGTGTCGTCGGACGGCAGCGGCGATGTCGCGGCGCAGGGGCAACCCGTACTCCACCGCACCGTCGGGGTGCCCGAGGAACTCCACCGTGTGGACCCCGACCAGCGCGGCGCCATCGCGCTCCTCCTGCTCGCGCAGCGGTCCGGCCTCGGCCGGCGCCAGGGAGTCGATGCCGGCCTCGCCCCGGGTGGCGAGCACGTAGGTGACCGAAGCACCGCGCGAGGTCCACTTGGCGACGGCGGCCGCGGCGCCGTACTCCATGTCGTCGGGGTGGGCCACGACGCACAGGACCCGCTCGAAGTCCTCCGGCAGGGCGGGAAGCCGGCTTGGCACGGGTGGGCCGGGCGTGGTCGCCATCAGTACTTCCCGTACACCTGGACCTTGGTCCCCAGCGGGGACTCCTTCCAGATCCTGAAGATGTCCGGCCGCCAGACCCGGACACACCCATGACTGGCGGGGTACGGCAGCACGAGGTCGTTGGAGGCCGACCCGTGCAGGGCGATCGCCGGACGGCTCGGGAAGAAGAACATCGGGTGGTACATGAAGGCGCCGGGGTACAGCGTGCTCTCGACCGGCCCCTTCAGCTTGCGGAAGATCGCGCCGGTCCCGTTCGGGGTCTCGTAGCCGGGCTGGCCGGAGGACGCCCACACGACCCGGCGGAACTTCGAGTGCACCACCTGGAACAGGACCTGGCAGGTCTTGTTCATGTACAGGCCGTCGGAACGCTTGGGCTTGGGGAGTCGGTGGGCGCCGAGGATCGAGTTCGCCAGCCCCTTGGTGAGGCCGCTGCGGCTGGGTGTGAAGCCGGCCATGTCGCGCCACGCGCACAGAGCCTGGCGGGTTCGGGCGTCGTCGACGCCGTCGACGGCTCCGACCGGGACGCCGAGCTGGTCCAGCTTGCGTTCGACGAAGTAGGTGCGGTTGCCGGTGACGACCTCGAACCTGGTGCTGGTGCCCTCGGCCACCCGACAGGGTCCCTGCCGACAGAGGGCAGCGGGCTTGCGGACCCGGAACGTGTGGAGACCGACCTTGCTGATCCTGGTGGACAGGGTGAATCGGGCCCGGTGGGTGGGGCTGCCGCCAGAGGAGACCACGTGGATCCGACTGCGGTCGACGGTGGCCCAGCGGTCTGCGCGTCGCATCTCCAGCACGACCTGACCGAGCCGCTTGGCCGGCCAGCCGGGGGAGACGAACCCCTTGACGGTGTAGCGCCGGTCGAGCGACGCGATCGCCTTGGCGCGCGGCGTGGACACGGCGAACGTCGAGGCCGGGAAGCCGAGGCGGTAGTGGCCGAAGGTCACCCCAGGCAGGCCGGGGAGGCGAAGGGCCAGAAGCGCGCTGCCCTGCGGTGTGGGCCACGGCCAGCGCGAGGTGACGACGCCCTTGCCGTTCGATCGGTCGACGACTGCGCCGGTGGTCCCTGCGCTGCGTCGCAGCACGAGGTCGACCGCGCGTGCGGCGTCGCGGCTGTTCGAGAAGACGACCCGCGTGGTCGCGGTCGCCCCCCTGGTGCGGCCTGGGCCCAGCCGGTGTGGCTCCTGGACGATGCGGGTCAGCACCGGCCAGTCCGAGCCGTTGACGGTGATCTGTCCCTCGCTCCCGAGGGACAGTCGCAGCGGGCCGTCGGTGACGCAGTCACGGCTCACCGGGCACAGCTCCACGGACAGCTGGTGCGCGCCGTCCATCATCGACCCAGCCCGGAGCTTGGCCTGCCAGGTGCCGTCGGTGTCGTCACCGGAGACCGGCGTCATGGTGGTCGGCGCGAGTCCGACGCCCTTGCCGCGGTCGACCACCACCGGCTGACCGTCCTGTCCTCCCGGCACGACGAGGTGGAGCGACACCGTGATGGCGCGGGTCTCCTTGCGGGTCACGGTGACCGTCTTCGGCGCCGCCGTCACCGAGTCGACCGTGGGGCTGCCAGGGGCTGCAGTGGCGGTCGGTGGAGCCACGACGAGCACCCCCACCGTGGCCAGTGTGGTCAGCAGGGCCGTCGCCGTCGCGCGGTTCCGGCGAGGAGTCGACAGCAAGGGGCGAGGAGACACCCCCCCAGGGTAGGTGACGGGGGAAGGATCCTCGGCCATGCCGCGTTCCAGCAGCGTGGCTCGACCCGAAGACCTGTACTCCGTTCACACGCAGCCGCTGCGCCTGAACGGCGCACCCGACGCTGGGGTGCCGCTGGTGATGCTCGTCGGCATGACCGGATTCCTGGACGCCGGTGGAGCGCCGACGAGCGCTGCCGAGCACCTGCTGGAGCACCTGGACCCTCGGTTGCTCGCCACGTTCGACTCCGACGCACTGCTCGACTACCGGACGCACCGGCCGGTCATGACCTACGTACGCGACCACTACGACACCGTGGTCCTGCCCGAGATCCGGCTGTACCAGCTCGCTGACCTCGAGGAGCGGGACTTCCTGCTCCTGGTCGGGCCGGAGCCCGACCTCGCCTGGAACGGGTTCGTCGGGGCGGTGACCCAGCTGGTCGAGACCCTCGGTGTCTCGCTGGTGGTGGGCCTGGGGGCCGTCCCGTGGCCCGCTCCGCACACCCGGCCGCTGGACGTCTCGGCGCACGCGACGGACCCGCAGCGTGTGGCCGGCTACCGGCCGTGGGTGTCGTCGATCCAGGTGCCGGGTCATGTGGGCGGTCTGCTCGAGCTGCGGTTGGGTGAGTCCGGGCACGAGGCGATGGGCTTCGCGGTCCACGTGCCGCAGTACCTGGCGCAGTACGGCTACCCGCAGGCAGCGGTCCGACTGCTCCACGCGGTCGTCGACGCCACCGGGCTCTCGTTGCCGATCGCCACGCTGGCCGAGGCAGCCCTGGTCGTCGACGAGGAGATCGTCGAGCACCTCACCCGGTCGCCCGAGCTGGCCGAGGGGGTCCGCATGCTCGAGACCCGCTACGACGCGGCGCACGACGGGGGGACGCTCGAGGGTCTCGCCGTCGACGGCGAGCTGCCGTCCGGTGAGGACATCGCCGCCTCGCTGGAGCGCTACCTGGCCGAACGGGCTGCTTCCGACGAGTGAGCCGGCCGGATGAGGGGTCGTTCACCGACCGTTCACCAGGGCCGTCGTGGTCGAGCCGTGTGCCGGTGGTCGATCCGGGCCGACGTGCGGTAGGCATGGTGCATGCAGGAAGTGCGCCTCGCCGCCCGGTCTCCGCTCGAGCTCGCCGCCGTCATCGGCCCAGAGCGGGTCGACCGGTTGGTGAGTGCGATTGCCCCGGTCATGCAGCATGCCCTCTCCGGGCACAGCGTGATCAACGTCAACTCCACCGCCGCCGGAGGCGGAGTCGCCGAGATGCTGCAGGTTCTGCTGCCGTTGTCCCGTGGCGCCGACGTCGACGCCCGGTGGCTCGTGATCGACGGCGACCCGGAGTTCTTCGCCCTGACCAAGCGGCTGCACCACCAGCTGCACGGTGACGCGGGGGACGGCGCCCCGCTCGACTCACTCGCCCGGGCCCACTACGAGCAGACGATGCGCAACAACATCAGCGAGCTCGCTGCCGTCGTCGCCGAGGGCGATGTGGTGATCCTGCACGACCCTCAGACGGCAGGCTTGGCCGAGTCGTTGAAGAACCGCGGGCTCCCCGTGGTGTGGCGCTGTCACGTCGGGGTCGACGGTGACAACGAGTGGACGGCGCAGGCCTGGGACTTCCTGCGGCCCTACCTGCTCGACCACGTCGATGCGTTCGTCTTCACCCGGGAGAGCTACGCGCCGCGCTGGGTCCCGCGTGAGCGACTGCACATCATCAAGCCGAGCCTCGACCCGCTCGCGGCCAAGAACCTCCCGCTGACCGACGAAGAGGTCGTCGCGATCCTGTCGCACGTGGGGATCATCGACGGGACCGAGCCGACCCCGGTGCCGTTCGCCCGGGCGGACGGGTCACCAGGCCGGGTGGAGCGTTTCGCCGACATCATCTGCACCGGTCCGCCGCCACCGGTCGACGCACCGCTCGTCGTCCAGGTGAGCCGCTGGGACCCGCTCAAGGACATGGCCGGGGTCATGCACGGCTTCGTCGAGCACGTGCTCGACGGAACCTCGGCCCACCTCGTGCTGGCCGGTCCGGTCGTCACCGCCGTGGCGGACGACCCCGAGGCCGCCCAGGTGCTGGAGCAGACCTGGGAGCAGTGGCGAGCCCTTCGCCACCACCAGCGCAGCAGGGTCCAGCTGGTGTGCCTGCCGATGTCCGACGTCGAGGAGAACGGCGTCATCGTCAACGCGCTTCAGCGTCATGCCTCGGTCGTGGTCCAGAAGAGCCTCGCCGAGGGCTTCGGGCTGACCGTCGCAGAGGCCATGTTCAAGGGCACGGCCGTGGTCGCCTCGGCGGTCGGGGGCATCGTCGACCAGGTCGTCGACGGGGAGACCGGGCTGTTGGTCTCCTCTCCCCACGACCTGGCCCAGTTCGGCGCCGCGGTGCGCAGGCTGCTGGACGAGCCGGACACGGCGGCGGCCATGGGTCGGGCCGGCCGGCAGCGGGCCATCGACCACTTCCTCCCGGACACGTCGCTGGAGCAGTGGCAGCGCGTCCTGGTCACCGCGATGGGTGCCGGCTGAGCGATCCGTGCGTTTCGGCTCAAGACACACCACCCGGTCGGCCGATAGACAGACGGTGAGCAGTCCGAACTGTCCCGACCCGATCATCCGGGCGACGCTGGTCGCGGTGCACCGACGTGACCACGGTCACCCGGTGAGCCCGTGCCACCCGCACGACATCGAGGTGGTCCGCCTCGGCCCGGCGGCCATGGCGGTCTGCCACGACTGCTGCTTCGAGTTCGGCTTCGACGACACGCACACCTGCGAGAACGTCGCCCTCGATCACCGGCGCGCGACCGCCTGACGTCGTTCGGCGTCCCGGCTGATGTTGCGCACCATCGAGCCGAACACCACTCCGTGGAACGGGGCCACCGACCACCAGTAGAGGTGGCCGACCAGGCCGCGTGGGTGGAACACCGCGCGTTGCACGTAGGTGGTCGGCTCTTCGCGCACCGCCAGCTCGAGCCAGGCGAGTCCGGGAAGCTTCATCTCCGCGCGCAGCCTCAGGAGGTGGCCGGGCTCCAGCGTCTCGACCCGCCAGAAGTCGAGCGGCTCACCCACGCGCAGGTGGTCCGGGTCGCGGCGTCCACGGCGCAGGCCGACCCCGCCGACCAGGCGGTCGAGCCACCCACGCACCTCCCACGCGAGCGGGAAGGAGTACCAGCCGCGGTCCCCACCCACCCCTTCGATCACGGCCCACAGGGCCTCCGGTTCGGCTGCCACGACCTGCTCGCGCTCGTCGGCGTAGAGGCTGCCGCCGGCCCAGGTGGGGTCGGTGGGCAGCGGGTCACTGGGCGCGCCCGGGGTTGAGGCGTCGGACCATCGGGTGGCGACGTCTCGGTCCTTGATCCGGCGCAGCGCCAGCGCTACGGCCCGGTCGAACCCGACCAGCCCGTCGGGTGGGTCGGGAACGTAGGTCCGGATGTCGTGCTCGTGGCAGACCACCTCGTGACGCAACGACGCCACGAGTGGCTTGGCGATGCCCCGCGGCACGGGGGTGACCAGGCCGACCCAGTGGCTGCTCAGCGTGGGAGACAGGACCGGGACCGCGACGATGATCCGGGGACTGAGCCCCGCGTCCCGGGCGTAGCGCACCATCATGTCGCGGTAGGTCAGTACGTCGGGCCCACCGATGTCGAACGCGCGGTTGACCTCCGGTGGCAGGTCGGCCGCGGCGACGAGGTACCTGAGCACGTCGCGGATGGCGATGGGCTGGATCCGGTTGCCGACCCAGCGCGGGGTCACCATGGCCGGCAGTCGTTCGGTGAGGTAGCGCAGCATCTCGAACGAGGCCGAGCCGCTGCCGATGATCACCGCCGCGCGCAGCTCGGCGGTGGGCACGCCGCTGGCGCGCAGCAGCTCACCGACCCGGGCTCGGGACCGAAGGTGCGGGGACAGCTCGGAGTCCGAGGGGACGAGTCCGCCGAGGTACACGATGCGCCGCACCCCGGCGTCGGCCGCTGCCGACCCGAACCCTCGGGCCATGGCCTCCTCGGTCTGCTCGAAGCCCACGCCTTCGCCGAGCGAGTGCAGCAGGTAGTAGGCGACGTCGACTCCGGTCAGTGCCGCCCGCAGGGCGTACGGATCACGGGCGTCACCTACGGCGACGTCGACGGCAGCGGCCCACCGCTGGTCACGCACCCGCTCCGGGTGCCGTACGAGCACGCGGACGTCGAACCCCGCCTCCAGCAGCTCGGGCACCAGCCGGCCCCCGATGTACCCCGTGGCACCGGTGACCAGTGCTCGACGTCGGGGCTCGGTCGTGGGCACCCCCTCAGTGTCGACCCCCCGGCGCCCGGGCACACCTTGGGCGGGCTGTCCGCGTGCCACGATGGGCCGGTGGGTTCCGTGGAGGTGCTGGCCGCACTGGTCATCGTGGTGGGGTTGGCTGGGACGGTCGTCCCGGTGCTTCCCGGGCTGCTGCTCGTCTGGGGCGCGATCGCCGGGTGGGCCCTGTTGGACGGCGGGGGATGGATCCGCTGGGTGGTCGTGGTGGTGGCCGGTGCGGTGGCGGTGGCCGGGTACGTGCTGGCGACCTTGGTACCCGGGCGCCGGGCCAGCGACGCCGGTGCTCCCGACTGGGTGCTCCTGGCCGGTGCGGTGGGCATGGTCGTGGGCTTCTTCGTGATCCCCGTGGTCGGGGCGATCGTCGGCGGGGTCGGGGGAGTGCTGGTGGCCGAGTACGCCCGGACCCGCGACCTGCGGTCGGCCTGGCGGGTGACCGTCGAGACGCTCAAGGGGTTCGGGATCGGGGCCGCGCTCCAGCTGTTCGCCGGGCTGGTCATGACCGGCGTGTGGCTGGTCGGCGTCGCCGCCACCTGATCACAGAGAGTAACTCTTCGGCTACAGGTTGGCCGGATGCCCTGGCGTTTGCCGGGTGGGTAGGGCAGACTGCGGGAAATCACACCGCTGTGAGCAACCGATCGGGACTCCGCGAGGCCGCTGGGGAAGGCGACCCTCACGAAGGAGGACCGATGACCACCCGCGGTGTCGTGTTCGTGCACAGCGCTCCTGCAGCGCTGTGCCCTCATGTCGAATGGGCCCTGGCCGGGGTGCTCGGTGGACCGGCCCCGGTGCAGTGGACCCCGCAGCCCGCCCAGCCCGGCAGCTACCGGGCCGAGGTGTCGTGGTCGGGCCAGCCGGGCACCGCAGCCCGCCTCGCCTCGGCCCTGCGCGGGTGGAGCCACCTTCGGTTCGAGGTCACCGAGGAGGGCAGCCCGCACGGCGAGGGCGAGCGCTTCTCGGGCACGCCCTCGCTCGGCATCTTCCACGCGGTGATCGGCGTGCACGGCGACATCATGGTGCCCGAGGACCGCTTACGGGCCGCCCTGCTGGACGCCTCGGCCGGTGGGACGCCGCTCGACGAGGTGCTCCCGCAGCTGCTCGGCCAGGCCTGGGACGACGAGCTGGAGCCGTTCCGCTACGCCGGCGACGGCGCTCCGGTCCGCTGGCTGCACCAGGTCATCTGAGCCGGCGGGCCCGACTTCCGGCCGGCCGCCGGGTCCCTGATCAGAGCGGGATGTTGCCGTGCCGGCCGCGCAGCGGGGCCGCCGACTGGATCGCGGCGGCGATCGCCGAGCGGGTCAGCGACGGCTCGACCACCTCGTCGACCACGCCGAGCGCCATCGCCTTGTCCAGCCCACCGGCGATCAGCTCGTGCTCGTCGGCGAGCTCCTGCTCGAGCTCGGCGCGCACGTCGTCGGGCAGGTCGGACAGTCGGCGTCGGTGCAGGATCCGCACGGCGGCGATCGATCCCATGACGGCCACCGTGGCCCCGGGCCAGGCCAGGACCTTGGTGGCACCCAGCGCCCGGCTGTTCATCGCGATGTAGGCACCGCCGTAGGCCTTGCGGGTCACCACGGTCACCCGCGGGACGACTGCCTCGGCGAACGCGTGCAGCAGCTTGGCCCCGCGGCGCACGACGCCGTCCCACTCCTGGCCGACGCCGGGCAGGTACCCGGGGACGTCGACCATCACGACGAGCGGGACCCCGAACGCGTCACACATCCGCACGAACCGGGCCGCCTTCTCCGCCGACGGGGAGTCCAGGCAGCCACCCAGGCGCAGCGGGTTGTTGGCGATCACGCCCACGGTGCGCCCGCCGAGGCGTCCGAGCGTGGTCACGATGTTGGGGGCCCACCGGGTGTGCAGCTCGACCCCGCTGCCTTCGTCGATCAGGTGGTCGACCAGCGGGTGAACGTCGTAGGCGCGCTTCGCCGACTCGGGCAGGAACCCGCTCAGGTCGACGTCCTCGACGATGTCGAGCTCGCCCTGCAGACCGAGCAGCACGGTCAGGGACCGTGCCGTCTGGATGGCGGCCTCCTCGGAGTCGGTGGTGACGTGGACGACGCCGGACCGCCGGCCGTGCGGCTCGGGGCCGCCCAGCCGCTCCATGTCGACGTCCTCACCAGTGACCGATCGGACGACCTCGGGGCCGGTGACGAACACCCGTCCCTGGGGACCCATGATCACGATGTCGGTGAGCGCCGGCCCGTAGGCCGCGCCCCCGGCGGCGGCTCCGAGGACGAGTGAGATCTGGGGGATCTTGCCGGAGGCGCGGGTCATGATGCTGAACACCTCGCCCACGGCGTGCAGCGAGACGACGCCCTCGGCGAGCCGGGCCCCCCCGGAGTGCCAGATCCCGATGATCGGCACCTGGTCGGCGAGTGCTCTGGCGTAGGCGGCGAGGATGACCTTGCAGCCCTCGGTGCCCATTGCCCCACCCATGACCGTGGGGTCGGAGGCGAAGGCCACTGCGTGGGCGCCGTCGATGAGCCCCACACCGGCGAGCATCCCGCTGTCGCCGTCTGCGGTGATCGGCACCAGGGTGCCGGGGTCGAACAGGGCCGCCATCCGCTTGCGCGGGTGCCGAGGGTCCTGGTCGCGCGGCAGCTTGGCCGGCTTGGCGGCCGACTGGGTGGCAGGGGAGCTGACCGAGGGGTTGGCGTCTGCGGCGGTCGGGGTCGAGGTCACTGGACGCTCCGGAACACCAGGGCGACGTTGTGGCCACCGAAGCCGAAGGAGTTGTTCAGCGCCGCGATCGAGCCGCTGGGCAGTGCGCGCGGCTCGCCGGTGACGATGTCGAGGTCGACCTCGTCGTCGAGGTCCTCCAGGTTGATCGTCGGCGGGACCTTGCGGTCGTACAGGGCCAAGATCGTGGCGAGCGACTCGACGGCGCCGGCCGCGCCCAGCAGGTGGCCGGTCATCGACTTGGTGGAGGTCAGCGCGGCCGACCCCGCGGCGTCGCCCAACGCTGCCTTGATCGCCTTGATCTCGGCCAGGTCGCCCTGCGGGGTCGAGGTGCCGTGCGCGTTGACGTGCACGATGTCCTGCGGCGAGGCGCCTGCGTCGTCCAGCGCTGCCTGCATCGCCCGGGTTGCGCCTTGACCGGTGGGGTCGGGCTGGGCGATGTGGTGTCCGTCGGACGTGAGGCCGGCACCGGCCACCTCGGCGTAGATGCGTGCCCCGCGGGCCTGGGCGTGCGCCTCGGACTCCAGGACCAGGGCAGCAGCGCCCTCGCCGAAGACGAAGCCGTCGCGGCCCTTGTCCCACGGTCGCGAGGCCCGCTCGGGCTCGTCGTTTCGCTTGCTCAGCGCCATCATCGCGCTGAAGGCGGCCAGCGGCAGGGGGTGGATGCAGGCCTCCGTGCCGCCGACCATCACGACGTCGGCGCGTCCGGAGCGGATCATCTGCAGGCCCTGTGCGACGGCCTCGGCGCCGGAGGCGCAGGCCGACACGGGGGTGTGGACGCCGGCCTTGGCCCCGATGTCGAGGCCGACGACGGCGGCGGGGCCGTTGGGCATGAGCATGGGGATGGTGTGCGGGCTGACCCGGCGCGGGCCCTTCTCGCGCATGAGGTCCCACTGGTCGAGCAGGGTGACGGCTCCGCCGATGCCGGTGGCGAGCGCGACCCCCAACCGCTCGGGGGCGACGTCGGGGGCACCCGCATCGGCCCATGCCTCGCGGGAGGCGATCAGGGCCAGCTGCTGGGTGCGGTCGAGCTTGCGGGCCTCGACCCGTTCCATGACCTCGCTGGGGTCGACGGCGACCTTGGCGGCGAACTGCACTGGCAGCTCCGACGCCCACTCCTCGGTCAAGGTGTGGACGCCGGAGCGACCAGCCAGCAGTCCCGACCAGGTCGAGGCGACGTCGCCACCGACGGGTGTCGTCGCCCCGAGACCGGTGACGACGACCGTCGGCACATCGGTACGGTCCGTGACAGACCTGGTCGTGCCGGTCATGGCGTCAGTTCCCCGCCTGCTGGATGTAGGTGACCGCGTCACCGACGGTGCGCAGGTTCTTGACGTCGTCGTCGGGGATCTTCACGCCGAACTTCTCCTCGGCGGCGACGACGACCTCGACCATGGACAGCGAGTCGATGTCCAGGTCGTCGGTGAACGACTTGTCGAGCTGCACGCTGTCGGCGGGGACGCCCGCGACCTCGTTGACGATCTCGGCGAGGCCGCTGAGGACCTCCTGCTGGTCTGCCATGTTCACTGACTCCTTGCTGGGTTCTCTCCGGTGAGACGGAGGGTGGTTGGGTACCTCGGGTCGGGCCGTGGCGGCTCACCCGGTCGTGCGCGGGCTAGGGCAGGCTCACCACCTGCGCCGAGTACACCAGACCGGCGCCGAACCCGATGAACAGGGCAAGGTCTCCGGACTTGGCCTCGCCCCGCTCGAGCATCCGCGAGACGGCGAGGGGGATCGAGGCCGCCGAGGTGTTCCCCGTGTCGGCGATGTCGCGGGCGACCGCGATCCGGTCGGGCAGCCCGAGCTTCTTGATCATGGCGTCGGTGATCCGCATGTTCGCCTGGTGCGGCACGAAGACGTCGAGGTCGTCGACGGTGACCCCGGCGGCCTCCAGCGCCTGGGTGGCCACCTTCGCCATCTCGAACACCGCCCAGCGGAACACCTGCTGGCCGGACATCTTGAGCTTGGGGAAGGCGTGCCCCGGCTCGTCGCGCAGCGTGGTCCAGAAGACGTCCTGCTCGATCGCGTCAGCCTGGGCGCCGTCGGAGCCCCAGACCACCGGGCCGATTCCGGGGGTGTCGGACGGTCCGACGACCGCCGCACCGGCACCGTCACCGAAGATGAACGCCGTGCCCCGGTCGGTGGGGTCGACCATGTCGGACAGCTTCTCGACGCCGAGCACCAGCACCAGTGAGGCGCTGCCGCCACGGATCATGTCGTCGGCGAGGGCCAGGCCGTAGCTGAACCCGGCGCACGCCGCGCTGATGTCGAAGGCCGCAGGGTCGGGGATGCCGAGCCGGTCGGCCAGGACCGCGGCAGCGGACGGGGTCTGGATCAGGTGGGTGACCGTGCCGACAATGACCGCGTCGACCTGGTCGGGGGTGACCCCGGAGGCGGCGAAGGCCTTGGCTGCTGCTGCGGCGGACATCTCCACGACGCCCTCGTCCTCGGCGGCGAAGTGCCGGGTCACGATGCCGGAGCGCTCACGGATCCACTCGTCGGAGGAGTCGATGTGCTCGCAGATGTCGGCGTTGGTGACCACCCGGGCGGGTCGGTAGTCGCCGAAGCCGAGGATCCGGCTCGCGGGGGCGCCGGTGCGGGCCCGGATGACCCCGGTCATGAGCCGCCGCCGTGCGGGTGGAGCCGAACCAGGGGCTGGCCCGGTGCCACCGGGTCGCCGTCCTCGACCAGCCACTCGACGACCGTGCCGCCGTGGGGTGCGGCGACCGGCTGCTCGTCGCGCAGGGTGATCACGGTGCCCAGGCTGTCACCGGGGGCGAGGCTCGCTCCGGTCGAGGCGCTGGAACGCTGGAACCGGCCCTTGGCCGGCGCGACGACCATCCGCCAGGACGGTGCCTGCGACAGCGGGCTGGGCGTTCCGTGCCGCTCGGCCAGGCTGCGGGCGGCCTCCAGGTCGTCGGGGGTCTTCAGTGCCACCACCTCGACGTCGGGCAGGGCGCGCTTGGCCAGGCCGGCGAGGGTGCCCGCCGGGGGCACCTCGATCAGACCGGTCACCCCGAGGTCGCGCATCGTGTTCATGCACTGGTCCCACCGCACGGGGTTGCTCACCTGCGCCACGAGGCGCCGCAGCATCTCCCGGCCGCTCTGCACCACCGAGCCGTCGGCGTTGCTGAGCAGGCGGGTCCGGGCGTCGTGGGTGGTGATCGAGCGGGCATACCCGGCCAGGACGTCGACGGCTGGCGCCATGTAGGGGGTGTGGAACGCACCGGCGACCGACAGCGGGCGCAGCCGGGCACCCTCCGGAGGGTCGGCGGCGAACGACTCGAGCGCCGCCATCGACCCGGCCGCCACGACCTGGCCCTCGGAGTTGACGTTGGCGGGGAACAACCCGTGGGCGTCGATCGAGGCGAGGACCGCATCCGCCTGACCGCCGAGAACCGCGGTCATGCCCGTGGGCTCGAGAGCGGACGCCGCGGCCATCGCCTGACCCCGGGCGCGGACGAACACCATGGCCTGCTCGGCGGAGATGATGCCGGCCGCGGCGGCAGCAGTGACCTCGCCGACCGAGTGGCCGGCACCGCAGCCGACCACCTTGAACGCGTCCGCAGGGTGGGGGAACAGGGCGAGCAGGGACACCAGACCGGCCCCGACGAGCAGGGGCTGAGCGACCGCGGTGTCGCGGATCGTCTCGGCGTCGGCGTTGGTTCCGTAGTCGACCAGGTCCAGGCCGGCGCACGCGGACAGCCAGTGCATGCGGTCGGCGAAACCGGGCAGCTCGAGCCAGGGGGTGAGGAAGCCGGGGGTCTGGGCGCCCTGTCCGGGCGCGACGATGACGAGCACGGTCGAGACTCTGCCGCACCCGCGGCTCCCGGGCCGGTACCGTCCAGCACGATGTTCGTCGGGTCGCTTTGGAGGTTTCCTACAATCACGGGCGGTTCTGGTCATCCAACCGCCCCAGCGCGAGGGCCAGCCTCAGGACGAAGGCGTCGCGGGGCCTGGTCGGGGTGTAGCCGCAGACGTCGGCGATCCGACGCAGTCGGTAGCGCACGGTGTTCGGATGCACGAACAGGGCCCGGGCCGCCGCCTCGAGCGACCCGGCCCGCTCCAGGACCGCCACTGCCGTCTCCAGCAGGCCACCGCCGGCCGCGGCCAGCGGTGCGTACACCTCGCGCACCAGCTGGGCCCGAGCCGCCACGTCACCGTCGAGGGCGCGCTCGGGCAGCAGGTCGTCGGCGGCCACCGGTGAGGGGGCGTCGGGCCAGGCGGCGACCGCGCGGCGTCCGGCGAGCGCAGCCGCCGCCGAGCGCGGGACCTGGGTGAGGTCGTGGACGGTCGGGCCGACCACGATCGCTCCGGACCCGAAGGACGCACGCAGCCCGTCGGTCAGGGCCACCGCATCTCCTGAGCCGCCCAGGATCGCGACCAGGTCGCCCCCGTGGACGGCGGTGATGACGTCGAGGCCGGCATGCCGGCACGCCCGTCTCAGCTGGTCCACCACAGCCTCCGGCTCGCCGTCCGGCGTCGGCCCCACGGCCACGAACACCTGCTCGGAGGCGCCCCAGCCCAGAGCGGCAGCGCGGGAGCGCACTGCGTCGTCGACCTCGTCCCGCAGCAGTGCGTCGGCCACCAGCGACTCCAGACGGGCGTCCCAGGCGCCGCGTGCCTCGGCGGCCTGGGCGTACACCTGGGCTGCAGCGAACGCGACCTCGCGGCTGTACCGCAGCACCGCATCGCGCAGCAGCTGCTCCTCACCGGGGAAGGCGATGCTGTCGGCCTGCTCCTCCACCACGTCGATCGTGACCCGGACGAGGTCGACGGTCTGCTGCAAGGACACGACCCGGGTCAGCTCGCGCGGGGCCGTGCCGAACACCTCGGCGGTGATCGTGCGGGCCGACGCCGGCCGGCGGGCCCAGTCGACGAAGGCCGAGATGCCGGCCTGAGCGACCAAGGTGATCCAGGACCGGTCGGCAGGGGCCAGATCGGAGAACCATGGCAGTGACTCCTCCATGCGGGCCTGTACCGCGGAGGCGAGCTGGCCCGACGCGGCCTCCAGCCGCTGCACGGTGGCAGCCATGGGAGCAGCCATGGACGTGGACGACGGCATGGCCCTCAGGGTAGGCGTTCGCCGACCGGGGGTTGTGGCGGTCCCACAACCGCCCCGAGCGCCCCCATGGTTCGGCGGCGCGCGACGCGACTCGTGGTGGCCGGTCGCCGCCCAGTGCCGACCGACTGGAAACTGGGGGACGAAAGTCCTGGACAAACACAGAACGCGTTTGGGTACGTTGCGAAGGTCGACCTTCCACCCCGGGGGTGTGCATGTCCGTCACCAGCGAATCGCCCGCCAGTCCACCTCCCGCGTACTCCGACGACGCACTGGCAGCGGCTCTGGCCGACCCCCAGGTCCGGGCGTCCCTGGCCGTTCTGGCGCAGAACGCACCGACGCTCGCTTTCCTGGTGACCGCGGCCAACGAGCTGCTCGGACGCAGCCGCGACATCGTCGACAACATCCAGGGCCGGATCGAGATGGTCCGCGACGGTGTGTCGGAGGCGGACAGCAGCCAGCTCGACCAGTACACGCAGCTGCTCAAGTCGTTCGGTGACGCGTCGCCCTCGGTCCAGGCCTTCCTGCAGTCGCCGGTGCTGCAGCCGGAGGTCGTCGACGTGATCGGCCGACTCGGCCAGGCGGCGGTCGAGGCAGACCAGGCGACGAGGGGCAGGTCCGAGCGGGTCAGCCCCTGGCGGCTGTGGCGTGAGCTGCGCAGAGATCCGCACGCCGGCACCACGCTCGCGTTCGGCCTGGCGTTCGCCAAGTCGTTCGGTCGGCACCAGTCGCGCGGCGACGCGTAGGCCGATCGCATGCACGAGCTCTCCGTCGCGCGCTCCCTGGTGAATGCGTCGCTCCAGGCGCTGGCCGAACGCGACGAGAGCAGGGCGGTTGCCGTCCAGGAGGTCCACCTCAGGCTCGGAGTGCTGTCTGGCGTGGTCCGCAGCAGTCTGGAGTTCGCCTACGACCTGGCAGTCGACGGAACCCCCTTGGCCGGATCGAGCCTCGTGGTGCACGAGGTGCCCGTCTCGGTCTACTGCCCCAGATGCGCCGCTGTCGTCGAGCTGCCCGGCACGACCAGCTTCGTCTGTCCTGGCTGCGGTACACCCACGGGCGACCTGCGTGGCGGCCGTGAGGTCGAGCTGGTCCGTCTGGTGCTCCTCGATGTGGTCGAGGAGGTGGCGTGATGGCCGCGCCCCGCATCGTCGACCTCCGGCGCGGGGTGCTGGAGAAGAACGACGTCCTGGCTGCCGAGCTGCGGGACCGCTACCGGCACGCCGAGGTGCGGGTGTCCAACTGGGTGTCCAGCCCCGGCTCGGGCAAGACGGCGCTCCTGGTGCGGGTCCTTGCCGAGGCGAGAACCCGCGGCGTGACCGTCGCCGCCCTCGTCGGTGACTGCGCCAGTGACAATGACGCACAGCGCCTGGCAACGACCGGGGTCCCGGTTCGCCAGATCGTCACCGAGGGTCTGTGCCATCTGGAGGCCGACCTCGTGGGAAAGCACCTCGACGGCTGGGAGCTCGCCTCGCTCGACCTGCTCGTCATCGAGAACGTCGGCAACCTCGTGTGTCCCACGGCGTACGACCTCGGTGAGGACGTGCGGATCGCCCTGCTCTCGGTCACCGAGGGCGAGGACAAGCCGGTGAAGTACCCACAGCTGTTCAGCTCGGCCGACCTCGTCGTGATCACCAAGATCGACCTGGCCGAGGCCGTGGAGTTCGACGAGGCAGCGGCGTTGGCGGCCGTCGCCTCGGTCAACCCGTCCGTCCCTGTCCTTTCGACGTCCGCACGAACCGGTGCCGGCGTCGACGACCTGATCGATCACCTGCTGGGTGCACCCGCCCCCGGCGAAGGCTCCTGAACTCGGAGGTTCGACATGGCTTCGGTGCTGTGGTTCCAGGGCGGCGCGTGCAGCGGCAACACGATGTCGTTCATCAACGCGTCCGAGCCGAGTGTCGTCGACCTCATCGTCGACTTCGGACTCGAGATCGTCTACCACCCCACGCTCAGCATGGAGATCGGCCAGCAGGCGCAGGACCTGTTCTGGCAGTACGCCCGGGGCGAGAAGACCATCGACATCTTCGTCTACGAGGGCACGGTCATCACCGAGCCCAACGGCAGCGGCCGCATGGACATGTTCGCCGGACGCCCGATGAAGGACTGGGTCGACGACATCGCGCCCAAGGCAGGAATCGTGGTGGCCATTGGTGACTGCGCCACCTACGGCGGGCTCCCCGCAGTGCCGCCCAACCCGAGCGGGTCTCGCGGACTCCAGTACGACCGCGGCGGCAAGCGAGGCGGGTACCTGGGCCCGGACTTCACGAGCACGCTCGGACTTCCGGTGGTGAACATCCCTGGCTGCCCCGCTCATCCCGACTGGATCAGCCAGATCCTCGTGGCTCTGGCGGCCGGGCGGGTCAGCGACATCGCGTTGGACGAGCTGCAGCGTCCGAGCACGTTCTTCACCACGTTCACCCAGACCGGTTGCACGCGCGTGCAGTACTTCATGTTCAAGCAGGACCCACCGGAGTTCGGACAAGGCACCCGCCGGGGCTGCCTGTACTACGAGTTCGGCTGCAGGGGCCCGATGACCCACTCGCCGTGCAACAAGATCCTGTGGAACCGGCAGTCGTCGAAGACCCGGGCAGGCATGCCGTGCACGGGGTGCACCGAGCCGGGCTACCCGCACGGCGACCTCGAGGTGGGCACGGTGTTCAAGACCCAGAAGGTCGCAGGTGTCATCCCGAAGGAGGAGCCACAGGGCATGGACGCCCTCAGCTACATGGCACTTGCGGGGGTCGCCTCGGCCGTCGCACCCGACTGGTCCAAGAAGGACATGTTCGTCGTCTGACCATCCCGAGCGAGAAGAGAGTGAACCTGCCATGACCGTCATGGACCTCAACGTCAGTCCGCTCGGACAGGTCGAGGGCGACCTCGACGTGCGAGTCACCGTCACCGACGGCGTCGTCACCGACGCCTGGACCGAAGCCGCGATGTTCCGTGGCTTCGAGATCATCCTGCGCGGCAAGGACCCGCAGGCTGGTCTCATCATGACCCCCCGCATCTGTGGCATCTGCGGCGGCAGCCATCTCTACAAGGCCTGCTACGCGATCGACACCGCATGGGGCACCACCGTTCCGCCCAACGCGACCCGAGTGCGCAACATCGCCCAGGCCTGCGAGACGCTGCAGAGCATTCCACGGTGGTTCTACGCGATCATGGGCCCCGAGCTCACGGCCGCGCAGTACGCAGGCGCCGACCTGTATGCCGAGGCAACCCGGCGCTTCGCGCCGTACGTGGGCGTGGGCTACCAGAGCGGCGTCACGTTGTCCCAGCTGCCGGTCGAGATCTACGCCATCTTCGGTGGGCAGTGGCCGCACTCCTCGTTCATGATCCCCGGCGGCGTGATGAGTGCGCCGACGCTGTCCGACGTCACCCGCTCGATCTCGATCCTCGAGCACTGGAAAGACGAGTGGCTGGAGAAGCAGTGGCTCGGCTGCTCGGTCGACCGCTGGCTGGAGATCAAGACCTGGGACGACGTCCAAGCCTGGATGGACGAGAACGAGTCGCAGCGCAACAGCGACTGTGCGGTGTTCCTGAGGTATGCCCAGCAGATCGGGCTCGACTCCTACGGGCAGGGGTACGGCAACTACCTGGCGGCTGGCACTTTCCTCAACCCGGAGACGTACACCCAGCCCACCATCGACGGCCGCAACGACTCGTTGATCTCGCGTTCGGGCATCTATGCCGACGGTGACTGGTTCGACTTCGACCAGGCGCGGGTCACCGAGGACATCACGCACTCGTACTACGCCGGGACCGGGTCCCGACACCCCTTCGACGGCGTCACCGAGCCGATCGACCCGGCCGAGGGAGCCAAGCAGGGCAAGTACACCTGGGCCAAGGCTCCCCGCTATGACGTCCCGAACCTGGGCTTCGTACCGCTGGAGGTCGGTCCGTTGGCCCGCCAGGTCCTCGCTGCACGGCCGGGCGCGGCTGACTGGCAGGACGGCGACCCGTTCATCAAGAACGTCATCGACGCCATCGGTCCCAGCGTCATGACCCGGGTGCTCGCCCGGGTGCACGAGGCACCGAAGTACTACAAGCGGGTGCGCGCCTGGCTGGACGAGCTCGACCTGCACGAGGACTTCTACGTGAAGCCGGCCGAGCCCCCGGACGGCCGGGGATTCGGTGGCACCGAGGCAGCGCGTGGTGCGCTGTGCGACTGGGTGGTGCTCGAGGGGGGCAAGATCAAGAACTACCAGGTGGTCACCCCTACGGCGTGGAACATCGGGCCCCGTGACGGCAACGACGCGGTCGGGCCGATGGAGAAGTCCTTCCTCGGAACGCCCATCGAGAACCCGGAGAACCCGGTCGAGCTCGCCCAGGTGGCGCACTCCTTCGACTCGTGCCTGGTGTGCACCGTGCACGCGTATGACGGCAAGACGGGCAAGGAGCTGTACCGGTTCCGTATGGACGGCATGGGTTGAGCGACGACCGCTCCGCGGCAGAGCGTCTGACCGAGCTCTTGGGGCGGACTCCGCCTGAGCTGCTCGTGGTGGGGTGCGGCAACCTCCTTCGTGGTGACGACGCGGTCGGACCGGTCTTCGTCCGCCTCCTGGCCGAGCGGGGCGTGCCCGACACCGTGCGACTGGTCGACGGCGGCACGGCCGGCATGGATGTCGCGTTCGCGATGAGGGGTGCCCGCCGCGTGGTCGTCGTCGATGCTTCGCGGCTGGGTGTGCAGCCTGGGACGGTGCACCGGGTGCCAGGGGATCAGCTGGTCGACCTCACCCCGCCGGCCGGCAACTTGCACCGGCTGCGCTGGGACCAGGCCCTCGGGTTCGCCCAGTGGATGTTGGGCAGCGACTACCCCGAAGCGGTCGAGGTCTGGCTCATCGAGGGCGCGTCCTTCGAGGTGGGGGCCGCACTCAGCGCGCCGGTGGAGACGGCGGTGGAGCACCTGGTCGACCGTTGGTGCGAGGAGTGGCCCATGACGCTGGTCGAGGCACGGGATGTCGGGTGACGGGGGTCCGCGCGGCGCCGAGGAAGCCCTCGGCCTTCGGGCCGACGTCGTCCTCGAGCACGGCGAGTACGCCGTGTACCTCGACGTGGTGCTGGTCTCGGGGGCGGTCCGCAAGAAGATCGGCGTCTGGCCGGACCGGCGCCGAGCTGAGGTCGCGGCCCGGGAGATCCAGCGGCAGGCTGGGCGTCACATCCACCGAACCCGAGGCAGCTGAAGGCGTGAAGTCGTGACCGAGCTCTCCACCCGCGGACTGCTCCCGGTCTTCACCCAGCCACTGGGTGCGCTGCCCTGGCCGGCCGGGATGCTGCTCCTGGGCGAGGGAGCCGACGTGGAGGCCACGGCGTGGCTGCTTCGTCGCGGGGGTGAACCCGACGTCTGGCCGGTCTCGACCGCCTTTCTGGCCGCCGCCCTTCGCGACGACCTCGATGCGGCCCTGGCGTCGTTGGATCCCGACGACCCGTTGAGCAGGTACAACGAGGCCGTTCTCGTCGGTGACGCGCAGGCGTGGGAGGTCGTCGCCCACAGCGAGCTGGCCGACGATCCGGTCGTAGCCGCCTTGGTGCACACCGCCCGCTACAGCCTCGGACTCGTCCAGACGGCGCCGGATCCGCTCGACGGACCAGGAGAGGTGGAGGCGGTGGTGCACGCCGCCCGGGCCTCGGCCGCCCTCGAGGCCGGTGACTTCGACCCGGCGCTCGACGAGCTCGACTCAGGGGCCACAGCCGCGCAGCGGTGCGACAGTCCGGTGCTGGCAGCGTCGCTGAGGGGCACTCGGGCCGAGCTGCTGCGCGACCAGCTGGGTCGTCCTCAGGAGGCCTTGGAGGAGGGTCAGCGGGCATTGGCGCTGCTCGAGTCGGACGCCGTCGACAGCGGGTCGGTGCGTGAGCTGAAGGCCGACCTCACCCTCACCCTGGCGTTGACCCGCCAAGAGCTCGCGGTGGACCAGCCCCAGCTGCTGACCGAGGTGATCGCCGATCTCCAGCGGTGTCTGCACACGTACACCGAGGACGACTACCCCGAGCAGTTCGCGGTGTGCAGCCACCACCTGGCCCTGGCCTACCTGGTGCTCCCGGCCTCGCAGCAGGCGGACCGGATCCGGTCCGGCGTCGCCGTCAACGCCCTCCGAGGTGCCCTGCGGGTCTACCGGCCGGAGACCCATCCGGTCGCCTGGGCCAGCACGACGCTCAACCTCGCGAACGCACTGCAGTACCTGCCGAGCGCCGTGCCCGAGCAGCACCTCACCGAGGCCGTCGACCTGTACGAGCAGGTTCTGCAGCACCGCGATGCGACCCGCGACCCCGTCGGGTCGGCACGAGTCCTGGCCAACCAGGGGAACGCCTTGGCGCACCTCGGTGCTTTCGTCGACGCCCATGACCGGTTGGGCCGGGCCCGCCGGCTCTTCGTCACCGCGAACGACACCGACGGGGTGGCCCATGTCGACGAGCTGCTGGCCGGTGTGCTGCACGCCGAGCGCGCAGCCCCAGCAGCCCAGGGGGGTTGAGTGGAACCCTTCCTGCAGCAGCAGTTCGAGCTTCAGCTGGCCGAGGCTGCCGAGCGGCTGGCCGAGCGAGCGGTCCACCGGTGCGGGGGGAACGAGCGCGCCTTGGCCCAGCTCCAGGCAGACCCGGACGGCGAAGGCGTCTGGGCTTCGCAGTTCGTCGAGGCATTCTTCGCCGAGCAGCTGCTCGACAACGTCGCTGGATCATGCTTCGTGCTCCAGGCGCTGGCCCGTCGAGAGGTGCCACACGACCCGGGCGGAGCCGTCGAGCAGGTGCTCGGGCGCCTGGCCCGGGTCGCCTTCACCGAGGTGCTGACCAAGCAGACGGCACAGCTGCTTCAGCGTGCCCTGGTGTTCGAGGGATGACCATGACGACAGACACCGACCAGCTGGGCTTCGCCGACCTGGCTCGACGGGTCGACGAGCTGCGTGACCGGGTCCAGCACAGCGACGACCACGTCCGGTCGCTGCTCGAGGAGACCCTCGATGCGGTTACGGCGTTCAACCGGGCGGGGCTCGTCACGTTGGTCGGCATGCTGCGCAACGACCCGCAGGCGTGCGAGGTGCTGTACCGCTCCATGGACGAGCCGGAGGTCATGGCGCTGCTCGTGGCGCACGACATCGTCCATGCCGGTCGCGCCGTCGACGTCCTGCGAGCGGTCGAGCAGATCCGTCCGTACCTCGTGGCCAGCAGCGCCGACGTCGAGGTCGTGAGCGTCGACGACGACGTCGTCACCCTTCGTTTCGGGGGCGGGGGCTGCGGGGGAGTCTCCGACGAGCTGAAGCAAGGCGTGCGCGAGGTGCTGATGACCCGAGTGCCGGGTCTACGGGCCGTCGAGGAAGTCGCGGCCACCCCGACCGCCTCCGCTCAGGCGTTCGTACCCCTGACCTCGCTCACGGTCGGTCCGTGACCGTTTCGGCCACGCAGACCTGGCAACCGGTACGTCGCCTCGGCGCGGCCTCACCCGGCGGCCTGGCCCTGCCGGCGGCCCTGCCGACTCCCGGACAGATGTATGCGCCCCGCGGGGTCTGGACCGACGGACGCCGCGTCGTGATCGCCGACACCGGCAACCACCGTGTGCTCATCTGGCACGACTGGCCCGCCGTCGACGGAGCGCCGGCGGATGTGGTGCTCGGACAGCCGGACTTCTCCACCGAGGGGCCGGCCGCCGGGGGTCGTGGGCCCGAACGGGGCCTGAACCTGCCGACCGGGGTCAGGGTGGTCGGGGGGCAGCTCGTCGTCGCCGACGCCTGGCACCACCGGCTGGTGGCCTACGACGGCGTTCCTCAGACCAGTGACGTCGAGCCCGTGTGGGTCCTCGGCCAACGCGACCTCACCCGTGTGGAGCCCAACGCCGGCGGCGAGCCGTCCTTGTCCACGCTGTACTGGCCGTTCGGCTTCGGGTCGGTGGGCGAGGTGTTCTGGGTCTGCGACACGGGCAACCGCCGCGTGCTCGGCTGGCGGACGTCTGGCGACGCTCTTCCGACGCCCGGCTCGGCGGCGGACGTGCTCCTCGGGCAGGCGTCCCCTGACCAGCGGGCGGACAACCGAGGTGTGGACCTGGACGCGAGTGCCTTTCGCTGGCCTCACGCGGTTGCCGGCGACGAGGACACGCTGTACGTCGCCGACGCGGGAAACCACCGGGTGCTCGGCTGGACCCCGGGCCCGGGCGCCGACGGTCCGGCCGATCTGGTGCTCGGCCAGCGCAGCTTCGACCTCGCCGCGGAGTTCAAGAACCAGCCGCAGGGAGCCGCCCGACTGCGTTTCCCGTACTCCTGTGTGAGCGACCAGACTCGCCTCTTCGTGGCTGACACCTCGAACAACCGAGTGCTGATCTGGCACGAGCGGCCGGTCAGGGGAGCGGGTGTCGCAGCCGACACCGTGCTCGCACAACCCGATGTCGACGCCAACGGCGAGAACCGGTGGGACGTCGTCGCCGACGACAGCCTCTGCTGGCCGTACGGGCTGTCGCTCGCCGGTGACCTGCTGGCCGTTGCCGACTCGGGCAACAACCGGGTCGTGCTGTGGCAGGCCCGATGACCGGCGGACTGGTGGTGGGTGGCCGCGAGCGCCGGAGGGTACGGGTCAGCGGCGTGGTGCAGGGGGTCGGCTTCCGTCCCTTCGTCCACCGACTCGCCCATGACCTGAGGCTCGACGGGCACGTCGGCAACGACACCCACGGTGTGTTCGTCGAGGTGGAGGGTCTCCCGCAGCAGCTGGACGACTTCACCCGACGGCTGACTACCGACGGACCCCCACTGGCGATGGTCGAGTCGGTGGACGTGCAGACCATCGCGTCGCTCGGCACGCATGGGTTCGTCATCGTCGAGAGCACATCGAGCGGAGGTGGTGCCGACTCGTCACCCAATGTGGCCCTGGTGCCACCGGACACGGCGTGCTGCCCGAGCTGCTGGGCCGAGACCCTGGACGCCAAGGACCGCCGGTACCGCTACCCGTTCACCGCCTGCACCTACTGCGGTCCCCGGTTCACGATGGTGAAGGGGATCCCCTACGACCGTCCGTTCACCACCATGGCCGGCTTTCCACTGTGCGACGACTGCGCCGCTGAGTACGAGGACCCGGCGGATCGGCGCTTCCATGCGCAGCCCACCGCCTGCCCGGCGTGCGGACCCAGGCTGTCGTTCGTGGGCTCCGACGTCGGCCCGGCGCAGGGGCGGGTCGACGGCGCCACCGGCGATGACGCTCTGGCCGAGGCGTTGGCGGTGCTGCACCGAGGCGGCATCGTCGCCATCAAGGGCGTCGGCGGCTACCACCTCGCGTGTGATGCCACTCGGCCAGAGGTCGTCGAACGACTCCGTGAGCGCAAGCAGCGCTCCGGAAAGCCGTTCGCGGTGATGGTTTCCGACCTGGACGCTGCACGGCTCCTGGGGCGGGTCGGTCGGACCGCAGGTGCTGCGCTCATCTCACCGGCCGCCCCGATCGTGTTGATCGACGTCTTCGACAGCCATCTGTCCCGCGTCGTTGCCCGCTCGGTCGCTCCGGGCCAGGACCGGGTCGGGGTCCTGCTGGCGTACTCACCGCTGCACCGGCTGCTCTTCGAGCCCCACCCGGCGACGGTCGACGGTTCGCGCTGGACGCCCCAGGTCCTGGTGCTGACCAGCGCCAACCTCGCCGACGAGCCGATCTGCACCGACCCCGAGGAGGCGGAGCTACGGCTGGCCGGCATCGCCGACGCGTGGTTGCACCACGACCGGCCGATCCACGTCGCCTGCGACGACTCGGTCGTCCAGCTGGACGACCCAGCTGACGGCCCAGCCGACGACCCAGCGGACGAGTCGATGGTCCGGCCGATCCGTCGTAGTCGTGGGTACGCACCCCTGCCCGTGCGGCTGCCCTTCACCTCCGGGGCGGCGCTCGCGGTGGGAGGTGAGCTCAAGGCGACGGTCTGCGCGGCGGTCGGGCAGCACGCCTGGCTCAGCCAGCACCTGGGCGACGTGGCCTCCCGGGAGACCCTCGCGTCGATGCGTCGGGCGGTAGAGGTCCTGCTGTCGCTCACCCGCGTCGACCCCGAGGTCATCGTCGCCGACCTGCACCCGGGCTACCTGTCGCGGCGGTGGGCCGAGGAGTACGCACGAGACCGAGGGCTGGGCTGCCTGCTGGTGCAGCACCATCACGCGCACCTCGCGGCTCTCCTGGCCGAGCACGGGGTCCCGGCTGGCCAGCCGGTGATCGGCTTCGCCTTCGACGGCACCGGCTACGGCACCGACGGCACGATCTGGGGCGGTGAGGTGCTGCTCGGGTCCTATGCCTCGGTGGAGCGGGTCGGTCACCTGAAGCCGGTTCCACTACCGGGTGGCGATGCGGCCATCCGTCGTCCGGCGCGGGTCGCCTTGTCGCACCTTCGGTCCGCAGGTGTGGACTGGGACCCGTCGATCCCCGCCGTGGCCGCCACCGACGACGTCGAACGTCGGGTAGTGGCGGGCATGCTGCGCAGCGGGACCGGTTGCGTGCCGACGACCAGCATGGGTCGCCTCTTCGACGCGGTGGCCGCGGTCCTGGGCGTGTGTCACGACGCCGGGTACGAGGGTCAGGCGGCCGTCGAGCTCGAGGCCGTCAGCCGCACGGCCGGCGCCGACCGGGGCGGCGCTGCGGACGCACCCGCCTTGGTCGTCGACGACGACCTCGTGATGGACCCAGGGTCGCTGGTCGCCCGGTGCGTCGCCGACCTGACCGCTGGGGTGGCGGTGCCCCAGGTGGGGCACGCCTTCCACGTGGCGGTGGCGCGAGCCGTGGTCACGGTCGCCGAGCGGGTTCGTGGCTCGACGGGGGTGGACACGGTGGGGCTGACCGGGGGAGTGTTCCAGAACAGGCTCCTGACGACGCTCACCCGGGCATCGTTGGAGTCGGCCGGGTTCACCGTGCTGGTCCACCGGACGGTTCCCGCCAACGACGGAGGCCTGGCCCTGGGGCAGGTCGCAGTGGCAGCCAACGGTGGCGCACAGGAGAGGGTCTGACCATGTGTCTGGGAGTACCGGGACGAATCGAGGAGATCTGGGATGCCGAAGGCACCCGGATGGCACGGGTCGACTTCGGCGGGGTGAACAAGGACGTGTGTCTGGCGTACCTCCCCGACCTGACCGTCGGCGACTACACGATCGTGCACGTGGGGTTCGCGATCAGCCAGGTCGACGAGGCGTCCGCCCAGGAGACGCTGCGCCTGTTCGAGGAGATCGGCGTCCTCGAGGCCGAGCTCGGCACCTCCTTCAAGGAGTGAGGCGAGGAGTGAGGCGATGAAGTACCTGGACGAGTTCAACGACCCCGACCTGGCCCGACGACTGCTCGACGAGATCGCGGCCACAGTCACTCGCCCATGGGCGATCATGGAGGTGTGCGGGGGCCAGACGCACACGATCATCCGCAACGGCATCGACCAGCTGCTGCCGGAGCCCGTGCAGCTGATCCACGGACCCGGGTGTCCGGTGTGCGTCACGCCGCTGGAGATCATCGACAAGGCCCTGGCGATCGCCGCTCGGCCCGACGTCATCTTCTGCTCGTTCGGGGACATGCTGCGGGTTCCCGGCAGCCAGCAGGACCTGTTCGCCGTCAAGTCGCAGGGGGGCGACGTCCGGGTCGTCTACTCCCCGCTGGACGCCGTCCGGATCGCCCAGGCCAACCCGGACAGGCAGGTGGTCTTCTTCGGGATCGGCTTCGAGACCACCGCACCGGCCAACGCGATGACGGTCCACCTGGCCAAGACGCAGCACATCGAGAACTTCTCGGTGCTGGTGTCCCACGTCCTCGTGCCGCCGGCCATCACCGCCCTGATGGAGGCACCGGAGCGGCGGGTGCAGGGGTTCCTGGCCGCGGGGCACGTCTGCGCGGTGATGGGTATGAGCCAGTACGTGCCACTGGTCGAGAAGTACCACGTGCCGATCGTGGTGACCGGGTTCGAGCCGCTCGACGTCCTCGAAGGCATCCGGCGCACGCTGCTGCAGCTCGAGCAGGGCCGGGCCGAGCTGGAGAACGCGTACCCCCGTGCAGTGACCTTCGAGGGCAACGTGCGAGCCCAGGAGATGGTGCACGACGTCTTCGAGGTGACCGACCGGGCGTGGCGTGGGATCGGCCTGATCCCGGCCAGCGGGTGGCGGCTCTCGGCGCGCTACTCCGACTATGACGCTGAGCAGCGGTTCGACGTCAGCGACATCCGGACCCAGGAGTCGGGGCTGTGCCGGAGCGGTGAGGTTCTGCAAGGCCTGATCAAGCCGAACGAGTGCGCCGCCTTCGGCAAGGAGTGCACGCCGCGTGCCCCGCTCGGCGCGCCCATGGTGTCCAGTGAGGGTGCCTGTGCCGCCTACTACCAGTTCCGGCGACTCGAGAGCCCGGTTCTCGCCCCGGGAGTCGCGCAGTGAGGATCCGATGACCCAGCCGACGGATGCACCAGCGGTCGACCTGGTCAACTGGTCGTGTCCGCTCCCGCTGCGCGACTCGCCCCGGATCGTGATGGGGCACGGGGGCGGAGGTCGACTGTCCGCCGAGCTCGTGGAGCACCTGTTCGTGCCGGCCTTCTCCCCAGGCGACGACTCGGCCCTGGCCCGGCTCGGTGACTCCGCGGTCGTCCCGGTCGGGGCCCAGCGCCTGGCTGTCACCACCGACTCCTACGTGGTGCGACCACGGTGGTTCCCCGGGGGCAGCATCGGCGACTTGGCGGTGAACGGCACGGTCAACGACCTCGCGATGATGGGTGCCCGACCGTTGTACCTGACCGTGGGGTTCATCCTCGAGGAGGGTCTGGAGGTTGCCGAGCTGGGGCGGATCGTCGAGGTCATGGGCCACGCGGCCCGTGAGGCAGGGGTGACCATCGTCGCGGGCGACACCAAGGTGGTCGACGCCGGTCATGGCGACGGGGTGTACGTCAACACCGCCGGCGTCGGGGTCGTTGCGAACGAGGTCGCCATCGGCCCTGAGCGGGCCCGACCCGGTGACGTCGTGATCGTGAGCGGACCGATCGGCATGCATGGCATCGCCGTGCTCAGTGTTCGCGACGGGCTGGAGTTCGGCAGCGAGATCGCCTCGGACAGCGCACCGCTGGGCGGGCTCGTCGCCCAGCTGGTCGACGCTGGCGTCGACCTGCACGTGCTGCGCGACCCGACGCGTGGCGGCCTGGCTGCCACGCTCAACGAGATCGCGGTCGCCTCAGCGGTGGGCGTGGCGATCGAGGAACGGCTGGTCCCGGTGCCCGACGACGTTCGGGCTGCCTGCGGCTTCCTGGGTCTCGATCCCCTGTACGTGGCGAACGAGGGCAAGCTGGTGGCGTTCGTCGCACCGCAGGACGCCGAGCGGGCACTGGGGCTCATGCGGGCTCATCGATACGGACAGGACGCCACGGTGATCGGTGAGGTGACCGGCGACCACCCGGGTCTTGTGGTGGCCCGCACGGGCATCGGCGGCACCCGCGTCGTCGACCTGCCCCTGGCCGAGCAGCTGCCGCGGATCTGCTGAGGTCGGCCGCCCGTCAGTCGGTGTGTCAGTCCTTGTGCTTCTTCTTGGCGGCGTGGTCCTCCTCGACCCTTCCGGCGTGGTTGGGCACGTAGAGGAACTCCTCGCGGGGCGGACGCTGGTAGCCGCGAGGGGCCGGCCGGGGCGGCAGGGCCAGGGCCGGGCGGCGCTCCTCGTGGTAGGGCAGCGTCGACAGGAGGTGGGCGATCACGTTGACCCGGGCGCTTCTCTTGTCGTCGGCCTCCACGACGTTCCACCGGGCCTCGGGGATGTCGGTGTGGACGAACATCTCGTCCTTGGCCCGGGAGTAGTCCTCCCAGCGGGTGATCGACTCGAGGTCCATCGGCGACAGCTTCCAGCGCCGCATCGGGTCCTCCAGCCTCGAGCGGAACCGGCGCTCCTGCTCGGCGTCGCTCACGCTGAACCAGTACTTGCGCAGCTGGATCCCGTCCTCGACCAGCATCCGCTCGAAGATCGGCGCCTGGTGCAGGAACCGCCGGTACTCCATGTCCGTGCAGAAGCCCATGACCCGCTCGACGCCGGCCCGGTTGTACCAGCTGCGGTCCAGGAGCACGATCTCGCCAGCCGCGGGCAGCTCCTCGACGTAGCGCTGGAAGTACCACTGGGTGCGCTGGCGCTCGGTGGGCGCCGGGAGGGCTGCGATCCGGGTGATCCGGGGGTTCAGGAACTGCGCGATCCGCTTGATCGTGCCGCCCTTGCCCGCAGCGTCCCGGCCCTCGAAGACGACCACGAGGCGCTGCCCCTCGGTGCGCACCCACTCCTGCATCGTGACGAGCTCGGACTGCAGCCGGAAGAGCTCCTTCTCGTAGAGCTTCTTCGGCATCCGGGACGGGATGTCCTCCGGGTCACCGGGCCCGTCGCCGTTCAACGGTTCGTCGACGAAGCCCTCACCGGGGTCGAAATGCCTGCTGTGCTCGCTCCTGGTCACCACGCCTCACTTCGTTCACCGACCGTTTACCTGGGAGCGAATGTAGTGGTCGGGCCGGAGGTGCGCAGGACACCCACCGGATCCGCCCACGTCTGGGGGTCAGGCGTCGCCCATCCCGGCCCCAGGATCGGCGGCGCGCACGTCACCCAGCTGGTAGGCGTCGAAGGCCTTCTTCGTGGTGCCCGGGTCGACCTCACCCCGACGCTCCAGCTCCTGCAGCGCGCGCACGGTGATCGACTCGGCATCGACCCGGAAGTGCCGACGCAGGGCGCCGCGGGTGTCGGAGAGCCCGAACCCGTCGGTGCCCAAGGTGGCGTAGTCGCCGGGGACCCACGGCCGGATGAGCTCCTGGACGGCGCGCATGTAGTCCGACACGGCCACGACCGGGCCGGGTCGCCCGGACAGGCTTCGGGCCACGAAGGCGGTTCGCCGCTCCTGGTCGGGGTTCATCAGGTTCCACGCGTCGGCGTTCAGCCCGTCGCGGTGCAGCTCGGTCCACGAGGTGACCGACCACACGTCGGCGGACACGCCCCACTCCTCGGCGAGCAGCTGCTGGGCGCGCAGCGCCCACGGCATGGCCGAGCCACTCGCGAGCAGCTGAGCCTGCGGGCCTCCGAGGGGGACCGCGGGACGGTACAGGTAGAGACCTCGCAACAGCCCGTAGACGTCGAGGTCCGGGGGCTGTGCCGGCTGGTGGATCGGTTCGTTGTACGCCGTCAGGTAGTAGTAGACGTTCTCGCTGTCCGGCCCGTACATGCGCCGCAGCCCGTCCTGGACGATGTGCCCGACCTCGAACGCGAACGACGGGTCATAGGCGAGCACGGCCGGGTTGGTGGCGGCGAGCAAGTGGGAGTGGCCGTCCTCGTGCTGGAGCCCTTCGCCGTTCAGCGTGGTGCGTCCGGCCGTGGCACCGATCAGGAAGCCACGGGTCATCTGGTCCGCGGCTGCCCAGAACTCGTCGGCGGTGCGCTGGAACCCGAACATCGAGTAGAAGATGTACACGGGGATCATCGGCTCGTCGTGCGTGGCGTACGAGGTGCCAGCCGCGATGAACGAGGCGGCGGACCCGGCCTCGTTGATCCCCTGGTGCAGGATCTGGCCGTCCTTGGCCTCCTTGTAGGACAGCATCAGCTCGCGGTCGACCGACAGGTACGTCTGACCGTGCGGGTTGTAGATCTTCTGCACGGGGAACATCGCGTCCATGCCGAAGGTGCGCGCCTCGTCGGGGATGATCGGGACGATCCGGGGCCCGATCACGGGGTCCTTCAGCAGGTCCTTGACCAGCCGCACGAAGGCCATGGTCGTGGCCACCTGCTGCTTGCCCGAGCCGCGGCGCACCACCTCGTACACCGGGTCGGCCGGCAACGTGAGCGGCCGGCTGGTGCCCTGCCGACGAGGGACGAACCCCCCGAGAGCGGCCCGGCGCTCGTGCAGGTAGCGCGCGACGTCGCTGTCCGCGCCCGGGTGGTAGTACGGCGGCAGCTTGGCGTCGAGGTGCTCGTCGTCGATCGGGATCTGCAGTCGGTCGCGGAACGCCTTCAGGTCGTCGAGGCCGAGCTTCTTCATCTGGTGGGTCGAGTTGCGTCCCTCGAAGTGCGATCCGAGCGTGTAGCCCTTGATCGTCTTGGCGAGGATGACCGTCGGCTGGCCCTTGTGCTCCACGGCTGAGAGGTAGGCGGCATAGAGCTTTCGGTAGTCGTGCCCGCCCCGCCTGAGCTTCCAGATCTCGTCGTCGCTCATCGACTCGACGAGCCGGCGCGCGCGGGGGTCGCGGCCGAAGAAGTTCTCGCGGATGAAGGCGCCGTCTTCGGCCTTGAACGTCTGGAAGTCGCCGTCGGGCGTGGTGTTCATGATGTTCACCAGGGCTCCGTCGGAGTCCTGGGCCAGCAGCGGGTCCCAGTTACGGCCCCAGATGACCTTCACCACGTTCCAGCCGGCGCCGCGGAAGTAGGCCTCCAGCTCCTGGATGATCTTGCCGTTGCCACGGACCGGGCCGTCGAGACGCTGCAGGTTGCAGTTGATGACGAACGTGAGGTTGTCCAGCTCCTCCCGGGCGGCGAGACCGATGGCCCCGATCGACTCGACCTCGTCCATCTCGCCGTCACCGAGGAACGCCCACACACGCTGGTCGGTGGTGTCCTTGATGCCGCGGTTGTGCAGGTACCGGTTGAACTGCGCCTGGTAGACCGCGTCGAGCGGTCCGAGTCCCATGGATACCGTCGGGAACTCCCAGAAGTCCGGCATCAGCCGTGGGTGCGGGTACGACGACAGCCCACCGCCTGGGTGGGACAGCTCCTGACGGAAGCCGTCCAGCTGATGCTCGGTCATCCGACCCTCGAGGAACGCCCGCGCGTAGATGCCCGGGGCGGCATGACCCTGGAAGTAGACCTGGTCACCGCCGCCGGGGTGTTCACGCCCACGGAAGAAGTGGTTGAAGCCGACCTCGTACAGGGAGGCGCTGGAGGCGTAGGTCGAGATGTGCCCGCCGACTCCCACACCTTCGCGCTGGGCCCGGTGGACCATGATCGCGGCGTTCCAGCGGATGTAGGCGCGGATGCGCCGCTCGACCCACTCGTCGCCGGGGAACCACGGCTCCTGGTCGGGTGTGATCGTGTTGATGTAGTCGGTCGTGGTGAGCGACGGGACGCCGACGTTCCGCTCGCGGGCCCGTTGCAGGAGGCTGAGCATCAGGTAGCGAGCCCGGTAGGCCCCCTGGTCGTCGATCACCGAGTCGAGGGAGTCGCGCCACTCCGCGGTCTCTTCCGGGTCGACGTCGACCAGCTGGGTGGGGAGGCCGCTGCTGATCAGCGGGGGTCGCTCACGTCCGTCGGTCACGCCGGCTCCCTTCGTGTCGTCCAGTGGGGCACTGAACGCACGAGCCAGACTACGCCGAGCCGATGGTCCCTTGCCGATCCGGCGCCGGCACGACACCGTAGGAGGAGAAGCCCGAGAACTACGGAAGGAGCAGGGTCATGCAGGCGAAGGTTGGAGACACCCTGATCGTCCATGCGAACCACACCGGAGAGCCCGACCGGTCCGCCGAGGTCCTCGAGGTCCACGGCGACGACGGGGCCCCACCCTTCCTGGTGAGGTACGACGACGGGCACGAGGCCCTGGTGTTCCCGGGTCCCGACGCCGTCGTCCACCACACGGGCTGACCCCCGGTGCACTCCCGAGTCCTCGAGGTCGCCACGGGTGAGGGAGAGGTCGTCGTCGACCTGACCTCGCGCTGCGAGGACTTCCTGGCCGACGTAGGAGCCGCGGACGGGCTGCTTCACGTCTTCGTCCCCCATGCGACGGCCGGTGTCGCTGTCATCGAGACCGGGGCAGGAAGCGACCACGACCTGCTCGGGGCCCTCGGCGCGCTCCTCCCGGCGTCGGGACCGGGCCGGAGCAGTTGGCGGCACCAGCACGGCAGCCCGGGCCATGGGCGCGACCATGTCGTACCGGCGTTCCTGGCCCCGTTCGCGGTCCTCCCGGTGCTCCAGGGTCGCCTGGCGCTGGGCACCTGGCAGAGCGTCACCCTGGTCGACACCAACGGGGACAACCGGCGTCGAAGCGTCCGGCTGTCGTACCTCGCCGGCTGAGCGACCCGTCGTCGCGCAACGCGGACCCCGTCGAATCGGCCGAAATGCTTGCGCCGGGGCCCCGGACCGGATGGACTACCCCGGACGGGCCCGAGCGGGTCCTCGTTCCAGCAGTTTCGATTGATGGGGAGACACCGGTGAGCGCGACCGCCGCGGACGCGGACGGCCAGCGAAGCCTGGCAGACAAGCTGGGGTTCGCTTTGGAGGACGTCGTGCTCGAGCTCGGCTACGACGACGACTGCGATGAGGAGCTCCGCGCCGCCATCGCGACCGCGATCGGCGTACCGATGCTGGACGAGGACCACGACGACTTCGTCGACACCGTCGTTCTGTGGTGGCGCGACGACGACGGTGACCTCGCCGACGCACTGGTCGACGCGCTGTCCTCGCTCGGGTCGGGCGGGGTGATCTGGCTGCTGACCCCCAAGGCCGGCCGGGACGGGCATGTCGAACCCAGTGACATCGGGGAGGCCGCGCCCACCGCGGGGCTGTCCGCGACCAAGAGCACGAGTGCGGCGCGTGACTGGTCGGGGACCAGGCTCGTCGCCCCCAAGGTCACCCGACGCTGAGCGTCGGACCGTCTGCCTACAGCTCGGCGAGGGTCTTCTCGTACGCACCCGGGTCTCTGGCGTCGTCGATCGACTTGACGATGGTGAAGCGGACGGTGCCCTGCTTGTCGACGATGAAGGTGCCTCGGATCGCCACTCCGGCGTCCTCGTGGAAGACCCCGTACGTGCGCGCAATGGCACCGTGGGGCCAGAAGTCGCTCAGCAGCGAGAAGGTGTAGCCCTCACGCTCGGCGTAGATGCGCAGGCTGTACCGGGAGTCGCAGGAGATGACGAGGGTGACCGTGTCGTCGTTGTCGAACGAAGCGATCCGGTCTTGGATCTCGCCCAGCTCACCGGTGCAGGTACCGGTGAAGGCCCAGGGGTAGAAGACAATGACGACGTTCTTCTCCCCGCGGTAGCTGCTCAGGGTGACGGGCTCGCCGTGCTGGTTGCGAAGGGTGAAGTCCGGGGCTTGTTGACCGACCTCGACGCTCATGAGATCTCCTCGACGTGACGGGGGGTGGCTCCCCAGTCAAGCAGCCAGGCGAAGGCCACGCACGGCCGGAGCGTCTGGGAGGTGAACAACGTCGGACCTAGGTCCCGAAGGAGGGGACCAATGCTCCCTTACGACGGGTCGTTGACCGGTCAACACTTGACCCATCGCGGGACACCATCCCGCACCGCCCTTCCTGGCCGCCGGCTAACCCGGAGGCCACCGGACTCCACGAGGTGAGTCATGGCCACACAGACCGCAGCAACCACCACCACAGAATCGAAGTCCTGGTACCGCGGCTTCGCGACGTCGCCTGCCGCGCACGTGTTCGCGGGGATCAGCCGTATCCTGCTCGGCTTGGTCTTCCTCTGGGCCTTCCTGGACAAGACCTTCGGCCTGGGCTGGGCCACCCCGTCCGAGGAAGCCTGGAAGTTCGGCGCCGGAGACGGCAGCCCCACCTACGGGTTCCTGGCCTTCGCCACCAACCCGGACAGCCCGCTGAGCGGTGTGTGGAGCAGCTTCGCCGATGCCGCTGAAGGCAACCCCAACGCGTGGACGAACTGGCTGTTCATGGCCGGACTGCTCGGCGTCGGCATCGCGCTGACGCTCGGCATCTTCATGCGGATCGGCTCCGTCTCGGCAGTGGCCATGCTCGCGCTCATGTGGCTCGCCGAGTGGCCCGTGACCAAGGTCCTGGACGAGTCCGGCCGCAACACCTTCAACGCCCCGATCCTCGACGACCACATCGTCTACGGCGTCGTCATCATCACGCTCATGCTGTTCGGCGCGGAGCGCTGGCTCGGCCTGGGCAAGTGGTGGGAGTCGCTGGGCTTCGTCAAGAAGCTTCCCTGGCTCGCCTGACCACAACGGGCACGATCCGAGGGGCCGCTCGTCCGGGCGGCCCCTCGGCCTGCCCGGGTACTCTTCCGCCGTTCGGGCGTATAGCTCAGCGGTAGAGCTCTGGTCTTACAAACCAGCGGTCGTAGGTTCGATCCCTACTGCGCCCACCGCGTTTGCGCAGGTCAGAGACGAGAGAACCCCCCCGGCGACCAACCGGAGGGGCAGGACTCTCACAAGAGTCTCACAGTAGGACAGCGGTCACCCGGACAGCAGCCGCGCCATGACCTCGGCTGCTGCCTGCTGCTCGGATCCGTGGGGTACGCCGTACGTGTCGCGCATGACCGTCTCGTTGTGACCGAGCCTGGCCGTGATCACCCCGTCAGGCAGCCCGGCAGCCCGCAACGTCTTGACCTGCGCGTGACGGGTCGCGTGGAGCCCGAGGTACGGCACCCCGGCCCGCTGGCACAGCCGCCGCCACTCCGCCGTCAGGTACTCCGGTCGGATCGGTGACCCGTCCTCATGCGCGGCGAGCAGGTCGTCAGGTCCGAGACCGACACCGACAGCGAGCCGCTCGACCGCGTGCGCCTTCCGCATGGCCCGCAGCCGCTCGACAGTCACCGAGTCGAGGGCGACGACCCGCTGACCGCGTTCGGTCTTGGTCGCGTTGTCGGTGAATGCGCCAGCAGCCCATACGCGGGACCGGGACACCGTGACCGTCCCGCCGTCGAGGTCCACGTCGGACCAGCGCAGCGCCAGGGTCTCCGACCGTCGCAATCCGAGCAGGACGAGCGCGAACACACCCGCGAGTCGGTCACCGTCGGCGGCGCGTGACAGTTCCCGGACCTGCTCGACGGTGTACGCCTGTCGCTTGGCCGCTGCCGACCCTTCGGGGACACACCCTCGGCCACGTTGCTCGGTACGATCCGGCGGCGCACCCAGTACGTCAGGACCGCCCGCACAAGCGTCAGCGACAGCCCGACAGAACGCGCCGAGTGCGTGACGCTCATGCCGTCCACCATCGCCGCCACGTCGTCGTAAGTCAGGTCGGCGACTGGGCGAGGCCCGATCACCGCGTGGACGCGGGCGAGCGCATGCCGATAGCCCGAGAGTGTCGCTGGCCGCACGGCCTTGCGTCCGTGGTCGCCGCGTTCGACCCGTGCCAGGTATTCGTCGGCGAGGTCGGCGAACGTGACCCGCACCGGGGCGAGGTAGGTGCCTCGGGACAGGTCTGCCCGCACTTGCGCGACGTGCTGCCGCGCATCGGTCAGCGAGTGGTGTGTGGTCGTGACCTGCCGTCGCCGTTCACCGGGTCGGGACACGTCGAGAGTCACCCGGTAGCGCGGCGCTCCCGACTTCGTGGTCACGAGCCGGATCGGCTCACCCTTGCGCGGCTGTGCCACTCGTGCTTGGACTACTGGGGGGTCGTCGCCCGCCCTGAGGTGGAGGCGATGGTCGCCGACCTGTGCGCGGGCCGATGGTGAGGCAGCCCACCGTGCGACGGGGGGTGCGCGCTCACCGGCGGGAGTCGTCGAAACGTAGCCGCCCGTGTCGCCCGACCCTTGGGGCCTTAGGTCCCGAACAGCCCAGCGCCCCACCCCTGGATCTGTGGCAGGGTCTAGGCGGTGCCGCCACGATGGGCGTTAGTACTGCTCGCAGGTCTCGATCCCCTGTTGGATCTTGTCCTGGTCACGCTCGGAGAGTTGCAGGCCGCGCCAGGCGCTGCGTAGGAGTTGCTGGGCGTTCCAGAGCCGGAGCACTTCACGCGTCAGAGCCTTGTCGCCAGCTGCTTCCTCCCCTGCCAAGTCGAGGTTCCACACCTGTGCATAGCCCTCATCGAACGCTTCTCGATCCTTCGACTCATACCCCGTCGCCATCGTCCGAAGCCCATCGCAGGCGTCAGCCATGTACGACTCGTAGGCGCTGGAACACCCGCCAGCCGCCAACACGATCACGGCAGCACTCATCAGACCGGCTAGCCGGCGCAGAGACTTCGATGCCCCCATTAACAGGAAACCCCTTGCGACGAACCCGGCTGCCATCCCGAAGCCAGAGATGATGCCACTTGTGCCCGCCGGTTTCACATGATCCACCGTAGAACGGATTCTCACGGGAGTCTCACGGATGCCCCCGGATTGGGTTGGACGGGACGGACTCCGACCCGGACTCCTGAGCGCGGGACGGACCACGCCGACACCTGCCGAACCCCTTGCCTGCGACTTACGGACCAGCGGTCGTAGGTTCGATCCCTACTGCGCCCACGCTCTGGCCGCGTGAGGCGACCCATGACACGCTGCTGCCGTTGGTGCGGTCAGTCCTTACGGCGCATCGCGGTCACCAGGCCCCAGACGATGCTGACGACGAAGCCGATCACGACCAGACCAACCAGCAGCCACACAAGGTTCATGACGGACAGGGTACCGAGCAGCTGCTCACACGGCCGGGATGGGGCCGCTGGCTGGGTCAGCCGTAGCTTGCGTTGACCGTACGTCGCGTCAGGCCCACCCACGCCAGGAGCGCCGACGTGGTCATCATCAGCACGATGGACGTCCGGGTCGCCGACGTCCATCGTGCTCGGCCGTCGCGTCACCGGCTCGATCAGGTGCCCGGCGATGCTCACGAACCCGATCGATGCGGCGACAGCGGCGGGAAGCGAACCGACGTTGCGCGCATGCCGGGCGGCGACTGCTGCCGCCACCGGCATGTACCAAGGTGGAGCAATCCCTGCACCCCACCCCACCGCGAGTGCTGTCGGGTCGTGCCCATCATGCGCGCTGGGCGTTCCGAGACCGTTTACGACCGCCCCCGGGCGGAGCCTTGGAGCGTCTTTCGTGGCTCTCGGCCCGGCCCTTCGCCTCTGCCGGAGGTGGTCACCGGGGGGGCACAGTGGTAGCAGTGCGGGGGCGCTCCGCCTCCGTGAACGGCCTCCAAGGAGGTCATGGCCATGACACTGCTCGACCGCCCCCCGACTCCGGAAACGCTCGCTGGGGAACCCCCTGTTCTCACCCACACGCCCGCTCCTGCTCCCGCCGCCGAGGAGGGCGCCAAGATCGGACTGCCAGGTGCAACGGCACTGGTGATCGGGTCGATCATCGGGACCGGCATCTTCACCGTCCCGGCGGCTCTCGCCGGATTCGGCACGATCGGCATCCTGGCCTTCGTGGTCGTGAGCATCGGCGCGATCTTCCTCGCGATCATGTACGGCTCACTGTCCAAGCGACGTCCCGAGGCCGGCGGCCCCTACGCCTACGCCCGTGACGCCTTCGGCGAGTTCGCCGGCTTCACGAACGCCTGGTCCTACTGGCTCACTTCCTGGGCCGGGAACGCGGCGCTCGTGACCGGCTGGGTCCTGTACGTCGTGGTCTTCTTCGACGGTGCCTTCGGCTGGACGCTCTCGAGCACCGCGTGGCTCGTCACCTTCGCCATGGTCGGACTGTGGGTCCCGGCGATCGTGAACCTGCTCGGTATTCGTCAGATGGACTGGTTCCAGGTGTTCACGACGGTGGCGAAGTTCGTGCCGCTCGCCTTTGTGGCGACTGTCGGCCTGTTCTTCATGTCGGCAGACAACTTCGGTCCGTTCAACGTCAGTGGCGACAACTGGTTCGGCGCTATTAGTTCCGCCGGTGTGGTCGTGCTGTTCGCCTTCCTCGGCGTCGAGGCTGCGTCCATCGCGGCCGGCCGGGTCCGAAACCCCGACCGTAACGTGCCGCGCGCGACCATCATCGGGACTCTCGCCAGCGCCCTGGTGTACGTCCTGTGCACCGTGGCCATCTTCGGCGTCGTCGGGCCGAAGGCTCTGGCCGAGAGCACCGCCGTAGGCGCCCCGTTCGTCGACACTTTCGCGGTGATCCTGGGCAGCTCCAGCTTCGGCTGGGCCGTTGCTCTGGTCGCCGTCGTCTCCGGTATCGGGGCGCTGAACGGCTGGACGATGATCTGCGCCGAGATGCCGTATGCGGCGGCACGCGACCGAGTCTTCCCGAAGGCCTTCGCCTGGACGACGAAGCAGGATGTGCCCTGGTTCGCAATCGTGAGCGGAGCTGCCCTAGCCAGCGCCGCCGCCATCTTCAGCTACAGCGGAGAGGGCGGGCTCAACGCCTTCCTCACCCTGGTCTACCTGACCGGCGTGACCGCGGCGATCCCGTACTTCTTCTCCGCGCTGGCCCAGGTGTACTTCGTGTTCACCGACCCGCAGCGGGTCAGTCCCGGACGTCTGGTCCTCGACACGTTCGTGGCCATCATGGCCGGTCTCTTCTCGCTGTGGTTCGTCTACGGGTCCGGATCTGACGCGACCTACTGGGCATTCCTCATGATCCTGGCCGGGTTCGCCGTCTACGCGGTGATGAAGATCCTCGACCACCGCCGCATCCCCGACCGACTCGCGAGCGAACCGGCGCCAACGCGCCCGAGCCCGATCGAGCAGGCCGTCACCCGGTAGTCGCAGATGCGGGACGCTCCGAGGGGAGCGTCCCGCATCGCTGCGCCCCCATGCGGACAGCCGAGCCTTCAGACCGTCTGCCACTCACCGTCGATCCACTCCGGCTCGCCATCGAGGAGCGGAGCGACCTGCGTGGTCCACCACTCGTTCTGGCCGGGATCGTCGGCGAGCTTCTGGTACGCCTCCTTGGACTCGAACCGCACCGCCATGACGACCCGTCCGTCGTCTGCGGTCATGACCCACTGGTCGACGTAGCCGACCGACGGGCCGCGCTCGGTCGTCCACCGCCGGGAGGACTCCCTGAGCTGGTCGGTTGAAACCGTGGTTCGGGCGATCATCACTGTTCCGTACATGGCGCCTCCTGTTCCACCGTCGGTCGGTGGAATGCGGGCCGCGGGAGCGGCCGGGCGGCCACGGGTGGTGGCCGTTAGGGTGCCTGACGTGACTGAGGGGCCCATGCTCGGCGACATCCTGGCCGTGTTCGACGCGCAGTACCCGCCTGCCACCGCCGAGCCATGGGACGCCGTCGGCCTCGTCTGCGGCGACCCTCTGCGCACGGTACGCCGGGTTCTGTTCGCCGTCGACCCCGATCCGCGGGTCGTTGCCGAGGCGCTGGCCTGGCGGGCCGACCTCGTCGTGGCCCACCACCCGCTGCTTCTCCGCCCGGTCCACGGCGTGCCGTCCAGCACGGCGAAGGGTCGGGTGGTCACCGATCTGATCGAAGGGCGCTGCGCCCTCTTCACCGCGCACACGAACGCCGACGTGGCGGCGGGCGGTGTCAGCGACGCTCTGGCCGACGTCCTAGGCCTGGACGACACCCAGCCGCTCACCGCGCACGAGGACGCGCAGCTGGCGATCGCGACGTTCGTGCCTCCGGCTGCGGCGCAGCGCGTGATCGACGCCATGGCTGACGCGGGAGCCGGGACGGTCGGCGACTACAGCCGGTGCGCCTGGAGTGTCGCGGGGACGGGGCAGTTCCTGCCCGGGGACGGCGCACATCCGGTGATCGGGGAGCCCGGACGGCTGGAGACCACCGCCGAGGTGAGAGTGGAGATGGTGGCGCCGTGGGGCATGCGCGACCGGGTCGTTGCTGCCCTGGTCGACGCGCACCCCTACGAGGAGGTGACCCACTTCGACACGGTGCTCGCGCCGCGACCGGGGTCGACCGGGCTGGGCCGCGTGGGGTGGCTCGGCCAGCCGACCTCGCTGTCGGCGTTCGCCGAGCGGGTCGCACGGGCGCTGCCCCCGACCCCAGCGGGGGTCCGGGTCGCGGGTGACCCCGACCGGGTGGTCCACCGCGTCGCGGTCTGCGGGGGAGCGGGGGACAGCCTGCTGGGGGCCGCGGCCGATCGGGGCGCCGACGCCTTCGTCACGGCCGACCTGCGGCACCATCCGGCGTCGGAGCACCTGGGCGAGGGCACGCCGGCCCTGGTCGACCCCGGTCACTTCGCCAGCGAGTGGCCGTGGCTGCCGGTGGCGGCCAGGCGCCTGGCCGATGCACTTGCCGAGCTCGGCACTACGGTGGAGATCCGCGTGTCCACCCTCGTGACCGACCCGTGGACCTCACTGGTCACCGCCGTTCCAGAGGAGCAGCCCTGAACGCCTCGCCCGCCGACCAGCAACGCCTGCTCGACCTGCAGACCATCGACTCCCAGATCGCCCAGCTGGCCCACCGGCGCTCCCGTCTGCCCGAGCTCGCCGAGCTCGACTCCTTGGCCGAGCAGCTGCGGGGCGTGGCCGACGACCTCGTCGGCGTGCAGACCGACAGGTCCGACGTCGCTCGCGAGGCCGGAAAGCTGGACCGTGACATCGAACAGGTGAGAGCGCGCGCCGACCGCGACCAGCAGCGGATGGACTCAGGCGCGGTCGGCTCGGCCAAGGAGCTGGAGAGCCTGCAGCACGAGATCACCTCGCTGCAGCGCAGGCAGAACGAGCTCGAGGATGCCGAGCTGGAGATCCTGCAGCGGGTCGAAGACCTGGACAACGCCGTCAACGGGCTCACCACGCGCCAGCAGGAGCTCAACGACCAGAAGACCGACGCCGAACGCCGTCGTGATGCCACATGGGCGGAGATCGACCGTGACACGGCACTGGCCCAGGAGCAGCGAGTGGGGGTCGTCACCGACGTCCCCGCTGAGCTCATGGCGCTGTACGAGAAGGTGCGCGAACAGCTCGGCGGCGTCGCGGTCGTCGCCCTGAGGCAACGACGGTGCGACGGCTGTCGGCTCGAGCTCAATGCCATCGAGCTCGGACGGTTCCGCGATGCTCCCGAGGACGCCGTCCTGCGGTGCGAGGAGTGCCGGCGGATCGTCGTGCGCACCGCGGAGTCCGGGCTGTAGGGGGGAGGCGTGGCACGGCGACTGCGGGTCGAGGCTGACGGTGGTTCGAGAGGCAACCCTGGTCCGGCTGCCTACGGTGCGTTGGTGCGGGACCTCGAAACTGGCCAGGTGCTCGCGGAGAGTGCGGCCGAGATCGGGGTGGCGACCAACAACGTTGCCGAGTACCGCGGGCTGATCGCCGGCCTGCGAGCCGCACGTGCGATCGACCCCGACGCAGTCGTCGAGGTGGCGTTGGACTCCAAGCTCGTGGTCGAGCAGATGAGTGGTCGATGGAAGATCAAGCACGAAGGCATGCGTGGTCTGGCTCTCGAGGCACGCGAGGTGTTCTCGGCTTCGCAGGTGACCTACCAGTGGATTCCGCGCGAGCAGAACAAGGACGCCGACCGACTGGTCAACGCGGCGTTGGACGGCACCTTGGACAAGCCGCGAACGAGGCGCCCGGTCAATGCCCTCGTCGGGTGGTCTCCCCCCTCCGAGTCAGCGACGACCACGTTGCTGCTGCGGCACGGTGAGACGGCGCACACGGCGGCCAAGAAGTTCAGTGGCTCCGGTGGCGACGACCCGGTGCTCTCTGACCGTGGGCGCTGGCAGGCCGAGCAGGCGGCCACCTACCTCGCCACTCACGGTGGGGTCGACGCGGTGATCACCTCACCGATGCGCCGTACCCGTGAGACGGCGATGCTCGTGGCCGGCGCACTGGGCGCCGAGCTCGTCGTCGACGACGACATCCGTGAGGCCAGCTTCGGGGACTGGGACGGGTACACGTTCGCTGAGGTCACTGCCCGGTGGCCTGACGAGCTGTCGGCGTGGTTGGCGTCCACCGCCGTCCGTCCGCCGGGTGGTGAGTCCTTCGACGACGTGCTCGAGCGGGTCGAGGCCGCCCGCGACCGGATCGTGGCCGCCCATCAGGGCCGCAACGTGCTGCTGGTCACCCATGTGACGCCGGTGAAGACGCTGGTCCGGCTGGCTCTGGACGCACCGGCCCATGCCCTGTTCCGGATGGAGCTTCGCCCTGCGTCGCTGTCCACGGTGGTCTGGTTCGGCGACGGCAACGCGTCGTTGCGTGCCTTCAACGACACCGCCCACCTGCGCGACGAGCCCACCGCGCACGCGCCCAACGCCGGCTGACCTCCCCCGCGCAGCTGACTCACAGGGTGCGGACGACGACGTCGAGTCGGGCCGGGCGGCCAGGTTCCGGTGCGACGAGCTCGACGGCGCAGTCGGCCAGTGCCGCGCCGAGGGCCTCACCCAGGGCCGACAGCGTGCGGGGCGCACCTCCCGACCGGGCCAGCGCGGCGACCATCCGACCCTTCGTGGCCTTGTTGTGATGGCTGACGACCTTGACCGACCCGTCGGGACGGCGGTGCAGCACTCGGGCCACGGCCGTGCGCTCGGCCACGTCCCCCTTGGGCACCCACATGGACGCGTAGGCGCTGGACCGCAGGTCGAGGACGACACCGCGACCGGCCGCCTCGGGCAGGACCACGTCGAGCGGGTCGCGCCACAGTGACGACACCTTTCCGAGCCGCGGCAGGGTCGCGTCCCCGCTCAGCCGGTAGGGCGGGATCTGGTCGTTCATCCGTACGGCGCCCCACAGTGCGGAGGTCACCACGACCCAGGCATCGACCCGACGTCTCGCCACGGCCGGCAAGGAGCGGTAGCCCAGCGCGTCGTAGAGCACCCCGGTGTACACCGATGACGCCCGTCCGGCTGGTGACGAGAGCAGGACGCGGTCGCGTTCGAGCTCGGCGTCCTGACGGGCACTGAGCCCCAGAACCCGACGAGCCCTGGCCGGGGAGCCGTGCGCCACCCGGTCCAGGGCCCGCACCACTGCTTCGCGGGTCGAGGTGAGTGACGGGAAGGACAAGGTTGCCAGGTCGACCGGCTCACCGGTGGCGACGACGGCCTTTCCCTCCGAGGGAGGCAGCAGGATCAGCACGAACGCGTACCCTAGGGGGGCGACGGACGAGTGCTCCGGGCGGCCGCGTCGGGCAGGGTGACCTGTCCGCCGAGGAAAGTCCGGGCTCCGAAGGGCAGGGTGGTGGGTAACTCCCACCCGGGGTGACCCGCGGGACAGTGCCACAGAGAACAAACCGCCGACCGGTTCGCCGGTCGGTAAGGGTGAAACGGTGGTGTAAGAGACCACCAGCACCGCAGGTGACTGCGGTGGCTCGGCAAACCCCACCCGGAGCAAGGTCAAGAAGGAGTCGGGCGCAGGCCCGGCCCCGCGCAGGCGTTCGAGGACGGCCCGTCCGAGCCTGCGGGTCGATCGCTAGACGGTGTCGGCAACGGCATCGCGAGAGGGATGGTCGCCCCTCGGACCAGCGCCGCAAGGCGGTCTGAGGACAGGACCCGGCTTACAGGGGCACTCGTCCGTCGCCCCTCGGACCGCTGCGGCTGGTCGACTGATCAGTCACGGTCCGGCATCAGGTGGTCGGCGACCACCTGCAGGCTGGCCCCGAGCTGGGCGAACTGCTCGGGGGTCAGTCGGTCGACCAGGTGCTCGCGCACGCTGGCCACGTGGGACGGCGCCGCGGCGACGAGCCGTCGCAATCCCTCGTCGGTGAGGACGGCGAAGAAGCCCCGCCTGTCGTCGGTGCACTCCTGGCGACGGACCAGGCCCGCGCTCTCCATCCGGGTGATCTGGTGGGAGAGCCGGCTTTTGCTCGACAGGGTCACCTGCGCCAGCTCGGTCATCCGGAGCCGGCGCTCGGGAGACTCCGACAGGCGGACCAGGATCTCGTAGTCGGCCATGGTGAGGCCGTGGCTGCGCTGCAGGTCGCGCCCGAGCTGCTCGTGGAGCAGCAGCGAGGCGGTCAGGTAGGCCCGCCAGGATGCCTGCTCCTCGGCACTCAGCCAGCGGGGTTCGGCCACTCCTGAAGCGTAGTCCCCGCAGTCGGGTGCGCCGTCGAGGCGGTGGCGGAGTCCTGCCAGGCGCCGACCTGCCGGACGGTTGCGGCCAGGCAGACGCCGGAGCCGACGAGAAGCAGCGCGCTGAGCAGGTCCAGCGCGAACACGTTGGGCAGGAGCGGGCCGGTGAGGACGGAGACGACCAGCGAGGCGGCGAGGGCACCCAGCCACCCGGTGACCAGCTGCGGGTTGGGCCGGGGGCTGTGCGGGTCGTTGCGGGTCTGGGGGTCGCTACCGTGCCAGAGGTCCTGGAGCACCTGCCACCCGATGTACAGACCGGCCACCGGGATCAGCCACCCGAACACCGACCAGTTCGGGGACCAGCGCTGTTGGACGGGCGACAGCGTGGACACGTTGGCCCGCGCCCGGTGCACCCACATCAGGAAGACGACGATGGCCGCGATCCAGGCGGCGATGCTCGCGAAGGCGACCAGACCCCCCAGCAGGCCCAGCAGACCCGACGTCCCGAGCGCTGCGTCGGGGTCCCCTCCGCTGAAGGCGGTCTCGACAGCACCGGCGAGACTGCGGATGGCCAGCCAGCTCACCACCAGGGCGATCAGCGAGAGCACCGGCCCGACGACGACCAGCGCCGTGGTGGGCAGGGTCAAGGGGGCCAGAGGGCTCGAGGAGCCGGCGGCCACCCACCACGAAGCGGGGACGTCGCCTGGTGCCTCGTGCCCCGTGTCCGTCTGCCCCGTGTCCGTCTGCCCCGTGTCCGTCTGCCCGTGTCCGTCGCGGGAGCGGCCGGCGCCTCGGCCGAAGCGGGGGGTACCGGGACCGGCTGGCTGACGGGCCTGGCGACACTTTCCTGCAGCGGGGCGCGCGTCACGCGCTCGGCCGTTCCTGGGGCGCCCGTCGAGCCGGCTCCACCGGACACCTGCTCCCAGGGGGCGGTGAGCGGGTCGACGACGGTCGCCGAGGCCATCACCAGCGTCGCTGGCTCGACCTCCGACGCGGCGTCTGACTCGACGTGCGACTTGACTGCTGACTGGGCCTCGGCCTGCGCGGGCGCCTCGGCCGCGACCTCCTCGACGGCGAGCTCGGCCTCGATCGGCTCGGGGTCGACCTCCGGTGCCGTCTGGCGCTGCACCAGGGAGGCCAGAGCGTCGAACTGGGCGTCGGCGTGGACCTCGGGGGCCTCGGCCTGGGCCGTGGTCTCCTGCTCGGGCTCGACCTCGGTTGCCGCGTCCAGGACCGGCTGCTCGTCACCGGGTGGGTAGGTCGCCCCCGCCGGCCAGCCGCACAGGGTGCAGCGTTGGGTCCCGGAGAGGAGGATCGCCGTACACCGCTCACAGGGGTTGGCCGACTGGGTCGCAGGCTTCTTGGCACGCATGAGGCCGGTATCGGCTGATCGGACGCCGATCCTTACCGATCGCGGGCAGGCAAACCGGGATCGGTCACACTGTGTGACCAAGCCGGGCCGAGCCTAGGCGAGGGTCAGGATCTCCGCCCCGCTCTCGGTGACGAGCAGGGTGTGCTCGAACTGGGCTGTTCGTCTCTTGTCCCGGGTGACGACGGTCCACCCGTCGTCCCAGATGTCGTAGTCGATCTGCCCCAGGGTGAGCATCGGCTCGATCGTGAAAGTCATCCCGGTCTCCATGACGACGTCGAGCGTCGGGTCGTCGAAGTGGGGCACCACGAGCCCGGAGTGGAACGAGGTGCCGATGCCGTGGCCAGTGAAGTCGCGGACGACGCCGTAGCCGAAACGCCGCGCGTAGGCCTCGATGACTCTCCCGACCGCGTTGAGGGGGCGCCCGGGAGCGACCGCACGGATCCCGCGCATCATGGCTTCGTGGGTGCGCTCGATGAGCAGCGAGGACTCCTCGCTGATGTCGCCGACCGGGTAGGTGGCGTCGGTGTCGCCGTGCACGCCGTCGAGGAAGGCGGTGATGTCGACGTTGAGGATGTCGCCGTCGCGCAGCACGGTGTCATCGGGGATGCCGTGGCAGATCACCTCGTTCAGCGAGGTGCACAGGGACTTCGGGAACCCCCGGTAGCCCAGGGTCGACGGGTACGCGCCATGGTCGACCAGGAAGTCGTGACCGACGGCGTCGAGCTGGTCGGTGGTGACTCCTGGCCGGATCTGCTCAGCGACCGCCTCCAGCGCCTGAGCTGCCAGCTTCCCGGCGCGACGCATGCGTTCGATCGTCTCGGCGTCCTTGACCTCGGGGCCCTCGTACGGTGTGGGTCGGCGCTTCCCGACGTACTCGGGGCGGGGAATCGACGCCGGCACCGACCGTTGGGCAGAGACGCGTCCGGGCGCGAGGGGCGACATGATGGGGGAGTCTAGAGCCAGCGATTCCGGAGGTGCGCCGTGAGTGACCAGGACCTTGGGCCGGGCCCGTACTGGTGGTGTCTGGACCACGCCCGTGTCGAGGGGCACGACGGATGCGCGAACACGGTGCGGATGGGGCCCTACGAGACCATCGCGGCCGCCGGACGCGCACTGGAGACGGCGCGCGAGCGCACGCAGCAGTGGGATGCCGATCCCAGATGGTCCGACACCTGACGTCGGTGGGCTGACCGGCACCAACCCGACGACGAAACGGCCGCCGCCCATGAGGGGCAGCGGCCGTTTCGTGACGCATGCGGCTCGTCGAGCCGGCGGTCTGTCTGCTCAGCGACTCCGACGGGTGGTGCGCTTGGCTGCGGTCTTGCGGGCCGGAGCCTTACGGGCCGTGGTCTTGCGCGCGGTGGTCTTGCGGGCCGGAGCCTTGCGCGCGGTGGTCTTGCGGGCCGGAGCCTTGCGCGCGGTGGTCTTGCGGGCTGCAGCCTTCTTGGTGGTGCGCTTGGCTGCGGTCTTGCGGGCCGGAGCCTTGCGTGCCGTGGTCTTGCGTGCGGTGGTCTTGCGGGCTGCAGTCTTCTTGGTGGTGCGCTTGGCTGCGGTCTTGCGGGCCGGAGCCTTGCGTGCCGTGGTCTTGCGTGCGGTGGTCTTGCGGGCTGCAGTCTTCTTGGTGGTGCGCTTGGCTGCGGTCTTGCGGGCCGGAGCCTTGCGTGCGGTGGTCTTGCGTGCGGTGGTCTTGCGGGCTGCAGTCTTCTTGGTGGTGCGCTTGGCTGCGGTCTTGCGGGCCGGAGCCTTGCGTGCGGTGGTCTTGCGTGCGGTGGTCTTGCGGGCTGCAGTCTTCTTGGTGGTGCGCTTGGCTGCGGTCTTGCGGGCCGGAGCCTTGCGTGCGGTGGTCTTGCGGGCTGCAGTCTTCTTCGTCGTGCGCTTGGTCGTGCGCTTGGCTGCTGTGGTCTTCTTCGTGGTGCGCTTGGCTGCGGGTTTCTTTGCTGCCCGCTTCGCCGTGGTCCTGGGCGCCACCGGTGCCTCCTGACACGTTTGGAGTTCGGCCCCTTCGCCGAACCTCTGATGTGCACGATCCCACCGCTCGTGCGGCGATTCCAGCATCGTGCATGTTCCATGCGCGAGCGTGTCGCACATGGGACTTCGACATTGTGACGTGTTCTGCACGAACATGCGAGTTCATCCGCAGTCGACTCACGAACTTTCGTCATGCATCGCGGCGTTGCGTCGTCGACGTTGTTCCACCGCGTTCTCGTCGGTGCGGTCGTCGAATCGCCACACCGCCGGGAGCACGACTGGTGCAAGAAGCACTCCGACCACGGCGAGGAGACCACCGCCCCACAACGAGATGCGCAGCGTCGTCAGCTGCGCCATCAGGGTGGATCGGACCTGTCCGAGCTGCGGTCCGGTCGAGTACGACAGCAGCTCGATCCCGGCCAGACGACCGCGTAGCTCGTCAGGGATCGTCAGGTTCCACATCAGGCTGCGGAACAGCCCGCTCACCATGTCGCCGGCACCCGCGATGGCGAGGAAGAGCAGGGCCCAGCCGATGTTCGGAGACAGCCCGAAACCGACGATGGCAGCGCCCCACACCACGGCCCCGTAGACGATCGCGCGCCCGTGGTGGTGCACATGACTAGTCCATCCGGACGTGAGAGTGGCTACCAGTGACCCCACATACGGCGCGGAGTACAGCAGTCCCAACACCCAGGGCGAGTCGTACATCAAGGCGATGAAGGGGAACAACGCGTACGGAAAGGCGAACAGCATCGCGACGATGTCGATGACGTAGGTGCCGAGCAGGTCCTTGCGCGACCAGGCGTACTGCATGCCTTCGACGATGCCTCTGAGGCTGGGCGCCACGGCACCCAAGGGAGGCGGCGAGGCCCGCATGAGGGCCAACGCGACGAGCGAGGCGGCGTAGCTGACGAAGTCGACGGCGTACGCGGCTGAGACTCCACCGACGGCGATGATGAGACCACCGAAGGCGGGTCCGGCGATCGTCCCGATGTTCATTCGCAGCGAGTTGAGCGCCGATGCGGCCGCAAGGTGGTCGGGGACCACGATCCTGGGGATCAACGCGTCCAGGGACGGCCGTTGGAGGCCGTCGAGGATCGCGAACACGAAGGACGCCAGGTAGATGACCCACAGCTGCGGTTGGTCGAGCAGCGCGTTGACCATCAGCCCTGCGGTCACGAGGGTGAAGCCGAGCTCGGCGACCAGGACGAGCCGGCGCCGGTCGACGGCGTCGGCCAGTGCGCCACCGTAGAGGCCGAAGGCGATGAGCGGGACCAGCTCGACGACGCCGAGCACGCCGACGGCGATGTAGGAGCCGGTCAGGTCGGCGACCTGGAACGGGAGTGCCACGTAGGTGACCATCGAGCCGACGAAGGACACCGACCCCCCGAGGAACAGCAGTCGGAAGTCCCGGGAGTGCCGCAGCGGGGAGGTGTCCAGCCGGCTACGGCGGGCCAGCTGACGCGCGCGCCGCCACCGTTGACTCACTGGGCCGTCACGGGGCTGAGTATCGGCGAGGGTCGTCGGATCGACCAAGCGGTTATCGGGCGCTACCGTCCGGGCGCCTCGTCATCGTCCTGGTCGAGATGACGTGGGCCGCTGACCGTGTCGAGCATGCGGGCCAGTCGGTCACGAAAGCCACGCCTGGCGCTCGGTTCGGTGATCTCGCCGGCCGCCACGCTGACCAGGTGCTGCACGCTGTCGAAGGTGAGGATGTCGGAGAGCTCAGGGGTGACCAGACCCGACGGGTCGGTCGACTCCGACGGTGCGCCGGGCACGATCAGCGACTCGTGCGCCACGCTCTCGAGCTCTTGGTCGCCAGTGTCCAGCGCGAGCACCGTGGCGCCGGTCCTGCGGGCATCCCACGCGCGCTGCAGCAAGCCCTCCGGTGCCCGCGTCTCGGCGACGACGAGCACGGTCTCGCCCCGTCGCGCCGCCTCCAGCCGCTGGAGCGTGACGGACAGGTGAGGTGGGGCGTCGGCTGGGGGCTGGTAGCGCACCAGCGTCGGCTTGAGCTGGCCGATCCCGGTCAGCCGGGACTCGTCGTCCAGGTGGGCGGCCAGGTGCCACGGTTCCTCGTCGGGCGTGCCGACGAGCAGCAGGCCACCGGGGTCGTGGGTCGACGAACGCATCGTCCGGGCGAACCCCCGGGTGCGCTCGACCCAGGACGTCGAGGCGAGCAGCTCGCGCAGGAGCAGTACCCGGCTGGCGTCCATGGTCGACATGGTGCCTCACGCCGGGGGCTGCCAGGATGCCGACATGACCTCCTCGCCTGAACCAGTCGCCCGGGCGCTGCCTGACGTCCGTGCCCTCACGATCGGAGTCCTCGGTGGGACCGGGGACCAGGGGCGTGGCCTGGCGCGGCGGATGGCGGCCTCGGGGCTGCGTGTCCTGCTCGGTTCCCGCGACCAGCAGCGCGCCGACGAGGCCGCGGCTGCTGCGGGGCCGGGCGTCGTGGGCCTGGTCAACGAGGAGGTCGCCCGGCGCAGCGATCTCGTGATCGTCGCGGTTCCATGGTCCGGTCATGCCGCCACCCTCGAGGCGCTGCGCGAGCACCTCGTGGGCACGATCGTGGTCGACTGCGTCAACCCGCTGGGGTTCGACGCGCAGGGGGCGTTCGCCCTGCCCGTGGCCGAGGGCAGCGCAGCGCAGCAGGCCGCCGCGCTGCTGCCGGACTCGACCGTGGTCGCCGCGTTCCACCACGTTTCCGCGGTGCAGCTCCTCGACGACGCGGTCGCCGACCTCGACTGCGACGTGCTCGTGCTCGGTGACGAGCGGTCGGCCACGGATGTCGTCGCGGCGCTCGCCGAGTCGATCCCGGGAGTACGAGGGATCTACGGTGGGCGGCTGCGCAACGCCCACCAGGTGGAAGCGCTGACTGCGAACCTGATCTCGGTCAACCGGCGCTACAAGGCGCACGCGGGGGTCCGGATCACCGACCTCCACCCCGTCGCTCGGCCGGCATCGTCTTAGCCCACCGAACGGTTGGGCGTCGGGGTCACCCGTAGCTGTGGGCGTCGTCCGGGAACGAGCCGTCGACGACGTCATCGGCCCACGCACGTACGGCGTCGGTGATGACGGTGTGCACGTCGGAATAGCGGCGGACGAACGACGGTGCCTTGCCGGGGGTGAGCCCGACGAGGTCCTGCCAGACCATCACCTGGGCGTCACACCCCACCCCGGCACCGATGCCGACGGTGGGGATGGAGACCGACGCGGTCACCCGCTCGGCCAGCTCGCGGGGGACGACCTCGAGAACCACGGCGAACGCGCCAGCGGCCTCGAGGGCCTTCGCGTCACGGATCAGCGCCTCGCCGGCCCCGCCCCGGCCCTGGACCCGGTAGCCGCCCAGCGTGTTCACCGACTGCGGGGTCAGGCCCAGGTGTCCCATCACGGGGATGCCCGCTCCGACCAGCGCCTCGACCTGGGCCAGCACCCGTTGCCCACCCTCGAGCTTGACGGCGTGCGCACCACCCTCCTTCAGGAAGCGAGCCGCCTGGTGCAGAGCCTGCTCGACCGACCCCTGGTAGGACCCGAAGGGCATGTCGGCGACGACCAGCGCCCGCCGAGTGCCGCGGCTCACCGCGGCGACGAGGGGGACCAGCTCGGCCATCGTGACCGGGACGGTCGAGGAGTAGCCGTACACCACGTTGGCCGCGGAGTCGCCGACGAGGAGCACGGGGATGCCGGCGTCGTCGAACAGGCGCGCGGTCAAGGCGTCGTAGGCGGTGAGCATGGGCCAACGCTCGCCGCGCTCCTTGGCGAGCAGGAGGTCACGCACCGTGACCCGGGTCGGCCCGTGGTCGGCGCTTCCGTACAGCGGGCGTGGGGTGGGGGGCATGGCCGCACCTTTCCTGCCTCGAGGCCCTAGGGGTCCCCGGACTCGCTGGGCTCCCGGCCGGGAGCCCAGACCCGTCCATGGTCTCACCCGTGGCCCGCCCCGCCAAGCACCCGGCTCGCCGCTCTTTCCGATACGGAACGGTTGCGTTTCGTATCAAGTCCGCCTACCGTGACCGGGTCGCGCGACCGACGGCGACCCGACGAGAAGGTGGACGACCATGGACGAGCAGACCGTCTTCGAGCGACGGTGGCGGATCCTGGCCATCCTCGTGGTCAGCCTGCTCGTGGTCGTGCTCGACAACACGATCATGAACGTGGCCCTGCCGACGATCCAGAACGACCTGGACGCGAGCCAGAGCCAGCTGATCTGGGCGGTCGACTCCTACGTCCTGGTCTTCGCGTCGCTGCTGTTCACCTGGGGCGTCATGGGCGACCGGTACGGCCGGCGGCGGATCCTGGTCATCGGTCTGGTCCTGTTCGGTCTGGCCTCGGCCCTCAGCGCGTACTCCGGCTCGATCGAGCAGCTCATCGCCTTCCGGGCGCTGATGGGGATCGGCGGGGCCGCAGTGCTCCCGGTCACCCTCGCGATCATCACCAACGTGTTCCCCCCGAACGAGCGTGGACGCGCCATCGGCGTGTGGGCCGGGGCCGTCGGGGTCGCCGTGGCGATCGGACCGATCACCGGTGGCTTCCTGCTCGAGCACTTCTGGTGGGGCTCGGTCTTCCTGATCAACGTCCCCGTCGTCATCGTCGGCGTCGCGGGCATCCTGTGGCTCGTGCCCGAGTCGCGCGGCGGCACCCAGACCCGCCTGGACCCCGCCGGCGTGCTGTTGTCGATCGTCGGCCTGATGCTCCTGGTCTACGGCATCGTGCGTGGCGGCGAGACCCGCGACTGGACGAGCGTGGGCGTGTGGGGCACGATCGCCGCCGGGCTGGCTGTGCTCGCCCTGTTCCTCTTCCTCGAGCTGCGTTCGGACCACCCGTCGCTGGACATCCACCTGTTCGGCAACCGGGAGTTCTCGGTCACCTTGGCCAGTGTGACCCTGGCCTTCTTCGGTCTCATGGGCGCGACGTTCTTCCTCGTCTTCTACCTGCAGACCGTACGCGGGCTGTCACCGTTCCAGGCCGGGCTGGCCCTGCTGCCACTGGCGCTGGGGCAGGTGGTCTCGGCGACGCGCAGCGCCACGGCGGCCAAGCGCTTTGGTCCCCGTGTGGTCATCGGCACCGGGCTGACCCTGGTCGGGATCGTGTTCTCGACCATGCTCCTCGTGCAGGCGGACACGCCGATGTGGATCATCCTGCTGCTGTACCTGGGGATCGGGCTCGGCATGGGAAGCGCTATCGCCCCGGCCACCACCGTGATGATGTCGACGTTGCCGCTGACCCGCGCCGGAGCGGGGTCCGCCGTGCAGAACACCGTGCGCCAGGTGGGTGGGGCGCTGGGTGTGGCCATCCTGGGCACCGTGATCGGCGTGGTCTACGGCCACAACTTCGACACCCTCGTTCCAGATCTGCCGACGCAGGCACAGGCAGCCAGCAACTCCGTCGAGCAGGCGTACGCCGTCGCCGAGAAGGGGCTCGTCCAGGGGCTGGTCACGCCGGCCCAGGCCGACGCGCTGCTGACCGCGGCCAACTCCGCGTTCATCAGCGCCATGCACGTGGCGACACTCATCACGGCTGCCGCAGCGTTCATCGGGGCTGCGACGGCGTTCCTGGGGCTTCCGCACAAGTCGGCGGCGGCGGCCATCCAGCGCGAGCGTCAGGAGCAGTTCGAGACGCACGCCGAGACGGTCGCGGAGGCCGAGCAGTCGTGACGACGACACCCGTGCGACGCGGACGACCGCGCAGCGCGCAGGCGGACACGGCCATCGTCGACGCCGTCCTCGAGCTGATCACCGAGCAGGGGCTCGGGTCACTCACCGTCGAGTCGGTGGCGGCCCGCGCCGGCGTTGGCAAAGCGACGCTCTACCGGCGCTGGCCCAACAAGGACGCCCTGGTGCTCGACGCGCTGGCCCATCTCAACGATGCGCTGCCACCGGTCCTGGGTGACACCCTGCGCGAACGGCTGGTGTCGCTGCTGACGCCGATGCGCTGCCGACCACAGGCGGCGCGATCGATGCGGCTGATCCCTCGGGTGCTCAGCCACCGCGAGGGCAGCCCCGAGCTGTACGAGTGCTTCTTCGAGCAGGTGATCGCCCCGCGACGGGAGCGCTTCCTGGTCGAGCTGAGGGCTGCGGCCGAGGCTGGAGAGATCCGGGCCGACGTCGACCTCGAGCTGGCGGTCAACGCCCTGGTGGGGCCGGTGCTCTACCAGTCCCTGGTGATCCCCGACGGCCACCCGGCCGCGACCCAGCGGCCCGAAGCGCTCGTCGACCTGGTGCTCAGCGGGCTTTCGCCGATCGCTTCGGCGGCGGAACCGCCGCCAGCGCGTTGACGAACGCCTCTCGCCAGTCGGTGATGCTCCACTCCCGAAGCCGTTCCATGGCGTCGTCCCAGCGACGGCGGCGCTCACGCAGGGTCATCCCTACGGCCCGGTGCATGGCATCGGCCACGCTCTCCAGGTCGTGCGGGTTGACCACCAGTGCACTGGTCAGCTCACGGGCCGCGCCCGCGAACTGCGACAGCAGCAGCACGCCGGGGTCCTCGGGGTCCTGTGCGGCGATGTACTCCTTGGCCACGAGGTTCATGCCGTCCCGCAGAGGGGTGACCAGTCCGACCCGGGCCACCCGGTAGAACCCGGCCAGGGTCGACTGTGGGTAGGTCCGGTTGACGTACCGCAGCGGCACCCAGTCGGCCTCGGAGAACCGGCCGTTGACGCCGCCCGCCTGGCGCTCCAGCTCGCTGCGGATCATCCGGTACTCGGGGACCTCGCCGCGAGAGGCCGGTGCGATCTGCAGGTACGCGACCTGCCGCCGGTGCTCGGGGTAGCGGTCGAGGAAGCGGCTGAACGACATGAAGCGGTCGTTGAGGCCCTTGGAGTAGTCGAGCCGGTCGACGCCGATCATCATCCAGCGCCCCAGCAGGCTCTCCCGCAGGCGCCGCACGGTGGGCTGGGTGATCGCTCGCGCGGCCTGCCCGGCCACGAGGTCGGCGTCGATCGAGATCGGAAGGCACATCACCCGGGTGTCGTGCCCGGCCACCGTGACGACGTCGGTGCCCAGCACCTTGGCCCCTGCCACGTCGCGCATGTAGTCGGTGAAGGCCTGGGTGTCCGACGGGGTCTGGAAGCCCACCAGGTCGTAGTCGGTCATCGAGTCCATCAGGGCGCGCGCGCCAGGCAGCGCGGACAACAGGTCCGGCGGGGGGAGCGGGGTGTGCAGGAAGAAGCCGATCCGGGCGCGCACCCCCTCCTCGCGCAGCAGCGCGGCGAGCGGCATCAGGTGGTAGTCGTGCACCCAGACCAGGTCGTCGTCCTGGAGCAGGGGCGCCACCATCCGGGCGAACATCCGGTTGACCCGCTGGTAGGCGCGGTAGGTGTCCCGTCGGTAGTCGACCAGGTCGAGCCGGAAGTGCAGCAGGGGCCACAGCGTGCGGTTGGCGAACCCGTTGTAGTACTCGTCGTAGTCGTCCTTCGGCAGGTCGAAGGTGACGTACGTGATCGGGCCCTCGACCTGGGTGCGCGGAGGTCCGGGTGGGTCCGACGTACGCCCGCTCCAGCCGAACCAGACCCCGCCGTGGTCGGCCAGGGCGGCCAGCACTGCGGGGGCGAGACCGCCGGCCCGGGTCTCGCGGGGCAGCGCGACCCGGTTGGAGACCACCACCAGCCGACTCATCGTGCGCCCCGACCTCTCGACGACCTGCTCCTCGACCCTATCCCGCCCCGCCTCGGGCGGGCGGGGTCACGAGGCGGACTCCCACGGCTGGGACAGGCGCATGGCCGAGTGGATGATCCCGACCATGGAGTAGGTCTGCGGGAAGTTCCCCCAGGCCTCCCCGCTGCGCGTGTCGAGGTCCTCCGACATCAGCCCGAGGCTGTTCCGGTGCGCGAGCATGCTCTCGAACAGCTCGCGGGCCTCCGTCCGACGCCCGACCCTGGCCAGTGCGTCGATGTACCAGAAGGTGGCCAGGTTGAAGGCCGTGTGCGGAGTGCCGAAGTCGTCCTCGTCGACGTACCGGAAGACATGGTCACCGTGGCGCAGGTTCTTCTCGACCGCGTCCAGCGTGCCGAGGAACCGGGGGTCGTCGGCGGCGATGAAGCCGAGGTCGGGCAGCACCAGCGTCGAGGCGTCGTAGCGGGTCCCGCCCCAGGTCTCCATGAACGAGTTGCGCTCGGTGTCGAACGCCTCGTGCAGGATCCGTTCCCGGATCTCGTCGGCGCGCGCTCGCCAGCGGGCCGCCCGGTCGTCCAGGTTTCCCCGCGCCGCGATCCGGGCCAGCCGGTCGCAGGCCACCCAGCACATGACGCTGCTGTAGGTGTGCACGCCCTGGCGCCCCCGGAACTCCCACAGCCCCGCATCTGGCTCGCTGTACACCCGGTAGGCGACGTCGCCGGCGCGCTCGAGCTGCTCGTAGGTGTCCGGTCCGCCGGGGGTGTTCAGCCGCTGGTCGAAGAAGAGGTGGGTCGAGGCCAGGACGACGCTGCCGTAGACGTCGTTCTGACGCTGCATCCAGGCCAGGTTGCCGTCACGCACCGGGCCCATCGCGCGGTACCCCGACAACGAGGTCACCTCGCGTTCGGCAAGGTCCTGCTCGAAGTGGATGCCGTACACGGGCTGCAGGTCGTCGATGCCCGAGGCGAGGGTGTAGATGTAGGTGAGGAAGTTCTCCATGCTGGACGTCGCCCCGAGCTGGTTCAGGGCGCGGACCACGAACGCGGCATCCCGCAACCAGCAGAAGCGGTAGTCCCAGTTCCGGCCCGTGTCCGCGGCCTCGGGGATCGACGTCGTCATCGCGGCGATGATGGCTCCGGTGGCCTCGTACTGGCACAGCTTCAGCGTGATCGCAGCCCGGATCACCGCGTCCTGCCACTCGAACGGGATGGACAGCGAACGCGACCACGACGTCCAGTGCTCGATGGTGCGCTCGAGGCTGTCTGCGGTGAACGCCTCGACCGACGTGGTCAGAGTCTCGTCCGGCCCGAAGATCAGGGACACCTCACGATCGAGGACGAGCGGGAGCTCGCGCTGGACGTAGGGGATGGCCACGTTCGTGGTCAGCCGAAGTGTGTGGTCGTGCAGCAGCCATCGCAGGTGGTTGCTGCCGCTCGTGGTCTCCGGGACCGCCGCACCCCAGTCGCGCAGCGGGCGCGCCTTGATGTGCAGCCGGGGGTTGCCGCGCACCGGACGGAGCCTTCGGACGAGCATCACGGGGTGGTAGAGGCGGTCCCAGCGCTTGAAGCGGGGGGCGAAGTCGGTGATCTCCACCGCACTGCCGTCGTCGGACTCCAGGGTGGTGACCAGCACAGGGGTGTTGCCGAGGTACTCCTGCGACGACGAGACCATCCCCTCGATCTCCACGGCGAGGTACCCACCGTCGAGCTCGTTGGGCTCGAGCAGTGAGCAGAAGGCGGGGTCGCCCGCCAGGTGCGGCAGGCACCCCCAGACGACCCGCCCGGTCGCGTCGACCAGTGCGCTGACCGTGCCGTTGCCGACGAGTCCGAGATCGAGGGTCCGGCTCGGCCCCGAAGCCCCCTCCGTTGGCGCACCAGTCATGTACGGACCTCCTCGACGAGTTCGGCCAGCCAGCCTCGCACGGCGGCCGGGTCGACAAGGCGGCAGGTCGCGGCCGTGTCGCGGCGGCCCCCGACCAGAACGGCGACGCCACCCAGAGCCACTACCGCCTCGAAGGCGTGCTCGTCGGTGAGGTCATCGCCGACGACGATCGGACGGCGTCCGGTGAAGGGCCCCTCGGCCATGAGCTCGCGTACCGCGGCGCCCTTGTCCCACCCCGCGGGGCGGACCTCCTGGACCAGCACGCCCGCCTGGGCCTCGAACGTCCCGTTGCTGGAGGCGACGAGTCGGTCGACCGCAGCCTTCAGGTCCCGCGCGGCGTCGGGGGCGTCGCGGTGGTGCAGGGCGACCCCGACCTCCTTGTCCTCGACCCACACCCCGGGAAGCTGCTGCGCGACGGCGGCGGCACCGGCCCGCAGGCGCGGCGAGCCGGGCCGGGTCGGGCTGGTGGTCACGCAGTCCGGAGGGTCCGCGGACCTGCACCCCGTGCACGCCGGCGGCGAACGGCTGCCAGGGGGCGAAGATCCGGTCGAGGTCGGCCAGCGGTCGCCCGGAGATCAGCGCGAGGGCGCCGTCCAACCGCTCCGCGACCGCGGTCAGCAGCATCACGAGCCCGGTCGTGGCCCTCACGTGCTCGGGCCGGGACTCGAACTCCACCAGGGTGCCGTCGACGTCGAGGAACAGCGCTGAGGGCTGTCGCGCCAGCAGGCTCCACGGCTCGGCAGCGGGCAGCCCTGTGGGGTCGTGGTCAGCCATGGGCCCGCGGGCGCTCGCGCCAGGTGTTCGTCATCGGGAGCCGTCGGTCCCGACCGAAGGCGCGCAGCGAGATCTTGGGTCCCGGGGGGTACTGGCGCCGCTTGTACTCAGCCAGGTCGGTGAGCCGCAGGATCCGCTCGACCACCGCCGGGTCGAAGCCACTGGCGACGAGGTCGTCGGCGGAGACGTCGCGCTCGACGTAGTCGTCGAGGATGTCGTCGAGCAGGTCGTAGTCGGGCAACGAGTCGGTGTCGAGCTGACCGGGCCGCAGCTCCGCGCTGGGTGGCTTCGTGATGCTGTTCGGCGGGATCGGTGGCACCTCTCCGCGCTGCGCGGCGACGTCGTTGCGCCACCGGGACAAGGCCCACACCAACGACTTCGGGACGTCCTTCAGCGGCGCGTACCCACCGACGGCGTCCCCGTACAGCGTCGAGTAGCCCACCGACAGCTCGCTCTTGTTCCCGGTAGCCAGCACCATCGGCCCCTCCGCGTTGGAGATTCCCATCAGCGCGGTGCCTCGGACCCTGGCCTGCAGGTTCTCCTCGGCGAGGCCCACCAGCTTCAGCTGGTCCTGGTAGGCCTGGACGACCGGGGCGATCTCGACGGTGCGGAACGTGATCCCGGTGCGGCGGGCCAGGTCGGCGGCGTCGTCGCGGGAGTGCTGCGAGGAGTAGGCGCTCGGCATCGACACCCCGAGCACGTGCTCGGCCCCCAGGGCGTCGACGGCCAGCGCGGCGGTGAGGGCGGAGTCGATGCCCCCGGACAGGGCCACCACGACGTCGGTGAAGCCGTTCTTGCGCACGTAGTCGCGCAGTCCGAGGGTCAGTGCGGCGTACACCTCGGCCTCGTCACCGAGCCGCTCGACCGCAGAACCAGTGGCCGTCGACGGCAGGTCGACGACGAGCAGCTCGTCGGTGAACTGCGCGGCACGGGCCACGACGACACCGTCGGGACTCACGACCAGGGAGTCCCCGTCGAACACGAGCTCGTCCTGACCGCCGACGAGGTTGACGTAGGCGAGCGTGCACCCTGACTCGGCCGCGCGTCTGCGAGCCAGCGCGAGCCGAACGTCGTCCTTGTTGCGCTCGTACGGCGACCCGTTGACCACGAGGAGCAGGTCGGACTGCGAGTCACGCGCCCACTGGACGGGACCGCCGTCCTGCCACAGGTCCTCGCAGACGGCGACCGACACCGCAACCCCGTCGACCTCGAACCGGCAGGGTTCGTGGCCGGGCACGAAGTACCGGTACTCGTCGAACACGCCGTAGTTGGGCAGGTGGTGCTTGTAGTAGCGGCCCACGACCCGTCCACCCCTCACCACCGCCACGGCGTTGCGCGGGTGGTGGCGCGGCTGCCCCAGGACGTCGTCGGCCTGGGCGTCTCGGTCCAGGTAGCCCACGACCACGGTGGTGTCACCCAGGCCGACAGTGACGAGGGTGCTGGCAAGGGCGTCGACCGCCGCCTTCGAGGCGTCGATGAACGACTCCCGCAGCGCGAGGTCCTCGATCGGGTAGCCGGTGAGGAACATCTCCGGGAAGGCGACCAGTCGGGCACCCTCGACCGAGGCTCGTTGGGTGAGGGAGACGACCTGGGCCGCGTTGCCCTCGAGGTCGCCGACGGTGGCGTTGGCCTGGGCGAGGGCGATCCGCAGCATGGGGGCAGTCTCCCAGGGTGGCGAGCCCCCGGCGCAGGGCACGCCGACGTCCCCACCTGAACTGCGTAACGCGGGCGAAACACGCACCCGCCACCATGCGGGGATGGACAAGCAGCAGGAGTTCGTGCTCCGCACGATCGAGGAACGCGACATCCGGTTCATCCGCCTGTGGTTCACCGACGTCCTGGGGTTCTTGAAGTCGGTGGCCATCGCCCCGGCCGAGCTCGAGGGCGCCTTCGCCGAGGGGATCGGCTTCGACGGGTCGGCCATCGAGGGCTTTGCCCGGGTCTACGAGGCCGACATGCTGGTCAAGCCCGACCCGACCACGTTCACGGTTCTTCCGTGGCGCAGCGAGGGACCGGGCACCGCCCGGATGTTCTGCGACATCCAGCTGCCCGACGGGGCGCCGTCGTACGTCGACCCGCGCTTCGTGCTCAAGCGAGCGATGGCCAAGGCGGCCGACCTCGGCTTCACGTACTACACCCACCCGGAGATCGAGTTCTTCCTGTTCAAGGGCCAGCCCGACGGCACCGAGCCCGTCCCGATCGACCACGGTGGCTACTTCGACCACACGCCCACCTCGCTCGGCCAGGACTTCCGGCGGACGGCGATCACCATGCTGGAGGCGATGGGGATCTCGGTGGAGTTCAGCCACCACGAAGGTGCCCCGGGCCAGCAGGAGATCGACCTGCGCTACGCGGACGCGCTCAGCACCGCTGACAACATCATGACCTTCCGGACGGTGATCAAGGAGGTGGCGCTGGAGCAGGGGCTGTACGGCTCGTTCATGCCCAAGCCGCTGGCGGACCACCCCGGATCGGGGATGCACACCCACCTGTCGCTGTTCGAAGGCGACCGCAACGCGTTCTACGAGCCGGGGGGCGAGTACCAGCTGTCCAAGGTCGCCCGCGCCTTCATCGCCGGGCTGCTGCGGCACGGTCCGGAGATCACCGCGGTGACCAACCAGTGGGTCAACTCCTACAAGCGCCTCTACGGGGGCGGGGAGGCCCCCGCGTACGTGTGCTGGGGGCACAACAACCGCTCGGCGATGATCCGGGTGCCGATGTACAAGCCACAGAAGGGCCAGAGCACCCGGATCGAGGTCCGCAGCCTGGACCCCGCGTGCAACCCGTACCTGGCGTTCGCCGTGCTCCTGGCTGCCGGGCTCAAGGGGGTCGAGGAGGGCTACGACCTGCCCCGTGGGGCCGAGGACGACGTGTGGCAGCTCACCGAGTCGGAGCGTCGCGCCCTCGGCATCGAGCCGCTGCCGCAGAACCTCGCGGAGGCGATCGCGGTGATGGAGCGCAGCGAGCTCGTCGCGGAGACCCTGGGGGAGCACGTCTTCGACTTCTTCCTGCGCAACAAGCGACAGGAGTGGCAGGACTACCGTGGCCAGGTCACGCCGTTCGAGCTCCAGCGCTACCTTCCTGCCCTCTGACGCGTCAGTAGCGTGGTGGGGTGAGCACCGGTCGCAGCGCCAGCCTGGTCGCCCGCCTGGCCAGGCTCGGTTTCGCCGACGCGGCGCGGGCCGACTCGCTGCTGTCGGCTGCGGCGCTGGACCACACCGTCGTGGACGACGCACTGCTGGAGGCGTTGTCGGCGGCCGCCGACCCGGACCTGGCCCTGCTCGGGCTGGTGCGCCTGCTCGAGGCGCACCGCGCGGCTGGGGCAGACCCGGCGGACCTGCTGGACCGGCTGCGCGACGACACGGAGCTGCGCACCCGGCTGACCACCGTGCTGGGGGCCAGCTCGGCGCTGGCCGACCACCTGCTGCGCCATCCCGCGGACTGCGAGGTCCTGGCCGGCGCCAGCGGCAGCTCGCGACCCACCGCCGCCGCGCTGCGGCTCGCGCTGCTCGAGGCAGTGGCCGCCGACCCCTCCGATCCGTTCCCCACGGCTGGGCGGGCCGACGCGGCCGACCGGCTGCGGGCGACCTACCGAAGGGCCTTGCTGGGCCTGGCGGCCCGTGACCTGGTCGACGGCCTCCCGGTCGGCGACGTAGCCGCCGAGCTGGCCGACCTCGCGGCCGGGGCCCTGGACGCGGCACTGGCCATCGCCCGCAGCGAGCTGCCGCCGGGAAGTGAGCCCGTGCGGCTGGCCGTCATCGGCATGGGCAAGGCCGGCGGCCACGAGCTGAACTACGTGAGCGACGTCGACGTCGTCTACGTCGCCGAGCCCCTTCCCGGCGGCGACGAGGAGGCTGCCCTGCGCACGGCGGCCCTGCTCGGGGCCGGGTTGGCGCGGGCCTGCTCGGCGACCACCCCAGAGGGCACCTTGTGGGAGGTCGACGCGGCACTGCGCCCAGAGGGCAAGGCCGGTCCGCTCGTCCGGACCCTCGCCAGCCATCTCGTCTACTACGAGCGCTGGGCCAAGACCTGGGAGTTCCAGGCCCTGCTCAAGGCGCGCCCGATCGCCGGCGACCACGAGCTCGGCCGGGCCTACGTCGAGGCCCTGGCCCCCCTGGTGTGGCAGGCGGCCGCCCGCCCGGGCTTCGTCGAGGACGTCCAGGCGATGCGCCGCCGGGTCGAGGAGCAGATCCCCAGCAAGGACGCCGAGCGTGAGCTCAAGCTGGGACCGGGCGGGCTGCGCGACGTGGAGTTCTCGGTGCAGCTGCTCCAGCTGGTGCACGGACGCACCGACGAGTCGCTGCGCAGCGCCAACACCTTGGTCGCCCTGGACGCACTGGCCGCCGGTGGCTATGTCGGTCGCGGTGACGCTGCGTCGCTGGACGCGGCCTACCGGTTCCTGCGCACCGTCGAGCACCGGATCCAGCTGCTGAGGCTGCGCCGGACGCACCTCATGCCCGACCCCGACCGCGACCGGCGTCGGATCGCCCGCTCGATGGGCTACCGCAGCGACCCGGTCCAGGAGCTGAATGCCGCCTGGCGGGGCCATGCGCGCGAGGCCCGGCGGCTGCACGAGAAGCTGTTCTACCGACCGCTGCTGGGGGCGGTGGCCAGGTTGTCCCCCGGTGAGGCCCGGCTGACCCCCGACGCGGCCAAGGCCCGGCTGGAGGCTCTGGGCTACGCCGACCCGGCGGGAGCGCTGCGGCACCTGGAGGCGCTGACCGAGGGTGTCAGCCGCCGGGCCGCCATCCAACGCACCCTGCTGCCGGTGATGCTGGGCTGGTTCGCCGACGCCGCCGACCCCGACGCCGGGCTGCTCGCCTTCCGGCAGGTCAGTGACGCGCTCGGTTCCACCCACTGGTACCTCGCGCTGCTGCGTGATGCCGGCGCCGCCGCGGAGCGGTTGGCCCGCGTCCTGGCCTCCAGCCGCTACGCCACCGACCTCCTTCAACGGGCGCCCGACGCCGTGGCCATGCTGGCCGACGACGACGACCTGGTCCCGCGCGGACGTGCTGCGCTCGAGGCCGAGATCCAGGCCACCGTGGCGAGGGCGGAGGGCCCGGAGGCGGCCGCTGCGGCGGTGCGGGCGATCCGTCGGCGCGAGCTGTTCCGGGTGTCGGTGGCCGACGTGCTCGGGCTCCTGGACGTGCGGGCGGTCGGTGAGGCCCTCACGAGCATCACGGCGGCAAGCATCGCGGGTGGGCTCGCCGCGGCGGTGACCTCGGTGGAGACCCAGCAGGGGCGGCCCCTGCCGACCCGCTTTGCGGTGATCGCGATGGGTCGCTTCGGCGGGCACGAGCTCGGCTACGGCAGCGACGCCGATGTCCTGTTCGTGCACGAGCCGCTGCCCGGTGCCGATCCGCGCGAGGCGGCGGACGCGGCACATGCGGCAGCCAACGAGCTGCGCCGCCTCCTGCAGCTGCCTGCCCCCGACCCGCCGTTGCTGGTCGACGCCGACCTGCGCCCCGAGGGTCGCCAAGGGCCCCTGGTCCGGACCCTCGACTCCTACGAGGCCTACTACCGGCGGTGGTCGCTGGTCTGGGAGAGCCAGGCTCTGCTGCGGGCCGAACCAGTCGCCGGGGACGAGGCCCTGGGTCGCGCGTTCACCCGGCTCGTCGACCCGCTGCGCTGGCCGCAAGGAGGGCTCGGAGACGACGACGTGCGCGAGATCCGTCGGATCAAGGCGCGGGTCGAGGCCGAGCGGCTGCCCCGGGGGGCCGACCCCGCCACCCACACCAAGCTGGGCCCCGGGGGGCTCGCCGACGTCGAGTGGACGGTTCAGCTGCTCCAGCTGCAGCATGCGGGCGAGGTGCCCGAGCTGCGCTCGACGCGCACCATCGACGTCCTCGACGCGGTGGCGGCCGCAGGGCTCCTGCCACGCGGAGACGCCGACCTGCTGACCCAGGCCTGGAACCTGGCCACCCGGGTGCGCAACGCGATCGTCCTCGTGCGGGGCCGCGCCGACGACTCGCTGCCCCGGGACCTGCGGGCGCTCGCGGGTGTGGCCCGCCTGGTCGGATACGCTCCCGGCCACGCGACAGCCCTCACGGAGGAGTACCGAAGGGCCAGCCGTCGCGCCAGGGGGGTCGTCGAAAGGGTGTTCTACGGGTGAGCCGACCGTCTGCGCGTGGAGAGCTCCACGCCCGCGGCTCCTACCGAAGACTGCTCGACAACCGCGAGATCCTCGGCGTCTTGTCCTGGCGGGGCCTGTCCTCGATGGGCGACCAGGTGGCGCGGGCGGTCCTGGCCCTGGTGGTCCTCCAGCGAGCCGACGGAGGTCCGGTCCTCAGCGCTCTCGTGCTCGCGATCGGCTACCTCCCGATCACCTTCGGGTCGGCGATCCTCGGCTCCCTCGCCGACCGCTTCCCCCGGCGCACGGTGATCCTGGTCTGCGAAGCAGCCCGGGCCGTCCTCGTGGCGGGCCTGGCGCTCATGGTGTCCCAGGATGCGACGCTGGGGTCGATCCTGCTGGTCCTCCTGGTCGCCGAGATGTTCAGTCCTCCCTCGGCCGCGGCGTCGCAGTCGCTGCTGCCCGACCTCGCGCGCGACCATGCGGAGTACCAGACCGCGTACGCCGCACGGGGGACCATCGACCAGACCATGCAGGTCCTGGGGTTCGTCCTCGGCGGCATCGCACTCCAGCTGTGGTCCGCGGAGTGGGCCCTGCTCTTCGACTCGCTCACCTTCGTCGGTGGCTTCTTGATCGTCGTGGTGTTCGTTCGGCGTCGCCCGGCCGCTGACGTCGCAGGCACGTCGGTCCGCCGCATCTTCGGCGACATGAGACTCGGCGCCCAGACCATTCGGTCCTCGGCGGCGCGCAGCTGGCTGGCCGTCCTGGCCTGGACGTCGGCCGCCTTGCTCGTGGCCACCGACGGTGTCGCCCTGCCCTATGCCAGCACCCATGGCGCTTCGGACGCGGTGGCCACTGCGCTCCTGGCCGCCACGCCGGCCGGAGCGGCCATCGCCTCGGTGTTCGTCGGGCGCCTCTCGATGGCCCGACAGCTGACCGTGCTGTTCCCGCTTGCCGGTGCCTCGACGATCCCCATGGTGGTCACCGGGTTCGACCCACCGGTGTGGGTGGCCTGGGTGCTCTGGTTCGGCGTCGGGCTCTGCCAGGGGTACGTCGTCACGGTCATGACCCTCACCGTGCTGCTCACCCCGCTCGAGCAGCGGGGTCGGGTCACCGGACTCGTGGCCGCAGGGTTCAACGCAGTCGCTGCCCTGACCCTGCTGGTGATGGGCGCGCTGACCCAGGCGGTGACGGCGGCGTTCGCCCTGTCCATCACCGGGTCGCTGGGCCTGGTGGCCGTTCTGGTGCTCTGGATCCTGTGGCCGCAGCGGGCGATCAAGCAGGCGGTCCGGACCACGTATGGTGCGACATCTCGCCGGGGATGAGGGGACACACATGAAGGCGATCGTCAAACCGGGGTCCGCGCCGGGGCTCGAGCTGCAGGACGTCCCTGTCCCGCCGGTGGGGGGTGGTGACGTCTTGATCAAGGTCCTGCGCACCGGCATCTGCGGCACCGACCTGCACATCCGGAGCTGGGACGCCTGGGCGGCCGACACGCTCCGTCCGCCACTCGTCATCGGCCACGAGATCGTCGGCCGGATCGTGGAGGTGGGTGCGGGCGTCGACTCGGTGAGCGTCGGCGAGGTGGTCAGCGTCGAAGGGCACATCGTCTGCGGGCGTTGCCGCCACTGCCGTGCCGGTCGACGCCAGCTGTGTCCGAACACCATCGGCGTGGGTGTCGACAGGGACGGTGGGTTCGCGGAGTACATCGTGGTTCCGGTCACCAACGTGTGGCGGCACCGGGAGGGGATCGACCTCGACGTGGCCGCGATCTTCGATCCGTTCGGCAACGCGGTCCACTCCGCACTGTCCTTTCCCGTGCTGGGTGAGGACGTGCTGGTCACCGGCGCCGGACCGATCGGCGTCATGGCGGCCGCGGTGGTGAGGCACGCCGGCGCGCGCCATGTCGTGGTCACCGACGTGAACGACTTCCGGCTGGGGCTCGCCGAGAAGATGGGTGCCTCGCGCGTGGTCAACACCAGCACGTCCTCGCTCGACGACGTCGTGACCGAGCTCGGCATGGTGGAGGGGTTCGACGTCGGACTGGAGATGTCCGGTGCCGCGCCCGCGCTGCACGGGATGCTCCAGGCGATGGCCAACGGGGGGCGGGTGGCGCTGCTCGGGCTTCCCGGCGGGTCGAGCGAGCAGTTCGCCTTCGACTGGGTCCGCGTCATCACGTCCATGCTCACGATCAAGGGCATCTACGGCCGGGAGATGTTCGAGACCTGGTACGCCATGTCGGTGCTCGAGGCAGCCGGGCTCGACATCAGTCCCGTGATCACCCACCGGTTCCGGTACGACCAGTTCGAGGAGGCGTTCGACGTCGCCGTCGAGGGGCAGTGCGGCAAGGTCGTGCTCGACTGGTCGGAGGCCTGAGATGCTCGACGACCTGCGCGCCGAGCTGACCACCCGGATCGAGGAGATGCGCTCCACCGGGGTGTACAAGCCGCAGCGGGTGCTCTCCACGCCGCAGGGGGTCCATGTCCGCGACGACCACGAGCGGCCGATCCTGAACCTGTGCGCCAACAACTACCTGGGGCTGGCCGACGACCCTCGGGTCGTGTCGGCAGCACATGCCGCCCTCGACCGCTGGGGGTTCGGCATGGCCTCGGTGCGCTTCATCTGCGGCACCCAGGAGATCCATACCGAGCTCGAGGGGCGACTCAGCGAGTTCCTCGGGACCGAGGACACGATCTTGTTCGGCTCCTGCTTCGACGCCAACGGCGGCGTGTTCGAGGCGCTGCTCGACGAGCGTGACGCGGTAATCTCCGACGCGCTGAACCACGCGAGCATCATCGACGGCGTTCGCCTGTGCAAGGCCCGCAGGTACCGGTACGCCAACCGTGACCTGGCCGAGCTGGAGGCGCGGCTGAGGGAGTCGTCCGACGCGCGTTACCGGCTCGTCGTCACCGACGGTGTGTTCTCGATGGACGGCTACCTGGCGCCGCTGGACGAGATCTGCGCCCTGGCCGACCGGTACGACGCCCTGGTCATGGTCGACGACTCCCATGCGGTCGGGTTCGTCGGCCCCACTGGGCGTGGCACGCCGGAGCTGTTCGGGGTGGCCGACCGGGTCGACATCGTCACCGGCACGCTGGGCAAGGCGCTGGGAGGTGCCAGCGGGGGCTACGTCGCCGCGCGCCGGGAGGTCGTCGAGCTGCTTCGGCAGCGGGCCCGGCCGTACCTGTTCTCCAACAGCGTCGCGCCGGCCGTGGTCGGAGCCTCGTTGGCCGTGCTCGACCTGCTCGAAGGCAGCAGCGAGCTGCGCGAGCGGGTGCACCACAACGCCGCGCGGTTCCGCGCCGCGATGAGCGACGCCGGGTTCGAGCTCCTGCCGGGGGAGCACCCGATCGTCCCGGTGATGTTCGGCGACGCGGTCGTGGCCAGCGCGGTGGCCGAGGCGCTGTGGGCACAGGGGGTGTACGCGGTCGCCTTCTCGTTCCCGGTGGTCCCGACCGGACAGGCCCGGATCCGGGTGCAGCTGTCCGCGGCGCACACCGACGACGACGTGGACCGGGCGGTGGAGGCGTTCGTCCAAGCGGGCGCCGAGGTCGTTTCGTGACGGTTCGTCCCGTCGCACCTACAGCTCGTCCTCAAGGTCGGTGATGCGTCGCTGCGCCTCTTCGTGGGCCACCTCGTGGGCCGACGAGGACCCGGTCACCGCCTCGAGGAACGGCTCGCGCTCCAGCGTGTAGACGCGGACCGCGACCTTGAGCCGTCACCGTCGCCGTACGTGGGACATCGCGCAGCAGGGCGATCTCCCCGAAGTAGCCGCCCTCTCCGGTCGACGTGATGACCTGACCGTCCTTGACGATGTCCACGGTGCCCTGGGCCACCAGGTAGAACAGGTCGCCTTCGTCACCCTGGCGCACGATCTCGGCGTCGGCGTCGAAGTCGACGGCGACCAGATCGCGGGACAGCTGCTCGAGCGTGGGCTGGGGGAGGAGCCCGAACATCGGTACCGACTGCAGCAGCGCGAAGCCTGGTCCGGGAAGCATCGCCTGGGCATCGAGGGGCCGGATGCGGGCCCAGAACGACAGCCCGATCGCCGGCAGCAGGGCACCGGTGGCGAGGAACGCACCGCGGGGTCCGAACAGGTGGACGAGGATCGGGGCGATGGCCGAGCCGACGGCCTGCCCGCCCATCAGCAGGCTCTCCTGCACGCCGAAGATCCGCGGGAGAGCACGTCGGGTCGGACCGTCCGTTGCAGAAGCGTGCGGCCGGCGACGTCGACGAAGGACTTGCCGAGACCTGACACGGCGAGTAGCAGCCAGGCCACGAGCGGGAGGGTGTCCAACGCGACCAGCATCAGCGGAACGCCGGTTGCCAGCATGCCCAGCGCGATCGGCGGGGGCCAGCCGACGACGTCCGATCAGCACGATGGTCGATGCAGCGCCGACCAGGGCTCCGATGCCGATGGCGGACACGAACAGCCCCGGGGAGCTCGGCCCCAGGTCGAGGATCTCGATGCCGAGAACGACGGTGAGGATGTCCAGGATGCCAATGACGACGAACTGGGCACCCACGACGCCCGTCAGCATCAACGCGCCTGAGTCGGTGCGGAGCTCGCGCAGGCCGGCGAGGGTCGCCGCGACCGGGCTCTCGCCGGACTCGTCCGGCTCGAAGGTGCGTTGCAGCCGAAGCGACCGGGTGATCAGCGCCGACCCGACGGTCAACGCGCCCATGATCAAGAACACTTCCCCCGGGCCGGAGAGCCCCAGGACCAGCGCGGCCAGTAGCGGACCCACGAACAACGAGGCACCCTCGACCGTGCTGGACGCTGCGTTTCCGGCGGTCAGCTGCTCGGGGGTCTCGGCGATCTCGGGGATGATGGCGTTGTGCACCGGACGAGTCAGCACGATCGAGGTCGCCGCGCACGCCGCCAGCACGTACACCGCAGGTCGCGGCAGGCCGGCGACCAGCCCGACGCCCGTGGCGATCATCGTGACCGCCTGGATCGCGTACCCCAGTGACAGGGCGTGGTCACGGCGCATCCGGTCCCCGATCACCGAAGCGAACGGCGCCACGAGGGTGGCAGGGACGAGCTGTATCACCGCGATGAGACCGGCCGCGGCAGCTCCGCCGGTGTCGTAGGCCCACACAAGGATGGCGACCCACGTCGCCCACTCGGTGGTGTTGAACACGAAGAACGCCAGCAGAACCCGCCGCAGTGACCCACTCTGAAGCACCGCGACGAGCGGGTGAGCGCGATCGTCCGGCGTGGCGACCGCGCGGGCGGCTCCGGGCCGTTCGCGTTGGCTGGGTCCACGCCGTCCCCTGCGTCATCGGTCGAGGGCGATGGTGATCGTCAACGGGCGGCCGCGCACCTCCCCACACCGCGGACATGGGGGAGACTGAGGACGTGCGACGACACGAAGGGGTGGACATGGCTGACGAGGTCGGGGCGTTCGCGAAGCTGGCGGGGATCCATCCGCCACGGGGCCGCTACGCGGTGCTCGTCGACGCCGGGTACCTGATCTCCAGCACCGGCGAGCTGGTCGTCGGGACGGCGCGCCGCCGCGACCTCACCGTCGACGTCACCGGCCTGATCGGCTCGGTGATGGCCCGGGTGACCGAGCAGTACGGCGAAGACCTCCTGCGCGTCTACTGGTACGACGCGGCACGGGACCGGGTGCCGACCGTCCAGCAACGGCAGATCGCCGCGCTGCCCCACCTGAAGCTGCGGCTTGGGAACGTCAACCGGGCAGGGGTCCAGAAGGGAGTCGACGCCCTGCTGCGCGTCGACCTCGTCGGCTTGGCGGCGACCCGCGCGGTCGGCGACGTCGTGCTCGTCGCCGGGGACGAGGACATGCTCGAGGCGGTGGAGTCCGCGCAGGCGCACGGCGTCCGGGTGCACCTGTGGGGGATCGAGCCGCCGTTCGGGGTCAACCAGTCCGAACGGCTCGTGTGGGAGTCCGACACCGTGCACGTGCTCAGGCGCGACGCGGTCGAGGACTACGTCCGGGTCCGGGTGCCCCCTGGGGACCGGGCCACCCGTGAGGCCATGGCCAAGGTCGCCGCTGCGATCGAGGAGGCGCCGGCGACGGTCGACGTGGCGCCGCCGCTGCCTGTTCCCGTCGAGGCCGCCCCGGCTGCCACCGAGCCGGCCCCGACCGCAGCCGAGGAGGTGGTGCCCGCCCGCCCGACCCCGGCGCAGGTGGCGGCGAGCTTGGGCGTGCAGGGGACACCGGCTCCGCCACGCCAGCCACGGACTCCTCCGCCCGTGCGGGTCGGGCTACCGGTGCCGGTCGACCTCACCGGGTCGCTGTCGGTGCCCGCGGAGGAGCTACGGTCGTTGGGCCAGGAGATCGCCGGTCGCTGGCTCGTCGAGCGTGGCCGGGAGAACCTCGCCGACCTGCTCCCGGGTCCAGACCTGCCAGCGGTGATCGACCAGGAGCTGCTCGTTGCGGCCGAGGGTCAGGTCGGGTTCGGCCTGCGCGCGTACGCCGAGGCGCGTGAGGCGTTGCGGACCGGGTTCTGGGAGCGGCTGTACGAGGAGTTCGACCTGCACGTCGGGGTCTCCGACCACTGACTCCCAGGGCCTGGCTCAGCGGTTGACGGACGCACCGCGCAGGCTCTCCAGCGCGGTGCCGACCAGCGGCACGACCGCGTCGGGGTCCTGGTCGACCAGGTCGATCAGGTCTTGGCGCATCGCGGGGGTCCAGAAGCTGCGCAGGTGCGTGGCCACGGCGTCTGCGGCCTCGTCGGCGGGCAGGTGACCGACGTTGGCCGCGATCTGGTTGGCCATCCGGACCAGGCTGGAGTCGGTCACTGGGCGGCACCGGCCACGGGGGCTTCGTCGGCCACCGGGTCGGACTCGACCGGGGCGGTCACCCGCTGCACCTGCACGGCGGTGACCTTGTACTCGGGGCAGTTGGTGGCCCAGTCCGAGTACTCGGTGGTGACCACGTTGGCGCCGCTCACCGGGTGGTGGAAGGTCGTGTAGACGACACCGGTGGGCATCCGGTCGGCGATCTTGGCCCGCATGGTCGTGTCGCCGACCCGGCTGACCAGGCGCACCCAGTCGCCGTCGTTGATCCCTCGGTCCTCGGCGTCGTGCGGGTGGATCTCCAGCACGTCCTCGTGGTGCCACACCACGTTGGCCGTACGGCGGGTCTGCGCACCGACGTTGTACTGGCTCAGGATCCGACCCGTGGTGAGGATCAGCGGGAAACGTCGGGTGCTGCGCTCGTCGGTGGGCACGTAGGGCGTCTCGACGAAGTTGCCTTTGCCCCGGACGAACCCGTCGACGTGCATGATCGGCGTGCCCTCGGGCGCGGCGTCGTTGCACGGCCACTGCACACTGCCGAGCTTGTCGAGCTTGTCGAACGAGACGCCGGCGAAGGTGGGCGTCAGTGCCGCGATCTCGTCCATGATCTGGCCGCTGGTGTCGTAGTGCATGGGGTAGCCCATGGCCGCGGAGATGGCACAGGCGACCTCCCACTCCTGCATCTCGCACTGGGGCTTCATCACCGGGCGCACCCGGTTGATCCGTCGCTCGGCGTTGGTGAACGTGCCGTCCTTCTCCAGGAACGACGTGCCGGGCAGGAACACGTGGGCGAACTTGGCCGTCTCGTTGATGAACAGGTCCTGGACGACGAGCAGGTCGAGTGCGGCCAGTGCGGCCTTGACGTGCTTGGTGTTGGGGTCGGACTGGGCGATGTCCTCACCCTGCACGAACAGCCCACGGAACGTGCCGTCGACCGCGGCGTCCAGCATGTTCGGGATGCGCAGGCCGGGCTCGGACTCCAGCGGGCGTCCCCACACCTGCTCGAAGACCTCGCGGACGACGTCGTCGGACACGTGCCGGTAGCCGGCGAGCTCGTGGGGGAAGGAGCCCATGTCGCACGAGCCCTGCACGTTGTTCTGCCCGCGCAGCGGGTTGACCCCGACCCCGTCCCTCCCGATGTTGCCCGTGGCCATGGCGAGGTTGGCCATGCCCATGACCATGGTCGAGCCCTGGCTGTGCTCGGTGACCCCGAGGCCGTAGTAGATGGCGGCGTTGGGTGCACCGGCGTACAGGCGGGCTGCCTCGCGCAGCTCGGCGGCCGGAACGCCACTGACCGACTCGGTGGCCTCCGGGCTGTTCTCCGGGCCGGCGATGAACGACGCCCACCGGGCGAAGGCCTCGGTGTCGCAGCGCTCGTCGACGAACTGCTGGTCGACCAGGCCCTCGGTGACCACGACGTGAGCCAGGGCGTTGACCACGGCCACGTTGGTGCCCGGCTGCAGCTGGAGGTGGTGCTCTGCCTCCACGTGGGGGGAGCGCACGAGGTCGATCCGACGTGGGTCGATGACGACCAGCGAGGCGCCCTCGCGCAGCCGCCGCTTCAGCCGCGAGGCGAAGACGGGGTGCCCGTCGGTCGGGTTGGCGCCGATCACGACGACGACGTCGGCCTTGGCCACCGACTTGAAGTCCTGGGTGCCTGCGGAGGTGCCGAAGGTCTGCTTGAGTCCGTACCCCGTGGGGGAGTGGCAGACCCGGGCACAGGTGTCGACGTTGTTGTTGCCGAACGCAGCGCGGATCATCTTCTGGACGACGTACACCTCCTCGTTGGTGCAGCGGGAGGAGGTGATGCCGCCGATGGCCTGGTCACCGTGCTGCTGCTGGATCTCGCGCAGCCGGCGTGCGGTGTAGTCGATCGCCTCGTCCCACGAGACCTCGCGCCACGGGTCGGCGATCGTGTCGCGGACCATCGGTGACAGCACCCGTTCCTGGTGGGTGGCGTAGCCCCAGGCGAAGCGTCCCTTGACGCAGGAGTGGCCTTCGTTGGCCCCGCCGTCCTTGTACGGAACCATCCGCACGACCTGGTCGCCGCGCAGCTCGGCCTTGAACGAGCAGCCGACACCGCAGTACGCGCAGGTCGTGAGCACCGAGCGGGTGGGGATGCCGAGCTCGATGACCGTCTTCTCCTGAAGGGTCGAGGTGGGGCAGGCCTGCACACAGGCACCGCAGGAGACGCACTCGCTGTCGATGAACGACTCGCCGGCGCTCGCCGCGACCTTCGACTCGAACCCGCGGCCCTCGATGGTCAGGGCCAAGGTGCCCTGGACCTCGTCGCAGGCGCGCACGCACCGCGAGCAGGCGATGCACTTGCTGGCGTCGAACGAGAAGTACGGGTTGGAGGCGTCGGTCGGCGCGTCGAGGTGGTTCTCGCCGGCATAGCCGTAGCGGACGTCGCGGAGCCCGACGACACCCGCCATGTCCTGCAGCTCGCAGTCCCCGTTGGCCGGGCAGGTGAGGCAGTCGAGCGGGTGGTCGGAGATGTACAGCTCCATGACCCCGCGGCGCAGCTTCTCCAGCTTCGGGGTCTGGGTGCGCACGCTCATGCCGGGCTCGCACAAGGTGGTGCAGGACGCAGGGGTGCCCTTGCGGCCGTCGACCTCGACCAGGCACAGCCGGCAGGAGCCGAACGACTCGAGGGAGTCGGTGGCACACAGCTTGGGTACCTCGACCCCGGCCAGGGCTGCGGCGCGCATCACCGACGTGCCGGCCGGGACGGTGACGTCCATGCCGTCGACGGTGACCGTGACGTCGACGTCGCTCTCGCGGGCAGGCGTGCCGAGGTCGGGCTCGCGCAACAGCGTCATGACGGCTGCACCTCCGGGACGAAGTCGTCGGTGAAGTGCTGCAGGGCGCTGCGCACGGGCATGGGTGTCAGGCCACCGAGGGCGCACAGCGACCCGTCGACCATGAGCTCGCACAGGTCGTCGAGCAGCACGAGGTTGGCGTCGCGGTCGGTACCCGCCGCGATCTTGTCGATGACCTCGACCCCACGGACGGCGCCGACCCGGCACGGGGTGCACTTGCCGCAGGACTCCTCGGCGCAGAACTCCATGGCGAACCGTGCCTGCTGGAGCATGTCGACGGTGTCGTCGAAGACGACGATGCCGCCGTGGCCGACCATGGCACCGATCGCGGCGAACGCCTCGTAGTCCATCGGGGTGTCGAGCTGGTCGGCGGGCAGGTAGGCGCCGAGCGGGCCGCCGACCTGCACGGCACGCAGCGGACGGCCGGACGCGGTGCCGCCCCCGTAGGTCTCCACGAGCTCGCGCAGGGTGATCCCGAACGCCGTCTCGACGATCCCGCCGCGGGCGACGTTGCCCGCCAGCTGCCACACCTGCGTGCCGAGCGAGCGCCCGACGCCCAGCGCGGCGTAGGCGGCCGCGCCGTCGGAGAGGACCACCGGCACGCTGGCCAGGGTCAGCACGTTGTTGACCACGGTGGGCTTGCCGAACAACCCCTTCAGTGCGGGCAGCGGCGGCTTGGCCCGGACCATTCCCCGGCGTCCTTCGAGGCTCTCCAGCATGGAGGTCTCCTCGCCGCAGATGTAGGCCCCCGCCCCGGCCCGCACGTGCAGGTCGAAGGCGTGTCCGCTGCCGAGCACGTCGTCACCGAGCCAGTGCTGGTCACGGGCCGCCTCGATCGCACTGGTCATCGTGGTGATGGCGTCGGGGTACTCGGAGCGGATGTAGAGGTACCCCTGGGTCGCCCCGACGGCGATCCCGGCGATGGTCATCCCCTCGATCAGCAGGAACGGGTCGTCCTCCATCACCATCCGGTCGGCGAAGGTGCCGCTGTCGCCCTCGTCGGCGTTGCACACCACGTACTTCTGGTCGGCGTCGGCCCCGAGGACGGTGTTCCACTTGATGCCGGCGGGGAAACCGGCGCCGCCGCGCCCTCGCAGTCCGGAGGCGGTGACCTCGGCCACGATCTCGTCGGCGGAGAGCTCGAGCGCCCGGCGCAGGCCGCGCATGCCACCGTGGGCCAGGTAGTCGCTGGCCGACAGCGGGTCGGTGACACCCACCCTGGCGAAGATCAGCCGCTGCTGGTCGCGCAGGTAGGGGAGGTCCTCCGGAGCTCCCACCCGCAGGGGGTGGTCGGCGCCGTCGAGCAGCCCGGAGTCGAGCAGGGCCGGGACGTCGTCGGTGGCGACGGGTCCGTAGCCGACGCGTCCTTCCGGCGTGTCGACCTCGACCAGCGGCTCGAGCCAGAACAGACCGCGCGACCCGTTGCGCGTGACGGTGAGCTCCAGGCCGCGCAGGTCGGCATGGACCTGCAGCGCCGCGGCGACGTCGTCGGCCCCCACCGAGCGGGCGCCGGAGTCTCGGGGTACGTAGACGGTCGTCACGACCGGGCCTCACCGAGCAGGGTGTCGAACCGGTCCGGGTCGACCCGCCCGTGCAGGCGACCGTCGACCATCACGGCCGGGGCGAGGGCGCAGTTGCCGAGGCAGAACACCTGGTTCAGGGTCACGCTGCCGTCGTCGGTGGTCTCGCCCACCCCGATTCCGAGCTGGGTCGTGGCGTGGTCCACGAGGGCGCGGGCGCCGCGGCTCTGGCAGGCCTCGGCCCGACAGACCTGGACGTGGTGCCGACCGGGTGGGGAGGTGTGCAGGTCGGTGTAGAAGGTCAGGACGCCGTGCACCTCGGCCCGGGACACATTCAGGACGTCGGCGATGACCGGCAGGGCGAGGGAGTCGACGTAGCCGAACTCGGCCTGGACGGCCTGCAGGGCGAGCAGCACCGGACCGGGCTGATCAGCCACGGCTCCAACCACGCCACGGACGGCGTGCTCGGAGATCGGGTTGGCCGCAACGGCCCCGGTCGACACCCCTCGATGATAGGTCGGCATCAAGAGAAATCGGCACCATGTGGTACGGCTGTTCCACATGGTGGACCGCGGCCTGCCCTCGGGAGGGCTCCTGCGGTCGGGCAGGATGGTGCCGTGGCGCCGCGCAACGTGATCAACGTCCAGGGCGCCCACAAGTCCTACGGGCGGCACCCGTTGCTGGACGACGTCTCACTCGGGGTCGCCGAAGGGGAGCGGATCGGCGTCGTCGGCCGCAACGGTGGCGGCAAGAGCACGCTGCTGCGCGTGCTGGCCGGGGCAGAGTCCCCGGACGCGGGACGGGTGACCCATACGGGCAGCCTCGCGCTCGGCATGCTCGCCCAGGCGGAGCTGATCGACCCGGCATCCACCGTTCGCTCGTTCGTCGTCGCCGACCGGGACGAGCACGAGTGGGCGTCGCAGCCACGGACGCGCGAGGTGCTCACCGCGCTGCTCGGTGGGTTCGACGACGCCGTGCTCGACCGACCCATGGGACCGCTGTCGGGGGGCGAACGGCGTCGGGTCGAGCTGTCCACCCTGCTGCTGCGTGACCTCGACGTGCTGCTGCTCGACGAGCCCACGAACCACCTCGACGTGGAGGCGGTGGCCTGGCTGGCGGCCCACCTGCGGGGTCGGAGGGGCCTGGCATTGGTGGTGGTCACCCACGACCGGTGGTTCCTGGACGAGGTGAGCGACCGGACGTGGGAGCTGGTCGAGGGTCGGGTCGAGCAGTACGACGGCGGGTACTCCGCGTTCGTGCTGGCCAAGGCCGAACGGGCGCGTCAGGCAGCCTCGTCGGAACAGCGGCGCAGCAACCTGCTGCGCAAGGAGCTCGCCTGGCTGCGCCGCGGCCCGCCCGCACGGACGTCGAAGCCGAAGTTCCGGATCGATGCCGCCAACGAGCTGATCGCCGCCGAACCGCCCGCACGCAACGACGTCGAGCTCCTGGCGTTCGCCGGGGCCCGGCTGGGCAAGAAGGTGGTCGAGCTGCACGACGTGTCCCTGGTGCTGGGCGACCGGGTGCTGTTCGACCGGGTGACCTGGAACATCGGGCCCGGGGACCGGGTCGGCATCGTCGGCGCGAACGGGGCGGGCAAGACCTCGCTCGTCCGGATGCTCCTCGGCCGGCTGCGTCCCACTGCCGGGCGGGTCGTCACCGGCAGCACGGTGAGACCGGCGTACCTGTCCCAGCACCTGGAGGAGCTCGACCAGACGTGGCGGGTGCTGGAGGCCGTGCAGCACGTCGCGCACCAGGTCGAGATCGGGGGCGGGCGCGAGCTGTCGGCGTCCCAGCTGTGCGAGCGGCTCGGATTCGCCCCGGACCGTCAGCGCACGCCCGTCGCCGACCTCTCGGGCGGCGAGCGGCGCCGGCTGCAGCTGACTCGGCTGCTCATGGGTGGACCCAACGTCCTCGTGCTGGACGAACCCACCAACGACTTCGACGTCGAGACGCTCACCGCGCTGGAGGACCTGCTCGACTCCTTCGCCGGGACCCTGCTGGTCATCTCGCACGACCGCTACTTCGTCGAGCGGGTCTGCAACACCTTCGTCGGCCTGCTGGGCGACGAACGGCTGCGGGACCTTCCGGGAGGCATCGACCAGTACCTGCGGCTGAGGGCAGCAGAGGGCGCGTCGGCATCAGGTGTCGCTGGAGCGTCCGCTGGTCACAGCAACCTGCTGGTGCAGCCTTCGGTTGCGCCGTCGGCCGCGCAGCAGCGGGCGGCGAAGAAGGACCTGGCCCGCCTGGAGCGGCTGATCGCACGGACCGAGGCGGAGGAGGCCAGGCTGCACGCGGCGTTCGACGAGCATGCCACCGACCACATGAAGGTCGCGGCGCTCAAGGCGCAGCTGGACGACGTGCTGGAGCAGCGTCGCGAGGCCGAGGAAGCCTGGCTGCACGCCGCCGAGACCGCCGACTGACTGGTCCTGTGGAGCATTCACCGCGCTCAGGGCGGCGAACGCACCACGAGGTGCGGGTCAGGAGGTCAGCGCGTCCAGGAAGGTGGTGATCCGGTCGTCGGTCCACTCGTCCTCCAGAGAAGCCGCCACCACTCCCGCGAGCTCGGCGTGGTCACCTTCGCCAACAGTCCAGGGGGTCCGGGTCCAGCCGTCGAGGTAGGCATCCGACGACGTCTCGCCCAACCGCATGGCGGCTTCGTCGATCGCTTCCTGGAATCGCGCTGCCAGCTGGATCTTGGTGACGTCGTCACCGTCACGTGCCACCACCATCGAGGGCAGCTCACGCCATGAGGTGACCTGGTACTCCGCCATGGCGGTCACCCTACGACCTCCGCCGACTCGGGGCGCAGGAAGCGGCATGCAGCCAGCGGTGGCGCTCCGCGGAAGGCACTTCGGCACTTCTGGGTGAGTGCGCACGGTGCTGTACTGAAGGTGACGAAAGGGGTGCGTCATGCGCAAGAACCTGCAGATCGTCGCACTCTCGCTGATGGGCGCCCTCGGGCTGTTCATCGGCTTGTTCATCATCGGAGAGACCATGAGCGACCCCGGTGGCTGGCGGGGGATCGGGCTGGTCGCGCTCTGGCTGGTGCCGCTGCTGGCCGCCGTCGCGCTGGCCTGGCTGCGGCCGGACTGGGCCAAGTGGTTGCTGGCTGTCCTCACGGTCGGCGTCACCGGACTGCTGCTGTGGTCGGTGGTCGCGCCGCAGCCGTGGAGCGACTTCGAGAACCGCAACGGGCCGATCCTGGCCATCGCCGTGTTCGCCCTCGCGATCCCGCTGACCGTGCTCGGCTGGCGACAGCCGCTGCCGGCCGGTTCGATGCTGCTGGTGCTGGGACTGACGCCGGTCGTCGGCCTGCTGTTCCTCGCGGCCACCGGCGGCGTGCACGGCGACGGTGCCGGCATTCCGCCGCAAGCGGGTCTCGTGGTCCTCAGCGTCCCCCTCGTCCTGGTGGGCGCGCTGCTGCTGATCGCCGGTCTGAGTGACCGTGGTGCGGCGCCTCTGCCCCCGGCGACTCCGCCGACCGCCCGGCTCGGGGGCTCGGCTACCGGACTGCCGAAGCTGGTCTGACGCGCAGCCACCGTTTGGTCGTGAGCGGTTGTCCAACGCCCTAGCCTGCATGCCCATGGCCGACCGTGACCTGCTCCCGAGGAATGCCTCGGTGGTCGTGGTCGGCGGTGGGGTGATGGGCACGAGCATCGCCTTCCACCTGGCGGAGTCGGGCGTGTCCGACGTGGTGCTCCTGGAACGCAACGCCCTGGGCTCGGGTTCGACCTCGAAGGCTGCCGGGGGAGTGCGGGCTCAGTTCTCCGATGCAGTCAACATCGCTCTGGGGGCCCGCAGCCTGGATGCGTTCGAGCAGTTCGGTCGACGCCCTGGACAAGACATCGACCTGCGTCAGGTCGGATACCTGTTCCTGCTCACGAAACCGGACGACGTGGTGGCGTTCGAGGCGTCAGTGGCCCTGCAGAACGAGCTCGGTGTGCGCAGCCGGATCGTCGACCCGGCTGAGGTCGCCGCGCAGGTCCCGGTCGCCCGCACCGACGACGTCCTGGCAGCAGCGTTCCACCCGCGCGACGGTGTGTGCTCCCCGGAGTCGGTCGTGCTCGGGTACGCGTCGGCGGCGCGGCGGCTGGGGGTGTCCATCCGCACCGGAGTGACGGTGGAGGCGGTCGAGACCTCGGGGTCGGACGTCAGTGCCGTGCTGACCTCGGCCGGTCGGATTCGGACCGAGGCTGTCGTGTGCGCCGCTGGTGCGTGGTCGCAGGCTCTGGCCGCGACGGCGGGGGTCGACCTTCCGGTCTCACCGCTGCGCCGGCAGATCCTGGTCACCGAGCCCCTCGACGCCGACCTGGCAGCACTCGTGCCGGACACCACGCCGATGACCGTCGACGCGTCCTCGACCTTCTACCTGCACCGTGAGGGCGACGGCGTGCTGCTGGGCATGTCGTACGCCGGAGAGACCGCCGGCTTCCGACTCGATCGTGACGACGCGTGGCTGCCCGATCTCACCGCCGCGATCGAACGTCGGGCGCCTCGCCTGCTGGACGTCGGGATCGCCCATGGGTGGGCCGGGCTGTACGAGGTGACGCCGGACCACAATGCCCTGATCGGCCGGGACGGTCGACTGTCCGGCTTCTTCTACGCCACGGGTTTCTCCGGCCACGGGTTCCTGCAAGGCCCAGCAGTGGGCGAGGTCGTGCGCGACCTGTACCTGGGGCGCCCGCCGTTCGTCGACGTCTCCGGTCTGTCGGCAAAGAGGTTCGCCGACGGCACGCTGCGCCCTGAGCGCAACATCGTGTGACTCGGCGTCCGTGCTACGAGCGCCGGGCCGTCCCCTTGCCACCGGACACGGTGAACTCGGTGCGCCCGACCAAGCCAGAGATCAAGGGTCGGGCCCGCTGGATCACGACCCGGACGTCGTCGGGGTCGAGCGATGCTGCGTGGGCCTCCCGGTCGGTCCAGATCTCGCTGACCCAGACGACATCAGGTTCGTCCGACGTGCCGACGGCGTAGACGAGGCAGTCGAGGTTGCCCCCGAGCAACGAGGCGGCCTCCAGCAGGAGGCTCTCGAGCTGGTCGCGCTGCCCGGGCTGGACCCGGAATCCGCCAAACAGTCCATAGGTCATGGGACCAGGCTAGGTGGACGGTCTGACGATTCCCCAGGAAGACGCTGGTGCGGGGCCCTGTGGCAGGGTGACGGCGTGACTGAACACATCCCCCGATGGGAGCAGCGGGTCCGGGCGCCGTCCTTGATGTCGTTCAGCCTGCTCGGCCCTCCCGCCTCGTGGGCGGGTCGCCGGGCCGACCGTGGCGTGGTGCTGGCCAACCCCAGCGGGCGCACCGAGGTGTACGCCTTCGACGCGTCCGCCTCACCGGCGACGCTGACCCAGGTCACCGACCGCCCGCAGGGCACGGTCGGTGCGTCCGTCGCGCCGGACTCCTCGGCGGTGTTCTGGTTCGACGACGCCGCCGGAGACGAGGTCGGCCGCTGGCAGCGGAGCTCGCTCGACGGTCAGGACGTCGGACCGCCGGTCGCGCTGCTCCCCGGCCTGGCGCCGTCGTACAGCTGCGGCATCGTCCCCTTGGACGACGGTGGCGCCGTGATCGGACGGTTGGTCGACGACGGGTTCGAGCTGGCCGTCGCCGACTCCACCGGCGCGGGCCAGGTCAGGTACCGGTCCGATGACCAGGCCGACCTGTGCGACGCGACCAGTGACGGCACGCACGCGCTCATCGCGTTCGCACCTGGTGGCGACTGGCTGCACCTCGGGGTTCGGGTGGTGCGGCTGTCCGACGGTGCGGTGGTGGCCGAGCTGGTGGACCAGGGACGCCACCTCGGCCCGGTCGCCTTCCACCCCTCGGACCCGGGCCAGGTGCTCGTCGTCCACGAGCCCGATGACCGGGCCGTACCCATGGTGTGGAGCACCCAGACCGGTGCGCGCGACGACGTCGTGACCGGGCTCGACGGTGACGTGAGCGCCGACTGGTACCCCGACGGCGAGGCGCTGCTGCTCACGGTGCTGAAGGACGCCCGCCAGCAGCTCGTCCGGCTCGACCTCAGCTCTGGTGAGCTGACGCCCATTGCCGGACCGTCGGGCGCCGTCTCGGCCGCATCCGCGCGGCCCGATGGATCGGTCCACGTCCTGGTCTCGCGGTCGGACCTGCCGGTCTCGCTCATCCGGGTGCACGGGGAAGACGTGACCCAGCTCATCGAGCTGCCCGGAGCCACACCGGCAGCCACGGTGGCAGCCGGCGACGTGTTCGCCGAAGGGCCGGGGGGTCGAGCACACGCCCTGGTCTACCTGCCGCCGGATCGCCCCGGCCCACACGCGACCGTGTTCGCAGTCCACGGTGGCCCGACCGGCCAGGACCTCGACGCGTGGAACGACACGGTGGCCGCGTACGTGGACCTCGGGTACGCCGTCGTGCGGGTCAACTACCGCGGGTCCACCGGGTACGGAGCCGCCTGGCGGGAGGCTCTCCACCGCAGGCTCGGGTTCATCGAGCTGGAGGACGTCACCGCGGTGCGCGAGCAGCTCGAGGCGGACGGGATCGTCGACCCCGAGCGGGTCTCGATCGCGGGCGGCTCGTGGGGCGGCTTCCTCACCTTGATGGCGCTGGGCACCCAGCCGACCCGGTGGCGTTCCGGTGCCGCGCTCGTCCCGCTGGCCGACCAGGTCACGTCTGCGGAGGACGCACCCTCGTTCATGAAGGCCTACGACGCGGCACTGATGGGCGGCACGATCGAGGAGATCCCCGACGTCTACGCGGCCGCCTCCCCGATCACCTACGCCGACGCCGTGCAGGCGCCGGTGTTCGTGACCGCCGGTGAGAACGACCCCCGGTGCCCCGTGCGCCAGGTCGACACCTACGTGGCGGCCCTGCGGGCGCGCGGACGCGACGTCCGCTACGACCGGCTGGCCACCGGGCACGGCCTGCCCGACCTGGACATGAAGGTCACCGAGCTGCGCAAGATCCTGGACTTCCTGACCGAGACCAACCCTGCCTAGCCTCGCGCCGAGAAGCGCCCGATTCGGGCCCGATCAGCCGCGAAGTGGACCCGACGGTGCCTCGCGGGGTCGCAGTGAGCCATGGGTGGAGGCATCGAAGAAGTGGAGCTTCTCGGCTGCCACGGACAAGGTGAGCCGGTCTCCGACTCGCGGCCGGGCGTCCGGACCGAGCCTCGCCACGAAGCGGGCCTTCCCTGCGGTGAGCACGTCTTCTGGGACCTCCTCGTCGGTGGCCTCCAGGGCGGCGGCGACCGGTGCCGCGTCGACCGCGAAGAACACGTGGCTCTCGGTTCCCAGCGCCTCGACTGCGGAGAGGTCGACGGCCATGGTCGCGGCCCCGTGATCGGCGACCGCCACGTCGAACCACTCGGGCCGGATGCCGATGATCACCCGTGAGCGCCCCTGCAGGGCCCGCTGCTGGACGTCGTTCAGCGGCAGGGTGAACTGCCCGAACCGGAGGATCGTCTCCTCGACCACCGCTTCGACCACGTTCATGGACGGCGAGCCGATGAACGTCGCAACGAAGAGGTTGGCCGGCGCGCGGTAGAGCTGCTGGGGCTCGTCGACCTGCTGGACGGTGCCGCCCTCGAGCACGGCGACTCGCTGCCCCAACGTCATGGCCTCGACCTGGTCGTGCGTCACGTAGACCGTGGTGACACCTAGCCGGGCGTGCAGGTTGGTCAGCTCCCCGCGCATCGACACCCGCAGCTTCGCGTCCAGGTTGGAGAGAGGCTCGTCCATGAGGAACGCCGTGGGCTGCCGAACGATGGCCCGTCCCATGGCGACCCGCTGGCGCTGTCCTCCGGAGAGCTGGCCCGGTCTGCGGTCCATCAGCTCGCTGAGGCCAAGCATCGCCGCAGCGTCATCGACCCGCTGGGTCAGCTCGCCCTTGGGCATGTGTCGGACCCGCAGTGAGAACCCCAGGTTGTCGCGTACCGACATGTGCGGGTAGAGCGCGTAGTTCTGGAACACCATCGCCACGTCGCGGTCGCGTGGGGCAGCCCGGGTGATGTCGTGGTCCCCGACGATGATCCGGCCGGACGTGGTCTCCTCCAGTCCGGCGATCATCCGCAGCACCGTGGACTTGCCGCACCCCGAGGGCCCGACCAGGACCATGAACTCGCCGGACTCGATGGTCAGGTCGATGCCGCGGACGGCGGCGGTGCCGTCGGGATAGACCTTCTCGATCGCGTCCAGGACGATCGACGACATGGTGACCTCATTTCCGGAGCGATCGTTTCAGTCAATCATGACCCGTGTTTCCGCTCGTTTCTAGCCTCAAGCTGGAAGTTCTTGACAGAGTCGGTCAGAAGCGAGCACGATCAAGCATCATGGTTGGTCGATCCTCGCTACGCGTCCACCGACTGGCGCAGATAGAGCAGATGTTGGCCGTCGGTGACCCGGTCACGGTTGGTGAGCTCACCGACCGGCTCGGCGTCAGCGAGGCCACCGTGCGGCGCGACCTGGACTCGCTGCAGGAGTCCGGGGTGGCCCAGCGCACCCATGGCGGCGCGGTCCCGGCGCCGGGCAGCTTCAAGGAGCGACCGCTCCCGGAGCGCGGCAACGTGCAGGTCGCCCAGAAGCGCGCCATCGCCCATGAGGCGGTCACGATGGTCCGACCCGGCGACACGGTGTTCATCGGTGGCGGTTCGACCACGCTGCACCTGGCCCAGCGGCTGGGCGGTGTCGATGTGACCGTGGTGACCAACTCGCTGCCCGTCGCGAGTGAGCTGTCGAGGTGTGACCGCATCGACGTCATCGTGATCGGTGGCAACCTGCGCACACCCGAGCTGTCCATGATTGGTCCGCGAGCTGTCGAGGCCATTCGTTCCTACCGCGCGGGTATCGCGTTCCTTGGCGTGCCGGCGCTGGACGGTGAGCACGGGTTCACAGCCGACGGTGACGCCGAGGCAGCCACGGATGCGGCGTTCATCTCCATGGCGCGCCGCACGGTGGTGCTGGCCGATCACACCAAGCTGGGTGAGGTGAGCACGACGCACGTCGTCCCGCTCTCGTCGATCGACACGGTGATCACCGACGACGGGGCTGCTGCCGACGTACTGGCGGACCTGCGGGAGTCAGGGACCCAGGTCGTAGTTGCGGAGGTGTCGCGATGACCGGTCCGAGCCATACCGAGCGCGAGATCATGTCACAACCTGAGGTCTGGAGCGACACACTCGCGTCCTGCGAGACATCCAGACTACGAGAGGGCTTCGACAGCTCTCCGCGCGACGTCGTCGTCACCGGGTGCGGGTCGACCCACTACCTCGCACTCACCGTTGCCTCTCTTCTCCGCGACGCGGGGGTCCGGGCCTGGGCCGCTCCTGCGTCGGAGCTGCTCCCCGGTGCGCAGACGCAGGTTCTCGACCCAAGTCGCACGCTCATGCTGGCCTTCTCGCGGTCCGGGACCACCACGGAGACGGTCCTCGCCGTCGAGCACTTCCGGCGCAGGGGCGGCCTGAAGGTGGTCGCTGTGACCTGCCACCCCGAGTCGGCACTCGGCCAAGCCGCCGACGTCACCTGGCAGGCAGAGTCCGCCACCGAGCAGAGTGTGGCGCAGACCCGCTCGTTCTCATCGATGCTCCTGCTCGGGCAAGCGATCGCGGCAGCCGTCGGCGGGCATGACGCGTCCGCGCTGCAGGACCTACCAGGACACGCGGCTCGGCTTCTCGACCTTGCGCGGGCGCCTATGGCCCACATTGCCCGCGACCCGGGGTACACGAGCTTCTTCTTCCTGGCGTCGGATCCGCTCTTCGGCGTCGCGTCCGAGGGGATGCTCAAGCTCAAGGAGATGTCCCTGACGGCCAGCGAGGCCTACCACACGATGGAGTTCCGGCATGGCCCCATGTCCATGTGCAGCCCGGACGTCGTCGTGCTCGGACTGGTGTCTGCCGAGCGTGCGGCTCGCGAGCTGGCCGTCCTGGACGACATCTCGCCGATGTCCGGGCGCGTCGTGAAGATCGGCGACCGGCTCGAGCACCACATCCCGTCGTCCCTGCCGATCTGGTCACGGCCGGTGCTCCACCTGCTCCCGCTGCAGCTGCTCGCCCTCGAGCGTGCGCTGGGCAAGGGGCTCGACCCAGACAGCCCACGCCACCTGACCGCAGTCATTCACCTGGACGTCTCAGCCGAGACGGTCTGACGAGGAGGAACCGATGAAACGCTCACGCAGCCTCGCTCTCGGGGTGGCAACGCTGGCCCTGCTGGCAACGGCATGCACCTCCTCTGGCAGCGGGGGAGGGGACGCAGACGCAACCGGGGGAACGATCAGGGTCTGGACGCACGTCAACAAGTCGTTCAACAAGGCCTACGGCGAGCTCGCCGACGCGTACATGGCCGAGAACCCTGACGTCGCGATCGAGTTCGAGACCTTCGACTACGACACCTACATCCAGACCCTGCAGACGTCGCTGCCGGCCGGAACGGAGGCCGATGTGCTGCAGATGTTCGGCAGCTGGACCTGCAGCTACTCGTCGAACCTCGCCCCGGTGCCCAACTCGGTGATGAGCCAGTCGGAGGCGGAGAAGACGTACTTCCCCGGGCCTCTGGGCGGGTACCTGTGCGAGGACCAGATCTACGGCCTGCCCCAGGAGTCGAACATCGAGTACGGCGCGACGCTGGTGAACACCGCGATGGCAGGTGCGGCGGGTGTCGGACTGGACGGCTGGGACTCCTTCGATGACTTCAAGGCGGACGCGAAGAAGCTCACGGTCACCGAGGACGGCGTGATCACGCGCGCCGGGTACCACTTCACGACCAACGACGGGATGGCCTACACGTTCTTGTCGCTCATCCTCCAGAACGGTGGCAGCTACCTGAGCGACGACGGCACCTTCTCCTTCCAGACCCCCGAGGCTCAGGCATCGATGGAGCTCATGAAGAGCTACGTCACCGAGGGCATCATCGATCCGACGCTGTTCACCGACACCACGAACTGGGTCGGGGACTGCTACTTCACCGAGCTGTGCGCGATGGGCCTGGTCGGCCCGTGGGTCGTTCCAGAGTACGCCGCGGACTTCCCGGAGGTCACCGCAGACACCGTGTTCGTGCCGCTACCGACGCTGGAGAACCCCTCGTTCGCGGCCGACTCCGGATGGGGCCTGACAGTGTCATCGAACAGCCAAGAGCAGGAGCTTGCGTGGGACTTCGTGTCCTACGTGGCCGCGAACGACAGCAACGCCCTGCAATGGAACGTCGACACGGGCACGCTGCCTGCGCTTGCGGCGAACGCAAAGGGTTCTGGCGCCAAGGAGCTGTTGTCCAACGCGGCCTACCTGGAGCCATTCCTGGGCATCCTCGGGAACGCTCAGTACCTCGGTAGCCTGCCCGACCGCGACCGGCTCTTCTACAAGATCATCGTCCCGAACACCCTCGATGTGCTGACCGACCAGGCAACGGTCGACGAGGCGCTGGCGAAGATCGAGCAAGAGGCGAACCAGCTCTGACTCAGGGGAGTTCACGCACATGACAGCGGACACGTCGGTGGTCCCGGGCACGCAGCGGGCTGCCCGGGGGATCGACGCACCGCAGCGGAGGTTCCGCTGGTCGGTGCTGATGCCGTCGGTCGGCTATCTCCTGTTCTTCACCCTGCTGCCGATCGTGTGGGTGTTCGCGCTGTCCTTGTTCAGCTACAGCCCCCGGCGCGAAGGTGCGGGCCTCGGCGGGCTGGGAGGGGACAACCCGTTCGTTGGCCTGGACAACTTCCGGTTGATGTTCGACTTCTCGGGCAGCTCCCAGCTGGCGGAGACGTTTCGCCTGTCGGTGGTCACGACGCTCATATTCGCGTTCATCGTGCTGCCACTCAACCTGCTCATCACACTGCCCCTCGCCGTGATGATCGAGTCGGTCGCGCGCAGGCTGCGGCCACTGCTGCGCACCGTGTTCTTCATGCCCGTGCTGGCGTCGGCGGTCGCGGTGGCCGTGATCTGGCAGTACGTACTGAACCCGCAGTACGGACTGGCCAACGCACTCATCAGCAAGGTGACCGGACATGTCACCGCGATCGCCTGGCTGAACGACCCGAACATCACGGTCCTGGGCGTTCCCGTGGCGTTGGGGGCGGTGACGGTCGCCTACCTGTGGATGGACATCGGCTACAACCTGGTGATCTTCATTGCCGCGTTGCAGGGGATCCCCCGGTCACTCACCGAGGCAGCCGACCTGGACGGCGCCAACGCGTGGCAGCGATTCTGGCTGGTGACGCTCCCGTTGCTCAGGCCCACGATCCTGCTGACGGCCGTACTGACGATGATCTCCTCCTTCCAGGCGTTCGACCTCTTCCAGGTGATGACCGTGGGCGGTCCGGACAACCAGACCCGCGTGCTGTCCCTGGACATCTACGAGAACGCCTTCCGCTTCCAGTCGATGGGGTGGGCGGCCGCCGAGTCGCTGGTCCTTCTGCTCATCGTCCTCCTCATCACCCTTATCCAGGCACGCCTGCTGCGGACGAAGTGGTCGTACTGACATGGTCACCGACACCGACACCGACACCGAGTCGTTCGGGGCGCAGGACACCGTCACCGTCATCGCGCGGCCGCGTCGCCGGCTGCCGGTTGGTCGGGTACTGCTCTATGCCGTCCTTCTCGTTGCGGGAGTCATCGCCGCACTGCCGTTCTTCTGGATGGTCTTCGGCTCGTTCAAGACCGGTGCCGAGATCCGTCAGGTTCCGCCCACCTTCGTGCCGCAGGCGTGGACCCTCGACAACTACCGTCAGATCCTCGAGGACCCAACCCTGCCGCTGACGACCTTCTACCGGAACTCCCTGTTCGTCGCCGTGCTCAACGTCGTCTTCTCACTGTTCATGGCGTCGCTTCTGGGGTTCATCTTCGCGAAGTACCGGTTCCGGGGGCGTCAGTTCCTCTTCTGGTACCTGATGGCGCTGATGATGGTCCCACCGAGCGTGGTGATGATCCCCAACTACCTGATCCTCAGCCGACTCGGACTGCTCAACAACCTGTGGGGCCTGATCATCACAGCGGTCATCGACCCATTCGCGGTCTTCGTGATGCGGCAGTTCATCATGGCGCTGCCCGACGAGCAGATCGAGTCAGCCAGAATCGATGGGGCCTCCGAGTGGCGCATCTACCGGTCGATCGTGGTTCCTCAGATCAAGCCGGCCCTCGCGACCCTCGGGCTGCTCACGTTCATGTTCAACTGGAACGCCTACCTGTGGCCCCTCATCGTGCTGACCGAGAACCAGAACCGCACCATTCCGGTGATCCTGACGTGGTACTCCTCCCAGCACTCCGCTCAGCTCAACCTGGTCATGGCGGCCTCGGTGCTCATGGTTGTGCCCGTGCTCATCTTCTTCCTCGTCACTCAGAAGTGGATCGTGGCGGGACTCACGCTGACCGGAGGCAAGTGACATGACCGTCGTGACCATCATCGGCGCCGGGAGCACCGTGTTCGCAGCCGAGCTGATCACCGACTTCCTGCTGACCCCACCGTTGGAGTCCGGGGAGTTCCGGCTGGTCGACATCGACGCCGACCGGTTGGCCCTGGCCCATGAGTTCGCCGAGCACCTGATCGAGCGGTCTGGCCGCTCGTGGACGGTGCAGTCGTCGACCGACCGCACGGCGCTGCTGCCGGGCTCGGACGTCGTGATCAGCACGATCGAGGTCGCCGGGCTCGCCACCGTCGGGTTCGACTACGACATCCCGATGAAGTACGGGGTCGACCAGTGCATCGGCGACACCATCGGCCCGGGGGGCCTGTTCAAGGCTCTGCGGACGATCCCGACGATCCTGGAGATCCTGGCCGACGTCGAGCGGCTGTGCCCGTCGGCGCTCATGCTCAACCACACCAACCCGATGTCGATGACGGTGCTGGCGGCGGCCCGGTCCTCGCGGCATCCGTTGTGGGGGATGTGCCACTCCGTCCACTACACCGTCGAGCAGCTGGCTGAGTACCTGGAGCTGGACAAGGCGCAGATCGAGTTCCGCGCTGCGGGCGTCAACCACCTGGCCTGGCTCACCGAGCTGACCCGCGGCGGTGAGGACCTCTACCCGCTCCTGCGCGAGCGCGGCCACGTGCCGGCGGTGTTCGAGCAGGATCCGGTGCGGTTCGAGCTGATGTACCAGCTCGGTGCCTTTCCCACCGAGAGCAGCGGGCACGTGTCGGAGTACCTGCCGTACTTCCGGACGCACCCCGACGTCGTCAAGCGCTGGCAGGGCAAGGAGTACATCGGCGAGTCCGGCTTCTACGCCCACCAGTGGCCGACCTGGCGGCGCGAGAACGACGAGCACCTGCGTCGGGTGCTGGCCGGCGAGGCGGAGTACCCCATGGAACGGGGAGGCGAGTACCCGTCGCACATCGTCGAAGCGATGGTCACCGGCAAGCCGACGACGGTCTACGTCACGACCGTGAACCATGGCTTCGTCGACAACCTCGACCAGGACAACGCGATCGAGGTGGCTGCCCTGGTGGACGAGAACGGGATCCACCCGCAGTCGTTCGGCGCGCTGCCGGCGCACCTTGCCGCCCTCGTGAGACGGCACCAGGAGTTCAACGACCTGGCAGTCACCGCGATCGTCGACCAGGACCGTGAGGCCGCGGTGCACGCGTTGATGCTCGACCCACTGACCGCGGCCGCCTGCGAGCTGCAGCAGATCCGTGACATGTTCGACGAGATGGTGGCCGCCCAGCGCGAGTACCTCCCCTCGTTCCTCCACTGAGGAAGGAACTCCTTGAGCGAGCTCGACCTCTTCGTCCTCGGCGACGTCAACCCCGACGTCATCGTGTCCGGCACGCAGCTGTCGCCTCGCTTCGACCAGGTCGAGCAGCTCGTCGACCGTGCGGCACTGGTCGTGGGCGGATCGGCGTCCATCACCGCGGTCGCGGCGGCCCGGCTGGGGCTCTCGGTGGGGCTGTGCGGCGTGGTCGGGGACGACGACCTCGGTCGGTTCATGATCGACCGGCTCACGGCCGCCGACGTCGACCTGGGACACGTGCGCATCGACGCGTCGACACCAACCGGTCTCTCGGTCATGCTCGACCGCGGACCCGACCGCGCGATCCTCACGGCACCCGGCACCATCGCCGCCCTGTCGCCGGCCGACCTGGAAGGGCTGGCCGACCGTCCGGCTCGTCATGTCCACGTCGCCTCGTACTACCTGATGTCCGACGCGTACCGCCAGGCGTTGCCCGCCGCGCTGCGGCGGTTCCGCGGGGCCAGCGTGACGACGTCGTTGGACACCAACTGGGACCCAGGCGGCACGTGGGACCTCGAGGCGGTGCTGGCCGAGACCGATGTGTTCCTGCCCAACCGGGCCGAGCTGCTGGCCGTCACCGCGTGTGCCTCGGTCCCCGCGGCCCTGGACGCCATGGCCGCACACGGCTGCGACGTCGTCGTCAAGCTGGGCGAGGTCGGCGCCACGGCTCGTACGCCGCGGGGGACCGTTCACGTGGCAGCGACGAGACCACCCAGCCTCGCCGACGCGGTGGGAGCGGGGGACACCTTCGACGCCGGCTTCGTCGCCGGTCGGCTCTGCGGCCTCGACGACGAGCAGGCGCTGCGCCTTGCCGTGGCCGCCGGAACGCTCTCCACGCGCGGGGTCGGTGGCACCGCGACGCAGCCGGACCGATCCGAGGCGCAGGCCTGGGCCGACCGGCTCACGGCGACCAGCGGCGCAGCGGAGGATGACCGGTGAGTGAGCACGTGCTCGACCAGCTGGTGCGGGCGCAGCATGCGGGTCGACGCGGTCGGGATCACGTCGGTGTGCTCGGCGCACCCCGTCGTGCTCGACGAGGCGGTGCGTCATGGTGCGCAGGGGGAGCACGTCGTCCTGATCGAGGCGACCTGCAACCAGGTGAACCAGGACGGCGGGTACACCGGCATGCAGCCGATCGACTTCCGCCGTGCGGTCGAACGGCTCGCTGAGGAGCACGAGCTGCCCGCGGAGCGGCTGGTGCTCGGCGGCGACCACCTCGGTCCGAACCCCTGGAAGCACCTGTCCGCCGAGACGGCGATGGCCAAGTCGGCCGAGCTGGTCCGGGCCTTCGTCATGGCCGGCTACACCAAGATCCACCTCGACACCTCGATCCGGTGCGCCGATGACCCGCCAGGGGCGATGCACCCGGCGTTGGTGGCCGAACGTGCGGCCCGGCTCGCCGTCGTCGCCGAGGAGGCCGCGGCCGAGGCCGGTCTCGAGCCCCGCTACGTGATCGGCACCGAGGTCCCGGTGCCCGGCGGGGGAGTCGGTCGGCGCGCACGGCATCCACGTGACGACCACGGTCGACGTCGAGGAGACGATCGACCTCACCCAGGCCGCGTTCGTGTCTGCCGGGTGTCGGCGACGCGTGGGAGCGGGTTCGGGCCGTCGTCGCGCAGCCGGGCGTGGAGTTCTCCGACGCGGAGCTGTTCGGCTACGTGCCCGGGCAGGCGGCGCACCTGTCCCGGTTCATCAGCGCCGAGCCGTCGCTGGTCTTCGAGGCGCACAGCACCGACTACCAGACCCCGCAGGCGCTGCGCGGGCTCGTGCGGGACCGGTTCGCGATCCTCAAGGTCGGGCCCGGGCTGACCTTCGCCTACCGCGAGGGGGTGTTCGCCCTGTCGTTCATCGAGGACGAGCTGCTGGGCGAGGCGGCGTCCGGCTGTGCGAAGGGTGCTCGACCAGGCGATGGTCGACAACCCGACGTACTGGCAGCCGTTCTACCCGAGCGACCCGGCTCTGGCCGCCCGGGCCCGCAGGTACTCCCGGAGTGACCGTTCCCGGTACTACTGGCCGGTGCCGTCGGTGCAGCAGGCGGTCGACCTGATGGTCGCGAACCTGCGACGCACAGGGATCCCGGGCGAGCTGCTCAGCCAGTTCCTCCCGGTGCAGAGTCGCCGGGTCGCCGCAGGGGCGCTGGACGACGACCCCAGCGCCCTGCTCGGTGACACAGTGCGCGTGGTGCTCGACGACTACGCGGCGGCCACTGCCGAGCGCTAGCTTCGGCCCAGCCGGTCGGTTGGCCCAGTCGGTTGGCCGGTTCGGTCGACGCTCGGTCAGGCGGCGAACAGCCGGGCGAGGGCGGACTCGACCCTGCTGTGCGTCGACCCGGGGAGATCGGCTCCGGGCTCCGAGGTCGGACGGTGACGGCGCAGCGCCTTCGCGGCGTCGACCAGAGCCTGGTCGACGCCGGGGTCGACCAAGGGCGGCGGTTCGACGGTGTGCTGGTGCCCGGTGGGAAGCGTCCAGAACAGAGCGCCGTCCGGGAGGGGTTGCAGCGCAGGAGGTGGTGGCTGGCTGCGGCTGCGCGCGAGCTTCTGCTGCAGCCCGTCGCCGTCGTACAGGTCGTCACGGTGCTTGAGCAGGTGGTGGCGTCGGCACTCCGGGGCCAGGTTGGTGAGGCTGGTCGGCCCTTCGGGGTGGCGAACGACGTGGTCGAGGTCGCAGCGCTCGGCACGTGCGCCACACCCGGGGAAGACGCAGCGTTGGTGACGCAGCTGGACGGTTCGGACGAGGGGAGTGCCTGGGCGGTAGGTGGTGGTTCCGACGTCGGTGACCCGGCCCCCCTCGTCGGTGAGGATGCGTCGCCACGTGGCGTCCTGCGCCAGCAGGCGCGCCAGCGAGGCCGGGATCGGTCCGTGTCCCTGCAGGTCGCCGGGGGCATCGCTCAGGCCGAGTAGCACGCTGGCGGGCACGGAGACGTTGACCCGCACCGGGGACCGGCCGGGGGTGCCGAGGTCAGCTGGGGTCTCGCCGTCGAGCGTCCCGGTGCGCAACGCCTGGACGAACGGCAGGGCCAGCGCCTCGGCGCGCCACTGGTCCAGGGTGCGTGGGTCGGCCGGGCCGGCTGCTGACTTCAGACGCTTGGCGACCGCGTGCACGACCGTCTCGATGGCCACCGAGTGCTCGGCCGGCAGCTGCGCCCACAGCTCGGCGACGCCGTCGCCCTGCGGAGTGACGATGACACGTGACTCCGAGCGTCGCGCCTTGCTGCGCTGTTCGGCCGCGTCGGGGTCGATGGCCATCACGAGTCTCTGGGCGAGCGCACGCAGGCGCGGAGGCGTGAGCTCCGCTGCTCGTGCCAACAGCCGGTCCTGCAGCTCGTCGAGGTGTTCGCGTTCCACCGAGCTGCACTCGTCGACGATGACCCGGGCCTTGCTGACGTCAATGCGTCCGTGGGCGAGCGCGTCGGCGGTCTGCGCGAACTGGTCGGCCAGGCCGACGGCGAGCCTCAGCCGGATCGAGGCGGCGACCCTGGAGACGGCCAGCTGGGCACCGATCTCGTCGTCGGGGCGGTTGCGCAGGACCGTGCCCAACGGTGCACGGGCGACTCGGGCGAGCTCGGGGTCGGCACCGAGCACGTCGGGTCGCCGGGCGAACTCGGCCACTGCGGCCAGCTGTTGGGCGCTGACCCACGACGACACCCGCTCCCACGCGGAGACCAGCTCGAGCACGTCGTAGTCGGAGTCGAGTGCCTGTGCCTCGATGCTGAGCAGATGAGCCAGCAGAGCCGCCGCCGCAACCGTGCCGTCCTCGTGGTGAGGCAGCCGGTCGATCCCCGGGACGTCGAGGCCATCGACGTCGATTCCGAGCACCCGCGTCGTGCGGGGCGGGGCGTTCGAGGAGGACATGTGCCGAACGTAGAGGCCGGGTCTGACAGTCTCTGCTGCCCGCCCAAGGTCTCCGCCCCGGTTGCGGCGTAGCGTGGTCGCATGGTCGATGCGTGGGCGGACGACGTCACATCCGAGGAGGTTCTGCCGCGAATCCCTGCGTCGGCCGGCGCGTTGGTGTGGGACCGCAAAGGTCGGCTGCTCATCCTGAACCCCACCTACAAGGGTGGCTGGACGCTGCCCGGCGGCGTGATCGAGGCCGACGGGGAGACACCCTGGGAGGCGTGCCGCCGGGAGACCCTGGAGGAGTGCGGGCTGCACGTGCGACGCGGGCGGCTCGTGTGCGTCGACTTCCTGCGCCCGCGGCCGAACCGGCCAGGGGGCATGCGCTTCCTGTTCGACTGTGGGACGTTCGACGACGAGGCGCTGGACTCGATCGTGTTGCAGGACGAGGAGATCTCGGAGTACCGGCTGGCGCGCACCGACAAGGCCCTGAAGAAGCTCAGCGGTCCTGTCCGGCGCCGGGTCGCCGCTGCCGTGGCCCACCCCAGGCGGACGCAGTACCTGGAGGACGGCGTTCCGCACAGGCGCTGAGCGCGTCGGGCCTCTGTGCCAACGCGCGCCTGCGCCCTAGCCTGGGCTCATGTCTGCCGTCTCGTCTCGAGTCCCGGGTCTGGTGCTGACCGAACGCACGTTCGCCGTCCCACTCGACCACGCCGAGCCGGCGGGTGAGCAGATCGAGGTGTTCGCCCGGGAGGTCGCCGCCGCCGAACGCGTGGACGACGACCTGCCCTGGCTGCTGTTCCTGCAGGGCGGCCCCGGGTTCGAGGCGCCGCGCCCGCTCCGGCAGCACACGCCTGGCTGGCTGGAGCGGGCCCTCAAGGAGTTCCGGGTGCTGATGCTCGACCAGCGTGGGGTGGGTCGCTCCTCACCCGTCGGACCAGAGTCCGCCGCGCAGCTCTCGCCGCTGCAGCTTGCCGATCGGCTCACGCACTACCGTGCGGACTCGATCGTGCGCGACGCCGAGCACCTTCGTCGCGAGCTCGGTGTCGAGAAGTGGGCGGTGCTCGGCCAGAGCTTCGGCGGCTTCTGTGTGGTGAGCTACCTGTCCCTGCACCCCGAGTCGTTGTCCATGGCGCTGCTCACCGGTGGGCTGCCGCCTCTCGACCGCGCCATCGACGAGGTCTATGCCGCCACCTACCGCCGCACTGCCGAGAAGGTGGCCGGTCACTATGCCCGCTACCCGGAGGACCACCGCAGGGTCAGCACCATCGTCGAAGCCCTCGAGGCCGACGACGTCCGGCTGCCGTCGGGTGACCGCCTCACTCCGCACAGGTTCAGGCAGCTCGGCATCCTGCTCGGCCGGGGCGACGGCTCCGAGGAGCTCCACCACGTGCTCGAGCTGCCGTTCGGAAGTCCGGCCTTCCTGCACGACGTCGAGGCGTCGTTGCTCTTCTCGCGCAACCCGCTCTACGCCGTCGTCCATGAGTCGTGCTACGCGCCCGGTCTGCCCACCCGCTGGGCCGCACAGCGACTGCTACCAGACGAGTACGGCACCGACCCGTCGCTCCTGACCGGCGAGCACGTCTTTCCGTGGATGTTCCAGGAGTACGCCGGTCTGCGGCCCTTCGCCGACGCCGCCGAGATCCTGGCTCAGCACGAGTGGGGCGAGCTCTACGACGTCCAGCGACTTGCCGCGAACGAGGTGCCCTGCGCAGCCGCCGTCTACGCCGACGACATGTACGTCGAGCGCGAGCTCTCCGAGCAGACTGCGGCCCGGATCAGTGGTCTACGCATGTGGCTGACCAGCGAGTACGAGCACGACGGGCTAACGGCGAGCGGCGGCAAGGTCCTCGACCGACTGCTGGACCTGGCCCGCGGCCGGGTGTGACGCACGTTCGATCCTGGCCCGGCGCTGCACCGCAACCAGGGTCGGATCCTCCGGCAGACTCCCATCCATGCCTGGAAAACTCATCGGCCGCGCGCTTCCGGCCCATCAGCGACGCACTCTCGACGAGCTCACCAACGACCTGGACCTGACGGCTGGTGACGCCAGCTCCAAGAAATCGGCCTTCTGGACGATGCTCCTCTTGTCCGCCGTCATCGCGGCGGCCGGTGTGCTGGCCGACTCGACCGCGACGGTCATCGGCGCCATGATCATCGCGCCGCTCTCGACGCCGATCATGGGCGTCGCCCTCGGAGTCGTCCTCCGGGACGGCCGGATGACCCGCAGGGCGGCCCGATTCACCTTCACCGGAGCGGCATCCGTCGTCGGCGTCGGTGTCGTCTTCTCGTTCCTCGTGCCCGGTTCGGAGGATCTGCTCGCCAACAGCCAGATCACCGGTCGGGTCACTCCGGGACTGGTCGACCTGATCGCTGCCGTGGCTACCGGGTTCGCCGGAGCGATCGCCCTCTCCAGGCGAGACGTCGCGGCCGTGCTGCCCGGCGTGGCCATCGCCATCTCCCTGGTGCCACCCCTCGTGGTGGTGGGGGTGTGTCTCAGCCAGGGGGCGATCGCACTTGCGTTTGGAGCCCTCGTGCTCTTCACGTCCAACTTCGTCGCCCTGGTGCTCGCGGGGACGCTGGTCTACGCAGCGGCGGGCTACGCGGCCGAGTCCCACGCGGCTGAGGAGCTCTCTCGCCGCAAGTCGGTGCTTGCGATCAGCCTGTTGCTCGTGGTCGTCCTCATCCCACTGCTCGGCAACTCGGTGGCCGTGTACGCGGTCTCCGTCTGGACCGGCCGCGTGGAAACCGCTGCCGAGCAGTGGGTCAGCGAGGTGCCCGGTGCGTCGGTCCAGAAGGTGGAGATCGCCTCGAACGCGGTCTACGTCCACATTCAGACCCCCCGGGACCTGCCCCCGACCGACCGTCTGGTCGCGGACCTCCAGGGGCGGATCCCCAACGGCATCCCGGTCGTCGTGACGACGAGCCTGGGTGAGCAGATCGAAGCCGGGACCGTGGGCGGCTGACCGCTCGACCGCGCCGGTCCCGACCGCTACGCCGTGCGTGCGTGCATGCGCCCCACGAGCATCAGCGTGACGCCCTCGACGATTGCCTGGATGCCGAGCAGGACGCCGAGGACGACGAAGGATGCCTCGACGATGTTCAGCAGGACGATCAGGCCCAGGCCGACCGAGATCAGACCACTGATGACGAGGATCCAGCGCGCCTCCGGGTGGTCGGGCGCCGCGGCGATCCGGACGATCCCACCGACCAGGAACAGTGCGCCCGCCACGAGCGTGAGCGCCACAGCGGTCGCGGCTGTGTTCCGCAGGATCACCACGCCCAGCACGAGCAGCAGTCCGCCGCCCAGCGCGGTCGACCAGAACTTGCCCTCAGCGATCCGGAAGAACGCGGAGATCAGCTCGATGGCACCGCCGATGAGGGCCACCCACCCGATGAACTTCACCGACACGGTGGTGGCAACAACCGCATCGCCCAGGATGAGGACTCCGGCGATGATGAGCAACAGCCCGAAGACGATGTCCCATCCGCTGCGGCGCCGTTCGATGACGATCTCGGACACGTGGCCCTCCTCGAGGGATGCGAAGGCAGGACTCTCGTGCCGCACGGTACCGGACCGCGCTGCGTTCACGGCGTATCTGAAGGGCGCAAGGACCTGACGAGGATGTCCAGGCTGAGCAGCAGGACCCACGCAGGAAACACGAGCTGCACCCACCGGGTGCCGGGCGGCATGAGGAGCAGGGCAAGCGCGCTGACGTAGCCGACCACCGTGAGCCAGCGTGGGGTGAGTCCCATTCGGTGGCCGACGGTGGTCACCACGAGCGTGAACACGGCCGCCATGCGCGCCCCGAACGTCGCGAGCAGGGTGGACGTCAGGGCACCCGCCAGTCGGATCGTGTCGTCGGAGGCGCCGTTCGGGTCGTCGTAGACGACGAGGAGACTCCCCAGGACGGCCGCGGCACTGAACAGCATGGCGACGAACAGCAGGCCCGAGCCCAGCAGGACGGTGGCGAAGAACCTGTCCTCGCGCTCCCCGAGGCGGCTTCGGATCACGCCGATGAACCACAGGAACGCGATGCCGGCGAAAGGGACCAAGGTCAGGGCGAGGCCCACCGATTGTCGTCGAGAGGCACTCGAGATCCACCCGGTCGGGTCACTGCCGACCGAAGCCGCAGCGGAGTGCAGCATCACGATGACCGTGCCGAGGATGAGCGAGAAGGCCAGTCCGGCAATGGCCGCCGCGCGCGGGGTCCGCAGCTCTCGGCGGACCGTGATCGGTTCGGACATGACCCTCCGGTGTCAGGCGGGGTACCCCGATGACTTCGTTCGTTCCGCGGGCGATGATGGCACACGCCAGCGGGTTCTCGACCGGGCCCGGCTCAGTCGTCGCACCCTTGTAGCGTGCGGTTCGTGCGGCTGCCTACCCCACTGAGAGGAAACCCATGACACTGACTGCTGACCGGGCCTTCGTAGACGGCCTCGGCTTCTTCGGCTCGGTGGTCGACCGGCTGGGACCGGACGACTGGGGGCGGGCGTCGGCCTGCGCGGGCTGGACGGTGCTCGATGTCCTCGGCCACCTGAGCACGGCGGTGGAGATGGGGATCAGCGTGCTGCAGGGGGCGCAGCCGACCTGGCCGGAGGTCGCACGCCCCGCGGAGCATGTCGTGGGCGATCCGCTCACCCACTGGCAGGCGCTGGAGTCGCGCGCCAGGGCGGCTCTGGTGGGGGCTGACCTCGACCTCGAGATGGACACGCCGATGGGTCCTCGCACGGTCGCCGATCGGCTCGCGTTCCCGGCCATCGACCTGTACGTGCACGCCTGGGACGTCGGCGCTCCGTGCGGGGTACCGGTCGAGCTCCCCACCGAGGTGATCGACTTCAGCCATGCCCAGCTCGACCCCTTCCCGGCCGAGATGATGCGCGGTGATCAGGGGGCGTTCGGACCGGAGGTGCCGGCACCCGCCGACGCCACGACCAGCGAGGCCTTCCTCGCCTGGACGGGCCGCTCGCCCCGCTGAACGGACTCCCGGGAGGGGCTCCGGGACGGCTCAAGGGCCTCGCGCTTCGCGTCGATGACTGCTGCGACGGCCAAACTGGGGGTACCGCATGCGCCGATGGGGGCTGACCGCGACCTTCGCGGTGGTGAGCCTCCTTGCCATGGCCGCTGTGGGGATCCTTCTCGTCGTGGCGATTGGCAAGCAGGCGCGCGAGTACGCCCTCGACGAGGCCGTGCGCACGGCCGAGGCCTACGTCTCCGCCGGAGTTCTGGACGTCGCTTCGGTGGAAGCCCTGACCGGGCGGGATGTCCTGCTGGCGCAGGACCGCATGCAGATCACCGACCTGGCAGCACCAGACGACGACCTCCTCGCGCTGCGCCTGTGGACGGCCGACAGCCAGCTCGTCTTCGGGACCGACTCGCAGGACGGTCGCTTTCCCGACGGGATCCGGCTCGACCAGGCGCTGACCGGGGTGCCGGCACCCCGGGTCGTCGACGACCTGGGGAATGATGGACGGGTCCAGGGTCGTGCCTTGTCGGTCTACCTGCCCGTGCGTGACGAGCGGACCGGGAACCCGGTGGGGGCGGCCGAGGTCGTCCTGGACTACACCGAGACCGAGGCGGCCGTCTCCAGGGCGGTCGGGATCGTGGCCCTGCTGGTCGTGGCCGGGCTCGGTCTGCTGTGGCTGCTGCTCTTCCGGACGGTCTCCAATGCGAGCCGGCGGCTGCGCAGTCACGCCACCGAGAACGCCCGGCTCGCGCTCCTCGACCCCCTCACCGCCCTGCCGAACCGCCGACTGCTCTCCGAGCGGATCGACCGAGCGGTGACGGCCGCCACCAGGTCCGAGCACTCGATGGCCCTGCTCCTGCTCGACGTCGACGGGTTCAAGGAGGTCAACGACACCCTCGGCCATGACTTCGGGGACAAGCTGCTCGTCGAGGTGGCCGGCCGGGTCCGCGCGGTGGCCCGGCAGACCGACACGGTGGCCCGTCTGGGAGGCGACGAGTTCGCCATCCTGATGCCTTACGTCCATGACGTGGAGGATGCCTCGGCCCTGGCCCGTCGGGTGCTGGGCGTGTTCGGGGACGCGTTCTCCCTGGGCGGCATGACGCTCCACGTGGACTCCAGCATCGGTGTGGCCCTGCTGCCCGACCACGCCGACGACCAGATGACCCTGATGCGTCACGCCGACGTTGCCATGTACGCCGCCAAGCGGGCCAAGCTCGGGTACGCCGTCTACTCCCAGGAAGGCGACCACCACAGCGCTCAGCGGCTCACCCTGATGGGGGACCTGCGCCGGGCCCTGACCGCCGACGACCAGCTGGCCCTGCACTACCAGCCCAAGATCAACCTGCGCACCGGACGGGTCGCTGGGCTCGAGGCGCTGCTTCGGTGGAACCACCCCGAGGTGGGCAGTGTCTCTCCGGCCGACTTCATCCCGCTCGCCGAACAGACGGGAATGGTCAGCGACCTCACCCAGTGGGTGCTGGAGCGGGCCGTCGAGCAGCTGGCCGTATGGGAGGGCGACCGAGCGGGGTTCCCTCTCGATCTTGCGGTCAACCTCTCCGCCCGCAACCTGCACGAGACCGAGCTGTCCGCACGGGTGCGCCAGCTGCTCCAGGACGCCCGGGTCAGCCCGGCCTGCCTGGAGCTGGAGATCACCGAGAGTGCCATCCCGGCCGATGCGGGCCGGGCCCAGGACGCGATGGCCGAGCTCTCCGAGCTCGGCGTCCGGCTGGCGGTCGACGACTTCGGTATCGGCAACACCTCGATCAGCCAGCTGCGCAGCATCCCACTGCGCACGCTCAAGATCGACCGCTCGTTCATCGCGCCGCTCACCACCGATGCCGGAAGCATCGTCCTGGCGAGAGCAATCATCGACCTGGCCCACGAGTTCGGGCTGGTCACGGTCGCCGAAGGCGTGGAGGACACTGAGACGGCGACGATCCTTCGTGACCTCGGCTGCGACCTCGCTCAGGGGTTCCTCTGGTCTCCCGCGGTGTCGGCCGCCGACCTCGTCGCCGTCGCCCGGGAGATCGACGCCAAGGCCTACGACGCGGTGCCCGTCACCAGTGGTTCTGCGCGTAGAGCTCGGCCACGTCGCTCGCGGTGAGTGCCCGGTTCTGCCAGACGGCGACCTCGTCGACTCGTCCGGAGAGCTGGTCACGGGTCGGTGCGCCCGGGCCGAACCCGGTCGTGGCGTCGTAGCCGACCCGCCAGTAGCCGTGGCCGTCGGGAGTCGGCGGGACCGCCGGCGGGGGAGGGTCGGTCGGCTCGTTGCCGGTGTAGACCGCCCCTGACGTGAGCGTGGGGTCGGAGTCCACCTCGACGCCGTCCACGTACAGGACCGTTCCCGATGGGCCGACCGTGGCGACGAGCAGGTGCGGCACGTCGTCGTTGACGGGGGTGGCTCCCTGCACGGTCGTCCGAGGGGCCAGGCCCACGGTGAATGCGGGCCGCCCGTCCGGTCGAAGGTAGAGCACCCGGTCCCGGTTGACCGACGTCCCCCACCGGGCCGATCCCATGCCCAGGACCCAGCCACCCTGGTCGGAGGTCGTCTGGACCCAGGCGCTGATCGTGAAGGTGTCCGGGTTGGGCACCGCGGTGGGCTGGACCAGGAACTGGCTGCTCGTCGGCGTGCCCGGCAGGTCGAGGGAGTAGGTGTCGTCGCACTCGATGAGCCCAGCGCTGGTCGGCCCGAAGGTCAGCCCGACGTCCTGGACGGTGGCGTCCAGGTCGTTGGCGGTCGAGTCCTGCACGGAGGTCACCGCGGGCGGTGCCTGCTCGCCGAGCCGCCAGTAGAACGAGGGGTTGGCGGCGAGCACGGCGGCCGCGTACGACGGTCCGGTCGAGCAGGCGGAGCGCGTGGTCATCGTGTTGCCGACGACGACGGCGGTGTCGTTGAACTGCGCCGTGGCCGTCATCGGCGGCTGCACCCCCACGGCCAGGCCGGTCAGGGTGGCTGCTACCGCGAGACCGGCGCCCCTAGACCACAGCGTGGGCGACATCTTCGTGCCTTTGTCCCGGTCGGCGCTGCTGCGGCTCGTCGGTCAGGACGGGTGCGGGCGCCGGCCGCCACGACCAGAGCTCGGCCAGCAGCAGGAGCAGGAAGGGGGGAGCGAAGAGGACGAGCTTGCCGACGAACGTTCTCGACCACAGGAGCCAGGCACCCCACCCGGCGTAGCCGTCGACCACGAGGTAGCGCACCTGACCCACGGGGGTGAGGTTGGGGTCCGGGTCCTCGTTGTTCTGGCCCTTGGTCTGCACGTAGTGGTCGGTCTCGATCCGACCAGACGGGCCGTACACCGGTGAGCCGTCGACCCCGGTTCGCGGCAGGGTCTTGAGGGCCACGATCTCGTGGGTGACGTAGGTGTGGCTCTCGAGGCTCTCCTTGAACGTGATCACCTGACCCACCTTCAACTGGTCTGGGGTCACCTGTTCGGCGACGACGACCGAACCGGCCGGATAGGTCGGGGCCATGCTGCCGCCGGTGAGCACGAGCAGGGTCTGGCCGCGCAGCTCGTAGACCAACGGACCGCCGTAGGCGAGCAGGGCACCGGCGAGGGAGGCGAGCAGGAGGCCCCGAAAGGCCCACCGCCGCGCCCTGGTCCTCGCCGGCGCCGTCATGCTCAGTTGTTGACGGTCTGCTCGGCGTCGAACGTCAGCGTGATCGTGCTGGTGGCGTTCTGGTACGCGTTGCCGGTAGCCAGGGGCAGAGCCACCCGGAAGCAGAGGTTCTCGGTGTCGCCGGCGATCAGCGACCGGTCGCCGGGCTGCAGACCCTGGGCGTTGTCACCGATGAGGTTCGCTGGGCTGCTCAGGTCGGTCGGACCACCCTCGAGGGTGCCCAGCGAGACATCCCCCGCTGCACACGCGATGGGCGCCACACCGCTGTAGACACTGATCCGCAGCTGGGTGCGCAGCGCCTTGGCGTCCGGGTTGTCCGCGGACGCGGTCAGGGCGTAGCGCAGCCGCAGCGATCCGTTGTTCTCGACCCGCACGTTGCCGTACACGTCGTCCCCAGGTGCCATGTTCCCGGCCGTGAGCGCGGCCGTGCCAGGGGTGGTTCCCAAGCGGACCGTGCCCGTGGTGATGTCGCTGGCGCCCAGCGTCTGGGAGTCGGTGAACAAGGCGCTGGACAGCCCGATCCCCACGAAGGCGAGAGCGGCCAGCGCGGTCGCGGCCCCGACCCGGCGCCTTCGATCTCGTTGGCCTTGGTCGTCCGGCCGGTCTCTCTCGAGCTCGGTCCACAGGTCGTTCATGTCGGCCCCCCGGGGTCGTCGGTCGGAAGGGCCGACGCTTGTTCGTCGTCCTCCCGTGTCCGCGTTATCGGCAGCGGAGGACGCATGGTTGAGCGCTTGCGCCAAGCAGGCTCACCCGATCGGCCCAGCGGGGCGACCCCGGACGACCGAAGGCCCGGACCGAGGGGAGGTCCGGGCCTTCGGTCGTCTTGTGGTGGCTAGGTCACGGTGACAGTTCGAGTGGTCGTGCTGGACCGGTTCCACCCGTCCGTGACGGTCAGGGTGATCGTGTACGTGCCCGGAGCGGTGTAGGTGCGCGACGGTGACGCCGCGGTACTGGCCGCCGAGCCGTCGCCCCAGTTCCAGGAGTACCGGATCACGTCACCGTTGGGGTCGCTCGTGCCGAAGCTGTTCATCTGGCACACCCTGAGCGTGCAGCTGGCGGTGAAGGTCACCGTCGGCGGCTGGTTGGCAGCTGGTTCGATCAGCACGACCTGTCGGGTCGTGCTGGCTGCCTTGCCCCATCCGTCGGTGGTGGTCAAAGTGATCGTGTACGTGCCCGGAATTGCGTAGGTGTGAGCCGGTGCGGTGCCTGTGCCGGTCGCCGTGCCGTCTCCCCAGTTCCACACATATGCGATCGTGTCCCCGACGTTCGGGTCGACCGTTCCCGTGCTGCTCGTGGAGCAGGCCAGCGCGATGACAGCTGGTGAGGAACGTCGGAACCGGTGCCACGTTGCCGGCTGGCTCGGTGATGGTCACCGACAGCGCGGCCGTTGAGGTGACGTTCCACTCGTCCCTCACTGTCAGCACCACCGAGTAGGTACCCGGCGCGGTGTAGGTCTTGATCGGGATCGGCCCGCTCCCCGTGCCTTGGTTGGTACCGAAGTTCCAGGAGTAGACGAGCGCCGTCGGGTTCTCGTCGGTCGAGCCGCGACCGTCGAACGAGCAGACGTTCTGCGCGCACGAGACTGTCGCGGAGGCGACCGGCGGGTTGTTCACCGGGTGGGTCACCACGATGCCCACCGAGGTGCGGGTTTCCCCGATCTGGTCGTGGTGGTCGGTCGGTCGCACCAGGACGCTGTAGGTGCCGTCCGGGATCACCGGTGTGGTGTACGAGAAGTTCGACCCAGGGCTGCCGGGGCTGTTCAAGAACGCCTGCCGCCAGCTCGGCGTCGTGCTGGTGAACGTGCCCGTCGAGCTCATGTACTGCCCCGCCGAGTTGACGATCCCGACCTCGACCCGGGCGATGCTGATGTCGTCGATGGCTCGGCCACTGACGACGATCTTGCCCTCGGTGAAGGTGGAGCCGTCGACCGGCTGACCCAGTGCCGCCTCGAAGGCGGGCGGAAGGTCACCGGGGTAGTAGCGGTAACGAGCGGTCGCCCCCGTCGTGGACGGGTCCTGCTGTCCTGACGTGTCGAAGGCGAAGGCGGTGATGCTGTAGTCACCTCCGGTGGGCAGAACGATGGGCAGCGTCCAGGCCGTACTGGTCGCACCGGGCGCAGCCAACGTCGCGTTGACCCGGTTGTAGCCGGAGAGCATCTGCCCGTTGTCCTGCATGTACCGACCCGTGTCGTTGTCGAACACGGTGAGCTCCACGCTCTGCACGCCCTTGTCGTCGGTGGCCGTTCCGGCCAGGTTGAGCTCAGGCACAGTGACCGTGAACGTCCCCGTCGGGTTGATCAAGCCGTCGGGCAGGAGGTCGCCGGGCACCTGGGCGCTGACGGTCAGCCGCCCCTGGTTCGCGGACGATGTGACGAGGTCGTCGTTGTCCGTCGCCCGAACCGTGAAGGTGTACGTGCCTGGGACTCAGGTTGAACGGCGTCGTGTACGACCAGTTGTAGCTGGCCGCGTTGATGTTGACCGGTGAGACCCGGTAGTTGCCAGCCGCGATGCCGACTCCCCAGGTGCCGTCGGCTCCCAGGTTCTCCCGGGTCGTGGTGTTCCGCAGAGTGATCTCCACGTTCTTCAGCCGGTCGTCGTCGGACGCGGTTCCGGAGAACGTCATCGGCGAGCCCGGGTTGGCCACCACAGTCGGCACCGCGAACGGCGGGGTCATCGACACGGGCTGGCTGATGCTGACCGTCGGTGCCACGGCGTTCGAGTTGACCTGAAGTCGCGGACCGCGCTCCGCAGGTCAGCCTGGCCAGCCGTGTCCACTGCGGTGGCGCTGCCCCGCCAGACGCCCTCGTGGGGGAGGGTGACCTCGTACGACCAGGTGGCCGACGTTGCTCCGACCACGTCTGGAACGCCGCGGAACGTGTTGAAGATCGGGTCCGACCGTGCCGTCGTTCTGCAGGTAGTTCTGGTTCTCGTCGCGGAACCAGTAGGTCAGCGAGTTGACCCCGTGGTCGTCGGTCGCCGTTCCCGTCATCGTGAAGGTCGTCGACGTCTGGATCCCACTCGGACCGGTGATGTTGGTCGTCGGCGTCTGGTCGTCGAAGCTGAACGACTCGATCTTCTTGACTGCCTTGGTGGCATCGTTCGTGCCGTTGGTGCCGTAGGTCTTTGCCATGATCTGCAGGTTGTGGTTGCCCGTGATGGTGACTGGCAGAGACCACGGCGTCACGCCGCCACCGGGCGTACCCAGCGTGGCGTAGATGTTGTTGCTCCCACCCCAGGTGACACCGTCGTCCTGCAGGTAGCGCTTCGTGTCGCGGTCCTGGATCTCGACCTGTACCCGGCGGATCCCCTGGGGGTTCTTGGCCGTCCCCTGGATCGTGAATGGCACGCCCGAGGTGACCACGCGACCCTCAATCGGTGAGGTCGATCGTGGTGTCGGTGGTCGAGGGTGCTGGAACGGAGTTGAAGTCGTAGAAGGCGACACGTCCAGTGCGGACCCCGCCTTGGAACATTCCGTCGCCGGCGACGAAGAGCCCGCGTGAGGTCGCCTCCATGGCCTTGTTGCCCTCGAACGAGTTCGAGCCAGGGTTCCACTCGAGTGCCGTGCCGGTCGTCGGGTCGAGCGCGCCGATGTGGTCGCGACGCACGACCTGGTCACCGAGGCCGTAGCCGGACAGGCCCTGGCCGGTGCCGTAGCCGACGTTGTCAAGCCCGGGCCACGGCTGGTTCGCCGTCGGCGACTCGTTCCAGCTGAAGTGTCCACCGACGTAGACAGCGCGCTCGGTGATCGCGATCGAGTAGATGCTGTCGAAGCAGCGGGCGATCCACAGCGGCTCGACGTTGTCACCACCTGCGATGGGATAGGCGATCGCGGTGTCGCTGATCGGTGGTCGGTCGCCGCCGGAGCCACTGCCGACCACGAAGTACTGGTCGTTCGGGGCGATGTCCCCGGCGTAGATGCGCTGGATGCCGCCGACGATGGCCAGGTTGTCGTCCCAGAGGCGAGTACGCCAGGGGAGGAGCTGCTTGGTCTGGGTGTTGATCAGGCCGATGCCGAGGCGGTCCTGTCCGGCGATCTTGCGGCCGGTGTGGACGACGAGGAGCTTGCTGTCGTCGTGGGTCAGCTTGAGCTGCTGCACGGTGAGCGCGCCGTCGACGCCGATACCGCCGGAGATCGAGTTGTCGAAGGAGAGGTCGACCGCCCCAGTGGTGCCGTTGAGGGCGGCTAGGCCCGTGCGCAACTGACCGTTGATCCGGCTGAACCGGCCGCCGACGTAGACCGTCGAGTTTGTTGCGGCCAGGGCGGTGGCGTAGTTGTTGGTGCTCTGCGTCACGGCGAAGTTCGCAACCGGGGCCCCGGTCGTGAGATTGAGGCTGGCGACCTTCTGCCGTGCCACTCCGTTGACCGTGCTGAAGGAGCCGGCGACGTACAGCTTGGTGCCGTCGGGTGAGGCCTCGACTGCGTTGACGCCGCCGTTGAACGTCGGCCGGAACGTGGTGTCGATCAAGCCGGTGTTGATGTTGTAGGACGCCAGATAGCGCTGGTTGATCGTGGCGGTGGGGGCGATGGTGTTGGCCAGTGAGGTGAAGGACCCCGCGATGAACACTCGGTTGCCCACGACCTCCATGTCCCAGATCTCACCGTTGCTGATCCGGGGCGTGTCCTTGCGCGGCACAGACGGCACGAGACCGGTGTGGCCGGGGAGCGCCTGGGCGGCGAGGACGGACGGCCCGACGAGGGCTGCCTGCGCGGGAGCGGCCACCAGCGGAACACCCATGACCCCGACGGCCACGGTCAGGGCACTGGCCCAGAAACGGTTGCGTACCGACATTCGGTGACCCCTCATCTTGGCTCGCGGGAAGCTCAGAGCCGACCCCCCGGCGCCCACCTACTCAACGGAGAGGCCATCCTCGCAGCCGTTCCGGGCGGCCGCCAAAGAGTTCCGGGAAGTCGCCTCGGCTGACTACTGAGAGTGATCGAGTGGTCCGTGAGGGTCACCCTTGCTCGGGAACCTTCCTGGTTCGGTCCGTGCGATGGTCCGGCCGCGGCCGGGACTGTCAGACCCTCGCGAGACGGTCGTGGCGTCGAGATGGGGTGAGCGTCTGGTGGAGACGGCAACGTTGCTGAGAGGGCATGTCGAGCGGGTGCTGCAGGAGCACTGGCACCAGCACCATCTGGTCGTCGACGGCGACGGCGACTACCCGTTCCGGGCCGGCCAGGCGATGTGCTGGGTCAGCGTGCAGAGCGATCCTGCGGCCGTGCAGGTCTTCGCCCAGGCCGTACGTGGCGTCAAGCGGTCGGCCAAGCTGCTGGCGGAGGTCAACGAGCTGTCCGGCAGCGCTCGCTGGGTGAAGGTCTTCTGGCACGACGGCACGGTCTTCGTCAGTCGGATCCTCGACGTCGACGGGGCCGACGCCGGCTCGATCCGCCGCGCCTGCGACACCGTGGCGACGGTCGCCCAGGACATCGCTCCGATGCTGGCGGCGGTGTTCGGCGGGGAGCCGCCCCTGCCGCCCGAGATCGAGCACGCAGACGGCGAGCGCGAGCTCGGCTGACGACCCGGTTCACGGGCGCGTCGAGTGGGTACCCTCCGAGGCGGTCACCGCCCACAGTCGCGGTGGGCGATACCCATGCGCAGCTGCGACCGTGCGTACGGCCGTCGTCACCTCGGCCGACGCCTGCTGATCGGTCAGCACCACCACGCAGCCGCCGAAGCCGGCTCCGGTCAGCCGAGCACCGAGCGCCCCGGCGGAGACTGTGGCGGCCACCACCCTGTCCAGGGCGGGCGTACTGACCTGGTAGTCGTCGCGCAACGACGCGTGCGATGCCAGCATCACCGGACCGACCTCCCGGATCCTTCCGGCCCGCAGCAGTGCCACCGTGCGACGCACCCGGTCGTTCTCCGTCACCACGTGGCGCGCCCGGGACTCCAGCAGAGGGTCACCGATCCTCCGGAGGTCGCCCTCGGCAGCATCCCGCAGGGTCGAGACCCCCAGAAGCCGGGCGGCGTCGTGGCACTCCCGAACCCGCTGTGCGTACCCTTCACCCGTGGTTCGGTGACCCTCTCCGGAGTCGACGACCAGGAGCGCGAGTCCCTTGTCCCCGAGAGGCAACGGCACCGGTGTGGTGGCGAGCGAGCGCAGGTCGACGGACAACGCATGGCCACGTTTCGCTTCCATGGCGACGAGGTGGTCCATCAGACCGACCGGGGCTCCGACGTACTCGTTCTCGACGCGCCTCGCAGCGAGCGCGACCCGTCGGCCGTCCCACGTCTGCCCGGCAAGCTCGAGCAGTGCGGCCATGGTCGAGCAGATGAGAGAGGCGGACGACGACAGGCCCGCACCAAGTGGGACGTCACCGTGCACGAACACCTCTGCTCCGCGCAAGGACACCCCCTCGTCGGCGAGCACCCAGGCGACTCCTTCGACGTAGGCTGCCCACGAAGCTGCGTTGGGGGAGAGGCTTGACAAAGGAGCCGATCCGGCCTTGGCGCCCTCCTGGCTCGAGGCCACCGCCAGGACGCCGTCGTCGCGGGGTGCCGCGTACGCGGTTGTGCCGAGCTGGAGGGCCAGGGGGAGCGCGAGGCCCTCGGAGTAGTCGGTGTGGTCCCCGATCAACGTGACCCGGCCCGGCGCCCACCAGGCCACCGTCGGCGGATGCCCGAAGGTGTCCTCGAAGTGCGTCCGTTCCGGTCGCCGACCGCCCTGACTCATGTCTGCAGTGTGCCCGGTCGGGCGTACCCTGGAGCTGAGCCCGAGGTCCGGACGAGCCCGGCGCCCGCGACTCGTCGATCGCGCGGAGGTGACGCGATGACTCGCGTCGGACGTGCCCTGGTTGTCGCAGTCCTCGCCCTCGCCGTGGTGGTGCCGCTCGGCGTCGTACCCGCGGGGGCCGCAATGCCGGGCGCGGCCGTGAGAGCGGGCTCTCCGGTGCGGCTGACCCGGCTCGTCGGCGTCCGTGCGGTGCACCGCGGGGGCGTCGGTGGGGTCGACCGGGTCGTCTTCGAGTTCGACCGGGGGCTGCCGAGACCGACGACGGCGCGTTACGTCAGGGCGCTGACCCGTGGGCAGTCCGGGCTTCCGCTGCGGGTGCCCGGTCGCGCTCTCCTGCGAGTCACCATGCGTAACGCTGACGGACACGACAGCCATGGGCCACTCGTCCCTGGGCGCACTGCTTACGCCCTGCCGAACGTGATGACCGTGGTGTTGTCCGAGGACTTCGAGGGCTTCGTCACCTTCGGGATCGGTCTGGCCGCGCATCGACCGTTTGGCCTCACCGTCCGGCGTCACCCGAGCCGGGTCGTCCTGGAGGTCGGTACCCGATTCGCCCGGGTCACGAAGCGGGTGTCCTTCCTCGACCAGCCGAGCTTCGCCGCAGGGCACCGCCCCTACGTACGGGCCGTTCGGCGTCCGGTACGCGCCAAGAACCCCGCGGTAGGCCTGATGGACCGACTGTTCGCCGGACCGACGGTGAGTGAGCGTCATGACGGCCTACGCCTCGTGCGGTCGAGCGCCCAAGGGTTCACCCGGCTTCGGGTCGCGCACGGCATCGCGCGGGTCCAGCTGACCGGTGGGTGCAGCAGCCGAGGATCGACCTTCACCGTTGCCGACGAGATCATTCCCACCCTGCGCAGGCTGAGAACCGTCGACTTCGTCAAGGTCTACGACCCGGCGGGCCATACGCAGGCGCCGACCGGACGCACGAACTCGATCCCCACCTGCCTTGAGCCCTGAGCCGCCAAGACCGGCCCTGCCAAACGCACCGAACCATGGTGGACCGGACGTTCAGCAGGACAGGTCGGCTTGGCTCAGTCGCGGTTGGACGGCGCAGCGAGGCGACCGGTGACCAGGGAGTTCTTGCCGAAGGGGACGTACAGCGTCTGGATCGAGCTGACGGTCTGCACTGATGCCGGCGGCTGCCGTCGCGGCGTCCGAGGTGAGGGCCGTCGCACCGGTGTCGACCTTGGTGCGGGTGACGAACCTACGACCAGGAGTGGGGAGGGGAACCCCTTAGGGCGCCTGCCACGCGAAGACGCGCTGGAGGCGGTTGCCGGTGCCCGACGCCAGGTTCTGCGCCGTCGATGTGAAGGCCACGGTGTCCGCGTTCCGGTCTACGAACGGCAGCCCGGATCCTGCACCTGCGCCAGCGGGGTATCTTCCTTGACGGTTTCGAACGATCGCCGTAGCTGAGTCGGTCGCTCGGTCGTACACGTAGACCGTCGTCACTGCCGGTACGCCGTCCACGATGTCCGTGGCCGAGGAGGAGAACGTCACGAACCGGCCGTTCCCGCTGATCTGTGCGTGGCCACTGTCCCCGTTGGCCATGCCACCTTCGGCAGTGTGGCTCACCAGGTCCGTCGAGCCGGACTTGGAGTCGTAGACGTAGGCGCCGTACCCGCCGGCATGATTGGCCGCACTGAACGCAATGAATCGGCCGCGGTTGCTCACTGACGGGTCGGAGAAGGCGTCGGCGTAGAAGTAGGCGGGTGCGGAAGTGGCGATGGTCTGCCTTGACTTGTCTCTCATGTCGATCCGTACCATCCGGAACGGTGTCAACCGCTCGGTGGGCTGCGTCGCACGGATGAAGACGATGAATCGGCCCGACGCGCTGACCGACGGGATAGCCGCGTTGTTGGGGGCATCAACGGAGCCACCCAGCCTGCCCTTGACCACACGCTGGGTGGCTCCGGTGCGCCCGTCATAGCGATAGAGCCGCGTCTCGAACGTCGACCCGTCCGACGTCGTCGTACGGGTGTAGACCACATAGCGGCCGTTGTCGCTGATTCCCACCGTGAACCAGTCGACTCCCTTGTGGTCGGCGGCTGCGGGTGTGCTGATGATCTTCGTCGTTCCGGTCGTCTGGTCGAAGAGCCGTAGTGCTGACGGCTTGTCCGGCCGCTCGTAGCTGCCATAGACGACGTACCTACCGTCCCCGCTGATCGCGGCATTGCCCAGCAGGTAGCCCTGGTCTCCGTGGCTGACCCGGGTGGTCACCTCCGCGGTGAGGTCGCGTAGGTAGACGTAGCGGCCGATGCCGTCGGCTTGGTCTGTAACCACCAGGTTCGGTTGTTCGCTGGCGAAGGCGACGTAGCGTCCGTCGTCGCTCACTCCCTGGGTGTAGCTGCCGTTGCTGGTGCCGAAAGCCTCAGGTGAGGCAACGCTCACCAACACGATCGAGTTGTCGACCGCTGCCTGAGCCGATGAGCCCGCCGCCACAATGCCCAGCGTGAGTGAGCCCGCGACGAGACAGCCCAGGGCCGATCGCCGCAGCTTCGCCATGTCGGTCACACTGCGTTCTGGCGCCTTCGGTGTCAACCGGATCGCCGCAACCGATGCCCCGGGGCACGGCGCCTGCGGCGGTTACGTGATGCATCACACCGTGAGAGGCTTCGGCCTCTGTTCACCGCTCGGGTATCGGAACACCCTGGAGGTGATGCGGAGGTGGGCTATGAGTGCCCCCGATCGAAGCCCACGGTCGGCCGGGGTTCGATGGCTACGTCGGGCCTGGATCTGCGTGGCCGTGACCCCGCTGTTCTTCCTCCTCGCCGGCGCCGTGGGTTTCGGCATGCTCAAAGCAAGCAGCACGCAGCGTGGGTTCACGGACGCCCCGGGTCTGGTCGTCGCGATGACGGTGGTACTCACCACGGTGATCTTCCTGGTCCCGTGCGCCGGAGCCGTGGTCTACGGCGGCAGGGCTTGCGGAGCTGGAGACAGCCGCGGCCGGCTCCCTGTCGTCATCGGGTGGATGGCCGCAGGCGTCTACGTGGGTCTCAACGTCCTCGCGTTCCTCATCGAGTAGGGCCAACGACCGCGGTCGACGCCTGGCTCCGTCGCGAGCGAGCGATCAGCGAAGGCGGTTGATGAAGACCGGTTTGCGCAGCCAGGAGCGATAGGCGCTGATCTTGTTGCTGGACTCGTCAAGCGGCCAGTAGACGTCGGGTGCGGAGTAGGCCGTCGAGTTGAAGTACGAGATGGCGGTCACTGTGTTCCGGTGTCGCGAGGCCCAACGCAGCGAGGCATTCAGCCATGAGGCCGCCGACTGGTTCCCGAGGCCGTTCGTCGCCCCCGTCTCACCGACTCCGATCATCATGCCGGGGTGGCCATGTCGGTTCAGCCAGCGGTCGACCTGGCGGATGCGGCTTCCGAAAGACTCACCTTTCCAGTTCTGGTAGATGTCGACGGCCAGGAACGATGTGCGTCGAAGGACACTCGGGGGAAGCCACTTGGCGGGGTTCTGGTCATTGAACCGGCTGAACAGCCACGAGGCATGGATGGGTGCGAGCGAGACATGCTTGAGCGCGTGTGCCCGCCTCAGCACGTCGTGAAAGCGGTTGAAGCCGCGCGCCCACCAGCTGCCCTGGGAGTCGGGGGCCTTGTTGGACATCTCGTGGTCGAACGAGAGGAAGATGGGCTGCCCGTCGTGACGCCTCAGGACCTGCGCAAGCTGCCGGATCTGACGGTCGTAGCCGCCCCGGCCGACGTCGAGCCAACCGGACGGGGCGCCACCCCTGGGGCCTTCGATCGAGATCCAGCTACGGCGGTGCTTGCGGCGGTCCTCCTGCAGCGCCTTGGCCACGCCACGCCAGTTGCCCCACTGCTTGAACCAACGCTTCAGGCCGACGTTCGTGCCGAGCTGCGACTCCTTCTGCGCACAGAACTCACCACAGGACATCCCGAGGTAGATGCGGCCAGGACGATGTCCGGCGAACTTGGGTCGCGCGACCGTGGACGCCTTCGGCTGCGTGGCTGACTGGCGGTCTTGTGCGAGAGCAGATGACGTCGCCTCGCTGGTGTTCGCGGCGCCAGGCACCGCGAGTGAGAGCACCAAGAGGCTGCTGATGAACATGACGATGAGGGTTCTTGAGTCGTGCGACACGGGAGTCTCCTGGCCGGTTGCGATCAGTCTGGCTCGGGTAGCGCCCAACGACGCTCAGTTCACACCACCATGCCAAACGCGGACGGCCGATCCAAGTCGGTTGGGGAAGACCCCAGGTCAGCGCCGTTTTCGGCGTGTCGCGGAGGCGCTGCGTCGTCATGGGGAGGGCCGAGCCGTTGGTGTTCGAAGTCCGACCGAGCGGAGTGGGCAGCGAGTGCGCACGAGGACCCGAGTGCCTTGACATACTGACGCGGCACCCCACATCAGTCGTGGGATGAGAGGCGGTGGGCGTTGACCTGCTCGAGCTGCGGGACGAACAACGAGCCCCATCGCAAGTTCTGCCGCGAGTGTGGCGAACGGCTTGTCCAGCGTGTGTGTGGCTTGCGGTGCCCCCAATGCAGCCGATGACAAGTTCTGCGGCGAGTGCGGCGCGCCGATGTCGGCGGAGTCGTCAGGCCCTGTCGGCGCACCGTCCGAGAACCAGCAGCGGTCAGAGGGAGGAGCCGAAAGCACCGAACGCCGGCTGGTCTCGGTCTTGTTCGCCGACCTGGTGGGCTCCACCCCGTTCGCCGAGGGGCACGACCCCGAAGACGTCCGAGCGATGCTCACCGCGTACTTCGAGATCGGCGTCGAAGGCCATAGAACGCCACGGGGGAGTAGTGGAGAAGTTCATCGGTGATGCCGTGATGGCGCTCTGGGGTGCGCCCACCGCACATGAGGACGACGCAGAGCGAGCCGTGCGGGCCGCGCTGGACATCGTGGACCGAGTCGCCGCCCTGGGCGCCGAGCTCGGGGTGACGCTGCAGGCGCGGGTGGGCGTGCTCACCGGCGAGGCGGTCGCCACGGTCGGAGCGGTCGGTCAGGGCTTGGTGGCCGGCGACCTGGTGAACACCGCGGCGCGTCTCCAGGGGGCTGCCGACCCGGCACGGTGCTCGTCGGCGAGAGCACGTGTCGCGCTGCCTCCATGGGGGTGGTCTTCACGCCCATCGAGCCGCTGATCCTCAAGGGCAAGCAGGACAAGGTGCCAGCCTGGCGTGCGCTGCGGGTGGTGAGCGAGCTGGGTGGCTCGGGGCGAGGGCTTGCGCCCGAGCCACCGTTCGTCGGCCGCGATGAGGAGTTGCGGCTGACCAAGGAGCTGCTGCACGCGACAGGTCGGGAGGGTCGGCCGCGCCTGCTGACGGTCACCGGGGTCGCCGGAGTCGGCAAGTCGAGGCTTCTCTGGGAGCTGCGCAAGTATGTCGACGGTCTTACCGAGGACACGTACTGGCACCAGGGCCGCTGCCCCGCCTACGGCGAGGGGGTCTCGTTCTGGGCCTTCGCCGAGATGGTGCGGGGCCGGGCCGGCATCGCCGAGACTGACGACGAGGCCACACAACGTTCGGCGCTGGCGACCTGTCTCACCGATCTGGTCGCCGACGACGACGAGCGTCGTTGGATGGAGCCCCGCCTCGGTCACCTGCTCGGCCTTGATCCAGCGCCGCCGGGTGGCCGCGAGGAGCTCTTCGGCGCGTGGCGACGCTTCGTCGAGCGAGTGGCCGAACGTGGAACAACGGTCATGGTCTTCGAGGACCTGCACTGGGCCGACCCAGGACTGCTCGACTTCGTCGAGTCCTTGCTGGCCTGGTCGCGCCAGTCGCCGGTGCTCGTGGTCTCAGCGGCCCGCCCGGAGCTGAGCGAGCGTCGACCGACCTGGGGTGCCACCGCACGGGCATCGTCCGGCCTGCACCTCGACCCCCTTCCCGTCGAAGACATCCGCGCCTTGGTCACCGGCTACGTCGAGGGGCTGCCCGACGACGCTCTGGAGCGCCTCCTCGAGCGTGCGGAGGGCATCCCCCTCTATGCAGTCGAGACGGTGCGCATGTTGGCCGATCGCGGCTTCCTCGAGCAGGACGGCCCGATCTACCGAGTAGTGTCCGAGCTCGCCTTCACTCTCGAGGTGCCTGAGACCTTGCACGCCCTCGTGGCGGCGCGGCTTGATGCATTGCCGGAGGCTGAGCGGAGCCTGGTGCTCGACGCTGCCGTGACCGGTCACAGCTTCACCCTCGGCGCCGTCTGTGCTGTCTCCGGACGTCCGGCTGAAGAGGTCGAGCCGCATCTGCGCGTGCTCGTCGTCAAGGAGGTCTTCGACCAGGAACAGGACCCGCGGTCGGCGGAACGAGGACAGTTCCACTTCGTCCAGTCGGTGATCCAGGAGGTCGCCTACTCGACGTTGAGTAAGGCAGCGAGGCGCAGCAAGCATCTGGTGTGCGCTCAGTGGTTCGCGGGTCTGCACGAGGAGGAGATCGCCGGGCTCGTGGCCGTCCACTACCTCGAGGCGTTCCGCGCCGAGCCCTCCGCGGCAGACGCTGAGGAGGTCGCCGGGCGCGCTCGACACTGGCTGCGGGTGGCCGCTGAGCGGGCGTTCTCGCTCGGCTCCCCTGAGACGGCCTTCGACTATGCGGTTCTCGGGCTGACCCTTGCGACGACACCGAAGGACCGGGCCGCCCTCCACGCGACGGCCGCGCGAGGCGCCCGGTACAGCGGTCGGCTCGAGATCGCCTGGGAGCACATCGCCGCTGCCTCCGACGCGTACCGCCTGGTCGACGATGCGGACAGCGAAGGTCAGATGCTCTCGGGGGCGACCCCTGGCTTCGAGGGTGCGGCGCGTGCGGACGTCCTGCATCGGCTGGAGGAGGTCGACGGTCGACTGGACGGGCCCGGCCCGACCAAGGTGCTGGTCTTGGCGGCCCTGTCCAAGGCGGCGTCGATGGACGGTCGCCCCGAGGCGGCACTGCGCTGGTCGGAGGAGGCGATGGTCCGCGCGCAGTCGATCGACGACGACGAGGCGCTCATCGAAGCCGCCGGCGCTCGGGCCTACGCCCTGTTCAACGCCGACCGGCAGTTCGAAGCTGCGCTGCTCAGCGAGGGCAGGATGAACCTCGCGCGGCGCAGCGGCAGTGTCCAGGCGTTGCTCGGTGCAGCCATGGAGGGTGGGGTGATGCTGGCCACGTCGGAACCCCGTCGGGCCCTCGAGGCCTTTAGCGAGGCGGCCGACTGCGCGGCTCGTGCCGGGATCGGACCGGCGCAGAGCATGGCCCTGGCCAACGCGGCGGAGGCCGCGATCGACCTGGGCGAGCTGGACACCGCTCAGCGCTGTCTTCGCGAAGCTGGCGAGATCGACGGCGGCGACCGGCTCGACCAGGACGGGATCGCCCTGTGCCACGCCCTGCTGGACGCCTACCGCGGCGACGTGGAGACCGTGGACGACGCTCTTGACGAGCTCGAGGCGAGGCGCCGAGGGGCGTGGGAAGCGGTGCAGATGACCACCTGGTTCCTGCGCACGCGAAGCGCCGTACGACTGCTGCAGGGCGAGTGGGCTCGCGCGTTGGCAGACGCGACCGAGGCCATCACCTTGGACCCGTCGGGGGCGAACTCCTCTACCGCGCTGTGGCAGGGAGTCCACGCTGCAAGTCGTCTCCACGATGCCGCAGGGATCACCGGACTGCTGGACGCCACGTCAGGGCTGCGCGGCGAGTGGGTGGGCCTCGTGCGAGACACTGCACAGGCGGTGCTGCTCAGCCTGGACGGCGACACAGCCTCGGGCGCCGACGCGATGACCGCCGTGCTCTCGAAGTGGCGCGACCGTGACTTCCCCCTCGACCACGCGTTCGCGACCGCGATCGCGACGCGCGCGCTCTCCGAGGACGTCGTCCCACGGGCGGAGGTCGAGGCAGCCCGCACCTACCTGACGGGGATCGAGGCGGACGGCCTGCTCCAGCTGCTCGGTTGACCCCTGCCCCATCGGGCGCCACGTGTACCGGTGGCGCACAAAGTGAGCTCCATGCGATGGGCTGGCCCGGCAAGGTCACGGCTCGATGGTCCGTCATGGACCGACGGTCAACTGGCGAGGACCCGCTCGCTTCGGCGAACGGGTCCTCGCCAGTTGAGCCCTAGGTGACGGTTACGGTCCTGCTCACGCTGGCAGCACGGCCCCAGTTGTCGGTGACTGTCACGGTGATCGTGAACGTCCCCGGCGCCGCGTAGAGGTGTGCCGCCGGAGCGGCGCCAGTGCTCGGCGTCGTGGCGTCTCCCCAGTCCCACGAGTACGACCTGATCCCGTCCGGGTCCGTGGTGCCGACGCTGCTGACCGCGCAGGACCGGCCAGTGCAGATCGGTTGGGGGAAAGTGATGGTCGGCGCAGTGTTTCCAACCGGCTCGGCTGGGGTCGTCGCAGTGCGGGTGGCCGGAACGCCCGCCCTTCCCCACGCATCGCTCACCGTGAGTGTGACGGTGTAGGTGCCTGGTACGGCGTAGACGTGGCTCGGGACTGGCCGTCGTGCTGTCCGGCGTACCGTCGCCCCAGTTCCACAGGTACCGCAGGGGAGTGTTGCCCTCCGGGTCCGTGATCGCGGCGCTGTTCGTCACGCACGTCGTGTTGGTGGTGCACGTGACGGTGAACGTGGCGTTGGGGCCTAGGTTGCCGGCCGGCTCGGTCATGGTCACCACCCGGGTGACCGGTGCACCGGACCTGTTCCACGAGTCGGTGGCCGTCAAGGTGATGGTGTAGGTGCCGGGCGTCGCGTAGGTGTGTGAGGGCGAGGCGCCGGTGCCCAGCGCCGTGCCGTCACCCCAGTTCCACGAGTAGCCCTTGATCGTGTGCCCCTCCGGGTCGACCGTCCCGGTGCTGTTCATCGCACACACCAGCACAGTGCACGTGGCGGTGAAGGTGGCGACGGGTCCGGTGTTGCCGGCCGGCTCGGTCATGGTCACGTCGTGGGTGACCGTGCTGGTCTTGCCCCAGACATCGGTGACCGTCAGGACGACCGTGTACGTGCCAGGTGCGGTGTAGATGCGCGACGGGTTCGCCGCCGTGCTGGTGGTGCCGCCGTCACCGAAGTTCCACAGGTACCTAATCGCGTCACCGTCGGGATCGATAGTCCCGGCGCTGTTCATCTGGCAGGTCGTGTACGTCGGGCAGCTCGCGGTGAACATTGCACTTGGCGCCTGGTTGCCCGGCGGCTCGGTCAGCGTCACGCTGCGGGTGGTCGACGCCGCCTTGCCCCACCCGTCCGTGGTCGTGAGTGTGATCGTGTAGGAGCCGGCAGCTGCGTAGACGTGGGCCGCGGGCGAGGCGCCGGTGCTCAGCGCCGTGCCGTCACCCCAGTTCCACGAGTACGCGATGGTGTCCCCGATGTTGGGGTCCGCCGTGCCCGCACTGCTCACCGAGCAGGTGAGGCCCTGGCAGCTCTGGATGAACGTCGGGACCGGGGCGCTGTTGCCCGGGGGCTCGACGATCGTCACGCTCTGGGCCGCCGAGGTGTTGGTCAACGTCCACTCGTCCCTGACCGTCAGGGTCACCGGGAAGGTGCCCGGCGCCGTGAAGGTCTTGGTGGGCAGCGGACCGGTCGCCGTCCCCTGGGTGCCGAAGCTCCATGAGTAGGTCAGCGAGTTGGCGTTCTCGTCCGTCGAACCCCGTCCGTCGAAGGTGCACACGTTCTGGGTGCAGGTGTAGGTGAAGATGGCCACGGGTGGGTTGTTCGACGGCTGGGTCACCGTCACCCCGGTGGCAGCGCGCGGCTGGTCACCAGCGGTGAGGGGGTCACTGTCGCTGAGCTGGCCGACGACGTCGACCGACTGCACGAGAACGGTGTACGTGCCCGCCGGGATGACCGGCGTCGTGAAGGAGTAGTTCGACCCTGCGCTTCCAGGACTGTTGAGGAAAGCCGTGCGGAAGCTGGGGGTCGTGCTGGTGAAAGTGCCGGTCGAGCTCATGTACTGACCGGCGGAGTTCACGACCCCGATCCGTACCGACGCGATGCTCGCATTTGCGTCGGGAGCGTCCTCCGCGCGTCCGGTGACCACGATCTTTCCATCAGCGAACGAAGCGCCGTTCTGCGGCTGCCCGAGCGTGTCGCTGAGTGTCGGGGGACCGTCGTTCGGGTAGACCGCATAGGTCGCGGTCGCCGCGCTTGGGTCCTGCTGGACCCGGTCGAACGCCAGCGCGCGGAACTGCCAGTTGCCGCCCGTCGGGAGGGTGATGGTCGGCAGTGACCACGCCGTGCTGGTCGCATTGGGCGAGCTCAGGGTGGCGTCGCGGTACGCGAGCGAGGCCGCCATGGTGCCGTTGGCCTGCAGGTAGCGGCCGGTGCCGCGGTCCTGCAGGCTGACCCGCACCCGCTCGACGCCGATGTCGTCGGTGGCGATCCCAGACAGGTTGACCGTCAAGGATTCGTCGGTCGGAGCGACGAAGGCCATCGTGGCGTCCGGAGGCAGGTCGCCGGCGTACTGGGCGTTGATGGTGAGCTGGCCCCGGTTGGTCGACGAGGTCGTCAGATCCTCGTCGTCGGTTGCCCGCACCGTGAAGCTGTAGGTGCCCGGCGACAGGTTGAACGGCGGGGTCCAGCTCCAGTTGTAGTTGGCCCCGGCGATGTCCACGGGTGAGACCCGACAGGCGCCGGCGCTCACCTGAGGGCCCCAGGTGCAGTCGTTGCCGAGGTTCTCACCGGTGGAGCTGTTGCGCAGGGTGACTTCGACGTTCTTCAACCCCTGGTCATCGGACGCGGTGCCGGAGAAGGTGATCTGTCCACCTGGCTCCACGGTGAGCGCCGGGACCGTGAACGGCGGCGTCATCGCCACCGGCTGGCTGATGGCGACGGTCGGCGCCACAGCGGTGGAGTCGACGGTCCAGTCCCGGGTCGCGCTTCGCAGGTCGGCCTGGCCGATGGTGTCGGTGGCCGTGGCACTGCCGCGCCAGACGCCCTCATGCGGCAGCGTGACCTCATAGGACCAGGTCGCGTTGGTGGCCCCGATGACGTCCGGAACACCACGGAAGGTGTTGAAGATGGGGCTCACGGTGCCGTCGTTCTGCAGGTAGCGCTGCTGCTCGTCACGGAACCAGTAGCTCAGCGAGTTGACGCCCTTGTCGTCGTTCGCGGTCCCGGTCATGGTGAATGTGGTTGACGTCTGGACGCCGCTCGGTCCGCTGATCGACGTCGTGGGGGTCTGGTCCTCGGTGCTGAAGGACTCGAACCTCTTGGTCGCTGGGGTCGAGTCGCTCGTGCCGCCGGTGGCCGCGGTGAACGCCTGGGCCTGGACCTGGAGGTTGCGGTTGGTCGTGATGGTGGCTGGGATCGACCAGGTCCGGGTCGTTCCCGTGCCGGAGAGCGTCGCGTTGAGCGTGTTGGCGGTGGTACCAAAGGTGGTGAAGGCGGTGCCGTTGTCCTGAAGGTACTGGCCGCTGTCGCGGTCACGCACCTGCACCTGCACCCGTCCGACCGTGCCGCTGGCAACCCTGGCCGTCCCGGTGACGTCGAACGGCACGTTGTTCTGGACGACGCGGCCCTCGATGGGCGTTGTGATCGTGGTGTCCGGCAACGCTGCCGGGAACGTGACGGTGTTGAAGTCGAAGAACGCGACGCGCCCGGTGCGCACTCCACCCTTCCACTGCCCGTCGCCGCCGACGAACAGGCCGCGGGGCGTGGCCTCCATCGCCTTGTCGCCCTCGAAGGAGTTGGACCCGTCCAGGGGGTACCACTCCAGGGCCTTGCCGTTGGCGGGGTCGATGGCCGCGATGTGGTCGCGACGGACCACCTGGTCGCCGAGGCCGTAGCCCGCGAGGCCCTGACCGGTGCCGTAGCCGACGTTGTCCAGTCCGGGCCACGGGTCGTCGGAAGTCTGCGACTCGATGAAGCCGAAGTGGCCACCGACATACACCGCGACCTCGGTGATGGCAATCGAGTAGATGCTGTCGAAGTGTCGGGCGATCCACAGCGGCTGGACGTTATCCTCGGTACCCGCAGGCGCGTTGATCGGATACGCGACCGCTGTGTCGCTGATCGGTGGCGAGTCGCCACCCGAGCCGCTGCTCACGACGAAGTACGAGTCGTCGGGCGCGATGTCACCGGCGTAGATGCGGGTGACGCCGCCGACGCGGCCCAGATTCTCGTCCCACAGCTGGCTGCGCCAGGGCAGGAGCTGCTTGGTCGCCGTGTCGATGATGCCCATGCCGTAGCGGTCCTGGCCGTCGATCTGCCGGCCGGTGTGCACCACGAGCAGTTTGCTCTGGTCGTGGGTGAGCTTGAGCTGTGGCACGCCGAGCTGGCCGTCGACGCCGATGCCGCCGGACAGCTGGTTGTCGAAGGACTGGTCGACAACTCCAGACGCGGTGTTCACCGCGGCGAGACCGGTGCGGAGCCTGCCGTTGATCCGCGTGTATCGGCCACCCACGTAGAGCGTGCTGTTGGTGGCGGCCAGCGACGTCGCCTGGTTGTTCGTGCTTTGGGTGAAGCGCGAAGGTGCTGAGGGGTGCACCGGTGGTGAGGTTGAGGCTGGCGACCTTCTGCTCGGTAACGCCGTCGACGGTGTTGAAGGGCCGCCGACGAAGAGCTTGGTGCCGTCGGGATTGGCCTCGACCGCGTTCAGCGCCGCCGCCGAAGGTCGGGCGGAACTCGTGTCGATCAGACCGGTCTGGTAGTTGTAGCTGAGCAGGTCGGGCTGGTTCATCATCGTGGTGGCGCGATGGTGTTCGGCGCTGAGGTGAAGTTGCCGGCGATGAAGACCCGGGCTGCGTTTCCGGTCCCCACGACCTCCATGTCCCAGATCTCACCGGTGCTGATCCGCGGCGTGTTGGTCCTCGGCTTGTCGGGGACGAGGCGGGTGTGCCCGGGCGCGGTCGGTGGGGGCGCGGTAGGGTTGACGGTGCGGGTCGTCGCCGTCGATGCGAGTCCTTGGTTGTCGGTGACCACCAGGGAGATCGTCTTCGACCCGGCTGGTCGCGTAGGTGTGCGTCGCTGTCACACCGGTGCCGGTGGAGCCGTCCCCGAAGTCCCATGCGTAGGAGGCGACCGTGCCGGGTGGCGTGTCGGTGGAAGCCGATGCGTCGACCGTGCAGGTCGGCTGTGGGCAGCTGACCGTGAATGACGCCGTCGGGCGCAACGTTCGGGTCCGAGCGTCTGGTCGGGCTTGAGCACGACGGTCCACATCGTCGCTTTGCCCGATAGGCACCGGCGGTGGCGGTGCGCGCAGGCGACGCGCCGGTTGCCGCCGGCTGGTTCAGGTCGGAGGCAACGGAGGTGATGCGGCCAGGACCAGTGCCGAGGGACGATGCTGCGCTGGGTCTGACCGGCCGGGAGGGTCCAGCCGGTGGTGGCGGAGGACTTGTCCGCCCAGTAGGAGACGACATAGGAACCTGCGGTCCCCACAGTTGGCGACGGGTGTCGTGTGCGTGGCCCGGTTGGTCGTCTCGGCGGCCGAGGTGAAGGCGGAGACGGCTGGGTCGGTGGCGGTGCCGTCGTAGGCGAGCAGGGTCAGGCTGGCCTTGGTGGTCGCGGTGAAGTCGACCGCCTGGCTCCTGCCGGCGTCGGCTGGCGGTCGCGACTTTGGTGTAGAGGATGGTCTCCGTGTCCGTGCTGGAGAGCCGCGTGCCGACGAGAGTCCAGCCGGCGGGCGTCGCCGGTGACCGACGCCAGGGCCTTGTTGCTCGTGACGAAGAGCAGCAGGCCGTCGGTCTCCCGGACGGCACGCAGGGATGGTCACCCGGTGCGGTGATTTGGTTCGACCGCCGCCTGGGCCGCCGCGCGGAACGTGATGGTGTCGGCGGCGCCCGCCGGCGCCACGGTGGCCCCGACCACCCCCATCGACACGGCCAGGCTGGCCACGACCAGACCGACGAACTGCTTGCGTCCCCGCATAATGATTCCCCCACCTTCGACTGCGCGCAGTATCAAGCGACGGTGTGAGCCACCGCAAGCCGATCGGCCGGATCCTGCCCGTTCCGACCGTTTGTCAAGCCGAACGGGGCACGCGGTCACGCTGAGTGTGACTCCGGTCACTGTGGGGAGTGTCCCCGTCGCTTGGTCCCTGAGCGCATGGGGCTGCTTAAGGACTGGGCCGACAGACGCGCCGCGTCGGGGCCGGGAAGAGGCTCAGTCGACTCAGATGTCGTAATAGAGCTCGAACTCATGCGGCGTGGGTCGCAGCTGCACGGGCTTGACCTCGTTCTCCCGCTTCCAGTCGATCCAGGTCTCGATCAGGTCCTCGGTGAACACGCCACCCTCGGTGAGGTAGTCGTGGTCGGCCTCGAGGGCGTCGAGCACCTGCGGCAGTGTGCCCGGAACCTGGGGGATGTCGTGACGCTCCTCCGGCGGCAGCTCGTAGAGGTCCTTGTCGACCGGCTCTGGCGGCTCGATCTTGTTCTTCACGCCGTCGAGACCGGCCATCAGCATGGCCGAGAACGCGAGGTAAGGGTTTGCCGACGGGTCGGGAACGCGGAACTCGATCCGCTTGGCCTTGGGGTTCGAGCCGGTGATCGGGATCCGGATGCACGCCGAGCGGTTGCGCTGCGAGTACACCAGGTTGACCGGCGCCTCGTATCCCGGCACCAGGCGGCGGTAGGAGTTCACCGTCGGGTTGGTCCAGGCGAGCAACGACGGCGCATGCGTGAGCAGGCCACCGATGTACCAGCGAGCCATGTCCGAGAGCCCGCCGTAACCGAGCTCGTCGTAGAACAGCGGCACTCCGTCTTTCCACAACGACTGGTGGACGTGCATGCCGGAACCGTTGTCACCGAAGATGGGCTTGGGCATGAACGTCGCGGAGTGACCGTTGCGCCAGGCCACGTTCTTGATGACGTACTTGAACAGGTTCACCTGGTCGCCGGCGTGCAGCAGCGTGGAGAACTTGTAGTTGATCTCCGCCTGGCCGCCGGTGCCCACCTCGTGGTGCGCACGCTCTACCTCGAGACCGACCTGCTGCAGGGCCAGGGTCATCTCGTCGCGCAGGTCGGCGAAGTGGTCGACCGGCGGGACGGGGAAGTACCCACCCTTGTACGCGGTCTTGTAGCCGAGGTTGCCGCCCTCTTCCTCGCGCCCGGAGTTCCACTTGCCCTCGACCGAGTCGAGGAAGTAGTAGCCGGCGTTGGACTTGGTCTCGAACCGGACGTCGTCGAAGACGTAGAACTCGGCCTCTGGGCCGAAGTACGCGGTGTCGGCGATCCCCGTGCCCTTGAGGTACGCCTCGGCCTTGGCAGCGATGTTGCGCGGGTCGCGGCTGTACGGCTCGTCGGTGAACGGGTCGCGGATCGAGAAGTTCATGACCAGGGTCTTCTCGTCGCGGAAGGGGTCGACGTAGGCAGTGGTGGGGTCGGGGATCAGCTTCATGTCCGACTCGTGGATCGCCTGGAAGCCGCGGATGCTGGAACCGTCGAACATCAACCCGTCGTTGAAAGCGTCCTGCCCGAACGCGGTCGCCGGCATGTTGAAGTGCTGCATCACACCCGGCAGGTCACTGAACCGGACGTCGATGAAGACGACCGCTTCATCGCGGATGAACTTGAGGATGTCGGCGGCGCTGGAGAACATCTGGGCGGCTCCCGTTCGGATCGGCTGATCGACCTGCCGGACGCTACGGACGGTCGGTTTCTCGTCGGTGTCCCTCATGTTTCGTCCACGTTACGCCGGTTGGGCCGAGGTCATCGGCACCCGTTGGCCAGACTCGGCAGATCCACACCGCGCAGCTTCGCGTCCCACTTGGCAAAGGCCTTGGGGTTGTCGAAGGTCACCGCGGTGACCCACTGCCGAGCGACCTGGGCGAGGTCGGCAAGGTCAGCCGCCGAAGGCCCCGTACGGCACTGCGCCACCAGCGCGTCGAGTGCCGCCAGGTAGGCCGGGAGGTCCCCGACCCGCCTGGCTTGGGTCGCCTGCTCGGCCAGCTCGACCGGTGATCCGGCCGGGGCGGCCGGTGCCGCAGGCGGCCGGTCGCGGCCGGTGTCGCGGTGCGACCGGCTTCCGTGGGGCCGCCGCTGCATCCGGTCAAGGAGACGGTCAGCATCGCCGTGCCCCACAAGGCCGCGAACGTTGCCCTGGCCCCGGTTCTGGTCATACGACCATCAAACGCGAGCCCGACCCGCTCCGCGATTCCTCGGCCGGGTCCGGTCCGCGGTGGAGCGACTCCCGCGGGTTCCGAAGTCGCCGGTCGAGGGCCCTCCGTCTACCGTGGCGGCATGGAACGTGACGACCTCGGCTCCTGGCTGTCCGGCCCGCGAGCGGCGGCGGAGTCGGCTGGGGTCGACCTGGGCTACCCGGGGCAGCGCCTCGGCCTGCCCCCACACGGTCCGGGGTCGGTGGCCGGGTGGGGACGCCGGTTCGTCGCCCTCTTCGTCGACTGGCTGGTCGCCACCGGGATCACCATGCTCTTCCTGCCCGACGTCGAGCCCTCGAGCCTCGGGTACAGCTTGACCGTGCTGGGCGTCTTCGCCGTCGAGGTGGGGCTGCTCACGGCCCTGCAGCACGCCAGCTTCGGACAGCGGGTCATGGGTCTGCGCGTGGTGCCCCTAGCCAGCCCGTCACTTCGCGCCGTCCAGGCGATCCTGCGCACGGTACTGGTCGCCACGGTGCTGCCGGCCCTGCTCTACGACCGAGACCGGCGCGGTCTGCCCGACTACGCGGCGAAGACGGTCCTGGTCACCACCCGTTGAGCGCGCCGGACTAGGGTCCTCGGATGGCCGGGTGGTACCAGGAGGCGCTCGTCGCAACGGGGCGCTCGGCTGCACTCTGGCTGCTGATCGGCTTCCTGGTCACCTTCGGCGCCACGCGGTGGATCACCCTGCGGATCCGGGCGCGCGAGGCCTGCGACGAGGGCGAGGCTGACGCCAGGGGTGCCATCAAGGACGTGTACATCGGCGGGGTGCACATCCACCACCAGGTCTGGGGGATCCTGCTCGTGCTGGTCGTCGGGCTGCTGGAGTTCCGCTTTCGCCCCGACTCACCGTGGCAGGAGGTCCTGGCCGCCTTGTTCGGCGTGGGCGCGGCGCTGGCCCTGGACGAGTTCGCCCTGTGGCTGCAGTGGAGGACGTCTACTGGAGCCGAGGAGGGCCGCAAGTCGATCGACGCCGTCATGGTGGCGCTCGTCGTCGGGGTCGCGCTGCTGCTAGGCACCTCGCCGATCGGCCTGGATGCCGGCACCGTGGAGACCAACGGTCTGCTGTTCGCCTCGGCCGCGGTGGTGCTGCACATCTCCTACACGATCGTCTGTCTGCTCAAGGGCAAGCTCGTGACCGGGCTGGTCGGCCTGCCGATCCCGCTGTTGGGGCTGGTGGGGGCCATCCGCCTCGCCAAGCCGTCGTCGTTCCGGGCCCGACGCTTCTACTCCGAGGCCAAGATGGCGAAGGCGCAGGATCGCGAGCGGCTCGGCACACGCTCCAAGGCGCCCGGGAGCACGGCGCGACTGCTGTGCTGGAGTCTGCTGAGCGCGGTCAGTGCTTCTTGGTCGACGGGATCACCGACGACTCGTTGCCCGACCCCGACTTCAGCCGCTTGTCGGCCCGCTTCTCCTTGATCGACTTGCCCGACTTCTTCGACATCGACTGGCGTGGCGACTTGTCGCCCATGGTGGCTCCCTCATCCGGGAGTCTGGACGGCTCCGTCAGTGCGACAGTACGCCCTACCCGTCGAGAAGCGGGTCATTCCGATGGCCGCGGCTCCACGTTCGACGGGTCAGCTTGGGGTTAGGTCGGTCGGTGTCGGGTGCAACAGCAGGCGCTGCCACGCGTCGGCCAGCCAGTCGGCGTAGTGCCGGGGGGTCGACCCGCGCTGCTGCACCAACAGCAGGTACAGCTCGGCTGAGTTGGTGGCCCAGATGACGTCGGCAGCCTCCTCGGCCGGGACGGCGAGGTCTCCGGTCTCGGCGAGCTCTGCCGCCAGCCGGCGCATGTTGGCCGCCCGACGCTCGGTGATCTCGTGCCACAGGTCGGCGAGCTGCGGTTCGGCCGACGATGCGGCCTGGAGCACGGTCACCAGCGGCGCAAGCCGCGCATGGAGCGTCGGCAGGACGTGCGCATAGATGGTGAGCTTGCCGTTGGCGGTGGGCTCGGCGTGGATGCGCCGCACGTACTCGCGCTCCTCCGCCGGTACCGCGTCGTCCTGACCTGAGATCGCGGTCTCGATGAGCAGCCGGAACAGCGCGGGCTTGCGGCCGACCAGCTCGTACACCGTGTCGACCGCGACGTCGGCCCGGTCGGCCACGGCGGCCATCGTCGTGCCGAGGTACCCGTGCTCCACGAACATCGCCCGTGCGGTCTCGAGGACCCTCGCCCGACGTTGCTCGGACGCGGAGCGTCTTCGGCTGTTGTCGTACCCGCGAGGCTTGACGAGGTCGGTCATGACTCCTATCTTATTTCTATCCGAAGTACTTCCGGATCAATTCTGGAGGACCAAGATGTATGCCTTCGAACAAGACGTGCCGATCGACGCAGCGGTGTACGCACGGATCACCGACGGCCTGGGGGCCACGCCTCCCGACGGGCTCCTGGCCCACATCGCCCTCGAGCGCGCGGACGGGCACTTGTACTACCTGGACGTGTGGCAGAGCCGGGAGGACGACCGGACACCGAGAGCGACTGCACGCCGTGGTCGGGCCGGTGCTGGCGGGGGCCGGAGTCCGCGTTGACGAGGATCCAGCCCGGCGCACGGTCACGGTCGTCGACCTGTGGGGCGAGGCGTTTCCGCGTCGGGCCACCGTCTGAAGGGGTGCTCAGCGGGGCATCTTCGGCATGCGTGAGCCCTTGGGCAGCGGACCCTTGGGGATCGGGAGCATCCCCTGGGTGCTCTCCAGTGACTTCAGCCGCTTGTTGACCTCACGGACCTGGGCCTGGGTCAGCGCCCTCGGAAGCTTCTGCACCGCCCGGACCAGCTTCGGCAAGGGGGTGAGCCCCTCTCCCTCGCCGACGATGAACTCGTGGACGGGGGCTTCCGGTGCCACCCGGCTCACCCGCTTCTTCTCCTGGATCATGAGGTGCTTCACCCGGTTGGGCTGCCCCTCGCCGATGAGCACGACGCCCGGTCGGCCGGTGGCCCGGCTGATGTAGGACTGGTAGCGGTCGACGGCGACGGCCGGTGTGGTCGTCCAGCCGCGGCGCAGCATGCCCAGGGCGGCGGCTGCGGCCCCCGGCTGGCCGGCGATCAGCGTGTACTGGGCTCGCTCGGCCCGACGTCCGAAGACGATGGTGGCCAGGAGGAGCCCGGAGACCAGTCCGAGGAGCCCGAACATGATCGGGCTGTCGAGGACGAACCCGAGGGCGAGCAGCAGCACGAACGGCAGCAGGAACGCGCCCGCCAACCAGAGGGCGATCTTCGGGTCGGCCTTCTTGGTGACCTTGTAGACCTGAAGGATCTGGGCGATACGACCGGGCTTTCCGTCCTTGCGTGACATGCGCGCAAGCCTACGGTCTCAGCCGATCGGACGGACGCCCACCACCCGCACCCAGCCCCCCGGCCGGATCACTCCCGGCCGCTCGACCCAGCCGGTCACTCCCCTCAGGTGCATCGCCGCCTTCGGGAACTTCTCCGGCAGCGTGCCGTAACGGTCGTGGACGAGCCCGCCCGCGATCGTGCAGGGGTTGTTGGCGCCGAGGACCACGACCACCGCTCCATCGGTGTCCTCGGAGTCGCCTTCGCCCTCGAAAACCAGCCGGGTCATCGGGGCAAGCTGGCTCAGCCGGTCGATGCCCGAGGTGCACACGTTGTCGGCGACCGTGCCCGGGGCCAGCTGGGACAGCCCGAGTTTGGCTGCCACCTGAGCGAGCTCCCCGGCGTCGACAATCGACACCTGCCGGTTGTTGCGGATCTGGGTGCCGGGCTCGTAGAGCCAGCGCTGCCGGACGTCGCTGCTCATGGTGACGCCGTGGTGGCGGTCACCGACCGGACCGCCGAAGTCGAGCTCGAGGGCGCTCACCGCCTGTGGGGCGGAGGCTCCGTGCGGCCACACGTGGACGGCGAGGGTCGTGCCCTCGATGGGGGTGTCGGTCACGACGACGTCCGCGCTGCCGTGGCCTGCTGGTACAGCCGGCCGGCGCGGTACGACGAGCGCACCAGTGGACCGCTCATGACACCGAGGAAGCCCAGCTGCAGCGCGTGCCGTCCGAAGGTGTCGAACTCGTCAGGCTCCACCCACCGCTCGACGGGGTGGTGGCGCTCGCTCGGTCGCAGGTACTGGGTGATCGTCAGCAGGTCACAGCCCGCCTCGCGGAGGTCGCTCATGGTCTGCTCGACCTCCTCGGGGGTCTCGCCCATGCCGAGGATGAGGTTGGACTTGGTCACCAGGCCGGCCGCCCGCGCGGCGTCGATGACCGCGAGCGAGCGGTCGTAGCGGAAGCCCGGCCGGATCCTCCGGAAGACGCGACGGACCGTCTCGACGTTGTGCGCGAAGACCTCCGGTGCCGCGTCGAAGACCTCCTGCAGCAGCTCAGGTCGCCCTGAGAAGTCGGGGGCGAGCAGCTCGACGCCGCTGTCGGGGTTCAGCGCATGGATCTGGCGCACGGTCTCGGCGTACAGCCAGGCACCTTCGTCGTCGAGGTCGTCGCGTGCGACGCCGGTGACGGTCGCGTACCGCAGTCCCATCGTGGCGACACTCTCGGCGACCCGCCGGGGCTCGTCGCGGTCGAGCGCGGCCGGTCGTCCGGTGTCGATCTGGCAGAAGTCACAACGCCGAGTGCACTGGTCGCCACCGATCAGGAACGTCGCCTCACGGTCCTCCCAGCACTCGAAGATGTTGGGGCAGGCCGCTGCCTCGCACACGGTGTGCAGGCCCTCGTCGCGAACAAGCCCCTTGATCTCCGTGTACGCCGGACCGGTGCGCAGCCGGGTCTTGATCCACGGCGGCTTGTGCTCGATCGGGGTCTCGGCGTTGCGGACCTCCAGGCGCAGCAGCCTACGTCCTTCGGGGGCGACGGTCACGGGTCCACCTTACGTCGCCGGACTGGCGCCGGCCCGTCCGCCGGGAGTGGTGCTGGGGTCGCATGCGGCGCACGGCCGCACCGTGTCAGCGGGTGCGGATGAGCCCGTCGAGCCGCGCCTCGACGAGGGGGAGCACGTCTCGGACGCCAAGGGGACGGCCCAGCTCGTTGGACAGGGTCGTGACCCCGGCGTCGGCGATTCCGCACGGGACGATCGCGCCGTAGGACGACAGGTCGCAGTCGGCGTTGATCGCGAACCCGTGCATGGCAACCCCGCGCGAGACCCGGAGCCCGATCGCAGCCACCTTGCGGTCGGGACCTCGGTCGTCAGCCGGGATCCAGACTCCGCTGCGCCCTTCGACCCGGGCGGTGTGCAGGCCCAGCTCGTCGCAGACGTCGATGAGCAGCTGTTCGATCCTGCGCACGAAGGCGACGACGTCGATCGGGTCGGCAAGGCGCACGATCGGGTACCCGACGAGCTGTCCGGGCCCGTGCCAGGTGATCTTGCCGCCGCGGTCGACATCGACCACGGGCGTCGTCGTCACGCCCGGCTGGGGGCGGTCCCAGGAGTTGGTGCGCTTTCCGGCGGTGTAGACCGGTTCGTGCTCCAGCAGCAGCACCGTGTCGGGCGTAGCCCCGGACACGACCCCGCTGTGGATCTCGCGCTGCACGGCCCAGCCGGTCTCGTAGGGCACGAGATCGGGCGCGAAGCCCAGGTGCACGACGCGCAGCGCGCTGCCGGTGGACGTCGGAGAGGCGGACGTCGTCGTCGATGTCACAGGCCCCAGGCTACGCGTCGCCGTCTCGCGCCCGATCGCGCCCGAAACTGGTACTGATCGGGCGAGAAACCTGGGCGAGCGGGCTGACTGGCGCGTCAGTAGGCTCCCGGCCCATGGAGCAGCAGCGCACGAAGCAGGCCCGCGGAGCCGTCTGGATCGCCCTGGCCGTCATCCTCGGCTGGTTCGCCCTGGGCTCGGTGATCGGCCCGGCCGCGGGCCAGCTGTCCAGCGCCCAGGAGAACGACAACGCGACCTTCCTGCCCGCCGACGCCGAGTCGACCCTGGTCATCGACAAGCAGGCCACCTTCGCCGAAGAGTCGACCCTGCCCGTCATCGTGCTGTTCTCCGACGACGGGGCCCTGACCGAGGACCAGCTCGCCGCGGTGAGTGCCTTCGCTGCGGACGCTCCGGACCTTCCGGTGGAGATCGGCCCATCGGGTCCGGCCACGGTCTCGGAGTTCCTCGGCACCGCACCGATCACCGTGGTCCCCTCCGAGGACGGCGAAGCCGCCCTGGTCACCGTGGCGCTGGCCGAGGACAAGGTCACCGACGCCCTGGAGAACGGTGAGTCGCCCGTGCTCGCGGTGGTCGAGTCACTGACCGACGGAGCCGCCGAAGCGGCCAGTCCGGTCGGCCTGCGGGCCTACGTGACGGGCCCGGGGGGCATCCTCGCCGACCTGATCTCGGTGTTCGGGGACATCGACGGCACGCTGCTTCTGGCCACCGCGCTGGTGGTCACGGTGATCCTGATCCTGGTCTACCGCAGCCCGTTCCTGTGGGTCATCCCGTTGGTCAGCGCCGGGTTCGCGCTCAGCGTCGCCAGCGCCGTCGTGTACTTCCTGGCGAAGGCCGACATCGTCCAGCTGAACGGCCAGAGCCAGGGGATCCTCACCGTCCTGGTGTTCGGGTGCGGGACCGACTACGCCCTGCTCACCGTCAGCCGATACCGCGAGGAGCTGCACCTGCACGAGAGTCCCGTCGACGCGCTCAAGGCGGCATGGCGGGGCACCGTCGAGCCGATCGCCGCATCGGCCGGCACGGCATCGATCGGTCTGCTGATGCTGTTGTTCTCCGACCTCAACTCCAACAAGTCGACTGGGCCGGTTGCGGCGGTCGGCATCGTGTCCGCACTTGTCGTGATGCTCACCTTCCTTCCCGCTCTTCTTCTGGTGCCGGCCGCCGCGTTGCCGCTGGGCGCCCTGCTCGGCGTCTTGATCCCGGGCATCGTGCTCGACCTGCTCTTCGGCGTCTCGCTGACCCCGTTCGCGATCGTGGGCGGAGTGCTTGCCCTGGTCACCCTGGTCGGCGTCGTGGTGGGCGGCATCCTGCGCCTCGTCTACCGACACGGCGGCGGTCCGGCGTTCGTGCGCTGGCCGGCCGTGCGCTGGGCCTTCTGGCCGAAGGTGCCCCACGCGGACAGCGTCGACGAGAAGCTGTCCGGAGGCTGGTCGAAGGTGGCGGACGGGATCGGACGGCGTCCGAGGCTGGTCTGGATCGGCGCGGCCGGGGCCCTCCTCGTGCTCGCCGCCTTCAGCAGCACGCTGGACTCCAACGGGATCGCTACGACCGAGGCGTTCGTCGAGGACGTCGACTCGGTGGCCGGCCAGACCGAGCTGGCCAACCACTTCCCGGCCGGGGCCGGCAGTCCGGCGATCGTCATCGGACCTGCCGACCAGCTCGACGCGATGACCGCCACGCTCAGCGGGCTGGACGGCGTGGCCGCCGTCGTGCCGTTCACCGGCCAGCAGAGTGGTCCGCCCGACCCCGAGGCGCCCACTCCCGAGCCTGTGGTGGTCGACGGGCTCGTGCAGCTGCAGGTGACGCTCTCCGACCCCGCTGACTCAGCCGCTGCCGAGGACACGCTGGTCCAGATGCGGGCCGAGCTCGACGACGTCGCCGGCGGCGAGGCGCTGGTCGGTGGCACGACGGCGGTGAACTACGACACCCAGCAGGCCAGCAAGCGCGACAACCGCGTGGTCATCCCTCTCGTGCTCGCCGTGATCTTCATCATCCTGATGATCCTGCTGAGGTCGCTGCTGGCCCCGGTGCTGCTGATCGGAACCGTCGTGCTGTCCTACTTCGCCACCCTTGGGCTGTCGGCCATCGCGTTCGACCTCAAGGGCTTCCCGGGCTCGGACGCCTCGTTCCCCTTGTTCACCTTCGTGTTCCTCGTCGCGCTCGGCATCGACTACAACATCTTCTTGATGACCCGGGTGCGCGAGGAGTCGTTCAAGCTCGGCACCCGGGCCGGGATCCTGCGCGGCCTCACCGTCACCGGCGGGGTGATCACCAGCGCGGGCGTCGTGCTCGCAGCGACCTTCCTCGTGCTCGGGATCCTGCCCCTCGTCTTCTTGCAGCAGATCGGTTTCGCGGTGGCCGCCGGCGTCCTGCTCGACACGCTGATCGTGCGATCGCTGCTCGTACCGGCGCTGAGCTACGACATCGGGCCCCCGATCTGGTGGCCCTCCGCACTCGCCAAGAAGTGACCTCCGTCGTGTCGGCATGAGCCAGCTCGGCTCACCCGCCCGCGACCGACGGGCCTACGCGTCCCTGCTGACGCTGGGCGTGGTCGACGCCGCCGCGTACTCGGTCATCGGGCCGGTGCTGCCGGTCATCGCCGAGGAGAACGGCGCCTCGGCGAGCACGATGGGTGTGTTCGCCGCCGTCTTTCCCCTCGTCATGCTGGTCGGCCTGGCTGCGTCCGGGCACCAGATCCGGCACGGGCGGCTGCGCCACGTGCTGGGGGTGTCGCTGGCCCTGCTCGCGGTCGGCGCGGGCGCGTTCGTGGTCACGTCGGACCTCGCCTGGCTGTTCGTCGCCCGGGCGGTGATGGGCCTGGGCTCCGGCGGTCTGTGGATGGGCGTCACGTTCCGGACGCTGGAGTACTGGCCCGGCCGCGAGTACCGGTGCATGAGCCGGATCTACGCCGCGTACTCGGTGGGGGCGCTCGTCGGGCCGGCGCTTGGCGCCCTTCCGGGCTCGCACCTGCCGTTCGCTGCGTACCTGGTCGTCCTGCTCGCGGTCTCCCCGCTCCTGCACTTCCTGCCCGAGCCTCTGGAGGCGCGCCCCTACGTCACCGACCACTCGTGGCGACGTCTGCCCGGCTTCTGGTACGCCGCCGGCGGCATCATGCTCGGCATGCTGGCCGTCGGGATGGTCGACGGCGTGCTCCCGCTGCACTTCAGCACGCTGCTCAGCCAGACCCAGATCGGGCTGGCGTACGTTGCGACTGCAGTGGTCACGGCGGCGGCCGCGGTCGCCTCGGGCCACCTGCGGCCGGGGGTGGCTCTGCTGCTGGGCGGCGTCGCGATGACCCTCGGCGTCACCGGCGCGGGGGCCACTACTGCGGTCAACGCGTGGCTGGTGGCCCTGGCCCTCATCGGCTTCGGCGGGGGTGCCGCCCAGACCGGTTCGACCGGGGTGCTGCTCGAGGAGATCCCCACGGACCGCATCGTCAGTGCGATGACGGTGTGGTCCCAGCTCGGGATCATGGGCTACTTCATCGCCCCTGCAGTGGGCGGCCCGATGGCCGAGCACCTCGGCTATGCCTCACTGGGTCTGGTGCCACTCGCGCTGGGGGCGCTCACCCTGGTTCTGGGCATCGTGACCAAGCGCTCGGACCGTTACGCGCAGCCTTAGCGTCACGGGGCGGTTCGCTCAGACCGCCCCGACCGGCAGTCGGGTCTCCACCGCGTCGTTCCCGACCCGCTCGACCCGGTAGGCGGCGGGTCCGTCGTCCGTGACGGTCTCGTCGGACAGGACGGCGACGGGCTCGACGCCTTCGTAGAGCACGCCGATCCCGTCGTCGGTGGCGTAGGACAGGGGCAGCGTGGCGTCGGCGACCAGGGAGTGGAGCAACGGACGTCGCTGCGGCTCGCTGTCGTAGTGCACGCCGTTGCCGTAGGGAAGCAGTGCGAGCCCGTCCGTGACGGCTCGCAGCTGAGGTCCGAACGAGTCGGTGGTGCCCCCGACGTGCCAACACAGGGAACCGGCGCTCACCCCGGCGAGCACGATGCCGGCGTCCCACGCTTCGGCGAACAGCGTGTCCAGTCCATGCGTGCGCCAAACCGCCAGCAGGTTGGCGACCGATCCTCCGCCGACCCACACGAGGTCGGACCCGAGGATCGCATCGCGTGGCTCGAGGTTCGGCTGGGAGAACAGCTCGAGGTGCGAGACGTCGACCGACCATCCGCTCAATGCGGAGTAAGTGCGCGCCAGGTAGCCGCGGTCGTCGCCGCTGGCGGTCATCACCAGCGTGAGCCGCGGCCGCGACTTTCCGGTGAGTCGAAGCGCCTCGGCCATGAGCCCCCCGGGACGCGCGACGTTCCAACGGTCGGTGGGCAGGAAGCCGCCACTCGTGGCGAGGATTCGTCGGGGGGTCATGAGTCTCCTCGGTCGGCCAGGACGGCGTCGGCTGCGCGACGGCCGGAGACCATCGCACCCTGGATGGACGACGAGTCTCGGTGGTCTCCCGCGACGAACAGCCCCGGCTCGAGCCGCACGGGACGTCGGAAGTCGTGCGGGGGAGCCATCGCCGGGAGGGCGCCGGCGATCGGGTACACGGCGACGTCGTCCCATGCACTCGTGTCGCACCCGTAGAGCACGGCGAGGTGTTGGCGGACTGCGGTCGCGGCGTGCGGGCCGGTGTCGGTGCCGAGCACCGACGACGAGACCAAGGCCTTGCCCGTCGGCGCGTATGACGCCGAGGCATGGTTGATCACCACCGTGTTGACGACCGGTCCGCTGTGGTCGCCGTCCACGGAGAGCAACGGCTCCCCGTCGGCCAGCATGACGTCGTTGCTCGCGTGGTACCACGTGGTGACCTGATTCATGTCCGGCACGGCCAGTCCGGGCAACAGATCGGCAGCCGTGGTCGGGTCAGTGGCCACGACGACGGCCCGCGCCCGACGGACGCCGTCGTCGGTGGTGACCGTCCCGGGGGTCACGCTGTGCACCGGTGTGTTCAGCGTGACCGCTCCGTCTGGGAGCGGCGACGCAAGCTGCTCGGGGATCTGCTGCATGCCGAGCGCGGGGACCGACGGGGTTCCGCGCAGGAAGGTGCGGACCACGAGGTCGGCGAAGCGACGCGACGTCGTGAGGTCGGCCTCCAGGAACACGCCGCTGAGGAACGGGCGCAGCACGCAGTCGATGAAGCGTTCGGACAGCCCGAGACCTCGCAGGTGCTGCTCGGTGGTCGTGTCGAGCTCGTCGACGATGGCGCGAGGGTCGCGTCGCGCCTGGCGCACGACCCACGCCGCCAGGCGGGCCCGGTCACCGACGCCGCCGACCGGCGCCCGCAGCCCCTCCCAGACCCAGGTCGGGTGCTCGCGCGGGTCGCCCAGCCTCCAGCTGCGTCCCTGCAGTGCCACCTGCAGCCCGCGGCTCAGTGGTCGCAGATCAAGCGCAACGTGGTCGAGGACCCGTCGTCCCTCCGGGTAGGCGGGGTTGTACAGCTGGAAGCCGCGGTCGAGCCGGAAGCCGTCGACGACGTCGGTTCGGACCCGACCTCCGACCGCGTCGGAGGCCTCGAGCACCTGGACGTCGAGGCCGGCCTCGTGCAGGACCCGTGCTGCGCACAGCCCGGCCAGGCCGGCGCCCACGACGATGACGTCGTGCTCGCTCCCTCGTTCTGTGGTCAACGCGCGCTCACCCCGCCCTCACCGGCTCTCACCCGGCTCTCACCTCTCACCCGGCCCCCGGTCGCTTCGCCGTCGGAGGCTAGCGGGGTCGACGCTCCGGCGGCTGTGGATGGCGGCGGTCGTCGTTCCTCCCGATGCCTGACCCTTGGCGCCATGAGTGGCGAGACCGACCCGCTGTGGCCGCTGCCGCACCTGCTGTCGGTGACCCGGCTCAGCCCCGACCAGCGTCGCACCGTGCTCGTGGGCGTCGTACTCGCCGTGGCTGCGGCTCACCGTCAGCGCCGTCCGGTGGGTCCGCTGCATCTCACCCATGTCGAGGTCGACGCCGGCGGGCGACCCACCCTGCGTGCGAGCGGCGTGCCTGAGGGCTGGACGGTCGACGACGACCTGCAGGCGGTCCGGCGGCTGGCCCGCTCACTGGGCTGCGCTGTCGCCACCGTCGGCGATCTCGAGGCGTTGGTGGTCGAGCTGCTGGCGGCGGGGGTCGAGCCGTTGCCCATCAGGCCGCGGCCAGCGCACCGGCGAGCGCGTCCTCGATGGTGGGGTCGTCGAAGGTGAACCCGGCCTCCAGCAGCCGCGCCGGGAGCACGCGCGCGCTGCCGAGCACCTCCTGGGACATCTCGCCGAGCACCGCCTTGAGCGCGAAGGAGGGCACCGGGAGCACCGTGGGTCGGTGCAGCAGCGCGCCCATCGCCTTGGTGACCTCGGCGTTCGTCGCGGGGTTCGGCGCGGTGAGGTTGTAGGCGCCGGACAGCGGCTCTTGGTCGATGAGGAAGCGCAGTGCGCGCACCTCGTCGTGCAGCGAGATCCAGCTCCACCACTGGCTCCCGGAGCCGAGCCGACCTCCGACGCCGAGCCGGAACAGCGGCCACATCCGGCCCCAGGCTCCCCCCTTGCCGGCCACCACCAGGCCGGACCTGGAGTGGACCACCCGGATCCCGGCGTCCGAGGCGGGCCGGGTGGAGGCCTCCCACGCCGTGACGACCTCGGCGAGGAACCCCTCACCGGGCGGGTCGGCCTCGGTGACCGCTCGGTCACCGGGACTGCCGTAGTAGCCGATGGCCGAGCCGCACACGAACACCGCGGGCAACGGGTCGAGTGCGGCAGCGGCCCGGGCGAGAGTGGCCGTGCCGACGACCCGACTGTCGCGGATCTCGCGCTTGTAGGACTCGCTCCAGCGCCTGTCCCCGACGCCGGGACCCGCGAGGTGAACGACCGCCTCGGTCCCGGCCAGGGCGTCCAGGTCGACCGTGCCGACCATGGGGTCCCACGACACCTCGCCGACGCCGTGGTGGGCCGACGGACCAGTCGCAGAACCTCGTGGCCGTCGCCGACCAGCGACGCCGACAGAGCACTGCCGATCAGACCAGATGCCCCAGAGATCGCGATCCTCATGGGCTCATCGTGTCGCGATGCCGGCGCCGGGGCTACTCGGGGCTACTCGGGGCTACTCGGGCACCGCCGTCTTTGTTGATCATGGAGAAGATGACGCCGTTCGGGCCCGAGAGTGGACATCATGTGCATGATCAACTTGGGGGGTCAGAGCCCGAGGTCGGACTCGAAGGCGGCCTCCTCCAGCCGGTCCTTGACCGCGACGAGGAAGCGGGCCGCCTCGGCACCGTCGACCAGCCGGTGGTCGTAGGTGAGGGCGAGGAACACCATGGACCGCACGGCGATCACATCGCCACCGGTGTCATCGGTGACGACGACCGGGCGCTTCACGACCGACCCCGTGCCGAGGATGCCCACCTCAGGCTGGTTGATGATCGGCGTGTCGAACAGGGCCCCTCGGCTGCCCGTGTTGGTGAGGGTGAACGTGCCCCCGGCCAGCTCGTCCGGGGTGATCTTGCTCTCGCGGGTGCGCGAGGCCAGGTCGGCGATCCGCTTGGCGAGCCCGGCGACGTTGAGGTCGCCGGCCTGGTGGATCACCGGCACGAGCAGCCCGCGCTCGGTGTCCACGGCGATCCCGAGGTTCTCGGCATCGTGGTAGGTGACAGTGCCCGCGTCGGTGTCGATCGTGGCGTTGACCACTGGGTACTGCTTGAGCGCCTCGACCGTCGCCTTGGCGAAGAACGGCAGGAAGCTGAGCTTCACGCCCTCGCGCTCCTCGAACTCGCGCTTGGCCCGCTGCCGCAGCGCGGCAACCCGGGTCACGTCGACCTCGACGACGGTGGTCAGCTGGGCCGAGGTCTGCAGCGACTGCACCATGCGGGCGGCGATCACCTTGCGCAGTCGGGACATCTTCTCGGTGCGCGCGCCGGTGGTGCCGGCGAGCGAGCTGCCGGTCCCAGTAGGTGCCGGAGTAGGTGCCGGAGCGGGTACCGGGGTGGAGGCCGCAGGGGGCGACGCCGCGGTCTGGGCGGCGCGGGCCTGGGCCACGACCTTGGCGGCCTCGAGCACGTCGTCCTTGCGGATGCGCCCACCCACCCCGGTGCCAGTGACCGACGCGAGGTCGACGCCGTACTCGGCCGCGAGCTTGCGTACCAGCGGCGTGACGTAGCCGACGTCGGAGCCGCCTGAGGTGTCTGCGGGCGCCGGCGTCGAGACCGGCGCTGACCCGGGTTCGGCCGCGGACTCGGCCGGGGGTTCGGGTGCGGGGGAGGGAGGCGCTGGTGCCGGCGGCTCAGGAGCCGGAGCCACCGCACCGACGGCCGCAGATGCGATGACCCCCAGCTCGCCGCCGACGTCGACGACACCGTCCTCGGGAACGGTGATCGCGGTGAGCGTGCCTGCGACCGGTGAGGGGATCTCGGTGTCGACCTTGTCGGTGGAGACCTCGACGAGCGGCTCGTCCAGCGCGACCGGGTCGCCGACGGCCTTGAGCCATCGGGTGACCGTGCCCTCGGTGACGCTCTCGCCGAGAGCGGGGAGCACGACTGAGGTCGACCCGGACGCAGTGGGCTCCGCGGCTGGGGCCGTAGTGGGTCGGGCTGCCGCGGCTGGGGCCGCAGTGGGTTCCGCGGCTGGGGCCGCAGTGGGTTCCGCGGCTGGGGCCGCAGTGGGTTCCGCGGCTGGGGTCTCGGGGATCGGCGCGGTCTCCTCCTGCGCCGGCACCGGGTCCTCCTCCGCAGCCGGGGCCGATGCCTGGGGCCGAAGGGGCGCCTCGTTCAGCGCCCCGATGACGGCGAGCTCGGCCCCGACGGCCACCGTGTCGTCCTCCTGGGCGAGGATCCGGAGCAGGACGCCGGACGTCGGCGCCGGGATCTCGGTGTCGACCTTGTCGGTGGAGACCTCGAGCAACGGCTCGTCGGCGGCGATCTCGTCGCCCTCCTTCTTCAGCCAGCGGGTGATCGTGCCCTCGGTCACGCTCTCGCCGAGCTGGGGCATGGTTACCGACACCGACATCGCAGATCCCTTTCGCAGACGACGGTCACGAGTGAGCGTGCAACGGTTTGCCCGCGAGCGCCAGGTGAGCCTCACCCATTGCTTCGGACTGCGTGGGGTGGGCATGAAGCAAAGAGGCCACGTCGTCGGCGTGGGCCTCCCAGTTGTAGATCAGCTGCCCCTCGGCGAGCAGCTCTCCGACCCGGCTGCCGACCAGGTGCACGCCGACGACCGGACCCACGGTGTCGCCACTGCGGACGGCGACCAGCTTGACCAGCCCGGCCGTCTTGAGGATCTGGCTCTTGCCGTTGCCGGCGAGGTCGTACGTGGTGGTCACGACCGCGTCGCCGTACTTCTCCCGGGCCTGGGCCTCGGTCAGGCCGACGGCTGCCACCTCGGGCTCGGAGTAGGTGATCCGCGGGACTCCGGCGTAGTCGATCGGCCGGGGGTCCAGCCCTGCAACCTGCTCGGAGACGAAGATCCCCTCGGCGAAGCCGACGTGGGCCAGCTGCAAGGTCGGGATGAGGTCGCCCACGGCGTAGATGCGGGGCACGTTGGTGCGGCAGTGGTCGTCCACCAGGACGTAGCCCCGGTCCATGGCGACGCCGGTCTCGGCGTAGCCGAGGCCCTCGGAGACCGGCCCTCGGCCGACCGCGACCAGCAGCAGGTCCGCTTCGAGCGTCTTGCCGTTCTCCAGGGCGACACTCACGCCGGCCGCGGTGTGCTCGACGCCGGCGAACCTTACCCCGAGCTCGTAGGCGATCCCGCGGCGGCGGAACTGGCGCTCGAGCTGCTTGCTCAGTGCCTCGTCGTCGGCGGGGAGCAGGTGGGGGAGCGCCTCGACGATGGTGACGCCGGCGCCGAAGGAGGCCCACACGCTGGCGAACTCGACCCCGATGACGCCGCCGCCCAGGATCACCACCGATCGGGGCACGTAGTCCAGCTGGAGCGCCTGGTCGCTGGTGATCACGCGCGCGCCGTCGATCTCCAGCCCCGGCAGCGACTTCGGGACCGAACCGGTGGCCAGGACGACGTTGCGTCCGTGGTAGGTGGCGTCGCCGACCGTGACAGCGTCCGGGGCGACCAGGCGTCCCTCGCCGGTGACGTAGGTGATGCCGCGGCTCTTCACCAGTCCTTGAAGGCCCTTGTGCAGCCGGGAGACCACGGCGTCTTTGTACGAGTTGACCGCCGGCATGTCGATTCCCTCGAACGACGCGTTGACGCCGAACTGGGCGCTCTCCTTGGTGGCGTCGGCCACCTCCGCGGAGTGCAGCAGTGCCTTGGTCGGGATGCAGCCACGGTGCAGGCAGGTACCGCCGAGCTTGTCCTTCTCGATGAGCACCACCGACAGGCCGAGCTGGGCTCCGCGCAGAGCGCAGGCGTAGCCCCCGCTGCCTCCGCCGAGCACCACGATGTCGTAGACGGTCTCGGTGGTGCTCTTGGTCTCGGTCACACCAACTCCTCGGGAGGGCGAAGGGTCCGGACGCATCCTTTCACTCCCAACCCTCACCCCGACACCATGGTCAGGAACCTGACCTGCGGGTCGGGCACGCGTAGCGTGGTCACGTTCGTTGGTGGAGGCGACTGGCCGATCCGAGCCGGCTCATCGGTCGACACGTTCAGGAGGAGTGCGATGGGCCTGTTTCGTCGACGCAAGAAGCCCGGCAGCGCGGGCTCCGGTCGTTCGGCGAGCGGTACCGACCGGGCCTACCTGGAGGAGTGGTCGTCCGCCCGCCGGGGGGTCGAGGCGTTCGTGGAGCTACGCACCTCGCTGAACCCACCATCGGTCCTGCTCGTGGCCCACGACGGGGAGTGGACCCGGCGTGCGGTCCCCAGCGAGCAGACCGCCTTCGACTGGGCGAGGGGCTACGGGATCCCCTGCTACGACGCGTCCCTGGTCGGGTATCCCCAGCGGATGCGCGACTGGCGCCCGGGAGCCTGACCGCACGGCAGCACCACGCGAAGCGGCCGCACCCGAGGGTGCGGCCGCTTCGCTGATGGCCCGGATCCGGCAACGGTGCCGATGCGACCGGGGGGGAGTGGTCGCAGCGACGGGACGTTCCGGTGAAGCGGCGCTGGGGGGGCGGGGATCGGGGGGCGGCGCGTCGACCGGGGGTCGGACCATCAGGTCTGAATCGTGTTCAGTTGTGAGTCCCGGGGGGAGGGACGTGGTGTTGACAACCCCTAAGGTAGTCACACTCTCGACAAATGGGTAGTCATCTCACCCGGTCGGACTAGTCCGTGTGAACCAGGTCGGTGCTGCTCGCTCTAGCCGAGGTCCTCGACCAGGCGGACCAGGGTGCGCACGGCGGCCCCCGTGCCGCCCTTGGGGGTGTACCCGTAGGCGTCGCCCTCGTTGAAGGACGGGCCAGCGATGTCCAGGTGGGCCCACGGCGTGCCGTCGGGCACGAACTCCTGGAGGAAAAGGCCGGCCGAGAGCATGCCGCCGTACCGGTTCCCGATGTTGGCGATGTCGGCGATCGGGCTGTCGAGGCTCTTGCGCAGCTCAGGGGGCAGCGGCATCGGCCACATCGACTCCCCGACCTCGGTGGCCAGGGCGAAGATCTGCTCTCGCAGCTCGTCGTCGTTGCTCATGATCCCCGAGACCCGAGCGCCGAGCGCGACCAGCTGGGCCCCGGTCAAGGTGGCGACGTCGACGATGACGTCCGGCTCCTCCTCACCGGCGCGGACGATGGCGTCGGCCAGCACGAGTCGACCCTCGGCGTCGGTGTTGAGCACCTCGACCGTTCGTCCGCCGTAGATCGTGATCACGTCACCGGGCCGCTGCGCTGCTCCCGAGGGCATGTTCTCCGCGATCGCCATCCAGCCGGTGACGTTGACCGCCGGCTTCAGCCGAGCCACGGCCACGAGGGCACCGAGGACCGCGGCGGCCCCGCCCATGTCGGACTTCATCCACTCCATGGCGGTGGCCGGCTTGAGGGACAGCCCGCCCGAGTCGAAGGTGATCCCCTTGCCGACCAGGGCGATGCTGCGGGTCGCCTTGGGGTGCCGGTAGCCCAGGCGCACGAGTCGAGGACCGTGCGTCGACCCCTGGCCCACGGCCGTGAGCCCTCCGTAGCCGCCACGACGCAGGGCCTTGTCGTCGGTGACCTCGAGGTCGAGCTTGACGCTGCGGGCCGCCTTGCGGGCCGCCTCGGCCAGGTCGGCCGGTCGCAGGTCAGAGGGCGGGGTGTTCACCAGATCTCGGGTCAGCGTGACCGACCGGGCCAGGACCTGGGCCCGGGTGAGCGCCGCCTTGGCGCCCTTCGTCCGCGCGGCGGGGGTCACCAGCTCGAAGGCCTTGACCGGTGCCTTGTGGTCTGCGGCGCTGGACGACCGGTAGCTGCGGAAGGCGTAGGCCCCGAACAAGGCGCCCTCCGCGACGGCGTCGACCTCCGCCGGGCTGGAGGCGGGCAGCCCGAGCACCACCGTGCCGGAGCCGGCGAGGGCCCGCGCGGCGGCCCCGGCCGCCCTGCGCAGAGTCTCCAGGTCGTCGGCCGCGCCGAGCCCGACCGCCACGATCAGCGGCGCAGCGACCGACCCGGCCGACGGCAGCTTCACGAGGTCCTGCGGCTTGCCCGTGGCTCCCATGGCCTGCAGGACCTTGCGCAAGGTCCCTCCGTACGCCTCGTCGACCGCGGCCGCGCCCTCGGCGAGCGTGATGCCGCGCGCTCCGGTCAGAACTCCGATGACGACGGCATCGGCCTTGGCTCGGGCCGGGTTCGCTGAGCTGAGCGAGAGGGTGGTCACGCGTGCCTCACAGTCGTCGGAAGGGTCGGGAGCGGCGAGCCAGCCGATCGTAGGCGACGTCCCCCCGGGCGGCGCAGTAGGTTCCCCGGCATGACCGACTCACTTCGCCGTTCGCCCCTCCACTCCCGGCACGCCGCGCTCGGGGCGAAGCTGGCCGACTTCGGCGGCTGGCTGATGCCGATCGAGTACCCGGACGGCGGCGTGCTCAAGGAGCATGCGGCGGTCCGCGACGCGGTCGGGCTGTTCGACGTGTCGCACCTGGGGAAGATGCGGGTCGTCGGGCCGGGCGCGGCCGGTTTCGTCAACACGATGCTGACCAACGACCTCGGACGGATCACGGCCGGCCAGGCGCAGTACTCGCTGCTGTGCGACCCCGATGGCGGTGTCGTCGACGACCTGATCGTTTACCTGAGGGGCGACGACGAGGTGTTCATCGTCCCCAACGCGGCGAACACTGCTGCGGTCGTTGCGACCCTGGCGGGTGCGGCACCGCCCGGGATCACGGTCACCGACGAGCACGAGCAGTTCGCGGTGCTCGCGGTGCAGGGGCCCCGGTCGGCCGCGGTGCTCGACGCTCTGGGTCTGCCGTCCGGCCACGACTACATGGAGTTCGTCGACACGACGTGGGACGGGCGCCCCCTGGTCGTGTGCCGTACCGGCTACACCGGAGAGCACGGGTACGAGCTGCTGCCCCGTTGGGGCGACGCCGAGGCGGTCTGGGACGCCGTGGTGGCCGCTGGTGGACCGATGGGTCTGCGCCCGGCCGGCCTCGGGGCGCGCGACACCCTGCGCACGGAGATGGGCTACCCGCTGCACGGGCAGGACCTCGGACCCACGATCACGCCGGTGCAGGCGCGGGTGGGCTGGGCCGTCGGCTGGGCCAAGCCGCAGTTCGTCGGTCGCGACGTGCTGGTCGCCCAGCGCGAGGCCGGCGCGGACCGGGTGCTCCGTGGGGTCAAGGCGAATGACCGCGGCATTCCCCGCCCGCAGATGGCGGTCACGACCCCGTCCGGAGAGGTGGTCGGTGAGGTCACCAGCGGCACCTTCTCGCCGACCCTTCGGGTGGGGATCGGGCTGGCCCTGCTCGACGCCTCGGTGCAGGAGGGAGACGAGGTCCAGGTCGACGTGCGCGGGCGGCCGTCGTCGATGACCGTCGTCCGGCCACCGTTCGTGCACCCGTCCACCCGCTGAGCCGGCGAACCTCCCTTCACAGACGCCACCTACGTAGCGGCCAGCACGGGCACAGGCGTGCGGGCCAACGTGTCTTTCGTGCCCGACAACGGGCGAACGACACGAAGGAGCACTCATGTCCGAGGAGACACCGAAGCGTCGACTGACCCCGTACCTGTCCGCAGCTGCCCTCGTGGCCGCCGGCCTGGTGGGCGGGGCCGTCCTGGCCGGGACGATGGCGGCCAGCGCGAGCGAGGACGGCAGCGGCAGCAACGGCAGCGAGGACAGCATCGCGGTCGACACCCGTTCCGGCTCTGGCATGGCCGAGGTCGACCCGAGCCAGCCGATGCGCGACGACGAGGAGCTGCTGACCGGGGAGACCGCGACCCGGGTGACCGACGTCGTCACCGCCGCCTACCCCGACGCCACGATCCAGCGGGTCGAGACCGACAGCGACGGGGTGTACGAGGCGCACATCGTGACCGCCGAAGGGAGCGAGCTCATCGTCATGGTGGGCAAGGACTTCTCGATCACCGGCACCGGGGAGATGGGCCCGCGCTGAATCAGCGCACGCAGATCACGAACACGAAGGTCATGAAAGCCACTTCGGCGGCGGCACCGAGCACATCACCGGTGACGCCGCCGAAGCGGCTCACGGCCCGCCGCACGAGCAGCTGACTGGCCAGGAGGGCAAGCGCCCCGGCAACCAAGACGTGCCAGACGAACGACGAAACGACGTCGTCCTCCCACAGCCCGAGGAGCACGAGGAAGCCGGCGACAGCGGCGGTGACCAACAGCAGCGGCAACGATCTCACCGTCGACGCGACCGACGCGCCCAGGCCGTCGTCCGTCGCCGCCGGCACGGAGGTACGGGTCGACCAGGTGAGCGCGAGTCGGCTGACCACCACCCCGCCGAGCAGGGCTACCGTGCCGCGACCGCGCAGCAGCGCGACGTCCAGGGCGGCGACGTCGACCAGGACGACCAGCACGAGCGTGGCGACGCCGAAGGGCCCGACGTCGGAACGTCGCATGACGGCCAACGCCTCAGCGCCGCGTCGTCCGCTGCCGAGACCGTCCGCCGTGTCGGCCAGCCCGTCGAGGTGCAGCGCGCGGGTGAGCAGGGCGAGCGTGGCGACGGCCACCGCGGCCACGAGGAAGCGGTCGGTGGTCCCGGGCACGAGCCAGCGAACGGAGAGCGCAGCGGCCTCCGCGCCGAGCCCGAGCAGCACCCCCACCACGGGCGCGAGCAGCATCGCCTGCGCGGCGACCCGACGGTCGACGCGTCTGGGAGCAGGGACCCGGACGGCGGTCAGCGTGCCCAGGGCCAGGCGAAGGCCGTCGGTCATGCGTCGTCGGCAGCCGGCTCGCCGGGCGGCGTCTGGACGTCGGCCCGGTCGGTGACCCCGGCGCCGTCGAAGGTCGCCATGTCCGCCAGGGCGCTCTGCGCGGCGCGGAGCACCGGGAGGGCGACGACTGCGCCGGTGCCCTCACCGAGCCGCAGTCCGAAGTCGACGATCGGCTCGAGCTGGAGCTTGCGCAGGGCCAGGTGGTGCGCCGGTTCCACCGATCGGTGCCCTGCCTGCCACCACGACGACGCCCGGAAGGCGACCCGGTGGGCCACGAGGGCGCAGGCACCGGACACGAGCCCGTCGAGCAGGACCGGGGTCCGGCGCGCGGCGGACTGCAGCAGCATCCCTGTCATAGCCGCGAAGTCGGCGCCACCACACCAGGCCAAGAGGTCGAGCGGGTCGGACAGGTGCGGACGGGAGTGCCGCATGGAGTCGCGCACGGCGGCGGCCTTGCGCATCCAGGCCTCGTCGTCCACTCCGGTCCCGCGTCCCGTCACTGCCACGGCGTCACTCCCGGTGAGCAGGGCGACGATCACCGCAGCAGGCGTGGTGTTGCCGATCCCCATGTCTCCGGTCAGCAGGATGTCCGCGCCCGCGTCGATCTCCTCGTCAGCGATCGCCATCCCGGCCCGGAACGCCTGCTCGCACTCGGCCCGGGTCAGCGCCGGTCCGACACTGATGTCGTCGCTCCCGCGGCGGACCTTGTACCGGGTGACCTCGGCCGGGAGGTCGTCGAGGTCGGCGTCGACCGACAGGTCGACCACCCGCACCCCCACCGCGCTCACCCGGGCCAACGCGTTGACCGCGGCACCTCCGGCCTGGAAGTTGCGCACCATCTGGGCCGTCACCTCCGCGGGGTAGGCCGAGACCCCACTACGGGTGACTCCGTGGTCGCCCGCGAAGACGACGACGCGCGCGCGGTCCAAGGGCCGCGGTGGGCACTGCCCCTGCACCGCCGACAGCCAGCTCGCCAGCTCCTCCAGGCGCCCCAGCGACCCAGGCGGCTTGGTGAGGTGCCGCTGGCGCGCAGTGGCCTCCTCGGCCGCCGCCTCGTCCGGGCGCTCGATCCGCTCGCGGACCTCCAGCAGGTCGACACTCATGAAGGGCGCCTCCGGTCGAGGGAGAGGGTGCGTCCGGCCACGACGAGACGGACGTCGGTGCTGGCCTCGGCGAGGCGGGCGTTCAGCACCCCCTGCAGGTCACGGAAGGCCCGGCCGGACCATGTGGCCGGCACGATGCCCGAGCCGACCTCGTTGCTGACCCCCACGAGGTCACCCTTGGACGTGCGCCACGCCTCGACGACGGAGTCGATCCGCTTGATGGCCAGAGTCGTGTCCTGGGTCTGCCAGGCGTCGGTGTCGTCGAGCACCCGGGCCAGCCAGGTCGTGAAGCAGTCGACCAGCACGACCTCGCCGACGCCCACCTGATCGAGGACCGACTCGAGGTCGGTGGTCTCGAGGGTGACCCACTGCGCTGGCCGACGAGCCCGGTGGACAGCCACGCGCTCGGCCATCTCGGGGTCATCCACGGCCGCGGTGGCGACGTAGGTCACCCGCGCGTGGTCACTGACGAGCTGTTCGGCCGCAGTCGACTTGCCCGAGCGGGCGCCACCGAGCAGCAGCACCCGGGACACCGGGGTCGGGTCCACGTGGTCGGTGCTGATCCGGGAGCCGTCGGGAAGCACCTCCGCCCCGACCTCGGCGAGGCGTCGCCGCAGGACGGGCAGGGGAGGGTTGTGGTGGCTGAGGTGCACGGCGACGACCCGCCCCCGCGGGCCGATCGCATCGCATGCGCGCAGGGCGCGGGACGTCGTCGCGAACGAGTCGAGGTCGTGGTGGTCGGTTCCGTGGCCGGTGCGCTCGCCGAACGTCTCCTCGAGCAGCACGACGTCGAACCGTCGTCCGGCGACCGCGGTCCAGGTGGCGTCGGTGAACGGTCCGGTGTCACTGGCGTGGAACAGGCGGGCGCCGGACGACGACTCGACGTCGTACAGCAACGCGTCGCTCGAGGACTCCCCGTGGTGGGCGGCATGCAGGGCCCGGACCCGGTAGCCGTCCCAGTCGAGGACGTCGCCGCCGGCCAGCGGGTGCAGGGTCACCGGGCCACCTGGTTCGACCCACGGCTCCACCTGGTCGAGGGCCGCGCCCGGCCCGGCGACGACGAGCGGCCGGGCTCGCTCGGCCCACTGGTGCGCCAGCAGGGCGAGCCCGTCGACGTGGTCGGGATGGGCGTGGGTGATCAGCAGCAGCCCGACGTCGTGCAGTGGTGCCCGGTGACGCTCCGCTGCCCTGGGGACGTCGGGCCCGCAGTCGATGAGCAGCCGGTCGTCGACCAGCGCCGAGGTGTGACCGCGGACGACACCTGCCCGTCGGGCGTCGAGGCACGACGGACACGAGCAGAACGGGTTGGGCCAGCCGTCGGCGGACCCGGTGCCCAGCAGGACGACGTCCACGACCCGGTCAGCCCCCGACGACGACGTCGGGCTCGACGAACGAGACCGGGGCCGCGAAGGCGGCCCGTCGGGCGGTACGACGCAGGGTACGCAGGACGGGGGCGCCGAGGACGAGCACCAGCACCGTGTTGCCGACTGCGCGCGGGATGTCGAAACCGAGGGACGTCGCGAGCGTGTAGGCGAGCAGGCGGCCGGCGTTGTCGCCCACCGGGGCCCCCGCCACGAACGCGAGGTCGCCGCCCGTCGCGACGAACGGCCAGAACCAGAGGTTGAGCAGCAGCCCGTAGACCAGCCCCCCGACCCCCGCGTACCCGGCGACGAGAGCCACCTCTCGACGTCCGGTCGCGCGCGGCAGGAGTCCCGCCCCCAGACCGAGCCAGGCTGCGGCGAACATCTGGAACGGCAGCCAGGGGCCGACCCCGCCAGTCACCAGCGCCGAGGCCAGCGTCGACGTGGCCCCGAGGGTGAACCCGAAGCCCGGCCCGAAGGCGCGACCGGCGAGCACGATCACCACGAACATCGGCTGGAACCCGGTGACGCCCCCGCTCAGCGGCCGCAGCACGGCGGCCAGCGCGGACAGCACCCCCAGCAGCGCCACCGCCTTGGCGTCCATCGCACCGTCGGCGACCTCGGCGAGCACCACGGCCAGCAGCATGGGCAGCAGCAGCACGAACAGCCATGCGCCGTCCGGCTGCTGCGCGAGCAGCGCGCCGTCGTCGACCAGGAACGGCCAGCCGAACGCGAGCAGCCCGACGGCAGACACGAGGCCGATCACCAGGGTGGACCGACGGCCGAGGCGGACGGCGCGCACTGGCGCCAGGCGGGGACTCATCCGGCCTCCCTCAGGCTCGTCGCGACCTCGCGGACGGTCAGCCACGGCAGGGGGGCCAGCACCTTGGCCACCTGGGGCGCGAACTGCGGCGACGCCAGCAGGACCTCGCGAACCGGACCGTCGGCGACGACCTCCCCGTCGGCGAGGACCACGACCCGGGTGGCGGCCTCGGCGACGAGCTCGACGTCGTGGGTGGCCAGGACGACCGACCGGCCGGCGGCGGCTCGCTGGGTCAGCAGGTCGACCAGGCGGGACTTGGTCGGGTAGTCCAGGCCCCGGGTCGGCTCGTCCAGGAGCAGCAGGGGTGGGTCTGCGGCCACGATCACGGCGAGGGCGAGCGCCAGCCGCTGCCCCTCGGACAGGTCGCGCGGGTGGGTGGTGTCCTCGACGCCCGGGGCCAGGGTCTCGAGCAGCCGCCGGGTGGTTCCTCGGGTGACCGCGGCGTCGTGGTCGGCGTCGGCACACTCGTGCCCGACGGTCTCCGACCACAACAGGTCGGCCGGCTCCTGTGGCACCAGCCCGACCAGGCGCACGAGCGCGACCGGCGACAGCGCTGCCGGGTCGTCGGCTCCGACCCGAAGGCTGCCGCCCGAGGGGTGCGTCAGCCCCACGCAGGTGCGCATCAGGGTGCTCTTGCCCGCGCCGTTGCGGCCCATCAGGGCCACGACCTCGCCCGGGTGCACCTGCAGGTCGACCTGGTCGAGGGCCGTGGTGGCACCCAAGGTGACGCACAGCCGAGACGCGGTCAGCGACGCGGCGGTCGAGCCGCCCAGGGCCGCCCCTCGGTCGACCACGGCCGGCGGCGCGAGCTCGTCCAGCCGGGCCCGCAGGAGGGTCGACTGACGGCGGGCGTCGCGCACGCTCACCGGGAGGGGTGCCCAGCCATGGGCCCGGGCCAGCTCGACGACCGGCGGCACGATCGGGAGGTCCGGCAGCATCTCGGCCGTCGGGCCGGAGGACACCGTGCCCGAGCCGTCGACCAGGATCACCCGGTCGGCGAACTGCACGACCCGCTCGAGCCGGTGCTCGGCGAGCAGGACGGTGAGTCCGAGGTCGTGCACGAGGCGGTGCACGGCCGCCAGCACCTCCTCCGCCGCGTTGGGGTCCAGAGCCGAGGTCGGTTCGTCGAGCACGAGCACCTTGGGATGGGTCGTGAGCACCGATCCGATGGCGACCCGCTGCTGCTGCCCTCCGGAGAGGCTGCGCAGTGGTCGGTCGCGCAGCTCCTGCAGACCGAGCAGGTCGAGGGTCTCCTCGACGCGGCGGCGCATGACGTCCGGCGCGAGACCGATCGCCTCCATGGCGTAGGCCAGCTCGTCCTCGACGGTGTCCGTGACGAACCCGGCCCGCGGGTCCTGCAGGACGACGCCCACGACGTCGGCCAGCTCGCGGGGCGGGTGGGTGCGGGTGTCGCGACCGTCGACGGTCACCCGCCCGTGCAGGACGCCGCCGGTGAAGTGGGGGACGAGTCCGTTGACCGCGCGCAGGAGGGTCGACTTGCCGGCCCCGGTACGACCGACGACCAGCGCGAGCTCACCTTCGGGGACGGTGAACGAGACGTCGCGCAGCACCGGGGCGACCTCCGGGCCGCTTCGTGGCTGGGCGGGGTCGGGGTAGACCACGGTGACCCGGTCGAAGGTGATCACACGACCACCTCGGAGCGGTCAGTCGAGACGGCCGGGGTGCGTCGCGGGGGGGCAGACCGGTGCTCGACCTGGGCCCGCACAGGCGCTGGAGCCACCCACGCCGGCAGCAGGGCGACCAGGATGCACAGCGAAGGCCACGACCGGCAGTGGTGGCCAGGTGCCGGCCGGGGGAGCAAGCACCGACGCCCCCTGTGCCGCCAACCCGGACACCACGACTGCGGGCAGGAGTCCCGACCCGGCGGTGACCCACTCCGGCCACGCCCACGGGTCGGGTCGGTAGACGGTGCGCACATGTCGTCGTCCGGCCCGGGCCATGCCCCCGACTGCCGACACCGAGCCGAACAGCACCAGGCCCAGCCCGACCAGCCCGGGGCGGGAGGCGTCGAGCAGGCCGTAGGTGCCCACGAGCACCCCGATCAGTCCACCGATCACCAGGCCCCCGGTGACCCAGCGTTCGCGGGGTGGCAGGTGCCTCGATCGGCCGTAGCCTCGGGAGTCGAGCGCCGCGGCCAGCAGCAGGGACCGTTCGAGGGCGGCGTCGAGCACCGGGCGGGCGGTCGCTGCCCAGGCGCGGACCCCGGTGTCGCTGCGGCCCCGCAGACGCCGGGCGTGACGCACCTGCTGGACGTGGCTGACCGTCTGCGGAACGACCGTCAGCGCGACGACGAGAGCGACGCCGACCTCGTACAGGGCGCCCGGCACCGACTTGAGCAGTCGGGTGGGCGCCGCGAGGGCGCTCGCTGCGCCGACGCAGACCAGGATCGTGGCCAGCTGCAGTCCGGCGTACACCGCGCCCACGAGCGCCTCCACGGTGACCGGACCGCCGAGGCGTGCGCCGGCCATCCAGTCCGGCAGGGTGGCCGAGGGCAGGGTGAAGGCGACCGTGCCGGGGACCTCCGGACCGAACAGGGCCTCGAACACCACGCGCACGACGAGGACGAGCCCGCCGATCATCACGAATGCCTTGAACGACGACGCCCACGGTGCGTCGGTGCGTCGAGCAGCGACGACGAACCCGGCCACGACGATCAGGGTCAGCAGGAGCAGGGGGTTCAGCGTCCGCGTGGCGGTGGCGGCCAGACCGAGCGCCCACAGCCACCAGGCCCCGGCGTGCAGGGTCCGCTGGCGGCTCACGCCCGGGCCCGTCTGCGTCGGGACACCAGCAGCGCGGCGCCGCCCAGAGCGGAGAGGGCGACCACCGCGACGACGACACCGGTCGGGCTGCCGGCCGTGGGCGCCGGGGGAGTGGTCACGGTCGCGGCGGCGACCGGCGTGGCTTCTGGACCTGACGGGTCCGGGGGAGAGGACCCGGCAGTGCCGGCCGACCCAGGGTTGGCCCGGTCCGGCTTCCCGGTTGGGTCGTCGGTGCGACCGGGCGAGGTCTTCGGCTGCGGGTGCGGGTCGTTGGTGCGCTCGCCGCTGCCGGCGGAGCCGCCCTGGGACGCCCCACCGGTGGCTCCCGGAGAGCCGGTGCCCGAGCCTGACCCCGGGCCGGCGCCCGCACCACCGTCGTCGGTGGGCGGATCGCTGACCGGCTCGCCACAGCCGCGAGCGGGGTAGCCACCGATACCGCAGACCAGGCCGGACTCGACTCGCAGGCTGGCGTAGTCGTCGAGCACGGCGTAGCCGTTGGCCGAGGTCGGCACGACGGCGCAGTGGGTGACGACCCCTGCTGGGGGGGTCACTCCTGGTGGCGCGTCGGACGCCGAGCCGTAGTCCACGACGAGCGCGACCCGCTTGCTCCCCGCGACCGGCGGGGTCGAGCCGCACACTGCCGAGAACCCCTTGGCCGTCCGCGGGGGCGCCGTCGACGTGCTGGCCGCGCTCACCGCGAACCGCCAGCCCTCGACCGCGCCGTCGGCCGGCACCCGTGACGCCCCCACGGTGGCGAAGGACCAGCCGGAGTCGCCGCCGGTCCAGTAGGTCCAGAAGCGGTAGCTCGTGGCCTCCGCCTCGCCCGGGCCGGCCACGATGCCGACCAGCGCAGCGGCCATCGCGAGCAGCACGACCACCCCGACCCGGGCCGGCCGGGGCGAGGCGCTGGCGTCAGTGCGCATGTCCTGGCCTCGCTGTCACGACGTGATCGACCCCTGGATGCGGGACACGAGGTCGACACCGTTGACGTCGCGGGCGTCGCCTCGGGTCGCCCGTTCGGTCAGGACGAGCAGGGCGGCCGCACCGGGCAGCACGAACCGGTTCTTGTCCAGCACGAAGACGCGGACGTCTCGTTCGAGGACGGCACTGGCCACCCGGACCTGCCGCGGGGCGGTCTGGGCTGCGACGAGTGACAGCACGGCGTTGGCGGTGCTGCCGTAGTCGACCCCCGGGCCGAACACCGCCGGGATCGTCCCACCGTTGGCCCGCAGCCGGGACGCCAGGTAGGCGGCCGCGGCCTGCCGGGTCGACCCGCGGGAAGCGCCCTTGGCGCAGTCCAGGGGGGTCGGGGCGGACCAGCTGCGGGCCGGGCGAACCGGAAGCGAGGCCCGGGCCAGGGCTTGCGTGGCCTGGGCCGTGGCGAAGTCGTTGGGCTGGGGGGTCGCCTGGAGCTGGTAGTCCAGGGCGCCGCGGCTCTCGACCGGCGCGGAGCAGCGCAGCTGGGCCTGACGCAGGAACCCGAACCCCGTCCCGTTGTTGGTCACGCTGGCCGGCCCGACCCCCATCGCGACCAGGGCCTGCAGGGCCAGACCGGTGGAGTTCGTGTCCGCGCCCCATCCGCTGCTGTACTCCCACCCACCGCCATCGAGCTGGGTGCGCTCCAGCCAGTCGGAGCCCGCGCGTGGCGGCACCGTCACGGCCGAGCCGGTGCAGGGCGATGACCGCGAGGGCAGTCGCGTTGGAGTCACCGGCCGCGCAGGGGAGGGTCAGGTCCGGACGAAAGGACGTCCAGCGCCCGTTCGGGCACTGCTGGCGCAGCAACCAGCGGACCGCGGCCGGGTCGACCCGGCCGCGCGCGGCATGCAGCGCGATCAGGCTGATGCTCTGCCGGTACACGCCGTCGTAGGTGGGGTCCTGCCGACCGTAGAGGCCGGACCGGCTGGGGTCTGAGACCGCTCGGGGCGCGGACTGCGGTGCCGTCGCGTCCGCGGGGGTGGCGACGACGAGCAGGGTGGCGACGACGGCGAGCGCCATCGTCGCCAGGGGGCCGGACAACCGGCCGACGGTGCTGTGCACGGGCGGGCCTTTCTGGTGAGCGATCCCGGACGAGGGCCCGAGAACGCCGCTCACGAGAACGCCCCTGCCGCCATGGGCTGGCGACAAGGGGCGCGGACTCGGGCTCGGCAGCCCGGGCTCCGCCCCGTGAACCTCGACGGTGTTGGGGAGCCGCTCGTCGGCGCCAGGTGCTCCGGCTCGCCATGTCGCCTGGGGGCGCACGGCCTACGGTTGCGGGTCAGCGCCGGCTTCTGACCGGCTTCCCCTGGACGTCGACGCAGTGGAGTTGTGGTCCGCATCCGACCACGCCAGGGTGGGCCGCGTCAAAGGACTCCCCGAGCGCGGCGCGGGCCGCCGGGGCCTCGGACACGGTCGGCGGGAGCTGCGATGGACTGGCGTTGGAGATTCGAGACCGCGGACGGAGTCGTCGTCGAGCCAGACGTCGTGCTCGCCGAGCCCTGGCCCTCGCAGGCCGACGCCGAGACCTGGCTCGGGGAGCACTGGCGGGTCCTGCTGGACGCCGGCGTGGACCAGGTCGTGCTGATGGAGCTCGACCGCGAGGTGTACGGCCCGATGACCCTGCACCCCCCGACGAGCTGACCGTCTGCGGACTTCACTGGTCGGACGCCCGGCCGGCGATGTCGGCGAGGACCGCGGCGAGCTCCAGCGGGCGCGACCACATCGGCCAGTGGCTCGTCGGCAGATCGACGTAGGTGACGTCGGACAGCTCGGCGAGCCCGCCGATCCAGGGGTAGCCCTCCCGGACGGCCGCGCGGACCTGCTCGGACGGGAAGCCGGTGCAGATCACCGTGGTCGGCACCGCCCGGCGCGCGTCGTTGACCAGGTCGGCCCTCCCGCGCAGGGCCGCGCCCGGCTGGGGCACCGCCCGGCTCCGGAACGTCTCTAGCTGCTCCTGCGTGAGCCCGTCGAGGTTCTCCTCCTGGGCGAGCTGCTCCAGCGGGGGAAGCGGGAGCTCGGTGGCGTCGAAGCCCGGGTCGAGTGCTCCCTTGGCCGGGCCGGAGTCGACGTAGACCATCGCGGCGACCTGCTCGGGGACCCGGTCGGTGGCTGCGTAGCCCGGAGCGCCGGCCCCGCTGTGCACGGCCAGGACGACGGGGCTCCGCGCCGACGCTGCCGCTGCCGCCACCGCGGCACAGATCGCGTCCACGTGGTCGGTGAAGACGACCGTGGACCGGTCGGTCTCCAGCGACTCGAGGCCGGGCAGGGTCAGCGCGGTGACGAGGTGCCCGTCGGCGCGCAGCGCGTCGGCGACCTCGTCCCACGCCCAGGCGCCGAGCCAGAACCCGGGGACGAGGACGACCGGTGCGCGGGTCATGGGCCGACCCTAGGGGTGTGGCCCGACACTGGCACCGGTCAGGCGCGGGGGTTGGGCGACTCGGTGAGCGCGGGGTCGCGCTCGGCCACGGGGGCCAGCACCGCGTCGATCTGGGCCAGCACGGACGGGTCGAGGGTGAGGCCGGACGCCTTGGCGTTCTCCCGGATCTGCTCCGGCCGCGACGCACCGACGATGGCGGCTGCGACGTTGGGGTTCTGCAGCACCCAGGCGACCGCCAGCGTGGCCATCGAGACCCCGACCTCGTCGGCGATCGGGCGAAGGCCCTGGACGGCGGTGAGCACCTCGTCGGTGAGGTAGTCGGCGAGGAAGCCCCCGGCCTCGGGGTCTGCACCGCGCGACCCTTCGGGCGGTGTCTGCCCCGGGAGGTACTTGCCGGTCAGCACCCCCTGGGCCATCGGTGACCACACGATCTGGGACAGCCCCAGCTCGTCGCAGGTCGGCACGACCTCGGCCTCGATGACCCTCCAGAGCATCGAGTACTCCGGCTGGCTGGACACGAACCGGTCGCAGCCGAGCGTGTCCTGCAGCTCGACGCCGTCCCGGATCTGGCCGGCTCGCCACTCCGACACCCCGACGTACAGCACCTTCCCCTGACGGATGAGGTCGTCGAAGGCCCTGACCACCTCGTCCAGCGGGGCCTCGTGGTCGAAGCGGTGCGCCTGGTACAGGTCGAGGTAGTCGGTGCCCAGTCGCTTCAGTGAGGCGTGGCAGGACTCCATGATGTGCTTGCGCGACAGACCGCGGTCGTTCACGCCAGGACCGGTCGGCCAGTACACCTTGCTGAAGATCTCCAGCCCCTCCCGACGCTGCCCTTGCAGCGCGTAGCCGAGCGCGGTCTCCGCCCTGCCCTGGGAGTAGACGTCGGCCGTGTCGAAGGTGGTGATGCCGACGTCGAGCGCGGCATGGACCACGTCACGTGCTGCGGTGTCGTCGATCTGGGCGCCGTGGGTGAGCCAGTTTCCGTAGGTGATCTCACTGATCTTCAGGCCGCTGCGGCCGAGGCGTCGGTGCTCCATGACGCGACCCTAGGGCGGTGGCTCTCACGGCGCGAGCGGGTCGACCTCGCCCTTCAGGGCCTTGCGGCTCCAGCCCACCGCGACCGTGGGCGGGGGCATGCGCCGTTTGCGTGACTGGATGGAGCGCTGGAAGGCGTACGGCAGGGTGCCGCGACGGTCGACCTTGTCCGGCACCTCACGCTTCAGCACGCGGCTGAGCCCGGTGAGGGCGATCACCGTGTCGACGATGATCAGCAGGTAGTAGCCGAGCAGGAACCACATCGCGAACGCCTTGACCTCCTCGACCGGAAAGACGAGCAGGATCAGGGCGATGATCACGGCGGGCCAGAAGAACTCCCCGGCCCCCCGGCGTCCGTCGACGTAGCGACGGGCGATCTTGCGCGACGGACCCTGGTCGCGGGCCGGGAAACGGCGCTCGTCGCCGGCCTTGATCGCGGCCGTCTGCTCCTCGCGCTCCCGGGTGCGCTCGGCGCGCTCGCGGGCCCGGGCCTCCTTGCGGTCCTTGGGTGGAGCGGTGCGCTGGCGTCGCGCGGCCTCGGCGTCGCGTCGTTTCGGCGTCGGGTGCCCCTTGCCTTGCGGCTTCTCGAGGCCCTCGACGGCCGGTTCCACGGGGGTCGTACGGCGTCCGAACACCTGCCCAGGCTAGCCCGCCGCACCGCGGGCCCGTACCACCAGCCCGTCCGGGCCGGGCTTAGGCTGAAAACGTCTCGGCGGCAACGACACTGGAGCGGAGCACGATGCGCGTCACCACGATCGGGCATGCAGGGCTTCACGTGCAGACCACAGCGGGTTCGATCGTGTGCGACCCGTGGTTCAACCCGGCCTACTTCTGCTCGTGGTACCCGTTCCCAGCCAACGACGGGCTGGACATGGAGGAGCTGGGTCGCTCGGAGTACCTCTACGTGTCACACCTGCATCGCGACCACTTCGACCCTGAGTGGCTGGACCGCTGGATGGACAAGGACACCACGGTCCTGCTGCCGGACTACGGCGTCACCGACCTTCGTGACGCGCTGTCCGACCTCGGGTTCCACCGGTTCCTCCAGACGACCAACGCCGAGCCCTTCGAGCACGAGGGGCTGACCCTGATGATCGTCGCCATGACCGCGCCGAACGACGGGCCGCTCGGCGACTCCTGCCTCGCGGTCGACGACGGGACGGCGGCGATCCTCAACCAGAACGACGGCCGGCCCACCGACCTGGAGGCCCTCGTCCAGTTCGGCGCCTACGACGCGCACTTCCTGCAGTACAGCGGCGCGATCTGGTTCCCGATGGTCTACGACATCCCCGAGCACGTGAAGCAGGGTCTCGGCGAGCGCAAGCGGCTCAACGGCATGGAGCGCGCCCGGCGGTACGCCGAGGCGGTCGGGGCGCGGTGGATCGTGCCCGACGCCGGTCCCCCCGCGTTCTTGGACGACGACCTGTTCGCCATCAACGACTTCGGGCAGAAGGGCAACGTCTTCCCCGACCAGCCGGTCTTCCTGGAGTACGTGCGCTCGATGGGCACCGACAACGCACTGCTCATGACCACCGGCTCGACGGTCGAGCTGCAGCGTGGGGTCGCTGAGGCCCACGTGACCCACCCTGGCCCTGACTCCGAGGTCATGGTCCCGTTCCTGGACAAGCGCGAGTACCTCACCGCCTACGCCGCCCGCACGAAGGCCGACCGTGAGGCACGCAAGGCGCTGTGGCCGACGGGCCGCACGCCGCTGCTGCCGGTCATCAAGGAGTGGTGGGAGCCGCTGATGCAGCTGATGCCCACCCTGTGCGGGCGGCTGGGCGACCGGATCCTGCTCGAGACCGAGCATGAGCAGATCGTCGTCGACTTCGTCGACCAGCAGGTCGTGCCGTTCGACGGGCAGGAGTACCGCTACCGCCTGTACGCCAAGGACACCCTGGTCCGCAGCTGCGTCGAGCAGCGGCTGCCCGACTGGGTCAACGAGCTCTTCTTGTCGTGCCGGTTCGAGGCCAGCCGGAAGGGTCCGTACAACGAGCACGTCTACACCTGGTTCAAGTCCCTGTCCCCAGAACATGCCCGCTACGTCGAGAACTGGCTCACCAGTGACCGCGAGAGCCAGGAGATGTGGCGGTTCGGTGACCACCTCGTGCAGCGTCACTGCCCGCACCTCGGAGCCGACCTGGCGCGGTTCGGTGAGGTCGAGGGGACGACCCTCACCTGCCAGCTGCACGGGTGGCAGTACGACCTCGACACCGGACGGTGCCTGACGTCGGACGACGTCGAGCTGCGCACCAAGCGGATCGTCCACCGTGACGCCGAGGACGTCGCAGCCGCGACCTGACCCACATCGCCACTGACACCGTGCGCGTCCTCGTCGCCCCCGACAAGTTCGCCGGCACGCTGACCGCGGCGGAGGCCGCTGCGGCGATGGGTCGTGGCTGGCGCGTCACGCGGCCCGACGACGCCGTCGACCTGGCGCCGATGGCCGATGGCGGGCCCGGGTTCCTCGGGGTCCTGCGGTCGGCGCTGGGCGGCCACGTGCTGCGGGTGGGGTCCACCGGCCCGCTGGGGCGACCACTGGTGGCCGACGTCCTGGTGGTCAGCGAGGCGCAGGTGTCCACGGCCTACGTGGAGGCCGCCTCGGTCTGTGGCCTGCCCGCTGCCACGCAGTCGCGTCGCCCGATGGAGGCCTCGACCGAGGGGCTGGTCGCGGTGCTGCGGGCGGCGGCCGACGCCGTGGGTCGAGCAGGACCGGACGTCGAGGTTCGCCGCGTCGTCGTGGGCGTGGGAGGAACCGCCAGCACCGATGGCGGTCGCCCGGTGGTCGAGGCCCTCACCACCGGCTGGCCGACCGGAGTCGACCTAGTCGCAGCGGTCGACGTCGGGTGTCCGCTGCTCGGACCTTCGGGTGCCGCGCGGACCTTCGGGCCGCAGAAGGGGGCCACACCAGCCGAGGTCGAGCGGCTCGAGGAGCGCCTGGCCAACTGGGCCGCCACGACCGGCGCCGACCCGTGCGTACCCGGAGTCGGTGCGGGTGGCGGTCTGGGGTTCGGCCTGGCCCTCCTCGGGGCCCGACTGCAGCGTGGCGCCGCGGTGGTCGCCGCAGCCGTGCACCTGCGCGAGCGGGTGGGGGCCGCCGACCTGGTGCTCACCGGTGAGGGTCGCCTGGACGAGACCACGTGGGCGGGCAAGGTGGTCGCCGAAGTAGCCAGCACCGCGCGTGACCACCAGACGCCGTGCTGGGCGCTGGTCGGCCAATGCACGCTCGACGACCTCGACGCGGCCGGGCACGGCCTGTCGAGGGTCTGGTCGCTCAGCGAGCAGGTCGGCCCCGGCCCGGCGACGGCGGAGCCGCTCGGCTCGCTGTCGACGCTTGCGTCCCGGGCCGGCGCGAGCTGGCTCAACCGGCCGAGCTGGCCGAGCCATGACCCGGACCACCAGGCCCCGCGGGAATGAATCCACCCCTTTCCTGTGTCACCATGGAGAACCGCACCGAACCGTCTCGATGAGCAGGAGCTGCCATGTCCGTCCAGGACGACACCACGACCGGGGTCATCCTCACCGATACCGCCGCCACGAAGGTGAAGGCGCTGCTCGAGAGCGAGGGCCGGACCGACCTCGCACTGAGGGTGGCGGTCCAGCCCGGCGGCTGCTCCGGCCTTCGCTACCAGCTGTTCTTCGACGACCGGACCCTCGACGGCGACGTCGCCGCGGACTACGAGGGCTTCTCCGTGGTCGTCGACCGGATGAGCGTGCCCTACCTGCTCGGGGCGTCGATCGACTTCGTCGACACGATCGAGAAGCAGGGGTTCACGATCGACAACCCCAATGCGACGGGCTCCTGCGCGTGCGGGGACTCCTTCAACTGACGTTCGGTTGACGATCCGATCCGGGTCGGGACCGCTGCGCAGAAGTCAGGCCCCGGTTTCCGGGCGTTTCGCCCCGTGGGCAGGTCCGATAGGGGCAGACTGACCGAGGGACCGGGGAGCTCGGCCCGATGCCGACCTGGGGAGTCCGCTGTGCTCACGCCTTCACGACTTGCAGCCGCGCTGTGCGGAACCGTCCTCGTCTTCTCCGCAGTGGCGCTGGTGGCACCGGCCGGAGCCGCCGACCCGGAGGGGACCCCGCAGACCTTCGGCTCGAACACCTTCGGCCAGCTGGGCGACGGTTCGCCGTCCGCCACCGTTCGGACCAGCCCGGGTCCGGTCAGCGGTCTGACCGACGTCACCCAGGTGGCAGGTGGTCGCGAGCACGTCCTTGCCCTGCGCAGCAACGGCACGGTGTCGGCCTGGGGCAGTAACGCGAAGGGCCAGATCGGCGACGGGACCACCGTGTCGACCCGGACCCGCCCGGTGGCGGTACCGGGGCTGAGCGGCATCACCCAGGTGGCCACCGGGCACTACCACTCGCTGGCCCGACGCTCCGACGGCACGGCCTGGGCCTGGGGGTACAACGGCCTGGGCCAGCTCGGCGACGGGACTTCGACGAACCGACGGACCCCGCAACGCTATGGCTCCTTCACCACGGTCACCCAGGTCGCGGGCGGACGTGACATGAGCCTGGTGCTCCTCGGCAACGGCACGGTGTGGTGCTCGGGGAACAACGCGCTGGGGGAGTGCGGCGACGGCACGACGGCCCGGCGACGGTCTCCGGTTCAGGTCCGCGGGCTCACCGACGTCGTCGAGGTCGCTGGTGGGCGCAACCATGCACTGGCCCTGCTGTCCGACGGCACGGTGTGGGCCTGGGGTCTGAACAGCTCGGGCCAGCTGGGCGACGGCACGACCACCACCCGCACGGTGCCCGTCCAGGTCACTGGCCTGAGCAACGTGGTGGAGGTGGCCGCCGGCGCGAACCACAGCCTGGCCCTCCTGGCCAACGGCACGGTGCGGGCCTGGGGCGAGAACTCCCGCGGCAACCTCGGCCTGGGGACGACGGCCGACCAGCGCACGCCGGTCGCCGTGCCAGGCATCTCCAACGCGGACGTCGTCGAGGCCGGGCGCGACCACACGATGGTGATCACCGACACGGGCGCTCTGTACGTGTGGGGATGGAACGTCTACGGCCAGGCCGGACTGTCGACACTGGTCAACGTGAAGTCGCCGCGGCTCGTCCCCGGGGTGAGCGGTGCCACCTCGGTGGGTGGCGGCCAGGCCTACACGGTGGTGCTGACGACCGGGTAGCCACCGACCAGGGACCGGGAGGCAGCAGGGCTGGCTACGCTGCGGGCCATGCGCATCGCCGTCACCGGGTCCATCGCGACCGACCACCTCATGACCTTCCCCGGGCGGTTCACCGACTCGCTGGTCGCCGACCAGCTGGACAAGGTGTCCCTGTCGTTCCTGGTGAACCACCTCGAGATCCGCCGGGGTGGGGTAGCCGCCAACATCGCCTTCGGGATGGGGTGCCTCGGGCTGCGGCCCGTGCTCGTCGGGGCGGTCGGTGCCGACTTCGCCGACTACCGCTCGTGGTTGGAACGGCACGGCGTGGACACCGCCTCGGTGCATGTCTCCGACGTCAGCCACACGGCGCGGTTCATCTGCACCACCGACGAGGCCCAGAACCAGATCGCCTCGTTCTACCCGGGTGCGATGTCCGAAGCCCGAGCGATCGAGTTCGGGCCGATCCTGGAGCGGCTGGGCGGGCTGGACCTCGTGCTGATCGGGCCGGACGACCCCGACGCGATGCTCCGGCACACCGAGGAGTGCCGGCAGCGGGGGATCCCCTTCGCCGCGGACCCGTCCCAGCAGCTGGCCCGGATGGACGGCCCCGACATCCGTCGCCTCGTCGACGGTGCGACCTACCTGTTCACCAACGAGTACGAGGCTGCTCTGACCGAGCAGAAGACCGGCTGGAGCGGCGCCGAGATCCTCAGTCGGGTGCAGACCCGGGTCACCACGCACGGACCGAAGGGCGCCGTGGTGGAGTCCGCCGATCAGCAGCCGGTCAGCGTGGCGGTGCCGGTCGAGGAGCGCAAGGCCGACCCGACGGGCGTGGGTGACGGGTTCCGGGCCGGTTTCGTCGCCGGGTTGGCCTGGAACCTGTCGCCCCGGCGCAGCGCCGAGCTGGGCTGCCTGCTCGCCACGTATGTGCTCGAGACGGTCGGTACCCAGGAGTACCGGTTCGACCGGTCCGGCTTCGTCGAACGGTTCGCCCAGGCGTACGGCGCCGAGGCCGCGGACCAGCTGGCCCCCCACCTGGTCCGCGTGACCTGAGCGGGGCCTTCGACCGTGGTCGACCCAGCCTCCGACCGTCCTGCGTGGCCGCGGATCCCACCGCCCACGACCTGGCGGCTGCCCGACGCCGGGTCACTGCCGGAGGACCTCGACGGACAGGACCTGGTCGCGCTCGGCGCCGACCTCGAGCCGGGGACGCTGCTCGCGGCATACACCCAGGGGCTGTTCCCGATGGGCGTCGAGCATGAGCTCGGCTGGTGGTCACCCGACCCGCGGGGACTGCTGCCCCTGGATGACCTGGTGGTGAGCCGTTCGCTGCGGTCGGCGTGCCGCCGGTTCCGGGTGACCGTGGACGCCGCCTTCGGCGACGTCGTCGACGGGTGCGCTCACCCCGACGTCCGAGGTGACCGGGGCGGCCGGTGGATCACGCCCCACTTCATCGCTGCCTACTCCCGGCTGCACGACCTCGGGTGGGCGCACAGCATCGAGGTCTGGGACGACGAGGGCGGTCTCGCCGGTGGTCTCTACGGCGTCGCGGTCCGCGGGCTGTTCGCCGGGGAGTCGATGTTCCACCGACGCCGGGACGCCTCGAAGGTCGCCCTGGCCGCGCTGGTCCGCCTGCTCGCGGGGGACGGCGCCCAGCGCCTGCTCGACGTCCAGTGGCTGACCCCGCACCTGCAGAGCCTCGGTGCCTGCGAGGTGCCGCGCGCGGACTACGGGCGGCTCCTCCGGTCGGCGCTGGCCCTACCGCTTCCCGAGGCCTTCGCCCGCCCCTCCCACGGCCTCGTTATCGAGCCGTGACCTGAGGGCGGCGGCACCTCCCGGACCCGGTGGTCAAGACGCCGGGGGCGACATCGCCCCCTACCGGGAAACGCGTCGATCGCTGCGCTAACGTGTGCTCGGCAACACCCTGGAACCACCGGCTCGGGGCGCCGACACGCGCGCCGTCCGGTCCTCCTCGAAGAAGGCGCCCTGTGACCTCGACCCGCCCTGCCGGCCACCCCCGCCGGCGGCTTGCGGTAGCCGGCATCGCCGGATCGGTGCTCCTCACCGCCACCGGTTGCTCGATGCAGGATGTCCCGCCCCAGCTGTCGATCCCCGACCCCGCCTCTGACAGTGGAGAGATCATCTACTCGCTGTGGCAGGGCTCGTGGGTCGCGCTGTGGCTGGTAGGCCTGTTCACCTGGGCCCTGATCCTGGGAGCAGCGTTCTGGTACCGACGTCGGCACGGCGAGCACGTGCCGGCCCAGACCCGGTACAACCTGCCGATCGAGGTTCTCTACACGATCACCCCGCTGGTGCTGATCGCCGGCTTCTTCTACTTCACCGCGCGCGACGAGGCAGCCATCACCAAGGTCAGCGACGACCAGGACCTCACCGTCAACGTGGTCGGCTACCAGTGGAACTGGGGCTTCAACTACCTCGACTCCGACGTCTTCGAAGCCGGCACGCCGCAACAGCTGCCGACCCTGTACCTGCCGGAGGACCAGAAGGTCCGCTTCGTGCTCACCTCTCCTGACGTCATCCACTCGTTCTGGGTGCCCAAGTTCCTGTTCAAGATGGACGTCGTGCCGGGGCGGGCCAACCAGTTCGAGCTGACCCCCACCGAGCAGGGCACCTTCGCCGGCAAGTGCGCCGAGATGTGTGGCACGTACCACTCGCAGATGCTGTTCTGGGTCAAGGTCGTGAGTCCCGAGGAGTACGAGCAGCACATGCAGGAGCTCGCCGCCGCCGGGCAGACCGGCCTTCTGGCCACCGGGCGGGCCAACGACGATGCACAGGACCAGGGCAACACCCGGTTCGGCTCCGGGGGCCAGAACGACCTCACCAACCCGTTGGGAGACCAAGAGTGACGATCCTCAACGAGCGGGTCACGGAGCCGGCTCCGCAAGCGGCCAAGCGTCCGATGTCCAAGGGTCGCCTGGTCGTGAGCTGGATCACGAGCACCGACCACAAGGTGATCGGCAACCTGTACTTCATCACGTCGTTCTTCTTCTTCCTGGTCGCCGGCGCGATGGCGCTGATCATCCGCGCCGAGCTCGCCTCGCCAGAGCTGCAGTTCGTGTCGCTGGAGCAGTACAACCAGCTGTTCACCATGCACGGGACGCTCATGCTGTTCCTGTTCGCTACCCCGCTCTTCTCGGCTTTCGCCAACGCGATCATGCCGCTGCAGATCGGCTCGCCCGACGTGGCGTTCCCGCGGCTGAACATGCTGGCCTATTGGCTGTTCGCCATCGGTGGGTTCATCGTGCTGGCGAGCCTGCTGACGCCGGGTGGTGCAGCGTCCTTCGGCTGGACCGCGTACGCACCGCTGAGCGATGCCGTCAGGTCGCCCGGCGTCGGGTCGGACATGTGGATCATGGGCCTGGCCATGGGCGGTCTGGGCACCATCCTCGGTGCGGTGAACTTCATCACCACGATCGCGGGCATGCGCGCTCCCGGCATGACCATGTTCCGGATGCCGCTGTTCACCTGGACCGTGCTTCTCACCAGCATCCTGGTGCTGATGGCCTTCCCGGTCCTCGCAGCTGCGCTCATCGTGCTGGAGTTCGACCGGCAGTTCGGCACCTTGGTGTTCGACCCGAGCCTGGGCGGGGCGATCCTGTGGCAGCACCTGTTCTGGTTCTTCGGGCATCCTGAGGTCTACATCCTCGCCCTACCGTTCTTCGGCATCATCAGCGAGATCCTGCCGGTGTTCAGCCGCAAGCCGATCTTCGGCTACAAGGGGCTGGTCTTCGCGACGATCGCGATCGCGGCCCTCTCGGTGGCTGTGTGGGCCCACCACATGTTCGTCACCGGAGCGGTGCTGCTGCCGTTCTTCGCCTTCATGACGATGCTCATCGCCGTACCGACCGGCGTGAAGTTCTTCAACTGGATCGGCACGATGTGGGGCGGGTCGATCACCTTCGAGACGCCGATGCTGTTCTCCCTCGGGTTCCTCGTGACGTTCCTGTTCGGTGGGCTGACCGGGATCATCCTGGCGTCGCCGCCGCTGGACTTCCACGTGTCGGACTCCTACTTCGTGGTGGCCCACTTCCACTACACGGTGTTCGGCACGGTCGTGTTCTTGATGTTCGCCGGCTTCTACTTCTGGTGGCCGAAACTGACCGGGAAGCGACTCGACGAGCGGTTGGGACAAGTCCACTTCTGGCTGTTGTTCATCGGCTTCCAGGTCACGTTCTTGATCCAGCACTGGCTGGGGGTCAAGGGCTTCCCCCGTCGGTACGGTGACTACCTGCCCGGGGACGGCTACACCTTCATGAACCAGGTGTCCACGGTCGGCTCGATCCTGCTGGGTCTGTCGACCCTGGTGTACCTCTACAACGTCTGGCGCACTGCGAAGAAGGGTGAGCTCGTCAACACCGACGACCCGTGGGGCTATGGTCGGTCGCTGGAGTGGGCCACGTCGTGCCCGCCGCCTCGGCACAACTTCACCTCGATCCCCAAGATCCGCTCGGAGTCCCCGGCGTTCGACCTGCACTACCCCGAGATCGTCGCCCTCGAGCGAGCCTCGCTGGCCGGTGCCGCCGCGGCACCCGCTGCGGTCGCATCGTCCGACTCGCCGTCCGGCTCGCCGACCGGCACCGACGGCAAGGAGGCCTGAGCCATGCGAGTCACGGGTCGGCTCTTCGGGATCATTGCGGTCTTCTTCGCCCTGATCGGTGCGATCTACTGGTGGTTGGCCAAGGAGCCCGCGGGGACGGCAGCCCTGGTGTTCACCGGAGGGCTCGGCTTCCTCGTGGCCTTCTACTTCCTGTTCACCGCCGGCCGGGTCGAGCCCCTGCCGGAGGACGACGAGGAGGGGAACATCGAGGACTTCGCCGGGGAGTACGGCTTCTTCAGTCCGCACAGCTGGTGGCCGCTGCCGATCGGCATCGGGGCGGGAATCACCGGCGTGGGATTCTGCTACCACTCGTGGTGGCTGATCCTCCTCGGGGCCTTCGTGGTCGTCCTGGGTACGGTGGGGATGCTCTTCGAGTACTACGTGGGTGAGTTCGCCCGCGAGTAGAGGTTCAGGTCCAACGGCGGGTCAGGTTCTCACCCTGACTTGCCGATGCTGGGCGAGACCGGTCACCATGTGACTTCGCCCATGACGGGGGTTCGTTTGATCGCGGTCCGCTCCGCCCGGATGCGTGCTGGCCTGCTCGGCCTGGCCGCAGCCGCGCTTCTGGCCGCCTGCACCCCCGCCGGCGCCGAGAGCGACCAGTCGCCTGCTGCGAGCCGGTCGGCCGCCGTGATCAGCATCCGACCCGTCGCCGGAGACGTGTGGCGTCCCGACCGGCCCATCACCGTCGATGTCGTGGCCGGGACCTTCGACGACGTCGACGTGCGCACCGCCGACGGTCGGGAGGTCCGGGGTCGGCTCAGCCGCGACGGTACCCAGTGGCGGTCCACCGTCGACCTGCTGCGCTTCGACACCCGCTACGTCGTGCGAGCCCAGGCCCGCGACGAGGCCGGCCTTCTGGCGCGCCGGACCAGTGCCTTTCGCACCGAGAAGCCCAAGGCCCTCGTCCACTCGTCGATCCTCCCGGGCTCGGGCGCGCTGGTCGGCGTCGGGATGCCCGTGATCGTGACGTTCGACGAGCCGGTGCCCAACCGCGGTGCGGCCGAGCGCGGGCTCAGCGTGACCGCCACCCCTCGTCAGCCCGGTGGCTGGTACTGGGTCAGCGACACGATGGTCCGCTATCGCCCGAAGACCTACTGGAAGCCCGGTTCCCAGGTGCGGGTCGACGTCGCGCTCGACGGGGTCAAGCTGGGCGACCGGATCTGGGGTGACGACGACGACTCCGTGCGCTTCGACGTCGGTGACGCGGTGGTGAGCACGGTCGACATCGGCGACCACATGATGACCGTGCGGCGCAACGGAGAGGTGATCCGCACGATTCCGGTCACCACCGGCAAGCCGGGATGGGACACCAGGGCCGGGACCAAGATCATCATCTCCAAGGACCGCAAGGTCGTCATGGACGCTGCCACGATCGACGTCGCCGAGGCAGACCCGGAGTACTACCGGCTCGACGTCGAGTACGCGATGCGGCTCACCTGGAGCGGTGAGTACCTCCACGCCGCACCGTGGTCGGTGAGCGACCAGGGTGAGGACAACGTGAGCCACGGCTGCACGGGGATGAGCAACGAAGACGCGGCCTGGCTGTACGAGCTGTCCCAGGTGGGTGACGTCGTCGAGTACGTCGACGGCGTGCGCTCGATGGAGGCGTGGAACGGCTACACCGACTGGGAGATCCCCTGGTCGCAGTGGCGGTCCGGCAGCGCCTTGAGCTAGTCGGATGTCTGCCTCGGAGGTCCGGGTGGCCGCCCCAGGTGACTCCCGGTCGCTCGCCACCATCAAGGTGGCCGGCTGGCGCGCGGCGTACCGCGGGCTGCTGCCCGACTCGGTCCTGGACGGCCTCGACGTCGACCGGACCACCGACCTCTGGGCCACGTCGATCGGATCGCTGACCGCGCCCTCTGGCTGTCTGGTGGTGCTCGATCGTGACGTCGTCGCCGGGTACGCAGCGTTCGGTCCCTACCGCTGGGAGGAGCCGGACGACCCGATGCTGAGGCAGGCGGGGGAGATCTACGCCTTCTACGTCGACCCGGGCCGTTGGGGACGCGGTCTGGGCCGCAGGCTCATGACCGCCACCCAGGAGCGCCTGGAGGACGCAGGACTGGACGACCAGGCCCTGTGGGTGCTCGAGACCAACCAGGCGGGCCGGCGCTTCTACGAGGCCCTGGGCTGGTCCTGGGACGGTGCTCGCGGCGACCGGTGCGAGCTGGACGACGCACCCGAGGTCCGCTACCGCAACGCGCGGTCCGGCCCGACAGCGCCGACCTGAGGGTCCCGCTGACCGGCCCTCAGGCGCAGCTCAGCTGTCGTCGCCCCCACGCGGCGCCAGGGCCTTGTCCCGGGAGTCGTCGATCTCATGGTCGTGCTCGGCCATCGCGTCGGCCTCGTGGTGCTGGGCGGCCTCGATCTCAGCGGGGGTCGGGGCCTGGATGTCGTCGCTGTAGTAGAAGTGCGACAGCTTCGACCGCAGGGCCTTGATCCGGTAGTGGGGGGTCCGGATCCCCTTCGCGTCGGTCTTGTCGGGCATCGGCAGCGGCTGGAGCCCCTTGCGGCTCTCCAGGACCGACTGCTCGTCGCGACTGATCGGCTGGTGCACCTCGTAGTACTCACCGCTGGGCAGGCGCTTGACGACTCCGGACTCGTACCCGTGCAGCAGCTTGTCTCGGTCGCGGCGCTGCAGGCCCAGGCAGATCCGTTTGGTGGCGAGGTAGACCAAGGGTGGCACGACGAAGATGGCGATCCGGAAGAACCAGGTGATCGCGTTGACGTTGAGGGCGAAGACGTTGGCGATGATGTCGTTGCCACCCTCGACCCACAGCATCAGGTAGAAGCTCAGCGCCATCGCACCGAGCGCGGTTCTCGTGGGTGCGTTGCGCGGGCGGTCGAGCAGATGGTGGTACCGGCGGTCGCCGGTAGCCCACTGCTCGATCCACGGGTAGAGCGCCATGACCGTGAAGATGATCCCGGGCAGGATCAGCGCGGGGAACAAGATGTTCAGGCTGATCGTGTTGCCGAAGAAGGGGATCTCCCAGTTGGGCATGAGCCGCAGCCCACCCTCGAGCCAACCGATGTACCAGTCGGGCTGGGAGCCGGCCGTCACCTGGTCGGGAACGTACGGGCCATACACCCAGATCGGGTTGATCTGGAAGAGACCGCCCATCAGCGCGGTGACGCCGAAGACGACGAAGAAGAAGCCGCCGGCCTTGGCGGTGTACACGGGGAACAGCGGGAAGCCGACCACATTGCGCTCGGTGCGACCCGGCCCGGGGAACTGGGTGTGCTTCTGGTACCAGACGAGCATCAGGTGCACGGTGATCAAGGCCAGGATGATCCCGGGTACCAGGAGCACGTGGACGGTGTAGAGGCGGGCGATGAAGTCGTTTCCGGGGAACTCGCCGCCGAACACGAGGAACGACAGCCAGGTTCCGACCAGTGGGATGGAGAGCATGATGCCCTCCGCGATCCGCAGTCCGGTGCCGGAGAGCAGGTCGTCGGGGAGTGAGTACCCGGCGAAGCCCTCGAGCAGGGCCAGGGTCAGCAGGCCGACGCCGATGACCCAGTTGATCTCGCGCGGCTTGCGGAACGCACCGGTGAAGAACACCCGCAGCAGGTGGACCGAGATCGCACCCACGAAGAACAGAGCGGCCCAGTGGTGGATCTGCCTCATGAGCAGTCCGCCCTGGACGTCGAAGCTGATGTCCAGGGTGGTGGCGTAGGCCTCGGACATGGCCACACCGTTGAGCGGCAGGAAGCTGCCGTCGTAGATGACCTCAACCATCGAGGGCTTGAACCACAGCGACAGGAACGTCCCTGACAACAGCAGGATGATGAAGCTGTACAGGGCGATCTCGCCCAGCATGAACGACCAGTGGTCGGGGAAGACCTTGCGCAGGTTCTTCTTCAGGAAGACCGACGAGGAGACCCGGTCGTCGACCCATCCGTAGAGCGCCCCACCGACGCCGCCCGGCTTGCTCGTACTCATCCGCGCTCCCAGAAACTCGGCCCCACAGGAACTGCGAAGTCGCCCTGCGCGACCAAGTATCCGTCGTCATCCACGGTTATCGCGAGTTGAGGAAGGTTGCGGGCGGCCGGACCGAAGACCACCTCGGCGCTGTCGGCCAGGTCGAAGGTCGACTGGTGGCACGGGCAGAGGAGGTGGTGGGTCTGCTGCTCGTACAGGTTGATCGGGCAGCCCACGTGGGTGCAGATCTTGGAGAAGCACAGGATGCCTTCGTAGTCCCAGCCCTCGCCCTGCTGGGTCTTGATGTCCTCGGGGTCCATCCGGACCAGGATGACCGGTGCCTTGGCCAGCTCGTCGAGGGTCTTCTCCTCCTCGAGCACGAGGTCGATGCCCTCCGGTACAGCGGAGATCAAGGTGCCGATCGTCATGTCCTGGGGACGGATCGGCTGCTTGGTCTCCGCAATCAGGATCCGCATGCCCTCGGTCCACATCGTGTGGTAGAGCGTGTCCCCAGGGGCCGGACCGAGGTCGCGCAGCAGCACGATCGCGGGGAGGCCAGCCATGGCCAGCGCGGCGACCATCGTTCCGCCGATGAAGGGGCGGCGCAGGATCCCGCTCTCCTCCGTGCCGCTGCGGAACTCCTCCATCGTCACGTCGAGGGCCTCGGGCGGCGGGCCCTCCTTCTGACGCTCGGAGACGATCTCGACGTCGGGCATCAGCTTCTTGGCCCAGTGGATGGCCGCTGCCCCGATGGCGAACAGCGCGACTCCCATGGCCAGACCGAGTGCCAGGTTCGCCGCAAGGGTCTCGCCGAACGGTGGGACCCGGATCAGCTCGTCCTTGGGGATCGCGAAGAACGCCACGATGAACAGGAGGCTGCCTAACGCCGAGAGCAGGAAGAGCAGGCCGACCTGACGTTCGGCACGCTTGGCCGCGCGGGGGTCGACGTCGCTACGACGAGGGCGGTGCTCGGGCATGGGAGACGCACCGGCCGGTACCGGGGCGTTGTCGGGTTCGTGGCCAGACGGGGGAGGAGTGCTCACCGGGTGTTGTCCTTGTCCGAGAGGTCGATCGACTCGACTGAGAGGGGCGTGGGGCCGGGGTGGCTGCCGAGCCGACTGAGGGGGCCGGTGAGGAGTGCCGGAGCTGACACGTCAGGTCACCGCGCCTTGACACCGATCCAGACCGCGGCGGCGATCAGGGCGCCGATGCCGACGATCCAGAAGAGGAGCCCCTCGGTGACCGGGCCGAGGCGACCGAGGTCGATCCCGCCGGGGTTGGCTTGGTCCTGCAGGCTGTTCACGTAGGCCAGGATGGCCTGTTTGTCCTCGACCCGCAGCGTGGAGTTGGGGAACACCGGCATGTTCTGCGGACCGGTGAGCATGGCCTCCCAGATGTGCTTGTCGGTGCTCTCGACCATCGACGGGGCGTACTTGCCGAAGGTCAGCGCACCGCCCTCGCCAGCGAAGTTGTGGCAGGACGAGCAGTTCGCCCGGAACAGGTTGCCGCCCAGGGCGAGGTCGGCGTCGCTGAAGTCAAGCTCCTCGGCAGTCGGGATGGCCGGGCCTGGGGAGAACGAGGCCACGTAGGCGGCCAGGGCCTCGACCTCGGCGTCGGTGTAGATCACCGGCTTGGCCGGTGCCTGAGGACCAGGAGCGGCCAGCGGCATCCGCCCGGTCCCGACCTGGAAGTCGACTGAGGCAGCACCGACGCCGATCAGCGGTGGCCCGGCCACCGTGCCGTCGGGCTGCTGGGCGCCCTCGAGCCCGAGGCCGTGACAGGAGGAGCACCCCTCCAGGTACAGCTTCTTGCCCTGGTCCAGCACCGTGCTGGTGGCGTTGTGCGGTGACGCCTCGGCGCGTCCCGAGCCGGACACCAGGGCGTACAGGCCCCCGACGGCGAGCAGGCCGAGCAGCAGGACGACAGCCGTGGCGAAGGGGCTGCGGCGGCGGGCGAGCAGTGCGGTCACGAGTGAGTCCCTGGTCGGTGGCTGCGGGTTCGGGGGTGCGCGGTGCCTACTGGAGGAAGTAGATGGTGAAGAACAGGGCGATCCAGACGACGTCGACGAAGTGCCAGTAGTACGAGACGACGATGGCTCGCGTGGCCTGGTCGTGGTCGAAGCGCCGGGCGACGTAGGTGGTGGCCAGCACGAGCAGGAAGGCGACCAGCCCTCCGGTCACGTGCGCTGCGTGGAAGCCGGTCGTGAGGTAGAAGACCGAGCCGTACCCCGACGAGGACAGGGTCAGTCCCTCGTGGGTCAGCTCGGTGTACTCGAACACCTGACCGGACACGAAGAAGGCGCCCATCAGGTAGGTGATGATGAACCACTTGCGCAGGCCGCGGACGTCGCCCTTCTCTGCGGCGAACACCCCCAGCTGACAGGTGATCGACGACGAGACGAGGACGAGGGTGTTCACCGTCGCGAACACGACGTTGAGCCGCACGTCCTCCGGCGGCCAGTTGTCGGCGCCGGTGACCTGCCGCACCGTGAAGTACATCGCGAACAAGGCCGCGAAGAACATCAGCTCGGAGGACAGCCAGACGATGGTTCCGACGCTGACCAGGTTGGGACGGCTCGGGGCCGGAACGTGGGCGGTCGATGCCGCGGTTGCTGTCGCCACGGGCGGCATTATGCCGAGGTCGGAGCGGGTTGGACCCCCCGACCCCCCGACTCGTTTCCCAGGGGTCTGTTCCGTGACCGGACCGTGACCTGGCTCGGCCGCCCGGTAGCCGGTGCCACGCTGCGCCGTCCCGGACGAGCCCCGGTAGCATCGCGGCATGTCTTCGGCGAGATCCAGGTCCGCGGCAACCCCCCAGCCGCCCGCTGGGGGTGGGTCGGACGAGCTGACGGTGCTCGTGTACAGCGACGACGCCACCACCCGGCAGCGGGTCCTGCTCGCGCTCGGCCGACGGGTCGCCGCCGACCTCCCGCCGCTGCAGTTCGTCGAGGTGGCCACCGAGTCCGCCGTGCTGAAGCAGGTCCGCTCCGGCGACGTCGACCTCGTGATCCTCGACGGTGAGGCCACCCCGGTCGGTGGCATCGGGCTGTGCCGAACGCTCAAGGACGAGGTCTTCCAGGCTCCACCGGTGATGGTCGTCCTGGGTCGCCCGCAAGACGACTGGCTGGCCGCCTGGTCGCGCGCCGACGGGGTGGCGGCGCACCCGATCGACCCGGCCGCCCTGGCCGCGGCCACCGAGCGCCTGCTCCGCGCGTTCGTTCCCGTGGTCGGTGCCGACCTCGCCGTCCGCGGCTGACGGCCCCTTCGCGCCCGTGGCCGATCACGCCACCACACCCGGCCACCCGGCGATGACGACCCCCTCGACCAGCTGGCCCGACGTCCTGTCGGCGCTGCTGGCTGGGGAGTCGCTGGACGTCGACCAGACCGCCTGGGCCATGGACCAGGTCATGCGCGGGGACGCGACGCCGGCCCAGGTCGCCGGCTTCGTGGTCGCCCTGCGGGCCAAGGGCGAGACGGCCGAGGAGATGGCCGGGCTGGTTCGAGCGATGCTCGGGCACGCCCACCGGATCGAGGTCCCCGGACCCGTGGTCGACGTCGTCGGCACCGGAGGCGACCGAGCCCACACGGTCAACATCTCGACCATGGCGGCCCTGGTCGTGGCCGGCACGGGGGCCCGGGTCGTCAAGCACGGCAACCGGGCCGCGTCGTCGGCGTGCGGTGCGGCCGACGTGCTGGAGGAGCTCGGGCTGGTCCTGACGCTGACCCCGCAGCAGGTCGCCGACGTCGCGTCGCGGGCCGGGATCACGTTCTGCTTCGCGCAGGTCTTCCACCCGGCGATGCGCCATGCCGCAGCAGCTCGCCGCGAGCTGGGCGTGCCTACGGCGTTCAACTTCCTGGGTCCGCTGACGAACCCGGCCCAGCCGCAGGCCCAGGCGGTCGGCTGCGCCGATCCGCGGATGGCCCAGGTGATGGCGTCGGTCTTCGCCGACCGAGGGGTCTCGGCACTGGTCGTGCGCGGGGACGACGGCCTCGACGAGGTCACCGTCACCACGACGACCACGGTGCACGACGTGCGGGACGGCGTGGTCGAGACGCTGACCCTCGACCCGCGTGAGCTCGGCCTCGCCTTCGCCGCGCCGGAGTCGCTGCGCGGTGGTGACCGGGCCTTCAACGCGGCCGTCGTCCGGGCGGTCGTCGAGGGGCGCGAGCACGGCCCGATCCGCGACGCCGTACTGCTGAACGCCGCGGCCGCCCTGGCGGCGTTGGCGCCGTCGGGCCAGCTCGTGCCACGGCTGGCCGGCGGCCTGGCCGCGGCGGCGCAGTCGATCGACTCGGGAGCCGCAGCCCGGTCGCTGCGTCACTGGGTGGCCACCACCCAGGCCCTCTCTGCTGCAGCGCACGATCAGCAAACCTGATCGTGCGCCGGAAGGAGGGGGAGCGGGGGTCAGGTGAGGCCGAGGGAGAAGGCTGCCTCGAGGTCGTGGCGGCTGTAGGCGCGGAAGGCCACGTGGGTCTCGGTCGAGACCACGCCGGCCACCGCGTTGACGTGCTCGGTGACCACGGTCGCGACGTCGTCGATGCTCGGTACCCGGACCATCACCACGAGGTCGATCGTCCCCGTGACGCTGTAGACCTCGCTGACCCCGTCGAGGTCGGCCAGGGCCGCGGCAGCACTCGGTACGGCGTCGACCTGGGTCTTGACGAACACGATCGCGGTGATCACTGAGGCTCCTTCGGGGCCGATGGCGAGCGGACCGACCCAGGTCATGCTGGCACTGCCGCCCTCACTCGGGGAAGGGCACGACCGGACCCACGGGCGACCCGCTGAGCCTGGCCAGCGTGGCGCCGGCGCCCTTGGCCGGCGACGTCCACCGCCCGTCGACCTGGACCAGGCGCACGCCCTCGCTGTCGAGCCAGCGCAGCACGCACTCGGTCTCCTCGGCGGTGGCCGCCGGGGTGGGCCCGGGCCCGGGCTCGGCGGTCTCACCCCCGGTGACCAGCGCGTGGACCGTGGGCCACGGGTCGAGACCGCGCTCGACCGCGCCGGTGGCGCTCAACCGGCCGTGCCGCACGACGACGACGTGCCATCCCTGGTCGGGCGTGGGTCGGGCGGCGACGACCAGCGGCAGGCCGGTGAAGGCAGCCAGCCGCTGACCTCGCGCAGCCGCACGCAGGAAGGTCAGCATCCGGTCGCGGTGGGTGGCGGCGTCCTCGAACCGCTCGGCGGCCACGAGCGGCTGGATCCTCGCCGTGGTGGCGGTCACCACGGCGTCCGGGTCGAGCGTCATCGCGACCCGGACGGCCGCGACGTGCCGTGCGTAGGAGTCGACGCTCTCGCCCCCCTCGCACGGTGCGCCGCAGCGCCCCAACCCGGCCAGGAGGCATGCGCTGGTGACGGTACGAGGGGACAGCTTCGCGGTGCACTGGCGCAGCGGCACCGCCTCGTGCAGCGCTGCCGTGGCCTGCTCGGCGGCGCGGGCCGACCCGAACGGGCCCAGGTAGGTGGCGCCGTCGTCGCGAACCTGGCGCACGGTCGACAGCCGAGGGAAGGCCTCGACGGTGAGCTTGACGAAACAGACCTTCTCCGGGAACTTCGAGCGTCGGTTGTACGGCGGCTTGTGCTCGGCGATCAGCCGCAGCTCACGGACCTCGGCCTCCAGGGGCGTGGGGCACGGGATCGCGACGACCTCCTCGGCGGCGGCCACCATCTCGGCCATCCGCCGCCGTTGCTCGGCGGCGGTGAAGTACTGGCGCACCCGAGCCCGCAGGTCGACCGACTTGCCCACGTAGAGCACCCGACCGCGACCGTCGCGGAACAGGTAGACGCCGGGGACCGAAGGGATGCCCTCAGCCAGGTGCCGCTTGCGCCGCTGGGCCGGGTGGACCCGGGAAGAGAAGGTGCCCACCTCCTCCAGCGTGGTGACCCCGTGGCAGCCGAGCCGCTCGAAGAGCCCGTGCAGGACGTCGACCGTGGCGCGGGCGTCGTGCAGGGCGCGGTGGTCCGGCTCGCTCGTGGCCCGAAACAGCCGGGCCAGCGTGGACAGCTTGCAGTTGGGGGCCTCGTCGCGGGTCAGGGTGCGGCGGGCCAGGCGCGCCGTGTCGACGACGTCGAAGCGCGGCCAGGGGAGCTCCAGCTGCTCGGCTGCCGCCCGCAGGAAGCCGACGTCGAACGGCGCGTTGTGGGCGACGAGCACGGCTCCGCGCGCGAACTCCAGGAACGCGGGGAGCACGCTGGCGATCCGCGGCGCTGCGGCGACCATGGAGTCGGTGATCCCGGTGAGCACCGCGATGAACGCGGGGATCGACTCACCGGGGTTGACCAGGGTCTGGAACTCACCGATCACCTCACCCCCACGGACTTTCACCGCGCCGATCTCGGTGATGCCGCACGAGGCGGGGGACCCGCCCGTGGTCTCCAGGTCGACGACCACGAACGTCACCTCGAGCAGCGGCGTGCCCACGTCGTCGAAGGAGGTCTGCACCCCGCGGGGAACCGGGGCGGGCCCGCTGACCGGGGCGGGGTGGGACTCCACGGCGGTCATGGCCTCGACGGTAGGGGCCGGGTCCGACAGCCCGGGCCCGCCGCGCCGCAGGCACCTCGGTGGCGCCCCGGTGGCGCCTCCGGCCGGGCGGTCGACCACCTCGGTAGCCTCACTGCCGTGACCGACTCACCCGACGCGGCACCTCAACCCCTCCCCCGACCGCCCCGACCGACTCCAGGAACCCGCTGGCGCTGCGCTGCGTGCGGCAACCTCACCCGGTTCGACGTCGTCCGCAGCAGCCGGGTGCGGGAGTACTGGCACCTGGACCTGTCCGGCGAGCCGACCATCGAGGAGTCCACCGCGCTGGAGGAGTCGGTCGAGGAGGTGACGCTGCCGGTGGTGCGGCGGTGTCGACACGGTCGAGCTGGTCGCGCGCCCGCAGGCCGATCACCCGGTGGGCCCGGGGAGTGTCGGACCCTCCGCCTAGCGTCGCGTCCGCACGAGTGGTGGTGGTCACCACGCCAGTGACGGAGGCCTTCCATGATCATCGACTGCGCGACCTGCCCGGTCCGGGGCAGCGGCTGCTCCGACTGCGTCGTCGCAGCTGTGCTCCAGCTGCCCGCGCTCCCCTCCGGGCCACCGGTCCGCACCGGACCGGCCGGCGTCGACGAGCTGCTCGTCCGGGGCGCCGGGCTGCCGGTCGAGGGGGCCTGGCTGGACGCCGAGGAACGGCGGGCGCTGACCGTCCTCGTCCGGGCCGGGATCGTCCCGGCGATGACGCTGCACGCCGTCCCGGGCGCCCAGGACATGGTCGGTGTGACCGACGACACACCCCCGCCCAGTCGGCGGGCTGTTTGAGTTCGTTGCCCGAACGTTACTAAGGTGACCCCCGGGTCATCGTTCGTTGGTCGTTCGTTCAGAACGGTCACGGTGGCCCCCGCCTAGTCCGGTCGAACCCCTGAGGGTCCGTCCGGAGCCGGGGACCCAGGTCCCAGGGGCGAATCGGTTGGCGCCGGCACCTGCGGCGGCGACCGTAGGGCGCTTCCCCGCCCGAGCCCGTCAGCTCACCCGGTACGCGGTTGAGGGAGAAGGAGAGCCGCCTTCGTGGCGACCCGCCGATTCGCATCCGTGCTGCGCCTGCGCAGCACCCAGGTCCTGGCCCTGCTCGTGACGGCTGTCGCCATGACGGTCGTCGTCCCGGCCGTGGGCCACGCCGACCCCAACCTGACCATCGAGCAGGCCCAGAGCCGCGTCGACGCCTTGTACGAGGAGGCCGAGCAGGCCACCGAGCGCGCCCACACCGCGCAGGTCCAGGTCGACTCGACCAAGGCCGAGCTCGACCGGGTCCAGCGCCAGCTGCAGCGCGAGCGAGACCAGGTGGCCGCCCTCGACGCGGCCATGGGCCAGTACGCCGCGGCGCTGTACACCAGCGGTGGCATGGACCCGACCCTGCAGGTGATCCTCGCCGACGACCCGGCCGACTTCTTGTCCCAGGCCGGTGCGCTGGACCAGGTCGCCCGCACCCAGGACGCCGCCTTCCGCGAGGCCCAGGTGGCCCGCCAGCAGCTGGCCCAGACCCAGGCCGTGGTCGACCAGAAGCTGGCCAAGCTGCGTGAGCTCGAGGCCCAGGCCGCCAAGGAGCAGGCGGCCGCCGACGCCAAGCTCGCCGAGGCCAAGGACGTCCTGGCGAACCTCAAGGCCGAGGAGCGCCAGCGCCTGGCCGACCTGGCCGCGCAGCGCGCAGCCGACGCCCAGCAGGCCTCCCGGGACAACATCGCCTCGGTCCCAGCCCCCAGCGGCGGAGGAGGCTCGCCCGGTTCGGTCGACGGTCGGGCCGGGAGCGCGGTCGCGTACGCCTACGCCCAGCTCGGCAAGCCCTACGTCTTCGGGGCCGCCGGGCCCAGCGCCTTCGACTGCTCCGGCCTCACGATGGCCGCCTGGGGACAGGTGGGGGTCTACCTGCCGCACGCATCGAGCCAGCAGTACGCGATGACCTCCCGGGTCTCGTCGTCTGACCTGCAGCCCGGCGACCTCGTCTTCTTCTACAGCGGGATCTCCCACGTCGGGATCTACGTCGGCGGCGGTGTGTTCGTGCACGCGGCCAACCCGACCGACGGCGTGGTCGCCGACCAGCTGTTCAGCAGCTACTGGCAGTCGGTCTACGTCGGTGCCGGTCGGGTCTGACCCCGCGCGGTGAGCCGCGCGGGCACCCTGGTGGCGGCCGCGGCCGTCGCCACGGTTCTGGGGCTGCTCGGGCCCGCTCAGTCTGGCCACGCGTCCAGCCCAGCCACCCCGGCCTGGTTCGACCGATCGGTGCACGGCGTCACCGATGCCGTGCTGGGGGCATTGGCCACCGGCCAGCTCGACCAGGTGGTGGCCCGCCGGGCCCGGGCCGTGCAGGACAAGGACGCGGCCGCCTTCGTCGCTGACGCCAGGCCGTTCGCCGTCCCTTCGGCGCGCGCCGCCGCTCGGGGACTGCGCGCGGTTCCCTTCCAGCGCTACGCACTGCGGGTGGTGTCCGTCACGTCGGACGACGTGCGGGCCGGAGTGCTCGACGGTCAGGTGCGCCTGCGCTACCGCCTGCCCGGTGACACCACGGATGTGGTCCGCGACGTCGCGGTCGGCCTGCGCCGCGAGGGCGCACGCTGGTCGCTGGCCCGGTGGACCCCCGAGCAGGCCGACCTGTGGGACCTCGGCCCGGTCGCGGTCTCCCGGCGTGGCGCTGCCCTCGTCCTCGGCTCGGCGCGGACGTTCGACCGGGCCGAGCTGGACGGGCTGGCCGACCTGACCGCTGCTGCCCTGCGTTCCGTGGACGACGTGTGGCCGTACCGCTGGGCACGCCGGGCCACCGTGGTCCTCCCGGCCGACACCCGGGCCATGGTCGCCCTGCTCGATGCCGGTTCCGACGTGTCCGGACTCGCCGGGATCACCACGGTCGAGCGTGCCCATCGAGGTGTCGCAGTGCGGGTCACGGTCAACCCTCGCTTCTACCCGACCCTGGCACCGGTGGCCCGGCAGATCGTGCTGCGGCACGAGCTGACCCACGTGGCGCAGTTCGGGCTGGACCGGGCGGGGGTCCCGCAGTGGCTGGTCGAGGGGCTGGCCGAGCACGTGGGCTACGCCGGCAGCGGGGTGTCCCGGTCCTACGTCGCCGCCGACCTGCTCGGCCAGGTGCGCTCGGGAAACACCCCCAAGCAGCTTCCGGACGACGACGCCTTCGCCTTCGCGGCGAGCCGGGCGGCGCGAGGGCTGGCCTACCGCAGCGGGTGGACGGCGTGTGAGTTCATCTCCGACACCTTCGGCGAAGCGCAGCTGATCCGCTTCTACCGTGCCGTCGCAGCGGGTTCGGGGTCCTCAGCCAGGCGGGTGCGTCAGGCGAGTCGGGACATCCTGTCGCTGACGACTGCGCAGCTCACGTCCGGCTGGCAGTCGTGGCTGCGGGAGCTCGCGTGACCCCGCGCGCGGCCGCCGTGCTGGTGCTCGCCGTCCTGGTGCCCCTGCTGGCCCTCGCGATCCTGCTGCTGACGCCGTGGCGTCCCATGGGCGACGTCTCGTCGGCCGACCGCGTGGCCCCCCGGGTGGCGGGCGACTTCACCGAGCAGGAGGTGGCCACGGGGGAGTCCTTCGCTTCTGCGATCAGGGTTCCGGGCTATCTGGCCCTGGCCACCGGGCTGCTGGTCGGGGCGGTGCTGGGGTTCACGCCGCTGGGCGCTCGGCTGGTCACCGCGGCGGCGCGCCCGGTCGGGGGCGGCTGGCTGGCCCAGGTGCTGCTCGGCGGGCTGGCGGTGCTCCTGGTCGTGCGCCTGGCCACCCTTCCGTTCGGGTTCTGGGCTGAGTCCCTGCGTCGGTCGGCCGGCCTGTCGACCCGGTCGTGGGGGGACTGGACGCTCGACGTCGCGAAGGGTTTCGGGGTCAACGCGGTCCTGATGCTGCTCATCCTGACCGCGTTGGTCGGGCTGGCCCGGGCTCTGCCTCGGTGGTGGTGGGCTCCGGCCGCACTGGGCGCGGCGACCCTCGTGGTCGTCGTGTCGTTCGCGTACCCGCTGGTCGTGGAGCCGGTGTTCAACCGCTTCACCCCGATGGCCGACGGTCCCCTGCGGACCTCGCTGCTCCAGCTCGCCGACGACGACGGTGTCAGCGTCGACGACGTGCTGGTCGCCGACGCCAGCCGACGCACGTCGACGTTGAACGCCTACGTCTCGGGGTTCGCCGGGAGCCGTCGGATCGTCGTCTACGACACGTTGCTGGACCAGGCGCCTGCCGACGAGGTGCGGCTGGTCGTGGCTCACGAGCTCGGGCACGCCAAGGAGCACGATGTGGCCAAGGGCACGGCGTTGGGGGCCTTGGGCGCTGCGGTGACGGTGGTCGCGCTGTACCTGCTGCTGGCCTGGCGGCCGCTGCTCGACGCGTCTGGTGCGCAGTCGGCCGGAGACCCCCGGGTCCTCGCGCTGGTGCTGTCGCTGATCGCGATCGGGACGTTCGTCACCGCACCCGTCCAGGCCGTGGTGAGCCGTCAGGTCGAGGCCCGTGCGGACGTCCACGCGTTGGACCTCACCCACGACCCGACGACGTTCGCCCTGATGCAGAAGCGGCTGGCGGTCACGGCGCGCGCCGACTTGACGCCGCCTTCCCTGGGCTTCTTCTGGTTCGGGTCGCACCCCACGGCTCCGCAACGCATCGCCTTGTCCCGAACCTGGGCCAACGTCCACGGGGTGCCCGAGCCGGGACCGCTGCTGGAGGAGGCGAACCGTTGACCCGGGTCCTGGTCGTCACCAACGACTTCCCGCCCCGGTCCGGGGGGATCCAGACCTTCGTGCACGAGCTGGTGCGCCGGCTTCCGCCCGACGGCGTCGTCGTGTACACGTCGAAGTGGCGTGGCTGGGAGGCGTTCGACGCCGAGCAGGCGTTCCCCGTGGTCCGCGAGGACACCAAGGTGCTGCTGCCGACCCCCGGTGCGCGGCGTCGCGCGGTGTCGCTCCTCCAGCAGCACGGGTGCGACGCGGTGCTCTTCGGCGCGGCGGCGCCCCTCGGGCTGCTCGGTCCTTCGCTGCGCAACGCCGGGGCTCAGCGCGTGGTGGCGCTGACCCACGGGCACGAGGCGGGGTGGGCCCAGCTGCCCGGTCCCCGCCAGGTGCTCCGGAGGATCGGAGACGGCGTCGACACCGTCACGTACCTGGGTGAGTACACCCGCACCCGGATCGCCTCCGCGCTCACTCCGGCGGCGGCTGCGCAGATGGTGCGGCTGACCCCCGGCGTCGACACCACGGTGTTCCGCCCCGACCCGTTGGGGCGGGCTCGCGTCCGCGCCCGGCACGGACTGGGGGACCGTCCCGTGGTCGTGTGCGTGTCGCGCCTCATGCCACGCAAGGGTCAGGACGTGCTGGTGCGGGTCTGGCCGCAGGTGGTGCGGTCAGTCCCGGGCGCCGCCCTGCTCGTCGTCGGGGGAGGGCCCTACCGCAAGCGGCTGCGGCGGATGGTGGCCGACCGCGGTCTGACCAGCGACGTGGTGCTGACCGGCGGCGTGCCCTTCGAGGAGCTGCCCGCCCACTTCGCGGCCGGTGACGTCTTCGCGATGCCGGCGCGCACCCGCAACCGTGGCCTGGACGTCGAGGGGCTGGGAATCGTCTACCTCGAGGCCTCGGCCACGATGCTCCCGGTGATCGCCGGGGACTCCGGCGGTGCCCCCGACGCCGTGCTCCCCGAGCAGACGGGGGTGGTGGTCGACGGTCACTCCGACTCGGCGGTCTGCCAACAGGTCGTCGGCTTGCTCACCGACCCCGAGCGGCGGGCTCGGATGGGGGTTCGGGGGCGGGCCTGGGTCGAGGAGCAGTGGAGCTGGGACCAGCAGGCGCGGGTGCTGGCCGGCCTGCTCGACCCGGCGTCGCGCTAGCGGTGCGGCCCAGGACGCCGGTCGAGCGGCTGCCGAGAGAGGCGGTCCCGACGGTGGGTGGGGTCTAGCCGCCGGAGACGGTGGTCACGACTCGGGCGCGGGTGGTGGGCTGCTGCCACAGCCGCCAGGTGTCCGCCAGGCTCAGTCCGGCCCAGGCCACGAACGGAAGCACGAGCAGCAGCGGCGCCCACCACAGGTCGGTGAGTGAGACCCCGCTGAACAGCAACCCGGTGCACGTCGTCATCCCGGCGAGCTTGACCGAGTACACGACGGTGGCCCCGGGCGGTGCGGGGGTGTCCCGGTTGCCCAGCAGGTCGGCCCGGTGCGGGTGCAGGACCGACGAGCGCTGGGCGCTGGCGACGACCAGCGCGGTGCAGGCGAGCCCGCAGCCCACGGTGGCGGTCACCTGGGCCACCGACTCCGGCGTCGGGGCGCGCAGCGAGCCGCTGATCAGCGCCACCCCCACCGCGAGCAGAGTCGTCTCGGCGGTGACGTAGGTCTTCGCCACGAAGGCTGGGCGCATCCATCCGGGCAACGTGGACAGCCACAGGGCACCGCTGGAGTCGAGCGCGAACACGTTGATCCCGAACACCAGTCCGGCGCCCGCGGCGACCAGTCCCGGCAGCAGGACCAGCGACTGCCAGGACAAGGCTGCGGCCGCTGCCACCGCGCCCGGCAGCAGCAGCAGCACGATCAGCCCGCGGCGCAGGGGTGGTGCCCTCCAGACGCTCGCCCGGTCGACGGCGATCAGCTCGGCCAGCGGCGACGAGCCGGGTCGCCGGCGGGCGACCCGGCTGGCGCTGGTGAGCCGGTGCTGGTCACCCGGGCGCCGCAGGGCCCAGGCGCTGAGCCGGCTGCCGGCGTAGAAGGCCAGGATCGACCCCACCACCAGGACGCAGAGGCCGAACCACCAGGAGAGCCAGTCCCCGCGGTAGCCGGCGACGGCGGTGTTCAGCGCCTGCGTCGTCGGGGAGTGGTTGAGCACCGGCACGGTCAGCCCTGCCCGGGCCGAGTACAGGACGACGACACCGAGCAGCGCGGCCAGGAACCAGGTGCCGACCCGGCCGGCCCGTCGTTGCCGCAGGCCGATGATCAGCCAGGCGGTCGCCTGGCCGAGCAGGGTCACGCAGGTCACGTAGACCAGCGACGTGGCCACCGGGAGCACGGTGAACCCCGACAGCGGGCCGGCGGCCAGACCCGTGACCACGATCACGGCGACGACGTTGAGCAACCAGGCGAGGTTGGCCGGCACCAGGGCCAGCGCGGTCAGGAACTGGGTGTGGGCGCGGGTCGGGTAGGCCACGAGCTGGTCGGCCGGGTACAGCACGTTTCCTCCCCCGGCGGCCAGGGGTGCGAGAACGGCCAGGACGACGAAGGCCAGGTAGAGGGTCGGTGCGGACACGGCGAGGGTCAACGCCACCTGCTGGGGGACGAACCCGGACAGAAGCACACCGGAGAGGGTCAGGAGGACAGGCAGGGTGGCCAGGAGCACCAGTCCGATCCGCAGGGGGTGGCTTCGGATCATCGTCCAGCGCAGCCTGACCAGGGCCACCAGCTGCGACGACGAGCGGGTCATGACAGCAGCGACCGGTAGCGCTCGGCGCCCTGGTCGCCGGCGAGCTCGGCCACGGGTGCGGCGGCCACCACCTGTCCGCGACGCAGAACCACGGCCTCGTCGCAGGCCTGCACGGCCAGGGGGAGCAGGTGGGTGGAGACCACGACCGCCGAGCCGTTGGCGCGCAGCTCGTCGATCAGGGTCATGGTGGCCTCGACGCCGATCGGGTCGACCCCGTCGAAGGGCTCGTCGAGCAGCAGCACCTCGGGTTCGTGGAACGCGGCCAGCAGGACCGACATCCGACGCCCCATGCCGTGGGAGAAGCCCGCGGTGATCCGGTCGCTCTCGCCGCCGAGGTCGAACCGGTCGAGCAGCTGGCGGGCCCGGGACTGCCAGCCGGAGCCGGTACCCCGCAGTCGCGCAGCCAGCTCGAGGTGCTCCCACGGGGTGGCCCGAGGGATGAGGCCCCCGACGTCTGGGCAGTAGCCGACCCGCTCCCTCACCCCGTCGGGGTCCGACGCCACGTCGACCCCACCCACCCGAACGCCTCCGGACGTGGGCGGCAGCACCCCGGCGAGGACCTTGAGGGTGGTCGACTTGCCTGCGCCGTTGCGCCCCACCAGGGCTACCGACGCACCGGCGGGCACCGACAGGTCGAACCCGGACACGGCAAGGACCGGGCCGAACGACACCGTCAGGCCCGAGACGTCGAGTACGGGGGTCATCGCCGCGTCCATCGGCGCAACCATCGGCACGGGGGCGGTCGGTCTGAACGTGGCGTTCGGACGAACAACGGTCAGGAGTACAGCGCGTCGATCTCCTCGGCGAACTCCGCGGCCACGGCTTGGCGGCGCACCTTGAGGGTCGGGGTGAGATGGCCGGCGCCTTCGGTGAGGTCGACCGGCAGCACGGTGAAGCGCTTGATCGCCTCGGCGCGCGAGACCGCATGGTTGGCCTCGGCGACCGCGTCGGCGATCGCGGCCCGGATCTCCTCGTCGTCGACCAGCGCGCGTGGGTCGGTGAAGGGTCGGCCGTGCTCGTCGAGCCAGTGCGGCAGCGCCTCGGCGTCCAGGGTGACCAGAGCAGCGACATAGGGCCGGCCGTCACCGACGACCATGGCCTGGCTGACGAGGGGGTGGGCCCGCAGGCGGTCCTCCAGCGCTGCCGGGGCGACGTTCTTGCCCCCCGAGGTGACCAGGATCTCCTTGAGCCGACCGGTGATCGACAGGTACCCCTCGTCGTCCAACGTGCCCAGGTCGCCGGTCCGGAGCCAGCCGTCGGGGTCGATGGCTGCGTCGCTGGCGTGCCCGTTGTTCCAGTACCCACGCATGATGTGCGGCCCGCGCAGCCACACCTCGCCGTCGTCGGAGATGGCGACCTCAGTCCCCGGGAGCGGTCGCCCGACACTGCCGATCCGCTGGTGGGTGGGCGTGTTGACGGTGGCTGCTGCCGTCGTCTCGGTGAGGCCGTACCCCTCGAGCACGGTGACACCGACACCGCGGAAGAAGTGAGCCAGCCGCGGGCCGAGGGCGGCACCCCCTGAGATCGCCCACGACACGTTGCCGCCCATGGCCGCGCGCAGCTTCCGGTAGACGAGGCGGTCCAGCAGCGCGTGCCGGATCCGAAGCGACGTCGAGACCGTCTCGGCATCAAGTGCCCGGCTGTACTCGAGGGCGACCCGGGTGGCCTCGGCGAAGATCCGGCCCTTGCCCTCGCTCACGGCTCGTTGCTCGGCCCCGCTGTAGATCTTCTCGAACACGCGGGGGACGGCGAGGACGAAGGAGGGTCGGATCTGCGCGAGCTGCTCGGCCAGCACCCGAGGGTCGGGGCAGTGGGCGACCCGGATCCCCGCGCTGACGCAGGCCACGGCGATGTCGCGGGCGAACACGTGGGCGAGGGGAAGGAACAGCAGCGTGGAGGCGTCGGGGACGTCGAAGAGCGCGTCGAGGGCGCTGATCGCACTGGCTGAGTCGAACAGGAGGTTGCCGTGGGTGAGCTCGACCCCCTTGGGCCGCCCCGTCGTCCCCGAGGTGTAGATCAGCGTGGCCAGCGAGCTGCGGTCGAGGGCGGCACGCCGGTCCGCGAGCGGCGCAGGGTCCTGGCCGGCTCCGTTCGTGGCGAGGTCGTCCACGGCGCCCGCGTCGATCGACCACACCGAACGCAGGTCTGGGCACCGGGACCGCACGTCGGCGACCAGCTGATCGTGCGCGGTCGTCTCGACCACCACGCCCACGGCACCGGAGTCGGACAGGATCCACTGCACCTGCTCGGCCGACGAGGTCTCGTAGATCGGCACCGGCACGGCTCCCGCCGTCCACAGTGCGAAGTCGACCAAGGTCCACTCGTAGCGGGTGCGGGACAAGACGCCCACCCGGTCACCGGGTTCGACCCCGGCCGCCACGAACCCCAGGGCCACCTGCTCGACCTGCTGCGCCCAGGCCTGCGCCGTGACCGGGTTCCAACGACCGCCCTGGGGGCGTTCGAACAGGACGAGGCCGGGTCGGGAGCGGGCGATCCGGTGCACCAGGTCGCCGAGGGCGTCGTGCGGGGCTCCGGACACGGGGGCTGGCGACGACGCGGTACGCACGGCTTCCTCCCAGAGGTCAGTCAGGGACCTCCGGACGCTACCCGGTGGAGGGCCGGCTCGCGCGGGTGACGATTCAAGGGAGTTCGGCCAGACGCCGACGAAACGCTCATGACGTCTTCCACGCAGCTCGCCTGCTCCCAGTGCGGGGCCCTGGCGCGTCCGGACGCCGACTGGTGCTCGCTGTGCCTCCACCCCCTGCGCGCACCCGTGGTCGAGGCGCCGCTGGACCCGCTGACCGCGCCGCTCGACCAGCTGGTGGGCGAGCCGGTCGCCGTCCCCGTGGCCGAGCCGCCCCCGGTGGCCGACCACTGGGCGTCGGAGACCACGGACCCGCCCGGGCCCGTGGCCCCAGCACCTGGACCGCCGGACCCCGACACCGTCGAGGTCATGCTCGCGATGCTGGCCGCCGAGACCCGCAACGGCGACCCCGTCGCACCCCTGGCCGGAAGGCTCAGCGACAAGGGGACCCGGGTGGCGGTGACCATCGCCGGCATCGCCGTGATGACGGTGGTCTCGTTGGCCGTGCTCCTCGTGGTCGGCGCGCTCACCTGACCGAGGGGCCCGGGACTTCGGCTCGCTAGGGTTCGACCGTCGGCATTGACACCGCCGTCCGAGTCGAGCCGCTGAGAGGACCCCATGGCCGAGCGAACCACGTCGCACATCTCCATCGCAGCGCCTGCGTCGCAGATCATGGCCGTGATCGCGGACCTCGAGGCGTACCCGGAGTGGACCGGTTCGGTGAAGTCCGTGGAGATCCTCAGCGTCTTCGACGACGAGGACGAACGCCCGGCCGAGGCCACCTTCGTGCTGGATGCGGGGGCGATCAAGGACACCTACACCCTCGCCTACGAGTGGGAGGACGACACCTTGGTCAGCTGGACCCTGGTCCGCGGCGAGATCCTCACCGCGATGACCGGCAGCTACCGGCTCACCGACAACGGCGACGGCACGACCGACGTCGCGTACGCCCTGGAGCTGGACATCAAGATCCCGATGATCGGCCTGCTGCGCCGCAAGGCCGAGAAGGTGATCACCGACACCGCGTTGAAGGAGCTGCAGAAGCGGGTCAGCAGCTGACCCGGAAGGCCGGTAGCCTCGCCGGGTGCGCGTCGTGATGTTCACCGGCAAGGGCGGGGTCGGAAAGACCACCGCGGCTGCCGGCGCCGCCGTGCTCGCGGCCCACCGCGGACTCAAGACCCTCGTGCTGTCGACCGACCCCGCACACTCGCTGGCCGATGCCTTGGCGGTCCCCGTCCGGGCCGAGCCGGACGAGGCGCTGCCCGGCCTGTTCGTGCAGCAGGTCGACTCGCAGCGCCGGCTCGAGCACTCGTGGCGGGAGATCCAGGAGTACCTCATGGCCGTGCTCGACGGGGCGGGCTTCGACGCCGTCGCGGCCGAGGAGCTCACCGTGCTGCCCGGGGCGGAGGAGGTCCTGGCCCTGCTCGAGGTGCGTGACCAGGTGCGCTCGGGGCGGTGGGACGTCGTGGTCCTCGACTGTGCGCCCACCGCGGAGACCCTGCGGCTCCTGGCCCTGCCCGAGGCGCTTCAGTGGTACCTCGACCGGATGGCTCCGGTGCGCCGCCAGGTGGCGCGCTCGCTCCGGCCGATCCTGGGTCGGATGCTCGACACCAGCGGCGCCCCGGTCCCCGACCCACACGTGCTCGACGCCGTCGGGAGGCTCCAACGCGAGCTGGCCGAGGTCCATGAGGTGCTCACCGCCCCTGGCACCTCGGTCCGGCTGGTCCTGACCCCGGAGTCGGTGGTGGTGGCTGAGGCCCGGCGCACGCTGACCACCTTGGCGCTGTACGGCTACCGGGTCGACGGGGTGGTCGCGAACCGGGTGTTCCCCCAGGACGGGGCAGACGACTGGCGCGCCGGGTGGGTGGCCGCGCAGACGCCGGTCCTCGCCGAGGTCGAGGCGTCGTTCGCCCCGCTGCCGCTGTACCGCTCGCCCTACCAGCCGGCCGAGCCGATCGGGCCGGACGCACTGCTGGCGCTGACCGAGACGGTGTACCGCGACGCCGACCCGTTCGCCGTCCCGACCGCCCAGGACCTGATGACCGTGGACCGTGACGGCACCGACTTCGTGCTGCGCCTGGCGCTGCCTCTGGCCAGCCGCAGCGACCTCGAGCTCACTCGGGTCGCCGACGACCTGGTCGTGACCGTGGGCGCGTACCGGCGGGTCCTGGCCCTGCCGGGCGCGCTCAAGCGGTGCGAGGTCACCTCGGCGGCACTGGACGACGGCCGGCTCAGCGTCACCTTCCGGCCCGACCCCTCGCTGTGGAGGTCGTCGTGAGCGCCGGGGCCGAGGAGCCCCTCGGGTCCGCGGCGGAGGAGGCCGCCCGGCTGGCCGACGCGGTCGGCTCCTGGCTCAACGACCACCTGGCCGACGGGTCGTCGTCGTGCTCGGTGTGCCCGGTCTGTCAGCTGGTGACCGTCCTGCGCGAGACGCAGCCGGAGATCGCCGAGCACCTGACGAGGGCCGGTGAGTCGCTGGTCGCCGCCCTGCGTGCCGCCACCGCGTCGCACGAGCGGGCGTGGGCCCGGCCGGACCGACCGACCGTGCAGCGGATCGACATCGACCCGCACGAAGCCGGTCCGGCAGAGTAGCCCGCCATGGGGTACACGGTCGGGGTCGACGTCGGGGGCACCAAGGTGGCCGCGGTGCTCGTCGACGCCGCCGGCGTGGTGGCCGGTCGTACCCGGCGGCCCAGCACGACCGATGACTTCGCCGGGTTCGTCGACGCCATCGCCGGAGCCGTGGAGGACCTCCGGGCGCAGGCACCCGTCGACGCCGTGGGTGTGGCCGTCGCCGGGAACGTGTCCGCCGACCGGTCGCGCGTCGTCACCAGCCCGAACCTGCCCCCGCTGAAGGGTCAACCGCTGCGCGACGAGCTCCAGGTGCGCCTCGGGCTCCCGGTCGTGCTGGACAACGACGCCAACGCGGCGGCCTGGGCGGAGTACCGCTTCGGCCCCTGGTCGCTGCACCAGGACATCGTCGTCATCACCGTCGGTACCGGGCTGGGCGGCGGGGTCATCCTGGATGGCCAGCTGCGCCGGGGGGCGCACGGGTTCGCCGGCGAGCCCGGGCACGTGCCGGTGGTCCCCGACGGCCGTCGCTGTCCCTGTGGCGGGCGCGGCTGCTGGGAGCAGTACGCCAGCGGCACCGCGCTGCTGCGCTACTTCCGTGACGCCGGTGGGGACCCCCGCCTCGACGGTCCCGCGGTGACCGCCGCAGCGCAGGCGGGCGACCCGCACGCGCTGGCTGCCTTCGACGAGGTCGGACGCTGGCTGGGCTTCGGCCTTGCGGGGGTCGTCGCTTTGCTGGACCCGGCGTTCCTCGTGCTCGGCGGCGGGGTGGCCGACGCGGGGGAGCTGCTCCTGGAGCCGACCCGGCTGGGGTTCGCCCGGTCCATGGCCTGGGACACCGACCGGGTGCACCCGGACATCGTGGCTGCGGTCCTGGGCAACGAGGCGGGCGCTGTGGGTGCCGCTGCCCTGGCCACGTTGCGGTGAACGAACCCGGTCGCAGCCGGCTGCGGATCGTGTCGTGGAACGTCCGGTCACTGCGGGACGACCGGGCAGCCGTGGTGGCCGTGCTGCGCAGCCTCGACCCGGACGTCGTCGCCCTGCAGGAGGCTCCGCGGTTCCTGCGCAGTCGCACGCGGCTGGCCGCGCTGGCCCGGGAGTCGGGGCTGCTCTACTGCTGCGGCGGTCGGGCCAGTGCGGGGACCGCGCTGCTGACCGCCCTGAGGATCGACGTCGTGCGCTCCTCGGAGGCCCTGCTGCCGCCCTCCCCGAGGCTGCACCGACGCGGGGTCGCGCTGGCGGAGGTGCGTGCCGGCCGGCGCAGCGTCCGCGTGGGTGGTCACCAGCGTCCACCTCGGGCTCGACGCCGACGAGCGGGTTCGCCATGCCGAGGTCGTGCGTGAGCTCGTCGCCGCCTACCAGGGCGAGCGCGGCGTCATCGCCGGCGATCTCAACGAGCGACCGGGTGGGCGAGCCTGGTCCACGCTGAGCCATGGGTTCGGTGACCCCGGGCGAACCGCCGACGCGCCGACCTACCCCGCCCGGGGTCCGGCGAGTCGGATCGATGTCGTGTTCGTCCCAGACGGCGTCGACGCAACCAGCCGCGTGGTCACCGGGCCTGCGGTGGTGGCCGCCAGCGACCACTGCCCCGTCGTGGTCGACGTCGTCGCCTGATCCGCCGGCGCCGGCCCCTACGGTCGGCGACCGCTTCGCCCGATGAACCGGATGCGTGGTTTGCTACCGGTGGGGACGAGAGGAGCCGAGGATGGATCTGGCGACCCTCGTTCGCCGGACGCCGCCGCGCCTGCTGCTGCCCCAGACGGCGACCGATGCCTACCCCCCGGACCGCCTGGAGCTGCTCGCCTCGCTGGCCGTGCCGACCTCGGGTCCGCGGGTCGAGCTGGCCGTGCTCGTCGACCCCGACGAGGGTGTGCACGTGGTGCCGCTCGTGGTCGAGGGCGAGTGGGTCCGGCCGGCTCGGGCCGGCGACGGTCTGGCGGTGGGCGTCGTCGAGCTGATCGACTCAGGGGCCAGCACCGGCCCCTTCGACATCCGGCGCCATGACGGGGGCGGCCTCGACCTCGTTGACGCCCGCAGCGAGCAGGTCGTGGCCAGCAGCGACGACACCGAGCGCTGGCTGGTGGCGGACCGGCTGGTGGTCACCGTGCACCGTCGACCGGCGGTCTACGGCGCCCCGCCGGTCGACCTGGTCGCCCACCTGCTGGCGGCCGGGTTCGGCGGGCTCCGTCGAGACCACGGCGACCTGGGGCTGGTGGTCTCCGAGGACCTCCTCGGCGGCCAGGTCGAACTGTCGGCCGGTTGGGTCGGCCCCCTGGCCCACGTGACCGCTGCCGACCCTGGCGCGCTGGTGCTGCGCGATGCGTTCACCGCCGCGCTGCTGACCGACATCCGTGGCGGAGGCACGCCGCGTGCAGTGTCCCTCGCGCAGCGCCTGGGATCCCTCGTGGCTGAGTACCACCTGGCCGGTGCGCGACCCACCCACCATCTGGCCGACCCGGTCACGTCGGCCGACCCGACCGTCGTCGCGTCCTGGCGCCGCGACACCGCAGACGCCGTCGCCGCCGCGTCGGTCCTGGCCGAGTCCGGCCCGGCGCAGCGGCTGCGTGCCGGGCGCGACCAGGTCCGAGACGCCGTGCGCTCCTTCGATGAGGCACTGGGCTGCGCCGTGCTTCCCGGTGAGGCACTGCCCGGTCTCGATGCGTTCCTCGCCGACCCCGACGAGACGTTGGTGCTGCATCCCGACGTGCTCGTCGCGACCCCGCAGGGGCACGCTGCTGCGCAGGACCTGGCCGTCGTCCTTCGGGGGGTCGGACACCTCGCGTGGATGACCCATCGGCGGCTGGTGTTCGCCGGCGAGCCGATCCCGGCCGAGCTGATCGCCGACTGGGAGAACGGGGTCCGCGAGACGCTGGTCGACACCTACGTGCGGAACCTCGAGGATGCTGGTCGCGGCGAGCTGTTCGTGCCGGAGCTGCTGACGGCCTTCGAGGTCCAGGCCGAGTGCCAGGCCGTGGTGCGGGCAGCGCGCACGCTGTCCACATCGATGGCGGTGTCGGACGCCGCGCTGGCGGCTCTGCTCGCCCCCTGACGCTTCGCGATCGGTCTCAGACCACAGCACCCTGGTCAGGGTCGGCGTCGTCGGGGGAGTCGTCACGCAACCGGCTGACCAGGACGGCGAACCCGCCGAGGAAGCCACCCAGCAGGATCCCCATCTGCCAGGTCTGCCAGTTCCACCCCAGGGCCGAGAGCAGGAAGTAGAGTACCGGCCCGCCGACCGCCCCGACCCACGCGAGCCAGGTGAGCGCGTCGGCGCGAGGCAGCGGTGGAGGAGGCGGCGGCTGGAACGACTCCTCCGGCTCCGGCTGTGCCTGCGCACCCACTGACCCGCTCACGACGTCGGTCGACGCATCCCCCGAGGGGGTGGCGAGGTCTCCCCAGCCGCCGGTGTCCTCGCCGGTCTCGGGCGGCTCGGCCTTGTCGTCGGTGGGAGTCGTCGGGGTCGTGGATGAGGTGAATCCGGCGACGATGGCGTCGAACGCGGCGTCGAGGTCGTCGGGCGGGTCCGACGGAGTGGGCGTCGGGTCAGCCATCGCCGTCCGCGGGCGTCAGCCGGGCGATGAACCGCAGGCTCTGCTCGACGATCGTCGGCGCGTCATGGTCGAGCGTGGCCACGTGGAAGCTGTTCGGCAGCTCGATGTCGGTCACGTCGTCAGACCCCAGGTGCGCCAGCACGTAGGCGGCGTTCGACGGCTCGACGACGTGGTCGACGCTGCTGTGCATGACCAGCACCGGCATGGTGATCGCGCTCAGGTCACGGCGGACGTCGGGCCATGCCCGGGTCAGTGAGTACAGGGCCTGCAGGGGGAGCCGGTCGTAGCCGACCTCGTCCTGTCCGGGCTTCTTGATGTCGTTGACCACACCGGGCGTCGACCCGACGACGTGGCGCAGCAGCGGCAGCGCGAGCAGCGCCTTGCTCTCCGAGTGCACGAACGGGTTGACGACGGCGATACCCGTGACCAGGTCGGCGTGCTGCTCGGCCAGCCGCAGTGTCAACGTGCCGCCCATGGACAGGCCCATGACGAAGACGGTGCTGCACCGTTGGCTCAGCTGGACCAGCGCCCGCTCCAACGTCGAGTACCAGTCGTCCCACCGGGTGAGGTTGAGCTCCTGCCACGTGGTGCCGTGACCGGGCAGCCGGGGCAGGTCGACGGTGTAGCCGGCCGCGGCCAGCTGCTCGCCCCACGGACGCATCGACGCCGGTGAGCCGGTGAAGCCATGGCAGAGCAGGACGCCGGTGGGGCCGCCGTCGGCGGACCACGCTTCGGCGGAGGGTCGGTTCGGCATCCACGCATCGTCCCACGGGTCACCCGGGGGCATGATTGCCCGGGTGAGGGACGGACCCTAGGGTTGGGGCCGACGAGAGGAATGGACTTGCTCTACTGGGTGATGAAGCACGTGCTCCTCGGCCCAGTGCTGCGCCTGCTGTACCGCCCCTGGGTCGAGGGCCTGGAGAACATCCCCGACGAGGGCCCGGCCATCCTCGCCAGCAACCACCTGTCGTTCTCCGACAGCATCTTCCTGCCGCTGATGGTGCGCCGGAATATCACGTTCCTGGCGAAGTCCGACTACTTCACCGGCCGCGACCTCAAGGGCCGGCTCATCTCCTGGTTCTTCTCGGCGGTCGGTCAGGTGCCCGTCGACCGGTCGGGTGGGCGGGCGAGCGAGGCGGCGATCAACACCGGGGTGCGGGTGCTGCGCGAGGGCACCCTGCTCGGCATCTACCCGGAGGGGACCCGCTCGCCGGACGGGAAGCTCTACCGCGGTCGAACCGGTGTCGCGCGGATGGCGCTGGAGGCCGAGGTCGTGGTGATCCCGATCGCCATGATCGACACCGAGAAGATCCAGCCCCCCGGCAAGGTCATCCCGCGGCTGGGCCGGATCGGCATCCGGGTCGGACGCCCCCTGGACTTCTCCCGCTACGAGGGACTGGAGGACGACCGCTTCGTCCTGCGCTCGATCACCGACGAGATCATGTACGAGCTGATGGAGCTGGCCGACCAGGAGTACGTCGACATGTACGCCACGCGGGCCAAGGAGCTCGCGGCCGCACCGCCGCCGCAGGACGAGCCACCGGGTGGTGAGCCGGCCGACCCGGGTCAGCAGCCGGCCTCAGCGGCGGCCTGAACCGGTCCGGTCAGTCGGCTGCCCAGCCCTTGGTTCGCTCGACGGCGTCGCGCCACCGTCCGTGGGCCCGGTCGTCTCGTCGGCCGGGCGCGAACTCCCGGTCGAGGGACCACGTGCTGGCCAGCTCGTCGGTCGATCCCCACACTCCGGTGCCCAGCCCGGCGAGGAACGCGGCGCCGAGGCCGGTGGTCTCCACGATCCGGGGTCGCCGAACCGGGACGCCGAGCTGGTCGGCCTGCAGCTGGCACAGCAGGTCGTTGGCCGAGGCCCCGCCGTCGACGGCGAGGGTGCTCAGCGCGACGCCCGCCTCGGCGGCCATGAGCTCGACGACGTCGCGCACCTCGAAGGTGATCGCCTCCAAGGTGGCCCGGGCCAGGTGGGCGGCAGTGGTGCCCCGGGTGATGCCGATGATCATCCCCCGGGCCAAGGGGTCCCAGTCCGGCGCGCCGAGCCCGGTCAGAGCGGGGACGAACACGAGACCGGCGGAGTCGTCGACGCTGCGCGCGAGGGCTTCGGACTGGGCGGCGTCGTCGATGATGCCCAGACCGTCCCGCAGCCACTGGATCGCGGCCCCGGTCACGAAGATGGCTCCCTCGATCGCGTACGTGAGGCTGCCGTCGGGTGCACCCCAGGCGACCGTGCTGAGCAGTCCGGCGTGGGAGGAGGCCGGGGCGCTCCCCGTGTTGGTGAGGACGAACGAGCCGGTGCCGTAGGTGCACTTGCTCTGCCCGGGTGAGAACGCCGTCTGCCCGAACAGGGCGGCCTGCTGGTCACCGGCGATGCCGGCGACCGGGATCTCGAGGCCGAGGAACGCCGCCGGGTCGGTTCGCCCGATGACGCCGTAGGACGCGACCACCTCGGGCAGTGCCGTCAAGGGAACGTCGAACAGGTCGCACAGCTCTGGCGACCAGGCGCCCAGGTGGATGTCGTACAGCAGCGTGCGCGACGCGTTCGACGGGTCGGTGACATGGTGCAGCCCCCGGGTCATCCGCGCGACGAGGTAGGAGTCGACGGTGCCCACGGCCACCCGCCCCGCCTGGACACCGGACCAGGTGCGGGGGTCGTGGTGTGCCACCCACTGCAGCTTGGTGGCGGAGAAGTACGGGTCGAGGCGCAGTCCGGTGCGGGCCCGTACCCATTCCTCGTGACCGTCCTGACGGAGCTGCTCGCAGGCTGCCGCGGTCCTGCGGTCTTGCCACACGATCGCTCGCCGGGGGCTGCCCAGGGTCTCTTTGTCCCAGAAGACGACTGTCTCCCGCTGGTTGGTGATGCCGACCGCCGTGACCGCCTCGTCGGTCGCAGCCCGGGCGGCCCGGGCCGAGTCGATCGTGGCCTGCCAGATGTCGTTGGGGTCGTGCTCGACCCATCCGTCGGCGGGGAAGTGCTGGGGGAACTCCCGGGACGCGCGTGCGGCCACGACACCGTCGGGGGTCACGATGCTCGCGGTGACGCTGGTCGTCCCGGCATCGATGGAGAGCACACCCATGCCCGGAGGTTACTGGTCGACGGCACGGTGAACGCTCGGAGTGCCGGGTGTCCTGCGCCCGGTGGGCGCGACACACTGGTGGCAGCCCCGCCGAGTCGGCTGACCCAGCCGACTCAGCAGGGCACGGATCCTGGCGAGCGGCGGACCGAGGAGTTTCGATGCGGGTAGGAATGTTGACCGGTGGGGGCGACGCCCCCGGACTGAACGCGGTGATCCGGGCGGCGGTGCGCAAGGGGGTTGCGGAGTTCGGCATGGAGTTCGTCGGCTTCCGCGACGGCTGGAAGGGGCCGCTCGAGGGTGTCACCTGCACCCTCGACGTGGCGACCACACGCGGCATCCTTCCTCGGGGCGGCACGATCCTCGGCTCGTCACGGACGAACCCGTTGAAGATCGACGGTGGCGTGGACCGGATCCGGCAGAACCTGCTCGACCTCGGCGTCGACGCGGTGATCGCCATCGGCGGCGAGGACACCTTGGGTGTCGCGGCCGCGCTGCACGAGCGTGGCGTCGCCGTCGTCGGCGTACCGAAGACGATCGACAACGACCTCGGGGCCACCGACTACACGTTCGGGTTCGACACCGCCGTCCAGATCGCGACCGACGCGATCGACCGGCTGCACACCACCGCCGAGTCGCACCACCGGGTCCTGGTGCTCGAGGTGATGGGGCGGCACGCCGGGTGGATCGCGCTGCACTCCGGGATGGCCGGCGGCGCCAACATCATCTTGATCCCCGAGGTGCCCTTCGACCTCGAGCAGGTCAGCGGCTGGATCCGTTCGCGCACCCAGCGCGGGTACGCGCCGATCGTCGTGGTGGCCGAGGGTGCCCTGCCCACGGGCGGCGACCTGGTCACCAGCGACTCGCGCACCGACTCGTTCGGGCACGTGCGACTGTCGGGCATCGGCGAGTGGCTGGCCCGCGAGATCGAGGAGCGCACCGGGTTCGAAGCGCGTACGACGGTGCTGGGCTACGTCCAGCGCGGCGGGACGCCGACCGCGCGTGACCGGGTGCTGGCCACCCGGTTCGGGACCAGGGCGGTGCAAGCCGTTGCCGCGGGTGAGCTCGGCATGATGGTCGCGCTGCACGGCACCGACCTGGACATGGTGCCGATCCGCGACGCGGTGGCCACGCTCAAGACGGTTCCGCCGGAGCTGTACGCCGAGGCGGCCACCTTCTTCGGCTGAGCCCACGCAGGTCCGTCGAGGCGAGCCTGACTACCCTCGTGCCATGGTCGACCACCTGACCTGGCCCGATCTCCCGGCTGCCCAGCAGCCGCTGTGGCCAGACGCCGATGCGCTGGCCGCCGCACGCGACGAGCTTCAGTCGTTGCCGCCCCTGGTCTTCGCCGGTGAGTGCGACGTCCTGCGCGACCGGCTCGCCGCTGCTGCGCGGGGCGAGGCCTTCGTGCTGATGGGTGGGGACTGCGCCGAGCGGTTCACCGGGGCCAACGCCGACGAGATCAGGGCCAAGCTGAAGACGGTCCTGCAGATGGCCGTCGTCCTGACCTACGCGGCGAGTCTGCCCGTGGTGAAGATCGGGCGGTTGGCGGGCCAGTACGCCAAACCGCGGTCCACTCCGACCGAGCAGGTCGACGGGGTCGAGCTGCCGGCCTACCGCGGGGACATGGTCAACGACCTCGCCTTCACCGCGCAGGCCCGGCGCCCGGACCCGCACCGGATGGTCGAGGCCTACCACCGGGCGGCCGCGACGCTCAACCTGGTGCGGGCGTTCACCCAGGGGGGCTACGCCGACCTGCGCCAGGTGCACGCGTGGAACACCGACTTCGTCCGGGACAGCAGTGCGGGGGTGCGCTACGAGCGCGTGGCCGCGGAGATCGACCGCGCGCTGTCGTTCATGCGGGCGATCGGCGCCGACCCCGAGGAGCTCCACCGGGTCGAGTACTTCGCCGGGCACGAGGCCCTGGTCCTGGACTACGAGCGACCCTTGACCCGGATCGACTCCCGCACCCAGCTGCCGTACGACGTCTCGGCGCACTTCGTGTGGGTCGGTGAGCGCACCCGGCAGCTCGACGGTGCGCACGTGCACTTCGCGGCCACGGTGCGCAACCCGATCGGCGTCAAGCTCGGGCCGACCAGCAGCCCCGAGGACGCGGTCGAGCTGCTCGAGCGGCTCGACCCCGACGCCGAGCCCGGGCCGGATCACGCTGATCACGCGCATGGGGGCGTCGCGGGTGCGCGACGTCCTTCCGGCGATCGTGGAGAAGGTGACCGCGACCGGGCGTCCGGTCGTGTGGGTCTGTGACCCGATGCACGGCAACACCTTCGAGACCGACAGCGGGCACAAGACCCGCCGGTTCGAGGACGTCGTCGACGAGGTCCGTGGCTTCTTCGAGATCCACCGTGCCCTGGGCACGTATCCGGGCGGCCTGCACATCGAGCTGACCGGCGACGAGGTCACTGAGTGCGTGGGCGGGGCCGAGGGCATCTCCGAGCAGCACCTGCCGGTGCGCTACGAGACTGCGTGCGACCCGCGGCTGAACCGGACGCAGAGCCTGGAGCTGGCGTTCCTGGTCGCCGAGATGCTCGCCGCCCCCACCCCCTGACCTCGGGGACACGACCAGGTTTGCTGGCGCCGAGGTGGGTTTGCCGGCGGTAGGCGGCCAGCAAACCCGGCCGACGATCAGGTTTGCTGATCATCGGCTCACCAGGGGTGGCTCGGGGTGCCTGGTCCGATTTCCGCTAGGCGGCGGTGCACATCCGGTGTTGGATGAGTTCTGTGCCAGACGACGCGACCACCTTGTACCGCGCGGTGAGCGGGCGCGACCCGCGGTTCGACGGGCGGTTCGTGTTCGCCGTGACGAGCACCGGCATCTACTGCCGCCCGTCGTGCCCGGCGCGTACCCCTCGCCCGGAGAACGTGCGGTTCTACCCCGTTCCGGCGGCGGCGGTGGCCGCTGGCTTTCGGGCCTGTCGTCGCTGCCGTCCCGACGCGGTACCCGGCAGCCGCGAGTGGGACCACCGAGGTGACCTCGCCGCCCGCGCGCTGAGGCTCGTCGCCGACGGGGCAGTCGATGACGAGGGCGTGGCTGGCCTGGCCCGCCGGCTCGCGGTGAGCGAGCGGCACCTGCACCGCACCCTCGTGGCCGAGCTCGGCGTCGGGCCGCTGGCCCTGGCGCGCACTCGTCGCGCGCAGACCGCCCGGCTGCTGCTGGAGCAGACCGACCTGTCGGTCACCGACGTGGCCTTCGCGGCCGGCTTCGCCAGCATCCGCCAGTTCAACGACGTGATGCGCCAGGAGTTCGGCGAGCCACCAAGTGCCCTACGGCGACGCGGTGCGCTCGCCGACCGCCCGGCCGAGGCCGGTCCGCTGGTCCTGCGGCTCGCCACCCGTCAACCGTGGGACGCGGACGCGACGATGCGGTTCCTCGCCGCGCGTGCGATCCCGGGCGTGGAGGAGGTCGACGACGGTGCGTACCGCCGGACCCTGCGCACCGCCGAAGGGGTCGGCCGGGTCGAGGCCAGGGCCGACTCCGGTCGACTGGCCGTGCGGCTGCTGCTGCCCTCGCTCCCCGCGGTTCGCCCGGCCGTGGCCGCGCTGCGCCGGCTGTTCGACCTGGACGCCGACCCGCTGGCGGTCGACGAGGCGCTCGGTGCCGACCCGGTGCTGGCCCCCCTGGTCCAGGCCCGCCCCGGGCTGCGCGTGCCGGGCACCGTCGACGGGTTCGAGCTGGCGGTGCGGGCCGTGGTCGGGCAGCAGGTCTCGGTGGCCGGGGCGCGGACCCTGCTGGGGCGGGTCGTCGCCCGGTGCGCAGGCGGCGAGGCCGGCGAGGCAGCGGCGCTCGAAGGGCCGAGCCACGCGTTCCCCAGCCCCGCGGTCGTCGCCGCCGCCGACCTGTCCGGGCTCGGGCTGACCGGCCGCCGGGTCGACACCCTGCGCCGGTTGGCCGAGTGCGTTGCCGACGGGGGGCTCTCACTGGCCCCGGGCGCCGACCTCGCCCAGGCGCGGGATCGCCTGCTCGCCCTGCCGGGCATCGGTCCGTGGACCGCCGACTACGTCGCCATGCGCGCCCTGGCCGACCCCGACGCGTTCCCGGCCGACGACCTGGTGCTGCGCCGGGTCGTCACCGAGCTGCGCGCGGACCCCGACCGCTGGCGCCCGTGGCGCGCCTATGCCGCCGTCCACCTGTGGAACCGCCCGACCAAGGAGCAACCATGAGTCTCTCCGTCACCACCTTCAGCACCCCTGTGGCGCCGTGGACGGTCGTCGTCGACGAGCAGGGGGTCGTGGTCGCCTCGGGTTTCTCCGACGAGCAGGACACGGTCTCCCGCCTCACCGAGACGCAGCGCTCGGGCCTGCGTCGGGTCGACGACGTCGGCGGGGTGTCACAGGCGGTCCACGCCTACCTGGCCGGTGACGTCGACGCGCTGGACGTCGTCCGGGTCGCCCAGCCCGGCGGCCCGTTCCAGCAGCAGGTGTGGGCGGTGATGCGCGAGATCCCCGCGGGACAGACGTGGAGCTACGCCGACCTGGCGACCAAGGCCGGTCGGCCGTCGGCCACGCGGGCCGCAGGGACGGCCTGTGCGCGCAACCTCGTCGCACCGTTCGTGCCCTGCCACCGGGTCGTGCGCAGTGACGGCACCCTCGGTGGCTACTACTACGGGCTGCCGGTCAAGGAGTGGTTGCTGGCCCACGAACGCCAAGCGCGAGCCTCCTCAACCGCCTGACCGGGGCCGCGACCGAGGTCAGGCCTCCAGCGCCGGGCGACGGCCGAGCAGGGGAGGCAGCTGGAGCACGGCCTGGGCCAGTGCGCGGAGGTCACCGTTGACCAGCGCCTGCGCGCCGTCGACCAGGGCCGCCTCCGGCTCGGGGTGGACGTCGACGATGATCCCGTCGGCGCCGACCGCGATGGCCGCGCGGGACAGCGGGACGACCAGGTCCTTGCGCCCGCCGGAGTGGGAAGGGTCGACCACCACGGGCAGGTGCGACATCGAGTGGGCGACAGGGACCGCCGAGATGTCCAGCGTGTTGCGGGTCGCGGTCTCGAACGTGCGGATCCCTCGCTCGCACAGCACGATGTCCAGGTTGCCCCGCTGGGCGATGTACTCCGCCGCCATGAGCCACTCCTCGATGGTCGAGCTCATGCCGCGCTTGAGCATGACCGGCTTACCGACCGACCCGACCGCCTGGAGCAGGCTGAAGTTGGCCATGTTGCGTGTCCCCACCTGCAGCATGTCCGCGTAGGAGGCCACGAGGTCGACGTCGTCGGCGTCGACCACCTCGGTCACCACGGGCAGGCCGGTCTCGGAGCGGACGTCGGCGAGGATCCGCAGCCCGTCCTCACCGAGCCCCTGGAACGCGTACGGGGACGTGCGTGGCTTGTAGGCGCCGCCCCGCAGCAGTGAGGCCCCGGCAGCCTGGGCCATGAGGGCCGCCTCGAGGGTCTGCCCCGGGTTCTCCACGGCACACGGCCCGGCGATCAGGGTGAACGTGTCCGGTCCGATCGGTACCCGCCGCTGACCGACGTAGACCGTGGTCATGTCCGGGTGGTGCTGCCGGCTCACCAGCTTGTAGGGCGCGGAGATCCGCACGACGTCACTCACGCCCAGCATGCCGCGCAGGTCGAGAGCGCCGAACCGGTCGACGTCGCCGACGAGACCCACGATGGTGCGTGAGACGCCGCGGCTCACGAATGCCTCACCCCCGGCGCCCTCGACCCGGGCCACGACGGCATCGACCTGCTCGTCGGTTGCGCTCGGACTCATCACCACGACCATGACTCACTCCTTCTTCGGTAGCGGCGCCACCCGGGCTGGGCCAACGAAAGAGCCCCGGGCGTTCGCCTCGGGGCCTTGTCGGTGCAGGAGGTGCGCGCTACGCCGCATTCACCTGGCTGCCCGTCCGGAGACCCCGGCTGGGAAAGCCATAGAACGCAAACCACTGACGCTGCATAGCGCGAGCATAGACCACGCTCACCGTCCACGCAGGCGCTGCAGGGTGGCCACGTCCTGACGGTGGTCGGCCTGGTCGCCGGGGGTCTCGATGACGACCGAGGCGTGCCTCACGGTCCGGTGCCGCAGCAGCGCCCGGAACGGCGCCTCACCGAGGTGGCCGAGCCCGACGCGTTGGTGCCGGTCGGCGCCTGCCCCGCAGGCGTCCATGGAGTCGTTCGCGTGGACCAGGAGCAGCGGTACACCGCCGGAGACCAGGGCCAGCCGGTCGAGGTAGCGGGTCATGCCGCCGCGGGCGGCGAGGTCGTGCCCGGCGGCGTGGGCGTGGCAGGTGTCCAGACACAGTGCCAACCCCGGGTGCGGCCCGACGAACTGCAGGTACCGTTCGATCTCCTCGAGCGTCGAGCACAGAGACCGACCCTGTCCGGCCATCGGTTCGAGCAGGAGGCTCAGGCCCAGTCGGTCACCGAGGTCGAGCCGGGGCAGGAGGGCCTCACGGGTGCTGCGCATCGCCTCGTCGTACCGGTCCGCGAGCACCGCCGAGCCGGTGTGGACGACGACCCCCCGGGCCCCGATCGCCTCGGCCCGACGCAGCGTGTGGTCCAGTGACTTCACCGACCGGGCGACGACGGCGGGGTCGGGGCTGCCCAGGTTCACCAGGTACGACGCGTGGACGAAGGCCGGCAGGCCGTCGTCGGTGGCCCGGCGGAAGACGGCGTCCTGCTCGTCGTCGCCTGGGGTGGGAGCCCATCCGCGGGGGTTCGTCACGAACACCTGCACCGCCTCGGCGCCGATGGCGCGCGCATACGCCAGACCCCGCCGGGCCAGCCCGCCGGACACCGGGACGTGCGCGCCGACCGGAGGGTGCCCTGGCGGCACCTAGATGATGCCGATCCGCACGACGCTGCCCTTGGGTGCCTGCGTCCCGCCCTTGGGGTCCTGGGACGCGACCCGGTTGAGGGGGCTGATCCCGAACGGCTCGTAGATGTCCGGGACGAAGCCGGCCGCCTTCAGCTTGGCGATCGCGGTGTCGACCGGGTCGTCGATGACGTCGGGAACCGTGACCAGGGGCGGTCCGAGCGAGACCACGACGTTGACCGTCGTGCCCTGGGCCACCGAGACCCCGGCCCGCGGGTCCTGACTGATGATCGAGCCCTTGGCAACCCTGGAGCTGTACGCCTCGTCGCTCTGGCTGATCGTCAGTCCCGCGCTCTCCAGGGTGCGCTGCGCCTCGTCGTAGGGGGTGTTGGTCACGTTCGGCACATTGACGGGGGGCAGGCCCTTGCTCACCACCAGGTCGACCGCCGTGTCGGGGCGGACCGACTGCCCCGCCCTCGGCTCGGAGCTGATCACGCGCCCTTCGGGAACGCTCGAGGAGAACTTGCGGGTCACTGCACCCACCGTGAGGTTGTTCTTCGACAGTGCCGCCCGGGCCTCGTCCACGGTGAGGTTCTCCAGCCGGGGGACGTCGTAGCGCTCCGGCCCCTTCGACAGGATCAGCACGACCGTGCCGTCGCGGCTCACCCGGTCGCCGGGGGCCGGGTCGGACTCCACCACCTGACCCTCGGGGACGATCTCGCTGAACTGCGGGTCGCCGTAGTCGAAGGCGAGTCCGGCCTCCTGCAGCGTGGTCTCGGCTTGCTTGCTGCTGACGCCGACCACGCCCGGAACGGTCGTGTACCGACCGCTGCCGAGCCACCAGGCCAGCCCTCCCACCCCGACGGCCAGCAGCACGACCAGCAACAGGGCCAGCGGACCGCGCCATCGCTTGCGGCGTGCCGGCGCCGAGGGCTCTTGGACGGCCGGCGGGACCGCCACCACTGACGTGTCGTGCTGGGTGGGTCGGTCGACGACGGCCGTCTGCTGGAGGTCCTCGTCGAGCACGGCCGGTGCGGGCTCGACGACGAGTAGGCGACGGACGGCCTTGACCTGGCTGAGAAACACCCCCGCGTCGGCGGGACGCCGCTCCGGATCGCGCGAGGTGGCCTGCAGCACCAGCTCGTCGAGGCTCGCCGGGAGGGACGGGACGCTGCGGGAAGGGGCCGGGACGGACTGGTTCACGTGCTTCGACGCGACATCCCACGCCGTGTCACCGGAGTACGGCGGCTGGCCGACGAGCATCTCGTAGAGCAGGATCCCGGCCGCGTAGATGTCGGTGCGCGGGTCGACGTGCCCGTGCTGCACCTGCTCGGGTGCGAGGTAGGCAACGGTGCCGAGCAGGAGCCCCTGGGTGGCGGGGGTCGCCGTCCCGCCGGTGGCTGCCCGCGCCAGTCCGAAGTCGGCGACCTTGACGACACCGTCGTCGCGGATCAGCACGTTCTCCGGCTTCACGTCACGGTGCACGATGCCCGAACGGTGTGCCGCGGCCAGGGCCTGCAGCACCGGCTCGAGCACGTCGAGCGCCTCAGCGGGTGAGAGCCGGTGCCGCTGCTCAAGCACGTCGCGCAGGGTCTGGCCGGAGACGTACTCCATGACCAGGAACACCACGCCGTCGTCGTCGCCCTGGTCGAAGACCGACACGACATGGTTGTCGTTGAGCCCGGCCGCGGACTGCGCCTCGCGGGTGAATCGAGCCACGAAGTCGGCGTCACTGGAGAATGCCGGGCTCATCACCTTCAGTGCGACTGTGCGGTTGAGGCGGGTGTCCAGCCCCTCGTAGACGGCTGCCATGCCCCCCCGGGCAAGCAGCTCCGAGACGAGGTAGCGACCGTCGAGTGTCCGGCCCACCAATGGGTCGATCCCCGTCCTGTCCACAACGGGCCAGTCTAGGTTGGCGCGCGCGACGATCCGGGCTGCGCCATCCCGGGTGTCGCATGCAGCCGTGGCCCTGCCGTAGCGGTGGTGGGGCGAGCGGTCATGGCAGGCTGACCACCGTGACGTCGACCTCCGCCATGGACGAGCCGGCCGCCGCTGACGTCGATCAGCTGGTCGGGGACTGGCTGACCCTGCCCGACCTGGCCGAAGCGCTGGGGCTGGACATCCTCAAGGTGCGCCAGCTCGTGCGCGACCGCCGCGTGGCGGTGGTCCGACGGGGGGAGCGGCGGATCGTGAGTGTCCCGGCTGCGTTCGTGCTCGACGGTCAGCTCGTCAAGGGTCTGACCGGTCTGCTGACGGTACTGGCCGACGGTGGGTTCCAGGCCAACGAGGCGCTGCGCTGGATGTTCACCCCGGAGGCCACGCTGCCCGGCACCCCGATCCAGGCGCTGCGGGAGAACCGCGGCACCGAGGTGCGTCGACGCGCCCAGGCCCTGGCGATGTGACCGTGGGTCACTGGTCCTACCTGGCGGTGCTGGCCTTCGTCGTGGTCGGCAGCGGCTGGCTGGAGCTGGTGCTGCGGACCAGGGTCTACCGCAGGTGGCGCCGGCTCGCACTCGCGGTCGCGCCCGTGATGGCGGTGTTCGTCGGGTGGGACCTGTATGCCATCGCCCGGGGGCACTGGACCTTCGACGCCGAGCGGACGAGCGGGATCGAGCTGCCCGGCGGCGTGCCGCTGGAGGAGCTGCTGTTCTTCGTCGTCGTGCCACTCGCGGCGATCCTGACCTTGGAGGCCGTGCGCTCGGCGAAGGGCTGGACCGTCGGCGACGAGGCACCACCGGCCGACCGTTCGACGACATGACCTACACCCAGCTCGCGCTGCTCGCCGTTGCAGCAACGGTCGTGCTCGACCTCGTGGTCCTTCGCACCGCACTGCTGAGGCGCCGGGTGTTCTGGGTCTCCTACGCGATCATCGTCTTCTTCCAGCTGGTGACCAACGGCGTGCTGACCGGCTTCTCCATCGTCCGCTACGACGGCGACACGATCGTCGGCGGAGCCGAACCGGTGTTCCTCGGGTCGGGGCGGATCGCTTTCGCTCCCGTGGAGGACCTGCTCTTCGGGTTCGCGCTGGTGGTCTCGGCCATGGCCGGGTGGGTCTGGTGGGGCCGCCGCGGGGTGCAGCGGGTTCCGGTGGCCGGCCCACCCCGCTGGCGTGACCGGTCGGACGACAAGGGGGGTGCCTCAGGTGCCCCGGCGCGCCCACACGGCGCGCCCCCACGCGGGTAGGGCCACACCGACCCGGCGGGGGACCGACACCGTGGCCCGCCGGTCGAACACCTGGTAGTCGATCCGTTCCACCTCGTCGACGATGCCGCAGTACAGGACCCGTGCCGCCTCGATGCACGGCCGGCTGGTCGGGTCGAGCAGCGCGATGCCGGGTCGTGCCTCCTGCTCGAGCCGGCGAACCCTGGCGATCTGGAAGCGCAGCAGCTGACGTACCCGGTCGTCCACGACCCGGCGCTCCAGGTCCTGGCGCGTGAGGTCGAACCGGCGCAGGTCCTCCAGTGGCAGGTACACCCGGCCGCGGTCGAGGTCCTCGCCGACGTCGCGCACGAAGTTGGCCAGCTGGAACGCCGTACCCAGCTTCATCGCGTACGCGTACGCCGCGTCGTCGAGCGGCTCGAGCACCGAGACCATCTGCAGCCCGATCACCGCGGCCGACCCGTAGACGTACTCGTACAGGTCGGAGTAGGTGTCGTACTCGGTGACCGTCAGGTCCATGGCCATCGAGCGGAGAAAGGCCTCGAAGTGATCCCGAGGAATGCTCCAGCGCCGCACCGTGTCGACCACCGCAGCGCCGATCCGGTCGTCGCTGGACCCACGGTCCAGGTCGTGCAGGAACTGCTCGCCCCACGTGGTCAGCTGCTGGGCCTTCTCCTCCGGGCTGAACGTGCTCGCCAGGTCGTCGACGATCTCGTCCGCGTACCTGGCGAACCCGTACAACGCATGGACGTAGGGGCGCTTGGCCGCAGGCAGGAGCAGCGTGGCCAGGTAGTACGTCTTGCCGTGCTGGGAGTTCAGCCGCCGACAGGCCTCGTAGGAGTCGCGCAGCAACGCGTCGTGGATGCCAGCGGCGTCCAGCTCACGTCGGCTCATGAGACCATCCTGCCGTGCGACGTCACGGGCTGGCGGTCTGGATGCTGGCGCTGCTGCTCAGCGGTTGGCTCACCGCCGGCTGTGCGACCGGCGCCGGCCAGTCGTCCGACGAGGCGGGAGTGTCGGGACTGCCTGTCGTCGCCGTCGAGGATCTGCCGGTCGAGGCGCAGGAGACTCTTGAGCTGATCGACGAGGACGGTCCGTTCCCGTTTGACCAGGACGGCGCGCAGTTCCAGAACCGCGAGGCGCTTCTGCCGTCGCGCCCCAGTGGCTACTACCGCGAGTTCACCGTGGTGACGCCGGGTTCGTCGGACCGCGGAGCCCGTCGTATCGTGTCTGGTGACGACGGCGATCGCTACTACACCGACGACCACTACGCATCGTTTCGTGAGGTGATCACGCCATGACCGTGAGTCTGGTGCTCGCCGGAGAGCGACGAGGGGTCTTTCGCCTCGACGGCCCCACGAACGGGCTGATCGACGCTGCGCGCGACCGCGGATGGCACGTGGTGACCCTCGACACGGATGGGACGGTCGACAAGGAAGGCTTCATGACGGCCGTCGACGACGCGTTCGACCTCCCGGAGTGGTTCGGGCGCAACTGGGACGCCCTCGATGAGTGCCTTCGGGCCTTGGACCTCGACGAACCAGACGGCGTGCTCGTGCTCTGGGAGAACTGGGACGGGTTCGCCGTCGCCGACCCGGACGCCTTCGAGACCGCCATCGAGGTGTTCCGCGACGCCACCGTGGCCTGGCACGACGACGGGACTCCGGGCGCAGTGGTGCTGCGAGGCGACGGTCCGGAGACCGACCTGCCGTCCCTGACCCGCTGACCGCGGCTACCGCCGTAGCGCACGGGACCGGTAGGTCGGGTCAGGCCCCGTGATCCGCTCGGCCGCCAGCCGCCCGGAGATGAGGACCATCGGCACACCGACGCCGGGCGTCGTGCCCGAGCCGGCGAACACGACGTTCTGGCCCCAGATGTTCCTCGGGCGGAACGGACCGGTCTGGGCGAAGGTGTGCGCGGAGGCGAACGGTGAGCCTGCTGCCATTCCCCGGGCGCCCCAGTCGGGTGGGGTGATGGCGTGCTCGACCTCGATCGCATCGGTGAACCCGACGTAACCGCGCGCCTCGAGCGTGGCCAGCATGTGGTCGCGGTAGCGCGGGAGCTCTCGCTGCCAGTCGATCGTGGACTCGAGGTTGGGCGTGGGGAAGAACACGTAGTACACGTGCTGGCCCGCGGGGGCCAACGACGAATCGGAGTAGGTCGGGTTCGTCACGAGGAACGACGGATCGGACATCAGCTGCTTGTCGTGGATGAGCTCCTCGAACACCTGGCGCCAGGCATGTCCGAAGTGGATGTTGTGGTGGGCCAGTTTCGAGTAGCTCGCCGACGACCCCACCAGCTGCAGGTAGCACGAGGGGGAGTACGCGAGACGTCGCACGTTCCACGGTTCACGACCCAGCAGGTCCCGGTAGGCGATCGGCAGGTCGGGGTTGAGGACGACGACGTCGGCCGCGATCCGCTCTCCGGCGTCGGTGTGCACGGCGACGGCGCGGTCGCCCACCAGCTCCACCCGAGTGACCTCGGTGTCGTAGCGGAACTGCACCCCGTGCTTGGTCGCGGCCGCCGCCATGGCAGCAGGCACTGCGTGCATGCCGCCCTTGGGCGCGTAGACCCCGGCGACGGAGTCCATGTAGGCGATGACGCAGTACAGCGCCAGCGCCTCGTACGGCGACATGCCGGCGTACATGGCCTGGAACGACAGCACGCGCTCCAGGCGAGGGTCGCTGAGGTAGGAGCGCACCTTGGGTGTCATCCGGCGGAACGCGCCGAGCGCGGCCAGCCGGGCGAGGTTGGGTGTGAGCAGGTCGAGGGGTGAGTCGATGTTGCGGTCGATGAAGTCGGTCATCTCGTGGCGGTAGAGCGCCGACACGAAGTCGACGTACCTGCGGTAGCCGTCGGCCTCGGCGGGGCCGCACACGGCGGCGACCTCCTCGGCCATGGCGTCGACGTCGGCCTTGACGTCGAGGCTGGAGCCGTCCGGGAACCACGCCCGGTAGAGCGGGTCGACCGCGGTGAGCTCCAGCCAGTCACCCATCTCCTCGCCGACACAGTCGAAGGCGTCGGCGATCAGGTCGGGCATCGTCAGGACTGTGGGGCCGTTGTCGAAGGTGAACCCACCGTCGCTGATCACGCCTGCGCGTCCACCGGGCACCGTCTCCCGCTCCAGGACCGTCACGCTGCGACCGGCACCGGCCAGGCGAAGCGCCGCCGACAGGCCCGCCAGGCCGGCTCCGACCACGACGATGTGGTCGGTCCTTCCGGTGACTTGGCGCATGGTTGGAGGCTAGACGCGACGGGCGGTGGCTGCGACGGCGAGCTGGGCCAGCACGTCACGGGCCGGATCGGCCACGGGCGCGAGCGACGCCAGGGCTCGATCGGTGAGCGACTCGATGAGCGACTCGACCTCGGCCAGGGCGCCCGTCTCGACGATGACGCTGCGCAGCTCCTCGATCCCGCGCGGGCTCAGGTGTGGGTCGCCGAGGTGACGGAGCACGAGGCTCTCCTGGGCCGGGGTGGCGCGCTGCAGCGCGACCGCGACGAGCACCGTGCGCTTGCCCTCGCGCAGGTCGTCGCCCGCCGGTTTGCCGGTCTCCGTCGGGTCACCGAAGACGCCGAGCACGTCGTCACGCAGCTGAAAGGCCTCGCCCAGTGGAAGGCCGTAGTCGGAGTAGGTCTCCACCAGGGCGGGCGGGGCGCCCGCCAGAGCGGCGCCGAGGTGGAGTGGGCGCTCGACGGTGTACTTGGCGGCCTTGAACCGGGCCACCAGCATCGCTCGCTCGACGGACCCTCCGCCGCGCGCCTGCTCGAGGAGGTCGAGGTACTGACCGGCCATGAGCTCGGTGCGCATGTGGTCGAACACCGGCTTGGCCCGCAGCAGTGCCTCGGCCGGGAGGCCGCTGCCGAAGAACAGCTCGTCGGACCAGGAGAGTGCCAGGTCGCCGAGCAGGATGGCCGCCCCGACGCCGAACGACTCCGGCGAGCCGAGCCACTGGGAGCCACGGTGCAGCCCGGCGAAACGGTGGTGCACGCTGGGCTGACCCCGTCGGGTGTCGGAGTCGTCCATCACGTCGTCGTGGATGAGCGCGCAGGCCTGCAACAGCTCGAGCGCAGTTGCGGCGGCGACGATCGCGTCGTCGTCGGCGGCTCCGGCGCCGCGCCAGCCCCAGTAGCAGAACGCCGGCCGAAGTCGCTTGCCGCCGGCCAGGAGCCCGGTCAGGGAGTCCATCAGGGGGCTCAGGTCGTGGCTCACTTCGTCGAGGCGGGGCACCTGGGACTGAAGGAAGTCGTCGAGCCGCTTCTGCACCCGGTCGCGCAGCCCCTCGGCGTCCAGAACGGAACCCATCACGTAGCGAGCGTAGTCGCGGGTGTTCGGCCCCGCAGGTCGGTGCAGCCCCACGCCTACCTAGGGTTGTCGCATGGCTCACGCAGTTGCGCCCGTGCCCGGTGGGGCCGCCACGGTGGCCGAGCTGGTCGCGTCGGGGCGACACTCCTGGTCCTTTGAGTTCTTCCCACCCAAGACCGACGAGGGCGAGCGGCAGCTGTGGCAGGCCCTGCGTGAGCTCGAGAGGCTGTCGCCGACGTTCGTCTCCGTGACCTACGGCGCGGGGGGCTCCACCCGTGACCGCACCGTCCGGCTCACGGGGGAGATCGCGGCGACGACGACCTTGACGCCGGTGGGGCACCTCACCTGCGTCGGAGCCTCGGTGGCCGAGCTTCGACGGGTGGTCGGCCACTATGCGGCTTCCGGCGTGAGGAACGTGCTGGCGCTGCGCGGCGATCCTCCCGGCGGGCTGGGCACGCCGTGGCAGCCCCATCCGGGCGGGCTCGAGCACGCCGACCAGCTGGTGTCGCTGGTGAAGTCGCTCGGAGACTTCTGCGTCGGGGTCGCGGCCTTCCCCGAGGGGCATCCGGAGTCTCCCGACCTCGACTCCGACGCCAGGCAGCTGGCCCGCAAGGTTTCAGCGGGGGCCGACTTCGCCGTGACGCAGTTCTTCTTCGAGCCCGACCCCTACTTCAGACTCCTCGAGCGTGCGGCTCGTCATGGCTGCACCGTGCCGATCGTTCCCGGCCTGATGCCGGTCACCAACGCGTCTCAGATCAAGCGGTTCGCCGAGCTGTCCGGCACGTCGATGCCCCCATGGCTGCTCGACCGGCTCAGCGACGTCGAGGACGACCCGGTCTCGGTTCGCTCGCTGGGCGTCGAGCTCGCGACGGACCTGGCCAAGCAGCTGTTGGACGGCGGTGCGCCAGGGCTGCACTTCTACACTCTCAACCGCTCGACAGCCACGCGCGACATCTACGCGAACCTGGGTCTGGCGCACCGCCCCTGACCGCAACACCGTCGCTAGGCAGGGCCGATCTGCTGGGCCACGATCGCGGCACCCAGCCCGACCAGAGGCAGCCCGCCGCCAGGATGCGCCGAGCCGCCGACCAGGAACAGGCCGGGTACCGGCGAGCGGTTCGCCGGGCGCAGGAATGCCGCCCGCGGCCCGTTGCTCGACGTCCCGTAGATGGAGCCGCCAGGGGTCCTCGTGTCGTGCTCGAGGTCGGCCGGGGTGCGGACCTCCCGCCAGAGCAGCCGGCCGCGAAGGTCGGTGCCGCGGGACGCAAGGACCTCCAGCACGCGGTCGGCGTACCGGTCGGCCAGGCCCGCAGCCGTCCAGTCCGTTCCGCCGGCCGGGTCGTGCCGGGGTGCGTTGACCAGGACGAACCACGACTCGTGGTCGGCGTCCGGACGCATGGCGTCGTCGTCGGGGACGCAGGCGTAGACCGTCGGGTCGTCGACGAGGCGACCTCCGAAGACGGCGTCGAACTCGGCGTCGTAGTCGTCGGGGAACCACACGTTGTGGTGCTGGATGCGCGGTGTGCGCCCCTTCACCGCCAGAAGGAGCACGAAGCCGGCCAACGACGGCGTGGTCCGGCTCAACGCCTGCAGGGGTCGACGGCCTCGGTCGTCGTGCAACAGCTCCCGGTACACCGTCGACGCGTCGGCGTTGGCGATGACGATGTCGGCTGGCACCGTCTCACCGCTGGCCAGGCGTACCCCACTGACCGCGGTCGGGTCGGTGTCGATCGCTGTCACGTCGGTGTCGAACGAGAAGGTGATGCCGCGCTCGACACAGCGGTCGAACAGCGCGTCGGCGAGGCCGCGCACCCCACCCCCCACATGCCACGCGCCGAACGTCTGCTCCACGTACGGGACGACGGCCAGCACGGCTGGTGCCTTGCGGGGATCCGACCCGGTGTACGTCGCGTACCGGTCGAGCAGCGTGCGCAGTCGGGGGTCGGTGAGGTACTGGCGGCCGACCCCGCGAAGCGATCGCCACGGGGCGATGGTTCGCAGGTCGGAGACCCGGCGGCTGTACCTGACCAGGTCCCTTGCCCTCAGTGGGCTCTCGAGGAAGGGCACCCGGGTCGCGGCCCACATGGCGCCGGCCCGGCGGCTGAAGGCGCTCCACTGGGCGCCCGCGTCGCCGCCCAGGGCGTCGTCGAGGGCGCGGGCGACCCGGGCGTGGTTGGCGCCGGGCAGCACGGCCGATGCTCCATCGGCCCAGCGGTAGGCGAACGCGGGGTCCAGCGACTGGAGGTCGAGGTTGTCCTCCAGTGCGGCGTTGGCTCGTCGCAGCGCAGTCTTGAGGAACAGGTCGCGGTAGACAGCGGGGAGCGTCACGAGCGAGGGCCCGGTGTCGAAGACGAAGCCCTCGCGGCGGTAGCTGCCGACCTTGCCACCATGGGTGCTCGACGCCTCGAGCACGACGACGTCGTGTCCCTGGGCCGAGACCCGGGCTGCGGCGGCCATACCGCCCATGCCTGCACCGACCACGACCACGCGTGCCACGTCGGCGAGCGTACGGGCCCGGTTAGGGTCGAGCCGTGACGACCCCCGGTACCGACGACGTCCTCGACCCGCTCGGCCTTCGCGGAGACGCCCCTCTGCTCGATGGGTACCTCACCTACCTGGAGACCGAGGTCACCCCGCTGCACACCCCCGGGCACAAGACACGCACCCAGCGCATGGGTCCGGTTCTGCAGGGAGACGTGACCTTGTACGGAGGTGTCGACACGATCCGGGGGAGCCACAAGCTGCTCGAGGCCGCCGAGGCGAAGGCCGCGCTGCTGTGGGGCGGCGACTGGTGCCGGTTCTCGGTGGCCGGCTCGACGCACGCCAACCAGGCGCTCTCACTCGGTGTCGCCAACCCCGGCGACACGGTGGTCGTCAGCCGCATGCTGCACCGCTCGCTCCTGCTGGGTCTGGTGCTCGCGGGGCTGAAGCCGGTGTGGGTCACTCCCGACGTCGATCCCCACGTGGGGCTGCCCGTCGGAGTGCGCGCCGAGCGGGTCGCAGCAGCGCTCGAGCGGAACCCCGACGCCAAGGCGGTCTTCCTGGTCGACCCGTCCTACGTGGGCACGGTCAGCCACATCGAGGACCACGCGGAGGTGGCGCATGCCTTCGGCATTCCGCTCATCGTCGACCAGGCGTGGGGCGGTCACTTCGGCTTCCACCCCGATGTCCCCCCGCATGCGTTGGAGCTGGGGGCCGACGCGATGGTGACGAGCGTGCACAAGGCGCTCACCGGCTACACGCAGTCCGCGCTCGTCGTGGCCCGCGGGGAGCGCTTCGACCTGGACCGGTTGGAGCGGGCGTTCGACGCGACGCACACCACGAGCCCGGCTGGCCAGATCGTCGGGAGCATCGATGCCACGCGGGCGCTGCTGGCGCGCGATGGACGCGAGCTGCTGGGGGAGACGGTGCGCATCTGCAACCTCGGCCGCGACCGCCTTCGGGGCGTCCCGGGCCTTCAGGTCGTCGATGCGAGTGTCCTGCCACCCGGTACCAGGTTCGACCCGACGAAGATCGTGCTCGGGGTCGCGGGCACGGGCGTCGACGGTGTCCAGCTCGACGACGACCTGAGTGAGGTGGGGTACCCGATCGAGTACTCCGACCGGGACACCGTCGTCGCCACGTTGTCGATCTTCGACGGCGAGGTCGACGTGCTGGGGTTCGTCGACGCCTTCGCCAACGCACTCACCCGGCGACGTGGTGAGGGGAGCGGACGGGCGCGCACCGTTCGCCCCCATGTCGCCTGGACGGTCGAGCCCGAGACCGTCATCCGCCCGCGCGACGCGTTCTTCGCGGTGCACGAGACCGTGAGTGCGGAGGACGCCGTCGGTCGGGTGTCGGCGGAGATCGTGGCCCCGTACCCGCCCGGTGTCCCGGTCCTCGCCCCGGGCGAGCGGGTCACGGCCGCCACGATGCAGGCGCTGCACGACGTCAAGGCCGACGGAGCGATGGTGCGGTACGCCGCCGACCCGTCGCTGGCGACGCTCCAGGTCGTGGTCGAGTGACCGGCGAACCTGCGCAGCCGGAGGTGCCCGCGCCCTCGTCGGTCGACGACCCGAGGGCGCTGCGCGGCGCCGCCCCGCTGCTCGACGGGTGGCTGGGCTTTCGCCAGTCAGAGTCGGTGCCGTGGACGACACCAGGACACAAGGGGCGCACCGATCTCGTCGGCACGGTCGTCGACGGAGACCTCCCGCTCTACGGCGGCGTGGACACGATCCGCTCTCGACATGGCCGTCTCCGGGAGGCGGACCGTCGGTTGGCGGCGCTGTGGGGCGCCGACTGGGCCCGCATCTCGGTCGGCGGCTCGACCCACGGCAACCAGGCGCTGTGCCTGGCCGTGGCCAAGCCCGGGGACCGGGTGGTCGTCAACCGCAACCTGCACCGTTCGATGCTGATCGGACTGGTGCTGGCGGGGCTCGAACCGGTGTGGGTCACGCCCGACGTCGATCCGCACGTGGGGCTGCCCGTCGGTGTTCCGGTCGAGCGCGTCGCGCAGGCGCTCACCGACCACCCGGACTGCGCGGCGGTGTTCCTGGTCGAGCCGGGGTACACCGGGACCCTGAGCGACGTCGCCGGACACGCCCGGGTGGCCCACGAGCACGGCGTCCCCCTGGTCGTCGACCAGGCCTGGGGTGCGCACTTCGGGTTCCACCCCGACCTGCCTCCTCACGCGCTGCAGGCAGGAGCCGACGCGCTCGTCATGAGCGCGCACAAGACCCTTCCGGCGTACACCCAGGCGGCCTTCGTGATGGCGATGACCACTCGGATCGACCCGGACCGGCTGCAGCGTGCGTTCGACGCACTCGACACGACGAGTCCGTCGGGAACCATTGCGGCGAGTGCTGACGCCGCCCGAGCGCTGCTCGACCGTGACGGGCGCGACCTCCTGGACCGGTTGCTGGCGCTGGCTCGCCGGGCCCGCAGCGAGCTGGTGGCCATCGACGGCCTGGTGGTCGTCGACGACACGATGCTGGGCGGCGCCCGGATGGACCCCGCGAAGGTGGTGCTGTCTCTTGCCGGCACCGGGGCTGACGGGCTCGCGGTCGAGGACGACCTGGTCGACTCCGGCCATCCGGTCGAGATGGCCGACCGCGACACGATCGTGCCGCTCCTGACCATGGCTGACGACGAGGCATCGATCGACTCCTTCGTCGAGGCCCTTGCCCGGTCGGTGGAGCGACGCAGGGGCACGCCCCGGCACGTCGTCCCGTCGCCCTCGTGGACGGTGCAGCCGGACACGGTGATGGCGCCGCGCGACGCGTTCTTCGCCGACCACGTCACAGTCGCGATCGACGACGCCGTGGGGCGCGTCTCGGCTGAGCTCGTGGCCCCGTACCCGCCGGGGATCCCCGTGCTGGCGCCGGGGGAGCGGATCACCGCCGAGGCGGTGGCGAGCCTGCACCAGGTGATGTCGGAGGGAACCCAGGTCCGCTACGCGGCGGACCCGAGCCTGCGCACGCTGCAGGTCGTCGCCTGAGCGCGACCCCTGGGTTCAGGGCAGCGGTCGGCCCTTCCACTGCAGCACTCCCCGGCGACGACCGATCAGCGATCGGGCGACGAGCCAGTCGAACACGAGGATGCACGCCGGATGCGCCAGGGCGTCCGGCCACGGCCGGGACTCGACCCGGCGCGCGACGAGCAGCCGTCCGGTGACCCCGGCGGCGTACCCGACCCACCCCGCCCGGGACCCGGTGAGGGCGGCCACGGGCGGCAGGACGTACATCACGGTGAGCACGGCGGCGACGCCCGCGGCACCCCACGGCGAGCCGAACGCGGCCCACAGCGACTTGGTGTACCCGGCCTCCAGGTCGTGCCATCCGTCGTACATGCGACAGGTCGCCTGACGCGTGCCGTCGACGACGACTCCGTGCCCACCGGCGCGTTTCACGGCCGCGAGCAGGGCGACGTCCTCGACCACGTGACCTCGAACGCCCGTGTGACCCCCAGCCCTGGCGTACGCCCCGGCGTCGACCACGAGGAACTGGCCGTTGGCCGCCGCCAGCGAGGGGCGGGCCGAGCGCTCGGCGAGTCCCAGGGGGAGGAAAGACAGCCACGACCACTGCAGCAGAGGCTGGATGAGGCGCTCGCTCACGCTGCCGGCGACCTGCCGGGGGTAGGGGGAGACGAGGTCCAGGGCACGCGCGCGCATCAGCTCGACCGCCGATGCCACCGCGGTGGGCTCGAGCACGACCTCGGCGTCGACGAAGACGAGGACGTCGCCGGTGGCGCGCTCGGCGAGGCGCTGGCACGCCCACGCCTTGCCCGTCCACCCCGGGGGCGGCTCGTCTGCACCCTCGATCAGGTGCACCCGCGGGTCGTCGTCGACGTGGTGCCGCACGATCTGGTCGGTGCCGTCACTGGACCGGTCGTCGAGCACCCACAGGTCCAGCGCGACCAGGTTGCGCTGTTCCCGGATCGCGGTCAGGCAACGGCCGATGCTCGCCGCCTCGTCGCGGGCGGGGACCAGCACCGAGACATCCTCGGTGACGCTTCCGGGCGCCGCGGACGGGCGCCGGAGCCGGGTGAGGTTCCACCAGGTGTGCACCGTCGTGGCCACGGCCGCCGCCGCGGCGAGCTGCACCAGTGCGGTCAGGGCTCCGCGTCGGAGTCCGGTCACAGCCGGTTGGTCCACGCGGTGACCGCGAAGGGAACGGCGACCAGGCCCATGACCACGCCACCGATCAGGGCCACTGTCGGTCGGTCGAAGAAGACAGCGGCACCGATGACCGAGGAAACGTACGCCCACAGGTACAGCACCGTGGGCTGACCGATCGACACGTTGCGCCGGGGGAGCAGCAGGGTCAGGCCCATCAGCACGGTACCGACCACGAACCACCCGGCGAAGTTCATGGCCGGAATCGCGTCGATGCCGGGCAGCTGTGTCGATCCGCCGGCCCAGGTCCAGGCGCGCAGCTCGACCATCATCGGGTCCAGGAAGAGGTCCCAGCCCATCATGGAGAGCCCACCGAGCAGGGCGGCGAACCAGCGGGCCTGGGTCAGCGTGGTCGCAGCGACGTAGGTGGGGTACAGCATCATCGTCCAGGCCAGCGGGACGACCACCGGCACCCCCGCCAGCTGCCAGCCCAGCGCGCTGCCGTAGCTGTAGTCGCCGAACGGCAGCCCGGTGCGGGTGCCGACCACCTCGGCCAGCAGCCCGCCACCGGCGGTGATGGCAACGAGCCCGAGCGCCCAGCCGACTCCGCGGTGAACCAGTGCATGGGTGACGGAGGCGGCGAAGAAGACGACGACCGTGACCACGGCCAGCCGCGCCCGGTCGGCTACGTCGACCAGGGGAAACGCGATCTGCAGGGCGACCACCGCGGCTGCGAGCAGCCAGACGACGCCCAGCGCCAGGCCACCGGGTCGGTGCGTGGGCGCGGGCCCGGTATAGGTGCGCAGGCTCACAGAACGCGAGTCTAGGCGGTGCTCCTGGCCTGTCTTCGGGCACGCCAGCGTCGTCGGATCACCGACCACAACGTGATGACCACGGCCAGTCCGGTGGCCAGCAGGACCGCAGCGATCGCCGCGGCGACCCACGGAGCGACGAACGACAAGGCGATGACGCCGGCGACGACGATGTCCTCCAGAACGCTGACCACGATGTTGCTGGCCGGTTCGGGGGAGGTGTTGACCCCGAGTCTCATCCCCGCCTTCACGACATGGGTGGCGAACGCGGTGAGACCGCCGGTCGCACCCAGGAAGGCCTGCTCCAGCGTCGTGGCGTCGCCAGCGATCAGGAGGGCGATCACCGTTCCCGCTGTCGGCCTGATGACCGTGTTCACGGCGTCCCAGGTCGAGTCGACGTACGCGACCTTGTCGGCCACGAAGTCGATGGCGGTCAGGACCGCGGCAGCGATCAGGACGTCGGTGCGGGTGAGCGCGTCCGGAACGGCGAGGTCGGTGAGCCGACCCGCCAGCCCGGTGAGCAGCACCACCAGGTACGGGTTGATGCCACTGGCCCAACCGCTGGTGAAGACCAGGGGCAGCAGGTCGGTCATGGCGTCACCGGGTTTCCGTCGAAGGTGCCGCTGACCGACTCGACGGCGAACCGGGCGAACAGCTCCTCGGCGTACCAGCCACTGGCCCGGGTCTGTTCGATCACCTGACGATGGTGCGGGTCCCGGTAGGCGAACGTCGACAGGTCGCCAGCCGAGCGCCAGATGCTGAAGGTGCCCTGCAGCCCGAGGGGCGCCTCTCCCACGCCGACGGCCAGGACCAGGCCGTTCTGGCGATGGAGGGCCTCGACCACGGGAGGCACCGAGGCCCAGAACCTACGGGCCAGGGTGGGCTTCAGCCGAGCCCTGGTCAGGGCCGCAACCGGTCCGTCGGTCGCTGCGGCTGACGGCGTCCCGAACGGCTCGCGGCCCGACCATCGTCCGGTGCTGGCCAGGGGGGTCAACCGGACCTGCAGGGTCTCCTGGCTGCGTCGTCGCCAACGGGCGCTCAGTGCCGAGGACTCGAAGGACTGCATGGCCGAGCGGCTCGACCACACGGTGAGCAGACCCCAGTGATGCAGGTCGGCGTCGCCGACGGTGAACGTGCGTCCGCTCCCGGTCCCGAGGAGCTTGGTGAACGAGGCGCCGGGGATGCGTCGGGCGGCCCGCCGGTCGGTGGCCATCGCGAGGACGGCCTCCGGCACGCGGACGGTCGACACACCCCAGAGGTGAAGGGTGACCGCTGCCGGTGAGTCCGCCACCCGCCCAGCGTAGATGCGTACGCTCGTTGTTGTGACGACTCCGACGGCGTCCGACCTCGCGGCAGCCACACCGGCCTCCCGTGACCGGTACGTCGACTTCCTGCGGGTCGCCGCCCTCGGATCGGTGATGCTCGGCCACTACCTGATGGCAGGCGTGCTACGGGGCCCCGACGACCAGGTGATCGTGACCAACAGCCTGGTCGAGGTTCCTCCCGCGAGGCTGCTCACCTGGATCTTCCAGGTGATGCCCGTCTTCTTCGTCGTCGGCGGGTTCTCCAACGCGACGGCGCTGCACTCACTTCGACGTCGAGGGGGTGGCTACGCCGACTTCGCGCTGAGCCGCTGCCGCCGGCTCCTGGAGCCGACCCTGGCCTTCGTCACGTTCGCGGTGCTGGCTGCGGTCCTCGTGGAGGTGTCCGGGCCCACGAACGCCTCGGTCGAGTTCGCCCTGCGACTCATCGGTCAGCCGCTGTGGTTCGTGGGGATCTACCTGTTCGTGGTGGCCATGGCACCGTTCATGCTGCGTCTGCACGAGCGGTACGGCCTGCCGGTCGTGGTCGTGCTGGTGGTCGCGGTGGCCGTCGTCGACGTGCTTCGGCTCGGCTTCGACGTGCCGCTGATCGGCTACCTCAACTTCCTGACCGTGTGGCTGGCGATCCACCAGATCGGGTTCTTCTACGCCGACGGTCGGCTGCTGCGGACCCCCGTGGCCTGGTCGATGGCCGTCGGAGGGGGAGTCGTGGCGGTTGCCCTGGTCGGGCTGCTGCCCTATCCGTTGTCGATGGTCAGCCTCCCCGGAGAGTCGGTCTCCAACCTGGCGCCACCGTCGCTGGCCCTGCTGGCCCTTGGGGTCGCCCAGATCGGCATCCTCGTCCTGGTCCGCGACCCCGCGAACCGCTGGCTGTCCAGGCGTCGGGTCTGGACCGTGGTGGTTGCCGCCAACGGCGTGGTGATGACGACCTTCCTCTGGCACCTCACGGCGATCGTCGTGGTCAACGCCGTGATCGTCGAGACCGGGCTTCCCACGCCGGCGATCGGATCGGTCGCGTGGTGGTTCGGCCGGCTCCTGATCCTCCCGCTGGTCGTCCTGGTGCTCGCCGGGCTCGTGGCGGTCTTCCGTCGCTTCGAGGCGCCTCACCCGACGGAGGTCCCGGACCCACAGCTCAGGCACCCGCACCGTGGCGGTTGGGCGGTGCTGGGGCTGGTGCTCGCGACGTTCGGGATCCTGGGGTTCTCGATGACCGGGTTCACCGGGATCACCACGTTCGAGACCCAGACCCTGGTGGTGGTGCCTGTGACGCCGTTCCTCAACCTCGCCCTGCTGCTGTCGGGCTGGTGGATCGTGCAGTTCGCGGCTGCGCCGCGGCGGCGGTCTGCTCGATCAGTCGGACCGTCTGCTGGGGCTGGTCCCACATCGGGACATGACCACAGTCGCTGAGCCTGACCCACCGGGCATGGCGGGGGGCCATCGACTGCTTCTGGCAGTCGGGGTCGGGAAGGATCCGGTCCTGGTCGCCCCACACGACGGTCACGGGAACGTCGACCGGGACGGCGTCCGGGTCGAGATGTCGACGGTGGGTCCCGGCCAGAGCCGCGGCCCAGCCGCGGGCCGACGCATGGGCCCGGACCGCGTCGATCGCAGTGTGCTTGTCGAGCTGGGCCGGGTTCGCCGACGCCGACCAGAACCCCAACGTGCGCAGGGCGCGTGACTGCAGCAGCGTGGGGGCCAGTGGTGCGGCAGCCCGGGCGGCCCACCGGTTCACATGGGCGATCACCGGCACGACCGTGGTGTCCCACAGGCCGGCTGGCGCCAGTGCCGTGACGCTGTACGCACGACCGGCCACAGCCAGCTCGAGGGCGATCCAGCCTCCCAGGGAGTTTCCCGCGACGTGCACGCGGGGAAGGGACAGGTCGTCCAGAAGTGCGGCCACGGAGGCGGCGATGCCGGCTGGGGTTGCGTCAGCCCCCGGCGCGAAGGGTGGTGACTCGCCATGGCCTGGTAGGTCGATGGCGATCACGTCGAATCGCTCGGCCAGCTCTGGCAGCACCGGGTCCCAGACGCTTCGGCTGCTGCCGAGGCCATGGAGCAGGACGAGCGGCTCTGCGCCGTCCCCGGCTCGGCGTGGTCGTTCGTGGGCCAGCACCATGGCTCCATTCTCTCCCGACTGCTTGTGGGCAGCGTCGTGGGTCAGACGTCTACCCTTGGGCGGTGCCCACGACCGCAGCGCTGCCGGCGGTCCGTCATCTCGTCCGGGCGCGAGACCTGGCCGACGCCAGCTTCACCGAGCCCCTGACCGTCGACGACCTGGCGGCGGCGGCGTGCCTTTCCCGGGCGCACTTCAGCCGGGAGTTCCGTCGCGCCTTCGGTGAGACGCCGTACTCCTACCTGCTGACCCGACGGCTCGAGCGGGCGGCGACCCTGCTGCGCGGCACGGACTACTCGGTGGCCGACATCTGCATGCGCGTGGGCCTCACCAGTGTCGGGTCGTTCACCTCCAGCTTCCGTCGCGCGTACGGCATGACCCCCACGCAGTACCGCGCATCGTTCCCGTCGGCCGCCGCCCTCGCCATGATCCCGCTGTGCGTGCTGAGGGCCTATGGCCGCCCGGTGATCCGCACGATCGGAGAAGACGTCGGGTGAGCGACCCTCGTACCGTCGAAGCCGAGGACCCGACGAGTGGAGGACACGATGATCAAGATCAGCACCACCCAGCTCTGGGTGCACGACCAGGACGAGGCACTCGCCTTCTGGACCGACCAGGTCGGTTTCGAGGTGCGCGAGGACGTCACCGTTGCCGAGCTGGGCAACTTCCGCTGGCTGACGGTCGGTCCGGCCGGCGGGGACCAGATCGCCATCGTCTTGATGGCCATCCCAGGGCCGCCGGTCATGGATGACGCGACTTCGGCCCAGGTGGCCGACCTGACGGCCAAAGGGTTCGCCGGCACGGTCTTCCTCGAGACGGACGACGCCATGAAGGCGTACGAGGAGCTCTCGGCCCGCGGAGTGGAGTTCACCGAGAAGCCCACAGCGCAGCCCTACGGCGTCGACTGCGGGTTCCGGGACCCATCGGGCAACAGCGTCCGGCTCACCCAGCGCACGCCGATGGGCTGAGCCGCGTAGCCTTCGGCGCCATGACTGAGCTGGACCGCTTGGCCGTGCGCGACTGGCCGCCGCATGTCACCGACGGCGAACGTTCCATGCTCAACGCATGGCTGGAGTTCCACCGGGCCACGCTGGCCGGCAAGTGCGCGGGGCTGAGCAGCGAACAGCTGAGAACGCGGTCGGTGCCGCCGTCCACGCTGTCGTTGCTCGGTCTGCTGCGACACATGACCGACGTCGAGCGTTACTGGTTCCAGTCGGTGTTCGCAGGAGCGGAGGCGACACCCCACTACTGGACGGAGGCGAACCCGGACGCGGACTTCGACGACGTTGACGTGGCCGATGTCGACACCGACGTCGCACGGTTTGACGACGAGTGTCGGACCTCGCGACGGATCGCCGAGGGCGCGGCGTCGCTCGACGTGGTCGGCGTCAGCCAGCGGGACGCCCACGACGTGTCCCTGCGGTGGATCCTCGTGCACATGATCGAGGAGTACGCACGGCACAACGGGCATGCAGACCTGCTCCGCGAGCGGATCGACGGGGCCGTCGGCGACTGACGTCGACCGGTCGGCCGTTGCTAGCATCTGGACCATGAGCCATGTCACCGTCGAGTCGGCGGACCGGTCCTGGACCGTCACGAAGGTCGTTGCCGTCGTGGTCGCGATCCTCACCGCCGGCTACATGCTCCCGTGGGCGATCGCCGCGGTGCGCGACGTGCCGCACTGGTCGGTGTTCTGGGTGAACCTGCTGCTGGGGTGGACCATCGTCGGGTGGATCGTGGCCCTGGTGATGGCGCTTCGGGCTCAGCGCCGGGTCATCGTCACCGAGTAGCCGGACCCTTGCTCCGAGGCTGATGGGACGGCTGACCGTCACCCTGGCCTCGGGCCAGGGTCATCGCGCCCAGAGCGCTGATCACCATCACGGCGCCGATCACCTGACGCAGGTCGAGTCGCTCGCCGAGAAGCGCCCAGCTGAAGATCAGGCCGAAGGCGGGAACGAGCGTGAGGTACATCCCGGCGCGGGTTGCCGTGGTCAGCCGAAGCCCGGAAACGTAGAGCCAGAAGGCCACGCCGTAGTAGAGGATTCCCGCAGAGATGGCCGCACCTACCTCGAGCGAAGTGGCCTGCCAAGACGGGCCCTCCTGGAGGCCAACGACCGTCAGAACCGTAGCTGCGAAGAGCAGCGCCACTACCTGCTGCGCCCACACGATCGACAGTGAGCCATCCGTCAGGTGCATGCGACGCAGCAGAACCGAGTACAAGGCACATGCGGTAACCGCAGCGAGGGTGAGGGTCACACCCCACGGGGAAGCCGGCCCCGTGGGGGTGCCGATGATCAGAGCGACGCCGAGCATCGCCAGGGCCATGACGATCAGTGTGCTCCGGCCGGCCCGCTCGTGAAGGACGAGCAGCGCCAGCAGGACCACGAGTAGTGGCTCGGTCGCCCACAGTACGACCGAGACCGAAGCGTCGATCCGGGCCAGGCCGAGCAGCCCCAGGGCGTAGGCGACGCCCGGATTCAAGGCTCCGAGGAGGGCGGCTCTCCGATTGACGACTCGCAGCTGCGAGGTCTGTCCGGTGAGCCGGAGCAGGAGTGAGAGGAACATCACGCTGCAGACCAGCTGGAAGGGCAGCAGCGTGAGCGGGGTGAACCCGGACAGCGCGTACTTCGTGAGAACCGTGCCCAGGCCCCAGCACAGCATCGCCGGGACCAGAAGGGCAGCACTGCGTGAGCGAACGTTCATGGGGGCTCCTGCTTGTGGACGGACAGCGGATGGACGCGTGGCGCGTCAGTGGTCGCTGTCGCAGGTGCTGTACCCAGGCGGGCAGGCGGGACGGCGACGCCGTCTGGGCTGCCCGGGTTTCACGGTGAGGAGCGTAGTCCGTTCAGGCACCGACGTCGGCGGCTTGGCCTCCGGTGATGCGCAGCAGCTCGTCGTAGCTGGTGGGGAACACCGTGTAGGGGTGTCCGGCTGCGGCCCAGACCACCGGGAAGTCGGCGAGGTCGACGTCGATCAGGGTGCGCAGCGGCTGAGGGTGTCCGACCGGGGCGACCCCGCCGATAGGCATGCCGGTGTGCTCGCGGACGAAGTCGGCGGTGGCCTTGCCGACGCGCTGCGCCCCGACCAGGGAGGCAACAGCGTGGACGTCGACCCGGTGCCCGCCGCTGGCCAGGACGAGCAGGGGAGCGCCGTCGGCGTCGAAGACCAGGCTGTTGGCGATCGCGGCGACGTCGCACCCGAGCTGGGCGGCGGCCGCGGCCGCGGTGGGTGCGGCCTCCTGCAGGGCGACGACCTCGCCGGAGACCCCCAGGTCGCGCAGCTGGGTGGTGATCCGTTGCACGGTCCGATGGGCCAGCGGCATGGCCGGACCCTACCGAGGTCGCCAGAGGGGTAGACCAGCAGGCAGATCAGTGGCGCCGAGGTCTTGACGAGCTGAGGGTGTTCGAACATATGTTCGAGACCTCCTGGGCGGGGCTCGCGGCCCACCCAGGGCCTGCCGGACGGCGAGGCGGCCTCGACCCCCGTTCCAGCCGTCCGGCAGGCACCGGACAGGCACCCAACAGGCACCGGACAGACACCGGACAGACAGGAGGGACTCATGCGTCGCTGTACCGACCGGGTCGAGGTCTTGGCCCCCCGGGCTCCGTCGACCGGGTCGACCCGGTCGACCCGGGCCGACTCGGTGGTGGCGCCGCTGGTCTTCCGCTGGCGGGGTCGTCGTTACGTGGTCTCCCACGTGCTCGCCGACTGGATCGAGGTGGAGCCGTGGTGGACCGGCTCGGACCTGCGCAGCGAGGGCGAGTCGGAGCAGCGCTGGTGGCGGGTGGAGGCCGGGCGTCGGTCGGCGGCGTCGACGCAGGGGCAGGTCACCGGGGTGTTCGACCTGTGCTGGCGAGACGGCGGCTGGTCGATGCGCCGGATCGCGGACTAGACGCAGCCAGAAACCCAGAAGGAGAGTGCGATGAGCGGTACACCGATCAGCCAGCGGACCGACCGGCGCCCGGCGTCGCGCGCCCTGGGGTCGCCCCCGATCGGTCGGCTGCCCGGGGTTCTCGACCTGCTGCAGACCGCCCGGCACGGGCTGGCCGAGGCGATGGTCGCCCCCCGGCCGGCCGAGCGCTACGCCCAGGCCCACGTGGCCGCCCTGCGCACGGCGGCTGCCGTCCTGGCGGCGCGGACCCGCCCGGCCGGCACCCGTGGTCCGCGCAGTGCCTGGGCCCTGCTCGCCCAGGTCGCCCCCGAGCTGGGTGAGTGGGCCACCTTCTTCGCCGCCGGGGCCGGCAAGCGAGCCGCGGCCGAGGCCGGTCTCGACGCCGTCACCACCCGTGAGGCCGACGACCTGCTGCGGGACGCCGAGACCTTCCTCGCCCTGGTCGAGACCACGCTGGGTGTCCCGCACCAGACCAGCCTTCCGCTCGGTCGCCGTGCCGGCTGACCCCTTCACCCACCTGCACGTCGCCTCCGGCTGGTCGCTGCGGCACGGGACCTCCCACCCCGAGCAGCTGGTCGCGGTCGCGGCCGAGCACGGCATGTCGGCCCTGGCGCTCACCGACCGAGACGGCGTGGCCGGTGCGGTGCGGTTCGCGGTGGCCTGCTCCGCGGCGGGCCTGCACCCCATCCTCGGCGTCGACCTGGCGGTGGCTCCGGTCACCGGGTCGGCGCTCCGGGCCGGGCCCCTTGCTGGGCCCCTTGCTGGGCCCCTTGCTGGGGTCCACGGGCGTCCGCCGACCCCGGCCCGGGGCGGGGTGAGCGTCGACCCCCGGCTGCCCCGGGTCACCGTGCTCGCCCGAGGTCGCACCGGCTGGGCTGCGGTCTGCCGGCTGGTCAGCGCGGCCCACGGGCAGCGGGGGTTCCCCCTGGTCACCACCGACCTGGTGGCCCAGCACGCCGCCGCCGGCGACCTGGTGGTGCTGCTCGGCCCAGGGTCCGACCTGGGCACGGCGGTCACGGCGCGCCACCACGACGACGCGGCGGCACTGCTGACCCGCTGGCGGGCGGTGCTGCCGACCGGGTCGCTCGTGGTCGAGCTGGTCAACCACCGTGGTGCCGACGTGGTCGGCCGGTCCGCCAGCAGCGCGGCTCGCCTGCTCGGCTTCGCCCACGAGCACCGGCTGCCGGTGGTGGTGACCAACGCCGTCCGCTACGCACACCGCGACGACGCGCCGGTGGCCGACGTGCTCGACGCCGTGCGTCGCCTGGTCCCCCTCGACCTGCGGCACATCGACCGGCGCACCGGAGAGGGGTATCTCAAGTCGGGGCCGCAGATGGCCCAGGTGGTGGCCGAGGTCGTCCGCCACAGCGGGGTCAGTGACGAGTCACGCACCGCGGCTGCCGTGCTCGCCGCCACCCGCGAGCTGGCCGAGAGCTGCTGGCTCGACCCGCGTGACGACCTCGGGATCGGCTCGGTCCACTTCCCCGAGCTGTCGGTGGTCTCACCGGACGACTACGCCGCTGGGCGCAGCGCCGACGCGGTGCTGCGTGAGCGGTGTGACGCCGGGTGGGCGCGGCGCGGCCTGCCCCAGCACGGTCGTGCGGGGCGGGCCGTCGCCGACCGGTTGACCACCGAGCTGGAGGTGATCACCGGGCTCGGCTACGCCACGTACTTCCTCACCGTCGGCGACGTCTGCGACATGATCCGGTCGATGCAGGTCCGGGTCGCGGCCCGTGGCTCCGGCGCCGGGTCGTTGGTGAACTACCTGCTCGGGATCTCCGGGGTCGACCCCATGCGGCACGGGCTGCTGTTCGAACGGTTCCTGTCACCTCTGCGTGAGGCGCTGCCCGACATCGACGTCGACGTCGAGTCCGCCCGTCGCACCGAGATCTACACCCGCATCTTCGAGCGGTTCGGCGACGACCGGGTGGCGTGTGTCTCGATGGCCGACACCTATCGGGTACGGCACGCCGTCCGCGACGTCGGTGCCGCACTGGGCCTTCCGCCCGACGAGATCGATGCCATGGCCAAGGCCTTCCCGCACATCCGGGCCCGCGACGCCCGCGCGGCGCTGCGCGAGCTCCCCGAGCTGCGGGCCAGTGGTCTGGCCCGGCTCGCCGACGAGCCGGGCAGCCGGATCGACCGGTTGTTCTCCCTGGTCGAGAAGCTCGACGGTCTGCCCCGGCACCGGGCGCTGCACCCGTGCGGGGTGCTGCTGTCCGACGTCTCACTGCTCGACCGCACCCCGGTCGAGCCCAGCGCGCTGGGCTTTGCGATGAGCCAGTTCGACAAGGACGACGTCGAGCAGCTCGGCCTGCTCAAGCTCGACGTCCTCGGTGTGCGGATGCAGTCGGCGATGGCCTACGCCCTCGACGAGATCACCCGGGTCGAGGGCGCGGCTGCCCGGCCCGACCTCGACGCGGTTCCCCTCGACGACCCGGCCACGTTCGACCTCGTGCGCTCCACCCACACCCTGGGCTGCTTCCAGATCGAGTCACCCGGCCAGCGTGAGCTCGTCGGCAAGTTCGCCCCGGCGACGTTCGACGACCTGATCACCGACATCTCGCTGTTTCGCCCCGGCCCGGTGAAGTCCGACATGGTCACCCCGTTCCTGTCGGCGCGCCAGGGATGGTCGTCCCCGCAGTACCTGCACCCCGACCTGGAGCCGGCGCTGCGCTCGACCTACGGCGTGGTGGTGTTCCACGAGCAGGTGCTGCAGATCCTGGCCACCTTCACCGGGTGCAGCCTGGCCCAGGCCGACGAACGACGCCGTGCGCTCGGTGACCCCGACGGCCAGGCCGAGACCCGCGAGTGGTTCTACCCGCTGGCCCTGGGCCGGGGCTACGACCTGGTGACGGTCGAACGGGTCTGGGAGGTCCTGCGGGCCTTCGCGTCGTTCGGCTTCTGCAAGGCCCATGCCGCCGCCTTCGCGCTGCCCACCTACCAGTCCGCCTGGCTGAAGGCCCACCATCCGGCCGCGTTCCTGGCCGGCGTCCTCACCCACGACCCCGGCATGTACCCCAAGCGGCTCATCCTCGACGACGCCCGCCAGTTCGGGATCGCGGTGCTGTCCCTCGACGTCAACGCCTCCGGTGAGCACTACCGGGTCGAACGGGTCGACCCGTACGACGAGCCGCCGCCCCGCGTGCTCGGGCAGCTGGTCGGCGACGGCACTCCCCGGGGCGTGCCCGACCACCCGGGGCTCCCGGACGCCCGCGGCTACGGCATCCGGCTCGCCCTGGCCGACGTCAAGGGGATCACCGACGACGAGATCGCCCGGATCGTGGCCGGTCGACCCTTCCACGGGGTGGCCGACTTCTGGCACCGCACCGGGGTCTCCCGGCCGGTGGTCGAACGCCTGGTCGTCGCGGGCGGGTTCGACTCGGTGTACGGCCTGGACTCCGGGATCGCCCTACGGCGTCGGGACCGGATCACCCGCAGAGACCTGCTCGTGCAGGTCTCCGAGCTGCAGCGGTGGAGCCGGGGTCCCCAAACGTCGCGGGGCCGTGCTGCGACCCGGGCCGGATCAACTCGGGCCGGATCGACCCGAGGCGTGGAGGCCGACCAGCTGGCCCTCGACCTCGGCGGGATCGACGAGACGCCGTCGGGGCTGCCGGAGATGTCCGACACCGAACGGGTCCGGGCCGAGCTGGAGGTGCTCGGGCTGGACGCCAGTCGTCACGTGCTCGAGTCGTACGCCCTGATGCTGTCGGCCCTGGGGATCGCCCGGTCGCGTGACCTGCTGGCCCACCGCTCCGGCCGTGAGCTGTTCGTGGCCGGGGTGAAGGTCGCCACCCAGACCCCACCGGTCCGGTCCGGACGCCGGGTGGTCTTCGTCACGCTGGACGACGCCACCGGTCCGGTCGATGCCACCTTCTTCGAGGACACCCAGGGGCCGTACGCCGCCACCGTGTTCCACTCGTGGCTGTTGCTGGTCCGTGGTGTGCTCCGTCGGACCGGGCCGCGCGGTGTCTCGTTGCGGGCAACCGGCTGCTGGGAGCTCACCGCGGTCCACGAGGCCTGGCTCGAAGGGGGAGCAGCAGCGGTGGAGCAGCTGCTGGAGACGGTCCCCGAAGGGTTCGGTACGTCGGTCGACGAGGAGGCGGCCTCAGGAGCTGCCGCCAGCCGCTCGGCCCGTCCGGTGATGGCTGGTCCCCAGCCGGTGCCGGGGTCGTCAGGAAAGGCTGGTGGCATGGGACGACGACGGGTGCTCGTGCACCCCAGCGGCTTTCGCCAGTCACCGTTCGCCGATGTGCGTCCAGCCGGTGACGACACCAACCAGGGAGAGCCGCCGCGCAAGCTGTGGCACTCCAGCCCCGGAAGCGCGGGACACTAGCCGCGATGAGCCGTAAACAGCTGCACCGCACCCACAGCGGGGTGGGACCCGACGAGCACCTCCCCGACGATGCCGGGTGCACGATCCTGCACGTCGACATGGACGCCTTCTTCGCCTCCGTGGAGCTGCTGCGGCACCCCGAGCTCGTCGGCCGGCCGGTCATCATCGGCGGCGGCGGCACGCGCGGGGTCGTCTTGTCGGCCACCTACGAAGCCCGGGCGTTCGGCGTCCACTCCGCGATGCCCACCAGCCGGGCCCGACGGCTGTGTCCCCAGGCGGTCGTCCTGACCCCGCACCACGACGACTACGCCAGGGCCTCGGCGGGCGTGATGGCCGTGTTCGCAGCCGTCACTCCGCTGGTCGAGCCACTGAGTCTGGACGAGGCCTTCCTCGACGTCGCCGGCTCGATCCGCCGGCTCGGCTCCGGGAGGGTCATCGCCGAGCAGATCCGCACCCAGGTCGCCGACGAGCAGGGGATCACCTGCTCGGTGGGCGTGGCCACCACGAAGTTCGTGGCCAAGCTCGCGTCGGCCCAGGCCAAGCCCGACGGCGTTCTCGTCGTGCCGGCCGACCACGTCGTGACCTTCTTGCACCCGTTGCCCGTCGGCGCCTTGTGGGGGGTCGGGGAGAAGACCGAGGAGACCCTGCACCGACTCGGGCTGCGCACGGTCGGCGACCTGGCCAACACCCCGGTGACCACGTTGGAGCGAGCGCTCGGCTCGGCGTCGGGACGACACCTGGCCGCCTTGGCCTGGGGTCGCGACGACCGCCGGGTGCAGCCGTACGAGCCGGACCGCAGCCTGGGTGCGGAGCACACCTTCGCTGCCGACGTCGACGACCCGGCGGTGGTCTACCGCGAGCTCCTCCGGCTGAGCGACACCGTCGCCGCCCGGCTGCGGGCCTCCGGCCAGGCCGGCCGGACGGTCAGTCTGAAGGTCCGGTTCGCCGACTTCACCACCCTCACCCGGTCGCGCACCCTGCCCGAGCCGATCGACGTCGCCCGCACGCTGTACGCGGTCTCCCGAGCCCTGTACGAGGCGCTGCACCTCGACCGGGCCCGGATCCGGCTCGTCGGAGTCCGGGTCGAGGGGCTCGTGGTCGGTGACCACCAGCCCCACCAGCTGGCCCTGGACGAACGTCCGCTCGGGTGGCGTGAGGCCGAGCAGGCGGTCGACCGGGCGTCGGCCCGGTTCGGGGCCGGCGTGGTCAAGCCGGCCAGCCTGGTCCGCGACGACCCGTCGGGGGTCCAGAACGCCTCGCGCCGTGCCGACACATGATCGAGGAGCGGCGCAGTCGTCGACCGAGTGAGGCAGCACGGGTCGGGGAACAGGTGCGGGGCCCCGATCGTCTTCCCTGCGGTCGGGTTTCACACACGCCAAACCCTGCCTATGCTGTAGGCGAAGCACACGTCGACCCATGGGGTCGCCCGAGGTCCGCGAGGAGGAGCCGTGCCGCTCTCCGAGCATGAGCAGCGCTTGCTCGAGCAGATGGAGCGCGCGCTCTACGCTGACGATCCCAAGCTCGCGTCGACCCTCCGCGGCGCCCATCTGCGTAGCTACGACCGACGACGGGTTATCGGGGGTGCCGTCGGCCTGTTGCTCGGTGTCGGGCTGCTCCTGGCCGGTGTCGCCTCCGGAATGGCCGTGGTCGGGGTAGCCGGGTTCCTGGTCATGCTCGGATCGGCCTGGCTGGTGATGGCCGGCTACCGCGCACGGGGTGCGGCCAACCCGGCCACGCCCGCGGCTGGCGAGTCGAAGGGGAAGGCCCGCAAGGCCCGCAGCGCCGGCTTCATGGACCGGATGGAACAGCGCTGGGACCGCCGTCGCAACGAGGGCCAGAACTAGCCGAACCAGGTGCGCTGCGTCGTCCGCGTGGCCTAGGCGCGTCCACGCACTCCCGGACGCCCTCGGGCGAAGACGCTGGCAAGCCGTTGCGACGCCCTGCTGGCCAGGCCCTCCAGTCGCTGACCGGCCCGACCCCAACGCAGCTGCAGCCGTTGCCGGGCCGAGACCGGCCACCAGGTGGCGCGCCTGAGGGCGCGCGGCGATGCGGACCGGAGCAGGGTCGAGGTGACCCGGTCGGCGTCACCCCAGACCTCGACGTCTCCGCTGGACGGGTGGGCCCCGGCATAACGGGTCCGCTCGAGAGCGGTCGTCAGGCGGTTCAGCGCGGCCACGTCGTCGGCGGAGAGGTCGCCGCGGCGACTCAGCCGCTGCCGCACGTCGCGCACCGTGTCCCACGGGTGTGACTGCAGGTCGAGGTCGGTCATCGTGTCCCGGATCTCGGCCCAGGCGGCCTCCAACGAGGCTTCGGCACCGAGGGCCCGACGTCGCCGGCGCCGGAGGAGCCAACGCTCGGCGGCCGGGGTCAGGGCGAGCAGCCCGCCGACCGCACCCAGGAGCAGGACACCGACCCACCACCACGACTTCGCCGTGTCGGCGACGCTGGGCGTGGTCGTCCTCAACACGTCGGTGGCCGCCTCCCCACGGCGCCGCAGAGCCTCGTCACTGAGCTGGGGGACCTGCTGGGGCACGTCGACCGACGGGTTGCGCCCGGGCCGGTCGGTGCCTCCGGGGCCGCCGCCTCCTGGCCGTTCGGAGTCGGTCAGGGGAGGCGGCGCCCAGGCCGGAGCCGCGTTTCCGTCTCCGCCCCCGGGGGTCGGCTCGAACCGCACCCAGCCCACGCCCTCGAACCACAGCTCGGGCCACGCGTGCGCGTCGTGGGCCGACACGCTCCACACGCCCTCGCCGACCGACGAGCCAGGGGTGAACCCGACCTGCACCCGCGACGGGATCCCTGCGACCCGGGCCATGAGTGCCATCGTGGCCGCGAACTGCTCGCAGTACCCGACCTGGTCGGACAGGAACGCCTCCAGGTCCGAGACCGAGTTTCCGGGTCGGGTCTCCAGCGAGTAGGTGAAGGACTCCCGGAACCACGACTGGATGGCCAGCGCCTTCGCGTAGTCCGAGGGTGCTCCCGACGTGACCTCGGCAACGGTGGGAGTGAGCACCGCGGTCACGTCGTCAGGCACGGCGAGCATCGGGTCGAGCAGGGCCGAGGGCGGGGCCGCAGCCTCGAGCTGGGCTGCTGTGGGCTCGACGTCCAGACTGGACGCCTGGTACGTCAGGCCGACCGTCGACCCGTTTGCGGTGGCGGAGAACACGTCGAAGGTCTCGGCATCCCAACGCCAGTCGCCATCGACCTCGACCCGGGTCACTGGGTAGGGAAGGGGGAGCCGCACGTCGTTGAGGGCGGTCACGGCGAAGTCGGTCTCGACCGGTGTCCGGGCGACCTCGGTGAGCAGGCCGGGCGGTGTGGGCAGGCCGTCACTGGCCTGCTGGCTGGCTGGGGCCGCGACATCGGCCAGCACCCAGGAGGTGCCGTCGAAGCGGTCCAGCGTGGCCAGGCGCAGGTAGGACGGCGTCGGGTCGTCGGTCGTGTAGCGCAGGAGCTCGATGTCCTGCCCTCGGCTGATGTCGCGCTTGAGGTCGACGATCGGGTTCACCGCCACCGCCCGACGAAGCGAGCTCGGTCCGCCCCCTTCGCCGTCCGAACCGGCACCGCTGCCCAGGATCCCCTCGGAGAAGGCCGGCAGCAGGATCGGGACGCCGACCGCGACCACGAGCGCCATCGCGCCGAGGCGCCGGCCGGTCCCGCCGACCTGGAGTGGCGCGGGCTGCATGGGGTCACCGGCCCGCAGTGAGAGCGTGCGCCCCCATCGACCGAGCCGGTCTCGGCTCTCGACCAGGAGGAGCATCAGCCAGCCGATCGCGCTGATCACGAACAGGGGCCAAGGGACACCGTCGGGAAGCACGGCGGCCGGGACGAGGTACAGGCTCAGCAACGGGATGCCGGCGAGACCGGCTCGCCGCCACGACACCGCCAGCGCATCGACGACGACCGCCACGACCGCGACCCCGGCGACGACGAGCAAGGTCGTGCCCTCGGTCGCGGAGACTGGCGGGGCCTCGGCCCACACCACGCGCGTTCCCTCGCGGACCAGGTCGGACAGGGCGGCCCAGGCGCCCGTCCCGGGAAGCACACCCCACACTGCGACGTCACGCACGAACAGCCAGGTGAGGCTCAGCAGGGCCGTGCCGGTCGTGGCGAGGGTGACGACGGTGCGCGGGAGGCCGAGCTGCCGACCGAGGCCCCCGACGACGGCCACAGCGACGATCACGATGATGCTCCGCCCCAGCCAGGATCCGGCTTCGATGGTGGGGGACACCGACAACGCGGCCAGGAAAGTTGCCAGCGCGGCTGCGCCGGTGAGCTGCCACTGGACCCCGAGCGGGGTGCGCCGCCGGCTCACGAGGCCGCGCCCGTCGTGCGCAGCGGACCACGGTCCTGGAAGGCGGACTGCTTCCAGGCCTCGGCGAGGGGTTGGCCTCGTTCGAGGGCAACGACGCGCCAGCCGGAGACGCGCAGCAGGTCCGCCGCCTCTCGTGACTGTTCCTGCAGCAGGAGCTCAGTGGCTTCGCCGCGGCCCTGCCACCCCGAGACGTCGAGCAGGACCGCGATCGTGGTTCCCATGCCGTGGCGTGCACGCACGAGCCGCTCCGCATCGGCGACGTCGACGTGGCCGAGGATGGCCACCATCAAGGAGTCACCGTCGTGTCGGGCTGCCGTGGCCAGCCCCTCGAGCGTGTCGCTCGTGCGGCTGGACACCACGGACAGCGCGTCCAGGAGAAGCCCCTCGTTGTCGCCCCCGTGGGTGGCCGGCTGGTGTCCCGTGCTGCTGACGCCGGGACCGGAGGCCGCGACCAGTCGGACGGTGAAGCCCCGGCGGCCGAGGTGGACGCCGACCGAGGCGGCAGCGCTGACCGCTCGCTCGAAGCTGCTGTCCATGCCACGACCCCGGTGAGCCAGGGCCCGGGTGTCGAGCAGCACCGCGCTTCGGGACTCCCAGGGCTGCTCCTCGCGGCGCACCATCAGCTGGCCGTGTCGGGCGGTCGACGGCCAGTGGACGCGTCGCAGCTCGTCGCCTCTGCGGTAGTCGCGCACAGCGATGTCGTCCTCGCCAGCCGCCGCCACAGAGCGGGCTCGGCTGTCGCCGTGGCCGCTCCAGTCACCGGACAGCGACATCGGGGGGAGCTGCTCGACGGCGGGGGTGACCACCAAGGCATCGCGTTGGCTGAACGACCGGTCGAGGGCGCACAGCCCGAACGGGTCGGCCACCCGCAGGACGAGCGGTCCCACCATGAAGCGGCCACGCACGTCGGAGCGGACGTCGTAGGAGACGTCGCGGTGACTGCGTGGAGCGAGTCGGTCGATGACGAACCGAGGGCGCGCCCCGAGCTCGAGCGGCACTCGGTCCTCGACCAGCAGGAGGCCAGTGGGCAGCGCGGCGACGTTCTTCAGACGCAGCACGATCCGGCTCGCGTCGCCCACCGGGATCCTGGACGGTTCGATCGTGCGGGTGCAGGCGAGGCGGAAGCGGGTGCGGGACACGCTGAGCGCGGCGAGCAGCGGCAGGGCGGCAACGAGCAGCCCGACCCGCAGGATGTCGCGCTGACCGAAGGCAAGCGACATCAGCGCCGCGGTGACTCCCGCGGTCAGGAACGTGCGACCGCGGTTGGTCAGGGAGGACAGCGCTGATCGCATGGCCGTGGGTCAGCCGCCGGGAATGGAGGTGGAGGCGACGATCCGCTCGACGACCTGCTCTGGTGTGCGACGGGCGATCTGTGCCTCGGCCGTGGGCAGGAGTCGGTGGGCCAGGACGGAGACCGCCAGGGCCCGTACGTCGTCAGGAACCACGAAGTCGCGTCCGTCGAGGGCCGCCGCCGCCTTGGCGGCTCGGACCAGCTGCAGGGTGGCCCGAGGCGATGCGCCGAGTCGCAGGTCGACCGAGGTGCGGGTCCCCTCCACCAGCGCGATGGCGTAGCTCAAGACGTCGTCGCTGACGTAGACGTCGCGGACGACCCTGATCGCTGCCATGACGTCCTGGGCGGTCGCCACGGCCTGCAGGTCCTCCAGCGGCCGTCCGCTTGTGTGGTGCTGCAGCATGGTGAGCTCGGCCGCCGCCTCGGGGTAGCCCATCGAGATGCGGGCCATGAACCGGTCGCGCTGGGCCTCGGGCAGCGGGTACGTCCCCTCCATCTCGATCGGGTTCTGTGTTGCGACGACCATGAACGGGGACGGCAGGTCGTAGGTCGTTCCGTCGACGGTGACCTGGTGCTCCTCCATCGCCTCCAGCAGTGCCGACTGGGTCTTCGGCGACGCTCGGTTGATCTCGTCGCCGATCACGACGTGGGCGAACACCGCCCCAGGACGGAACTCGAAGGTCAGCGCCTGCTGGTTGTAGACGCTCACCCCAGTGATGTCGCTGGGCAGGAGGTCGGGGGTGAACTGGATTCGGCGCACCGTGCAGTCGAGGGCGCGGGCCAGCGCCTTGGCCAGCATGGTCTTGCCGACACCGGGGACGTCCTCGATCAGCAGGTGTCCCTCGGCCAGGAGCACGGTCAGGGTCAGCCGCACGACGTCCGGCTTGCCCTCGATCACCGACTCGACGGCAGCCCGGATGTCGTGTGCCGAGCGGCCGATTCCGGGGTCGGCGGCCGGCGGTCGACCGAGGGTCGAGACCTCCGGCGGGCCGTCGTCGGCGGCGCGCGCCCCGGTCTCGGTCGTGGTCACCTGGAACCTCCGGCTCGAACGTGCAGGGCGCGCCCCTGTCTGATCCAGACGCGTGGTGCACAGCCTAGGTTCCCCCAGCGGATTGCGGGTCGTCCGCACCACATCGCTCCACCCGGCGCCCGGCCGTCGCCCGGCGGGTCGGGGTCGTGGCCGCACGGCTGCCTGATCACGGCTCGTCCGGTCCGTCGGCAGGCAGGCGCGGGTCGTGCGGGCAGCCGTTGCCCCACCTTCCTCCACCCCGTTGACCTGCGCGGTCATCGCCAGATAAGGGCTGGACACGCCCGATTGTGGTTGACGGTGGGGGAAAGTGGAGTACTGTGGCGCAGCACGGAGCACCCGGGTCGGACGAAGGGGAGGTGGGGACGTGTTCCTCGGCACCCACCAGCCCCGGTTGGACGACAAGGGACGGTTGTTCCTCCCGGCGAAGTTCCGCGAGCTGCTGGCCGGCGGCGTGGTGATCACCAAGGGGCAGGAGCACTGCCTGTTCGTGTTCCCCCGCGAGGAGTTCGCCCGGATCACTGCCGCCATGCGCGCCGCGCCCCTGTCGAACAAGGAGGCCCGCGACTACATCCGGGTCTTCCTCTCCGGCGCCTCCGACGAGGTTCCGGACCGGCAGGGCCGGATCACGGTCCCGGCGCCCCTTCGCGCGTACGCGCGGCTGTCCAAGGACTGTGTGGTGATCGGGATGGGATCGCGGGTCGAGATCTGGGACGCCGCCGCGTGGGCCGACTACCTCGCAGCCAACGAAGGCACCTTCGCCGAGCTGAGCGAGGAGGTGCTGCCCGGGCTCTTGTGACGAGACCTTCAGTGAGGTCTCCACCCGCTCCGTGTCGTGCTGACGCACCTTCCCCGGCGCCAGACCGACAGCTCCCCTTTCCAGGGCCCCTTCGAGGGAGCGGATGGAGACCTGAGTGAAGGACTCCCAGCACCTGACCACCCACAGACCAGCACCAGCACCAGCGCCAGCACCAGCACCAGCACCGAGCGCGAGCTCGGTTCGCCGCACCGGTCGTAGCGAAGAAGGGTCGAGATGAGCAGTACGCGCAGCCCGCACACCCACGTGCGCCGTTCGTCTGATCGTTCCCTCGCGCGTCCCCATCACGCGGCCCACCACGTGGCACTCGTGGTGCTGGCCCTGGCCTCGACGGTGGCCGTGGTCGCGCTGACCAGCACGCTCGTGGCCCGGTTCGGCTAGGCCCACCATGTCACCGTCGTCACCGTCGTCACCGCCCACGCCCCGGCACGTCCCGGTGCTGCGTGACCGGCTGGTGGCCCTGCTCGGGCCGGCGCTGGAGCGGCCCGGGTCGGTGCTCGTGGATGCGACGCTGGGACTCGGTGGTCACAGCGAGGCGTTCCTCCAGCACTTCCCCGGGCTGAGGCTGGTCGGGCTGGATCGCGACCAGGAGGCGTTGGACTTCTCCGTCGGTCGCCTGGCCGCCTACGCCGACCGGACGACGTTCGTGCACGCGGTGTACGACGAGCTGCCCGACGTCCTGGACGAGCTGGGCCTCGGTGGGGTCCAGGCCGTGCTGTTCGACCTGGGGGTCTCCTCGCTGCAGCTGGACGCCCGCGAGCGAGGCTTCGCCTACGCCCAGGACGCTCCGCTCGACATGCGCATGGACCAGTCGGCGGGGCTGACCGCCGCGGAGGTGCTGAACACCTACGACGCGGCCACACTGGCCGACATCCTGCGTCGCTACGGCGAGGAACGGTTCGCCCGCAAAATCGCGGCGGCCGTCGTCCGGGAGCGGGCCGCGGAGCCGTTCGCGTCCTCCGGTCGTCTGGTGGAGCTGCTGCGTCGCGAGATCCCGGCGCCCGCCCGGCGCACCGGTGGACACCCGGCCAAGCGCACCTTCCAGGCCCTGCGGATCGAGGTCAACGGCGAGCTCGCTGCCTGGGAGCGTGCGCTGCCCGAGGCGGTGGCCGCGCTCGCCCTGCACGGGCGAATCGCAGTGCTGTCCTACCACTCCCTGGAGGACCGGATCACCAAGCAGTGCCTGGCGTCGCTCGCTGCGGACACCACCCCGCGTGGGCTCCCGGTTGTGCCTGAGGGTCATGGGCCGCAGCTTCGGCTGCTGACCCGAGGCGCCGAGCGTCCAGACGACGAGGAGAGCGCGGCCAACCCTCGCGCGACGTCGGCCCGGCTGCGGGCCGCCGAGCGGATCCGGAGTGCGGCATGAGCGTCACAGCCCCCGTCCGCCGTCCCGCCCCCGACCGGCGAGGCGCCCCGACCGAGGCGCGCCGAGCCTCCGCCGGCCCACGACGCCCCCTGCAGGTCGTCGTCCCCAGTGCCCCCGCCCCACGGCGCACACCGTTCGTCGGTGTCGTGGTCGGCGTGCTCGGGCTCGGCCTGCTGGGGCTCCTCGCGCTGAACACCGCGCTCGCCCAGGGTGCCTTCCACCAGCACGACCTCGAGCGACAGCTGGCCGTGCTGCAGGACGAGGAGCAGGCGCTGCAGCAGCGGGTCGCGGCGCTCGCTGCCCCGCACCGGCTGGCCTCCCAGGCGCACGCGCTGGGCATGGTGGCCACGGTCGACCCGGCCTTCCTGAGGGCAAGCGACGGAGCCGTCCTGGGTGAGCCCACCCCCGCCCCGGCGGCACCGGTCGTCGTGGCACCGGAGCCGACGCCGTCGCCTGACTCCAGGGTCAACGACCCGCGGGGGAGCACGGCCGACAGCGGGCCCGGGTCGACGCCCGCGGATCCGACGGGCGACACCCCGGCGAGCCAGACCGGACCCGGCGAGGGCACCCGGCAGGATCGTCCGGGCCAGCAGCAGGACACCGCGCAGGGGAGTCCGCAGGACACCGAACCGGGTACGGGGGGTCAGAGGTAGTGACGCGACGGCCACAGCGACCGTCTGCTCGACGGGGTGCTCCCGCTCCTGATTCCCGGCCCCGCCGCCCCGCGCGCGCTCGAGCGTCGGCCCCACCGCCCCGCCCGAGGCGAGCACCCCAACGGCCGCGACCACCGCGCCGGCAGGTCCCGCTCGGCGACTCCCGTCGCCGGATGCGAGCTGTCGCGCTCATCGTCTTCTTCGTCATGTCGTTGTTCGCCGGACGCCTGGTCCAGCTGCAGGGGATCGACGCCACCGCGTACGCAGCCACGGCGGAGGCCGAGCGGCTCCGGACGGTGACCGTGGCCGCGACCCGCGGTGCGGTCACCGACGTGAACGGCGTCGTCCTGGCCACGTCGGTCGACGCGGTCAACATCACCGCCGACCAGACCCTCATCGCCGACCCCTATGCCGTGGCCAACGCCCTCGACCCCTTCCTGCGGGAGGACTCGATGACGTTGCAGGACCGGCTCAGTGGCGAGGCCAGGTTCGCCTACGTCTCGCGCCAGGTCTCGCCCGCGACCTGGCGCGAGGTGCAGCAGCTGCGCCTGCCGGGGATCTTCAGTGAGCCGACCAGCAAACGCGTGTACCCCCAGGGGAACCTGGGCGCCAACGTCGTCGGGTTCGTGGGCTACGACGGGCACGGCCTCGGCGGGTACGAGGCGTCGTTGGACGACCTGCTCGCCGGGCGCGACGGGCACGCGAGCTTCGAGGCGACGGCGGGGGGCCAGCCGATCCCGACGGCGGAGAGCGAGTCCGACCAGCCCGTCGCGGGCGCCGACGTCCAGCTCACGATCGACAGCGACATCCAGTTCATCGCCGAGCAGGCGATCGCGGCCAAGGTCCGTGCGTCCGGGGCCGAGAGCGGGTCGGTCGTCGTGATGGACCCGCGCACCGGGCGCGTGCTGGCGATGGCGACCTACCCCCGGTTCAACCCGGAGCACGCGGAGAAGGCACCGGAGGCCGACCGTGGCAACCGGATCGTCAGTGAGATCTACGAACCGGGCAGCACCAGCAAGGTGATGACCATGGCCGCGGCGCTGGAGGAGGGTGCCATCACGCCGAACACCAAGGTCACGGTGCCTTCGGTGCTCTACCGGGGGGGTGAGCCGTTCTACGACCACGACTCCCACGGCACCCTGCGCCTGACCGCGACTGGGGTTCTGGCGGAGTCGAGCAACATGGGCACGATGCTCATCGCCGAACGCCTCGGTCGTGAGCCGCTCTACCGTGCGCTCAAGCGATTCGGCATCGCCGAGCCGAGCGGGCTGCGGTTCCCCGGGGAGAGCCCAGGACTGCTGCCGAACGTCGAGGCCTGGGGTCCGACCAACTTCGCCACGATCGCGTTCGGACAAGGGCTGTCGCTCAACGCGCTCCAGGCGACGAGCGTCTTCGCCACGATCGCGAACGACGGGGTGCGCGTGGAGCCGGTCCTCGTCGACGGGACCGTGAACGATGATGGGACCCTCGAACCCGCCGCTGCGCCGCAGCAGCACCAGGTGGTGAGCGCGGAGACCGCCACGACGCTGCGTCACATGATGGAGTCGGTCGTGTCAGAGAACGGCACCGCGCCCATGGCGCAGATCCCCGGTTACCGCGTCGCGGGCAAGACCGGTACCGCAGAGCGGGTCGACCCCTCCTGCGGGTGCTACCGCGGGTACACCGCCTCGTTCATCGGCTTCGCACCGGCCGACGACCCGGCGCTCGTGGTGTCGGTGGCTCTCCAGCGTCCGGTGAACGGGCGCTATGGAGGAGAGCTCGGCGGTCCGGTGTTCAAGAGAGTCATGTCCTTCGCCCTTCAATCGCAGGGGATCCCTCCTACCGGATCGAAGCCCCCGCGAATGAAGCTCAAGTGGTGAGCTGAGGCGGAGGAGCACACGATGGATCCGATCGCCGGAGACGGGGTGGATCTCACGGCTCCGCCGGTGGCACTGGGGCACGTGATGCAGTCGGTGGGACTGGGCGATGGGCCCGACGTCATGGTCACCGGCGTCACCTTGGACTCGCGGGCCGTGGAGCGCGGCATGCTCTTCGCGGCGCTGCCCGGCGCCCACCAGCACGGCGCGGCGTTCGCGGCCGAGGCTGCCGCGGCGGGCGCAGCGGCGATCCTCACCGACCGGGCCGGGGCCGCCCTGGTGGTCGACGCCGTCCCCGTCGTCGTCGTCGAGGACCCGCGTGCGGTGCTCGGTGCCCTGTCGGCCGCCGTGTACGGCTCCCCGGCCGACCACCTGCTCACCCTCGGGGTCACGGGGACCAACGGCAAGACGACGACCACCTGGCTGATCGAGGCGGCACTGCGGCAGGCCGGGCACGTGACCGGCCTCGTGGGGACGGTGGAGACCCAGGTGGCCGGCGTACCGCTGCCGAGTCTTCGCACGACCCCGGAGGCGCCGCAGCTGCAGGCGCTTCTGGCCACCATGCGTCGTTTCGCCGTCTCGGCCGTTGCGCTGGAGATCTCCAGCCACGCCCTGGCCGCCGGGAGGGTCGACGGGCTGACCGTCGACGTCGCCGGCTTCACCAACCTCGGCCGGGACCATCTGGACTTCCACGGGACCCCGCAGGCCTACGCGGCGGCCAAGCAGCTCCTGCTCACCCCCGACCATGCCAGGCGGGCCGTCGTGACCGTCGACGACGAGGGCGGCCAGCGGGCGGCAGCCGGGTCGTCGGTCCCGACGACCACCCTGACCACGCACGACCCGGAGGGCTCCGACCGGCCCGGGTCGGGACCCACGACCCGATCGGGGGGGACCGACTGGAGGGTCACGAACGTGCTCGACCTCGGTCCTGCCCCCGGTTCCCGGTTCTCCCTGGCCGGACCCGACGACCGAACCCTCCAGCTGACGGTGAGACTCCCGGGTCGGTTCAACGTGGCGAACGCCGCGCTGGCCGCGGCCATGCTGCTGACCGCGGAGGTGCCGGAGGGCGCCGTCGTCGAAGGCATCGCCGGCTGCCGCGGGGTGCCCGGACGGATGGAGCCGGTGGACCGCGGGCAGCCGTTCACCGCGGTCGTCGACTACGCCCACACGCCGGACGCCCTGGCTGCGGTGCTGGCCGGAGTCCGACGACCAGGGTCGGCCCGGGTGCTGCTGGTCGTGGGCTGCGGGGGAGACCGCGACGCGGCCAAACGCCCGGAGATGGGTGCCGTGGCCGCCCGTCGGGCCGACTGGGTGGTCGTGACCGACGACAACCCCCGCTCAGAGGACCCGGCGTCGATCCGCGCGGCCGTGCTGGCCGGTGCCCGGGCCGCCGCGACCTCGGCCACCGTCATCGAGATCGGCGACCGTGCCTCGGCGATCGCCGCAGCCGTCGAGGAGGCCAGGGCCGGCGACACCGTGGTGGTCGCGGGCAAGGGGCATGAGCAGGGTCAGGAGGTCGCGGGTGCGATGCTGCCCTTCGACGACCGCACGGCCCTGTCGGCCGCGCTCGAGGCCCGAGGGGTGGAATCCCGTTGATCGCCATGACGCTGGGCGAGGTCGCGGCCGCCGTGGAGGGTCGCCTCGGTGGCGGCGCGGTGCCCGCCACGGTGGTGTCCGGCTCGGTCGCCGCGGACTCGCGCCGGATTGGTCCCGGGGACCTGTTCGTGGCGCTGTCCGGTCAGCAGGTCGACGGTCACGACTTCGCCCGCGACGCCGTCGGGTCGGGGGCCGTCGCTGTTCTCGCCGACCGTGAGCTGCTCGTCCCCTGCGTCGTCGTCGAGGACGTCCTGGCCGCGCTCGGGCGTCTCGCGCGCGCCGTTCTCGACCGGTTGCCCGACGTGGTCGTGATCGGCATCACCGGGTCGGCCGGGAAGACGTCGACGAAGGACCTGCTCGCCCAGGTTCTGCAGGGCCACGGACCCACCATCGCGCCGCCCGGTTCGTTCAACAACGAGCTGGGGCTCCCGCTCACCGTGCTCCGCGCCGACGGGAGCACCCGCTTCCTGGTCCTGGAGATGGGGGCCCGTGGCGCCCGACACATCTCCTACCTGTGCGACATCGCGCCGCCCTCCATCGGCGTCGAGCTGCTCGTCGGGTCGGCTCATGTGGGGGAGTTCGGTGGGCGTGCGGCGATCGCGGCGGCGAAGGCCGAGCTCGTCCAGGCGCTGCCCGCCGGCGGGGTGGCCGCGCTCAACGTCGACGACGACGCCGTCAAGGCGATGGCGTCACTGACCGAGGCGACGGTCGTCGGGTTCGGCCGGTCGCCGGAGGCACAGGTCGGCGCCGACCGGGTGGGCAGCGACGGCATGGGACGGGCAACCTTCCGGCTGCGTACTCCAGCCGGTGCGGCAGAGGTCCGGCTGCGTCTGGTGGGCGAGCATCACGTCACGAACGCGCTGGCTGCTGCGGCGGTGGCCTGGAGCCTGGGGATCAGCGCCGAGGACACGGCCCAGGCATTGAGCGCTGCGGTGCCGCTGAGCCGATGGCGGATGGAGGTGACGAGGCGCACCGACGGTGTCGTCGTCGTCAACGATGCCTACAACGCGAGTCCGGAGTCGGTGCGGGCGGCGCTGAAGACGTTGGCCCAGCTGCGTGGCGACGGTCGTACGTGGGCCGTGCTGGGTGAGATGAGGGAGCTGGGCACGGACTCGCTCGGCGAGCACGACGCGATCGGCCGCCTCGTCGTGCGACTCGACATCTCCCGCCTGGTCGTGGTCGGTGAGGCGGCCAAGCCGATCCACCTCGCCGCGCAGATGGAGGGGTCGTGGGGTGAGGAGTCAGTCTTCGTCGACGACGTCCAGGGTGCGATCGACCTCCTGCGTCGGGAGCTTCGCCCCGGTGACGTGGTGCTCGTCAAGGCCGCCCGCGCAGTTGGCCTGGAACGGGTGGCCGAGGCGCTGCTCGACGAAGGAGCGGCCGCATGAAGATGGTGATGGTCGCCATCGCGACCGGGTTGGCGGTCGGGCTGTTCGTCACGCCCTTGTGGATCCGATGGCTGAACGCGCGAGGCTACGCACAGAGCATCCGGGACGCCGAGGACCTCGGCTACGCGGTGCCGGACCACGCGGCGAAGAAGGGCACCCCGTCGATGGGGGGAGTCGTCATCGTGGGAGGTGCGATCCTCGGTTACACCGTGGCCCACGTGTACGCGATGAGCGGACCCAGCGCCACCGCCCTGCTCGTGATCTTCCTGGCCACCGGACTTGCGGCAGTCGGTTTCGCCGACGACTACATCAAGATCTTCCGAAGGCGCTCGACCGGGCTGCGGGCCAAGACCAAGCTGATCGGCCAGGCGGCGGTCGCACTGACCTTCGCCGTGCTGGTGCTCCGCTTCCCCGACACCTCGGGGCTCACTCCTGCCACCCAGTACGTGTCGTTCCTGAGGGACACGGCGATCTTCTTGCCCATGGTGGTGTACCTCGTCTGGATCTGGTTCATGGTCTCGGCGACGTCCAACGCGGTGAACATCACCGACGGGCTCGACGGACTGGCGCCAGGGGCCAGCTCCCTCATCTTCGTGGCGTACACCGCTGTGGGGCTCTGGCAGTACGGGAACACATGCATCCGGTTCGAGACCGCGAGCTGCTACCTGGTACGCAACCCCCTGGATGTCGCGATCGTCAGCGCGGCGTTCGCCGGCGCGTGCGTCGGCTTCCTGTGGTGGAACACCTCACCGGCTCAGATCTTCATGGGAGACACCGGATCCCTCGCGATCGGTGGCGCCCTGGCTGGCATCGCGATCACCAGCCAGACCGAGCTGCTGCTGCCACTCCTGGCGGGGTTGTTCGTGGTCATCACGCTGTCGGTGATCGTGCAGGTCATCTCCTTCAAGACCACCGGCAAGCGGGTCTTCCTGATGTCCCCGCTGCACCACCACTTCGAGCTGAAGGGCTGGCCGGAGACCACCATTGTCGTGCGCTTCTGGATCATCTCGGCGCTGTTCACGGGGATCGGGTTCGCCCTGTTCTATGCCGACTGGCTCGGAGTGCGCTGGTTCGCGTGACCTCCCAAGCTGTGGCCCGGTGAGCAGATGAGGGACCTCTCATGGCTGCCCACAGCCGACCGGACCAGTCCGTGGCCGTCGGCACGGGTGCTCGTTGCGGGGGCGGGTCGCTCCGGTGAGGCTGCGGCGCGCGCGCTGGTGACGCTCGGTGCCGAGGTGCTCGTCGTCGACGACGGCACCGGCGAGCGCCAGCAGCAGGTGGCGCGACAGCTGGAGGACCTCGGCGCGGCCGTGCTGCTGGCCGCCGGTCCGCCGAACCTGTCCGACCTGGATCTCGTCGTGGCCTCACCTGGTCTCTCGCCACGGAACCCGTTGCTCGTCCAGGCGCAGGCATCCGGCGTCCGGGTCTGGAGCGGGGAGCGGCTGGCCTGGCACGTGCGCCCCGAAGGGTCCGCCTGGCTGGCGCTGACCGGGACCAACGGGAAGACGACGACGGTGATGATGCTGGAGTCGATGCTGCTGGCCTCAGGTGAACGGGCTGCGGCGGTTGGGAACATCGGGCGCCCGCTGGTCGAGGCCGTGATGGCCGAGCCGGGGTACTCGGTGCTGGCGGTCGAGCTGTCCAGCTTCCAGCTGCACTACACGGCCGATCTTCAGACCGAGGCGGCCGCGCTGCTCAACCTCGGCGTCGACCATGTGGACTGGCACGGGTCCTACGCGGCCTACGTGCGTGACAAGGCGCGGATCTTCACCGGAGCGCAGCGGGCCGTCGTCTACAACGCCGGTGATGGCGAGACCGAGCGACTGGCCGACGCCGCGGAGGTCGCCAGCGGCTGTCGAAGGGTGGGCTTCACCACGGATGTCCCGGCGGCGGGCATGGTCGGCGTGGTCGACGGGGTGGTCGTCGATCGTGCGTTCGGCGTCGACCCGCAGGTCGAACCGGTCGAGCCCGTCGAGCTGGCCGCGCTGCAGGACATCGACCTACCGGGGGCCCACAACCTGGAGAACGCTCTGGCAGCAGCCTCGCTGGCGCGGGCGCACGGTGTCCGGCCGGCCGCCGTCCGCGACGGTCTGCGTGGGTTCCGTCCGGCCCCCCACCGGGCGCAGTGGGTGGCCACGCGACGCGGTGTCTCCTACGTGGACGACTCCAAGGCCACCAACGTCGATGCGGCGCTCGTCTCGCTCCAGGCTCATCGTTCCGTGGTCTGGGTCGCCGGCGGTCTGGCCAAGGGGGCGACCTTCGACGACCTCGTGCGCCGGACGTCGGACCGGCTGCGTGGGGCCGTGCTGGTCGGACAGGACCGCGCGCTCGTCAGGGACGCACTGAGCCGACACGCGCCACAGGTCCCCGTGATCGAGGTCGTCGGCGGCGAGACTGGTCTCATGGACGACGTCGTGAGCGCCGCCGCGAGCCTGGCCGTGCCCGGCGACACGGTGCTGCTCGCCCCTGGCTGCGCCTCCATGGACCTGTTCCCCGACTACGCGGCCCGCGGCGATGCCTTCGCCGCGTCGGTGCGCCGCATGCCCGAGGGCGAACGGTGAGCCGCACGACGTCCGCGCGCGACATCCACACCCGTCGGGCCGAAGGACTGGGCGGCCTTCGGGACCGGGTCATGTACGTCGTGGAACGGCCGCTGACGCCGTACTACCTCGTCCTGGGCTCGACCGTGCTGCTGGTGATGCTCGGGCTCGTGATGGTGATGTCTGCCTCCAGCGTCGAGTCCTTCGTCGACAGCGGGTCGTCCTTCGCGATCGCGCAGAAGCAGGCGCTGTGGGTCGTCATCGGCATCCCGCTGTTCGTCGTCGCCACCCGGATGCCCGTGAAGTTCTGGCGGTCTCTGGCCATCCCCGGCCTGCTCGTCACGATCGTCTTGCTCGTCCTGGTGCTGGTCCCCGGGATCGGGGTCAGCGTGAACGGCAACCAGAACTGGATCGACTTCGGTGGGCCCTTCCGGATCCAGCCGGCGGAGGCGGCCAAGCTCGCCCTGGTTCTGTGGGGTGCCGACCTGCTCACCCGCAAGCAGCGTCTGCTGACCCAGACCCGGCACCTGCTGGTGCCGCTGGTCCCGGTCTCGGCGATGGTCGTGGCTCTGGTGCTTCTCGGGGGAGACCTCGGTACGTCGCTGATCCTGATGGCCGTCGTAGCCGGACTGCTCTTCGTCTCGGGCGCGCCACTGCGCATCTTCGTGGCACTCGGCAGCGCCGCCATGGTCGTGGTGCTCTACATGACGTTCGAGCGAAGCGCGCGGCTGTCGCGGCTCCAGACGTTCCTGGACCCGTTCGCCGACTACCAGGGTGCCGGTTGGCAGCCGGCCCACAGCCTGTTCGCCTTGGCCTCGGGTGGCTGGTGGGGCGTCGGGCTCGGGGCGAGTCGGCAGAAGTGGGGCACGCTCCCGGAGGCCCACACCGACTTCATCTTCGCGATCATCGGTGAGGAGCTCGGGCTCGCCGGCACGATCACCGTCCTGCTTCTGTTCGCGGCGATGCTGTTCGGCGCGGTGCGGATCGCCCTGACCACTACCGACACCTTCACCCGCTACGCCGCCGGCACGGTCGTGGTGTGGCTGGCCGTGCAGACGATCATCAACGTCGGTGGGGTCGTCAACCTGCTGCCGATCACGGGGGTGCCGCTGCCTCTCGTCTCCTACGGGGGTTCAGCCCTGCTCCCGACCATGCTGGCTCTGGGCATGCTCCTGTCGTTCGCCCGCAGTCTTCCGGGCGCCCGGGAGGCCCTCGCGGCCCGCCGCCACGGTTGGATCGTCGGGCTCGCCCGACGAGGCCGTGGACGATGAGCCCGACGGCTGCCGCCGGACCACGCAGCGTGGTCCTGGCCGCCGGTGGCACGGCGGGGCATCTCGAGCCGGCCCTCGCCGTTGCTGACGAGCTGCGACGTCGGGACCAGGCGGTCGTCGTGACGGTGCTCGGGACGACCAAGGGGCTGGAGGCCCGCCTGGTGCCGGCCCGCGGGTACGACCTGCGACTGATCGAGCCCGTCCCGCTGCCGCGTCGTCCCGGTCGCGCGATGCTGACCCTGCCCGTGCGCCTGGCGAAGGCGGTTCGAGGGGCGCAACAGGTGATCACGTCGACCGGCGCCGATGTGGTGGTGGGCTTCGGTGGGTACGCCTCGCTCCCGGCCTACCTGGCTGCGCGCCGGCTCGGTCGACCGATCGTGGTCCACGAGGCCAACGCGCGGTCCGGGATCGCCAACCGGGTCGGTGCCCGGCTCACCCGGTATGTCGCGGTGAGCATGCCGGGCACCGGGCTGCCGCACGCCCGCATGGTGGGCACACCGCTCAAACCGGAGATCGCCACGCTCGACCGGGACGCCGTTCGGCTGGACGCCCGCCGAGCGCTGGGGCTGGATGCGACCCGCCCGACGTTGCTGGTGTTCGGCGGGTCACAGGGAGCACAGCGGATCAACGACGCCGTGTCCGGCGCCGCTCGTGACCTGCTCGACGCTGGATGCCAGGTGCTCCACGCCGCAGGGCCCGAGAACACGCTGGTCGTCGACGTCCGGCCCGGTGACCCGCCGTACGTGGTCGTCCCCTACCTGGACCGGATGGACCTCGCCTACGCCGCAGCCGACCTGGTGCTTGCTCGATCAGGGGCGATGACCTGCACCGAGGTGGCGGCGGTTGGTCTTCCCGCTGTGTTCGTCCCCTACCCGTTCAGCAACGGAGAGCAGGAGCTGAACGCCGCGCCTCTCGTCGAACGTGGCGGTGCCCTGCTCGTCGACGACGCCGCGTTGACCCCGGCGTGGCTGGGCGACCACGTGCTGACGCTGCTCACCGACCGGGCCCGACTGCACGCCATGGCGGCCGCCGCCGCGACCTCGGCCCCCGCCGACGCCGCCGGGCTGCTGGTCGACCTGATCGACGAGGCCGCCGCCGATCCAGCTGCAGGCGCGCAGGTACGACATGGGCGCTGACCGACTTCCCGAGCTCGGCCGGGTCCATGTCATCGGGATCGGAGGTGCGGGCATGTCGGCGCTGGGCCGGCTGTTCGCCGCCCGCGGTGTCGAGCTGTCCGGAAGCGAGCTGCGTGACTCACGGGTGCTCGCCCCCCTGCGTGCACTGGGTGTCGCGATCCACCTCGAGCAGACCGCCACGTCACTGGGCGACGTCGACACGGTCGTGGTGTCGACGGCGATTCCGGCGCGCAACCCAGAGCTCGTCGCTGCGCACGAGCGCGGAATCCCGGTGCTCCATCGGGCGCAGGCCCTCGCCTACGCGATGGCCGGTCACGCGGCCGTCGTGGTAGCGGGCACGCACGGCAAGACGACCACGACCTCGATGCTCGCGGTGGTACTCCAGCACTGCGGGTCGGACCCGTCGTTCTACATCGGAGCGCAGATGAACGAGACCGGGACGAATGCCCACGCCGGCAGCGGTCCGTACTTCCTCGCCGAGGCCGACGAGAGCGACGGGTCGTTCCTGGCGCTCGCGCCCGACGTCGCGGTGGTCACGAATGTCGAGGCCGACCATCTGGACTACTACGGAACGGCCGAGGGTGTCGAGGCGGCCTTTCGGTCGTTCGTCGACCGGACCGCCGTGGAGGGGACTGTCGTCTGCTGCGCCGACGACCCCGGAGCCGTCCGACTGGCGGACTACGCACGGACGCTGGGTCGGGAGGTGGTCACCTACGGTGAGGACCCCTCGGCGGACCTGCGGGTCGAGGCCCTGTCCGTGGCGGTCGGCGGTACCTCGTTCGAAGCGGTCTTCCGCGGCCGCAGGCTCGGCACGGTGAACCTGCGCGTGCACGGTCTGCACCACGCACTCAACGCCGGCGCGGCTCTGCTGACCTCGCTCACGTTGGGCTTCCCTCCGCGCGAGATCTGCGAAGGCCTCGGCCTGTACACCGGTGCTCGTCGGCGGTTCGAGTTCAAGGGTGCGGCGGGTGGGATCAGCGTCTACGACGACTACGCCCACCACCACACCGAGCTTCGGGCCACGCTCACCGCTGCCCGGCAGCTCGTCGGTGACGGGCGGCTCGTGGTCGCCTTCCAGCCGTTGCGGTTCTCCCGCACCGCGGTCTTCCACCAAGAGCTGGGGGAGGCGCTCGGGCTGGCCGACGACGTGGTGGTGATGGAGGTGTTCGGCAGCAACGAGTCGCCGATCCCTGGGGCCACGGGGGCACTCGTCGCGGCCTCGGTTCCGCTGCCCGCTGAGCACGTGCACTTCGAGCCCTCCCTGTCCGCGGTCGCGACCTGGCTCGCCGATCGGGCCCGCCCGGGCGACCTGGTGCTGACGCTGGGCGACGGTGAGGTGACCATGCTGGGGCCCGAGGTCGTCGAGGTGCTGAGGGCGAGGGCGTCATGACGTCGTTGCTGACCAAGCTGGAGGCGCCCGCATCGGCCGCCCGGAGGTTGCGCCACCACCGGTGGTGGCCACTTCTCGCGGGGGCCGCGCTGCTCGTGGTCGTGCTCATCCTGGCCTGGGTCGTCTTCTGGTCGCCTTTGCTCGTCGTGCGACAGGTGGTGGTCGACGGCTCGTCCACGGTGGCGACCGATCGGGTCCTGCGCGTCGCCGGTCTGAGCGAGGGGATGCCGCTCGCCCAGGTCGACACCGGGGCCATCCAACGACGGCTCACCGCGCTGGACGAGATCGCCTCGGTGGATGTCACGCGGTCGTGGTCAGGCACGGTCACGGTGCAGGTCCACGAGACCAAGCCGATCGCCGCGATGCGCGACCGCGACGGGTTCGTCCTCGTCGCAGCGGACGGAACGTGGCTGCGCAACGTCCCGCAGCGTCCGGACGTTCTTCCGCTGGTCGACCACGGCGCGTCCGACCTCGAGCTCGACCCGTCGGGCCGGGCGGCCCTGGCCGTGGCCACCGCGTTCCCGACGGACCTGCGCCGTCTGGTCGACCGGGTGTTCGCCTCGTCGGCCAGTGACGTGACCGTGCTGCTGCGCAACGGCACGAGGGTGACCTGGGGGAGGGCGGACGACTCCGCGACCAAGGCGCAGACGGTGCTGCTGCTCCTGGCCAGCGAGAAGGGTGCGTCGTCCTACGACGTCGCGGCGCCGAGCAACCCGGGAGTCGTGCGCTGACTCGGCCGACTGGTCCGGGTTGACCCCTCTCGGCGCGGTGTCCTACTGTGCACCCAGCCCTCAGGTTGACATAACTATTTACCTCTACCTGAGAGTGAGAGTTCCTGCTGGCGCGACACCCCGGGCGGGAGTCGCCGAGCCAGTCCTGAGCACCAGTCCTGAACACCAGTCGTGAACCCGCACAGACGAGAAGAGGCGTCCCCGTGGCAGCTCCCCAGAACTACCTGGCGGTCATCAAGGTCGTGGGCATCGGCGGGGGTGGGGTCAACGCCGTCAACCGGATGATCGAGGTCGGGCTCAAGGGGGTGGAGTTCATCGCCATCAACACCGACGCGCAGGCACTGCTGATGAGCGACGCCGACGTCAAGCTCGACATCGGGCGCGAGCTCACCCGGGGTCTGGGCGCCGGAGCCGACCCCGAGGTCGGCCGTCGAGCGTCTGAGGACCACCGCGAGGAGATCGAGGAGGTGCTCAAGGGCGCCGACATGGTGTTCGTCACCGCCGGTGAGGGCGGGGGCACCGGCACCGGAGGTGCACCGGTCGTGGCGAGCGTCGCGCGCGGCCTGGGGGCACTGACGATCGGTGTCGTGACCCGCCCGTTCGGGTTCGAGGGCCGACGCCGGGCCGTGCAGTCCGAGACCGGCATCGAGGAGCTGCGCGAAGAGGTCGACACGCTGATCGTGATCCCGAACGACCGACTGCTGTCGATCAGCGACCGTCAGGTCAGCGTCCTCGATGCGTTCAGGTCGGCCGACCAGGTGCTCATGTCCGGCGTCTCGGGGATCACCGACCTGATCACGACCCCCGGCCTGATCAACCTCGACTTCGCCGACGTGAAGTCCATCATGCAGGGGGCGGGTACGGCCCTGATGGGGATCGGCTCGTCGCGCGGCGACTCCCGCGCGGTCACGGCGGCCGAGACCGCGATCTCCAGCCCGCTGCTCGAGGCCTCGGTCGACGGCGCTCGCGGGGTGCTGCTGTCGATCAGCGGAGGCAGTGACCTCGGGCTGTTCGAGATCAACGAGGCGGCCCGCCTGGTGGCGGAGGCGGCGCACCCCGAGGCCAACATCATCTTCGGTGCGGTCATCGACGACGCGCTGGGCGACGAGGTCCGGGTCACGGTCATCGCGGCCGGGTTCGACGGTGGACAGCCGGGGCCGATGCGCACACCGGCCCGTCGGGTGTCCGAGGCCACGGCCGAGGACCCTTCGGCCGAGCCCGTGCCGCAGCCGGTCGACGAGGACGTGCGGATCGACCTTCCCGAGCGGCCGGTCGCGTCCCAGCCTCGCCGGACGATCGTGTTCGACGACGCCACAGGCGACGACCTCGACGTCCCCGACTTCCTGAAGTAGTCGTCCGCCTCGATGCCGGAGCCGATCACGCAGAGCCGTCGGGCCGAGCTGGAGGCCAACCTCGCCGACGTGATGCGGCGGATCGCCGACGCCGAGCGCGCGGCCGGGCGGGCTCCTGGCTCGGTCAGGCTCGTGGTGGTCACGAAGACCTGGCCGCCCTCCGACGTCGCTGCGCTTGCCGCCCTGGGGGTCACCGACGTGGGCGAGAACAAGGACCAGGAGGCGGCACCCAAGGCGGCCGCAGTGGGCGACCTCGGGCTCACCTGGCACTTCGTGGGACAGCTGCAGACCAACAAGGCCCGTTCGGTGGCCCGGTACGCCGACGTCGTCGAGTCGGTCGATCGACTGCGCCTCGTGGCCGCGCTGGACTCCGCGGCGCAGCGGGCCGGTCGCCCCCTGCGCTGCCTGGTGCAGGTGGGGCTCGACCCCGAGCCGGGGCGCGGGGGCGCCGCGACCGACGAGGTGGAGGCCATCGCCGAGGCGGTGCAGGCCAGTGCCTGGCTGGAGCTGGGCGGCCTGATGGCCGTTGCGCCACTGGAGGCAGACCCGGATGCGGCGTTCGCGACCCTGGCCGGCATCGCCGCGGAGTTCCGACGCGCGCACCCGCAGGCTGGGGACCTGTCCGCGGGGATGAGCCACGACCTCGAGGCGGCGATCGCCCACGGGGCGACACACGTGCGTGTCGGCCGTGCGGTGCTCGGCCCGCGCGCCGCAGTCGGGTAGCGTCACAGCGACTCGTCCACGACCAGTCACCATGACCGGTTGCCGTCGCCAACGAAGGGGAAATCGAGATGGCCGGCGCGATGCGCAAGATGGCGGTCTACCTTGGCCTGGTCGAGGACGACCGGTACGACGAGTACGACGACTACGACGAGTACGACGACCGCCGTTCGACCGGTCGGGAGCGGGACTCCGAGCAGACCCGAGCCCTGCACCCGGTGCGCGACGACGACACGGCGGCGTCGATCGACCGTCGGGCCGACCGCCCACCGGTGCGCGACCATGCAGCGTCGGCCATCCCGGATGCCGGAGCCCAGGACTACCGGATCACCACGCTGCACCCCCGCACGTACAACGACGCGCGGGCGATCGGCGAGGCGTTCCGGGAGAACACCCCCGTGATCATGAACCTCACCGAGATGGACGACACCGACGCCAAGCGGATCGTCGACTTCTCCGCCGGTCTGGTGTTCGGTCGGCGGGGCACGATCGAGCGGGTCACCCAGAAGGTGTTCCTGCTGTCCCCGGCCAACGTCGTGGTCACTGCGGAGCAGAAGCAGCGATTGGCCGAGGGTGGTTTCTTCAACCAAAGCTGACCGGGTCACCTCGTGAGCGTCGTCTGGCAGGTCCTGTACTTCGTCCTGTGGCTCTTCTTCCTCTTCCTGCTGGCTCGGCTGGTCCTCGACCTGGTCCAGCTGTTCGCCCGGGAGTACCGCCCGCACGGGTTCATGCTGATCGTGTTCGAGATCGTCTTCTCGGTGACCGACCCTCCGCTGAAGGCGATCCGCCGGGTCCTGCCACCCCTGCGGCTGGGCCAGGTCCAGCTGGACCTGGCGTTCCTCGTGCTGTTCATCGCGGTGAACATTGCGCTGCGGATCGTGGCCGGGCTGGCCGTCGCCTGACCCTTCGGGCCGAGTCGGCACGCTCGGTGCGCCTGTCGTACACCCAACGTGACACCGCTGTGGGTAAGGTTTCGCCTGTTCGTACCGATCAGCTCGAGGGGATGCCATGCCGTTGACTCCGGAAGACGTGCGCGCCAAGGAATTCAGCACGGTGCGCTTCAAGGAGGGCTACGACGAGGACGAGGTCGATGAGTTCCTCGACCAGGTCGAGGTCGAGCTGACCCGACTGGTCCAGGAGAACAGTGAGCTGCGGGCCGCACTGGCCCGGGGTGGGGCGGCGCCCGCACCTGCACCTGCACCTGCAGCCGCCCGCCCCGCCCCCGCCCCTGCTGCTGCGGCGGCCGTCCCGGTGGCCGCCGCTGTGGCCGCCACCGATGGCGGTGCCGACCACGCGGCGCGGCTGCTCCAGGCGGCCCAGCGCACGGCCGACTCGGTCGAGAGCCAGGCTCGGGCCGACGCCCAGCGGATGCTGGCCGAGGCGCAGGCCAAGGCCAACGCCGTGGAGTCCGACGCCGCTGCCAAGCACCAGCAGGTCATGGCCTCCCTCCAGGCCGAGCGAGCCAAGCTCGAGCACGAGGTCGCCGACCTCAAGGCGTTCGAGCGGGAGTACCGGACCCGGCTGAAGTCCTACCTGGAGGCCCAGCTGCGCGACCTCGACGCCCGCGGTGGTGGAGAGACCCCGCCGGCACCGCGGTCCGCTCCGGCGGCTGCGGCCCCATCGGCTCCAGCGGCGGCTCCAGCAGCACCGGCCGCGCCGGTCCACGCCCCGACACCTCCCGCGCCGGTCCACGCCCCGACACCTCCCGCGGCCCCGCAGCCGATGAGCCCGTCGTCCGCCCCCGCCGGCCAGTCGTCCGGCGACTCCGGCGCCGGTCAGCAGCCCGCCGCCCGCACCCACGTCGGCACCGCCCGCGGCGCCACCCGCCGCACCGCCCGCTCCAGCGTCAGCGCCTCCTGCGGCACCCCCCGCGCCTCCTGCCGGCCCCCCGCGTCAGGCCTGACCCTCGGCTGGCCCACGACCGGCCCACGACGCGCAGGTGGCTCCCGTCCGGATCGGACGGGAGCCACCTGCGCGTTCAGGTCAGATGCGTCGACGGAAGGGGTCGCGCGGGGGCGGGGCCGGCATCGAGATCCGGGCCCCGTCAATCGGGATCCCGGTCAGCCCGAGCACCTTGGTGAGCACGGTCAGCGTGGTCTCGCCGGCGGCGACACCCAGCTCGGTCACCATGGCCCGGTAGATCGTCACGTAGTGCTTGACCGGGGTGTCGTAGGTCCAGTCGACCGAGCCGAGGTGGATCGCGTCGCCTGGCGTGGTCTCAGGCCCGTTCCAGGGCTGGTCCCAGACCTGGATCCCGGTGGGTCCGGAGCAGAAGATGCCGCCCAGGCCCACGTCGTGCTCCTTCGCGGCGGCGATGAGCTGTCGGCTCTCGCGCTCGGCGAGGACCAGCGCCGGCCGCACATTGCTGGCCAGGGCTGGTCGGGCGACTGCGTTCGCCTTGAGGCGCACGTTGGGCAACGCTTTCGGTTGAGCGGCTGTCTGGTGGTGTGACACTTGGGACCTCCCCGAGCCTATGGCGCTCCGACACGTCGGGCACCGGGCGATCTCGTTGCTTACCTATCGGCTCGACCCTCCCCCCTCCTGGTTGAGCCGAACGGGTGATCCTGCTCGCCCAGCCGGTCAAGAAGGGTCGGCCCATGGTCGATCATGCGCGCTCGAGCCAGAACACCAGCCCCAGATCGTCGTTGCGGTGCTCGGTCAGCTGGGTGGCCAGACCCGGTGACGGCGCCCCGCGGGTCAGCTCCAGGGCCAAGACCTCCTCGGCGACCAGAGGCCCGTGCTCGTCCAGAGCGACGGCGAGCTCGGACCCCTCGTCGGCCGCCCACCAGAGGTGGATCCGGTCGGCCACCTCCAGACCGGTCGTCTTGCGTGCCTCCTGGAACAGCCGCACGCACTCCCGCACCAGCCCGAGTCGGCGCAGCTCCGGAGTGAGGGTGAGGTCCAGTGCGAGGCTCTCGCCGGCGTCGTGCGCCACGGCCCAGCCCTCGCGCGGCGTCTCGGTCACGATCACGTCGTCGGGGGACAGCTCGATCGACTGGCCGTCGACGGTGAGGCGGGCCGAGCCGGTCTCGCGCAGGGTCGTCGCCAGACGTGCGGCGTCGGCGGACGCCACAGCGGCGGCGACGGTCGGCGTCTGCTGTCCGAAGCGCTTGCCGAGGGTCCGGAAGTTGGCCTTGGCGCTCACCTCGACCAGCTCGTCGCCGGATGTGCCCAGTCCGATCACGTCGACCACGTTCAGCTCGTCGGCCAGCTGGTCGCGCAGACCGTCCGGGACGGCATCCCACCCCGAAGCGCCGACGAACGCACGGGGCAGGGGCTGCCGGGTCTTGATCCCGCTGTCGGCCCGGGCGGCGCGGCCGAGCTCGACCAGACGTCGGACCAGGCTCACCTGGGTGCCCAGAGCGTCGTCGACGAGCGCCTCGTCGGCGTCGGGCCATCGGGCCAAGTGCACCGACGAGGGGGCCTGCGGGTCGGTGCTGACCACGAGGTCCTGCCATACCTGCTCGGTGACGAACGGGGTGAACGGGGCCATGAGCAAGGTCAGCGTGCGCAGGACCTCGTGCAACGTGGCGAGCGCGTCGGTGTCGCCTCGCCAGAAGCGGCGTCGGGAACGGCGCACGTACCAGTTCGAGAGGTCGTCGACGAAGTCGGCGATCAGCCGACCGGCGCGCTGGGTGTCGAACGCCTCGAGGGCCCGCTCGACGTCGCGGGCGAGCCGGTTGACCTCGGAGACCGCCCATCGGTCGAGGAGCGGGCGCTGGGCGACTGGGCTGAGGGCATCGGAGCTCGGGTCGAAGTCGGACAGCCGTGCGTACAGAGCCTGGAAGGCCACCGTGTTCCAGTACGTGAGCAGCACCTTGCGGACAACGTCTTGGATCGCCTCGTGCGTGAGCCGCCGCGACGACCACGGTGAGCCTCCGGCCAGCATGAACCAGCGCACGGCGTCGGCGCCGTGCTGCTCCATGAGCGGCATCGGGGCGAGCACGTTGCCCAGGTGCTTGCTCATCTTTCGGCCGTCCTTGTCCAGGATGTGCCCCAGGCACAAGACGTTGCGGTAGGCGGACCGGTCGAAGACGAGGGTGCCGATCGCCATCAGCGTGTAGAACCAGCCGCGCGTCTGGTCGATCGCCTCGCAGATGTAGTCGGCCGGGTAGCTGGCCTCGAACGTCTCGGCGTTTCGGTGCGGGAACCCCCACTGGGCGAACGGCATCGCGCCGGAGTCGTACCAGACGTCGATCACCTCGGGAACACGCCGCGCAGCGCCCCCGCAGTCGCGGCAGACGAGCTCGACCTCGTCGACGAACGGGCGGTGCGGGTCCAGGTCGGAGAGGTCGCGCCCGGCCAGGTCCCCGAGCTCGGCCCGAGACCCGACCACGGTGAGGTGTCCGTCGGTGCACCGCCACACCGGGAGCGGGGTGCCCCAGTAGCGGTTGCGCGACAGCGCCCAGTCGATGTTGTTGTCCAGCCAGTCGCCGAAGCGCCCGTGCTTGATCGTCACGGGGAACCAGTTGGTCGCGTCGTTCTCGCGGACGAGGTCGTCCTTGATCGCGGTGGTGCGGATGTACCAGGAGGGCTGCGCGTAGTACAGCAGTGCGGTGTGGCAGCGCCAGCAGTGCGGGTAGGTGTGTTCGTAGGGCAGGTGCCGAAACAGCAGTCCCCGGGCCTGCAGGTCTGCGACCAAGGCCTCGTCGGCCTTCTTGAAGAAGACCCCGCCCACGAGGTCCAGCCCCTCGTCGAAGCGACCGTCGGGGCGGACGGGGTTGAGGACGGGCAGGCCGAACTCGCGCCCGACGGCGAGGTCGTCGGGTCCGAAGGCGGGCGCGAGGTGCACCAGCCCGGTGCCGTCCTCGATGGTCACGAAGGCCGCCGGAAGGACGGTGTGCATCGTCGCCGACGACTCGCCGCCGAGGTCGAGCAGGGCGAACGGGGCGGTGTACCGGGTGCCCACCAGGTCGGCGCCCCGGTACGACCCGATCCGTTCCGCAGCCTCGCCGAGCACGGCGTTGACCAGGGGCTCGGCGACGACGAGCACCTCGTCGTCGGTGCGGACGACGACGTAGTCGACATCGGGATTCACGGCGACCGCCGTGTTGGAGACCAGGGTCCACGGGGTCGTCGTCCAGACGAGCAGGGAGGCGCCCAGCTCAGCGAGCGGTCCTGCGACGACGGGGAACCGCACGTACACCGAAGGGTCGACGACCGTCTCGTAGCCCTGGGCGAGCTCGTGGTCGGAGAGCCCGGTCCCGCAGCGGGGACAGTACGGCGAGACGCGGTGGTCCTCGACGAGCAGGCCGCGCTCGTGGATCCGCTGGAGTGACCACCACACGCTGTCGACGTACTCGGCGTCCATGGTCCAGTAGGCCTGGGACAGGTCGACCCAGTAAGCCATCCGCTCGGTCATCTGCTCGAACTCGCCGACGTGGCCGAGCACCGACTCGCGGCACTTGGCGTTGAACGCCGCCACGCCGTACGCCTCGATGTCACCCTTGCCGGAGAACCCGAGCTCCTTCTCCACGGCGATCTCGACCGGCAGACCGTGGCAGTCCCAGCCAGCCTTGCGCGGAACGTGGTAGCCCTTCATGGTCTTGAACCGGGGGAAGACGTCCTTGAACACCCGTGCTTCGACATGGTGGGTGCCTGGGGTGCCGTTGGCGGTGGGTGGCCCCTCGAAGAACGTCCACTGTGGCCCGTCCGCGGTCTGCGCGAGGCTGGCCTCGAACGTTCGCTGCTCGCGCCACAGCCGAAGCACGTCGTGCTCAAGGGCGGGCAGGTCGACCTGCCCGGGGACGGCACGGTACATGGCGCACCTCTCGACGCTGGGTCGACCCGTTGGTCGACCGCGGGACCTGGCCGGAGGGACGAGGCAGGAGCCCCGCGGTACCACCCTCCTTGGCCGGTCACCTGCCCACCAGCCCGCTCGAGGTGCGCTGCGGCCGGTTCTACGGGCTCGGTCGGGAGCCTTTCCTCCGGCAGCTCGGGGGTGATCTTCGTCAAGGCGCGGACCGCCGGGCTCACACCGTCCCCGGCTCGCTCGTGGCCGCCACCGTGACTACTCGTCCCGTCGACGCCGTGCAGCGCGCACAGCCTACCGGTCCGCGAGGATGGCGCGATGTCCATTACCTCGACACCGCGTGGGCGCCAGCCGGCTCGGATCGACCTGTGGGTCCGTCCAGGGTCGTCGCGGACGCTGGTCGGCGGGGAGCATGACGGAGCCCTGCTGGTCGCGGTCGCGGCTCGGGCGGTCGACGGCGCCGCCACCACGGCTGCGCTGAAGGCCGTGGCCCGGGCCCTGGGGGTGCACCCGAGACAGGTCCACCTCCTCCGTGGTGCCACGAGTCGGCGCAAGGTCGTCGAGGTCAGCGACCCACCGCCCGACCTGGACCGACTGCTGGAGCACCTGCGCGGCGGGTGACCGGCCGGGGGCGCCGCTCCGCGCTTGCTTTCCCCCATGCGCGGCGGCGAGCCCGTTTGGTCGGCGCGACCGGCAACGCCTATCCTCTCGGGGCTATCGCGCACCACACCAGGCAACCGAGGAGACGTCGCATGGCCGGCAGCCAGGGAGTCGGGGGACGCCTCCGGAAGGCGGTCGAGCGCGTGACGAAGAAGGCTCCGGTCGAAGAAGGCTCCGGTCAAGAAGGCTCCGGTCAAGAAGGCTCCGGTCAAGAAGGCTCCGGTCAAGAAGGCTCCGGTCAAGAAGGCTCCGGTCAAGAAGGCTCCGGTCAAGAAGGCTCCGGTCAAGAAGGCTCCGGTCAAGAAGGCTCCGGTCAAGAAGGCTCCGGTCAAGAAGGCTCCGGTCAAGAAGGCTCCGGTCAAGAAGGCCCCGGTCAAGAAGGCCCCGGTCAAGAAGGCCCCGGTCAAGAAGGCCCCGGTCGAAGAAGGCTGCGCCGCGCCTCGTCGTCCGGGTCGACGAGTCTCCGTGGACGACTGCCGAGCTGGCCGAGGTGCGCCGCCAGCTGCAGGGCGACTCTCGGCGGCTGCGTGAGGAGATCGCCCGGGCCGAGGCCGAGCTCAACGAGCTGCTCCGCGACTCCGGTGAGGGTTCCGGCGACGATCAGGCCGACGCCGGCAGCAAGACCTTCGAGCGCGAGCACGAGATGTCGATGGCGAACAATGCGCGCGACACCTTGGAGCAGATCGAGCATGCGATGGCCCGGATCAAGGACGGCAGCTACGGCATGTGCGAGAGCTGCGGCCAGCCGATCGGCAAGGCGCGGCTGCAGGCCTTCCCGCGAGCGACCCTGTGCGTGAGCTGCAAGCAGCGCGAGGAACGTCGCTGACCGTCCCTGAGCCGGCGAACCCGTCAACGGGGCGGCCGCGTCGGTTCGGGATCACCGTGTTCGTGGCGCTGCTCGTCGTGCTCGTCGACCAGGCCACCAAGGCGATCATCGTGTCGACGATGCCCGGCCGTCCTCCCGTCGAGGTGGTCGGCGAGTGGCTCGAGATCACCTACGTGCGCAACCCCGGTGCCGCCTTCGGGCTGGGCACCGGGCTCACCATCGCGTTCAGCAGCATCGCCGTGGTGGTGATCGTGGTGATCTTGCGGGTGGCCCGCCGACTGCGGTCCGTGGGCTGGGCGATCGCCCTCGGGGGGATCCTCGGAGGCGCACTGGGCAACCTGATCGACCGGGTGTTCCGCGACCCCGGCCCGTTGCGCGGCCACGTCGTCGACTGGATCGAGTTCCCGCACTGGCCGGTGTTCAACCTCGCGGACTCGGCGATCTTCTTGTCCGCGGTGCTGATGGTGGTCCTGTCGCTGCGCGGGGTGGGTCTGGACGGCGTCCGGGTCACGTCCTCGACGGGGTCGACATGACCGAACGGGCCCTGGCGGTCCCGGAGGGGCTCGACGGCGAGCGGCTCGACGCAGCGCTGGCCCGGCTGCTCGGCCTGTCCCGCACCCGCGCGGCCGAGCTCGTGGGCAGTGGCCAGGTCCTGGTCGACGGGCTGGGCGCCAGCAAGTCCGACCGCGTGCACGTCGGCGCGTGGCTGGAGGTGCAGCTGCCCGACCCGGCCGAGGTGGAGGTGCCCGTCGACCGCGAGCCGGTCCCGGGGCTCGTCGTGCTGTACGACGACGCCGACCTGGTGGTCGTGGACAAGCCCGTGGGCGTCGCGGCCCACCCCTCGCCGGGTTGGACCGGGCCAACTGTCGTCGGCGGTCTGGCGGCCGCGGGCTACAGCGTCTCGACCTCGGGCGCGGCCGAGCGACAGGGGGTCGTCCATCGACTGGACGTCGGGACCAGCGGGCTGATGGTCGTGGCCAAGAGCGAGCACGCGTACCGCGTGCTGAAGCGGGCGTTCAAGGAGCGTCTGGTCGACAAGACCTACCACGCGCTGGCCCAGGGGCACCCCGACCCTTCGTCGGGAACGATCGACGCGCCGATCGGCCGCCACCCGCGCCACGACTGGAGGTTCGCGGTCACGGCCGAGGGCAAGCCGAGCGTCACGCACTACCAGACGCTCGAGGCCATGCCCGCGGCCTCGCTGCTGGAGATCGACCTGGAGACCGGGCGCACCCACCAGATCCGGGTGCACCTCGCTGCGATCCGGCATCCCTGCGTCGGGGACCTCGCCTACGGCGCCGACCCCTCGCTGGCCCAGCGGGTGGGCCTGCAGCGCCAGTGGCTGCATGCCGTGGCGCTGGGGTTCGACCACCCCGGCACCGGGCAGCGGGTGGAGTTCCGCTCGCCCTACCCCGAGGACCTGCAGCACGCCCTCGACGTCCTCACCCCCTGACCCACGCCCCCCGGCGCACGATCAGGCTTGCTGACCGTGCGCCGGGTCTGCTGGTCGGGTACCGCCAGCCACGCCGCCTCGCCACCCGGTAAGCCGCCGTCGGGTGCGCGCGAGAGAATGGGGGATGACCCCGACCCAGCCTCCGACCCAGCCCCCGACCCGCCCCTGCGCAGCCAGCGGGACCTTCAGCTTCGGTGGTCTCACCGTCAACCGGCTCGGCTTCGGAGCGATGCAGATCACCGGAGAGGGCATCTGGGGCCCACCGGCCGACCCGGACAACGCGGTCGCGGTGCTGCGCCGCGCCGTCGAGCTGGGGGTCGACTTCATCGACACCGCGGACTCCTACGGCCCCGGCGTCTCCGAGGACCTCATCCACCGAGCCCTGTGGCCCTACGACGGGGTCCTGGTCGCCACCAAGGCCGGACTGGCCAGGACCGGGCCCGGCCACTGGCACCCGATCGGTCTCCCGGAGTACCTGAAGCAGCAGTGCGAGATGTCCCTGCGCCGGCTCGGCGTGGAACGGATCGACCTCTTCCAGCTGCACCGGATCGACACCCGAGTGCCCCTGGCCGAGCAGGTTGGCGCCCTGGTCGAGCTGCAGCAGGCCGGGAAGGTCGGTGCCATCGGCCTGTCCGAGGTGACGGTCGCGCAGCTGCGCGCCGCCCAGCAGGTCACGACGGTCTCGACCGTGCAGAACCTGTACAACCTCACCAACCGACTGGCTGAACCTCTGCTCGAGGTGTGCACGGCCGAGGGGATCGGCTTCATCCCCTGGTTCCCCGTCGCCACCGGCGAGCTGGCCCGACCGGGCGGTCCGCTGGACCAGCTGGCGTCCACCACCGGTGCGACCGCGGCCCAGCTCGCGCTCGCCTGGCTGCTCGCCCGGTCGCCGGTGATGCTCCCGATCCCCGGTACCAAGTCGCTGGGCCATCTGGAGGAGAACTGCCGGGCGGGCGAGCTCCGCCTCGACCCCGAGGTGGTGGCCGCGCTCGGCGCCCTGTCGGCTGCCGGTTCCGACCCGGACGTCACGGGCACGTCGGGCCGGGCCTGACGGTTCGGGCCGTTAGGCTCAGGACCCGTCCAGCCGTCTTCCCCCGGCGGGCGCCCCCGCACCCGCGTCCACAGTCCCAGGGAGACCGCTCGCATGGCCGACTCGTTCGTGCATCTCCACGTGCACACCGAGTACTCCATGCTCGACGGAGCCGCCCGGGTCGGCGAGCTGATGGACGCCGCCGTCGAGCAGGGGATGCCGGCGATCGCGGTCACCGACCACGGCTACGTCATGGGCGCGTACGACTTCTACCGGAAGGCACGCGACCGCGGCATCAAGCCGATCATCGGGGTCGAGGCGTACCTCACGCCGGGTACGAGTCGTTTCGACCGGACCCGCGTGCGTTGGGCGGGAGGGGGAGAGGACGACGTCTCCGGCGGCGGCGCCTACACCCACATGACGATGCTCGCCGAGAACACCACGGGCATGCACAACCTGTTCCGGATGGCCAGTCTGGCCTCGATGGAGGGCTTCTACTTCAAGCCCCGCATGGACCGCGAGCTGCTCCAGACCTACGCCGAGGGAGTCATCGCCACCACGGGGTGCCCGTCGGGGGAGATCCAGACCCTGCTGCGGCTCGGGCGGTTCGACGAGGCGGTCCGGGCGGCCTCGGACTTCCGCGACATCTTCGGCAAGGACAACTTCTTCTGCGAGCTGATGGACCACGGGCTCGGCATCGAACGGCGCGCCCACGAGGGCCTGCTCCGGCTGGCCAAGACGCTCGACCTCCCGCTGGTGGCCACCAACGACCTGCACTACACCCGGCCCGAGGACGCCGAGGCGCACGCGGCGCTGCTGTGCGTGCAGTCCGGGTCGACCCTGGCCGACCCCACGCGCTTCAAGTTCGATGCCGACGACTTCTACCTCAAGTCGGCGGCGGAGATGCGGTCGGTGTGGGAGTCCGTCCCTGACGCGTGTGACAACACCCTCCTGATCGCGGAGCGCTGCGACGTCGTCTTCGACGAGAGCGCCAACCTGATGCCCCGGTTCCCCGTACCCAACGGCGAGTCCGAGGAGTCGTGGTTCGTCAAGGAGGTCGAGCGGGGGCTGCAGAAGCGGTTCAAGGGCTCGGTACCCGACGAGGCCCGCAAGCAGGCCGAGTACGAGGTCGGGGTCGTGCTGCAGATGGGCTTCCCGAGCTACTTCCTCGTGGTGGCCGACTTCATCAACTGGGCCAAGGAGCAGGGCATCCGGGTCGGCCCTGGGCGGGGGTCGGCAGCGGGCGCCATCGTCGCCTACGCGCTGGGGATCACTGACCTCGACCCGCTCAAGCACGGCCTGTTGTTCGAGCGCTTCCTCAACCCGGAACGGGTGTCGATGCCCGACATCGACGTCGACTTCGACGAGCGTCGGCGCGGCGACGTGATCCGCTACGTCACCGAGAAGTACGGCGAGGAGCGCGTCGCCCAGATCGTCACGTACGGAACGATCAAGGCCAAGCAGGCGATCAAGGACAGCGCACGGGTCCTCGGGTACCCCTACGCGATGGGCGACCGGATCACCAAGGTGATGCCGCCACCCATCATGGGGAAGGACCTCGCGCTGGCCGGTGTGTTCGACGAGAAGAACTCCCGCTACGCCGAGGCGGCGGAGTTCAGGTCGTTGTACGACTCCGACGTCGACGTGAAGCGGGTCATCGACACCGCGCGCGGGCTGGAGAACCTCAAGCGCCAGTGGGGCGTGCACGCCGCAGGCGTGATCATGAGCAGCGAGCCGCTCATCGACCACGTGCCCGTGCTCCGTCGCGAGCAGGACGGCGCGATCATCACCCAGTTCGACTATCCGTCGTGCGAGGCCCTCGGCCTGCTCAAGATGGACTTCCTCGGGCTGCGCAACCTCACGGTGATCGAGGACGCACTGGCCAACATCACGTCCAACCGGGGCGATTCGATCGTGCTCGAGGACCTCGGACTGGACGACCGCGCCGCCTACGAGCTGCTGTCCAGCGGCGACACGCTCGGAGTCTTCCAGCTCGACGGCGGTCCCATGCGGTCGCTGCTGCGAAGCATGCAGCCGGACAACTTCGAGCACATCTCCGCGGTCCTGGCGCTCTACCGACCCGGACCCATGGGGGCCAACGCGCACAACGACTACGCCGACCGCAAGAACAAGCGCAAGCCGGTCGTCCCCATCCACCGCGAGCTCGAGGCTCCACTGGCCGACATCCTCGACGACACCTACGGGGTGATCGTCTACCAGGAGCAGGTCATGGCGATCGCCCAACGCGTCGCCGGCTACAGCCTGGGTCAGGCCGACCTGCTGCGACGGGCGATGGGCAAGAAGAAGAAGGAGATCCTCGACAAGGAGTTCGTCCCGTTCTCCGAAGGCATGCGGGCCAACGGGTACTCCGAGATCGCGATCAAGACGCTGTGGGACATCCTGGTCCCCTTCGCCGACTACGCGTTCAACAAGGCACACACGGCCGGGTACGGGCTGGTGTCCTACTGGACCGCCTTCCTCAAGGCCAACTACCCGGCCGAGTACATGGCCGCGCTGCTGACCAGCGTGCGCGACGACAAGGACAAGTCCGCCCTGTACCTGCACGAGTGCCGGCGGATGGGGATCAAGGTGCTCCCACCCGACGTCAACGAGTCCGACGCCGACTACACCCCTCGTGGCTCCGACATCCGGTTCGGCCTCGCCGCGATCCGCAACGTGGGTGAGAGCGTCGTGGCCGGGATCGTCCGGGCCCGTCGGGCCGAGGGGCGGTTCACCGACTTCCCCGACTTCTTGTCCAAGGTCGACGCCGCAGTGTGCAACAAGCGGGTCATCGAGTCGCTGATCAAGGCCGGGGCCTTCGACTCGCTCGGACACACCCGACGTGGTCTCGTCGCCGTCCACGCCGAGGCGGTCGATGCCGTTCTGGAGACCAAGCGGGCCGAGGCGATCGGGCAGTTCGACCTGTTCGGCTCCTCCGACGACGACGAGGCGGCGGCGTTCGGGGTCGAGCTGCAGATCCCGGTCACCGAGTGGGACAAGGCGGCGCTGCTGTCCCATGAGCGCGACATGCTGGGCCTGTACGTGTCCGACCACCCGCTGTTCGGCGTCGAGCACGTCCTGGCCGCGGCGGTCGACTGCTCGGTGGCCGAGCTGATGGCCGACAACGAGCGCAGCGACGGGTCGGTGGTCACGATCGGTGGGCTCATCACCGGCATGCAGCGCAAGGTCACCAAGCAGGGCAACGCCTGGGCCGTGGCCACGGTCGAGGACCTCGAGGGTGCCATCGACGTCATGTTCTTCCCGTCCAGCTACCAGCTGGCCGCGACCTCACTCGTCGAGGACACGATCGTGCTCGTCCGTGGTCGGGTCGACCGGCGCGAGGACGCTCCGAAGCTGGTCGCCATGGAGCTCACGGTGCCCGACCTCGACTCCGGTGAGCAGCGTGGGCCGGTGGTGATCAACCTCGCGACGGCGCGCTGCGTCCCGCCGGTGGTCGACGGGCTGAAGGACGTGCTGGCGAGCCACCCCGGGGTCACCGAGGTCCACCTGCACCTGCAGTCGGCGGTTCGGACCACCGTGGTCAGGCTCGACGACCGGTTGCGCGTGTCGCCCACACCGGCCCTGTTCGGCGACCTGAAGGCGCTGCTCGGCCCGGGATCGGTCTCCTGACCGACGGCGTTCCAGTTCGTCCCACCGGACGCCGATACCGACAGCACCGGCACACCCGGACGATGGATGCTGCCTGCCGCCGCCCCATGGGAGAGACCGATGAGCGACTCGTTCGACGCCTCGACGTACGCCTCGCAGCACGTGCTGCCGGGCGGCGAGCCGGAGGTGCTCGGTCACGGCGACCAGGCTTCGGGGCCACGGCGCGGCCGCCGGCTGGCCGTGGTCGGCGGGGCGCTGGCCGTGGCCACCCTCACCGGCGCGGGGATCGCGGTCGGGATGGCCCTGTCCGGGGGTGGTGGCCAGCCGGAGGACGTCGTCCCGGCCGGTGCGGTGTTCTACGCCGATGTCGACCTCGACCCCTCGGCCGCGCAGAAGGTCAACGCGGTCCGCTTCCTGCGCAGCTTCCCCGCCGTGGAGGACGCGATCGGTTCGGGGGAGGACCTGCGGGCCAGCGTGGTCGACGCCCTGTTCGACTCTCTGTCCGAAGCGAGCGACATCGACGCCGCCACGCAGATCGACCCGTGGCTGGGGTCCCGGTACGCCGTGGCCGTGCTCGACGTCGACGGAGAGCCGGAGCCGATGGTCGTGCTGCAGACCACCGACACCGCCGAGGCCGAGGCGGCGCTGCCCGGGCTGCTCGACGGGTCGGCCGGGTTCACCGTGGTCGACGACTACGTCGTGATCGCCCAGTCGCAGCAGACGGCCGAGCAGCTTGCTTCCTCCGGGGCCCAGGCCCCGCTGTCGGAGGACGCGTCCTTCACTGACGCCATGGGCTCGCTGGGTGACGGAGTGGCGACGGTCTACCTGGACCAGGGTGGTGCGGGCGACCTGCTCCGAAGCGGGCTCGGTCGGCTGGGCGGGGTCCCGGGCCTGGGGACGTTCGGCTCCAGCGCCACCGGCCTGGTCGACGGGACGCTCGGCGCGGTGGTCCGCTTCGAGCCCGACGCGCTGGAGGTCGTAGCCAGTGCCGACACCGCCCTCGACGCCCCCTCCGAAGCGGTCGAGTCGCTCGTGGCGACGCTGCCGGAGACCACCGTTGCCGCGCTGGGCGTGGCAGGAGCCGCGGACAGCGTCGACGAGCAGTGGCGGGCGCTGTCTGAGGCGCTGGACTCGGTCGGCGGCGCGGACGTCGCCAAGACCGCGCGGCAGCGGTTCGGACTGCGGCTGCCTGAGGACATCAAGACGTTGCTCGGTGACGACGTGGTCGTCGCCGTCGACACCCAGAGCCCGGACCAGGTGCTCCCGGGTCTCGGGGTGCGAAGCCTCGGTGACCCTGCGGCGGCCGCGGACCTCGTCGTGCGGCTGCAGCCGCTGCTGGACCAGGCGGCGGCCGGGCTGGGTGTCGTCGCCACCGCGACCGACGACGGACTCGTGGTGGCCACGACCCCGGAGTACGCCGACCGGCTCGCCGCGGGACAGGGGGGACTCGGAGCGAGCGCGGTGTTCACCCGCGCGGTCCCCGACGCGTCATCGGCTCAGGTGGTCCTCTTCGTGAACCTCGATGCGGGCGCTGGCGCGTTGGCCCCGCTGGACCCGTCGACGGCTGACGTCCTCGGCCCGCTGGAGGCGGTCGGACTCAGCGCGTCGACCGTCGACGGCAGGTCCACCGCCCTGCTGCGAGTCACCCTCGACTGAGGCGCCCTACCCTGGTCCGGTGACCACGGCGACCAGCGACTCCGACTCGCCTCCGGCGGCGACCCATCGACGAGCGGGTCCGTGGCCAAGCGGACTCGGCTCGCTCGGGCTCGCCACCGTGCTGGGGGTTCCCTGGGGGATCGCCTGGTACCTGCTGGCGCCTCGAATCACCTTCGAGGTGCGCGACAACGGCGTGTTCGCCAGCGAGGACGCGCCGACCGACTGGTTCGGCGTCGACGGCTGGTTCATCGTGGTCGGCCTCGTGCTGGGGGTCGTCGCCGGTCTCGTGGCGTACTGGCGTTGGCGCCAGCACCCCGTGTCAGCTTTGCTCGGGCTGGCGGTTGGCGGCCTGCTGGCCGGCTGGCTGGGGCTGCAGATCGGGCGCCTGCTCGGTCCGGCCGCGATCGGCGCCGACGCCCTTGACTCACCGGACGGCACGCTCATCCCCGCCCCGCTGGACGTCCTGGCCACCGGTTCACTGCTCACCCTGGGGTTCGCCGCCGTGCTGGCCTTCGGGCTGATGGTGGCGCTGGAGCGGACGGAGCCGGAGACCGGCGAACCCGGAGCCGAGTGACGTCAGCGGGCAATGGCCGCGGTCGTGGCCGCGGTGACCTCGACCAGGTCACGGGGGGCGAGCTCCACCTGCAGACCGCGTCGTCCGGCTGACACGAAGAGGGTGTCCCAACCCAGGGCGCTCTCGTCGACGACGGTGGGCAGCGCTTTGCGCTGCCCGATCGGACTGATCCCACCAGTGACATAGCCGGTGGTTCGCTGAGCGTGCTGCTGGTCGGCCAGGGTCAGTCGCTTGGCCCCGAGGGCATGCGCCGCCGCCTTGAGGTCGAGCTGCCGGGCCACCGGAACGACCGCGACGGCAAGCCCGTGGTCGCCGTCGACGACGAGGGTCTTGAAGATGCGCATCGGGTCGACCCCGAGCGCAGTGGCTGCTTCGTCGCCGTAGCTCGTCGCCGAGTCGTGATGCGCGTAGGGATGCAGGACGTAGTCGACACCCTCGAGATCCAGGACCGTCACCGCGGGGGTGGCTGACGACGCGTGCCCCCTGCGCTGCTTGCCCATGCTGATCAGGGTAGGGCGGACCAGGCCGGTGCGGTGCTGCTAGTTCAGCCCGATCGGCACGTGCGCGGCGTCGACGTCGGGCACCGACGGCAGGGCCTGCCACAGGGCGAGCTCCCGGCGCAGCAGGGCACGCTCCATCCGCAGCCGTGATGCGTCGTCGGAGGCCTCGAGCAGCGACTGCTGGTCGGCCAGGCTGAGCACGGTGCTCGCCGCGACCTGGTAGGAGAGCCCGTTGGGGTCGTCCGCGGCCCGCCCCTGTGCCCCCGTCCCGGGCTCGTCGCTCTCCTCACGCGCGGCGTCACGCAGCCCCAGCGTCCGGCGGTACTGCTCGAACAGGGCCACGACGGAGTGCGCCAGAGCATCGACGTCGTCCCCGGGGGCTTCCTCGATCCACTGGACGTCGCGCCTGCAGGTACGGCGAGGTCGTGGTGTCCAGGCGCAGGGGGCGAAACCGGTTGCTTCCCTCGACGACGACGTCGAAGCGGCCGTCCTCGTGCCGCTGCACGTGGCGCAGCGCGCCGAACGTGCCGACGGAGTGCAGGGCGCGGACCCCGTCGACCCCGGTCTCGCGCCCGACCCGGATGGCCACGACGCCGAACCCCACCGGCAGATCCCCCGAAGGGTTCTCGGCGCGGGTGAGGAGGTCGTCGACCAGCGTGCGGTACCGAGGCTCGAAGATGTGCAAGGGCAGCAGCGCTCCCGGCACCAGGACCAGGCTGAGCGGGAACAACGCGATCTGTCCGGTGCGCATGAGGCGACGGTAGTGGCGGTGCGACGCCAGCACACCTCGACCCGGGCGCAGGGGTAGGGCTCAGGGGTAGTGCGCAGTGGTAGGAAGGCGCCATGCCGCCCGCCGCAGACTCTCTCCTGGGGGCGCAGACCGAGGTGCGCATCCGGACCTCGGACGCGGCCCCGCCCTACGAGCAGGTGCGGGCGCAGCTTGCCGACGCCGTCTCGGACGGTTCGTTGGCCCCCGGCACCAGGTTGCCCACTGTCCGGGCCCTGGCGGCCGACCTGAGGTTGGCCGTCAACACCGTCGCCCGCGCGTACAAGGAGCTCGAGCAAGGGGGCTTCGTGGTCACCCGCGGGAGACGAGGGACGTTCGTCGCGACGCGGGAACCTCGCGCCCACGAGCAGGCGGTGCGTGCCTCGCGGGACTACGCGGCCCAGATGAGGTCGCTGGGCATCGACCCGGGGGAGGCGCTGCGGCTGGCCCGCGAGGCTCTTTCCTAGACTCGACCGGTGATCTCCCGAATTGACCTGCGTGGCGATGCCCGCTTCGTCACCGATCCCCGCCAGGTGCTGCCCAGGGCTGCCCTTGACGTCGAGGCGGCGGTGGAGATGGTCCGACCGATCTGCGAAGACGTGCGCCGCCGCGGCAGCGACGCCGTCCGCGAGCTGACCGCCCGGTTCGACGGGGTCGACCTGACGTCGACCCGGGTCCCCGTCTCGTCCCTCGAACAGGCCCTGGCCGAGCTCGACCCGGCCGTCCGGGCCGCCCTCGAGGAGGCGGTCCGGCGCGCCCGGGTCGTCCACGAAGCCCAGAGCCGGGACGACGTCACCGTCGAGGTGGTCCCCGGCGGCACGGTGACCGAACGCTGGATCCCGGTGCGGCGGGTGGGCCTGTACGTGCCCGGGGGTCTCGTGGCCTACCCGAGCAGTGTGGTCATGAACGTCGTCCCCGCCCAGGTGGCCGGGGTCTCCTCACTGGCGATCGCCTCACCGCCACAGCGCGACTTCGCCGGTCTGCCGCACCCTTCGGTGATGGCCGCCTGTGCGCTCCTCGGGGTGGACGAGGTGTACGCGGTCGGTGGGGCGCAGGCGGTGGCGATGTTCGCCTACGGCACCGACGAGTGCCCTCGGGTCGACCTGGTGACCGGGCCGGGCAACGTGTACGTCGCCGCGGCCAAGCGGCTGCTCAAGGGAGTCATCGGGATCGACTCCGAGGCGGGGCCGACCGAGATCGGGATCCTGGCCGACGACACCGCAGTGCCGTCTTCGGTGGCGGCCGACCTGATCGCCCAGGCTGAGCACGACGCCAACGCCTCGTGCCTGCTCGTCAGCGACAGCGAGCGCCTGCTCGACGCCGTCGACGCCGAGCTCGACCGCCTGATCCCGCTGACCAAGCACCGGGAGCGGGTCGAGAGCGCCCTGGCGAAGCAGAGCGCGTTCGCCCTGGTCGACGACATCGACCAAGGGATCGAGGTGGTCGACGAGTGGGCGGCCGAGCACCTCGAGGTGATCACTCGTGACGCGCGGGCGCACGCCGACCGGGTGCACAACGCCGGAGCGATCTTCGTCGGCCCGTTCGCCCCGGTCTCACTCGGCGACTACCTCGCCGGGTCGAACCACGTGCTGCCCACGGGGGGAACCGCGCGTCACAGCGGCGGCCTGTCGGTGCAGTCCTTCCTGCGTGGGGTCCACGTCGTGGAGTACGACCGGTCGGCGCTGGCCGGGTCCGCTGCGCACATCGATGCGCTCGGTGGCGCCGAGGACCTCGCCGCGCACGTTGCGGCGGTGCGCTCCCGCGTGCCGGCGGACGGGTGAGGACCCAGTGAAGGACGGCGACGAGCTGCCGCTGCGCGACGACCTGCGCGGTCGAACTCCCTACGGCGCACCGCAGCTCGACGTCCCCGTTCGGCTGAACGTCAACGAGAACCCGTTCCCCCCGTCAGCGACGGTCGCCGCCGCGATCGGTGAGGCGGCGGCCCAGGTGGCGACCGGGCTCAACCGCTACCCCGACCGCGACGCGACCGAGCTGCGGGCTGCCCTGGCGGCCTACCTCGGTCACGGCCTGACGGCCGACCGGGTCTGGGCGGCCAACGGCAGCAACGAGGTGATGCTCCAGCTGCTCCAGGCGTTCGGCGGGCCCGGCCGGGTCGCCCTGGGGTTCTCGCCGACCTACTCGATGTACCCCGACTACTGCCGAGACACGTTCACCGAGTACGTCACGGTCCCCAGGTCGGACACGTTCGAGGTGGAGACCGCGGTCGCAGTCGAAGCGATCGAGCGGTACCGGCCGTCCGTGGTGCTCCTGGCGTCACCGAACAACCCGACCGGCACCGCACTGGACCTCGACCCGGTCGCTGCCGTGTGTGCGGTGACAAGCGGAGTGGTCGTGGTCGACGAGGCGTACGCGGAGTTCCGGCGTCCGCAGACGCCGAGCGCGTTGACCCTGCTGGACCGGTTCCCCCGGCTGGTGGTCACCCGGACGATGAGCAAGGCGTTCGCTCTCGCCGGCGCCCGGGTGGGCTACCTGGCCGCGTCGGCGCAGATCGTCGACGCCGTCCAGCTGGTGCGCCTGCCGTACCACCTGTCGGCGGTGACCCAAGCCGTCGCGCTCGCCGCCCTCCAGCACTCCGACGACCTGCTGGCCAGGGTCGGCGAGCTGCGCGACGAACGGGACTCGCTCGTGGACTGGTTGCGGGCGAGCGGGTTCGTCGTCGCGGAGTCCGACGCGAACTTCGTGCTCTTCGGCCGGTTCGCCGACCGTCATGCCGTCTGGCAGTCGCTGCTCGAGCAAGGAGTGCTGGTGCGCGAGACGGGCCCCGATGGTTGGCTTCGGGTGAGTGTCGGCACCCCGGCTGAGAACCAGGCCTTTCGCCGCGCACTGACGATCGCGGTCGCCACCGCGGGTGAGGAGATCCCGGCGTGAGCCGTACCGCGCGTGTCGAGCGCACCACCAAGGAGTCACAGGTGCTCGTCGAGGTGGACCTCGACGGGCAGGGGGTGACGCAGGTCGACACCGGTGTCCCGTTCTTCGACCACATGCTCGCCCAGCTGGGCAAGCACGGCGGGATCGACCTGACCGTGCACACGCGCGGTGACCTCGAGGTCGACGCGCACCACACGGTGGAGGACACCTCTTTGTCGCTCGGGCAGGCCCTGCGTGAGGCCCTGGGTGACAAGGCCGGCGTGCGCCGCTTCGGCCACGCTGTCGTGCCCCTCGACGAGACCCGGGTGCTGGCCGCGGTCGACCTGTCGGGTCGCCCCTACCTGGTGCACAGCGAGCCCGAGGTGGTCGAGCTGATCGGCACCTACGACACCTCGCTCACCCGCCACATCTGGGAGTCCGTCGTCGCCGAGGCTCGGTTCACGCTGCACGTCGAGGTGCAGACGGGGCGCAACGCCCACCATGTGGTGGAGGCCCAGTTCAAGGCGGTGGCCCGCGCACTGCGCGACGCCGTGTCGATCGACCCCCGCGTCGTCGGCGTCCCGTCGACCAAAGGCACGTTGGGGTCGTGACGTCGTTCGCCCCTCTGGCGTTCCTGGCCATGGCTGGCTTCCTGCTGGGCGGGGCCTGGTCGGTCCGCAGCCAGCACAAGCCCCTGCTGTTGCAGGTCGCGCTCGCGCTCGTAGGCGTCGGCTGCCTGGTCCTCGGACTGGGTTACCTGCGGGGTGAGCCGTGACCCGAGCCAACGCCGCTGTGAGGCCGCGATGACCACACCCAGGGTCGTCGTGCTGGACTACGGGTCGGGCAACCTCCGCTCCGCCCAGCGAGCCCTTGAACGTGCCGGGGCACAGGTCGAGATCACCGCCGACCGGGGGGCGGTGCTGTCCGCCGACGGGCTCGTCGTCCCCGGGGTCGGTGCCTTCGCCGCGTGCATGACGGGGCTACGACACGTGCGCGCCGCGGAGCTGGTGGGACGTCGCCTCGCGGGGGCCCGTGCGGTCCTCGGGATCTGCGTGGGGATGCAGGTGATGTTCGAGACCGGTGTCGAGCACGACATGTCCACGGCCGGTTTCGGTGAGTGGCCGGGCACCGTCGAGCGGCTGCACGCCGACGTGCTGCCGCACATGGGCTGGAACACCGTCGCACCGCCCCCGGGGTCTGTGCTCTTCGACGGGGTCGGCGACCAGCGGTTCTACTTCGTGCACTCCTACGCGGTCCGTCGTTGGGACTTCGTCCAGGACAGCCCCTGGATGGCGCCGCCGACGGTGACCTGGGCCGAGCACGGCGAGCCTTTCGTGGCCGCCGTCGAGAACGGGCCGCTGGCGGCGGTCCAGTTCCACCCCGAGAAGTCCGGCGCAGCGGGGCTGTCCCTGCTGACCAACTGGGTCGCGACCCTCTAGCCTGCACTCACCATGAGCCAACAACGCCGCCGCAAGCGCGCCCAGGAGCGCACGTACGGCCACCAGCCCAAGTCGCGCCCGGCCTCCGACCCGGGGGCCGCGCCGTCCACCGGGCCCAGGAAGCCGAGCAAGCCGCCCGTGTCGGCCAAGAAGCGCCGGCACCGTCGGGTGCTCGTCATCCTGATCGCGGTCGCGGTGGCCGCGAACCTCCTCACCTGGCTGCTGTTCGACGCCTGGAACATCCGTTGGACTGTGCTGACGTTGTCGGTGATCTCGGTCCCCGTCGCCTACTTCCTGCTGGTCAACCCGGAGAAGGACACCGGCCTGTGACCCCCTAGGGTCGAGCGCATGGACGCCCGCCCGCTCCAGCTGCTGCCGGCTGTCGACGTCGCTGACGGCCAGGCAGTCCGCCTCGTGCAGGGCGCTGCCGGAACCGAGACCGCCTACGGAGACCCGTTGTCCGCCGCGTTGGCCTGGCAGCGCGACGGCGCCGAGTGGATCCACCTGGTCGACCTCGACGCCGCGTTCGGCAGGGGGTCCAACCGTGAGCTGCTCGCCGGCGTGGTCGCTGCGCTCGAAGTCCAGGTCGAGCTGTCCGGAGGCATCCGCGACGACGCCTCCTTGCGCGCAGCGCTGTCGTCCGGCGCGACGCGGGTGAACCTGGGAACGGCAGCCCTGGAGAACCCGGAGTGGACCGCGCGCGCGATCGGCGAGTTCGGCGACCGGATCGCCGTGGGGCTCGACGTCCGAGGGACGACGCTGGCCGCCCGTGGCTGGACCCGCGACGGTGGCGACCTCTGGTCGACCCTGGCCCGGCTCGACGCGGACGGCTGCTCCCGCTACGTCGTCACCGACGTCACGAAGGACGGCACCCTGCAGGGTCCCAACCTGCAGCTGCTGCGCGAGGTCTGCGCCGCCACCGACCGCCCGGTCGTGGCCAGCGGGGGTATCTCGACCCTCGACGACGTCCGGGCGCTGGCCGGGCTGGTCGTCTGAGGGTGGAGGGTGCCATCGTCGGCAAGGCGTTGTACGCCGGCGCGTTCACGCTGCCGGAGGCGCTGGTCGCGGCCGGTGGGAGCGGGGCCTGACGATGGTCGAGCGGTGGCCTAGCGGTGGTCCGTGGGAGGACGTCGTCGGGTACAGCCGGGTGGTGCGGGCCGGCAACCGATGGGTGACGGCCGGCTGCACCGCGACCGTCGAGGGAGTGGTGCAGAGCCCAGGTGAGCCTCATGGGCAGGCGCGCGTCGCTTTCGGGATCGCCCTGGACGCCCTGGCCGACGCCGGGGTCGCGACCGCCGACGTCGTCCGCACCCGCATGTACATCGTCGACCGTGCGGACGCCGAGCGCCGTCGGGCGGGCGCACGCGGAGCTCTTCGGTGCCGTGCGCCCGGCGTCCACCCTGGTGGTCGTGGCCGGGCTGATCGACCCGGCGATGCTCGTCGAGGTCGAGGTGGAGGCCTACCGACCGAGCACCAGCGCCGACAACGCCGACTCCTAGGCTGGGCCCATGTCGGTGGCCGTCCGGGTGATCCCGTGTCTGGACGTCGAGCAGGACGCGTCGTCAAGGGCGTCAACTTCGAGAACCTCCGTGACGCAGGTGACCCGGTCGAGCTGGCCCGCCCGGTACGACGCCGAGGGCGCCGACGAGCTGACGTTCCTCGACATCACCGCGAGCAGCGGCGACCGGGAGACGACCTACGACGTCGTCCGCCGGACCGCCGAGCAGGTGTTCATCCCCCTGACAGTCGGCGGTGGGGTGCGCGCGCGTGGACGACGTCGACCTGCTTGCTGCGGGCGGGCGCGGACAAGGTCGGGGTCAACACCGCCGCGATCGCGCGCCCGGAGCTGATCGCCGAGATCGCGCGATCGCTTCGGGTCGCAGGTGCTCGTGCTGAGCGTCGACGCTCGCCGCGTGACCGCGGGCGTGGGGACGTCCTCGGGCTTCGAGGTGACCACGCACGGCGGTCGTCGAGGAACCGGGGTCGATGCCGTCGGCGTGGGTGCGCGAGGCGCAGGACCTCGGCGCCGGCGAGATCCTGCTGAACTCGATGGACGCCGACGGCACGAAGGACGGCTACGACCTGCGAGTGATCGAGGCGGTGCGGCCGGTCACGTCACGTCCCGCTGATCGCCAGCGGCGGCGCCGGCGTCCTGGACGCACTTCGCGCCGGCCGTGCGCGGCCGGGGCCGACGCGGTGCTCGCGGCGAGCGTGTTCCACTTCGGCCAGCTCACCATCGCGCGAGGTGAAGGACGCGCTGCGGGGGGAGGGGTTCACCGTGCGCTGACGGCGGCCGCCACGCCTCACACGCCCACCGCTCACATGGCGAACGACGTGCCGCGCAGCGCGGCGACGGACTCGTCGTCGCCGACGTAGTCGAGCACGGCATGCTCGGCCCGGCCGAACAGGAACAGGAGAGCTCGCCGGGGTGACCGGTGACGGTGACCTTCGTGGCTCCTGGGTGCGCGACCACCGTCCGGGCGTCGGGCGTCTCCAGGGTCACCCCGACCGGGGCCCGGCGTAGGTGCAGCCGGGCCCGCTTGCTCACGATGTCCCACAGCGTGGCATCGGTCGGCTGCGGCAGCGTCCGCGGCTCCCAGGGGTCCTTGGCCCGTCGGACGTCCTCGTGGTGGACGAAGAACTCCGCGTCGTTGACCATCGCGTCGAGCGGTGCGAGCCGGGTGGGCGACCAGAGAGGCGGACCGCCGCGCAGCCGGTGGACGAGGGAGGCCCAGCCGTCGTCGGCCGCGCCGTCCTGGACCCGCCTCGTCCACGACGCCAAAGAGCCGACGACGATCCCCAGGGCCGCATCGGGCCGGCTCTCCCGGACGACGAGGTGCGCGGCGAGGTCACGGGTGGTCCAGGTACCGCACAGCGTGGGTGCGTCCGGTCCGACCTCGTCGAGGAGGTCGCAGAGAGCTCGTGCGTTCGGAGCGGGCCAGAGTGGTCATGGCCCCAGCCTGCGCCACGGTGGCCGCTGATGCACATCGGGTCGGCTCGGGCCTGCCGACAGGTGGAGGACCGGGGGCGGACCACCGGGCACGACAATGGGGCGGATGACTCGGCCTCGACGCATCCATCGCGGCCCGGCTCAAGCGCGACGACCACGGGCTGGTGGCGGCGGTCGCGCAGCAGTACGACACCGGCGAGGTGCTCATGGTCGGGTGGATGGACGACGAGGCGCTGCACCGGACGCTGACCACCGGACGGGTCACCTACTTCAGCCGTAGTCGGCAGGAGCACTGGCGCAAGGGAGACACCTCCGGGCACGTCCAACGTGTGGTCGAGGTGCGGCTCGACTGCGACGGCGACGCCGTCCTGGTCGCCGTCGACCAGACCGGTGCCGCCTGCCACACCGGCGACCGCAGCTGCTTCGACGCCGACGTCCTGCTGGCCAGCGACCAGGGGTAGGGGAGGATGACGGCCATGTCCACCGGAGCCGTCAGCCCTGACCTGGAGACGTTCCGCTCGCTCGCGCGGAGTCGCCGGGTGATCCCGGTGACCCGCCGGCTCATGGCCGACGCGGAGACGCCGGTCGGGCTGTACCGCAAGCTCGCACGCAACGCCCCGGGCACCTTCCTGCTCGAGTCGGCCGAGCACGGCGGCGTCTGGTCGCGCTACTCGATCGTCGGAGCGAGGTCGCACGCGGTGCTCACCGAGGTCGACGGTCAGGCGGTCTGGGTCAACGGCGTCCCGCCGGTGGGCGTGCCCACCGCGGGCGACCCGCTGGAGGCCCTGCGGGACACGGTGGCGGCGCTGCACACACCTCGGCTGCCCGGGCTGCCGCCGCTGACCGGAGGACTCGTCGGCTACATCGGCTACGACGCCGTGCGCCGGTGGGAGCGGCTCCCCGACGGAGCGGCCGACGAGCTGGCGCTTCCCGAGCTCGGAATGATGCTGGCCACCGACCTGGCGGTCCTGGACCACGCCGACGGCACTGTCCTCCTGGTGGCGAACGCGATCAACTACGACGCCACCGATGCCCGGGTCGACGACGCCTGGGCCGAAGCCGTCGACCGGCTCGACCGGATGACCGGGGAGCTGGCGGCGTCGGCACCGTCGACCGTGGCCACCGTGTCCACCACGGTGGCGCCGCAGTTCGAGAGCCGGACACCGAAGCCGGACTTCCTGGCCGCCGTGGCGAAGGCCAAGCAGGCGATCGAGGCCGGGGAGACCTTCCAGATCGTGGTCAGCCAGAGGTTCGAGGCGTCGTGCCCGGCCGACGCCCTGGACGTCTACCGGGTGCTGCGAGCGGCGAACCCGAGCCCGTACATGTACCTGCTGCGCTACGACGACTTCGACATCGTGGGCTCCAGCCCCGAGGCCCTGGTCAAGGTGGCCGAGGGCAAGGCGATGACCCACCCCATCGCGGGTACCCGCTGGCGCGGGGAGACCCCCGAGCAGGACGCCGTCCTGGCGGCCGAGCTGCTCGCCGACGAGAAGGAGCGGGCCGAGCACCTGATGCTCGTCGACCTGGCGCGCAACGACCTCGGTCGGGTGTGCACCCCGGGAACCGTCGAGGTCGTCGACTTCATGCACGTCGAGCGGTACAGCCACGTGATGCACATCGTGTCGAGCGTGGTCGGAACCCTGGCCGCCGGCCGCACCTCCTACGACGCGCTGGTGGCGACGTTCCCGGCGGGAACCTTGTCCGGCGCCCCGAAGGTCCGGGCGATGGAGCTCATCGACGGGCTCGAGCCGTCACGCCGGGGTCTGTACGGGGGTGTCGTCGGCTACCTCGACTTCGCCGGTGACATGGACCTGGCGATCGCGATCCGGACGGCCCTGATCCGCGCCGGTCGGGCGTACGTTCAGGCCGGTGGCGGGATCGTGGCGGACTCGTCGCCGATGGCCGAGTTCGACGAGTCGGTGAACAAGGCGATGGCGGTGCTGCGGGCCGTGTCGTCTGCGGCGACCGTGGTTCCGGTCGCAGGACCGGCAGCTGGCCCGGGCGCAGGTCCCGGTCCCGACCGGTGAACCGTTCGTGACCGGTCCTGCTGCGACGGATCCCGGCGCGACCGCACGAGAGTCGGCCGCTCGCGGTCGTCGCGAGCTGCTCGTGGTGCTCGGGGCGCTCGGGGTGTCCGCAGGGCTCCTGCTGGCCGTCGGCCACGGTGAGGCCGCGGCGCGCGGCGGCGGCTTGTTCGCGCTGGCCGCCGTCGGTGGGGTGGTGGCCACCCGCGGCCTCGGCCGTCGGCTCGTGGGGGTGGTCACCGCGCTCGTCGGCGTCCTGGTGGTCGCGACCGGGGAGGCCTGGTCGGTCGCCACGGGAGGGACGCTCCTGGTGCTGGCCGGTGCCGCGACGGCGTGGCGGGCGACCCGCTGGCCGTCGTTGTCGGGGCGCTACGACGCCGGGGCAGGCGGCACTGCGCGCGCCGGGTCGAACCCTGCGCGTCGCTCGCACGACCTGTGGGACGCTCTGGACCGAGGCGAGGACCCGACCAGGGAGGACGAGGTGCCGCGATGACCGACCCCACGCCACCCCCGGACCCAGACCCAGACCCTGATCCTCAGCCCGGCTCGCCGCCCGACCCCTACGCCGCGCCGCCCCCACCGCCCCCACCGCCCTACCCACCGCAGTACCCAGCCCAGTACCCAGCCCAGTACCCAGCCCAGTACCCGGCCCAGTACCCAGCCCAGTACCCAGCCCAGGGCTACCCCTACCCGGTCAACCCACCGACGTCGGGCAAGGCGATCGCCTCGCTCGTGCTCGGCATCGTCGGCCTCTTCGCCCTGTGCGCCTACGGACTGGGTCTGGTCGCCGCGATCCTCGCGGTCGTGTTCGGGTTCCTGGCCCGTGCGGACATCCGCCGGGCCCAAGGCGCTCTGGGCGGCGACGGCCTGGCCAAGGCCGGCCTGGTCACCGGGTTCATCGGGATCGGCCTCGCGGTGCTCGGGCTGCTGCTCGTGATCGGGCTGCTGGTCAGCGGCCGCGGTGAGTGGGGAGGGGCCGACTCGACCCAGACCACGGTCGACTCCGGGTTCTGAGCGACGCGCCGAGACCACCCGGCCCGACGGGCGGTCGGGCTGACACAATGGCGTGTGGTCGGCCACCCCGGGCCACGCCCGATGGTGGCCTCGGGGCGAGACCGATGTGACGTGCCAGCGAATGAGAGTGCGAGCGAAGGAGCACCGATGGCCCACGAGGCGAAGCACTACCACCACGGGAACACCCCCGCGGCCTGGACCGCCGTGACCATCATCATGATCGCCTTCGTGGTCGGAGCCGTCGGTGTGGTCGTGGCCCAGCCGTGGCTGTTCTGGGTCGGCGTCGCGATGGTGGCGCTCGGCATCGTCGTCGGTTACGTCATGGCCCTGATGGGCTACGGCCAGCCCCGCGAGGAGCACCAGGCCGCCAGCGCCGGGGCCTGACCGGGCCGTGCCTGCGCCCCGAGACCTGACCCAGGTCGCTGTGCCGCCCGCCCCAGCACAGCGGCGCGATCCGTCACACGCGATGGTCGCCCCTCTCGTCGTCGGCGGGCTCGGCCTCGCGTCGTGCGCCGCGCTCGCTCTGGTCGACCCCACCGGTGGCCCGCCGACCTGCCCGCTCAAGGCCCTCACCGGGCTCGACTGCCCGTTCTGCGGCGGGCTGCGTGGCACCCACGAGCTGCTGACCGGGAACGTGGGCGCCGCGTTCGACCAGAACCTCCTGCTCCCGCTGTTCCTCGTGGGCGCAGCGCTGGCCTGGCTGCTGTGGGTCCGGGTCTCCAGGAGCGGACGAGGCCGCGTGTGGTGGGGTGGGCGGACAGCCGCAGTGACGGTGTCGGTAGCCCTGCTCGCCTTCACGGTGGTCCGCAACCTGCCCGACATCCCCTACCTCCCGTCCGGTCTGGGCTGACCGCGCCGTTACCCTCGTAGGACGCCGGTGACCGCACCGGCCCGGCGAGAGGACACCGCGTGAGCGTGCTCGACGACATCGTCGCCGGCGTGCGCGAGGACCTCGCCGTCCGCCAGGCCGCGCTCCCGCTGGACGCGCTCAAGCAGCAGGCCGAGCGCACCCCGGCCCCGATCGATGCCCTCCGGCTGCTGCGCGACCACGAGGGCGTGGCGATCATCGCCGAGGTCAAGCGGTCGTCCCCCTCCAAGGGGACGTTGGCCAGCATCGACGACCCGGCCGCACTCGCCCGCGCGTATGAGTCCGGCGGCGCAAGTGCGATCAGCGTCCTGACCGAGCAGCGGCGGTTCGGCGGCACCCTCGAAGACCTGCGCACCGTCCGGGCAGCCGTCGACGTTCCGGTCCTGCGCAAGGACTTCATCGTGACCAGCTACCAGCTGTGGGAGGCCAGGGCCGCCGGGGCCGACCTGGCGCTGCTCATCGTGGCCGCCCTCGAGCAGTCAGCCCTCGTGTCGCTCATCGAGCGGGCCGAGTCGTTGGGGCTGACGCCGCTGGTGGAGGTGCACGACGTCGAGGAGGCCGAGCGAGCCGTCGCCGCCGGTGCCCGACTGATCGGCGTCAACGCCCGCAACCTGCACACCCTCGAGGTCGACCGGGACACCTTCTCCCAGGTGATGCCGCACCTGCCGGACGACGTCGTCAAGGTTGCCGAGTCAGGAGTACGCGGACCCCACGACCTGCTCGGCTACGTCCACGCCGGCGCCGACGCGGTCCTCGTCGGGGAGAGCCTGGTCAAGGGCGACGACCCGCGAGCCGCGGTGGCCGACCTCGTCGCCGCCGGTGCGCACCCGGCCCTGCGTCAGGGGAGGCAGCCATGACCACAGCGCCCGAGCAGGCCCGCACGGTGTCCGAGCCGGACGCCACCGGGCACTTCGGTCCGTACGGTGGCCGCTTCGTGCCGGAGGCCCTGGTCGCCGCGCTCGACGAGCTGGCCGAGGCCTTCGACGCTGCGCGTGACGACCCGGAGTTCCTAGCCCGCCTCGACGGGCTCCAGCGCACCTACACCGGCCGCCCGAGCCCGCTCACCGACGCGACCCGGTTCAGCGAGCAGTGCGGCGGCGCCCGGGTCCTGCTCAAGCGTGAGGACCTCAACCACACCGGCTCACACAAGATCAACAACGTGCTCGGACAGGCGCTGCTCACCCAGCGGATGGGCAAGACCCGGGTGATCGCCGAGACCGGAGCCGGTCAGCACGGTGTGGCCACCGCCACGGCCTGTGCGCTGCTGGGCCTCGACTGCGTGGTCTACATGGGCGAGGAGGACACCCGGCGCCAGGCCCTCAACGTGGCCCGGATGAAGCTGCTCGGGGCCGAGGTCGTGCCGGTGATGTCGGGCTCGCGCACCCTCAAGGACGCGATCAACGAGGCGATGCGCGACTGGGTCACCAACGTCGACACCACGCACTACCTGCTCGGAACCGTCGCCGGACCCCACCCGTTCCCCTACATGGTGCGCGAGTTCCACAAGGTCATCGGCGAGGAAGCCCGCCAGCAGGTGCTCGACCTGACCGGGCGGCTCCCCGACGCCGTCATCGCCTGTGTCGGCGGCGGCAGCAACGCGATCGGCATCTTCTACCCGTTCATCGGTGACGAGGCGGTGCGCCTCTACGGCTTCGAGGCCGGCGGCGAGGGTGTGGAGACCGGGCGCCATGCGGCGACGATCACCGGGGGAGCGCCGGGCGTGCTGCACGGCGCCCGCTCGTACCTGCTGCAGGACGACATGGGGCAGACGATCGAGAGCCACTCGATCTCGGCAGGGCTCGACTACCCCGGGGTCGGTCCCGAGCACTCGTTCCTCAACGACCTCGGACGGGCCACCTATGCGCCCGTCACCGATGCCGAGGCCATGGCCGCGTTCGAGCTGCTGTGCCGCACCGAGGGCATCATCCCCGCCATCGAGTCGGCCCATGCGCTCGCCGGAGCCATCACCGTCGGGCGCGACCTCGGGCCTGACGCCGTGCTGCTGGTCAACCTGTCCGGCCGCGGCGACAAGGACGTCGAGACCGCAGCGCGCTGGTTCGGGCTGGCGTCCGAGGCCGGCCCACAGGTCAGCGCCGAGGAGCCGAAGTGACGGCGCTCGACGACCTGTTCGTCCGCACGCGGGCCGAGGGTCGGGCCGCTCTGATCGGGTACCTGCCGGCCGGGTACCCGAGCGTCGACGGTGCGATCGACGCGGCTCGCGCCATGGTCCACGGCGGGGTCGACGCGGTCGGAGATCGGCCTGCCCTACTCCGACCCCCTGCTCGATGGCCCGACCATCCAGGAGGCGGTCGACGCGGCACTCGCCCACGGCGTCACCACCGACGACGTCATGCGCACGGTGGCGCAGGTGGCGGACACGGGTACTCCGACCCTGGTGATGAGCTACTGGAACCCGATCGAGCGCTACGGCGTGACCCGCTTCGCCGATGCGCTCCGAGCCGCCGGAGGGGTCGGGGCGATCACCGCCGACATCACCCCCGATGAGGCGGGCGGCTGGATCGCCGCGGCCGAGGCGGCCGAGCTGAACCGGGTCTTCCTGGTGGCCCCCTCGTCGACCGATGCGCGGATCGCCCTGACCACGGGCCAGGCCACCGGGTTCGTGTACGTGGCCGCGGTGATGGGCGTCACCGGTGCGCGAGACCAGGTCGGACCGTCGGCGCGAGCTCTCGTCGAGCGCACCCGGGCGATGACCACGAAACCGTTGTGCGTCGGCCTCGGCGTGTCGACCGGGGACCAGGCGGCCGAGGTCGCACGCTATGCCGACGGGGTCATCGTCGGTTCGGCCTTCGTGCGCCGGCTCCTCGATGCCGACACCCCGGAAGACGGGATCGCAGCGGTGCGCGCGCTGGCGGCCGAGCTGGCCGAAGGGGTGCGCTCCGCACGACGGGAGACGGTGGTTTGAGCACGTCGACCACGGGGGCCGAGACCCCCGCACGGGCGTTCGCCGGCGGTGGCGCGCAGATGTGGCTGTCCACCCTCGCCCGGGTGGTGCTCGCCGGTGTGCTGTTCTTCGCCTCCTACCAGAAGATCCTCGAGCCCCGGCAGGCGGCGTCGGCGGTCCAGGCCTACCAGATCCTTCCGGCGTCGATGGCCGAGCTCGTCGGGTACGCGCTGCCCCTGGTCGAGCTGGGGCTCGCCGTGATGCTGCTGCTGGGCTTCGGCACCCGGATCGCCGCGTGGCTCACGGCCGGCCTGATGGCGGTGTTCATCGCCGGCGTCCTGTCGGTGTGGGCCCGTGGGCTGTCGATCGACTGCGGGTGCTTCGGTGGCGGCGGCGCCGTGCCGGAGGGGGAGGCCAGCTACCTCCCGGTCGTCCTGCGCGACAGCCTGTTTCTCGGCCTCGCGGTGTGGCTGGTCTCTTTCCCACCAGCCGGTGGGCCATCGACCGAAGTGGCCGGGCCGGGACGGGCGACCTCGGTGTCTACGACGAGCTCACCGAGCCCGACCCCGAGGCCGTCGACGACGAACTCACCGCAGCCGCCGAGCAGATCGACCGGCGCACGACGCACGAGGAGCCGCACCGATGAGCAGCAAGGAAAGCAAGCGCAGCGCGCGCGACCAGCTGGCCGAGCAGCGCAAGGCGCAGGCGGCGGCCGACAAGCGCAAGCAGACGATCACCAACACGGTGATCGTGGTGGTGGTCGTGGCCGTGGTGATCGGGATCTTCGTGGCCGTGCAGGCCAGCCGCACCTCCGGCCCGGACACCGCCGCCTTCCCTGCGACTGTCACCGAGCAGGGTGCCGGCGTGGTGGTGGGGTCGGCGGACGCTCCGGTCACCCTCGACCTCTGGGAGGACTTCCAGTGCCCGATCTGCAAGGACTTCGAGGCCTCGGTCGGTGAGGACATGGCGGCCCTGGTCGACGACGGGACACTCAAGGTCGTGATCCACCCGGTGTCCTTCCTCGACGCCCAGCTGAACAACCTGGCGTCGATCCAGGCCGCCGCAGCCTTGGGCTGTGCCGCCGACGCCGGCAAGCCGCTGGAGTTCCACGGCACCGTCTTCGCCAACCAGCCCGCGACCGAGGGCGACGGCTGGACGATCGACCAGCTGGTCCAGTGGGGCAAGGACTCCGGGATCGACGACGCCGACTTCGAGCCCTGCGTCACCGACCAGGTCTACGCGCCGTGGGGCGAGCAGGTGCTGGCGAGCATGACCGACGCCGGTGTCACCGGTACCCCGACCCTGTTCATCGACGGTGAGAAGGTCAGCGACGAGGACCGGGCCGCGATGACCCTCGACTCCAAGAAGTTCGTCCAGGCGATCGAGGACGCTGCCCAGTCGTGACGCCATGCTGACCCTGCCGGGCTGGAGCCACGGAGGGATGCTCGGCGCGGTGCCGACGTCCATTCCGAGCCCTCCGGACGGCGTGTGGTACCTGGGCCCGCTCCCGCTGCGTGGGTACGCGCTCAGCATCATCGTCGGGATCGCGTTGGCGATCTGGATCGGTGAACGGCGCTGGAGGGCACGCGGGGGCCAGCCCGGCCTGGTGATGGACGTCGCGCTGTGGGCCGTCCCGTTCGGGATCGTCGGTGGGCGGCTCTACCACGTGGTCACGTCCCCGCAGGCCTACTTCGGGGAGGGCGGGGCCCCCCTCGACGCGCTGAAGATCTGGCAGGGCGGGCTCGGGATCTGGGGAGCAGTCGCGCTGGGCGGTGTCGGCGCCTGGATCGGCTGTCGCCGTCATGGGGTGCCCCTGCCGCCGTTCGGTGATGCGGTGGCTCCCGGCATCGCCGTGGCCCAGGCGGTCGGCCGGTGGGGCAACTGGTTCAACCAGGAGCTGTTCGGCGGCCCCACAGACCTGCCCTGGGGGCTGGAGATCGACCCGCAGCACCGCCCGGTCGGGTACGAGGACGTGGCCACCTTCCATCCGACGTTCCTGTACGAGTGCCTCTGGTTGCTGGGCGTCGCCGCCGTCGTCGTGTGGGCCGACCGCCGGTGGCGGCTCGGTCACGGCCGGGTGTTCGCGCTCTACGTGGCGCTGTACTGCGTGGGTCGGTTCTGGATCGAGCTGATGCGGGTCGACCCGGCCAACGAGATCCTCGGCCTGCGGGTCAACACCTGGGTCAGCGGCCTGGTGTTCGTCGGCGCCGTCGCCTACTTCGTCTCGTCGGCGCGGCTGCGTCCAGGTCGTGAGGATCCGGTCGAGCTGCGTGGCGCGGCCGTCCCCGACCCCGTCCCTGCCCCAGTCCCTGCCCCCGAGGCCAGACCCGGGCCCGAGCCGGGCGCCGGGCAGGACACCGGGCAGGACACTGGGCCGGGGGGTCAGCCCATGAGCCCGGCCGAGGTCCACCACGCGCACCGTGACGTGACCGGAGGATGGCTGCGACCGGCCGTGTTCGGGGCCAGCGACGGCCTGGTCAGCAACGTCGCGCTGATCGCCGGTGTGGCCGGCGGTACGTCTGCGGCAGACACGGGTGGACCGACCGCCGTTGCCCTCGCCGGGCTGGCCGGGCTGGCCGCCGGTGCGTTCTCGATGGCCGTGGGTGAGTACGTGTCCGTGGCCTCGCAGACCGAGCTCGCCCAGGCCGAGATCGAGAACGAGCGCAACGAGCTGACCCACCGGCCGGAGGCCGAGCGCGCCGAGCTGACCCAGGCCTACGTCAGCCGCGGCCTCGACCCGACGCTCGCCGCCCAGGTCGCCGAGCAGCTGTCGAGGGACGAGGACCGAGCCTTGCGGGTGCACGTCCGCGAGGAGCTCGGCCTGGACCCGGACGACCTGCCGTCACCCTGGCTTGCGGCCTTCTCGTCGTTCCTGGCCTTCAGCGTCGGCGCCCTGGTCCCGGTGCTGCCGTACCTGCTCGGCGCACAGAACCTGTGGCCCACACTGGCGGTCTCGCTCGTCTCGCTCTTCCTGGTGGGCGTGCTCGTGGCCCAGGTCACCGTGCGCCCGTGGTGGTACTCCGGTCTGCGTCAGATGCTGCTCGGTGGTGCGGCCGCCTTGTTGACGTTCGCCTTCGGTTCACTGGTGGGCAGCGGGCTCGGCTGAGCGGCGCCGATAGGGTCGAGGCCATGCGTCGAGCCAAGATCGTTGCCACGTTGGGCCCGGCGTCCGACACCCCGGGGATGATCGGTGCGCTGGTGGAGGCCGGCGTCGACGTCGTCCGGTTCAACCTCAGTCACGGCTCGCAGCCTGAGCACGAGTCCAACCTCCGGCACGTCCGGGCGGCCGCGGAGGCAGCCGGTCGTGCGGTGGGCGTGCTCGCCGACCTGCAGGGCCCGAAGATCCGCCTGGGCCGGTTCGCCGAGGGGCCGGCGCTGCTCAAGACCGGCGCCGACTTCGCGATCACCACCGACCCGGTCGAAGGCGACGCGCACCTGGTCGGGACCACCTACGCCGGACTCGCCGGTGACGTGGTCGTCGGCGACCCGATCCTCGTCGACGACGGCCGGGTGGCCCTGGAGGTCCAGTCGGTCGACGGCCCGGTCGTGCACACCCGGGTGGTCGAAGGGGGCACGGTCAGCGACAACAAGGGGCTCAACCTTCCCGGCGCGCACGTCAATGTCCCGGCGTTGTCCCCCAAGGACGTCGACGACCTCCGGTGGGCCCTGCGTCTGGGGTTCGACCTGGTGGCGCTGTCGTTCGTGCGCACGGCCGAGGACATCGTCGCCGTCCGGTCGATCATGGACGACGAGGGCGTCACCACCCCCGTGATCGCCAAGATCGAGAAGCCGCAGGCCGTCGAGCACCTCGAGGGCATCATCGAGGCCTTCGACGCGATCATGGTCGCCCGTGGCGACCTCGGCGTCGAGCTGCCCCTCGAGGAGGTGCCCCTGGTGCAGAAGCGCGCCGTGATGCGAGCGCGCGAGAAGGGCAAGCCCGTCATCGTGGCCACCCAGATGCTGGAGTCGATGATCGGGGCGTCACGCCCCACCCGGGCCGAGGCCTCCGACGTCGCCAACGCCGTCCTCGACGGCGCCGACGCACTGATGCTGTCCGGGGAGACGAGCGTGGGCCGCTACCCGATCGAGGCGGTCGAGACCATGAGCCGGGTCATCACCGCGGTCGAGGACGGCGCGCTCGACCGGATCCCCGCCCTCCAGGGAACACCGACGACCAAGGGTGGGGCGATCGCCCGGGCCGCCGTCGGCGTCGCGGACCTCGTCGACGCGAAGTTCCTGGTCGCGTTCACCGAGACCGGGCGCTCGGCCCGGGTCCTGGCCCGCTACCGCTCGACGGTGCCGCTGCTGGCGTACACGCCGGTGCCCCAGGTGCGGCAGGTGCTGTCCCTGACGTGGGGGGTCGAGTCGTTCCTGGTCGACCCGGTGACCCACACCGACCAGATGGTGCGCCAGGTCGACCGCCACCTCATCGACTCCGGCCGCTGCCGGGTGGGGGACCACGTCGTGATCGTGGCCGGGAGCCCGCCCGGAATCCCCGGGTCGACCAACGCCATGCGCGTGCACCGGATCGGCGACGCCGTGGGTCGGGTGGCGGCGGCCTACGCGGAGGACTGAGGGGACGACTCAGCGGAAGGCTGGGCGGAAGGCTGGGCGGACCGGGACGAGGCGTCGGCCGGCGGTCGCGGCTCGCGCCACATCGTGGTCACCGAGGGGCCGTCGTCGGGCAGCTGGAAGCGTCCAGTCACCTCGAAGCCGACTCCGCGGTAGCGCCCGAGGTTGACCGGGTTCGTGGACTCCAGGTACGCGGCCTGGCCCGCTGCGTCGATCCGGGTGAGGTTGTCGGCGAGCAGAGCCATGCCATAGCCGTGCCCTCGGTGGTGGGGGTCGGTGGCGAGCAGGCTCAGGTAGAAGTGCGGCTCGCTCGGGCGCGCGGCCGCGAACCGGTCCACCGTCTCGAGCAACCGGTCCGCGCCAGGGCCGAGCAGGGTCCGCGCGAACGCCTCGAAACCGGCCTCCTGCTCCGGCGTCAGCTCGCTGCACCCAGGGGGCAGCCACACGGTCGTGGCCTGGTCGCCCTCGCACAGCCACACCCAGTCGAACCGCATCGCTCCGTCGGCCAGGAGGGCCCAGAACTGCTGGTACTGACCCGCCCGCGGCCGCGGGTCGGAGAAGACGAACGACCAGGTGGGGTCGTCGAGGAACGCCGCGGTGACCACCGACGCGACCGCTGTCCGGTCGCGTGCCCCGCTGGCGCGCCGGGCCCGGCAGCCCCCTGCGGGGCCTGCGGTGGGCAACCCGCTCAGTCCAGCGGGACGGCGCGGCGCGCTTCGGGATTGAGCACGCCCCAGGCGATCAGCTGCTCGGTGAGCACGCCCGGGGGCTGGTCGTAGATGACCGCAAGCGTGCGCAGGTCGTCCTGCCGGATCGACAGGATGCGTCCGTTGTAGTCGCCGCGCTGGCTTTGGATCGTCTGTGCGTAGCGGGCCAGCGGACCGGCCTTCTCCGCGGGCACCTGGCTGAGCTGCTCCAGGTCGATGACCAGGCGTGGGGGTGGCTCGGCCGCCCCGCCGGGGGATGACTCGGGCAGCAGCTCGGACACCGGGACGGCGTAGAAGTCGGCCAGCTCGGCCAGCTTCTGCACCGTGACCGCCCGGTCGCCGCGCTCGTAGGAGCCGACGACGACCGCCTTCCAGCGGCCGTCGGACTTCTCCTCGACGCCGTGGAGGGACAGCCCTTGCTGCTGGCGGATGGCCCTCAGCCGGGCCCCCAGCGCTCGCGCGTAGTCGGTGGACATGCGTACCCCTTCGATCCGACGGCCCTGGGCGGTGCCGGTGCCGGCGTCTGTGGCTGTGCCGGAACCTGCACCGGTTCCCCTGACCGTGCCCCCTGACCGTTCCCCCCGGTCACGCACAGTAGCGTCACGGAGAGTGACCACCGCGTCAAGCCGAACGGCCAGATCGGATCCGCAGCGTCACCCTCCCGGCGTACCGCGACTGGGCCGGAGGTGGGGCTGCGTCGTGGGTGAGCGGCCCGATAGGGTGACGGCGTCCCGGAGTCCTTTAAGCCCGTCCCGAGAGGCGGGGAAGGAGGTCCGATGCCAACGGCTGCCTTCGATGAAGGCCGTGTGCGCACCGTCCTCGATGCTGACGACGTGCAACGCGCGCTGACCCGCATCGCCCACGAGATCCTCGAACGCAACAAGGGCGCCACCGGTGTGGTGCTGCTCGGCATCCCCACCCGGGGAGTGCCCCTGGCCCGTCGACTGGCCGCCCGCATGGCCGCCGTCGAGGGAACGGCCGTGCCGGTCGGGTCCCTCGACGTGACCATGTACCGCGACGACCTCCGGCTGAAGCCTGCCCGCGGGCTGGAGCACACCGAGCTGCCCGAGTCCGGCGTCGACGGCGCGGTCGTCGTGCTGGTCGACGACGTGCTGTTCTCCGGGCGAACGGTGCGTGCCGCGCTCGACGCCCTGGGCGACCTGGGGCGACCGACCGCGGTGCAGCTGGCCGTGCTCGTCGACCGAGGGCATCGTGAGCTGCCGATCCGGGCCGACTTCGTCGGCAAGAACCTGCCCACGTCGACGTCGGAGACGGTGCGGGTCACCCTCGAGGAGCTCGACGGGCACGATGGGGTGGTCCTCGCCGAGTCCGGTGCCGCCGGTGAGGAGGAGCGCGGATGAAGCACCTGCTGTCCGCGGCCGACCTGAGCCGCGACGACGCGCTGCTCGTCCTGGACACCGCCCAGCAGCTGGCCCAGGTCGCCGACCGGCCGGTCAAGAAGCTGCCCACGTTGCGCGGGCGCACGGTGGTGAACCTGTTCTTCGAGGACTCCACGCGCACGCGGATCTCGTTCGAAGCGGCGGCCAAGCGGCTGTCCGCCGACGTGATCAACTTCAGTGCCAAGGGGTCGAGCGTCTCCAAGGGCGAGACCCTGAAGGACACGGCGCTGACCCTGCAGGCGATGGGTGCCGACGCGGTGGTCATCCGGCACGGGGCCAGTGGTGCGCCGCACACGCTGGCCCACTCCGGATGGATCGAGGGCTCGGTCGTCAACGCCGGAGACGGCACCCACGAGCACCCCACGCAGGCGCTGCTCGACGCGTTCACGATGCGTCGCCACCTCGGTGAGCTCGACGGACGCCGGGTCACCATCGTCGGCGACGTCCTGCACAGCCGCGTGGCCCGCTCCAACGTGCTCCTGCTGGCCACGCTCGGCGCCGACGTCACCGTGGTCGCCCCTCCGACCCTGCTGCCGGTGGGCGTCGACGAGTGGCCGTGTGCCTTCGCCTACGACCTCGACGAGACCCTGCCGGGCAGCGACGTGGTGATGATGCTGCGGGTCCAGCGCGAGCGGATGAACGCGGCGTTCTTCCCCAGCGCGCGGGAGTACTCGCGTCGGTACGGGCTGGACCGGCAGCGCATGGACCGGCTGCCCGAGACGTCGATCGTCATGCACCCCGGCCCGATGAACCGGGGCCTGGAGATCTCCGCGGAGGTCGCCGACCACCCACGCTCGGTCATCGTCGAGCAGGTCACGAACGGAGTGAGCGTGCGGATGGCTGTGCTGTACCTGCTGCTGGGAGGCAGCGAGTCGGCGCTGGGGGTCACCGAGCTGGCTGAGGTGGTGGCATGACGGCCTGGGTCGTGAAGGGTGCGCGAATCCTCGGCGGCGAGGAGCTCGACGTCGTCCTCGAAGACGGCGTGGTCGTCGAGGTCGGACCAGGGCTGTCCCGCGCCGAGGCGCAGGTCCTCGACGCCGACGGGCTCGTGCTGCTGCCCGGGCTGGTCGACCTGCACACCCACCTGCGCGAGCCGGGTCGTGAGGACGCCGAGACGGTCGAGACCGGAACCGCCGCGGCTGCCGTCGGCGGGTTCACCGCGGTGCACGCGATGGCCAACACCGACCCGGTGGCCGACACCGCCGGCGTGGTCGAGCAGGTCTGGCACCTGGGGCGTCGGGCCGGGCACTGTGACGTGCACCCGGTCGGCGCGGTCACCGTCGGCCTCGAGGGGGAGCAGCTGGCCGAGCTGGGCGCCATGGCCGAGTCCGCGGCCGCGGTGCGGGTCTTCTCCGACGACGGCCGGTGCGTGTCCGACGCCGTCCTGATGCGCCGGGCGCTGGAGTACGTCAAGGCGTTCGACGGGGTCGTGGCCCAGCACGCCCAGGAGCCGCGACTCACCGCCGACGCCCAGATGAACGAGAGCGCGGTCTCCGGGGTGCTGGGTCTGCGCGGCTGGCCGGCCGTGGCCGAGGAGGCGGTCATCGCCCGAGACGTGCTGCTGGCCGGGCACGTCGGCTCTCGGCTGCACGTGTGCCACGTGTCCACCGCGGGGTCGGTGGAGATCATCCGCTGGGCCAAGGGCAAGGGGATCGACGTCACCGCAGAGGTGACGCCGCACCACCTGCTCCTCACCGACGAGCTCGTGCGCACCTACGACCCCGTGTACAAGGTCAACCCGCCGCTGCGCACCGCCGAGGACGTCGCAGCGCTGCGTGAGGCCCTCGCCGACGGCACGATCGACGTCGTCGCCACCGACCACGCGCCGCACGCGGTCGAGGACAAGGACTGCGAGTGGGCGGCGGCCGCCTTCGGCATGGTCGGCCTGGAGACCGCGCTCGGGGTGGTCGCCCTGACCATGGTCGAGACCGGGCTGCTGGACTGGGCCGGCGTCGCCGACCGCATGTCGACCCGACCGGCCACCATCGGGCGCCTGGCCGCGCAGGGTCGCCCGATCGCCGTCGGTGAGCCGGCCAACCTGGTGCTGGTCGACCCGGGCGCGGGCGCCGTGGTCGACCGGTCGCGGCTGGTGTCGCGCAGTCGGAACACGCCGTTCGCCGGGCTGACCCTTCCGGCTGCCCCGGTCGCCACGTTCCTGCGCGGTCGGCTCACCGCCCGCGATGGGGAGGTGGCATGAGCCCGCTGTCCCTGGCCGCGACGCTCGGCGCCTCCGCCTCCGCAGAGGTGACGGCGTGGCCGCAGCGGCTGCTGCTGACCGCCGCGACAGTGGCCGTGATCGTCGTGGTCGTGGCCCTGCTGGGCAAGGGCTGGCGCCGCCGCGCCCGGACCCAGCACGACGTCCCACCGCCGCAGACCGAGCCGCTGGCGGCCGTGGCCGCACCGCAGGTGTCGCCGGGGTCGTCGGCCGCCGAAGCCGCGCCCGTGCTCGCGCCGTGCCCCGGGCGCTACCTCGCCAGCACCCGGGCCGGGGACTGGCTCGACCGCCTGGTGGTGCACGGGCTGGGGGTGCCGAGCCGGGCCCAGCTGCTGGTGCTGCCGTCCGGGGTCTGGTGGCAGCGCGAGGGCGCCCGTGACGTGTTCGTCCCGGCGTCCGACGTGGTGTCAGCCCGCCTCGACCGGGGCATCGCCGGCGCCGTCTACGAGGACGGTGGCGTCGTCGTGGTCACCTGGCGGCTGGGCGACGTCGTCGTCGACACCGGGTTCCGGGCCCAGCAGTTCGACCGGCACCACGAGATCGTCGAGGCGGTCGAGGGTCTGGTCGGCGCTCCCACTCCGGCGACCGGTGATGCCGCGTGAGCGGGACCCGGGCCGGGCTCCGCGGCCACGGTGCCCCTGCCCTGCTCGTGCTGGAGGACGGTCGGACGTTCGAGGGGCAGGCGTTCGGGGCGACCGGGGAGACCTTCGGCGAGGCCGTGTTCTGCACGGCGATGACCGGGTACCAGGAGACGCTGACCGACCCGTCGTACCACCGGCAGGTCGTGGTGCAGACGGCCCCGCAGATCGGGAACACCGGGGTCAACGACGAAGACCAGGAGTCCGCCCGGATCTGGGTCAGCGGCTACGTCGTGCGCGAGCCGTCCCCGGTCGCGTCGAGCTGGAGGTCCCGGCGCACCCTCGACGACGAGCTGCGGCGCAACGAAGTGGTGGGGATCAGCCGGGTCGACACCCGCGCGCTCACCCGACACCTGCGCGAGCGCGGCGCCATGCGGGTGGGCGTGTCCAGCATCGAGACCGACCCGGCAGCGCTGCTTGAGCGGGTGCGCAACAGCCCCCAGATGGCGGGGGCCGACCTCACCGCGGACGTCTCGACCACCGAGCCCTACGTCGTGCCGGCCGTCGGTGAGAGGCGGTTCACCGTCGCCGCGGTCGACCTCGGGATCAAGGCGATGACCCCGCGCCGCCTGGCACAGCGGGGGGTCGAGGTCCACGTCCTCCCCGCCTCCGTGGGCATCGACGAGCTGCGCGCCCGTGGTCCCGACGGGGTGTTCTTCAGCAACGGGCCCGGGGACCCGGCGACTGCCGACACCGCGGTGACGCTGATGCAGGCAGTGCTCGCCCAGCGCCTTCCCACCTTCGGCATCTGCTTCGGGAACCAGATCCTGGGCCGAGCCCTGGGGTTCGGTACCTACAAGCTCGCCTACGGTCACCGCGGGATCAACCAGCCGGTGGCCGACCGGGCCACGGGCAAGGTCGAGATCAGCGCCCACAACCACGGGTTCGCGGTCGATGCCCCGTTGGACGGAGTGGTCGACACCGCGTTCGGGCGCGCGGAGGTCAGCCACGTCTGCCTCAACGACGACGTGGTCGAGGGGCTGCGCCTGCTCGACGTCCCGGCCTTCAGCGTCCAGTACCACCCGGAGGCGGCGGCCGGACCGCACGACTCCGACTACCTGTTCGACCGCTTCACCGAGCTCATGGCCTACGGACGCCCCCTGCCGGGAGGTGGCTCCCATGCCCAAGCGTGATGACCTGCACTCCGTGCTGGTCATCGGCTCCGGGCCGATCGTGATCGGCCAGGCGGCAGAGTTCGACTACTCGGGCACCCAGGCCTGTCGGGTGCTGCGCAACGAGGGCATGCGCGTGATCCTGGTCAACAGCAACCCGGCCACGATCATGACCGACCCGGAGTACGCCGACGCGACCTACGTCGAGCCGATCACCCCGCAGATCGTCGAGCAGATCATCGCCAAGGAGCGCCCCAACGCGCTGCTGCCCACCCTCGGCGGCCAGACCGCGCTCAACACCGCGATCGCGCTGTACGAGAACGGCGTGCTCGACCGGTACGGCGTCGAGCTGATCGGTGCCGACGTCGAGGCCATCCAACGCGGTGAGAACCGTGAGACGTTCAAGCACATCGTCCAGCAGGTCGGTGCGGAGGTGGCCCGGTCGGCGGTCTGCCACACGATGGCCGAGTGCCTCGACGCCGTGGCCGATCTCGGCTACCCGGTCGTCGTCCGACCGTCGTTCACCATGGGTGGTGCCGGGTCGGGCATCGCCTACGACCTCGCCGACCTGCACCGGATCGCGGGTGAGGGGCTGGCCGCGAGCCCGACCAGCGAGGTGCTCCTCGAGGAGTCGATCCTCGGCTGGAAGGAGTTCGAGCTGGAGCTGATGCGTGACCGCAACGACAACGTCGTGGTCGTGTGCTCGATCGAGAACCTCGACCCCATGGGCGTGCACACCGGCGACTCGATCACGGTGGCTCCGTCGATGACCCTGACCGACCGTGAGTACCAGCACATGCGCGACGTCGGCATCGCGGTGATCCGGGCGGTCGGCGTCGACACGGGCGGCTGCAACATCCAGTTCGCGATCGACCCGGCCAACGGTCGGATGATCGTGATCGAGATGAACCCGCGGGTGTCACGGTCGTCGGCCCTGGCCAGCAAGGCCACCGGCTTCCCGATCGCCAAGATCGCCGCCCGCCTGGCCCTCGGCTACACCCTCGACGAGATCCCGAACGACATCACCACGCAGACACCGGCCTCGTTCGAGCCGACCCTCGACTACGTGGTGGTCAAGGTGCCCCGGTTCGCCTTCGAGAAGTTCCCCTCGGCCGACCCGACGCTCACCACCCACATGAAGAGCGTGGGAGAGGCGATGGCTCTCGGGCGCTCGTTCACCGAGGCGCTGCAGAAGGCGCTGCGGTCCTTGGAGAAGGCCGACACCAGCTTCACGTGGGGCGAGGAGGTCGCTGACCCGCAGGTGTGGCTGCGGGCCGCCTCGGTGCCGCACGACGGTCGGATCCGCGAGGTGCAGCAGGCGCTGCGGTTCGGTGCCGACGTGGCCTCCGTGCACGCCGCCACCGGGATCGACCCTTGGTTCCTCGAGCAGGTGCAGCTGGTCAACGAGGTCGCCAGCGAGCTGCAGGCGGCCCGCGAGCTGGACCACGGGCTGCTGAGGCTGGCGAAGCGGCACGGCTTCTCCGACGTGCAGATCGGCCAGGTGCGCGGACTCCCCGAGGACGTCGTGCGGGCTCTGCGGCACGCGCTGGGCGTCCGTCCGGTGTACAAGACGGTCGACACGTGCGCGGCGGAGTTCGCTGCGCGCACGCCCTACCACTACTCGTCCTACGACGACGAGACCGAGGTGGAGCCGCGCGACCGGGCCGCGGTGATCGTCTTGGGCTCGGGTCCGAACCGGATCGGCCAGGGGATCGAGTTCGACTACTCCTGCGTTCACGCGGTGCAGACGCTGCGTGAGGCGGGGTACGAGGCGATCATGGTCAACTGCAACCCCGAGACGGTCTCGACCGACTACGACACCGCCAACCGCCTGTACTTCGAGCCCCTGACCTTCGAGGACGTGCTGGAGATCGTCCACGCCGAGCAGCAGGTCGGGCCGATCGCGGGGGTCATCGTCCAGCTCGGTGGTCAGACCCCGCTCGGCCTGGCCCAACGGCTGAAGGACGCCGGCGTCCCGATCGTCGGCACCTCGCCGGAGGCGATCCACCTCGCGGAGGAGCGCGGCGCCTTCGGTCGCGTGCTCGACGCCGCGCACCTTCCCGCGCCCCGGCACGGGACCGCGTTCTCCTTCGACGAGGCGAGGGTGATCGCCGCTGACATCGGCTACCCGGTGCTCGTGCGGCCGTCCTACGTCCTCGGTGGGCGCGGCATGGAGATCGTGTACGACGAGCCCTCCCTGGCCGAGTATCTGGAGCGGATCAACGAGCAGGACCCGAGCCTGCTGATGCACCACCCGGTGCTGGTCGACCGGTTCCTCGACGACGCCGTCGAGATCGACGTCGACGCCCTCTACGACGGCGACGAGCTGTACCTCGGTGGCGTCATGGAGCACATCGAGGAGGCGGGCATCCACTCCGGTGACTCCGCCTGCGCGCTGCCACCGATGACGTTGGGTCGGGCCGACATCGACCGGATCCGTGAGGCGACGGCAGCCATCGCCGCAGGAGTCGGTGTCCGCGGGCTGCTCAACGTCCAGTACGCGCAGTCGTCCGACGTGCTGTACGTGCTCGAGGCGAACCCGAGGGCCTCGCGCACCGTGCCGTTCGTGTCGAAGGCCACCGACGTCCCCCTGGCGAAGGCGGCGGCGCGCATCTCCATGGGGGCCACCGTCAAGCAGCTGCGCGACGAGGGGATGCTGCCCCGCGAGGGCGACGGCGGAACCCTGCCGCTCGATGCACCGACCTCGGTCAAGGAGGCCGTGCTTCCGTTCGGGCGGTTCCACGGGGTCGACACGGTGCTCGGACCGGAGATGAAGTCGACCGGTGAGGTGATGGGGATCGACGTGCTGTTCGGGACGGCCTACGCCAAGTCCCAGATGGCCGCCTACCGCGGTGGACTTCCCACGTCGGGTCGGGCGTTCGTCTCGGTCGCCAACCGTGACAAGCGCTCGATGATCTTTCCGGTCAAGCGGCTGCACGACCTCGGGTTCGAGATCGTCGCGACCGCTGGTACCGCCGAGGTGCTGCGGCGCAACGGGGTGCCTGCGTCCATCGTGCGCAAGCACTTCGAGTCCGACGACGGCAGCAGCGACGCCGTCCAGCAGATCCTGACCGGCGAGATCAACCTGATCGTCAACACCCCGTACGGCGTCGGGGCACGGCTCGACGGCTACGAGATCCGCACGGCCGCCGTGCGGCAGGGCGTGCCTTGCATCACCACCGTGCAGGGTCTGGCCGCCGCGGTGCAGGGGATCGAGGCCCTGATCCGCGGCGAGATCGGGGTCCGCTCGCTGCAGGAGCACGCGACGCACCTGCGCAACGTCCGAGGGGAGGGCTGAGATGCCGGCCGTCCAGGTTCGTGGCGAGGTGCTCAAGATGCGCCGCGCCGGTGCCTACCACCAGCTCACGCTCGTGGCGCCGGGCATCGCCGAGCAGGTCCGCCCAGGGCACTTCGTCGCGCTGGCGGTGGGCGGCAACGACTCGAGCATGCTGCTGCGCCGGGCGTTCTCCATCTACCGGACCGAGGACCGGGGGGTCTACGGCGGCACCGTGGAGATCGTGTTCGCCGAGCACGGGCGCGGAACCCGTTGGCTCGGCGCGGTGCGCCCGCACGACGCCATCGACGTCGTCGGCCCGCTGGGCAAGCCGTTCGCACTGCCTAAGGAGTCGGTCACCTGCACCCTGGTCGGCGGTGGCTACGGCAGCGCCCCGCTGTTCGGGCTGGCTGACCAGCTGCGCGCGCGTGGATGCCGGGTCGACGTCGTGCTCGGGGCGGCGACCGAGGACCGCCTGTTCGGCGTCCTGGAGGCCAAGCGGATGTCCCAGTCGGTGGCGATCACCACCGAGGACGGGTCGCTGGGGGAGCGCGGGAGGGTCACCGACGTGCTCCCCGACCTCCTGCAGCGCACCGGATCCGATGTCGTCTACGCCTGCGGGCCGATGGGCATGCTGCGGGCGGTGGCCGAGCTCGCCGACCGCTACGGCGCGCACAGCCAGACCGCAGTCGAGGAGGCGATGGCGTGCGGTGTCGGTGTCTGCATGACCTGTGTGCTGCCCGTCGTCGGAGACGACGGGGTCACCCGGATGCTGCGCTCGTGCGTCGACGGACCGGTGTTCCGCGGCGACCGCGTCCGATGGGACGCCGTCGGCACGGTGCCGCCCGACACGCTCGGTGCTCCTGAGGCGGGGGGCCACTGATGACCCGACTGACCCGGGTGCTTCCCGCCGACAGCCAGGTGGAGTCGCTGCCGGACGTCGACATGACCACCCAGATCGGCGCCTGGACGCTGCCGAACCCGGTGATGACCGCATCAGGCTGCGCCGGATACGGACGCGAGCTCGACCAGTTCTTCGACATCGCCGAGATCGGTGCCGTCGTCACCAAGTCGATCATGCTGCGACCACGGTCGGGGAGGGCGACGCCGCGAATGGCGGAGACGCCGAGCGGCATGCTGAACTCGATCGGCCTGCAGGGCCCGGGGATCGACGCGTTCATCGAGCGCGACCTCCCGTGGCTGGAGGCCCGCGGGGTTCGGGTCGTCGTCTCCATCGCGGGCAACGACGCCGAGGAGTTCTCCCGGCTCGCGGCCCGGCTGCGACACACCACTGTGGTGAAGGCGGTCGAGGTCAACATCTCGTGCCCGAACGTGGCCAACCGCGGGCTGGTGTTCGCGTGCGACCCTCTGGCCAGCGCGTCGGTGGTGGCCGGGGTGCGGCGCAACAGCGCGCCCGGGGTACCGGTCATCGCCAAGCTGTCACCCGACGTCACCGACATCGTCGAGGTGGCGCGGGCCTGCGTCGACGCCGGGGCCGACGGCCTGGCCATGGTCAACACCCTGCTCGGCGTCGAGATCGACACCGACACCCTGCGTCCGCACCTGGCCGGGATCACCGGGGGGTTGTCCGGACCGGCGATCCGGCCGGTCGCGGTCCGTGCGGTCTGGCAGGTCCACCAGGCGATGCCCGACGTGCCGATCGTCGGCATGGGCGGTATCCGCAGCGGGCTCGACGCGCTGCAGTTCGTCCTGGCCGGAGCCCGGGCGGTGCAGGTCGGCACGGTGATCTTCAACGACCCCTCCGCCCCCATGCGGGTGCTGCACGAGCTGCAGCGGGCCCTGGCCGACCGGGGGTTCGACCGGTTGTCCGACGCCGTCGGGCGCGCGCACCGGGCGCAGCGACCCGCGGAGTCCGCAACGCCGGCCGACGCGGGACCTCCAGGCGACGACCCCGGCGGCAGCGAGCCCACCGGTCCCGGGCGTGACGGCGTCTCGCCGGCGGGGCCTGAGTCGACCAGCGGGACCACGGGCGACACCGATGGCCGCGGGTCGGCCGAGGACGAGGAGTGACCGTGGGCTCCGGGCCCTCGCCGGTCGCGGTCGCCCTCGACGCGCCCGACCTGCCGACCGTGCTGCGCTGGGCGGCCGAGGTCGGCCCCTACGTGTCGGTGGTCAAGGTCGGGCTGGAGACCTACCTGCGCGACGGCCGGGCCGCGGTGACCCAGGTGGCCCAGGCCAGCGGGCGACCGGTGTTCTTGGACTTGAAGCTGCACGACATCCCGAACACCGTCGCCGGGGCGGTGCGTTCGGTGGCCGACCTGGAGCCGGCCTTCCTCACCGTGCATGCGAGCGGCGGAGCCGCGATGGTCCAAGCCGCGGTGCGGGCCCTGCCCGCGACGAGGGTCACCGCTGTCACCGTGCTCACCTCCTTGTCGTCGGACGACCTCGAGGCGGTCGGGTTGCGTGGCACTGCGTCGCAGGCGGCGCTGCGCCTGGCCGAGCTCGCCGTCGAGGCGGGTGCGACCGCGCTGGTCTGCTCGCCCCGTGAGGTCGCCGCCGTCAGGGCCGCCGTCGGCGCCGACGTCACCCTGGTCACTCCCGGCGTTCGCCCGGCGGGGGCGTCAGGCGACGACCAGGCACGCACAGCGACCCCGCAGCAGGCGCTCGCCGACGGAGCCGACCTGCTCGTGGTCGGCCGGCCGATCACCGCTGCGGAGAACCCCGCCGCGGCGGCCCGAGCCCTGCGCGACCTGCTGGTCGGCTGAGGTCGGCTGCGGTCCGGCGCCGTCCCCCTCCGGTCAGGGCCGCCGACGGGTGGCGGTCGCTGGCGCGGAGTCGCTAAGTTCACCGTCGTGCCGCCGATGTCCGTCCGTCCCGCTCCTGGCCGTAGGCCTGGGTCCGCCGAGCTCTCGAGGTGTCCCGCGTGGCGCTGCCGCCCCTGACCGCCGAACAGCGCCAGGCCGCGCTGGAGAAGGCCGCGATCGCCCGACGCGAGCGCGCCATCGTCAAGAACCGCCTCAAGCACTCGGGTGAGTCGCTGTCCGCCGTCCTCCACGAGGGCCAGAAGGACACCGACTCCGGACGGATCATCGGCAAGATGAAGGTGACCGCCCTGCTCGAGTCGTTGCCCGGTGTGGGCAAGGTACGGGCCCGCCAGATCATGGAGCGGCTGGCCATCTCGCCCAGCCGCCGGGTCCGTGGGCTGGGGACCAACCAGATCGCCGCGCTCGAGCACGAGTTCCCGTCGCGCTGAGGTGACCGCGAACCTGGCGGGTGACCGACCCCGCCTCGTCGTGCTGTCCGGGCCCAGCGGCGTGGGCAAGAGCACCGTGGTGTCCTGGCTGCGCGCGCACCACCCGCAGGTGTGGGTGTCGGTGTCGGCGACCACCCGGGCCGCCCGGCCGGGGGAGATCGACGGGGTGAACTACCGCTTCGTCACCGAGGAGCAGTTCGACGAGCTCGTCAGCGACCGCGCCCTGCTGGAGTGGGCGGAGTTCGCCGGCCACCGCTACGGGACCCCACGAGCACCGGTGGACAAGCGGCTGGGGACCGGGGTGCCCGTGCTGCTGGAGATCGAGCTGGAGGGCGCGCGGCAGGTCCGGGCCGCGATGCCGGACGCGCTGCTGGTGTTCCTCGCGCCGCCCTCGTGGGAGGTGCTGGAGCAGCGGCTGGTCGGACGGGGGACCGAGCCGGCCGAGGTCATCGCCCGGCGCCTGGCCCGGGCCCGGGTCGAGCTGGAGGCGGCCAGCGAGTTCGACGAGGTCCTGGTCAACGACGAGGTCGAACGGGTGGGGGCGGCCTTGGTAGACTTCGTCGACGGTTCGTCCTGACCGGCCGGCCCCGAGCACCCGAGATCACCCGCCCGAGCACCACCCCCCGAGCACCAGGAGTTCCCTTGTCCGGAGTCCACGCCGTCCCCGAGGGCATCACCAACCCGCCCATCGACGAGCTGCTCACCAAGGCCGACTCCAAGTACGCCCTGGTGCTCTACTCGGCCAAGCGGGCCCGCCAGATCAACGCGTACTACTCCCAGCTCGGTGAGGGGCTCCTGGAGTACGTCGGCCCGCTGGTCGAGACCCACGTGCAGGAGAAGCCGTTGTCCATCGCCATGCGCGAGATCAACGCCGACCTGCTCACGATCGAGAAGACCGACGGCGAAGGCTGAGCCCTCGCACCACGCGGGGACCGGCGCGCCACAGGAGGCCTGATGGCCCGGATCGTGCTGGGAGTCTCCGGCGGAGTCGCTGCCTACAAGGCCGTTGAGCTGCTGCGCCTGCTCACCGAGGCCGGGCACGACGTGACGGTGGTGCCGACCCGAGCGGCACTGGCCTTCGTCGGGGCGCCGACCTGGGCCGCCCTGTCCGGCCACCCGGTGACCTCCGAGGTCTGGGACGACGTCGACCGGGTGCGTCACGTGAGCCTGGGCCAGGGTGCTGACCTCGTGGTCGTCGCCCCGGCCACCGCCGACCTGCTCGCTCGCGCGGCCCACGGCCTGGCCGACGACCTGCTCACCAACGTGCTGCTCACGGCCACCTGCCCGGTGCTCATGGCCCCGGCCATGCACACCGAGATGTGGCGTCACCCGGCGACCGTGGCCAATGTCGCGACCCTGCGTGCGCGAGGGGTCGACGTCGTCGAGCCTGACGTCGGCCGTCTCACCGGTGCCGACTCCGGTCCCGGTCGCCTTCCGCAGCCACAGCAGCTGGCCGAGCACTGCCTGCGCGCCCTGGCCGGGACCCGACGCCCTCGTGACCTGGCCGGGCGCACGGTCGTGGTCACCGCGGGCGGCACCCGTGAGGCCCTGGACCCGGTGCGGTACCTGGGCAACCGGTCGTCCGGTCGCCAGGGCTGGGCCCTGGCCGAGTCGGCCCGCGACCGAGGTGCCGAGGTCATCCTGGTTGCCGCCAACGTCGCGCTCGAGCCACCGTCGGGGGTGACTGTCGTCCCGGTGGTCTCCGCCGAGCAGCTGCGGGTGGCGGTGCACGAGGCCGCGGCCGGCGTCGACGCCGTGGTGATGGCCGCTGCGGTGGCCGACTTCCGTCCGGTGGTGGTGGCCCCGAGCAAGGTGAAGAAGGACGACGGTCCGCCTGGTCCGGTCGTGCTCGAGCCGACGACCGACGTCCTCGTCGAGCTGGTCGCCAAGCAGACGCCGGGGCAGGTCGTGGTCGGGTTCGCCGCCGAGACGGGCGACGACGACGCCGACTGGCGCGCTCACGGCCGGGCCAAGCTCACCCGCAAGGGCTGCGACCTGCTCGTGGTCAACCAGGTGGGTGACGACCTGGCGTTCGGGACTCCCGACAACGCCGCACTCGTGCTCGGCGCGGACGGGTCGCAGGTCGAGGTCCCCCTGGGACCCAAGCGCGCCCTGGCGGAGGTCGTCTGGGACCTCGTCAGCCAGCGGCTGCCCGCTCGCTAGGCTGGCGTACCTCAGCCGGGGCTCCCCGGCCCCGTCGTCCGTTCGAGGAGAGTCACCCGTGTCTCGTCGTCTGTTCACGTCTGAGTCCGTCACCGAGGGTCACCCGGACAAGATCGCCGACCAGATCAGTGACTCGATCCTGGATGCACTGCTCAAGGAGGACCCGACGAGCCGGGTCGCGGTCGAGACGCTCGTCACCACCGGTCAGGTGCATGTGGCCGGTGAGGTCACCACCAGCGGCTACGTCGACATCCCCACCATCGTGCGGGAGCGAGTGCTCGAGATCGGCTACGACTCCAGCAAGAAGGGGTTCGACGGCACGTCCTGCGGCGTCTCGGTGTCGATCGGTGCCCAGTCACCGGACATCGCCCAGGGCGTCGACGACGCCTACGAGGAGCGCCACGACCACTCCCACGACCCGCTGGACCGACAGGGGGCCGGTGACCAGGGGCTGATGTTCGGCTACGCGTGCACCGACACCCCCGAGCTGATGCCGCTGCCGATCATGCTCGCCCACCGGCTGGCCAAGCGGCTGGCCGACGTGCGCAAGGACGGGCTCGTGCCGTACCTGCGCCCCGACGGCAAGACCCAGGTGACCATCGAGTACGACCACGACGAGAAGCCCGTTCGCCTGGACACCGTCGTCGTCTCGACCCAGCACGCGGCGGACATCGACCTGGAGACCCTGCTGCAGCCGGACATCGAGGAGCTGGTGATCGCCCCGGTGCTCGAGGGTGTGGCGATCGACCACGACGGCTACCGGGTCCTGGTCAACCCCACCGGGCGGTTCGAGATCGGTGGGCCGATGGGCGACGCCGGTCTCACCGGCCGCAAGATCATCATCGACACCTACGGTGGCATGGCCCGGCACGGCGGCGGTGCCTTCTCCGGCAAGGACCCGAGCAAGGTCGACCGGTCCGCCGCCTACGCGATGCGCTGGGTGGCCAAGAACGTGGTGGCGGCGAACCTGGCCACCCGGTGCGAGGTGCAGGTCGCCTACGCGATCGGGAAGTCCCACCCGGTCGGGCTGTTCGTCGAGACGTTCGGCACCGGGGTCGTCGACGACGAGGTGATCCAGGACGCCGTCCTGCAGGTCTTCGACCTGCGCCCGGCCGCCCTGATCCGCGACCTCGACCTGATGCGCCCGATCTACGCCCAGACCGCGGCCTACGGCCACTTCGGCCGCGAGCTGCCGGACTTCACCTGGGAGCGCACCGACCGGGCCGCCTCCCTGGCCGCGGCCGTCGGCGTCTGAGCCGACCACGTGACGGGGTCGTGAGCTCGTCGAAGCCGGCCGCCAGGCGCCGGCGGCGGCTCCCCGGCCCGCCCGACGAGCCGGCCCCGGTCCTGCCGGTCGGTCGGGTCGCCGTCGACGTCTCGCTGGCCCACCTCGACCGCCCCTTCGACTACCTGGTCCCCGCGTCGCTGGACGCCGTGGCCGTTCCCGGCTGCCGGGTGAGGGTCCGATTCGCTGGTCAGCTGGTCGACGGCTACCTGCTGGAGCGCACCGAGAGCTCCACGCACGAAGGCCGCCTCAGCCCGATCGCCACCGTGGTCTCGGCGTGTCCCGTCGTGTCCCCCGAGGTCGCTCGTCTGGCTCGCGCCGTGGCCGACCGGTACGGCGGGACGCTGGTCGACGTCCTGCGGCTGGCCGTACCGCCGCGGCACGCGGCGGTGGAGAAGGAGGCCCGGCCCGACCCCGCTTGGGCCGCCGCCCCGGCGCCCCCGGACGCTGGGCCGTGGGCGGAGTACCCGACCGGGGCGGCCTACGTCGAGGCGCTCGCGACCGGTCGCTCGCCACGGGCGGTGTGGGCGGCCCTGCCCGGCGACGCCTGGGTCGAGGCGCTCGCGGTTGCCGCCGCAGCCACCCGCGCGTCGGGTCGGGGCGTCCTGGTCGTGGCGCCGGACCAGCGTGACCTCCAGCGACTGTCGGCCGGGCTGGCCGCCCGGGTCGGCGCGGAGGGCGGTCGTCGTCCTCACCGCCGAGGTGGGTCCACGCGAGCGCTACCGCCGGTGGCTGGCCGTGCGGCGCGGCGAGGCTCGGGTAGTCGTCGGGACCAGAGCGGCCATGTTCGCCCCCGTGGCCGAGCTCGGGCTGGTGGCGGTCTGGGACGACGGCGACGACCTGCACGCCGAGCCCCGGGCGCCCTACCCGCACGTGCGTGAGGTGCTGGCCCTGCGCTCGCACCTCGACGGTGCCGCGCTGCTCGTCGGCGGGTTCGCGGTCACCGCAGAGGGTGCGGCCCTGGTCGAGCGGGGCTTCGCCCGGCCGCTGGCCGGGCGGCGTGGCGTGGTGCGGTCGCACGCGCCGCGGGTCCGCGCGATCGACGACGCGGTGGGCGACCGCGACGACCCGGCCGCCCGGTCGGCCCGCCTGCCGACCCTCGCCTGGCGGACGGCACACGAAGCCCTGACCAGCGGCCCCGTTCTGGTCCAGGTGCCCCGCCGCGGCTACGTCCCGGCGGTGGGCTGCGCCCGCTGCCACGCCCGCGCCACGTGCCCGGTCTGCCATGGCCCGTTCGGCCTGTCCGGGGCCAGCGCGGTTCCGGTCTGCCGCTGGTGCGGTCGGGCCGAGCCACAGTGGCGGTGCCCGGAGTGCGGCTTCGGCCGGCTGCGGGCCCGGGTCGTGGGGGCGCGCCGCACGGCTGACGAGCTCGGCCGGGCCTTCGCGTCGGTCCCCGTCGTCACGTCGGGTGGCGGCGACGTGCGGGCGGAGGTGTCGGGCCGACCAGCCCTGGTCGTCGCGACGCCAGGCGCCGAGCCGGTCGCCGAGGGCGGCTACGTGGCGGCGCTGCTGCTCGACGCGTGGGCCCTGCTCGGCCGGCACGACCTGCGGGCCGGGGAGGAGGCGCTGCGCCGGTGGCTGAACGCCGCCGCGCTGGTGCGCCCGGCCGACCGGGGCGGCCGGGTCGTGGTCGTTGCCGACGCCGGGGCCCGTGCGGTCCAGTCCCTGGTCCGGTGGGACCCGGTCGGCTTCGCCGAGCGAGAGCTGGTCGAGCGGCAGAGTGCGGGGCTCCCGCCGGCGGTGCGCCTCGCCGTGCTGACCGGGTCGGCGGAGGGCGTCGACGACGTCCTGGCCCGCGCCGACCTGCCGGACACCGTCGACGTCCTCGGCCCGACGGCGGAGGCCGACGGCACGGTGCGGGCGATCGCACGGGCACCCCTGAGCCGTGCGTCGGGGCTGGTGAGCGCGCTGCGTCGCGCGCAGGGCGAGCGCAGCGCCCGCAAGGAGGCCGAGCACGTCCGCCTCCAGGTCGACCCCCCCGTCCTCGGCTGAGCCCACGACTCCGGAGAGGTGGCGGCCTTCTGCGCGCGCGTAGCCGCCACAGCTCCGGAGTGACGTGGGCTCGTAGACTGGGCGCCGTCCTCGACCTGGGAGCCTCGCATGTCGGTCCAACCGATTCGCCTCTTCGGCGACCCGGTTCTTCGCACGTCGGCCTCACCGGTCGTCGACTTCGACAAGGAGCTGCGCACCCTGGTCAAGGACCTCACCGAGACGATGATCGACGCGCCGGGCGTGGGCCTGGCCGCGCCCCAGCTGGGCGTCTCGCTGCGGGTCTTCACCTACGACGTCGACGATGTCGTCGGACACCTGGTCAACCCGGTGCTCGACCTCACCGAGGAGCAGCAGGACGGCGAGGAGGGCTGCCTGTCCCTGCCCGGGCTGGTGTTCGACACCCCGCGCGCGTACGGCGTGGTCGCCAAGGGGTTCAACATGTACGGCGACCCCGTGGTGATCGAGGGCACCGAGCTGCTCGCCCGCTGTGTGCAGCACGAGGCCGACCACCTCGACGGGATCTTGTTCATCGACCGGCTCGACGGCGAGCAGCGCAAGGCCGCGATGAAGGCGATCCGGGAGGCCGAGTGGGCCCAGGAGGCCGTACCGGTCGTGAAGGTCAGCCCGCACGCGACCTTCGGCAAGGCGTTCTGACAAGTGCGGCTCCTGTTCGCCGGCACCCCGGCCGCGGCGGTGCCGGCCCTGCGTGCGCTGCTCGACTCCCACCACGAGGTGGTGGCCGTGCTCACCCGTCCCGACGCGCGCTCCGGGCGCGGGCGTCGGCTCACCGCGTCTGCGGTCGGGGAGGTGGCGCGCGACGCCGGGGTGCTGACCCTCACGCCCGGTCGGGTCAGCGACCCCGGGGTCGCCGAGCAGCTGTCCGACCTCCGCCTCGAGTGCGCCCCGATCGTGGCCTACGGCGGGCTGATCCCCTCGTCGCTGCTCGCGGTGCCCACCTATGGCTGGGTCAACCTGCACTTCTCGCTCCTGCCCGCCTGGCGGGGGGCAGCCCCGGTGCAGCGGGCGGTCCTGGCCGGCGACCCGGTCACGGGGGCGACGACGTTCCGGCTCGACGAAGGTATGGACACCGGTCCGGTCTTCGGGGTGACCACCGAGCCGATCCGCCCGACCGACACCAGCGGTGACCTGCTCGACCGACTGGCCCGGTCGGGTGCCCGGCTGCTCGTGCGAACCCTGGACGGCATCGAGCGGAGCGAGCTCGTCGCGGTGGCCCAGCCCGACGAGGGCGTGTCGCTGGCACCGAAGCTGAGCGTCGCCGACGCGCGGGTCGACTGGTCGGCGCCGGCTCTGCACGTCGACCGCCTGGTGCGGGCGTGCACGCCGGCCCCCGGGGCCTGGACCACGGCTCGAGGCGAACGGCTCAAGGTGCTGGCCGTCGCCCCCCTCCCGCAGCGGGTCGACCTGGATCCGGGCCTGGTCGACGTCGACAAGCACCGGATCTGCGTCGGTACCGGCTCACACGCGGTCGAGCTGGTCGAGGTGCAGGCTCAGGGGAAGGCCCGGATGGCGGCCTCGGACTGGGCCCGTGGCCTGCGGCTCGGCTCCGGTGAGTCGCTGGGATGAGCCGTCCCCGTCGAGCAGCGGCCGACGACCCGGCCCGACGCGTCGCCTACGACACGCTGCGCGCGGTCGACGAACGTGACGCCTACGCGAACCTGACCCTGCCGACGCTGTTGCGCGAACGGGGCATCTCCGGGCGCGACGCCGCCTTCGCCACCGAGCTCGCCTACGGCACGCTGCGCGGAAGGGGCACCTACGACGCCGTGCTCGGCGCCTGCGTCGACCGCCCTCTGGCCGATGTCGACCCGCAGCTCCTCGACCTGCTGCGGATGGGGGCCCACCAGCTGCTGTCGTCGCGGGTTCCCGACCACGCCGCGGTCTCCTCGACCGTCGACCTCACCCGTTCGGTCCTCGGGCAAGGGCGGGCCGGCTTCGTCAACGCGGTGCTGCGCAAGGTGGCCGGTCGCGACCGCGACGGCTGGCTGCAGACACTCGGCGCGACGGGTGACGATGACGAGGCGCTCGCCCTTCGGACGTCACACCCGGCGTGGATCGTGCGGGCCTTCCAGGACGCGCTGGGCGGCTCCCGGGCCGAGACCGAGCAGCTGCTCGCTGCCGACAACGTCGCTGCCGAGGTCTCCCTGGTCGGCCGTCCCGGCCGCTGCAGCGTCGACGAGCTGCTCCGGGCCGGCGCCCGTCCTGGTCGATGGTCGCCATACGCCGCCGTCCTGCCGTTCGGTGACCCGGGTGCGATCGCTGCCGTTCGCGAGGGTCGGGCCGGGGTCCAGGACGAGGGCAGCCAGCTCGTGACGCTTGCGCTCGCAGACGTACCCGTCGACGGACCCGACGTCCGGTGGCTCGACCTGTGCGCCGGCCCGGGCGGCAAGGCGGCGCTGCTCGACGCCCTGGCTGCCCAGCGGGGAGCACGGCTCACGGCGGTCGAGAGCCAGCCCCACCGGGCCGACCTCGTGCGCCGGGTCGTCGGCCAGACCGCCGACGTCGTGACCGGTGACGGCACCGACGACCGTTGGGCGACCGGTGACCACGACCGGGTGCTCGTCGACGCACCGTGCACCGGCCTGGGTGCGCTGCGCCGTCGGCCCGAGGCCCGGTGGCGCAGGCTGCCGTCCGACGTCGCCGCACTGGGACGCCTCCAGCGTGCGCTGCTGGCCAGCGCCCTGGCTGCGGTCCGACCGGGAGGTGTCGTGGCGTACGTGACCTGCTCGCCGCACCTCGCCGAGACCCGGTTCGTGGTGGACGACGTGCTGAAGACCCACCCTCACGTCGAGCGGGTCGACGCACGGGCCGTGCTGCCCGACGTCCCGCAGTCCGGCGAGGGACTGCACGTGCAGCTGTGGCCACACGTCCACGGGACCGACGCGATGTACCTGGCGCTGCTCCGGCGCGCCGACGGGGGCAGCGCTGCCATGACGCCGCGTCTGTCCCGTCGGCAATGGACGGCCTGAGGCACCCCTGGTCAGCGGGGAAGGGGGAGTACCGGACCGACCCCGCGAGCCCGCAGGGCCCTCCACACCGCCCAGAACTGACGGGCCCGGTGCCGCTGGGCCCGCCAGTCGCGGCCGGTGACCCGGTGGTGCAGGTCGACCGGGACCTCCACGACCCGAAAGCCCTGGCGCAGCAGGTCGATGGTGAGTCCGACCTCCACCCCGAACCCGTCGGCCAGCGGGGTCGCCGCGTCGAAGGCAGCCCGGGTGAGGGCACGTTGGCCGGACAAGGGCTGGGTCGCCGACCACCCGGTCGCCTGCGCGATGCCGTCGTGGGCCAGCCGGACGACGAACCCACGCCCGCCACCCGACCGCGCCTGCGTCGGAAGGGTGGCGATGGTCATGTCCGCCTCGCCGCGCAGCACCGGAGGCAGGAGCGCGCCCGCGTCGGCCGCCGACGCCTGCAGGTCGGCGTCGAGGAACAGCATCGGGCGCCCGCCGACCCCGCACTCGCGCTCGAGACGGCCGACCTCCGCGGCGCCGCGCTGCATCGCCGCCGCCTTGCCCGCGTTGGTCACCAGGCGCACGACGTGCGCGCCGGCCTGCGTGGCCTGCTCGCTCGTTGCGTCGGTCGATCCGTCGTCGACCACGACCACCAGGTCGACCCCGGGCAGGGCGGCTGCTGCGCCCGTGGTCGAAGCGATCCGGTCGGCCTCCTGGAAGGCGGGGATCACCACGGCGGCACCGTCGGTGCGAAGCGTCGTGGGCATGGCGGGATCCTGGCACAGCGCGGGGGTCGGTCAGGCGACCCTCGCGGTGGCCTCCACCCGGTTCTTGCCGTCGCGCTTGGCCCGGAAGAGACGCTGGTCAGCCGCCTGCATCAAGGACACCTCGTCGTCGTGGTCGGTCGAGCAGGCCACGCCGAACGATGCCGTGACGTGCAGGCGCCCGTCGAGCTCGCGCCAGCTGTGCTCGTCCAGCTCGCTGCGCATCCGCTCGCAGACCCGGAACGCGTCAGCGGCCGAGGTGCCCGGCATCAGCAGCACGAACTCCTCACCGCCCATCCGCACGAGCACGTCGGAGGCCCGCGTGCCAGCTCCCAGGACGGTGGCCGCACCGCGGAGGACGTCGTCGCCGACCACGTGGGTGAAGCGGTCGTTGATCGACTTGAAGTCGTCGAGGTCGGCCACAGCGACACTGAGTGGGGTGCCCGTCCGCTTGGCATAGGCGAACAGGTGCCCGAGCTCGTCGTCGAGGTGACGTCGGTTGTGCAGTCCAGTCAACGGGTCGCGCAGGGTCAGCTCGGACAGCTGTTCCGCGAGCTGCTCCTGGGTGCGCAGAGCCTCCTCGAGCTGCGCGGTGCGCTGTTGGACCCGCTCGTCGAGCTGCACTGCGAGCCGTTCGGCCCGCCGCTGCGCCTCCTGGGACGCGAGGAGCGCCTGGGTGACCGAGTGGGCCGAGACCCACGACACAACCCCGACGAGGACGGTGACGACGAAGGCGTAGGAGAGCATGTAGCCCACGCTGGTCGGCGCCTGGGGGCCTGGGGCGACCACCCGTAGGAGCACGAGGACGACGAGCGCGCCGAGGACCGACCAGACCACCTGGCGGGGGTACAGCGAGGCGCCGGCGACGGCCACCAGGAAGGGCAGGTACATCGGAGTCGCACCGATGTTCTGCTCGATCGCAGCCGCGGTGACGAGCATGAGCGAGAGCGCCGCCAGGAGCAGAAGGACGGCGAGCTCGACCCGGCCCCGGTCGGCGAGACGTCGCAGGGCGAAGGTGCAGACGACGCCGACCAGGACGACAGGGATCACGATCTGAGGGGCGGGCAGCAGAAGAGCCAGCCCGCAGTAGGCCAGCCCGCAGAAGGCGAGCGCGGTGAACAGCGTGTGCGCGATCCGCACCCGCTGCGACTCCACCGGCGTGCTGACCCTCCGGCTCCATGGCGCGCCCCCCGACGCGCGGGACCCCATACCGATCACCCTTCCGCTGGCCCGAACGTCGCCCGACCCACCGTCCGTGTTCCCGTCCCTGCTCCATCGTCGGGCCGGCTCCGTGGACACCTTGACGAAACGCCGGCAGCCCCACCCGTGCGGCCTACACTCGCGCGGGTGGGCATCCAGATCTCACCGAGCATCCTGTCGGCCGACTTCAGCCGCCTCGGGGCCGAGGTCGCGGCGGTCTCGGCCGTCGCCGACTGGGTGCACGTCGACGTCATGGACAACCACTTCGTACCGAACCTCACCCTCGGTCTGCCGATCGTGGAGAGCCTGGCCCGGGTGTCGGCGCTTCCCTTGGACTGCCACCTGATGATCGACGACCCCGACCGGTGGGCCCCGCCCTACGCCGAGGCCGGTGCCCAGTCGGTCACCTTCCACGTCGAGGCCGCGGCCGACCCGGTGCGGCTGGCCCGGGCGCTGCGCTCTCTGTCGGCTCGGGCCGGTATGGCGTTGAAGCCGGCGACGCCGGTCGAGCCGTACGTGGGGCTGCTCGCCGAGGTCGACATGCTGCTGCTGATGACGGTCGAACCCGGCTTCGGCGGCCAGCCTTTCCTCGACGTCGTCCTGCCGAAGATCCGCGCCGCCCGTCAGCTGCTGGTCGATGCCGACTCCCAGGTCTGGCTCCAGGTCGACGGCGGGATCGGTCCGGAGACGATCGAGCGTGCCGCCGAGGCGGGCGCCGACGTGTTCGTCGCTGGTTCTGCGGTGTTCAGGAGCGACGACCCGGCGGCGATGGTGGAGCTGCTGCGGGCCAAGGCACGCAGCGCCGTCCCCGGGGTCGATGTGCGACACTGATCCGGTTCGAGGTAACCCTCGCGCGCTCCGGGGTCGGTGCAACTCCGAACCGGCGGTGACAGTCCGCGACCCGTCCGCAGCCAGCGGCCGGTTGACCTGGTGGAACTCCGGGACCGACGGTGAAAGTCCGGATGGGAGGCAGCGCGCGTTCGGTGACGCCGTGGTCCCACGACGTCACCGGTCGCCGCTCTCTCCGTGCTCCGGTCCGCGCCCGATGCGCAGGAGTGAGTGTGGCCAGCCCCGCCGAGGTCGACGCGATGCGTCGCGCGCTCGCCGCTGCCGTGGAACCAGACGCACCACTCGGTCCGAACCCGCGCGTGGGGTGCGTCCTGCTGGCCCGCGACGGCGCCCAGCTGGCGGTCGGGCACCACCACGGGGCCGGGACGCCGCATGCCGAGGTCGACGCGCTCCGCAGGTCCTTCGCAGCCACGGTGGGAGCGACGGCGGTGGTCACCCTCGAACCCTGTGCCCACACCGGTCGAACCGGGCCCTGCGCGCCGGCGCTGGTCGCGGCCGGCATCGCCCGCGTCGTGGTGGCGCAGCGTGACCTCAGTGTGCGCGCCGCAGGTGGGGTCGACCTGCTGCGGGCGGCCGGCGTCGACGTCGAGACGGGCGTGCTCGAGGCGCAGGCGCGAGCGGTGAACCCGTGGTGGACCACGGCCGTCGAGCGCGACCGTCCCTTCGTCACCTGGAAGCTCGCCGCGACCCTCGACGGTCGGGTGGCTGCGGCCGACGGCTCCAGCCGCTGGATCACCGGCCCGGGGGCCCGCGCTGACGGCCACGCCCTGCGCGCCGTCGTCGACGCCGTCGTCGTCGGCACGGGCACCGTGCTGACCGACGACCCACAGCTCACGGTGCGCGGTGCCGACGGAGTGGCGGGCAGACGCCAGCCGCTGCGCGTGGTGATCGGGCGCCGCCTGCCCCCGCCGACCGCTGCGGTGCTCGACGATGCTGCTGCGACGAGGGTGTTCCCGACCCACGACGTCCGCGAGGTCGTCGAGACGCTGGGGGCAGCGGGCCTGCACCACCTGCTCGTGGAGGGCGGGCCGACCCTGGCCGGGGAGTTCGTGCGTCAGGGACTGGTCGACCGAGTCGTCGCGTATGTCGCGCCGACCCTGCTCGGTACCGGCGTGCATGCGCTGGGCGACGTCGGGATCGGGTCGATCGACGAGGCGCTGCGCCTCGACCTGCAGGACGTCACCCGGATCGGTGACGACGTCCGGATCACCGCCACCGTAGCCAAGGAGGCCTAGATGTTCACTGGCATCGTCGAGGAGCTCGGTGAGGTCGTCGCGATCGAGTCGCTGACCGACTCGGCCCGGCTGACCGTTCGGGGGCCGATGGTCACCGCCGACGCGCACCACGGCGACTCGATCGCGGTGAACGGGGTGTGCCTCACCGTCGTCACCTGCGAGAACGACGCCTTCACCGCCGACGTGATGCGCCAGACGCTGCGGTCGTCCGGCCTCGGCGATCTCACGGTCGGGTCCGCGGTGAACCTGGAGCGCCCGATGACGCTGTCGTCGCGGCTCGGCGGCCACCTGGTCCAGGGGCACGTCGACGGTGTGGCCGAGATCCTGGACCGGGAGCCGGCCGAGCACTGGGAGCTGGTGCGGCTGTCCCTTCCCTCGTCGGTGTCCCGCTACGTCGTGGCCAAGGGGTCGATCACCGTCGATGGCGTGTCCCTGACCGTGGCCGACCTCGACTCCGGCTCGTTCGTGGTCAGCCTGATCCCCACGACGCTCGCGCTCACCACCCTGGGCCGCAAGGGCGTCGGCGAGCGGGTCAACCTGGAGGTCGACGTCATCGCCAAGTACGTCGAGCGACTCCTGCGGACCGACCTGGCGGACTCCGACGAGAAGGTGAGCCCGTGAACGACGAACTGACACCCGGGGACCACGCTCCGGTGGTGCTGGACCCGGTGGAGCGGGCGGTGGAGGACCTCCGGGCCGGCAGGGCCGTGGTCGTCGTCGACGACGAGGACCGTGAGAACGAGGGAGACCTGATCTTCGCGGCCGGCAAGGCGACCCCGCAGCTCGTCGGGTTCATGATCCGGCACACCTCGGGGGTGATCTGCGTCGCCATGCACGGCAAGGACCTCGACCGGCTGAAGCTGCCCCCCATGACCGCCGTCAACGAGGACCGCAAGGGCACCGCCTACGCGGTGAGTGTCGACGCCCGCGACGGGATCAGCACCGGGATCTCCGCGGTCGACCGGGCCCGGACGATCCGGGTGCTGGTCGACTCGGCGACCGAGCCGTTCGAGCTCACCCGCCCCGGGCACGTGTTCCCGCTGCGCGCGGTCGAGGGAGGAGTGCTGCGTCGGGCCGGTCACACCGAGGCGGGCCCCGACCTGGCCCGGCTCGCCGGCCTCACCCCTGCAGCCGCGATCTGCGAGATCGTCCACGACGACGGGTCGATGATGCGCGCCCCCGAACTGCGCCGGTTCGCCGACGAGCACGGTCTGGCGATGATCTCCATCGCCGACCTGATCGCCTACCGACGACGCCACGAGAGCCAGGTGCAGCGCGTGGCCGAGACCCGCCTGCCCACCGAGCACGGGGAGTTCACCGCGTTCGGGTTCCGCGACACCGTGACGGGCATGGAGCACGTGGCGCTGGTGCGCGGTGACATCGGTGACGGCCTGGACCTCCTCGTGCGGGTGCACTCGGAGTGCCTGACCGGCGACGTGCTGGGCTCGACGCGCTGCGACTGCGGCCCGCAGCTGCACGCAGCGATGGCCCGGATCGCGGCCGAGGACCGCGGGGTCCTGCTGTACGTGCGGGGGCACGAAGGCCGAGGCATCGGCCTGCTCCACAAGCTGCAGGCCTACCAGCTGCAGGACGCCGGGAGCGACACGGTCGACGCCAACCTCGAGCTCGGTCTGCCGGCCGATGCCCGCGACTACGGCACCGGTGCACAGATCCTGGCCGACCTCGGCGTGCGGACGATGCGGCTGCTCACGAACAACCCCGCCAAGCGAGCCGGCATCGAGGGCTACGGACTGCAGGTCGTCGGACGCGAGCCCCTGCCGACGACGGTTACCGCGGACAACCTCGCGTACCTGCGGACCAAGCGCGACCGGATGGGGCACGACCTGCCGAACCTCGACGACGGGCGGACCACACCGCCCCCCACGAAGGAGCTTTCCTCGTGAGCCGCACCGGAGCGCCCAGTCCCACCGTTCCCAGCGCAGGGTCACTGCGGGTCGCGATCGTTGCGGCGTCCTGGCACCCGGTGGTGATGGGTGGTCTCGTTGCAGGGGCCCGACGGATGCTGTCCGAGGCGGGGATCACCGAGCCGAAGGTCCTTCGGGTCCCCGGGACGTTCGAGCTGCCGGTCGTCTCGTTGGCGTTGGCCCGTCAGGGCTACGACGCCGTGGTCGCGCTGGGAGTGGTGATCCGAGGGGGCACCCCTCACTTCGAGTACGTGTGCCGAGCCGCGACCGACGGCCTGACCCGGGTCGCGCTCGACACCGGTGTTCCGGTCGGCTTCGGGGTGCTGACCTGTGACACCGAGCGCCAGGCGCTCGACCGGGCCGGCCTCAACGACTCCCCTGAGGACAAGGGCGCCGAGGCGGCTCTGGCGGCGATCAGCACGGCCCTGCTGCTGGCTGACCTGCGCGGCCCACGGTGATCCGCCCTCACTACGCTGGGCCGGCCGAGATCACGACCCAGGAGTCGAGCCCATGAAGAGCTTCGAGGTGCTGTTCGCCGAGCTCCAGGAGCGCGCGGCGTACCGACCGGACGACTCGACCACCGTCCGGCTGCTCGACGGAGGGGTGCACGCCATCGGGAAGAAGGTCGTCGAGGAGGCCGCCGAGGTCTGGATGGCCGCCGAGCACGAGGGCCCCGAGCGGACCGCCGACGAGATCGCCCAGCTGCTCTACCACCTGCAGGTGCTGATGGTCGCCTGCGACCTGTCCCTGCAAGATGTCTACGAGCGCCTGTGAACGCCACCTCGGCCCGCTCACCCAGGGAGGTCTGAAGGTGCTTCGCGTCGCCGTCCCCAACAAGGGCTCGCTGTCCGATGCGTCCGTGCAGATGCTGCGCGAGTCCGGCTACCGTCAGCGCTCGGCCACGCGCGAGCTCGTGCTGCGCGACGACGACAACGGCACGGAGTTCTTCTACCTGCGGCCCCGAGACATCGCCACGTACGTGGGCTCCGGCCAGCTCGACGTCGGCATCACCGGGCGCGACCTCCTGCTCGACGGTGACTCGTCCGCGCGCGAGCTGCTGCCCTTGGGGTTCGGGCGGTCGACCTTCCGGTTCGCCGCGCGCCCCGGGACTGCCGCGGACGTGAGCGGATTCCAGGGGCTGCGGATCGCGACGTCGTACCCGGGCCTCGTGGCCCGCCACCTCGACGAGCACGGTGTGCAGGCCTCGGTGATCCGCCTCGACGGCGCGGTCGAGACCTCGGTACAGCTCGGCGTGGCCGACGTGATCGCCGACGTGGTCGAGACGGGAACGACCCTGCGCCAGGCGGGTCTGGAGCTCGTCGGCGAGCCGATCCTGCACAGCGAGGCGGTCCTCGTGTGCCGCTCGGAGGCGAGGGAGTCGACGGCCGTGGACCAGCTGGTCCGCCGGCTCAACGGCGTGATCGTCGCTCGCGCGTACGTGATCTTCGACTACGACGTGCGTACCCACCTGCTCGATGCCGCGTGCGCACTGACCCCGGGCATCGAGTCACCGACCGTGTCGCCGCTGCACGACGAGGGATGGGTGGCGGTCCGGGCTCTGGTGCCGCGGGCCGACACCAACAACGTGATGGACGCGCTCTACGACCTGGGCGCGCGGGGGATCCTGGTCACCGACATCCATGCGTGCCGTCTGTGACCGGCCAAGGGTGACTGGCTGACGATGACCGACGAGCGCATCATCGGCAAAGAGCTGCCGACCCCGCAGTTCGCCTCCGACGACGGGTCCGCCGACCCGGCGCTGCGGGTGGCGCTGAGCGCCTACGCACAGGGAGTGGCCACCGGCGGAGACGTGCTCGAGGCGTTGGTCGAGACCCGGGTCCTGATCCCCGTCGTGGCCGTCCTCGAGCAGTCGGCGACGTCGGCCGACGGGCTCGCGATCGACAAGGAGTCGTCGATGGCGACGGTCACCGTGCGGCGCGCGGACGGCGGCTGCTCGCTGCTGGGGTTCACCTCGACCGCCGCGCTGGCGGCCTGGCGCGCCGACGCCCGTCCGGTGCCGGTGGAGGCGCGACGTGCGGCCCAGGCGGCACTGGCCGAGGGCGCCGACACCCTTCTGCTCGATGTCGCCGGCCCGTCGCCGTTCGCCGTCAGCGGGGGTGAGCTGCGCATCCTTGCCTTTGCCCCTGACGTGACCGTGGCACCGCACGACGACCCCGACGTGGCAGCGGCGATCAGTGCCCACGTGGTCGACGAGCCGGCGGTCACCGCCGTCCTCGCCGAACCGTCCGACTCCGGGCTCCGGTTGACCCTCGTCGTGGCTCGGTCGATCGGCGCCGCGCAGTTCCGCGCCCTCGTGCCCCGGCTGTCCCAGCGGCTAGCGTCCGACCTGCTCCTTCGCTCCCGTCTGACCGGCGGTCTGCAGCTGGTCGTGGTCCCCCCGGAGCGTGAGCCGACCGGGGCTGTGGTGGTCTTCCGGCGCGCCTGACTGGTGTGCACCTTCCGGCTTTGGCATCCTGGGCGGTGCGGCCGGTCCGGGAGCCGCCCCCTCCAGCAAGCAAGGACTCACCATGCCCTCCAACGCGCCGCTTCGGATGCCGCGCAAGCTCCTCGCCGAGCTGATCGGCACGTTCGCTCTGGTGTTCCTGGCCGTGGGTGCGGCAGTGACCGGCCGGTACGACCTCGGCGGGGTCGGGGTCGCACTCGGCTTCGGCCTGGTCCTCACGTTCCTGGTCTTCGCGATCGGCTCGATCTCCGGTGCTCACGTGAACCCGGCGGTCACGCTCGCGATGATGGTCGGCCGCCAGATGCCGGTGAAAGAGGGACTCTCCTACATGGGCGCCCAGGTGGTCGGCGCGATCGGTGGCGCCTTCCTGCTGTGGCTGCTCGTCCAGCAAGGGGTCGAGGACCAGACCGGGGGCCTCGGGGCCAACGCCTACGGGCCAGCCACCGGCGGAGCGGTGGGCGCGTTCATCCTCGAGACCGCGCTGACCGCGCTGTTCGTCTACGTGATCCTGCTCGTCACCGAGAAGGGCGTGCCCCCGGTCGGGACCGGGATCGCCATCGGTGCGGCACTGACGACCGTCCACCTCGTCGGCATCCCACTCACCGGCACCTCGGTGAACCCGGCCCGCTCGATCGGCCCGGCGCTGTTCCAGGGTGGCGACGCACTGTCCCAGCTCTGGCTGTTCATCCTCGCCCCGTTGGTCGGGGGTCTGCTCGCCGTCGTGCTCTGGCGGGCCACGCACATCGGGCACGAGACCGACACCGACAGCCAGCTCGCCGACCTGGACTAGAACACCGGGCCGGTCCACGTCTCGCCCGGGCCGTCCCCGGGCGCGTCGGGGAACGGCGAGGCCTCACGGAACGCGCGCTGCAACGCCGTGAGACCGTCGCGCAGCGGTGCCGCGTGGAACGTCCCGATCGACGGCGCGGCCGCCGTGACCAGCCCGGCGAGGGCGGTGATGAGCGTGCGGGCCTCGTCCAGGTCGAGGTGGCGGGCGGTGGCCTCGTCCTCGGCCAGGCCGACCTTCACCGCGGCGGCGCTCATGAGGTGCAGTGCGGTGGTCGTCACCACCTCGATCGCCGGGACGTCGGCCAGGTCCCGCGCCGGGTTCTGGGCATTCGTCTGGTCGGGGTCCACCCTGGTAGCCTCTCAGGTCAGACCGGTCGGATCCTCTGGGGTCCGGTCTGCAAGCGGAGCCCGTCTCCCACCTCTGCAGCCCACGGGCGGCAGGGGTCAGGTCCCGAGTACGACGGAGCCGATCCTCGGCCCCGTCGTCCACCGTTGGGCAACCTTCGGTGCGGTGCCAAGGGCTCGCGCGTGCACGGTGACGCCGAGCCCTTTCGGCGTCTCTGGGGCAACCACTGCGAACCAAGGAGCGCCCATCAGCACGGAGACCCGCATCAACGACCGGATCCGCGTCCCTGAGGTGCGGTTGGTCGGGCCGAACGGAGAGCAGGTGGGAATCGTCCGGATCGAGGACGCCCTGCGGCTCGCCCAGGAGTCAGACCTCGACCTCGTCGAGGTGGCCCCGATGGCCCGCCCCCCGGTGTGCAAGCTCATGGACTTCGGCAAGTTCAAGTACGAGTCCGCCCTGAAGGCGCGTGAGGCCCGCAAGAACCAGGCCCACACGGTTATCAAGGAGATGAAGCTTCGGCCCAAGATCGACCCGCACGACTACGAGACCAAGAAGGGTCACGTCGTCCGGTTCCTCAAGGCCGGCGACAAGGTCAAGATCACGATCATGTTCCGCGGTCGTGAGCAGAGCCGCCCCGAGCTGGGGTTCCGGCTGCTGCAGCGGTTGGCCGCCGACGTCGTCGACCTGGGGTTCGTCGAGTCCGCCCCGAAGCAGGACGGCCGGAACATGGTCATGGTGCTGGGTCCGACCCGCAAGAAGGCCGACGTGATGGCCGAGCAGCGAGCCGACCGCGAGTCCCGCAAGACCAGCGTCGACGCCGAGCCGCTCGACACCGACATCGACGCCTGAGCCAAGCCGCACGAGCACGACCCGACGACGCACGAGGAGACGAAGGCGACATGCCGAAGATGAAGACGCACAGCGGTGCGAAGAAGCGCTTCCGGGTGACCGGCAGCGGCAAGCTGATGCGTGAGCGCACGAACAAGCGTCACCTGCTCGAGGGCAAGTCGAGCAAGCGCACGCGTCGCCTCTCAGTCGACGTCCAGGTCAGCCCGGCTGACACCGCCAAGGCCAACAAGCTGCTGGGCCGCTGACGCCCCCGATCTCCTGCAGGAGGAACCGACATGGCACGCGTCAAGCGCGCAGTCAACGCGCACAAGAAGCGCCGCACGACCCTGGAACGCGCCTCCGGCTACCGCGGGCAGCGGTCCCGGCTGTACCGCAAGGCCAAAGAGCAGGTCACTCACTCCCTGGGCTACTCCTACCGCGACCGCAAGGCGCGCAAGGGCGACTTCCGTCGGCTGTGGATCCAGCGGATCAACGCCGCCTCCCGGGCGCAGGGCCTCACCTACAACCGGTTCGTGCAGGGTCTGAAGCTAGCTGGCATCGAGGTCGACCGGCGGATGCTCGCCGAGCTGGCCGTGAACGACCCGGCCGCGTTCAACGCCCTGGTCCAGACCGCCAAGGACGCACTTCCGGCCGACCGCAACGCTCCGGCTGCCTGAGCCCGACGTGACTGCGCGGCCCTCCCGCCCGCACCCGTTCGCCTCGACCCCCGTGCCGCACCGCGCGGCGGTCAAAGCCGCCCGTCGACTGACGAAACGCTCGTTTCGTCAGTCCGACGGGCGGTTTCTGGTCGAAGGACCGCAGGCGGTGCGTGAGGCGCTCGCCCGCGGCGCCGGTCCCTCCGCAGGTGTGCAGACTCTGTTCGTGACCGCCGATGCGGCCTCCCGCCACCCCGAGCTCCTGTCCGCGGCGTCGTCGGCCGGGGTCGAGGTGCACCGGGTCGGCAACGACGTCGTGGGGGAGCTCACCCAGACCGTCACCCCGCAGGGAGTCGTCGCGGTCTGCGACGTCCTCGACGTGCCGCTGGACTCGGTCCTGTCCACGCACCCGCGGCTCGTCGCGCTGCTGGCCGAGGTCCGCGACCCCGGCAACGCCGGCTCGGTCCTCCGGGCGGCCGACGCGGCCGGCGCCGACGCGGTGATCTTCTCCAGCGGGTCGGTCGACGCCTACAACGGCAAGGTCGTGCGCGCCTCGGTGGGCGGGCTGTTCCACGTGCCGGTGGTCACCGACGTCCCCGTGCTGGACACGATGGCCCAGCTGCGTGCCTCCGGGCTCCAGGTGCTGGCGGCCGACGGAGCAGGAGACACCGACCTCGACGACGCCGAGCGCACCGGGCTGCTGACTGCGCCCACCGCCTGGGTGTTCGGGAACGAGGCGTGGGGCCTCCCGCAGCAGGTGCGCGACGCGGCTGACGCCGTCGTCTCCATCCCGATCTACGGGCGGGCCGAGAGCCTCAACCTGGCCACCGCTGCGGCGCTGTGCCTGTACGCCAGCGTGCGGGCGTCGCGTGCGTCGGTCGACCAAGGGCGCAGGGGATGCAGAAGTCGGGCGGTGAGCGGTAGCGCCCTCGGAGATCCGGTGCTGGTAGGGCGATGCTGGTAGGGCGAGCTGTGGGGCGTGGTGGGTGCTGGTCGGGGCGGTGCTGGTCGGGGCGGTGCTGGTCGAGGCGGTGCCGGTCCAGGACCGCGGGGGTCGCTCGCGAGGCACTGGCTGTGCGGACCGCGGAACCACAGCCGGGCATTGGCGCCGGACACTGGGTCGTCCTCGGTGACCGACCAGCCACCCTCGTGCACGAGTCGGTGGTGGTAGCGGCACAGCAGGAGCCCGTTGGCGAAGTCAGTGGTCCCGCCATGGGTCCACGAAACGCGGTGGTGGGCGTCGGTGTAGCGCGGCGGACGGCTGCAGCCGGGGAACCGGCAGCCACCGTCGCGCACGGACAGGGCGCGCCGTTGGGCCGGACTGAACAGCCGCTGAGCTCGGCCCAGGTCGACCGGCACGGAGCCCGGGCCCAGCACCACACGGGAGACGACTGCGTCACAGCCCAGCCGTCCCACGGCGACCGGCGTGAGCAGTCCCGGACCGCCGGGGGTGCCCGAGACCGTGCCCGGAGCCCCGCAACTCGGATCGGCCAGGGCGTCCAGCGGGACCAGCACCTCGAGCCGTGTAGGTGCGCCGGACAGCGTCGGTAGCCGTTCGCTCTTCATGGCCAGTGCCGCGATCTCGACGAGGCCGTCGGCCCGGCGCTGCGCAACCGAACGCCGGTCGTCGGGGTCGCTGGGTACGCCGAACGGCGCCAGCGCCGCCGTGACCATCGCGGTGGCCTCGGCGTCGAGCAGACCGTCGAGTGCGGTCATGCCGTCGAGGAGCGGGGACAGGGTCAGGTAGCGGCGGTCGAACTGGTCGCGTGCGTCATCGAGCGCCCCGTCGGGGTCGACGGTGTGACGCAGAGCCCGACCGGCGGTGCGCACTCGACCGGCGTCGACGCGGTGCGCCAGTTCGGTCAGCACGCCGACTGCTTCGGCCTGGACAGCGTCCGGCAACGGCCGGACCGACCGTTCGATCGCCCGGACCTGGTCGTAGGTCACCCCACCCGCTGCCAAGGCCGCGACCGGCTCGCGCAGCACGCATCGGCCGGCGCGCGCGATCCGGACCCGCTCGCTGGCATCGCCGGGGGCCAGGTGTGCCGCACCCTGCAGCCAGGCCCCGGTCGACTGCGCGCCGTGCAGGACCTGACCGTCTCCGTGGGTGTCGAAGCTGCTGAGGACCTCGAGGAAGGCGGCTTCGGTAGCGTCGACCAGCTGCCGCAGCCCGACCAGCCAGGCCGCCCGCTCCTCAGCCGTCGCCGGCGCCACGCGTGGGGTGTCCGACCAGGCGCGCACGTCGTCGAGCACCGACCGCACAGGCGCGGGGAGGACGTCGGGAACGAACACGAGAGCAGGCTCCGAACCGGGGGACGGGACGTGGCGGCGTCGGTGCTGCTGACCGTCTCTTGTTGCCCGGTCTTCGCTGGCTCGTCAACTGGAGCGCGGGAACGCGCTGCCTCGCATACTTCTCAGGGAGCACCCTGTCGCCTCGATGTGGGCCGGGGTGCCGTCTTCGTCGCCACTCGAACAAGTGTTCGAATTCTACCGTGCCGAACGATGCCGGTCAACCCCCTGTGCGCGACCGAGCCGGACCATCGGGGTGCTGCTCGGGTCCGGCGTCCGGGGGTGGGACCAGGGGCGTGCCCGGAAATGGCCAGCCGCGGCGGCTAGGCTCCGCCCGTGCCGAGCAGCGCCCCTCCCACCGCCGCCGCCGACGACGGGGCGAGTCCGGTCGACTACGACGTCCTCCCCGACGGCGTGGTCGTGGCCGACGCACACGGCACGGTCGTGGTGTTCAACCGGGCCGCCGAACGGGTCACCGGGCTGCGCGCCGAGCAGGCCCTGGGGCGGCCGCTGGTCGAGGCCCTCCCACTCACCGACGGCGCCGGTCGCGACTGGTGGCTGGTCAGCAACCCGTTCGGCGGCCTGGCGACCAGGACCCGCCAGGTCGAGCGGGCGCTGTCCCTGCCCGACGGTCGCACCGTCCTGGCCACCGCCGCCTACCAGCGCAAGCAGCGGGGTGGGCCCGTGCAGCGGGTGGTCATCGCTCTGCGGGGCACGGAGGCGCGCGACCGGATGGAGCAGGTCCACGCCGACCTGATCGCCACGGTCGCCCACGAGCTGCGCTCGCCGTTGACCGGCGTCAAGGGCTTCACCGCGACCCTGCTCGGCAAGTGGGAGAAGTTCACCGACGAGCAGCGACGCCTCATGCTGGAGGCGGTCGACTCCGACGCCGACCGGCTCACCCGGCTGATCGCCGAGCTGCTCGATGTCGCCCGGATCGACTCCGGCCGGGTGCAGCTCCACCGGCTGCCGCTCGACCTGAACGCGCTGGTCCGGCGCCGGGTCGAGGCGCAGGTGGTGGCCGGCCGCGACCGGGACAGCTATCAGCTCGACCTGGCGACCGGCGTGCCGGAGGTCTGGGTCGACCCGGACAAGCTCGGCCAGGTCATCGACAACCTGCTGGAGAATGCCGCCCGCCACGGCGACGGGCTGATCACCGTGTCGCTGCGCCACGACCCCGACGGTGTGGTGCTGGCGGTGACCGACGAGGGGCCGGGGGTTCCGGAGCACCAGGCCACCCGGGTGTTCGGCCGGTTCTGGAAGGGACCGGACCGTGGCGGCACCGGCCTGGGGCTGTACGTCGTGCGCGGCCTCGTCGAGGCCCACGGCGGGCGGGTCGCACTCGTGCCTCCGGAGACAGGAGGCGCCCGGTTCGTCGTCGTGCTGCCTGCGGGCGAGCCGGAGCGAACGGACGCGACCGGTGCGGGGGCGGACTCCTAGACTCTGCGCGGGGTCCGCCGCCAGGCGCCCGTCCAGCCGTCGACAAGGGAGCCGATGTCCGCGCCGAACCAGCCGTTCGACCCGGTCGAGGTCACGCCGCTGCACCCCGACCAGGTGGCCGCCATGCGTGACGCCGCGATCGAGGCGGTCGCGGCGGCGTCGACCCTGGACGCGCTGAAGGAGGCCCGGCTGGCCCATGCCGGAGACCGATCGCCGCTCGCGCTGGCGAACCGCGAGATCGGCGCGCTTCCCCCGCAGGCCAAGGCCGACGCCGGACGCCGGGTCGGCCAGGCCAGGGCGGCCGTGCGGCTCGCCCTGGAGCAACGACAGGCCGAGCTGGAGGCCGAGCGCGACGCCTCCGTGCTGGTCGAGGAGTCGGTCGACGTCACGCTGCCGTGGGACCGACGGGTCGAGGGCGCCAGGCACCCGCTGACCACGATCCAGGAGCGGGTCGCCGAGATCTTCCTCGCCATGGGGTACGAGGTCGCCGAGGGGCCCGAGGTCGAGGCCGAGTGGTTCAACTTCGACGCGCTGAACATCCCCCCGGACCATCCGACGCGGGCGATGAGCGACACGTTCTTCGTCACCTCACCGGAGTCGGGCGTCGTGCTGCGGACCCACACCTCGCCGGTGCAGGCGCGGGTGATGCTCGAGCGCCGACCACCGATCTACGTCATCGTGCCCGGACGCACCTACCGGACCGACGAGCTCGACGCGACTCACACCCCGGTCTTCCACCAGGTCGAGGGGCTCGTGGTCGACGAGGGCATCACCATGGCGCACCTGAAGGGGACCCTCGAGCACTTCGTCCAGGAGCTGTTCGGCGCCGACCTGGTCACCAGGCTGCGCCCGTCATTCTTCCCGTTCACCGAGCCCAGCGCCGAGCTGGACTTCCAGTGCTTCGTCTGCCGGGGTGCCTCGGTGGGCGATCCCGACCACCCGTGTCGCACCTGTGCCTCGGAGGGCTGGATCGAGTGGGGCGGCTGCGGCATGGTGAACCCACGGGTGCTGCAGGCCTGCGGCATCGACCCGCAGCGCTACTCCGGCTTCGCCTTCGGCATGGGCCTGGAGCGGGGCCTGATGCTGCGGCACGGCATCGCGGACATGCGCGACATGGTCGAGGGCGACGTGCGGTTCAGCCGTGCGTTCGGGACGGAGATCTGATGCGGGCCCCCCTGTCGTGGATCCGCGAGTACGCCGACCTCCCCGAGACCGTCACCGCCCGTGAGCTCGCCGGGGCGCTGATCGCAGCGGGACTGGAGGTCGAGACCGTCGACCACCTCGGGGCCGACGTCGCGGGGCCGCTGGTCGTCGGACGGGTGCTGTCCTTCACCGAGGAGACCCACTCCAACGGCAAGACGATCCGCTGGTGCCGGGTCGACGTCGGAGCGACACACAACGACCCAGCCACCGGCGACGAGCCGGCCGGTCGGGGGATCGTGTGCGGCGCGCGCAACTTCGGCGTCGACGACCTCGTCGTCGTGTCACTGCCAGGTGCGGTGCTGCCCGGCGGTTTCGCGATCACGGCTCGTACCACCTACGGCCACGTCTCCGACGGGATGATCTGCTCCTCGCGCGAGCTGGGCACCGGCGACGACCACGACGGGATCATCGTGCTCCCGGCCGGGGTGGCCGCGCCGGGTCACGACGCGGTCGCGCTGCTCGGCCTGCGCGAGGACGTGCTCGACATCGCCGTCACCCCCGACCGCGGCTACGCGCTGTCGATCCGGGGCGTCGCCCGCGAGGCCGCGACGGCGTTCGGCTGTGCGTTCACCGACCCGGCCGCGCTCGAGGTCGCATCCGCGTCCGGGCCCGACTGGCCGTTGGCGGTGGAGGCGGTCGACGGCTGTGACCGGTTCGTGTTCCGCACCGTCACCGGTTTCGACGAGTCGGCGCAGTCACCGCTGTGGATGCAGCGTCGGCTGAACCAGGCCGGTATGCGACCGATCTCGCTGGCGGTCGACATCACCAACTACGTGATGCTCGAGCTCGGCCAGCCGCTGCACGCCTACGACCGGTCACGGCTGCAGGGCACGGTTGTCGTGCGCCGCGCTCGACCGGGGGAGACGCTGACTACCCTCGACGGTGCGGTGCGGTCGCTCGACGTCGACGACCTGCTCATCACCGACGACCGGGGGCCGATCGGGATCGCCGGCGTCATGGGAGGTGCGTCGACGGAGATCGACGACGCGACGACCGACATCGTGATCGAGGCGGCCCACTTCGAGCCCACCTCCATCGCGCGCGCGATCCGACGGCACAAGCTGCCGAGCGAGGCGTCGCGACGCTTCGAGCGTGGGGTCGACGACCGGCTCCAGGAGGTCGCGGCCGAACGCGCCGCGCGGCTGCTCGTCGAGCTCGGCGGTGCAACGGCTGCCGACAGCGCGACGGTCTTCGACCAGGCGCCGGCGCCGACTGTCATCGACCTCGACCTGAACCTCCCCAGCCGGCTCGTCGGCCACGACTACCCCCACGACGAGGTGGAGCGGCTCCTGGTCGCGGCCGGCTGCTCGCTTCGGGTCGAGGGCTCGCGTGCCGAGGTCACTGCGCCGTCGTGGCGCCCGGACCTGCGGATGCCGGCCGACCTGGTCGAGGAGGTCGCTCGACTGCACGGGTACGACGCGATTCCGTCGGTGCTGCCTCCGGTGCTCGCGGGGCACGGCCTGACCGACCGGCAGCGGCTGCGCCGAAGGGTCGGGCTCGTCCTGGCCGGCGACGGGTACACCGAGGTGCTCACGTACCCGTTCGTCGCACCGGGTGTGCATGATGCTTTCGGGCTGTCCGAGGACGACCCGCGGCGGCAGGCGCTGCATCTGGCGAACCCGCTGTCCGACGAGGAGCCCTCCCTGCGCACGACGCTCCTGCCGGGGCTGCTGACCACGCTCAGGCGCAACGTCTCCCGCGGGTTCGACGACGTCGCGCTGTTCGAGTCGGGACTGGTGTTCCTGCCCCGCGCGGGCGGAGCCGAGCAGGCACCCCGGCCCGGCGTCGAGGGGCGCCCGACGTCCGCGGAGGTCGCCGCGCTGGACGCCGCTCTGCCCGACCAGCCGCGGCACGTCGCGACGGTTCTCGCCGGTGCACGCTCGCGTTCGGGGTGGTGGGGGGACGGCGATCCGGCCGGGTGGGCCGACGCGGTGGAGTCCGCGCAGCGGGTGGCCGGCGCTGCCGGAGTCACGCTGCGGGTCCGCGCCGCACAGCGGGCACCGTGGCACCCCGGACGCTGCGCGGAGCTGCTGGTCGACGACGTGTCCGTCGGGCACGCCGGTGAGCTGCACCCGCGGGTGGTGGCTGCGCTCGGGCTGCCCGCCCGGACGTCGGCCATGGAGCTCGACCTGGACGCCGTGGCCGACCGCGCCGTGTGGGTCCGCCGGGCACCCCTGATCACCACGTACCCGGTGGCCAAGGAGGACGTCGCGCTCGTCGTCGACGCCGCGGTACCGGCGCAGGAGGTCGCCACCGCGCTGCGGGAGGGCGCCGGCGCGCTGGTCGAGCAGGTGCGCCTGTTCGACGTCTACGAGGGCGAGCAGGTGGGCGCCGGACGCCGTTCGCTGGCGTTCGCACTGAGGTTCCGGGCGCCGGACCGCACGCTCACCCTCGAGGAGGTCAGCGCCGCCCGCGACGCCGCGGTCGCCGAGGCGACCCGTCGGACCGGTGCCACCCTGCGCACCTGACCCCGCCCACCACCTGACCCGGCCCACCACGTGGCGCCGCCCACCACCTGAGCCCGCCCACCACCTGACCCCGCCCCACACCACGACACAACCCCGCCAGGGCGACGATCAGGTTTGCTGGTGGCAAGGGGCCTTTGCTGGCGGTCCGCCGCCGGCAAAGCGACGGTACGGCGGACCAAGCGAGGGGGCGCAGGCTCGCGCGCCGGTACGCTACGCGAATGGCGATCGAGCTGCGTTCCCGGCCCGCGTCGCGCGGTGAGCGGGTCGTGGCCGCCTTCGTCGACGCGCTCGTGGCGTCGGTCTCCTTGTTCGTCGTCTGGGCGTTCCTGGGCTGGTTCCTGGGCCTGGTCCACTTCCAGGGCGAGCAGGTGGGCTTCGGCACCGGCATCTGCCAGGGGTCGGGCTGTGACTACGAGTGGTTCGCCGAGCACGGGCAGGGCGGTCCCTCGTTCTGGATCTCCCTCGTGATCAGCAGCGCCGTCGTCATCATGATGTCCGGGGCGCTGTCCAAGGACCGCCGGTCCCCGGGCCAGCTGGCGTCCAGCATCTATCCCGTGCCCGCCGGCGACGTCGGCACGACGTCCCTCGACCCGCCGGCGCGTTGGCGGCTGCTCCTGCGCTGGGCGATCGTCCTGGTCGCCTTCATGGTGGGCACCAAGCTCGGGGGAGGCATGCTGGGGATCCTCCTGGTCACCCTCACCTGGCTGCCCAGCCTGGTCGGACCCCGGCGGTCGCTGTACGACTGCGCGACCGGGGTGGCCATGGTGGCCCTCGTCGCGCAGGAGGCCCACCAGGGCTCGACTCCGGGCGGCCGCGACGGCGACGGGCGCAGCTCACGGATCCGGGACCCGTTTGCATGAGTATGCGCTCTCCCGTATACACTCGCTGCCATGTCCGTTCGGGTAGCCGTCGCCGGTGCCTCCGGCTATGCCGGGGGTGAGCTGCTCCGGCTCCTGCTCGGCCACCCGGCGCTGAGCCCGTGGCTGGTGGCCGCCGGGAGCCAGGCCGGTCGCCGGGTCGGGGAGGTGCACCCCTCTCTGACGCCGCTGGCCGACCAGGTGATGGCCCCCACCGACGCCACGACCCTCGGGCAGGCCGACCTGGTGTTCCTGGCCCTGCCGCACGGCGAGTCTGCCGCGCTCGCCGCCCGGCTTCGAAGCGAGGTGCCGGTCGTCGACCTCGGCGCCGACCATCGCCTGGCCGACCCCGACGCCTGGGCGGCCTACTACGGTCCAGAGCACGCGGGGTCGTGGGTCTACGGCCTGCCGGAGCTGCCGGGGCGCCGGGCGCTGATCGCCGACACCACCCGGGTTGCCAACCCCGGCTGCTACCCGACTTCGGTGGCCGTGGGCATGGCTCCCTTGCTGGCGGCGGGTCTGGTCGACCCCGGTGACGTGGTCGTCGTCGCGGCGTCCGGTGCGTCCGGAGCCGGACGCACGCCGTCACCCACGCTGCTGGGCAGCGAGGTCATGGGCTCCCTGTCGGCCTACAAGGCCGGTGGAGCCCACCAGCACACCCCGGAGATGGAGCAGACGCTGACCGAGGCCGCGGGTGAGTCGGTCACCGTGTCCTTCACCCCGATCCTGGCCCCGATGCCTCGCGGCATCCTCGCCACCACGACCGCCCGGCTCGTCGACGGTGTGACCACCGAGGCACTGCGCGACGCAGTGGGTGCCGCCTACGACGGAGAGGCCTTCGTGCACCTCCTGCCCGAGGGCCGCTGGCCGCGTACGGCGGACGTCGGCGGCAGCAACGCCGTCCACGTGCAGGTGGCCGCCGACCGCCACGCCGGTCGGGCAGTGGTCGTCGTCGCGATCGACAACCTGGGCAAGGGCGCAGCCGGTCAGGCGGTCCAGAACGCGAACCTGATGCTCGGCCTCGACGAGACCGCCGGGCTGTCGGCCGTTGGGGTGGCGCCATGACGGGGGTCGGGGTGACCGCCGCGAAGGGCTTCCGGGCGGCCGGGGCCGCGGCGGGACTGAAGTCGACCGGGGCGCTCGACGTCGCCGTGGTCGTCAACGACGGTCCCCACCACAGCGCGGCTGCGGTCTTCACCCGCAACCGGGTGCAGGCCGCTCCCGTGGTTTGGAGCCGCGCCGTGGTCGGGGGAGGCGACGTGCGGGCCGTGGTCCTCAACTCCGGGGGAGCCAATGCCTGCACCGGCAGCGAGGGATGGCTCGACGCCGTCGACACCGCAACGACCCTCGGCGACCTGCTCGGTGTCCCCGCCGAGACGGTCGCGGTCTGCTCGACCGGTCTGATCGGGGAGCGCCTGGACCTGGCGGCGCTGCGTCGTGGGTCGGGCGCATGCGTCGCCGACCTGCGAGCCGACGGCGGGGCTGACGCGGCCCGGGCGATCATGACCACCGACTCGGTTCCCAAGACCGCGCAGGCCGACGGGCCCGGTTTCGTCGTGGGAGGCATGGCGAAGGGAGCCGGGATGCTGGCCCCCGGGCTCGCCACCATGCTCTCGGTGCTCACCACCGATGCCGTCGTCACGGCGCACGACCTCGACGCCGCCCTGCGTGAGGTCACCGCCCGGACCTTCGACCGGGTCGACTCCGACGGCTGCATGTCGACCAACGACACCGTGCTCCTGCTCGCCTCCGGGGCCAGCGGTGTGGCACCGGCTCGCGGGGAGCTCGAGCAAGCCCTCGAGGACGTGTGTCTTCAGCTGGCCCGCCAGCTCGTCGCCGATGCCGAGGGGGCCACCAAGGACATCAGGGTCGACGTCGTCGGCGCCGTCGACGACGACGACGCGGTCGAGGTCGCCCGGGCCGTGGCCCGCAGCAACCTGTTCAAGTGCGCCGTGCACGGGGAGGACCCGAACTGGGGACGAGTGCTGTCCGCGGTGGGTACCACCGCGGCGGACTTCCGGCCCGAGCAGCTGGCGGTCGCGATCAACGGGGTGTGGGTGGCCCGCGACGGTGGACCCGGCGAGGACCGGGCGAAGGTCGACATGACGGCCCGGGAGGTCGTCGTCACGGTCGACCTGCGTGCCGGGTCGGCGTCGGGCTGGGTGTGGACCAACGACCTCACCGCCCAGTACGTCCACGAGAACTCGGCGTACTCGTCATGAGTCGCGACCAGTCGGCCGTCCGGTCGAAGGCGGCGGTGCTCGCCGAGGCGCTGCCGTGGCTCGAGCAGCTGCACGGAGCCACCGTCGTGGTGAAGTACGGCGGCAACGCCATGGTCGACGAGGAGCTCCAGCGAGCCTTCGCGCAGGACATCGTGTTCCTGCGGCTGGCCGGGCTACGTCCGGTCGTCGTGCACGGCGGCGGCCCCCAGATCAACGCGATGCTCGACCGGCTCGGTGTCGACTCGCAGTTCCGTGGCGGCCTGCGGGTCACCACCCCTGAGGCGATGGATGTCGTTCGGATGGTGCTGACGGGCAAGGTGCAGCGCGAGCTCGTCGGCCTGATCAACGAGCACGGCCCCTGGGCGGTGGGCATGTCAGGGGAGGACGCCCACCTGTTCTCGGCGAAGCCCGCCACCCTCACCGTCGACGAGGAGGTCGTCGACCTGGGCCTGGTCGGGGAGGTGGTGCGGGTCGAGCCCGCGTTCGTCCGCTCGGTCCTGGACGACGGACTCATCCCCGTGGTGTCCAGCATCGCCCGTGGCGACGACTCGGCGGTCTACAACGTCAACGCCGACACCGCGGCCGCCGAGCTCGCGGTGGCCCTCGAGGCGCGCAAGCTGGTCGTGCTGACCGACGTCGAAGGCCTCTACCGCGACTGGCCGTACAGCGACGAGGTGGTCAGCGAGATCTCCGCCACCGAGCTGGAGGACCTCCTGCCCTCGTTGGCGAGCGGAATGCTGCCCAAGATGGAGGCATGTCTGAGGGCGGTGCGCGGGGGAGTGGGGAAGGCCCACGTGCTCGACGGTCGGGTGGCCCACTCCCTGCTGCTCGAGGTGTTCACCGACGAGGGCATCGGGACACAGGTGCTGCCGTGAGCGTGGCCAGGACCAAAGCAGCCCGACACCAACGGATTGCTGACCTGCTGCGCCGGCACCCCGTCCGCTCGCAGGCCGACCTCGCGCGGCTGCTGGGCGAGGACGGCCTGTCGGTCACCCAGGCGACCCTGTCCCGCGACCTCGTGGAGCTGGGCGCGGTTCGGGTTCGCGACCGTGACGGGCAGCTGGTGTACGCGGTGGCGGCCGAGGGCGGCGACCCGACCCCACGGGCCGCGGAGGAGGAGCCGGCCGCCCTGGACCGGCTGGGCCGCCGGCTGGGTGAGCTGCTCGTGTCCGCGGAGGCGTCGGCGAACCTCGTCGTCGTCCGCACACCCCCTGGGGCGGCCCAGTTCCTGGCCTCGGCGATCGACCACGGTGTCCTGCACGACGTCCTGGGCACGATCGCCGGCGACGACACCGTCCTGCTCATCACCACAGACCCCTCAGGGGGCGACGCCGTCGCCGCCTGGCTGTTGGCCCAGGCAGGACGCGCCCAAGCGTCCCGCCCTGCTCAAGGAGACCGTTCGTGAAGGATCGCATCGTCCTTGCCTACTCCGGAGGCCTCGACACCTCCGTCGCCATCGGTTGGCTCGCGGAGGAGACGGGCGCGGAGATCATCTGCGTCGCGGCCGACGTCGGCCAGGGAGGTGAGGACCTCGAGGAGATCCGCCAGCGCGCCCTGGCCTGCGGGGCGGCGGAGTCCGTCGTCCTCGACCTCAAGGACGAGTTCGCCGACGACTTCTGCCTCCCGGCCCTCCAGGCCAACGCGCTCTACATGGACCGCTACCCGCTCGTGTCGGCCCTGTCCCGGCCGGTCATCGTGAAGCACCTCGTCTGGGCGGCGCGGGAGTTCGGTGCGACCACGGTGGCCCACGGGTGCACCGGGAAGGGCAACGACCAGGTCCGGTTCGAGGTGGGGATCGGGGCCCTTGCCCCCGAGCTCGGCGTGCTCGCCCCCGTCCGTGACTCCGGCATGACCCGTGACAAGGCGATCGAGTTCGCCGACGCCAACGACCTGCCCATCGACGTGTCGAAGAAGTCGCCGTACTCCATCGACCAGAACGTGTGGGGTCGTGCCTGCGAGACCGGGTTCCTCGAGGACATCTGGAACGGTCCGGTCGAGGACGTGTACGGCTACTCCCAGGACCCGGCGTCGGCGCGCGCGGCAGACGAGGTGCTGATCTCCTTCGAGCACGGCCGCCCGGTCGCGATCGACGGTCAGCCGGTCACCGTCCTCCAGGCGATCCAGCAGCTCAACGAACGCGCCGGTGCGCACGGCGTGGGGCGGATCGACATGGTCGAGGACCGACTCGTGGGCATCAAGAGCCGCGAGGTCTACGAGGCGCCCGGGGCCATCACCTTGATCAACGCCCACCTCGAGCTGGAGAGCATCACCGTCGAGCGTGACCTGGCTCGGTTCAAGCGCAGTGTCGACCAGCGGTGGGGAGAGCTCGTGTACGACGGCCTGTGGTTCTCGCCGTTGAAGCGCGCCCTCGACGCGTTCATCGCCGAGTCGCAGCACCACGTCACCGGCGACATCCGGATGACGCTCCAAGGGGGGCGAGCCGTGGTCACCGGACGGCGTAGCCCGGAGAGCCTGTACGACTTCGCACTGGCTACCTACGACACGGGGGACACCTTCGACCAGACGCTGTCCAAGGGCTTCGTCCAGCTCTGGGGTCTGCCCAGTCGCACCGCGGCCGAGCGGGACCAGCACACGGAGGAGATCGATGCCTGACCCGGGCGGTGCCGCGGCCGCACCGGGCCCGGCCCTTCGACTGTGGGGCGGCGCGTTCTCCGGCGGTCCGTCGGAGGCGCTGCAGGCACTCAGTCGCAGCGTCCACTTCGACTGGAGGATCGCTCAGGCCGACCTGCTGGCCTCGAAGGCGCACGCCCGCATCCTGCATGGGGCGGGTCTCCTGGACGACGACGAGCTGCAGTCGATGCTCGATGGTCTGACCCAGCTGTCCAGCGAGGTCGCCGACGGCACGTTCCTGCCCGACCCGCAGGACGAGGACGTGCACACGGCGCTCGAGCGTGGTCTGATCGACCGGCTCGGGGTCCTGGGCGGCAGGCTGCGGGCCGGGCGAAGCCGCAACGACCAGGTCGCCACCGACCTGCGGCTGTACCTGCGCGGTGCCGCACGCGACCTCGCGGTCGCCGTGGTGGCGGTCCAGGAGGCCCTGCTGGAGCAGGCACTCAGGCACCTGGAGACCGCGGCTCCGGGGTTCACCCATCTCCAGCACGCCCAACCGGTGTCGTTCGGGCACGAGCTGCTCAAGCACGTGCACGCACTGGGCCGAGACATCGACCGGCTCCGGGACTGGGACGCACGGGCGGCCTACTCGCCATTGGGCGCGGGAGCCCTTGCCGGCTCCTCCCTGCCGCTGGACCCGCAGGCGACCGCCGCCGAGCTGGGCTTCGAGGCGGCGTGCGCCAACAGCATCGACGCGGTGAGCGACCGCGACTTCGTGGCGGAGTTCCTGTTCTGCACGGCTCTGATCGGCGTCCACCTGTCCCGGATCGGCGAAGAGGTCGTGCTCTGGACGTCGCGGGAGTTCGGGTGGGCGGTGCTCGACGACGCCTACTCGACCGGCTCGTCGATCATGCCCCAGAAGAAGAACCCCGACGTCGCCGAGCTGGCCAGGGGCAAGGCCGGCCGCCTGATCGGTGACCTGGTGTCCGTACTGACCACGCTGAAGGGGCTGGCCTTCGCCTACAACCGCGACCTCCAGGAGGACAAGGAGCCGGCCTTCGATGCCATCGACACGCTGCTGCTGCTCCTTCCGGCCGTCGCCGGAATGATCGCCACCCTCCGGTTCGACGTGGTGGAGATGAGGGCCGCCGCGCCAGCGGGCCACGCCCTCGCCACCGACATCGCCGAGTGGCTGGTCCGGCAGGGCGTCGCGTTCCGCAGCGCGCACGAGATCGCCGGTGAGACCGTGCGTGCCGCCGACGCGCGGGGCGTGGAGCTGTGGGAGCTCGACGACGACACGTTCCGCGCGATCTCCGCCGAGCTCACGCCCGAGGTGCGGTCGGTCCTGACCGTCGACGGTGCGTTGACCTCGCGCTCCGCGTTCGGTGGAACGGCGCCGGCCAGGGTGCATGAGCAGTGGGAGGCCGCTCGGCAACAGGTCACGGCCGACGAGGCATGGGCGACCGGGCGCTGACGGCGTCCGGGACCAGGCTGGGCCGGGCGTTCTTCGCCCGGTCGCCGTTGGAGGTCGCCCCGGACCTGCTCGGGCGGGTGGTCCGCCACGACACCGACGACGGCCCGGTGGCCGTGCGACTCGTCGAGGTGGAGGCCTACGCCGGGCTGAGCGAGGACCCGGCGTCGCATGCCCATCGGGGTCGAACCGCGCGCAACGCGACCATGTTCGAAGCACCGGGGCTCCTCTACGTCTACTTCACCTACGGCATGCACTGGTGCGTCAACGTCGTCTGCGGCGCACGGGGACAGGCTGCGGCGGTGCTGCTTCGGGCCGGTGAGGTGGTGGAGGGCTCCGAGCTGGCCCGGTCCCGCCGGGGTGCTGCCCGCGGGGACCGTGAGCTGGCCCAGGGGCCGGCCCGGCTGGCCCAGGCGATGGGCTTCTCCGGGTCCGACGACGGCATCGACCCCTGGTCTCGTGGATCGACTGCGGCGTCGGTGTCCTTCGCCGTCGGTCGACCGGCCGCGGCCGGTCAGGTCAGCCGAGGACCTCGGGTGGGGGTCAACGGGCCCGGTGCAGCGACTCCTTGGCGGTTCTGGATCACCGACGACCCCTTCGTGTCTCGGTGGAGACCAGGCAAGCCACGTACGCCAAGATGACCGCGTGGACAACGACACGCACATCCTCGACGAGCTGCAGTGGCGTGGCCTGCTGGCCGACTCGACGGACCTCGACGCGCTGCGTCAGGCCCTCGACGACGGGCCCGCCACGCTGTACTGCGGCTTCGACCCCACCGGTCCCAGCCTGCACGTGGGACACCTGACCCAGACCCTCACGCTGCGGCGGTTCCAGCTGGCCGGTCACCGCCCACTGGCCCTGGTCGGAGGAGCGACGGGGCTGATCGGCGACCCGAAGAGCGCGGGTGAGCGGACGCTCAACGACGAAGCAGTGGTGGAGGAGTGGAGCGGCCGCATCCGGGGCCAGCTCGAGGCGCTGCTCGACTTCAGGGAGGGGCCGACCGGCGCGCTCCTGGTGAACAACTACGACTGGACCGCGAAGCTGTCCACGATCGAGCTGCTGCGTGACGTCGGCAAGCACTTCTCGGTGAACCGGATGCTCGACCGCGAGGCGGTCGCGGCCAGGCTGGCCAGCACCGGCATCTCCTACACCGAGTTCAGCTACGTGCTGCTGCAGTCCAACGACTACCGGGAGCTGTTCCGTCAGTACGGCTGCACCCTGCAGATCGGGGGCAGCGACCAGTGGGGGAACATCACCGCGGGCGTCGAGCTGGTGCGACGGGCCGAGGGCGCGTCGGTCCACGCGCTCACGACTCCACTGCTCACCAAGGCCGACGGCTCGAAGTTCGGCAAGACCGAGGGCGGCACGATCTGGCTGGACCCGCGGCTCACGAGCCCCTACGCGTTCTTCCAGTACTGGATCAACGTCGACGACGCCGAGACCGACGCGTTGCTCAAGACGTTCACCTTCCTCGATCGGGACACCATCGCGTCGCTGGCCGTCGCCACGCAGGAGCGACCCGCCGCGCGGGAGGCTCAGCGCACGCTGGCCCGCGAGCTCACCACCCTCGTCCACGGGGTCACCGAGACCGAGCGGGTCGAGGCGGCGAGCA
>CAVQYR010000001.1:1685000-2265288 GCA_963718235.1 uncultured Actinomycetota bacterium
AAACGGCGGTGGTAACTATAACCATCCTAAGGTAGCGAAATTCCTTGTCGGGTAAGTTCCGACCTGCACGAATGGCGTAACGACTTCCCTACTGTCTCCACCGCGGACTCGGTGAAATTGCACTACGAGTGAAGATGCTCGTTACGCGCGGCAGGACGGAAAGACCCCGGGACCTTTACTATAGCTTGGTATTGGTGTTCGGTACGGCTTGTGTAGGATAGGTGGGAGACTGTGAAACTCGGACGCCAGTTCGAGTGGAGTCAACGTTGAAATACCACTCTGGTCGTTCTGGACATCTAACCTAGGTCCGTGATCCGGACCAGGGACAGTGCCTGGTGGGTAGTTTAACTGGGGCGGTTGCCTCCTAAAATGTAACGGAGGCGCTCAAAGGTTCCCTCAGCCTGGTTGGCAATCAGGTGGCGAGTGCAAGTGCACAAGGGAGCTTGACTGTGAGACAGACATGTCGAGCAGGGACGAAAGTCGGAACTAGTGATCCGGCGGTGGCACGTGGAAGCGCCGTCGCTCAACGGATAAAAGGTACCCCGGGGATAACAGGCTGATCTTCCCCAAGAGTCCATATCGACGGGATGGTTTGGCACCTCGATGTCGGCTCGTCGCATCCTGGGGCTGGAGTAGGTCCCAAGGGTTGGGCTGTTCGCCCATTAAAGCGGTACGCGAGCTGGGTTTAGAACGTCGTGAGACAGTTCGGTCCCTATCCGCCGCGCGCGCAGGAGACTTGAGAAGGGCTGTCCCTAGTACGAGAGGACCGGGACGGACGAACCTCTGGTGTGCCAGTTGTTCCGCCAGGAGCACGGCTGGTTAGCCACGTTCGGAAGGGATAACCGCTGAAAGCATCTAAGCGGGAAGCCTGCTTCAAGATGAGGTCTCCCACAGGGTCAACCTGGTAAGGCCCCCAGTAGATGACTGGGTTGATAGGCCGGAGGTGGAAGCACGGCAACGTGTGCAGCCGACCGGTACTAATAGGCCGAGGGCTTGATCTTCTACCCAGACTATTGATGTCGCGTCCACTGTGCGGTTCCCGAGTGACGGTCGGGAACGGCCACAACTCCATAGAGTTTCGGCGGCCATGGCGAAGGGGAAACGCCCGGCTCCATTCCGAACCCGGAAGCTAAGCCCTTCAGCGCCGATGGTACTGCGCGGGAGACTGCGTGGGAGAGTAGGACGCCGCCGGACATTCTTTGACGAGGGCCACTCCTTTGGGGGTGGCCCTCGTTGCTTTCGGTGGGCAGTGCGCGGGGCGGATTCGGGTCAGGACGGGGAGGCGACACGACGGTGGAGGAGGGTCCGATGGCCGACGAGCCGGCACAGCCGGGATCCGGTAGCCGGCCCGAGAGGTCGGGTGAGCGCCGCGACGGCGCCCAGGGTCGCGACGCTGGACGTTCCACGGGGCGCACCGCTGGGCGAACCCCTGCACGTGCTGGTGGGCGCGACCCGGGTCGTGCCAGCGGGCGTGCCGGTGGCCGGGGCGCCGGGGGCACGCAGTCGTCCCGGCGGGAGGCCGGCGCTGATCCGGCGGCGGCCGCGTCGCCGATCCCGTGGGGGCCGGACCTGCCCGAGGGGGTGAGCTGGACCGACCTCGACCCGACCGTGCGCGCCCAGCTGCGGGACATGCCCTTGACCCTGGCCGAGCGGGTCGGGGGACATCTGGCTGCAGCCGGGGTCCTGCTCCAGGCCGACCCCGACCTCGCTTACGAACACGCGCAGACCGCCCGGCGGCTCGCCCAGCGGGTCGCCGCCGTGCGGGAGGCGGCCGGGCTCACCGCCTACGCGACCGGTCGTTGGGCCGAGGCGATCGGTGAGCTGCGCGCCTATCGTCGGTTCACCGGTTCTGCGGTGCATCTGCCCCTCATCGCCGACTGCGAGCGGGCCCTCGGCCGCCCCGAGCGGGCCCTGGAGGTTGCGGTCGACCCCGCGGCCGCCGAGCTGGAGCCGTCGGCGGCACTGGAGCTGTTGCTCGTCCAGGCCGGCGCCCGACGAGACCTGGGTCAGGCCGAGGCCGCACTGCGCCTGCTCGACGTGTCGGCACTGCGGGCCGGCGGACGACCGTCGTGGCTGCCCCGCCTGCGCTACGCCTACGCCGACACCCTGCTCGCGCTGGGCCGGCGTGACGAGGCCCGAACCTGGTTCTCAGCCGCAGTCCAGGTCGACCCCGAGGCGACCACCGATGCAGCTGAGCGGCTGCTCGCGCTGGACGGCACCGTTTTCGTCGACCCGGACGACCCGGACCTTCTGTCCGACAGCGACGACCCGGGCCGGGCGTAGGTGACCTCTAGAGCGGGTCTGCGGCGGAGTCCTCGGGGTCCCAGGTTCCCGCCGGTTGCGCTGACGGCTGTCCTGTCGGCTGGGCGGCCGGTTCCGGCGGGGGCGCCTGGAACCGCGGGGGGACGCCGGTGGCCGCTGCCACGACGAGGCGCATGGGGTGGACGCCGTGCACCCGGTGCATCGGTCGGGTGAACCCCTCGGTGTTGCGGACGACCGCCCACATGACCGGGCCGAACAGCACGAACGCCACCAGCGCGGCGAGGATCGCCGCGGGGGAGGCCCCGACCAGCTTGAGCCCGCTCGCGAGCAAGACGATCATCAGCGCGCGGCGGATCAGACCGGACTGCCCACGGGAGGACACCCGGGAGCCCAGGTAGACCCCGGGCAGCGCGCCGATCAGCAGGGAGAACGCCACCGGCGCGTCGAAGTTGCCGACGAGCACGTGCCCGAGCGCCGCCGCGGCGACCAGAGGGACCGCCTGCACGAGGTCGGTCCCCACGAGGTCACCGGCCCGCAGGAGCGGGTACAGCAGCAGCAGTCCGACGATGATCAGTGAGCCCGAACCCACCGACGTCATACCGACGACGACTCCACCGAGGGCGCCGATCAGCACGGTAGGGACCGGCTTGACCTTGATCTGCGAGACGCTGCCGTGCGGGACCTCGATGCCCAGGGCCTTGTCGCGGTAGTGCTGACGCAGGGAGATGACCGCCTTGACCGTCATCGTCAGCACCGAGATGAGCAGCGCGATGCCGAGCGCGAGCTTGACGGCGTTCTCGACCTCCTCGGAGTTGCCGAAGGAGTTCAGGATGAAGACCCCGGCTAAGGCACTGGGTACCGATCCCAGGCACAGCCACTTCACGAGCTCGAAGTTGACCGTCCCGCGACGCATGTGCACGGTGGCACCGACCGGCTTCATGAACAAGGAGACGACCAGGTCGCTCCCGACGGCCTTGAGGGGGTCGATCCCGAAGAAGAAGATCAGGATCGGGGTCATCAGCGCGCCCCCACCCATGCCGGTGAGGCCCACCACGAAACCGACGATCAGTCCGGCCACGGTCAGCCCGAGGTTGAAGTCCACGTTGTTCCCCTTGCGCTTTTCCCACCAATTCGACCGGCAAACCATATACCTCGGGAGGCGGCCAGTCAGTCGTTGTGCGAGTCCAGCCACCGCCAGACCCCGGCCAGGTTGGCCGAGGACGAGCTGAGCGTCTCGATCTGGGCGGCGTGGTCGGGGTCGGCGCGCAGCGCCGCGTAGCGGGCTCGGTCGCGCGTGGCGACCGCGGACAGCGCATGGTCCAGGTCAGGCGTGCTGCCGGTTCCGCGCAGGGCGACCACCTCGTCGACCCAGGTGCGCAGCTCATCCGCGGCCCGGTCCAGGGTGGCCATCGGATCGAGCGCGGGACCGAAGTGGCTGAACAGCAGCCGGGTGGCGCCGGTGTCAGCGAAGCGGCGCAGCGAGGTCAAGGCGGCCTCGAGGTCGAACTCCGGTGGGGGGGTGGCCGGTCGCACCTCACCGGTGTCGGCGAACCACAGACCGGCGGCGTCGCCGACGTAGAGGTCCCCGGTGTGCGAGTCGAGCAGGCCGAGATGGTGGCGCGCATGTCCCGGGGAGTCGCACGCGGTCAGGTGACGCCCGCCCCCGAGGTCGACGGTCTCGCCGTCGTCCAGTACGTCGACCCGGTCGGCGGGGGTGGGTTGGAGGTCGCCGAAGACCCGGTCGATGACCCGGTCGCCGAAGACGCGGCGGGCCGATCTCATGAGGCGTTGCGGGTCGACCAGGTGGCGGGCTCCGGCCGGGTGGACGACGACCCGGGCCCGGGGGAAGGCCCGCGCGAGGTCACCGGCACCGCCGGCGTGGTCCAGGTGGATGTGGGTGACCACGATGGTCGTGAGGTCGTCGGCGTGGACGCCGCGTGCGGCCAGCCCGGCCACCACGTGTCCGACCGAGGTCGCGGTCCCCGTCTCGACCAGGCACGGGGCGTCGCCGGCGATCAGGTAGGCCGACGTGATCCCCGGGTGGTCGGACAAGCGGGTGTCGATCGCGAAGACGTCGCCCCCGAGGGCGACCGGAGCCCGGTCCGTCGCAGGGTCGTCCACCGGTGACCTCCGGATGCGTCGTCCCCAGAACGGTGTCGACCGCTGGCCGGCAGGGGGTGCTCGGCCCAGGGTAGGCGGGTCGCCGGGCCTGCGGTAGCGATGCCGGCCCGGCTGATCGGACCTCAACCGCCGCCGAACAAGGAGCACCCCCATGGCAGCCACCCGCACGACCCGGGCCAGCCGACCCGCTGGCTCGCGAGCCCCCGCGGCCCCCCGCCACCGCAACGAGGTGCGCCTCGTCGGGCGGCTGGCCGCGCCACCGGTCACGGTCACCTTGCCGAGCGGAGACGTGGTGGTGTCCTGGCGGGTAGTCGTCGATCGTGATGCCCGCAGTCGCCGTCCGCCCAGTGTCGACACCCTCGACTGCTCGGCCTGGTCGCGCACCGTGCAGCGCCGGGTCGACGCGTGGGCGCCGGGCGACCTCGTCGCCGTCGACGGGGTGCTGCGCCGCCGGTTCTGGCGTGGACCGTCTGGTGCGGTCAGCCGCTACGAGGTCGAGGCGAGCGCGGTCAGGCGGGTGTCCCGGGCCGGCTGAGCCCCTGAGCCGGGCGAGTCATGTGGTCCGACGCCGCGCCGAGGGTGTCTGCGAGGATCGGCTGAACACCATCGCGGCCCGGTGCCGGCGCAGGAGGAGGTCCCGTGTCCGACTCGCTCGAGCCAGCCGGGCGCGCACCGGCCGGCGAGGTCTACGACTGGTACGTGCGCGGCCTGCGGCTGCTGGACGACGGCCATGCCGCCGCCGCGGCGGAGCTGCTGGCACACGCCGTGGCAGCCGACCCGGACTCCGCGTCGCTTCGGGAGGCGGCCGGCCGGGCGCGTCTGGGGGCCCGCCGCTACGACGAGGCCCGGGCCGACTTCGCCTGGCTCGTCGACGCCTACCCCGACGACGACTTCGCCCACTTCGGGCTGGGACTGGCCCTGAGCCGGCTCGGCGAGCTCACGGCGGCCCGAGAGCAGCTGGCCCTGGCCTGTGCCCTGCGCCCCGACCGTGACGACTACGCCCGCGAGCTGAGCCACGTCCGGGCCACGTTGCGGGCCCGCTCGTCGTGAACCCGCCCACGGTGCCGCCCACGGTGCCGCCCACGGTGCCGCCGACAGTGCCGCCCACGGTGCCCGCCGCGCTGCACCTCCCCCCCGGCCACGACGGCGTGGTCCTGGACCTCGACGGTGTCGTCTACCGCGGGCCGCTGGCCGTCCCCGGTGCGGTCACCGCCGTGGCCCGGCTGGTCGCCGCCGGCGTGCCGGTGGCCTACGCCACCAACAACGCCGCACGCCCGGCCGCCACCGTCGCCGCGCACCTCGACGAGTTAGGAGTCCCCACCCGGGTGGAGCAGGTCGTCACCTCGGCCCAGGTAGCGGTCGAGGTCGTCGTCGAGCGGCTCGCCGCTGGGGCGGCGGTCCTGGTGGTCGGTGGTCCGGGGCTTCGGCAGGCCGTGGTCGACGCGGGTTTCCAGGTCGTCGACGCCGCCGCCGACCGGCCCGCAGCGGTCGTCCAGGGGTTCGGACCCGACACGTCGTGGCGGAACCTGGCCGAGGCCGCCTACGCCGTCGCGGCCGGTGCCTTGTGGGTGGCCACCAACACCGACCTCACCTTCCCCACCGAGCGGGGCCAGGCACCCGGCAACGGCGCTTTCGTGTCGGCCGTGGCCGCGGCCAGTGGCCGGCAGCCGCTGGTGGCCGGCAAGCCGAACCCACCGCTGCTGCTGGCCGCAGCACGTCGGCTGGGTGCCCGCAGTCCCCTGGTGGTCGGTGACCGCCTGGACACCGACGTCGCCGGTGCCCACGCGGCCGGGCTGAGCAGTGTGCTGGTGCTCAGCGGCGTGACCTCGGCGTCCGACCTCGAGGACGCCGGGGACGACCTGCCCGAAGCGTTGCGGCCGACGTTCGTGGCCGACGACCTGTTGGGGCTCGTCGAAGGCCGGTGGGTCGCCCTCGACCCGGCGCCAGGCCGCCCCGCGCACGGTGCGCGCTGACCGGTGCTCGGCGGGGCGTCCATCGGGCGCCGGTAGCGTGGACCCTGCCGGACGGCGCTTCGCCAGTCCGGGGCTGGGTCGCCGTCGCCGTGGCGGCCGTGCTGGCCGTGGCCACGAAGCCCAGTGGGTCCGGGACCGAGGGAGAAACCGATGGTGGTCGATGTCGTCCGCAGCTACTGGGAGGTGGCCGGCGGCCTGACCGATGTCACGCGTCAGCGGGCGGTCGCCACGGCCCGCGCGGTCTGGTCCGGGGACGGGGTCGACCAGGTCGTGCCAGGCGCTCTGGGGCAGGTGCAGAGCCTGGCCGACGAGCTCGTGGCCCTCAGCCGCAGCAACCGGGAGCTGGTCAAGGCGCTGGTGAGTGCCGAGGTGGACCGCGCCCTGGGCGCCATGGGGCTCGCGACCCGAGACGAGGTCGCAGCGCTGCAGCGGCGGGTGGACCGGCTGACGGCGACGGTCGACGCGTTGGCGGATCGCCAGGTCCCCACCGGAGGATCGGCCGCGCCGAGGTCCACCCGGAAGCCCGCGGCCAAGAAGTCGGTAACCAAGAAGCCCGCGGCCACGAAGGTGGCCCGCGGCACCGCGGTGGAGGAGTCGTGACCGACGCCGACCTCACCCCGGCCGAGCCCGTCTTGGAGCCCGAGGCCCCGGCCGGACCGGACCCGGCCAGCGAGTCCGGGGTCGAGGCCGAGTCCGAGGCCGAGTCCGGGGCCCTGGCCGAGCCGGACCCGGGCACCCAGGCCGAGCTCGACCTGGGCCTGGTGTCCACCGGCGACCTGCGGGTCGATGCAGCGCTGGCCGGGCTCGCCATCCTGCCGACCCTCCCGGTGGCCGAGCACCCCGGCGTCTTCGACGACGTCCACCGGGGCCTGCACGTGGCCCTGACCGAGCTCGACGAGGACTGAGCCGCGGTGCGGCGTCGACTCGACGCCGAGCTGGTCCGCCGGGGGCTGGCCCGCTCGCGTGAGCACGCGGCCTCGCTGGTGAGCGAGGGGCGGGTGCTCGTGGCGGGAGCGGTCGCTGCCAAGCCGGCCACGCAGGTCGACGCCGCCGCAGCGGTCGTGGTCCGGTCCGACGCCGGCGACCCCGGCTACGCCTCACGCGGCGGGGTCAAGCTCGCGGGGGCCTTCGCGGTGTTCGGGCCGGCCGGGCTCGTGGTGCGGGGCCGACGCTGCCTCGATGCCGGCGCCAGCACCGGGGGCTTCACCGACGTGCTGCTGCGCGAGGGGGCGACCCATGTCGATGCAGTCGACGTCGGGTACGGGCAGCTGGTGTGGGCGCTGCAGACCGACCCGCGGGTGACCGTGCACGACCGTACCAACGTACGCGAGCTCACCGTGGACCGTCTCGACCTGCCGGCGCAGGTCGTCGTCGCCGACCTCTCGTTCATCTCGTTGACCCTGGCCCTGCCCGCGTTGACGGCGGTGGCCACCGCCGACGCCGACTTCGTCTTGATGGTCAAGCCGCAGTTCGAGGTCGGGCGCGAGCGGTTGGGCAAGGGCGGGGTGGTGCGCGACCCGGCGCACCGGGTCGACGCGATCCGTAGGATCGCCGATGCGGCCGCCGAGCTGGGCCTCGGCGTCCGCGGAGTCACGGCCAGCCCCCTCCCCGGGCCGGCCGGGAATGTCGAGTACTTCGTGTGGCTGCAGGCAGGCGCTTCGGCCCTGGACCCAGCGGTCGCCGAACGAGCGGTTGCGGAAGGACCTCGATGAGCACCCCCACCCGCCCACGACGGGTCCTGCTGGTGGCCCACACCGGCCGTGACTTCGCCACCGAGCATGCCCGGGCCCTGGCCTCGCGGCTGCTCGAGTCGGGCCTGGTGGTGCGAGCCCTGGACGACGAGGCCGTCGACCTGGACCTGGCCGGTCTGGAGCCGGTGAGCGCGGGCCGGTCGTCGGCCGACGGTTGCGAGCTCGTCGTGGTGCTCGGCGGCGACGGCACGATCCTGCGTGGCGCCGAGCTGGCCCGGCACGCCGACGTCCCGCTGCTCGGGGTCAACCTCGGGCGCGTGGGGTTCCTCGCCGAGGCCGAGCAGCACGACCTGGACGACGTCGCGGACCAGGTGGCGCGTCGAACCTGGACCGTCGAGCAGCGACTCGCCATCGAGGTGGTCGTGGACGTCGGGGGCGAGGTGCTGCACCGCGACTGGGCGCTCAACGAGATCTCGGTCGAGAAGGCCGCGCGTGAGCGGATGATCGAAGTCCTGGTGGCTGTCGACGACCGTCCCTTGTCCCGCTGGGGCTGCGACGGCGTCGTCGTGGCGACGCCGACCGGATCGACCGCCTACGCCTTCTCCGCGGGTGGCCCGGTCGTGTGGCCGGAGGTCGAGGCGATGCTCGTGGTGCCGTTGTCGGCGCACGCTCTGTTCAGCCGCGCCATGGTGGTGGCGCCCGGCTCCCAGGTCACCGTCGAGCTGCAGCCCGACACTCATCAAGGGGTGCTGTGGGCCGACGGCCGGCGCACGATCGAGCTTCCCGAGGGAGCCCGGATGCTGGTGCGACGGCACCCCCAGCCGGTCCGCCTGGCCCGGCTCGGGCGCACCACGTTCACCGAGCGGCTGGTGGCCAAGTTCGCCCTCCCGGTCGAAGGCTGGCGCGGGGCGCCGCCACCGTGATCGAACAGCTGCGGATCACCGCGCTGGGCGTCATCGAGGAGGCCGTCCTCGACCTGGACCCCGGCCTGAACGTCGTCACCGGCGAGACCGGCGCCGGCAAGACGATGGTCGTCACCGGGCTGGGGCTGCTGCTCGGCGACCGGGCCGACTCGGGCCTGGTCCGGGCCGGTCGGTCCAAGGCCACCGTCGAGGGAGTGGTCGTGGTTCCCGGCTCAGTCGCCGACCGGGTCCGGGCGGCCGGCGGTGACCTGGACGACGACGTCCTGGTGCTGGCCCGCACCGTGAGTGCAGAGGGACGTTCACGGGCTCACGTCGGCGGTGCCTCGGCTCCGGTCGGCCTCCTGGGCGAGCTGTCCGACGAGCTGGTCGCCGTCCACGGACAGTCCGACCAGCAGCGACTGCTGAGTCCGGCCGTCCAGCGCGAGACCCTCGACCGTCACGCCGGTGCGCCCGTCCTCGACCTGCGGGGGCAGTACGACGTGCAGTTCCACGAGCTGCGCGCGGTCGAGGCGGAGCTGGAGGTGCTGGTCACCCAGGCGCGCGAGCGCGAGCTGGAGGCGGACGCTCTGCGGTTCGGGCTGGACGAGGTGCGCGCGGTCGACCCTCGTCCGGCCGAGGACGTCGAGCTGCTCGTGGAGTCGCAGCGGCGCAGCCATGCCGACTCACTGCGGGAGGCCGCGACGAGCGCGCACGACGCACTGGTCGGGGACGAGTCGGCGGTGGACGCACACCGAAGCGACGCCGTGCAGCTCGCCTCGGCGGCGCGCCGGGCGCTGGAGGCGGTCCAGGAGCACGACAGCACCTTGCGCACCTTGGCCGAACAGGTGGCTGCCGCCGGCTACACGCTGGCCGATGTCGCCGCCGAGCTCAGCTCCTACGCCACGACGGTCGACACCGACCCCGCGCGGCTGGCCTGGGTCGAGGAGCGCCGGGCCGCCCTGGCCACGTTGACCCGCAAGCACGGGCCCACCGTCGACGACGTGCGGGAGTGGGCCAAGCGCGCGGCGCAGCGGCTGGAGCAGCTGGACGGCACGCAGGACCGGATCGCGGAGCTCACCGACCACCGTTCCGCGCTCGCGTCGTCCCTGGCCGAGGTCGCGACCGCGTTGTCGCAGGCGCGGGCTGCGGCCGCGACCGCGTTCGGCTCGGCGGTCACCGCGGAGCTCGTGGAGCTTGCCATGCCGCACGCGAAGGTGACTGCCTCGGTGACCCAACGCGAGTCCGACGACGGGCTCGTGATTCCCGACGGGCGGCGAGTGCGCTGCGGACCGGAGGGCATCGACGACGTCGAGCTGCTGCTCACACCGCACCCCGGGGCGCCGGAACGCTCGCTGGGCAAAGGCGCGTCCGGCGGTGAGCTGTCACGGGTCATGCTGGCGGTCGAGGTGGTGTTCTCCGACGCCGACCCGGTCGGGACGTTCGTCTTCGACGAGGTCGATGCGGGTGTAGGAGGTGAGGCCGCGATCGAGGTCGGGAGGCGGCTGGCGCAGCTCGCCCGCCACCGGCAAGTGCTCGTGGTGACCCACCTGCCGCAGGTGGCCGCCTTCGCTGACCGGCACTTCGTCGTCGCCAAGGCCGATGACGGCAGCGTGACCGCGAGCGGCGTGCGGGCCCTGACCGACGACGAGCGACCGGAGGAGCTGTCGCGCATGCTGGCCGGTCTGTCCGACTCGTCGCTGGGGCGGGCGCACGCGGCCGAGCTGCTCGCCCTCGCCTCGGCGGCGCGGGCGAAATCGTGACCTGACTGCCGCTGACGTCGACGTCGTAGGAGCCGGGCCGGGTCGGCAGGTCTGGCAGGATTGCCCGGTGCGCCTCTCCCTGCTTCGTTCGCGTGGGCGCAACCCTGCCGCCGGGGGCGTCGCTCGCCTGGACAAGCGCACCAAGAACCTGACCAAACGGCTGCAGCCCGGCGACGTCGCGGTGATCGACCACGTGGACATCGACCGGGTCAGCGCCGAGGCCCTCGTTGCCTGCCAGCCCGCGGCCGTGGTGAACGCGGCGGCGTCGATCAGCGGCCGCTACCCCAACCTCGGACCGAACATCCTGGTCGAGGCCGGGATCCCGCTGCTCGACGCGGTCGACCCCGAGGTGTTCGTCCGGGTACGCGAGGGAGACCACGTACGGCTCGACGGCGACCAGCTCCTGAAGGGTGACGAGGTCGTCGCGTCTGGTCGCCTGCTCGACGCCGAGTACGTGGAACAGGCGATGTCCGAGGCGCGGATGGGGCTGTCGGTGCAGCTCGAGGCCTTCGCCAGCAACACGATGGAGTACCTGAGGCGTGAGCGTGAGCTGCTCATCGACGGCGTTGGGGTACCGAAGATCCGGACGGTGGTCGAGGGGCGTCAGGTGCTCATCGTCGTTCGCGGCTACCACTACAAGGAGGACCTGCAGACCCTGCGTCCGTACATCCGTGAGTTCCGGCCCGTGCTGGTCGGCGTCGACGGGGGAGCCGACGCACTCATGGAGGCGGGGTACAAGCCCGACCTGATCGTCGGCGACATGGACTCGGTGTCCGACGACGTGCTGCGCTGCGGGGCCGAGATCGTCGTCCACGCCTACCGCGACGGGCGGGCGCCTGGCCTGCACCGGGTCGAGGACCTCGGCCTGGAGGCGGTCGTGTTCCCGGCCACGGGAACCAGCGAGGACATCGCCATGCTGCTCGCCGACGACAAGGGTGCGGAGCTGATCGTCGCCGTCGGAACGCACGCCACCCTGGTCGAGTTCCTGGACAAGGGGCGTTCGGGGATGGCGAGCACGTTTCTCACCCGACTGCGGGTCGGCGGCAAGCTCGTCGACGCCAAAGGCGTGAGCCGGCTGTACCGCAGTCGCGTGTCGACCGTGCAGGTGATGCTGCTGATGATGGCCGGCTTCATCGCCCTGGTGGCCGCCCTCGCCTCGACCGAGACCGGCAGCAGCTTCTTGGACTTCCTCACCTCGCGCTGGGACGACTTCGTCTTCTGGGTGCAGGGGCTGCTGTGATCGACTTTCGCTACTTCCTGGTCTCGATCGTGGCCATCTTCTTTGCCCTGGCGATCGGGATCGTGCTGGGTTCTGGCCCGCTCGAGGGCAACATCAACGACGCGGTGCGCGGCACCAACGAGCAGCTGGCCGCCGAGAAGAAGGCGCTCCAGGAGCAGGTCGTCGCGCTGCAGGACGAGCTGGATGCCTCACAGGTCTACGCATCAGGGGTGCAGCCGCTCGTGGTGGGCTCGCAGCTGAACGGCGCGACCGTCGCCATCGTGGTGCTGGACGGCGCGTCGGGCGACCAGGTCGAGGCGGCGACCACGGTGGTGGAGGAGTCGGGCGCGCGAGTGGGTTCGGTGGTCCGGGTGACCGGCGCCTGGAGCGACCCGGACCAGCAGGACGTGCTCGAACGCGTCGCGAGCGGGCTCGACAAGGCCGACAACAGCGGCAACGCCTCCCTCGTGGGCGGCCAGGCCCTGGCCGACGCCTTGGTGACGGCCTCTCCCACGGCCGTGGCCCCAGGCGGCGGAAACAAGGTCGACCCCGACGGTCTGGCCGTGGTCACGGGCCTGGTGGAGGCCGGCTTCCTCGAGGTCGACGCCGTCCGCGACCTGAGGCGGGCCGGTCTGGCAGTGGTCGTGGCCCCCGATAACGATCCCGACGCTGCGGCGTCCGAGTCGTACCTCCCGCTGATCGAGTCGCTCGACACCGACGGCCGCGGAGTCGTGGTCGGCGGGGCCGAGGCGGCCACGTTGGACGGCGGCACGATCAGCGCCGTGCGTGGCTCTTCCTTGTCCGACCAGGTGTCCACCGTCGACGACCTGGACCTCTCGATGGGCGCCGGCACCACCTTGTTGGCCCTGGTCCAACAGCTCGAGGGCGGAGTGGGGCAGTACGGCATTCGCGCCGGCGCGGAGGCGGTCGTTCCCGAGCAGAGCACGGACGGGTCTTGAGCCGACACCTGCGTACCGTGGTCGGTCGCGCGGGATCCGCCACGGTCGCTGCCGGCGTGGCTCGGGGGGTCTTCGCACTTCCGGCACCGGGGGGCCGCGACCGATGGCAACGCACCAACCACCGCAGCGGGAGTGTCACCCTGTGGCAAGGTCCCGCGGTGACGGTCGGCACCTGTGCCGGGATCGTGGTGGCACCTGGCCTGACCCCAGGGGTACGGCTTGGGGTGCTCGGGACCGTCGCCGCTACGGGTGCGCTCGGGGTGTATGACGACCTGGCGGGGGCGGGCAGCACGAAGGGGCTGCGCGGTCACCTGGGCGCACTTCGGCGCGGGCAGGTCACCAGTGGGGCCGTGAAGGTCGTCGGCATGGGGACGGTCGGGCTCCTCGCCGGACGGGTGCTGCGTCGCCAGCAGCCACTGTGGGAGCAGGTGGTAGCAGGCGCCCTGGTCGCGGGGTCAGCGAACCTGCTCAACCTCTTGGATCTGCGGCCCGGGCGGGCCACCAAGGCCCTCGTGCTCGTGGGCGGGCCGGCGATGCTCGGTGGTGGTGTCGGCGGCTCGCTCGTCACCGCACCCGTGGCCGCCGCACTGGCGCTTCTGCCCTCTGACCTCGCGGAGCGCTCAATGATGGGCGATGCCGGTGCCAACGCCGTGGGTGCTGCCGCGGGCTGTGCCGGCGCTGCGGCACTGGGTCGTGGTCCGCTCGTGGGGTGCGTCGCGGCCATCGTGGGGCTGACGCTGGCCAGCGAGCGGATCAGCTTCACCCGGGTGATCGAGACGACCCCCGCGCTTCGCGCGCTCGACGCGCTCGGGCGACGTCCTCCGTCATGACCGGGTCCGGGCCGGGCCGTCGGGCGGCCGCCCTCGGCGGGGTGGTGGCGATGATCGCGGTCGTCACCGCTGCGTCCCGGGTGGTCGGGTTCGCCCGGACCTGGGTCCTGGCCCAGACGGTCGGCACGAGCTGTCTGGGAACCGCGTACACGACGGCCAACGCCGTCCCGAACCTGGTCTTCGAGATCGTCGTCGGTGGGGCACTGGCCGGGAGCGTGGTGCCCCTGCTGGCCGGTCCACTGGCCCGTGGCGACCAGGAGCGGGCCAGGCGGATCACCTCCGCCCTGTACGGCTGGGTGCTCGTCGTCCTGGTCCCGGCCGCGGTCGTGGTCGCAGCCGCGGCGGGACCGATCACCGCGCTGCTCCTCGGCCCCGGGACCGACTCGGGCTGCGCCGCGGACGCCGTGTCGGACACCGCGGCGGCGATGCTCGTGGTCTTCGCCGTCCAGATCCCGGTCTACGGACTGACCGTGGTCGCGCAGGGGTCGCTGCAGTCGGCCCACCAGTTCCTGGCCCCGGCTCTCGCCCCGCTGCTGTCCAGCCTGGTGGTCATCGCCGCCTACCTCGGCTATGCGCAGCTGGCGGGGACGGGCGCCGGTGACGTGGTCGGGATCTCCTCGGCCGAGCTGGTCCTCCTGGCCTGGGGCACGACCCTCGGCGTCCTGGTGCTCTGGCTGACCCAGCTTCCGGCCACCGTGCGCCATGGCCTGTGGGTCAGGCCATCGCTGCGCTTCCCCGAGGCGGTAGCCGACCGGGCACGCGCGCTGGCGGTGGCCGGTCTGGTCACCGTGGCCGCCCAGTGGCTGGCCTACGGCGTCTCGCTGCGGCTGGTGAACGACCGCGGACCGGAGGGTGCCGCCGTGGTCTACCTGCTGGCCTGGACCGTGTTCCTGCTGCCGTGGGCGGTGCTCGTCTTCCCGCTGGCCACCGGCGTCTTCCCGAGGCTCGCGGCGATGCACGAGCACCGGCACACCCTCCAGTTCGCCGACTCTGTGGCCGGACTCGTCCGCGGAAGTGTGCTGCTCGCGGCCCTCGGCTCGGCTGGGGTGGCGGCCCTGGCCCGCCCCGCCGCGTCGTTCCTCGTGCTCGGGGCGCCCGGCCGGCCCTCGGTGGACACGCTGTCGGCGGCGTTGACCGGGTTCGCCCCGGGGGTGCTCGGCTTCGCCCTCGTCGCCGTGTGCGGGCGGGTCCTGTACGCGGCCCACAGGGGATCGGTGGCAGGGGTGGTCACGGTCGGTGGCTGGCTCACGGTCGTGGCGCTCGCCGTGTGGTGGTCCGGCTTGGTCACCGCTGACCGCGTGGTCGCCGCCGTCGCGCTGGCCACGTCGGTGGGGCTGCTCGTGGCCGGCGTCGTGCTCGTCGTCGCGCTGCGACGGGAGTTCGGCCGCCCGGCCCTGGCTGGTCTCGCGAGGTCGACCACGGCCGCGGTCGCGGGCGTCGTCGCGGCCACGGCCGTCGGTCGCGGGCTGGCCGACACGATGGCCTGGTCCACCACCACGGGGGCCTTGCTGGTCGCCCTACTGGTGGGGCTGGTGGTGGTGGTCGTGTTCGTGGCGATGGTGTGGCTGGTCGACCGATCGGCGCTGCAGTCCCTGGCGCGTCGTCGTCACGGCACGCCGTCGCAGGGCTGATAGCCTGGTGGCCCGTGGATCGATGACGAAAGCTGCTCGAGGAAGCACTGCTCGACGAATCACTGCTCGACCTTTCGCTCAGCGGCCCGCAGTCACAGCTGATCGCCACTGATCACTTCGGGAACGACCACGGGAGCCCTCTTGGCCGGCGCGCAGACCACCAAGCACATCTTCGTCACGGGTGGGGTCGCCTCCTCCCTCGGCAAGGGACTCACGGCGTCGAGCCTGGGCAACCTGCTGAAGGCCCGCGGGTTGCGGGTGACCATGCAGAAGCTCGACCCGTACCTCAACGTAGACCCCGGGACGATGAACCCGTTCCAGCACGGGGAGGTCTTCGTCACCGACGACGGAGCCGAGACCGACCTCGACATCGGTCACTACGAGCGCTTCCTCGACCGCGAGCTCGCCGGGTCGGCCAACGTCACCACCGGGCAGGTCTACTCCACAGTCATCGCCAAGGAGCGGCGAGGGGAGTACCTCGGTGACACCGTCCAGGTGATCCCGCACATCACCAACGAGATCAAGTCACGGATCCGCCGGATGGCTGGTCCCGAGGTCGACGTCGTGATCACCGAGGTGGGGGGCACGGTCGGAGACATCGAGTCGCTGCCGTTCCTCGAGGCCGTCCGGCAGGTGCGTCACGAGGTCGGACGAGACAGCACCTTCGTCGTACACGTCTCGCTCCTGCCCTACATCGGACCCTCCGGGGAGCTGAAGACCAAGCCGACCCAGCACTCCGTGGCGGCGCTGCGCAACATCGGCATCCAGCCCGACGCGATCGTGCTGCGGGCGGACCGGCCCGTGCCGCCCAGCATCAAGCGCAAGGTCGGTCTCATGTGCGATGTCGACGACGAGGCAGTGGTCGCCGCCGTCGACGCTCCGAGCATCTACGACATCCCCAAGGTGCTTCATGCCGAGGGACTCGATGCATACGTCGTGCGTCGGCTCGACCTTCCCTTCCGCGACGTCGACTGGACCCAGTGGGACGACCTCCTGCGCCGGGTCCACCGACCGGCACACGAGATCACCGTCGCCCTGGTCGGCAAGTACATCGACCTGCCCGACGCCTACCTTTCGGTCTCCGAGGCCCTGCGCGCGGGCGGCTTCGCCAACGACGCTCGGGTCACGCTGCGTTGGGTCACGTCCGACGACTGTGCGACCCCTGAGGCCGCCGCTCGCCAGCTCTCCGGCGTCGACGCGATCTGTGTTCCCGGCGGGTTCGGGGTGCGCGGGATCGAAGGCAAGCTCGGGGCGCTGCGCTATGCCCGCGAGCACAAGATCCCGACCCTCGGCCTTTGCCTCGGCCTGCAGTGCATGGTCATCGAGTACGCGCGCAACATGGCCGAGCTGGTCGATGCCAACTCCGCCGAGTTCGACGACAGCACGCCGTTCCCCGTGATCGCGACGATGGCCGACCAGCGCGACGTCGTGGCCGGCGAGCGCGACATGGGTGGGACGATGCGACTGGGCCTCTACCCGGCCAAGCTGCTCGAAGGATCGATCGTGCGCGAGCTCTACGGAGAGCCCTACATCGAAGAGCGGCACCGACACCGGTACGAGGTGAACAACGAGTACCGACCCGCGCTCGAGCAGGCCGGGATCGTCTTCAGCGGCACCTCGCCGGACGGCCGGCTCGTGGAGTTCGTGGAGCTGCCTCGTGACGTGCACCCGTTCTATGTCGCCACCCAGGCGCATCCGGAGTTCCGCTCCCGCCCCACCCGCGCCCACCCGTTGTTCGCCGGGCTCGTCGCCGCCGCCCTGCAGCGCAAGCCCGAACAGGTCGAGCTGCCGGCCTCCGCCGTCGGACCGATCGAGTCGGCGGACGCCGTCATCACACCGGCGTGACCCCCGTCTCCGACGACCGGTCGGCCCGACCGGTGCTGGACGAGACCGTGCGCTACCGCGGGATGAAGTGGGACGTCGTCACCGAGACGGTCGCGCTGGACCACGAGCGGCAGGTCCGTCGTGACGTGGTGGTGCACCCCGGTGCCGTCGGCGTCGTCGCTCTCGACGAAGACCTGCGGGTCCTGCTGATCCAGCAGTACCGCCAGCCCGTCGGGGCATCGCTGTGGGAGCTGCCGGCCGGGCTGCTCGACCTGGCGGGGGAGGACCCTCGGGTGGCCGCAGAGCGAGAGCTGGCCGAAGAGGCGTTCGTCCGGGCCAGTGAGTGGGCGACGCTCGTCGACCTGTTCAGCTCCCCGGGCATGTCCTCCGAGGCCTACCGGATCTACCTCGCCCGCGGGATCACCGCCGTGCCGGAGGGTGAGCGTCACGTCCGGACCGACGAGGAGCGAGACATGCCGGTCCTCTGGGTGCCACTGCAGGAGGCGTGCGCGCAGGTGTTGGCGGGGCACGTCCACAACGCGATGGCCGTGGCCGGCCTGCTGGCGGCCCAGTACGCCCTCGAGCGGGAGGGAGCTCCACTCCGCCCGGCCGATGCGACCTGGCCAGAACGCAGTGAGCGCTACCACCGAGCCACCTGACCCGTCGACCTGACCCAACGTGGGGGAGCCCGATACACTCGGCGCCGCCCAGGGGTAACCGGGGCGCAGTCTCGACACGAAGGACGTTGATAGCCGTGAAGGTCGGCATCCCCCGCGAGGTCAAGAACCACGAGTACCGAGTCGCCATCACGCCCGCCGGCGTGTACGAGCTCGTCCGCAACGGCCATGAGGTGTTCGTCGAGACCGACGCGGGCGTCGGCTCGTCGATCAGCAACGATGACTTCGTCGGAGCCGGTGCCCAGATCCTGCCGACGGCCGATGACGTCTGGTCCACCGGCGACCTGATCCTGAAGGTCAAGGAGCCCATCGCCGAGGAGTACCACCGCATGCGCAAGGGGCAGGTGCTGTTCACCTACCTGCACCTCGCGGCGTCCCGCGAGTGCACCGACGCACTGCTGAGCTCGGGCACCACGGCCATCGCCTACGAGACCGTCGAGCTGGCCGACCGGTCGCTCCCACTGCTGGCCCCGATGTCCGAGGTCGCTGGCCGGATGGGTCCCCAGGTGGGTGCGGCCACGCTGCAGCGGGCCAACGGGGGGCGCGGAGTCCTGCTCGGTGGAGTGCCGGGAGTCAAGGCCGCCAAGGTGGTCGTGCTCGGCGGTGGGGTGTCCGGCTTGAACGCCGCGCAGATCGCCGTGGGCATGGGCGCTCACGTCACGATCCTGGACATCAACGCCAAGCGACTCGCCGAGATCGACCGCGTGTACCAGGGTCGGATGCAGACGCTGATGTCCAGCTCGTACGCGATCGAGCGGGAGGTCGCCGAGGCCGACCTGGTCATCGGTGCCGTCCTGGTGCCGGGCGCCAAGGCACCCAAGCTCGTCAACAACGCCATGGTGGCGTCGATGAAGCCGGGTGCGGTGCTCGTCGACATCGCGATCGACCAGGGTGGCTGTTTCGAGGGCTCGCGGCCCACCACGCATGCCGACCCGACGTTCAAGGTGCACGACACGGTCTTCTACTGCGTCGCGAACATGCCGGGCGCGGTGCCGCACACGTCGACGTACGCACTCACCAACGTGACGCTGCCGTACGCGGTTCAGCTGGCCAACCTCGGGTGGCAGGGCGCGCTGGCCAACAACGTCGCGCTGCGTCCGGGTCTGAACACCCACGAGGGCCACATCACCTACGAGGCCGTGGCGCAGGCGTTCGACCTGCCCTGGCTGCGGGTGGACGAGATCCTCGGCTGACCCTCGGGTCCCCCAGGGATCACGGAGTGACGACCAGGTTCGTCGGTGGTCGGTGGTCGGTGAGCCCCGCTTCCGGTCGGTGACGCACGCTCGCGCCGTCGGCTCGGGCCGTCGGTTCGGGGCCGTCGGTTCGGGGCCGTCGGTTCGGGCCCGCTCCGACCGGTCAGGGCAGGCTGACGCCTGTCGCGGCTATGGTCTTATGTCATGTCCGTCGCCGAGTCCGGGTCGCTCGTTCGCACCGCCGTGACCTACCTGGACCACCTCAGCGTCGAGCGGGGGCTGGCGGCCAACACGCTGGTCTCCTACCGGCGCGACCTCGACCGCTACCTCGCCTTCAGCGCTTACCACGGGGTCGTCCGGCTCAGCGACGTGACCCCACAGCACGTCACCGCCTTCGTGGCCTCGCTGCGTGAAGGCGACGCGGACACCCCAGCCATGAAGGCATCGTCGGCGGCCCGGACCTTGGCCGCGGTGCGGGGCCTGCACCTGTTCGCCGTGCGCGAGGGGCTCAGCGACTCCGACCCTGCCCACGAGGTGCGGCCCCCTCAGCCACCCAAGCGCCTGCCTCGGGCGATCTCGGTGAGCGACGTCGAGCGTCTGCTGGCCGCGACGGGTGAGGCGACCACAGCCCGCGAGCTGCGGGACCGCGCCCTGCTCGAGCTGTTGTACGGCACCGGGGCCAGGATCTCCGAGGCAGTGGGCCTGGACGTCGACGAGGTCGACCTGGCCGGGCGCACGGTCCGGGTCCTCGGCAAGGGGAGCAAGGAGCGAGTCGTCCCCCTCGGACGGTACGCGGCCGACGCCGTCGATGCCTACCTCGTGCGGGGGCGCGGTGACTTGGTCGGGCCACGGTCCGGGGCGGCGGTGTTCCTGAACTCCCGGGGTGGCCGACTCACCCGGCAGAGCGCCTGGGCGGTCCTGCAGCAGGCAGCTGACCGGGCCGGTCTGACCGTCGCGGTCTCCCCGCACACCCTGCGGCACAGCTTCGCCACCCACCTGCTGGACGGCGGCGCCGACGTGCGGGTGGTCCAAGAGCTGCTCGGCCACGCCTCGGTCACCACGACCCAGGCATACACCCTGGTGACGGTGGACCGGCTCCGGGAGGTCTACGCCACTGCTCATCCACGCGCACGCGAGGGTGCGCCCTTGCCCAACAGCCGGTCCAGCGCCTAGAGTCGCCACTCGCACGAAAGACGACAGGTCTCCTGAGAGGTTCGGCGATTGAGCGACATGTCGACAAATAAGTCCCACGCAGAGGCCGCGACCGTCCCGCCGGTGAGCGGCGACGGGCTCGAGCTGGACGAGATCCTCGGCCCGACCCAGCGACCGGTGGTCGAGTTCCCCGAGCCGGGACCGGTGCTCGAGCACGGCCCGGCCCGGGTCATCGCCATGTGCAACCAGAAGGGTGGGGTCGGCAAGACCACCACCACGATCAACCTGGGGGCGGCGCTCGCCGAGGCCGGCCGGCGGGTGCTGCTGGTCGACTTCGACCCCCAGGGGGCCCTGTCGGTCGGGTTGGGCGTGAACCCCCACGAGCTCGACCGCACCGTCTACAACCTGCTGATGGACCGCGGCGTGCACGCCGAGGACGTCCTGCTCAAGACCAATGTCGTCGGGCTGGACCTGCTGCCGAGCAACATCGACCTGTCGGCGGCCGAGGTCCAGCTGGTGGGGGAGGTCGCCCGGGAGCAGACCCTGGTCCGGGTGCTGGCCCCGGTGCTTCCCGACTACGACTTCGTACTGATCGACTGCCAGCCGTCGCTGGGTCTGCTGACCGTCAACGCGCTGACCGCTGCCCATGCCGTGCTGATCCCGCTGGAGTGCGAATTCTTCGCTCTCCGAGGGGTGGCACTGCTGATGGACACTATCTACAAAGTCCAGGAACGGCTTAACCCTCAACTAGAACTTGAGGGAATACTAGCCACAATGTATGACAGTCGTACCGTTCACGGCCGGGAGGTGCTCGCACGGTTGGTGGAGGCGTTCGGGGACAAGGTCTTCCACACCGTGATCGCCCGGACGGTCCGCTTCCCCGAGACGACGGTCGTGGGCGAGCCGATCATCTCCTACGCCACCAAGTCGACCGGGGCCGTGGCCTACCGGGCCCTGGCCCGTGAGCTGCTGGCCCGAGAGGTCGTTGCCCCGTGAGCCGTCGCGCCGCCCTGCCCGGGGCCAACGAGCTGTTCCGGACCACGTCGTCCACGCTGGAGGCCGCTGCTGAGCCGGCCCCCGGAGACGTCGAGGCGGCCGACGTAGCCGGGGGAGAGGGGTCGGACCGCGCAGGGGGGTCAGGCTCGGGCGGCAGCGAGCCGACCAAGCCCCGGCTGCGTCGCGTGCGGTCGAGCACACTGGAGCCCTCGGGGCGCGAGCGGCACGACGAAAAGATCACCGTGTACGTGTCCTCCGACGAGCTGATGGCCCTGGAGGACGCGAGGGTCGCGTTGTACCGCGACCACGGCGTCAAGATCGACCGCGGGCGGATCGTCCGGGAGGCGATTGCGCTGGTCATGTCCGACCTGCAGACCAAGGGGACCTCGAGCATCCTGGTGCGGCGGCTCACCGACCGTTAGGCGTGGTCGGCTACGGTTTCGCAGGTGACCTCGACCCCGGCTGTGGCCGGCCCGTTCGCCGCCCCGCCCGATGGGGCCGCGCGTGCTGAGCCGGGCGACCCGACTCCGGTGATCGAGCCCGGTGGCGGTGCCGCCCCGTTCTCGGTGCACCTCGAGGTCTTCGAGGGACCCTTCGACCTGCTGCTCTCGCTGATCGGCAAGCACAAGCTCGACGTCACCGAGGTGGCGCTGTCCCAGGTCACTGACGAGTTCATCGCCCACATCCGCGGGATGGGCGACGACTGGGACCTCGAGCAGACCACCCACTTCCTCGTCGTGGCGGCCACCCTGCTCGACCTGAAGGCAGCCAGGCTGCTCCCCTCCGGAGACGTCGAGGACGAGGACGACCTGGCCCTGCTCGAGGCCCGGGACCTCTTGTTCGCCAGGCTCCTGCAGTACCGCGCGTACAAGGAGGTGGCGGCCCTGCTCGCCGAGCAGATGGCTGAGGCCGCTCGGCGGTTCCCGCGCTCGGTGGCGATCGAGCCGCAGTTCGCCAACCTGCTGCCGGAAGTGCTGATCGGGCTGGGCGCCGACGCGTTCGCCGAGCTGGCCGCTAAGGCGCTGACCCCACGGCCGGTGCCGGTCGTCAGCATCGACCACGTCCACGCGCCCAGGGTCAGTGTGCGCGACCAGGCAGCGCTGCTTGTGGATCGCTTGCGGCGCACCCGCACGGTGACCTTCCGCAGCCTGGCCGCCGATGCTGAGGACACCGTCACAGTGGTGGCTCGCTTCCTCGCCCTGCTGGAGCTGTTCCGTGAAGGAGCGGTGGCCTTCGACCAGCTCACACCCCTGGGTGAGCTCACCATCCGGTGGACCGGCACCGAGGAGGGTGAGCTGGACGTGCACGACGAGTTCGACGAGGACGACTCGGACGATGACAGCACTGTGGACGTCAGTGAGGTGACCACCGTCCCGATCGGTCACTCGACCAGCGACACGACCAGCGACGTGACGAACGACGTGACCAGCGAGAAGGACGACGCCACGGCGTCGCCCGTCAAGGGGGAGGGGTCGACCTGATGAACGCCGATCCAGTCGGTACCGCGGACGTCGAGCTGGAGGTTCAGCATGCGCCGTCCCTCGACGAGGGGGCCGACGAGAGGTCCGATGCAGCGCTGAGCCCCGAGCCTCCGGATTCGGCTGAGGACGTGCTCAGTGACCTGAACCTGGGGCCGGCCCTGGAGGCGGTCCTGATGATCGTCGACGAGCCGGTGTCCGCCCTCGACCTGGCCCAGGCGCTGCGGCGGCCCACCGACGACGTCGTTGCCGAGCTGAGGGCCCTGTCCGACGGTTACCGCACAGCCGGCCGTGGTTTCGAGCTTCGTGAGGTGGCCGGCGGGTGGCGGTACTACAGCGCGGCACCGTACGCGGCGGTGGTCGAGCAGTTCGTGGTCGAGGGGCAGCAGGCCCGGTTGACCCAGGCGGCGTTGGAGACGCTGGCTGTGGTGGCCTACCGTCAGCCGGTCAGCCGGGCCCGGATCTCCGGGGTGCGCGGCGTCAACGTCGACAGCGTGATCCGGACCCTGACCAACCGGGGGCTGATCGAGGAGGCCGGGACTGACGCTGAGCACGGAGCGATCCTCTACCGCACGACCGCGTACTTCTTGGAGCGGCTGGGCCTGACGAGCGTGGAGGATCTGCCGCCACTGGCTCCTCATCTTCCCGACCTCGAGGCGCTAGATGTCGAACTATGACTGAGTCTCAGCCAGACCTTGAGACGAATCAAGGCATAAGGCTCCAGAAGGTGCTCGCCCAGGCGGGGCTGGGGAGTCGTCGGGCGTGCGAGCGGCTGATCGAGCAGGGCCGGGTCGAGGTCGACGGACGGACGATCCGGGAGCAGGGGGTCCGGGTCGACCCCGCGCGAGCGCTGGTGAAGGTCGACGGCCAACGTCTGTCAGTGGCTCCTGGGCTGGTGTACCTGGCCCTGAACAAACCGGTGGGAGTCCTCTCGGCGATGAGCGCCCCGACCGGTCGGCCGTGCGTGGGGGACCTCGTGGCCGACCGCCCCGAGCGGCTGTTCCACGTCGGACGGCTCGACGCCGACACCGAAGGCCTGCTCCTGCTCACCAACGACGGTGAGCTGGCCCACCGACTGGCCCACCCGTCCTACGAGGTACCCAAGATCTACCTGGCCGAGGTCGACGGTCGACTCGATCGCGACGCGCTGCGCCGGCTGCGCGCTGGTGTCCCCCTGGACGACGGCATGGGCAAGGTCGACGCGTTGACCGTGGTCCAACAGCTCGCCGACCGGACCCAGGTGGAGCTGACCCTCCACGAGGGTCGCAACCGGATCGTGCGCCGGTTGCTCGAGGCGGTGGGTCACCCCGTGACCCGACTGGTCCGGCTGCAGGTCGGCCCCGTGCGGCTGGCCGGGCTCAAGCCCGGACACGTGCGTGCCCTGCGCCGCGACGAGGTGGCACAGCTGTTCGCCCTCACCTCGATGTAGCTGGAAGACATCACATCGACTGATCGACTTTCAGACGAGCGAACAGACGTCTAGATATCGACAAACCGACAGTCTTGCCCAGATCTTATCTCCCAACTAGTGAAGGTAATCCCAGGTCAGAGCCCCAGTATTGTCGGTTTATCGACGTGAAGAGTCCTCCGACTCAGCCATGATTCGGCACGCGGAACGGGGGTCTGCGAAGAATCGACAGATCGGCTTCGAGACACATCGGCACGTCGGCTTCGAGACTTCCCGACTCATCGCTAGTGTGGCAGCTCCGATCGGAGGTGGAGGACTCGTGGCCCTGCGGGCGATTCGTGGCGCGACCCAGCTGAAGGCTGACGACGCAGCCGAGCTGGAGGACGCGGTCGTGGAGCTGATGCACGCGGTGCTCGACCGGAACCAGCTGGACACCGACGCGCTGGTCAGCGTGCTGTTCACGAGCACGCCCGACCTGCGCAGCCAGTTCCCGGCTGCTGCCGCTCGCACCCTGGGGATCGGAGACGTTCCTCTGCTGTGTGCCCAGGAGCTCGCTGTCGTGGGAGCGCTTCCGCGCGTGGTCCGGCTGATGGCGCACGTGGACACCGAACAGAGTCGCGCAGCCATCACCCACGTGTACCTCCGTGGCGCCGAGGTGCTCCGCCAGGACCTCGCCCAGTGACCACGCCGCGCTGCCTGATCATCGGTGGGGGACTGATGGGGGCCTCGTTGGGGCTCGCCCTACGGGGTCAGGAGTGGCCGGTCTGGCTTCGGGACACCGACCAGCGGGCTGAGGCGCTGGCGGTTGACCTCGGAGCAGGGGAGCCCGGCCTGCCGCCGGAGGCACCGGGGATCGTTTTCCTGGCCGTTCCGCCCGATCAAGTGGCTTTGGTCGCAATAGAGACGCATCGCCTTTATCCCAAGTCCACGATTAGCGATTTGGGTAGCGTCAAGGCCAACCTTCAACTAGAGATTGAGAGTCAACTGTCCCTGAACGAGGTTTTTGTCGGTGGGCACCCGCTGGCGGGACGTGAACGCACGGGTCCGGCGGCTGCCCGGGCTGATCTGTTCGAGGGCCGGCCCTGGGTGCTGACGCCGGGAGCGGCGGTGGCTGCCTCGCGAGTAGCTGCGGTCGTCGCGGCGGTGACTGCCTGCGGCGCGGTTCCCGTAGTGATGGAGCCCCGGGCTCACGACGAAGCGGTCGCTCTGGTCTCGCATGCCCCTCAGGTGGCGTCCAGCGCACTGGCGGCCCGCCTGGCGGGTGCCCCGACGGAGGCGCTGGCCCTGTCCGGCCAGGGGTTGCGCGACACCGTCCGGATCGCGGCATCCGATCCCCAACTGTGGGTGGAGATCCTCCAGGCGAACGCAGGTCCGGTCGCGGAGGTGCTCCGGGGGCTCGTCGCGGACCTCCAGCACGCGGTCGATGCGCTCGACGCCGTCAGTGAGTCGGCAGATCGACAAGATGATGAATCGATAAATGCCTCGCGTGAGGTGCTGCGTGACCTGATCGACCGCGGCAACGTCGGGTCCGCCCGCATTCCCGGAAAGCACGGCAGCCCACCGGCGGCCTACAGCCAGGTGCGGGTGGTGATCGCGGACGAACCCGGCGGCCTGGCTGCCCTCTTCCTGGCGGCGGGAGAGGCAGGGGTGAACATCGAGGACGTGCGCCTGGAGCACTCACCGGGCCAGCCCGTGGGGCTGGTGGAGCTGTCGGTGCAGCCGCAGTCCGCGAAGACCCTGGGCGAGCGGCTGAGGGCCGCTGGCTGGTCGGTGCACTGAGCCTGCCTCAGCGGGTCGGTTGAAGGGTCCGAGGAGGGGCCCGGCCTACGAACCGCCGTGGCGGAGGCTGGGGTGGGTACCCTCGGGCGACGTCCGGCGGTCGGCCGCCCGGTCATGACGAACGAGGAGCCACGTGGACCGATCCACCGCGCACGGCCGGCTCGTCGTGGCCGTGGACGGCCCGTCCGGGTCGGGCAAGTCCAGTACTGCCAGGGGCGTGGCCAATCGGCTCGGCTTCCGGTACCTGGACACGGGCGCGCTGTACCGGGCGGTCACCTGGTGGCTGCTCGAGCGCGGGGTCGACGTCCACGACCCCGCGGCGGTGGCTGCTGACCTCGAGGCGATCGAGCTGCAGCTGTCCACTGACCCGCAGGACCCTCGGGTCTGTGTGGACGGCGCCGACGTCTCCGACGCGATCCGTGAGCGGGACGTGACCAACGCGGTCAGTGCCGTGAGCGCAGTGCCCGAGGTCCGTCAGTACCTGGTCCCGGTCCAACGCGCAGTCATTGACGTCGGGGATGTCGTGGTCGAGGGGCGTGACATCGGAACCGTGGTCGCGCCGGAGGCAGCGGTCAAGGTGTTCCTGACCGCCGACAGCGAGGCGCGCGCGCGTCGTCGTTCCGCCGAGCTCGAGCACGACGCCGACGCCACGGTGTCGCGAACGCGTGAGGAGCTTCGACGCCGAGACCATCTGGACTCCTCGCGCGAGGTCTCACCTCTCGCCCGGGCCGACGACGCCGTCGAGCTCGACTCGACCGACCTCACCCTGGAGCAGGTCATCGATGCGATCGTCGCCCTGGTCCAGCCGCACCTGCCTCATTCGCAGGGAGACCGATGATGGTTGACGACGAATCACGCAGCTCAACCCACGAGGGCGATGCCTGGGCGGATCTCGCCGATGACGTCGTGGTCGACTTCGGGGGAGCGCAACGGGCCCTTCCGGTCCTGGCCGTCGTCGGCCGGCCCAACGTCGGCAAGTCGACCCTGGTGAACCGCATCCTCGGACGGCGCGAGGCCGTCGTCGAGGACCGTCCGGGAGTGACCCGGGACCGGGTCGCCTATGACGCGACGTGGGCGGGGCGTCGCTTCACCGTCGTCGACACTGGTGGATGGGAACCGGACGCACAGGGCCTGCGGGCCAGGGTCGCAGCCCAGGCCGAGCTCGCCGTGGGTGCGGCCGATGCTGTGCTGCTCGTGGTCGACGCCACGGTCGGGGTGACCGATACCGACCAAGCCGTCGTCTCGGTACTCCGTCGTGCCGGCAAGCCGGTGATCGTCGCGGCGAACAAGGTCGACGACGCACCTGCCGAGGCAGAGGCAGCGGCGTTGTGGTCCCTGGGGCTGGGGGAGCCCCGGGCTGTCTCGGCCCTGCATGGGCGAGGGTCTGGTGACTTGCTCGACGCCATCCTGGCTGCCCTTCCCGAGCCGCCGCAAGACGTCGAGAGTGAGGAGGGTCCGCACCGGATCGCGTTGCTGGGCAAGCCGAATGTCGGCAAGTCCAGTCTGCTCAACAAGCTCGCCGGTGAGGATCGGGTGGTTGTCGACTCGGTGGCCGGCACGACCGTCGACCCGGTCGATGAGCTGATCGAGCTCGGTGGCGAGGTGTGGCGTTTCGTCGACACTGCCGGGATCCGGCGCAGGGTCAAGGAGTCCAGCGGTCAGGAGTACTTCGCCAGCCTGCGCACGCAGTCGGCCCTGGAGAAGGCGGAGGTAGCCGTCGTCCTGCTCGATGCAAGCGAGCCGTTGACCGAGCAGGACACCCGCATCATCTCGATGGTTGTCGAGGCGGGGCGTGCCCTCGTTCTGGCGTTCAACAAGTGGGACCTCATGGACGACGAACGACGCTACTACCTCGACCGAGAGATCGAGCGCGAGCTGGCGCGGGTGTCCTGGGCTCCTCGAGTCAACGTGTCGGCGCAGACGGGGCGCCACGTGGATCGGCTCGTCCCAGCGCTGACCGATGCGCTGGAGGGCTGGGCCACCCGGGTGCCCACTGCCCGGCTGAATGCGTTCCTCGGACGTCTCGTGGCCGAGCACCCGCATCCGATCCGTGGTGGGAAGCAGCCACGCATCCTGTTCGCCACACAAGCGGGTACCCGACCCCCGACGTTCGTCCTGTTCGCCTCAGGTTTCCTGGAGCCCGGATACCGGCGGTTCATCGAGCGTCGGCTGCGGGAGGAGTTCGGCTTCACCGGCTCACCCGTGCAGGTCAACGTTCGAGTCAGGGAGAAGCGAGGCAGGCGATGACGGCGCCGGAACACTTCGTCAGTGGCGCGCTCCCGCCTGGCTCAGGAGCCTGCCGAACGATCATCGCCGCCAGACGTGCCGGCTGGGACCAGGTCGCAATGGGTGAGTGGCAGCTTTTCGCCGAGGGATTCGGTGACTGCCACCCGCACGACGAGGTGACCTACGTGCTGGAGGGTCTCTTGGAGGTCGACTGCGGCGGGACCCGTGTCGTGGCCCGTCCCGGAGACGTCGTGCGCGTTCCGGCCGGAAGCCCTGCCTACTACTTCGCTCCTGAGTATGCCCGGATGCTCTACATCTACGGCCCGAACCCCGAGGGGAAACCGGCGTGGACCTTCGAGGATCGGGCGACAGTCGCGCCCAAAGGACAGACGCCCGCAGGTGGCGACGGGGAGGCCGTCCCGACCGACGGTGAGTCCCGCTGAGGTAGTCTGCTGCCCGCACCGGGACGTAGCGCAGCTTGGTAGCGCACTTGACTGGGGGTCAAGGGGTCGCAGGTTCAAATCCTGTCGTCCCGACGGTGTGATGTCTCAGGACATCGGAAACTGCCGGACCTGCAACTGCAGGTCCGGCAGTTCTCATTTCTGGGGCTTTCGGGTGGGTCCTTTGGGGGCTCCAGTGGGCTGGTAGTCGATGTGCGGGTTGAGGACGAGCTTGCGTATCAGTTCGCCGGTGATCGGGTTGACGATGCGGATGTTGAGGTCCCGGACGAGCAGGATGACGCAGGTTCCCTCGTAGGTTCGCCCGATTCCGATGTGGTGCAGCCGGCCGTTGTGGCGGATGGTGACTGAGCCGGCTTCGTCGACGCGGTCGTGGCGGATGCGGTCGTGGGTGTCTTGGTCGTGGGAGTCGCCGGGCAAGGCTTTCGGCATCTTGACGTAGCGTGCGGCCGGGGTGACGTGGCTGTCGTCCCGACTGTGACTACTGGTTGCGCCGTGAATGTGCAGTTTCGTGTGCCAGTTGCGTCCGAAGCAAGCCAGAGTCCCGCGAGAGACTGGTTGCGAGTGTGATACTCAGCGCATCGGTCCGGCAACCTGGCCGGGCCCCCGGACCTGGAGGCCGATATGTGGGCTCAGCTCATCAAGATGCGCGCGAAACAGGGCCGCAAGCAGGACCTCGTGACGATGCACGAGCGCATCCAGGCATTGGAGGAACCGGGCTCTGGCTTGATTCGCACCACCATCGGTTGGGACCAGAAGGACCCGCAGGTTTCCTATGTGATGGTCGTCTTCGAGAGCGAGGAGAAGGCTCGCGCCCGTGAGCAGAGCCCCGGCCGACAGGAGGCCATGGCTGCCGTCACGGTCGATATGGCGGAGGTGCTGGACGGCCCACCCGAGTTCGTCGACATTACCGAGGTCCAGGAGGTCACTCCTTAGCGAGCACGCCCGGCGCCTTGGCCGCGCTGATCCAAGAGCCCCAGGCCCAGCACGGAAGGCGGGCGCGACCTCCCGCCATCTGTGGGTGGACACCTCGTCGACATCGAGCCGACCCCCACCCCGACCCCATCGCGGCCGGGGGGTCTGCTGGTCGACGAGCAGGGCGGTCAGGACCAGGCGCGCTTTCTGCATGACCCAGCGTCGAGCCCGACCGGGTGTCTCCTGTGTCTTGCGACTGCCGGACCTGCAACCGCGGGTCCGGCAGTTGTCGTTTCTGGGGCGTTTGAGCGCCTTGCAGCACCATGCCGGAGAGGCCGCGTGCGGCGAGCATCCGCCTACCTCACCACGGCGCTCGGCACGGGGCTGTCGACGGTCGTGCCATTTCCAAGCTGGCCGAACCCGTTGTCTCCCCAACAGCGCATCGTGCCATCGAGCCGCACGGCACATGTGTGCTGCCCTCCCGCACTCAAGGTCTTGACGTGACACAACCCAGCCACGGAGACCGGTGTTGCCCAGTCGTCGGTGGTGCCGTTGCCGAGCTGGCCCGCGTTGTTCGCACCCCAGCACTTGGCCCGCTGAGCCCGGGTGCGCGAGCAGGTGTGCCAGTCGCCGGTCGTCACGCCGAGCGCGCGGCTCATCTGCGACAGGGTCGGCGTCGACGTTGCGCCGGTTGAGCCGTCACCCAGTTGGCCGTCCTCGCCTTGTCCCCAGCACCACACGCTGCCGTCGTTGCGGCGGGCACAGGTAAACTGCTCGCCGACCTGCACGAGCGTCACCGCGCCGGGCAGCCCCGTCACCTGTACCGGAACCAGGCTGCGGTCAACCGCTTGCAGCCCGAGCTCGCCGTAGCTGTTGTCACCCCAGCACCAGACAGTGCCGAGTGCTTGGCGGGCGCAGGTGTGGTAGGTGCCGGTCGTGACTGCGGCCATGTCGACGAGCCCTCGCGCCCTGACCGGGGTGGCGCTGGAGGTGGTCGTGCCGTCCCCAAGTCCACCGAGTCCGTTCAGGCCCCAGCACCACACGGTGCCGACCCGACGAACGGCGCACGTGTTGCTGGCGCCGGACGACACCTGGCGCACGCCGCTGAGGCCCTCCACCCGGACTGGGACACGACTGGCGGTGAGGGTCCCATCGCCGAGACCGCCGAAGGCGTTGTCTGCCCCAGCACCAGACCTTCCCATTCGAACGAACGGCGCAGGAGTGGTAGGCGCCTGCGGACACCTGGACGACGTCCGTCAGGTTGCTCACCCGCACTGGACGGGTCCGCGTCGTCGTCGTGCCGTCGCCGAGCTGCCCATACTGGTTGTCGCCCCAGCACCACACCGTGCCGTCACGACGCACGCCGCACGTGTGTGTCGATCCGGCGTCGGCTTGGACCACACCGGAGAACTTGACGACTGCCGTGGCCGCTGAGGGCGGGGGCGCAAGGGCGACAGCCGCCAAGAGCAGCAGGAAGCCCACCAGGGAGCCCAGCAAAGAGGCCAGAATCGCCAGACCCTGCTCGCGTCGACGCATCATGTCGGCCACCCTCCAATAGCTGAGGGACACACCTCAGCCCCTCGGTCGCTCGGTCCCTTTCGTCTCGATGCTGGGGCCCTTGCCCTGAAGCTCGGCAGAGGCCTAAGTCCCCAGGATCGCCACTCAGCAGGGCTGATCCAAGCGCTCGTGGAACTCGCTCGCCGTTCTGTTGAACGACCTCGTGCGGCGTCCTAGCCGATGGCCATCGAGCCCGGAGCACAGGTCGCTGTCATCCTGACTGTGGCCGTCACTGGCTCGGCGGTGGGGTTCACCCAGGTCACACCCCACCCACTCGTCGGGTCGCCGCCGACTGGTCCTGACCGGATCATCTTCAGCGGGATGATGTCCGGTCCGTACCCCGTCACCCCACCCGACAGGACGACTTCCCCGCTCAGGCACAACGCGACCGCATCCGCCGTGGGATCGCCAGGGAGTGTGTCCTCGAGCGGAGGGACGGTGACGGTTCGGGTCACGTGGCGCATGGTGACCTGGAGGTCGACCGTTCCTGGTGGCCCCTGCTCACCCCGTGGGCCGCGGGGGCCAGTCTTGTTCCACTGGACCTGGGTGGCTCCCGTTGGGCACTGGTTCTTCGGCGCTTGACCGACGGCGACGTTCACCAGAATCCCGTGCACCAGACACCCGGTGTAGGTGTTCGAAGGGGCGGAGGGCGAGGCAACGGCGAGCCCGCCGGCCACCACCACCCCCGCTGCGACCACCGTTGACGCGAAGACGACTCGACCTCTACGTGTTGACCACAGTCGCATGACGATCTCCTGACCTGCGTTGGTCGCTGCTTCGACCACCCTCGGCGGGTGATCATCTGGGCGCTTCGACGGTAGGCGCGAACAGTGCCCACTCGGCAGGTGCGAAGGTCACCGGTCCTGCCCAGGCAGGTAGTCAATCCGGGCCAAGGGCATGCGCAGAACCACCCTTGTGCGCACGTGGGCGCGAGGCCATCCTGATCCGCATCTGTGGAGCCAGGAGGGCCAACCATGTCCGTATCGTCGAAGACCGTCAGCTCACGAGGCACGTTCATCGCGCTGATGCTGTGTGCCGTCATCGTCGTGGCCTTCGGACCGCTCGGGTTCTCGCCCTTCGCCCGCGCCGCGGCGGGTGACCCGTTCGTGCTCGGCATGATGAACCGGTCGACGCCGACCACCTACCTGAACTGGGACAAGGCGACCTACCCATCGCGCGACACGGGGCTTGCTGTTCGCGGGGATGTGACGGCGGCGGTGTTCGCCACCAGCGAGGAGTACCTCGGTTCATTGTCCGCGGAGGACCGGCCGATCACCGGGCTTCAAGCGGCCGGGAACGACCGTGGGGGCTACTTCTACGGGGTCAACGCAGGGCTCGAGTCCGAGTCGGAAGACCTCGGGATCCGGGCCAGCGGCGACACCGCGATCCGCGCAGACGGCGGTAGTGTCGGTCTTGCGGTCACCGGCGACACAGCGCTCGAGGTCGACGGTGCTGTGTCGTTCAGCTCTGCGGGGCTGGTGCGGGTTCCGAAGGGCAAGCAGTCGGTGACGGTGTCCACGGGAGCCGACCTGAGCGCGGAGAGCAAGGTGCTCGCCACAGCGCAGTCACCCGGGGGCCAGGTCCGTGGAGTCCGTCGAGCCTTCGGCACGGGCTCGTTGACGATTCAGCTCGTCTTCACCGGCGACTCGCACGGTGATCGTCGCGTACTTCGTGATCCAGTAGACGCGGTGGGAGCGGGGCCTTGCCTCGGGGTCGCGCGCCCCTTCCCTTCCAGGCAGGGGTCCGCTATACCTCGGTGTCAGCCGCAACTTCTGGGAGTGCCGCATGCGAATCGCCGCGAGAACGGTCTCGATCTCCTGGATCCCTGCCGAATCGGTGCACGGGGCCTTGCGTCGCGGGTTCGACCTCGGGGTGGCCCACTACGACCTGCCGCCTCCGGACGTCATCGAGTCGGTCGACCAGCTCGAGCGGCTGCGCGATGCCGACGCGTTCCGCTTCTCCAACGTGCTGTCCGCCTGGATCGAGGTCGAGGACGGACAGATCGTCGACTTCGGACGTTCACGTGAGTCCGGTCTGGTGATCGGCTCCACGACCGTGCGCGTTGCTCAGCTGGGCGCGACGTTTCGTGCCATCTCCCTCCCCGAGGTGCAGCCTGACCCGGTGGTCTCGCCGACGAGCGTGCAGTTCGTCCAGACCGTCGGTGGTCGAACGGGCGTTCCGCTGCCCCGCCCTGTTCGTCATGCTCCGTTCGTCCAGTGGCAGGCGCCGGTGGTCTGGACCACGTTGAGTTTGACCATTCACGTCGACGGATCCGCAGAGTTCGACCTTGTCGGAGCGAGTGCCTTCCCTCGGCACTGGATCTATGGGACCGACGGAAAGCTGGCCGTCAAGAGCAGCCTGGCCGACCAGAAGGAGTGGGTGGCCCACTCCTTCGGCGACCGGACGCCGTGGGGAGAGCAGGACTCACCGGCGCTGGTGACCGCGGCGGAGACCGATCTGGAGCACCAGCTTTCGCCGGCCATCATGGACGCCGGCAAGAGCCTCGAGACCCGTCGGTTCACGCCGGGGGAGCTGGTCACCCGGCAAGGCGACCCCGGTACGGAGCTGTTCCTTCTGCTGGACGGCGTGCTGGGCGTTGACGTCGACGGCGAGCGGGTGGCGGAGGTCGGGCCTGGTGCGATCCTCGGTGAGCGTGCCGTGCTCGAAGGTGGTCGACGGACCTCGTCGTTGGTGGCGCTCACGCCGGTCCGCCTCGCAGTGGCTGCTGCGGATGTCATCGACCTCGACCGGCTGAGGGCGGTGGCCGAGCACCACAGGCGCGAGGACGCCCGCTGACCTACGACAGCGAGCCAGCGGCGAGGTCGCGTTCGGCGCGGTCGCGGATGCCGCGGAGCATCTTCTGGCTCATCACGAAGCTCGCCATCTCGACCGGCTCGACAACCAGCCGCGCCCACGGCGCCCGGTACGCGTAGCTCTCGCGAACAAGCAGCCGCGTGGCACCCTCGTCCGCGGGTACCAGGACGAAGGCCCAAGTGAAGTCGAACGGTGCTGGTTCCTGGTCGCTCGGAGCGCCGCCACTGACGACGAGGGCACGGCCCGGCACGACGTCGGTCACAACTAGGGCAACCTCCGGGTGCAGCCGGAACGGGTCACCGACGGCGACGTCCTGCCACTCGGGGACGATCTCGTCCGCGCTGTGGATGTCACAGCCCACCAGGTTCTCAAGCGCGTCGTAGCTGTAGAGCCCGCCTCTTCCTTGGCCGAGCTGCGCGATCCAGGGCCACACGTGGTCCGGCGCTGCCCGCACCGTGATCGCACGGGTCGAGACGAGATCAGGGGTGTCGATGCGCTCGTCGCCGGGCAGGGGAGCGGTGCACTCCTCGCCAGTGGCGCCCCACTGCAGGTACCAGGGTCGGGCGACCATCGCGACTGCCGTTCCCAGACCGGCCATCACGACCAGCCTGCGCAGCGTGCGGCGTGGCATGCTCGCCTCCCTCACCCGGGGTCGGCACGAGGTCCGCCGACGTGGCGGGCCCAGCCTACGGTTGCCGATCGACGGGGCTGGTCGGCGGGGCTGGTCGGCGGGGTCAGGTTCCTCGGTAGGGTCCTCGCATGCCCCAAGCCCCCTTCACACTCATGGCCGGTGTCGAGATCGCCAACGGCCAGGTCGAGGTGCTCAGCCACGGAGAGGCCGACGACCGCCGTTCCTTCGGTGACCCTGTGACCGCCGCCCGCACCTGGGTCGGCCAGGGCGCCCCATGGCTCCACGTCGCCGACCTGGACGCGGCGGCCGGGCGCGGCAGCAACGCCGACCTGGTGGCCAAGGTCGTCGACGCGTGCCGAGGGCAGGTGCACCTACAGCTCGCGGGCGGCATCCGAGACGACGCGTCGCTGGCAGCTGCGCTCGAGACCGGCTGCCGCCGGGCAGTCATCGACGCGGCTGCACTCGGCAACCTCGCGTGGGTGGAGGACGTGGTGCGCAGTCATGACGACCGGGTCGGGGTTGCCATCACGGCCCACGAGCAGCAGATCTTCGCGCCCGGCTCCGACGCCGACGGTGCGGACCTGGTCGAGGTCCTCCAGCGGCTCAAGTCCGCCGGGTGCAAGGCGTACGTCGTGACCGACGTCGACTCCAAGGGCGTCCGCAAGCGGTCGCAGCGTCAGGTCCTGACCACAGTGCTCAAGCAGGCGCACGGCCACGTGGTGTGCTGCGGAGGCATCTCCCGGCTGCAGGACCTGGAGGCGCTGACCGAGCAGGTTCCCCACGGGTTGGCCGCTGCCGTGGTCGACCGCGCCCTGTACACGGAGGAGTTCTCGTTCAGCGAGGCGCTGGCCGTCATGGTCCCGCGCTACGACCTGTACCGCTGGGGCCCGCCCGAGTAGGGCCCCCGCCGACGGCGCTGCGAGCGACGTCGGTCAGCCGAGGCGGAACGTCTCGGTGTGACCGTCGACGGCGATGGTCTGCCCCGACACCATCACGGCCTGGGGCGAGGCCAGGAACTGGCACATGTCGGCGACCTCGTCAGCCTGGACGAACCGCTTGATCGAGTGACCGCCCACGTACCCACGCTCGACCTCGGTGGGGTCGACGCCGCGTGCCTTCGCCTCGGCGGTGATCACCCCTCGCATCCGTGGCCCGTCGACCGACCCCGGGCACACGGCGTTGACCCGGACACCATAGGGCCCAAGCTCGATCGCCAGCGACTTGACCAGGCCGATCACCGCCCACTTCGCGGCCGCGTAGGGAGTGCGAAGGCCGTAGCCGAACTGCCCCGCCGTAGAGGAGATGCAGATGATGGCACCGGACTGCTGCTGTTTCAGGTGCGGCGCGACCAGGCTGCTGGCCACGAAGTGGCTCTCGAGCCCGACGGCCAGGCAGCGCTGCCACTGCTCGAGAGTCACGTCCTCGACGGCGGCAGTCGGCCCGGCGATGCCCGCATTGTTGATGAGGACATCGATGCCGCCCATGGCCGACACCGACCCCTCGACCCATCGGGTGAGCGCATCGGCGTCGGCCACATCGACCTCAGACGCGGCAATGCCCTGCTCCGGGCGGTCCACCTGGCCGACCAGGTACGGGTCGATGTCACAGACCCGGACTTCGGCGCCGGTAGCCGCGAACCGCTGTGCGGTAGCCCACCCGATGCCGGACGCGCCGCCGGTGATCAGTACCCGCTGAGTCGATTTCATCCGGGCATCCTCTCCCATGGCGATCGCGGTGATGACACCGTCCGGACGACGGGTCGTGACCAGATCGTGGCCGCGTCTCCCTTCGCGCTCCCCTGACCGACGTGCGAGTGTGGCGGGATGGGCCGTGGTGCGCTCCATCGGGTGACTTCCGGACAGGGGCTCCTGGTCATCGACGCGCCCCCGGCCGGGGGGCCGCGGGACTCCTCACTCCACGTCGAGGCCGACGCGATCTGCCCCCGCTGCCTGTCCTGGATCGGACCGGACGACTTCGTGCGGCGCACGGGGTACGGACTGCTCCAGCACGAGTCATGTCCCCGCCGCCTCGCCCAGCTCGTCGGCGCGTACCAGTGAGGTGACCCGCCCGAGCGCCATGCGCGTGTCCTGGTCCAGCTGGTCGACCATCAACGACACGCCGGCGAACGTGGCGTCGCAGGACTCGACGAGCTCGCGGGCTGCGAGGGCCTGGCTCCCGCGCTCGGCCCAGTCGTCGACGAGGAGTACCCGGTCGCGCCGGTCGACGGACCTCTGCATGCGCAGCTGGTGACGCAGGCCCCGGTAGTCGGTCTCCGCCTCCGCCGTGACCTTCGCGCCCGGGAACAGCCCGTCGGCCTTCCGGATGGCCGCGAACCCGACACCCATGGCCACGGCGACGGCGCCGCCGAGCAGGAAGCCGCGCGACTCGATACCGGCCACCCGGGTCACGCCGGCCCCGCGCCACGGGGCCGCGAGGCCATCGACGACCGCAGCCAGGGCTGCCTCGTGGCTGAAGACCTGCCACACGTCCGCGTGGCCGCCGGTCCAGCGGAACCGGTCGAGGAGCTGACGACGGGCGGCCTCAACGGCCCGGTTGTCGAGTTCGATCGGCTCCATGAGGCCATCCTGCCTCGGCATCGCCCGCTGGAGGCTGTGGGCGACGTCACGACCATCCCGGGCGCGGACCCGGAACCAGGGTCGCAGGTGCACCGTCTCACGCTGAGTTGTCGGTCTCCGGAAGGCTCGTGATGGTGGTCCAGCCCGCGTCGGACGCGCACACGTCCTGCGCACGCGACGAGGAGTACGCGGTGGCGGTGCAGCGGCAGGTGTCCGCCGCCTGGCACCGGCGCGACCTCGGTGCCCTCGACCGGATCGCCCACGAGGTCGAGCGAGCCAAGCACCAGGCAACCACCCTGGAGCGAGCCCGGCTCGACCTGGCGACGGAGATCATCGCCTTCTGCCGCGCCGACATCGTCCGTCGCCGGCGCTGGTCACCGGCGCGGCGCGCCACCCGCGCCCTGGTTCCCGGCTGACCGCGGCCGCGTCGACCGCTGGCCCGGCGGTCATGATTCGCATCGGCGGGCTCATAGGGTTGGGCCCTGTCGGGGCGTCCACCATGGGCGCGCTCCGGCCAGGCAGGGAGGACACGGCGTGGAGGTCCAGGAGACCGAGATCCAGACGGATCGGGTCCTCACCCTCCCGAACGTCCTCTCGGCCCTTCGCCTGCTCCTGGTTCCCGTGTTCGTCTGGCTCGTCCTGGGGCCGGAGGCCGACGGGTGGGCGGTCGCCGTCCTGGCGCTGAGTGGGTTCACCGACTGGCTGGACGGGAACCTGGCCCGTCGTTGGCACCAGATCTCCCGGGTCGGGCAGATCCTCGACCCGATCGCCGACCGGCTGTTCGTCACGGTCACGGTGCTCGTGCTCGCGATCCGCGAGATCATCCCGTGGTGGCTGGTCGTCGTGCTCTTCGCCCGTGACGGGCTGGTCTTCGCCGTCCAGCTGGTGGAACGGTCGCGCCACCTGCCGATCATCCCGGTGAACCTCGTGGGCAAGGCGGCCACGATGTGCCTGCTCTATGCGCTTCCGCTGCTGCTGCTGACCGACACGAGCAGTGGCTTCGCCGACCTCGCGAAGCCGGTCGCCTGGGCGTTCACGGTGTGGGGGACCGGCCTGTACTGGTGGTCGGCCATCCTCTACCTGGCGCAGGCCCGAGCGGTGTCGGCCGGTCGCACCGTCTCGCTGAGAGCCTGACCGGGGCCGTTGCATGAGCGATCAAGGCACGGGACGCCTCGGCGTCGGCGAGTACGGCGACACGATGTCGTTGCTCCGCCGCATCGTCGACGAAGCAGTCGACCCGGGGTATGCGCAGTCCACCGCGTCACCTCGCCGTACGGGCTCGCTCTGGTCTCGCCGGGTCGTGTTCGCCCTCACCCTCCTCGTCCTCGGGGCACTGCTCACTGCCGCCCTGGTCCAGGTGCGCCTAGGGGCGTCCGGGGTCGAGCGCGCGAGAACCGAGCTGTTGGAGCGCGTCGAGTCCGCCACGACCGCCACTGACCGGCTGGCCGGTGAGCTCGACGACACGCGGCAGAGCGTCCAGCTCCTGCGGGCCTCGACCTTGGCCGCGAGCGAGGAAGGACGTCGGGTCAACGAGGCTCTCGCGGCGCTGGGCGTCGTGGCAGGCGTGACGGCGGTCCAGGGACCCGGGGTCACGGTCACCCTCGACGACGGGCCACCCTCACGCACCGAGCCCGGCGCGCCCGACCTCGCCCGGGTTCTCGACCGGGACGTGCAACGGGCGGTCAACGGGCTGCTCGCCGCTGGGGCCGAGGTCGTCTCGGTCAACGGCCAACGGATCACCACGCTCAGCCCCATCCGGGCTGCCGGGGGAGCGGTGCTCGTCGGCTACCGACCCCTGACCCCGCCCTACACGGTGACCGCACTGGGGGACCCTCAGGTGCTGGCGACCGCCTTCGCCGATGGGCCGGACGGTCGCGCCCTGGAGGCCCTCGCGCAGACTTACGGGATCCGACTCGACGTGGAGACCAGCGACCGGCTCGAGGTCCCGGCCGTCGACTCGGTCACCCTGCGGTTCGCGCAGGCAGAGAGGGACTCATGATCGCTGTTCTCGGACTGGTGGCCGGCATCGTCCTCGGCCTGGTCCTGCAACCCACCATCCCGCTGTGGATGCAGCCCTACCTGCCGATCGCCGTCGTGGCGGCCCTCGACGCGGTCTTCGGCGCCTTCCGGGCCTACCTCGACGGCACGTTCAACGAGCGGGTCTTCGTGATCTCGTTCATCGGCAACGTCCTCGTGGCCGCCCTGGTGGTCTTCCTCGGCGACCAGCTCGGGGTCGGGGCGCAGCTGTCCACCGGGGTGGTCGTCGTCCTGTCCATCCGCATCTTCGTCAACGCGGCCGCCATTCGGCGCCACCTGTTCCATGCGTGACCAGTCGGCCGACGAGCGGCCCCTCCCCGAGTCGTCACCGGACGGCACGACCGCTGCCGCCTGGGCCAAGGTGCGCCGGGCGCTGCACCCCAAGGCGAACGGGGGCCAGCTGGTCGTCGGGCTGCTGTTCGCCGCCCTGGGCTTCGCCCTGGTCACGCAGGTCCGATCAGCCCAGGGTGCTGAGGCGCTCGCGTCGGCCCGCCCGGACGACCTGGTGCGCATCCTGGACGACCTGCAAGAACGCGAGGACCGGCTCCGGGCCGAGGCGGCCGCGCTGGCGGCGACGCGAGACGAGCTTCTCGGTGGAGTCGACCAGGCCGGCGCCGCACTCGAGCGCGCCCGTGACCAGGCCCAGACCCTCGGCATCCTGGCCGGGACCCTGCCGGCGTCCGGGCCCGGCATCACGGTCACGGTGGTCGACCGAGAGGGAGGTGTCGACGCTGCTCTGCTGCTGGACGCCGTCCAGGAGCTGCGTGACGCCGGCGCCGAGGCGATCCAGATCGACGGTCAGCGGGTGGTGGCCTCGACCGCGTTCGTGGACACCCCTGAGGGCATCGCGATCGACGGCGAGCTCGTCGAGCCGCCGTACGACCTTGCGGTGATCGGCGACCCGGAGACCCTGGCCTCGGCCCTGGCGATCCCCGGTGGGGTGCTGGAGTCGGTGCGCAACGCGGGTGGGGACGGGCTGGTCGAGCAGCGGGACGTCGTCGATGTGACCGCCTTGAGGCCGCTGGAGCCCCCTGAGTACGCTCGCCCGGCGCAGTGAGTCACGTAGATTCGGTCATGCGGACCAGTGCCGTACGGAGCACGTCGAGTAGGAACCCTCTGGAGGACATGTGTACCCCGACGACCTGAAGTACACCGTCGAGCACGAGTGGGTGCGCACCGACGACGACGGCACCGTGACCTTCGGCATCACCGACTTCGCCCAGGACGCCCTGGGCGACATCGTCTTCGTCACCCTGCCGGCACCGGACGCCGAGGTGAGCACCGGCGATGCGATCGGTGAGGTCGAGTCGACCAAGAGCGTCAGCGACGTCTACGCACCCCTGAGCGGGACCGTCGTCGCTCGCAACGACGCGCTGGAGGCCACCCCGGAGATCATCAACTCCGACCCGTACGGCGAGGGGTGGATGGTGCGGATGCGCCCGGCGGACCCGGCCGCGCTGGAGCAGCTGCTGGACGCCGACGGCTACGCCGCGCACGTCGCCCAGTCCTGAGCGCGCGCCTCCGCTCCCCTCCGTCGCCCGGCTGGAGCACGGACTGCTCCGATCCGGTTGACCCGGTCCTGGCTTGGGTCATAGGTTCCGAGTGAACCGTCAAGTTGATGTTGACTGTTCACGGTCCGCTCGTCCTGCCCTCGCGGACCTCCTTGTCCCGGCAGTGATCGGCGGGGGTCCTGCGACCCGCCGCCGAGCGAGAGGATTCCCATGGCGCTGTGCTCGGTCTGCGGACACGACACCCCAGACCCGGAGGCCCGCTTCTGCGCCGGCTGCGGACGACCGCTGTTCGCCGCCTCGGCCGAGGAGACCTCGGTGCTGTCCGTCGGCGGTCCCGTTGTCGACGACGTCGTGGCCGGGGGTGACGTCGACGACGCCGCCACCGACGTCGGGGTCGTCGAGCGACTGTCGCCCGGAACGGCGCTGCTCGTGGTCAAGCGGGGACCGTCCTCAGGGGCGCGGTTCCTGCTGGATGCCGACGTCACCTCGGCCGGGCGACACCCGGAGAGCGACATCTTCCTCGACGACATCACGGTCTCCCGGCGGCACGCGGAGTTCCGCCGCGACGAGGAGGGCTTTCGGGTGGTCGACGTGGGGAGCCTCAACGGCACGTACGTGAACCGGGCCAGGGTCGACGACGTCCGGCTCATCAACGCCGACGAGGTGCAGATCGGCAAGTACCGGTTGGTCTTCCTGTCGGCCGTGGTCGGCGAGGACGCCGAGTGAGCGCCACCGCCCCGGTCCAGGCCTCGCTGAGCATCGGCGAGGTGTTGGCCCAGCTGCGCCAGGAGTTCCCCGACGTCACGATCTCCAAGATCCGCTTCCTGGAGTCCGAGGGACTGGTCGAGCCGGAGCGGACGCCGTCGGGGTACCGCAAGTTCAACGCGATGCACGTCCAGCGACTCCGCTATGTCCTGGCCGCCCAGCGCGACCAGTACCTGCCGCTGAAGGTGATCCGTGAGCACCTCGCCGCGATGGACCGCGGTCTGCAGCCGCCGGAGACCCCCGGGGGAGGGCCGCGGGTCCCGGTCACGCTGGTCCAGAGCGACGGTTTCCCGGGCGCCGACGCGTTCGTCAAGGACGCCGCGGGGCTGAGGCTGTCGCGCGACGAGCTGGCCGCCTCGGCCGACATCGGCAGCGACCTGCTGGCAGCGCTGGAGAGCTTCGGGCTGGTCTCGGCGACACCAGGAGGTCACTACGACGGCGACGCGCTGCAGATCGCGAAGGCGGCCGGTGAGCTGAGCGCGTTCGGCCTCGAGCCTCGCCATCTGCGGGCGTTCAAGGCCGCCGCGGACCGCGAGGTGGGGCTGATCGAGCAGGTGGTCACTCCGCTGCGGCGCCAGCGCGGCGCGGAGGCGGCCGGCCGGGCCCAGGAGACCGAGCGCGAGCTGGCCGCGTTGTCGGTGCGGTTGCACGCCTCGCTCGTGACGTCGATGCTCGGGCAGGACCAGCGGCGCTGAGCCGAGACAACCGACCGAGCCTGAACCGACCGAGCCCGAACCGACCGAAGGTAGGGTGACGCACGTGAACCAGCTCGACGTCGTCGGCGTCCGGGTCGAGATGCCGTCCAACCAGCCGATCGTCCTGCTGCGCGAGCACGAGGGCGAGCGTTACCTCCCGATCTGGATCGGCGCCGTGGAGGCGACTGCGATCGCCTTCGCCCAGCAGGGCGTGGTCCCGGCCCGCCCCCTGACCCATGACCTCCTGCGTGACGTGATCGCGGCAGTCGGTCGCACCGTCAGCCAGATCCAGATCACCGAGCTGCGCGACGGGGTGTTCTACGCCGACCTGCACTTCGACGACGGGACGGTCGTCAGCGCGCGGCCCTCCGACGCGATCGCCCTCGCCCTGCGCACGGGAACGACCATCTTCGGGGCCGAGGAGGTGCTCGCCGAGGCGGGAATCCTGATCCCGGACGAGCAGGAGGACGAGGTCGAGAAGTTCCGTGAGTTCCTCGACCAGATCTCGCCAGAGGATTTCGACACCACAGGGTGAACCTCGAGGTGGAGTTGAGGGTCAGAGTCGCCTCCGGCGTGTCGTGCCGAGCAGCGTTGACGACGTGCGGCGGCCTGCGTACCGTGCTCGACAGTCGTACCGACACCGCGGTACTTCCAGCCGTGTACTTCCTGCGGGACGGACCGGTCGACGCGAAGGCAGACGGCACGGAACCAGGGAGGCCCGCGTGACCAAGCCAGGCGAGAGCAGCGGAACGGCGACGACCCCTGACCCGGCTGCTGCGGCGGCCGCGGTCGTGGGTGCCCAAGGTCTGCTGTTCGACGACCCGGTCTCCGCACTCCCCGCTGACTTCGGCTACCGGGGGCCCACCGCGTGCGCAGCCGCCGGCATCACCTACCGCCAGCTGGACTACTGGGCCCGCACCGGTCTGGTCGAGCCCGGGATCCGGCCGGCGTCCGGCTCGGGCACGCAGCGGCTGTACAGCTTTCGCGACATCCTCGTGCTCAAGATCGTGAAGCGACTGCTGGACACCGGGGTGTCCCTGCAGCAGATCCGCACCGCCGTGCAGCACCTGCGCGACCGCGGGGTCGACGACTTGGCCCAGATCACCCTGATGAGCGACGGCGCCTCGGTCTACGAGTGCACGTCCGCCGACGAGGTCATCGACCTCGTGCAGGGTGGGCAGGGCGTATTCGGGATCGCGGTCGGTCGGGTGTGGCGCGAGGTCGAAGGCAGTCTCGCCGAGCTGCCCGGGGAGCGGACCGGTGCCGATCTGGTCGCTCCCGCCGACACGGAGCCTCATCCCAGCGACGAGCTGGCCGCCCGACGGGTTGCTCGTCAGATCGGGTGACCCAGCCTGTCGTACCCCGCCTGTCGAATGGAGGGCGTGCCCCCACCCGGCTACCATGAGCGAGCCATCGACCCCGTGCGGGAGAGTCCTTCACCGCCAGTGAAGGCGCCGAAGGAGCAATCCTCCCCGGAAACTCTCAGGCGAACGAACCGCACAGGCGAGGCGCCTCTGGAAAGCGGGCTCCGGCCCCACCGACGGTGCAAGCGTCTGCACCGCTGCCCTGACCCGGCAGCTGACGCGAACCTCTCAGGTACCGATGACAGAGGGGGAGGCCCAGTCCGCGTCTTCGCAGGAGGCCCTCCCGATGAACCAACCCACAGCCGACTCCCTCCCCGAGGGGACCGTCCTGCCGTCGCGCCGGCCGCTGCGCGACCTCGAGTGGGACATGCCGTTCGTCCGACGCCATGTCGGGCCCGGCGAGCAGCAGATCCGCACGATGCTCGACGTCGTGGGGTTCGAGACGCTCGACGCGATGGTCGAGTCCGCGGTGCCGTCGACGATCGCGATGCGCGAGGCGCTCGACCTGCCCGAGGCGGTGTCGGAGGTCGAGGTGGTCGACGAGATGCGGGCGATCGGCGCTCGCAACAAGCCCGATGGTGCAGATGATCGGGCTCGGCTACTACGACACGTTCACCCCGGCCGTGATCCAGCGGCGGGTCCTGGAGAACCCCGGCTGGTACACCGCCTACACGCCGTACCAGCCAGAGATCAGCCAGGGGCGCCTCGAGGCGCTGCTGAACTTCCAGACCATGATCGAGGACCTGACCGGGCTGCCCACGGCGAACGCCTCGCTGCTGGACGAGGCCACGGCTGCTGCAGAGGCCATGACCCTCGCGATGCGAGTCGGCGAAGGTGCGGGCCGAGAACGCTGGTGGTGGACGCCGACGTGTTCCCGCAGACCCTGGCGGTCCTGCACACGCGGGCGCGCCCGCTGGGTATCACCATCGAGGTCAGGGAGCTCGACCGCAGCGTGCCCGGGTGCGGCCTCCCCCAAGAGGGCGTGGCCGGCGTGCTGGTGCAGTACCCCTCGGGCAGTGGCGCGGTCGAGGACCCGCAGCCGATCATCGAGGCGGCACACGACAAGGGGGCGATGGCGATCGTCGTCGCCGACCTGCTGGCCCTGACCCTGCTGCGTCCCCCCGGTGAGATGGGCGCCGACGTCGTGGTCGGGACGACCCAGCGCTTCGGCGTGCCCCTGGGCTTCGGCGGACCGCACGCCGGGTACATCTCGGTCCGTTCGGGGCTCGAGCGGCAGCTGCCCGGGCGGTTGGTGGGGGTGTCGGTCGACGCCGACGGCTCGGTCGCCTACCGGCTCGCGCTGCAGACCCGAGAGCAGCACATCCGCCGGGAGAAGGCCACCAGCAACATCTGCACCGCCCAAGTGCTCCTGGCCGTGATGGCGAGCATGTACGCGGTGTACCACGGCCCCGAGGGGCTGTCCGGAATCGCCTAACGGACCCACCGCATGGCCGCACTGCTCGCGGCCGGGCTGCAGCGTTCGGGGATCGAGATCGTGCACCAGGACTTCTTCGACACGATTCACGCGCGCGTGCCCGGTCGGGCCGACGCGGTCATCGCCGCGGCCCTCGAGGCGGGGACCAACCTCCGTCGGGTCGACGCCGACACGGTCGGCATCAGCACCGACGAGGTCACCCTCCGCGCCAACATCGTGGACGTCTGGGGTGCCTTCGGGGTCGACCGGCTGGACGTGGACGAGCTCGACCAGGAGCTGCTTGTGGGTGACTGGTTCCGGCTGCCCCCGTCGCTGCGCCGCAGCTCCAGCTTCCTCACCCACCCGGTGTTCCACGGCTACCGCAGCGAGACAGAGATGCTGCGGTACCTGCGGATGCTGCAGGACAAGGACGTCGCGCTGGACCGCTCGATGATCCCGCTCGGCTCCTGCACGATGAAGCTCAACGCGACCACGGAGATGGCCGCGATCAGCTGGCCCGAGTTCGCCAACATCCACCCCTTCGCGCCGATCGATCAGGCCTCCGGCTACCTCCAGCTCATCGACGAGCTCGAGCGATGGCTCGTGGCGATCACCGGCTACGACGCGGTCTCGCTTCAGCCGAACGCGGGCAGCCAGGGCGAGTTCGCCGGTCTGCTGGCCATCCGCGCCTACCACGACGCCAACGGCGACACCGGACGCAACGTCTGCCTGGTTCCCGCCTCGGCGCACGGGACGAACGCAGCCAGTGCGGTGATGGCCGGTATGAAGGTGGTCGTGGTCGCGAGCGACGACGAGGGGCACGTGGAGCTGGCGGACCTGAAGGCCAAGATCGAGCAGCACCGCGACGCCCTGGCCGCGCTGATGATCACCTACCCGTCGACGCACGGGGTGTACGAGGCCGAGGTCTCCGACGTCTGCGCCATGATCCACGAGGCGGGCGGTCAGGTGTACGTCGACGGCGCCAACCTCAACGCCCTGGTGGGGCTGGCCCAGCCGGGTAAGTTCGGCGCCGACGTCTCCCACCTGAACCTGCACAAGACCTTCTGCATCCCGCACGGCGGAGGGGGGCCGGGCATCGGACCGATCGGCGTGCGGGCCCACCTCGCCCCGTTCCTGCCGAACCACCCCTTGGTGGCGCAGGCCGGTCCCGAGACCGGCGTCGGCCCGGTGACCGCGGCCCCGTGGGGGTCGGCGGGGATCCTGCCCATCTCGTGGGCCTACATCCGCCTCATGGGACCTGACGGGCTCACCCACGCCACCAAGGCTGCCGTGCTGGCCGCCAACTACGTGGCCAAGCGGGTCAACGACCACTTCCCGGTGCTCTACACCGGGGACACCGGCCTGGTGGCGCACGAGTGCATCCTCGACCTGCGGGGCATCACGAAGGAGACCGGCGTCACGGTCGACGACGTCGCGAAGCGGCTCATCGACTACGGGTTCCACGCACCCACGATGTCGTTCCCGGTCGCAGGGACGCTCATGGTGGAGCCGACCGAGAGCGAGGGGCTGCGCGAGCTCGACCGCTTCGTCGAGGCGCTGGTCGCCATCAGGGGCGAGGTCGACCGAGTGGCAGCGGGGGAGTGGACGCTCGAGGACAGCCCGCTGCGGCACGCCCCGCACACCGCCTCCTGCCTGGTCGACGGCGAGTGGCCCTACACGTACAGCCGGGCGAACGGCCGCCTACCCGGTGGCCTCCTTGCGGTCCGACAAGTACTGGCCGCCGGTGCGTCGCATCGACGGCGCCTACGGCGACCGGCACCTGGTCTGCTCCTGCCCGCCCGTCGACGCGTACGCGGACTGAAGCAGCCATGGAGCTGCTCACCGAACACCTCGTGCTCCGTAAGCCGAGCGAGGCGGATGCCGAGGACGCGTTGGCGATGTTGCAGGACGAGGAGACCCTGCTGTGGAACCCGGCACCACTGGTCGTCGACCTGCAGTCCGCGCGGGCGTGGTGCGCCTCTGGGGCCGACTGGGGCGACGGCACCCACGCGACGTGGCACGCCCTGGACCGGACGTCGGGCAGGTTCGTCGCCAACTGCTCGGTCTTCGCCATCGACCGGGAGCCGGCGACGGCCAAGATCGGCTACCGAGTCGCCCCGTGGGGACGCCGTCGAGGAGTGGGCCGGGCAATGGTCGACGTGGTGACTCGGTGGGCCTTCGCCGAGCTTGGGCTGGCCCGCATGCAGATCGAGCACGCGGTCGCCAACGTGGCCTCCTGCCGGGTCGCTGCGGGGGCGGGCTTTCCTTGGGAGGGCACGCTGCGTTCGGCGTCCGTCGACGGCCGAGGTGAGCGCCACGACGACCATGTCCACGGGCGGCTGGTGACGGACACTGGGGGGGCGCTCGACCCCGAGGACTGCGCCTCGCTGTAGTCGTGCCCCCCAAGCAAGCCCACCCCTGAGGCAGGAGGGGCTGCTGGGGCGACCAAGCGGTGAACGTCGGTCACGATCCGGACGAACGCGCCGCTGGACGGCCGCGCGGATGGTTCACTTCGGACCGTCGCAGCACTCGGCGCCTGAAGGGGGACACCATGGCCAGAACGATCAGCAGCCCGCGGAGGAGTGGGGCTCGAGTGGGACGCCCACGCCGGAGCCTGGTCGGGCTGGCGGCGGCGTTGGTGGCGGTCACTTCGCTGTCCCTGGCTGTCGCGCCAGCAAGTGCGAACGGGCTGGCGGGGATCGGTCTGGACCGTGGCACCTGGACGGAGGTGAACCCGGCGGCGCCGTGGGCGGCGCGCGCGGGTCTGCAGGCGGTTTCGCTGAGGGGCTCGTTCTACGTCATGGGCGGACGGACCCCGCTGGACCCGGCCGTCGTGCCGTTCCCCGGTGCCAGCCAGGTCTGGAACGACGTGTGGCGCAGCGATGACCGGGGCCGGTCCTGGGTGCCGGTGACGATGCAGGCACCGTGGCCGGCACGTGCCTACTTCCAGTCCGTCACCAAGGGCGGCGCCATGTACGTGCTGGGCGGGCAGAACTACCGCTTCACCGGATGCCCGCCGGGAGCACCCACCTGCTCGGATTTCTTCTCCGACGTGTGGCGCTCGACGGACGGCGCGCATTGGGCGCAGCTGACCTCCGACGCTGGGTGGACGGGCCGCGCAGGGCTGTCGGCCGTCGTGCACGACCACGCGATCTACGTCCTGGGCGGGTCACGCAACGACGACTCGGCCGTGATCGGCGGCCCCCCGCAGCGGGAGTACTTCAACGACGTCTGGCGCTCCTACGACGGCGTCCACTGGAAGCGGATGACTGCGGCTGCGCCCTGGGAGGCCCGGGCCGGGGCCGTCGTGGTGAGCCGCGGGGAGTGGATGTACCTGCTCGGCGGCGAGAAGGGGTTCACCTGCGACTCGGTCCCGGGGCAGCAAAGCGACCCCGGTGGGTGCGTGCCGCCGTACTTCAACGACGTGTGGCGGAGCAAGGACGGCGCCCGTTGGGAGCAGGTCACGCCCGCGGCCGGCTGGAGCCCGCGTCCCGGCCACCAGTGCGTGGTGATGCTCGGGCAGTTCTTGTGCTTCGGTGGCTTCGGGCTGCAGGGCAACCCGGTCGACATGTGGGCGAGCTGGAACGGCCGCGACTGGCGCAAGCTGAGGGCGACACCCTGGAACGCCACGACCTCGGAGGAGATCAGGTACGACTTCGACGCGCTCGTGGTCCGGGGCCCACTCAGTCTGCTGCCTCGGCTGTTCACCTTCGGCGGCGACCGGGAGACGTTCGACTTCACCGACCCGACGAACTACCTGCGCGTGGACAACGACGTCTGGCGGTTCACGCCGGGTCTCTGACCTGCCCGGCGCCACCCGGGACCAGCTGCCGCGCGCCGAGCGGGCGGCAAGCGGTCGTGCTCGGCCGCTGCGCCCCGGCTTGAGCCGTGCAACGATGCCCAGGTGTCTCGCATTGCCTCCGTCGCCACCGCGATGGCCCCCCATCGCTACCCGCAGGCGCAGATCACGGCGGCGTTCGGTGACCTGGTCACCCCTGACCCGAAGGACCGTGCTCTGCTGGAGCGGCTGCACGCGGCAACGGGGGTCCACCAGCGGTACCTGACCCTCGAGCTCGAGGAGTACCCCCAGCTGGACGGGTTCACCGGAGCCAACGCGACGTTCGTCGACGCAGCGGTGCAGCTGGGCGGGCAGGCAGTCGTCGAGGCACTCTCTCGTGCCGGGGTCGAGCCGGGCGACGTCGACCTGGTGGTGAGCACAACGGTCACCGGCGTAGCCGCACCGACCGTGGACGCCCGGCTCGTCGACCGGCTCGGACTGCGCCACGACGTCAAGCGAGTGCCCCTGTTCGGGCTGGGGTGCGTCGCCGGCGCGTCGGGGATCGCCCGGGTCCACGACTACCTGGTCGGGCACCCTGATGACGTCGCGGTCCTGCTGTCGGTGGAGCTTTGCTCGCTCACCGTCCAGCGTGACGACGCCTCGGTGGCCAACCTGGTGGCCAGCGGTCTGTTTGGGGACGGCGCGGGCGCGGTGGTGATGGTGGGCGCCCGCCGAGCGCAACGGCTGGGGCTGAGTGGGGTGCCCACCGTCGAGGCCTCGCGGTCACGGTTCTTCCCGGACACCGAGCACGTCATGGGCTGGGACATCGGTGGCTCCGGGTTCAAGGTCGTGCTGGCGCCCACCGTGGCCGAGCTGGTCCAGGCCCACGTCGGCGAGGACGTCAAGGCCTTCCTGGTCGACCACGACCTCGACCTGCCGAACGTCGCGCACTGGATCTCCCATCCCGGAGGGCCGAAGGTGCTGGAGTCGCTGCAGCGGACGCTCGGGGTCGATGACGACGCGCTCGCCGTCACGTGGGCCTCGCTGCGTGAGGTGGGCAACCTGTCGTCGGCCTCGGTGCTGCACGTTCTGGAGCAGACGATGCGCCAGCATCCAGGCGGCACGGGTGAGGCAGCGGTGATGCTTGCGATGGGGCCGGGTTTCTGTGCCGAGTTCGTCCTGCTGCGGTGGTGACAGGTGTCCTCGACCTATTGGTTCACCGTGCTGGTGCTGGCCGTCGGGGTCGAGCGGCTCATCGAGCTCGTGGTGGCGCGCCGCAACCTGCGTTGGGCGGTGGCGCACGGGGGGCGTGAGTACGGTCACGAGCACTTCCGCTGGATGGTCCTGCTGCACGTGGGTCTGCTCGTCGGCTCGCTGCTCGAGGTGTGGCTCCTGCAGCCGCCGTGGATCCCCTGGCTGGGCTGGCCGATGCTCGGGCTGGTCGTCCTGGCCCAGGCACTGCGCTGGTGGTGCATCGCAACGCTGGGCCGGCAGTGGAACACCCGGGTGGTCGTCGTCCCCGGCCTACCACTCGTCCATCGCGGCCCCTACCGGTGGCTGCGCCACCCGAACTACGTCGCCGTCGTCGTCGAAGGGTTCGCGCTGCCCCTCGTGCACACGGCATGGATCACGGCATCGGTGTTCAGCGTGCTGAACGCAGCGTTGCTGCGCACCAGGATTCGGATCGAGAACGCCGCCTTGGTATCGACGTGAACGGTCGCATCGACGTTGCCGTGGTGGGCGGCGGTCCGATCGGTCTGGCCACTGCCCTGCATGCACGGGCGGCCGGTCTCGACGTCGTCGTCGTCGAACCCCGGTCGGCCCCGATCGACAAGGCGTGCGGCGAGGGGCTGATGCCGTCGGCACTGCGACGGCTCGGTGCGCTCGGTGTCGACCCTCCGGGGCGGCCGATCCTCGGTATCCGCTACCTCGACGCCGTGGGACGCCGGCAGGCCGCCGCGCGGTTCACCGGCGATCCCGGACGTGGTGTGTGCCGCACGACGCTGCACTCGGCGCTGGTCGACCGGGCGAAGGAGAGTGATGTCACGACGATGACCGGTCGTGTGGTGGACCTGTCGCAGGACGCGTCCGGCGCGTCGGTCACTCTGGCCACGGGCGAGCAGGTCCGGGCCCGGTACGTCGTCGGTGCGGACGGTCTGCACTCGCGCGTGCGCCGAGCGGTCGGGCTCGAGCCGGTCCGGGCCCGACGACCACGCTTCGGGCAACGCCGACATTTCGGGGTCGAACCGTGGAGCGACCTGGTCGAGGTGCACTGGGCCGAGCACGTCGAGGCCTACGTGACGCCGGTGTCCGACCACGCGGTCGGCGTGGCGCTGCTCACCTCGCTGCGCGGATCCGGCTGGGACGACTTGGTCGACCGGTTCCCCTTGCTGGGGCAGCGCCTCGCCGGGGCCGCGCCGCTGGACACCTGCTCTCGGGGCCGGACCGTTGCGGCAGAACGTGGCGGCCCGGGTCAGGGGACGGGTGCTGCTCGTCGGTGACGCCGCCGGGTACGTGGACGCGCTGACGGGGGAGGGGCTGGCGGTCGGGCTGGCCTCGGCAGAGGCTGCAGTGGCCGCCATCGCCAGTGGGCACGTCGAGTCCTACGAGCGGCGATGGCGTCAGGAGTCGCGCACGTCGCGCTGGCTCACCCAAGGGGCACTGTTCGCCGCACAGCACCAGGCACTGCGGCGCGCGCGTGGTGCCTGCGTGCAGCGGCTGGCCGAGTGGGTTCACGCGGGTGGTCAACGCGCTGGCCTGATCGATCAGGTGCGGCCCTCGGTCTCCTGGGCGTCGAAGAGCGTCTGCTGCTGGAGCCCGTCCTCGTGCATCCACTCCGCGTGGACGATGGTGAAGCCGGCGGCGCGAACCGCCTCGACGACCCGAGCGTCGTCGTCGACCATCGTCGCGACCGGACGGTCGAGCTGCAGCCGGCGCAGGGCCTCGACCTTGGTCACCCGGGCCGGACGGCGGTCGGCGTCGCCTCGCATGAGGAGCCGCCCGGCTGGGAGTCCCTGCTTCGTCGAGCCAGGTGAGCGTGTCCTGGCGGCAGCGCTCCGGCCGGCCGGTCAGGTAGACGACCTCGTGGTCGGCGGCCAGGCGGCGGGCGAGGTCTCGGCCCTGGTCGAGCGCTGGGTCGTCGGGGGCGGCGGAGAAGAAGGCCGTCCAGTCCTTCGGGCGGCTCTGCAGGTGGTGCAGCCGATGGCGTACGTCGGCGAGCACGCCGTCGATGTCCAGGACGGCGTAGGGGAGGGCCGAGGTCACGTGGGCACGCTACCGGTCGCATCGACTGGCTGAGGCCGGGTCAGGGGTCCGACGGGCCGTCCGAGCGCACGATCGCGAGGACGACCTCGTCGTACAGCTCACCTGTGTCGTCGCGGTCGTAGTGGCGAAGCACGCCCTCACTCTGCATGCCGAGCCGCTCGGCGAACCTGATCGCCCGGACGTTGCGGCTGTCGCACATCGCCTCGACCCGTCGTGCGCCAAGGTCCCACGCGATCTCGAGCATGGCCATGGCGGCTTCGTGCACCAGACCGCGGCCGGTCATCCGCGAGTCGGCGAGGTAGCCAAGCTCGCAGCGAGGCGCACCGTCGTCCCAGCTGTGCAGGTCGAGCCGGGCGACGTAGCGGCCGGTGGAGCGCTCGAAGGCGTGCCGGACGACGTCCTGCTCGGCCAGCTCGATCGACCGGACCAGGCTGGCCCGGGCCAGACCGACGTCGACGGCCTCGCGCCAGCGGGACACGAAGCGAAGGTCGTCCGACGACGCACGCATCGCGTCGGCGAACGCCTCGGCGAACTCCGGCCGGGACACCTCGAGCCGCACGAGCGGCGTCAGCACGACCCCCGGGGCCTCCGACAGGTTCACAGCCCGAGCCGTTCGGCCTGGCTGCGGACCACCTCGTCGAACAGCCCGTCGTCACCGCTGAGCGGGCCGAGCTGCCCGGACAGCTCGAACATGACGTGGCCATGGACGGCATCCCAGGCGGTCATGCCCGCGGCCAGTGCGTCGGGGGAGACGTCGACCTGGAGGATCTCGACGAGCTGGGCCAGCTGGGACCGCGTGGTCCGCGGCAGTCGGCGCCTCGGGATGTCGGCGTCGACCAGCAGCGTGGTCAGCAGCCGAGGAATCCTGGTACCGGCGGCGACCGTCGGGTCCTCCGGCGCCACATAGCCCGGGACCGGCGTCCCGAGGATGAGCATGAAACGACTCGGGTTCTCCTGCGCCCAGGTGCGATAGGCCCGAGCGGCTGCCGTCCAGGCAGCACGCGGGCCCCGCACTCGTGGGCCGGTCATCGCTTCTTGTACGCAGTCCGCACAGTCGTCGTAGGCCTCGGTGATCAAGGCGGTGAGCAGGTCGTCACGGCTGGGGTAGTAGCGGTACAGGGCCGAGACGGCGAGGTCGAGGTCGCGGGCCACAGCTCTGAGGGACAGCTGCGCTGCTCCGTCGGAGGCCACGTGCTGCCGGGCGACCTCGAGGATGGCGGCCGTCGTCTCCGCGCGTCGCTGGTCCCGTACTCCCATGCATTCCACTCTCCCACCATGAGAGAGCGATGTCCACGACGAGAACAGTGCTCTTGACAATGGCGAGATAAACGAGAACACTGTTCACTACAGAACACCAACCAGGGAGGCGAGTCAGATGACGCAGGGAGTGCACGTGGTCCTAGGAGCCACCGGAGGCATGGGCTCCGCCGTCGTCGCGGCGCTGGGGGAGTCTGGGGTTGCGCTGCGGGCGGTGAACCGAACCGGGTCGGCGGTGGTGCCGACCGGGGGAGAGCGGATGGCCGCCGACGTCTCGACACTCGCCGGCGCGCGACGTGCCGTCGAAGGTGCATCGGTCGTGTACCACTGCGCACAGCCGGCGTACACGCGTTGGGCCGCGGAGTTCCCGACCATGACGAGGAGCATTGCCGATGCCTGCGAGGAGACGGGATCCAAGCTCGTGTTCGGGGACAACCTGTACATGTACGGCCCGATCACCGGACCGATCGCAGAGGACAGCCCGATGCACCCGGAGTCGAAGAAGGGTCGGCTGCGCCGGGCGATGGCCGACGACCTGCTCGAGCGTCACCGGGCCGGGCGCCTGAGGGTGGCGATCGGGCGTGCCTCGGACTACTTCGGGCCGCGCGGCGCGGACTCCACCCCTGGGGCGTTGCTGTTCGTGCCGCTGGCCAAGGGGCGTAAGCCCCGCTGGATGGGTCGTCTGGACGCCGCCCACACCCTCAACTACCTGCCCGACGTGGGCCGGGCTCTCGTGACCCTCGGACTGCGCGAGGAGGCCGACGGGAGCGCCTGGGTCCTGCCGGCCGGAGAGGCGCTCACGGGGGCTCAGTGGATCGAGGCGGCCGGTGCGGCTGCAGGACGCACCCTGAGGCCGGCCGTGGTCTCGCCGTTGATGAACCGGATCGCCGGGGTCTTCGTGCCGATGGTCCGCGAGCTGAACGAGATCATGTACCAGTTCACCGAGCCGTTCGTGGTCGACGACTCCCGGTTCCGCACCACGTTCCCCGACGCCGTACGGGTGACCCCCCACGACGAGGCTCTGCTCGAGACGGTCCGGTGGTTCACCGCGGCCCACGGCATGAGCCAGGGGACGAGCTAGGGGATCAGCACGGATACAAACCGTGTGTTCGCTCACCAAATGACATAATGTCTATTATCGGCGAAGTGGCTATGCTGCGGTGGGTCCTGCCGTGGCCAGGTCCAGGCGTAGAACGCGACGGCTGCGAGCAGTGCGACCTCGACGACGCTGCCGAGGACGTAGTAGCCCCACTCGCCGACGGCGGCCCCCACGATCGTCAACGCATACCCGACGCTCACGACGAGGTTCGCGACCCGGTTGACCCCAGGCCGCAGGACCAGGACCAGGAAGACCATCAGGCTCGGGATAACGATGTAGGCCGTGGTGGCCACCAGGAAGGTCTGGCTCACCTCGAACCCCCCGAGCTGACCGGCCTCGAGCCCGGACCGGACGTCCGCCCGGTAGAGACTGAACAGGTCCACATAGGCGAAGACGAACAGCACGCTCGCCCAGAGCCCGGACAGCTTGACCCGCACGCTGACCGGGACGTCCTGGAAGCCCGTGTGGCCGGTGGTGGTGGGACGCGGGCTCGTCACTGGGGTGGTCATGGCAGCTCCTTTCGTCGTGCTGCACCGACACCTTCGGCTTACTTAGTATACTTCTTGGGTGACCGCCTCAGCCAGCCCTGCCCTGAAACGGCCGGCACGCGCCCGGCTGACCCGCGACCGGGTCATCCGGGCAGCCGTCGAGCTGGTCGACCGCCAAGGGGTCGAGGCCTTGACCATGCGGCGGCTCGGTTCGTCCCTGGGCGTCGAGGCCATGTCCTTGTACAAGCACGTCCGCAACAAGGAGGCGATCCTGGACGGGATCGTGGAACAGGTGGTCGCCGAGATCGGCTCCCCCGCGGACCCACACCTGTCCTGGCAAGAGGCCCTGCGGCACCGGGCGGTCGCCTCGAGGCAGGTGCTCCGGGCGCACCCGTGGGCGATCGGGCTGCTGGAGAGCCGTCGCCCGCTCGGACCGGGTCAGCTCCGATCGTTGGACGCTGCGTTGGGGAACCTGCGGTCGGCGGGCTTCTCGATCGAGGAGGCCGCGCGTGCCCTGTGGCTGGTCGACGGCTTCGTGTACGGGCAGGTGGTCCAGGAGACCAGCCAGCAGCTGGCCTCATCCGCCGAGGCGGCCCCGGCCGCGGGGGAAGCGCTCGCTCAACTGGCAGCGAGTGGATACCCGGCACCTCGACGAGGTCGCGCAGCATGCGCTCGGCTCGCCGTTCAGCGTTGACGAGGAGTTCGAGTTCGGGCTGAGCCTGATCCTCACTGCACTCGCGGGTCGCCACAGCCGAGGGTCAGGCCCGACCCGGTGAGTCATCGCCCCTCCACGTAGCGGGCCAGGTGCTCGCCGGTGAGGGTCGAGCGCGCCGCGACGAGGTCGGCGGGGGTGCCCTCGAAGACGACCTGTCCCCCATCGTGCCCGGCACCGGGCCCGAGGTCGATGATCCAGTCGCCATGCGCCATCACGGCCTGGTGGTGCGCGATCACGATGACCGACGTGCCGGAGTCGACGAGCCGGTCGAGCAGACCGAGCAGCAGCTCGACGTCGGCGAGGTGCAGACCGGTGGTCGGCTCGTCCAGGACGTAGATGGTCCCCTTCTCGGCCATCCGGGTCGCCAGCTTCAGCCGCTGCCGCTCGCCACCGGACAGCGTGGTCAGTGGCTGACCGAGGCTGAGGTACCCGAGTCCGACGTCGGCCAGGCGCTCGAGGATCGTGTGCGCGGCCGGCGTCTTGGCCGCCCCGGCACCGAAGAACTCCTCTGCCTCGGTGACCGTCATCTGCAAGACCTCGCTGATGTTCTTGCCGCCGAGTGCGTAGGTGAGGACCGAGGGCTGGAACCGCTTGCCCTCACAGTCCTCGCACGTCGTGGTGACCGTGTCCATGAAGCCGAGCTCGGTGTAGATGACGCCAGCTCCGTTGCAGGTCGGGCAGGCGCCTTCGGAGTTAGCACTGAACAGTGCCGGCTTCACCCCGTTGGCCTTCGCGAACGCCTTGCGGATCGGGTCGAGCAGGCCGGTGTAGGTGGCCGGGTAGCTGCGCCGTGAGCCCTTGATCGCCGTCTGGTCGATCGTGACGACGTCTTCGAGGACGGCCACCGAGCCGTGGACCAGTGAGCTCTTGCCCGAACCGGCGACCCCGGTCACGACGACGAGGACTCCGAGTGGGATGTCGACATCGACCTCGCGCAGGTTGTGTGTGGTCGCTCCACGGACCTCGAGGGTCCCCGTGGGGGTGCGCACCGTGTCCTTCATCACGGCGCGGTCGTCGAGGTGCCGGCCGGTGGCCGTGCCACTCGCCCGCAGCCCGGCGACCGTCCCCTCGAAGACGATCTCGCCTCCTGCCGTGCCGGCGCCGGGACCGAGGTCGACGGCGTGGTCGGCGATCGCGATCGCCTCGGGCTTGTGCTCGACCACGAGCACGGTGTTGCCCTTGTCCCGCAGCCGCAGGAGCAGGTCGTTCATCCGCTGGATGTCGTGCGGGTGCAACCCGATGGTGGGCTCGTCGAACACATAGGTGACGTCGGTGAGCGAGGAGCCGAGGTGGCGGATCATCTTCGTCCGCTGGGACTCGCCGCCCGAAAGTGTGCCTGACGGCCGTTCGAGGGCGAGGTAGCCGAGGCCGATCTCGACGAAGGAGTCGAGCAGGTGCTGGAGGCCGGCTCGCAGCGGCGCCACAGACAGCTCGTCGAGCTCGCGCACCCATTGCCCGAGGTCGCTGATCTGCATCGCGCAGGCATCGGCGATGTTGCGGCCCTTGATCAGGGAAGACCGCGCGGCGGCGGTGAGCCGCGTGCCCTCACAGTCCGGGCAGGTCGTGAAGGTGATCGCCCGCTCGACGAAGGCGCGAATGTGCGGTTGCAGGGCGTCGACGTCCTTGGACAGCATCGACTTCTGGATCTTCGGGATCAGTCCCTCGTAGGTGAGGTTGATCCCGTCGACCTTGATCTTGGTCGGCACCTTGTAGAGCAGGTCGTGCAGCTGCTTCTTGGTGAACGCCTTGATTGGCTTGTCCGGGTCGAAGAAGCCGCAGCCGCGGTAGATGCGCCCGTACCAGCCGTCCATGGAGTACCCGGGAATTGTGAGCGCACCCTCGTTGAGGGACAGGTTCTCGTCGTAGAGGGCAGTGAGGTCGAAGTCGCTGACCGAGCCCCTCCCCTCGCATCGAGGACACATGCCGCCGAGCTGGAAGAAGGTGGCCTTCTCGCGCTTCGTCCTGGCGCCGCGCTCGACGGTGATCGCACCGCTGGCCTTCACCGTCGGCACGTTGAACGAGTACGCGTTGGGCGAGCCGATGTGCGGATCACCGATCCGGCTGAAGAGCATGCGCAGCATCGCGTTCGCGTCGGTGACGGTGCCGACGGTGGAACGCGGGTTGGCACCCATCCGCTCCTGGCCGACGATGATCGCCGGCGTCAGCCCGTCCAGGACGTCGACGTCCGGGCGGGACAGGGTCGGCATGAAGCCCTGCACGAACGTGCTGTACGTCTCGTTGATCATCCGCTGCGACTCGGCGGCGATCGTGCTGAAGACCAGCGAGCTCTTGCCCGAGCCGGAGACGCCGGTGAACACGGTCAGGCGACGCTTCGGGATCTCGAGGCTGACGTCCTTGAGGTTGTTCTCCCGGGCGCCGTGCACGCGGATCAGGTCATGACTGTCGGCAAGAGGGAGCTCAGGCGGACGTGGACGAGACTTCTTCCCGGTCACTGCGCTCATCGGTCCTCCCTCGTTCAAGCGGAGCGGCGCTCCTGCCGTTTGGCGATCGATCTAACCAGTTGTCGTTCAGGCGCCTGGCGATGCGGGACGCACGTGACCGGTGCGGTCTTCGGTGTCGTGTGGTCCAACGACTCTGGGCCGCCGCGGACGGCCGCGGTACACCTGGAGGGACGAGAGTCACTCCGGCACTGGAGGCCGAGATGGGGACCCTGCAGATTCCTGACGCCGACCGATTCGGACCCGAGCAGGTGATCGTGGTCAACGACACAGCCGCGGGACTCCTGGCCTATGTCGTGGTGGACAACCTCGCGGCCGGGCCGGCGATCGGCGGTGTGCGCATGGCCGGCGACGTGAGCATGGTCGAGGTCGCCCGGCTGGCCCGGGCGATGACCTTCAAGAACGCTGCGGCGGGGCTGCCCCACGGCGGCGCGAAGGCCGGGATCGTGGCCGACCCCAGGATGCCGTTCGAGGACAAGGCGCGGCTCGTGCGAACCTTCGGCCAGTCCATCCGCGACGTCGTCGGGTACTGCCCCGGCCCGGACATGGGGCTGGACGAGCGGCTCATGGCCCACCTCCGAAGCACGTGCGGGCGCGCCGTAGGTCTGCCGGCGGTGCTCGGTGGGATCCCCCTGGACGTCCTGGGCGCCACCGGGTTCGGGGTTGCCGTGGCGGCCGAGGTGGCTGCCGAACGAGGCGTCGTCCAGCTGGCCGGGGCTCGGGTGGTCGTGCAGGGCTTCGGCTCCGTCGGCAGCCACGCCGCCCGGTTCCTGGTGCAACGCGGTGCGCGCGTGGTCGCCGTCTCGGACAGCCGCGGAGCGGTCGCCCGTCCGGAGGGCCTGGACGTGGCCGCACTGGTGGCGCACAAGGCAGCCGGGCACCCGGTGGCGGAGTTCCCGGGAGGCAGCCCACTCGCGGCCGATGAGCTGGTGGGACTCCCCTGCGAGATCTGGGTGCCGGCCGCGCGGCCGGACGTGTTCACCGCCGACAATGCCGGTGACCTCAAGGCACGGCTGGTGCTGGAGGGCGCGAACATCCCGGCCAGTCGGGGGGTCGAGCAACAGCTGCACGAGGCCGGGGTGACCGTGGTGCCCGACTTCGTGGCCAACGCCGGCGGGGTGATCTGCGCCGCCGTGGAGTACGCAGGGGGTACGTCGGCCCAGGCGTTCGCCGCTATCGAGGAGAAGGTGCGGAGCAACACCCGGCTGGTGCTCGAGGGCTCGGCCCGGACCGGTGAGATGCCGCGTCTGGTCGCCGAGGCGATGGCCGAGCAGAGGGTCGAGGAGGCGATGAGCTACCGCACCCGCCCGTGACCAGGCCGGAGGTGTCGCAGGCCGCCCGGTTGGTCGACTGGGTGTGAGGCGCGACACGTCGGGACCAAAGGTCTGGTCTCGGACCGGTCGGATACGACAGGCTGAGCGGGTGAGTATTCCTAGCGACCTCGAGATCGCCCGCGCCGCAACCGTCCGCCCGATCGACCAGATCACCGAGGCCATGGGGCTGCCCCCGAGCCTGTGGGAGCCCTACGGCCGAGACGTGGCCAAGATCAGCCTCGACGCCATCGAGGAGCTGTCCGACCGGCCCCCGGCCAAGTACATCCTGGTCACGGCCATCACCCCCACTCCCCTGGGCGAGGGCAAGACCACCACGTCGATCGGGCTGGCCCAGGGCTTCGGACACATCGGCAAGCGCGCGACGCTGGCGCTGCGGCAGCCGTCGATGGGCCCGACGTTCGGGATCAAGGGCGGCGCGGCTGGCGGTGGCTACAGCCAGGTCATCCCGATGGAGAAGCTGAACCTGCATCTCACCGGCGACTTCCACGCGATCACCGCCGCGCACAACCTGCTGGCCGCGATGCTCGACAACCACCTGTACCAGGGCAACGAGCTCGGCGTCGACATGCACTCGATCGAGTGGCGTCGGGTGATGGACGTCAACGACCGAGCCCTGCGCAACGTGATCATCGGCCTGGGCGCCCGGCTGGACGGTGTCCCCCGGCAGACCGGCTTCGACATCACCGCCGCAAGTGAGCTGATGGTGCTGCTGGCCCTGGCGACCTCCGAGCCCGACATGCGTGAGCGGGTCGGCAAGATCGTGGTCGGCTACACCAAGGGCGGTGACCCGATCACCGCCGAGGACCTCAAGACCGCCGGGTCGATGGCTGTGATCCTGCGGGACGCGCTCAAGCCGAACCTGCTCCAGACCATCGAGGGTCAGCCGGTGCTGATCCACACCGGTCCGTTCGGCAACATCGCCACCGGTCAGTCCTCGATCGTCGCCGACCTGATCGGCATCAAGACCGGCGACTACCTCATCACCGAGGCCGGCTTCGGCGCCGACATCGGCGCGGAGAAGTTCTTCGACATGAAGTGCCGCATGTCCGGGCTCACCCCCGACGCGGCCGTGGTGGTGGCGACCGTGCGCGCTCTGAAGGCGCACTCGGGCAACCACGTCATCAAGCCCGGAAAGCCGCTTCCGCCCGAGCTGCTGGCCGAGAACCCCGACGAGGTCGCCACCGGTGGCGAGAACCTGCGCAAGCACCTGGAGAACCTCAAGAAGTTCGGCGTCACGCCGATCGTCGCGATCAACGCCTTCCCGACCGACCACCCGAGCGAGCACGAGATGATCCGCAAGATCGCCGAGGAGGCCGGCGCCCGTGCGGCGGTGGCCACCCACGTGGTCGACGGCGGCGCCGGTGCCATCGAGCTGGCCCGGGTCGTGGAGGAGGTGGCCAACGAGCCCACCGACTTCCGCTTCCTCTACCCGCTCGACGACACCATCGAGAAGAAGATCGAGACGATCGCGACCGAGCTGTACGGCGCCACGGGCGTCGACTTCACCCCGGCCGCCGCCGCCCAGGCCAAGCGCTACCAGGCGCTGGGCTACGGCGGTCTTCCGATCGTGATCGCCAAGACGCACCTGTCCATCACCAGTGATGCCAGCCTGCTCGGCGCCCCCAAGGGCTGGGGCCCGCTGCCGGTGCGCGAGCTGAGGCTCGCCGCCGGGGCCGGCTACATCTACGCGGTGTGCGGCGAGATCCGCACGATGCCTGGGCTGTCCGGTCACCCCGCCGCGGAGCGGATCGACATCGACGCCTCGGGCGAGATCGTCGGCTTGTCCTGACGTGAGCTCGCCCCACCGGCTCGGGCGCATCGCCCTGGTCCTGGTGGGGGCCAGTCTCGCGCTGTTCGTCGTCACGGCGCTGCTCGGTCCTTCGGCGGCCCAGCCGGAGCTGCCCGGTGCCGGCCCCGCCCGTCATTTCGACGTGGGACCACCTGCGGGGCTGGTCACGGCACTCATGTGGTCGGCGCTGCTCGCCGGTGCGGCGGCCGTGGCGCTCGGGTGGTGGGCCCTGGTCCGCGGCTGGGCGCCCGACCCTCGACGCCTGCGCGGGTGGGGCTTCGTCGGGGCAGCAGTCATGGCCGCCGTCCCCCCGCTCGGCTCGACCGACCTGCTGAGCTACGCGGCGTACGGGCGGATGGCGGTGCTCGGGCTCAACCCATACACCACGACGGTGCAGGACCTGCTGGCTCGCGGCGACCCGGTCGGCCTCGCCTACCAAGGCGCCTGGGGCGACGTGCCGTCGGTCTACGGACCGTTCGCGATCGCCTCGCACGCACTGACCTCCCTGCTCGCCGGTGAGTCGGTCCGCATGTTCGCCCTGTGGACGCAGGTCTTCGAGCTCGGTGTGTTCGTGGCAGTGGCGGTGCTGCTGGACCGGGTGGTGTCCGACGACCTGGCCGCTCGCCGTCGCGTCGCCCTGATGTGGACGCTCAACCCGTTGCTGCTCTACGTGATCGTCAACTCCGGACACCTCGACGGCCTGGCCGCGGGCCTGGGCGTCGCCGCCCTCCTGGTGGTCCGCCGCTCCCCCGTGGCCGCCGGAGTGCTCGTCGCCCTGTCGGTGTGCACGAAGCTGTCGTTCGCCCTGTACGTGCTCGCCCTGGTGTGGGCGCTGCGGTCCGAACGCGGACGGCTGCTGCGGTTCCTGGCCGCGGGCGCGGTCACCGGCGCGGTCCTGCTCGTCCCGTTCCTGCCGGAGCTCGTCGACCCGTTGCGGGATGCTTCTCAGTACGTCGCCCGGCAGTCCCCGTGGCGGGTCACCCTGCCCGTGCTGCGCACCGTCCTGCCCGACGACGTCGTGCCGAGACTCCTGTCGGTTGCCGTGTGGGTGTTGGTCGTAGCGGTGGTCTGGCGGCTGAGCCGGGTCCTCCCGCGACGTGCGACTGCGAACGGTGCGAGCGACGAAGCCCTCTGGGCCGCCGCGCTGTTGTCCGTGGCGTGGCTCCTGTCGTCGACCTACGCCTACGCCTGGTACGACGTCATGGCCTGGGCGCCGTTGGTCCTGCTGCCGGCATCCGGCGTCGACCTGGTGCTCCTGGCCCGAACGGCGTCGGTGGCCGTGGCCTACAGCCCAGGACTCGACCTCGACCCGCCGGGACTCCTCGGCTCGGTCACGACGACGCTGAACGGGACGGTGGCGCCACTGGTGGGTCTTGCCCTGCTCGTGCTCGTGCTCTTCTTCGGGGATCGGCTGAGGCTGCCACGACCAGCGGGAGACCCACGCCCAGCATCGTCCCGGTGACGATCACGCCGGAGTCGTTGACGAACGCCCCGAGACCGGCCATGACCAGTCCGCTGATCAGCCCGGCCTGCAGGGTGGGTGTGGCCCGGTAGGCCTCGATCAGCTGGGTGGCCCTGAACCTGCCCGGCCTCAGCACGACCCAGAAGAAGAGGGCATAGAGGACGGGGATGGCTGGTGCGAGAGCGGTGAAGGTGAAGGAGTTGATGCTGGCCGCGAGCTTGCGTCCGATCGTGGAGCTGGAGTCGCCACCCAGGACCGACGCGACGAAGTCGCCGAGGTGGGTGCGCGAGTCCTCCGGGCGCAGGTAGTCGGCGAAGGACACGATCACCGCAAACGCGGCACCGGCCAGGAGGATCAGCACGACGCCGCGCAGCGACAGCCCCCGCGGGGAGATCAGCAGGGCGAACAGCCCGAACCCGACGATGAGCGCGATCATGCCGCCGAAGTCCGCGCCGAAAGCAGGCCATCCGTCGATGAGTCCGACGACCACGCCGAACCCGAACACGATGAGCGACGCGACCACGCGACGCCCGGCCACGACCCATCGGGCCGACAGCGCCACCGCGAGGAAGACCGAGCACGCGGCGAACACCGAGAAGGCGACATTGCCGAAGCCGTAGAAGCGCCCGGCGGCGATCGGGGACAGACCCAAGGAAGAGGCGAACTGCAGGTGCGAACCGGTCATGACGTCGACGGCGAGGACCACCACGGTGGTGCCGCTGACGATCGCGACCGGCCGATAGGTCGCACGCGCCCAGGGCAACAGCAGGGCAACGGCGACCAGACCGACCGCCAGGGCCACGGAGGTGACCAGCATGATCGTGGTGGCGGCGCCGGTCGCGGGACCGTCGGCGGCCCGCCACCAGGGGATCGTGTTCGCCAGGTACGTGCCCACCGGGATGCTCGCCAGGACGAGCGAGACCGCGCGCAGCGCTTGCCAGAACCCGGCCGAGGTGCCCGACGGCAGCCCCTGGCCCCGTCGGCGTCGCGCTCGTCCGACCCCGACGAGGGCGAACGCTGAGTACACGACCACCAGCAGCAGGAGCAGCGCCTGGTTGATCGGGAAGGTGATCCGGGCGATGACCTGGGCCCGTTCGTCCAGCTCGACGAGCCGGTCCACCAGGCTCTGCAGCGAACCGGGCCACGGGACGACCGTGGGCGCGCTGCCCACGATCGGCTCGATCGGCTCGACGTCCAGGGTGGCCAGCACGAGGTCGGTGACGTCGGTGAGCGTCACCAGGCCCGGTTGCCTGGTGGAGCGCGTGGTCATGAGTCCGGTGGCGTACGTGGTGTCACCCGGCCCGGGCCCCGCGGCAGTCAGCACCCGCAGCCTGGCCACCGCGGTCTCGTCCGCGGTCGAAACCAGGACGAACGTCGCCCCGGGCGGGAGGTCGCCCAGCAGGGCGGCGACCGATCGGTCGAGCTGCCGGAGGGCCGCAGAACGGGTCAAGGCGGTGGGAGCGGCCCCGGAGACCGCGTCGGGGTCGGGCTCGACCTCCGGCCCTGGGGGGATCTCGCCCAGGTCGATGCCGGTGAGGACGCACGTGGACAGCAGTTGGCCGTCGACCTCCGCCGGGTCGGACTCGTACCGCTCGACCCGGCCCGAGGCGTCCGCGAGCATCGAGGCCGCTCCGGGGCCGACCGCGGTGGCGCAACCCCCAGCCGCCTCGACGGAGTCGCTGACCAGGCCGAGCGTGGGGTCGTACCGGTCGACGTTCTCTTCCTCGAGCTGTCCCCAGCCGGGCACCCTCCAGGTCGATCCGTCCCACCGCGGCACCGGGAGGACGCTGCAGCGGCGTCCACCCTCTGGCAGGTCCACCCGCGGGGCCACGGTCCGGGCTCCCGTCCCGAGGGTCAGCCACCCGTCGGCAGCACAGGTGCGCTGGAACACCCCACGCACGACGAGCGATCCGACGGCGCTGCTTTCCGCGAGGGCCCAGAGAGCAGGAGTGCTCGTCGGGCTGAGGTCGTCCCACACCAGCCCGGAGATCCCGGCGAGGACCACCCTGGGAGTGGGAGGGGGCTCGGTGTCAGCAGGCACCGCAGTCGCGGGCGCTTGGGCACCGATGAGTGCCGCCGTCGCGAGGACGCCCACCAGGGCCGACCTGATCCCCGTCCGACCTCGGAACAGGGTGCGGCTCGTCCACCGACCGACCCGACGTGCACCCATGACGCCCACGACCCTAGGCCAGCCCGTCCGCGGTCAGCGCTCTCGTCGCTGCTTCGTGTCCCTGCTTCGGGTCACGGCGGCGTGCGGTTGGATGCCTCCATGGATGATCCGAAGGACGTCGACGAAGCACTCGCCGCGACGATGCCGGGAATCGTGGCCGACCTGCAGCGGCTGGTCGCCATACCCTCATGCGCGTTCCCCGGGTTCCCGCCCGAGCCGGTGCTGGAGATGGCGGATGCCACGGTGGAGCTGCTGCGGCGAAGCGGGCTCGCTGACGCCCATCTGGTCGAGGTTCAAGGCGGCTACCCGATGGTCTTCGGCGAGATCCCCGCTCCCCCCGGCGCGCCGACCGTGCTGCTGTACGCGCACTATGACGTCCAGCCTGCACCCGACGACCAGGGCTGGCAGACCGACCCCTGGACCCCCGTCGTCCGCGACGGCCGCTTGTACGGCCGCGGTGCCGCTGACGACAAGTCGGGCATCGCGCTGCACGCGGCCACCCTGCAGGTCTTCGCCGGGCGTCCTCCCGTCGGCGTGAAAGTCGTCATCGAGGGCGAGGAGGAGACTGACAGCAACCTCGAACAGGTCGTCGCCGCCGACCCTGAACGGTTCCACGCCGATGTCTACGTGATCGGTGACGGGGGCAACGAGGAGGTGGGCGTCCCGGTCATCGAGGTCACCACGCGCGGGTTCGTGGCTTTCGACGTCACGGTGGCCACACTGTCCCGGCCGGTGCACTCGGGGATCTTCGGGGGTGGCGCACCCGACGCGCTGCTCGCCCTGGTCCGGATGCTGGCCACGATGCACGACGACGGCGGCTCGGTCGCTGTCGCCGGGCTGACCGGGCACCCGTGGGCCGGCGGCTCGACGGACGAGTCACTTCTGCGTCGCGCCGCCGGAGTGCTCGACGGCGTGTCGCTGATGGGAACCGGCCCGCTGGCCAGCCGGCTCTGGTCCCAGCCGGCGATCTCGGTGATCGGGCTCGACGCGCCGAGGGTTGCCGGGGCGGTGAACGCGCTGGTCCCCCGGGCCAGCGCCACCGTGTCCATGCGTGTCCCGCACGGGGCAGACCCGGCGCGCGAGGCGGCGGTGCTGCAGGAGCACCTGCGGTCGGTCGCACCTTGGGGTGTGCACCTGACCTTCGGGGAGGTGCGCTCCGGAGAACCGTGGCGTACCCGGGACGACGGTCCGGCGCTGGCCGCCGCGCGGGAGTCGATGCGTGAGGTCTACGGCTCCGACCCTGAGCTGATCGGCAGCGGCGGGTCGATCCCGTTGCTCAACGCGCTGCAACGGGTGAACCCCGACGCGGAGTTCGTCCTGTGGGGTGCCGAGGACGGTGCGCAGGCCAACATCCACTCCGCCGACGAGAGTGTCGACCTCGCCGAGCTCGAGCGCGTGGTGAAGGCCCAGTGCCTGCTGCTGTCCAGGCTCGGTTCACGGGCAGCGTCCCCCGCAGCCGGCGGGTGAGTGTGGCGGTGCTGAGCCGTGCGACCAGGCATCCGTTCCTCGACCACCCCGGCCCGTTGCCCTTTGCGCACCGAGGGGGCGCGGACGAGGCCCCCGAGAACTCCCTGGCCGCGTTCTCCAGGGCGTACGACCTCGGCTACCGGTGGTTCGAGACCGACGTCCGATCCACGGCCGACGGCGAGCTGGTGGTGTTCCACGACCCGACCCTGCGCCGCACCGCTGGGCTCCCTGAGCGTCTCGATGGGCTCGAGGTGACCGATCTCGCGCAGGTGAGGCCCGGTGGCGAACCCATGCTGCGGTTCGTCGACCTGGTCGATGCCTTTCCGGACGTCCGGTTCAACGTCGACCCCAAGGACGACGGTGCCGCGCCGCTGCTGGCGCGTGCGGTCCGTCGGCTTCAGCTCGGTGAGCGCGTCTGCATCGCCTCGTTCAGTGATGCGCGGCTGTCCTGGCTGCGGGTGGCCCTGGGCTCGGAGGTGCTGACCGCCCTGGGACCGCGCGAGGTGCTGCGGCTGGCCGGCGCGGCCAAGCGCGGAGCCACCTGGCACGGGCGCGGGCACCACGTGGTGCAGGTCCCCTCCGGACCACGCTGGCTGCCCCTCGTCGACCGCGGTTTCGTCCGTGCGGCCCACCGGTCGGGACTGGACGTGCACGTGTGGACCGTCGACGACCCGGACGCCATGCGCCGTCTGCTCGACCTGGGGGTCGACGGGTTGATGACCGACCGACCGGCGGTGCTCCGCGACGTGCTGTACGCCCGCGGCCAGTGGTTCGGTCCGGAGTCGGTCGGATGAGCGCAGACGCCGCAGGTTCGGGGCACCGACCACACAGTGTCGGTGCCCCGAACCTCGACTCGTGCTCTTGTGGCCCGTTGGGTTACCCGTGGGCCCGCTGGCTGACGTAGACGTCGCCGCTGCGGCCGAAGTAGAGCCGCTCGCCGTCCCGGGACAGCGACGGTCGGGACTCCCCCGCTGCGGTGTTCACCGACGGGCCGAGGTTCACCGGATCGCGCCACATGGCCCCTGCACACCCACGCGTCGAGGTGTAGATGTCCGAGGCACCAAAGCCTCCGGGTCGGGACGAGGCGAACACGATCTCGCGTCCGTCCCGGCTGACGTTGGGCATGAAGTCGTCGTAGCCGGCGACGTTGAGCTCGGCCACCGCAGTGGGCGCGCTGAACCCTTGTTCGTGACCCCGCCTCGACACGTAGATGTCCTGGGTCCCGGCGCCTACGGGGTCTCCGCTGGAGAAGTACAGGAGTGCCCCAGCCGAGGTGTGGACCAAGGATGGCCCGTACTCCATGCCCGCGCCGTTGGGCCCGTTGGGGGCGCAGCCTAGGTTCCGGGGCTCAGCCCAGGTCCCTGTGCGCCAGCTCCGGTGGGTGATGTAGATGTCGCCGAGCCCGCACGAAGCCGTGCCGTAGGCATCTGTACCGCCCCGGGTGGAGACGAACAGCAGGGCACCACCCGGCAGCGGGGTGGGGCAGAAGTCCTGCGCGTCGCTGTTGACCGGCTCGGGCAGCATGACGGGTGCGCCGAAGTCGGCCTCGCGGCTGGCCCTGGTCGCCATCCAGATGTCGTTGTCGCCACCTGGTCCACGCACCGATGCGAAGAAGACGGCCTTACCGTTGGGGGCCTCGATCGGGCAGCCGTCGGCCGCAACAGGGTCGTTGACTTCGGTCAGCGGCGCTGGGGCCTCCCACCCCGACCCCGTGTGTGCTGCTGCCGGGGCGCCACTGAGGCCCACCGCGGCACTCGTCACGATCGCCAGCCCAGCGGTTGAGGTCACTAGCCTTCTTCGAACGCTACTCATGACTCATCTCCATTCCGTGTTGCATCGACAGCGGGCCGCGGTCGACGCCCCCGAGCAGGTGCAGGTTCATGACGCTCGCCAGGGACCCGGCGGCCACGGTCCGCGATCGAGGCGCCGTCCCTCCGCCCAGGTTCTCCGAAGAGGAGGATCTCCCCGGTGCCGCGTTCGTCATACTGGGGAGTCGCTCGACGGGGCAGGAGGTTGACGCTCGTGCTCACCGATTTCGTCGCCGGCAGTCGATCACGTATGCCAGGGACGCTGAGTCCCAACGGGATCCAGAGCCGCCTTTGCGCTCGCGGCGGCTGGGCACTCCTCAGCCGTGGTCGTGACGGGCGGTGCCACCCACCCGACTATCGGACAGCCTGGGCCGGGAATCCTGGAGCGGCCTCGCCCGTTGAGTGTGTGTCGGCCCAACCGGGGCTACACCCTTCCCCGACCCGGGGAGCCGAGAAGGGGCCACCGCCCCCCGATGTGAGGATCCCTCGATGAGTGAGCGAGCGCTGCGCGGGACGCGCCTGGGCGCGACCAGCTACGAGACCGATGAGGGCATCGGACCGGCACCGCGCCAGATGACCACCTACGACTGCCCACAGGGCCACAGCTTCACCATGCCGTTCTCGGTCGAGGCGGACATCCCCCCGAGCTGGGAGTGCCGGGTGTGCGGCGCCAAGGCGCTGCGCCGCGACGGCGAGCAGCCCGAGGCCAAGGCGGTCAAGCCGACCCGCACCCACTGGGACATGCTGCTCGAGCGACGCACGATCCCCGAGCTGGAGGACCTGCTGGCCGAGCGGCTGGAGCTGCTGCGCGCCAGTGGTGGCCCGGCCGGGCGTCCGCAGCGTCGCAGCGCCTGACCTTCTTCCCCGGACACCCGCACCATCGGGTCAGTTGCTGGGCGGAAGCTCCTTCGGCGGCGCAGGCGGTTCTGGTCGCTCCTCGAAGGGGTCGACGACCTCACCGGCGACCACGTCTCCCCCGGTCCACAGACGCACCCGGGTCAAGGTGGTCGAGCTCCCGGCGAACCGGCGCACCACCGCCTGACCGACCAGGGCGATCACGACGGTACGCACGAGCGGCACCAGCAGCAGCAGGCCCAGCGCGTCGGACACGAGCCCGGGAACGAACAGCAGGAAGCCCGCGAGGAAACGCAGCGAGGCGTGCGCCGCGGTCACCCCGGTCCCAGTGGGGGGTACGCGACGGGGGTCCAGCCCGGCCATCGCCGACCGGGCGCTTCGGACCGTCGAGCGCATCACCCACAGCCCGAGCAGCGACAGCAGCAGGATCGCCAGGAGCGTGGGGCCCCACCCGTAGCGCGCCGCTGCCAGGGTGGCGACGTAGATCTCGGTGATCGGCCACGCCACCAGGACGACGAAGACCAGCAGTCCCACCGTCAGCCCCTCCGGCCCAGTCGCGACTGCACGCCCCACACCGTGACCCGCCACAGGGCCTCGCCCACGATGGCGCGGTTCATCTTGCTCGCCCCGAGCCGGCGTTCGACGAAGGTGATCGGGACCTCGGTGACTCGCAGTCCCTGGGCCACCACCCGCCGCGTGAGGTCGACCTGGAAGCAGTACCCCTGCGACTCGACGGTGTCGAGCTCGATCGCCTCCAGGGTGCTGCGTCGAAACGCCCTGAACCCGGCGGTGGCGTCGTGCACCGGCATGCCGAGAAGCAGCCGGGTGTAGCTGTTGCCCCCTCGGGACAGCAGCTCACGCGATCGGGGCCAGTTCTCCACCTCGCCGCCGTCCACCCATCGGCTTCCGATCACCAGGTCGGCGTCGGAGAGCGCGGCCAGCAGGCGTGGGAGGTCCTCGGGTCGGTGTGACCCGTCGGCGTCCATCTCGACGAGGACGTCGTAGCCGCGCTCCATGCCCCACGCGAACCCAGCCAGGTAGGCGGCACCCAGCCCTTGCTTGCCCGGTCGGTGCAGGACGTGCACGTGGTCGTCACTGGCGGCCAGCTGGTCGGCGAGCGCGCCGGTACCGTCCGGGCTGTTGTCGTCGGCGACCAGGATGTCGACGTTCGGCGCGGCGGTCCGGACCCCGGAGACCACGACGGGCAGGGACTCGATCTCGTCGTAGGTGGGGATGACGACCAGCGCTCGACCCGGCGGCTGGCTCACGGCACCTCCTGCGGCGTCCGACGACGTGCACCTGCTGCTGCCGCCACGACTCCGACGATAGCGAGGCCGAGCTCGGGCCAGGCGCCCAGCCGGTCGGCCACGGTGAGCTCGCTCCTCAGTGGCACGTCGGCGACGATGACGGCTCGGGTGAACTCCGGAACGCGCTCGACCACCTCCCCGTCAGGGGCGATCACCGCGCTGATCCCCGACGTCGCGGCGACCAGCACCGCTCGGCCGTGCTCGACGGCGCGCAGCTGCGACATGGCCAGCTGCTGCTCCACCTGGCCGGTTCGGCCGTAGGTGGCGTTGTTGGTCTGCACGGTGATCAGCTGGCCCCCTCCGACCACCGCGTCCCGCACGACCTCGTCGTAGGCCACCTCGAAGCAGATCACGTTGGCCACCGTGGCCGGCCCCAGCTGGAGCACGCCGGGCTCGGTCCCGGCCTCGAAGTCGCGCGGCACCCGGTCGAGCCGGGAGATGAACCGCTCAAGCTGGGATCGGAACGGCACGAACTCCCCGAACGGGACGGGGTGGCGCTTGACGTAGACCTGACCCGGCCCGGTCACGGGGTCCCAGACGACGCCCTGGTTGCGCACCCGCTCGCCGTCGGGTGAGGCGACGACCATGCCCACCAGGACTGGCACGCCGATCTCGTCGACGACCGCGTCGATCCGTGCGTAGGCGTCTGCGTCGGACAGCGGGTCGATGTCCGACGCGTTCTCCGGCCACACCACGAAGTCCGGCTGGGGCACGGTGCCGTCGTCGACGTCGCGAGCCAGCTGCGACGTCGCGTCGACGTGGGCCTGCAGCACGGCGAGGCGCTGCCCGAAGGCGTCCAGGCCGGTGCGCGGCACGTTGCCCTGGACGGCGGCCGCGGTCACCGGGGTTCCGTCGGTCGGGATCGGCACGGCCAGCCCCAGGAGGCCCACGACGACGACTGCGCTCACCGCTGCCGCCCGGCGCCCGACCCTGGGCGTGACCACCACGTAGGCCAGCAGCGTGCCGATGAGCGCGACCGCGAACGTCACCGCCGCCGCGCCACCCAGCGCCGCCCACGGGGTGAGGCTCGTGTCCGGCTGGGAGTAGGCGAGGCGCCCCCACGGGAAGCCCCCGAAGGGGACCCGGCCCCGTAGTGCCTCCTCGGTGACCCACAGCGCGGCCACCCAGACCGGCCACCCGGGGACCCGGGTCGCCCACGCGGTGGCCGCCCCCAGGGCCGCGATGAACAGCGCGCTGAACAGCGAGAGCAGCACCCACGCGTCGGGCCCCACCACCCGTAGCCACGGCATGAGGCCGGCGAGGAACACCGCGCCGAAGACGAATCCCACCAGCGATCCGGTCACGGCGGTCTGCCCACGACACAGCAGGGTCAGCCCAGCGACCGGGAAGGGGGCCAGCCACCAGGCACCGATCGGCGGGAAGGCCGCGACCAGGACGGCTCCGCCCAGGCCTGCCAGGACGAGCCGCCACGGCAGCGACGGGCCGGATGGGTGCACCGAGTGACGGTAACCCAGTCCCGCGGGTGCTCAGGACGCAGGCGGGACGACCACGGTGCCGAGCGCGGTGGTCGCCACGATCGGCTCGTCGAGCACCTCGGCGGCCGACTCGCCACGGTCGGGGCGACCACGACAGATGACCCTTGCCTCGAACCGGATCGTGCGACTGCGCGTTCCGACCCGCTCGACCACCGCCTCGACCTCGACGACGTCACCGGCGCGGACGGGGGCCTGGAACTGGACGTCGGAGTACGACGCGAAGAGGCCCTCGTCGCCGTCGGTGCGGATGCAGACCTCGGTCGCCACGTCACCGAACAGGGCCAGGCTGTACGCGCCGTCGACGAGGTTGCCCGCGTAGTGGGCGTGGCTGAACGGTACGTAGCGGCGGTGGACCACGGTCAGCCCGGTCCGGGGGTCGGTCATGAGCGCACCTTCGGCTTGGCCCTGCTGGTCTTGGGGCTGGTCTTGGGGCTGGCCTTGGTGCTGGTGCCTGCCGTCGCTTCGCCTTCGCGGATGCCGGGTCGGGGAGCAGCGCGTGCACCAGGTAGCTGGCCACCTCCCCGGGTGTCGTGCCCTTGACGAAGATCCGGTCGACGCCGAGCTTGTCGGTCCAGGTCTCGTCGAAGCGCGGACCACCGACGATCAGCAGCGGCCGGGTCCCGGCCGGGTAGGCCTCGCGGAACGCCGCCGACATCTCAGAGACGTTCTGCACGTGGGCCTCGCGCTGGGTGACCACCTGGGACACCAGGACGGCGTCTGCCTTCAGGTCGCGGGCGGAGTTGACGAGGTCCGGTACGGACACCTGGGCGCCGAGGTTGTGCACGGTGAACTCGCCGTAGGCCTCCAGCCCCTTCTCCCCCGCCCACCCCTTGAGGTTGAGGATCGCGTCGATCCCGACGGTGTGGGCGTCGGTGCCGATGCAGGCCCCGACGACCACGAGCGCACGCCGCAGCCGCTGCTTGATGACGGCGTTGACCTCCTTCGGGGAAAGCAGGGCGTACTCACGCTCGAGCACCACCACCTTGTCCAGCTCGACGAGGTGGTGGGCCTTGCCGTAGATGACGAAGAAGGTGAAGTCGGCGCCCATGGCCTTGCGATGGACCACCAGGGCCGGGTCGAGCCCCATCTTGTTGGCCAGCTGCAGTGCGGCACCCTCGGAGCGCTTGTCGTTGGGCAGCGGAAGGGTGAACGACACCTGCACCATGCCGTCACCGGTGGCATCGCCGTACGGGCGCACGACCCGCTTCGCCTCCGCCGCCGAAGCGACGGCCCCCGCCCTTTGCGACCCCCCACCCCCACGTCCCCGTTGATCTTGGACTTGATCTGCCTTCTGGACGGTTCTGGACGTCATCTTCTGCTTGTTCGACTTGGCCTTCTTGGGCGTGCTCATGCTCGGGCCCCTCTCGTCCGGGTGACCGGTCGGGCGAAGCCCTCCGCGAGCAGCTCGGAGGCCGGGTTGTAGTAGCCGGGCCCCTGCCGCACGACGCCGTCGAGCCCGCGGCCGGCGTCGGCGGGCCGCTTCATCAGCCCGAACGTGCCGTCGGCGATCGCGTTGAGCAGGCCGTCGTCCACGATCGCGTCGAGCAGCTCGATCGCCTCCGACAGCACCTGGTGAGCCCGCTGCACGATGAAGCCGTCGGGTGCGGGCTGGAAGTCCTCGGAGAGGCGACCCGCCGAGCTGAGCACGTACCGCACGTTCTGCAGCGCCAGGTCGCGGTCGGACAGCCACGGGGTGTGCACGGCTTCGGTCAGCATGCCGACGAGGAGGATCCCCTGCTGCGTCATGCCGCCGACCAGGTTGAAGAACCCGTCGAGCAGGTAGCCCCGGAAGACGTCGCCGGTCATGTGCTTGGTCGGCGGCATCCACTTCAGCGGGGCGTCGGGGAACAGCTCACGCGCCAGCAGGGCGTGGGCGAGCTCCATCCGGAACGAGTCGGGGACGTCGGGGTTGATCTCGAAGGCGTGCCCGAGCCCGAGCTGCCAGTTCTGCAGCCCGGCCTCCTTGCCGAAGTACTCGTTCAGCAGCTGGCTCACGGTCACCGTGTGCGCAGCCTCGATGCCGTCGGCGGTGGTGAGGTAGTTGTCCTCGCCGGTGTTGATGATGATGCCGGCCCTGGCATGGACCTGCCGGGAGAAGCGCTGGTCGACGAAGGTGCGGATCGGGTTGATGTCGCGGAAGAGGATGCCGTACATCGAGTCGTTCAGCATCATGTCGAGGCGCTCGAGCCCGGCCAGCGCCGCGATCTCGGGCATGCACAGCCCGGACGCGTAGTTGGTCAGCCGGACATAGCGACCGAGCTCGTGCGAGACGTCGTCCAGCGCCTTGCGCATCAGGCGGAAGTTCTCCTGGGTGGCGTAGGTACCGGCGTAGCCCTCGCGGGTCGCACCCTCCGGGACGAAGTCGATCAGCGACTGCCCGGTCGAGCGGATGACCGCGACGATGTCGGCGCCCTCACGGGCGGCCGCCTGGGCCTGGGGGATGTCCTCGTAGATGTCACCGGTGGCCACGATCAGGTAGATCCAGGGCTTGGGCGGGTCGCCGAGCCTGGTGATCAGCCGCTCGCGCTCGCGTCGGTTGCGGTCGACCCGGGCGAGGCCACCACCCACGGACTTGCGGGCGGCGGCCCGCGCCCGGGTGTTGTCACGTGCCTTGGGGATCCGGAACGTCACGCTGCCGGCCGCCGCCTTCTGGGCCAGCTCGGTGACGTCTCCGGCCTGCCCGCTGATCAGCGCGTCCCAAACCGGGATGGCCACGCCGTGCTCGAGTCCGACCTGGTCGCGCACGTCGTCGACGAGGTGGTTGACCCACGGCTCGCCGTCCGGGTCGGCGCCCTGGGCCCCGGCCAGGCGGAGCAGCGCGCGTTCGACGCTGACGGTGGTGTGCGTCTTGGCCAGGCGCACGATCGGCTGACCGGCCTTGCGGGCCAGCCCGCGCGCTTTCCGGACCACGACGGGGTCCAGGTCGAGCTTCGACCTCGGGCGTGGGCTCACGAGGCGCCTCCTTCGGCTCGGTCCAGCGCGTACACGGTGCCGCCGCGTACGACGGTACGCAGGCACGTGGGTGCGGGTGCACCCGGTGTGAGGTCGGGCAGCCCGGACACGCCGGCCCTTGGGTCGGTCGACCACGCCGCGACGCGGTCGTCCGGCGTCTGGACGACGAGGTCACCCGCCTGCCAGACGGCGTACGTCGCCGGTGCCCCCGGCGTGAGGACCCCCTCGTCGTCCTGCCTGGCCGCTCGGCGCCCTCCGCGCGTGTGCGCGTTGAAGGCCGCCCGCGCGGTGATCCGCTGCTCGGGCACCGGGTGGTGGACCGCGGCCCGGATGGCCTCCCAGGGGGTCACGGCGGTGACCGGTGAGTCGCTGCTGAAGCTGAGCACCAGCCCATCGTCGATCATGCTGGCGAACGGGTTGAGCGTCAGCGCACGCTCCACGCCGAGCCGTTCGGCGTACATGGCCTCGGCGCCCCCCCACATCGCCAGGAACAGGGGCTGCACGCTCGCCACGACGCCCAGGGACGACAGCTGACGGCGTGCGTTCGCGTCAGGCATCTCCAGGTGCTCCAGCCGGTGCCGGGCGGCCCGCATGGCGTCGGCACCGACGATCGCTGCGGCGTCGACGAACCCGGCGACGACCGTGTCAGTGGCGGCGTCACCGATCACGTGGAACCCGGCCTGCAGGCCACCGCGCGTGCAGGCGACGACGTGGTCGCGCACCTGCGCGGCGTCGAGGTACGCCGCCCCGCAGGTGTCGGCGTCGACGTAGGGCTGACGCATGGACGCCGTGCGGGAGCCGATCGCGCCGTCGACGAACAGGTCGCCGGCCGCGCCCAGGGCTCCGAGCTCACGCGCGTGCTCGATCCCGCCGAGCTCACCCCAGTAGCCGATGACGTCCGGGCCGACGCCCGACGCACCCAGGGCGAGCACGGCCGCGAAGTCGTCGGGCCCGTTGATGCTCGGACCGCCGTTCTCGTGCACGCAGCCGATCCCCTGGGCGGCCGCCTGGGCTAGTGCGGCGCGCCGCGCCCGGTCCAGCTGAGCCGGGGACAGCGCCTCGTGGGCGATGCCGCGCACGACGTGGTGCGCGTCCTGCCGCAGCCAGCCCTCGGGGTCGTAGCCGGTGCGCTCGGAGAGCCGAGGGGCCACAGCCAGCAGGGCGGACGACGCCACGCAGGAGTGCACGTCGATCCGGGACAGGTACACGACGCCGCCGTAGGACGCCCGGTCGAGCTCCTGGCGAGTCGGAGGGCGACCTTCGGGCCAGGTGGTCTCGTCCCACCCGTGTCCGAGGACGACGCCGCCGCGCAGCGACCGGGCGTACGCCTCCACGGCGTCCAGGGCCTCCTGCAGCGACCGGGTCGCGGTCAGGTCGAGCCCGGTGATTGCGAGCCCGGTGGAGGTGAGGTGAACGTGGGAGTCGACGAATGCCGGGCTCACGAACGCCCCGTCCAGGTCGACGACCTCGTCGACGGAGTCCCGGTGCGCCTGGGCGGCGCCGTCCTGGCCGACCCAGGCCACCACGCCGTCCTCGACCACCAGGGCCGTGGCGAACGGGTCGACGGGGCTGTGCACCCGGCCCCCGGACAGCAGTGTCGTGGTCACGGAGGTCAGTGCCCTTCGGCGTCGAGCCGTCTTTCGAACAGCCGCCGGACGCCGGGCTCGGTGCGCAGCACATCGAGGGCGAAGTCGGCGTGCCCCGGGGCGTAGCCGTTGCCGACCAGCATCGTGACGTCGGCGGCCAGGCCCTCGGCGCCGAGCGCAGCCGTGGCGAACGAGGTAGCCATCGAGAAGAAGATGACCGTGCCACCGTCCGCTGTGGCCAGGATCGCGCCGTGCTCGCACCCGGGGACGTCGACGCAGACCACGGTGATGTCGGCCGCCTCGCCGAGCGCCTCGATCACGGCCTCGGAGAGCTGGACCGGGTCGCGCGCATCGGCGAGGGCGATGGCGTCGCAGATCTCCTCGACCCGAAGCAGCTCAGCCTCGTGCTGGGTGGGCACGATCCCCAGAGTCTTGGCGGCGCCGGCCCGCCGGGAGGCGGCGAGCGCGAGCGACCCGGACTTGCCGGCTCCGCCCAGGACAGCGACGCTCGGGGCGCGCCCGCGGTCGACGTACTGCTGCACGACCCGAGCCGTCAGGGCGGGTGCCCCGCAGACGTCCATGACGGCCAGGGACAGCGGCCGGGGCAGGTCGTCGGGCAGGTGCGCCGCGATCGAGCGGCCGAACAGGATCGCATGACCGGAGCACGGCACCTGCTCGGAGAGACCGTCCCAGCTGGCGAGGTCGTCGTCGATGACCAGGGGGGTGAGGGTGAGGGACACGAGCGTGGCGATGTGGTCGCCGGAGCTAAGCCCCAGGTGGGACTCCGGCCCCACCTCGTCGACGATGCCGACGAGCATGCCGCCGGACCCGGTGACCGGGTTGTGCATCTTTCCCCGGGACCGAACGATCTCGAGCACCTCGGCCCGGATCCGGTCACCTTCGCCGTGGTGCTTGTCGAACAGCTGGCGGAACGAGGCCGCGTCGAGGTTGAGCCGCTCGATCCGGACCCGGACTTCATCGGGCCACAGGTCAGCCGACGGGTCGAGGCGGTACGCCGCCTGGGGCAGCACCCCGGAGGGTTCGAGGACGCGATGAAGCCCGACGGGCGAGGAGTGGCTCACAGGTGAATCTTGGCAGGGCCTGCGGGACGTCGCCAGGACCTCACCCGGATGCACCGCAAGTTATCCCGTTTATGATTGATCTGGCCGCAGGATCTTCGTACCCTCGCCCCATCGGCCGGGCATGAGGTCCTGCCTACCTGGAGGTCGTCGTGACCGGATCGTCGCACCCACTCCCCCAGCCCTACGACTACCGGCCGCAGCCGTTGGTCGAGCCGGACTGGACCCGCTTTCCCGCCTGGGCAGCGGTGACCCAGGAGGAGTGGGAGTCCGCGCAGTGGCAGCGGGCCCACTGCGTGAAGAACCTGCCCCAGCTGCGCGCGGTGATGGGCGACCTGTTGGAGGACCGCTTCTACCACGACCTCGAGCGCGACCAGCAGGAGCGCGCGACGATGTCGATGCTCCTGCCGCCGCAGATGGTCAACACGATGGTCCCCCTGTCGCACGACGGCGGCTCGCCGACGCCGGCACAGTTCACCGACGCGTTCTACTCCGACCCCGTGCGCCGCTACATGCTCCCGGTGTTCAGTGACCGTCGCACCGACTGGCCCTCTCACCCGTACGCCTCGCGCGACTCGCTGCACGAGCACGACATGTGGCAGGCCGAGGGGCTCACCCACCGCTACCCGACCAAGGTGCTGGCCGAGATCCTGTCGACCTGCCCGCAGTACTGCGGGCACTGCACGCGCATGGACCTCGTGGGCAACTCCACGCCCACGGTCACCAAGCTGAAGTTCGGCCTCAAGCCGGTCGACCGGCTCGCCGCGCAGATCGAGTACCTGCGGTCGACGCCCACCGTGCGCGACGTCGTCATCTCGGGTGGAGACATCGCGAACATGCCGTGGAAGAACGTCGAGGCCTACGTCGACCAGGTGCTCGACGTCGAGACGATCCGCGACGTCCGCCTGGCCACCAAGGCCCTGATGGGGCTGCCCCAGCACTACTTGCAGGACGACGTGCGCTTCGGCATGGAACGGCTCGCCACCAAGGCCAACAGCCGCGGGGTCGGGCTGGCGATCCACACGCATGTCAACCACGCGAACTCGGTCACTCCCCTGGTCGGTCAGGCGGCCCGCGCCATGCTCGACGTCGGCGTGCGCGACGTGCGCAACCAGGGCGTGCTCATGGGCGGGGTGAACGACTCGGTCGACCGTTTGCTCGACCTGTGCTTCGCGCTGCTCGACGGCGCGAGCATCATGCCCTACTACTTCTACATGATGGACATGATTCCGTTCGCCGAGCACTGGCGGGTGTCGCTGGGACAGGCCCAGCAGCTCCAGCACGGGCTCATGGGCTACCTGCCTGGATTCGCGACACCGCGTGTCACGTGCGACGTTCCGTTCGTCGGCAAGCGGTGGGTGCACCAGGTCGACGAGTACGACCACGTGCTCGGCATGTCGTACTGGTCGAAGAACTACCGCACCGGGATCGAGCTGGAGGATCCCGACGCCGTCCAGCGCCACTACACCTACTACGACCCGATCCACTCGCTGCCACCGGAGGGTCAGGCCTGGTGGCGCGAGCAGGGCCACCACGAGGGGTTCATCCCCCAGGCCGACGCCGACGCCGCCAAGGCCTCGCGCGAGTCGGCAGCCGCCCTAGTGACCGGCTGAGGGCCGCCGGCCCGGCATCTGGCCGGGCTCTGGAGGTTGACCGATCCGTCGGTTAGGCGTATGACGAGGACACAGTGCGAGTCCGTGCTGCCCAACGAATCGAGGCACCGTGACGCCGAAACCGCTCCCCCTGATTGCCGCCGTCGCCCTCCTTGGCGGACTCGCCGCGCCTTCGTTCGCCAGCGTCAGCACCGCGGCGAGCCGCGCGGAGACAACGGTCACGATCCACACCCAGAACGGCGAGTTCTGGGGCACCCTGACCAGTCCTCGGCCGAAGAAGTGCGCTGACGAGCGGAAGGTCACGCTCTACAAGCAGACCGGGAAGGAGCAGGATCCCAGCGTCGACCAGAAGATGGCCAGCGACATCTCCTCGCTCAGCGGGACCCGCTACAAGTGGTCGACCGGAACGACCGGTCTTCGCCACGGGAGGTTCTACGCCCGGGTCGGCCGCACTGCCGACTGCAAGGCGGACACCAGCAAGACGGTCCGCGCGAGCGCCACGACCTAGCCGGCTCGGACGGACCTGAGGGATCGACATGCACACAGTCGCCCGGTCGACGGCAGCCACGCTCGCCCTCCTTGCCGTGGTCGCGCTCACGGGTCCAGCGGCCCACAGCGCCGCCGCAGCGCGTCTTCAGCCGGCCGGATGGTCACCTCCGACGGCGATACCCGGGACGGCCGGGCAGGCCAACCCGGTGGCGTCGACCGCGCCCGACGGGAGCGAGGTGGTCCTGTGGGCAGTCCCCGGGTCGGCGTCGCCTGAGAACACCGTGAGAGCACGGTTGCGATCCCCCGGCTCGACCACGTGGAGACGCTTGCCCTCACCGATGGTGGACAAGCCCTACGGGGGCGTGATCGCGGTCGTTCCCACGGTCAAGGGGGACTTCTGGGCCACGTTCACCTGGTTCGGGCAGATCGGTATCTCCGAGGTCTACGTGTCGCGCCTGGACGCGGGTACACGTCAGTGGACCAAGCCGACACGGGTCTTCCACGATGCCGACTACGGCCACGAGTCACCCTCCTTGGCCATCAGCGACAACGGGACGGTGTTCATCGCGGCCACGGCGGTCCCGCACACCTTCACCAACCCGCCGCAGTACCGCGCCGAGGTGGCGACCAGGTCTCCGGGCTCCCGCTGGCGAACGACGTTCCTGTCACCAGTCAACAAGCACGCGTACACCATGAACCTTGTGGCGAACCCGAAGGGGCAGGCCGCGTTCTCCTTCATCCAGGGCTACGACCTGAGCGCCATGCGGGTACGAGCCGCGACCAGGGGCGCAGGAGCGAAGGCCACGTGGAACGTGGCCGACCTCTCGGTCGCAGGCGACGCTCAGCGTGCGTACACCGCGATAGGGGCCGACGGCACCGCCGCCGTCGAGTGGAACGCGCCCTCCACGGGCGCCCAGACCGTCCGCCTCGCGACTCTTGCGAACGCAGGCGGAGACTCGTGGACGGTGAGCGACGCGGTGACCGGCGGAGGGTCCAACAGTGCGACGTTCCCCGTAGTGACCCCCGACGGGGTCGTCACGGCGCTGTGGGAGACGTTCAACAACCCGAACTCGCTGCTCTATGCCCGTCAGCTGACGGGCGGCAGCTGGGGCACTGCCACGCCGTACTCCCAGGGTGGGTTCCGGTCCGTGCTCCAGTCGGCGGTGGTGCGACCCGGTGGTTCGGTGGCGCTGCTGTACCACCAGTTCAGCAATCCTGGCACGGTCAACGAGGGCCTGCGGTTGAGGGTCACGGACCACGGCGTCCTCGGGAGCGAAGTCACCGTCAGCGATGCCGGCGATGGCTCCGCGAACAGCGTCTGGCTGGGCGTTGACGCGGCGCTGGGCAACCATCTGGTCTGGACCCGGGGTGACTACCCCGATACCGACTTCGTGACGATGGGTGACTCTGCGGTCGAGCCAGTCGCGATGCGGTCGCCGTACTCAGGCGTCCAGGTCAGAAGGGCCAAGGTCGCGGGGAGGATGCGAGTCGGTCACCGGGCCACGTGCAGGACGGGCTACTGGGTGGGCGCCGCGACGATCACCTACCGCTGGTTCCGCGGTGCTTCGGTGATCAGGCACGAGTCCCGCCGCCAGCACCTCCTGGTGGCTGCCGACAAGAGCCACACGGTCTCCTGCCGGGTGAAGGCGGCCAGTGACTCCGGCGTGCAGCGGCTCAGCAGCAGCGGACGCCGAGTCCGCTAGGCACCGCGGTTCTACCGATGGCGTGGCCGGTCGGCGAGCCGTCACAACGCGGGGGGGCGACCCTCGAAGGGAGTGCTGAGGACGACGGTCGTGCGGGTCGTTGCGTTGCCGACGGCCCGGATCTGGGCGACCAGCGCCTCCAGCTCGCGCGGCGATGCCACTCGTGCGAGCAGGACGTAGTTGGCGTCGCCGGCGACGCTGTAGCACGACTCGATGGCGCCCAGCGGGGCCAGCCGGTCGGGAAGGTCGTCGGGCTCTGCCGGGTCGATCGGTGTGATCGAGATGAAGGCGGTGAGCGGGAGCCCGACCGCCTCGGCGTCGAGCCTGGCGGAGTAGCCCCGCACCACGCCACGCTCCTCGAGGCGCCGCACCCTCTGGTGCACGGCCGACGTCGACAGCCCGGTTGACTTGGCGAGCTCGGTGTAGCTGACCCGCCCGTCCGCGACCAGCCGGGTCACGATCGCCCGGTCGGCCTCATCCAGGGGGTCCATGGCTTCGACTCTAGGGCAGCGCGCCCTGTCGGCTGGCGGTCCGAGTCGTCAGCCGGTGAGCGCACGCCCGATCACGACCCGTTGGATCTGGTTGGTCCCCTCGACGATCTGCAGCACCTTGGCCTCGCGGAACCATCGCTCGGCCGGCCAGTCTCTGACGTACCCGGCCCCGCCAAGCACCTGGACGGCGTCGGTGGTGACCCGCATCGCCATGTCCGTGGCGAACAGCTTGGCCATCGCTGCTTGCTTGGTGAACGCCTGACCGGCATCCTTGCGGCGAGCGGCCGACAGGTAGAGCGCGCGGGCCGCCTCGATCTCGGTGGCCATGTCGGCGAGCATGAACGACAAGCCCTGGAACGACGCGATGGGACGGCCGAACTGCTGCCGCTCCCCCGCGTACCTGACCGCGAGGTCCAGGGCGGCCTGGGCCAGGCCGACCGCACACGCAGCGATCCCCAGCCGGCCGCCGTCGAGCGCAGCCAACGCGATCGTGAACCCTTGCCCTTCGGCGCCGATCCTGCGGTCGACGTCGACTCGGGCGTCGTCGAGCAGGATCTGTGCGGTGGGGGACGACGACGCCCCCATCTTGTGCTCGGGCGCCGCTGCCGACAGACCGGGGGTCGCAGCATCGGCCAACAGGCAGGTGATGCCCTTGGCGCTGTCGTCGGACGTGCGGACCATGAGGTTGTAGTAGTCGGCGACTCCCCCGTGCGTGATCCACGCCTTGGTGCCGCGGACGACGTATGCGTCTCCGTCAGCCGTGGCGCGGGTCTGCAGTGCGGCGGCATCGGACCCTGAGCTCGGCTCGGACAGGCAGTAGGCCCCCAGCAGCTCGCCGCCCAGCATGTCGGGCATGAACCGCTCGCGCTGCACATCGGTCCCGAACTGGGCGACGGGGAACGTGGCCAGCGTGTGCACGCTGACGCCGATCGCCACCGACAGCCAGGACGAGGCGAGCTCCTCGAGGACCTGCAGGTAGTCGTGGTACGGCAGGCCGGCACCGCCGTGCTCCTGCGGGTAGGCCAGGCCCAGCAGGCCGGCGTGACCCAGGGTGCGGTACACCTCGCGCGGGAACTCACCTCGCGCCTCGAAGCCGTCGACCTTTGGGGCGAGCTCACGCGAGCAGATGTCACGGACGAGCTCCAGCAGGGCGGGGCCTTCGCTGGAGACCCAGGTGCGTTCGACCGGTGCCATGGTCACTCCACCACCACGAGGTCGTGCGGGCTCTGGTTGAGGGAGCGGACGCCTTCTGCGGTCACGACCACGATGTCCTCGATCCGGGCGCCGTGCCGACCCTCGAGGTAGATGCCCGGCTCGATGCTGAACGCCATGCCGACGTCGACCGTCTCGGCGTTGCCGCTGATGATGTAGGGCTCCTCGTGGCTCTCCAGCCCGATGCCATGGCCGGTGCGGTGGATGAAGTGGTCGCCGTAGCCGGCGTCGGTGATCGGAGCACGGGCCGCGTCGTCGATGGACTCGGCCGAGACGCCGGGCCGCACGTGCTGGACCGACGCACGCTGCGCCTTCTGCAGCACGTCGTAGTACGCCAGGAAGTCCTCGGGCGGCTGACCGACGCTGTAGGTGCGGGTGGAGTCACTGCAGTAGCCCGAAGGCATCGCGCCGCCGATGTCGACGACGACCGGGTCGCCGGCCTTGATCACCCGGTCGCTGAGCTCGTGGTGCGGGCTGGCGCCGTTTGGGCCCGAGGCGACGATCACGAAGTCGACGGTGGTGTGGCCCTCGGCCACGATCGCCTCGGCGATGTCGTGGCCCACCTCGACCTCGGTCCGGCCGGCACGCAGCATCTCCGGAACCTGGGCGTGCACCCGGTCGATGGCTGCTCCCGCTGCTGCGAGGTGCTCGATCTCGCGTGCGTCCTTGCGCATGCGCAGCTCGCGCAGGACCGGCCCGGCCAGAGACTGCTGGACCGCAGGCATCGCGTCGCGCAGGTGGAGCACCTTGGCCGCGGCCATCACGTCGTCGAGTCCGACGATCCCGGTGGCCGGCAGCAGGGATGCGACCAGGGCGTAGGGGTCGTCGGTCTCCTCCCACCCGATGATGTCGAACCCGAGCCGGCCGGCGGGAGACGCCGCGGCAGCCGGGACCTCGAGCCGCGGCGAGACGAGGACCGGATCGGCGTCGGCGCGAAGCACGAGACACGTCAGGCGCTCGAGTGGGATCGCGTCGTACCCGGTGAGGTAGTGCAGGTTCGGGCCGGGAGTGACGAGCAGGGCGTCGACCCCTGCGCTCGCCGTAGCGGTGCGGGCTCGCTCGATCCGATCGGTCAGTGCGGTGATGTCCACCCGGTCAGCCTACGGGCGACCGAACTGCCACAGCGCGGAGATCGTCGGCTCCCCCGCCTTCAGGCCGAGCTCGGCGATCCGCGGGAGGAGGACGTCGTCCAGGAAGGACCTCATCTCGGGCTCGCTGCGCCACACGTCGGTGATCAACAAGCCGTCTGCGGACGGTCGGCCGACGTGAACCATGAGTCCCGCGGGTGGCCCGCCCATGGCCTCCATGGTCTCTCCCACGCGCTGGTCCAGAAGGTCTGCCTCGTCTCGTCCGGTCCCGGCAACGTGCAGCTCGACAACGATCGCCACGCCTGGCCTCCTCGCCTTCCTCCCGCGCGGAGCCACCTCCGGCGCGGTCAGGCTACGCACCTCCGCAGGACGCGGCAACGCACGGCGAACGGATAGTGTCGTCGGGTGCCGAACGCCTCGACCGTGCTCGCGCTCGACTCCGCGTCGATGTACTTCCGCGCCTACTACGGCGTCCCTGAGTCGATGACGGCTCCGGACGGCATGCCGGTCAACGCTGTTCGCGGGTTCCTGGATGCCATCGCGCGACTGGTGACCGAGTACCGGCCTGGGCAGCTGGTCGCCACGTTCGACGCCGACTGGCGTCCGCAGTTCCGGGTCGAGCTGCTGCCCCAGTACAAGGCACAGAGGGTGGCCGCGGAGGGCGGGGAGGAGGTGCCGGACACCTTGTCGCCGCAGGTACCCGTGATCCAGGCCGTTCTCGATGCGATCGGCATCACGCGGTGCGAGGTCGAGGGGTTCGAGGCCGACGACGTCCTTGCTTCGCTCGCCGAGCAGGCTGACGGACCGGTCGATGTCGTCACTGGCGACCGCGACCTCTTCCAGCTCGTGGACGACGCCAAGGGCATCCGCGTGCTGTACACCGCCAAGGGCTTCGCCAAGCTGGAGGTGGTGGACGAGGCAACGGTGATGGCCAAGTACGGCGTGCCGGCCGCGCACTACGCCGACTTCGCGGCGCTTCGAGGAGATGCCTCTGATGGGCTGCCCGGTGTTCGCGGGGTCGGCGACAAGTCGGCGGCGGCTCTGGTTCAGCAGTTCGGCAGCATCGAGCACCTGGTCGCGTCACTCGCCGACCCGGACGCCGACGTGCCTCACCGGGGCAAGCTCGAGGGCGCAGCCGACTACCTGGCCGTGGCCCCACGCGTGGTCCGGGTGCGTCGCGACCTGGCGCTGGGGTTGGAGGGCCAGTCACCGGCAGCGGCGCTCGCCGGTGACATCGCGGACCCGAAGCAGCTCGAGGCGCTGACGGCACGCTACGGGTTGGCCCAGTCGGTGAAACGGCTGTGCACAGCCCTGGCATCGGGGCCTGCTGTCGCGTAGAATCGAACACATGTTCGACGATGCTGCACCCCGGACCCCGTTGGTCGACCCCCTGGGTGGGCTGGCGCCGTCGGCTGCGGACATGGACGCCTGGTGGGAGGAGTCTCAGCGGGCCGATGAGTCGGCGGCGATGGAGTGGCCGGGAGACGAGTCCTCGACGCTCGACCCCGCCCTGCACGAGCACCAGACGATGCCGGTGGACTGGTGGGGGGTCACCGACCGCAGTGACCCGCGGTTGTTCAGTGAGCAGCTGACGGCGGACTGGGCGGCCGCTCGGGCCGTGCTGGCCGGGCCGGGGGGCGAGGCCGCGGCACTGCTGGACTCCATCGAGGTAAGCGACCTGTCCGGAGCGGGTCGGTTGGACTTCCTGCAGGCGACCGAGGCGCAGAGCAGTTGGCTGTGTGCGCGGCAGTCCCAGGCGTTGGTCGCCCATGTGGGCCACCGGTACCGGGCCGGCGCGGGAGATGCGGTGGCCGAACTGGCTCAGTCCGGTGCGTTGTACGAAGCCCAGCTGGCGATGAACGTGTCGGTCAACGAGGCCTACCGCCGCTGGCGGGTGAGTGTGGGGCTGGCCGGGCGGCTAGGCGACACCGCGGTCCTGCTGGAACAGGGCGTGCTGTCCCCGCTGGGCGCCAGGGCGGTGGTCGAGGCGGTCGAAGATCTGTCGGACGAGAACACCATCCGGGTGCAGGCCAGGGTGCTGCCCAAGGCGGCTGGCCGCCCGGTGGCTGACCTGCGGCGGGCGTTGCGGGCCGCGGTCGACCGGGTCGACTCCGAGGCTGCAGCCCGACGCCATCACCGGGGAGTGGCCGAGCGAGGCGTCGCCCGGTGGTCGTTGCCCGACGGGCTGGCTCGGCTGGTGGTCACGTCCTCCGCCCACGACGTCGAGGTCATGCACCAGGCACTGACCGTTCTCGCCGGGCCGAGGGAGGCCAACGACCCCCGAACCCTGGGTGCCCGCCGGGTCGACGCGCTGCTCGGGTTGTGCCTGGGCGCTGTGGCCCCCGGCGGCCCTGACCCCACCGGATCGGCCGTGTCGACCGAGTCGGCTGGGTCACCGGCGCGGGTGCCGGCCGCTCCGGTCACCCCGGTGTGCGCCCAGATCGTGGTCGACCTGCCCACGTTGGCCGGCCTCGCCGACCACCCCTGCCACCTGAAGGGCTACGGGTCGGTCCCGGCCGAAATCGCGCGCGGCTGGCTGGCCCACGCCACCACGTGGCAACGGCTGGTCACCGACCCGGTCACCGGACACCTGCTCGACGCCGGCCCGACCGTGCGGTTCGCACCCGACCAGATCCGGGCGTTCGTCACCGCTCGGGACCAGACCTGCACCGCCCCTGGCTGCCGGCAACCAGCGAGGCGCGCCGACCTGGACCACCACCCACCCTGGCGACCCGACGGCACCGGGGGTCGAACCTCGGCCGAGCAGCTCGCTGCGTTGTGCCGACACCACCACCGACTCAAGACGCACACCAAGTGGCGGATTGCCGCCCGGAGCCATGGCACCACCGAGTGGGTCAGCCCCGACGGTCGGCACTACACCACCGAACCGCCACCACTGGTCGACTGACCTCTGGCGCACTCAGTGCCGCGCGTGGTCATGCTGGCACCATGACCACGACCGGGTTCGAGGCGACGCCAGCCGGATCCGACGCTCTGGACGAGACCCTGGTTCGACTGCACCGTTGTGGGCCGGAGTTCGACGGTCGCCTGTCCAACCACGCACCGATGGTGGTCGAGGCACTGGTGCGTCATGGCCGAGTCGATGACGTCGAGGGCTGGGTCGGCCGCTATGAGTCCCGGTTGGACGCGCTGCCGCGCCCGTCTTCGCGGATCGGCCCGTCGGCGTGGCGGGAGGCGCTCGGGGACCCCTCCCGACTCGGTGACTGGACTGCGTTCTTCGACGACGAGCTCAGGGACGCTGCCTGGAACGACATCCTGGTGCGGTGGTGGCCACGGCTGCTCCCGGGCCTGGCGGCCAGCGCGACGCACTCGGTGATCCGGCTCGGGCACTGTGTGCAAGCCCTGCGTACGGCGGGACCGTCGCAGCCCCGTCTCGACGAGCTGGCGCAGACGCTGGGCTACTGGGCAGCTCGATGGCTCCCCGTCGCCAGTGACCCCACGCCCGGAGGGAGCTGGGGCGTCGCGACGGCCCTTGGCCGGGTGCCCGCACTCGGCGGACCCGACGCTGCGTTCCCGGACCGGCTGGAGGCTCTGGCAACAGACCCGCGATGGCCCGACGCCGCCGGAGGTGCCGATCTGGCCACCGGGCCGGACGCCGTCGAGCAGCTGCTGCGCGACCTGGTGACCGCGGCCACACTGCACTACCGGACCCACGGCGCCGGCGAGCCGATCATGCTCGTGCACGCGGCCACGGCTCCCAACGCCGTCCTTCGGGTGCTGCCCTCGCTGCCTCGCGACCTGTGGCCGTCCAGCCTGCGTGCCGCCTGGACGGCCACGGCGGCGGTGACGATGATCTACAACCCCACGCATGAGACGCCTGCGCCGGAGGACTTGCCCGAAAGGGGCGACCCCCAGGACGTCTTCGACGAAGCGGTGGCCCACGGCGACGAGCACGTGATCAAGCTCGCCGACACCGCAGTGGACGTCCACGCGTGGTCGTCAGACCGCCGTGTGCTGGGTGCCGCCGCCGCGGCCGCGACGATGATCGACCCGGACTGAGCACCGGAGTCAGGCGTCGCGACCCTCGCTGACCACCCCGCGACGGATCGCCCCGATGGCAGTGCGCGCGGCGCTCTGCAGGGCTGGGTCGTCGGTCGCCACGGCGAGCTGTCCGAGCAGGTCGACCAGCTGCTTGGTCCAGCGCACGAAGTCACCGGCGGTGAGCTCGGCCTCGTGCAGGACGTCGTCGAGGCGATGTCCGCTCGCCCATCGGTACGCCGCCCAGGCGAATCCAGCGTCGGGCACCCGGGTGAAGTCCAACCGGTGCTCGCGCTCGAGGGCGCGCAGGTCGCCGGCCAGCCGCATCGTGGCCTCGATGGCGTCCCGACCGCGCCCGCCGGGCAGCTTGGGACTCGAGGCGTCGTCGCGACGTGCCTCGTAGACGAGCAGGGACACCGCAGCCGCGAGCTCGGCGGGGGTGAGGTCGCGCCACACGTCCTCGCGCAGGCACTCGGCGGCCACGAGGTCGAGCTCGCCGTAGATCCGGGCCAGCCGCTCCCCCGCGGGCAGCACAGCGTCGCCGTCGACGTACCCGAGCTCCTCCAGCACGGTCAGCACCCGGTCGAAGGTCCGGGCGATGGTGTTGGTTCTCGTCTCGATGCGCTGCTCGACGCCCTCGGTCTCCCGCTTCAGCCTGTGGTAGCGCTCGGCCCAGCGGGCGTGGTCCTCACGCTCGGCGCACCCGTGGCAGGGGTGCGCGCGAAGCGCAGCCCGAAGGTCGAGCAGCATGACGTCGTCGGCGGCCGATGACCGATTGCGCGAGCGGCTGCGGGGTGGCAGGTCGACGCTGCGCAACCGGTTGCCCAGGTCGCGGCGGGCCTGGGCGTTGCGGGCGTTGAACGACTTGGGCAGCTTGAGCCGGTCCAGCGCCTGCATCGGTGCGGTCACCTCGGTCGGCGAGATGCGCCTGACCTGTCCACGCTGGGTCATCACGACGACCCGGGGCGGCTCGTCTCGGCGGTGCGGGTCGCGCTCACTGCTCAACACGACGGCCACGCCTGCCCGCTTGCCCCCCGGGACCTCGACGACGTCGCCCGGCTGTAGCCGGGACAGTGACGCCTCGGCCTCCGCCCGTCGGGATGCGCTGCTGGCGCGGGCGAGCTCCTTCTCCCGCTCGCTGAGGGACGCCCGCAGCGAGGAGTACTCGACGAAGTCACCGAGGTGGCAGGTCAGCGAGGTCTCGTACCCCGCGAGCGTCTCCTCGTTACGTCGCACCTGTCGGGCGAGTCCGACGACGGCCCGGTCGGCCTGGAACTGGGCGAACGACGACTCGAGCACCTCACGGGCGGTGTGGCGCCCCATCTGCCGGACGAGGTTGACCGCCATGTTGTAGGTCGGCCGGAACGACGACCGCAGCGGGTAGGTGCGGGTCGACGCGAGTCCGGCCACGGCCCGCGGGTCGAATCCGGGTTGCCACAGCACGACGGCGTCACCCTCGACGTCGATTCCGCGCCGGCCCGCCCGTCCGGTGAGCTGGGTGTACTCGGCGGGCGTCACATCGGCATGGGCCTGACCGTTCCACTTGCTCAGCTTCTCGAGGACCACGGTGCGGGCGGGCATGTTGATGCCGAGAGCGAGGGTCTCGGTGGCGAACACGGCCTGGATGAGCCCTCCGGCGAACAGCTCCTCGACGACCTCCTTGAAGGCGGGAAGCAGGCCGGCATGGTGGGCGGCGAACCCGCGCTCGAGGCCTTCGAGCCACTCGCCATAGCCGAGCACGCGCAGGTCGTCGTCGGGGAGGTGGGCGGTGCGTTCCTCGGCGATCCGCCGGATCTCGTCGCGCACGTCCAAGGAGGCCAGGCGCACTCCCGCCCCGAGCAGCTGGCGAACCGCCGCGTCGCACCCGGCGCGGCTGAAGATGAAGACGATGGCCGGGAGGAGGTCGCGCCGACCCAGTGCCTCGACGACATCGGCGCGGGTGGGCACGCCAGGGGGTCTGCCCCGACGTTCACCACGCTTGGGGCGATGACCGCGAAGTCGGGTGAGCTTCTCCTCGTCCCGGGCCAGGCGCAGCAGCTCGGGGTTGACCTCCCGCTGGTCGTCGTCGACGAACAGGTCGAACAGCCGGCTTCCGACCTGCACCTGCTGCCACAGGGGAACCGGTCGGTGCTCGCTGACCACGATCTCGGTCTTGCCTCGCACCTCCCCGAGCCAGTCGCCGAACTCCTCGGCGTTGCTCACCGTGGCCGACAGCGCAGCGACGGTGACCGACTCCGGCAGGTGGATGATCACCTCCTCCCACACGGCGCCGCGTGAACGGTCAGCCAGGTAGTGGACCTCGTCCATGACGACGAAGCCGAGGTTGGCCAATGTGCCGGAACCGGCGTAGAGCATGTTGCGCAGAACCTCGGTCGTCATCACGACGACGGGGGCCTCGCCGTTGATCGAGTTGTCCCCGGTGAGCAGACCCACCTGCCCGGTGCCGTACCGCTCGACCAAGTCGTTGAACTTCTGGTTCGACAGCGCCTTGATCGGCGTGGTGTAAAAGCACTTCTGCCCCCGGGCCAGCGCCAGGTGAATGGCGAACTCCCCCACCACCGTCTTCCCGGAGCCGGTCGGTGCGGCCACCAGCACGCCGAGGCCGGACTCCAGGGCCCGGGCCGCCTCGAGCTGGAACTCGTCGAGACCGAACGGGTAGTGGTCGGCGAACGCGGCGAGCTCGGTTCGGTTGTCACGTTGACGCTCACGCGCCGCGGCGTAGCGCTCGGCCGGGGTGGTCACCTCGACCTCAACGGTCGTCGGACGTCGGGTCGTCGTCGAGCGTGGTCGGGACGATCGGCTCGGGTGCCTCGATCGTCGACGCGGCATCGTCATCGAGGTCGGCGAGTCCGCTGTCGTGTGCACGTCGGTCCCGGCGCCGGTCGTTGAGCCAGCAGATCCCCAGCGCGATCACGATGAGCAGGAGCATGGGTGTGGCGAGCAGCAGCATCGTCTGCGGGTCGCCGGACGGGGTGGCAACCGCGGCGAACACGAACGTGGCGAAGATGATCCACCGCCAGGCCCGCGCAAGGACCCCGGCGGACAGGACTCCGGCGAAGTTCAGCGCCACGATGAAGACCGGAACCAGGAAGGAGACGCCGAACACCAGGATCGTGCGGATGAAGAACGAGAGGTACCGGTCGACGCTGAGCAGGTTGGCGACGTCCTGGGGCGTGAATCCGAGCAGCAGACCGAGGCCCTTGGGCAGCAGGTAGTAGCCAAGGGCGACACCGAACAGGAAGAGGGGCACCGTCACGGCGAGGAACACGAAGCTCCAGCGACGCTCGTGCTTGTGCAGCCCCGGTGTGACGAACCGCCAGACCTGGTAGATCCACACCGGCGAGGCAGCGATCACCCCGACCATCAGGGAGATCTTGAGCTGGGTCATGAACGCACCGGTGATGTCGTTGAAGACCAGCGACACCTGGCGCCCCTCGGCCTGGGCGCGTTCCATGACTCCGTCCAGGGGATGCTGGACGATCGCAAAGACGGGGTCGTAGTAGATCCAGGCGAGGACTGCGCCGACGCCGATCGCCAGGAACGACTTGACCAGACGGGACCGCAGCTCCCGAAGGTGCGCGGACAGGGGCATACGTCCCCCGTCGTCAGGCGCCGGTGTGGTGCGCGCCGTGGTGTCGGACGTCGTCATGGCCGGACGGTCGGCCTACCTCGACTCGCTCAGCGCTCGGCGGGGTCGGGCTTGGTCTCCGACTGGGTGGCGTTGTCGACGACCGGCGGAGTCGAGCGGACCTCGTCCGGCTTGGCGGCGATCTGCTCGGGCGCCTTGCCGTCGGCGTCGTCGTCGTTGGCGGCCTTGACCTCGGACTTGAAGATCCGCAGCGAGCGACCGAGGCCACGCGCGGTGTCGGGAAGTCGCTTGGCGCCGAAGAGCAGCAGGACGACGAGCAGGATGAGGATGATCTCGGGGGCCTGAAGGCTGGGCATGGGGGAATCCTTCGCAGGTCTCGCTCGTGACATCAGACATCCGAGCTCGGGGACAACTCTCTGCCGATGGTACGCCGCCAAAGGGCCTCAGTGGTGGATCGGGCTCCCGGCGCCCTCGGCCACCAGGTCGTGGCTGTCGAGCCACAGGGCGAAGTCGAGCAGCTCGTCGTAGCTGATCACGGCCCCGTAGTGCTCCTCCATCGCCTCCGCGGGGATGTGCCAGGGCGTGGCAGCGACCCCCCCGGACATGAGCAGGGCGACGATCTCGTCGTCGGCCGGCTTGCGAACCTCGTCGTTGCAGGTCGGGCAGCAGAAGGCGTAGTGGGACCACTCCGAGCGGGTGCAGACCACGAGTCGCATCTGATCGGGTGTGAGCTCGACATCTCCGCACACCGGACACGACGCCTTGATCGTCGTCATGGCCAGCACCTCCCCTCGGCGGTCGCCCGGATCTGCCGGGCTGTTGAGTGAGGTTCGGCAGCCAGCGGCCGAATCTGAAGGACCCGTCAGGAGTAGCCCTTCAGGGCCAGCTCGGCCTCGCGGCGCACCGCTTCGCCCACCTGGGGAGGGTCGATGACCCGCGCGGCGCCACCCATCCGGAGCATCAGGCGACGCAGCCACCCGGTGTCGCCGACCCGCAGCTGAACCAGAGCCCCGCCATCGGCGGACTCGATGACCGACTCGACCGGGTACGCCTCGACGAGCCAGCGCCCGGCCGGTGTGACGGCCACGGTGGCCAGGGTCTGTGCCTCGTCGGGGGCGAAGACGTCGTCGTCGAGGTCTGCTCGCCCGGCACCCGGTGGGACGTCGGCGGCGACGTCCAGCTCGGTGACCTCCGCGATCCGGTCGAGGCGGAAGATCCGGGTGGCCTCGGCCGTGCGGCACCACCCCTCCAGGTAGGTGCGACCTCCCAGCACGACGAGCCGAATGGGGTCGACGTCGCGGCTGGTCACCTCATCGCGGGCCGGGACGTAGTAGCGCAGGTGCACCCGGTGCCTGTTCTCGAGGGCGGGCCTCAGCTGCGCCAGCACCTCGGCGTCCCCCTCGACCTGGACGGCGATCCGCTCGGCCCCGTCGGCAGCATCTCCGGCCGCGGTCTGCAGCTTGGCCATCGTGCGGTCCAGCGCGTCGCGGTCATGGCCTCCGGGCACGGCGGCCAGGGTGCGCAGCCCGACGAGGAGGGCCAGGGCCTCGTCCGGGCCCAGCCGCAGCGGGCGGGCGATGGTGTCGGCGTTGCTCACCACGATGGTGTCGCCGTCGAGGCTCACGTCGATCAGGTCGTCGGGCAGGTGTCCGGGCAGTCCGCACAGGAAGGCCAGCTCGAGGTCCTTGCGCAGCTGGGCGGGCGTGACACCGAACTCAGCGGCGGCCACGTCGACGCCCACGCCAGGCCTGGCGAGCAGCCACGGGATCAGGGCCAGCAGCCGGGACAGCTGCGCGACCGCGCTGGCGGCCATCAGGCGACCTCGTCCACGAGGCGCTTCAACCGCCGGACCACGGCCTCCCGGAGCTCGGTCGGCTCCTGCGCCACGACATCGGCCCCGTACCCGCACAGCTCGACGGCGAGGGTCTCGGCGTCCTGGTAGCGCACCTGAACCCGGTCCCACCCCTCGGAGCCCGAAGCGACGACCCGCCCGCGCCGGCGCAAGGGGTGCGCAGCCCCGGCGCGGACGTCGACGACGGCCGTCTGCTCGGCGGCAGGGGGGGCCAGCATCGCAACCTGGTGGCGCACGTCGACCCCGGCCGGGACCTGGACCGTCCCCGGCGCACCGGTGAACGTCACCGGGCCGTCGATCCGGGACAGCCGGAACACCCGCGAGTCCGCACGGTCGGTGTCGTGCCCCACGACGTACCAGCGGCCGTGCCAGGACACGACCCCCCAGGGCTCCACGGCCCTGGTCGCCGGCGTGGCCGCCCCGGAGCGTCGGTAGTCGAAGCGCACCGGACGGCGGTCGCGGACGGCCTCGTACAGGGCCGCGAACGCCGGCTCGGCGGCCGTGACCCGAGGCTCGACGACTCCCAGCCCGGCCGGGTCGATGTCGGCCCCGCCGGCCTGCAGCTTGCGCACCGCCTGCCCGGCGGCCTGGGCCAGGGTCGCCTGCTGCCAGGCCCGGGCGGCGAGTCCCAGCACCGCCAGCTCGTCGGGCTCGAAGGTGATCTCGGGCAGTGCGTACGCGTCACGTGGGATCCGGTAGCCGACCTCGTCCTCGAACCACGCGCTGTTCGACCCGGTGACGAGGGGGATTCCCATCTCCCGCAGGTCGTCCTTGTCCCGCTCGAACATCCGCTCGAAGGCCTCGTCGGACTCGCAGCGGGCGTACTGCGGCACGGCCAGCCGGATCTGCTCGCGGGCGAGGAACTGCCGCGTCGACAGCAGACAGATGACCAGGTTGAGCAGACGCTCGGTTCGAGTGGCGGACACGAGGCGAAGGCTAGCCCGGCCGGCGATGCCGGCCGAAGTTCCGGTCGGTCCTCCGGCGTGCCGTCGTCAGCGAACGGGCCGGACCGGTCATGGTGGTGGCTGGTGCGGGCGACCGCGTGGGTCGCCCATTCCCCGCACCGTGCCTTTGGAGTCGCGATGACCCTCGTCACGCCCCACGCCCCCGTTGCGCCCCACCCGGCCGGGACGACGCTGCGCCACCCTGACCTCGTCGCCATCGGCGCCGTCGCCTGTGCCCTCGCGGCCGTCGGCGCGACGGCGCTTCCCGTTGCGCTGATCTGCTGCCCGCTGCTTGCCCTGGTCGCAGTTGCCACCGGCATCGCGAGTCTCGGGGGCTCGGGCCACGGCCACCGCCTCGGACGCTCGATGGCCGCAGTCGGTGTCGCCTTGGGCGGTGTGGTGCTCGTCGGGTCGTTCGCGGCACTGCTGCTGCTGGCCCGGTTCGCGCTGTAGCCCCTCGCGCACCCCGGCTACGCTGCCCCGCGTGATCACCTGGCGCTCGGGCACGGTCGTGGCCGAGCGTCGGGCCTGGGCCGGCGCCCGTGAGCTCGAGGTCCGACTGGCCGACGGCGGTGACGTGGTTGCGGCTCTCGCCTACCCCGACCTGGTCGGTGAGCCCGAGCCCGGCGACCGGGTGCTGCTGAACACCAGCGCCCTCGACCTGGGGCTGGGCACGGGGGGCTTCGCGCTGGTCGTGGCGATCCCGGACCGGCTGCCGGAGGACCCGGTGGGGCCTGGCCATCTGGTCAAGGCTCGCTACACGCCGCTGCAGACCACGGTGCTCGGCGTCGACGAGCAGGACTCCACCCACCATGTTCTGCTGAAGGACGCCGACGGGCTGGACGGGTTGCCGGTGGTCGTGGCCGACCTGCACTCTGCCCTGCCGGCGGTGGTCGCCGGGATCCGGGCGGGTCGGCCCGGGGCCACCGTGGCGTACGTCGCCACCGACGGCGGTGCTCTGCCCCTGGCCTTCTCGCGCACCGTCGCCGCGCTGAGAGAGGCCGACTGGCTGGCCGGCACAGTGACCGTCGGCCAGGCCTTCGGCGGTGACCTCGAGGCCGTGACCGTGCACAACGGTCTGCTGGCCGCTGCCCTGGTGCTTCGGGCCGACGTGGTCGTGGTCACCCAGGGTCCGGGCAACCTGGGCACCGACACCCGGTGGGGGTTCTCCGGCGTCGCGGCGGGTGAGGTGGTCAACGCCGTGGCGGCGCTGGACGGCCGCCCGGTCGCTTCGTTGCGCGTGTCGCAGGCGGATCCCCGGGTCCGTCACCGCGGGATCTCCCACCACTCGCTGACCGCCTACGGCCGCGTGGCACTGGCCGCCGCCGACGTCGTGGTGCCCGACCTCCCCGAGCCTTGGGGCTCCACGGTGCGGGCGCAGGCGGAGCTGCTGGGTGGGCGCCACCGACTCGTCAACCAGCGCCTCGACGGGCTGGAGGACGCCCTGCGTGCCTCACCCGTGACGTTGTCGACCATGGGGCGCGGGTACGACGACGACCCGGCCAGCTTCCTGGCCGCGGCGGCCGCCGGGCGTCACGCGGCCGAGCTGGTCAGCCCACCCCGAGCAGGTCGATGACGAAGATCAGGGTCTTGCCGGACAGCCGGTGGCCCCCTCCGGCCGGCCCGTAGGCCAGGTCGGGCGGGATGGTCAGCTGGCGGCGTCCGCCTACCCGCATGCCTGGGATGCCCTCCTGCCAGCCCTGGATCAGCCCGCGCAGCGGGAACGAGATGGACTCGCCGCGGTTCCAGCTGGAGTCGAACTCCTCGCCTGAGTCGAACTCGACCCCGACGTAGTGCACGGTCACGTCGGCACCGGGCGTGGCCTCGGTGCCCTCGCCCAGCACGAGGTCGCTGATCACGAGCTCGTCCGGGGCGTCACCGCCGGGGAAGTCGATCTCGGGCTTGTCCATGGGGCAGCCTTCCTTGGTGCGCGTTCGGTTCCGATGACGGGGAGACGAAGGTGGAACGGGGCTCAGTAGGCGCCCAGGATGTCGACGGCGAAGACCAGCGTGTCGTCACCGGCGATCCCGGCGTCGGGCTGACCGGCTGAGCCGTAGCCGTCGGCCGGCGGGATCACGAGCAGCAGCCGGCTGCCGACCCGCTGGCCCACCAGACCGTTGTCCCACCCGGCGATGACCCCACCGATCCCGATCGGGAACGCGGCCGGTTGCCCGCGGTCCCACGTGGAGTCGAACACCTTGCCGGTCTTCCAGATCTTGCCGAGGTACTGCACGACGACGACGTCGCCCTTCTTCACCTTGGGGCCCTTGCCCGTGACGACCGCCGTGGCGAAGAACTTGGGTGGTGCGTCGCCGGGCGGGATCGAGATCTCCGGCTCCTTGGGGAGGATGGTCACTGCCGGAAGGCTGTCGTCCTCGGTCGGGGACGGTGTGCCCTTGGCGGTCTCGTTCTTGGCGTGGGTGCCCAGGATGTCCACGACGAACACCAGCGTGTCGTCACCGGCGATCCCGGCGTCGGGCTGACCGGCTGAGCCGTAGCCGTCGGCCGGCGGGACCACGAGCAGCACCCGGCTGCCGACGGTCTGCCCGACCAGTGCCTTGTCCCAGCCGGGGATGACCTGCCCCACCCCGATCCCGAACCCGACCGGCTGGCCGCGCTCGAACGAGGAGTCGAACGACCCACCGGACTTCCAGATCTGGCCGAGGTAGTCGACCACCAGGACGTCGCCGCTCGCGACCGTCGCCCCGTCGCCCTTCACCAGGACCTTGGTCTTCAGTGAGTCCGGTGGGTCGCTGTCGGGGATGGTCACCGTGGGGACCTCGCCGAACCCGCCGTCGACCGTGGGCAGCTGCCCGGAGGCGGCCGGGCTGTCGCTCGGCTGCTCGGAGGACGGACTCGGGCTCGTCGAGCTCGGGGACGGTGAGTCGCTCGAGGCGACCGGGTCGGTTCCCGAGTCGTTGCCGCATCCGGCCAGGAGCAGGGTGGACGTCATCGACAGGGCCACGACAGCGGTGCCGATGAGACGGGTACGGCGCACAGGACTCCTCGAACGGGGCGGAAACGAGTCCCACCCTAGACGGGCAGCTCGTGCGGATCGTTCCCGACTCGCGTCAGGTGAGGGGTCACATGCTCGCGATCAGCTTCTCGACCCGGTCGTCGACGCTGCGGAACGGGTCCTTGCACAGCACCGTTCGCTGCGCCTGGTCGTTCAGCTTCAGGTGCACCCAGTCGACGGTGAAGTCTCGGCGGCGCTCCTGGGCCCGCTTGATGAAGTCCCCACGCAGCTTCGCCCTGGTCTGCTGGGGAGGTGTCGACTTGGCCTCGAAGACCTCCAGGTCGGTGGTGGTGCGGCGGACCAGCCCGCGCCGCTGGAGCAGGTAGAACAGCCCGCGGTCGCGGTTGATGTCGTGGAACGCGAGGTCGATCTGCGCGACCCGGGCACTGCCGAGCTCGAGGTCGTGCTTGGCCCGGTAGCGCTCGATCAGGGCGTACTTGATCGCCCAGTCGATCTCGGTGTCGATGAGTGACAGGTCGGCGGTACGCACGGCCTCGAGCGCACGTCCCCACAGGTCCAGCACCTGCGCGTGGACCCCCTCGGCCAGGCCTCGTCGCTCGGCGAACGCCGAGGCCTTGTCGAAGTACTCCTGCTGGATCTCCAGGGCCGAGAGCTCACGTCCGTTGACCAGCTTCACGGTCTGGGACCCGGTCATGTCGTGGCTGATCTCGCGGATCGCGCGGATCGGGTTCTCCAGAGTCATGTCCCGCATGACGGCGCCGGCCTCGATCATCCGCAGCACGAGGTCGGTGCTCCCCACCTTGAGCAAGGTCGTGGGCTCGGCGAGGTTGGAGTCACCGACGATGACGTGCAGACGTCGGTACTTCTCGGCGTCGGCATGCGGCTCGTCGCGGGTGTTGATGATGGGTCGCGACCGAGTGGTGGCCGACGACACCCCCTCCCAGATGTGCTCGGCCCGTTGGCTGAGGCAGAACACCGGCCCGCGTGGGGTCTGCAGCACCTTTCCGGCGCCGCAGACGAGCTGTCGGGTGACCAGGAACGGGATGAGGATGTCGGCCATCCGGCCGAACTCGCCCTGTCGCCCGACCAGGTAGTTCTCGTGACACCCGTAGGAGTTGCCTGCGGAGTCGGTGTTGTTCTTGAACAGGAACACGTCGCCCGCGATGCCCTCCTCGTGCAGCCGTCGCTCGGCGTCGACGAGCAGCCCCTCGAGGGTGCGCTCCCCCGCCTTGTCGTGCACGACGACCAGCTGGGGCGAGTCGCACTCGGGTGTTGCGTACTCGGGGTGCGAGCCCACGTCGAGGTAGAGCCGAGCCCCGTTTCGGAGGAAGACGTTGGAGCTGCGCCCCCACGAGACGACCCGGCGGAACAGGTAGCGGGCCACCTCGTCGGGCGACAACCGGCGCTGGCCGCGGAAGGTGCACGTGACGCCGTACTCGGTCTCGATCCCGAAGATCCGGCGGTCCATCTCGATCGCCTATCCGCTCGTCGTCGACGACATCAGGGTCTCCAGCGAGGTGCCGGTGATCCGCTTGAACTTGCGACCCTGCGACCGGGTGCGGTCGAGCACCGCGACCTCGAGCTGGTTGGCGCCCAGGGTCCGGCCCTCCTCGGTGTCGTGACCGAGCGCGTCGACCGCCATGTGCAGCGCATCGGGCAACGACGCGTTCGCCTCGTAGTGCTCGGCCAGGTAGGCGCTGATCGTGTCCGCCGACCCACCCATCACGACGTAGCCGTGCTCGTCGGCGACCGACCCGTCGAAGGTGAGCCGGTACATCTGGTCGGCGGAGGCATCGGCGCCGACCTCCGCCACGACGATCTCGACCTCGTAGGGCTTGTTCGTCTCGGTGAAGATCGTGCCCAGCGTCTGCGCGTAGGCGTTGGCGAGGTTGCGCACGGTCACGTCGCGACGGTCGAAGGCGTAGCCCCGAAGGTCCGCGAGCCGGATCCCCGCAACCCGCAGGTTCTCGAACTCGTTGTACTTGCCGACCGCCGCGAACCCGATCCGGTCGTAGATCTCGCTGACCTTGTGCAGCGCCCGCGAGGGGTTCTCTGCGACGAAGACGATCCCGTCGGTGTACTGCAGGACGGCGACCGAGCGACCGCGCGCGATGCCCTTTCGGGCGTAGTCGGCCTTGTCCTTGATGATCTGTTCTGGCGAGACGTAGAACGGCATCGACACGGTGGGGTCCTCAGGGCAGCGGTCGGGGCAGCATCAGTGGAGGGGCGCGAGGGGTCCGTCGGGTCGGGACCTTCGGTCGTCGACGATCCGCTCGACGATGCCCGACATCTCGACGTCGCCGAGCGTGCGGTAGCCGTCGGCGGTGATCACCGTGACGATCGGGTAGATCCCGCGCATGAGGTCCGGTCCACCGGTCGCGGAGTCGTCGTCGGCCGCGTCGTACAGGGCCTGGACGCAGGCCGTGGCGGCCTCGTCGGCGGCGAAGTCGTCGCGGTACATCTTGCGCAGCGCCCCACGAGCGAACAGGCTGCCCGACCCCACGGCGTGGTAGTCGTGCTCCTCGTACCGTCCGCCGGTGACGTCGTAGCTGAAGATCCGACCGGAGTCGGACTCGAGGTCGTAGCCCACGAACAACGGCACGACCGCGAGCCCCTGCATGGCCATCGCGAGGTTCCCCCGGATCATCGAGGCCAGCCGGTTGGCCTTGCCCTCGATCGAGAGCACGGCTCCCTCGATCTTCTCGTAGTGCTCGAGCTCGACCTGGAACAGCCGCACGAGCTCCAGCGCCAGGCCGGCCGTCCCCGCGATGCCGATCGCGGAGTAGTCGTCGGCCGGGTGCACCTTCTCGATGTCGCGCTGGGCGATGACGTTGCCCATCGTCGCCCTGCGGTCGCCGGCGATCACCACGCCGTGCGGGAAGGTGGCCGCGACGATCGTGGTGCCGTGCGGGGCCTCCACCGTGCCGGAGCCCCGGGAGGTCGCCTGCCCGCCGGGAACCAGGTCGGGCGCGTGCTCGGACAGGAAGTCGACGAACGACGAGGACCCGGTGGTGAGGAAGGCCTGGGGCAGGCTCGCGCTGTTCGATCCGGAGGACACCTACTGGCCGCCCTTCTGCACGAAGGCCCGCACGAAGTCCTCGGCGTTCTCCTCCAGCACCTCGTCGATCTCGTCGAGGATGGCGTCGACGTCCTCGCTGATCGCCTCGTGCCGCTCGGCCACTGACTCGGTCGGGGCGTCGGAAGCCTGGGTGTCGCCCTCGTCGACGGTGTCGGGGCGTCGTTGGGCATGCTGCTGGCCGCCCGTGTCGCGGGTGCTCATCGTGCCTCCCCTGCGTGGTCCCTCGTGGACCGACCCTACTTCGATCGACCGCCCGAGGGCGTTCCTGCACCCCGTGGCGCCCTCGGATCCTTATCCCACGCTTAGCCCGCTCCATGCCCTCTCCTGAGGTCGGTGTGGCGATGCTTGTACCAGCCCTCCAACGGGCCGAGCGTCAGGTGACCGCACCTGACCACGAGAGACGGGACCTCCAGTGACGAACGGGTCGGCCTTCAGCTCCGGGAACGCGGCGCTGCCCACGCATCGTCGGGACCGGGCCCAGCGCTGGGTGTTCGGGGTCACGGCTGCGCTGGCGGTCGGTGCCGTCTCGGCAACCTCGGCCACCGCCGCCGTGCTCGCCAGTCAGGCGACGACGCCCAGCCAGGGTGCGGGGACGTCCCAGGCCCAGGCAGCCGGCGGAACGCTCGGAGCGGCCAAGGCCCTGCGCCCGGCCAAGCAGACCCTGACCAGCCCGTCGCGCAGCAACCCCCAGCCGGCGCCGGCAGCCACGTCGACCGGGTCCTGACATGCCGTCGCACCACTCGCTCCGCTGGACCCAGTGGAGCACGACCATGGAGGTCGTCGTCAGGGGTGACGACGTCGCCGCCGCCGCCGCCGCGGTGCGGCAGGAGCTGTCTGCCGTCGACGCCGCCTGCAACCGGTTCCGACCGGACTCCGAGCTGTCGGTCGTCAATGCTGCCGCCGACGGTCGGCCCACAGCCGTGGGCCCGGTGTTCGCGCACTACCTGACGGCCGCCCTCAGGATGGCCGAGGCGACCGGCGGGCTGGTCGACCCCACTCTCGGTCGGGCGCTGCGACACCTCGGCTACGACGACGACATCGCCGTCCTGAGAGCCGCGAAGGACTCGCACCCCAGTCGGGACCCACTGCCGGTCCAGGGGGTCCTCGCCTCGGGCCGCGCCGACTGGCGCGACGTCGTCCTCGACGAGCGCACGGACTCCCCCGGTGCCTGGCTGCGCCTGCCCGCCGGAGTCGAGCTGGACCTCGGGGCCACAGCCAAGGCCCTGGCGGCCGACCGGGCCGTGGCGGCGGCGCACCGGGCCACCGGGCGCCCGGTCCTGGTGTCCCTGGGTGGCGACCTGGCCATGGCCGGCTCAGGGGACGAGCCGTGGCTGGTCGGGGTCGCCGAGACGGTCCAGACCGCCCAGGACCCGGCCGAGCAGGTGCTCACCGGCGACGGCGGGCTGGCCACCAGCACGACCCTGGCCCGACGCTGGACGACGGCGCAGCGGCGGGTTCCACCACCTGCTGGACCCGATCACCGGTCTGCCGGTCCAGGAGTACTGGCGCACGGTCACGGTGTCGGCCGAGTCCTGCCTGCAGGCCAACGCCGCATCGACGGCGGCCGTGGTCCTCGGTCGCGGAGCCGCCGGCTGGCTGGCCGGCCAGGAGCTGCCCGCGCGTCTCGTGCGACACGACGGCCACGTGGTGACGACCCCGGGCTGGCCCGACACCGAACGGACGGGGGCCGTGGCATGAGCTGGCTCACCGACGGCGCGGCGCTGTGGTACCTGAACCGGGCCACCGGGCTGGTCGACCTCGTCCTGTTCACCTTGGTCGTGGTGATGGGTGTCGTGGCCACCTCACGCACCTCCCCGCGCTGGTGGCCACGGTTCGCGACCGTGTCACTGCACCGGTCGATGAGCCTGCTCGCGGTGGTCCTGCTCGTCGTGCACGTCGTGGCGGCGGTGGCCGACAGCTACGTCGACCTGACCTGGGTCGACGTGCTCGTGCCCTTCGCCTCCAGCTACCGCACCTTCTGGCTCGGGCTCGGCACCGTGGCCTTCGACCTGTTCGCCGCAGTGGTGGTGACCAGTCTGCTGCGGCACCGGATCGGCCCGCGCACCTGGCGCTGGGTGCACCTCCTGTCCTATGCCGCCTGGCCGGTTGCCGTCGTCCACGGCCTGGGCACCGGCAGCGACGCCAGCACCCTGCCGGTCATCGCCCTGACCTTCGTCTGCGTCACCGCAGTCGCCATGGCGGCGGCCTGGCGCAGCTCCACCCTGGACGTCGCCTGGCCCGGTCGCCTCGCCCTCGTCGCCCTCGCCCTGGCCCTCCCGGCCTGGCTCGGGACCTGGGTCCGCATGGGCCCGCTCCAGCCGGACTGGTCCCAGCGGGCCGACCTCGCCCCGTCCCCGTCCCAGGTCACCGACGCCCTCACCTCTGAGGAGGCCTCATGACGCCCGGGTCCACGTCCTCCCGTGAGACCGTCGCCGCCCGCGGGTCGACCGTTCACACGCCGCGGCTGCTGGCCGGTGTGCTGCGCGACCGACCGTTGAGCCTGGTCGAGCACCTCGCGGTGCACGGCCCGCTCCCGGTGGTGGACCGCGGCTGGACCGGCGCGGGGTCACGGAGCCGCACGCGGGTGCTGCTGCACGAGATCCAGACCGCAGGTATCGGTGGCAGAGGGGGCGCGGGCTTCCCCTTCGCGCGCAAGCTCGCCGCCGTGGCCGCCCAGAGGAGACGCCCGGTCGTCGTGGTCAACGCCGCCGAGAGCGAGCCGGCAGCGCACAAGGACGCGACGCTGGCCACCCTCACCCCCCACCTCGTGCTGGACGGCGCGGCCGTGTCGGCCCGACTGCTGGGCGCCCGGGAGGTGGTCGTCTGGACGCACCGGGGCGAGGCCGCGGTCTCCCGCGCTCTCCGGGCCGCCGTCGGCCAACGCGACGACCGCGGGCTGCGGTGGCGGGTGGTCGACGGTCCAGACCGGTACGTGGCCGGGGAGTCATCGGCCATCGTGCGGCACCTTTCGGGCGGGCCGGCCAAACCCACGACGACCCCACCTCGGGTCGCCGAGCGAGGGGTCGGCGGCGCTCCGACCCTGTTGTCCAACGCCGAGACCTTCGCCCACGTCGCGCTCGTGGTCCGGCACGGGGCCCCCTGGTTCCGCTCCCTGGGCACGGTCGACGAGCCCGGAACCCTGCTGCTCACCCTCACGGGAGCGGCGCAGCACCCCGGCGTGGTCGAGGTCCCGTTCGGGGCCCGGCTGGGCGCCGTGGTCGACACCTTCGGGGGCCTGGCCGAGCCCGTCGAGGCGGTCCTCGTCGGTGGGTACGGCGGACGATGGCTCACCTGGGCCGACGCGGCCGCGCTGCCGGTGACCCGGCAGGCGTTCCGCAGCGTCGGTGCCGACCTCGGCGTCGGCGTGATCGGTCTGCTGCCGCGCCGCCGGTGCGGGCTGGCCGAGACCGCACGGTTGACCCGGTGGATGGCCGATCAGTCCGCCGGCCAGTGCGGACCGTGCGTGAACGGGCTGCCCGCCATGGCCGGAGCGTTCGAGAGCCTCGTGCGCTCGGGCAACGCCCAGACCCCGACCCTGCTGCGCCGGTGGGCCCGCCAGGTGGCCGGTCGCGGGGCGTGCCACCATCCCGACGGAGTGGCCCATCTCGTCGACAGCGCCCTCGACGTGTTCACCGAGGCGATCGACCGGCACCTGCTCGATGGGAGCTGTCCTGGCTGCGCTGAACCGCCCGTGCTCCCGCTCCCGACCTCGCAGGGTGGGTGGCGCTGATGGCCACGGTCGCCCGGACCACGCTGCCTGCCCAGCAGGTCGGCCGTCTGCACGTCGACTGGCTGCGCTGCGACGGGCACGGCATCTGCGCAGAGGTGGCCCCCGAGCTCGTTCGGCTCGACGACTGGGGCTACCCGATCGTGGCCGACGAGGGGGTGCCGCGGTCACTCGAGGGGCTGGCTCGTGAAGCAGTGAACCTGTGCCCGGCGCTGGCCCTGCGGCTCGGGACGCGCTAGCTGCGTGCGGTCAGGGTGTCGACCAGCTCGGCGGCGCTGGCGCACGCGTCGAGCAGTGCGCCGACGTGCGCCTGGGTGCCACGCAGGGGCTCCAGCGTCGGTACCCGCTGCAGCGAGGGGCGTCCGGGGATGTCGAAGATGACCGAGTCCCACGAGGCGGCGGTCACGGCGTCTCCGTACCGACGAAGGCACTCACCACGGAACCAGGCCCGGGTGTCGACCGGAGGGCGCACCATCGCATCGTCGACCTCGGCGTCGGACAGCAGCCGCTGCATCCGCCCCCGGTCGACGAGCCGCTGGTACAGGCCCTTGTCGGGGCGGACGTCTGAGTACTGCAGGTCGACCAGGTGCAGGCGGGCATCGGACCAGGACAGGCCGTCCCGGTCGCGATAGCCCTGCAGGATCTCCAGCTTGGCCACCCAGTCGAGCTCGCCGGACAGCTGCATGGGGTCGGCCTCGAGCCGAGTCAGGACCGACTCCCACCGGTCGAGCACGTCGACGGTCATCGGGTCGACGTCCGCCCCGGCGGTCTCGGCCACATACTTGCGGGCCTGCGCGTGCAGCTCGTGCTGCAGCTGCACGGCGGTCATTCTGCGTCCGTCGGCCAACGACATCTGGTGGCTCAGCGTGGGGTCGTGCGACACCAGGTGCAGCTCGGTGACCGGGCGCTGCAGGGCCAGGTCGAGGCCGTCGAGGAAGCCGTCCTCGATCATGGCGAGGACCAGGGACGTGGTCCCCACCTTGAGGTAGGTGGCGATCTCGGACAGGTTGGCGTCGCCGATGATCACGTGCAGCCGTCGGTAGCGCTCGGGGTCGGCGTGCGGCTCGTCCCGGGTGTTGATGATCGGCCGCTTCAGCGTGGTTTCGAGGCCCACCTCCACCTCGAAGAAGTCGGCCCGCTGGCTGACCTGGAAGCCGGCGTCACGCCCTGACTGACCGAGGCCGACCCGGCCCTGACCGCAGAAGACCTGACGGGTGACGAAGAACGGGGTCAGGTGGCGCACGATGTCGGCGAAGGGCGTGGACCGCCGCATCAGGTAGTTCTCGTGGGTGCCGTAGGACGCGCCCTTGTTGTCGGTGTTGTTCTTGTACAGGTTGATCCGGGGTCCACCGGGCATCTGCGCGGCACTGCGGGCCGCGGCAGCCATCACCCGCTCCCCCGCCTTGTCCCACAGCACCACGTCGCGCGGGTTGGTGACCTCAGGGCTGGAGTACTCGGGGTGGGCGTGGTCGACGTACAGCCGCGCCCCGTTGGTGAGGATCACGTTGGCGAGGCCGACCTCCTCGTCGGTCAGCAGGCTGGCGTCGGCGACGTCGCGGCTGAGGTCGAAGCCGCGGGCGTCGCGCAGCGGGCGCTCCTCCTCGAAGTCCCAGCGGGCCCGTCGCAGTCCCTGGACGCCGACGGCGTACCCGTTGACGACCTGGGTGGAGCTCGTCATCGGATTGGCCGAGGGGTCCCCGGGGACCGAGACCCCGTACTCGGTCTCGATGCCCATCACGCGGCGAACGCTCATGAGGTGAGCCTAGGTCCCGGCCGGACCCTCAGAGGTACTGGCCGGTGTTGGCCACCGTGTCGATCGAGCGACCCGCCTCGGTGCCCTGCTTGCCCTGCACCAGAGTGCGGATGAAGACGATGCGCTCACCCTTCTTGCCGGAGATGCGGGCCCAGTCGTCGGGGTTCGTGGTGTTGGGGAGGTCTTCGTTCTCCTTGAACTCGTCGATGCAGGCGATCAGCAGGTGCTGCACGCGCAGCCCCTTCTGCCCGGTCTCCAGGAAGTCCTTGATCGCCTGTTTCTTCGCCCGGGCGACGATGTTCTCGATCATGGCTCCTGAGTTGAAGTCCTTGAAGTAGAGGATCTCCTTGTCGCCGTTGGCGTACGTGACCTCGAGGAACCGGTTCTCGTCGCTCTCGGTGTACATGCGCTCGATCGCGCGCTGGATCATCGCGGCGACCGTGGCGGTGCGGTCTCCACCGTGCTCGGCGAGGTCCTCGTCGTGCAGCGGAAGACCCGATGTGAGGTACTTGCTGAAGATGTCGCGCGCACCCTCCGCGTCGGGTCGCTCGATCTTGATCTTCACGTCGAGGCGTCCCGGGCGCAGGATCGCCGGGTCGATCATGTCCTCGCGGTTCGAGGCGCCGATCACGATCACGTTCTCCAGGCCCTCGACCCCGTCGATCTCGCTGAGCAGCTGCGGGACGATCGTGTTCTCGACGTCGGACGACACGCCGCTGCCGCGGGTGCGGAACAACGAGTCCATCTCGTCGAAGAAGACGATGACGGGCACACCCTCGCTGGCCTTCTCCCGCGCGCGCTGGAACACCAGGCGGATGTGCCGCTCGGTCTCACCGACGTACTTGTTGAGCAGCTCGGGGCCTTTGATGTTCAAGAAGTAGGACTTGCCCTCCGGGCGACCGGTCACCTGGGCGACCTTCTTGGCCAGCGAGTTGGCCACCGCCTTGGCGATCAGCGTCTTGCCGCAACCGGGCGGTCCGTAGAGCAGGATCCCCTTGGGCGGCTTGAGCTCGTGCTCGCGGAAGAGGTCCTGGTGAAGGTACGGCAGCTCGACCGCGTCACGGATGAGCTCGATCTGTCCGGCCAGGCCCCCGATCGCCTCGTAGTCGATGTCCGGGACCTCCTCGAGGACGAGCTCCTCGACCTCAGCCTTGGGGATGCGCTCGTAGACGTAGCCCGAACGGGTCTCGAGCAGCAGGGAGTCGCCGGCCCGGACCGTCTTGGGGTCGAGCGTCTCGGCCAGGCGCACGATGCGCTCGTCGTCGGTGTGACCGATGACCAGCGCGCGAACGCCGTCTTCGAGGAGCTCCTTGAACATCACGACCTCGCCGACCCGCTCGAAGCCCATGGCCCGTACCACGTTCATCGCCTCGTTGAGCATGACCTCCTGACCGAGACCGAGGTCGTCGACCTCGACCTCGGGACTGCAGGCCACGCGCAGCTTGCGGCCGCTGGTGAAGACGTCGAGGGTTCCGTCCTCGAAGGTCTCGACCACGACGCCGTAGCCGGCCGGCGGCTGGGCCAGCCGGTCGATCTCCTCCTTGAGCGCGACGAGCTGGTCGCGGGCCTCGCGCAGGGTCGTGGCGAGCCGGGCGTTCTGCTCGCGCGTCGCCGTCAGCTCACGCTGCAGGGTCGCGAGGGTGGGGGCGTCGTCGGACTCCCGCGGTGTCCGCCGGGCGTCGTCCTGGCTGGTCATGACCACCACCTCCTCGCACGCCTTTCGACCCTACCTTCGGCCGGGCCCGGGCGAATCTGGACCGAAAACCGGCGTGTCGTGCCGGTCACGGCCCGATCACGCGGTGTGACCGACCGGTCAGGCGGACCAGTCGTCGCCGTAGGCGCCCTTGGCCGGTCGTCGGCGGCGGGTGGGGGCGACCACGCCGGCCGCCAGCCGACGGCTCGTGACCAGGAACCCGGTGTGGCCGACCATCCGGTGCTCGGGCCTTACGGCAAGGCCTTCCACGTGCCACCCGCGCAGGATGGTCTCGTTGGCCTGGGGCTCGGTGAAGCCGGAGTGGCCGCGCAGCGTCTCGACGAGCCGGGACAGCTGGGTCGTGGTGGCCACGTAGCCGCAGAAGACGCCGCCGGGTGCCATCACCTCGGCCACCTGGGCCACGCAGTCCCACGGCGCCAGCATGTCGAGCACGACTCGGTCGACCGGACGGTTCGGCGGCTCCTGCACGAGGCACTCGACCAGGTCACCGACCGTGAGGTCCCACCCGGGGTGCGGTGCTCCGAAGAACGACTCGACGTTGCTGCGCGCGATGTCGGCGAAGTCGGCCCGCCTCTCGTAGGACGACACGTGGCCCGCGTCGCCGACGGCGCGCAGCAGCGAGCAGGTGAGTGCCCCCGACCCGACGCCCGCCTCGATCACCTGGGCTCCCGGGAAGAGGTCGGCCTGGGCGACGATCTGACCGGCGTCCTTCGGGTACACCACTGTGGCCCCTCGCGGCATCGACAGGACGAAGTCCGACAGCAACGGCCGCAGCGCCAGGTAGGTGGTGCTTCCGGTGGACGTGACCAGGACGCCCTCCGGCCCCCCGATCAGCGAGTCGTGGTCGATCGCACCCTTGTGCGTGTGGAACTGCTTGCCCGCGACCAGGGTGAAGGTGTGGTGGCGTCCCTTCGGGTCGGTGAGCTGCACCTGGTCACCGACCCGGAACACCCCGGTCCGGTGGGAGGCCCCGGTGGGTGGGTCAGCCACGGCGCAGGGGCCCGGAGGCTGAGTGCTGCAGCGCGGCCAGCGCCGTGGTGACGTCCTGGTGGGAGAGCACGCCGTAGATCGAACCATCGGCCTCGACGACGAGGTACTCCGGGGCGGGATGCTCGTCCATCAGCTGGAGCATCCCCTCGCCCTGGGCGTCGACCGGCACCGTCGCGGTCCGCTGCAGCGTGCGGCTCACCGAGCCGACGCTGACCCAGGGCCGTCGCTCGACCGGCAGCGCCGCGATGGCTGCCTCGTTGACGATCCCCACCGGCTGCCGGCGGGCGTCGACCGTCACCAGACCCCCCGCCCCGCCCTGCTCCAGCAGCCGCAGCGCCTCGGCCACGGGCAGGTCGCTGGGCACCGGGATCGCCCGTCGGGTGAGCGACCGGGCGGTGATCGTGGGCAGCCGGTCACGCAGCCTGGCCCCCCTCAGCGCGTGCCCGGCCTGGATCCAGATGAACCCGGCCAGCAGCATGCCCCAGGCCAGCCACACAAGGTCGGTCCGGCCGCGAGCCAGCGGGAGCAGGGCGAGCAGGGCCAGCACGACCGCGAGCGCCCGTCCGGCCCAGCCTGCGACCTGCGTGCCCAGCCGCTCCCGGCGGGAGACCCCCCACACCAGGTCACGCAGGATCCGGCCGCCGTCCAGTGGGAGGCCGGGAAGGAGGTTGAACACCCCGACGATGAGGTTCGTCACCGTCAGCTGCCAGACGACCAGTGACACCACCGTCCCGTCGGGCAGCACCTGCCACAGCCCCCAGCTCGCGGCGGCCAGCCCGAGGGAGGCCAGCGGACCCACCACGGCCACGACGAGGTCGGCCCAGGGCCGGTCACTTCCACCATGGATCTCGCTCACCCCGCCGAGCAGGTGCAAGGTGATCTGTCGGACCCGTAGGCCGAAGGCCAGGGCGACCACGGAGTGGGCCAGCTCGTGCACGAGGACGGACAGGCCGAGCAGGACGGCGAAGGCGAATGCGACCAGGTAGGCGGCGCCGCCCAGCTGGGGCAGCTGCTCGGTCACGTAGGGCGCGAAGAGCACGGCGATCACCAGCGACGCGATCAGCCACGAGCCGTTCACGTACACCGGAACCCCGAACAGCCGGGCCAGCAACCACCCTTCGCGGCGTGGCTCCGGAACCGGCGGCTGGGACACGGCCGGTCGAGCTGGGGGCTCCTGACCCGAGGCGCTCACCCGTCGATGGTAGGTGCCGCTGGCGCCTGGTCCTGTCGGTGGGCAGTCCTAGGCTGAGTGCCGTGAGCTCAACCGTCGCACCGTCCGAGGCCGTCCCGGACCTGCCGTCCCTGTCACCCTCGCGCGCGGGTGATTTCATGAACTGTCCCCTGCTGTACCGGTTCCGGGTGATCGACCGGCTCCCCCAGCCGCCCAGTCCGGCGGCCACCCGCGGCACCGTCGTCCATGCGGTGCTGGAGCAGCTGTTCGACCTGCCGGCGGCCCGGCGGACCCTGTCGACGGCCGAGGGGCTGGTGGGGCCGAGCTGGCAGCAGCTGCTCGAGTCCGACCCGGCGCTGGCCGAGCTGTTCGACGACGATCCCGACGGCGTGCGCGCCGCGCAGTGGCTGGCCGGCACCGAGGAGCTGCTGAGCACCTACTTCCTGCTGGAGGACCCACGTCGGCTGGAGCCGGCCCACCGCGAGACCCTGGTCGAGGTCGACCTGGCCTCCGGGCTTCGGCTGCGCGGGTACGTCGACCGGATCGACGTCGCCCCCGACGGTGCGCTGCGCGTCGTCGACTACAAGACCGGAAAGGCGCCACGCGACGGCTTCGAGCAGAAGGCCATGTTCCAGATGCGGTTCTACGCCCTGGTGCTATGGCGGCTGCACGGCGAGGTCCCGCGGCTACTCCAGCTGATGTACCTGGGCAGCGGCGAGATCGTGCGGTACGAGCCCGACATCGCCGACCTCGAGGCGATGGAGCGCAAGCTGGAGGCGCTGTGGTCGGCCATCGACCGGGCATCGACGACGGGCGACTGGCGCCCGAACCCGTCCCGGCTGTGCGACTGGTGCGACCACCGGGCCCTGTGCCCCGCCTGGGGTGGCACTCCCCCGGAGCTGCCGTCGACCGCCTAGGGTCAGGTCACCGCCCTACGAGGAGCCACCATGTCCCACGACCCTGCCCTTTCGACGGCCCCGGCCACCGACGCCCCTGCCGCGGCCGGCGCCCGGAACCTGAGCAAGATCTACGGCGAGGGCGAGACCCGGGTCGTCGCGCTGGACGACGTGACCGTCGGCTTCGCGTCGGGCCGGTTCACCGCGATCATGGGCCCGTCCGGCTCAGGCAAGTCGACCCTCATGCACGTGTGCGCCGGCCTGGACTCCGCCACCGAGGGCACCGTCTACATCGGCGACACCGACCTGACGACGCTCAAGGACAACGCGCTCACCAGGCTGCGCCGTGACCGGGTGGGGTTCGTGTTCCAGGCCTACAACCTGGTGCCGACCCTGAGCGCGCTGGAGAACATCACCTTGCCCTTGGACATCGCCGGGCGCCCGGTCGACCGGGCCTGGCTGGACCAGGTGGTCGACACGGTCGGGCTGCGTGACCGGCTGCGCAACAAGCCCAACCAGCTCTCCGGCGGCCAGCAGCAGCGGGTCGCGGCGGCCCGGGCGCTGGTCAGTCGACCCGAGATCGTGTTCGCCGACGAGCCCACCGGGAACCTCGACTCGCGGGCCGGTGCCGAGGTGCTCGGGTTCCTGCGCCGCAGCGTCGAGGAGTTCGGCCAGACGATCGTGATGGTCACCCACGACCCGATCGCGGCCTCCTACGCCCAGCACGTGCTGTTCCTCGCCGACGGTCGGATCGTCGACACGATGGACGACCCCACGGCCGAGCGGGTCCTGGAGCGGATGAAGGGCTTCGACGGAAAGGGCCGGAGGTCCTAGCGTGCTGCGCTCCAGCCTCCGCAGTGTCTTCGCCCACAAGCTGCGTCTGTTGCTCTCCGGCCTGGCGATCGTGCTCGGTGTCGCGTTCGTCGTCGGCACGTTCATCTTCACCGACACCCTCGAGAAGACCTTCACCGACCTGTTCAGCCAGACCACGACCGACGTCGTGGTCACCCCGGTGGCCACGGTCGACAGCGACGTGGCCGGGAGCCTGGCCACGCTGCCGGCGTCGGTCCTGACGACCGTGCAGGGCGTCGACGGAGTGGCGAAGTCGGCCGGCACGGTGTTCGCCGACGGCGTGACCATCATCGGCAGTGACGGCGAGCCGCTGGGCACCCAAGGGGCCCCGCAGTTCGGGAGCAACTGGGACGACGACGAGCAGCTCAGCCCGTACCGGCTGGTCGACGGCCAGGGACCGGTCCGGGCCGGCGAGATCGCCATCGACTCGGTCGCGGCGGAGTCCGGAGGGTTCGCCCTGGGCGACACGGTGCGGCTGGTCACACCGTCCGGCTCCCAGACGGCCACCCTGGTCGGGGTGTTCCGGTTCGGCACGTCGGGCAACCTGGCGGGGGCGACCATCACGGCCTTCGACCTGGCGACGGCGCAAGCGGTGCTCCTGGACGGCGCGGACGAGTACACCGAGGTCGACGCCGTGGCCGTCGACGGGGTCTCGCAGACCGAGCTCGCGGCTGCCGTCACCACCGCACTCGGCGCACCGGACGACATCCAGGTGCAGACGGGCGAGCAGGCCTCCGACGAGGCCGCGGCGGCGATCAACGACGGGCTGCAGTTCGTCAACATCTTCCTGCTCGTGTTCGCCGGGATCGCCCTGTTCGTCGGCACGTTCATCATCCTCAACACGTTCGCGATGCTCGTCAGCCAACGCTCGCGTGAGCTGGCCCTGCTGCGGGCGGTGGGTGCCACCCGACGCCAGGTGATCACGTCGGTCCTCGTGGAGGCGCTGGTCGTGGGCGTCTTCGGTTCCGTCGTCGGCATCGCGCTCGGCGTTGCCGTGGCGGTCGGGTTGCAGGGGCTCTTCAACGCGATCGGTGCGGAGATCCCGACTGGCGGGCTCAGCATCCTGCCGCGCACCGTGGTCGTCGGACTCCTCGTCGGGACGGTGGTGACGGTCGCCGCCGCGCTCGCCCCGGCCTGGAGGGCCTCGAGGATCCCGCCGATGGCGGCCCTGCGCGACGATGTCACGCTCCCGACCCGCTCGCTTCGGATCCGTGCTCTCCTGGGCGTCGTCGGGCTCGTCGTCGGGCTGGGACTGATGACCGCCGGCGTCATGGCGGGCGGTGGCTCGGGCTCCGGGCTCGTCGGGCTCGGCACGATCGTCACGCTGGTTGCGGCCATCGTGCTCAGCCCGGCCGTCTCCGGCCCCGTGGTCCGTCTCCTGGGGGCCCCTCTTCCCCGCCTGTTCGGGACCGTCGGGCGGCTCTCGGTCGACAACGCCGAACGACAGCCCCGGCGCACGGCAGCGACAGCCTCTGCACTCATGATCGGCATCGCACTGGTGTCTGCGCTGACCATCTTCGCCACGTCGACCAGCACGTCGGTCGAGCGCGTCGTCGACCGGGTGATCGGCGCGGAGTTCCTGGTGTCCAACCAGGCGCAACGGCCGTTCCCACCGTCCGTGGCCGCCGCGGTGGGCGACGTCGACGGCATCGACGCGGTCTCTGCGGTGAAGCAGGTGCCGGCCACCGTCGACGGCTCGGACACGATCATCGTGGGCCTCGACCCGTCGACGATCGGTCGGATGCTGGACCTGTCATTCGTCACCGGGTCGCTCGCCGACCTCGGTGAGGGGTCGATCGTCGTTGACGACGTCACGGCCCAAGGAGCCGGGCTGAAGGTCGGCGACCAGGTCGACGTGGTGCTGCCGACCGGCGCCGACACGTACGCCGTGGCCGGTACCTACACAGGCGGTGCAGGCTTCAGCGGGTACGGGCTGTCCAACGACGCGCTGGCGGCCGCGGGGCTGCGGCTCGGTGACTCGTTCCTGTACGCCAAGACGGTCGAAGGGGCCGATCTGGACGCGGTGGGCGCCGCCCTCGACGAGGCCCTCAGCGACTACCCCACGGTGCAGGTGCAGAGCCAGGCGGAGTTCAAGGACTCGATCAAGGGCAACGTCAACCAGCTGCTCGCAGTGATGGTCCTGCTGCTCAGCCTGGCGATCATCATCGCGGTGCTCGGGATCGTGAACACCCTGGTCCTGTCGGTGATCGAGCGCACGCGCGAGATCGGGATGCTCAGGGCGGTCGGCGCGCTGCGGGGACAGATCCGACGGATGGTGGTGCTGGAGTCGATCGTGATCGCCGTCTACGGCGCGGTACTCGGGCTGGTTCTGGGGCTCGGGTTCGCGGTGGCGCTCCAACGCACCCTGGTCGACCAGGGCATCGAGGTGCTGGCCATCCCCTGGGTGGCCTTGCTGGTGTTCCTGCTGCTCGCGGCCCTGGTCGGAGCGCTTGCTGCCCTGTGGCCGGCCTTCCGGGCCGGACGCCTCGACGTGCTCCGCGCGGTGACCACCGAGTAGCCGGCGCACCTACCCCTGGGCGACCAGGCGTCGCAGCAACGAGACGTCGACCAGGTCGAGTGACGAGGTGACGTGTCGTCCGGGAACAGGGTCGATGGGGGCGACGCTCGGTACGGCCACCACGCGGCACCCGGCGGCCTCCGCAGCAGCGACACCGGTCGGTGAGTCCTCCAGGACCACCGTGCTCGCGGCCGACGCCCCCAGGTGCGTCAGTGCCGTCACGTATGGCTGAGGGTCGGGCTTCAGGAGCGAGACGTCGTCGGCGGTGACCGTGACCTGGAAGGCACTGCTGGGCAGCGCGCTCAGCACGACCTCGACATGCTCCCTCACCGACGAGGTGACGAGTCCCAGCTGCACCCCGTGGTCCAGAAGCGACCCGATCAGGGTCGAGGCGCCGTCGCCGGAGGTTGACCCCGTCGACGACCAGGCGCCTGGTCATCGCCTCCCGGAGGTGGCGCATGACCGCAGCGTCTCCGAGCGTCGAACCACTGGCCGTCAGCATGTAGCGCGCAGCGAAGGGCAGGTTGGAGCCGAGCAGGGCGTGCTGGTCGGTCTCGTTCCACGGGATGCCCAGCCACGCGGCCGTCTCGGTCTCCGCGGCGAACCACTGGGGCTCGGTGTCCACCAGCAGACCGTCCATGTCGAAGAGCACGGTCGTGAGGCCGACCTGGTCCTCGGGCACGAGGGCTGTGCTCATCGGGCGTTGAAGTACTTGGCCTCGGGGTGGTGCACGACCAGGGCCGAGGTGGACTGCTCAGGGTGCAGCTGGAACTCCTCGCTGAGCTCGACGCCGATCCGCTCCGGACGGAGCAGGTCGACCAGGACGGTCTGGTCCTCCAGGTCGGGGCACGCGGGGTAGCCGAAGGAGTACCTCGAACCTCGGTAGCCCTGACGCAGGATGGCGTCGAGCTGTGGTTCGTCCTGGCGGGCGTAGCCGAGCTCGGCGCGCACGCGGGCGTGCCAGAACTCGGCCAGCGCCTCGGTCAGCTGGACCGACAGCCCGTGCAGCTCGAGGTACTCGCGGTACGCGTCCTTGGCGAAGAGCTCGTTGGCCACCTCACTGACCCTGCGCCCCATCGTCACGACGTGGAAGCCCACGACATCGGTCTCCCCGGAGTCCGCCGCGCGGAAGAAGTCCGACAGGCACAGGTGTCGGTCGCGCCGCTGCCGGGGGAACCGGAAGCGGGCTCGCTCACGCCCGGTTTCCGGACCCTCGTGATGCAGCACGACGAGGTCGTCCCCCTCGCTCACGGCCGGGAAGTAGCCGTAGGCCACGGCGGCCTGCAGGATGCCCTCGGTGTGCAGGCGCTCCAGCCAGTACCGCAGCCTCGGGCGTCCCTCGGTCTCGACGAGCTCCTCGTAGGTGGGCCCCTGACCACTGCGCGAGCCGCGCAGCCCCCACTGGCCCATGAAGGTCGCCCGCTCGTCGAGGTAGGCGGCGTAGTCGCCCAGAGCGATCCCCTTGACCACCCGGTCCCCCCAGAACGGTGGCCGGGGCACCGGGTTGTCGGTCGTGACGTCGGAGCGGGCCGGCAGGTCGACTTCGGGGGTCTCACGCGGGCGCACGACCGAGGCGACGCGGCGCTGCTTGGGTGCGGGCAGGGTGGCGCCCTCGACGCCGCGCTTGACCGCCATGACGGCGTCCATCAGCCGCAGTCCCTCGAAGGCGTCGCGTGCGTACCGGACCTCACCCTCGTAGATGGCGCCGAGGTCCTGCTCGACGTAGGAACGAGTCAGCGCGGCCCCGCCCAGGACGACTGGCCATCGGTCAGCGACCCCGCGCAGGTTCATCTCCTCCAGGTTCTCCCGCATGACGACCGTCGACTTGACCAGCAGCCCGGACATGCCCACGACATCGGCGTCGTTCTCGTCCGCCGCGTCGAGGATGGCCGAGACCGGCTGCTTGATCCCGAGGTTGACGACGGTGTAGCCGTTGTTGGTCAAGATGATGTCGACCAGGTTCTTGCCGATGTCGTGGACGTCGCCCTTCACGGTGGCCAGCACGATGGTTCCCTTGCCGCTGGTGTCGGACTTCTCCATGTGCGGCTCGAGGTGGGCCACCGCGGTCTTCATGACCTCGGCCGACTGCAGCACGAACGGCAGCTGCATCTCGCCGCGCCCGAAAAGGTCGCCGACGACCTTCATGCCCTCGAGCAGGTCGACGTTGACGATGTCCAGAGCCTCGCGGGTGCCCAGCGCCTCGTCGAGGTCGGCTTCCAGGCCGTTGCGCTCGCCGTCGATGATCCTCCGGCGCAGCCGCTCGCCGAGTGGCAGCGCGGCGAGCTCGGCCGCCCTCGACTGTCGCAGGTCGGCGGCGGTGGCCCCCTCGAACAGGTCCAGAAAGCGCTGCAGCGGGTCGTAGCCGTCGGAGCGCCGGTCGTAGACGAGGTCGAGGGCGACCTGACGCTGCTCGTCGGGGATCCGGGCCATGGGCAGGATCTTCGAGGCGTGCACGATCGCGGAGTCCAGCCCGGCCTGGACCGCCTCGTGCAGGAACACCGAGTTGAGCACGATCCGGGCCGCGGGGTTGAGCCCGAAAGAAACGTTGGACACGCCGAGCGTGGTCTGCACCTGCGGGTGCCGACGCTTGACCTCACGGATCGCCTCGATCGTCTCCAGGGCGTCGCGGCGGGTCTCCTCCTGGCCGGTGGCGATCGGGAAGGTCAGCGTGTCGACGATGATGTCCGACTCGTGCATGCCCCAGTGGCCGGTCAGGTCGTCGATGAGACGGCGAGCGACCCGCACCTTCCACTCGGCGGTGCGGGCCTGTCCCTGCTCGTCGATGGTGAGCGCGACGACAGCTGCCCCGTGCTCCTTGACCAGGGGCATCATCCGCTGGATCCGGCTGCCCGGACCGTCGCCGTCCTCGTAGTTGACCGAGTTGACCACCGACCGACCGCCGAGCAGCTCCAGGCCGGCCTGCACGACCTCGGGCTCCGTGGAGTCGAGCATGAGGGGCAGGGTGGATGCCGTGGCGAACCGCCCCACCACCTCGCGGATGTCATCGACGCCACTTCGGCCCACGTAGTCGATGCACACGTCGAGCAGGTGAGCGCCGTCGCGGGTCTGGTCGCGGGCGATCTCGACGCAGTCCTCCCACCGCTCTTCGAGCATCGCCACCCGAAAGGCCTTGGACCCGTTGGCGTTGGTGCGCTCCCCGATCGACAGGTAGGCGGTGTCCTGACGAAACGGCACGTGCTGGTACAGCGAGGCGGCTCCCGGCTCGGGGCGCGGCCGTCGGGGCGACAGTGGCCGACCTCCCACTCGTTCGACGACGTGCCGCAGGTGCTCGGGGGTGGTCCCGCAGCACCCGCCGACCAGGCTCAGCCCGTAGTCGCGGGTGAAGGCGTCGTGGGCGTCGGCGAGCTGGGCCGGGGTGAGCGGGTAGTGGGCGCCGTCGGCGGTCAGGACCGGAAGCCCGGCGTTCGGCATGCACGAGACCCCCACCCGAGCGTGCCGGGAGAGGTGACGCAGGTGCTCGCTCATCTCCGCCGGGCCGGTGGCGCAGTTCAGCCCGATCAGGTCGATGCCCAGTGGCTCCAGGGCGGCCAGGGCGGCCCCGATCTCGGTCCCCAGCAGCATCGTGCCGGTGGTCTCCACCGTGACCTGGACGATCAGCGGGAGGTCGACCCCCGCTGCCTTCAGCGCCCGTCGGGCCCCGATGAGCGAGGCCTTGGCCTGGAGCAGGTCCTGCGCGGTCTCCACGAGAACCGCGTCGGCGCCGCCGTCGACCATGCCTGCGACCTGCTGCTGGTAGGCGTCGCGCAGCTCCGCGAACGAGACGTGGCCCAGCGTGGGAAGCCGGGTCCCCGGACCCACCGAACCGAGCACCCAGCGCGGTTGCTCCGGTGTGCTCCAACCGTCGGCCACCTCGCGCGCGGCCCGGGCCCCGGCCTCGGCGAGCTCGTGGATCCGGTCGGCGATGCCGTACTCGGCGAGGTTGCCGAGGTTGGCGCCGAAGGTGTTGGTCTCGACCGCATCGACACCCACCGCGAAGTAGGCGTCGTGCACCCCCCGCACGATGTCCGGGCGAGTCACGTTGAGGATCTCGTTGCAGCCCTCCAGACCCTCGAAGTCGTCGAGGGTCAGCGGGGCTGCCTGGAGCATGGTCCCCATGGCGCCGTCGGCCACGACCACCCGCTCGGCGAGTACGCGCCTGAGACTGTGCGGATGGGCGCTCATAATGGGTCAGGATAGCGATCGCCTGAGCACAGCCCCGACGCCGTAGGCTGAATCCATGATCGAGTTCGAGGCGCTGCCGGCACTTCGCGAGCCGGTGCTCGTCGCGGCGTTCGAGGGCTGGAACGATGCGGCCGAGGCCGCCACGGGAGTCCTCGACCACCTCCTCGAGGCCTTTGACGGGCAGCTGTTCGCCGAGCTCGACCCCGAGGACTACTACGACTTCCAGGTCAACCGGCCCTCGGTCACCATCGGCGAGCGAGGCATTCGCGACATCGTGTGGCCGGGGACCAGGATGTACACCGTGTGCCCTGCGGACGGTCCCGACCTCGTGGTCGTGCGTGGCATCGAGCCGAGCATGCGCTGGCGCAGCTTCGTGTCCGAGATCGTCGGCCTGGCGTTCGAGCTCGACGTCGACCACGCGGTCACCCTGGGCGCCCTGCTCGCGGACTCGCCGCACACCCGTCCGGTCCCGGTCACGGGCATCGCCTCGGACTCCGGTCTGGCCCGCCAACTCACCCTCGAGCCCTCGCGCTACGAGGGGCCGACCGGCGTGGTCGGGGTGCTCACCGAGGCGCTGTCGCACGCAGGGATCTCCACGGTCTCCTACTGGGCCGCCGTGCCGCACTACGTGGCTGCGGCCCCGTGCCCCAAGGCCACCCTGGAGCTGTTGCGCCGGCTGGAGGACGCCGTCCCGCTGGCGGTGCCGCACGGCGACCTGGAGGAGGACGCCGTCGCCTGGGAGCGCAGCGTCGACGAGCTCGCAGCAGGTGACGACGAGGTCGCCGAGTACGTCAAGTCGCTCGAGGAGGCCCGCGACACCGCTGACCTGCCCGAGGCCTCCGGCGACGCGATCGCCCGGGAGTTCGAGCGCTACCTGCGACGGCGCGACGACCCACCGGCTCCCCGCAGCTGAGCCCAGGAGCTGGGCCCGGCTCGAGCTACAGGCGAATCCCCAGCAGAGCGTCGACGGTGCTCCGGACCAGATCGGGGCCCTGCTTGTCCTCGCCGACCCCGAGGTGGACCTGCTCAGCCCAGCGGTCGACGGCCCGAAGCGCCCCTGGGGCATCCAGGTCGTCGGACAGCCGGTCCCTGACCTCGGCCAGCAGCGGTCCGGCGTCAGGTCCCTGCCCCCGGTCGACGGCTGCTCGCCAGGTGGCCAGGGTCTGCTCGGCGTGCGCGAGCTGGTCGGGGGTCCACTCCCAGTCGTCTCGGTAGTGGTGTCGAAGCAGAGCGATCCGCAGCGCGCCTGGGTCGGTTCCCTCCGCTCTGAGGCGCGAGACGAAGACGAGGTTGCCGCGGCTCTTGGACATCTTGTTGCCGTCCAGGCCCACCATGCCGCCGTGCACGTAGAACCGGGCATAGGGGTGCAGCCCGGTGAGGACCGCGGCCTCGCTGGCCCCCATCTCGTGATGGGGGAAGACGAGGTCACTGCCGCCACCCTGGACGTCGAAGGTCATGCCGAGCAGCTGCAGGGCGATGGCGGTGCACTCGATGTGCCAGCCCGGGCGACCGTGCCCCAGGGAGGTCTCCCAGGCAGGCTCCTCAGGTCGGGCCGCCTGCCACAACAGGCAGTCGAGGGGATGCCTCTTGCCGGTTCGCTGGGGGTCGCCGCCGCGCTCGGCGAACAGCTGGACCATCTGCTCTTCCGGCAGGTGCGACACCGAACCGAACGACGGGTCGCTGTGCACGTCGAAGTAGACGTCGTCGTCGACCCGGTAGGCAGCTCCCTTGTCGAGCAGGATCTGCACCAGGTCGACGATGTGTGGGATCGACTCGACCGCGCCGATGTAGTGACGGGGCGGGATCACCCGAAGGGCGTGCATGTCGGTGCGGAAGAGCTCGGTCTCCCGGCGAGCGATCTCGGTCCAGTCCTGGCCCGTCGCCACGGCCCGCTCGAGCAGCGGGTCGTCGATGTCGGTGACGTTCTGCACGTAGTGCACGACGTGCCGACCGTCGAGCCAGACGCGCTGGATCAGGTCGAACGTGAGGTAGGTGTTCGCGTGACCGAGGTGGGTGGCGTCGTACGGGGTGATCCCGCACACGTACATCCGCGCCTCGGGGCCGGGGTCCGTCGGTCGGACCAGGCCGCTCGAGGTGTCGAACAGGCGTAGGGGTACACCCTGCCCGGGCAGCGACGGTACCTCTGGTGCGGGCCACGACTCCACGAACGGCGAGCCTAGTGGGCGCGCACCCGGCACCGCCGGGGGCAGGTCAGAACGGAGGCCAGGGGATCGCCGGCCAGTCGGTGGGCGGTTCGGGGTGAGTCCCGGTGCGCAGCATCACGCGGACCCTTCGGCGCGTCGCGGCGATCTCAGACCGGGTGAGCAGGCCGAGCAGCTCCTCGAGAAGCTCGCCCTCGGCCAGCTGGGCGTCGACCTGCTCGAGGGCGTCGACCGACTCGTCGTCGAGCGGCTCACCCGCCCACTGCCACAGGAGGGTCCGCAGCTTGGACTCTGCAGCGAACGTGACTCCGTGGTCGATCCCCATCACCTGCCCGGAGGTCGTCGGCAGGAGATGGCCGCCCTTGCGGTCGGCGTTGTTGACGACCGCGTCCAGCACGGCCATCCGGCGCAGGTCGGGGTGGCGGCTGCGGACCAGGCCGACCAGGTCGACAGCGTCGTCGACGTCGATCCACAGCTGGACCATGCCGGGCCCGAACGGCCCGTCGCGGAGCACGGTGGTCGGGACCAGGTGCCACCCGCCTGCCTGGGACACGAGGTAGGTGGCGCGCTCCCGTGCTGCGAGCGTTCCGGTCGGGAAGTCCCACAGCGGCCGTTCACCTGAGACCGGCTTGTACACGCACACGACCGTCTCGCCCTCCAGGGAGGCGGTGCAGTAGAGCGTGGCGTTGGAGGCGTCGACGAGTCGGCCCTGCACGTCGATGCCTCCGTTGAGGAGGAGGTCGGCGGCGTCGATGACGCTCATGGCCGGCGTCGGTGCCCGTTCTGGCGGGGGCAGAGGTGGCCCTCCGGGTCGAGGGGTTGGTTGCAGAACGGGCACGGGGGCCGCCCTGCGGCGACGACCCGGGCCGCCCGCTCGGCGAACTGTCGCGCGGCGGCTCCGGTGAGAACGACGCGCAGCTTGTCCGGGCCCGCGTCGTCGGAGTCCAGCGCCTCGAGGTCGTCGACGTCGGTCTCGTCGTCGACGACGGCGAACGCCTCCAGCACGAACCGCTGGCTCTCGTCGTCCCACTCCAGGCTCATCGACCCGACCCGGAACTCCTCGTCGACGGGGGCGGTGAGCGGACCGAGGTCGAGCTGGTCGACCGGCGTCAGGGCTGGGATCGGCACCTCACCGGCACTGCGGCGCAACAGCGTGTCGAGCAGGTCGGTCAGGCGCTCGGCGAGGGCGGCGACCTGCGCCTTCTCCAGGGCGACGCTGGTGAGTCGAACGCCGGCTTGTGCCTGGAGGTAGAACGTCCGTTGGCCCGGCTCACCGACCGTTCCGGCGACGAACCGGTCCGGTTCGTCGAAGTCGAAGACCCGACGAGACATCGACGTCACCCCCCCGCCCCGCCGCCGACGGCGGCGTCGCTCGACCGCTTGCGGCCGCGGCGACGCCTGGGGGGCACCAGCCCGTCGACCGGCGCCCCGGTGTCGTTCATCCGCTCCACGAAGGGACGCAACGGGCTGTACCGGACGACGCTCAGCGATGCGGGGTCGACGACGATCCGCTGGAACTGGTCGAGGTGCAGCCCAAGAGCGTCGGCGAGCACCGCCTTGATCACGTCACCGTGGGAGACCACGACATACGTGGCGTCGTCCCCGAGTCGGGTGTTCCAGTCGCGCACAGCGGACACGGCACGCCCTTGCATGCTCGCCATCGCCTCGCCGCCGTCGCCGGGGAAGGTGACCGCGCTGGGATGCGCCTGAACGGCTTTCCACAGCGGGTCCTTGGCCAGCTTCTTGAGCTCCTGCCCCGTCCAGTCGCCGTAGCGCACCTCGCCGAACCGTTCGTCGGACTGGACCGGGGTGTCCGGCCGCTCGGCGACGAGAGCAGCCGCGGTCTCCTGGCAGCGCTGCAGGGGGCTGGCCACGACTGCCGTCACGGGTACTCCGGCGAGCCGGGTTCCGAGGCTGCGCGCCTGCTCAGCACCGGTCTCGTCGAGACCCACCCCAGCGGTCCAGCCAGCCAGTACCCCAGAGGCGTTGGCCGTCGTCCGACCATGGCGCACGAGCAGGAGGGTGGTCACGTCGAAACCCTAGACGCCCGTGGCCCCGGGGCGCGCCTCGACGGGTTCACCCCAAAGGGACCTCGGGCTGCAGCGTGCCGACGGCGAGCAGGACGAGGACGAGGGTGCCGAGGGCGACCCGGTACCACACGAAGGGCCAGTAGGAGCGGGTGCGCACGTAGCGCAGCAGCCACCCGATGACGGCATAGCCCACCACGAAAGCGATCACGGTCGCTGCGATGGTCTTGGGCAGGCCGGGCTCGGCGCTGGCACTGACGTCCGGCAGCTGGAACAGCCCCGAGGCGACCACGGCCGGGATGGCCAGCAGGAAGGCGTAGCGCGTGGCAGCCTCACGCGTGTAGCCGCGGAACATGCCCAGGCTGATCGTGGCCCCCGAGCGCGACACGCCAGGGATCAGGGCCAGGGTCTGGGCCAGGCCGTACAGGACCGCGTCGGGCAGGTTGAGCCGCTCCAGCGGGAGGGTCTGTCGCCCGAACCGGTCGGCCAGCCCGAGGATCAGGCCGAAGACGATCAGGTTGAACGCGATCACCCACAGGTTGCGAAACGTCGTCTGGATCGTGCTCTCGAGCAGGACTCCGACGATGGCGATCGGGACCGTCCCGATGATCACGTACCAGCCCATCCGGGCGTCCAGGGTGCCCCGAAGGTCCGGCCGTACCAGTGAGCGGGCCCAGGTGGACCCGATCCGCCAGATGTCACGGCGGAAGAACACGATCACGGCGGCCTCGGTACCGATCTGGGTGACCGCGGTGAACGACGCTCCTGGGTCGGTCGAGCCGAACAGCTGCGGGAAGATCGCCAGGTGCGCGCTGCTCGACACGGGCAGGAACTCGGTCAGCCCTTGGAGGGCCCCCAGCAGCAGGGCCTCGATCCAGCTCACGCGCCTACTCCCCCACGCCGGACCGGTCCAGCGCCTGAGCCGCCACGCGAACGGCGTGGAGCCGCTCGTCCAGGGTCGGTGCGTACGTCTGGATGGTGAGCGTGGTGACGCCGGAGGCGGCGAAGGCCTGCATGCGGTCGGCGATCCTCTCCATCGGCCCGATCAGCGACGTGGAGTCGATGAACTCGAACGGGACCGCCGCAGCGGCCGATTCGTAGTCTCGCGCGAGGTAGCGCTCCTGGACCGCGGCAGCGGCATCTGCGTAGCCCATCCGGGTGGCCAGGGCGTGGTAGAAGTTCTGGTCCCGACTGCCCATCCCGCCGACGTAGAGGGCGGCGTACGACCGCACCGGCGCAGCGCAGGCCTCGAGGTCGTCACCGACGATGAGCGGAACGGTCGGGACGACGTCGAAGCCGCCCAGGTCGTGGCCGGCCCTGGCCCGTCCCGCCCTGATGTGCTGCAGCGACTCCTCGGCGTGCTCCGGTGCGTAGAAGAGGGCCAACCACCCGTCGGCGATCTCGCCGGCCAGCTCCAGGTTCTTGGGTCCCAGCGCGGCGAGGTAGATCGGCAGCCGGTCGCGCACGGGATGGACGGTGAGGCGCAGGGCCTTGCCCGGTCCGTCGGGCAGCGGGAGGGTGAAGTGCTCACCGTCGTACCGCACGACCTGTCGGGCGAGCGCCAGCCGCACGATGTCGACGTACTCGCGGGTACGGCCGAGCGGCTTGGCGAAGCGCACGCCGTGCCACCCCTCGGACACCTGCGGACCGCTCACCCCGAGCCCCAGTCGGAAGCGGCCTCCGGACAGGGTGTCCAGGGTGGCTGCGGTCATCGCGGTCAGGGCCGGGCTCCGGCCGGGGATCTGGAAGACCGCCGAGCCCACGTCGATCCGGCTCGTCTGCGCGGCGACCCAGGCCAGCACGGTCGCGGCGTCGGACCCGTAGGCCTCGGCGGCCCAGGCCACTGCGTAGCCCAGCCGGTCGGCCTCCTGGGCGAGCACGAGGTTGTCCGCGTCGTTCGTGGATCCCCAGTACCCGAGGTTGATGCCGAGCCGCATGGCGAGCGACTCTAGCCGTCGACTCCTCGGTACCCTCGCCGGCATGCAGCAGCGACACCTCGGCGCCTCGGGGCTCACCGTGTCCCGGCTGGCCCTGGGCACGATGACCTGGGGTCGGGACACCGACGAGCACGAGGCCCGCGACCAGCTCGAGGCCTTCGTCGAGGCCGGCGGAACCCTGCTGGACACCGCCGACGTCTACGCCGACGGTGAGTCCGAGCGGGTGCTGGGACGCCTGCTCGGCGACGTCGTGCCGCGCGACGACGTGGTGGTCGCGACCAAGGCCGTGTCCATGCCCGGTACCCAGCGTCGTTTCGACGCGTCGCGGGGCCACGTGCTCGCTGCACTGGACGCCTCGCTCCGTCGGCTGGGTGTCGACCACGTCGACCTGTGGCAGCTGCACGCCTGGGATCCCGACACCGACCTGTCGGAGACGCTGGCGGCCGCCGACGACGCGGTGAGCAGGGGCAAGGCGCGCTACGTCGGGGTCTCCAACTACTGCGGCTGGCAGACCGCCCAGGCAGCCACCTGGCAGCGCGCGGTCCCGGCCCGCGCGCCCCTCGTGTCGACCCAGGTCGAGTACTCGCTGCTGCAGCGTGGGGTGGAGCGTGAGGTGGTCCCCGCCGCGGAGGCCCTCGGGCTGGGCATCCTGGCCTGGTCGCCCCTCGGGCGGGGAGTCCTGACCGGCAAGTACCGCACGGGCACTCCGGCTGACTCCCGCGGTGCGTCGCCCCACTTCACCGCGTTCGTCCAGCCCTACCTGACCGAGCAGGCGCGCGGGGTCGTGCACGCCGTGGTCACGGCGGCGTCGGGGCTCGGTGTCTCGCCCCTGGAGGTCGCCCTGGCCTGGGTCCGGGACCGCCCGGGTGTCACCGCCGCCGTCGTCGGCGCCCGAACGGCTGCCCAGCTGCGGGGGTCCCTGGCGGCCGAGCCACTGGAGCTGCCCGACGAGATCCGGTCCGCCCTCGACGAGGTGTCGACTCCCGCGGTCGGCTACCCCGAGCACGGCTGGAACCAGCAGCCGCGGACCCGCTGACCCTGGCCGCCTCGGACGACGATGACCGAGTACGAGACCTGGCGGCTGGACTTCCCGCGGGGGGCGAGCCGCGGCTCGGTGCGCCGGCTGCTCACCGAGCACGCCGAGTACGGGCGCTGGGAGCTGTGGCGGGTCAGGCTGTTCCCCGACGGTCGTCGCCAGGTGTGGCTACGTCGACGCGCCGTCCGGGTCGCCCGCACCCTCTGAGCGCGCGCGCTCGATGACCCGCTGAGGGTGCGTGTATACCGTGGCCCTTCCCTCGCGGACGAACCCGACCAGCGTGATCCCGAACTGGTCGGCGACGTCGACCGCGAGCGTGGAGGGCGCGGAGATCGCCACGACGACCGGTACGCCGGCCGCGACGGCCTTCTGCAGGATCTCGAACGACGCCCGGCTGGTCACCACGAGTGCGTGGTCGTGCAGCGGGGTCGACTCGGAGATGAGTGCGGCGCCGAGCACCTTGTCGACGGCGTTGTGCCGTCCTACGTCCTCGCGCACCCACCGTGGGTCGCCGCCGAGGGTGAAGACCCCGGCCGCATGCAGCCCACCCGTGCGGGTGAAGACGCGTTGGCGCTCTCGCATCAGGTCGGGAAGCCGCACGACGATGTCGGCGTCGATGCTGGCCCTGCTGGTCACGGGGGCCAGACCGCGCTCGTGCAGGCTGTGCAGTGTTGCGCTGCCACACACACCGCATGCACTGGAGACGTCGGTGGTGCGCTTCACCGATGCGGCGCGCGCCGCGGCGTCGGTGCGCAGGTCGACGGTGACCACGTTGCCGCGCTCCTCGGCGGTGAGCGAGTCGTCGACGCAGGGCCGGATGCTCACGACGTCATCCGGGCCGTGCACGACCCCCTCGCCGAGCAGCCAGCCGGCGGCGAGGTCGAGGTCAGCCCCCGGCGTCCGCATCGTCACGAGCTCGGTGACGGGTCGCCCAGCGTGCTCCATCCGGATCTGCAGCGGCGCCTCAACGGCCAGCGTCTCGATCGTCGTCCGCGGCGCCGGTCCGATCCTCCGGGCTCGTACCCGCTCGCTCGAGCCGGGTCTGCGCGGGTCTCCCGCCGGGTCGTCCGGGCGTGCGTCCGAGGACACCGGTCAGGCCTGGTCGAGGAAGCGGTCGAGAACGCGCGCGCCGAAGGTCAGCGCGGACACCGGAACCCGCTCGTCGACCCCGTGGAACAGGTCGGCGAACCCGAGCCAGGGTGGCAGCTTCAGCGGCACGAACCCGTAGCCGGTGATGCCGAGGGAGGTGAAGGCCTTGGCGTCGGTGCCCGCCGACAAGGTGTAGGGGACGGCGCGGGCCGCCGGGTCCTCGTCGAGCAAGCAGGCCCCGATGGCGGCGACGAGCGGTCCCTCGAACGTCGTCTCCCACGCGATGTCCTCGACCTCGTTGACCCGCTGGATGTCCGGGCCAAGGACCTGGTCGAGCTCGGCGAGGAACTCGTCGCGGTGGCCGGGCAGGTAGCGACCGTCGACCATGGCGTGCGCCTCGCCGGGAATCACGTTCGACTTGTACCCGGCCTGCAGCATGGTCGGGTTCGCGCTGTTGCGCAGCGTCGCGCCGATCATCGGCGCGATCGGACCCAGGTGCGCGACCACCTTCTCCGGCTCGGTGTCCGGGTCCAGCCCCAGCGCAGTGCGGACCTCCGCCAGGAACGTGTCGACGGTGGGCGTGGGGGTGATCGCGAACTCGTGCCGCCCGAGTCGCGCCACGGCCTCGCTCAGCCGGGTGACCGCGTTCTCGTCGTTGACCATCGAGCCGTGCCCGGCACGGCCCTTCGCGGTGAGACGCATCCAGGCGATGCCCTTCTCCGCCGTCTCGACCAGGTAGAAGCGCAGGTCGTCGTTGACCGTGAAGCTGAAGCCCCCGACCTCACCGACGGCGTCGCTGACGCCTTCGAACAGGTCCTTGCGGTGGTCGACGAGCCAGTGCGAGCCGAACAGCCCGCCGGCCTCCTCGTCAGCGAGGAACGCCAGCACGACGTCGCGGGCCGGTTTGCGTCCGCTACGCATCCGGTGCCTGACGACCGAAAGGATCATGGCGTCCATGTCCTTCATGTCGATGGCGCCGCGCCCCCAGACCATCTCCTCCCCCGCCTCGTCCACGACCTCGGCGGAGAACGGCGGGTGGGTCCAGTCGGCCGCGTCGGCCGGGACGACGTCCAGGTGGCCATGCAGCATGAGGGCAGGTCGGGTGCGGTCCTCCCCCTCGATCCGGGCGAAGACGCTGGTCCGGCGAGGTGCCGACTCGACGAGCTCGACATCAAGCCCGACGTCGCAGAGCTGTTCGGCGACGTACTCAGCCGCGTCGCGCTCCTGGGATCTGGGGTCGTCGCCGAAGTTGGAGGTGTCGATGCGCATGAGCTCGCGGGCCAGACGCACGACGTCAGCGTCCGGTGTGGACGCCTGGTCAGGGAGGAGTGGGCTCACGACGCCTATGGTGCCCCACCGGGGCGGTTGGTCGGGGGGTTGGCCCGTTGGTATCCTCACCGGGCCGGTACGCCGGTGGAGTCCGGGTGGCGGAATTTGGTAGACGCGCTAGCTTGAGGTGCTAGTGCCCTTTATCGGGCGTGGGGGTTCAAGTCCCCCCTCGGACACCCGATCGAACCCCTCGACCAGCGTCTAGGGTCGGGGGGTGCCTCATGTCGACGCCTCGGACAGCGTCCTGGTCGTCATCGACGCCCAGGACGGCTTCTACCCGGACTCCCGGACCGATGTCGACCAGGCCGCCAAGTCGGCGGTGCTGGACCGGGTCGCCTGGGTGTGTGCGGTCGGCGTCGCCCTCGGTCTGCCGGTCGTCGTCACCGAGGAGGACGCGGATGTCAACGGTCCGACCGCACCGCAGATCGCCCGGCGACTTCCCGACCGGACGCCGGTGCTGGTGAAGTCCGTGTTCGGCGCAGCCGACAACCCGGAGATCGAGTGCGCAGTGAACGACACCGGACGGTCGTCCGTCGTCCTCCTGGGGATGGAGACCGACGTGTGCGTCGCTCACTCCGCGATCGGATTCCAGGCGCGTGGCCTGCGCGTCATCGTGGTCCACGACGCAGTGTTCTCCGCCGGCCCCGCCCACGGGCACGGCCTGGCCCGGTTGCGGCAGGAGGGAGTCGAGCTGCTGTCGGCGAAGGAGCTGTACTACGAGTGGCTGCGCGACCTTCCGAGTGTTCGGGCCTTCGACGAGGCCAACCCCGATCTGACCCAGCCGCCCGGCTTCTCCCTCTAGGGATCGTCACGTGGTCGATGGCCCCGAGGGGCCGGGACCGATGGGGCCGTCACTACGAGGAGGACCACGTGCCGCTGCACCAAGCGTCGGAGGCGATGCTGCACTACGAACAGGTGGGGGAAGGCCCGGACATCGTCTGGGTGTCCGGCGGCGGGGGTCTGGCCAGCGACTGGGACCCGTACCAGCTGCCGTTCTTCCGGCCCGACTTCCGCAACACCACCTTCGACAACCGAGGGATCGGGACGACGCGCTGCGACCGCCCCCAGCCCTGGCCGCTTCAGAACTTCGCGCGCGACACCGCTGAGCTCATCGCGGCGGTGTGCAGCCCTCCGGTAGCGCTGGTCGGCATCTCGTTCGGCGCTGCGATCGTGCAGCAGGTCGCCATCGACCGGCCCGACCTCGTGCGGTGCGCGGTGGTCATGGGCACGGGAGCCCGCAGTGTGGGCTGGGGGTGGGACTTCCAGAAGGCCGAGATCGACTACCGCAAGGAGGGTGGCCGCCTCGACGGCATGATGGCCGTGACCCACTACGCGGCGATGCTGTACCCGGCCCGCGTGCTCGGCGACCGCGAGCTGTGGCCCAGGCTCAGGCAAGAGCTGTCCGACTGGCTGGCTACTGACGCCAACGAGGAGTCCCTGATCCCCCAGTGGGAGTCCTGTCTCCTCTACGACCAGACAGCGCACCTGCCCACCTGCCAGGTGCCGATGCACGTGGTCGCCTTCGCCGAGGACGTCCAGGCTCCGCCCCAGGACGGCGAGGAGCTGGCTGAGCTGGCGGGCAACAGCGAGTTCCACCTGTTCGAGGGGATGGGCCACGGGTCGATCTACGGGCACACCCACGACGAGCTGAACGCCTTCATCAGGGCCACGGTCGAGCGCTACCTCCCCTGATCGGGGCGGGGCCGGTCCCGGCGTGTACGTTCGGCTGGCCGCCATCTGGGACGACGCACCGAGGAGCCGCCGCATGACCGAGGCACGTGACGAGACCACGCCCGTCCACCTGAACAACCACCACCGCAACACCCTGGCCGCGCTCTTCGCGCACCCGACCAGTCACAACGTCCGTTGGGTGGATGTGGTGTCCCTGCTCGGGGCGCTGGGCACGGTCGAGGACCGCCACGACGGGAAGGTCAAGGTCACCGTAGGCGCGGGCACCGCGTTCTTCGAGACCCCCCGCGACCACAACGCCGGGGTCGAACAGATCGTCGAGCTGCGTCACCTTCTGGGCGACGCCGGCTACGCCCCCGAACGAGACTGACCCCCACCGCTGGGGCGCGGCAGGGGTCAGAGAGGTCCAGTCATCGAAGGTGACGGGTCCGCTTCGGCTGACGACGGTTGCGGGTGGGCTTGTTCTGGGCGGCGTCCCAGGCTGCAGGGAGCCAGAGGCTGATCACGGTGGTCCTTCTTCCCTCGCGTCCTTGTGGACGCTTTCGTATCGGTTTACGATATGAGTATGCCTGACCCGGTTCGGCCTGGCAAGTCGACCCCGCCTGCGATGCCGCGTCGGAGCCGTTCCCCGGAGCGGGACCGACCGCTGCTGCTGCGGGCCACGCGGCGGGTGGCCGCCCGCCGGGGCTACGACGCGACCCGGTTCGCCGACGTGGCGGCGGCCACTGGAGTGCCGATCAGCTCGCTCCAGTACTACTTCGGCACCCGTGACCGACTCGTCCGCGAGGCGATCACCGACGGCGCCCTCGGCGAGCTCAGCCGGCTCGAGCACCAGGTGGCACCGCTGACCGACCCCCGCGAGCGGCTGCACGCCGTGATCGCCTCGATGATCTCGATGGACGACGAGGAGCGCCGCGAGGGATGGCTGGTCTGGATGGAGTTCTGGCGCACCGCGATGCGCGACCCCGAGCTCTCCGTGGCCTGCGTCGACGTGCTGGGCCGGTGGCGCGGGTTCCTCGCCGCGATCATCGACGATGGGCGGCAGTCAGGAGTCTTCGCCTACGACGGCTCCACCGAGGATGCCGTGACCGAGCTGATGGCGCTGCTCGACGGTCTGGGCATCCCCTTGGCACTGGGGCACGACTACTGCGACGAGCCTCGAGCCATCGAGATAGCGAAGCGCGCGGCGGAGCGGATGCTCCGGCCGCGCGCTTCGTAGTGCTGCCGCGTCTTGCGAGCCCAGGCGGTCTCAGGCGGCGGGGGTCTCCCCCACCAAGGTGCGGTAGACGTAGGCGTGGGCGGTCCAGGTGAGCGGGATCGTCAAGAGCAGACCGACACCGCAGAGCAGTGCGCCCAGGAAGTTGATCAGCATCATCACGATGTACAGGCCGACCAGCCCCCAGAAGTTCTTCAACGAGAGGTCCCAGCTCGCCTTCAGCGAGTCGATCGCTCCGGCGTTCTTGTCGAGCACGAAGTAGGCGAAGAATCCAAGGAGCACGGCGAGGACGAGCCCCGGCAGGATGCACAGGATGTAGCCGATGCCGATAGCGATCCCGGCCAGGATGGCCGCGACCACGTAGGCGCCGAGGTTGTCGGTCTTGAACAGCTCCCCCACCGAGGGCTTCTCGCCGGCCGTCACGGCCAGGGCCAACCGGTAGACCCCTAGGGCGACGACGAAGGCGACCACGATGGACAGCGCCGACACCACCAAGGACATGAACCAGTTGTCCGCGAACGGACTCGCGATCACGTACAGGGCGATCTGCACGAGCAGCAGGACCAGGACCACCACGACCCAGGAACCGAAGTACTGAAGGGTCTTGCTCCAGCCGTAGCTGATGGCGGCTCCGATGTCGACCCGTGGCTGACCGCCCGACGGCCCTCCTGCGGGAACAGCCGGAGGCGGCGGTGGGGGCGGGGGCGGAACAGGGACGTCGGACATGGAAATCCTCCAAGTAGGCGTTCGACCGTCAGGGGCAGCCTGCCAGATCCCTCGCCGAGGGTGCGGTTCCTACGCCGTTCGACGGTCCGGCGCGTCGTGGGTGGCGGAGGATCGCTGGAGGCGGGTGGCGACGACCGGGAAGATCGCGACCGACAACGCTCCCGCACCGACCAGGGCCGCCGCGTTCTCCGGCAGCATCGTGCCGTTCTGCAGCCCGATGTGGGCCAGCGCGACCAGCAGCGGCAGCGCCGTGGCGGTCAGGAACATCAGCTGTACGCGCTCACGCATGGCGAGGTCGTTGCGGTAGATCAGCAGGCTGGGGAGCCCGCGCACGGCGAGCAGCAGCACGAAGAACACCACCAGCCGCATCGGGTTCTCCGCGATCGAGGTGATGTCCAGGCCCATGCCCGAGGCGACGAAGAACACCGGGATGAAGAACCCGTACCCGACGGCGTCCAGCTTGCGCAGCAGCTGCTCGTGCTGCTGCTCGGGCATCGCCGTCGACCCGCGCAGCGCCATACCGGCCAGGAACGCGCCCAGGACGGCGTCCAGACCGAACGTCTCGGTGACGAGCAGAAGCCCGACCAGAAGGGTGATCGTCCAGCGCAGCGCCGACTGCGAGGTGGCATCGCTCGACTCCGCGACGGCGGTTCCCACCTTCGATCGGCCCACGAGGCGAGGCACCCGGGCCAGCAGGTAGGCCAGCCCGGTGATGGCCGCGATGGCCAGGGCGGACTCCCACGAGCCGTTCACACCGAGGAACAGCGAGATCGCCAGCACCGGACCGAGCTCGCCCACCGCGCCCGCAGCGAAGATGTAGTCACCGAACCGGCCACCCAGCATGTGGTTGTCCCGCAGGATCGGCAGCAGGGTGCCCAATGCCGTGGTGGTCAGTGCCAGGGCCACCGGGACGAAGGCGTGCACGAATCCGGTCAGCTCCAAGACCCCCACCACCAGGAGGCTGAGCGCCAGCGAGGTGCCCCAGCCGGCCAGGGCCAGGCGCCCCGCGCGTTGCCGCAGCAGCAGCGGCGGGAGCTCGTAGCCGGCCAGAAGGAAGAGCATGCCCAGGCCGACGGTGGACAGCAGCTCGATCTGGCCCGGCTCGGCGATCGCCAGAGCCTCCGGGCCGATGATCACCCCTCCCAGGATGAAGACCACCACCTGCGGGGTCCGGCCGGGGACGATGGCCACGACGATCGGCGCGAGCGCGGCGATCAGGGTGACGGCGAACAGCGCCTCGAGCTGGTCGCTCACGACGACTCCTGCACCGCGTCGTCCTGCACCAGGCAGAACTCGTTGCCCTCGGGGTCCGCGAGCACCACCCAGCGCCCGGCCTCGTCGTACGTGGCGCCGGCCGTGGCGCCAAGCCCGACGGCCCGGGCGACAGCGGCGTCCAGCTGCGCGGTGTGCAGGTCCGGATGGCAGCGGTTCTTGGCCGCCTTCGGCTCGGGCACCGGCAGGAAGAGCAGGACGGGCTCCTCGTGCCGGGGCTCGACGACCCAGACCCCGGGGATCGTGCGACCCGGTCGCGCCGTCCGGCCGAGCAGTGCGCCCCAGAACGAGGCCAGCTCACGGGGGCTCCCGGCGTCGAAGGTCAGGGCTCCGAGGATCACGGGAGGAGCCCCAGGTGGGCGAGGGCCAGGCGCAGGAGCCGGTCCTGCCCTCCGGTCATCTCCGCGCCGACGCTGGGCCCGGCCGCCTCGTGCGGGGTCGCCCAGACCAGGTCGAGGGCGTTGACCGACGGGGAGCACTCGCCGTCGACCGGGACGACGTACGCCAGGCTGACCGCGTGCTGCCGGGGGTCGTGGAAACCGGTCACCAGAGGGTCGGGGAAGTACTCCGCGACGGTGAACGGCTGCAGTGACGGCGGGATTCGCGGGAGTGCGAGCGGGCCGAGGTCTTTCTCGATGTGTCGGAGAAGGGCATCGCGGACCAGCTCGCCGTACAGGACCCGGCCGGAGACCAGGGCTCGGCTGATGCTTCCGTCCGGCATGACCCGCAACAGGAGCCCGAGGTGACTCACCTCACCGCGGGAGTCGATCCGGACGGGCACGGCGTCGACGTAGACGATGGGCAGCCGCTCGCGCGACTGCTCCAGCTCATGGTCGCTCAGCCATCCGGTGCGGGTGTCTGTGGTGTCGGCGGTGTCGGTCATGGGTGCTCCTCAGACGGTGGTGACCGGGGCGAACCGGGCGGCCACGGAGGTGACCGTACCCGGGGCGGCCAGGTCGAGCTGGAGCTCGGCTCGGCCCCGCTCCCCCAACAGGCGCCAGACGACGATCGTGGACGTCGCCTTGCTCTCGTGACGCTGCGCCGGACCGAGTCCGACCGAGCCGAGTCGCGCCGCCACCGCGCGCAGCTGAGCCGTGACGACGCCCGGATCGACCGTGTCGGACACCGAGACCCCCTCGGGCCAGGTGGCCGGGAACGAGGGGCAGGCGTCGTTCAGGGCCGCGACGAGGCGCTCGGCCGCCTGGGTCAGCCGTGGTTCGGGCGTCGGGACAGGGGTCACCGTCAGCAGCTGCACGCGTGGCTGTGGCTGCGGTGAGAGCTGCAGCTCGACCTTGACCCGGCCCCCCGGCCCGCTCATCCACCACGACCGGTGTGCCGGTGAGTCGGCCTGCGGGGGCTCTGGCTCGGGGGCCAGCGGACCCAGCTCGTCGACGATGCGGCGGAGCGTGGCGCGTCGGAGGGTGAGGGGCTCGTCGGCGTCGACGTTGTCAGCGAACAGGCTCCGGGCGGTGTCGTCGTCCCAGTGGGCGATCAGCCCGGCGACGGCCCGTGCCGCGCTCTCGGTGCCAGCCAGACGAGTCGACGCCGAGACCGGGTGGTCCCGCAGCATCGAGTTGAGCATCGACGACGCCAGGCGGCGCATCGGAGCGTAGGTGCGGTTGCCCAGCGCCACGACCCCGAGCCCGGTGTCCGGGTGCCAGCGCATGTGGGACCCGAAGCCGGGGTAGCCCCCGCTGTGGCTGACGATCCGCCCCAGGTCGCTGGTGCGTTCCTCGACCAGTCCGAAGCCGTACCCACCGGCCACCACGCGCGGCGGCGCAGCTGCGTGGTCCTGCTCGACCAACGCATCGACGAACCGCTGGGTCTGGCTCATCTCGCGCCGGCTCGATGCCGCAAGGGGGTGCTCGTCGTGGACGCCTCGCTCGGCGTCGACGAACCCCTGGACCCAACGGGCCAGGTCTCGAACCGTGCTGAACAGTCCGCCCATCGGGGAGAACGCCCCGTACGCGGCCAACGGCTCGGCGGTCAGCTGATGGTCGACCAGGGCGTAGCCCTGCACCATGCGGTCGTCGGTCGGGGGGTGGAAGGTCGTGGACGACAGCCCCAGCGGCTCGAGCAGGGTGCCCGTGACCAGCGCGTCGAAGGGCTGCCCGGACGCGGCGGAGAGGACCCGGCCCAGCAGGGCGTAGCCGAGGTTGGAGTACTCGAACTGGGTGCCGGGCGTCCAGACGGTCGTGAAGCCCTCGGCCGCGATGGCGTCAAAACGGTCCAGGGGCAACGGCTGCTGACGGTCGCCCCACGGGTCGTCGGTGGCGAAACCGGCCGTCATGGTCAGCAGGTGTCGCACGGTGAGCGTCACTCCCTCGGGCGACGCCGAGCCGAGGTGCGGCAGCCAGGTCGCCACCGGGTCGTCCAGGCGAAGCACCCCCTGGTCGCGAAGCGCCAGGGTGGTGGCCGCGGTGAAGGACTTGGTCATCGAGGCGATCCGGAAGACCGAGTCGGCGTCGGGCTGGTGGTTGCCGGAGACGTCCACCGACCCGACCGCCTTGACGTGCACCAACTGACCGTCGTGGACCAGACCCACCGCCACCCCGGGGGTCGGGTCGTCGGTGGAGAAACGGAGCAGCGCGTCGTCCAGCTGTGCGGTCCATCGCTCGAGGCTCACCGCTGCATCCTGCCGCGGCGCACTTCACTTGCCACGTCGAACCGCCGATCATGGGGCGATGAGCGGTGTCCGGCGGTTGGGTGCGATGGCGCTGGCTGCGCTCTGCCTGGCCGCCACCGGGCTGGCGACCGCCCCGGCGCCGGCAGCTGCGTACGCGATGGCGCCGGGTGACCCGTACGTCGACGACTCGGTGCCCCGGGCCGCCGGGTGCATCCGGCTGGGACCGCAGTGGGCGGGGGTCAAGGTCTACCTGGTCCAGCGCCGGCTCGGCACCACCAGCGACCGCGACCGGTACCTCAGCGCCACGCAGGCGGCAGTCGAGCGCTTCCAGAAGCGACGCGGACTCGAAGTCACCGGCCGGGTCGACCAGACGACCTGGCGGGCCTTGGGCACCGGGCGCCCTTTCTGCCTGGACCGGTTCACGGTGCAGCCGCGGGTACCGATCGACGCGACCGCCGCCGAGCGGGTTGACGCCATGGTCGCGTGGGCGAGCGACCAGGTCGGACGTCGCTACGTCTGGGGCGGTGCCGGACGCCTCGGATACGACTGCAGCGGGTTGGCCCTGCAGGCGCTGCACGCGGGCGGTCGGGTCCTGCCGACCGTCACGACCGACCTGCACCAGCGGATCGACTTCGGCACGGCCACCGCAATCGCGCGGTCGGGCCTGCCTCGGCTGCCCCTCGCCGAGCGCCGCCGCGGCGACCTCGTGTTCTGGGGCGAGCCGGGGTCGATCAGCCACATGGCGGTCTACCTGGGCCACGGCCGGGTCATCGAGGCAGTGCGTCCACGCGTACGCCGGGCCGACCTGTGGAGCCACGACGTGCCCCTCAAGGGCTACGTCGTCCGCCCATTCGGTGCCGCCTGAGTGCGCAGCCCGGCTAGAACTCCGAGGTCGCCTCGGCCTCGAGCAGGGCAGCGGCGAGGTGCACCCGCAGCGGCTCGAACCGCATCACCCCAGGGGGGTTGACCAGCAGCTCGGCCAGATTGGCCATCAGCTCGGCGAAGGCTGGGGCCGAGCGATGCTCGCTGACGCCGGACTCACCGTGGAACCACTCGTGCAGCCACACCACGTCGGGCTCGTCGGGGTCCAGGGAGATCACGAAGATCTCGGTGGCCGGCTCTTCGCCCAGGTGGTCGGCGTAGCGGTGCAGGGCGTCGAGGACGGCGGCCCGGCGCCCGGCCTGGGCCTGCAGCCGCACCACCATGCCCAGGCGCTGGGGCAGCAACCGGTTCAGGGGCTCGTGCTCGGTCATCCGGCTGGTCGTCTCCCTCGCCTGGCCCGGTGTCAGCCCCTAGACCACCAGATTCGCGACCCGTGCGCTACCTCGGGCGGGTGGCGTAGGTGGCGACCGCAGTGGCGGCCGCCACGTTCAGCGAGTCGATGCCGTGCGCCATGGCGATCCTGACCCGGCGGTCGGACATCCGCAGTGCCTCGTCGCTGAGCCCAGAGCCCTCGGTACCGACGAGCAGGGCGAGCCGGTCGGGAACGGTGGCGACCGCGTGGTCCAGGTCCTCGGCGTCGGCACCGGGGGTGAGCGCCCACAGCTCGAAGCCCTCGTCCCCGACGTGCTGCAGGGCCCCAGGCCACGTGGTGGCCCGGGCCCAGGGCACGCTGAACACCGCCCCCATCGAGACCTTGATCGAGCGCCGGTAGAGCGGGTCGGCGCAACGTGGATCGACCAGGACCGCGTCGACTCCCAGGGCGGCGGCCGAACGGAAGGCCGCGCCGACGTTGGTGTGCTCGACGATCCCCTCGAGCACCAGGAGGCGGGTAGCGCTCGGCAGCAGCTCGGCCACAGCGGGGGTCGGGCGGCGGTTCATCGAGGCCAGGGCGCCGCGGTGGACGACGTACCCGGTGATGCCCTCGAGGACCTCGTCTGTCGCGACGTACACGGGCACGTCGAGCCCGGCGAGCGGGTCGGACAGCGACTCGTACCACCGGGCCGACATGAGCATTGACCGGGGCGTGAAGCCGGCCGTGATCGCCCGACGGATCACCTTCTCGCCCTCCGCGACGAACAGTCCGTGCTCGCTCTCGACCCTTCGGCGCAGCGCGACGTCGGTGAGGTTCGCGTAGTCGGTGACCCGCGGGTCGTCCAGCGTGGTCACGAGCTCAGGGGGCGCCATCATCAGCCCACCAGCAAGAAGGCAATGGCGACCACACCGACCACGACGATCACCGCGCGCAGCAGGCCCGGGGGGAGCCGCCGGCCGACCCGGGCGCCAGCCCACCCACCCACCGTGGAACCGACGACGAGCAGCAGCACGATCCTCCAGTCCACCGGCGCCACTGCCACGAACACCACAGCCGCGATGGCGTTGACGACGGTGGCGAGCACGTTCTTGCAGGCGTTGACCCGGTGCAGGTCGTGGTCGAGCCAAGTGCCCAGGATTCCGATCAGCAGCACGCCTTGGGCCGCTCCGAAGTACCCGCCGTACGTCCCCGCACCGAAGACTGCGCCGAGCAGAGGCCGGCTCGGCGGTTGTTCCCTCGCGCGCTCCCGCTCGAGCCGGCGGGTGAGCCAGGGCTGGAGGACGACGAGCAGCACGGCGAGCCCGATCAGGACGGGCACGATCGCATCGAAGGCCGCCGACGGCAGGGCCAGGAGGAGCAGCGCACCGAACAGCCCCCCGAGCGCCGAGGCCGGGACGAGACGCCGCAGGCGGGCTCCCTGGCCGGTCAGCTCCTCGCGGTAGCCGAGACTGCTGGCGACCGAGCCCGGGACCAGACCCACGGTGTTGGACACGTTGGCGGTCAGGGGCGCGAAGCCCAGCAGAACCAGGGTGGAGAAGGTGAACAGCGTCCCGGCGCCCACCACCGCGTTGATCGCGCCGGCGGCGACTCCTGCGACCAGGATCAGGACGGCGTCGAGCGCACTCACCTGCGAGTCGTCCCTCGCTCGTCGGGTGCTCGTCGGACGCTCATCGGCGGGTCATCGGTGGGTCATCGGTCAGTGAGCCTCATGGTCGACCGATCGTAGGCGCCCCCACGGGCGATCAAGCACCGACCCGACCGCGCCGATGCCCCCACCGTGAGGCCACCCTTCTGCCGGCGCCTGCGTGCGCTGGCCCGATCCACGACACCGCTGCTGGCGTTGGCTGCCCTGCTCGCGGTCGGGATCAGCGTCCCCGCCCACGCCGACCCCTCGGACGAGGTCGCGGCGCAGGCGTCGCAGGCGCAGGTGCGCGCGGACCGGCTGCAGCGCCGCCTCGACGTCGCCGTCGAGCGCTACGCGGCTGCCCTGCGTGGGCTTGCGTCGGCGGTGAACTCCAGTGTGGGTGACGACCAGGTGGCCCAGGTGACCACCAGCCTCGCCGAAGCCGTCTCGGTCGACCAGGAGCAGCGGGTCCGGGCGATCTACATGTCCGGCGGCTCGCTCGGCCTCGTGGGCAGCGTCCTCGCCGCCCAGACCCCCCGAGACCTCGCCAGCCGGGTGGCCAACGTGTCCGCCGTGGTCGACTTCGGCTCGCTCGTCGTCGGGGACACCTCAGCCGTGGCGGCGGCTGCCCGGGAGCAGGCGCTGGTGAGCCGGACCGCGGCTCGGCAGAGGATCGGCACCGTGCAGGACGTCGAGGCGGCCTACGCCCGCCTGAACGCTCTGCTGGCCGCCGAGCAGGCCCGAGCCGAACGGCTGTCCGACGAGGCGGAGCGGCTCGCAGCGCGGGAGCGTCTGGCCGCGGCCCGGGCGGCTGCTGCCGCAGCCGCGGCGTCTGCGCCGAGCAACGTGACAGCCGGAGGGATCCCGGTCAACTTCCTGAGGCTGTACCGGGCGGCGGCCGACACCTGCTCAGGGCTGCCGTGGGTGGTCCTGGCTGCGGTCGGCCAGGTCGAGAGCGGGCACGGGCGCAACAACGGACCGTCGTCCTCCGGCGCGGAGGGACCGATGCAGTTCCTCCCGTCCACCTTCGCCGGGTATGCCGTCGACGGTGACCGCGACGGCGACACCGACATCTGGGACCCCGCCGACGCGATCTTCTCCGCGGCCCACTACCTGTGCGCCAACGGCGGGGGGCGCGGGCCTAGCGGGCTGTACAACGCCCTGTGGCACTACAACCACGCAGATTGGTACGTCCAGCTGGTGGTCAACGTGGCGGGGCAGCTGGCGCAGCGGTTCGGCGAGCCGGTCCCGGTCGCCATCTCCTGACCCGATCCTGCTCAGCGGCGAGTGACCGGCTCCCAGCCCCGACTCGGGTCACGCGACCCGGAGTCGTGGCTGCCGCGGCTGCGGTACACCAGGTAGGGGCGGGACAGGTAGCCGATCGGCGCACTGATCACGTGCACCAGCCGGGTGAACGGCCAGAGCATGAACAGCACCATGACCGCGACGACGTGCAGCTGGAAGGTGAGCGGGGCCTCCGTCATGAGCTCGGCCTCCGGGTCGAGCATGAACACGCTGCGGAACCACACCGAGATCGTCTCGCGGTAGTTGAACCCGTCGGGGTACTTGCCGGGCAGGTCGAGCAGGTTGACTCCGATCGTGTTGTAGGCCCCGAGCAGCACCACCGTGGCGAGGACCAGGTACATGGCCTTGTCCATCGGCGTCGTCACGCGGAACACCCGACCGACGGTGCGGCGGCGGTAGATCAGGATGCCCATGCCGACCACGACCATGACTGCGGCGATCGATCCCATCGTGACGGCGACGACGTGGTACGTCGACTCGGAGATGCCCAGGGCATCGGTCCAGCTCTCGGGAACCAGCAGCCCGACGAGGTGCCCGGCCAGGGCGAGCAGGATCCCGAAGTGGAACAACGGGCTTCCCAGGCGAAGCAGACGGCTCTCGTACATCTGTGACGACCGGGTGGTCCAACCGAACTTGTCGTACTTGTAGCGCCAGTACAGCCCGACGCCGAGCACCGCGAACGTGACGTAGGGCAGCACGATCCACAGGAAGGTGGCGAGGCTGTTCATGAGCGCACTCCCAGGCCGGTGGTCTCGGGGGGACCGAAGGGTTCGAGCCCGACCTCTTCTCGTGGCGGACCCTGGACGGCGAGCACCGCGGCCGACTCCAGGTCGAGCTCGCCCGGCGGCGGAAGCGTGAGCTCGACCGCCTCGACCAGGTGCACGTAGGGCGACCCCAGGTCGGACAACGACATCCGCAGGACCGTGAGCCCTCGGCGGTGCGCGCCCAGGAGGTCCTCGGCTGCCTGTCGGTCACCGGCGACGGAGAACTCCAGGACGACCGGCAGGTAGTCAGGCAGCTCCTCGGTCTGCAGGTGCAGCCCGGCGCTTCGGTACACCTCCTTGAACCCGACCAGTGCCATCCCGCGCCGTCGGGTGTCGCCGTTGAGGTAGTAGCTGAGGTAAAGGCAGCACTTGCGCTTGAGGTCGAAGGTGGCCACGTAGTGCTGCTGGGCGGCCAGGAGCTCGGTGACCGCCAGGTAGTCGACGAAGCGCAGGATCGGGTCGGCGAAGGCCCGCGGCAGGGTACCCGCGACGGCGGTGTACGTGGGCAGCTGGTCGACCGTGGCCTGGGTCGGGTAGGGCAGCAGCACCGAGGCCAGGGTGCGCACCACATCGACGTCGTGGGTGGTCACGACGTCCCCTCTCCGCCCCCGGCGCCGCTGGGCAACGAGTCGTGCCGGTCGGCCTCGGCCCGCTGCCGGGTGAGGTGGAACGCCTCGACCGCTGCCGGGTCGTAGCGCAGCTCGCCGACCGGCGTGGTGGAGCCCATCCCCGGCCCACCCTCGTAGTCCAGGCTGCACCCGGCGACGACCGTCTCCTCGAGCGCGCCGGCCTGCTCCTGATGCGCCACGGGTATGACGTAGCGGTCCTCGTACTTGGCGATGGCCAACAACCGGTACATGACCATCAGCTGCTCCTCGGTCAGCCCGACCGCCTCGGGGATCGAGGCGTCCCTCGGCTCACCGAGGTTGACCGCGCGCAGGTAGCTGCGCATGGCGGCGAGCTTGCGCAGGACGCCCTCGACCACCTGGGTGTCCCCCGCGCTGAGCAGCCCGGCGAGGTACTCCACGGGGATGCGCAGTGCCTCGATCGCCGCGAAGAGGTTGCCGGCCGACTCACCGTCGTGTCCGGTGCTCGCGACGACGTCGACGACCGGCGACAGCGGCGGGATGTACCAGACCATCGGCATGGTGCGGTACTCCGGGTGCAGAGGGAGCGCGACCTGGAACACCTTGGCGAGCTGGTAGACCGGCGAACGCTGGGCCGCGACGATCCAGTCCTCAGGGAGTCCACCCGCGCGCGCTGCCGCGAGCACCTCGGGGTCGTGCGGGTCGAGCATCAGGTCGAGCTGGGCCTGGTACAGGTCCTGCTCGTCCTCGACCGAGGCGGCCACGAGCACCGCGTCGGCGTCGTACAGGAACAGTCCGATGTAGCGCAGGCGCCCCACGCACGTCTCCGAGCAGACCGTGGGCATGCCGACCTCGACCCGCGGGTAGCAGAACGTGCACTTCTCGGCTTTGCCGGTGCGGTGGTTGAAGTAGATCTTCTTGTACGGGCAGCCGGAGATGCACATGCGCCACCCACGGCAGCGGTCCTGGTCGACGAGCACGATCCCGTCCTCGGCACGCTTGTACATCGCGCCGGACGGGCAGGAGGCGACACACGAGGGGTTCAGACAGTGCTCGCAGATCCGCGGCAGGTAGAACATGAAGGTCTTCTCGAACTCGAACTGCACGGTCTCGGAGACCTGCGCGAGAATGGGGTCGCCCGCGGCCGTCTCGGGTGCGCCGCCCAAGTCGTCGTCCCAGTTCGCACTCCACCGGATCTGCATGTCCTTGCCCGTGATCATGGACTTGGGCCGGGCGACCGGAACCGTGTCGGTGCTCGGTGAGCTGATCAGGTTGTCGTAGTCGTAGGTCCACGGCTCGTAGTAGTCGTCGAGGCCCGGCAGCCTCGGGTTGCTGAAGATCGTCGCGAGCTTCCGGAAGCGACCGCCCGCCTTCAGCCTCAACCGACCGCGTCGGGTACGGGTCCAGCCGCCCTGCCAACGCTCCTGGTCCTCGTACTGCCGCGGGTACCCCAGGCCGGGACGGGTCTCGACGTTGTTGAACCACACGTACTCGACGCCGCTGCGGTTGGTCCACGTCTGCTTGCACGTCACCGAGCAGGTATGGCAGCCGATGCACTTGTCGAGGTTCATCACCATGCCGAGCTGGGCCATGACCTTCATCAGTACTGGACCTCCTGGCTGCGGCGACGGATGACGGTGACCTCGTCGCGCTGGTTCCCGGTCGGCCCGTAGTAGTTGAAGCCGTACGAGAGCTGGGCGTACCCGCCGACGAGGTGGGTGGGCTTGAGGATCAACCGGGTCAGGGAGTTGTGGATCCCGCCGCGCTTGCCCGTGTGCTCCACCCGCGGGACGTCGACCGTGCGGTCCTTGGCGTGGTACATGTACACGGTGCCCTCGGGCATCCGGTGGGTCACCACGGCCCGTGCGACGACGATCCCGTTGCGGTTGACCGCCTCGATCCAGTCGTTGTCCCTGACGCCGATCTTGGCGGCGTCCTCCTTGCTCATCCACAGGTCCGGTCCGCCGCGGGACAGGGCGAGCATGAACAGGTTGTCCTGGTACTCGGAGTGGATGGACCACTTGGAGTGCGGCGTCAGGTAGCGGACGGCGACGCCCGTGCTGTCCACGTCCCCGATCCTCGGGTAGTCGGCCAGCACATGCAGGTTCAACGGTGGCCGGTAGGTCGGAAGGCACTCCCCGACCTCGGCGATCCACTCGTGGTCCAGGAAGAAGTGCTGGCGGCCGGTGAGGGTGTGCCACGGCTTGAGCCGCTCGACGTTGATCACGAAGGGTGAGTAGCGCCGCCCGCCGTGCTCACTGCCGGACCACTCCCAGGAGGTGATCACCGGCTGGGGCCGCGACTGGGTGTCGGCGAACGTGATGTGCTTGCCCTCGTTGTCCTCGGCCAGGTCGGCCAGGGTCTGCCCCGTGCGCTTCTCCAGCTCGCGGAACCCGGCGACGGCGATCGCACCGTTGGAGACTCCGGAGAGGGTGAGGATCGCCTCGCACGCCTGCTCGGCCGTGCGCAGCTGCGGGCGACCGTCGGCAACACCTCCGGCGACCACACCGTTGACCCGGCGCAGATGGTCGACCGAGCCCTGCTGCTTCAGGGTGATGCCCTTCACCGTCGTCCCGAGCTTCTCGACGTTGGGCCCCAGCGCGCTCATCTTCGCGGCGATGTCCGCGTAGTCGCGTTCCACCACCATCAACCCGGGCATCGTCTTGCCGGGGATCGGTTCGACCTCGCCGGTGCGCCAGTCCCGCACCCGACCCCCGGGCTGCGCCGTCTCGCCCGGGGTGTCGTGCTGCAGGGGCATGGCCACGACGTCCGTGCGGACGCCGAGGTGCTTGGCGGCCAGCGCGCTGAACACCACGGCCATCTGCTGGAAGGCGTCGTAGTCGCTGCGCGTCTGCCAAGGTGGTGCGATCGCTGCGTTGAAGGCGTGCACGTACGGGTGCATGTCGGTGCTCGACAGGTCGTACTTCTCGTACCAGGTCGCCGCAGGCAGCAAGACGTCGGAGAAGAGTCCGGTGCTGGTCATCCGGAAGTCCATCGACACCAGCAGGTCGACCTTGCCGACCGGTGCCTGGTCGCGCCAGACCACGTCGTGCGGCCGAAGCTCGGGCGGTGTCTCCACGGTGTTCGCCACCGCGCCGTCGGCGCCGAGCAGGTGGTGCAGGAAGTACTCGTTGCCCTTGCCGGACGATCCGAGCAGGTTCGCCCGCCAGATCGTGAGCACCCGGGGGAAGTTGACCGGGTTGTCCGGGTCCTCACAGGCGAAGCGCAGCTCGCCGGTCTTCAGCTGGTCGACGACATGCTCCGCCGGGGTGCGACCGGCGGCAGCGGCGGCGTCGGCGAGGTCGAGGGGGTTGGCGTCGAACGTGGGGTACGACGGGGTCCACCCGAGCCGGACGGCCTGGGCCAGCGTGTCGGCCATGGCCCGGCCCTCGAAAAGGCCGGACCCGGTCTTCGCCGACACCTGGTCGGCGCGGAAGGCGTCGTAGCGCCACTGGTCGGTGGCCAGGTACCAGAACGCCGTCCCGGCCATCTGCCGAGGGGGGCGGTTCCAGTCGAGCCCGAAGGCCAGCTGGGCCCAGCCGGTGAACGGCCGTACCTTCTCCTGGCCGACGTAGTGCGCCCAGCCACCACCGTTGCGGCCCTGGCAGCCGGTGAGCACGACGAGCGCGATGATCGCCCGGTAGATCGTGTCGGAGTGGTACCAGTGGTTGGTGCCCGCGCCCAGCGCGATCATCGACCGACCGTTGGACCGCTCCGCGTTGTCGGCGAACTCCCGGGCGATCCGGGCGACCGCGGCGGCCGGGACCGAGGTGATCTCCTCCTGCCAGGCCGGGGTGTAGGGCGACTCGGCGTCGTCGTAGTCGCGAGCCCACTGCCCGGGAAGCCCGGGGCGCCCCACGCCGTACTGGGCGAGCATCAGGTCGAAGACGGTCGTGACGAGGTGGTCCCCGAGCCGCCGGACCGGGACGCCGCGTCGGATCACCGAACCGCACTCGTCGCGGCCCTCGCCGACGTCGAAGCGGGGCAGGTCGACGGCCACGGAGTCGCACTCGGGACCGTGCAGCGTCAACAGCGGGTCGACGTCGTCCAGGTCGAGGTTCCAGCGGCCCATTCCCGACTCTGTGTGCCGGAACCCCAGCGAGCCGTTCGGGACGACCGGCTCGCCCGTCCCCGAGTCGAGGACTGCGGTCTTCCACGCCGCCCCCTCGTCGGCGTCGCCCAGCAGCTCGGCCGTGACGAAGTGGTCGGGGACGTAGGCGTCACCGCGCTGCTTGAGGGTCACCAGGTACGGCAGGTCGCTGAACTGCTTGACGTAGGCGGTGAACATCGGAGTGTCCCGGTCGACGAAGAACTCCTTGAGCACGACGTGCCCCATCGCCATGGCGAGCGCGCCGTCGGTGCCCGGGTGAGTGGCCAGCCACTCATCGGCGAACTTGGTGTTGTCGGCGTAGTCGGGGCTGACCGTCACCACCTTCTGCCCCTTGTAACGAGCCTCCGTCATGAAGTGGGCGTCCGGGGTTCGCGTCGTCGGGATGTTGGAGCCCCACATGATCAGGTAGCTCGCGTTCCACCAGTCGGCCGACTCGGGCACGTCGGTCTGGTCACCCCAGATCTGCGGCGAGGCGATCGGCAGGTCGCAGTACCAGTCGTAGAACGACAGCATCGTCCCGCCGATCAGCGACGTGTAGCGCGCGCCGGCGGCGTGCGAGGCCATCGACATCGCAGGGATCGGGGAGAAGCCGGCGACCCGGTCCGGGCCGTACTTCTTGATCGTGTACACCTGCGCGGCGGCGGTGATCTCCAGTGCCTCTTCCCAGGAGGTGCGGACGAGCCCTCCCTTCCCGCGCTGGGCCTTGTAGCTCGTGGCGGCCGCGGGGTCCTCGACGATGCTGGCCCAGGCCTCGACCGGGTCACCGCCCGACGTCTCCTTGGCCGCGCGGTACAGCTCGAGCAGGAGGCCGCGGGCGTACGGGTAGCGGATCCGGGTCGGTGAGTAGGTGTACCAGGAGAAGGCGGCACCCCGTGGGCAGCCGCGAGGTTCGTACTCCGGCGAGTCCGCCCCCACCGACGGGTAGTCCGTCTGCTGGGTCTCCCAGGTGATGATGCCGTCCTTGACGTACACCTTCCAGGAGCACGAGCCGGTGCAGTTGACGCCGTGCGTCGAGCGCACGACCCGGTCGTGGGACCAACGGTCGCGGTAGAAGACATCGCCCTCCCGGCCACCGGTCAGGTACAGCGACCGCTTGTCGTCGGACACGTCGGTCTTTCCGAAGAACGAGCGGGTCGCGATCAGGGCGTCGACCAGTCGGTCGTCGGCGGTGCGGGCTCGTGACTCAGCGGGCATCAGGGTTCGCCTCCGGAGTGGGCGTCGGGCTGGGTGTCTCTTGGCCCTGGCGCAGATGGGCGACGCACAGGTCGGGCCGCACGAAGACGTCGAGCCGGTCGAGCTCGACCCGCCCGCCCAGCTCCTCGAAGAGCCCGGACAGCAGGCCGGCATGCACCTGGCACACCGAGGGGTTCTCGCGCGCGAGCTCACCGAACGGGCAGCTGGTCAGGTAGAGGCGGTCCCCCAGCGGTTCGGTCTGGGTCCCGAACCCGAGCTGCTCGAGCCCGCGAGCGGCCAGCTCGGTGGCCGTGCGCACGTCAGCCACGGTGTCCTCGCCCAGGTGAGCGGTGGCCCGCAGTCGACGGCCCCAGTGCCGCCCGGCCGAGTGCGCCGCCCCACGCCCCTCGGTGTGCGCGATGCCGTTGGCCAGCTCACCGGCGAGCTGCTTGTAGGGGTCATCGGTCCCGACCGTGTGCCGGGCGCTGTAGAGCACCCGGGGACGTCCGGGCGCGCTGCGCGACTCGACCGTCCGGTCGATCTGCTCGAGGTCGACCAGCAGCTGGAGGTGCCCGCGCAGGGTGTTCGGGTGCAGCCCTGTCGTGGCGGCGAGCTCGGCGACGTCGAGCGGGTGGTCGGCGCCCTCGATCAGCGCAAGGACCCGACGGCGGGTGGACGCCCGGCCGTCGTCGGTTCGCTCCGCAGCCACCTGCATGGCGTCAGCCCTCTCGGTCGGTCGTGCTCGTAGAAACGGGAACGCTGTCCATGCTGCGCGCTCAGGAGGGCGTGCTGCACCCACCTTGGCCCCCAAGCCCCAGGACCAAGGTCCCGGCGGAACGCCAAGCTGACCCGGGTCCATCTCACCTGCCCGCCCGTCCCCTCGCTACGTACCGTGCGAGACGACCTACGCGACGCAGGAGGATCGATGACCACGACGACACCGACGACTCCCGTCGCCGTTTCAACGGAACCGGCGCCTGCCCGGGGCCGCTACCGGGTGCTGGTCTGGTCCACGCTCGGCTTCACCCTGATGTTCGCGGTGTGGCTGCAGTTCGGGATCCTGGGCCTGCCCATCCAGCAGGAGTTCGGCTTCTCCGACACCGCCTTCTACTGGCTGACCGCCCTGCCGGTGCTCAATGGCGCGATCTGGCGGCTTCCGGCCGGACTGATCGCCGACCGGGTCGGGGGCAAGGTCGTCTTCACGGTGATGCTGCTCATGACCGCCGTGCCGACCCTGCTGCTCCCCCACACCACCAGCCTGGTTGTGCTGTTCTTCCTTGCCTTCCTGATCGGGTTCGCCGGCAACTCCTTCTCGGTGGGCATCTCGTGGAACTCCGCGTGGTTCCCACGCAGCCAGCAGGGCTTCGCCCTTGGCGTGTTCGGCGCAGGCAACGTCGGTGCGTCGGCCACGAAGCTGATCGCTCCGGCCCTGATCGCCGCCACCGCCGGAACGGTCTACCTGGGCGGACGGGTCGAGGGGGGCTGGCGCCTGATCCCCGTGCTCTACGCCGTACTCCTGGTTCTGATGGCCGCCGCGATGTGGTTCCTGACCCCGCGTCACGACCGGAAGCCGGGGGCCCACGTGCCTCTGGCCGAACAGCTCAGGCCGCTGCGGCAGACTCGGGTCTGGCGGTTCAGCGTGTACTACGTAGTCGTCTTCGGGGCGTATGTCGCGCTCGCCTCGGCGCTGCCGAAGTTCTACGAGAACCAGTACGGCCTTGAGCTGTGGTCGGCGGCGCTCCTCACGGCCCTGTTCATCTTCCCGGCCTCGTTGTTCCGCCCGTTCGGCGGCTGGATGTCCGACCGGATCGGTGCCCGCAGGGTCATGTACGGCACTTTCGCGGTCATGCTCGTGACGAGCGGCATCCTGATGATGCCCACCGGCTACATCACCGTCGACGTGCTCGCCAGCAAGTCCCCCGACGGAACGGCCGAGATCCTTCCGTGGTCGCTGGGGCTCTGGCCGTTCACCGCGATCCTGTTCGTCCTCGGATGCGCCATGGGCATCGGCAAGGCCGCGGTCTACAAGCACATCCCCGAGTACTTCCCGAACGACGTCGGTGCAGTCGGTGGTCTCGTCGGCATGCTCGGCGCCCTCGGTGGCTTCTTCCTCCTTCCCGCCTTCGGCTACGCGATCAGGTTCACCGGGCTCCCGACCGCGTTGTTCGGAGTGCTCTTCCTGCTCACCCTGATCTCGGCGGTGTGGATGCACATCACCGTCGTGCGCATGCTCCACGCCCGCTCACCCGAGCTGGCCAACCAGTTCGAAGACCCTGACCATCGCACCCACGTGGGAGAGAGCTCATGAGCACCAGCACGGCTGCAGACAACCGCAGCGGCAAGGAGTGGCTCAGCAACTGGAATCCTGAGGACGAGAAGTCGTGGGACTCCGCCCTGGCCTGGCGGACGATGTGGATCACCACGTTCGCTCTGACCCTGGCCTTCTCGACCTGGTTCCTGGCCAGCGCCTTCGCCCCCATCCTGGCCAACCTCGGCTACACCTTCAGCAAGAACCAGCTGTACTGGCTGGCCGCGATGCCAGGGCTGGCGGGCGGAACCCTTCGGCTCGTCTGGATGGTGCTGCCACCCATCCTCGGCACCCGCCGAATGGTCACTTACACCACCGCGCTCCTGCTGCTCCCCCTCGTGGGCTGGATGATGGCGATCCAGAACCCGAGCACGCCCTACTGGGTGTTCATGTCGCTGGCCTTCCTGGCCGGGATCGGTGGCGGTGCCTTCTCCGGCTTCATGCCGAGCACGTCCTACTTCTTCCCCAAGCGTCTCCAAGGTCGAACGCTGGGGCTGCAGGCCGGCATCGGCAACTTCGGCGTGTCTCTGGTCCAGTTCCTCACCCCGCTCGTGGTCGGCGTGAGTCTGGTCGGTTCGTCCCAGCTGTTCGTGAACAAGGCCAAGGGCATCGAGAAGGACGTCTGGTACCAGAACGCCGCCCTCATCTACATCCCGTTCGTCGTCATCGCCGCGATCCTGGCCTGGACCATGCTGCGCAGCGTTCCCATCAAGGCCAACATCAAGCAGCAGTTCGACATCTTCGGCAACCAGGACACCTGGTGGATGACGATGCTCTACGTCATGACGTTCGGCACCTTTGCCGGACTCTCGGCGCAGTTCGGACTCCTGATCAAGAACCTGTACGGAGCCGGGAACACCGACATCGTCTCGACCCTGTCGGACGGGACCACCCAGCTGCTGCTCCAGGGCTACACCGTCCCGGACCCGATCAAGTTCGTCTTCTGGGGCCCGCTGGTGGGAGCCGCCTCCCGGATCTTCTTCAGCTTCTTCACCGACAAGACCGGCGGCGCTCCCTGGACGCTGGCGAGCGGTCTGGGCCTTCTGGGGTCGGTGATCTTCACCTCGAGGCACCTGAGTGTGGAGGTGGGTGCCGGGGCCGCCGCCGTCCAGAGCAACTTCCAGGCCTTCTTCTGGGGAATGATGGCGATCTTCCTGTTCGCCGGGATGGGCAACGCCTCGACGTTCAAGCAGATGCCCATGATCTTCCCGCCCCGTCAGGCAGGCGGGGTCATCGGATGGACCGCGGCCATCGCGGCATTCGGCCCCTTCTTCTTCGGCGTCGGCCTGACCATGATGTCGCCCTGGGCGTTCTACATGATCGGTGTCGCGTTCATCCTGGTGTGCATCGGGATCACCTGGGTGCGGTACGCACGCCCGGGAGCACCGAAGAGGTCCTGACCCGCACCTGGTCGAACCGCTCCGAGTCAGCCACCGATGGCGGACATGGGGCGGTTCGGCTGGATGAACGACGGGTCGTCGATCCCGTGTCCGGGCAGCTTCGCCGCCACACACGCGAGCATCTGATTGGCCAGCTCCTCGTCGGAGGCTCCCGCACGCATCGACGTGCGCAGGTCGGACTCGTCATGGGCGAACAGGCAGTTGCGCAGCTGGCCGTCGGCAGTCAGTCGCAGGCGGTCGCACGAGCCGCAGAAGGGGCGTGACACCGACGCGACGATGCCCACCACCGCAGGACCGCCGTCGACCAGGAACCGCTCGCTCGGGTCGCTGCCCCGACCGTCAGCGGGACTGAGGACGAACCGCTCGGCGAGCATCGCCTCGATCTGCTCGGCGGTGACCATCTGGTCGCGGCGCCAGATCTGGTGGGCGTCCAAGGGCATCTGCTCGATGAAGCGAAGCTCGACTCCCTCGTCGAGCGCCCAGCCCAGCAGGTCGCACGCCTCGTCGTCGTTGACGCCGCGCATGAGCACGGTGTTGACCTTGACCGGCGTGAGTCCGGCCCGGCGGGCCGCTCGAACGCCGGCCAGTGTCTGCTCGAGCATGTCGCGCCGGGTCAGCTCCTTGAACCGGTCGGCGCGCAGCGTGTCGAGGCTGATGTTGACCCGACGCAGGCCGGCGTGGGCCAAGGGGCCGGCCAAGGTGGGCAGCCGGACCCCGTTGCTGGTCAAGGACAGCTCCGGTGCGTCCGGCCACGAGGACAGGGCGGCGACGACGTCGACGACATCGGGGCGCAGCAACGGCTCGCCGCCGGTGAGCCGAACCTCGGTGATCCCCAGTGAGACACCGATCCGGACCAGACGTACGAGCTCGTCGGTGGTCAACAGCTGGGGTCCGGGCAGCCAGGGCACACCCTCGGCGGGCATGCAGTAGGTGCACCTGAGGTTGCAGCGGTCGGTGAGGGACACCCGCAGGTCACGGTGGGCGCGGCCGTACCGGTCGAGCAGCAGGGAGTCGGTCACGCGCAGTTCACCCACTCGTGCGTTCCGTCGGCGAACCGTTGCAGCTTCCAGACCGGAAGGCCCGCCTTGACCGTGTCGACCAGGTCGCGGCAGGCGTCGAAGGCCTCGCTGCGGTGCGCCGAACCGGCCGTGGCCGCGAAGGCGACCTCGCCGACGCAGAGGTCACCGATCCGGTGCGCCGTGGCCATCGTGACGGCCGGGTGCCGGCTCGAGACAGCGTCGACCAGCTGGGTGAGGACCCGGGCGGCGCTCGGGTGACCCTCGTAGCGAAGATCGTCCACCGGACGGCCGTGGTCGTGGTCGCGCACCCGACCGACGAACGTCACCACGGCACCGCTCGAGCGGCTGGCCACCAGGGCCTCGAGGGCATCGACCTCGATCGGCCGGTCGGTGACGACGGCGTGGGTCACCGTTGCTCCAGGTGACCGCGTAGGGGCGGACATGACTCCCAGGGTAGGTGCAAGCCGCCGCGACGGTCAGTCAGGAGCGGTATGGGCCCTGGCCAGGGCCCCGATCTCCGCGGACATCCCCACCGCCTCTGCGCTGTCGGCCGAGCGTGCCCCGGCGGCGTAGCCGACCAGGAAGGTGGTCAGGGGGGCCGCCGGGCGAGCGACGTGGTGCGCGGCGTCGCGGGCGAGATCGAGCACGGCCTGCTCGTCGAGCACCGACAGGTCGATGCCCAAGGTCGCGGCGACCTCGGTCAGCCAGTCGTCGACGGTTCCGGACAAGGGGGCTCCTGGCGGTCGGTTCGGGCAGGGACATCGAGGGCCCACGCTAGCGTGCGCCCATGGATGTCGGGGCGGACCACCGCAATGCCGCCTGGCCGGCGGCGCGCGCGCTGGCCCACCGATGCGCCCGGCCGCGAGCGTCGGCCGCGTTGCCTCTCTCCGACGCCCTGGGCACCACGCTCGCCGCGGACGTCACGGCGCTGACCGCCCTGCCGGCCTTCGACACGGCCACCATGGACGGCTGGTGCGTGGCTGGTGACCCGCCATGGCGGATCGTGGGCGAGGTGCTGGCCGGTGGGTCACCCGGAGCCCTGGCGCCCGGTGAGGCAGTCGTCATCGCCACGGGGGCCCGACTCCCACTGGGCGCCCGGGCCGTCGTACGTCGCGAGCACGCCACCTCTGACGGCACCCGGGTGGTCCCCGGCCCCGCGGCCGCCTGGGACCACGGCCGCGACGTGCGGCTGCGCGGGGAGGAGGCTCGCGCGGGAGACGTGCTGCTCACCGCAGGATCGGCGGTGACTCCGCCTGTGCTCGGACTGGCCGCCGCTGCCGGTCACGACCTGCTCACGGTCTACCCCCGACCCACCGTCGACGTGCTGGTTCTCGGGGACGAGCTGCTGGACCGGGGGCCGGCGGTCGAGGGGCTGGTCCGCGACGCGCTCGGCCCGCAGATCCCCGGGTGGGTCGCCGCAGCCGGTGGCGTGCTGTCGTCGATCGTGCGGGTCCCCGACCGGCTCGACGCGACGGTGGACGCCCTGCTGGCGAGCCGGGCGGACCTCGTGGTGACCACAGGGGGAACCGCCCGAGGTCCGGTCGACCAGGTCCATCCGGCCCTGCGCGCGGTGGGGGCGCGTCTGCTCGTCGACCAGGTGGCCGTACGACCCGGCCACCCGATGCTGCTGGCTGGGCTTGGCGACGACCGCCTGCTCGTGGGCCTTCCCGGGAACCCGTTGGCGGCTGCGGTCGGGTTCTCCTCCCTGGCCGCGCCGGCGCTGCGTGGGGCCAGGGGTCTGCCCGACGAGGTGCTGACCCTGGGGCGGCTCACCGCTTCGCTGCTCGCACCGCCCGACGCCCACCGTCTGGTGCCGGTACGGGTGGGCCGCGACGGCGTCACCGTCACCGTCACTCCCCTCCCGCACCACGGGCCGGCGATGCTCCGCGGCCTGACCCAGGCGGACGGGCTGGCGGTCGCTCCCCCCGGCGGGGCGGAGCAGGGCGCCGACGTCGAGCTGGTGGCCCTGCCCTGGCGGTGAGCGGGCGCCGGGCCGGTCAGCGGCGCGGGGGAAGCAGCGCCCGCGCACTGAACCGTCCACCACGGCGGTCGACCACCAGGGGGATCCCGAACGTCGCGGTCAGCCAGGCCGGGGTGAGCACGTCGTCGACCGCCCCGGAGACCACCACCCGCCCGTTCCTCAGCAGCAGCGCATGGGTGAACCCCGGCGGGATCTCCTCGACGTGGTGCGTCACCAGGACCATGGCCGGGCTCATCGGGTCGGCGGCGAGGGCCCCCAGCCGGCGCACGAGGTCCTCACGTCCTCCCAGGTCGAGACCCGCGGCGGGCTCGTCCAGGAGCAGCAGCTCGGGGTCGCTCATGAGTGCCCGCGCGATCTGGGTGCGCTTGCGCTCCCCCTCGCTGAGCGTGCCGTAGGCCCGGGCGGTGAGGTCGCCGGCACCGACGGCGGCCAGCAGCTGTGCGGCCCGGTGACGGTCGACCGAGTCGTACGGCTCGCGCCACCGGCCCACCACGGCGTAGGACGCCGTCAGCACCACGTCGAGCACGTTCTCGCGACCGGGGATCTGCTCGGCCAGCGCTGCACTGACCAGACCGATGCGCGGCCGCAGCTCGAACACATCGACGGCGCCCAGGGTCTCGTCGAGCACCTCGACGTGCCCGTCCGACGGATGCATGAGCGCCGCCGCAAGCTGCATCACGGTCGTCTTTCCCGCGCCGTTGGGTCCCAGGACGACCCAGCGCTCGCCCTCCTCGACGCTCCACTCGACGTCGTCGAGGATGCGCCGACCGCCGCGGACGACCGTGGCGTGGGAGAGCGCGAGCACGGGCACGACCACAACCTACGTCGCACCCGCACGCGGGCGGCGGGCGGCGCGCCTACGCTACGAGGATGCCTGGACCCCACGACGTCGCCGACCGCTGCGGGCGGCTGGCCGCCTGGGGCACAGCAGCCCTTCAGGGAACGGCTCCCCACGACGCAGCCGTCGCGGCGATCCTGGGAGACGACGCCGCCCACGACGTCGTCGACCTGCCGGGTTCACTCGACGCCCAGGAGTGGGCCCCGGCGCTCGGTCTGCTCGACCAGCTCGGCCCCGTGCTCCTCACCTTCGTCGCGTGCGTGCCCGGCGACGTCCTGGGGCTGCCCGGACCAGCCGCCTTCAATGCCGCGGCGGCGCACGCGGGCGGTGCGGTGATCGCGCACGGGCCGTCCTTGGGCCTGCTCCCGACGGTCACGACCCACGGGGTCGACGACGACCTGGCAGTCACGGTGCAGTGGACCTGCTGGTCAGTCACTGCCCAGCCCGGCGCACCCTGGTCCAGCCTGCCCGAGGCGGACCGTCAGCTGACCGAGCAGCTCCAGCGGGCGGCGGCGGACCTGCGGCGGCTCGACACCGCGGCGTTTCGCCCCGAGGCGCTGGGCCTGCTGCGAACCCCCGCCGCCCACGCCTCGCCCCTTCCCCCCGGATGGCCCGACCGGGCGCACCGACTGCTCAGCCGCAGCCAGGGCGTCCTCGCCGTGTTGGAGCTCGCCCGCCAGGACGACGGCCGGTCGGTCACCGCGGCCGACGTGGTGCAGCGCGACGCCATCCTGCGGGAGCTGCAACGCGCAGCCCGCTCGGCCCGAGCTGCCGCATGGAACGCGGGGGTGCGTCCCGCTGTCCTGCGTCCCGGCTGAGCCGATCGACGGCAGCGAGCCCGGCGTGGACGAGCGGGTCGCGATCGGTACCGTGGCGCGGTCATGACCACTCCCCCGCCGCCCGGCGCCCGGGTGCCGACCGAGGTCTCCGCCACCGGTGAGACCCTCCTGATCACGGTGGCTGGTCCCGACCGTCCTGGTGTGACCCGGCGCCTGTTCCAGCGCCTGGCCGCCTACCCGTTGGTGGTGCTCGACGTCGAGCAGGTCGTCATCCGGGGCGAGCTGGTCCTCGGGGTGCTCGTGGCCCAGCCCGAGGGGGTGTCCACCGCGCTGCCCGAGGTGGCGGGGACGGCTACCTCGATCGGGGTCGAGCTCGGGATGAAGGTCACCGTGTCGCCCGGCGCTGGTGAGCGACGAACCGATCAGCGCGGACGACTGCACGTCACCTTGATCGGAGCCCCCCTTCGCCCGGAGGCCATGGGCGCCCTGGCCGGCTGCATCGCCGACCACGGGGGGAACATCGACCGGATCGAACGGCTGGCGTCCTACCCGGTCACGGCCATCGAGCTGCTCGTGTCCGGTGCCGAGCCACGGGCGCTGCGCGCGGCGCTGTCGGTCGATTCGGTGCGGGTGGGCTTCGACGTCGCCGTCCAGCGGGCCGGACTGCACCGGCGTGGGAAGCGCCTCATCGTCATGGACGTCGACTCGACCCTGATCCGCGGTGAGGTCATCGAGATGCTGGCCGACCGGGCCGGGTGCGGCACCGAGGTCGCGGAGATCACCGCCGCGGCGATGCGCGGCGAGCTCGACTTCGCCGAGTCGCTGCGCGCGAGGGTGGCCCTGCTCGAGGGGCTGGACGCGTCGGCGGTCCTGGCCGTGCGCGACGAGGTTGAGCTGGCGCCAGGCGCGCGCACGCTCGTACGGACCCTCAAGCGGCTTGGCTTCCAGTGCGGGGTGGTCAGCGGTGGCTTCACCCAGGTCACCGACTCCCTGGTCGAACAGCTGGACCTCGACTTCTCCGCTGCCAACACTCTGGAGGTGGTCGACGGGCGACTCACCGGGCGACTGGTCGGCGACGTCGTCGACCGCCAGGGCAAGGCGAAGGCACTGGTGTCGTTCGCGATGTCGGCAGGGGTGCCGCTGAGCCACACCGTCGCGGTCGGCGACGGGGCCAACGACCTCGACATGCTCCAGCAGGCCGGTCTGGGCATCGCCTTCAACGCCAAGCCGCTCGTCCGCGAGGCCGCCGACGCGGCGGTCAACGTCCCGTACCTCGACGCCGTCTTGTTCCTGCTCGGCATCACCCGAGAGGAGATCGACGCCGCTGACGCCGAGTACGTCGTGCGGGGCGATCCGCAGCAGTGAGCCTGCCTCGGCCGGATCGGGCCTGGATGACTGGGCCAGGGGCTATCCCCTGGCGACGTCGAAGCTGCGCAGGCGTCCGTGCGCTGCGGCCAGGTGGGCCCAGGGCCGGTCGAGGTCGAACAGGGCCAAGGCGCTGGTCGGGAACTTGGTCCCCATGGCGGTGGTCGCCTCCGGGTCACCCTGACCGTCGCTGATCACGAAGGCCAGGTCCTCCAGCCCTGGGTTGTGCCCGATCAGCAGCACCCTGGCCCGCGATGCGTCGACCTCTCGCAGCAGCAGCATCAGCTCGTCGACGCTCGCCTCGTAGATGCGGTCGTCGAAGACCACGTGGGGCGGGTGCGGCCAGGCCGTTCGGGCGAGGTCCCACGTCTCACGGGTGCGAGTCGCCCCGGACACCAGCACGAGGTCCGGGTCGCCCAGTCGCTGACGGACCTTTTCACCAGCCGCGGGCGCGTCGCGCCGTCCCCGCTCGCCGAGGGGACGTCGGTAGTCGGCCACGCCCGGCGGGTAGGCGGACTTCGCGTGCCTGAGCAGGACGAGCTGGGTGGTCATGTCCGGGCCGCTCGACGCAGGGTGTCCAGCTGGGACTCGGTCCCCACGGCGATCACGACATCGCCGGGGTTGATCACCTGGTCGGCCGGTGGGTTGCTCACGAACTGTCCTCCGCTGTCGCGCAGCGCCAGGAGCAGCGCGCCCCCGCCCTCTCGCTCACGGGTGACTCGCACCGTCGACCCGGCCAGCTGGGAGCCAGACTGCACCTCGACGTCCTCGAGGCGGAACTCCAGCCCGGCGTCGTGCATGGCCACATCGAGGAAGTCGACCACGTGCGGCTGCAGCGCGAAGGCGGCGATCCGGTCGCCCCCGATCCGCTGCGGGTTCACCACCCGGTCAGCGCCTGCTCTGGTGAACTTCTTCTCGGCGTCGTCGGTGCGCGACCGAGCGATGATCACCAGGTCGCTGCTCAGTGCGCGGGCACTGAGTGTGACGTAGAGCGAGTCGGCGTCGTTGTCCAACGAGGCGACGAGAGTGGCCGCTCGGTCGACGCCGGCCGACCGGAGTACATGGTCCGACGACGCGTTGCCCAGGATGTAGGGGTAGGGGCAGTCGACGAGGCGGTCCTCGTCGACGTCGACCACGACCACGGAGCGGCCGGTTCGGGCCAGCTCGTGCGCGGTTGCCTTTCCGACCCGCCCATAGCCGCACACGATGACGTGCTCGCTGAGGGCATCGATCTCCCGTTGCATCCGTCGCCTCCCCATCAGCGATCCGACGTGCCCCTCGACCAAGGCGGCGACGAGCAGCGTAAGCGTGTACAGGACCGTTCCGGTCCCCACCAGCATCAAGGCCATGGTGAACAGCTTCTCGGCCGGGCCGAACGGCGTGATCTCCTTGAAGCCGACGGTGGTGACCGTGAACACCGTGGCGTACGCGGCGTCCAGCCACCCGATCCCCAACAGCATGTAGCCGACGGTGCCGACGCACAGCACGCCCAGGAGTGCGAGCAGGGTGATCGCCAGCTGGCGGCCGACGTCACCCCCGAAGCGGCGACGTTGCAGCAGAGGCACGGACCCATCCTGGCGCACCCGGCCCGGGCACACAGGGACCGTACGTCCCGAACCTGGGCTCCGTCGGTGGCTCGGTGAGAGGACGGTGACGGTCAGCCTCCGACGGCGTGCACTCCCCCGTCGACGTGCAGCACCTCGCCGGTGGTCGCGGGGAACCAGTCGGACAGCAGGGCCACGGCCGCCTGTGCCGTCGGCACCGGGTCGGTGTTGTCCCAGCCGAGCGGGGCCCGCTGCCCCCACAGTGCCCCCAGTGACTCGAAGGCACCGGGGATGCTCTTGGCCGCCATCGTCTTGATTGGCCCGGCCGCGACCAGGTTCACCCGCACTCCTCGTGGCCCGAGGTCGCGGGCCAGGTACCGGGTCGTGGACTCCAGGGCGGCCTTGGCGACCCCCATCCAGTCGTAGGTGGGCCAGGCGACCGTGGCGTCGAAGTCGAGCCCTACCACCGAGGCCCGGTCGCCGAACAAGGGGAGGCAGGCCATGGTGAGGGACTTCAGCGAGAAGGCGGAGACCTCTAGGGCGACGGCGACGTCTGGCCAGGTCGTGGTCAAGAAGTTGCCACCCAGGGCAGCCTCCGGTGCGTAGCCGATCGAGTGCAGCACGCCGTCGAGCCGGTCGTGGTGCTCGCGCACCCGGTCGGCCAGCGATGCCATCTGCTCGTCGTCGGTGACGTCGAGCTCGAGCACCGGTGCCGGTTCGGGAAGCCGACCCGCGATGCGTTCGGTGAGCCGCCGGGTACGGGTCATGGACGTGAGAACCACCGACGCACCCTGCTCCTGCGCGATCCGGGCGACCTGGAAGGCGATCGAGGCGTCGGTGAGAACACCCGTGACGAGCACCTGCTTGCCCTCGAGCAGACCCATGGCGTTCCTCTCCTTGCGCTGACGGGGACCGGTCGTCGGTCGATCCCTAGTGACCCATGCCGAGTCCGCCGTCGACCGGGATCACCGCTCCGGTGATGTAGCCGGCTTGGTCGCTCGCCAAGAACCCGACGACTCCGGCGATCTCCTCGGCCGAGGCGTAGCGGGCCAGCGGCACCGAGGAGAGGATCTCCGCCGAGCGCGCCTCGTCCAGCGTCGCGGTCATGTCCGTGGTGACGAAACCCGGGGCCACGACGTTGGCGGTGATCGAGCGGCTGCCCAGCTCGCGGGCCAGGGATCGGGCGAACCCGACCAGCCCGGCCTTGGACGCCGCATAGTTGGCCTGGCCGGCTGAGCCGGACAGCCCGACGACCGAGGAGATGAAGATCAACCGACCCCGCCTCAGCCGCAGCATGCCCTTGGCGGCCCGGCGCGACACCCTGAACGCACCGGTGAGGTTCGTGTCGAGCACCGAGGTGAAGTCGTCGTCGGTCATCCGCAGGAGCAGGGTGTCGCGGGTGATCCCGGCGTTGGCCACGAGCACCTCGACCGGACCGTGCTGCGCGACCACCGCATCGAAAGCAGCATCCAGGGAGGCGTCGTCGGTGACGTCGGCGCGCACGCCCAGGAACCCCTCGGGCGGCTCCCCCGAGCGGTAGGTCACCGCCACGCGGTCACCCAGGTCGGCGAAGTGGCGCGCCACTGCGAGTCCGATGCCCCGGTTGCCACCGGTGACGAGGACCGACCGGCCACCGACGCCCGCGTCCGGGGTGCCTCCGACCGCCGGGGCAGTGGTGAGGGGCGACTCCGACACCCGACCTCCTGGACGACGTGCTGCCGTGGCAGCGGTGATGCGAGACGACCGCGGCACGCTATCGGGCTACCGGCGAGTACGACGAACCCGGGTACGTTGGCGCGATGACCAGTGTGCCCTCGGCTCGTCACCGCGTTGACGACCAGTTCCTCGCCCTGCCCATGCGGGTGCTCGCCGACGCAGCCCTGCAGAGGGCCTCCGACCTGGGAGCCACGTACGCGGCCTTTCGTCTGGCCAGGACGAGGGGCAACAGCGTGCGGTTTCGCGACGGTGCGCTAGAGGGGATCAACGACTCCGAGGAGGTCGGGTACTCGGTGCGGGTGGTCGTCGACGGCACCTGGGGGTTTGCGGCCGACATCGTGCGCACGCCCGAGGCCGCGGCGCTGACCGCCGAGCGTGCGGTGGCCCTGGCCCGGGTCAGTCGACCGGTCAACACCGAGCCGGTGGAGCTGGCGCCCGAGCCTTCCCATGGTGACGTCACCTGGGTGTCGAGCTACCGGATCGACCCGTTCGCCGTCAGCGACTCCGACAAGGCCGCTCGTCTCGAGCAGTGGAGCCGCCGGCTCCTGGACCAGCCAGGGGTCGACCACGTCGATGCGTCGCTGCTCAGCCTGAAGGAGAACACCTTCTACGCCGACCTGAACGGCACGGTGGCGACCCAGCAGCGGGTGCGGTTGCACCCGAACCTGACGGCGGTGACCGTCAGCGCCGAGACCGGAGGCTTCGAGAGCATGTCGACGGTGGCTCCCCCGGTCGGGCGAGGCTTCGAGTACCTCGACGGTGAGGGATGGGACTGGGACGCCGAGCTGGAGCAGCTGCCGGCGTGGCTGGTGGAAAAGCTCGGGGCCCCGTCGATCGAGCCCGGTGAGTACGACCTGGTCATCCACCCCACCAACCTGTGGCTCACCATCCACGAGTCGATCGGGCACGCCACCGAGCTGGACCGGGCCCTGGGCTACGAGGCGAACTACGCCGGGATGTCCTTCGCGACTCCCGACCAGCTCGGCACGCTGCGCTACGGCTCGCCGCTGATGAACGTCACCGGTGACCGGGTGGTCGAGCACGGTCTGTCGACGGTGGCGATCGACGACGAGGGGGTCGCCGCTGCACAGTTCGACATCGTCCGCGACGGCGTCCTCGTCGGTTACCAGCTGGACCGCCGGATCGCGGCGGCCTACGGGTTCGCCAGCAGCAACGGCTGCGCCTACGCCGATGCCCCGGACCACGTGCCGATCCAGCGCATGGCCAACGTCTCGCTGGCCCCCGATCCCCAGGGCTCTGGGCTCGACGACCTGGTGTCCGGAGTCGAGGACGGGATCCTGGTCGTGGGCGACAAGAGCTGGTCGATCGACCAGCAGCGCTACAACTTCCAGTTCACCGGTCAACGGTTCTTCCGGATCAGGTCAGGGGCACTCGCCGGCCAGGTCCGCGACGTGGCCTACCAGGCGACCACCACCGACTTCTGGGGGTCGATGGTCGCTGTCGGCGGTCCGGAGACCTACCTGCTCGCGGGCGCCTTCAACTGTGGCAAGGCGCAGCCGGCGCAGGTGGCACCGGTCAGCCACGGCGCGCCGGCAGCGGTCTTCTCCGGCATCAACATCTTGAACACCCAGCAGGAGGGCGCCCGATGAGACCGCAGGAGATCGTCGAGCGGGCGGTCGGGCGGTGCCCGCTGACCGACTACGTCGTGCTGGTCAACGAGCGCAGCGAGGCCAACCTGCGCTGGGCCGCCAACACGCTGACCACGAACGGGGTCATGCGTGGGCGGTCGGTCACCTTCGTGGCGCTGGACACCCGCGACGATGGCACGGCGGCGGGCGTCGTCACGAGGAGCGTGGTCGACCGGGACGAGCTCGACGCACTGGTCGACGCCGCTGTTGCTGCGGCCCGGGCGGCCGCTCCTTCCCCTGACGCTGCCCCGCTGGTGGACGGTGGGTTGTCCGCGGACTTCGAGGCCGAGCCTGCGGACACGTCGGCCGAGGTCTTCTCCGCCTTCGCGCCGCTGCTCGGTGAGGCGTTTGCTCGTGCGACGTCGGACGGCCGTGAGCTCTTCGGGTTCGCCGAGCACGTGGTCACCACCACCTACCTGGCGTCGAGCGCAGGCACCCGACTGCGGCACGTGCAGCCCACGGGCAAGGTCGAGGTGACGGGGAAGTCCGCCCATCGCACGCGCTCGTCGTGGGTGGGTCAGTACACGCGTGACTTCACCGATGTCGACATCCTGGCCATCGACGACCAGCTCGCGACGCGGCTGGGGTGGGAGGACCGGCAGCGGTCCCTTCCACCGGGGCGCTACGACGTGGTCCTGCCGCCGGGAGCGGTCAGCGACCTGCTCGTGTACGGGTACATCGAAATGGCGGCGCGCGACGCCGCGGAGGGCCGTACGGCCTTCAGCCGTCCCGGCGGGGGAACCCGGGTCGGCGACCGGCTGGCCACTCGGCCCGTGCAGCTGTTCAGTGACCCCGCCCACCCCGGCCTGGAGTGCGAGCCCTTCGTGGCGGCGTCCTCGTCGTCGTCGCTGTCGAGCGTCTTCGACAACGGCATCCCGCTCGGTCGGACCGACTGGGTCAAGGACGGTGAGCTCGCTTCCTTGCTGCAGACCCGACACTCCGCCGCGCTGACGGGGCTGCCCACCACCCCGTTCGTGGACAACCTGGTCCTCGAGGTCTCCGATGCGTCCGGGAGCCTGGACGACGTCGTCGCGCGGACCGAGCGAGGCCTGCTGCTGACCACGCTGTGGTACATCCGCGAGGTCGACCCGCAGACCCTGCTGCTCACTGGGCTGACCCGAGACGGGGTCTACCTGGTCGAGGGTGGCGAGGTGGTCGGCGCGGTGAACAACTTCCGGTTCAACGAGAGCCCGATCGACCTGCTGTCGCGGATCGCCGACGCCGGTGACCCGGTCGTGGCGCTGCCACGGGAGTGGAACGACTTCTTCGCGCGCGTGTCGATGGCTCCGCTGCGGGTGACCGACTTCAACATGTCGACGGTGAGCCAGGCGTCCTAGGCCCCTGACCTGCGAGGACGCCGCTACGACACCTCCGCGGTCCGCCACACAGTCCGCAAGAGCGGTGTCGAGGATCTTGCGAGCCCGGTCGTCGTCACCGGGCCACAGGTGGGCGTAGACGCCGAGCGTCACGGCCGCGGTCGCATGCCCCAGGATCGTCTAGACCTGTTTCACGAACGCTCCCCCAGCTATGAGCGCACTAGCGGTGTAGTGCCGCAGGTCGTGTGTCTTGAAGCTCGTTCCGGTCGCCGCCCACACCGGCTTCCACGCCGTGTACGTCAGCGGATCACCATTCCGGTCAGTGAAGATTGATCCATCCTCTGCTGTTGGGTAGGTAGCCAAGTGTGCCGCGAGAGCGTCGACAACCACCTGGCCCAGCGGAACGGTGCGGACGCTGCTCCGCGTCTTGGGTGGACCGTGCTCGTTCGATCTACCGTCGCGCTGCCTCTCAACTCGCAGTGTGCCCCGGAGGAGGTCGCCGTCGCTGACAACCACGCCCAGCGCCTCGGAGATCCGAAGCCCGGTGCCAGCAAGCAGGACCAGGAGCGCCCGCTGCCGGGGATCAATGGCCTCCGCCAAGCCTGCGACCTCGGCCGGTGAGGGCGGACGAACCTCGACCGACGGACGGGAGGGCATCTTGATCCGTTGGCACGGCGAAGCGGGGATCAGTCGGTCATCCACGGTGGCGCCTATCACCTGGCTCAGAACTCGGTACACGTTGTGAACCGTGTTCGCAGCCAACGTCTCGGAAAGGGCCGAGACGAGTCGTTGAACACCCGAACGACGCAGCGACGACAACTCTCGCTTGCCCATCACGGGCAGGATGTGAACATCGAGTGCGTTGTCGATGACTCGGAGGTAGTTCGGACGATGCACGAGACTCCGACGCCACTCTGTGGCGAATGTCGTCAGAGCTACCCGGCCAGCTCTCGGGTCAACGTAGGCGCCGGTCAGCACCGCTGTCGTTGTCTCGTCGAGCCACCGCTGTGCATCGACCTTGCGGGTGAAGTGCCGTGCATGCTCGTGACCATTGCCGTCTCGATATCGGGCGCGGTAGCGACCGTCGGGGCGCTTCTTGATGCTAGACATTCCCGCCTCCTTCTCGGCGCGCTTACGCGCTCTGTACTCCTTCTGGCGAGCCGCGGTCCCGCAGGACGGGGTGCAATAGGTGACACCTGCACGACGGTTCTGGTCCTGCTGGGCTCGACCGACCTGACGCCCGAACGTTCGGTGGGCGCCTCGACGGCATCAAGAAGCAGATCACCGCCGCGGTGAAGGCCGCACCGACTACCCTGCCGAGCTGCTCGGGGTCGGCCGGTGATCACCGCGATCGTGGTCGGTGAGGTCCGTGACGTTGCCCGGTTCGTCGACGAGGACCACTTCGCCGCCTACAACGGCACCGCCCCCACGACCTGGGGATCGGCCGGTGACGCACGACCGTGCGTGGACCGCGGCGGGAACCGGGTCCTCAACCACGCGATCCATATGGCTGCGGTCACCCAGCTGCGCAACCCCGGAACCGGCCGGGACTACTACCAGCGCAAGATCGACTCGGGGAAGAAGCCGAAGGCAGCACTGCGCTGCCTCAAGCGCCCGGTCAGCGACGCGATCTACCGCCGACTCCTCGCCGACGCGCAGAACGAGTTGGGGGGCCCGGGAGGGCACGTGGGGACGACTCGAAACACCAGCGCGACCGGCTCTACCCCTACCGCCTGCTCTTCGGTGAAGCCACAGCCCGGGCCCCGCGCGAACGCCACGCCCGCCGTGGCGCGGGCGTCTTGACGACAGAGGGGTGCCGTTAGGCGCGCGCTTCGGACGGGCGGAGGATCTTGATCGGCGAGTGTCAGCCTTGGCGTTGCGCGAGTTTCGTCTGGGCGTCAGCGATGGCGGCTTGGAGTGCCTTCACGTGGTGGCCTTCGGCTTCGCCGACGGCGCGGGTGACGGCTCGCGTCACGGCCGGTTCCACCTTCCCGGCCGCGGAGTGGGGGTAGGCGACGATCAGGCCGGCGCCTCCGATGGGGATGGTGGTTCCGGCTTGTTCTTCGAGCTTCGCGGCAGTCTTGTGGTGGGCGAGTTTGCCTGCGCCGGCTCCGATGAGGGCGCCGACCGCGGTAGCGGCGAGCAGGGGTGGGGCAAATAGGCCGACGACGAAGCCCACTGCGCCGAGGCCGGCTGCTCCTTCGCGAACCATGTGGTCGGTTTGCTGCACCTCCAGCTGGCCTTCGAGGTCCTTGGTGACGACGACCGCGCCGTGCAGGTAGCCGCCACTGGCGAGGACCGACTCGTAGTCTTCTTGGGCCGCATCTTTGGAGAGGTAGCCGCCGATGAGCACGTCGATGGTCTCGTCGTCGAATGCCATGCTGGGACCTCCTGCGGTGGTGTGCGAGTCAGCTGGACAATGCGTGGACCGCCTGGCCGTGGTGTCCGGCTAGGTGAATCGCCTGCTCGTCCTCTTGGGTGAGGTGGGGCTTGACGTCGAAGACCACCTTCTTGATCGTGCCGGTGAAGGGGAAGGGCTTGCGGTCGGCGTAGCTCAGGTCGACGACCCCGCCGTTGTCGCGTCCGACGTCCATTCCGGCGTAGCCGGAGAACCGGATGGGGACGGTGTGGTCCATCCGACCGCTTCCTACTGCCTTGTCGTTGACGAACAAGGTAACCTCGCCGCCGGTTGCCGGTTTCGCGGCGTCGGCGGCGAACTCCATGCGTACGGCTACCTCGCCGGTTGGCAGCGGTTCGGTGGCCTGCTGCCGGAAGAGGAAGACTCCCATCATGGAGTAGGTGTGAGTGAGCCGTCCGCCGTCGATGAAAAGGGAGAATCCACCCAGGTGGTCGGCTTCGGCGACGATGACTCCCTCGGCGCCGCCCTCGGGGATGACCAGGTCGGCGCTGATCGAGTAGGAGTGGTTATAGATGCGGGGGACCATCCCGGCGAGGACGTTCTCCACATCACCACGGAACTCGAACGTGGCGACTTCCGGTAGCGGCGGTGCGATCCCGAAGAACACCCCGAGTGTGGCCAGCAGCGGAAGCACCTTGTACTTCTCCGCTTCTGACCAGAACAACGCCCGAAGTTCCTCGACCTTCTCCGGGTGCTGTGCGGCCAGGTCGTGGGCCTGGCTGAAGTCGTCGGGGAGGTAGTAGAGCTCGACGGGGTCGTCGTCGGGGTTCCACACTCCCGGTGCGTAAGGTTGCAGTGCAGCCGGGGTGAGGACCCAGGGGATCCGTTCGGTGCGCATCGCGAGCCACCAGCCGTCCTTGTACATCGCCCGGTTGCCGACGCTCTCGAAGTACTGCTGGGTGTGCCGTTCCGCCGCCGCAGCATCGGTGAGGGAGTCCGCGAAAGTCACGCCGTGCATGGGCTCCTGCGCGATCCCATCCACCTCGCCGGGCGCCGGAATGCCACACACGTCCAGAATCGTCGGCGCAAGATCGGTGACATGGGTGAACTGCGACCGCAGACCACCGACTTCGGTGATCCGCTCCGGCCAGTGGATGACCATCGGGTTGCGGGTTCCGCCGAGGTGGGACCCGACCTGCTTGCCCCATTGGAAAGGTGTGTTGCCCGCCCACGCCCAGGCTGCTGAGTAGTGCGGGTCCATCATCGCCCCGCCCCAGGCATCCATCCCGCCGTACCGCTCGGCCAGCTGCAGCTGCATCTCGTCGGTCAGCGGGATCCCGTTCTGCATCGTCAACTCGTTGAACGAGCCGGTCAGCGACCCCTCCATGCTGGCCCCGTTGTCCCCCCAGATCCAGATCACCAAGGTGTTATCGAGCTCGCCGAGCTCCTCGATCGCGTGGATCACCCGACCGACATTGTGGTCGGCGTTCTCCGAGAAGCCGGCGTATACCTCCATCTGCCGGGCGTAGTAGGCCTTCAGAGGCTCGGACAGGCTGTCCCATGCCGGGAACGCGTCGTTGCGCACGGTGAGCTCAGCGTCCGCAGGCACGACACCGAGTTGCTTCTGCCGAGCGAAGACCTCCTCGCGCATCTGGTCCCAGCCCTGGTCGAACCGACCCTTGTACTTCTGTGCCCAGTTGTCAGCGACGTGGTGCGGAGCGTGGCTGCAGCCGGTAGCGAAGTAGGTGAAGAACGGCTTGGTCGCGTCCTGGGCCCGGACCCCGTGCAGCCACTGGATGGTCTTGTCGGCCATCGCGTCGGGTAGGTAGTAGGGGTTGTCCTCGTCGTAGAACGCCGGGTCGGTGCCGATGATCTTCTGGTTCTCCGCCAGACACGGATCCCACTGACTGGCGCCCCCACCCAGGAAGCCGTAGAAGTAGTCGAATCCCCAACCGTTCGGCCACCGGTCCAACGGACCGGAGGGCCCTTGCTGGCCATCCGGGGTCAGGTGCCACTTGCCGAACGCCGCCGTGCTGTAGCCGTTGTCCCGCAGGATCCGCGGCAACGGCGCACAGTCATGGGGCAGGAGCGCGGTGTAGCCAGGGAAGCCGTTCGAGAACTCACCCACCGACCCGAAGCCGACCGTGTGACTGTTCCGTCCGGTCAAGAGCGCGGCACGGGTCGGCGAGCACAAAGCCGTGACATGGAACCGGTTGTACCGTAGGCCCCCCTCAGCGATCCGGGTGAAGTTCGGGGTGTCGATCGGACCACCGAACGTACTCGGGTTGCCGAACCCAGCGTCATCGATTAGGACGACCAGCACGTTTGGAGCCCCCGCCGGCGGATGCGGATGATCTATCTGCGCCCAGTCCGGTTCGCAGCCGTCAAGAGTTCGATTGGCCCGCCCGCCGAAGGTCGGGCGCCGGATCGGGAGTTTGGTGCGATCTGGCTCACTCATGGCGTCTCCTCGGGGCGGCAGGAAGGACTCAATCAGAGACTAGTGGTAGCGCGGCACACAGCGATTCCCTCCGCCATTCGGTCCCGGCCGGACCGATGGGACATCCCACTGCCGCCCTGGGCGCGGAACTGTCGCCACTCACTGCCCGGGGGGCCTATGGCTCTGCCCGGCGTGGCCGGAGCCACGTAGACAAGGAGGAGTCAACGGATGGAGATGCCTGACGTTCGATAACTGGTTGTTCTGGACGCTGTTCATCCTCGTCTGGGTCGCACTCGCCTTCTGGCCGGCCCGGGTCGCCGGACGTAAAGGTCACAGCTTCCTCGGCTACTTCTTGTTCAGCCTGCTGTTCTTCCCGGCTGCGCTGATCACCGCGTACATGGTGCGCGACCGGAGTCGGTTGTCCACGACGGCCACGACCGTTACTCCCGCCGGATCGGCGTACGCCGCTAGCTGAACGCACCTGACTCAACCTCGAAGGGATAAACCGAATGGAGATGCAGCACATGAGGCCAGGGCATCGATGAGGCTGGCAAGGCGGGTAGTGAACTTCATGACACGCTCCTTCGACCATTGGACGCCACAACCGAACTCACCAAGAGTCCCCGGCACCGGCGCTTCTGTCTGTTTCGGAGCGACTCTTCGGCGACGGGGGGGCTGGATCAGCAGGGTTCACATCTGAACGGATCGGTGTCGGCCACTACAAGCTCACCTTTACCCCTGGGACCTTCACCAGCTGCCCGAACGTCACGGTATCGGCAGCTATGACCTACACGGATGTCTACGTCGTCGGATCTTTGGCGAACAGCTACGAGGAGTTCGACGGCACTAGAACCATCGAGGTGCTCATGGCGGCAGTCAGTACGAACTCGTTGGTCGACAACTCGTTCTACTTCATCGCCACGTCGGCGTAGTTCGCCGCACTTCGGGGTCGCGCCCGGTCCCCGGTCACCACGACCAGGGACCGGGCCTCCCGCCCCATCCCGCACCAGGGCGAAACCCCGGCATTAACCCGGCCGCGGTGCGGTCGCCGCGACGTCGACGAGCTGTTGACCCGATGTGCCACCGCGCTCGCGGCGCGTACGGGCTCCGGGATTCTCGGTCGGGCAAGGCGAAGGCGCCCATCCCCACCGATCCGGGGTGGGGCGCTGGGGGGTCGAGGGCCCTAAGGCCCTGACGTGTCGCCAACACGTCGGCTACGTTGCGACGACTCCCGCCGGTGAGCGCGCACCCCCCGTCGCGCTCCCGGCGGGATTCTCCTGTTCACCGGGACCGGGTCACGCCAAAGCCTTCGATCAGGAGGTCGGCCAGCCGTCGTGGGTCCGCCGCCGTCAGCTCCGCGGGGGCCAGCCAGTCCGCAGCGAGTCCGCAACTTGTCCGGCAACCGTCAACGCCGTCCAGCGGTAGTCAACGGAGTAGCCGCAGGTCAGGACCGGTTTACGCCAGAACGCGGCAGGTTGCGGCCACGCGCACCGACTTCAACATGTCGACGGTCAGCCAGGCGAGCTGATCAGGAGTCCTCGAGCCGGAAGCCCAGCTTCAGCCCGACCTGCCAGTGCTCGACGCTGCCATCCACGATGCGTCCGCGGACCTCGGTCATCTCGAACCAGTCCAGGTGGCGCAGGGTCTCCGCGGCCCGGGCGATGCCGTTGTGGATGGCGTGCTCGATGCTCTCGTCGGAGGTCCCGACGATCTCGGTGACGCGGTAGGTGCGGTTGGCCATGGTTCCTCCTGGACTGTCGGCTCGCCTGGCCGGGTCGGGGGTTCGGACGTACCGTAGAGGGGCGCCCCGCTGGGCGCGGCAGGGGTCAGGTGCCGACCGGGCCTGACGACCATGATGCAGGTGAGACGACATGTCCCGGATCGGGGCCCTCTTCGGGCGGCACGACCATCCCGTCTACCGGATCACCAACGCCCCGGTCGGTCTCGAGGACGACCAAGGCGTCCGGGTCCGCAACTACGTGATCTCGATGGTGCTGCGGATCGTCTTCATCGTCGCCGCCGTGCTCGCCTCCGGGTGGCTGCGCTGGACCTTCGCCGCCGGTGCGGTGTTCATCCCCTACTTCGCCGTCGTGATCGCCAACGGAGGACGGGAGCGCAGTGAGCACGTCGCCTCACTCGTCACCTCCTCGACGCCGGCGCTCCCCCCGGCTCCCACACACCCAGGACCGGGCGATCCACCCGTCGGCACCTGACCCGACGTCTCGTCGAGCGTCAGCTCGGGCTAGCGTGCCCTGGTGCCACGAGTGCTGACCACGTTGAGACAGCCGCGCTGGGTGCTCTTCGCCCTGTTCGCCGTCACCCTGGCCGTGCTCTGCGTCCTGGCCGGGCGCTGGCAGTGGCACCGCTGGCACGACCGGCTCGACCGGAACGCCGCCGTCGAGGCAGCGCAGAGCGGCGACCCGTTGGCCCTGGGCGACGTCCTGGTCGTCGGCACTCCGCTGGCGTCCTCCGACGAGTTCACCCTCGCTCGCGCGTCAGGGGTGTACGACGTCGCCGGTCAGGTGCTGGTCCGCAACCACAACGGACGAGGGGGGTTCGAGGTCATCACCCCGTTCGTCACCTCAGAGGGGCCGGCCGTCCTGGTGGACCGGGGGTGGCTGCCGCAGTCGATGGTGTCCGCGAGTGCCGAGCCGGAGGTCCCCGACCCGCCGTCGGGGACCGTTGACGTCCTGCTGCGCCTGCGGCCGGCCGAGGCAAGCGCCGACAACGCGGCCGAGGCACCGGCTGGCCAGGCGTACAGCATCGACGTCGCGGCGTTCGCCGAGGACCTGCCCTACCCGGTCTTCGGCGGCTACGGCGAGCTGGTCGACGAGCAGCCGCCGGGACCGGCAGGGCTCGAGCAGCCCGAGCCACCCGCCTCGGGCAGCGGTCCGCACTTCTTCTACGCCCTTCAGTGGTGGTTCTTCGCCGGGCTGGCGCTGGTCGGCTTCGGCCTGCTGGCCAGGCGGGAGAGCAGCGCGCCGGATGCGGGTGCCCGCGCCGTCGAGCCGTCGGTCACGGTCCGGCCGGGCCTAGACCGCTGACCCTCAGCGTGCCGGCGGAGGGGTCGAGTCGCGCCGGAGCCCCGAGCAGCAGGGCCCGCTGGACGGGGCCGTGGCCCACCTGCAGCCCGGCCAGCACGGGCACACCCAGGTCGCCCAGGCGGTCCTCCAGCACGCGGCGCAGCGACACCGGGTCACCGCAGTCGTGCAGGCTGCCCACGACGACGCCGCGCGCGCGGTGGAACCAGCCGGCACCACGCAGCTGGGTGAGCAGCCGGTCGACCCGGTAGGGCGCCTCCCCGACGTCCTCGAGGAAGACCAGCCCACCGGCTGCCGGGACGGAGTAGCCGGTGCCCAGCGAGGCGGCCAGGAGGCTCAGCGTGCCGCCCACGAGCACGCCGGACACCGCCCCGCCTCCGGGCGGGCCCGCGACGACCAGGTCGTCGGCCGCGAGCACCTCGGGCTCGGCTCCGAACACCATCGCGTGGATCGCCTCGGCCGAGTCCGGCTGGGGCACCGGGCCGCCGAGCAGCTCGGTGGCCGGCATCGGACCGAAGACCGAGGCCAGGGACAGCCGGGTCGCCCAGGCCTCGTGCAGGGCCGTGATGTCGCTCGAGCCCACGAGGACCTTGGGGCCGGTCGCGGCCATCGCCGACCAGTCCAGGTGCTCGAGCAGCCGACCGGCGCCGTAGCCGCCTCGGGCGCAGAAGACGCCGTCGACTGCAGGGTCGGTCCACGTCTCCTGGAGGTCCCCGGCTCGCTCGCGGTCGGTCCCGGCGAGCAGGCCCGCGTGGGCCACGGCGTGTGCGTGGGGCGCTACCACGACCTGCAGCCCCCAGGAGCGGAGCAGAGCGACCCCGCCCGCGAGCCGTCCGGTCGGTACCGGTGAGCTGGGGGCCACGAGGGCGACGGTCGAACCAGGGCGGAGGGGTTCCGGGATCGTCCGGGTCGGCAGGTTCACGGTCTCACTCCCGATGCAGGGTCTTCGGGCACTCCCGGCCCCAGGGACGGCTCGCCAGCTGATCGTAGGCGCTGTCTCGCCCGGACGGGCCTGGGCTCGAGACCGCGAACCTGACAGGCTGGCCCTGACCTGGACCCCAGCTCCACTGCGGCCAGGCTGCGACCGACCTGCGCGGTCGACGTCGAGGACCGGGAGGACGCCGTGGATCTGGGGATCACCGACCGGGTGTTCGTCGTGACCGGCGGGAGTCGGGGTCTGGGTCGGGCCAGCGCCGAGGCTCTCGTTGCCGAGGGGGCCCGGGTGGTGCTGGGTGCCAGGGATCCGGAGGTGCTGGCATCGGTGGCGACGGCGCTCGGCGGGCCGGACCGGGCCGTCGGGGTGCCGACCGACCTGACCGACCCCAGTGCCCCCGAGCGGCTGATGGCCGCAGCCATGGGCCGCTTCGGTCGGATCGACGGTGCGCTGATCTCCTGTGGAGGCCCTCCACCGGGCGACGCCCTGACCACCACCGACGAGGAGTGGCGAGCCGGCTTCGAAGGCGCGTTCCTGGGACCCCTGCGGGTGGCCCGGTCGGTCACGCAGGCCGTCGGTGAGGAAGGCGGCTCCCTCGCGTTCGTGCTGAGCTCCTCGGTGCGGTCGCCGCTCCCGGGCATGGCCACGTCGAACGGCCTGCGGCCGGGCCTGGCCGTGGTCGTGCAGCAGCTGGCCGAGGAGCTGGCCCCGCGCCAGATCCGGGTCAACGCCCTGCTGCCCGGCCGGATCGACACCGACCGGGTCCGCGAGCTCGATGCCCGGTCGGGTCGCTCGGAGACGTCGCGACGTCGGCACGAGGCGATGATCCCGCTCGGCCGGTACGGCGACCCGGTCGAGTTCGGCACCGTCGCGGCGTTCGTGCTCTCTCCCGCCGCGTCGTACCTGACGGCTGCGCTGATCCCCGTCGACGGTGGGGCCACCCGGGTCCGGTGACCGGCCGGTGGGCGACCGGTCAGCCGACGGCGGGGGTGCCAGCCGTGGCGGCCTGGTCAGCGAACTGTGTGCGGTAGAGCTCGGCGTACAGACCACCGTCGACCAGCAGCTCGTCGTGGGTGCCCCGCTCGACGATCCGCCCGCCGTCGACCACGAGGATCTGGTCGGCGTGGCGGACCGTGGACAGCCGGTGGGCGATGACGATCGACGTGCGGCCCGCGAGGGCGACGTCGAGCGCCTGCTGCACAGCGCGCTCGGACTCGGAGTCCAGGTGCGCGGTCGCCTCGTCGAGGACCACGACGTCGGGGGCCTTGAGGAGCAGCCGGGCGATCGCCATCCGCTGCTTCTCACCGCCGGAGAGGCGGTGCCCGCGGTCGCCCACCACGGTGTCGAGCCCCTCGGGCAGGGAGGAGACGAGGTCGGCGATCCGGGCCGAGCGCAGCGACTCCCACAGCTCGTCCTCGGTGGAACCGGGCCGGGCATACAGCAGGTTCGCCCGGATCGTGTCGTGGAACATGTGGGCGTCCTGGGTCACCACCCCGATCCGGTCGTGCAGCGACTGCAGGCTGACGTCACGGACGTCGTGCCCGCCGACCTGCACACGACCGCCCGTGACGTCGTAGAGCCGGGAGATGAGTCCGGTCATGGTCGTCTTGCCCGCGCCGGATGGTCCGACGATCGCGACCAGCTCACCGGGTGCGGCGGTGAACGAGACCCCGTGCAGCACGTCACCGGTGGGCGCCGACTCGATCCGGGCCACGGCCTCCAGCGACGCCAGCGACACCTGCTCGGCGGTCGGGTAGGAGAACTCGACCTGGTCGAACCCGACCGCCGTCGGCCCCGGCGCCAGGTTCACGGCGTGCGGCTTCTCCTGCACCATCGGGGGGAGGTCGAGCACCTCGAAGACCCGCTCGAAGCTGACCAGGGCCGTCATCACGTCGATCCGCACGGTCGACAGCGACGTCAGTGGTCCGTACAGGCGACCCAGCAGGGCGGCCAGAGCCACCAGGGTGCCGACCGAGAGGACGCCCTGGATCGACAAGAGCCCACCGACGCCGTACACCAGAGCCGTTGCCAGGGAGGCGACCAGGGTCAGGGCGGTGAAGAAGAACCGGTTGGACATGGCGATACGCACGCCGATGTCGGCGACCCGCCTGGCGCGTCCGCTGAACTGCTCGGCCTCCTCGTCGGGTCGGCCGAACAGCTTGACCAGGAGCGCGCCGCTCACGTTGAAGCGTTCGGTCATCGTCGAGCCCATCTCGGCGTTGAGCTGCATGGCCTCACGGGTCATCCCCGCGATTCGCCGTCCGACGTAGCGGGCGGGAACCAGGAAGATCGGCAGCAGCAGCAGCGAGGCCAGGGTGATCTGCCACGACAGCGAGAACATGGCGATCGCGACGACGACGAGACTGATCAGGTTCGACACGACGCTGGACAAGGTGGAGGTGAAGGCCTGCTGGGCGCCGATGACGTCACTGTTGAGTCGCGAGATCAGGGCGCCGGTCTGGGTGCGGGTGAAGAAGGCGATCGGCATCCGTTGGACGTGGTCGAAGACCTCGCTGCGCAGGTCGTAGATCAGCCCTTCGCCGATGCGCGAGGAGTACCAACGCAGGAGCAGCGACAGTCCGGCGTCGAACAGCGCCAGCACGGCCACGATGATCGCGATGGTCACCACGACCTGGGCGTCGCCAGGGGTCACCCCGTCGTCGATCAGTCGCTGGAGCAGGAGCGGAGTGGCCACGACCAGGAACGCGTCGACCACGGTGAACCCGAGGAACAGCACGATGATCGTCCGATAGGGGGCGGCATAGCCCGCGATCCTGCGCACGGTGCCCGGCGCCAGCTTGCGGTCGACGACGGACTCGTCTCGGGAGAACGAGCGAAGCGTCGCCCACGAGCTGTTCATGGACATCGGTGGGGCTCTCCTGCCGTCGGTTCCGTGGGTCACGCGTTGCCCCGGACCGAGCCGGGGAGGGATGCCGTACCGCCATGGGCCCAACGTCGTCCGCCCGATGGTGCTTCCCCGGGGCGGTGGGGGTGCGCTACGCGGAGGGCGAACGCGCGACCAACGCCCGCAGCAGTGGGACCTGGGCGGAGCGCTCGGCGTCCAGCTGCTGGTCCCGGCTGCGAACGCCCACTCCGGACATCAGCTGCTTGACCGCGACGAGTGCCCTTGGGGGTGTCGCCAGCAGGGCGTCCACGAGGTCGTCCACCTCCGCCCCCAGCTGCTCGGGGGCGACCAGCCGGTTCACCAGACCCAGCTGCGCGGCCTCCTCGGCGTTGACGGTGCGCCCGGTGGTGACGAGGTCGAGCGCTGCAGACGGGCCGGCCAGCTCGGCCAGGCGCCGGGTGCCGCCCAGGTCCGGGACGAGCCCCAGGGTCACCTCCTTCATGGCGAACGACGCCGAGGTGTCCACCACCCGAAGGTCGGTGGCCAGGGCGAGCTGGAAGCCCGCGCCGACGGCGGGACCCCTCACCCGGCAGATGCTGATCGCCGGGTGGTCGGCCCACCAGGTGAAGCCGCCCTGGAACGAGGCGATCCGCTCGTCAAGGAGCGGGTCGGCCGCCAGGTCGGCGGCACTGGGCTCGTCGGCGACGGCGCCGGGCTGGAGCAGGCCAAGGTCCAGCCCGGCGGAGAAGACCGGGCCGGCCGCCTCCAGGACGAGGACGCGCACGTCGGACGGGAGCTGGTCGGGGACGTCGGCCAGGGCAAGCCACGTCGATGGCACCTGCGCGTTGCGGGGTGGTCGGTCGAGGGTGACGGTGGCCACGGGACCGTCGACCCGGACGGTCACGCCACCGGTGCCGGCTCTGGGTCGCTGCGACACGTCGGGGAGCCCTCAGCCGGCCTTGCGCTGGCCTCGGGTGGCCCCGCCTCGCCCGCGCAGCGTGGTCCCTGACTCGGCCAGGACCCGGTGCACGAACCCGTAGGAACGTCCGGTCGCCGCGGCGAGCGCGCGGATGGTCGCGCCCGACTCGTACTGACGCCGCAGGGCCTCGGACAGCTCGACCCGGTCGGCCCCGGTGATCCGACGGCCCTTCCCCAGCTCGGCCACGGTCCCCTCCTGATCGGCTACAGCGAACGTCCGGTGGTGCTCCCTTCGATCATCGTGCCTCGGGTCGGTCGCGACCACCCGGGTCTTCGGTCCCGACCCGAACGCACCCCGGGGTCGGCGCTCAGGCCAGCGCGACGAGGTCCGCGTACCCCTCGTTCCAGAGGTCCTCGACGCCGTCGGGAAGCAGGATCAGCCGCTCCGGGGAGAGGGCGGTGACCGCCCCCTCGTCGTGGGTCACCAGGACGACGGCACCCTCGTACCCGCGCAGCGCCCTCAGCACCTCGTCGCGGCTGACCGGGTCGAGGTTGTTCGTGGGCTCGTCGAGAAGCAGCACGTTGGCGCTCGAGACCACAAGGGCGGCGAGCGCCAGGCGGGTCTTCTCACCGCCGGACAGCGTGCCCGCCGGCTGCTCGACGGTGTCCCCGGAGAACAGGAAGCTGCCCAGGACGGTTCGGGCCTCGGTCTCGGTGAGCTCCGGTGCACTGCTCATCAGGTTCTCCAGGACGCTGCGGTCGGGCACCAGCGTCTCGTGCTCCTGCGCGTAGTAGCCCAGCCGCAGCCCGTGACCGGCCTCGACCGCACCGGTGTCGGGCCTCTCCTCGCCGGCGAGAATGCGCAGGAGCGTGGTCTTCCCGGCTCCGTTGAGCCCGAGCACGACCACGCGCGATCCGCGGTCGATGGCCAGGTCGACGTCGGTGAAGATCTCCAGGGACCCGTACGACTTGGAAAGCTCCGACGCCATCAGCGGGGTCTTGCCACACGCGGCCGGCTTGGGGAACCGCAGCCGCGCCACCTTGTCGGCGTGTCGCTGTTCGGCGAGTCCTGACATCAGCCGGTCGGCCCGCCGGGCCATGTTCTGCGCCGCCTTGGCCTTGGTCGCCTTGGCCCGCATCCGGTCGGCCTGGTCGCGCAGTGCACCTGCCTGCTTCTCGGCGTTGGCTCGCTCGCGGCGGCGGCGCCGCTCGTCGACCTCACGCTGCTTCAGGTAGGCGGACCAGCCGACGTTGTACACGTCGAGGACGGCGCGGGTCGCGTCGAGGTGCATCACCTTGTTGACCGTGGTCTCGAGGAGGGCCACGTCGTGGCTGATCACCACGAGGCCGCCTCGGTGTGAGGCCAGGAACTGGCGCAGCCAGCCGATCGAGTCGGCGTCCAGGTGGTTGGTGGGCTCGTCCAGGAGCAGGGTCTCGGCATCGCTGAACAGGATGCGGGACAGCTCGACCCGTCGGCGCTGCCCGCCGGAGAGGGTCTGCAGGGGTTGGCCGAGCACGCGGTCCGGCAGCCCGAGGCTGGCCGCGATGGACGCCGCCTCGGACTCCGCGGAGTACCCACCGGCGGCCAGGAACTCCGTCTCGACCCGGCCGTACGCCGCCAGGGCCTTGTCCCTCACGACGTCGTCGGTCGAGGCCATCTGCCCCTCGATCGCCCGGAGCCGGGCCACCGTGGCGTCCAGCCCGCGAACGCTCAGGATCCGGTCCCTGGCGAGCATCGTGAGGTCCCCCGTGCGGGGGTCCTGCGGCAGGTAGCCCCAGGTCCCGGAACGTTGCACGTGGCCCGCTGCCGGGAGCGCCTCGCCGGCGAGCACCTTGGTGAGGGTGGTCTTGCCCGCCCCGTTGCGCCCGACCAGTCCCACCCGGTCGCCCGGACCGACCCGGAACGTGGCGTGCTCGAGCAGCAGCCTGGAGCCAGCACGCAGCTCGAGGTCACGGACGGTGAACAACAGCGGGCCTTCTCAGATGAGGGCGACCGGGGTCGCCGCGGGCTGGTCTTCTCGGACCGGGTCAGACGTTGAAGCCGAGGGCGCGCAGCTGCTCGCGGCCGTCGTCGGTGATCTTGTCCGGGCCCCAGGGAGGCATCCACACCCAGTTGATCCGGACCTCGTCGACCATCTCGTGCAGGGCGACCCGGGTCTGGTCCTCGATCACGTCGGTCAAGGGGCAGGCAGCCGATGTCAGGGTCATGTCGATCGTGGCCACGCCGTCGGTGACGGTGATCCCGTAGACGAGGCCGAGGTCGACCACGTTGATCCCGAGCTCCGGGTCGACGACGTCGCGCATGGCCTCGGTGTAGTCGTCGTCGGCCAGGGTGGTGATGGGGCCGCTGGGCTCGGTCATACGTTCTCCTTGCTGCGGTTCTCGACAGCCTGGGCGGCGGCGTCCTTCAGTGCCATCCATCCAAGCAGGGCGCACTTCACGCGGGCGGGGTACTGCGCGACGCCGGCAAAGGCCACGGCGTCGCCCAGCGTGTCCTCGTCGGGCGGGTTGCCCCTGCATCATCGACAGGAACTCCCCCTGCAGCTCCAACGCCCGGCTCACCGTTGCGTCGTCGAGCATCTCGCACATCACCGACGTGGACGCCTGGCTGATCGAGCAGCCCTGCGCGTCGTAGCTGATGTCCTCGAGCACCGGGTCGTCCGCCGACCCGGACAGGTGCACCCGCAGGGAGATCTCGTCGCCGCACGTCGGGTTGACGTGGTGGACCTCGGCGTCGAACGGTTCGCGCAGCCCGCGGCCGACCGGGCGCCGGTAGTGGTCCAGGATGATCTCCTGGTAGAGCGTCTCGAGCTTCACGCCGCTCCCCCGAAGAACGCCTGGGCCGCGCGCACGCCACCGGTCAGCGCATCGACGTCGGAGTAGTCGTTGTAGATGCCGAACGAGGCGCGGGTGGTGGCCGGAACGCCGAGGCGCCGGCAGACCGGCCAGGCGCAGTGGTGGCCGACCCGCACGGCGATCCCCCGGTCGTCCAGCACCTGACCGACGTCATGCGGGTGGATGCCCTCCACGGTGAACGACACGGCACCGCCGCGGTCGACGTTCTCGCTGGGACCGATGATCGTGACCCCCGGCACCTGCTGCAGCTGGTCGAGCGCGTACCCGGTCAGGGCGTGCTCGTGTGCGGCGATGGCGGACAGGCCGATCCGCTGCAGGTAGTCGACCGCCGCGTGCAGGCCGACCGCCTGGGCCACGGGCGGCGAACCCGCCTCGAACCGCTGAGGCGGGCCGGCAAAGGTCGTGTGCGCCATCGTCACCAGCTCGATCATCGACCCGCCGCTGATGAACGGCGGCATCGCGGCCAGCAGCTCGCGGCGGCCCCACAGCGCCCCGATCCCGGTCGGACCGAGCATCTTGTGCCCGGAGAAGGCGGCGAAGTCGACGTTGAGGGAGGGCAGGTCGACCGGCTGGTGTGGGACCGACTGGCAGGCGTCGAGCACGGTCAGGGCACCCACCGACTGCGCGCGGGCCACGATCGGCGCGACCGGGTTCACCGTGCCGAGGATGTTGGACTGGTGGACGAAGGCCACGACCTTGGTGCGGTCGTTCACCACGGCCTCCAGGTCGGACAGGTCGAGCCGGCCGTCGTCGGTGAGGGACAGCCAGGCGAGCTCGGCCCCCGTGCGCTGGGCCAGCAGCTGCCAGGGCACCAGGTTGGCGTGGTGCTCCATCTCGGTGACCACGATCCGGTCCCCCGGCCCGATCACGAAGCGTTGGGCCGACTCGCCCGAGGTGGCTGCGTTGCTCATGGCGTACGCCACCAGGTTCAGCGCCTCGGTGGCGTTCTTGGTGAAGACGATCTCCTCGAACGTGCCGCCGACGAAGCCGGCCACCGCCCGGCGAGCCGCCTCGTAGGCGTCCGTCGCCTCTTCGGCCACCTGGTGGGCCCCGCGGTGCACCGCGGCGTTGTGGTGCTCGTAGAACTCCCGCTCGGCATCGAGCACCGAGAACGGCTTCTGCGAAGTTGCGGCCGTGTCGAGGTACACCAGGGGCTGACCACCGCGCACCGTACGACCCAGCAACGGGAAGTCGGCCCGGATGCGTCCCACGTCGAGCGGTAGCGCGACGTCGTGCGATGAGACGTTCAGGGTCACGAAGTCACCAGCGAGTTACCGAGGAAGCGCTCGTAGCCCTCCGCCTCGAGCCGGTCCGCGAGCTCCGGGCCGCCCTCCTCGACGATCCTCCCGTCGACGAAGACGTGCACGAAGTCCGGCTTCACGTACCGCAGGATCCGGGTGTAGTGGGTGATGAGCATCAGCCCCGACTCCCCGGTGTCGCGCATCCGGTTGATGCCGTCGGCGACGACCTTGAGCGCGTCGACGTCGAGCCCGGAGTCGATCTCGTCGAGGATGGCGACCCGCGGCTGCAGCAGCTCCATCTGGAGGATCTCCGAGCGCTTCTTCTCGCCCCCGGAGAAGCCCTCGTTGACATTGCGCTCGGCGAAGGTCGGGTCGATGGCCAACGCGCCCATCGCCTCCTTGACCTCCTTGACCCACAGCCGCAGCTTGGGCGCCTCGCCACGGGTGGCGGTGGCTGCGGTCCGCAGGAAGTTGGACACCGAGACGCCCGGCACCTCGACCGGGTACTGCATGGCCAGGAAGAGCCCGGCCCGCGCGCGCTCGTCGACGGTCATGGCCAGGACGTCGTCGCCGTCGAGGGTCACCGACCCGGAGGTGATGACATAGCGAGGGTGCCCGGCGATGGCGTAGGCGAGGGTCGACTTTCCGGAGCCGTTGGGTCCCATGAGGGCGTGGGTCTCGCCGCTGCGGAGAATGAGGTCGACGCCGCGCAGGATGGGGCGAGGCCCTCCCTCGGCGTCGACGCTGACGTGCAGGTCGCGGACTTCCAGGACGGTCATGCGATGGTCTCCTCGACGTCGACGAGGACCTTGCCGTCCTCGAGCTTCACGGGGTGCACGGGCACCGGCTCGGTGGCCGGCAGTGACAGCGGGCGTCCGGTGCGCAGGTCGAACCGGGAGCCGTGCAGCCAGCACTCGATCTCGCACCCGTCGACCTCGCCCTCGGACAACGAGACCTGCCCGTGGGAACAGATGTCACCGATGGCGAACACCTCGCCCTCGGACCGGACCAGGCAGACGGGGACACCGTCGACGTGGACCAACAACGGGAATCCGTCGGCGAGCTCCTCGTCGGAGGCCACGGGACGAAAGGTCATGCCAGACTCCTGTTCAGTTCCGACTCCAAGGCGTCCTCGAGTCGGGTTCGGACTTCGGGGATGGCGATCCTGGTGACCAGGTCGGCGAAGAAGCCTCGCACGACCAGTCGTCGTGCCTCGATGTCGGGGATCCCGCGCGCCATCAGGTAGAACAGCTGGTCGTCGTCGAACCGACCGGTGGCGCTCGCGTGACCCGCGCTCGTGACGTCGCCGGTCTCGATCTCCAGGTTCGGGATCGAGTCGGCGCGGGCCCCCTCGGTCAGCAGCAGGTTCCGGTTGATCTCGTAGGTCTCCGTTCCCACCGCATTGGCCCGGATCAAGACGTCGCCGACCCACACCGAGTGCGCTCCTTCACCCTGCAGCGCCCCCTTGTAGCTGACCTGGCTGCGGCACTGCGGCTCGTCGTGGTCGACGAACAGCCGGTGCTCGTGGTGCTGCCCCGGGTCGGTGAAGAACGCCCCGATCAGGTCGACCGACGCGCCAGGGCCGGTGAAGTCGACGGTCGGGGCAAGTCGGACGACGCGTCCGCCGAGGGTGACCACGAGGTGGGTGAGCGTGGCATCGCGGCCGAGTCTCAGGTGGTGGGCCCCGAGATGCACCGTGTCGTCGTCCCAGGACTGCAGGCTGACCAGCGTCAGTGAGGCCCCTGCGCCGACCAGCACCTCGACGTTGTCCGCGTAGGTGGCGCTACCGACGTGGTCGAGGACGACAGTGGCGAAGGCATGGGGCTGGACGTCGACCAGGAGGTGCCCATAGGACCCGGTCGCTGCCCCGGACCCCCTGATCTCCACCACGGTGGGCTGGTCGATGCTCGTGTCGCTCGGGACGGTGACCACCGTGGCGGTGGCGAACGAGGACCAGGCGCGTGCGGCGACGACGTCGGCGGGCTCCGCCACCACGCCCAGTCGCACGTCGTCGCGGGGTACCGACTCGACCAGGACCCGCGGGTCGGCGGTGACCGACACCTTGATGGTGTCCCCCACCTCGACCGAGTCGTCGTGCAGGCCGTTCAGCGAGCGCAACGGAGTGAACCGCCAGTCCTCCTCTCGACCGGTCGGGGTGCCGAAGGCGTCCGGCTCGAAGGCGGTGAAGCGCTCGCCCCGGTCGGACACGGGCACCACGGCACCGTGGGAGTGTTCGCTGCTCACGTCAGCCCACGGCTCCTTCCATCTGCAGCTCGATGAGCCGGTTCAGCTCGAGGGCGTACTCCATGGGCAGCTCGCGGGCGATCGGCTCGACGAAGCCCCGGACGATCATCGCCATCGCTTCGTCCTCGGACATCCCACGGCTCATCAGGTAGAACAGCTGGTCGGCCGACAGCTTGGTCACCGTCGCCTCGTGCCCCATCGACACGTCGTCCTCGCGGATGTCGTTGTAGGGGTAGGTGTCGGACCGGCTGATGTCGTCGACGAGGAGTGCGTCGCACCGGACCGTCGAGCGGGCACCGTGACAGCCCTCCTGCACCTGCACGAGACCCCGGTAGGACGTACGGCCACCGCCTCGGGCGACCGACTTGCTCACGATCGTCGACGAGGTGTTCGGTGCGGCGTGCACCATCTTGGAGCCGGCGTCCTGGTGCTGACCCTCACCGGCGAAGGCCACGGACAGCGTCTCGCCCTTGGCGCCCTCGCCCATCAGCCACACGGCGGGGTACTTCATGGTCACCTTGGAACCGATGTTGCCGTCGATCCACTCCATGGTCGCCCCCTCCTGGGCGACCGCCCGCTTGGTGACCAGGTTGTAGACGTTGTTGGACCAGTTCTGGATCGTCGTGTACCGGCAACGGGCGTTCTTCTTCACGACGATCTCGACCACCGCCGAGTGCAGCGAGTCCGAGGAGTAGATCGGCGCGGTGCAGCCCTCGACGTAGTGAACGTAGGAGTTCTCGTCGACGATGATCAGCGTGCGCTCGAACTGCCCCATGTTCTCGGTGTTGATCCGGAAGTACGCCTGCAGGGGGATCTCGACGTTGACGTTAGGTGGGACGTAGATGAACGAGCCGCCCGACCACACCGCGGAGTTCAGGGCGGCGAACTTGTTGTCACCGGGCGGGATGACCGAACCGAAGTACTCCTTGAAGATGTCCTCGTGCTCGCGCAGGGCGGTGTCGGTGTCGAGGAAGATGACGCCCTGCTCCTCGAGATCCTCGCGGATCTTGTGGTAAACCACCTCACTTTCGTACTGGGCGGCCACTCCGGCGACCAGGCGCTGCTTCTCGGCCTCCGGGATGCCCAGCCGGTCGTAGGTGTTCTTGATGTCCTCGGGCAGGTCCTCCCACGACTCGGCCTGCTTCTCGGTGGACCGCACGAAGTACTTGATCGTGTCGAAGTGGATACCGGACAGGTCGGCACCCCAGGTCGGCATCGGCTTCTTGTCGAACAGGCGCAGCGACTTCAGACGCATGTCGAGCATCCACTGCGGCTCGTTCTTCTTCGAGGAGATGTCGCGCACGACGGCCTCGCTCAGGCCGCGGCGGGCGTTGGTGCCGGCGGCATCGGCGTCGTGCCAGCCGTACTCGTAGGTGCCCAGACCGTCGAGCTCGGGGTGCGAGGCGGTGGTCATGCGGAGTTCCTCTCGTCGGAGGCGATCGGTGGGTGCAGTGGGACGACGGTGGTACAGACGCCGTCGCCGTGGGCGATGGTGGCCAGACGCTGCACGTGCCGGCCGAGGAGCGCGGCGAACGCCTCGGTCTCGGCCTCGCACAGCTGGGGGTACTGCTCGGCCACGTGTGCGACGGGGCAGTGGTGCTGGCACAGCTGGGTGCCCGTGGGAGCCGGGTCGGCCGAGGCCGCGAACCCCAGCGCGGACAGTGCCTCGGCGACGGCCACGACCTGCTGCTCGGCCGGAGCGTCGGGCCAACCGGCTCCGAGTCGCTGGGAGATCTCGCTGCCGAGCTCGCTCGCCCGCTTCTGCGCGAACGCCGTGACCGCGTCGGGTCCGCCGGTGGCGGCCAGGAAGTCGAGCGCCGCAGTGGCGAGGTGGTCGTAGGACGTCGGGAACGTGGCGCGTCCGGTCGCGGTCAGCGCGAACACCCGGGCCGGCCGCCCGCGGCCCCGCCGAGGCGAAGGACCGTACGGGGGGCGCTCGGTCGACTCGACGAGCCCGTCGGACTGCAGGGAGTCGAGGTGCCGCCGCACCGCGGTGGTGCTGATCTGCAGCCGCTGGGCCACCGCGGTCACGGTGGCTGGCCCCTCGGTGAGCAGCGACGCGGCCACCCGCTGGCGGCCCACCGTCGGGCCGTCGGAGCCGAGGGCGTCCACCGGTGGTGGCGTGGGGGGTCGCCGCTCCTGGTGCCTCGTGGCGATTTTCACAACCGCATTGTTGCCGAAATTGGCGCCAGATGCACGTCAGGCCGCTCGGCGGGCCGATCGCGCACCTCCTACGCTGACCGACTGTGCCTGACCCCCGAACCGCCGAGCAGCCCGGCGACGCCCCTGCCGTCCAGGTCGAGGGCTTGGTGAAGCGCTACGGGTCGCTGACCGCGGTGGCCGACCTGTCCTTCACGGCGCCCCGCGCGGCCGTGACCGCCGTGCTCGGTCCGAACGGCGCCGGGAAGACCACCACGGTGGAGATCTGCGAGGGGTACCGCACCGCCGATGCCGGCTCGGTGCGGGTGCTCGGGACCGACCCGGGGGCGCTCCGGGCGCGGGTCGGCGTGATGCTCCAGGAGGGTGGCGTCTACGGCAGCGTGCCGGCCCGGGAGGCCCTGCGGCACACCGCCTCCCTGTACGCCGACCCGTTGCCGGTCGGCGACCTGCTCGACCGGCTCGGTCTGACGCCGGTCGCCGCCACCGCGTTCAAGCGGCTCTCCGGCGGCCAGCAGCGGCGCCTGACCCTGGCCCTCGCCCTGGTCGGGCGACCCGAGCTGGTCTTCCTCGACGAACCGACCGCCGGCCTGGACCCCCAGGCCCGGCTCGCCACCTGGGACATCGTCCGGGAGCTCAGGACGGCCGGTGTCTCGGTCGTCCTCACCACCCACAACCTCGAGGACGCCGAGCAGCTGGCCGACCACGTGGTGATCGTCGACCACGGCGTCGTCGTCGCGGCCGGAACCCCGGCGTCGCTGATGACCACCGGCAACCCGGGGCGGGTCCAGTTCGACGTGCCCTCGGGCACCGGTCTCGATGACCTGCGTTCGTCCCTGCAGGCGGCGGTCGGCCCCGCCGTCGAGGTCACCACACCCCGCCCTGGCCACGTCGTGGTCACCGGGCCGGTCTCGCCCCAGCTGCTGGCGGCGGTGACCAGCTGGTGCGCAGGTCACGACCTGATGCCCGAGCAGCTGCAGGTCTCCCGGCGGTCCCTGGAGGACGTCTTCTTGGACCTCACCGGACGGGAGACCCGCCCATGACCAGGTCCGCCGGACTGGACTTCTCCCCGGCGGCGCGGCTGCTCCCCTGCCCCGCATGGTCGCCGCCCAGGCGGGCCTCGAGCTGCGGATGATGCTGCGCAACGGGGAGCAGCTGCTGCTCACCGTGGTGATCCCCCTCGGGGTGCTCCTCGCCCTGAGCCTGACCACCTTCGTCCGGCTCGACGGGGCCGCCACAACCGCGGCCCGGGCGACCGAGGTGATCCCCGGCGTCCTCACCCTGGCCGTCCTGTCCACCGCCTTCACCGGACTGGCCATCCAGACCGGGTTCGAACGCCGCTACGGCGTCCTGAAGCGCCTGGGCGCCACCCCGCTGTCCCGCGGGGCCCTCCTGCTGGGCAAGGCGCTCGCGGTGGCTGTGGTGGAGACGGCGCAGTGCCTGGTGCTCGGTGGCGTCGCCCTGGCCCTCGGCTGGAGGCCGGTCGGTGCCGCGTGGTGGGCCGTTGCGCTGCTCCTCGTCCTGGGCACCCTGGCCTTCGCCGCCCTCGGGCTGCTCATGGCCGGGGCCCTTCGGGCCGAGGCCACCCTCGCCGCGGCCAACCTGGTGTACCTGGTGCTGCTCTTCGCCGGCGGCATCGTCGTCCCTCTGGACCGGATGCCCGACGCGGCTGTCGGCTGGCTGGAGCTGCTGCCCTCGGCGGCGCTGTCCACCGGGCTGTCCTCGGCCTTCGACCCGGGCAGCCTGGACGTGCGAGCGGCGGCCACCCTCGTGGCCTGGGCGGTCGTCGCCGGGGGCCTCACTGCCCGGACGTTCCGCTGGGAGTGAGGTCTGGCGGCCAGCTGAAGTTGTTCATAGCTTGTGCATCCAAACCGTGGTCCTGGCGGGAAGACCTGGGTACCTGCTCTGACACATCACGTGTCCAGGCCCACGATGAAGGGACTCCCCCATGCGAAGCCGACTCCTGACCCGCGCTGCTGCAGCAGCCGCTGGCGCCGCCGTGCTCCCGGCCGCGCTGGTGCTCGGCGCGACTCCCGCGTCCGCTGCGGACGACGCAGCCGTGTCGATCCTGCACGGCGTGCCCGGTGTCACGGTCGACGTCTACGTCGACGGCGACCTGCTGCTCGAGGACTTCGAGCCGGGCACGCTCACCGACCCGCTCGCCCTTCCGGCGGCCAGCTACGAGGTGGCGATCTACGCCGCCGACGCCAAGCCCAAGTCTGACGACCCGATCATCGGGCCGGCCGACATCCCGGTGGACGCAGGGATGGACTACACCATCGCGGCGTATCTCGACGCCAAGGGCAACCCGACGGCTGGGGCCTTCGTCAACGACACCAGCACGGTGGCGGCCGGCGAGGCACGGGTTACGGTGCGCCACATCGCGGCCGCACCCGCCGTCAACGTCGAGGCCGACGGCAACGTCCTGTTCGAGAACCTGAAGAACGGCGACGAGGCCATGGGCGACGTGCCCGCGGCGACGTACAAGGTGGCCGTGGTTCCCGCTTCCGGTGGTGCCGCTGTGCTGAAGGCCGACCTGCCGGCTGCCGAGGGTGCGAACACCATCGTGTACGCCTGGGGCTCGCTGGCCGACGACACGCTCGCCGTTGCCACTCAGGTGATCGACGGCCTGCACTCTGCACCTGGTGGCGTCCCTGCCGGTGAGGCCGGGCTCGCGTCCACCGGTGGAACCATGCCCGTGTGGAGCCTGGCCGTGGCTGGCCTGGCTGCTCTCGTGGCGCTCGCCGCCGGTGCTCGTCTGGTGCGCAGCCGCAGCTGACCGAGCATCCCCGGACAGGGAGGAGATCTACGATGGCCCGACACGTCGCGTCCGCCATCCTGGTCTCCTCCCTGTCGCTCGTCGTGGTCTCGCTCCTGGCGGGTCAGGCGACGAGCGACCCTTCGCCCCAGGGGTTCGGTCCACCACTGGCCTCCGACACCGACCCGAATTCCGTTGCCCCAGACCGACAGTCGCCGCGCCTCGTCGAGGCCACGGCAACGACCGGGGCCGCTCAGCGCCAACGGCCCGTCCAGGTTCGTCTCCCGTCCCTGGGCGTGGGTGCGCCGGTGGTGCCCGTGGGCGTCGCCAGCGGTGGCGACGTGCAGATCCCGCGCGACGGCGACGTGGTCGGTTGGTACCGCTTCGGGGCCCGCCCTGGCGACCCCTCCGGCTCTGCCGTGCTCGTCGGTCACCGGGACACGATCAGCGGTGGCGCGGGTGCCTTGTTCGACCTCGACGACGTCGCGGCCGGCGATCCTGTCCTGGTCACCACCCGCACGGGCGAGACCCTTCGCTACCGGGTCACCGCTCTGCGGTCGCTGCCCAAGCAACAGCTGCCCGCCGAACAGCTCTTCGCCCGCGAGGGTCGTCCTCGACTCACCCTGATCACCTGCGGGGGTGCCTACCTCCCCGAGGTGGGCGGCTACCAGGACAACCTCGTGGTGACCGCGACACCGCAGGCACGGCCATGATCGCCGGCAGTGTCCTGACCCGACGTCCAAGTCCAGATAGCGTGGGAGTCGTGGACGTCCGAGAAGATGCCGACGTCGCCGCCGCGTTCCGCGACGGCGAGGAGTGGGCGTTGGCCGCGGCCTACGAGCGGTGGTCCAAGCTGGTCTACTCGGTGGCCGTGCGCTCGCTCGGGAACAGCCACGACGCCGAGGACATCACCCAGGTGGTCTTCGTGGCCGCCTGGCGCGGCCGGCACGGTTTCGACCCCGGGCATGGCAGCCTGGCCGGATGGCTGATGGGGATCACCCGGAACAAGGTCGCCGACCGCTGGGGGGCCAAGGAACGCGAGCGACGCGCCACCGAGGCGGCCCTGGGTGCATCCGAAACCACCCCACTGGCCGAAGGGGGGGTCGAGGGGATCGCTGACCGGGTGCTGCTCACCGACGAGCTGGCTCGGCTCGGCCAGCCTCAACGCAAGATCCTGGAGCTCGCGTTCTACCAGGACCTGACCCACGCGCAGATCGCCAGCCTGCTGTCGCTGCCTCTGGGAACGGTCAAGAGCCACATCCGACGCAGTCTCGAACGGCTACGCAGCAGATTGGAGGTCGACGGTGCCGCACTGTGACCCAGAGCTCATCGCCTTGCGTGCACTCGGCGAGGACGCCGGGACCTCCGAGGACGACCAGCACCTGGGCACCTGCGCCCGGTGCCAGGCCGAGCTGGATCAGCTGAGCGCCATCGTCGCCACCAGCCGCACCCTGGACCCGGCCGAGCCGTTGCCGAACCCTCCCCCTGCGGTGTGGGAGCGGATCAACGCCGAGCTCGCCGGTGACCAGGCGGCTGCCCATGACCCAACCGGGGTCGTGACCCCGTTGCGGCCGCGGCGGCGCTGGTCGACCGGACTGCTCGTAGCCGCCTCGGTCGCCTCGCTCGTGGCCGGGGTGGTGGCTGCGGTGGTCGTCACCGGCGGCGCCGACGACCAGGCCACCGGCTCGATCGTCGCCTCGACCAGTCTGGAGCCGCTCGAGGACCGCTCCGGAACGGGGGTCGCCGAGGTCGTCAAGGCATCGGGGGCCAAGACCCTGCACGTCGACGCCACCGGACTGAGCGGTGGCGACGGGTTCTACGAGGTGTGGCTGATCGACCCCGACACATTCGAGATGGTCGGGCTCGGCGTGCTCGACGGCCCCCAGGGTGACTTCGCGGTGCCCGCGGGACTGGACCTCGAACGCTTCTCCGTCGTCGACGTCTCCCTCGAGCCTTTCGACGGCGACCCCGCGCACTCCAAGGACTCCGTCGTGCGAGGCCAGCTGTCGGTCTGACAGCATGACGTCGTCATGACCACTGGCGTCGCCACAGCATCGCGCACCCCGACCGTGCCCGGGCCGGTCGGGTCGTGGACCAGGCGGATCCTCCTGGCCAACGTCGTCGCCCAGGTCGCCATCGTCGTGACCGGCGGTCTCGTGCGGCTGACCGGCTCCGGCCTGGGTTGCCCCACCTGGCCGGAGTGCACCGACGGCAGCCTCGTTCCGGTCGCCAACCAGGTCGAGGGCGTGCACAAGCTGATCGAGTTCGGCAACCGCACCCTGACCGGCGTGCTCGTGGTCGTCGCAGGCCTGGCTCTCCTGGCGGTCAGCCGAGGATGGTGGTCCCGGTTCCTGGGCGGTCCCAGCGGCCCGGTCCGCCGACCGTTGGTGCTCCTGGCCTCGATCGTCGTCATCGGCATCTTCGCGCAGGCCGTTCTCGGGGGGATCACGGTGCTGGTGGGGCTGCACCCGCTGACGGTGGCGGGGCACTTCCTCTTGTCGATGGCCGTGATCGCTGCCGCCTTCATCCTGTACGCCAAGGGCAACGAGCGCGGCGACGGCGTCATGGTCTTGACCGTGCGACGGGAGCTGCGGGTGCTCGCGGGGATCCTGGTCGCCGTTGCGGTGGTGGTCCTCGCCCTCGGGACGCTGGTCACCGGCAGCGGTCCGCACTCGGGCGACGCCGACGCCGTCGTGCGACTCCCCCTCGACCCCCGAATGGTCAGCTGGCTGCACGCCGACGTGGTCATCGCGTTCGTCGGGCTGTCGGCCGCGTTCTGGCTGGGTGCCCGGCTGACCTCGGCCCCGGCTCGAGCCCGACGGGCGGCACTGCTCCTGCTGCTCGCGTGCCTGCTGCAGGGCGCCATCGGGTACACCCAGTACTTCACCGACCTGCCGCGAGTGCTCGTCGCGGCGCACATGCTCGGCGCCTGCCTGGTGTGGGTGGCCACCTTGTCCGTGTGGCTGTCGACGCGGACCCCGCAGGGTGCCAGCGGGGTCACGACCGCTCCCAGCGGGTCAGTCGTCGGCTGAGTCGGCCCCGTCCTCGTCTCCGCTGGTCTCGACCCGGGCCGTCGGCACCCCACTCACGCAGCGCACGTGCAGCTGGACCTCGAGTGACCCGCTCTCGAAGGTCACCTCGACGTCATCGGCCGGTCCTCGGTCCACCTCGTGCACCGAGAAGCCGGGAGCGGGGCTCCAGGACTTCAGGTAGACCGAGCCGGAGGAGCAGGTCGCCACGACACTCCCGCCGCGCGACCCCAGGGACCGGGTCACCGACGTCGGGCCCGTCGACTGCTTGCCGCCTGAGGAAGGCGCGGTCGTCGGTGACTGCGACGGTCGTGTTCCGCTGGTGGCGGAGGATGAGGCGGTCGGGGCCGACGACGGTGCCGACGACGGGGACGAGAGATGCGTCGCGCCGGGGCGGCTGCTGTGGCTCGGCGAGGGATCCGAGGAGGGCGAGGTAGCGGTCGAGCCGGTGGACGACGTCGCCATGAGCGTGGCGGACGCCAGCTCGGCGGTGACCTGCTCCTCCGAGAGCGCGGAGGCGGCCGGACTGGTCACCGCGTCACGAACCACCCCCACCGCACCGAGGCCGGTTGCCACCGCGGTGACCGTGAAGGCCCCCCAGAGCACCGCTGTGGTCGACTGCCGCATGGCGACCACTGTGCCTCACCGCCCCACGAGACTGCGCTAAGCCGCCCTTAACGCAGCGTCAACTACGGTGGCGACGTGGCCCACGTGCTCGTCGTCGAGGACGACCCCCAGATCCGATCGGCGGTCCTGCGGGCCCTCGGTGACCGGGGCCACGCCGTCTCGTCGGCCCCTGATGCCATGACCGGGCTCCGCGAGGCGGTGGACACCGGGCCCGACCTCGTGGTGTTGGACCTCGGGCTCCCCGACCTCGACGGGATCGAGCTGCTCCGGATGCTGCGGGCCGTGAGCACCGTCCCGGTCATCGTGGCCACGGCCCGCGACGAGGACACGATGGTGGTGCGGGCCCTCGACGCCGGCGCCGACGACTACGTCGTCAAGCCGTACAGCGCCGAACAGCTCGACGCCCGGATCCGGGCGGTCCTGCGCCGCACGGCGGCCGGAGAGGACGACGACCCCGTGCTCACCGTGGGTGACCTGCGGATCGACAGCAGGGCCCGAGTGGCGACCCTTGGCGAGGACGAGCTGGAGCTCAGCCCACGGGAGTTCGACCTCCTTGCCTACCTGGCGGCCAGCCCGGGGCGTGTGGTCACCAAGAAGGAGCTGCTCACTGAGGTGTGGCGACTCCCTTACGGGGGCGCCGACAAGACCGTCGACGTCCACCTGTCCTGGCTGCGGCGCAAGCTCGGCGAGACCGCATCGGACCCACGGTTCCTGATCACGGTCCGCGGAGTGGGCGTCAAGCTCGTGGACCCCCGCGGCTGACGACCGACGATGCGGCAACGGATCCTGCTCACGGTGGCTGCGGCGACCGGCCTGGTGCTCCTGGCGTTCCTGCTGCCCCTCGCCGTTCTCGTGCAGGACGTGGCCGAGAACCGCGCGTCCAACGCGGCCACCCTCACCCTGCAGCCGCTGGTCCCCCTGGTCGGCTCCTTCGACACCGCGAGCGTTCGGCTGGCCGTCGACCAGGTCAACGCCGCAGCGGACTTCCCAGTCACCGTGTTCATGCCCGACGGGAAGGTCATCGGGGCACCGGCCACCCGCTCGGCCGCGGTCGACCTCGCGGCCACCGGGCAGTCGCTCACCGCGGAGACCGACGGCGGCCGGGAGGTCCTGGTCCCCGTCATCGGAAGCCAGACCGCGGTGGTCCGGGTGTTCGTCCCGGATGCCGAGCTGCACGAGGGCGTGGAGCGGGCCCGGGTCGTGCTCGTGCTGCTCGGTGTGGTCCTGATGGGGCTGGCCCTGCTCGTCGGTGATGCGGTCGCGCGTTCCTTCCTGCGGCCGGTCCGCAACCTGGCGCAGACGGCCGACGAGCTCGCCAGCGGCGACCTGACCGCTCGGGCCACCCCCGACGGCCCCGCAGAGACCCGGGCCGTGGCCCGAGCGATGAACCGCCTGGCCCAGCGGATCACCGTGCTGCTGGCCGCCGAGCGTGAGGCCGTCGCCGACCTGTCCCACCGCCTACGTACCCCGGTCACCGCGCTGCGGCTGGATGCCGAGGGACTCGTCCGGCCGGAGGAGCGGGCGCGGCTGCTCGATGACGTCGCCGCCCTGTCCCGATCGGTCGACGACGTGATCCGCGAGGCCCGGCGACCGGTCCGCGAGGGTGGGGGCGAGGGCTGCGACGCGGTCGAGGTCGTCACCGACCGGGTGCGCTTCTGGGCGGTCCTGGCCGAGGACACCGAGCGCGCGATGACCGTGGACCTCCCGGTGCAGCCCCTGGCCGTCGCCTGCAGCGCCGAGGACCTCGCCGGGTCGGTCGACGCGCTGCTGGGCAACGTGTTCGCCCATACCGGCGACGGCACGCCCTTCTCCGTGCGGCTGCAGAGCCGGGCGGGTGGCGGTGCCCGGTTGACCGTGTCCGACCGGGGCGTCGGCTGGCCGTCCCCAGACGTCGTCGAGCGAGGGGTGTCCAACGTCGGCTCGACCGGGCTGGGCCTGGACATCGCCCGGCGCACCGCCGAGGTGTCCGGGGGGTCGCTGCTCCTGACCGGCACCACCGGCGGCGGCGCCACCATCACCCTTGATCTGGGCGCACCCGACGGGTGACCACCGGTCCGAGGCTCAGGAGAGCCAGTGGGCCAGCAACGGGTCGAGTCCGACGGCGGCGAAGAGCAGGGTCAGGTACGTGATCGAGTAGTGGAACAGCCGCATGGGACGCAGTGCGGCGTCGGTCAGGCCGGCTCGCACCCGACGGCGCAGCCCGTACGCCTCGTTGAGGAACAGTGCCCCGAGCACCACGGCGACCACCGCGTACGCCGGTGTCATCGGGGCCACGGGCCACAGGGCCAGCGAGGCCGCGACCATGGCCCAGCTGTGGCCCACCGTGCGACGAGCGACCACTTCTGGCTCGGCGACCACGGGAAGCATGGGTACTCCGGCGGCGGCGTAGTCGTCGCGGAAGCGCAGGGCGAGTGACCAGAAGTGGGGTGGAGTCCACCAGAAGACCACGAGGAACAGGACCACTGCGGGCCACGCGAGCGAACCCGTGACGGCGGCCCACCCGATCAGCACCGGCATGCAGCCGGCAGCTCCACCCCACACGATGTTCGACGGGGTGCGTCGTTTGAGGCCGAGGGTGTACACGAAGACGTAGAAGGCGATCGCCGCAACCGTCAGCAGGGTGGCCAGAGGGTTGACGAGCGCGAGCATCACGACCGTCGAGAGGACACCGAGCACCAGGCCGAAGATCAGCGCCTCGCGCGGCGACACGACAGCGGTGGCCAGCGGACGGCGCCCGGTGCGGTTCATCACGACATCGATGTCGCGGTCGACGTAGCAGTTCAGGGCGTTGGCGCTGCCCGCCGCCAGCGACCCGCCGACCAGGGTGGCGAAGACCAGCCCCCACCCCGGTACCCCGTCGGCCGCCAGGAACATGGTCGGCACCGTCGTCACCAGCAGCAGCTCGATGATCCGGGGCTTAGTGAGGGCCACATAGGCCGCGATGGTGGTGCGCACCGACCGACGCGACCCATTGGCAGACCCAGTGGCAGACCCAGCGGCCGACCGGGAGTCCAGCGCGGTCACACACACCTCAGGTCGGTCGCGGTTCGTCAGGGGCGGTTGCAGCGAAGCGAACGGGATCACTGTAGCCCGGTAGGCTCAGCCGGGGCGGCGAACCCCGCTCGACTCCATCCCCGAGACCTGCGAAGAGTGCCCGTGACGTCTGTCTCCTCCACCCCTGCCCCGTCGGTCGTCAGCAGCCTTTCGTGGAGCCCCTTGGACCAGCGGGCGGTCGCCGCGGCCCGTGGTCTGGCCATGGACGCCGTGGAGCGGGTCGGCAACGGGCACCCGGGGACGGCCCTGAGCCTCGCCCCCGCCGCGTACCTCCTGTTCCAGCGTCACCTGCGGCACGACCCGTCTGACCCGACCTGGCTGGGCCGCGACCGGTTCGTGCTGTCGATGGGCCACTCCAGCCTGACCCTGTACCTGCAGCTGTTCCTCAGCGGCTACGGGCTCCAGCTGAGCGACCTGCAGGCCCTGCGCACGTGGGGCAGCCAGACGCCGGGGCACCCCGAGGTCGGACACACCGCCGGGGTGGAGACCACGACCGGCCCGCTCGGGCAGGGCGTGGCCAACGGGGTGGGCCTGGCCCTGGCCCAGCGACGGGTCCGCGGCCTCCTCGACCCCGACGCCGCGCCGGGCGCCTCTGCGTGGGACTGGTCGGTCTTCGTCCTGGCCAGCGACGGTGACCTGCAGGAGGGGGTGAGCGCCGAGGCGTCGTCGCTGGCCGGCACCCAGCGACTGGGTCACCTGACCCTGGTCTGGGACGACAACCGGATCTCGATCGAGGACGCCACCAGCATCGCCTTCACCGAGGACGTCGTCGCCCGGTACGCGGCCTACGGGTGGCACGTCCAGGAGGTCGAGCTCGGCGCCGACGGCGATGTCGACCTGGTCGGCCTCGACGCCGCACTCACGCTGGCCCGGGCCGAGACGTCGCGTCCGTCGTTCATCCGGCTGCGCAGCCAGATCGCCTTCCCGGCACCGCACGCGCGGAACACCGGAAAGGCCCACGGCTCGGCGCTCGGCGCGGCCGAGGTCTCCGCGACCAAGGCAGCCCTGGGCCTCGACCCGGACGCGACGTTCGCCATCGCCGAGGACGTCCTGGCCCACGCCCGCACCATGGTGCAGGACCGAGCGCGCCGGCTCCGCCGGTCGTGGGACCCCACCTTCGAGCGCTGGCGCGACGCCCATCCCGACCGGGCCGCGCTGGAGCAGCGGATGCGCGACCACTCCCTGCCCCTCGGCTGGGACGCCGACCTGCCGTCGTACGAGGCAGGATCCATGGTCGCCACCCGGGCGGCGTCCGGGGAGACGCTGGCCTCGGTGTCCGCACGGCTGCCCGAGCTGTGGGGCGGGTCGGCCGACCTCGCCGGGTCGAACAACACCTTCATCGCCGACGCGGCGTCCGCCCTTCCCGAGGACCGCGGGAGCGCGATGTTCCCCGGCAACCCCTACGGCCGCAACCTGCACTTCGGGATCCGTGAGCACGCCATGGGCTCGATCCTCAACGGGATCGCCCTGGAGGGACACACCCGCCCCTACGGCGGCACCTTCGCGGTCTTCAGCGACTACATGCGTCCGGCCGTCCGGATGGCCGCGATCATGGGCCTCCCGGTGACGTACGTCTGGACGCACGACTCGATCGGCGTGGGCGAGGACGGACCGACGCACCAGCCGGTCGAGCACGCGATGGCGCTGCGGACGATCCCCGGGCTGACCGTCGTCCGACCGGCCGACGCGAACGAGACCGTCGCAGCCTGGCGGCTGGCGCTGGACCAGTCGTCCGGCCCGGTCGGGTTGCTGCTCACCCGGCAGAACGTGCCCGTGCTGCCGGGCACCCGGCAGCTCGCCGGATCCGGAGTGGCCCGCGGCGGCTACGTCCTGCTCGACGCCGACGCAGGACAGCCCGACGTCATCGTGATCGGCACCGGCTCCGAGGTCCAGCTGGCGGTCGCCGCCCGCGACGTCCTCCAGGCCCGCGGGCTGGCCACCCGGGTCGTCTCGCTGCCCTCCTGGGAGCGGTTCTGCGCCCAGGACGCCGCCTACCGGCACTCGGTGCTCCCCCCGGCGGTCCGCGCCCGGGTCGCGGTGGAGGCCGGGGTCAGCTTCGGCTGGCGCGACCTGGTCGGTGACCACGGACGGGTGGTCGGGTTGGACCACTACGGGGCGTCGGCCGACTACGCCACGCTGTTCCGGGAGTTCGGCATCACGACGGAGGCGGTGGTCGAGGCAGCCGAGGCGGCCCATCGCGCCAGCTCGAGTGCCGACCCGCAACGGGGCCGGGCATGAACGGGGTCCGGCGGCTGGGTGAGGCCGGGGTGTCGGTCTGGCTCGACGACCTCGGCCGTGACCGGCTCGACTCCGGTGGCTTGGCCCGGCTCGTCGAGCAGGGGGTCAGCGGCGTGACGACCAACCCCACGATCTTCGCCAAGGCGGTCGGCGACGGCGCGTACTACGCCAGCGACCTGGCCGACCTCGCCGCCCGGGGGGTCGACGCCGAGACCGCGGTCTTCGCGCTCGCCACCGAGGACGTACGTCGCGCCTGCGACGTCCTCTCGGGGGTCTACGCCGCGACCGACCGGGTGGACGGGAGGGTGTCTCTGGAGGTCGACCCCAGGCTCGCTCATGACCCGGCAGCGACCATCGAGCAGGCCCGCCGGCTCTGGCACACCGTCGACCGGCCCAACCTCATGGTCAAGGTCCCCGCGACCCTCGAGGGTCTGCCCGCGATCACCGCCTTGCTCGGCGAGGGCCTCAGCATCAACGTGACGCTCATCTTCGCTCTCGAGCGCTACGACGCTGTGCTCGACGCCTGGCTGGCCGGCCTGCAGCAGGCCCGCGACGCCGGCCGCGACCTCGCCTCGATCGGCTCGGTCGCCTCGTTCTTCGTCAGCCGGGTCGACACGATGGTCGACCCGATGCTCCAGGCCGCGGTCGACGGCGGCGACTCGGCGGCCACCCGGTCCCTCGGTACCGCCGCGCTGGCCAACGCCCGCCTCGCCTACCAACACTTCCTGGCCTTCGTCGAACGCCCAGAGTGGCGCGAGCTCGCTGCCCTGGGTGCCCAGCCGCAGCGTCCGCTGTGGGCCTCCACCAGCACCAAGAACCCCGCGTACGATCCGACGATGTACGTCACCGGTCTCGTCGGACCACACACCGTCAACACCCTCCCGGCCGCCACCCTGGACGCCGTCCTCGAGGACCCGACGAGACCCGGCGCCGCTGCCGACACGGTGTCCACCGCCGGTGCCGCCTCCCAGCAGGTGATGGCCGAGCTGGCCGAGCACGGGGTCGACATGAGTGCGGTCGTGACCCGGCTGGAGAGCGAGGGCGTCGCCTCCTTCGCCGCGTCGTGGGTCGAGCTGATCGCGGCCGTCGAACGCGCGCTCGTCTCGGCGCGGCCGTGACCGTCCCCGAGGTGTTCGTCGTCCGCGACGCGCGGGTGCTCTTCGACGCGGTCGCGGCCCGGCTGGTCACCCGGGTGGTCGACCGCCAGGCAGCGTCCGGTCGGGCCAGAGTGCTGCTCGGCGGCGACCCGAACACCCTGGGCGTGCTGCAGGCCCTGGCCGCCAGCCCGGCTCGGGACGCGATCGACGACACGGCGCTGGACCTGTGGTGGGCCAACGACGTCTGGGTGCCGCCGGACGACCCCGCCCGGGCGTCAGGGGCGGTGGAGCAGCTGCTGCGGCGCAGCCGACTCACGCAGGTGTCGCTGCACCCGATCCCGGGGCCCGGGCCGTCGCGCGACCCGGCCGAGGCGGCCGAGCAGTACGCCCAGGCCCTCAGCGCCGCCCGTGACCTCGACGACCACGGGCCGACACCCCGGTTCGACGTGCTGCTGACGGGTATCGGGCCGGGCGGTGGCGTAGCCGGGATCGCCCCGGAGCAGCCGGCGGCCCACGATTCCCGGGCGGTCACGTCGATCGGCGCAACCCCTCAGCACCCCGGTCAGGTCACCCTGACCGCCGCGGCCCTGACCTCGGTCGACGAGGCCTGGCTGGTCGGCACCGGCCCAGCGGTGTCCTCCGCGGTGCATCTGGCACTGTCCGGCGCCGGCCCGGTCCAGGTTCCGGTCGCCGGGGTCAGGGGGCGTCAGCGCACCCTGTTGCTGCTGGACGACGACGCGGCCCGCAGGCTGCCGACGTCGATGCGCCGGCTCGCCTCGCCCTGACCCGCACCCAGGGGGTCAGCGGCCGGTCAGCAGCGGTCAGCGGCCGCGCAGCTTGGCGAGGGCCTCGGCGAGGATCGCCTCACCGTCGGCGGCGGAGCGCCGCTCCTTCACGTAGGCCAGGTGGGTCTTGAACGGCTCGTTGCGCGGCGGGGTGGGTGGGTTCTCCTGGTCCCGGCCGGCGGGCAGGCCGCAGCGCGGACAGTCCCAGCTCTCCGGTGGCTGCGCCTCGTCGGCGAAGCTGGGCCGGGACTCGTGTCCCTGGGCGCACCAGTAAGAGATCGTGCTGCGCGGCGCCGCGTCACCGCGCTCGGCCTCGCCCATCGGTCCGGCGCCGACCCGGCTTCCACGGATCGCACTGCCACTGGCCATGTGTTGCTCCTCGTCCTGGCGCTCTGCTTGTGCTGCCGTCAGCGGTTTGCTGGTCGGGTGGTGGGGGGTCAGGCGGTCTTCGTTAGGCGGTGTTCGTCAGGCGATGTTGATCAGGCCCAGGGCCACGATGGTGGCGAACCAGACGACACAGACCCCGATCGTGATCCGGTCGAGGTTGCGCTCGGCCACGCTCGACCCGCCGTAGGACGACGTGAAGCCGCCACCGAACATGTCCGACAGGCCGCCCCCCTTGCCCTTGTGCATGAGGATGAGCGCCACCACGAGCGCGCTGGTCAGCATGAGCAGACCGGTCAGACCGATCTCGACGGCACTCACTGAGGACTCCCCTTCACCGGTCGGCCACCTGGAGCCGGGGTCACGGTCGACCCGGCCTCCGCAGAGGATACGTGGTGGCTCACTCGGGTGGGGCCTGGTGGTAGCGAACGACTCGGACGAACTCCTCCGCGTCGAGGCTCGCGCCCCCGACCAGGCCGCCGTCGATGTCGGGCTTGGCCATGAGCCCGGGGGCGCTGTCGGCCTTCATCGAGCCGCCGTACAGCACCCGGACCCGGTGCCCGACGTCAGCGCCGACCTGGTCGCTGACCCATCCACGCAGGGCGGCGCAGACCTCCTGCGCGTCCTCGGGCGTGGCCACCTCGCCGGTCCCGATCGCCCACACCGGCTCGTAGGCGACGACCGTCGTGGCCACCTGCTCGGCGCTGAGGCCGGACAGGCCCGCGGCGAGCTGGGCCAGCACGTGCGGCAGGTGCCCGTCGGCCTGGCGGACCTCGAGCGGCTCCCCCACGCAGAGCACGGGCACGAGCCCGTTGCGGTGAGCGGCTACTACCTTCGCATTGACGAGCGCGTCGTCCTCGCCGTGGTACTGGCGGCGTTCGGAGTGGCCGGCCAGCACGTACCCGCAGCCGAGCTTGGCCAGCATCGGACCGGAGACCTCACCAGTGAAGGCCCCGCTGTCGTGCACCGAGAGGTCCTGGGCGCCGTAGCCCAGGGACAGGTGGTCGCCGTCGACCATGGTCTGGACGCTGCGCAGGTCGGTGAACGGCGGCAGCACCACCACGTCGACCGCCTCGTAGTCGGCGTCGGAGAGCCGGAAGGCGAGGTCCTGGACCAGCCGGATCGCCTCCAGGTGGTTGCAGTTCATCTTCCAGTTGCCGGCCATCAACGGCTTACGCGTCTGGGTCACCGGGGCTCCCTTCCCGCTGGTCTCCCAGCACCGCTGAGTCCTCCAGTGCCCGCAGGCCGGGAAGCTCCTTGCCCTCCAGGTACTCCAGGCTGGCTCCGCCCCCGGTGGAGATGTGTCCGAAGGCGTCGTCGGGGAACCCGAGGAGCCGTACCGCGGCAGCCGAGTCTCCTCCTCCGACGACGCTGAGTCCCTCGACCGCGGCGACCGCCGTGGCGACCGCCCGGGTTCCGGCGGCGAACGCCGGCATCTCGAACACGCCCATCGGTCCGTTCCAGAAGACCGTCCGCGCGTCGCCCAGGGCCTGCGCGAACCGCTCAGCCGACAGTGGACCGATGTCCAGGCCCATCCACCCGTCGGGGATCCCCGACGCGGGCACCACCTGGGTGTCGGCGTCGGCGGCGAAGCGGTCGGCGACGACGACGTCGACCGGGAGCACGATCTCGACCCCCCGGGAGGTGGCCTCGTCGAGCACCCCACGCACGGTGTCGACCTGGTCGGCCTCGAGCAGCGATGCACCCGTGCCGTAGCCCTGTGCGGCGAGGAACGTGAAGGCCATCCCGCCGCCCACGACGAGCCGATCGACCCGTTGGACGAGGTTGCTGATCACGGCGAGCTTGTCGGAGACCTTGGCGCCGCCCAGGACGACCGCGTAGGGGCGCTGCGGGTCATGGGTCAGCCGGCGGAGCACCGCGACCTCCGCGCCGACCAACCGACCGGCAGCACTGGGCAGCAGGCCGGGGAGGTCGAAGACGCTGGCCTGCTTGCGGTGCACGACGCCGAAGCCGTCACTCACGAACACGTCACCCAGCGCCGCGTACTGCCGGGCCAGGGCCAGGCGCTCGCCGTCGTCCTTGCTGGTCTCCCGGGGGTCGAAGCGCACGTTCTCCAGCATCGCGACCTGGCCGGACCCCAGCGCGGACACGGCCGCGCGAGCGGTCGGACCGACGGTGTCCTGGACGAACGTCACCGTCTGCCCGAGCAGCTCGCCCAGGCGCTGGGCCACCGGAGCCAGCGACAGCTCCGGTCGGACCTCGCCCTTGGGCCGCCCGAGGTGGGCCAGCACGACCACTGCGGCTCCCCCCGACAGAAGCTCTCGGATCGTGGGCGCGGCCGCCTGGATGCGTCGGTCGTCGGTGATCGTCGTGCCGTCGAGCGGGGTGTTGAGATCGGCCCGCAGCAGTACCGTGCGACCGTCTACCGCGAGGTCGTCGAGGGTGTTCACCACCGGGTCAGAGGGCCGCGCCGACGTACCGCACGAGGTCGACCAACCGGTTGCTGTAGCCCCACTCGTTGTCGTACCAACCGACCACCTTCGCCAGCGGGCCGTTCACGTTGGTCAGGGCGGAGTCGAAGATGCACGACGCCGGGTCGGTCACGATGTCGGTGGAGACGATCGGGTCGGTGGTGTAGCGCAGGATCCCGGCGAGGGGACCGGCCGCCGCCTTCTCGATCGCGGCGTTGATCGCCTCCGCGGTGGTCTCGTCACGCAGCTGGACGGTGAGGTCAGTGGCCGAGCCGGTCGGGACCGGTACTCGCATGGCGTAGCCGTCGAGCTTGCCCTTCAGGTCGGGCAGCACGAGCCCGATCGCCTTCGCCGCACCCGTGGTGGTCGGGATCATGTTGATCGCGGCGGCGCGAGCCCGACGCGGGTCCTTGTGCGGGAAGTCCAGCACCTTCTGGTCGTTGGTGTACGCGTGGATGGTCGTCATGAGTCCGCGCACGATCCCGAACTCGTCGTTGATCACCTTCGCCATCGGGGCGAGGCAGTTCGTGGTGCAGGACGCGTTGGAGATGATCCGGTCCTTGGCCGGGTCGTAGTCACCCTCGTTCACGCCCATGACCACGGTGATGTCCTCACCCTTGGCCGGAGCGGAGATGATGACCTTCTTGGCGCCGCCGGCGTCGATGTGCTTGGCGGCGTCCTCGGCCTTGGTGAAGATCCCGGTCGACTCGATGACGATGTCGGCACCGAGCTCGCCCCACGGCACGTTGGCCGGGTCTCGCTCGGAGTGGACCGGCACCCGGTGGCCGTCGATCACCAGGGCGTTGCCATCGGCCTCGACCGTCCCGGCGAACCGACCCAGAACCGAGTCGTACTTCAGCAGGTAGGCCGACATGACCGGATCGGTCAGGTCGTTGACCCCGACGACCTCGATGTCGGAGACGCCGCCGAGGTGCCGGACGAACTCGCCGACCTTCCCGCCGGACTGCTGCTCATGGACCGCACGGACGAAGTTCCGGCCGATCCGCCCGAAACCGTTGATGCCTACCCGAATGGACACCCGAACTCCTCACTCGACGGAACCCTCAGAGCCTGGGACCACCCTACCGAGCGGGTCAGGGCGTGAGCATGTCGGCGGTGAGGTTGGCGTCGGTGCCGGGGATCCCGAGGTCAGAGGCGCGCTTGTCGGCCATGGCGAGGAGCCGACGGATGCGGCCGGCGATGGCGTCCTTGGTCATCGGGGGGTCGGACAGCGCTCCGAGCTCTTCGAGGCTGGCCTGCTTGTGGTCGAGGCGCAGCCGGCCCGCGGTGGCCAGGTGCTCCGGGACGTCGTCGCCGAGGATCTCCAGGGCTCGCTCGACGCGCGCCCCCGCCGCGACCGCGGCCCGGGCGGAGCGCCGCAGGTTGGCGTCGTCGAAGTTGGCCAGTCGGTTGGCGGTGGCTCGGACCTCGCGACGCATGCGTCGCTCCTCCCAGGCCAGCACGCTCTCGTGGGCGCCGACCCGGGTCAGCAGGGCACCGATCGCGTCACCGTCGCGGACGACCACCCGGTCGACCCCGCGCACGTCGCGCGCCTTGGCGGGCAGCCCCATGCGGCGGGCCGAACCGACCAGGGCCAGGGCGGCCTCCGGCCCCGGGCAGGTGATCTCCAGGGCTGACGACCGGCCGGGCTCGGTCAGCGAGCCGTGCGCGATGAACGCGCCACGCCAGGCGGCCTCGGCGTCGCACAGCGCCCCGGACACGACCTGCGGCGGCAGCCCGCGCACGGGTCGCCCGCGGCCGTCGACCAGTCCGGTCTGCCGGGCGAGCTGCTCGCCCTCGCGCACCACCCGGACGACGTAGCGGTTGCCCTTGCGCAGCCCCGCCGGTGCGAGGACGGCGAGCTCGCTGGCGTGCCCGTAGACCTCGCTGATGTCCTTGCGCAGCCGACGGGCCGCGGCCCCGGTGTCGAGCTCGACCTCGACCACGATCTGTCCGGCCACCACGTGCAGCCCGCCGGCGAACCGCAAGATGGCGGAGACCTCGGACTTGCGGCAGCACGGCTTGGTGACCGTGAGCCGCGCGAGCTCGTCCTTGACTGCAGCCGTCATCGCCATACGGGGTCCCTCCTGTCCGGCACCGCTGGGTCCTGGTACGGCCCTGGTGCGACGGTCCGGCCCGACATCACCTGTTCGTAGGCCGCGGCGAGCCGTCGGTGGTCGTGGCGAGCCGACCCGTCGTCGACCCTCAGCGGCGCCAGCACGACGTCTGCACCGTACGCCGCCGCCACGGTGCGCAGCCGGTCGGGGTCGGACACCGAGCCAGAGTCGGCGAGCACGACGTCCAGGTGCATCCCGGGAGCGTGCCGGGCGAGGACCTCCAGGTGCGTCTCGGGACCGAAGTCGGCGGTCTCGCCCGGCTGGGGGTCCAGGTTGAGGACCACCAGACGCCGGGCGGCCGTCTGGCTCAGCGCCTCCGCGAGATCCGGGACGAGCAGGTGCGGGATCACCGAGGTGAACCACGATCCTGGCCCGAGGACGACCCAGTCCGCCCGGTCGACCGCGGCCAGCGCCTCGGGGCAGGCGGGTGGCTGCGGTGGCTCGAGGCGCACGTCGACCATCTGTCCACGCGTCGTGGCCACCTCGACCTGGCCGACCACGACATCGACTCGCTGCGGGTCGGTCGGGTCGGCGCCGCGCACCCGGGCCACGATGTCGAGGGGCACCGCCGACATCGGCAGCACCCGGCCCCGTGCGCCGACCAGGTCACCGAGCACCTGGAGACCGCGGGCGATGTCACCGCCGCACTGCTCCCACACGGCGACCAGCAGCAGGTTGCCCACCGGATGTCCGCGCAGCTCCTGGGGCAGGTCGAAGCGGTGCTGCAGGAGCTCGCCCCAACCGGGCGCGGCGTCCAGGTCGCACAGTGCCGCCAGGGCCATCCGAAGGTCACCCGGGGGCAGGATGCCGAGCTCGCGTCGCAGCCGCCCGCTGGAGCCACCATTGTCGGCCACGGTCACCACGGCGGTCACCGGGTCGCAGACCAGGCGCAGGGCTCGAAGGGACGCGGCCAGGCCGTGGCCGCCCCCGAGGGCGACGACCGACCCGGTCACTCGCGGCCCACGTCTCGGTGGACCACGGTCACGTCAGCGATCACGTCTTCGTCGTCCCTGAGGCGACGTGCGATCTCCTCGGCCATGGCGACACTGCGGTGCTTGCCGCCGGTGCACCCGACGGCCAGCAGCGCATACCGCTTGCCCTCGCGCTCATAGCCCTCGAGCACGACGCGGAGGGCCGCCTCGAAGCGCTCCACGAACGGCTCCGCCGACGCCTGGCTCAGCACGTAGTCGGAGACGCTGGGGTCGAGCCCGGTCCGCATGCGCAGCTCCGGCACCCAGTGGGGATTGGGCAGGAATCGGCAGTCGGCGACCATGTCGGCGTCGGCCGGAAGACCGTACTTGTACCCGAAGGACATCACCGTGACCCGGTTCACCGCGGTGTCCGGGTGGGCGAACACCTGCTCGATCCGGTGACGCAGCTGGTGCACGTTGAGGTCCGACGTGTCGATCAGTACGTCAGCCGACTCGTGCAGGTTGACGAGCATCGCGCGTTCGTCGGCGATCCCGTCGACGATCCTTCGCTCACCCTGCAGCGGGTGGGGGCGCCGGGAGCTCTCGAACCGGCGGACCAGCGAGTCGTCGTCGGCCTCGAGGTAGACCAGGCGTACCGGCGTGCCCTGCGCTCGCACCACCTCGATCGCCTCGCTCAGGGCGACGAAGAAGTCACCGCCGCGGACGTCGGCCACCGCCGCCACCCGGGGCACCCGACCCTGGCTGCGCGACGCAAGCTCCACGAGCGACGGCAGCAGCTCGGGCGGCATGTTGTCGACGACGAACCATCCGAGGTCCTCGAGGGCGTCGCCGGCAGTGGACCGACCGGCACCGGACATCCCGGTCACCACGACGACCTCAGGCCGGGTGTCGGACTGCTCGACCACACGTGCTCCGTTCGGTCGGGGTCGTCGACGAGCCTAGTGTCGGTTGCAGCGGTCAGTCGACGAGCTCTCCGGTGGCGGTGTTGACCGCGGGGCCGCTGACCTCCTGCCCGGCCAGGGCGTCGACCACCTGGGCGGCCACGACGGGCCCGATCCCGGGTACGGCCGCGACCTCATCGGCGGTGGCCGTCCGAAGTCGCCTCAGCGACCCGAAGTGTTTCATGAGCGCCTTGCGTCGCACCTCCCCGAGACCGGGCACGTCGTCGAGCGCGCTGGACGTCATGGTCTTCGACCGTCGCTGCCGGTGGAACCCGACGGCGAAGCGATGTGCCTCGTCGCGCAGCCGCTGCAGGAGGTAGAGGGCCTCGCTGGACCGCGGCAGGATGACCGGGCTGTCGTCACCGGGCTGCCAGACCTCCTCGAGGCGCTTGGCCAGGCCGACCACCGTCACGTCGACGACGCCGAGCTCGTCGAGGGCTCGCTGTGCGGCGTCGGCCTGCGCCGGCCCCCCGTCGACGACGACCAGCTGCGGGGGGTATGCGAAGCGCCGGGGGCGCCCGTTCTCGTCGCGAGGACCGCTGGGCTCACCGGCCTCGAACGCCCGCGCCGGGTCGACGGCGGCCCCGGCCTCCAGCTGCTGTTCGCCCACCAGCCGACGGAACCGTCGGGTGATCACTTCGTGGATGGAGGCCACGTCGTTCTGGCCGACCACGTCGCGGATGGCGAAGCGACGGTACTCGGACTTGCGGGCCAGCCCGTCCTCGAACACGACCATGGAGGCCACGACCTCGTCGCCTGCATGGTGGGAGATGTCGTACCCCTCGATCCGTAGCGGGGCCTCCGGAAGGTCCAGGGCGGTCTGGAGCTCCTCGAGGGCCCGGGACCGGGTGGTGAGGTCGGAGGCCCTGCGGGTCTTGTGCAGGACCAGGGACTGCCGGGCGTTGGCGGCCACCGTCTCGAGCAGTGCTCGTTTGTCTCCCCGTTGTGGCACCCGAAGTCGCACCTGGCTCCCCCGGCGCTCGCTGAGCAGCTGCTCGAGGCTGGCGACGTCGCTCGGGAGCGCGGGCACGAGGACCTCCCGAGGCACGTCGTCATGGTCGGCGTAGTACTGCAGGCAGAAGTGCTCGACGATCCCGGCGACGTCGAGGTCCTCGACCCGGTCGACGACGAAGCCCCGCTGTCCGCGCACCCGACCGCTGCGGACGGTGAAGACCTGCACCGCGGCCTCCAGAGGGTCCTCCGCCAGCGCCACGACGTCGGCGTCGGTCCCGTCCGGGAGCACCACGGCGGAGCGCTCGAGGGCCCGCTGCATGGCATGCAGGTCGTCGCGCAGCCGAGCCGCCCGCTCGTACTCCTGCTGAGCGGCGGCTTCGTGCATCTGGGTCTCGGTGCGGCGCAGAAAGGCTGCTGGGTCGCCACCGAGGAACGAGGCCAGGTCGTCGACGAGGACCCGGTGCTGGTCGGCGGTCACCCGTCCGACGCAGGGCGCCGAGCACTTGCCGATGTATCCCAGCAGGCACGGTCGACCCATCTGGCCGGCCCGACGGAAGACCCCCTTGCTGCAGGAACGGATCGGGAAAGACCCGCAGCAGCTGGTCGAGCGTCTCGCGGATCGCCCAGGCGTGGGCGAACGGCCCGAAGTACCGCACACCTGGCCGCTTTGCACCTCGCATGACCAGGGCCCGTGGGAACTCCTCGCCGACGGTGATCGCCAGGTAGGGGTAGGACTTGTCGTCGCGGTACTTGACGTTGAACCGAGGGTCGAACTCCTTGATCCACTCGTACTCGACCTGCAGCGCCTCGACCTCGTTGCGCACCGTGGTCCACTGCACCGAGGCGGCCGCGTGGACCATCGCGTGGGTCCGCGGGTGCAGTGTGGCCGGGTCGGCGAAGTAGGAGGCCAGCCGGCTGCGCAGGCTCTTCGCCTTGCCGACGTAGACGACCCGGCCCGCGGCGTCGGAGAAGCGGTACACCCCTGGGGAGTCGGGCACCTCACCGGCCGCGGGACGGTACGCGGCCGGGTCAGCCATGGCGTCCCTCCCGACCGGTGCTCAGCACGGCACGCCCATCAGGCCAGGAAGACCGATCCACCACGCACGGTGACCTGTTCGCCGGGCAAGGGGGCAGTGGCTGGACCCTGCAGCACCGAGCCGTCGGCGATCGAGAACTGCGACCCATGGCAGTTGCACACGATCGCCCCGTCGACGACCTCGGCCACGGGGCACCCCTGGTGGGTGCAGACCGAGCTGAAGCCGACCACGGTTCCCGCCTCCGGCTGGGTCACGACGACGTCGGCCTCACTGATGACCACGCCGCCGCCGACCGGCACGTCGGCGACCGCCACCAACGGCTCGGGGGACCCAGTGCTCGGGGCGGGCGTCGTGCCGGCCGACGTCGGCTGAGGGGGCGATGAGGCGTCGGCCGGGGCCTCGGCGGCGTCGCTGCAGGCGGCGAGGGCACCCACGGCCAGGCCGCCCACGCCCAGTGCGGCAGCACCTCGGAGCATGGCACGTCGGTCGATCGGGTCGGTGGTCATCAGGTGTCCTCTCGTCGGGCTCGGGTGGCAGCGGTCGGGCGGCGTCGAGCGGGAGCGGCTGCGGCCGGTCGTTTCGTCCGACGTCGGGGTCGTGGTGCGGCGACCGGTGGGCCCGTGAGCACCTCGTGCAGGAAGCTGCCGGTGTGGCTCTCCGGCACCAGCGCGATGTCCTCGGGCGTGCCCTCGGCCACGACGGTGCCACCGCCCGACCCGCCCTCCGGCCCGAGGTCGACGACCCAGTCGGCGGTCTTGATCACGTCGAGGTTGTGCTCGATCACCACCACGGTGTTGCCGGCGTCGACGAGTCGACCCAGCACGCCGAGCAGCTTGCGGATGTCCTCGAAGTGGAGGCCGGTCGTCGGCTCGTCGAGCACGTAGACGGTCCGGCCGGTCGAGCGCTTCTGCAGCTCCGACGACAGCTTGACCCGCTGGGCCTCACCGCCGGACAGGGTGGGGGCGGGCTGGCCGAGGCGCACATAGCCCAGCCCGACGTCGACCAGGGTCTGCAGGTGCCGGGCGATGGCCGGCACGGCGGCGAAGAACTCGAGTGCCTCCTCGATCGGCATATCGAGGACCTCGGCGATGGTCTTGCCCTTGAAGTGCACCTCGAGGGTCTCGCGGTTGTAGCGGGCGCCGTGGCACACCTCGCAGGGCACGTACACGTCGGGCAGGAAGTTCATCTCGATCTTGATCGTGCCGTCACCGGAGCAGCCCTCGCAGCGTCCGCCCTTGACGTTGAACGAGAACCTCCCCGGCTGGTAGCCGCGCACCTTGGACTCCGGCGCTGAGGCGAACAGCTTGCGCACGTGGTCGAAGACGCCGGTGTAGGTCGCAGCGTTGGACCGCGGGGTGCGCCCGATCGGGCTCTGGTCGACGTGGACGACCTTGTCGACGTGGTCGAGCCCGGTGACCCGGGTGTGGCGGCCCGGCACGGTGCGTGCGCCGTAGATCTCACGGGCCAGTGCTGCGTAGAGGATGTCGTTGACCAGGGTGGACTTGCCTGAGCCGGACACCCCGGTCACTGCGGTGAAGACCCCCAACGGGAAGTCGACCGTCACGTCGCGCAGGTTGTTCTCGCGCGCGCCGTGAACGGTCACGACCCGAGCGGGGTCCCGGGGCCGCCGGATCGCGGGCAGGTCGATGCTGCGCCGTCCGGACAGGTAGGCGCCGGTCAGGGAGTCGGAGGAGGCCAACAGGTCGTCGACCGACCCGGAGACCACGACCTGGCCGCCGTGCTCGCCCGCCCCCGGTCCGATGTCGACCACCCAGTCGGCCGTGCGGATCGTGTCCTCGTCGTGCTCGACCACGATCAGGGTGTTGCCGAGGTCGCGCAGCCGGACCAGGGTCTCGATCAGCCGCCGGTTGTCGCGCTGGTGGAGCCCGATGCTGGGCTCGTCGAGAACATAGAGGACCCCCACCAGGCCGGAGCCGATCTGGGTGGCCAACCGGATCCGCTGGGCCTCTCCCCCGGCCAGCGTGCCGGCTGCTCGGTCGAGGGTGAGGTAGTGCAGGCCGACGTCGATCAGGAAGCGCAGCCGCTCGTTGACCTCCTTGAGCACCCGCAGGGCGATCTGCTGCTCGCGCGGGCTCAGGTCGAGACTGCCCAGGAAGTCGGCGGCATCGCCGATGGGCAGCGCTGCCACCTCGGCGATGGAGCGCTCGCCGATCGTCACCGCGAGGGCGATCGGCTTCAGCCGGGCCCCGTGGCACGCTGGGCACGGCACCTCGCGCATGAAGCCCTCGAACCGCTCGCGGCTGGTGTCAGTCTCGGCCTCGGCGTGCCGGCGCTTGACGTAGGGAAGCACTCCCTCGAAGGTCGTGTAGTAGCTGCGCTCGCGCCCGTAGCGGTTGCGGTAGCGCACGTGGACCTGCTCGTCGACACCGTGCAGGACCGCCTTGCGCACCTTGGCGGGCAGCTTCTGCCACGGGGTGTCCAGGGAGAAGCCCATGGTGTCGGCCAGCGACTCGAGCAGCCGTCCGAAGTAGTCGCTGGTGTGTGCCCCGGCCCACGGGATCGCCACCCCCTCGGCCAGGGAGAGGCTGGGGTCGGCCATCACGAGCTCGGGGTCGACCTCCATGTGGGTGCCGAGGCCATGGCACTCGGTGCAGGCCCCGTACGGCGAGTTGAACGAGAACGAGCGCGGCTCGAGCTCCTCGAAGGAGAGGTCGTCGTCGAGGCAGGCCAGGTGCTCGGAGAAGACGCGCTCACGGTGCGGGTCGTCGGCGTCGCGGTCGACGAAGTCCAGGGTGACCAGGCCGCCGGACAGCCCGAGGGCGGTCTCGATCGAGTCGGTCAGCCGCTGGCGGGCACTGCGCTTGACGGCCAGTCGGTCGACCACCACCTCGATCGTGTGCTTCTGCTGCTTGTTCAGCTTCGGCGGGTCGGTCAGCGCATGGACCTCACCGTCGACCCGGACCCTCGCGTACCCCTGCGACTGCAGCTGGCGGAAGAGGTCGAGGTACTCACCCTTGCGCCCTCGGATCACCGGGGCCAGGACCTGGAAGCGCGCCCCGGCCTCGAGCTCGAGCACCCGGTCGACGATCTGCTGAGGAGTCTGCCGGGCGATCAGCTGGCCGCAGACCGGGCAGTGGGGGCGACCGATCCGGGCGTACAGCAGCCTCAGGTAGTCGTAGACCTCGGTGATCGTGCCGACGGTGGACCGAGGGTTGCGCGAGGTGGACTTCTGGTCGATCGAGACCGCGGGCGACAGTCCCTCGATGAAGTCGACGTCGGGCTTGTCCATCTGACCGAGGAACTGCCGCGCGTAGGCCGACAGGCTCTCGACGTAGCGCCGCTGGCCCTCGGCGAAGATCGTGTCGAAGGCCAGGCTCGACTTGCCGGAGCCGGACAGGCCGGTGAACACGATCAGCGCGTCCCGCGGCAGGTCGAGCGAGACGTCCTTGAGGTTGTGCTCGCGCGCGCCACGCACGACGAGACGGTCAGCCACGTGGGGTCCTTCGGCGGGGTCGGTGGTCCAGGCGTTCGGCGGGTCTGTCCGAGCCTAACCGGCGGGACCGACAGCCTCGTTCCGGACCGGATACGGTCATCCATGACAGCCGAGCACCCCGACACCCACGACACCCAGGGGCCCGCCCAGGGCCCGACACCCGCAGGAGGGGTCATGGCCTACACCGGAGACGTCCACGTCGGCGGACCGGCCGACGTCCACGAGCTGTCCGGACTGATCATCAGCAAGCTCGCCGTCGGACCCTACGACAACAACGTCTACCTGCTGCGCTGCCGCCGGACCGGTGACCAGGTGCTGGTCGACGCCGCCGCCGACGACGCGGCCGTCCTGGCGCTGATCGGTGACGACGGCCTGGACGGCGTGGTGACCACCCACCGGCACGGTGACCACTGGCAGGCCCTGGCCGCCGTGGTGGCGGCCACCTCGGCTCGTACCTACGCCCATGCCGAGGACGCCCCGGAGATCCCGGTCGAGACCGAGGTGTTCCTGGCCGACGGCGACACCCTGCTCGTGGGGGACGTTGCGCTCAACGTCATCCACCTGCCCGGGCACACCCCCGGGGGGCTCGCCCTGCTGTACGACGACCCTGACGGGTTCCCGCACCTGTTCACCGGCGACTCCCTGTTCCCCGGGGGGGTCGGGAAGACCACCGACGAGACGTTCGGACAGCTGCTCGAGGCGGTCACGACACGCCTGTTCGACCGGCTGCCGGACGAGACCTGGGTCTACCCCGGTCACGGCAAGGACACCACGCTGGGCGCCGAGCGCCCCCACCTGGCCGAGTGGCGCGACCGCGGCTGGTGAGGCCGGCACGGCCAGCCCTTTCGGGCTGCCGCGCGGTTCGGTCGGCTACCTGATCGTGATGGTCAGTGGGTTGGCGTTGGGGGCGCCCACGACCGCAGCGGCGTTCGGCACCACCACGAAGCGCGGCTTGGCGGCCGTACCGACGTTCTGCGAGACCCGAAGCTGGTAGTCACCTGCCTTGCTGGGCAGCTTCAACCAGCACACGTACCCTCCCGACCCAGCCTTGCACGTGCATGAGGTGCTCCACGCCGAGGCCGTTGCGGTCGGCGATGCGGTCACCCGCACGGCGGCGCTGGCGGCCCGGGGCGCGCCCTGGTAGCTGCCGAGCGAGAACTTCACCGGGATCGTCCACCCCCGTCCCAGCGCGGAGCCCGACGACGGAGAAGTGAAGCCGAGGAAGGCGTCGGTCACGTTGTACCAGCGAGTCACCGAGGTCGTGTTCCCGGCGTTGTCGGTCGCGGTGCAGGTGACCCGCCTCGTCCCGACCGTCGAGGTGTTCACCGGGGTGCACGACTGTGCGGCCACCCCAGAGGTCGCATCCTGCGCCCCGGGGGTCACGACAGGAGCCGGCTGGCCCACCGCGAACGACGAGCCCGCGGGAAGGGAGGGAGACAGCGTGGGGGGCGTCGCGTCGTAGCCGATCGTGACCGTCCGCGGACCGGTCGACCCTCCGTCGCTGGTGGCGTTGCAGGAGTACGCGGTCTTGGCCTGGTCAGAGCTGATCGCCTGGTCGACGCAGCCGGTCTTGACGACCGAGCCCGGTGACTCGGCGTCGGTGACCGCCCACGACAGCGTGACCGGCGTGCGGTACCAGCCACCGTCCCCCGGGCTGGCCGGCGCGAGCACGCCGTCGATGGTCGGCGGTGTCGAGTCCCCCGTCGTCGAGCTGACCACCTGGGTGAGGGAGCCAGTACTCGTCGCGAAGTAGTACTGCTGGTAGCTCTGGGCTCCCAGGTAGTTGGCGGTGACGACGTGGTTGCCGGGGCTGAGCCAGGAGGCGTTGAACACCGCCTGGCCGGCCGCGTTCAAAGCCACGCTGGCGGTCACCTCGACGCCGTCCACGACGAACTGCACGCCACCCTGGGTCACGGCCGTGTCCCTGTCGGTCCGCACGGTGGCGGTGAAGCTGACCGACTCCCCCTCAACGGACGGGTTCGTGCTGGACGTGAGGCTGGTCGTGGTGCAGTCGGCCGCGATGGCGGTGAAGTACGCGGACCGGCCGACCTGGCGAACCACAACGTTGGCGTAGGGGGGCGTCCCGCCGGGGATGCTGAACGCGAACGCGGCCGCCGAGTACTCCCAGATCGGGTTGCCCTGGAAGTCCTCGTACTCGTTGAGCAGCGGGTCGACGGGCTGCGGCGGCAACGTGGTCACCGCGTCGAGCGGGGGGACGAGCGTGGTGCCGTCGTTGAGCAGCAGCCCACCAGGGACGACGGTCGCCCCACCCACGTCCTGCCAGGCAGGAGTGATGTAGAGCTCGACCCCCAGCCCGGTCGCCGAGGGCGCCGGCGGAGGCGTCACGGCCGGGTCGACATCGGTTCCCTCGCCCGCGAGCCCGGTGATCGAGGTGCCACAGACCGCGCCCAGGGTGCCGGGTGCGAGGTCGACCGCGACGTCGGCCTGACCGTTGCCGTACGTCCATTTGACCTTGGCCGATGCCGACGGCACCCAGACCAGCAGCAGGGCGAGCACGGCGATGAGCGTGAGCAGCACCTTCGACTTCATGGCGTCCCCCTTGAGAGCCTGGCTGCCACGGGACGCTAACAGCACAATGGCCCGATGGACAGGGACAGCGCGCAAAGCTCCCGGTTCCAGCGTTACCTACCGGTCACAGCAAGTGACCCGACGGTCGCGGCCGGCAATCCCCTCACCAGGGACGCGGTCACCATGTTCGCCGACATCGCCGGCTTCACGGCCCTGTCCGAGCGGTTGTCCCACTTCGGCACGGCCGGCACCGAGCAGGTCGGTGGCATCGTCCGGTCCGCCATCGGCGGCGCTCTCGACGTCGTCGCTGCGCACGGAGGCGACGCTCTCGCCTTCGGCGGCGACGCGATCACCGTGGAGTTCGCCGGCGAGCACGGCTGGGACGACGCGCATCACGCCGCCGCGGAGATCGTCGAGCCTGTTCGAGGCGTCGCCGGAGCCCAGACGCTGGCGGGTCCGGTGGAGGCAACGGTGCGGATCGGTCTCTCGCACGGACGAGTCACCACCCTGCTCTGCCCGGGCGAGCGACGTGACGTGCTCGTGCAGCTCGGCCCCGGTCTCGATCGAGCGGCCGATGCGTCGGGTCGCGCCCCTCACAACAGCGTCCACGTCGTCCCGTTCGATGCGCTCGACGGTAGTACCGCCGAGGTGCCTGCCCGCGACGCGGACGGCCGCCCTCCACCGCGGGACGCCCGACTGGGCCCCGCGGCTGTTCCACCCCCTGACCGCCTCCCGGATCGCCGCGGCGGCCGAGCCCCCCGACGAGCACCGTCGGGTGTCGTGCGTCTTCCTGTCGCTGCCCCCGACGGACGACCGCGACCGCGTGGCACTGCGCGGGCTGTCCGACTTCGTGGCCACAGCAGCCGACGTCCTCGCCGACGCGGGGGGCGACGTGGTCCAGTGCTCGGGCGGGGACAAGGGCATCGTCCTGTTCGCCGTCTTCGGTGCGCCGGTCGCCCACCCCGACGACCCGCTGCGCGCGGTGCACGCAGTCGACCGGCTCCGCGCCACGACCCACACCCCTTTCGCGGCCGGGATCTCGACCGGTCTCGCGTTCTCCGCGGTCTTCGGCGGACGGCACAGGGGGTTCCCCAGCGCCATCGGGGACACCACCAACGTGGCGGCGCGGCTGATGTCGGCGGCCGAGCCGGGAACGACGCTGCTCGACGGCCCCACCACAGAGGCGGGTGGGGATCGACTCGTCGCCGACGAACGTCGCTCCTTGGCCGTCAAGAACCGGGCCGAGCCGATCCAGGTAGCGCGGTTTCGCACACTCACCCGTTCCAGTCGCGACCTCGACGACGAGGGTGAGGGCCCCCTGGTCGGCCGAGAGACCGAGCTCGCAGCCGGCGAGCGGCTGCTCGACCGCGCCGCACACCACGGCTCGGCCCTGCACCTCGCCGGCGAGGCGGGCTCGGGCAAGTCGAGACTGGCCGGCGAGCTGGCCCGGCGCGCCCGGATCCGTGGGATCTCGGTCCGGGTCGGCGGGTTCGAGGCCTTCGGTGTCAGCAGCCCGCTGGGTCCGTTCGCCGCCTTCGTCCGCGACCGACCCGGTCTTCCTCCGATCCGGGCCGCGGGCGACCTGCCTTCGGCGATCGGGGCTGTCCGCCCCGGCGACGAGCGGCTGTCTCCGCTGCTGGGGCCGCTGCTCGGACTCGACCTCGAGGAGACCACGGCCACCGTGGGTCTCTCCGACGACCAGCGCGCCGACCTGGGACGCCGACTGGTCGTCGACCTGCTGTGCGCGACCCCGACGCCGACCCTGCTCGTGGTCGAGGACCTGCACTGGGCCGACGAGGCCTCGCGCAGCCTTCTCGCCGAGCTGGTGCCTCAGCTGCCCCACGGCCGACTGTCCATTGTCTCGACCCGCCGTCCCGGACCGCTTCCGGGCTGCGAACCCGTCGTCGAGCTCGCCGACCTGCCGCCCGAGCGCCTGGCCACGATCGTCCGCGACACCTGGAGCCGGCTAGGGGGTGGCGGCCTGCCCGAGGACTACGTGTCGACGCTGGTCGAGCGGGCTGCGGGCAGCCCGATGTTCGCGCAGACGGTCACCGAGCTCGTCCGTCGCCAGTACCAGCCCGGCGTGCCGCTGCCCGAGGTGCCCCTGCCCGACCAGCTGCTGCCCTTCCTGACCGCCCAGATCGACACGCTCGGCGACCAGGCCCAGGCCACCGCGCTGCAGGCGGCGATCTTCGGCCGGCCGGTCTCCGCACGCCAGCTCGCCAGCACCTTCGGCAGCACCGAGGCGCAGACGCGTCGGGACCTCGGTTGGCTCGCAGCCGCCGGGATCGTGCGATCCTCGGACACCGGTGACGCGGCCGAGGTGCAGCTTCGGCACGCGACAGTCGCCGAGGCGCTGGTGGCACGCGCATCGCACAGCGTCCGGGCACCCCTGCACGAGCAGGTCTGTCGGCACCTGATCGCAACCGGTGCCTCCGCCCGAGAGGTCGCCGGCCATCTCCAGCACGGCGACCTCCCGGAGCTGGAGCTGACCTGGTACCGCGCCGCCCGGCGTGAGGCGCTGGCAGCCTGGGCCCTGCACGAGGCGCGTCACTGGGCGGGTCTCGCTCTGGGTGCGGCACCACCAGCTGACTCGTCCGCGGACGCGGTTGCGCTCGCTGAGCTCGAGCAGCAGCTCGGCGACCTCGGCCAGGCGGGTGAGCGGCTCGTCGGACTCGATGGTCCCGCAGTCGAGCAGCTTCGAGGCCGGATCGCCCTGGAGACCGGGCGTCCTGCCGACGCGGTCGAGCATCTGCAGCAGGCGGAACGGCTGGGCGCCGACGGGTCCGGCGTCAGCTGGCCGCTGACGATGGCGCTGTGCGAGCTCGGTCGCTTCGCCGAGGCCGCCGAACGCGCACATCGGCAGCTCGAGTCGTCCGGCACCGACGGACCGACCCGGCTGGACGCGCTGGCCAACCTCGGGGTGATCGACGCGCGTCGGGGGGACTTCGCCGGGTCAGCGGCCAGACTGGAACAGGCGAGCGTCCTGGCGACCGAGCTCGGGGACGCCATGCGCCTGGCGACGGTCACTGGCGACTTGGCGGGGACCCGCTACGCCTCGGACCGCACGGCCGAGGCAGCCGAGCTGCTCGGAAGGGCCGCCGACATCGCCGAGCGCCTCGGCAGCCGGCGGATGGTGGCCTTCACCCTCGGCAACGCAGCAGCCCTCCGCCTGGAGGTCGGCGACCACGAGGGCGCACGGCGAGCGGCTGTGGCCAGCGTCCGAGCGTCCCTGCAGCTTGGTGACACCGCAGCGGCGCTCAACGCCCTCCAGGTACCGGTCGCCGTCACCGAGGCCGACGGAGCGCTCGAGACGGCCGCCGCCTGGTGGTGCGCACACGCTGAGCTCGAGGAGCGTCTGGGACGACCCAACGACTGCCTGGTGTCGCGGTTCCGGTACGCCACGGCGCTCGCCGGGCTGGGCCGGGTCGTCACCGCTGCCGACGTCGTCGCCAGGACGGAGGCAGCGGGGGCGCTCGACGACGAGGACGTGCGAAACGAGCAGGACCGGGCGCACGCCGCCGTCCGCGGGCACTACACGCCGCCGGTGGACACCGACGCAGTCCCAGTCGACCTCCCGACCCTGGACGAGAGCCTGCCGCAGGTGACTGCGGCCGACATCGACGAGCTGTTCGGCGCGATCGGGCAGCTGCTCACCGAGCGCGGGGCAACGGCGCGGTAGCCCACCCGACCACCCGGTGGCCCGCGTGTCTACCCGTCGCGGTCGGGCTGGTCGTGGGCGTGGCCGCGCAGGGCGCCGGAGTGGGCGTGGGCGGTGGGGTCCTTGCGTGCCTTCACCAGGCTGGCCACGGTCGTCACGGCCAGGATGCCGATGATCACGGCGAGCGAGAACGTGGTCGGCACCTTCGGGACCTCGGGCACGACCTCGTGCACGAAGGTGAGGATCAGCTTGACCCCCACGAAGGCCAAGATGAGCGACAGGCCCACGGACAGGTAGATGAGCCGGTCGAGCAGGTTGCGCAGCACGAAGAAGAGCGCTCGCAGGCCGAGCAGGGCGAAGGCGTTGGCCGCGAAGACCAGATACGGCTCCGACGTCACGCCGAAGGTCGCCGGGATCGAGTCGAGGGCGAACAGCAGGTCGGTCGTCCCGATCGCCAGCAGCACCAGGAACATCGGGGTGAACAGCCGCCGGCCGGCGTCGCGCACCACGACCTTGCGCCCGACGTAGTCGTCGGTGAACGGCAGCCGTCGACGGGCGAAGGCGAGCACCGCGTTGTCCTCGAGGTCGGCGTCCTCGTTGCGGTGCCGGAACAGCTGGACCGCGGTCCAGATCAGGAAGACTCCGAAGATGACGAAGGTGAACGAGAACAGCTCGAGCGCTGCCGCACCCACGACGATGAAGACCGCACGCAGCACCAGGGCCAGGGCGACCCCGAACAGCAGCGCCATCTGCTGGTAGGCCGAGGGGACGGCGAACCGGGCGAAGATGATGACGAAGACGAACAGGTTGTCGACACTGAGGCTCTTCTCGACCAGCCAGGCTGCGAAGTACTCCTGCCCGAACACCGGCCCGCTCACCACCCAGACGCCGACGCCGAAGGCGAGCGCGATGCCCACGTAGAGCACCGACCACCAGGCCGCCTCGCGGATGCTCACGTCGTGGGGGTTGCGGCCCACCAGGAAGTCCACGGCGAGCAGCGCGACGATGAACCCGATCGTCGCGAGCCACACCCACAGCTCGACGTTCACTGACCCTCCCGATGCCCGAGCGCCCCAGCCTAGTCGGAACCAGTGAACCCCGCTTCCGGCGTTCGTCAGCCTGCGCGGCCGGTCCGGCGGGTGTGGGCCAGGCTGACCACCGTGGTGACGGCCAGGACGCTGACGATGACCGCGAGGCTCACCGGGGTGCTGATCTCCGGCACGCCCTCCAGCGGCTCTCCACCGTTGACGAAGGGCAGGGTGTTGGTGTGCAGCGCCTCGAAGATCAGCTTCACCCCGATGAACCCCAGGATCACCGCGAGCCCGTAGCTGAGGAAGACCAGGCGGTCGAGCAGCCCGCCGAGCAGGAAGTAGAGCTGCCGAAGTCCCATCAGGGCGAAGGCGTTGGCGGTGAAGACGAGGTACGGCTCCTGGGTGAGCCCGAAGATGGCCGGGATCGAGTCGAGGGCGAAGAGCAGGTCGGTGGTGCCGATGGCCACCATGACCAGCAGCAGCGGGGTGAACAGCCGTCGACCGTCGACCGTCGTCCGGAACCGGTTCCGGTCGTACTGGTCGGTCGTGGGCAGCGCCTTGCGTACCCAGCCGATCACCCGGTTCTCGCGGAACTCCTCCGACTCCTCCTCGGTGTGAGTGGCCAGCTTGACCGACGTGTAGACCAGGAAGGCGCCGAACAGGTAGAAGACCCAGCTGAACCGCTCGATGGCGGAGGCGCCGATCACGATGAAGGCCGCCCGCATGACCAGCGCGAGGATGATGCCGATCAGCAGCACGAACTGCTGGTTCTCACGCGGGACCCGAAACCGCGACATGATGATCACGAACACGAACAGGTTGTCGACGCTGAGGCTGTACTCGGTCAGGTAGCCGGCGTAGAACTGGCCGGCGATGTCAGCGCCGAACTGGGCCCAGAGCCAGACCCCGAAGGCCAGCGCCAAGGACACGTAGAAGGCGGTCCAGGTGGCCGCCTCGCGCATGGAGACCGCGTGCGGACGACGGACCGCCACGGCCAGGTCGAACCCGATCACCACCACCAGGGCGACCAGCGACACCAGCCACAGGGTCGGCGTGGCGTCCATTCACACTGCCTTTCTGGTGCCCTTCTGGTCGCCGACGGGGTGCCCCATTCTGGGGCATGCACCCCCCGGACCGCTCGACCGGTCAGCCGACTCCGGCGGCCCGCATGGCGCGCAGCTCCTTCTTGAGGCCGCCGATCTCGTCCCGGAGCCGGGCGGCCAGCTCGAACTGCAGCTCAGCCGCGGCGGCATGCATCTGGTCGGTGAGCTGCTGGACCAGGTCGGCCAGGTCGGCCGCCGGGATCTCGGCCAGGCGGTCGCTCCGCTCGCGGGAGACCACGACGCCGGGCACCGGGGACCGGCCCCGCGACTGGGAGCGCCCGGTACCGCCGATGAGCGCCTCGGTGTCGGCGTCCTCGCGGGCCAGCAGCTCGGTGATGTCGGAGATCCGTTTGCGCAGGGGCTCGGGGTCGAGGCCGTGCTCGGTGTTGTAGGCCACCTGCTTGACCCGACGCCGGTTCGTCTCCTCGATCGCGTGCTCCATCGACGGAGTGATGCTGTCGGCGTACATGTGGACCTGCCCCGACACGTTGCGCGCCGCGCGACCGATCGTCTGGATGAGTGACGTGGCCGAGCGGAGGAAGCCCTCCTTGTCGGCGTCCAGGATGCTGACCAACGAGACCTCCGGGAGGTCGAGCCCCTCGCGCAGCAGGTTGATCCCCACCAGGACGTCGAACTCGCCCATGCGCAGCTCGCGCAGCAGCTCGACCCGTCGCAGGGTGTCCACCTCGGAGTGCAGGTAGCGCACCCGGATCCCCAGCTCGAGCAGGTAGTCGGTGAGGTCCTCGGACATCTTCTTGGTCAGGGTCGTCACGAGGACCCGCTCGTGCTGGTCGGCGCGTTGCCGGATCTCGTGCACGAGGTCGTCGATCTGCCCCTTCGTCGGCTTCACCACGATCTCGGGGTCGATCAGGCCGGTGGGTCGGATGATCTGCTCGACGACGCCGTCGGCCCGGGACAGCTCGTACGGGCCCGGTGTGGCGGACAGGTACACCGTCTGGCCACGGCGCTCGGTGAACTCGTCCCACCGCAGCGGACGGTTGTCCATCGCGCTGGGCAGCCGGAAGCCGTGGTCGACCAGGGTTCGCTTGCGGGACATGTCCCCCTCGTACATGCCCCCGATCTGCGGGACGGTGACGTGTGACTCGTCGATCACCAGCAGGAAGTCCTCGGGGAAGTAGTCGAGCAGGCAGTTCGGCGGCGTGCCGGGGCCGCGACCGTCGATCGGCCGGGAGTAGTTCTCGATCCCTGAGCAGGTGCCGACCTGGCGCATCATCTCCAGGTCGTAGGTGGTGCGCATGCGCAGCCGCTGGGCCTCGAGCAGCTTGCCCTGCTGCTCCAGCTCGGCCAGTCGCTCGCCCAGCTCGGTCTCGATCTCGGTGATCGCCCGCTCCATGCGCTCCGGCCCGGCCACGTAGTGCGAGGCCGGGAAGACGTACAGCTCGGTGTCGTCGGACAGGACCTCACCGGTCAGGGGGTGCAGCGTGGAGAGGCGCTCGACCTCGTCACCGAACATCTCGATCCGCACGGCCAGCTGCTCGTACACGGGGATCACCTCGATCGTGTCCCCGCGGACCCGGAAGGTGCCCCGGGTGAACGCCAGGTCGTTGCGGGTGTACTGGACGTCGACCAGCTTGCGCAGCAGCACGTTGCGGTCGATCTCGTCGCCCACCCGCAGCCGCACCATGCGGTCGACGTACTCCTGCGGCGTGCCCAGGCCGTAGATCGCCGAGACGGTGGCGACCACCACGACGTCGCGGCGGGTGAGCAGGCTGTTCGTCGCCGAGTGGCGCAGCCGCTCGACCTCCTCGTTGATCGAGGAGTCCTTCTCGATGTAGGTGTCGGACTGCGGGATGTACGCCTCGGGCTGGTAGTAGTCGTAGTACGAGACGAAGTACTCGACCGCGTTGTCGGGCATGAGCTCGCGGAACTCGTTGGCCAGCTGCGCGGCCAGCGTCTTGTTCGGGGCCATGACCAGGGTCGGCCGCTGCAGCCGCTCGATCAGCCAGGCCGTCGTCGCGGACTTCCCGGTGCCCGTGGCCCCGAGCAGAACGACGTCGGGCTCCCCCGCCCTGATCCGTCGCTCCAGCTGCTCGATCGCCTGGGGCTGGTCCCCGGACGGGGAGTAGTCGGCGACGACCCGGAACGGTGCCACGCGGCGCTGCAGGTCGGTGACCGGTCTCATGGCACCACCGTAGGCGCCACCACCGACACCCTCATGGCGACGACCCCATCCGGTCCCGAAGCGACGACCACAGCGCGTCGACCTTCGTGCGCAGCTGGTCCAGGCCGCCGGAGTTGTCGATCAGGAAGTGGGCCACCGCCCGACGCTGCTCGTCGTCGGCCTGGGCCCTGATCCGACCGGTCGCGTCGTCGGAGGAGAGCCCCCGAGCGGCCAGCCGGCGCAGCCGGGTCGCTTCGTCGGCCAGCACGACCACGACGACGTCGAACAGCCCCGCCATGTCCTTCTCCACGAGCAGCGGCACGTCGTAGACGACGACCGTGCCCCGCGGGACACCGGCCATCGTCTCCGCGGCCCGGGCCGCCACCTCGGGGTGCACGATCGACTCCAGGCGTGCTCGCTGGTCCGGGTCGCCGAAGATGAGCGACGCGAGGGCCGCCCGGTCCAACGACCCGTCCGGCGCGAGGACGGCGTCGCCGAACGCCTCGACCACCCGGCTGACCGCGGGCTCGCCCGGGAGCCAGCACCTCGCGGGCCAGCTCGTCCGCGTCGACGACCAGCGCCCCGTGTTCGGCGAGCAGAGCGGCGACCGTCGACTTCCCGGAGCCGATCCCCCCGGTCAACCCGACCTGCAGCATGGGACCAGCATGCCCGACCGGTCCGGGCGCGCCGGGAACCGGCTGCGGCCGACCGACCGGGCCGACTACCGTGCTCCGGTGACCACTTCGGCCGACCCGGACGCCGCGGGCGCCGAGCTCGGGGCTGGCCCACCCGGTCGGCAGCTACGACGACCTGCCGGACGTGGCCGTTCGCGTCGTGCTGACCGTGCCCCTGGCGGCCCCGCTCCCGGCACCTTTCGCCGCGGTGCCCGGCGCCCCCGTCACGGTGCTGCCGACCCCGGAGCCGGGTCGCTTCGGCGTGCCCGGTCGCACGGGCCGATCCCATCGCCGGCGGTCGCCCTTGCGCGACGCGCTCGTCGTGGGCCTGGCCGCCGCTGCCCTGGTCTTCGGGTCGGTGGCGGCGCTGCTCGTCGTCTTGGACGTGGTGCTCGGCTGACCCGCGGCGGGGACGGGATGCAGGCTCAGTACGCGCCGTCGCGGCGGATGACCGCCAGGACGGTCTTCATCATGATCGTGATGTCCAGCGCCAGGGACCAGTTCTCGACGTACAGCAGGTCGAGGCGCACCGAGTCGTCCCAGGACAGGTTCGAGCGGCCGCTGACCTGCCAAAGGCCGGTGATCCCGGGCTTCACGATCAGGCGGCGTCGCACGTCCAGCGGGTAGCGCGCCACCTCGCTGGGCAGCGGGGGGCGAGGGCCGACCAAGGACATCCGGCCACGGATCACGTCGAGGAACTGCGGGAACTCGTCGATCGAGAACCGCCGGATGAAGGCTCCGACCGGTGTGACGCGTGGGTCGTCCTTCATCTTGAACAGCAGTCCGTCGGACTCGTTCTGGTCGCCGAGCTCAGCCAGACGTTCTTCTGCATCGACGTACATGCTGCGGAACTTGTGGATCACGAACGGTTCGCCGTGGCGACCGATCCGGACCTGCCGGAAGAACACCGGACCGCGCGAGGTCAGCTTCACAGCGAGGGCTGTGGCGACGAACACCGGCGAGAGGATCAGGACGGCGACCAGGCCGAGCACGCGGTCGAGCGTGCCCTTGACGATCCGTCGGACGCCGGAGAACTCCGGCTCCTCCACGTTCAGCAGCGGCAGTCCCGCAACGGGGCGGATGTGGATCCGCGGACCGGAGACGTCGGTCAGCCGGGGAGCCACGAGCAGGCTCACGCCGGTGCCCTCGAGATCCCAGGACAGGCGCCGTAGGTCAGTCTGTGACACGTCTGACCACGCCGTCACCGCCACCGTGTCGGCACCGGTGCGCATGAGCACCTCGACGATGTTGTCGCTGTTGCCCAGCACCGGAACACCCTCAACGCTGTCACCACGCGGGGTGTCGATGCAGACGCCCACCATCTCCAGCCCCGCGTGCGGCTCGCGGCGGACCGTTCGGATCAGCTCGGCCACCGAGCGCTCGAGGCCGACCACGACGACCCGCTGCATGCACTGTCCTTGCCGGCGCACGCGGTGCAGCCCCTGGCGGCCGGCCCAGTGGGCCACGAGCGAGAGGACCATCGCGAGCGGGATGCCGAGCGCGATCAGGGTCTGTGGGTACATGCCTTCGAACGGATCCAGGTCGAGGCTCTGCGCGGGCGGGAAGGAGTTCGAGACGACGTAGGCGATGGTGCTGCTGAAGGCCAGGAAGATGACCCCGGCGTGGAACAGCCGCTTGTACTCGTCGCTGCCGTTGCCCACGAAGCGGTGCTCGTAGGTGCGGCCCAGAGCGAGGGCGAGGACCCACAGCAGCGGGAAGGCGACCAGGAGCGACGTCTTGGGGTGGGTGATCCCCGACCTGACATGACGATCAGCACCGACACGCAGGGCGGCCATGACGTCACCGGCCACTACGGCGACGGTGTACCGGCGCAGCCACGCCTGTCGCACCTCGACGAGCGGTTGGGGGCGGGCGTAGTCACGCTGGTCAGGGGTCGAGGGGCCGCCCGGGCGTGTGACGACCGCCAGGTCGTCGGCCGTGGACGCACGGCGCACGAGGGCAAGGTCGTCGGAGGCCCGGTCCGTGACCGAGTCGGCCCGCAACGCGTCCGTACTCACCTGGTGCTCCGCCCCGAGTGTCATGACCCCCCTTTCGTCTCCGCCGAGTGTGTCCCTCCGCCGCGCGCACCGTCAGCGGATTGTCCAACTAGGGCCAGGGTTCACCCGGTTCGCGGCGCCCGGATCGCCCGGTGTGTCCGTCCAGTCACGGTGAGTGGTGTGACGGGTGGTCCCCACTCCCCCGGCCCGCGAGGTGCAGAATACGCTGCCGTCCGGGTGCGGGGACGACCGGGCGCCGCCCCACGGAAGGATGTCGGTGAACCGCACGCTGCACGCAGACGAGCTGGCCTGGCTGGAGCTCATGCTCCTCGGCGCCTACCCCCGCGGCTACGGCGTCGCGGGGCCCGAGCGGTCGGTCTCGCCCCGGCGCCCCGTCGTCCCCACCCTGACCGTCCCCGCGGCCTCGGTGGTCGTGGGCGACACGATCGCGCTGCTCGACCCCGAAGGGGTTCGCCTGGCCGACCTCGTCGTCGAGTCGCTGGCGGCGTCACCGGACGGCGTCGACCTCGTCAGCGGCGTGCCCGTGGCGCACACCGCCTTCGCCCACGCCGACTACCCGGACCTGCGCGCCGCCCCCGACGAGGTCGCGGCAGGATGGGCCGGAGGGCCCGCAGTGGCGCTGTGGGGCGACCCACCGCTGACCCTGACCGTACGGGAGGCGGCGCGAGAACACGCGCGCGAGCTGGGGCGCCAGCTCCTCGAGGTGGTGCCGCTGCCGAGCGGGCGGGACACCGACCCGTCGGCCCACCTGCCGGCCCGGCTGGCCCGTCGGGAGTCCACCCGTGACCCCGGCGACCGCGCGGTGGTGGTCGCCGACCCCGGTCTGGGCTGGAGCACGGACGACGTCCTGGCCCGCGCGTCGATCGTCGCCGAGTACGGCGCGGCGACCCTTCTGGTGCCGCCCGGTCGCCTGGCTGACCTGGGGCGCCGGCGTGAGGAGGTGGAAGCGACCGCCCGCTCCCTGGGGGTGCAGGTCGGAGAGGTGCACGCCCATGCCGGTGAGACCCGTCTGGACCGGCGGGTGGTCGACCGGCTCGTCCTTACCGAGGAGCCTTTCCCCGACTGGTTCGCCGAGCCCCCGGTTGCCGACGAGCTCCGTCGCCTGCACCGGCCCCGCGTACGGGCCGGTTTCACCGTGCTGCTCAGCGGTCTGTCCGGGTCGGGCAAGTCGACGGTCGCCCGACACCTCGCGGCCCGCCTCCTCGAGGGGGACGCGCGCGCCGTGTCTCTTCTGGACGGCGACGTCGTGCGCCACCACCTCTCCAAGGGCCTCGGGTTCAGCCGTGACGACCGGGACACCAACGTCCGTCGGATCGGCTTCGTCGCCAGCGAGATCACCAAGGCGGGGGGCATCGCCGTCGCCTGCCCGATCGCGCCGTACGACGTCACACGCAAGGACGTCAGAGCCATGGTCGAGGCCCACGGCGGCTTCGTGCTCGTCCACGTCTCGACGCCCCTGGAGGAGTGCGAGCGACGCGACCGCAAGGGCCTGTACGCGAAGGCCAGGCGCGGCGAGATCCCCGAGTTCACGGGCATCTCCGACCCCTATGAGGAGCCGCTCGACGCCGAGCTAGCCGTCGACACCACACATCTGTCGGTCGGCGACGCGGTCGACCAGGTGATGGGCACCCTGCTGCGGCTCGGTTACCTGCCGGGCGACGACGGTGCCCTCGCCCCTGAGGTGCCGCCGTTCGCCGTTCGGCGCTGACTCGCCCACCGTCCGCGTCCACACTGGCACGGCTGCGGTCACTGGCTGTGCGAGCCGACCACCATTCCTGCTGCGGCAGTTGCGCCGGTGTGCTCGTCGATCAGGATGAACGACCCAGTGGTGCGGTTGCGCCGGTACTCGTCGACGAACATCGGCTGAGTGACGCGCAGGGTGACCCGACCGATCTCGTTGAGCCCCAGTGACTGGGCCTTCTCGTCTCGGTGCAGGTCGTTGACGTCGAGCCGGTACTGGAGGTCCTTCACCACGCCCTTGGCGGTCCGGGTCGTGTGCTTGATGATGTAGCGGTTGCCCGGCTGGATTCGGGTGCCCTGCTGCATCCACACGATCGTCGCGTCGATGTCCTGCGTCGACTCAGGATGGTTGTGTGGACGGGCGATCATGTCTCCGCGGCTGATGTCGAGGTCGTCGGCCAGGCGCAGCGTCACTGCCATCGGCGGGTGAGCCTCCTGGAGGTCCTTCCCGTAGAGGTCGATCCCCGTGACCCGCGTGGTGAGCCCACTGGGCTGGACCATGACCTCGTCGCCGATCTTGATCGTTCCACCTGCGACGGTGCCCGCATACCCGCGGTAGTCGTGGAACGCGTCGGACTGTGGCCGCACGACGTACTGGACCGGGAACCGGACGTCGATCAGGTTCTGGTCCGAGCCGATGTGCACGTTCTCCAGGTGGTGCAGCAGCGACGTGCCCTCGTACCAGGGCATGCTGTCCGACCGGTTGACCACGTTGTCACCCTTGAGGGCCGACACCGGGATGATCGTCAGGTCGGGGATGTCCAGCTTCGCGGCGAACTGCCGGAAGTCGTCGGCGATCTCGTTGAACCGCTGCTCGTCATAGTCGACGAGGTCCATCTTGTTGACCAACAGCACGATGTGGGGCACGCGGAGCATGGTGGACAGGAACGCGTGCCTGCGGCTCTGCTCGACCACGCCGTTGCGCACGTCGACCAGGATCAGCGCGAGGTTCGCCGTCGAGGCGCCCGTCACCATGTTGCGGGTGTACTGGATGTGCCCAGGGGTGTCCGCGATGATGAACTTGCGCTTCGGGGTCGCGAAGTAGCGGTAGGCCACGTCGATGGTGATGCCCTGCTCGCGCTCGGCGCGCAGGCCGTCGGTCAGCAGCGCCAGGTTCGTGTAGTCGGCGCCCTGGTCGCGCGAGGTGCGCTCGACCGCCTCGAGCTGGTCCTCGAAGATCGACTTGCTGTCGAACAGCAGCCGACCGATCAGGGTGCTCTTGCCGTCGTCGACCGAACCGGCGGTGGCCAGTCTCAGCAGTTCCATCAGAAGTATCCCTCGCGCTTGCGGTCCTCCATGGCGGCCTCCGACGCACGGTCGTCGGCCCGGGTGGCGCCTCGTTCGGTGATCCGACTCGCGGCGACGTCTTCGATGATCTTCTCCAGACTGTCCGCGTCGGAGGCGACCGCTGCGGTGCAGGTCATGTCCCCAACGGTGCGGTAACGCACGAGCTCGTCGAAGACCTCCTCGCCCTCCTGCGGCGGGGTCACATGCGTGACGGCCATCAGCATCCCGTCGCGCAGGAAGACCTGGCGCCGGTGCGCGTAGTAGATCGACGGCAGCTCCAGCTGCTCGCGCTGGACGTACTGCCAGATGTCGAGCTCGGTCCAGTTCGAAAGGGGGAAGATCCGGATGTGCTCGCCTGGCCGGTGACGGCCGTTGTACAGACTCCACAGCTCGGGGCGCTGGGCCTTGGGGTCCCACTGACCGAACTCGTCGCGGAAGCTGAACACCCGCTCCTTGGCGCGCGCCTTCTCCTCGTCGCGCCGTGCTCCTCCGAACACCGCGTCGAACTTGTTGTCGACGATGGCCTTGAGCAGCGGGACGGTCTGGATCTGGTTGCGCGAGGCCCTCGGTCCGGTCGGGTCCTGGACAAGCCCCTGCGCGATGGCGTCCTCGACGCTGGCGACGATCAGCCGTGCGTTCAGCTCGGCCACCCGGCGGTCGCGGTAGTCGATGACCTCGTCGAAGTTGTGCCCGGTGTCGACGTGCATGAGGGGGAACGGGATCTTCGCCGGCCAGAAGGCCTTCTCGGCCAACCGGAGCATGACGATGGAGTCCTTGCCGCCGGAGAACAGCAGCACCGGCCGCTCGAACTCCGCGGCCACCTCGCGCATGATGTGGATGGACTCGGCCTCGAGCTGGTCGAGCTGAGTCAGCTGGTAGTCGATCGTGGTCACGCTTGCCTCTCCCGGTCGAGCATTGGTCTTCCTGGTCCCTTTGCCACTGACGCTGCCAGTGACAGCACGCTCAGCGGTCCGCCGCTGCAGCGAGCACTGCGTCAGCCAGCTCGGGCCTGCAGACGATCAGATCGGGCAGCGACACGTCGCGCTGGTTGTACTCCAGCGCCGACCCGTCGATCCGGCTGCAGAACAGCCCAGCCGCCCGGGCCACCGCGACCGGAGCCGCACTGTCCCATTCGTACTGCCCCCCTGAGTGCACGTAGACGTCGCCGTCTCCGAGCAGCACCGCCATGGCCTTCGCCCCGGCCGACCCCATGGGGACGAGCTCAGCCCCCAGGGCCTCGGCCACCCGCTGCGCCTCGACCGGTGGCCGGGTGCGACTCACGAGGACGCGTGGCCGGGCCGGAATCGGCGTGGTGGGCTGAGCAACAGAGTAGGTCGACAACGTGACTCCTCGCCCCGGCAACGCCACAGCACCCGCCGTGAGTTCGCCCGGACGGCCCAACGCGCCAGCCCCACGCACCCAGAGGGCGACATGGATCGCCCAGTCGTCGCGCGGCGGCTCGGAGAACTCGCGCGTGCCGTCGAGCGGGTCGACGATCCAGACCCGGTCCGCCTCGAGGCGGGCGAGGTCGTCAGCGCCCTCCTCGGACAGCACGGCGTCGAAGGGCCGGTAGTGGGCCAACGCCGCCATGAGCAGGTCGTGCGCGGTCTGGTCTCCGGCGTCCTTGAGCGCCTTGGGGTCGAAGTCACCCTGGGCGGCGAACTCCGCCCGCAGCTGCTCGAGAGCCACCCCAGCGGCGTCGGCCAACGCAGCCGCCAGCCGAGCGTCGTCGGCGGCGTCGGCCTCGTCGACGGTCGGCGGCGTGATGCCGTCGACGGGGGTCACTCTCCGGCGCCTGTGAGCTTCTCGCGAAGCGCCGCGAGCGCCTCGTCAGAGGCCAGTGCACCCTCGACCTCGGCCGGAGCCTCGGTGCTGTAGGTGGACGGGGTGTCCCCCGCCTCCAGAGCCGCCGCCTGGTCGGCCTTGCGCGCCTCCTCGACCTGCTTCTTGTGCTGCTCGAAACGGGCCTGGGCGTCGGCGTACTGCTTCTCCCACTCCTCGCGCTGCTTCTCGTAGCCGGGCAGCCAGTCGTTGGTCTCCGGGTCGAAGCCCTCGGGGTAGACGTAGTTGCCCTGCTCGTCGTAGACCGCAGCCATGCCGTAGAGCGTGGGGTCGAACTCGACGGTCTCGCCGGCCCCCTCGTTGGCCTGCTTCAGCGACAGCGAGATGCGACGGCGGTCGAGGTCGATGTCGATGACCTTGACGAAGATCTCGGTGCCGACCTGGACGACCTGCTCGGGGATCTCCACGTGGCGCTCGGCCAGCTCGGAGATGTGCACCAGGCCCTCGATGCCCTCGTCGACCCGGACGAAGGCGCCGAACGGGACGAGCTTGGTGACCTTGCCGGGCACGACCTGCCCGATCTGGTGGGTGCGGGCGAAGTGCTGCCACGGGTCTTCCTGGGTGGCCTTCAGCGACAGGGACACGCGCTCGCGGTCCATGTCGACGTCGAGCACCTCGACGGTGACCTCCTGGCCCACCTCGACGACCTCGCTGGGGTGGTCGATGTGCTTCCAGGACAGCTCCGAGACGTGGACGAGCCCGTCGACCCCGCCGAGGTCGACGAACGCACCGAAGTTCACGATGCTGCTGACCACACCGCTGCGGACCTGGCCCTTCTGCAGCGTGGTGAGGAAGTTCTGGCGGACCTCGGACTGGGTCTGCTCCAGCCAGGCGCGGCGGCTGAGCACCACGTTGTTGCGGTTCTTGTCGAGCTCGATGATCTTGGCCTCGATCTCCTTGCCCACGTAGGGCTGGAGGTCGCGCACACGGCGCATCTCGACCAGGGAGGCCGGCAGGAAGCCGCGCAGGCCGATGTCCAGGATGAGACCGCCCTTGACGACCTCGATGACGGTGCCCTTGACGACGCCGTCCTCCTCCTTGACCTGCTCGATCGTGCCCCACGCGCGCTCGTACTGGGCGCGCTTCTTGGACAGGATCAGGCGCCCCTCCTTGTCCTCCTTCTGCAGGACCAGGGCCTCGATCTGGTCGCCGACGGAGACCACCTGGGCGGGGTCGACGTCGTGCTTGATCGACAGCTCACGGGAGGGGATCACGCCCTCGGTCTTGTAGCCGATGTCGAGCAGGACCTCGTCGCGGTCGACCTTGACGATGGTTCCTTCGACGATGTCGCCGTCGTTGAAGTACTTGATGGTCGCGTCGATGGCAGCGAGGAAGTCCTCGGCCGTTCCGACGTCGTTGAGGGCCACCTGGGTGACCGTTGCGGCGGGTGTTCCCGCCGGCTCACCGACCGGCGCGCCGCTCGGGGGCTCGGTGGTGGGGCTGGGGGCGACCTCGGTGCTGCTCGTCATGTAAAGGGACTCCGGATGCGGACAGGAACTCGTGCCGATGCGCGGAGGACCGTTTTCGCCGTGCCGAAACCCCCTGATGACGGGAAACCGACAGAATGCGAGCGCGAGCCTGCTCGGTCTGAGGACGCACGGGCCCACTGCGCTTCCGGGGAGTCTACGGTGGCCGCCGTGACAGGGTCAATCGAGGCGTCCCGACGCGCCGATGGGCGCGACGTGACGCAGGCCGAGGCCCGTCGGGCGGCCCGCAGCTGGTGGGACGCCCACGCCGACGAGTACCAGGCCGAGCACGGGGACGCCCTGGGCGGGTCGTCGCTGGTCTGGGGCCCGGAGGGCCTGACCGAGGCGGTGGCCATGCTGCTCGGCCCCATCGACGGGGCCCGGGTGCTCGAGGTCGGCTGCGGAGCCGGCCAGGGCAGCCGTTGGGTGACCGCCTCCGGGGGCCTCGCCCTCGGGGTCGACCTCTCCCTCGGCCAGCTGCGCCACGCCAGGGGCTTGGACCTGACCGGCCGGGACCGCGGAAGGTGGGTGTGCGCCGACGCGACGGCCCTCCCGCTGGGGCCGGACACCGTCGACGTGGCCTTCTCGGCCTACGGCGCCCTGCAGTTCGTGGCCGACCCGGAGTCCGTGCACCGTGAGGTCGCTCGGGTGCTGCGCCCCGGTGGACGGTGGGTCTTCTCGGTCACCCATCCGATCCGGTGGGCCTTCCCGGACGACCCGGGGCCGGCCGGACTCACCGTCGTCCGGTCGTACTTCGACCGCGCTGCGTACCTGGAGCAGGACGACGGCGTCGTCACCTACCTCGAGACCCACCGAACCCTCGGCGACCAGGTCCGGATGCTCAGCCGGCACGGGTTCGTCATCGAGGACCTGGTCGAGCCGCAGTGGCCCGAGGGCCATGACCGCACCTGGGGCGGCTGGAGCCCTCTGCGCGGTCGGCTCATCCCGGGGACCGTCGTCTTCGTGACCCACCTGCTCGGGCCGCCGAGCCTCAGCGGTACCCAGGCTCGGTCCGCACGGGGCCAGGCGCCCGGGGCCCGAGGATGAACGGACCGTCCCTCTCGACCTCGGTCCGCACGATGCGGCCCCACGAGTTCGCCGAGGTCCGCGACCTCGCCGCGGCGGCGTTCGGTGACGACCCCCAGATCAGCCGTCTGTTCGACCTGCTCCAGGCGTCCTGGGCGTGGGAGTGCGACCTCTCGTTCGTCGCCGAGAGCGCCGGGCAGATCGTCGGCCAGGTGCTCTACACGCACGCCTTCCTCGACGCCGACCGGAGCCTCGTGGGGGTGCTTGTCCTCGGCCCCCTCGCGGTGCGCTCCGACCTGCACCGCCGAGGGGTGGGAACACAGCTGGTCACCCAGACACTGACCCGGCTCCAGGAGCGTGCGGAGCCGCTGGTCCTCCTGGAGGGTCATCCGGGCTACTACCCGCGGTTCGGCTTCGAGCGCGGTCGGGACCTCGGTCTCCTCGCCCCGTCCAGCCGCACCCCCGACGAAGCCTTCATGGCCTACCGGCTGCCGGCCTACCGATCCTGGATGCGTGGACGGCTGGTCTACCCCGACCCGTTCTGGCGCGCTGACGCCGTGGGGCTGCGGGGCCAGACGCCGCCTCAGTGAGCCGCTGAGTCCCAGGTCCTGCCGAGCCCGACGCTGACCTCGAGCGGTGCCCGGAGGGGGTAGGCCTCGCGCATGTGGTGGCGCACGAGGGCCTCGAGGGCCTCGGTCTCCCCTGGCGCCACCTCGAGCACCAGCTCGTCATGGACCTGCAGCAGCAGTCTCGACCGCAGACCCGACGCACGCAGGGCCGCGTCGACATCGAGCATGGCCACCTTGATGATGTCGGCCGCCGAGCCCTGGATCGGCGCGTTCAGCGCCATCCGCTCGGCCATCTCCCGGCGCTGACGGTTGTCGCTCGTGAGGTCCGGGAGGTACCGGCGACGGCCCATCACGGTCTCGGTGTAGCCCGACATCCGAGCCTCCTCGACGATCCCGGCGAGGTAGTCGCGCACACCCCCGAACCGGGCGAAGTACTCATCCATCAGCGCCCGGGCCTCGTCGGGGGCGATCCCGAGCTGCTGAGCCAGCCCGTAGGCGGACAGCCCGTAGGCCAGCCCGTAGGACATGGCCTTGATCTTCGACCGCATCGCCGGGTCCACGGCGTCCGGCTCGACCGCGAAGACCGACGACGCGACGGTGGTGTGGAGGTCCTCCCCCGAGGCGAACGCCTCGATCAGCGCCTCGTCAGCGGACAGGTGGGCCATGATCCGCATCTCGACCTGGCTGTAGTCGGCGGTCATGAGCGTCTCGAACTCGGGTCCGACCACGAACGCCGCCCGGATCCGCCGCCCCTCGTCGGTGCGGATGGGGATGTTCTGCATGTTGGGGTCGGTGGACGACAGCCGACCGGTCGCGGCGACGGTCTGGTTGTACGTCGTGTGGATCCGGCCGTCGTCGGCCACCGACCGCTGGAGCCCCTCGACGGTCACCAGCAGCTTGGAGACGTCCCGGTGGCGCAGGAGATGCTCCAGGAACGGGTGGTCGGTGCTCGCGTAGAGCCCGGTGAGCGCCTCGGCGTCGGTGGTGTACCCCGTCTTGATCCGCTTGGTCTTGGGCAGGCCGAGCTCGTCGAACAGCACGCCCTGCAGCTGCTTGGGTGACCCGAGGTTCACCTCGTGCCCGATCACGGCGTACGCCAGGTCGGCCGCCCGCTTGACCTCCTCGGCGAAGTGCTGCCGCAGCCCGTCCAGGTACTCCTGGTCGACGCCGACCCCCACCTGCTCCATGGCCACGAGCACGGCGGTCAGCGGCAGCTCGACCTCCTGCAGCAGCCGGGTACCCCCGTGCGCCTCGACCGCGCCGTCGAGCACCACGGCGAGGTCGCGGACGGCTGCCGCCTGCGCGCCGCTGGCCGCGGCCGCCTCAGCCTCGGGGTCGCCGCCCAGCATCAGCTGACCGTCTCCCGCGTCGCTGCCCAGGTCGCGACCGAGGTAGCGCACCGTGAGGTCGACCAGGTCGTAGCTGCGCTGGTCCGGACGGACGAGGTAGGCCGCCAGCGCGGTGTCGGCCGTCAGCCCCTCGACCCCCCAGCCGTGAGCCGCCAGTGCCAGGAGTGGCCCGTTGGCGTCGTGCATCGCCTTCTCGACGGCGGGGTCGGACAGCCATGAGGCCCAGGCCCGCTCACTGTCCGTGTCCAGCCCGGCCGGCTCGAACCAGCACACCGGCCCGTCCGCGGCCGCCACGGCGACGGAGTCGACCCGTCCGGTGCCGCGTCCCCATGCCCCTGAGACGACCAGGGCGTGGCGCGACCCAGCGGGTGCGTGCTCGGCGAGCCAGTGCCCGAGGGCGGCCGCCTCGACCCGCTCGACGTCCGGCTCGACCGCGGGTGCGGCGATCGGCTCGTCGCTGTCCAGGGTCGCGTAGAGGCGGTCGCGCAGCACCCGGAACTGCAGGGCGTCGAAGACCTCGTGCACGGCCTCTCGGTCCCAGGCTTCACGCTGGAGGGCGTCAGGGGTCACGTCGAGCGGGACGTCGCGGACCAGCTCGGTCAGTCGCCGGTTCGTGACCACCTGGGCCAGGTGCAGACGCAGCGCCTCACCCACCTTCCCCTTCACCTCGTCGGCGCGGTCCACCAACGCGTCCAGCGAACCGAACTCCCGCACCCATTTGGCCGCCGTCTTGTCACCGACCCCGGGGATTCCCGGCAGGTTGTCGCTCGGGTCTCCGCGCAGCGCTGCGTAGTCGGGGTATTGGGCGGGGGTGAGCCCGTACTTGTCCTCCACTGCCGCAGGAGTCATCCGGGCCAGGTCGGAGACGCCCTTGCGCGGGTAGAGGACGGTGACGTCCGGGTCGACCAGCTGGAAGGCGTCGCGGTCGCCGGTGATCACCGCCACCTCGTATCCCAGGGCCTCGGCCTGCGTGGTCAGCGTCGCGATGATGTCGTCGGCCTCGTACCCGTCGACGGCCAGCCAGGGGATGTGCAGGGCCTGCAGCACTTCCTGGATCAGGCTGACCTGCCCCTTGAACGGCTCAGGCGTCGCGCTGCGGTTGGCCTTGTAGTCGGCGAACTCCGCTGTGCGAAACGTCGTCCGGGACACGTCGAAGGCGACCGCCAGGTGGCTCGGCTCCTCGTCCCGCAGCGCGTTGATCAACATCGACGTGAAGCCGTAGACCGCATTGGTCGGCTGGCCGGTCGACGTCGAGAAGTTCTCGACCGGCAGGGCGTAGAACGCCCGGTAGGCCAGGGAGTGTCCGTCGAGCAGCAGCAGGCGCGGTCGGGAGGTCACCGGTCGATCCTAGGGAGGTCGCACGGGCGCGGTCTCTAGTCTGAGGTCATGCCCGGACCCGACCATGACGACCGCACGCACGACTACCGGGACCGGCTGCCGGACGCCGCGATCCATGAGCGGCTCGGGATCGAGGTGCTCGAGGCCACGATGGACCGGGTGGTCGGCCGGATGCCGGTCGAGGGGAACACCCAGCCCACGGGTCTGCTGCACGGCGGCGCGTCCTTGGTCCTGGCCGAGAGCCTCGGCTCGATCGGCGCCGCACTGCACGCCTACCCGACCGCTGTGCCAGTGGGGATCGAGATCAGCGCCTCACATCTACGCTCGGCGTGTCAGGGCATGGTCACCGGGACGGCGCTGCCCCTGCGGATCGGGCGAACCCTGAGCACCTGGCAGATCACCGTCGTCGATGACGACGGCCGCGACCTCTGCACCGTTCGCCTGACTTGCCTGCTACGACCGAGCAGCGCGTGACCGGGCGCGCCGACTGACCAGTAGGGTCCGTCGCGCGTGCGGCTCGGCGCCGAGCTTGCGCTGGAGCGTGGCCAGGGGCACTGCCCGGCGTACCGAGAACGGGCTGAACCCGAGTCGGGCGAAGAACCGGTTGCTCTCCCTGGCGTTGGGGAGGACCGAGACGGTCACGTAGTCCAGACGTGACTCCTGCGCCCGCTGAGCGGCGGCGGCGACCAGTGCCCGACCCACGCCGCGACGTCGACGGTCGTCTCGCACATGCATGAACGAGATCTGCATCGTGCGCTCGTCGGTCAGCGGGTTCATCGGCAGGACGCTGAGTACGGCGAGCCCCACGGGCTCGCCGTCAGACTCGACCACGACCAGCTCGTGGTCCGGCGAGTCGGCGATGGCCGACAGCCGCTCGCCCAGTCCGGCGAGCGTGCTCGGGGGCGCATAGGGTCCCCAGCGAGCCCCGGAGTCGCGCAGCTCGCCCCACAGGGTCGCCACCGCTTCGAGGTCGGAGCTGCGGGCCGGGCGGACCACGGGTGGGGTACGGGGCACGTCGTCTCCTCTCACCACCGCCCACGGCCGCGGATGTGGTGTCCACCTAGGCTCCCCCGTGCAGCTGCAGCCTACGTCGCCCGGCCACTCGGGGTCGGCATCCCACTCGCCCGGCTGGCGGCATGAGACGGAGGTGCACGGCCAGGTGGTCATCGGCGCCGGAACGGCTCTCAACGTCGCCACCGTCCTCGTGGGCGGGTCGCTGGGCCTGCTCCTGGGCGGCCGGATGGCGGCGCGCACTCGTGAGGTGGTTACCGACGGGCTGGGGCTGGTGACCCTCGTCGTCGCGGGTCTCAACGCGCTGGCAGTCACCGACCCGGCCCTCAGCGAGGCCCTGGGAGACGGCTGGCCCCTGCTCGTCGTGCTGGCAGCCGTGGTCGTGGGTGGGGTCGTCGGCTCGCTGCTGCGCCTCGAGTCCCGCCTCGAGTCGCTGGGCGACGTGCTCGTGCGCCGGTTCGGCGGCGCCTCGGTCGCCGGCGTCGACGCAGCGTCCGACCGACGACGCCTCGTCGAAGGCTTCGTCACGACGAGCCTGATCTTCTGTGTGGGCCCCCTCACCGTGCTCGGGTCGCTCCAGGACGGCCTGGGGCGGGGCATCGACCTGCTCGCCCTCAAGGCGACCCTCGACGGCTTCGCGGCACTGGCCTTCGCCGCCTCGCTGGGCTGGGGGGTCCTGCTCTCGGCGTTCACCGTGCTGATCGTCCAGGGCGGGCTCACGCTCGCCGGCGCCGCGCTGGGAGACGTGCTGACCGACGCGCAGGTCGAGGCCCTGACGGCAACGGGCGGAGTCCTGCTGCTGGGAGTGGGCCTTCGCCTGCTACGGCTCAAGGCCGTCCCCGTGGCGGACCTCCTCCCAGCGCTTCTGGTCGCCCCCCTCCTGGTCTCCCTGCTCGTCGCCTTCCGCTGACCGCGGCCACTCGGAGGCCGCAGAGCGTGGGCCTGGGCAATGAGGGGCATTTCGTGACCCGCGAAGCCACCCGCTGGGCCGCCGACCTGGCTATGCTCCGGCGCACGACGGACCGATCGCCAGGTCGGGACACCCCAACCACGAGGGGACGATCGGGTGCGCACACGGCTGCTTCAGGGCCTTCTCGTCGTCGTGATCGGGCTCATCGGCGCCGTAGGGTTCGCGGGCGTCGCACTGGCCGGCGTCGTACTGGCAGAGGACGAGCCGACTGGCACCATCCAGGGGTTCCTCCGCGACCTCGGAGGCAACCCGGTCCCGGGGGTCGACGTCACTGCCTCCGGTGCCGAAGACTTCTCGGGCACTGGAACCAGTGACCAGTCCGGACGCTGGGAGATCGCGGTACCGGGCCCGGGCACGTACACCGTCGAGCTGAATGTCGACACCCTTCCTGAGGGGGTGGCGGAGCCCACCAAGAACCCGATCGAGAACGTCGTCGTGACCGGGTCGGCGCGTACGGTTCTGTTCACTCTGGGCGAGCGCGAGCGAGACCTCACGAGCAAGTGGGACCAGGCCGCCCAGCTCACCGTCGAGGGAATTCGCTTCGGACTGGTCATCGCGTTGGCCGCAGTCGGGCTGTCCCTCATCTACGGGACGACCGGACTCACCAACTTCGCCCACGGTGAGATCGTCACCTTCGGCGCCATCATCACCTGGTGGCTCAACATCACTGTGGGCCTACCGTTCCTGGTTGCCGCTCTGTTGGGCGTCGTTCTTTCCGGCGGATTCGGGTTCCTGAACGACCGGGGTCTGTGGAAACCTCTGCGCAAACGCCAGACAGGCTTGATCGCGATGATGATCGTGTCGATCGGACTGGCTCTGGCGCTGCAGAACATCTACCTGATCTTCTTCGGCGGCGCGAGCCGACCCTTCGCTGCCTATGAGACCCAGGCGGGCATCGAGCTCGGCCCGGTGAGCCTCACCCCCAAGGACATGGCCGCCATGGTGATCGCCGTCGTCGTACTGACGCTGGCCGGTCTGGCCCTGCTCAAGACGAGGCTGGGCAAGGCGACCAGGGCCGTCTCCGACAACCCGGCGCTCGCCGCATCCAGCGGCATCGACGTCGAGCGGGTGATCCTGGTCGTCTGGATCGTCGGGGCAGCGCTCGCCGGTCTGGGCGGGATCCTGCAGGGCCTCACGCAGCAGGTCTTTCCGCTGCTCGGGGCCCAGAGCCTGCTGCTGATCTTTGCTGCGGTCACCCTCGGTGGACTGGGAACAGCCTTCGGCGCACTTGTCGGGAGCCTCCTGGTCGGCCTGTTCATCAACCTTTCGACGCTCATACCCGGCATGACGCCAGAACTGAAGAACGTCGGAGCCCTGCTCCTGCTCATCGTCGTGCTCATGGTTCGGCCACAGGGGATCCTGGGTCGACGAAGCCGGGTCGGCTGAGGAGACCACCATGGACTGGGATTTCATCTTCACCGCATCGGTCTCGTACGCGTTGGGGGCCGTGACCGTGGCCTACTGCCTCGCCGCCATCGGTCTCAACATGCAGTTCGGCTACACCGGACTCCTCAACTTCGGACAGGCAGCCTTCCTGGCTGCTGCCGGGTACGGCATGGCTGTCATCGTCACCACATTCGAGCTGCCGTTCTGGGTTGGTCTGTTCGTCGGTCTGCTCGCCACGCTCGGCCTCGCCCTGCTGCTCGGGCTCCCGACCCTGCGACTGCGCGCGGACTACCTCGCGATCGTCACGATCGCCGCCGCCGAAGTCGTCCGGCTCATCGTGCGATCGGTGAAGTTCAAGGAGACTTTCGGCGGCTCGGACGGCCTGCAGCAGTTCGCCGACCAGTTCTACGACCTGAGCCCGCTGCCCGACACGTTCCGGATCAACTTCGGACCGTTTCTCTTCAGCAACCAAGAGCTCTGGGTCATGATCGTCGGCTGGTCCCTGGTCGGGGTCTTCTCGTTGGTCAGCTTCCTGCTGGTCCGCAGTCCCTGGGGGCGCATCCTCAAGGGCATCCGTGAGGACGAGGACGCTGTGCGCAGCCTCGGCAAGAACGTCTACTGGTACAAGATGCAGGCGCTCATGCTCGGAGCGGCGATGGCCGGGTTCGGTGGGTTCATCATCGGGATCTTCTTCAACGCCGTTTCACCTGACATCTACGCCACTGCCCTCACCTTCGCCATCTACACGATCTTGATCCTGGGCGGCGCCGCGCGCATTGCTGGGCCAATCCTGGGAGCCATCCTGTTCGGGTTCATCTTCCAGTTCGTGTCGGTGGTCCTGAACGAGGCTGTCGCCGCCGACTACATCCAGTTCCTCGACAGCAGCCAGACAGCGCAGGTACGACTCGTGCTCGTCGGGGTGGGACTCATGGTCCTGATGATCTTCCGTCCACAAGGGATCCTCGGAGACCGGAGGGAGATCGCACTCGATGCCCGCTGAAACCCCCACGCCGCCTGACGTGATGACGACGCGCAAGGAGGCGGCCACGGCTGCCCTCGCCGACGTCGCCCGAGAACCCGGCGCCGCGAAGCCCGACCCGGTGCTCGTCGCCGACGGCGTCGTCCGCCGCTTCGGCGGTCTGACCGCTGTCAACGTCGACCACGTAGAGATCCAGCGTGGCGCCATCACCGCACTGATCGGACCCAACGGTGCCGGCAAGACCACGTTCTTCAACCTGCTGACTGGATTCGACAAGACCGACAAGGGCTCCTGGTGGTTCAACAACACGTCCTTGAACGGTGTCCCACCCTTCAAGGTCGCACGGATGGGCATGGTGCGCACGTTCCAGCTCACCAAAGTCCTCTCCAAGCTCACGGTGATCGAGAACATGCGCCTTGGGGCCACCGGTCAACGGGGCGAGCGGCTCTTCTTCGGCCTCATCCCCCCGCTGTGGCGCAGTCAGGAACGCTCGATCACACAGCGGGCTGACGACCTCCTCGCTCGCTTCCAGCTCGACACCAAGCGCGAGGACTTCGCGGGCTCGCTGTCAGGGGGTCAGCGCAAGTTGCTCGAGATGGCCCGCGCACTCATGGTCGAGCCGGAGCTGGTGATGCTGGACGAGCCCATGGCCGGCGTCAACCCCGCGCTCACCCAGTCGCTGCTCGGACACGTCAAGGACCTCCGCGAGCAGGGCATGACGGTCCTGTTCGTCGAGCACGACATGGACATGGTGCGGGACATCTCCGACTGGGTCATCGTCATGGCGCAGGGTGCCGTGATCGCCGAGGGACCGCCCCTGGAGGTCATGGCCGACCAGCGGGTCATCGACGCCTACCTCGGCGCCCATCACGACCTCTCACTGGCCGAGATCGTCCAGGAGGAGGGGATCGATGCCCCTGAGATCCTCAGCAGCGAGAGCCCGCCCTCGAGCTCGAAGGATGCGACGTGAGCGAACTCACTCCCACCCCCGGCGAGAAGAACCGCGAGGAGTCCGGGCTGCTTCAGGACCGTGACGCCCCTCGCGAGATCGTCGACCGCTCAGCCCACCTGTCCGGTGCCAGCGACTCGCTGGTAGTCGCTGACGACCTCATCGCCGGCTACCTCCCAGGGGTCAACATCCTCAACGGGTGCGACCTCTACGCCAAGCGCGGCGAGCTGGTGGGCATCATCGGACCGAACGGGGCCGGGAAGTCCACACTGCTCAAGGCGCTCTTCGGCCTGGTGGACGTCCGGTCCGGCATGGTGACGCTGGACGGCCAGGACATCACCAACGTGAAGCCGAACAAGCTGGTCAGCCAGGGCATTGGGTTCGTCCCCCAGACGAACAACGTCTTCCCGAGCCTGACCATCGAGGAGAACCTGCAGATGGGAGCGTTCCAGGCTCCGTCGAAGTTCAAGGAGCGCTTCGAGTTCGTCTCCTCGCTGTTCCCGGCACTCGCCGACCGTCGCAAGCAGCCCGCCGGCTCACTGTCCGGAGGCGAACGTCAGATGGTCGCCATGAGCCGAGCACTGATGATGGACCCTTCGGTGATCCTGCTCGACGAGCCGTCTGCCGGCCTCTCCCCCGTCCTCCAGGACGACGTTTTCATCCGCACCAAGCAGATCAACGCCGCGGGCGTCACTGTCATCATGGTGGAGCAGAATGCGAGCCGCTGCCTGCAGATCTGCGACCGCGGGTACGTGCTCGACCAGGGCCGCAACGCCTACACCGGCACAGGTGCCGCGCTGCTCAAGGATCCCAAGGTGATCGAGCTGTACCTCGGCACCCTCACCCAGGTCTGACGACCAGACCGAGGCCCAGCCGCGCTCGCGCTCCCGTCTCCCCAGCTGATCGTGCAGAAGGGGCCCGGCATCACGCCGGGCCCCTTCTGTCAGCACCTACTTGATCACTCGCTGTTCGGGCCGATGCCCTGCTTGACCAGCTCGTCGACCACCTTCGCCGACTCGTCAAAGCCGATGAGGACGATCGCGTCCGGGTCGAGGGCCTTGATCTTGCTGACCTCGGCGCTGAACGACTGCGCAGTCGGGTCGTAGAAGATCGCCTGCTCCTCGGTGTCCTCCTCGGTCACCATGTTGCCGCCGCCCTCTTCGAACGGGAGGGTGGTGTACTTCGCCAGGCCCTCACCATAGGCATCCTGCAACGACAGGATCGCGACGTTGGTGCGACCGTCCTCGAGCATGAGGTTCGCGAGGATGCGCCCCTGCAGCACGTCCGAGGGCGCCACGCGCCACAACAGTCCGCCGTCCTTGACGGTGGTCAGGTCCGGAGATGTCGCCGCGGGCGACATCTGCAGAATGCCCGCATCAGTCACCAGCTTCACGGTGTTCAGGGTCACGCTGGAGGATGCCGCGCCGACAATCGCATCGACGCCCTTGGCAATGTGCCCCTGAATGGTCTGCGTCCCCTTCTCGAAGTTGGAGGAGTCGCTGGAGTCACCCGGGAACCACTTGACGTCCTTACCGAGCACCCCGCCCGCTGCGTTGATCTCCTGGATCGCCAGCTCGACACCCGCCACCTCGGGCGCATAGAGGGAGGCAAGCGAACCCGTCAGAGGAAGGTAGCCACCGATCTGCAGCTGGCCGTCCGCACCGTCGTTGATCTTGTCGGTGAACGCGGGGGGTGTCCCTTCGGTCGGGGGAATGCTGTCATCGATGTAGGTGATCGCCTCGCCCTCGGTGTTGTATCCAGGCACCGTGTTGTTGGCGTCGTACTGGTAGATGCCGATGGAGGCCGATGTCGGGTCACCGAAGGCGTCGTGCTCGATCGGGCCGGACACGCCGTCGTAGTCGATGTCCTCGCCTTGGGCGATCAGCTCGTTGCACTCGGCGAAGGTCGTGCACTTGGTGCCGTTGAGCGTGGTCTCCTGCATCTGCTTCGCCATGTCGGAGCCAGCGTCGGACTTCGCCGCTTGGGCGGCCAGTGCGATGGTGATCACGGAGTCATACGACTCGGGTCCGTACGAGTAGCCGATCGTGGGAAGCTCCGGGTCTACCTCGTTGAGCCGCTCCTTGAAGTCCGCGTCGATCTCCGCACCGGGGAGGGTTCCCTTGACGCCTTCCATGGTGCCGGGCTGCAGCTCACCCAGGGGGCCGTTGCCGATGTTGCCATCGACGACGTAGAGCGCCGTTCCGGACTCAGCGGCGGCGGACGGGCTGTCGCCGCCGTCACCTGAGTCACTGCCGCAGGCGGCCAGCGCGACGCCGGCCACTCCGGCCACGGCGACCAGGCGCCATGTGGGGTTGGGTCGAATCATGCATCTCTCCTTGGTACCAGGACGGTTCGCCGCGGCGTCCCGCGACGATCGGATGCCCTGAAACCTAGCCAGGATCTGGGGCCCGTACGGCACCTCCAGGCCGAGTCGCACTCAGGTCGTTGTGGCTTCGTGACCTAGGTTCCCTGCCACTGAGGCGCCGCCCTAGACTTCTGGACCTGCCCCGGTGTCGGAACAGGTAGACGAGGCGGTCTCAAACACCGCTGCTGAAAGGCATGAGGGTTCGAGTCCCTCCCGGGGCACCAACCGTTGTCACCGCATCTGGTGGTCCATCTACCGCGCTGAGCGCGGGAACGTGACCACGAGACGATCAGGAGGCCAGGGTCGGCTTGACCTCCAGGATGCGCCCGAGCAGCCCGTTGACGAACCCCGGTGACTCATCGGTCGACAGCTCCTTGACGATCTCGACCGCCTCGTCGACCACCACCGCATCGGGGACGTCGTCGCAGTAGAGCAGCTCGAAGACGCCGAGGCGAAGGACTGCGCGGTCCACTGCGGGCATCCGGTCCAGTGGCCAGTCGACGGCGTAGGTGCTGATCAGCTCGTCGATCCGCTCCTGCGATGCCACCACTCCTTCGACCAGCTCGGCCGTGTAGGGGTTGGTGGGGCCACTCGCCCGAGAGGTTCGTTCGGTGAGCACCTGGAGTGGTGGAACCTGGCGTTGGTCGGCCTCGAACAGGACGTCCACCGCCCGCTTGCGTGCCTTGCTGCGGGCCCCCACGTCAGTTCGCGCGACCCAGGTAGCTGCCGTCGCGGGTGTCGACCTTGACCTTCTCGCCCTGGGTGATGAACAGCGGGACGGCGATCTCGTATCCGGTCTCCAGGGTGGCCGGTTTGGTTCCGCCGGTCGACCGGTCGCCCTGCAGCCCTGGCTCGGTGTAGGTGATGGTCAGCTCGACCGAGGCCGGGAGCTCCACGTACAGCGGAACACCCTCGTGGACGGCGATGACGGCGTCCTGGTTCTCCAGCATGAAGTTCTTCGCGTCCCCGACGGTCTGCTGTGGCACGTTGATCTGGTCGTAGGTCTGGGTGTCCATGAACACCAGGTCGGTGCCGTCGGAGTACAGGTACTGCATCTCGCGCTTGTCCACGTTGGCGGTCTCGACCTTGACGCCGGCGTTGAAGGTGCGGTCGACGACCTTGCCCGAGAGGACGTTCTTCAGCTTGGTGCGCACGAAGGCGCCGCCCTTGCCGGGCTTCACGTGCTGGAACTCCACGACGGTCCACAGCTGACCGTCGATGTTGAGGACCAAGCCGTTCTTCAGGTCGTTCGTGGTGGCCACGGCGTCTGTCTCCTGGTCGTGGTGCCGGCGCCGGCCCTCAGCCGAGGACCAGCAGCTCGCGGGTGGTGGTCGTGAGCAGCTCCGGTGTCCGGCGCCGCACGACGAGGGTGTCCTCGATGCGGATACCACCACGTCCGGGGAGGTACACCCCCGGCTCGACGGTGACCGGAACGCTCTCCGCGAGTCTATCCGCGCTGGTGGGGCCGAGGAACGGTGCCTCGTGGATCTCCAGACCGACGCCGTGCCCCAAGCCGTGCGTGAAGTGCTCGGCGAGCCCCGCCTCCTGGAGCACGGCGCGGGCGGCTTCGTCCACCTCCACCGCGCTGGCTCCCGGTGCGAGAGCCTCGCGCCCTGCCCGCTGGGCCGCGGCGACCGCCAGGTAGATCTCCTGCTGCCAGTCGGTCGGGGGTCCGCCGAGCACGAAGCTCCGGGTCATGTCTGCGTGGTACCCCCCGTAGAGAGCGCCGAAGTCGATCTTCAGCAGGTCGCCCTTGCCCAGAGGACGATCGGTCGGGCTGTGGTGCGGGATGGCGCTGTTCGGGCCGGATGCGACGATCGTCTCGAAGCTGACCGACTCCGCACCGGCCTCCAGCATGAGCCAGTCGAGTCGACGGGCCACCTCCCGCTCGGTCTGCCCCACGGCGATGTCGGGCAGCAGCTCGGCCAGGGCGCGGTCTGAGATCGCGCACGCCTCCCTCAGCAGCGCGAGCTCACCGTCGTCCTTGACCTGCCTGAGGTCGCGCAGGGCGTCGCCGAGCCGGGCCAGCCGGGCAGCCGTCGCCTCCCTCAGCCGGTCGTGCAGCGCGACCGAGACGTCGTCGGCCTGGAAGCCGAGGCTCGAGCTCGGTGCGACCGACGACGCGAGGTCGAGCGCGACCTCTCGGGTGATCACGGCCGGCAGGTCCGGCACCTGCTCGCCGACCTGGTCGCGGTAGCGGCCGTCGGTGGCCACGGTCGCCGCCCCGTCGGACCGGACCAGCACGGCACCGTTCGACCCGGTGAAGCCGGTGAGGTAGCGGACGTCGACGAGCCGGGTCACCAGCGCGGCGTCCAGGTCGTGATCGGCGAGCCAGGCGGCCAGCCGTCGCCGTCGTGCCTCCGGTCCCGCCTCGATCGTCAAGGGTTCCTCGACCCGTCGGCGGGCGAGGGCTCGGTGTGCTGCAGCGCCTGCAGCGCCAGGAGGTACGAAGCCAGACCGAAGCCGGCGATGGTGCCGCTGGACACCCCAGCGATGACTGACGTGTGGCGGAAGTCCTCGCGCGACGCAGGGTTGGTCAGGTGGACTTCGATCAGCGGAGCGGTTCGTTGGGCCACCGCGTCGCGCAGCGCGTACGAGTAGTGGGTGAAGGCGGCCGGGTTGAGGACCACCGGCGTCGCGGCGTCGGCGGCCTCGTGCAGCCACCGCACGAGCACCGCTTCGTCGTCGGTCTGGCGCACCTCGACGTCGAGGCCCAGCTCCTCTCCAGCCGCTCGGCAGGCCTGCACGAGGTCGTCATGGCTCAGGTGGCCGTAGACCTCCGGCTCGCGGCTGCCCAGCCGCCCCAGGTTGGGCCCGTTGAGCACGAGCACGGGTCGGGTGGCACTCATGAGGCGACCTCCGCGTAGGCAGCAGCAAGGAGGGCCGGGTCGGGGCCCTCCAGTCGGCCCGGCCGACCGATGGCGTCGAGGACGACGAACCGGAGCCGATCACCCCTGGTCTTCTTGTCGACCTGCATGGCTGAGTGCAACGACGTCCAGGAGTCACCGCGGTAGCCGACCGGCAGACCAAGGGCCGTCAGGATGTCACGGTGCCGACGGACCCCGGCGGAGTCGAGCCGGCCGGCCAGCCGGCTCAACTCGGCCGCGAAGACCATTCCGACCGAGACCGCGGCTCCGTGCCGCCAGGTGTAGCCCTCCACCTGCTCGATGGCGTGACCGAGGGTGTGTCCGTAGTTCAGGAACTCCCGCTCGCCCGCCTCGCGCAGGTCGGAGGAGACGATGTCGGCCTTGACCTGGACCGCGCGGGCGATCAGCTCGGTGGTGTGCGGTCCGTCCGCACGTGCCGCGCCGGCCGGGTCTGCCTCGACGAGGTCAAGGATCCCCGGGTCGGCGATGAACCCGGCCTTGACCACCTCGGCCAGGCCGGCCACGTAGTCGTGGGGTGCCAGCGTCTGCAGGGACTGCAGGTCGCACAGCACGCCGACCGGCGGGTGAAAGGCTCCCACGAGGTTCTTCCCCTCGCCGGTGTTGATCCCCGTCTTTCCCCCGACCGCGGCATCGACCATGGCCAGCAACGTCGTCGGCAGGTGCACCACGGCGACACCCCGCAGCCACGTGGCAGCCACGAAGCCGGCCAGGTCGGTCGTCGCGCCTCCCCCCAGGCTGACGATGGCGTCGGTACGGGTGAATCCGCTCCGGCCCAGCACCGTCCAGCAGAACGACGCAACCTCCACCGTCTTGGCGGCCTCGGCGTCTGGCACCTCGATCGAGACGGCCTCGAGGCCGCCTCCCATGAGATCCTCGCGCACCGTCTCGGCGCTGACACCCAGGGCACGAGGGTGGATGACTGCCACCCGCTGCACGCTGGGGCCGAGCATCGGACGCAGCCGACCGAGCAGGTGCTCGCCGATGACCACGTTGTACGGGTGCTCACCCGTGACCGCGACGACGACCGGACCAATCACGTCAGCCCGCCCTTCGACCCGGGCGTCCGTCGTCGTGGCGGACGAAGGCCTCGATCTCTGCCGCCACGTCGGCCGGGTCACGACCGTCGGTCGCCACCGTGAGGCACGCCACCTCCAGGTACAGCGGGCGGCGCTCCTGCATGAGGCTCAGCCACTGCTGCCGGACGTTGCCCAGCAGCAGGGGCCGCGAGCGGTTCATGCCCAGACGCCGCATCGCGTCGGCCAGGCCGACGTCGAGGAATGCCACGCGGTGTGCGGTGAGCAGCTCACGGGTTCCGGGGTCGGTGACCGCGCCACCGCCAAGGGCTAGCACCCCGTCGTGCTCGGACAACGCCCTGTCCACGGCAGTGCGCTCGAGCTCGCGGAAGTGCGCCTCTCCCATGGTCACGAACAGGTCCGAGACGCTGGAGGCCGCCTCGGACTCGATGTCCTGGTCGGTGTCGCGCAGGGCGACCTCCAGCGACTCCGCGAGCCGCTGACCGACCGTGGTCTTGCCCACCCCAGGGGGACCGACCAGCACGACCAGGGGGCGAGTCATCGCACGGTCAGCCGGTCGAGGTACCCGTTGACGTTGTGACGGCTCTCCGCGACGGAGTCTCCGCCGAACTTCTCCAGCATCGCGTCGGCCAGGACGAGCGCGACCATCGCCTCGGCGACGATGCCGGCCGCGGGTACGGCACACACGTCGGAGCGCTGGTTGATGGCTTTGGCCGGCTCCCCCGTGCTGACGTCGACCGTGGCCAGGGCTCTGGGGACGGTGGAGATCGGCTTCATCGCCGCCCTGACCCGCAGCTGCTCCCCGGTCGACATCCCGCCCTCGATGCCCCCCGAACGTCCGCTCGCTCGCCGGATGCCGTCCGCAGTGTTCACGATCTCGTCGTGGGCCACCGAGCCGGTCACTGCCGCCAGCTCGAAACCGTCACCCACCTCGACCCCCTTGATGGCCTGGATCCCCATCAGCGCGGCGGCCATCCGTGCGTCGAGGCGCCGGTCCCAGTGAACATGGCTGCCCAGACCCGGTGGCAGCCCGTCGACCACGACCTCCACGACCCCGCCCAGGGTGTCGCCGGCCCGACGTGCCTGCTCGATGGCCTCGACCATGGCCGCGCTCGCCGCACCGTCGAGGCAGCGGACCGGGTCGGCGTCCAGAGCAGCGACATCGGACTGCGCCGGGACGACGCCGCTGGGGGCCGACGCGGCACCGATCCGCACCACGTGGCTGACGACGCCGATGTCGGCGACCTGGCGCAGGAAGGCCGTGGCCACCGCGCCGAGGGCCACTCGAGCCGCCGTCTCTCGTGCGCTGGCCCGCTCGAGCACCGGCCGCGCATCGTCGAAGCCGTACTTCTGCATGCCCACCAGGTCGGCGTGTCCTGGGCGTGGGCGGGTCAGCGGGGCGTTGCGGGCCTGGTCGGCGAGCACCTCTTCGGGCACGGGGTCGGCGGACATCACCGTCTCCCACTTGGGCCACTCGCTGTTGCCGACCTCGATCGCCACCGGTGAGCCGATCGTCAGGCCGTGGCGCACGCCGCCGAGGATGCGGACCTCGTCGCGCTCGAAGGACATCCGGGCCCCGCGCCCATGCCCGAGCCGACGTCGGGCCAGCGCCTCGGCCACACCGTCGGTCGTGACCTCGACCCCCGCGGGCAGGCCCTCGAGGACCGCCACGAGAGCGGGTCCGTGCGACTCACCTGCCGTCAGCCAACGAAGCATGGGGTGCAGTCTCCCAAATGCCCCGGACGCGCCGGTGCCCGCTCCCCCTCAGGGGAGCGGGCACCGGCGTCCGTGCGATGGTCGGTGCGGGGTCAGCTCCAGTACAGCGTGACCGAGTCGCCCTCGATCAGATCGACGATCGAGCCGCTGCCCAGCCGGATCGAGACGTACGCGCCGCTCTTGTCACTGCCGATCCCGACGACCTCGAACTGGACGACGGCACCCTTCGGGAGCAGGTCACCCTTCTTGACTCCGCGGAACACGTCGCCGTTCACCGTCAGCGTGGCCGTCTTCTTGGCTGTGTCCACCGAGGTGGCCGTGACCTTGTAGCTGGTGACGGCCGTGTCGGTCGGAGCTGGTGTCGGCGTGGGTGTCGGGTTGGTCGACGTGTCGGTCGGCTGAGTCGTGGGGAGGGGTGACTCCTCCACGACCGGTACCTCCTCGGCCGCCAGCGGCTCGAACGGGTCGGTACCGACCTCGTCGTCGAACGTCGCCGGAAGCGTCTGCGCCTTCTTGGGCCCGGGGGTGGGCTCGGCCGAGGTGGTCGGCCGAGGGGTGACCACGAGGGCAGCTCCCTCGTCGTCCCCACCACCGGAGAAGAACAGCACGTAGGCGACCCCGAGCACGACCACGGCGGCCACGGCGGCTGCCACGATCACGAGCACACGGCGGTTCGAGCTGCCGCTGCCGGCGTCATCAGCGCTGAAGTCCGGCGGAGTCTCCACCGTCTGGTTGGTGTCGGACATCGCAGATCTCCTACTGGGCCGGGGTGGTCGTCGGGGTGGTGGCTGCGGTCGCGTCGGTCGGAGTGACGACCTCAGCCGGCGGCACGAGGAACACCTGGGCGGTGATCGTCGCGCTGAGGACGGACGCGTCAGCGCTGTCCTCCGTGGTCGTGGTCGTCGCCGAACCGTCGGTCGGCGTGTCGGTCAGGTCGGACTTGTTGACCAGAAGCGCCCGAGGCATGTTCTCGACCTCGTTGAAGAACTGCTGCAGCTCGAAGTAGCCGCCAGTGGCGACGATCCCCAGCGTGATGGCGTTGAGCGCGCCGGCGGTGTCCGTCACTGTCGTTCCAGGCGTCACCCCGACCACCGCGGGGGCTGACGGCGTCAGGGAGACGAGGTTCACCCCAGCCTGGTCAGCGGCCTCGGAGAGCTGCCGGATGAGCGTGGGCAGCTGCGGGTCGGAGGGGATCTTGGTCTCCAGCCGAGCCAGCTTCGCCTGCATCTCCGGAAGGTCCTTGCTCTGTGCCTTCAGCACCGAGATCTGGGTCTCCAGCTGAGCGTTCGCCGCGATCTGGGCATCGGTCTGGGTAGTGAGGTCTGCCGCGGCCGCCTTCTTGGGCGACACCAGCAGGAACCACGATCCGATGAGCAGGGCGGCCACGAGAACGGCCGTGCCCAGAGCCCACTTTCGGGTCTCGGTCATGTCACTTACCTTCCTTCAGGCCGAAGCGGTTGGACTTCGCGGCCTCGGTCAGCTGAGCGCTGGATGCCCACGAGTAGACGGTGTCCACCGTGTTGTCCTCGTCCTCGGTGATGCTCTGGGCGTAGGGGTTCTCGTACGAGGGCTGCTTGCGGAAGGACTGCAGCCAGGACGCCACGGCGTCGTAGCTGACGGCCTTGCCCGTGTACGTGACGGTGCCGGTCGGCGGGATGTACGGAACGCCGGTGGCCGCTGCCGCTGCGGCTGCGGCCGGGTCGCTCGGGGCGACGACGATCGACATCGTGGTCAGCCGGACCGACTGCGGGATGGTGAGGCTCAGGTCGTTCATCAGGAACGACACGCGCACCTCAGGAGCCATCGCCGTGGCGAGGTTCGTCTCCGCGGTGGCCACCTGCTGTGCGACGAGGGGAACCTCGGCGTACTGAGCTGCCTCGGCCTGCAGAGCCGCGTTCTCGGCCTGAGCGGCTTCCAGCTCGGACTGTGCCGACGAGACCTGCCCGCTGGCCCAGAAGTAGAGCAGGCCAGCCAGGACGAGGGCTCCGACCACGATCACGGCCAGGACCTTCTTCAGCCGGGCCAGCTGCTCGGCCTGCTCGATCTCCGGGGGCAGGAGGTTCACCCGCGGGAGCGCGGCAGCACGAGTGACAGTCAACGTGGTCATGCGGCACCGCCCAGGGCAAGACCGACCGGCACGGTGGCCAGCGGTTCGACGAACTGCATCTGCTCTGCGGAGAGCCCGGTCTTGCCGACGGTGATGTCAGCGAACGGGTTGCCGCGCACGACCTCGATCCGGGTCGCGGACTGCAGCCGCTCGGCCAGTCCTCCGAGCCTTGATCCGCCACCAGTCAGGAGGATCCGCTCGATCGGCTGTGAGCCGCTGGACGACGAGTAGTAGTCGAGCGAGCCCCGGACCTGGTCGGCGAACGCCTGCCCGGCCGCGTCCATGACCCGCCCGGCGGCCTGCTCGTCGGCGTCCTCGCCGGAGGCCTGCATGCCCTGCTCGTGCTTCATGGCCTCGGCCTGTGCGGCGCTCACGCCGATCCGCTCGATGACTGCGTCGGTGACGTCCTGGCCGCCCATGAGCAGGATTCGGACGAACCGCGGCACGCCGGACTCGTGGATGATGATGTTGGTGACTCGGGCGCCGACGTCGACGAGTGCCTCGAGTCGCGAACCGCCCATCCCGAGCTCGTCGGTGTCTGCGAGGGACCGCAGCACCGCAAACGCAGTGAGGTCGACCATCACCGGCTTCAGACCGGCCCGCTGCACTGCCTCCAGCTGGGCGGAGACCATGTCCCTGCTCGCCGCGACCAGCAGGCCACGCAGCAGGCGTGCCCCGCCGTCGCCGGTCAGCTCCTCGAGAGGGTAGAAGTCCAGCAGTGCCTGCTCGACCGGCATCGGGATGGTCTCTTGGACTTGGTAGCCAAGAGTCTCCTTCAGCTCGTCGAGCGGGGCCCATGGCAGGTCGACCTGGCGGACGATGACCTTCTGGTTGGCCACGCCGACCACGACGTCCTTGCCGGTGAACTTGGTGTGGGCCCACAGCTGCTTGAGTGCTGCGGTGACCGCGGCGGGGTCGTGTACCTCCCCGTCACGTACCGCACCCTCGGGCAGCGCAACCTGCCCGAACTTTTCGAGCGTGATTCCGGACTTGCCGAATGTCAGCTCTGCTGCGCGTACGCCCGAGGTCCCGATGTCGAGTCCGATGGCGGTTCGTCCTGCCACGTCGCTTCCCTTTCACCGTGCGGTGTTACTCCGCGTGGGTGAGCCCTTTTGGGCCATTCCGAGCAGGTCATCGGCGCACAACGGGGTGGGCTTGAGCGTTCGGTGGGCGATTGGTGGCCAGTGGCCACAGGTGCTGCAGGGACGGGTGTGTCGAGCGGCCGTCAGCCGAGGACTCCCAGGTAGGCGTCCCACACCCCATCACCGAAGAGCACGGCGAGCCAGGCACCCAGAAGCATGAACGGCCCGAACGGGATCTTGGACTTCCGGCCGGCCCGGTGGGACAGCATGAGGGCGCCGCCGACCACGGCCCCGAGCAGGAAGCCCAGGAACCCCCCCACGGCCAGCACACCCCAGCCCAGCCAGCCCAGGACAAGCCCCAGGACTCCCGCGAGCTTGACGTCCCCGAACCCCATCCCCGACGGGTACACCAGCACCAGGACGAAGTAGAGGCCGAACAGAGCGGCTGCGGCGAGCCAGGCCCGCAGGTAGTCCCCCCACGATCCGTCCGCCACCGTTGGGAGCAGCAGCAGTGCCCCGAGAACGGGGTACGACGGCAGCGTGAGGGCATCGGGGAGCCGGTGGACATCCAGGTCGATGAGGGCCAGTGCCACGCCAACGGCCCCGAAGTACAGGTAGGCAGGCAGGACCCAGTCGAACCCGAACCGAAGGGCCATGGACACGAACACCAGGCCGGTGAGCAGCTCGACGAGCGGGTACCGGATGCTGATCGGCGCCCGACACTGTCGACAACTTCCGCGCAGCAGCAGCCACGACAGGACCGGGATGTTGTCCAGCGCCCCGATCTCGTAGCCGCACCGAGGGCAGCGGGAGCGTGGGGAGACGACCGACTCCCCGCGCGGGACCCGATAGATCACGACGTTAAGGAACGACCCGACGATCAGCCCGAGGACGGCGCACAGGACAGTCAGCACGGCCGTACCGTAGTCGCCAAGCACCACCGAACTCAGTACTGAGGACTCAGCTCGGCCGTGGTCTTGGCCCCCCAGACCGCGTTCGTCCACTGCGGGAAGTACGGCGGAGAGGTGAACTTCAGCCGCGAGTCGTACCCGTAGTCCTTCAGGTACCCGGTACCGCTGCCGCCACTGGTACCCACGATCCCGCGCCAGCGCTGGGCGATGGATCCCCGGACGTGCAGGGTGCCCATCTTGGCGCCGTCGTTGTAGGACTGGACCCAGAAGCTGTGCTGCAGCGTCTGCAGCGACGCGTAGATCCACCGGTCGCCGACCGCGGTCAGGTTGTTGCCGCTGGCGTCGACGGGGTGGTAGACCACGACCGAGTTGGCAGCCACGAGCCCCAGCATGTCGGGACCGCTCGGGGCGGACCCCACTGGCGCGCCGGCGATCAGCATGTCACCCGTCACGACGATGTTGTTCTGGGCAGCCACGGTGACCCGGCCCAGGAGCGTCCCCTGGATGTAGGCGTTGCCGTTGCCGCAGTAGAACGTCGGGGTGTTCATGTTGTCGTCGTTGGCGATCGGTAGCCCGTCACCGATCTGGCCCGTGGTGCACTTGGCCTGGGTCGACGCGTTCTTGACGTAGATGACCTTGTCGTTGGGTACTGGCACCGTTACCGGGGAGGCCCCGGTGAAGGTTCCGCATCCCGCTCCGGTCGAGGTACCCGCGCTTCGGGTGCTCCAAACTGTCATCGTTCCGTTGCTGTTGAACTTGATCCGGGTGTCGCCGGTGTACTGGCAGCCGGGGTAGCCGCTGAACGCGCTGCTGTTGTCCGGCAGGTACAGCAGCGGTGCGTAGCGGGGCTGCCCGCCGTTCAGGTTGGGCGTGCCGCTGCCGCGACGGCAGTTGGCGATGCTCGGCGTCTTGCACTTCGGGTCGGCGGTCTCGTACTGCTTGAGGAACGTCGTCGAGCCGTTGATCAGCGGAGTGTCGTTGAAGTGCACCGCGCCGTCGAGGACGTCACCCGAGACGAACTGGATCTCGGTGCATCCGCGTGAGCTGTTCTCCCACCAGTAGTCGGCGCTGGCCGGCCCGGACTTGCCGCACGCGTTCGTCGAAGGTCCGGTCGGGTAGACCTGGGTGTTGCCGGGGTCGGCGTCCTCGAAGTCGGTGTAGTAGAGGAAGTCGGTCGATCCACCGCGCGAGACGAGCACCTGGATCGAGCGTGAGCTGGTCCGCACCTTGCCGGTCACCGTGACGCGCACCGCGCCCTGGCTGTAGATGCCGCTCGCGTCCACGTCGTAGTGGAAGAGCCCGGCGTCGCTGTTGCCCGGCTGGACGTACTGCCAGCCCGGGGTGGTCGACGCGTTCCAGCCACAGCTGTTCGTACCGGCCTTGGGCCCCTTGAGCGCCGGGTTCGTGCAGTCGACCGAGGTCCAGTAGGTGTCGCTCTGGTTGAGCCGGGCAATGTAGTCGTCGACCCCTGCCTGGGCCGCCGCAAGGGCCGCGTTCCAGTCCTGGCTGCGCCGAGCGCCCGGCTGCGCCTGCAGAGCCATCGTGAAGGCTGCCGCGAGGAGCATGCTGAGGACCGTGATCGACGCCATCACCAAGATCATGGCGATGCCCTGGTCCTCGCCCGGGTCAGGGGCTCGACCGCTGAGGCGGTTGGCGACGTTTCGGTACATGTCTGCTCCTGTCACGGACTCGGAGTCGTCTGGGCGATGGCGTCGGCGTTAGGCAGGGTCACCCTGGACGCGAAGGTCGTCGCGGGCACCCGCGTGCCGTTGCCGACCCGCGTCGAGACCACCACGTCGACGCTGTCGACCAGCGACAGCGCAGTGGCGTTCAGCGTTGCCGTGCCGAGTGACGTCCCCGTGTTGTCGTAGTAGGTGAACACGGTCTGTCCGGGCACCATGTTGCGGGCCAGGACCCGGCTCTTGACGACGCAGCCTGGACCTGGGGTGCAGTACTGGTAGTTGTAGTCGTTCGCGGCGTGGGCGTTGGGTGCCTGCACGGTCTCGACCAGCTCGTTCGCGGCGTTCACCGCGTAGCTGACCCGGCTGGGCCCAATGACGTTGTTGTCGTTGTTGATGTTCGCGTAGAACTGCACCGAGGTCGGTGTCCCCTGGATGAAGGCAGCAAGGTTGCTGCAGCCGGTACAGGTGGCGTTCAGCTGCGAGGGCAACACCGCTGTGCGCAGGTTCTTGGTCACCGACTCGATGGCCTGGCGGCCCTGCTGGGTCTGGTCGACGCGGTTCGACTGGTCGCTGACGGTGCGCTGCGTCATGATCAGGGCGGTCTGGACCCCGGCCAGCACGACTCCGAGGATGAAGATCGTGATGATCACCTCGGTGAGGGTGAAGCCGCCGTCGCCGCTGGCGGCCCTGTTGCGGCGTCGAAGGAACTCGGTCACGTCGTCACCGCCGTCACGGTCGAGGGAGTGGAGGTCGGGAGCAGCCCGGAGATCGTGGGCCAGCTCCCGGAGGGGCTTCGGCCCTGGACCTGGATGACCCAGCTGCCTGCCGGCAGAGAAGTCAGGAGGTCACCGGACCCGTTGGTGACGCCGAGGTTCAGTGAGGTGTCCGTGGTCAGGCAGCCAGTCGTCGATGAGGGAACCGCGACCACCGTGGCGTTGGAGAGCCACACCCCGGCTGCGGTCCGGACCCGCACCCGGACAGGTGCCAGCCGGGTCGTGGTCGAGGCCGAGGCGCCCGGCGCTACTACGACCGCTGCCGAGCGGGTTCCGCCTGCCGTGGCCGGGTCGGACTGGGAGCAGGTGCCGGCCCAGACCGAGTAGCCGTCGGGGAAGGGCCACAGGGTCGGGATCGTCGTGGTGGCGCCGGACGACGCCAGCAGCCGGGTCCCGGTCGGCTGGAGCCCCGTGTTCGCCAGGGTGACGCCAGGCAGGGTCGCGGGCAGGGCATAGCCGCCCTCGGTCGTGAACGTGACCGCGAGCGTCGAGGCCCGGTCGTAGTTGAAGGTCAGCTGCGAGAGGGTCCCGGAGCTGACGACGACGTTCTTCGAAGGGCTCTGTGTGCCGTAGAAGTCCACGTAGCCGGCCGTGTTCATCGAGGCGGCGTAGGTACCGAAGCTCGTCACGGAGAAGACCGCGCAGCCGTCGTCTGCGGTTGTGTCGGTGGAGGTGCCGCCTGGTCCGGACAGCTGAACGAGCTGGCCGATGCGCGGCTGACCGGCGCTGTCCAGGACCTTGACCCCGACGAAGGCCAGCGTCGAGGACAGGATGCCCTTCTTGGGGGTGAGGATCGTGCTCGTCTCGACCGGCGGCACGTTACCCATCCCCGGCCAGGTCACCTCGACCTTGACCGACAGGGTCGGGTACGTGATGGCCGCGCCGCCGTCGCAGGCGCTCTTGCCGGACCCGGCCGGCAGCCACTCCACGTTTCGGGTCACGGTGTATGGCACGCTGTCGACGTACAGAGGGTTGCCTACCGTTCCCCCGGGCAACGGGTGGGGATTGACCACGAAGTTCGTCGCGGCCAGGGTCGTGGGTCCGGTCAGCGAGGCGTTGAACTCGTTCCGGACGATCTCCGCCTCACGCGACGCGAGGTTGGCCGCCGCCACCCGGTTCTTGTCCAGCCTCGCCGTCTTCATGACCGCCGCCAGGCCGGCCACGGTCGCGGCGGCCACGACGGCGAAGATCACCATCGCGATGACCACTTCGATCAGGGTGAGTCCGGCCTCGTCAGAACGAGGTCCGCCACGCGCGTTGGGGTACCTGGGCACCCGGAAGGCCTTCCGCATGCCAGATGGGTCGGCATCGCCAAACCCCGTCTTGAGCGCCGGATCGGTTGATTTGTGCCGTCCTGGGGCACTCGACCCCCTGGAACGCCCGTGGGCCCCGTCCGGCGTGTGACGGACGGGGCCCACGGGGTTCGTCGATCAGGTGCAGACGGTCTTGGACAGGCCGCCTGCGTCGCTGTCGTAGTACCAACGGGTGATCGAGGCATCCACGTTGGCGGCCCGCAGGCAGAATGCTGAGTTGCCACCGGAGATCACCGTGATCGTGTTGCCGGTCGACGTCTTCAGAGTCGCCGGGAGAGCGGCCAGCGAAGCCGGGTACACGTTGAAGTCGGTGTAGTAGGTCTCCATCTCGTTCGCCACGGTACGGAGGTCGGACTTCATCGACGACTCAGTCGCCTTCTTGCGCTGGTTGAGGAAGACCGGGATCGCAATCGCGGCCAGAATACCGATGATGATGATCACGACGAGGAGCTCGATCAGCGTGAAGCCGCTGTCGTCCCTCGACGCTCGGATCCGAGCAAACATGACACTTCCTTCCGCAGCTCGCTCGCCGATTTGCCGGAGGAGCCACAACTCCACGGATTGCTATGACCCTGGATACTTCGGACCGCCGACCCACCGAACTTGAGCCGGAAGTTGTGTTCGTGTGTTGCACGTGCGGGCCGCGGACGCCAGAAGGTGGGCCGACTCTCGTCGACCCACCTTCTGGTGCAACTGCAACGATCAGCCAGTCACGGATCCCCCGAAGCTGCCCCCGACGGAGATGGGACAACCTGGAGAGTTCCGGGGCTGGAGGCCGCCGGCCCTGCTGTCGTAGTACCACTTCGAGCCTGCATCGGCGTGCTGGCCCTCGATGCAGTACCCGAGCGTGTCGTACGAGGTGATGGTCACCGTGACTCCCGGCGAGGCGACGATGATTTGAGCCGTCCGCAGCGAGGTCGGTGACTGTTCCATAGGTGAAGCTCGACGTGAAGTAGGTCTCCTGGAACTTCGCGGCAACTTCGATGTCGCTCTTGATGGATGCCTCACGAGCTCGCTGCCTCTGTGACAAGAGGTAGGGGATGGCGATCGCGGCGAGGATTCCGATGATGATGATGACGACGAGCAACTCGATGAGCGTGAAGCCCTGGTCCTGTCTGTCACGGCGAACCGTCGGTGCGCTGTGATCCATGACATTTCCCCTTGAGACGCCTCATGGGTCCCGCCCGAAGTGTGACGGACGGGACCCATGAGGTTGTCGATCAGGTGCAGACGGTCTTGGACAGGCCGCCGCCGTCGCTGTCGTAGTACCAGACGGCGATGGACGCGTCCACGTTGTTGGCACGCAGGCAGAATGCCGACGCCCCACCGGACACGACGGTCAGGGTGTTGCCGGTCGACGTCTTGAGTGTCGCCGGGAGTGCAGCCAGCGAAGCCGGGTACAGGTTGAAGTCGGTGTAGTAGGTCTCCATCTCGTTCGCCACGGTACGGAGGTCGGACTTCATCGACGACTCAGTCGCCTTCTTGCGCTGGTTGAGGAAGACCGGGATCGCAATCGCGGCCAGAATACCGATGATGATGATCACGACGAGGAGCTCGATCAGCGTGAAGCCGCCGTCTCGCTCTTCCATCGCCTTGCGGATACGAGCGTGCATCTGATGTCCCTTTCCGGACGAGAATCGTCGAGCCTTCGACATTCAGCCCTCAAGGACTCTTGTGGAGTCCGACCGAGGTAGCTGGGCTGACCCGAGGGTCCCCTGGCTTTGCGTCCCCGCCTCTCGGCGGGTTTGCCCGTTCTGGCCGTTGGCTCTCTTACGTCTGGGTTTTCGGCTCTCCGCTCGCCCATCTTGAGGGCAATCGGGGTCGACTTCGGGGCGACCCCGCGAAGGTCGAGTGCTGCCTACTTGATGAGGTCGAAGACCTTGAAGATCGGGAGGTACAGGGCGATGATCATCGACCCGACCATGCCACCCAGGACGGCGATCATCAGCGGCTCGATCAGCGAGGTGAGCGCCTCAGTGGTGGCCTCGACCTCCTGGTCGTAGAAGTCGCTGATCTTGTGCAGCATCGCGTCCAGCGCGCCCGTGTCCTCGCCGACGGCGAGCATCTGGACGACCATGGGCGGGAAGACCGAGTGGTTGGCCAGGGGCTGCGTGAGCGACTCACCGTTGCGCACACTCTCCTGGACGTCCCTGACGGCTCGCGCCACCACGACGTTGCCCGAGGTGTCGGCCACGATGTCCAGGCTCTGCAGGATCGGCACGCCGGCGTGCAGCAGCGTTCCGAAGTTACGGGTGAAGCGGCTCAGCGCGATCTTCTGGAAGAGGTTGCCGAAGACCGGCAGCTTGAGCTTCAGCGGGTCGACGAAGTTGCGAACCCGCTCGTCGCGCTTGATCTTCTTCCAGACGACGAGGCTCACGATGCCCAGGATCAGGATGATCGGGAAGAACGTCTTGAGCAGGTTGCTGAGGTTCACCAGGATCAGCGTGGGCGTCGGGAGCGTCGCTCCGAGACCGTCGAACATCTTGGCGAACACAGGCACGATGAACAGCAGCATGCCCGTGACGGCCAGGAGGGCGATGACGAAGACCACGACCGGGTACGTCATGGCCGACTTGATCTTGCCCCGCAGCTTCACCTCGGCCTCGTAGTTGGCGGCGATCTGCAGCAGCACCTGGTCCAGGAAGCCGCCGACCTCACCCGCTCGCACCATGTTCACCATGAGTGGCGGGAAGACATCCTCGTGCGAAGCGAGGGCGTTCGACAGCGACTGACCGGTCTCGACCTCGTTGCGGACCTCGCCGAGGACCTCAGCCAGCTTCTTGTTCGGAGTCTGCTCGGACAGGATGTTCAGCGCCCGCAGCAGGGAGAGACCAGAGTTGATCATCGTCGCGAACTGCCGAGACATGACCGCCAGGTCCTTGAGCTTGACCTTGGCCCCCATGCCGGGGAGCGTCAGGTCCCGCTTCATCCCAGCCTTGTGCTCGGAGATCGACATGGGTGCATAGCCCATGCTCTTCAGCTTGCTGGCCACCGCAGACGGTGACTCCGCGTCGAGGGTGCCGGAGACCACGTTCCCGCTGCGGTCCCGGACGGAGTACTCGTAGGTCGTCGTCGATGCCATGGCTAGCCTCTCAGCCCCGTCCGGTGAGTCGGTTGAAGTCCTCGATGTGGTGGCACTTCTCCATGCCCACCTCGTGGGTGATCCGACCCTTGTTCACCAGGTCGGCGAGGTGCTGGTCCATCGTCTGCATGCCGAACTTGGAGCCGGCCTGCATCGCGCTGTAGATCTGGTGCGTCTTGCCCTCGCGGATGAGGTTGCGCACCGCAGGAGTGGCGACCATGACCTCTACGGCCACCTGTCGTCCCCGCCCGTCCGCCGTGCGGCACAGGGTCTGGCAGACCACGCCCTGAAGGGCGCCCGCCAGCTGGGTCCGCACCTGCTGCTGCTGGTGGGGCGGGAAGGCGTCGATCATGCGGTCGATCGTCTGGGCGGCGTCCTGGGTGTGCAGGGTGGCGAAGACGAGGTGGCCGGTCTCGGCCGCGGTGAGCGCGATCGAGATCGTCTCCAGGTCACGCATCTCACCGACCAGGATGATGTCGGGGTCCTGCCGCAGCACGTGCTTCAGGGCGTTGGCGAACGAACGGGTGTCCTCGCCCACCTCGCGCTGGTTCACGATGCACGACTGGTGACGGTGGAGGAACTCGATCGGGTCCTCACACGTCATGATGTGGTCTTTGCGGGTCCGGTTGGCGAGGTCGACGATCGATGCGAGCGTGGTCGACTTGCCCGAACCGGTCGGCCCCGTGACGAGCACCATGCCACGGGGGATGTTCGCGAAGTTGGCCACCTGGGGCGGGACGCCGAGCTCCTCCAGCCGCTTGATCTCGAACGGGATGAGCCGGAACGCCGCTCCCAGCGAGTCGCGCTGACGGTAGAGGTTGACCCGGAACCGGGCTCGGCCAGGGACCGAGTACGCGAAGTCCAGCTCGAGCTCCTCCTCGAACTTCTCGCGCTGCTTCTGGGTGATCGCGGCGTACATGATCCGCTGGATCACCGGCGGCGTGAGGACCGGGTAGTCCTCCATCTGGGCGAGGTGTCCGTTCAGGCGCACCGCTGGGCGGGCTCCGGTCGTGAGGTGGAGGTCGGAGGCGCCGGTCTCCAGCACGTGGATCAGCAGGTCGGACAGCGAGATCTCCTCGTCGCCCACGGTCTGCTCGGTGCTGCTGCGCTGGTACGCCGACCCGTCCGCCTCGGCGTCCATCAGACCGACCGTCGGCTCGCCGTAGGGGTCCTCGTAGGTCCCGTCGCCGTCGTGGGCGTCCACCGATGCCAAGGAGCCGGCGAAGTCCTCCGGGCTCGCGCCCGGGTGGACGTGGTCCGCCACCGGCTCCGGGGCCGCGGGCAGGACCTCGACTGGTTCCGGGGCCACCACCTCGAGGTCAGCGGACTCCTCGGGGGCGGGCTCGGCACTGGACTCCCCCGCCTGCTCGTAGAAGGCCTGGTAGTCCGTTCGCGAAGGCACCTCGGGGACCAGCTCCACCTGAGCGGCCTCCTCGGCGGCGATCGCCAGCGACATCGGCAGCGAGCCGCCCAGGGGGGACTCGGGGGCCGACGGCTGGGTCACCGGCTCGACGAGCAACGTCGGGGCAGGCTCGGACTCGCTAACGTCGGCCTGGACCTCGGGCTGGGCCTGCACCTGCGGCTGCGGCTCGGGCTGGGCCTGGGCCTGGGGCTCGGGCTGGGGCTCGGGCTGGGCCTGGGCCTGGGCTCGGGCTGGGGCTCGGGCTGGGCCTGGGCCTGGGGCTCGGGCTGCGGCTCGGGCTGGGCCTGGGCCTGGGGCTCGGGCTGCGGCTCGGGCTGGGCCTGGGCCTGGGGCTCGGGCTGGGGCTCGGGCTGGGCCTGGGCCTGGGGCTCGGGCTGGGCCTGGGCCTGGGGCTCGGGCTGGGCCTGGGGCTCGGGCTGGGCCTGGGGCTCGGGCTGGGCCTGGGGCTCGGCGTCGACGAAGGCCGACGACGGCTCCGGGGTCGGTGCCGGCTCCGGTGCCGGCTCCGGTGCCGGTTCCGGTGCGTGCGCGGTCGGCGGCTCGGCCGGCGTCACCGGCGGTGCCTGGGTGAAGAATTCATAGATCGGCGTCGACGTGCGCTCGTCCTCTGACGGCGTGGTTGACGGTCCGCTGTAGCCCGAGGTCTCCACGAGACGGGCCTCCTTCGACGCGCGCGGTTGGGTGCGGGCGGTTGCTCGCACGTCCTTCTGGCAGGGCATCGGCGTACCGGCGTCACCCCTTGAGCCCCCGCCGTACGGACTAGCCCGGCCGTGGTCGGGCCGTCGTCACACGACGACGCGCAGGATCTCCTCCATCGAGGTGATCCCCCGGGCGACCTTGTCCATGCCGTCCAGGCGAAGCGTGATCATTCCCTCGTTGCGCGCGGTCTCGCCGATGACCGTGGCCGAGGAGTGCTCGACCGCATGGCGTTCCACGGCCTCGGAGACGGCCATCACCTCATGCAGGGCCAGACGGCCCTTGTATCCCGTCTTGGAGCACGAGCTGCAGCCCTTCGGCCGGTGCAGGGTCGGGATCGGCTCACCGTCCTGCCACGGGTACCTCCCGGCGACGAGCTCCGCGGGGGAGGGCTGGTAGGGCTCCTTGCACTTGCTGCACAGTCTGCGGGCCAGACGCTGGGCCAGCACGCAGTCCAGCGCCGACCCGACGAGGAACGGCTCGAGCCCCATCTCGGTGAGCCGGGTCACCGCCGAAGGAGCGTCGTTGGTGTGCAGGGTGGACAGCACGAGGTGGCCGGTGAGCGCCGCCTCGACAGCGATCTGGGCCGTCTCGTGGTCGCGGATCTCACCGATCAGCACGATGTCGGGGTCACAGCGCAGGATCGAGCGCAGGGCCGCGGCGAAGGAGAGACCAGCCTTCGCGTTGGTCTGTACCTGGTTGATCCCGGGGATCCGGTACTCGACCGGGTCCTCCACCGTGATCACGTTGACCTCAGGACGCGCGATCTGGTTGAGCGTGGCGTAGAGGGTCGTCGACTTCCCGGAACCGGTCGGTCCGGTCACCAGGATCATCCCGTAGGGCTTGCTGAAGCTCTGGTGGAAGACGTCGAAGTTGTGCTGGGAGAACCCCAGGTCGGCCAGGTCCAGCCGGGTGTTGGAGTTGTCCAACACACGCATGACCACCTTCTCGCCCCACACGGTGGGCAGCGTGGCCACGCGGAGGTCGATCTTGCGGCCCTGGTGGGTCACTGAGAGGCGACCGTCCTGCGGAACACGTCGCTCGGCGATGTTGATGTCGGCCATGATCTTCAGCCGGCTCGTGACACCGGACTGGATCGTCTTGGGAGACTTCATGACCTCGTGCAGCACCCCGTCGATGCGGTAGCGCACGATCAGGTGGTGCTCCGTGGGCTCGATGTGGATGTCGGAGGCTCGGTCCTGGATCCCCTGGGTGATGAGCAGGTTGACGTACTTGACGATCGGGGCGTCCTCGACGACCTCCTTGATCTTGGAGAGGTCGTCCTCCTCGTTGTTGTCCTCGAGCACCGCCTGAAGGTCGTCCAGGGCGTCGTCGGCCCGGAAGTACCGGTCGATGGCGGCCGCGACGTCGGCCCGCGTCGCCACGACCGGCTTGATGTCGACGAAGATGTTCGCCGACGCCAGCGTCGCCTTGACGTCGTCGATGGCGAAGACGTTCGCCGGGTCGGCCATCGCCAGCAGCAGCTTGCCGTCGTCGTCGATCCGGATCGGCATGGCGCTGTGCTTGCGGCACATGTTGCCAGGAACGCGGGCGACGATGCTCGCGTCCACCGGGTAGTCCCCCAGGTCCACGAACTCCAGGCCGATCTGCTGGGCCAGGGCCGCGACCAGCTGGGACTCGGTCAGCACCCCTTGGTCGACCAGGACCCGGCCGAGTGCCCGCCCCGCCTTCTGGTGCTCGCTGTGGGCGGTGATCAGCTGGTCCTCAGAGACCAGCCCACGCTCCAGCAGGATGTCCCCCAGCTGCTTCACTGCGCTTCCTCTCCAGGAACGTCGTCGCCTGACCCCTCCGGGGTCTCATCGGTCGTCTCCCCCTTCTGCTGGAGCCAGGTGAGCAGTGCGCTCGTCCCCGGGACGGCCTCTTGGGTCGCCGAGCGGACGAGTGCCACGGCGGCCGGGCGCTGGCCCGCAGCCACCAGGACGTCGGCCCGCCCCTCGACGGTCGACGGTCGCGGCTGGTCCGGGAAGGCCGCCTCCGACACCTGCAGCCCTTCGGGGACCCGTCCCAGACGGACCAGGGCGAGGGCACGCGCCTGGGCCAGCACCGGGTCGTCGGCAGCGGCCCGTGCGGTCCGGTCGAACGCCTCTTCGAGCCGGGCCCGGTCCGCGGCGTCGGCCGGGACCAACCTGCGCATCGTGGCCAGGTCGACCCGGTCCGTCGGCAGCCCTGCGGCCCATCCCTGGACCAGTCCCGTCGTGCCCAGCAGCCTGCCGACCGGGCCCAGCATCGACAGCGGCGCCTGCTGGGCTGCGCCGAGCACACTGCTGCCGAGCGCCAGGACGACGGCGACCCCGGTGAGCACGGCCACGGCCCGCGCTGGGCCGGCGGACGATTCGGGCGTCGGCGACCGCTCGGGGGCCACGAGCACGGCCCCGACGATGGCGAAGGCCGCCAGCAGGGCGGGGTAGTCCCAGTCGAAGTCGAACAGCGCATGGGCACCCAGGGTGAGGACCGCGGCGGCAGCGGCTGTCCTGGTCACGTCGAGCCGAGCCCGGGTCAGGACGAGCCGAGCCGCGGCCCACAGGAGCCAGCCGGTGACCAGCACCACCGGGACGGCGAGCAGCAGTCCGCCGTCGGTCAGCGCCTGCAGCCACCCGTTGTGCACCAGTGCGCTCGCGGATGACTCAGCGGGCATCAGGTGCTGACCAGCCGACTCGAACGACCCGAAACCGGCCCCCTGGACCGGGTGCCGCAGCCACAGCTGCCAAGCCGCCGTGAAGTAGTCGATCCGGATCCCGAGGCTGGACCCGGCGGACTCGACCCGGGAGCCGAGCGCTCCCGAGCCGCTGCCCGAGCCCACCGACAGCGTCAGCACCCGTGCGACCAGCGGGACGGCGGCGGCCACCGCTGCCAGCCGAACGGCCGCACCCCAGTTGCGCACCGTCGCCGCGGCGACGACCACGGCGATCGCGACCAGCAGCAAGGTGGCCGCCCGGCTCCCGGACAGCACGATCGCCGCACCGAGGACGGGCGCGAGAACGACACCGAGCGCCCGGGGGCGGCCGGACGCCGACCCGGCGAGGACCAGCGCGATCGAGGCGGGGGCGAGCATGAAGCCGGCGAAGGAGTTGTGCCAGAAGTACGTGCCGACCCACGGTGCCGTGGCGGTCCCGCCGCCGAACCAGGCCCACCAGGCCTGGAACGCCTGGTCCAACCCGACCGCCACGACGACCAGGAGGACCGCCATCCGCCTCTGGGCGGTCGATCCGGCCGCGGCCACGGCCAGGCCCAGCAGCCCCGCGTACAGCCACGACGCAGCGTCATCCAGGCCCTGCCACCCCGTCGCGCTGATCGCGTTCGAGGCGAGCGCGCACAGGCCCGGACCGAGAGCGGCAACGAGCGACCACGTCGGGAGCACACGCCAGGGACGGGAGACGACCAGCAAGGGCACCAGGCAGGCCAGGGCCGAGGCGAGAGACAGCCCGGCCCGTCCCCCTGAGGCGTGACTGAGCCACAGCCCCCATCCCGCGGCCGCCAGCAGCCCGGCTGCTGCCAGGGCCCAGGGGACGTCCGCGGACGGCGACGCGGTCGCCTCGGCGGGGTCGGTCCTTGCGGGACCGGTCAGGCGCACCGTCACCTCGGGGTGATCGGCCGAACGAGTGACGGCCTTGACCTGTTCGCCGGGTCGGACCCGCCGGCAGGACCGCGAGTCGACCCACGGTCGGTCGGCTGAGGCGGCCGATCGCCGATGAGCGCCGCAGCGACGAGCCGGAAGGCGTGCGAGCGGGGGTCGTCGCGCAGCAGCTGCACCTGGGTACCGTCACTGAAGCCCAGCGCCACGTCGGCGTCGGGAACCGGGTCCGTGCCTCCTCGAGGCCATCGGTCGGGGACGGGTCCCACCTCGGAGCTCGCGGGGGCGACCGGGGAGTCGACTGGCCGCACACCCGTGCCGATGCGGTTTCCCGACGCGTGACGGCCACGAGGCTGTCGCCGGAACCAGCTCATGGTCTCGCCCGGGACGGGCTACACCCCTGCCGGCTGGGCTTCGACGTCGTCCAGCACGGCGTACAGCAGGGCGAGCAGCACCGACTTGACCGAGTCCTTGTCGGTCGCGTCGCAGGGTACGAGCGGCACGGAGGCGTCGACCCCGACCGCCTGGCGCAGGCGCGCCGACTCGACGTCGTCCAGCTGCTCCAGCCGGTTGACCGCGACGACGAACGGCACCCGGGCCATCCGCTGGAACGCCTCGCGAATCCCCGACGCCTCGGCAAGGGAGTCGGCCCGGGTCGGGTCGACGAGCAGGATGTACCCGAGCATCCCCTCGCCGAGGATCTCCCACATGAAGTCGAACCGTTCCTGCCCGGGCGTCCCGAACAGGTAGAGCACGAGGTCGCGGTCGATCGTGATCCGCCCGAAGTCCATCGCCACCGTCGTCTCGTTCTTGCGGGACTTGGTGTGGTCGGTGATGCCGCGCTCGGTGGACAGCACGGTGATCTCCGACACGGTCCGGATGAGCGTCGTCTTGCCCGCGGCGAACGGACCCGTGATGACGATCTTCACCGCCTGGCCGCCGTGGCGACGCCGCTTGTTGGCGGATTTCGTGGTCATCACAGCCCCCGGACGCCGGCGATGAGCCTCAGCAGGAGGCTGCGGTTGACCGAAGGGTCACGCTCGATCGCGCTGTGCCCGATCGGTTGGGCAGCAGCGGCGGCCCCACCCATCGAGCCGCCCATGGAGACCGGTGCGCTCATCGGACGGGTGCATCGGGTGGGCCATCGGCTGGGCCATCGGCTGGGCCATCGGCTGGGCCACGGGACCACTCGGGGGTGCCGCAGCGTGGTGCGCCACGACGTGCTGGGCGGCCGGCTGCTCGACCGCACCGGGCTGGATGACGGGGGGGCCGGGCACGTTCCTGGGCTGCACCGGTGCGACCGGTGTCCCCGGGGCCGGGAAGCCGGCCCGGGAGGGTGTGGACTCCGGCTCGGGGTGATCGACGGACCGCTTGGGCAGGAACGGCTCGGGGCGCGGCGGAACCACGTCCTCCGGCTGGTGTGCGCCGCCGAGCCGAGCGGCCGGGGCTTGCGGGTGCCCCGGGGGCAGGGCCGGCGACGAGGTCGGCTGACCGGGTGGGTACTGCTGGGCCGGCGCCTGGACCGACAGCTGGGCCGACTGCTGGACTGACTGCTGGGGGTACGACGAGGGGTCCGCCACCAGCGGGGCCACGATCGACGTGCCGTTCGGCACCGCTTCCGGTGCAGCGTCCGGTCCGGCGTCCGGTGCCTGCTGGTACCTGCCCTCCAGTACGCCGAGCAGGGCCTGGCGACGCAGGACGACGGTCACATGGTCCGCCGCGTCCTCGTCACGCAGCAGGAGCAGTCCCCGCTGCACCAGGGAAGCGAGGGCAGCCACGACCCCGTACTGCCCGGCACCACTCAGGGCGACCAGGTCGCCGACGCTTCGGGAGCCGTCGATCAACGACAGCAGGGCCCACTCGTCGCGGCTGACGCTCGGGTCGTCGTCCAGCACCACCGGCATGGTCAGGACGACGTCGGGCGAGGGGATGACCTTGGAGACCCCGTCCCAGGTGTCGCGACGGGCCGTCGCCTCGGTCACGACCTCCTCGGAGGACACCGAGATCCCGACCTCGTCGGGGTTGGCCTCGTCGACGGTGAACGAGAAGTCGCCGTTGGGCCAGCGCAACAGGTCGAAGACGGCGTCGATCGTGTGCTCGGTGGCCAGGGTGCGCAGGACGTCCGCGTCTGCGGAGCCGGACTCAAGAACGGCCCGGGCCACCCCGATCGACTCCGCCGCACAGCGATCGACGGCGCGACGCAGCGCGGCGTCGTCGACCACGCCCAGGCCGACGAGGCGACGGGCCAGACCCTGCCGGGCCTCGTCGCTCACCGCTCCGGTGATCTCGCCCTGGGCGAAGTAGACCGCGCCGGAGACCTGGCCGTTGGCCAGGTGCAGTCCCCCGGACTTCTTCGTCAGGCTCAACAGCTGGAAGACGTCCGGGAGGCTGAACGCGTCGAGTGAACCCTCGAGCTTCACGTCTCGTCCCGTCTCTGGGTCTGGTGGGTGGGTCTGGTGGGTGGGTCTAGGAGCCGGAGCCGTCGGGTCGAGACGCCGGCCTCACGACCACGACGCCGGCCCGGTTCGGGGACCTGAGCCGTTGCTGCGGGTGTCCGGCCCCTGCGGCGGCTCGGGCTGGTAGGTCACCGGCGCAGGGCGCGGGACCTGCTGGGCGACCGGCTCGGCGAGCGGCTGGGCAAGGGGCTGGACCACGGGCTGGCGCAGTGGGTCCGGCTGCACCGGGTACTGCGGCTCCGAGCGCTGCGGCGGGTACGGCGCGTCCTCGACCCTCTGCTCGACCGGTCGTTGGGGAGCCGGGTAGCGGTCGTCGTGGTGCGACGGCGCGACCTGCGGGGGGAACGACGCCGGCTGCTCGGCCGGTCGGTCGTCGACCCGCAGGACGGCTGCGACGGCCTGCGCCGCCCGCCTCACCTCGAACAGGAGCAGTCCGACCTTGGCGCCACGGGCACCGACGGCCACGAGCACCGCCTCGTCGTCCGCCGACACCAGGAAGACCGTGCCGGACTCGCCCTCGACGTAGACCTGGGACAGGTCCCCGCGGCCCAGTCCCTGCGCGGCGCGCTCACCCAGGGACAACAGGGCAGCGCTCATGGCGGCCACCCGGTCCTCGTCCATGCCCGGCGGCAACGCCGAGGCCATGGGCAGGCCGTCGAAGGAGACCACTGCTGCGGCCTCCATCTCGGGAGCCTGGCTGAGCAAGGTGGTCAGCACCGCGTCGAGCTGGCCGGATCGGCTGGCAGGACCCGTGCTGAGCAGGTCGGAGTAACGGTCGGTCATGGCGGACCCTCTCGCGCTGGCTGCGAGCGGTCGACCACCGCTCACCGCTACTGCTTCGGCGGCCCCGCTGCTCCCCTTGAGCGACCGCCGTCCGCGTGACGTCGCTCCCGCAGCTCGGCCAGACCGGCGTCGCGCAGGACCGAGGCCGAGACGTCGCGCCCGGTCATCAGGGTGACCTGCCCGCGGGCCTGGTGGACCAGCATCTCCAGGCCACCGGCGACCGCGCCCCCGGCGCTCGCCCACGCGGCGCCCAGCGCGGTCGGCCAGGGCTCGTAAACCACGTCGACGAGCAGTCCCAGCGGGGAGCGACCTGCGCCCACCGCGTCGACCAGGTGGTCGGCCGCGCCGGTCGGGACGGTGGACACCACGACGTCGGCGTCCAGCCCGGCACCGGCGTCGGACCACGGGCAAACCGACACGGCGGGGCCGCCGGCGGGGTCGGGGCCGACCGTGCCGAGCGCGGCCACCTGCTGCACCCATGACGCAAGGTCGGGCAGCGCGTCAGGTCGACGCGCACACACGGTGACCTGCTCCGCGCCCACGTCCACGAGCGCGGCGATCGCCGACCGGGCGGTCGCCCCGGATCCCAGCACCGTCGCCGTCCGCGGGCGGACCACCCCGTGCTCGCCGAGCACGGTGACCAGGCCGGGCACATCGGTGTTGTGACCCACTCGCCCGGCCGGGGTCAGCAGCACCGTGTTCACCGAACGCAACGTGCGCGCCAGCGGGTCGATGGCGTTGAGCAGCGGGACCACCGACTCCTTCAACGGCATGGTCAGGGAGAGCCCGACCCAGTCGTCGTCCAGTCCGTCGAGAAAGGCGCCGAGACCGTCCGGGCCCAGGTCGACGGCCTCGTAGGTCCACGGAAGACCGAGCGACCGGTACGCGGCCCGGTGCAGGGCCGGAGACAGCGAGTGCGTGATCGGACGCCCCAGGACGGCGGCTCGCCGGACGCCGGGCCCGCCCACCACTAGGGAACCGCCGCGTAGAACTCGTCCTTCCACACCAGGAACTGGTCGTAGTCGGCGGTGAACCGGGTGGCGTCACTTCCCGGGGCCACGGCGACGAAGTAGACCCAGTCCCCGTCCGGTGGGTGGAGCGCGGCGTCGAGGGCCGCCTCCCCAGGAGAGTTGATCGGTCCGGGCGGGAGTCCGCCGTTGGCATAGGTGTTGTACGGCGAGTCGACCCCGAGCTGGTCGTTGTCCAAGGTGAGGTCGTCGGTGCCGAGCGCGTAGTTCACCGTCGAGTCGAGCTGCAGGGGCATCCCCGCGTTGAGCCGGTTGTAGACGACCCGGGCCGCCCTCCCGAAGTCCCGCTCCGCCACCTCGGCCTGCACCAGGCTCGCCACCACCACGGCCTGGCGCGGGGTCAGCCCGACGGCCCGGCTGCTGGCCACCAGGTCCAGCTCCGCGGCCGCCTGGTCGAAGCGCTGGACCAGCGTGCGCAGCATCTCCTGGGCCGGGACTCCGGGGTCGAAGGCGTACGTCGCGGGGAACAGGAACCCTTCGGCCTCACCCTCCGCGTACCGCGGCAGGCCGAGCGCGCGCGGGGTCTCCAGGGCCCGCTCGAAGTCCTCCCGTGGGAGCCCGGACGCCTCGACCAGTCGGTCGACCGTCTGTGCCACCCGAAGCCCCTCGGGGATCGTCACCTCGGTCTGGACCCGGGCCTCCGGGTCGAGCAGCCGCTCCAGCGCTCCCTGAGCCGACATCTGCCGGGCCATCGCGTAGATGCCCGGCTGGATGCCCAACGAGCGGTCGTCGGCCGCTGCGGCGTCGACGAACGCGGCAGCGCTGGCCACGACGTCGGCCTGGGCCAACGTCTCGCCGATCGCGCGGGCCGAGTCGCCGGGCGCCACCTCCACGACCACCTCGCCCTCCCCGGGGCCGGGGTAGTCGGCCGAACCGCCGAGCCAGCCGCCCAGCAGGGCGGCCCCCATCAAGGCCCCCGCGACCAGCACCAGGACCAGGACGACGACCCCTAGCACCGCTCGACGTCGACGTACGGCCTGGCTCGGCCCGGGTCTCGCCAGCGGGGCGCGCGGCGGAGCGCTCACGACGACCCCGAGGACGCAGCGCTCGGCACCACCAGCTGCCCCGGGGGGCGACCGGTGCCCCGCTCGGTGTCCAGGGCCGCCTGCAGCACGACCACCGCAGCCGCCTGGTCGATCACCGAGCGTCCGGCCCGGCTGTCCCGTCCGGACGCCTGCAGCGACCGGGCGGCCGTCACCGTGCTCAGCCGCTCGTCGACCATCCGGACCTCGATCGGCACCGTGTCGGCGAGCTGCTGGGCGAAGGCTCGGGCGGAGCCGGCCGCCGCCCCCTCGGCTCCGGAGAGGCTGCGGGGGAGGCCGACCACGATCTCGATCGCGGCCCGCTCGAGCGCACAGCCCGCGATCCGGGCGAGGTCGCCGTCGCCCCGAGGCACGGTCTCGACGGGCACGGCCAGGACGCCGTCGGGGTCGCTGGCGGCCAGCCCGATCCGGACCTGTCCCGGGTCGACCCCGAGTCGGACTCCACGACGCATCAGCCGGGCTCCACCACCGACCGCACCGACGGCACGACCTCGGCCAGACCGGCCCCGATCCCTGACGGGTCCGTGCCGCCGCCCTGGGCCACGTCGTCCTTGCCTCCGCCTCGTCCGCCGACCAAGGGCAGCACGGCCTGGAGCAGCACCCGGGCGGACAGCCCGAGGGTGCGGGCCTGCTCGTCGGTGACGGCCACCACCGAGACCTTGCCGTCGGTGGCGCCGGCGCCGACGACCACGCAGGGCTCACCGGACGCCTTGTCCCTGGTCTGCAGCGCCAGGTCGCGCAGGGCCGCCGGGTCGGTCCCGTCCGGCGCCCGGAACGCCCAGACCCGGGCCGGACCGACCCGGTCGCCCTCCCCCACGATGGAGCCCGCGGCCGCCCGCAGCTGCCCCTGCTTGTACCGGTCGATCTCCTTCTCGGCGTCGCGCAGGCGGGTCATCAGGTCGGCGACCCGGTCGGGGATCTCCTCGGGTCGGGCCTTGAGCTGCTCGGTGACCAGGTTGAGCAGGGTGTGCTCACGGGCCAGGTACCGGTAGGCGTCCATGCCGACGAGCGCCTCGATCCGGCGCACCCCGGCTCCGATCGAGGACTCGCCGAGCAGCTTGACCACACCGAGCTGCCCGGTGCGCCCGGCGTGCGTACCGCCGCACAGCTCGCGGGTCCAGTCCCCGACGCTGACCACGCGCACGACGTCGCCGTACTTCTCCCCGAACAGTGCCATCGCGCCGGAGGCGCGCGCCTCGTCGATCGGCAGGTACTCGGCATGGACGTCGAGGTCGTTGATCAGCACCTCGTTGACCTTCTGCTCGACGTCGGTCAGCACACCGGCCGGCACCGCGCCCGGGTTCGGGAAGTCGAACCTGAACCGCCCGGGCGCGTTCTCCGAGCCCGCCTGCGTCGCCGTCTCCCCGAGCAGCTCACGCATCGCCTTGTGCACCATGTGCGTGGCCGTGTGCGCTCGCGAGATCGCCCGACGGCGCTCGACGTCGACGACCGCACGTGCCGTCAGTCCCGTCTCGGCGGTTCCGTCGAGCACTCTCGCCCGGTGCACGACCAGCCCCTCGAGCGGCGTCTGGACGTCGTCGACCCGGACGAGCGCCCCGTTCGCCAGTCGGATCTCCCCCTCGTCGGCGAGCTGTCCGCCGCCCTCGGCGTAGAACGGTGTGCGGTCGAGCACCAGCTCGACGACGTCGCCCGCCTGGGCCGCCGGGACGAGCTGACCGCCGCGAAGGATCCCCCGAACCGTCGCCTCGGAGTCGGTCTCGACGTACCCGGTGAACTCGGTCCGGCCGGCCGTGTCGGCGATGGTGCGGTACGCGGCGGGGTCACCGTGCCCCGTCTTCTTGGCCCGCGAGTCGGCCTTGGCCCGCTCGCGCTGCTGCGCCATGAGCCGGCGGAACCCCTCCTCGTCGACCTCGAGTCCCTGCTCGGCCGCCATCTCCAGGGTCAGGTCGATCGGGAAGCCGAACGTGTCGTGCAGCTTGAACGCCTCCTCGCCCTCGATCGTGCTGCGCCCGGAGGACTTGACCGAGTGCGCGGCCAGGTCGAAGATCTGGGTCCCCGCCCGCAGGGTCTCCAGGAAGGTCGCCTCCTCGGCCTCCGCGACGGCATGGATCCTCGCCCGCTCGAGCTCGAGCTCGGGGTACTGCGGGCCCATCGCCTCGATCGTGGCGCTGACCAGCTCGCGCACGGTGGGCTCGTGCGCGCCCAGGAGGCGCATCGAACGGATGCTCCTGCGCATGATCCGACGCAGGACGTAGCCCCGGCCTTCGTTGCCCGGGGTCACCTGGTCGCTGATCAGCATGACGGCGGTCCGGACGTGGTCGCCGATCACGCGGAACCGCACGTCGTCGGCGTGGTCGGCGCCGTAGCGTCGTCCGGTCAGTCGGGACGCGCGGTCGATGATCTGCTTGCTCGTGTCGATCTCGTAGATGTTGTCGACACCCTGCAGAACGGCGGCCATGCGCTCGAGTCCCATGCCCGTGTCGATGTTCTTGGCCGGCAGCTCCGCGGTGACGTCGAAGTCGTCCTTGGCCCGCACGGCACTGAGCTCGTACTGCATGAAGACGAGGTTCCAGACCTCGAGGTAGCGGTCCTCGTCGACGACCGGCCCGCCCTCTTTGCCGAACTCCGGGCCGCGGTCGTAGTAGATCTCGCTGCACGGTCCACCTGGGCCGGGCACTCCCATGTGCCAGTAGTTGTCCTTCAGCCCGCGCCGCTGGATCCGCGACTCCGGTACCCCGACGTCGCGACGCCAGATCTCCGCGGACTCGTCGTCGTCGGCGTAGATCGTGGCCCACAGGCGGTCCTCTGGGAACCCGTAGCCACCGTCCGCGACGCTGTTGGTCAGCAGCTCCCACGCGAACGGGATCGCGGTCTCCTTGAAGTAGTCACCGAAGGAGAAGTTGCCGGCCATCTGGAAGAACGAGGCATGCCGGGTCGTCTTGCCGACCTCCTCGATGTCCAGGGTACGGACCACCTTCTGGACGCTGACGGCTCTTCGGTAGGGCGGGCTCTGCTCACCCAGGAAGTACGGCTTGAACGGGACCATGCCGGCGTTGACCAGCAGGAGGGTCGGGTCCGGGAGCGGGAGAGGCGCCGACGGCACGACCGTGTGCTCGCGCTGCTCGAAGAACCGCAGGAAGCGGCTGCGGATCTCGGCGGACTCCATGGTCTCGTGCTCCTCGTTCGTTCGGCTCGGGTGCTCGACGGTGGGCTGCTCCCGGCCGCTCAGCGCTGGGTCGGGCGGCTCCGTGCTGCCTCATCCGACCCTACCGAAGGGCTCCGCGTCTCCTGGGTTTCGGCGTGGACGACCGACCGCAGGGTGTCGACCCGCTCGCGCAGCCCGTTCTCGAAGCCGTGGGTGCCGGGGGTGTAGTAGCGACGGCCGACGACCGGGTCAGGCGCGTACTGCTGGGGTACGACGCCTCGGGGGTCGTCGTGCGGGTAGACGTAACGGCGCCCGTGCCCGAGGTCCTTGGCCCCGGAGTAGTGGGCGTCGCGCAGGTGGGCCGGCACGGTGCCTACCAGCCCCCGCCGGACGTCGGCCAGCGCGCTGTCGATGGCCACCACCACCGCGTTGGACTTGGGGGCGAGTGCCAGGTGGATGACGGCCTGGGCCAGGTTGATCCGCGCCTCGGGCAACCCGACGAACTGCGTGGCCTGCATCGCGGCCACCGCGGCCAGCAGCGCGGTGGGGTCGGCCAGGCCGATGTCCTCGCTGGCATGGATGACGAGCCGCCGGGCGATGAAGCGCGGGTCCTCGCCGGCCTCGACCATCCGGGCCAGGTAGTGCAGCGCCGCATCCACGTCGCTGCCACGGATGCTCTTGATGAGGGCACTCGTCACGTCGTAGTGCTGGTCACCGTCACGGTCGTACCGCACCGCCGCCCGGTCAACGGCCTGCTCGACGGCGGCGACGTCGATCCTGCTCGACCCGCGGTCCGACGCCACGCCTGCGGCCGCCTCGAGCGCGGTCAGCCCCCGTCGTGCGTCTCCTCCGGAGAGCCGCACGAGGGTCGACATGGCCTCGTCGTCGACCGCGACGCCTGCCAGCCCTCGCGGGTCGCTGGCGGCGCGGATGAGCAGCGACTGGATCGCGACGTCGTCCAACGGTCGAAGGGTCAGCAGCAGCGAACGGGACAACAGCGGGGAGACGATCGAGAAGTGCGGGTTCTCCGTGGTCGCCGCGACGAGCACCACCCACCGGTTCTCCACCGCGGGGAGCAGCGCGTCCTGCTGCGTCTTGGAGAAGCGGTGCACCTCGTCGACGAACAGCACGGTCTCCTCGCCGGTCGCCAACGAGCGTCGGGCCGCATCGATGACCGCCCTGACCTCCTTGACCCCTGCGGTGACGGCCGAGAGCTCGACGAACCGCCGCCCAGTGGCCTGGCTGACCAACGAGGCGAGCGTCGTCTTGCCGGTTCCCGGTGGCCCCCACAGGATGAGCGACACCGGACCGGCTGCGGCATCCCCGCCGCCCTCGACGAGGCGGCGCAGGGGCGAGCCGGGAGTCAGCAGATGGTCCTGCCCGACGACGTCGTCCAGGGAGCGGGGACGCATCCGGGCCGCGAGCGGGCCGGTGCTGAGCTCCTCGACCGCGGCATCGAACAGGTCCGGCCCTTGCTCCACGCGAACCTCCTCCTTGGCGGGTCGTGCGCGACTCGCTGAGGCGCTAGTTCCGGCGTTCGTCGGGGATGACCTCGTCACCGGGGCGGTTGGCGACCGGGGCTTCCTTGTCCGCCGGTGGCGGTGCGTCGATGCCGGCCTCGGTGCGCTGTGCGGCCGTGATCGGGGTCGGAGCCCCGGTGAGCGGGTCGCCACCGGACGCGGTCTTCGGGAACGCGATGACCTCACGGATCGACGCCGCCCCCGCGAGCAGGCCGACCAGACGGTCGAGCCCGAAGGCGATGCCGCCGTGCGGAGGTGGACCGTAGCGCAACGCCTCGAGCAGGAACCCGAACTTGTTCTGCGCCTCCGCGTGGGACAACCCGATGATGTCGAACACCCGCTGCTGGACCTCGGGCCGGTGGATACGGATCGACCCGCCGCCGATCTCACTGCCGTTGAGCACCATGTCGTAGGCGTAGGCGAGCGCCCGCCCCGGCTCGACGTCGAAGGCGTCGACCCAGTCCTCGTTGGGTGCGGTGAACGGGTGGTGGACGGCGGTCCAGCCGCCCTCGCCGTCCGCTTCGAACATCGGTGCGTCGACCACCCACAGGAAGGCCCAGGCCGACTCGTCGATCAAGTCGCACCGCCGGCCGACCTCCAGGCGCGCGGCACCCAGCAGGGTCAGCGCCTCGGCCCGCCCGCCGGCGGCGAAGAAGACCGCGTCCCCGGGGGCGGCACCCGCCGCCGCGGTGAGCCCCGCTCGCTCGGCGTCGGAGAGGTTCTTGGCCACCGGTCCACCCAGGGTGCCGTCCTCTTGCACCAGGACGTAGGCGAGGCCGCGGGCCCCCCGGGCCCGGGCCCACTCCTGCCACCCGTCGAGCTCCTTGCGGCTCTGCGAGGCGCCCCCCGGCATCACGACGCACCCGACGTGCTCAGCCTGGAAGACCCGGAACGTCGTGGCCCCGAAGTACTCGGTCAGGTCGACCAGCTCGCAGCCGAACCGCACGTCGGGCTTGTCGCTGCCAAAGCGTTCCATCGCGTCCGCGTAGGTGAGGCGGGGCAGCGGCAAGGGCACGTCGTACCCGTGCAGCTCGCCCCACAGTGCGGACACGAGCGACTCGCCGACCTCGATCACGTCGTCCTCGTCGACGAAGGACATCTCGATGTCGAGCTGGGTGAACTCCGGCTGTCGGTCGGCTCGGAAGTCCTCGTCCCGGAAACAACGGACGATCTGGTAGTACCGCTCCATGCCCGCCACCATGAGCAGCTGCTTGAACAGCTGCGGTGACTGCGGGAGCGCGTACCAGGATCCCGGCTGGAGCCGCACGGGTACCAAGAAGTCCCGTGCCCCCTCCGGCGTCGAGCGGGTCAGGTACGGCGTCTCGATGTCCAGGAACCCTCGGGCATCCATGACGTCGCGGATGACCTTGGTGGCTCGGGCCCGCAGCCTCAGCGCCCGGGCGGGTGCGTCGCGACGCAGGTCGAGGTAGCGGTAGCGCAGTCGGGCGTCCTCGCCCACGCTCACGTACTCGTCGATCGGGAACGGCAGCGGCTCCGAGGTCGACAGGATCTCGACCTCTTGGGCAATGACCTCGACCGCACCGGTCGCGAGCTCTGGGTTCTCGTTGCCGACCGGTCGGGCCACCACCTCGCCGACCACCTTGACGCAGTACTCACTGCGCAGCTCGTTGGCCACCTCGGCGTCGCGCACCACCACCTGCACCGACCCGGAAGCGTCACGCAGGTCGAGGAAGGCCACCCCACCATGGTCGCGACGACGCGCGACCCAGCCCGCGAGCACGACCTCCCGAGAGGCGTCGGACGCGCGCAGGGTCCCCGCGTCGTGGGTGCGGATCACGGTTGCTCCCTGTCGTCGAAGGGTACGAGCCCGATGCTCGGAGCGAGGTCGGCCTCCGGTGGCATCCACTCCCCCGGAACGGCAGGGACCTGCTCGCCGCTGCGGATGTCCTTGACCGAGTGGCCCCCGTCGGGCTCAGGGAACCAGACGTAGGGGATGCCCCGCCGGTCGGCATGGCGGATCTGCTTGCCGAACTTGGCGGCCGCCGGCGCGACCTCGGTGCTGATGCCGCGGTCCCGCAACGTGGCGGCAACCCGTTCCGAGGCCCCCCGCGCGCCTCGTCGACGACGGCCACCAGGACGCACGTCGGCACCGCCCGGCTCGCCCGTACGAGGTCGCGGCCCACGAGGACAGCGAGCAGCCGGGTCACCCCGAGTGAGATCCCCACGCCCGGGTAAGTGGCACGCCCGTCGCTGGCCAAGGCGTCGTAGCGCCCGCCCGAGCTGACCGACCCCAGGGACTCGTACCCGGTGACGAACGTCTCGTAGACCGTCCCGGTGTAGTAGTCGAGACCCCGCGCGATGCTCAGGTCGGCCACGACCGCCCCGGGCATCCGCTCGTGGGCGGCCGCGACGAGCGCCTCGAGCTCGGCCAGCCCTTCGTCGAGCAAGGGGTGCTCGACCCCGAGGGCACGCACCTCGCCGACGAAAGTGGCGTCCGGCGAGCGGATCTCTGCCATCGCCAGGCACCGGGCGGCGGCATCGGGGGTCAACCCCGCCTCCTCGACCAGGAGTCCGCCGACCCGCTCCGGCCCGAGCTTGCCGAGCTTGTCGATCGCCCGAAGCGCCGCTGACGGGTCAGAAGCCCCCAGCCCCAGGAAGAAGCCTTCGGCCAGCTTGCGGTTGTTGACCGAGATGACCGCAGGCGGGCAGGGCAGGGCGCGGAAGACCTCGGCCATGACCAGCGCGACCTCGACCTCGTGGTGGAAGGCCAGGCTGTCGCGTCCGACCACGTCGATGTCGGCCTGCGTGAACTCCCGGTAGCGGCCGTCCTGAGGACGCTCCCCCCGCCAGGCCTTCTGGATCTGGTACCGCCGGAACGGGAAGTCCAGCTGCCCGGCGTGCTGGAGCACGTAGCGCGCGAACGGGACGGTGAGGTCGAAGTGCAGCCCGAGGCCCGGGTCCGCCTCGTCGGCCTCGGCGTGCAGCCGACGAAGGACGTACACCTCCTTGTCGATCTCACCCTTGCGCAGCAGCTGGTCGAGCGGCTCGACCGCGCGGGTCTCGATCGAGCTGAAGCCGTGCAGCTCGAAGACCCGACGGACCGTGTCCAGGACATAGAGCTCGACGAGCCGCTGGGCCGGTAGGTACTCCGGGAACCCGGACAGCGCGCTGGGTCGCGACATCGGTCACAACCCCTTTCGCGGCGGCGCCGCGACCAGGTCCGTGGCGAGGAACGGGTTGCCCGCGCGCTCGTGCCCGATGGTCGTCGCCGGACCGTGCCCGGGCAGCACGAGGACGTCGTCGGCCAGCGGGACGACCTTGCGACTCAGGGAGTCCATCATCTGCTCGTAGGACCCCCCGGGCAGGTCGGTGCGCCCGATCGACCCCGCGAACAGGACGTCACCGGAGAGCAGGGTCTGGCTGGGCGTCTCCTCGGCCCCCGTGAGCCCGGACGGTGCCCCGGGGACTCGGAACATGACCGACCCCGGTGTGTGGCCGGGGGCATGGTCGACGACCAGCTCGAGCCCGGCCAGCGGCAGGGCCTCTCCGTCGGCCAGCACCCGCACGTCGTCCGGCTCCTGCCACTCCAGACGCCCGCCGAACATCGCCTGGGTCTCGCGGCTGAGCCCCTTCATCGGGTCGGCCAGGAGCTCACGATCGGCGGGGTGGATGTAGGCGGGAATGTGCCGCGAGCCGGCGACCGGGACGACCGAGAAGGTGTGGTCGAGGTGACCGTGGGTCAGCAGCACCGCCACGGGCTTCAGCCGGTACTCCAGCAGCAGCGCGTCGATGCCCTCGGCGACGTCGATGCCCGGGTCGACGACCACGCACTCCTCGCCCGGGCCGGGAGCCACGACGTACACGTTCGTACCGAACGCCGCGGACGGGAATCCGACGACGAGCACGAGCGACTCCCTTCCGGACGTTGACGCCGTGGGACGCCACGGTCCCGCGAGCCTATCGGCGCCAGGGCGCCCCAGCCGAACGGGTTTGCGACCTCCGCACCACGGGCGCCACGCCGTCCCTAGACTGGGGCGCCGTTCGTCGAGAGGCAGGTCCGGTGTCACCCAGCAAGAAGCAGGCCCAGCGTGCTGCCGCGCGTGAGCGGTACGAGAAGTACCTGGAGCGCCGCCAGCGGAAGCTGCACCGCAAGCAGCTGGTCCGCCGCGGGCTCTACCTCGCGCTGGCCGCCGCGCTGGTCGTCGGGCTCGGCTTCTGGGGCTTCAGCGCGCTCGGGTCCGACGACGAGGACGACATCGCCGCCCTCGTGCCGTCGCCCACGACGAGCCCGACCGACGTCGTGGCGGCCAAAGGCTGCCAGCCGGCCACCGTCGTCCCAGTGACCGAACCCCAGCAGTTCGACGGCGCCGAACAGGTGCTGGAGCCGGGCCCGGCCACACTCACCTTGAGCACGAACTGCGGTGACCTCTCGATCGCCCTGGAGACCAAGACCGCCCCGAAGAACTCCAACTCGCTGGCATTTCTCGCCGAGCAGGGATACTTCGACGGCACGGCCTGCCATCGACTGACCACGCAGGGGATCTTCGTCCTGCAGTGTGGTGACCCGACTGCGGCGGGCTCGGGAGGTCCTGGGTACACCACGAAGGACGAGAACGTCCCGGCCGACGGCGTCTACCCTGCCGGGACCGTGGCCATGGCCGAGCCGAGCACCGGTGACGCGGGGAGCCAGTTCTTCATCGTGTACCAGGACACCACGCTGCCGCCCAGCTACACCACGGTCGGCCAGGTCACCGAGGGTCTCGCCGCCGTCAAGGCGGTCGCCCAGGTCGGCGTCGAAGGAGGAGGCAGCGACGGTGCACCGGCGCAGCCCGTGGTCATCGACAAGGCCACGGTGACCCAGCCATGAGCGACCGGGAGGCCGACCCGACTGCGGGGCGTCCCTGGGGCCGGGTCGACGCCGACGGCACCGTCTATGTGCACACCGCCGAGGGTGAGCGCGCGGTCGGCAGCTGGCTGGCCGGCGACCCCGCCGACGGGCTGGCCTTCTACGAGCGTCGCTACCAGACCCTGTCGGTCGACATCGACCTGCTCCAGCACCGCCTGACCGGTGCCGGGCTCTCCCCCGAGGAGGCAATGGCCAAGATCGGCAAGCTTCGGACCCAGGTCGACGACCCGGTCTGCGTCGGTGACCTCGCCGCCTTGCGCGCTCGGCTCGACGCTCTCGTGGGGGTCGTCGGCGAGCAGCGGGAGAAGAAGGTCGCCGAGCGCCAGGCCGCGCGCGACGCGGCGCGGGCCCAGCGGGAGACCTTGGTGGCGGAGGCCGAACGGCTGGCCGACAGCACCCAGTGGAAGGCCACCGGCGAGCGGTATCGGGCCATGGTCGAGGAGTGGAAGGCCGCTCCCCGGGTGGACCGGTCCGGTGAGCAGGAGCTCTGGCAGCGGCTCAGCCACGCGCGAGCGGTCTTCGACAAGCGACGCCGTGCCCACTTCGCCGAGCTGGAGACTCGCCACCACGAGGCGGCAGCGGCCAAGCAGCGGCTGATCAAGGAGGCCGAGCAGCTCTCGTCCAGCACGCAGTGGGGACCGACGGCCGCGGCGTACCGCGACCTGATGCGGCAGTGGAAGGCAGCCGGACCGGCCGGCAAGGCGCAGGAGGAGAAGCTGTGGCAGGCGTTCCGGGCCGCCCAGGACGCCTTCTTCACGGCCCGGTCGGAGGCCTTCGCCGAGCGCGACGCGGGGCAGGCTGAGAACCTCCAGGTCAAGCAGGGTCTGCTCGCCGAGGCGGAGGCGCTGCTCCCGGTGACCGACCACAAGGCGGCGCGACGACAGCTGCGGGCGCTGCAGGACCGGTGGAACGCGGCCGGGCAGGTCCCCCGCGCCGACAAGGAGCCGCTCGAGGCACGGCTGCGCGCGGTCGAGCAGACGGTGAAGACTGCTGAGGAGTCCCAGTGGCGGCGCAGCAACCCCGAGGCGCGGGCCCGCGCCCAGGCGACCGCTGACCAGCTCAACACCGCCTTGGCCAAGCTGGAGCGGCAGCGCAGCGCTGCGTTGGAGGCCGGGGACGAGCGGCGGGTCGGTGAGCTCGACGAGGCGATCGCCGCCCGGCGGGCGTGGCTCGTGTCGGCCGAGCAGGCGCTCGCCGAGTTCTCCCCCTGAACCACCAGACCCACCTCTGGCTGACGATCGGGTTTGCTGGTCCCGACGTGGGTTTGCCGGCGGGTGCGGGCGAGGGTCAGGCGCTGGTGATCCGGTAGGCGTCGAACACGCCCTCCACGTTGCGGACGGCGCTCAGGACGTGGCCCAGGTGCCGGGTGTCGCCCATCTCGAAGGTGAACCGGGACAAGGCGATCCGGTCCCGCGTCGTGGTGACCGACGCGGACAGGATGTTGACGTGCTGGTCGGACAGCATCCGGGTGATGTCGGACAGTAGCCGGGCCCGGTCCAGCGCCTCGACCTGGATCGACACCAGGAAGACGCTGTTGGTCGTCGGCGCCCACTCGACCTCCACGAACCGGTCGGGCTCGGCGGACATGGACTTGACGTTGACGCAGTCGGCCCGGTGCACCGACACCCCGCTGCCCCGCGTGACGAACCCGACGATCCGGTCGTTCGGGACCGGGGTGCAGCAGCGCGCGAGCTTCACCCAGACGTCGTCGACGCCCTTGACCACGACCCCCGGGTCACCTTGGGGTCGCGCACGCTCCTTGGTGAGCGTGGGGGTGGTGGCCTCGGCCAGGTCCTCCTCGGCGCCGTCCTCCCCACCCATCGCCTGCACCAGCCGGTGCACGACGGTCTGCGCGGACACCTGGCCCTCACCCACGGCGGCGTACAAGTGGGTGATGTCCTTCAGTCGCAGGTCGGTGGCCACCGAGAGGAGCGCGGGCCCGCTGAGGATCCGCTGGATCGGCAGGCCCTGCTTGCGCATCGCCCGCGCGATGGCGTCCTTGCCCTGCTCGATCGCCTCCTCACGGCGCTCCTTGGAGAACCACGCCTTGATCTTGTTCCGGGCCCGGGCGCTGGTGACGAAGGACAGCCAGTCTCGGCTCGGTGCTGCGTCGAGGGCCTTCGACGTGATGACCTCGACGACGTCGCCGTTGTCCAGCGGGCTGTCCAGCGGGACGAGTCGCCCGTTGACGCGTGCACCGACCGTTCGGTGCCCCACCTCGGTGTGGACGGCGTAGGCGAAGTCGATCGGTGTCGAGCCCATGGGAAGGGCGATCACGTCGCCCTTCGGGGTGAACACGAAGGTCTCGGAGGCGTTGATCTCAAACCGGAGGGACTCAAGGAACTCGCCCGGGTCCTCGGTCTCCTGCTGCCAGTCGAGCAGCTGGCGCAGCCACTGCATGTCGTTGGGCGAGCCGGCCTGGTCGACCCGGCCGCGCGCCGAGTCCTCCTTGTACTTCCAGTGGGCGGCAACGCCGTACTCGGCCCGTCGGTGCATGGCGTGGGTACGGATCTGCAGCTCGACCGGCTTGCCCTCAGGTCCGATCACCGTCGTGTGCAACGACTGGTACATGTTGAACTTGGGCATGGCGATGTAGTCCTTGAACCGCCCAGGCACCGGGTTCCATCGCGAGTGGATCGCACCGAGCGCGGCGTAGCAGTCGCGCACGCTGTCGACCAGGACCCGGATCCCGACCAGGTCGTAGATGTCGGCGAAGTCTCGACCGCGGACGATCATCTTCTGGTAGACGCTGTAGTAGTGCTTGGGGCGCCCGGTGACGTCTGCGGAGACCTTGGCGGCACGAAGGTCAGTCGTGACCTCGTCGATCACGGTCTGCAGGTAGTGCTCGCGGCTCGGCGCGCGGACCTCGACAAGGTGCACGATCTCGTCGTACATCTTGGGGTACAACGTCGCGAAGGAGAGGTCCTCCAGCTCCCACTTGATCGCGTTCATGCCCAGTCGGTGGGCCAGCGGCGCGTAGATCTCCAGGGTCTCGCGGGCCTTCGACGCCTGCTTCTCCTCGGCCAGGAAGTGCAGGGTCCGCATGTTGTGCAGTCGGTCGGTCAGCTTGATCACCAGCACGCGGATGTCGCGCGCCATGGCCACGACCATCTTGCGCACCGTCTCGGCCTGGGCCGCCTGTCCGTACTTGACCTTGTCGAGCTTGGTGACCCCGTCGACCAGCAGCGCCACCTCGGCGCCGAACTCGGCCCGGACCTGGTCGATGGTGTACTCGGTGTCCTCGACCGTGTCGTGCAGCAGGGCGGCAGCAAGGGTGGGCGGGGTCATCCCGAGGTCGGCCAGGATCTGGGCCACGGCCAACGGGTGGGTGATGTAGGGGTCACCGCTACGTCGCAGCTGACCGCGGTGCTTCTCCTCGGCGACGACGTACGCCCGCTCGATCAGCTTGACGTCGGCCCTGGGATGGTTGCCGCGCACGGTGCGGACCAGGGGCTCCAGCACCGGAAGGGAGGTCCGGGCGCCGCCGAGGCGGGACAGGGCGGTGCGGACGCGCCCGGCGTAGTGGTCGTCTGGGACGTGCGGGGGCTCACGGTCGCTGCGGACCGCCGGTGGGCTGACCGGATCGGTCACTCGTCACCCCTGCGCAGGTTGGTCGTGCGCCCAGTGTAGGCGAGCACGGTCGCGTCAGTAGGTGAGCAGCACCTCGACGTCGACGCCAGGCAGCTGCTGCCGACCGTGCAGGAACTCCAGCTCGATCAGGAAGCTCGCCCCGACGACGTCGGCGCCGGTCTGCCGGATCAGCTCGACGGTGGCTGCGGCGGTGCCTCCTGTGGCCAGGACGTCGTCGACGACGAGTACGCGCTCACCGGGCGACAGCCCGTCGCGGTGGATCTCCAGCGTGGCACTGCCGTACTCCAGGTCGTACGCCCGCTCGAAGGTCGTGTGCGGCAGCTTGCCGACCTTGCGGACCGGAACGAAACCGGCCCCGAAGTGGTAGGCGACCGGTGCGGCCAGGATGAAGCCACGAGCCTCGACCCCGACGACCTTGTCGACGCTCCCCCTGCCGTACCGGGCGACGATCGCGTCGACCACTGCGGAGAAGGCCATCGGGTCGGCCAGCAGCGGGGTGATGTCGCGGAAGACCACACCCGGCTTCGGGTAGTCCGGGACATCGCGGACTCTGGCTCGCAGCAGCGACTCGAGGTCCGGCAACGTCACGGCTACCGCTTGCTGCCCGAGCCGCCCGAGCGTCGCTTGGACGACGGACGTCGCTTCGGCTGGTTCCGTTGGCCCGCCACGGTGCCGGTGGAGCCAGACCCCTCCGCAGCGACGGTTGCGGTTGCTGCCACCGGTGCAGCCCCTGCACCCGGCTCGGCCTCGACCCCGCGCGAGGCCCGACGTGCGGTCACTCGGGCGTTCAGCGCCTTCATCGCCGGCTCCCGCTCCTTGAGGTCGGCCAGCACCGGAGTGGCGATGAACACCGACGAGTAGGTACCCACGGCAATGCCGACGAACAAGGCCAGCGCGAGGTCCTTCAGCGTGCCTGCGCCGAGCACGTACGCGCCCACGAAGAGCAGCGCGGCCACGGGCAGCAGACCGACGATCGAGGTGTTGATCGACCGGACCAGCGTCTGGTTGACCGCCAGGTTGGCTGCGTCGCTGTAGGTCATCCGGCTGCCGGCAGTGAGTCCTCGGGTGTTCTCCTTGACCTTGTCGAACACGACCACGGTGTCGTACAGGGAGTAGCCGAGGATGGTGAGGACACCGATGACCGACGCCGGCGTGACCTCGAAGCCCACCAGGGCGTAGATGCCGACAGTGATGAACACATCGTGCGCGAGGGCGACCAGTGCCGCGATGGCCATGCGCCACTCGAAGGCCACCGACAGGTAGAGCACGATGGCGGCCAGGAACACCACAAGGCCGGTCAGGGCCTTCTTGGTGATCGACTGGCCCCAGGAGGGCCCGATGACCGTCGTGGACACGTCGTCGAGCGGTGTGTCGCAGGCACTGGCCAGAGACTCGGCCACGGTGGCGCTGCGTTCGGCACCGAGCGACACGGTCTGCACCCTGATGTCCCGTCCGCTCGAGCCCTTGACCTCGGTGACGATCGGCTCCTCGGTGGTGACACCAGCATCGGACACCGCGGTACGAGCGGTCTCGACGGTGCAGGTCTCGCTGGGGACCGTGAACACCGAACCGCCGGTGAACTCGACGCCGAAGTTGAGCCCGCGAAAGCCGAGTGCGCCCAGCGCGATGATGAGCAGGACGGCCGAGGCCGCGTACCAGCGGCGCTGGTTGCCGACGATGTTGAACGAGATGTCACCGCGGTAGAGGTTGTTGCCCAGCTGGGACAGACGTGACACGTCAGGCCTCCTTCGTGGCCGACGCGGTACGTCGACGACGCACGTCCGGCGCGGGACGCGCCTTGGCGCCGAGTCGCTCCGGGGACAGCCCGGACCACTTGCTGCCGCTGTTGAAGAACTTGGTGCGTGCCAGCAGGCTGATGATCGGCTTGGTGAACATGAACACGACCAGTAGGTCGATCACGGTGGTGAGTCCCAGTGAGAACGCGAAGCCTCGGACGCCGCCGACGGACAACAGGTACAGGACCACGGCTGCGATGATCGAGATGAAGTCCGCGGCGACGATGGTGCGACGGGCCCGAGCCCAACCGGTCTCGAGCGCCACCCGAAGCGACCGTCCGTCGCGGACCTCGTCTCGGATCCGCTCGAAGTACACGATGAACGAGTCTGCGGTGATACCGATCGCAACGATGAGACCGGCCACACCGGCCAGCGTCAGGGTGAACCCGATCGTCTCGCCGAGCAGGACCACCGAGCCGTAGGTCAACAAGGCCGCGATGACCAAGGAGGCGACGGCGACGAGGGCCAGGGCGCGGTAGTAGACCAGCAGGTAGACGACCACGAGCAGCAGACCAAGGGCACCTGCGATCAGACCCCCGCGCAGCTGGTCGGATCCCAGGCTCGGCGACACGGTCTGCTGCTCGCCGACCTCGAAGGCCAAGGGCAGCGCGCCGTACTTGAGCACCGTGGCGAGGTCGGTGGCCTCCTGCTGGGTGAACGACCCGGTGATCTGCGCCGTCCCCCCGAGGATCGGTTCGTTCACCTGGGGTGCTGAGATGACCACCCCGTCGAGCACGATCGCGAACTGGTCGGTCGGCGGAGTCTGCCCGAACAGCCGGGTCGTGGTGTCGGCGAACTGCTTGGTGCCCTTGCCGTCGAAGGACAACGACACCGCCCAGCTGGTGGAGTTCTGGGGCAGGACCGCCGACGCCCCGTCGATGTCGGCGCCGTCGACCGCAACCGGTTCGAGCAGGTACTTGGCGGCCCCGGTCTCGTCGCAGGCGGCAATCGGCTTGGTGGCATCGGTGACCACGCCGGCACCCGCCTTCGCCGGCTTGCTGCAGTCGAGCTCCTGGAACTGCTGCAGCAGGGCGGCGTCTGGCTGGGCCGGGGTGCTCGGCGAGGCCGAGGGCGACGGCGTGGGGCTCGGGGACTCCGTGACCGACGGGCTCGGCGAGTCACTCGCCTTCGGGCTGGGTGTCGCCGTCTTGTCGACCCGGGGCAGCGCAGCCCCATTTGCCGTCGGGTTGGCCGACGGGTCGCCCGAGCTGACCCCCTCCGGCTGCTGGTCCTGCTTCTGGCCGGGCTTCTTCTTGGTCGGGCTCGGGCTCGGAGACGGTTGGGGCGTGGGGGCGCCCGACGCCACCTGGAGCACCGGGCGGAAGGACAGCCGCGCGGTGCGTCCGACCAGCTCGACCAGGTCGGACTGGGTGACGCCGGGCACGGAGACGACGATCACCGCCTCCGAGCCGGAACCCTGGGCGGTGACCTCGGCCTCCGAGACACCGAAGGCGTTGACCCGGTCCTGGATGATCTGGACGGCCTGGTCGATGGACTCGTCGGTGATGTCACCGGTGGCGCCGTCGGCCACGCTGGGCTGCAGCGTGACCGTGGTTCCCCCCTGGAGGTCGAGGCCCAGCCGCGGGGTGTTGACCCCACTGACCAGCATCCACCCACCCAGCAGGGCACCGATGACGGCGAGCACGAGGAGCGTCCGCCCCGGTCGCACACTTCCGGCTGTCGCCACGAATGTCCTATCTCTCGCACCTGGTCAAGCCAAGGAAGTATCCCTGACCAGGCGTGGACACCGGCGCAGCGGGGTCAGTCCGGGCGTGCCGCGTCGTCGCGTTCCGACGCCGGGTCATCTGGCACGGGCGGTGCCGACCGGACCTGGCCCACGGCGGCCTTGACCATCCTCAGCTCGACGCCCGGTGCCACGCGCAGGGTCACCTCGTCGTCGTCGACCTGGGTCAGGGTGCCGATCACTCCCGCCGTGGTGATGATCTCCTGGCCCGGGGCGAGGGAGTTGCGCAGCTGCACGGCCTCGCGCTGACGACGCTGGGCCGGGCGGATGATGAGGAACCACAGCGCCGCCACGGGCAGCAACAAGATCAGGATCTCTGCGCCGCCCATGGGTTCCCTCTCGGTCTTCGCCGGTCTCTGGCGTCCGGTCCGGCCCGCTACACTGCTCGGTGCCCACCCGGCCGTCTCGAGCCTACAAGCCGGAGTCGAGGTCGGTCGGGTCGAACAGGACGTCACCCACCTGGGTCCCCCTGGGTGGCGCGAGCCCCAGGTGTCGCCAGGCCTCCGCCGTGGCCACCCGGCCCCGGGGGGTGCGGGCCAGCAGGCCGCACCGGACGAGGAACGGCTCGGCCACCTCCTCCACGGTCTCCCGCTCCTCGCCGACGGCCACCGCGAGCGTGGAGGCACCCACGGGTCCCCCTCCGAACCTGCGGACCAGCGCGTCCAGGACCGCCCGGTCGAGGCGGTCCAGTCCTCGCTCGTCGACCTCGTAGACCACGAGCGCGGCGGCTGCCGTGGGCCCGTCGACCACTCCGCTCGCTCGGACCTGGGCGTAGTCGCGGACCCGCCGCAGCAGCCGGTTGGCCACCCGGGGCGTGCCGCGCGACCGCCCGGCGATCTCCGCTGCGCCCTCGTCGGTCAGCGGGACGTCGAGCAGGTGGGCCGAGCGGCGCAGGACGTGCTCGAGCTCCGACGGGTCGTAGAAGTCCAGATGGGCGGTGAAGCCGAACCGGTCCCGCAGCGGGCTGGGCAGGAGCCCGGCCCTGGTCGTGGCCCCGACCAGGGTGAAGTGCGGGAGGTCGAGCGGGATGGCGGTGGCCCCTGGCCCCTTGCCGACGATGATGTCGACCCGGAAGTCCTCCATCGCCAGGTAGAGCATCTCCTCCACGGGACGGGCGAGCCGGTGGATCTCGTCGACGAAGAGCACCTCGCCCTCGCTCAGGGACGACAGCACCGCGGCGAGGTCACCGGCGTGCTGGATCGCCGGCCCGCTGGTGAGTCGCAAGGGGACCCCGGCCTCGGTCGCGATGATCATCGCCAGGGTCGTCTTGCCCAGACCGGGGGGGCCGGAGAGCAGGACGTGGTCGGGGGCGCCGCCGCGCTGCTGGGCGGCCTGGAGCACCAGGCTCAGCTGCTCGCGCACCCGGTGCTGGCCGATGAACTCCTCCAGGCTCTTCGGCCGCAGCGCTGCCTCGGCGGCCTGGTCGTCGGGACCGGCCACCCCGTCGAGCAGTCCGGCCAGCTCGTGAGGGGTCTGCTCGGTGCCGCGCGCGGGCTCGTCCCGGGTGGTCACCGCGGTCACCGGGGTCCGAGGGTGCGCAGGGCAGAGCGCAGCAACGCGCCCACGTCGACCCGGAGGCCGGACTCCTCGGCGGCCGCCGCCTCGGGAGCCACCGCCTCGACCGCCTTGGCGGCATCGGCCGGCGACCAGCCCAGCCCGACCAGCGCGGCGTGCACCTGATCCGCCCACTCCGCGGCCCGACCCGGGTCGGTACCCGTAGGCGCCGAACCCGCTCCGAGCTTGTCCTTCAGCTCGAGCACCAACCGCTGGGCCCCCTTGCGGCCGATCCCTGGCACCGCCATCAGGGCCGTGACGTCGTCGGTGGCCACCAGACGGCGCAGCACGTCGGGCCGGTGCACGGCCAGCACCGCCTGGGCCAGCCGCGGCCCGACGCCGGACACGCTCTGGAGCTGCTCGAACACGGCCCGCTCGTCGTCGTCGGCGAACCCGAACAAGGTCAGGGAGTCCTCGCGCACGACCAGCGCGGTCGCCAGCTGCGCGGACTCGCCGTGGCGCAGCCCGGCGAGCGTGGCGGGGGTGCACTGGACCGCAAGGCCCACGCCGCCCACCTGCAGCACCGCGTGGTCGCCGTGCACCGCGGCCACCCGCCCCGAGACGAAGGCGATCACGGCGCGACCTCGGCCCGCTGACGTGCGACCGCCTCGTCGATCCGGCGCTGGGCACCTCCACGCCAGACGTGGCAGATGGCCAGCGCCAGCGCATCGGCGGCGTCGGCCGGGCGCGGGGTGGTCGGGAGGCGAAGCAGTCGGGTCACCATCGCACCGACCTGGGCCTTGTCGGCCCGTCCCTGTCCGGTGACCGCGGCCTTGACCTCGCTGGGGGTGTGCAGGGCGACCGGGATCCCTCGACGGGCCGCAGCAGCCAGGGCGACGCCGGACACCTGCGCCACGCCCATGACGGTGCGCACGTTGTGCTGGCTGAACACCCGCTCCACCGCCACCGCGTCGGGCCGGTAGGACTCGAGCCAGGCGTCGATGACCCGTTCGATCGCGACGAGCCTCACCGCGAGGTCGGTGTCCGGGGTGGTCCGGACGACGTCGACCGCCACCAGCGTCAAGGGCCGACCCACGCTGCCGTCGACCACGCCCAGCCCGCAACGGGTCAGGCCTGGGTCGATCCCGAGCACGCGCACGCAACGACTCCTTCGGCGTCCGAACAGGTGTTCGGAGCGTACCTGCGCGGTCGGACGGCCCACGGGCGACGCGCCGGGACCTCAGCCGACCGCCGCCATCACCTCGTCGCTGACGTCGAAGTTGGCCCACACGTTCTGTACGTCGTCGGAGTCCTCGAGCGCCTCGATCAGCCGGAAGACCGAGGTGGCCCCGGCCTCGTCGAGGGGAACGGTCACACTCGGCACGAACGACGCCTCGGCCGACTCGTACTCCAGGCCCGCCTCCTGCAACGCCGTGCGGACCGACACGAGGTCGGTGGGCTCGCTGACCACCTCGAAGGTCTCCCCGAGATCGTTGACCTCCTCCGCGCCCGCGTCGAGCACGGCGGCCAGCACGGTGTCCTCGTCGGCGCCCAGGCCGCCCTGCTCTCGGGGCACCAGCACGATCCCCTTTCGGGTGAACAGGTAGGAGACCGACCCGGGATCGGCCATCGAGCCCCCGTTGCGGGTCATCGCCACCCGGACCTCGCTCGCCGCCCGGTTGCGGTTGTCGGTCAGGCACTCGATCAGGACGGCGACGCCCGACGGACCGTAGCCCTCGTACATGATCGTCTGGTACTCCGCCCCGCCGGCCTCGAGCCCGGCGCCGCGCTTGAGCGCCCGGTCGATGTTGTCGTTGGGGACCGAGCTCTTCTTCGCCTTGACGATCGCGTCGTACAGCGTCGGGTTGGCCGCCGGGTCCGCGCCCCCCACCCGCGCCGCGACCTCGACGTTCTTGATCAGCTTGGCGAACAGCTTGCCGCGCTTGGCGTCGACGACCGCCTTCTTGTGCTTGGTGGTGGCCCACTTGGAGTGGCCGGACATCGCTGGACGCCTCCTGACGGGGGTGGTCGTGACTACTGCGAGACGACCTGGTCGACGAACCACCGGTGGATCCGGGTGTCGCCGGTCAGCTCGGGGTGGAAGCTGGTGGCCACCAGGTTGCCCCGGCGGACCGCAACGATCGTACCCGCGTCCGAGCCGTCGGGGATCCGGGCCAGCACCTCCACGCCGGCCCCCACCGACTCGACCCAGGGCGCCCGGATGAACACGGCGTGGAAGTCGGGCTTTCCGACGGCCGACAGGCGGACGTCGGTCTCGAACGAGTCGACCTGCCGGCCGAAGGCGTTGCGGCGCACGGTCATGTCGATGCCGCCGATGGTCTCCTGGTCGTCACGACCGTCGAGGACCCGGTCGGCGAGCAGGATCATGCCCGCGCAGGTTCCGTAGACCGGCAGCCCCGCAGCCACGGCGGCGCGAAGGGGCTGCAACAGCTCGAAGGTCACCGCCAGGCGCGACATGGTGGTCGACTCGCCACCGGGCAGGACCAGCGCGTCGACGGCGTCCAGCTCGCGCACCCGGCGGACCGTGACCGCTGTGGCCCCGACCTGGCGCAGCGCGGTCAGGTGCTCTCGGACGTCCCCTTGCAGCGCAAGGACCCCGACGACCGGCGCCGCCATGCGTTCCCGCCTCTCACCACGTGACGCCCCAGGAACCGGTGCGCACCGGTTCCTGGCCGGTGCTACCAGCCGCGGTCGGCGTAGCGCTCGGACTCAGGGAGCGTGTCGATGTTGATCCCGACCATCGCCTCGCCCAGCCCCCGGGAGACCTTCGCGATGACGTCGGGGTCGTCGTAGAACGTGGTCGCCTTGACGATGGCTTCGGCCCGCTCGGCCGGGTTCCCCGACTTGAAGATGCCCGATCCCACGAAGACACCCTCAGCGCCCAGCTGCATCATCATGGCGGCGTCGGAGGGGGTGGCCAGGCCACCCGCGGTGAACAGCACGACAGGCAAGGAGCCACGAGCCGCGACCTCGGCGACGAGCTCGTGCGGGGCGCGCAGCTCCTTGGCCGCGACGAACAGCTCGGTCTCGTCGAGCGTGGTGAGTCGTCGGATGTCGGCCCGGATCTGGCGCATGTGCCGGGTCGCCTCGACGACGTTCCCGGTGCCCGCCTCGCCCTTGCTGCGGATCATCGCAGCGCCCTCGGCGATCCGCCGCAGCGCCTCGCCCAGGTTGGTCGCCCCGCACACGAAGGGAACGGTGAAGGCCCACTTGTCGATGTGGTGCGACTCGTCGGCCGGAGTCAGGACCTCCGACTCGTCGACGTAGTCGACGCCGAGGCTCTGCAGCACCTGCGCCTCGACGAAGTGGCCGATCCGGGCCTTGGCCATGACCGGGATCGAGACCGCGGCGATGATCTCGTCGATCATGTCGGGGTCGGACATCCGCGCCACGCCCCCGTCACGTCGGATGTCGGCCGGGACCCGCTCGAGCGCCATCACCGCCACGGCTCCGGCGTCCTCGGCGATCTTTGCCTGCTCGGGTGTGACGACATCCATGATCACGCCACCCTTGAGCTGCTCGGCCATGCCGCGCTTCACGCGGGCGGTGCCGACCTGGTGGCTGGGCTCGGGCGCGGTGCTGGACACAAGAACCTCACTGGTGACACGGCGGACTCGACGGCAGGGCGTTCGTGCGGGCGAGGCCCGCGGGGCCATGGTACGCGGGCGCCTGCCCCGCGGCTCGGTCAGCCGCGGGGTCAGCGGTCGATCTGCGGGCTGCTGCCCTTGTCGAGGAGGACGATCCAGATCTGGCCCGGGTCCATCGGAAACGGCTGACCGCGGTAGCCCCAGGTGGTTCCGCCGTCAGGCTGCGGGCGGCTCCAGCGGACCCGCCACATGCGGCCGTCGCGGAAGACCCAGGCATTTCCCCGCCCGACCGTCTCGATCTTCGGGGTCGCTCCCCCGTTGGAGGACGTGAACTGCGACGGTCCGGAACGCACCGACTGCACGATCACCGTCGTGGCGCCCAACCGCCCGCCCTCCTCGGCCATCGAGGCGTCGCCGTCACTCGTCAGCAGCCAGCGTCCGTCGGACCGAGACCAGCGGAAGGAGACCGAGGAGTCTGGCCACCGCGCAGACACCGCGCGCACCCGGCGGCCGCGGTCCGGAGTGGAGGGGTCGAAGGTGAAACCGATGTCCGGCGGCTTGCGTGCCCGGGGTGCTCGGGACAGCAGCACCTCGGGGTCGCCGAAGAAGTCCCAAGGCGCCGTCCGGCCGGGCTCACGCCAGTAGCCCTCGCCGCTGACGTCACCGCTGACGTTGAACATCCGGGCCCGCGCGAGAAGCGGCTGCATCCCCGGCCGCGCACCGGAGTACGCGAAGGCGGGCTTGCCGAACTGGCGCAGGATGTCCAGGTCGCTGATCCGGGCACTTCGGACCGGACCGACCTCGTCGGGGTACTGCGAGGAGAAGACCGCCATGAACCGGGTCAGCCCGTACTCGACCTCCTCGACGTAGACGAGGTCGGCCGACTGAAGCCCGGCTTGGGGGTGGCTGAACACCGTGTTGTCGATCTTGACGGCGAGCACCGGGCCGTCGTCGCCGATCCGCCCGCTCAGGAGGGTGCGCGGAGGCGTGGGCGAGGGCGACGGCGAGGTCGCCAACGGCTGCACCGACGCGGGTGGCTCGGATCCCGAGCAGGCCACCGCTGCCGGCCCGACCAGGGCGACGGCGACCAGGGTTGCTGCTGTCCGGACGGTCCACCGGGACGGTCGGACCGTCCGGACAGCAGCAACCGACGGGGAAGGGGCCACTCGTGAAGGTTAGGCGCCAGAACCGGGAGAACCGGACAACGACGTCGGCGGCGCGTCGTCCAGCTCGATGCTCCTGGGGGCCGGGCTGTGACCGGACAACCGGAAGAGGCGCACGAGCGGCCGACCCCGCAGCTCTCGGGCGGCCCGCACGGCGTCGTTGTGGAACCGCCGGGCGAGCACGACCCGGTCGCAGGCCTGACGCAGGTCGGCGACCAGCTGCCGACCGACCGGGTCGTCGTTCAGGTCGACAGCACCCCCTGCCTCGTCGAGCACCGCCCGCAGGTCCTGGCTCAGGGCACTCTCGGCCGCCTCACGCTCGGGCCCGGACGCCGCCTGGGCGTCGTGGGCCGCCTGCCCGAGCAGGACGGCGCTCGCCGGGTCGAAGATCCCGCTGGACGCGATCTCGGCGACGACCGCCGACCGCCGCACGAGCTGGGCGTCCAGCGCGTCATGGGCCGCTTCGAGCCGGACGTTCAGCCGGTCGACCCGGCCGGCCAGTCCCCGCAGGAACAGACCGAGCAGGGCGAGTACACCCACCACCGCGAGCAGCCACCACGGAGCGTTCACGCCGGTCGTGCCCCCTCAGTCATGGCGACCGCCTCGCAGCCGGCCCGCGAACATGCCTGGCCCCTGCCGGTCGTCCTCGCGCACCGGGTGACCGGGCACGACCACCGTCTCGTACACATCGACGATCTCGGCGGCGACGGTGTCCCAGTCGTAGCGCTGGACGACCTGGTAGCCCCTGGCCCGGAACGCGTCCCGGCGCGGGGCGTCACCGAGCAGGTCGACGGTCGCGTCGGCGAGAGCAGCGGCGTCCTCGACCGGCGTGAGCACCCCGGCGCTGCCGCCGTCGAGCACCGCCTCGAAGGCGACGAGGTCGCTGGCGACGACCGGCGCCCCGGCCGCCATCGCCTCCAGCAGGACGATGCCGAAGCTCTCCCCACCGGTGTTCGGCGTGACCAGGAGGTCGACCCCGTGCAGCATTGCCGCCTTGTCGGCCTCGTCGATCCGCCCGAGGAAGGTGACCCGGTCGTGCAGGGCACGGGGCAGCAGTCCGCGCGCGTCGTCCTCGTCTCCCGGGCCGGCGACCAGCAGCCGGGCCGACGGGACCCGCTCGGCGATCCTCGGGAAGGCCGCCATCAGCACCGGCAGGCCCTTGCGCGGCTCGTCGAGGCGGCCGATGAACCCGATCGTGTCGTTGCCGCGCTCCCACCCGGGAAGCGTCTGGTCCCCAGCGAACCGACGGGTGTCCACGCCGTTGGGGATCAAGACCGCGTCTCCCCCGAGGTGCTGGACGACGGTGCGACGCGCCTCCTCGCTCACCGCGATCCGGGCGCTCACCTTCTCCAGCGTGGCCGACAGCAGGCCATAGCCGGCGACCATCGGCCACACCCGACCCTCGTACGAGGCGTGGAAGGTGGCCACGATCGGCCCGATCGCCGCCCAGCACGCCACCATGCCGATGCTCGGAGAGATCGGCGAGTGGACGTGCAGCACGTCAAACTCGCCCTCGCGCAGCCAGCGGCGCACCCGGGACGCGGACACCGGCCCGAACGCCAGGCGGGCCACCGAGCCGTTGTGCCGGACCGGCAGCGCGCGCCCGACGCTGACGACGTAGGGCTCCTCGATGGCGTCCTCGTCGCCGGGTGCGAGCACGGAGACCTCGTGACCCAGCTCGAGCAGCTTCTCGGCGAGGTCGCGGACGTGGTACTGCACGCCACCGGGGACGTCCCAGGCAAACGGGCACACGATGCCGACCCTCATCGCGATTTCCCTTCGTCTCCTTCATCACCGTCGAGCCAGACCCGTTGCAGCATGTGCCAGTCGGCCGGGTGCTCGGTGATGGCCCGGCCGAGGACGTCGGCGAACTGCTGGGTGAGGTCGGCCACGGCGTCGCGGAACCGGAGTCCGGGCGACGCCGTCAGCCGCTCGTGGATGCGAAGGTGGGTGTGGGTCTCGTCGTACCAGGAGGACATCGGGAGCAGCGCCGCGCCGGCCCGCTGCGCCAGCGCGGCCGGCCCACCGGGCATCCGAGCCGGTCTACCGAGCAGCGTGACGTCGACCGCGCTGTGCGCCAGGTCACGATCGGCGAGCAGGGCCAGGACCCGCCCCTGGCGCAGGTGGGCCAGCAGCTCGGTCGTCAGGTCACGGTCACCGGTCAGGGGCAGGATCTGCATCCCCAGCGACTCGCGGTAGACGACGAACCGCTCGAAGAGGCGTTCTGGTCGGAGCCGCTCGGCCACCGAGGTGACGGCGATCCCCTGCCCGGCCGCCCAGGCGGCCACGTGGTCCCAGTTGCCCAGATGTCCGGCGACGACGACCACCCCCTGACCCTCCGCGATTGCGTCGTCCAACAGGTCGCGGTCGTGGACGACCATGCGTCGCTCGACCTCGGCCGCAGACCACGTCGGGAGTCGGAAGGTCTCTCTCCAGTAGCGCAGGTAGGAGCGCATCGCGGCCCGGGTGAGTGCCTCCAGCTCGTGGTCAGAGGCTTCGGGGACGACGTGGGCGAGGTTGCGTCGCAGCTGACCGACCCTCTTCCCGTCAAGACGGTGGGCGAGGTCCCCGGCGGTGTCGAAGAGGGTGCGCGCTGCGGGTTCGGGCAGTCGTTTCACCGCCGACCAGCCGGTCGCGTACGTGAGGTCGCTGGCCCGGTCGCGCACGGGCGTGAGCAGGCTCACGTGGCCTGGCTCGACGCCTGGCGGCGCACGACGACCATGCGTTGCAGGACGGTGACCCAGGCCACGGCCGCGAGCACCCAGACACCGACGTCCATGAACACCGGGCGCCACGCGGCCAGCAGTGCGAACACCCCCAGGATCACCAGCCGCTCGGTCCGCTCGCCGAAGCCCACGTCGGCCCGAAGCCCCAGGCCCTCCGCGCGGGCCCTTGCGTAGGACACCAGGAAGCTGCCGACCAGGGCCAGCCCGCACGCACCGACCATCAGGACGTCTGCGTCGGGCTCGGCCTGGGCGTAGTACAGGGCCAGGGCCACGAAGACCGCTGCATCGGTGACCCGGTCGAGGGTGCTGTCCAGGAAGGCGCCCCAGTCCGACGAGCGTCCGGACAGTCGGGCCATCGTCCCGTCGAGTGCGTCGAAGAACGCGAACAGACCCACCAGCAGCGTCGCCTGCCAGAACATCCCTCGCGGCAGGAACCACAGCGCCACCGCCGAGGCCGCGACCGTTCCGACCACGGTGACGACGTCGGGACTCACCTTCGCGCGCAGCAGCAGCCTGGCCGGGGGAGTCATCACGCCACGGATGACGGCGCGGCCCTGTTCGGTGAGAGTGCCCATCGTCTGGTCAGCGTAGCGAGGGACCCTCCGGCCCTTGTGCGGATGCCGGAGCCGGGTGAAGTCTGGGGCGACGATCGATGTCAAGGAGGCACGTCATGGCAGACAAGGGGGCCGCGCCGGGCACACCACCCGTGGCCGACCGACCCGCGGACATCCGCAACGTGGTCCTGGTCGGCCACAGTGGGGCCGGCAAGACGACGTTGGTCGAGGCACTGCTGGTTCACACCGGCACGATCGCCCGGGCCGGCCGGGTGGAGGACGGCACGACCGTGTCCGACTTCGACGACGCCGAGCACCGCCAGCAGCGCAGCGTCTCTCTCACCGTGGCGCCGTTCTCCGCCGAGGGCATCAAGGTGAACCTGCTCGACACCCCTGGCTACGCGGACTTCGTGGGCGACCTGAGGGCCGGCCTGCGGGGAGCCGACGCGGCGCTGTTCGTCCTGTCGGCCACCGAGGACATCGACGGTCCGACCGTGATGCTGTGGGAGGAGTGCGCGGCGGTCGGGATGCCTCGGGCTGTGGTGATCAACAAGGTCGACGCGACCCGCGCCCACTACGACGACGTCCTGGCCGAGGCGCAGCAGGCCTTCGGTGAGGGCGTGCTCCCCCTGTACCTGCCGATGATGGCCGACGACGAGCGCGTGGCCGGGCTGATCGCCCTGCTGAGCCAGCGGATCGACGACTACAGCAGCGGGAGTCGCACGGTGCGCGAGCCGGAGAGCCAGCACCTCGAGATCATCGAACCCCACCGCAACGCGCTGATCGAGGGGATCATCGCCGAGTCGGAGGACGAGACGCTGATGGAGCGCTACCTCGGGGGCGAGGACATCGACTTCGACACCCTGGTGGCCGACCTCGAGAAGGCGGTCGCCCGTGGGTCCTTCTACCCCGTGATCCCGGTGGCTTCGACCACAGGGCTCGGCGTGGCCGAGGTCGTCGAGCTGGTCACCCGGGCCTTCCCCTCACCGTTGGAGCACTCCGTGCCGCCGGTGGCCACGCCCTCCGGCGACCCGCGCGGGCCGCTGTCGGCGGATCCGCAGGGCCCCCTGGTCGCCGAGGTCGTCAAGACCGTCAGCGACCCCTACGTCGGCCGGATCAGTCTGGTCCGGGTCTTCTCCGGGACGCTGCGCCCCGACGTGGTGGTGCATGTCAGCGGCCACGGCCTCGCCGAGCGCGGCCACGAGGACCACGACGTCGACGAGAAGATCGGAGCCCTGTCCTCCCCCCTCGGGAAGACCCAGCGCACGGTCTCGAAGTGCATCGCCGGCGACGTCTGCGCGGTCTCCAAGCTGGCCAGGGCCGAGACCGGCGACACGCTGTCCGACAAGGAACAGCCCCTGCTGATGGAGCCGTGGGTGATGCCCGAGCCGCTGCTACCCGTCGCCATCGTCGCCCGCAGCAAGGCCGACGAGGACAAGCTGTCCCAGGGTCTGGGCCGGCTCGTGGCCGAGGACCCGACGATGCGCCTGGAGCACAACGCCTCCACCCACCAGCTGGTCATCTGGGCCCTGGGCGAGGCCCACGTCGACGTCCTGCTGGACCGGCTGGCCAACCGCTACGGCGTTGCGGTCGACGCCGTGCCGCTCCGGGTGCCTCTGCGCGAGACCTTCAGCGGGTCGAGCAAGGGGCACGGCCGGCACGTCAAGCAGTCCGGCGGCCACGGACAGTTCGCCGTCTGCGACATCGAGGTCGAGGCCCTGCCCGAAGGAGCAGGGTTCGAGTTCGTCGACAAGGTCGTCGGAGGGTCCGTCCCCCGGCAGTTCATCACCAGCGTCGAGAAGGGCGTACGCGCGCAGATGGAGCGCGGGGTCACCGCCGGATACCCGGTGGTCGACATCCGGGTCACCCTCGTCGACGGCAAGGCGCACTCGGTCGACTCCTCGGACATGGCGTTCCAGACGGCCGGTGCGCTGGCGCTGAAGGAGGCAGCCAGAGCCGGGTCGGTCCAGCTGCTCGAGCCAGTGTCACAGGTCAGCGTCCTGGTCGACGACGGCTATGTGGGATCGGTGATGGGTGACCTGTCCGGCCGCCGGGGCCGGGTGTCCGGCACCGAGCCGGTCGGGATCGGGCGCACACTGATCCGGGCCGAGGTTCCCGACCTGGAGCTGGTCCGCTACGCCGTCGACCTGCGCTCGCTGTCCCACGGCACCGGGTCCTTCACCCGGTCCCACGCCCACTACGAGGCCATGCCGCCCCAGCTCGCCGCCCAGCTCCACTCCGACCCCTCAAGTTGATCATGGAGATGATCTGCCAGCTCAACCGCTCAGAGGCGCAACTTCTCCATGATCAACTTGGCCGTGGAGGGCCGGCTGGGAATGGGAGCCGGGTCAGGGCGTCGGCCAGGCCTCGGCGACGAGCGCGCGGGTCTGCGCCAGCAGCTGGGGCAGCACCCTGGTCTGCCCGACGACAGGCATGAAGTTGGTGTCCCCACCCCACCGCGGGACCACGTGCTGGTGCAGGTGGGCGGCGATCCCGGCACCTGACACCGAACCCTGGTTCATACCCACGTTGAACCCGTGCGCCCCGCTGCACGCCCGGAGCGCGACCATCGCCTCCTGGGTCAGCAGCCCCAGCTCCAGCGTCTCCTCGGCGCTGCAGTCGGTGTAGTCGGCGACGTGGCGGTACGGACAGACCAGGACGTGTCCGGCGTTGTACGGGTACAGGTTGAGGACGGCGTAGCACAGCGCACCACGTCGAACGACGAGCCCGTCCTCGTCTGACATCGACGGGGCCTGGCAGAACGGGCACTGCTCCTCACCGTCGTCGACGGGCTTGTCCTGCCCACGGATGTATGCCATGCGATGGGGAGTCCACAGCCGGTCGAACACCCCCGGGTCGGTCACGCGCGGGCTCGCTCGGCGACCCCGCGCACGATCTCGGCCACGGCGTCCTCGATCGGGACCCCGTTGTTCTGTGTTCCGTCGCGATACCGGAACGACACCGCACCCTTCGACACGTCGTCGTCGCCGGCGATGAGCATGAACGGCACCTTGTGTCGCTGCGCGTTGCGGATCTTCTTCTGCATGCGGTCGTCGGAGGTGTCGACCTCGACCCGCACCCCCTCGGCCCTCAGCCGGGTCGCGACGTCCTTCAGGTACTCGACGTGCTCATCGGTGATCGGGATCCCCACCACCTGGACCGGCGCCAGCCAGGGAGGGAACGCGCCGGCGTAGTGCTCCAGCAGGATGGCGAAGAACCGCTCGATCGAGCCGAACAGCGCGCGGTGGATCATGATCGGCTGCTGTCGGGTGCCGTCGGACGCCTGGTACTCCAGCTCGAACCGCTGAGGGCCCTGGAAGTCGACCTGGATGGTCGACATCTGCCAGGTGCGCCCGATCGCGTCCTTGGCCTGAACCGAGATCTTCGGGCCGTAGAACGCGGCGCCGCCCTCGTCGGGCACCAGCTCGAGGTCCTGCTTCTCCGCAGCCTGACGCAGCGCCTCGGTCGCCTCGGCCCACTCTGCGTCGGTACCGATCGACTTCTCCGGGTCGCGGGTGGACAGCTCGAGGTAGAAGTCGTCGAGCCCGTAGTCGCGCAGCAGCTCGAGGACGAAGGTCAAGAGGCTGTCGAGCTCACCAGGCATCTGCTCCTTGGTGCAGTAGATGTGCGCGTCGTCCTGGGTCATGCCCCGCACCCGGGTCAGCCCGTGCACGACGCCGGACTTCTCGTACCGGTAGACCGACCCGAACTCGAACAGCCGCAGGGGCAGCTCTCGGTACGACCGCCCTCTGGCTTTGAAGATGAGGTTGTGGAAGGGACAGTTCATCGGCTTCAGGTAGTAGTCCTGAGCCGCCCGCCGCAGGTTTCCCTCACTGTCGTACTCGGCGTCCAGCTGCATGGGTGGGTACATGCCGTCGGCGTACCACTGCAGGTGACCGGACTGCTCGAACAGCGCCGCCTTCGTGATGTGCGGGCTGTACACGAACTCGTAGCCTCCCTCCTCGTGCCGACGCCGTGAGTAGTCCTCCATCGCCCTGCGCACGATGCCGCCTTTGGGGTGGAACACCGCCAACCCGGACCCGATCTCCTCGGGGAAGCTGAACAGGTCGAGGTCGACACCGAGCCGACGGTGGTCACGACGCTCGGCCTCCTCGAGCAGATGGAGGTACTCCTTGAGCGCCTCGCGGCTGGGCCACGCCGTGCCGTAGATCCGCTGGAGCTGCGGGTTGTGCTCGCTTCCCCGCCAGTAGGCCGCCGCAACGCGCATCAGCTTGAACGCCGGGATGAGCCGGGTCGACGGCAGGTGTGGTCCCCGGCACAGGTCGGTCCAACAGCGCTCATCGGTTCGGGGCGCCACGTTGTCGTACATCGTGAGCTCGCTGCCCCCGACCTCCATCACGTCGGTCAGGTCGTCCGGGGAGGCCTGACCGCCCTTGAGTCCGATCAGCTCGAGCTTGTACGGCTCGTTGCGCAGCTCGGCCCGTGCCTCTGCGTCGGTGACGACCCTGCGCTCGAACCGCTGGCCCGCCTTGACGATCCGCTGCATACGCTTCTCGAGCCGAGCAAGGTCGTCGGGTGTGAAGGGTGTCTCCACGTCGAAGTCGTAGTAGAAGCCATCGGCAACCGGAGGGCCGATCCCCAGTCGAGCCTCCGGGAACTCCTCCTGGACGGCCTGGGCGAGCACGTGCGCCGTGGAGTGACGAAGCACTGCCAGGCCTTCGGGCGAGTCGATGGCGACCGGCTCGACGACGTCTTCGTCGCTGAGCTCCCACGTGAGGTCTCGCAGCTCACCGTTCACCATCGCGACCACGACCGACCGGTCACTGGCGAACAGCTCAGCAGCCGTGGTGCCAGCGTCGACCGCTCGGTGGTCCCCGGCGACGACGACTACGACCTCGGGCACAGCTGCCTCCGACTCATGGGTGGTCGCGGGGTGGGTCCCCGCCGACTCACTTCGAGCCTAGCCATCTCCGCAAGCCGGATTCAGCGTGCCGTGACCTTCATCCGGTAGAGGCCACCGCCGTACGTGACCGCCCAGATCTCACCTCGGTCGTCGACGCCGAACGAGGATGGACCGGCGTACTCGCTGCCGAGGCGCTGCGACTGGAGCATCGTGCGTCCTCCGGGCCGGTAGACCCAGACCCGCGCGGTGACGAAGTCGCCGAACACGTACCGGCCGGCCATGAGGCTCGCGTAGCGACTGCCCCGGTACACGAACCCCCCGGTCACCGACTCGCCTCGCGGGTGCGGGACCACGACGTCTGGACCCAGGTATGTGCTCCGCTTGCCGCACCGGCTGGCGTTGTACACGCTCTTGGCCTCGTAGCAGGACCAACCCAGGTTGCGTCGCTTGGGCTGTCCGGGGACCACCGTGACCTCTTCGTAGGCGTCCTGTCCGACGTCACCGACCCAGAGCGCGCGAGTCCGGGGGTCGAAGGAGAACCGCCAGGGGTTGCGCAACCCGCGCAACCAGATCTCGCCCCGACCTCGCGACGATCCCGCATAGGGGTTCGACCGGGGAACGCAGTACTCCTTCGCACCGCACGATCGGCGCACGTCGAGCCGCAGGATCTTGCCTTTGAGCGAGTCCTTGTCCTGGGCCGCGTTGTACGGGTCGCCCGAACCACCGCCGTCACCGGTACCCAGGTACAGGTACCCGTCAGGACCGAACATGAGCTGGCCCCCGTAGTGGTTGCGGTTCTCCTTGTGCTCCACGGTCAGCACCTTGCGCAGGGTGTTTCTCGACACGTGCCGCGCCCCCGGGCCAGGCGCCCGCAGTCGGGCCAGCACCAGGTTGCCGTTGCCCTGGCTGTAGGTGACCCACAGCCTGTGCGTAGCGCGGAACCGAGGGTCGAAGGCCAAAGAGAGCAAGCCTCCCTCGCCCTCGTTCAGGACGACCCGCTTGATGTTGAGGTAGGGCTTGCTCAGGAGCCTTTCGCCCTGCCAGATCCGCACCGTTCCGGGCTTCTCGACCACGAACATCCGATTGCTGCCGTCCGGAGCGGCCAGCACCTGGGTGGGCTGGGACAGCCCCCCGAACACGCTCTGCCAGGTCACCCGGACCCCGGCCAGCCGCGCCTCCTGCTCAACGCCGGATGACCCGGGGTCGGAGGCGGGGGCGGCCGACGCGCAGCTTGCGATGAGCCCCGACACGGCGAGTAGACCGACCAGGCCGAAGGAGGTGGGGCGAAGGTGCAGCATCATCCGAGCGTACGTGAGCGGCCCACGGTCGCCTGTGCGCAACGCGGGTGAATCGTGCCCGTGCGCGAGGGGGCTGGTGCGGGGCTCCTCGGTGTCGGAGACTGCCACCTATGAGAACCTTGGACCAGCACGGTCTCAGCGTGCACAGCTCCGATGAGACGGCGACCGCTCACTACGACCGCGCCCTCGACCACTTGCTCCATTTTCGGCCTGCGGTCGGCGACGAGGTCTCCGCAGCGCTCGACGTCGACCCCGAGATGCCCATGGCGCACGTGTTCAGCGCCTACCTGGGCCTGCTCGGCACCGAGCCGGCCGACGCCGCGGCCGCCCGCGAAGTCTTCGTGACCTGGCGATCCGAGATCGACGAGACGATGCTGAACGAACGCGAGCAGCGGCACGTACAGGCAGCCCAGGCGTGGCTGGACGGGGATCTTCGCGGCGCTGGGAGGCTGCTCGGAGTGCTGAGCGTGGCCTTCCCGCGAGACGCACTCGCACTCGCCGTGGGACACCAGATCGACTTCTTCACCGGCGACGCCGTCACGCTGCGTGACCGCGTGGGCGGGGCGCTCACGGCGTGGAACGACGACGACCGGCACCGCTCCCAGCTGCTGGGCATGTACGCGTTCGGGCTGGAGGAGGCTGGCCACTACGACCGTTCGGAAGATGTGGGGCTGGCGGCCGTCAGCCAGGACCCGACCGACGTGTGGGGCATCCATGCGGTCGTCCACACCTACGAGATGCAGGGCCGGTTCGACCGTGGGATCTCCTACCTCGACTCCAGGACCGAGGACTGGGGCAGCGGCAACTTCCTCAACGTGCACAACTGGTGGCACCGCTGTCTGTACGGGCTGGAGTCCGGAGACCATGATCGCGTCCTGAGCATCTACGACGCGGTGATCCACAACGACGAGTCGGCGGGCCTCGCGATGGAGATGCTCGACGCAGCCGCCCTGCTGTGGCGGCTCTACCTGGAGGGCGACGACCAGACCGATCGGTGGCGGATGTTGGCCCCGGTATGGGAACCAACCATGCGTCAGCCCTACTACGCCTTCAACGACATGCACGCTGTCATGTCCTACGTGGGGTCAGGCAACTTCGCGGCTGGCGAGGCGTTGGTTCGGGAGCGGCGCGACTGGTTGACCACTGCGTCCCCCGACGTCACGAACGTCACCATGACCCGTGACATCGGGCTACCAGCCTGCCAAGCCGTACTGGACTTCGGGGTCGGACGGTACGACGCGGTCGTCGACGCGCTCATGCCCCTGCGGTATCGCTTCAACGAGTTCGGTGGTAGCCACGCCCAACGAGATGCCCTGCAGCGGACTCTCGTCGAGGCGGCGCTCAGGAGCGGGAGCACCGCGACCGCCCGTGAGCTGTTGAGCGAGCGGATCAGCCTCAAGCCGTGCAGCCCCTACAACTGGCTGAAGCAGGCAGCTCTCGCCGAGCAGCTGGGCCAGGCCGCCCAGGCCGCCGCGGCCCGCGCCGAGGCGGACCGGCTGGCCACCGCATGAGGTCGCTCAGCCGCCGAACCGAGGCACGCTTCGGGGTGACGACCCGGCAGTCCGGTCCAGCCCGCTCCCCGGAGGAGGCTGACTGCTCAGTCGTGCCGGCCGCCCGCCAACTGCTCGACGAGCCCTAGCGCCTCATCGCGGTCCAGCCCTCGGGCGACGAGCCGAGCCGGGTCGTCGGGGTCACGTAGGAACACGTGCAACGTGGCGTCCTGCTCTGCGAGCACGACGTCGGTGTTCTCGCGGCTCCCGTCGTCCCGCCAGGTGGTCGCCGTCACGAGCGCCGTGGAACCACTGGCCGCGAGGACCTGGTCGGCATCGGCGTCCGAGGGTCCTCGGTCTCCCTCGGGAAGCCGTTCCTCGAGCCGGTCGAGTGCATCGTTGGTCAGTCGCAGCCAGTAGAAGTGGATCCCCAGCGCGTCGATCATGACCTCGAGGGTCACGCCCTCTGGCTGGGGCAGCAACATGATGCGCCACGGCTCGTCCGGGGCGGTTCCGGTGAGCCGGGTGTCGAGCCCGATCCTCGAGCGCTCCTGGAAGGCGATGGCGATGCCAAGGTCACCGCGCACCTCGACGTCCTCCCGTCCCGGCGCCGTGGTGATCAGGTTGCGCGCGGCCAGCGAACGGACGGCTTCGGCAACCACCTCCGGAGCCGGCTCACGCTCGAGGAAGTCGATGATGCCGTTGACAGCCGCGATCTCGGCCAGCGTGTATGCCCCCAGGGGCACTGGCCCCGTAGCGACGAGCTCGACGACAGCGTCGATGAGACCGGATGGAACGCCGTCTCGGGTCGGCTCGTCGCTCATGACGGGGTAGCTCCGTTCTTCGGGGACGGTTGCGGCGGACGGCAAGGCCCAACTCGGTGTCGGCTGCTCCTCGACCAGGAGGTCGCGCGCCTGAGCTGAGGCGGCGTGGGTGATCCACACGTCAGAGCCGCCGAACAGGCCGGACCCGCGCTGATCGCCACCAACGAACACCAGCTCAGCGAGCGAGCTCGCTCGATCGGGAGGAGGGAAGCGTCGGGCCAGGTCGGACGACGCAGAGGTGGTGTCGTCGTCGTCCTCGATCCGATCGAGCGTGGCGGTCAGCTCGTCGCTCGCCGCCCCTGGAAGTGGCACCCGCGCGCTGAGATCAGGGGACAGGTACATGGGGCGCCGTTCCGTGGCACCGGAGAGACCCCACGGCCCGACGTTGCGCTTGGTGATGCGGTACACGACGTAGTCGAAGAGGTGCTGGACGTCGTGCCAGTTGGGGAGGTGGAAGCCGTCACCCATCGTCGCCGGAGTCTTCTCGAACTGCACCCAGGTGCCCTTCTCGGTGCGCCCGTGGAGCTTCTCGCGGACCAGCGGCCCCCTCAGGCCCAGGTCGGGGTACTTCGACTTGTCGACGTGCTTGTGGTGGCTGGAGAGGCGTTGGCGGCTCTTGGGAAAGTTCCACGCCTGATACAGCTCGGGGTCGTCGACCAGCACGTGCGCGCCACACAGGACCTCACGCATGCGAACGACGTCGAGGCCGTGGCTCTCGAGGTCGGCCATGATGGCGGCCTCAGCAGGTGTCAGGTGCTTCGCCGCACTCAGCAGTCCCTTGCGGAACCCGCCTTTGCGCGCGGTGATCTCGACGAGGAGCTGCACCCTTCGCCGGACCCGCACCGTCTCGCGCCGGGACGCTGAGGTCTGCCGCTCGGATCTGAGCACAGGACGACGATAGTGCGTCCGGTCCCCGCGGAGGCGCGGTGGGCGATACTGGGTTCGAACCAGTGACCTCTTCGGTGTGAACGAAGCGCTCTACCACTGAGCCAATCGCCCGCGACGTCGATGCGGCAGCCTATCCCACCCGCTCACCGGAGGCTGAGCCAGCCGGTCATTCCCCGCAGTGTCCAGCCGTACGACTCGACGTACCAGGCCACCAGACTGGCGACCACCAGCGCCACGATGACGAGCAGGGCAATCGTACGCCGACGGTTCTCGGGGCTGAAGGCGTTAGCCGTGGCACTGGTCGCCTTGTCGCGCGTCGCTGTGAGCAACCGATGAGCCCAGGCGTACTCGGTCGCGAGGACGGCCAGGCCAAGGAAGATGATCGCCCAGCCGGGCCCGGGCAGCGGAAGCAGGACGATCCCTGCGATGACGATGCCCGCCCCCAGCGCCGTCGCGACCGAGCGCCAGACCAGCTGTCGGTAGCGACTGTCCCCCGCCACCCGTCGGCGCCATCGGTACAACCAGTCAGGCCCCGGGGCGTCGGGTGAACCACGCCGGTGGGCCGGTGCCTCCGAAGACTCCGGATCCTGGGTAGTCACCCGGCCAGCCTAGAACGCCGTCAACCCAGTGGCCTTCCCTGCGAAGCCACGACCGCACCGGAGAAGATGGTGTGCTCCACGGCTGGAGCACCGAGGTGGGCGACCACGTCGGACTCGTGGTCGGTGGCGAGGACGACTAGATCGCCGCGCGCGCCGGCCACCACCGAACCCACGTCGTCTCGGCGCAGCGCGGCAGCCCCGCCACGAGTCGCGGCGCGCAGCGCGGCCTGGACCGGTAGCCCGTAGACCAGGCAGGCCAGCTGGACCGCGTACGGCATGGACTCACACCAGGAGGTGCCAGGGTTGCAGTCAGTAGCGATCGCCAGCTCGACCCCCGCCTCACGCAGGACCCCCACCTGCCCGAAGGCGAACGTGCGAAGGGAAAGCGTGACTGTCGGCAGCAGCACACCCACGACTCCTGCTGCAGCCATTGCGGCCGCATCGGAGGCGCTGACGTGCTCGAGGTGGTCAGCACTCGCACAGCCCATCTCCGCGGCGAGCCCCGCGGCGCCTGTGTGCGCGATCTCCTCGGCGTGCAGCCGCAGCCCGAGTCCGTGGTCGCGACCCGCGGACAGGATGCGACGGGCCTGCTCGACGGTGAAGACACCCTCGTCGCAGAACACGTCGACCCAGCGGGCACCGTGCCCGACGGCCGAGGGGATCGTGGCGATGACCTCCGCGACGTAGTTCTCGGGCTCCCGGTCATCGGGCACGACATGGGCCCCGAGGTAGGTGGGCTCGATGCGCAGCGGCACCCGAGCCGCGAGGGAGGCGATCACGTCGAGATGCCGTAGCTCCTCGGCCGCAGTCAAGCCATAGCCGGTCTTGACCTCCATCGTCGTCGTGCCCGTGCCCACCGCTGCCCAGGCCCGCTGCTCGGCCAGCATGAGCAGCTCGGCGTCCGGTGCCGCTCGGGTTGCCGCCACCGTGGTGCGGATCCCACCACCGTCGTAGGTCTCCCCCGCAAGCCGCGCGGCGAACTCCTCTCGTCGGGTCCCGGCCCAGACGAGGTGGGTGTGGGCATCGACGAACCCGGGAACGATCGCTGCGCCACCCACAGCGAGCTCGGGAAGCACCGGCAGCCCCGCTGGGAGCCGGGAGTCCGGACCGCACCAGTCGACCCGTCCGCCACGAATCACGATCGCAGCCTGCTCGACCACGTCGTCGTCCCCCGGCTCACCGACCGGGGACGTCATCGTCAGCAGCCGGCCGATGTCGCGCACAAGAAGATCCACGCCCTGATGCTCCCACTCCTAGGCTGGTCCCATGCCGATCGACGCCGTCAACATCCGTCAGCTGGAGCAACCCGCCAGCGAGCTGCTGTCCGAGTCGATCTGGAACTACGTGGCCGGTGGGGCCGGCGACGAGCACACCCTGGCCTGGAACGAGCGGGCCTGGCAGGAGCTCCGGCTCGCGCCGCGCGTGCTCGTAGACGTGTCAGCCCTCGACACCGGCACCGTGCTGTTGGGCCACCGGCTGGCACACCCGATCGTGGTCGCGCCGACCGCCGCGCAGCGCAACTACCACCCTGAGGGGGAGCAGGCGACGCGACTCGGCGTCGACGCCACTGGTGGGCTCGCCGTCATGAGCACCTTGGGCTCCACGCCGGTCGAGGACGTCGGATCTGCGGCAGCTGGGCCGTGGTGGTTCCAGCTGTACGTGCAGTCCGACCGCGCCTACACCTCGGCCCTGGTCGAACGCGTCGTGTCGTCCGGTGCGAGCGCCCTCGTCCTCACCGTGGACACTCCCCTGCTCGGCGCCCGCGACCGGGACCGACGTCTGGGCGGGCACACCGTCGACGGGCTGGCCCCAGCGATCCTCGTCGACGCACCGCCGTCCTACGAACCACCGGTCGACCCCAGTCCGGTGGAGCGGGTCTACAACCGCCACCTCGACCCCAGCCTCACGTGGGACACCCTGGACTGGCTCGTCGACGTCTCACCCGTCCCTGTCCTGGCCAAGGGCGTTCTTCGGGCAGACGACGCCCGGCGCTGCGTCGACCACGGCGTGGCAGGCGTCGTCGTCAGCAATCACGGTGCGCGCAACTTGGACACCGCCCAGGCCACCGCGGAAGCGCTCCCGGTAGTCGTGCGTGCGGTCGACGGTCAGGCACCTGTGCTGGTCGACGGCGGGATCCGGCGTGGCACCGACATCGCCAAGGCCCTGTGCCTCGGGGCCAACGCGGTGCTCGTGGGCCGCCCGGCCGTCTGGGGGCTCACCCTCGACGGGGCCGACGGGGTGCAGTGGGTGCTGGAGACCTTGTGGAGCGAGCTCGCCATGGCCATGGGCCTGCTGGGCGCCCCTACCCTCGCCGACCTGACGCCTGACCTGATCTGGGGCCGCTGAACAGGCAGGCGGTCAGGCCTCGGGCTGCCAGGAGGGCCGGTGTGTGCCCGGCTCCATCGGCATGCGCACGCCGACCGAGCGGGCCGTGTCGACGGCGATGTCGTACCCGGCATCGGCATGCCGGATCACGCCCATAGCCGGGTCGTTGGTGAGCACCCGGTCGACCCGCCAGGCACCCTCCTCCGTGCCGTCGGCCACGACGACCACGCCCGCATGGATCGACTTGCCGATCCCGACCCCTCCTCCGTGGTGGACCGAGACCCAGGACGCCCCGGACGACGTGTTCACCAACGCGTTCAGGATCGGCCAGTCAGCGATGGCGTCGGACCCGTCTCGCATCGCCTCGGTCTCTCGCTCGGGCGACGCGACGGAGCCGGCGTCCAGGTGGTCCCGCCCGATGGCGATGGGTGCCGACACGATGCCCTGAGCGACCAGGTCGTTGAACGCTTCCCCGGCCAAGTTGCGCTCGCCGTAGCCGAGCCAGCAGATCCGCGACGGAAGGCCCTGGTAGTGCACCTTCTGCTCGGCGAACTCCAACCAGCGCTGCAGGGGCTCGTCGTCGGGAAAGGCCTTGGCCACGGCGGCGTCGGTGGCGGCCAGGTCGGCGGCGTCGCCGGACAGGCAGGCCCACCGGAACGGTCCGGCGCCGCGGGCGAACAGCGGACGGATGTACGCCACGACGAAGCCCGGGTAGGAGAACGCGTCGGCGAACCCGGCGTCCTTCGCCTGGCCCCGAAGCCCGTTGCCGTAGTCGAAGGTCACGGCCCCTGCCTGCTGGAGGTCGACCATCGCTCGACAGTGCACCGCCATCGCGGCGACCGACCGCTCGACGTACTCGTTGGGCTTGTGCGACCGAAGCTCCACGGCTTCGTCGAGGGTCATCCCGTTCGGTACGTACCCGTTGAGTGCGTCGTGCGCAGAGGTCTGGTCGGTGACGATGTCGGGGGTCCATCCTCGGCGGACGAGCTCGGGCAGCACGTCCGCGCAGTTGGCCACGACTGCTACCGACAGCGCCCGCCTCTCGCGCTTCGCCGTCTCACAGCGCGCGAGGGCGTCGTCGAGGTCGTCGGCGATCTCGTCGAGGTAGCGGTGCTCCTGACGCCGCTGGGCACGCCATGGGTCGACCTCGACACACAGAGCCACTCCCCCGTTCCCCGTGACCGCAAGTGGTTGGGCTCCACCCATGCCGCCCAGACCACCGGTCAGCGTGATGGTGCCGGCGAGTGTTCCACCGAAGTGCTGGTTGGCCACCTCGGCGAACGTGGCGAAGGTGCCTTGCAGGATGCCCTGGGTGCCGATGTAGATCCACGAGCCGGCGGTCATCTGCCCGTACATGATCAGGCCGAGGTCCTCCAGGTCACGAAAGTGCTCGGGCGTGGCCCACTTGGGGACCAGCAAGGAATTGGCGATGAGTACGCGTGGGGCGCGTTCATGGGTCCGGAGCACCCCCACTGGCTTGCCGCTCTGTACCAGAAGGCTGTCGTCGGGTGCCATGGTGCGCAGGGCGTCGACGATCGCGTCGAACGCGGCCCAGCTACGCGCGGCGCGTCCGTTGCCGCCGTAGACGACCAGGTCGTCCGGGCGTTCGGCGACCTCCGGGTCCAGGTTGTTGTGCAGCATCCGAAGCGCTGCTTCGGCGCCCCAGGAGCGACAGCTCATCGTCGTCCCGTGCGGGGCCTTGACCGGTCGCGCGCCCTCCATCACTGCCTCCTGGTGTGCTCGACCACCTCAGCGTCCACCGAACCCTAGCCCGCGCGAAGGCGTGCGGTCCGCAGACCTCCGGTCACGGATCCGGGGTTGCGGCGCTGCGCTCGGCGAACACGCGGGCCGCGTCCCGGGTCACCGGGCCAGGAGCGGTCTCGAGCACCCGGCCGTCGATGACCCCGATCGACTGCACATCGCGGGTGGACGAGGTCAGGAACGCCTCCTCGACCTCGGCCAGGACGGTCAGGGGGAGGTCGACCTCCGCGGCATCGGTCCACTCGAGGAGCAGGTCCCGGGAGACCCCGGCGAGGCAGCCGCTGGACAAAGGAGGGGTCATCAGTCTCCCGTCCACAACAACGAAGATGTTCGAGCCGGTCCCCTCACACAGGCGCCCGGCGGTGTTGGCGAAGATCGCCTCACTGGACCCCGCGGCGTGCGCGTGCGCCAGGGCGACCACGTTCTCGGCGTACGAGGTCGTCTTGAGCCCAGCCACTGCGGACCGCTCGTTGCGCGGCCACGGCACCGTGCTCACCGAGGTCGTCGTCTCCCACCGGCCCTCCGGGGCCGCCGCCAGGACCAGCGTCGGTCCCGAGTCACCTCGGTCGGAACCGAGCGGCGAGACACCCCCCGTGTAGGTGATGCGCAGGCGGCCCGCCTCCGGCTCCGCCTCCAGCAGCGATGCGATGGCCGCACGCACGCGTTGGTGGTCGGGCGCGGGCAGGCCCAGACCCGCCGCGGAGCGGTCCAGACGCTGCAGGTGCCGGGTCAGGGCGAAGGGAATCCCGGCAACCACCTTGCAGGTCTCGAACACACCGTCGCCGACGGTGAACCCGTGGTCGAAGGGCGAGATCCGCGCCTGCGCGGCCTCGACAAGCTGTCCATCGACCCAGACCCTCATGAGCCCTCCTCCGAGATGGTCGCCGCGACCCGCAGCAACCGGTCAGCCTTCAGTACGGTCTCCTGCCACTCCAGCCCGGGGTCCGACCCCCACGTGATCCCTGCCCCCGTACCGAAGCACACCCGTGGCGGCTCGCTGGTCACATCGAGGAAGAAGCTGCGAATCCCCACCGCGAGCTCGGCCCGTCGCCGGTCCGCGTCGACCCAGCCGACCGCCCCGCAGTAGGGGCCACGGGGCACCGGCTCCAGCTCGACGATCGTGCGCAGGGCCGAGGACTTGGGTGCGCCTGACACCGACCCTGGCGGGAAGGCAGCCTCGAGGAGCTGCGACCACCCGACGTCGGGGCGCAGCTCGCCGCTGACGGTGGAAACGAGGTGCACCAGTCCCGGGTGCGGCTCCACCGCCAGCAGGGCATCGACCCGGACGTCGCCGGTGGCGCAGACCCGGCCGAGGTCGTTGCGTACGAGGTCGACGATCATGATGTTCTCGGCGACGTCCTTGGCCAACATCTCCTCTGCCACGCGCGCAGTCCCCTTGATCGGGGACGACGTGACGGTCGCACCGTCGCGGCGCAAGAACAGCTCCGGTGACGCGCAGGCAACGTGGACGTGGGCGCTCGGCAGGGCGATCACGCCCTCGAACGGTGCTGGATGGCTCGCGGCCAGCACCCGGCCGAGTCCGAGCAGGTGGGTCACGCCCTCAGGGGCGGGGGCGCTCAGCATGCGACACAGGTTGACCTGGTAGACGTCACCAAGGGCGATCCGGTCCCGAACCTCCTGGACGCCGACGAGGTACTCCGTCTGGCTCATCGACGACGTCCACCCGCTCGCCGGTATCCCGGGCCAGGGCACTTCGGGCACTCGGACACGGTCGTCTCCGTAGTGGCGGACGTCGTCGAAACGGGCGAACGTGGCCGCCCCCTCGAAGTCGACGACCACAGCCCACCAGCCCGTCCCGTCGAGGACACGTGGGTCGCTGCTGACCTCGACCAGGTCACGCGCGGTGACTCCACGAAAGCAGGCGATCGCCTCCTGGGTGGTGACCAGGCGTCGCGTCACGCCAGTGGTCCGGCCACCTGCTCGGCCGCCGAGACCATCTGAGGCAGCAGGGCGTTGGCAGCCACGAGCTGAGGGGCCACGATCCGGTCGACGTCCATGCGAGGCACCTCGCTCCGTAGGACCTCTGCGGCGGCACTCACCGCGGCGCTGGGGCTGGCGATGTCCCCCCGCAGGTCGAGGGCCTGCGCCGCGCAGACGAGCTCGACGGAGAGAACAGCGCGCACGTTGTGCACCACAGAACGAAGCTTGCGCATCGAGGTCCATCCCATCGACACGTGGTCCTCCTGGTTGCCCGAGGTGGGGATGGTGTCGACGCTGCTGGGATGAGCCAGCACCTTGTTCTCGCTCACGAGCGAGGCGGCTGTGTACTGAGCGAGCATGAAGCCGCTGTTGGTGCCGGCAGCGGGCGCCAAGAAGGGCGGGAGCCCGCGGGAGAAGGCGGGGTCGAGCATCCGGTCCGTGCGACGCTCGCTGATCGAGGCGATCTCGGAGACGGCCATGCACAAGGCATCGGCGGCGAAGGCCAGCGGCTCTCCGTGGAAGTTGCCGGTCGACATCACCTCGAAGCCCGGCCCGTCGGCCCGCGGCACGATGACCGGGTTGTCGACGACCGACGCGAGCTCGATGGTGAGCACGCGCTCGGCGTGGGCCAGCACGTCGCGGACGGCGCCGTGCACCTGTGGCGCGCAGCGCAGAGCGTAGGAGTCCTGCACTGCGTGCTCGGTGTCGTGCCGGTGGCTGGCCAGCAAACCGGAGCCGGCGAGCAGGCGCCGCAGGTTGTCGGCGCTGGTCAGCTGGCCCGGATGCGGCCGGATGTCGATGACGCGCGGGTCGTAGGCCCGGTCGGTGCCGAGCAGAGCGTCCAGAGACATGGCGCAGGCCAGGTCCGCCCCCTGCACCAGGAGCCGGACGTCGTCGATGGCCAGCGTCAGCATCGCCTGCATCGGCTCGGTGCCGTTGATGAGGGACAGGCCCTCCTTGGGGGCCAGGACGAGCGGCTCGATCCCGTGCTCGGCCAGGACGTCCGCGGCCGGCCTCCCGGCGTCCGGCGGTTCGCCGTCCACCCGGAGCAGTCCTTCGCCGACCAGCGGGAGCGCCAGGTGGGCCAGCTGGGCCAGGTCACCGGACGCCCCGACGCTGCCCTGGTCGGGAACGATGGGAAGCAGGCCGTGGCGGAGCAGCTCGAGGAGCTTGCCGGGCAGCTCGACCCGCACACCGGACAGCCCGACGGTGAGGGTGCGGGCGCGCAGCAGGAGCAGGGCCCGGACGACGTCGTCGGGGAGCGGGTCGCCGATCGCGGCGGCGTGGGAGCGCACCAGCGCCAGCTGCATGGCCTCCAGGTCGGCTGGCGCGATCCGGGTGTTGGCCAGTGCGCCGAAACCGGTGGTGATCCCGTACATCACCCGGTTCTCGGCGACGGCCGAGGCCACCACGTCCCGGCTCCCCGCCATGCGCGCCGCCACGTCGGGACCGAGCTCGGCGTCCGCTCCGTGACGGGCGACGTCGATCACGTCGGTCAGGTCGAGGGGGTCGCCGGTGACGGCTACGGTACGCACGGTCCCCCACGCTAGTCGCCGCCCCGGCTCCGGAGTAGAGGCGGCTCCACCCCGCCGATTCCGGAGCTGCGGCGTCCTCGAACCCATGGATTCCCACCACAGCTCCGGAGTCGTCGTCAGCCGGCCCAACCCTGCTGCCGCAACGCGGAGCGGACGGCTCGGGCAGCTCGCCGGGAGGCACAGGTCACGACCCAGGTGGACGGAGGCCCGCGTCCGGAACAGATGGCGAGCGACTTGGTGCTTGACGTCGGAGCAGCGCACCGGTCCGCCCGTCAGACGGGGCGGAAGCGTCGGACGTCGAGGCATCCGGGCAGCCTGCGCTCCCCGGAAGCGAGCACCCGCGACGTCGACGACCGCTGTGGACGACGACGCCGCCCCCACCCGCCGATTCCGCAGTCATGTAGTCGTTTTGCGCCTGTGTGGACACCGAGACTCCGGATTCGACATCGCCTTCGGGGCGGCACCCGACTTTGTTGCCCCTGAGCGGAGATCGGCTATGGTGAGCGGACTCTTCAGGGTATGGATTGACCTGTGAGGTCGTCGACACACGTCGACGTGCGGACGTAGCGCAGCTGGTAGCGCATCACCTTGCCAAGGTGAGGGTCGCGGGTTCGAATCCCGTCGTCCGCTCGGAGGGGCCCCGTCCGGGGTTTCGTCAAGGTGGAGTGGCCGAGAGGCGAGGCAACGGCCTGCAAAGCCGTGTACACGGGTTCAAATCCCGTCTCCACCTCGTAGCATCTGCAACACACGGGCGATTGGCGCAGTCTGGCTAGCGCGCTTCCCTGACACGGAAGAGGTCACTGGTTCAAGTCCAGTATCGCCCACAGAACCGACGGCCGTCCTCGGGACGGCCGCAAGACGACGCTCCACCTGGTCTCTTGAACGTCCGACCGTGGCCGTGCTTTCGCCCAAGAACCTGGGTCGGACCGGCGCTCCGCTCCCCTAGGACGCGTTGATCACCCGGATCCGGCGGTTGTTGCGGTCGGCGACCCACAGGTTCCCCTGCGAGTCGAGGACGGTCGCCGAAGGTCGCTGCCAGGTCGAGAACACCGGGAAGCCTCCGTCGCCGACAAACCCGAACTGCCCGCTTCCGGCCACGGTGTTGATGTTGCCGTCGTGCACGATCCGAATGCGGTTGTTGTTCGACTCGCTGATGTACACGTCACCGGCAGGAGTCACCTGGACGTACTGAGGCTTGTGCAGTCCCGCCTCGACGGCCAGCCCGCCATCACCGTCGATCGTGGCGACACCCGTTCCGGCGAAGGTGGAGATGATGCCGTTGGTGTCGACGATCCGAACCCGCTCGTTGTCGTAGTCGGCAATGTACACGTTGCCGTCAGCATCGACGTCGACGCTGTACGGGCTGTTGAGCCGTGCGGTCGTCGCCGCAATGTCGTCACCGTTGTAGCCCGCGCTCCCCGTGCCGGCGAAGGTGGAGATGACACCTGCCGGAGTCACCTTGCGAATCTTGTGGTTGCCTCGGTCGGCGATGTACATCGTGCCGTCAGGGGCGAAAGCGACGTCGTACGGCGTCCGCAGGCGAGCTGCCGTTGCCTGACCGCCGTCGCCGGTGTTGCCGGCCGTACCGGTGCCAACCACCGTCGAGATGATGCCTGCCGGGGTCACTTTGCGGATTCGGTTGTTGCTGGAGTCCGCGATGTAGAGGTTCCCGACCGCATCGAAAGCCAACCGCACCGGAGCACTCAGCCGGGCGGCTGTGGCCGGCCCACCGTCACCGGAGTACCCCGCGGTCCCGGTGCCCGCCACGGTCGTCACCGTGCCGTCAGGGTCGATCCGCCGGACGGCGTTGTTGCCGGCGTCCGCGACGTAGATTCGATCTTGTGCGTCGATGGCGAGGCCCCACGGGGTGTTGAACCCGACGGTGACCGACTGGCGGCCCTCGCCGGATCCGTACGCGGTCGCTCCGCTGCCCGCCGCGGTCCAAAGCATGTTCTTGCCGCAGTCCTGCGACACATACGCCGCCGCACGGTTGAACAGGTTCCACGCGACAGAGTTGAACTTCGTGGGGTTGTTGGCGCTGAAGAACACTCGGCACGCCACAGCGCTCCCCGCACTCATGGTGGCGCCCTCGTGGTACACGAACTCGCTCGGCTGTCCCGACGGCGTCTTGCGGATGACCTCCGCCGACGCAGCCGGCGTTCCAAAGCCGGTCTCTATTGAGGCTGTGTTGATCGTCTGGGTGCCAGCCAACGCGACGGACAGGGGGTGCATCGACTTGGCCATGACCGTCTGTGTCGTGAGCTCGGTCGCGTTTCCGCCGACCGCGGTCATTCCCATCTCGTCGAGCATCCGGCTGTGCAGCACCATCACCGGTCGATCGAGATCCCGCAGCCTGCTTCCGAGCTTCGCTTCGACCGTGCTCGGGTAGAGGACCACGTACGAGTAGTCGGGCAAGACATCCGACACCTGAACGGTGTTGTCATCAACGTAGGTAATGGTGTAGTTGTCCTCGACGTAGTCCTGCACCTTCTTGTCCGAGCCCGACAGGGCCGCGGGGTTGGCCACGACGGCGAGGACCTTCGTTCCGCCGACGGGTGGGTTGATGGTCACCGTCTGCGACGACGTGGACGTCAGGACTCCGGAATCGTACGTTGCCGAGCCCGTGAATGAGAACGTCGGCTTCGAGCCGACCGAGCCGGTCACAAACCGGTCGACATGGCAGTACTTCAGCTCGTTCGGTCCCAGGGCGGCCGGCAGTCCGCACTCGCTCGACAGGTCGCCGAAGGTGGGACTAGTGAGGCTCGTGACCGTCGTGGAACGCTCGAGGTCGAGGTTCATCATCGTGACGTTGAAGCGGACGGTCGCCCCTGGATAGTTGATCTGACCCGGGCCGACCACGGTACGCAGCCGGAAGACTGGTGCCGTCGCAATGACCTGGACGGTCGACTTGTCGCTGTCGGTGACCAACGTGCCGTTCGCGTCGGCGGTAGCGGTTACCGTCGAGCTCACCTCGGCGGCAGCCACCCCGCTGATGGTCTCGGTTGCAGTGGTGCAGCTGTACATCTCTCCGGGCGCCAGCGTCTGCGGCAGGGCACAGCTGCCCGACCCGTTCAGGTTGCCCATCCGCTCGTCGTTCAGTGCGGTTACCGTCACCGAGCGGTCGAGGTAAGTGTTCTGGACCCGCACCTTGTTGGAGACCGTGCCCGACGGCGCGATGACCCACGCCCGGCTCGGCGCCTTACGCACCTCGATGCCGGGAGATGGCGTCGGCCAGAAGGCGTTGCGACCGTGGTTCACCACCCCGAAGGCGTCCCCGTCACTTCCTGCGAACAGACCTGCCGGCTCCAGCTCGACGGTGAGGACCCCACGGAACCCTCCCGCGTTCGGGATCCAGTTCAGCCCGGCACCGGTCTGAGCATCAACCGCCGCGATCTGGAACCGTGGCTGTGTACGCGTCTCGGTCTCGAGGTAACGGAAGTGGCCGCTGACGTAGACCGTGTCCTGGTCGGCCGCCACGCCCTCCATCGTGTCCCCGATCTTGTCGGTCCACAGGGGAAGCACGTTGCTGCCGCCCGAGGCCATCGGGAAGGCGTTCAACGAGTCGCACGCCGGGTAGTAGAAGTGCCCGGCGCTCACCACGTAGGCCTTCGTGCCGTCCGGTGAGATGTCGACGTCTCGCATGAACCCGACCTTGCCGCTGCGCGCACAGGGCTGGTCATACAAATCGGTGGTCCAATCGGTCACCGACGGTGTCTGCGTCGCCACGTCGATCTGGGCGATCAGTGGCCGTTCGATGCCCGCGACCTTACGGAAGTTGCCGATGATCATGAGCCGCGTTTCGTCAGAGGACAGCGCCATAGCACGCAGTCCACCCTCACTCATGTCGTTTGTGGGCTCGGTCAACGGCATGGAGAAGTCAGGAAGGGTACCGCCCGTCTGCGCATCGATGGCGACGAGACGACTGGCATTGGCATCATTAAAGATGTCGAAGTTGCCACCGACGTACACCGTGGACCCGTCGGTGCGGACCTGCATGTCCTTGACGTAGGAGTTCGCCGAGGCGTTGAAGCCGGCCACGTTGTTCCCTGTTGCGATATCCAACTTCGCGATGCGGCTGCGAGGCGCGCCAGCGATTGAGGTGAAGTCGCCACCCACGAAGACGGCCTGCGCGTTGGCCGAGGCCTTCACGGTGTTGACCTGGCCGTCAGGGTTGGGGTTGAAGTCCGATCGCAGGGCGCCGGTCGTCAGGTCGTACGCAGCCAGTCCGTTGCGCGTGGTGACGCCGTAGTCGGAGAAGTCTCCGGCGACCAGGAGCGACGACCCCTGTCGCACCAGTGCAAGGGCGCCGCTAGTCCCGCTCACCGCGGGCCGGGCCAGGGAGCGTGGTGTCTCGTAGTAGGGCACGAGGGCGGTCACGACGCTGGTCGACAGGGCCACTCGGGCGATGATCGCCGGGTTGCCCTTCTCCGGGGTGATTCGGAACGAGCCACCGATGAAGAGTCCACCGGCACCGTCGAGGGTCAGGGTGCTCACGTTGCCAGTGATGTTGGTCAAGTTGAGCGGGGTTACGGCACCAGTACCCAGGTCGACCCCGGCGAGCCTGAGCCGGGCCAGCCCGCCCACCTGCCCGAAGGCACCGCCCAGGTAGAGCGTGTTGGTCGACGGGTCCAGCTCGATGTCGAACACCGTCCCGTTGACACTGACGTTCAGCGGCCCGAGTGAGCCGGTGGTGCCGTCGACCTGAGCGAGCCGGTTACGGGTGACGCCGTTGACCTTGGTGAACTCCCCGGCAAGCAGGACCTCGCCGCTCGGTCGAACCACGATGTCGTTGACCGGGGTGTTGGCTACCCCGGGGGCGAACGCGGTGTTCCGCGTGCCGTCGGCGGCGTTCACGGCTCCGACGCGACGTGTGGTGACCCCACCGATCTGGGCGAAGTCACCGCCCACATAGACCCGCGTCTCGTCGACGGACAGCGCAACCGTACGGACGGCTCCTCCGCTGATCGAGCCACCCCACAGCAGCGCGCCTCCCGCACCGAACGAGGCGATGCCGTTGGCCGCCTGGCCGGCGGCGGTCGAAAAGGATCCACCAACGATGACACCACCGGTCGTCGTCGCGGCAAGGTCGAGCACCGGTCCGTTGGGCGCCGGGTTGAACGAGGTGACGGCACCACCTGAGTCGACCTGGGCCAGGTTCGCCCGGTTGACCCCGCCGACGCTGCTGAAGGACCCACCGAGGTACCAGCCGCCCGACCCGTCGGGCACCGCGGCACTGACCGAACCCACGACGTCGGGGAAGCCCGGCTGGAAGCTCTTGCCGGCCACGTCGACCACTCCGGCCGCGCCTCGGGTCACCGGGCCGATCTTGGTGAAGTTCCCACCGATGACCACCGAGCCACCCACCTGGGCGATCGTGCGGACCTCGCCGTCGACCGCGTGGACCCCCGCGTCACGAGGCCGCTCCGCGACCGTTCCTGGGCGGGAGTTCGGGTCGGCCGAGGCTGAGGGGACGGCGAGCGCGCCCAGCACACCGATGGAGACAGCCATGGCGGCAGCGGTGGAACGAACGACGAGCTTCAAGGGAGGTACCTCCGGTTGGCGGGCCGCCTCCGGTGCGGCAAAACGCCAGCCCCCAGAAGCCCACCCAGCCTACGCCCCGCTGACCCACTCCCTGGAACAGGTCGCCGGATTCGCAGCGGACGGTGACCGTGCGTGCACGGTTAGCCCACGCGGGCTACGGGAAGGGACCGGTCAGGTCTGGAGTTCCACCCGGGGTAGCTGCGCAGGTGCGGCACCTGCGTGGTCGCCCGCGCCAGGGGTGTGCACGACGATCCGGGTCCGGTCGGCGCGAAACAGGTCATGGGAGTACTCGATGGGAACACCCTGCTCGTCGCGCGTCACGCGAGTGACCGACAACAGGGGTGCACCTTCGGCCAGCCCCAGGATCCGGCTCTCGTCGGACGACGCCTCGACGACCTCGATGTGCTCCACCGCCCCGTCCGGGCGCACCCCGTAGTGCTCCTCGAGCAGCTCGTAGACGGACCCACCGAGCGGGAGGTCCAACAGCCCGGGGAACCGGTCGGCTGGGAGCCGAGCGTGCTCCAGGGAGATCGGGCTGCGGTTGGCGAGTCGGATCCGCACGATGTCGCACACGAAACCGCCCGGGGGCAGCTCCAGGGCCGCGACTGTGTCGTCGTCCGCCGCTACGACCCCGGTACGCACCACGCGGGTTCCCGCGACGATCCCCTGGCTGCGAAGCAGCTGCGGGACGCCGACGACGCGGGACAAGTCGCGTTCGACCTTCCCGTGCCCCACGAAAGTCCCCCCACCACGTCCGGGGACGCGGTGCACCGCGCCAGACGCCTCGAGTGCGGCCAGCGCCTGCCGCAGCGTCGACCGACTCACCCCGAACTCCACTGCCAGCTCTCGCTCGGACCCCAGCCGGTCCCCCGGCTTGAGCTCGCCGCGGTGAATGCGCTCCACGATCGTTCGGCGCACCTGGTCGGCCGCCGGCCCCGGGAGCTCCGGAGCCGGGTCAGCATCCCTCACGGCCAGCCTCCATCGTCAGGCACGAGCCGCGGCCAGTGCCTCCAACGACTCCGGAAGAACCTGCCCCCCGTCGACCACGATCGACTGGCCGGTGATGTAGCCGGCTTCGTCGGTCGCGAGGAACAGAGCCGCGTTTCCGATGTCGGCCACGTCACCGATGCGCCCGAGCGGGATCGACGCGGCCATCCCGGCGATGTAGTCGTCGCCCATACCGATGAGACCCTCGGTCATCACGTTGCCGGGAAGGACCGCGTTGACGGTGATTCCCATCGGCGCCAGCTCGATCGCCGCGGTACGCATGAAACCCAGCTGAGCGGCCTTGCTCGCTCCGTAGTGGGACCAACCGGGGTAGCCGGTGATCGGCCCGGTGATGGACGACGTCAGCACCACCCGCCCGTGTCCACTGGCGGTCAGCGCATCGATGCACGCCTGGACCGACCACAGCGTGCCCTTGACGTTCGTGCCGAGCACGAGGTCCCAGTCGGCCTCCGTCATCTCGGCGAGGCGCTTGTCCGGGAAGACCCCGGCGTTCGCGCACAGGACATCGATCCCGCCGTGCCGCTCGACCGCGGTCGCCGCCATGCGTCTGGCGTCGTCCTGCACACTCACATCCGCTACGACGTAGGACACAGAGCCACTGGACGACGCAAGGTCGGCCACTGCCGCCTGCGCGGCCGACTCGTCACGGGCTGCTATCAGCACGTTGGCCCCGGCGTCGGCGAAGACCCTGGCGATCCCCTTTCCTATTCCCTTGCTGCCCCCGGTGACGATCACCGAACGTCCTGCGACCGACGTGAACATTGGACCTCCCTCGGCGTGCCCGGTTCGTCAGGCACCGAATCTGTCAGGCGAACTGCGACAAGTAGCGCTCCGCCAGCTCACAACTGCCGACCGTATAGCCAGCACCGAGCTCTTGGGCGATCTCGACGGCACTGTGCGACCCGATCCAGGCCACCAGCAACAGCCGACGGAACATGATGAAGGTCCAGATCTCGTCCTCGTCGGCCTTCGGCAGCTCGAGTACCTGGCGGTAGCCGCGTACCCACGAGTCGACCATCTCCGGGACCTGCGGGTAGTGCTCGATGAAGCTGACGGCGGTCCCCAGGTCGTACAGGAACCAGCTGAACCCACTGTCGTCGAAGTCGATGACGCTCACATTGCGGCCTTTGGGAGAGTCCTCCACCAGGAGATTCGCCAGCCTCGTGTCCGCATGCACGAGCCCGAACCGGTCCGGTCCGGCTCCGAAGGCCTCGAGCCGCCGTCTCAGGGTGTCGTCCAACCGGCCGAGCACCTGGCGCTCCTCGACCCCCACTCCGACGCCCTGCTGCCAACGCCCCCAGCGAGCCTCCGAGCCGAACGCTGCGTCGTAGTCCCATGCGAAGCGGGTGAAGTCGACGGGACGCACCCACTGCCTGGAGTGCCGGTGCATGCGGGCCGTGATCCGGCCCAGCTCCTCGAAGTCCTCGACCAGTCGGTCCTCCAGGGGCTCGTGCCCGCCCAGGAACTCGAACATGACCACGTTCCGCGGGTGTGCGGAGCCGGGGTCGGGCACGGTGACCACCCGCTCGCCGACGGTGGTCGGGATCACGTGCGGTGTGCGGATGTCCGCCTCGTCACGTAGGGCGTCGACCCAGGCCAGCTCGGACTCGATGGCCTCGCGGGTGTGGTAGTCGAGTCGATGCACGCGCAGGATGTGCTTGTCTCCGGTCATCGGGTCGTCCACGCGGAAGGTCGCGTTCTCCGACACGTTGAGGAGGGACACCGTGCAGTCCGGCGAGACGTCGTACGCCTCGAGCGCCTGCTGGGCCACCTCGGTCATCCGGGCCAGGACCTCGTCACCACCCGACAGGTCATGCACCTGCATCAGCCGCCTCCTTCCGCGTCAGTGGTCGCGTCCTTCGACCGCCTCGAGCACCTGGGTGATGCCCTCACGCGCCCGCTCGACCCCCTCAGTGTCCCCCGAGATGAACAGCCGTCCAGCTGCACCGATCATCTGGACGTCGACCAGAGTGTTCTCCGGGGCCACCTTCTCCGCCTCGTTCGCCGCAACCGCTGCGAACAGCGCTGGCGTCATCTCGTACACCAACAGCGTCTCACCGGGCATGACCATGGACGCCTGGCGGTTCCGGTTCACGATGACGGCGTGCTGGTCGGTGATGTCGTGGATCACGTCGGAGTAGAGGACTCGCGGCCGGAGCTGGTCCGACGGTGACGCACCGATCCCGTTCAAGATCGCGCGCCCCGCGCGCTGGACGTCCTCGAGGTCACGACCGTGCACCTCGAGCACCCCGAACTGGCGCTCGACGAACAGGATCCCGGGTTCGACCGTCGGCACCGACTTCAGCGCCAGGTCGATCACTCGCTCGATCGCCAGGCCCGGTGCCACCTCGACGATCAGCGCATGGTCACCCTGGAAGGGTGGATACCCCCGCGCCCGGGTGGGCGTCCCGAGGTACGCAGCGAACTGACGCTGCAGGTCCTCGATCAGCAGGTAGACGCGTAGCTCGGTCCGAGGAGCCTCCGACGCGCCTGCCAGGGGCGAGTCCGTCATGCCTCACTCTCCCCCGGTGACCTTGAAGTTCTTGCTCAGCTCGGCGTGCGGGCGTGGGATGACGTGCACGGACACGAGCTCTCCGATCGAGGCAGCGGTCTCTGCCCCGGCCTCGGTGGCTGCCTTGACGGCTCCCACGTCACCGACGATGGTCACGGCGACGAGCCCGTCGCCCACCTCGTCGCGGCCGACGATGGTCACGTTGGCCGCCTTGACCATGGCGTCGGCCGCTGCCAGCGCAGCGACGTACCCCTTGGTCTCGATCATTCCGATCGCGTTGTTCGACATCACTCTCTCCTCTTGCAGTGCGCGACGTACGTCGTCGCGGGCTTCAGGACTCCGCCCGGTGGGCACCGGTCGGTGCGGGTACGTCGACGTGGTCGATGGACCCGATGATCAAGGCATCCAGGGGCGGTGGCTTGCCGGGAAACCAGGCCGCGGCTACCGACCCGGTGGCAACCAGGACGTGCTCACCGACCCCACTGCCGAGGACGTCGAACGCCACCATGCGGCTCCCGGAGTCCTCCACCTCGACCTCGAGGAACGCACCGTTCGGCAGCTCCTCCAGCCGTCTGGTCGCCCAGACGTTCCCGACGACGACTGCTCGCAACATCACGGCTCCCTTTCGATGACGACGCCCAGGGCTCGCGCCTTGTCGCGGGCCAACGGCGTCAGAACGGCGCGCCGGCCGAGGAGCAGGGTCGCCCCGACCCGTGCGGCGTCCTTCACCTGCGCCTCGGTGACAGCTCCCTTGTCGATCCGACGCGAGGGGGGTGTTCGACCCGGCTGGGACCCGGCGGTCAGAACGAACCTGATCCGGCCGGACACCAGGTCGGCCCGCTGCTTGGGGTTGTCGGCCATGCTCAACACCCGCAGTGCGAACGCATGCAGCTCGGTGTCGTCGCGCAAGGACACCTCATGGACGGTCTGCCCTGCGGCAGCGTCTGTGGAGAGCACCGTCGATGTGTCTCGGGCGGGCATCGTCCCGACGGCGTCTGGCAGCTCGTCCGACAGCACCTGTCGGATCATGGCACGCAGCCCGTCTCGGTCGAGGGAGCCCATGGACGAGGTCACCCGACCTCCCGCAGCGCGGCTTCGGCGGCCTCGGCCGCCTGCCGGACGTCGGACTCGGCACCGGCGAGGTACACCCGGCCCGTCGCTCCGATCATCCGATAGTCGACCACCTTGATCCGAGCGGCCTTCTCGGCTTCGTTGGTCGCGAGAATGGCGTACGACGCCGGCTGCATCTCCAGGACGAACAGCGACTCGCCGGGGAGGGCCATCGAGCCCATCTTGTTGCGGTTGATCAAGAACGCGTGCTGGTTGTCCAGCATGGTGATGATCTTCGCCGCCAGCACCTGTGGCTTGGTCGCGTCACTCTCCCGGGCCCCGAGCTCGTCGAGGACGGCGGACGCTGCGCTACGCACCTGAGCGGTGGGCCCGTGGATCTCGAGGTAGCCGAACTGTCGTTCGACGACGAGGATCCCGGCCGACACCTCAGCGTGCTTGAGCGCGACGTCGGTGAGCGGCTCGATGTCCAGCCCTGGAGCGATCTCGATCACCTGGGCCGCCATGTTGCTGCGCGGGAGGCTGCCCTTGATCCAGGTGCCGAGGTAGCTCATGGTCTGAGGCTGCATCTGGTCGATGAAGATGAACGAGCGAAGGTCTGCCACGTCAGCCCCTGATGATCTGGTTGAGCTCTTCGACGATCATGCGTCGGATCTCCTCACGGACGTCAGCGGCTTCGATGGTCAGGTCGGCACCCTGCCGGTGCGCAGCGGCTTCCGTCGCTGGTGAGGCAGCGTCGAGGTTCGACGCCGTCGGGTAGGGCGGCACGTGTCCTTGCGGATGAACCCACGGCACCATCCCCGAGAACTCGCCGAACGGCTCGTCGACGTCGGAGTTGTAGGCGATCCGCGTCCAGTTCACCAGGTGCTTGGGCTGCAGGTTCTCACCCACCGAGGATCGTCCGGCGAATCCGGTCCCGATGGTCATCGACGGCGGCAGGTTGGTCTCGATCCCCGAGCTACCGAGGCTGTTGCCCACGTTGACCGACACGCGCAGCACCGGCACGGCTGCGCTGTAGCTCATCACCGTGCGAGCGTCCTTGCTGTGAATGGCGGCCGAGTGGCCAGCGCCGGTGATCCGGAGCACCGCGCGTGCCACATCGATCCCGCGGTCCACGTTCGGCACGGTCACCAGGCCGAGCACGGGACACAGCTTCTCGTGCGCCAGCAGCTCCTCTGGCACCACGAGGTCGAACGGGGCCAGCAGCACCTTGGTGTTGGCGTGCACCCTGATCCCCGCCTGGTCGGCGATCCAGGCTGCGCTCTTGCCCACCATGCGGGTGTCGAAGTGACCGGCAGGGAAGAGCAGGGCCCGGATGCGGTCCCGCTCGTCGTCCGCCAACAGGTAGGCGCCCTCCCGCTCCATGAGCTTGGTGAGCCGTTCGCGAACCGACTCCTCGACGATGAGGACACTCTCGTTGGTGCACAGGATCGAGTGGTCGAAGCTCTTGCTCTCGATGATCCGGCGGGCCGCCTTCGCCAGATCTGCCGAGGCATCGACGAGCACGGGGACGTTGCCCGGCCCCACCCCGATCGCCGGGTTCCCCGACCGGTAGGCGGCCCGGACGACGGGAGATCCCCCGGTCGCCACGATGACGTCGGTCCGCTCGTCGGTCATGAGGGCGTTGATCAGGGGGACCGACGGCTCCTCGACAACCTGCACGATCCCGTCCGGGGCGCCGGCAGCGACCGCGGCGTCCGCCATCGTCCGCGCTGCATCGGCACAGACCACGCGAGCGAACGGGTGCGGACTGATCACGATGGCGTTCCGGGTCATCAGCGCCAGCAGCGTCTTGAAGAAGACACTGGCCACCGGGTTCGTGGACGGCGTGAGCGCGAGGACGACACCGGCCGGCCTGGGTACCTCGACGATCTTCGCGGCGTGGTCGATCCGGGGGGTCACGTAGTCGTGGTCGCGGTACGTCTGGACCAGGCCCCGCGAGCAGGACATGTTCTTCAGCAACTTGTGCTCGGCGACGCCGAAGCCGGTCTCGGCCACCGCGCGCTCGGCGAACTCCTCAGCCCGCGCCGCCCCGGCCTCGGCCGCGGCTTGAACGACACGGTCGACGGTGGCCTTGTCGTAGCGGGCGTATGCCTGCGCTGCCCAGTCGGCGCGCTCGACCATGGCACGACCCCGGGGCACCCCGGCGGGTTCCATCACCAGCTCTGCGGTCTCGCTCACGACGCCCTCCGACCGAGGTGGGCGACCTCGGCCCGGGCTTTGGCTATCGCCACCTCGGTCCGGTCGAGCAGCTCCTCCACGATCTCCGGCTTGAGCAGGATCCCGGGCTTGTACTGCAGCACCCGGGGGTCGAGTGTGGAGAAGATCGCCCACACGCCGTTCTCGTACAGGTTCTTCATGACGTACTTGGCGCCCTGGGGGTGGTCGAACTCAAGCCCCATTACGACGCCGTTCTGCCGGATGCCGACGAACCAGTCCGGGTACGTCGCCTGGATCTCACGCAAGCCTCGTCCGATCCGGTCGGCGATGTAGTGCACCATCGAGCGGGTCTCGGGCCGGCTGGAGATCTCCAGGGCCTTCAACGCGGCGATGCACCCCAGCTCGGCCCCGCCGAACGTGGAGATGTGGCCGAAGCCGTCCTCCTCCAGCCACCCGGCGGCGGCGTCGGTGACCAGGACGGCTGCGATCGGGTACATACCCCCGCTGATGCCCTTGCCGGTGACCAGGATGTCCGGGGTGATGCCGTGCTTGGTGATGCCCCACAGCTCACCGGTCCGCATCAGGCCGGTCTGCACCTCGTCGGCGATGTAGAGGGAGCCGTACCTCTCACACATCCCTTTGACGGCCTCGAGGTAGCCCGGGTTCAGGCAGGGGGAAACCGTAGGTGGCCGGGATCGTCTCCATGATGACGGCCGCCACGTCACGCCCACGCAGCGCGGCGTCCATGGCGTCGAGGTCGTTGAACGGGACGTGCGGGAACTCCTCCGGCTGGTCGGACAGGAACAGCTTGGAGAACCGGTCGTCACCGGTGGCCACGGCCAGGCCGGTGTGTCCGTGGTACGCCTTGACGATGGACACGATCTTGCGTCGCTGTGTGGCATGGCGAGCGGTCTTGAGCGCGATGTCGATCGCCTCACCACCGCCACTGCCGTAGACGACCTTGGCCAGACCCTCAGGGGCTGAGGTGATCAACGCCTCGGCGAGCGCCGTGCGCGCGAGCGAAGGGAAGTGGTGGTTGCCGATGTCGAAGCGCTGCATGGCCACGGTGACGGCCTGAACGATCTCGCTGTTGCGGTGGCCGAGGCTGTAGGTGCCGCCGTTGAGGTGCACGTCGATCAACCGCTGGCCGGACATGTCGTAGATGAAGTACTCCTCGCGCCGGTCGATGACCAGCGGTACCCCTGAGTCGATCCAGAACTGGGTCTTGCCGGGGTTCCAGAACTCCTTCGACTTCGCCAGGACGTCGTCCTTGGAGTCGAAGCTGAAGAACCCGTAGTCGAAGGCCATGACCACCGTCCGTCGCCCGGCGTCCCTTCGGTCGAGCGGCCCGTGCCCGAAGTCGCCGTGTAGACCAAATACGAATTGGTACAGACCCAATTGTTACCTGATCAGACCAAAACGGTCAATAGGTCCCGCAAGAGCGAGCCGAAACCGGTCGAAGACTCGCCCGCGAACCCCTCGAGAAACGCTGGACACTGGGCCGAACGAGTGCCACCATCGGCCCACCCTGTGGCGTAGGTCACAAGGGACGCGGTCCAGGTTGGCGCCGATCGGGGCGATTCGGTCCGGTCGGTGAGCCACCTTGGCTCGCGCAGGTGTCCAGTAGATCGGCCACGACGAAGGGCGAACTCGTGACAGCACCCCAGAACCTGACGGGCGACCAGTTCGAACACGCGCCCGTCCCCCGCGCAGAGAGCTCCAACAAGCTCAAGGTCGGCGCCATCGGACTGTTCGGCGTCTTGTTCATGGCGGTGGCCAACGCGGCCCCGATCACGGCCATGACCGGCAACGTGCCGATCGCGGTCGCCTTCGGCAACGGCATCGGCGCCCCCGCCGGCTTCCTCGTCGCCACGATCGTGCTGACCCTCTTCACGGTCGGCTTCATCGTCGATGGCTCGGTACATCACCACCGCAGGTGCCTTCTACGGCTTCATCTCGCACGGGCTCGGCCAGATCTGGGGTATGGCCGCCGGGGCGCTGGCCACCATGGCCTACGTCGTGTTCGAGGGCTCCCTGATCGGGATCTTCTCCTACTTCGGCAACAGCGTGCTCAACGACTGGTTCGGCTGGAACATCAACTGGCTGATCATCGCCATCATCGGCATCGTGGTCGATCGCGATCTTCGGCTACTACGACATCAACATCGCCGCCGCCGTGCTCGGCGTTCTTCCTGTCTGCGAGGTGCTCCTCCTCGGAGCGATCGCCTTCGGGATCTTGTTCCAGGGCGGCGGACCCGACGGCATCATCACCGAGGCGGTCAACCCGGCAAACGCCTTCAAGAACGGCCCTGAAGGGGGCGGGCTTCGGCATCGAGGGCCTTGCTGCCGGCAGCGCCGCGATCGGCGTCTTCTTCGCCTTCTGGTCGTGGGTGGGCTATCGAGACGACCGCGGTGTACGGCGAGGAGTCGCGGAACCCGAAGAAGATCGTGCCGATGGCCACGCTCATCGCGGTGGTCGGCCTCGGCCTGTTCTACACCTTCGTCTCATGGATGGTCATCTCCGGGAACGGCGTCGAGCAGTCGTTCAAGCTTGGCCCTCACCGACAGCATCGGGATGTTCACCGGGCAGGCCGACGACGTGCTGGGCAGCTGGTCGGTCTACGTCTACCAGTTCCTCATCGTGATGGGTTCCTTCGCGTGTGCGCTTGCCTTCCACAACGCGGCATCTCGCGTACATCTACGCAGTCGGCCGCGAGCTTCCTGCCACCAAGAACACCCTGGGCGCGACGCATGGAGTTCACCACTCGCCCCACATCGCGTCGGCGGTGCAGGCGGTGATCACCCTGCTGTTCACCTCGGCTTCTACTTCCTGACCGTCGGGGGCGACGACCCAGTTCAAGGCGCGTACATCTACCAGTACGGCCTGCTCGCAGTGCTCGGGACGTTCGCGATCTTGATCGTGCAGGCCATCTGTTCGCTCGCCGTCATCTGGTACTTCCATGTGAAGAAGGTGCACCCCGGCAACATCGTCACTACGGGGATCATCCCGGCACTCGGCGGGCTCGGCATGGCTCTACGTCTGCTACTTGCTGATCAGAACACGGGAGTTCGCCGGCGGCGGTGCGGCGGGCTCGCCGTTCTTCACCTGCATCTGGTATCACCGTGGTGGGTACTTTCCTCCTCGGCCTGTTCGGGGCTTTGTACCTGCGCAGCTCCAGCCCGACGTTTCCAGTCGATCGGCCGCACCGTGCTCGAAGAGCGCGCGAACGCGCCTGTCCCCTGACCTGACCGGATGCGAGGTGCGGGAAGCTCTCCGCACCCGCTCTGGCGTCCGGACGCGAACTCGATGGAGTTCCAGCCGATGATCCGTCCAGTTCGGCATGATCGACCGGACGCCGAGCCGAGCGGCCCGACCTACACCTTCGGCGGGGCGGCGCCGGTGGCCACCATCCGTCCGGGCACGATCCTGTCGACATCGACCCTGGACTGCTTCGCCGGCAGGGTCCGCACGACGTCCGACCTGTCGTCGCAGGTGTGCGACCCGCGCTACCTGAACCCGCAGACCGGGCCCTTCTACGTCGAGGGCGCCGAGCCGGGAGACACCCTGGCGGTTCACTTCGTCAGCATCGAGCCCCATGAGGACTGGGGCGTGAGCACGACGGTCCCACTCTTCGGAGCCCTCACCAGCACACCGACCACGGCAACCCTGCAGCCCGCGCTGCCCGAGCTGACCTGGATCTACGAGCTCGACCGGCAGGAGCGCCTGGTCCACTACAGCGCCCTGCGCAGCAGCCACACCGTGGCCCTGCCCATGGACCCGATGCACGGAACGGTGGGAGTCGCACCCGGACTCGGAGAGGTGCGCTCGTCACTGGCCCCGGGCGACTGGGGCGGGAACATGGACACCCCGGAGATGCGCGTCGGGACGACGTGCTACCTCGGGGTGAACGTCGAAGGAGCCCTGTTCAGCCTGGGTGACGGCCATGCCCGACAGGGCGAGGGGGAACCCTGCGGGGTCGCGGTCGAGTGCGCCATGGACTCCGTGCTCCTCGTCGAACTCATCAAGGGAGTCCCCACACCGTGGCCGCGGCTCGAGAACGACACCTTCGTCATGACCACCGGGTCGACCAAGCCGCTCGAGGACGCCTTCCGGGTGGCCCACGTGCAGATGGTGCGGTGGGTCGCCGAGCTGACCGGGCTGGACGAGATGGATGCCTACCAGCTCGTGGCACAGGCCGCACTGACGCCGGTGGCCAACGTCTGCGACACCGTGTACACCATGGTCTGCAAGGTCGCCAAGGACTACCTGCCCGGCGCCCAGCCGATGCAGGGCACGCACACCCGGATGCGAGCAGTCGCCGACACCTGGCGTGAGGCGCAACGATGACCTCAGTCGACCTGGCCTTCGCCCTGCGCATGTGCCGTGCAGCCGTCGAGCGCGCATCCCACCTCGACGCGCTCGTCTCGGTCGCCGTGGTCGATGCGGGAGGCCACCTCGTCGCCTTCCAGCGCATGGACGGCGCCGAGATCGCCGGGCCGACGCTGGCCACCGACAAGGCGTACACGGCGGTCGCACACCGGATCGCGACCCATGAGCTCACCGCGCTCACCGCACCCGGGGGCGCGCTGCAAGGCATGTACTCGAACGGTGGGGGCCGCTACATCGCCTTCGGCGGTGGCCTGCCACTGTGGCGGGCCGGCGGCGTGGTCGGGGGCGTCGGCGTCAGCGGCGGGACCGCGGCGCAGGACCTCGAGAGCGCGCGGTCCGCGGCCGCACTGTGGGACATTGACTGACATGGGTGGGGCGAGGGAACCGGTCGGACGCATCCGGTTCATGGATGCCCAGAACGTCAACCTCGACGGGTTCGCCGTCGAGAACGCCGATCTCGGCCTGATCGCACTGCACTCACCGCACGACCCCGAGCCGAGCCTGGTCGTTCGCGACAACCGGGTCGTCGAGCTGGACGGGGTCGCCGAGGAGGACTTCGACTCCCTCGACGAGTTCATCGCCCGTCACGGGCTCGACCTGTCCGTGGCTGCCGAGGCGATGGCCCTGACCGACCTCGACGTCGCCCGCCTGCTGGTCGACTCCGCAGTTCCCCGTACCGAGGTCGTCCGGCTGTCGGCCGGCATGACGCCGGCCAAGCTCACCCGCTGCCTCGCCCTGTTACGTCCGGCGGAGCTGGTCATGGCGATGACCAAGATGCGCGCCCGGCGCACGCCCAGCAACCAGGCACACGTGACCAACCGACTCGACGACCCGATGCTCCTGGCGGCCGACGCCGCCACCGCAGCCGCCTTCGGGTTCCGCGAGGTCGAGACCACCGTGCCGGTGCTCGCCGACGCGCCGTCGAACGCCGTGGCGGTGACGATCGGTGCGGCAGTCGGCTCCCCCGGGGTGCTCGTGCAGTGCTCGGTCGAGGAGGCCCTCGAGCTCGAGCTCGGCATGCGCGGCTTCGTGTCGTATGCCGAGACCGTGTCGTTGTACGGCACCGAGCAGGTGTTCACCGATGGTGATGACACTCCGTGGTCCAAGGCCTTTCTGACGTCTGGATACGCCTCGCGGGGCATCAAGATGCGCGTCTCCTCCGGTGCCGGGTCCGAGGTGCTGATGGGTGGGGCGGAGCGCCGCTCGATGCTCTACCTGGAGGCGCGCTGCGTCGCTCTGGCCCGGGCCATGGGTTCGCAGGGCGTGCAGAACGGCGGCATCGACGGTGCGAGCGTCGCCGGGGCCGTTCCCCGTGGCGTGCGTGAGCTGATGTGCGAGAACGTCATGGTGATGATGCGCAACCTTGAGTCCTGTTCCGGCAACGACGCGTTGATGTCGGAGTCCGACGTGCGCCGCACGTCGCGCACGCTGCCGATCTTCCTAGCCGGCTCGGACTTCATCTGCAGCGGCTTCGGCTCGATCCAGCGCTACGACAACATGTTCGGGCCGAGCCAGTGGAACGCCGAGGACATCGACGACTACCTGGCGATGCAGCGCGACTGGGGCGTCGACGGTGGGCTACGCACGGCCCAGGCCGAAGATGTCGCGCGGCTGCGGCGCCGCGCAGTCGATGCGGTGCGAGCCGTGTACGGGTGGTTCGGGCTGGCCGAGTTCGACGACCAGCACGCTGCCCTCGCCGTCGACGCGGCTGGTTCGAAGGACCTCGGCGACACCGACGCCATGAAGGTGCTCGACGCGGCTCGAACGATCCAGGAGTCCGGCCTCACGATCCTCGACGTCGTCACGGCGCTGTACGAGACGGGGTTCGAGACCGAAGCCGCACGGGTGCTCGAGATGATGAAGGCCCGGGTGGCCGGTGACTACCTGCAGTCCGCGGCCATCTTCGACGAAGCGATGAACGTCCTGTCCCTCGTCACCGACCCCAACGACTACGCGGGTCCCGGCACCGGCTACACACCCACGGCGGAGCGGCAGGACGAGATCGATGCGATCCGTCAGCAGCGGTCGGTCGAGGACCTCCGGGCCGAGCAGCGCAGCCACGCGAGTGCCGCACTTCGGCAGGTCGGAGTGGCGGGGCCCGGGGCCGATCCCCGAGAAGTGGTCATCGGTGTCTCGCCCGCGGTGGGACGCGACATCTGGCTGACCCTCTCCGGACTCTCCGTCGTCGATGCCCTCGCCGAGCTGCTGGCGGGCCTCGAGGAGGAAGGATGCGTCGGCCGCATCATTCGGGTCAACGACACCATCGACCTCGGCATGATCGGCCTGACCGCCGCACGGCTGTCCGGGTCGGGGATCGGCATCGGCCTGCAGGGCAAGGGAACGGCGCTGATCCACCGACGCGACCTGCCCCCCTTGGCGAACCTCGAGCTGTACAGCATCGCGCCTGTGGTCGGAGCAGACCTGTACCGCCTGCTCGGCGTGAACGCGGCCCGCCACGCGAAGGGCGCCACACCGGAGCCGGCCCGCAACCCCTACACCGACGAGGCGATCGAGGCGCGCTACCACACCAAGGTGGTCTCGCTGGTCGCGATCGAGCGTGCTCACTGCAGGCCCTCTGCGCCACCTGACGAGCTGGAGTCACCGGTATGAGCGCGCCTGGACGCTCCGGGCGCCTCGCGCACGAGGTCACCCTCGATGCCGTGCGGTCCGGTGATGTCACCATCGACGACGTACGCATCCACCCAGACACCCTCGAGCACCAGGCGCAGGTCGCCGAAAGCCACGGAAACCCTCAGCTCGCGGCCAACTTCCGCCGCGCTGCAGAGCTCACCGCGATTCCCGACGCCGACGTGCTGCGCATCTATGAGGCCCTGCGGCCCCACCGCAGCACTCCCGACGACTTCGAAGCCATCGCCCGCTGGCTGGAGGAGCGCGCCGCCCCACTCAACGCGGAGCTGGTCCGAGAGGCGGCACGCGTCTACGTCCGGCGGGGTCTCAGCCGGTGACCGTTGTCGCCGGGGTGGACATCGGAAACGCGACCACCGAGGTCGTGGTGGCGCGCCTCGACGGCAACGCGCTGGTCCCCGTCGCCTGGGACCGCACGATGACCCGTGGCGGCAAAGGCTCCCAGTCGTCTGTGGACGGGGCGGCAGCGCTGTTGCGCCGGCTGGAGCGACAGGGGGCCCCATCGCCGACGGTCGTTGCTCTTGCACCGCTGCGACCCGTGGGCACCGAGGCGCTCGTGCTCCCCGAGCCACCCCTCGACACCGGGCGGCTCGTGATCGGTGCCTCCGGGGTTCCGACCGCGGGTGGAGCCGGCCATGGAGTGGGCAGGCCGGTCATGCTCGCCGACCTCACCGGCTCCGGCGCCTCAGCCACCGACACGATCGTCCTGGCGCCGAGCGACGTCGGCTATCGCGACGTTGCCTCGGCTGTCGCCTCGGCACTGGAGGCAGGGGTGCCCGTGCGTGGCGTCGTCCTGGCCAGCGACGACGCGGTGCTCGTGGCCAACCGGCTGCCGACCGACCTTCCGGTCGTCGACCAGGCGGACGTCGTCGCCCTTCAGCTCTGTCGGAAGGTCATCGTCGAGGTGCGCGCCGCTGGACAACCGGTGCGGGCGGCCTCCGACGCGCTGCACCTCGCGTCGTCGCTGCACCTCGGTCCTCCGGACGCGACGGCGGTTGCCGTGGTGTGCCGGTCCCTGTTCGACGTGTCGAACGCGGTGGTCGGGGTTCGCGAGGAGCCGGCGCCTCCCGCTGCGTCGATGCCGAGCGCGTGGGTCGAGCTGTCCGACGGGGCGTCACTGCCGATGTCCGAAGCCCATCACCTGCTCCGGGATGGCCCCCCCGGTCTGGCTCACCGGGTCGGCCTCCCAGCGGCGTCCGGGGACCGCGTGCTCGAGGTCGACGACCTCGGGACCGTGCATCTGGGCGCAGTGGCGGACGTCGTCGTCAGTCGCTCCGGCAGCACCGTCTCGCGGTCCTACGCGCTGTCCGCACTTCACCGTGACCCGGTGGTCGTGGCGGCCGCGCAGCTGGGTGAGGCAACCGGTTTGCCGGTGGTCACGGTCGACAGCGAGGCAGCCTCGTCGAGACGAGGTGCCCTGACGACACCAGGAGCGACCACGGACTGCGCTGTGGTGGACCTGGGTGGTGGCACGGTCGACGTGACCACCACCGAGGCTGAGACCGTCGTCGCCGGCGCCGGCGACCTGCTCACCGTCTCCACCGCAGCCACGCTTGGACTGCCCCGAGGAGCGGCCGAGTGGGTCAAGCGGGTGCCGTGCCATCGGGTCGAGACGCCACACCTGCTCGTCGGCGAGGACGGGTCGCGCACCTTCGTCGACGGACGTCTGCCCGGTGACCACGTGGGATCCCTGGTGGTGCCCGGACCGGCCGGCTGGCTGGCCTTCGACCGGTCGTTGGCGGCGGCCGAGTGGCGAGCCCTTCGTCTCGCCCTGAAGCGCGAGGTGCTCGGGGGTGCGGTACGACGGGCGCTGCGCGCCTGCGGACCGCTGCCCAGCACCGTGGTGCTCGTCGGCGGGCCGGCAGGGGACGACGAGGCCGTGGCCACCGTGTCGCGCGTGCTCCCGGCCCAGACAGCAGTGGGGCGCGGTAACGTCGCAGGTATGCTCGGGCACCGCTACGCCGTCGCCTTCGGCCTGGCGCTGGGCGCCACGGCGCACCACTCGGCCTGAGGCATTCGCACGGCCCGTGGGTCAGTACCGGTGGGTCAGATGCCGGTGGTGACCTCGACCGTGCCGTCGGCGATCGCCTGGGTGAGCTCGGCGTAGTCGCGCTCGGCCTGGTCCGCGTACTGCTCGGCGAAGCTCACGACGGCCTGGCCGAACGTGTCGTCGTCACCGAGGTAGGTGCTGATCGCCAGCACGTCGCCTCCGCGAGCGTGCGCGCGGGCGAGAGTGGCGCCGCAGAGCCGGGCGTAGGCCACCAGGCCGATCGGCTGGATCTTGGTCAGGTCCAGGCTTCCCTTCATGTCATGCAGCTGACGCACGAAGAAGTCGTTGCCGGCGGGGCCTCTTGTCCAGCCCAGGAAGATGTCGCTGGCCGCCTGCATGTACCGCTGCCCTTGAACCACCCGCTCACCGTGGTTCTCGAACGCGCTCGGCCGAAGGTGCGGCTCCAGTACGGACTGGCTCGCCTGCTTGACCTGGAGCACCAGCGGGTCGTCGACGTCGCGGCCTTCCATCAGCATGATGAACGCGCGTGTGCCGACGCTGCCCACACCGACGACCTTGCGGGCGAAGTCGGTCCAGCGGTACCGCTCGAGCAGCCAGCGCCGGTCGTTCTGCAGGGTGGCCCGGTATTGGGTGTAGACGGCCTCGAGCTGCTCCCGTTCCCGCGGTGCGGGGGTCTGACGGACCAGGACGGGAGGTTGGTCGAGGAACCGGCGCTCGCCGTCGACGACCTCGGTGAGCTTCTCAGCGGCGCGCAAGGACGTCTTGCCGCGGGCCTTGTCGAAGATGCTGGACAGCTTGGCTTCGCCCTTCTTGGCGACCTTCTTGGACGGCGCGAGCCGCAGAATCGCGTCCCGGATCTCCTGGGCGTCGATCTTGGTGTACCAGATCTCGAGGTTGCCCATCTGGGCCAGCTCACCCATGATGTTTCGGTACGACTCAACGGCCGCCAGAGCCGCCGCCCGGCCCTCCTTGCGCTTGAACCCCCGGTCGCGGGCAGCGAGCAGGACCGAGACCACAAGCCGTTTCACGTCCCACTCGAACGGGCCTGGGAGAGTCTCGTCGAAGTCGTTGACATCGAACACCAGGTCGCGCTCGGGGGAGCCGAAGAAGCCGAAGTTCGACAGATGCGCGTCACCGCAGATCTGGGTGCCGCCCGGGGTGTACGGCTGCTGGGCCAGGTCATAAGCCATCACCGCGGCCGACCCACGGTAGAAGGAGAACGCCGAGGCGCTCATCCGTCCGTAGCGCAGCGGTACGAGGTCGGACAGCCGGTTGGTGTCCTGGGCCTGGAGCATGCCCAAGGCGCTGGGTCGGCCTGGGTCCACGTCGAACCGCGCTTGCCCCTCCAACGGCGCGACCTGGCGCCACTGCATGCCTCGCGCGATCCGCTCGTCGAACGTGCGGTGCGGGTGGAGCCTCGCTGTCGAGCTCGTCGGCCGGGTCTTGGTGGCGGCCGCCTTCTTGGCCGGCGCCCGCTTCGTCGGCGTCTTCTTCGCTGTGACCTTCTTGGCCGGCGCCCGCTTCGAGGGGGCCTTCTTGGCGGCCGTCGAACGAGCCGCAGTTGTCCGTACCGGCGCCTTCTTGGCCGCCGTCTTCTTGGCCGCCGTCTTCTTGACTGCGGCCTTCTTTGCTGGGGTCTTCTTCGCCGGGGTCTGCTTCGCGGTTGAAGACGTGCCCTGAGGCGCCACGGTGGGCTCAGACATGGTTCTCCCCTGCTCGACTGCCCCAAGAATGCCCGTCACGAGCCTCCGCGCACAACGCGGGTCACTGCATTGACCCCGACGGGGTGAGTCGGCCCCCCGGCTGTGACACCCTGTGGACATGCAGATCGACGGGATCATCTCCGGCCTTTTCGCTGCCGTGGTCGTCGGTGTCGTCGCCCGCCTGCTCGTCCGTGGCTACCAGCCGATCGGCTGCCTGCTCACCCTGCTCATCGGTCTCGTGGGTGCCGCAGTCGGCGCCTGGATCGGCAACGTGTTCGACCTGGCCTGGTTCCTCACCTTCGCCATCCAGATCCTGATCGGCGCGCTCCTGGTGCTGCCGTTCACCGTCGCCACTCGCGACCGCTTCTAGTCGGCCTGGTTCGTGAGGGCGACCAGGCGCGACAAGGCCCGGTAGTACTTCTTCCGGTACCCCCCGCGCAGCATGTCCTCGCTGAAGACCCGGTCGATCGGCACGCCCGAGGTCACCAACGCAACGTCGCGGTCGTAGAGCCGGTCGGCGAGCACCACGAGGCGCAGGGCGACAGCTTGGTCCGAGACCGGCACCAACGAGGTCCAGCAAGCGGTGGAGACGCCGTCGAGCATGGCGCCGTAGCGACTGGGGTGCACGGCCGACAGGTGCTCCAGCAGCGCACCGAAGTCGTCGAGCGTGGCGTCGGGTGACTCATTGGCGATCCGGGTGACCTCGCCCTCGGACAGCGGAGTCGGGGCACCAACCGCGCCACGGTGGCGGTAGTCGTCACCCTCAATGCGCACCACGTCGAAACGGGCGGCCAGGCCCTGGATCTCCCGGAGGAAGTCGTCGGCGGCGAACCGCTGCTCGCCGAGTCGGTCCGGCAGGGTGTTCGACGTCGCCGCCAGCCGCACCCCCGCCCCGGCGAGCTGACCGAGGAGGGTGCTCATCAGCACCGTGTCCCCAGGGTCGTCCAGCTCGAACTCGTCGATGCACAGCAGGGTGAGGCGGCTCAGCTCCTCGACCGCTGGACGGAAGCCGAGCGCACCGACGAGGTGGGTGAGCTCCACGAACGTCGAGAACGCCTTCGGGCCCACCCCGAAGTGCCACAGGGCCGCGAGCAGGTGGGTCTTGCCCACGCCGAAGCCGCCGTCGAGGTAGACCCCCTGCCGGGACTCCGGAGGCTCGGGTGCCCTGCGGGTCCAGCGACGGCGTGCGGTCGCAGGGGCACCCAGGCGGTCGGCGAAGACCTCGAGGGCGGCGACGGCGGCGGCCTGCGTCGGCTGGGCCGGGTCGGGCCGGTAGGTGTCGAACCGCACCTGCGAGAACCGCGGCGGGGGCACCAGCGCCGCAACCAGCTGCTCGGTCGTCACGGCCGGCTGGACATCGACCAGGCGCTTCGGCACGTCGGCCAGCCTAGAGAGGCAGGCGGGGGCGTGGTCTGCCGTGGCACGATCCGTGGCATGCACCGTCTCCTGGGCGACCCGACCCGCCCTATCGACCTCGAGGCGCTGGCCCACTGGTACGCCTACCCCGACCCCTGCCCCCCACGAGGCTGGCTCCGGGCGAACATGGTGACCACGCTCGACGGCGCCGCCACCCACGAGGGAGCCACTTCGGCCCTGTCGACACCGGCGGACCAGCAGCTGCTCGGGCTCCTGCGCGGCCTCAGTGACGTCGTGGTCGTCGGGGCCGGCACGGTTCGGGCCGAGGGTTACGGCCCCACCAAGGCCCACGAGCGACATGCAGCGCGCAGAGCCGCGGCCGGACAGCTGGTGGCGCCGGTGATCGCCATCGTGTCGGGGCGGCTCGACCTGGACCCTACGTCTTCCCTGTTCACCGAGGCCGTGGTACGCCCGGTCGTGGTCACGCATGCGCGGGCCCCAGAGTCCCGTCGGGAGGCACTGGCCGAGGTGGCCGACGTCCTCGTGTGTGGCGACGAGGGAGTCGATGTCCTGGCCGCGTTGGACGAGCTGGCCGCTCGTGGCCTGCGCCGACAGCTCACCGAGGGAGGACCGCACCTGCTCGCCGACCTGCTGCGAGCCGACCGGGTCGACGAGCTGGCCCTGACCTTCGCTGCGTCCGTGGCCGGGCCGGGAGCCACCCGCATCGTGGCCGGTCGACCGCAACCCACCGTGCACCCGATGCGGCTCGTCGGCCTGCTGCAGGACGACAGCACCGTCTTCGCGCGGTACCTGCGGGACGCCGGATGAGCCCCCCACCGCCCGTCGTGCCACCTCTGGCTCCGATGCTCGCCAAGTCTGTGCCCCGGGTACCGATGCCGGACACCGTCGAGGGTGGGTTCCTCTACGAGCCCAAGTGGGACGGCTTCCGCTGCATCGTGTTCAAGGACGGCGACGACGTGGTGCTCGGCAGCCGCAACGAGAAGCCGCTCACGCGGTACTTCCCCGAGCTCGTCGAGGCGGCCCGCGCTCAGCTCGCCGACCGAGTCGTGCTCGACGGTGAGATCGTCGTCGTGCAGGGCGAGCGACTGGAGTTCGAACGGCTGCTCGACCGGATCCATCCGGCGGCCTCTCGGGTCGAGCGGCTGGCCCGCGAGACACCGGCGTCCTTCGTCGCCTTCGACCTGCTGGCCAGCGGGGAGGAGTCCTGGCTGGAACGCAGCCAGGACGACCGCCGGGCCGAGCTGCAGCGGCTGCTCCTCGACGTCGAGCCGCCGTTCCACGTAACACCCGCAACGACCGACCCCGACGTTGCCCAACGCTGGTTCGACCAGTTCGAGGGTGCGGGTCTCGACGGCGTCGTGGCGAAACCTCGGCTCGCCCCGTACCAGCCCGACAAGCGAGCCTTGTTCAAGGTCAAGCACGGCCGCACCGCCGACTGCGTGGTCGCCGGCTACCGCTGGCACAAGTCCGGCGACGTGGTCGGCTCGCTGCTGCTCGGCCTGTACGACGGCTCCGGCGCCCTGCACCACGTGGGCGTCGCCGCGTCCTTCACGATGTCCCGTCGGGCCGAGCTGGTCCGCGAGCTGGCCGAGTACCGGCTGCCCGACGTCGCAGCGCACCCATGGGCGTCGTGGGCCAACGCCGACTCCGGTGGTGGGACTCCGTCGAGCCGAATGCCCGGTGGGCAGACCCGGTGGAACTCCGGCAAGGACCTGTCCTGGGTCCCCCTTCGCCCGGAGCTCGTGTGCGAGGTCGCCTACGACCAGCTGCAGGGTGACCGCTTCCGCCACACCGCCCAGTTCCGCCGCTGGCGGCCCGACCGCTCGCCCACCTCGTGCACCTACGCACAGCTGGACCAGCCCGTGCGGTACGACCTGCGCGAGGTCCTGGGTCGAGGATGAGGCAAGATGGCTCCGTGTTGACGATGCTGGTGCTGACCGAGAGCGCCCTCCTGCCCCATGACGTCGAACGGCTGGTCGGATTGCACGATGACGTCGGCGAGGTCCGGGTCCACATCTGCGTCCCGGCGCGGTCGGACGGCACCGGTCTCGAGCAGGCCGACGAGCTCGTCGAGGACGTCGCCCGCACCGACTTCAGCGAGCTGAAGGAGGACGTGGAGGGAAACGACCGCACCCCGGCCGAGCTGAAGGCCCGCGCGAACCGTCACCTGGCCGCATCGGTCGAGGCCCTCGTCGCCGCGGGCTTGGCCGCCGATGGTGAACTGGTCCCCGACTCCCCGGTCGACCGGGTCGTCGAGATCGCCGAACAGACCGAGGCCGACGAGGTGATCGTGATCACCGCGCCGCACTGGTTGGAGGAGGTGCTGCGCCGCGACTGGGCCACCAAGATCTACAAGCGGCTCAAGCACGACCACCGAGAGATCCCGGTCCTCCACTTCATCGCGGGCACCGACACCATCGTGCGCTGACGCCGGCGGGGCCGACCACCGATGAGCAACCCCTTCGAGGGGCACGAGCTCCCCAGCCCCGATCTGGGCGACGCCGACGCCCACCGCCTGCTCACCGAGCGCTTCGGCGTCGACGGAACGCTGCACCCGCTCGGCAGCCACCAGGACCAGAACTGGAGGGTGGACACCCAGCACGGCCGCTTCGTGCTCAAGGTGTCCAACCCCGGCTTTCCCCGCACTGGGCTCGAGGCGCAGAACGCGGCGATGCTCCACCTCGCCGCGGCTGGGGTCGACTTCGACGTCCCCGTGCCCCAGCCGTCAACGACCGGAGAGCTGATCCCCCAGTGGCAGCACCGCGACCGGGTCTTCGACGTGCGGCTCGTGACCTACCTCGACGGTCAGCCCCTGGCCGACTTCGACCACCTGGACCCATCGGTGCTGGGCCGGCAGGGCGCACTGGCCGCTCGTTGCGCGCTGGCCTTGTCGGACTTCGACCATCCCGGTCTCGACCGTGATCTGCAGTGGGACTGCCGACACGCCTTCGACGTCGTTGCCGCACTCATCCAGCACGTCGCCGACCCGGACCTCCGCGACCTGGTCCTCCGGCACGCGGGGTCCGCAGAGCATGCCCTGTCTCCGCTGGCACGGGACCTACGCATTCACGTCGTCCACGCCGACGTCACCGACGTCAACGTCGTGGCGTCCAGGGACGCAGCAGGCCGGCCACTCCCCCATGGGCTGATCGACTTCGGTGACATCTCGCGCACCTGGCTCGTCTCCGACGCCGCCGTCGCCGCGGCCTCACTCGTCCTTCACGACGTCGACGACCCACTGCCACTCGTGCGTGATGTCGTGCTCGGCTTCCACGAGGTCATGCCGCTGTCCCAGACCGAGATCGACGCCGTCTGGCCACTGGTGGTCGCGCGGGCCGCCTTGTGCGTGGTCAGCAGCGAGCAGCAGGCAGCCCTCGAGCCGAACAACGAGTACGCCCAGGAGTCCCGCCAAGGTGACGAGGCGATCATGCGGGCGGTTGCGGCCGTACCGCCTGCCCTTGCCCAGGCCGTGCTTCGTGCGGCCGCCGGTTTCGTCGCGGTCACCGAGGGGTCGTCACTCCCTCGCCTCGGCCCGGTCGTGGCCGACCAGCAGACCCTCCAGCCGGTCGACCTGTCGGTCACCTCGACCCGCCTGCTCCCGGATCGATGGAGCCAGCGAGACGACCTCGCCGCCGCCCTGGCTCCGGCCGGGCCGGGGGCCACCGTCGTCGGCCGCTACGGCGAGGCTCGGCTTCCTGACGCGGTCGACGACAGCCCCGAGGAGCCCGCGACCATCCACCTCGGCATCGACGTCTTCTCCGCAGCGGGGACACCGGTGCTCGCCCCGGTCGACGCCGTCGTGTCATCGGTCGCGCCGCTGCGTCTGGCAGCACCGCGCGCCAGTCACCATCTCGTGCTGGGCGGGGTCGAGCCCATCGTCGCGACCAGGCAGAGTGTGACGACCGGACAGGTCATCGGCTACGTGTCGTCGGACGCCGGCTCTTCGTGGCCGCCCCATGTGCACGTGCAGTGGGTCGAGCCCGACCTCGAGGCACCCGACCGGTGCCGGCCGTCGGTTCGCTCGGGGTGGACCGCCCTGTGCCCGGACCCGTCAGCGTCGCTCGGCGTCCCACCTCCCACCGAGGAACCGACAAGCAGCCGCGAGCTCCTGTCGCGAAGAGACGCGGTCGTGGCCGCCGTCCAGGAGCACTACTACGCCACTCCCCCCAGGATCGAACGAGGGTGGCGACACCACCTGTACGACGCGGACGCCCGCTCCTACCTCGACATGGTCAACAACGTCGCCACGTTGGGTCACTCGCACCCGGCCGTCACGGAGGCGGTGTCCCGCCGACTGCAGCTGCTCAACACCAACTCACGGTTCAACTACGAGGTCATCGTCGAGTTCAGCGAGCGACTGGCCGGCCTGCTGCCCGACCCGCTCGACACCGTGTTCCTCGTGAACAGCGGGAGCGAGGCTGTCGACCTGGCGCTCCGGATCGCCTGGAACGCCACGGGCCATGAGCATGTCCTCGCCGTCGAGAGTGGATATCACGGCTGGACGACGGCCACCGATGCGATCTCGACCTCCCTGGCCGACAACCCCGACGCGCTGACCACCAGGCCCGACTGGGTGCACACCGTGCTCTCGCCCAACCGCTACCGCGGCCAGCACCGCGGCCCCGATGCCGCCCAGCGCTACGCCGAGGACGTGGCCCGCGCAGTCGCCGACGTGCGTACTGGCGGCGGTGGTGTCGCCGCGTTCATCGCCGAGGCGCTCTATGGGAACGCGGGCGGTGTTCTCCTGCCCGCTGGGTACCTGAGCAGCGCCTATGAGACCGTCCGTGCCGCGGGAGGGTTGTGCATCGCCGACGAGGTGCAGGTCGGCTACGGGCGGACAGGGCATCACTTCTGGGCGTTCGAGGAGCAAGGCGTCGTTCCCGACCTCGTCACCGTGGCCAAGGCGGCTGGCAACGGCATCGCCCTCGGGGCGGTCGTCACCACCCGGGCGATTGCCGACGCGTTCGCCGCCCAGGGCTCCTTCTTCTCGTCCGTGGGTGGTAGCCCAGTGAGCTGCGCCGCGGGCCTCGCGGTGATCGACACGATGCAGTCGGAGGGATCGCAGCAGAACGCGCAGGTCGTCGGTGACCGTCTTCGCCGGCGGCTCGAGCAGCTGGCCGAGCGGCACCCCCTGATCGGTGCCGTGCACGGCCTGGGGCTTTACCTCGGCGTCGAGCTGGTGCGAGACCAGGTGACGTTGGAGCCCGCCGTCGAGGAGACCGCAGCGATCTGCGACCGGATGCTCGCCCTGGGCGTAGTTGTTCAGCCGACCGGAGACCACCTCAACGTGCTCAAGGTCAAGCCGCCCTTGTGCCTCACCTCGTCGAGCGCCGACTTCTTCGTCGACACCCTGGACGAGGTGCTCAGTCGCGGGTGGTGATCGCCGGGGGTCGTCATCTCGTGGAACCTTCACCGCGCTCAGCACGGCGAGCCCTCCACCAGATCACCTCGTCGCCGAGGCTCGGGTGGCTTCGACCGGACAGGACGTGGATCGCAGGTGCCTTGGCCCCTCGATACGGCGGACCAAGGGCCTTCTCCTCTACCCCAAGACTCGCCGACCCACCAGGCTGAGTGGTGAGGGAGAAGGCCATGGTCCGTGTGGTCGCCTGCACCGTCGCCATCGCCGCTCTGGCTGTGCTAGGGGCCGGCTGTGGGTCTGAGCCAGTGGCTACGCAGTCTCCTGGCGCAACACCCTCAACGCCGACGACGAGCGCTTCACCTGCAACACCGCCGCACCGAGAGCAGACGCGTTCGCCTTCCCACCGGCCGACCCCGTCGGACCGGACCCCAGGTGATGTTCTTGATCCGGTCGACGGCACACAGCTTCTCCTCACCTGGGTTCTGCCGGACCGGAGCCGGGTCCTCGGCACGCTGGTCTACGAGACCGGTGAGCTGCGTCGTCTGGCGACCCTGCGGAAGGAAGTGGCCCCGGTGGTCGACCCGACGGGTCGGTACGTGGCGATGGTCGCTGCCGAGCACACTCCCGTCTCCTACCAGGGCGACAACTACCCCAGCAACTCGCACGTGGTCCTGCTCGACCTGGCTACCGGTGAGCGCAGGACGTTGACTCCCCCTCCCACGCGGTGGTCGGACTGGAAGCCGGACTGGTCACTGGACGGACAGTTCGTGTACTTCGTCCGATACCGGAGCGACCGCCGGCACCAGCTCATGGCGGTCGACCCGGCGACCGGTGCGGTGAGCGAGATCGCCGGGGCTGAACAGGTGACGTCGTACGCGCTGGAGCCCGACGGTCGCCACGCATGGGTGAGCTACAGCGCACCTAGCGGACTGCCGGCCGGCTTCCGTCGGCTTGATCTGCAGACGGGCCGCCTGCATCGCTACGACGGTCACCGGGAGTTCCCGGCCGCAAGTGACGTCGAGCTGTCCGAACCTGCATGGTCACCGGACGGGCTCGCCTTGGCCTGGGCGTTCAACGGGAGTGACCAGAGCGGCGTCCTGTCCACCCAGACCCTGAACCAGGTGCGGTACCGGCTTCGCTTCGTGGGGCCGCCGAGGTCCACGGCGTGGCAGGCCCGCTGGCTGCCGTCGGGCCGGCAGGTGCTCGTCCTCGTCGGGCAGAGCTACCGAACGTCCGTACTCATGCTCGTCGCTCCCGGCGCCAAAGCCACGGCCGTGCCTCTGCCCGACGGCGTAGCTCCACTGTCACTCGATGTATGGACGCCCAGCACGTGAGGCGCTCCGAGTCCCGTTGACCGGCCCGATGGGTGGAGATCGATCGCGGGCTGAGGACCCTTCTCGATCTGTGAGGTCCAGACATATGGACGTCGAAGGGTCGTCGCGTGCACGAGCGATGACGTTCGACCCTGCCGATGTTCTCGCCATCGCGCCAGGCTTGAGGTGCAGGTCATGGATATGTGTTCTCGCATGAGGGAGGTGTGCCATGACCGTCACGAACTCCACCCGACGAGCCTCAGGCATCGCGGCGCTGTACCTCGCAGCGGCGCTGGTGGTCGCAATGCTCTACTTCCTCGTCGGCACCAAGATGCCGTCGGTGACCGACCCCGCCGAGCAGGTCGACCTGCTGATCGACCATCAACTCGGCCTCCACCTCATGTACCTCATCGCGTACGTGGTCTTTGGCCTGGTGCTGGCCGTTCTCGCGCTGGGGCTGCACGATCGGCTGGCCGGCATCGCACCAACCACCTCGCGGGTGGCCACGGCGGTCGGCCTGATCTGGGCCGGCGTGCTGGTGGCCAGCGGGCTGGTCTTCATCGTCGGTATGGACTCTGTGGTTGATCTGCACGCGACGGACCCGGCAGGGGCTGTCGTCGCGTGGCAGGCGATCTACCCTGTCACGCTTGGCCTCGGCGGAGCCGGTGGCGAGGTGCTCGGCGGCACATGGCTGCTGCTGGTGAGCCTGGTGGCGCTGCGCGGACACGCGCTCCCGACCTGGCTGAACTGGTTCGGCCTTGTGGCTGGCGCCGCGGGGATCATCTCGGCGGTTCCGGGTCTTGCCGACGTCGCGGTGGTGTTCGGGCTGCTGGTCATCGTCTGGTTCGTGGGGCTTGGCGTCACCCTGCTTCGCGAGCACCCTGCACCTGATGAAGACGTTGCGTCTGCACGTCACGCCGTGGCGGCTGGCTAGGACGTGACCGCCACTGGCTAAGGCGCCGGGGTGTCGGTGTTCGCCCTGGTCACACGCTTGGCTCGACTGGGTTGCACCCGATCAGGCTCCCCCGGCATCTTCGGGTAGTTCGGCGGGAACGGCGCCTCACCCTCTCCTTCGGCCTCGTCGCGGGCCACCCAGTCGAGCAGCGGCTCGAGCGAGAACGCGAGCCCGTCCATCGACTCCTGAAGGTCACCGACCGACCGCAGGCGCGCAGGCACGGTGGCAATCGTGCAGTCGAGGGGGTCGACGTCGCCCAGCTCGTCCCAGGTGACCGGTGTCGACACCGTGGCCGTCGCGGTTCGCCGGACCGAGTAGGCAGAAGCGATCGTGCGGTCACGCGCGTTCTGGTTGTAGTCGACGAACACCCGCTCGCCACGCTCCTCCTTCCACCATTGCGCCGTGACCCGCTGAGTGTCTCGTCGAACCATCTCGCGGGCCAAGGCAAGTGCGCATCGCCGAACCTCGACGATCGGCCAGCGGGGCTCGATCGGCACGTCGACGTGCACACCGCGACCCCCTGAGGTCTTCACGAAACCGGTGTACCCGAGCTCGTCGAGCAGCGGGCGCAGGGTCTCCAGGGCCACCTGCCGGGCGTCACCGAAGTCGGTACCCGGCTGGGGATCGAGGTCGATCCGCAGCCGGTCGGGGTGCTCGACGTCCGGGCAGCGCGACGGCCACGGGTGGAAGGTGACGGTGCCGTAGTTGGCCGCCCAGACGACAACCGCCGGCTCGGTGGCCCGCAGCGCATCCGCCTCACGCCCGCTGGGGAAGGTGACCCGGCACCGCTCGACCCACTCGGGAGCGTGCTTGGGCAGGCGCTTCTGGTACACCTCCTCACCCTCGATGCCGTCGGGGAACCGCTGGAGGTACGTCGGCCGGTCCCCGATCGCGGTGAGCACGGCGGAAGAGGACTGGACGTAGTAGTCGACAAGGGCCCCTTTGGTCCCGGCCGCTCCCAGCGCAGGGAAGTAGGGCTTCTGCGGGTTCGACACCCGCACCGAGCGCCCGGCGACATCCACCTCGATCGCGCTGCTTTCCGCCATCGCTGAACCGTAGCCCTGGCGGGACGGGGATGCGACGCCTACCGTTCCTCCATGGAGTACGAAGTCAGCAAGGACGACGACCAGTGGCGCAACGAGCTGTCACCCGGTGAGTTCAGGGTGCTTCGCCAGGCCGGCACCGAGTCCCCCTGGACTGGGGAGTACGTCGACACCAAGACCACCGGCGTCTACAGCTGCCGGGCGTGCGGCAACGAGCTGTTCCGCTCGGACACCAAGTTCGAGAGCCACTGCGGGTGGCCGTCGTTCTACCAGCCCACCAAGGACGACGCGGTCGAGCTGATCCCTGACTACTCCTCCGGCATGGTGCGCACCGAGGCACGCTGCGCCCGCTGCGGCTCCCACCTGGGGCACGTCTTCGAGGGTGAGGGGTACGCGGTGCCCACGGACCAGAGGTGGTGCATCAACAGCATCAGCCTGAGGCTTCAGCCCAACGAGTGACGGGCCATCGCGCCTGGGGGGTCAGGCCTCGGTCGGCGCCGCTGAGGCTGCGTCCTGGTCATGCAGCTCGCGCAGCTCCTTGACCAGTGCCTCGATGTCCTCGTGCTTGTGCTGCATCTCCCGGTGAACCACGTGGGTCGCTTGCGGCAGGACGGCGTCGACGTCGGCCGGCAGCTTCGCGGCGATGACGAGCACCGCACCTTCGCCGGAGTCGATCGCGGTACCCAGCTCGGAGATGTCCTTGCGGGACACCCCGTGCCACAGGTGTGCGGCGGCACGGCCGACCCCGAGGCCGGCCCCGGCCGTGACGACGATCAACGGCGGGTACAGCAGACCGACAAGTCCACCCACGATCGTGCCGCTGATGGCGCCGATGTTGCTGTCGGGCTCGAGATGGTTGACGACCTTCGCCTTGCCGGTGGCCGTGCGTTCCACCAGTCCCAGCGCGTAGAGGCGCTCGTCCCACAGCTCACGACGCTCCTGGGCGATGCGCTCGTAGTCGGCTTCGGCGCGCAGGCGGTTGTTGTACGAGCCCACCACGATGACCGGGTTTGACATGTCGCCACTCCTCCATCGGCTGTGCTCCGCAGGCTAGCGCGACTGGTGTCGAAAAGGGACTACCGAAGGACCCTGCTCACGGCAGCGAAGCCACGAGCTCGTCGAAGGGCCGGCGCAGGCCGGTGTAGAAGGGGATCTCCTCGCGCACGTGCAGACGCGCCTTGGACGCACGAAGGTCACGCATCAGGTCGACGATCCGGTACAGCTCGTCGGCCTCGAACGCCAGGATCCACTCGTAGTCGCCCAAAGCGAAACCGGCCACCGTGTTGGCGCGGACGTCGGGGTACGCGCGGCCCATCTGCCCGTGCTCCACCAGCATCGCCCGGCGCTCGTCGTCGGGCAGGACGTACCACTCGTAGGAGCGCACGAACGGGTAGACGCAGACGTAACGACGCGCCTCCTCGTCGGCCAGGAACGCCGGCACATGGCTGCGGTTGAACTCAGCCGGCCGGTGCAGGGCCATGACCGACCACACCGGCTCGAACTGCCGGCCCACCGCGGTGCGCCGAAACCGCGCGTAGGCCTCCTGCAGGTCGTCTGATGACTCGGCATGCCACCACACCATGAAGTCGGCGTCGGCCCGCAGCCCCTGGACGTCGTACACGCCGCGCACGACGACGTCCTTCGCCGCCAGCTGCGCAAAGAGCTCGTCGACCTCGCTGGCCAGTGCGCGACGGTCGTCGGGGAGTAGACCCTTCACCTTGAAGACCGACCACATCGTGTAGCGGATCACGTCGTTCAGGTCGCGGGCCTGCTTGCCGGTGATCGTTCGCCCGGCGGGTCCAGGGGTTCCAGCGGTGTCGGTCATGGGTTCATTCTGCCGTCCTCGAGCTGGAGGGCGGTCGTCACCTGCAGTGCGGCCGCCTGGCCGCTTCCGATGCAGGCCGGGATCCCGACCCCCTCGTAGGCGGCCCCGCAGAGGGCCAGCCCTGCGTGCTCACCGACGGTCTCCTGGATCCGGGCGACCCGGTGCAGGTGCCCGACCCGGTACTGGGGCAGGGCGTCGTCCCAGCGGGTGACTGCTGTGGCGATGGGGGCGTCGGAGAGCCCCGTCGCCGCGGCTAGCTCACCCCAGGCGGCCCAGGCGAGGTCGTCGTCGCCACGGTCGAGATGCGCCGTCTCCCCGAACCGTCCCACCGAGCAGCGCACGACGACCTGGTCGGGATGGTCCTCGGCCAGCCAGCCCCACTTCTGCGAGGCGAACGTGGCCGCCTTGATCACGCGGTCCTCCGCAGGCGGTACCAGGAAGCCGGTTCCGACGAGAGGCTCGGTCACGGCCGCCGGCGGCAGGACGAAGGTCGCCAGGGCGACTGACGCGTAGTCGATCTGGCCCAGGTCCAACGCCGCCCGTGGACTCACCGTCGCCAGCAGCCCGGCCGCCGCCGGCGCGGGGGTGGCCACGATCACCGCGTCGGCCCGCAGGTCGTGCGTCACCGCCCCCTGCCGGGTCTGCACCACCCAGCCGCCCGACGGGTGCGGGCGTAGTCCCCGGGCCGCGGTGTTCAGCTGGACCTGCGCCCCGGCGGCCTCGACGAGAAGTCCCGGGAGCCGGCCCAGCCCGCCACGTAACGACGCGAAGACCGGCCCGCTCTGCCCTGCGGACAGCTGCTGCACCTGCTCGGCGGCAGTGAGCAGCGACTTCTCGATCTGGGCCAGCCGCGCAAGCTGCGGCAGCGTGGCGGCGAAGGACAGCTCGTCGGCGTGCCCGGCGTAGACCCCGCCGAGCAGTGGTTCGACGAGCCGGTCGACCACCTCACGGCCCAGCCGGGCCGCCACGTAGGTGCCGATCGCGACGTCGTCGGTCTCGGGGTCGAACCGGGTCGCGGGAAGCACCCGGTCAAGGGGGACCCGCAGCAGTCCCTGCACCGACAGCACCCCACTTGCCGCCAGCGACGTGAGGTCCTGGGGAATGCCGAGCAGAGTGCCCCGGGGTAACGGGCGCAGGACGCCGTCCAGCCAGAGTGAGGCACCCTCGACCGCCGGGTGGACCACCTGGTCGGACAGCCCCAGCTCGTCGAGCAGGGCGATCCCCTCCGGCCTGCGGGCGAGCAGCGACTCCGCACCCGCGTCGACGGTGACCCCGCCCACCTCGTGCGACGCGAGCTTGCCGCCGATCCGGTCGCCGGCCTCGACCACCGTGATGGTCAGCTCGTCACCCAGGCGCCGTCGGGCCTCGTACGCCGCCGACAGGCCGGAGATGCCGGCCCCGATGACGACGAGGTGCGTGGTTCTGCTCACTCCCCCAGCCTCGCAGAGCCGCTCAAGGGACTAGGACGTGGTCTCACGATGGACGACTTCGACGACGTGCGCGAGGGCGGCCGGGTCTGTGGTGGGCAGCACGCCGTGCCCGAGGTTGAACACGTGGCCAGGCAGCTCACTGGCCGCAGCCAGCACCTCGAGCGTGCGCCGTTCGACCACCGACAGTGGAGCGAAGAGGACCGCCGGGTCCAAGTTCCCCTGAAGCGCCTTGTCGGGTCCGACCCGGCTCGCGGCCACGTCGAGCGGCACCCGGAAGTCGACCCCGACCACGTCGGCCCCCACCTCGCCCATGAGGCCCAGCAGCTCACCGGTGTTGACCCCGAAGTGGATGCTCGGCACGTCGAGGTCGGCCAGCCCGGCGAAGATCCGCCTCGAGTGCGGCATCACGTACCGCACGTAGTCAGCGGCAGGGAGCGCACCCACCCAGGAGTCGAAGAGCTGGACGGCCGAGGCGCCGGCCAGCACCTGGGTCCGCAGGTAGGCCAGCGCCAGGTCCGCCAGGCGCTCCATCAGGGCGTGCCACGTGCCGTCGTCGCCGTACATCAGAGCTTTGGTGTTCTCATGGTTGCGACTCGGTCCTCCCTCGACCAGGTACGACGCCAGGGTGAAGGGAGCGCCGGCGAAACCGATCAACGGAGTGGACCCGAGCTCGCCGACGAGCTGCCCGACGGCCTCGGTCACGTAGGGGACGTCGTCAGGCTCCAGCGGCCGGAGCACGACCAGGTCGGCGCGATCCCGGATCGGCGATGCCATCACGGGGCCGACGCCGGGCTGGATGTCCACGTCGACGCCGATCGCCTTCAGCGGCAGGACGATGTCGCTGAAGAAGATGGCCGCGTCGACTCCGTACCGGCGGACCGGCTGGAGCGTGATCTCGGTGACCAGGTCAGGACGCATGCACGACTCGAGCATGGTCGTGCCTTCGCGCACCTTGCGGTACTCCGGGAGCGAACGGCCGGCCTGACGCATGAACCACACGGGGGTGTGCGGCACCGGCAGGCGTCGGCAGGCCCGCAGGAACGCGGAGTCGGCAAGGTCCGGTCGGGAGTCTTGAGCCGTCACGAGCGGTGAGTCTGGCACGGCCCGCGGTGTCCGGCGGCCGGGGCCTTCGTGGTGCGCCGCGTTCATGCTCCGGCCGCAGCGAGCACGACGATCCCGGTCATGGCCAGCGTGACCCCCACCCGTTGGAGCCGGCTGAGCCGCTCGCCCAGCAGCCCTCGGGCCAACAAGAGCGTCATCACCGGGAACAGCGACCCGAAGACTGCCGTCACGCTCAGCAGACCCAGCGTGCTGGACCAGCCGTAGAAGGCGTTGGCCCCCATGTCGCCGGCACCTACGGCTGCCATCGCCGACAGGTCGCGCCCACTCGGGCGCAACCAGCCGACCAAGACGACGACGAGCAGACCCGCCACGGTCGCGCTGACCGAGCGCTGCACGACCAGGGTCATCACCACGCTGTACTGCGAGCCGCCGGCGAGGAAGACATAGCTCGAGCCGAAGCCCAGCGCGGCGACGACAGCGAACGCGATGGGGCGCCAGCCGTGCTCCCGGCTCGTGTCGACGTCGGTGTGCACGTCCGGCCCACCGACCAGGACGATGCCAACCGCTGCCACCACGATGCCCACGATCGACCCGGCGTCTGGGCGCTCGCCGGCGGCCATACCGACGACCACCGGGATCACGATGCCCATCGCCGAGATGGGGGACACCACGCCCATCGTTCCGATCGACAGCGCGTGGTAGAACGCCGCCAGACCCAGGGGGCCGGTGAAGCCCCAGATGATCGCCCACGGCAGGTAGCCCGCCTCGGCGTGCCATGCGCCGGTGACCAGGACCACGGGGAGCAGGAGCAGGACCGCGGTGGCCTGGGACAGCGCCACCACGAGCAGGGTGGGCAGCCGCTTGGCCAGCAGCCCACCGAAGAAGTCGGCCGTGCCCCACAGCACGCTGGACATCAGCGCGAGGACGGCGGCCATGACGCCCGCAGCGTAGGTCACTGGCTCCGGCGCGCCGGAGCCGGAGCACGTCGGACCGGAGACGTACGCTTCGGCAGTGACCGCACAGGAGTCGCCTCCGGAACCGTTTCAGGCCGCGCTGGCCTCGTTGCGAGGGGTACGCCTGCGTCCGGAGATCCAGCTCGACGAGGCACCGGCCCCGCAACGCCTGGCTCCCTATGCGGTGGCCCTGACCGCCGACGTCCTCGACGGCGACGACGAGATCGGCACCGGCCGGTTCGTGGTCCTGCACGACCCCGACGGGCACGACGCCTGGGACGGCACCTTCCGGGTGGTCACCTTCGCCCGGGCCTCACTCGAGCCGGACATCGCCACCGACCCGCTGATCACCGAGGTCGGCTGGGCGTGGCTGATGGAGTGTCTGGCCGACCAGCACGCGCAGTTCCGGGCACCGAGCGGCACGGTCACCCGGGTCGCCTCGGAGAGCTTCGGGACGATGGCGGACCGACCGGGGACCGCCGAGCTGGAGGTGCGGGCCTCCTGGACGCCGAACGACAGCCAGCTTGCTCCACACCTCCAGGCGTGGGCCGACCTGCTGTGCACCGCATGCGGCCTGCCACCCGTGCCGGCCGGGGTGGTGTCGCTCCCTCGGCGGTCCGGGCTTCGTCGCGCCTGAGCCTGCTCCACTCTCCACCGCGGGCGCACCGGGTCAGCCCGCCTCCGACGAGCCTCCGACGAGCCCGAGAGCCGCCCTGACGCCGCCCGTGCGGGAGACATTCGGCCGCGGCGATGGCTACAGGCCCCCCGAGCGCCGTCCGATGGTTGGGGAGTAACGAACGCGCTGCCATGGCGCTATTGGACCGAACCCAGGAGGACGAGTGACCGCACTCGTCGAGCGCAACGGAGTCCCACCGGGGTTCCGCGCCGCTCGTTTCACGGCGATGGCGGTCGTGGCCCATGCCGACCTGCGGGAGACCGTGGTGCGGCGCCTTCAGGTGCTCGGGGCCGCCGAGGTCTCCGAGGCGGCCAGCGTGGCGGAGGCCCGCGCCCGGGCGATGGCCACCGGCCCCCGCGACCTGTGCGTCATCGACCTCGCGCTCCCCGACGGCTCCGGGCTCACCCTGCTGAACGAGCTCCGGCACGCCGGCTGGAGCCGCTGCGTGGCCCTGTCCCCCGGCGACGACCCCTATTCGGTGCGGGCGGCCCTGGCTGCCGGCGTCAAGGGGTTCGTGGTGACCGGGTCGGCCACCGAGGGAGCCCGCCCACCGGTCAACCCCCGCGGGCGCAACGGTGGAGGCGGTCCGGACGGGCTGTCCCAGCGCGAGATCGAGGTGCTGCAGCTGGTCTCCCAGGGCCAGTCCAACCGTGACATCGGCGTGGCCCTGAGCCTGTCCGCCCTGACCGTCAAGAGCCACCTGGCCCGGATCGCCCGCAAGCTCGGCACCGGGGACCGGGCCGAGATGGTCGCCGTCGCCCTCCGGGCCGGCGTCATCTCCTGACCGATCGCCTGACCCGTCGCCCGAACGATCGCCTGACCAGCACGTCTTCGCCTCGCCCGGTCAGGGCTCGGGTCCCGTCCCGCTCAGGGTGCAGAGCGTACGCTGTGCACCCGTGACCGAGGAACCTCCCACCGCGCCGGTCGCCGTTCCTCTCCTCGAGCCCCGTGAGGGCCTGCCTGACGTCGTCGTCACCGCCGAGGCGCTCGCTCAGGCGGCCCGGCGGCTGGCCGACGGTGACGGCCCGATCGCCGTCGACGCCGAGCGGGCCAGCGGATACCGCTACGGCCACCGCGCGTACCTGGTCCAGCTGCGGCGCAGCGGGTCCGGGACCGTACTGGTCGACCCGATCCCCTTCCCCGACCTCAGCACGCTGGCCACCGCCATGGACGACGCCGAGTGGGTGCTGCACGCCGCCTCACAGGACCTGCCCTGCCTGGCCGACATCGGCCTGCGTCCCCGGTCGCTCTTCGACACCGAGCTGGCCGGGCGCCTGCTCGGGCACCCCCGGGTCGGTCTTGCGGCCATGACCGAGTCGGTGCTCGGGTTCGCCCTCGAGAAGGGCCACTCGGCAGCCGACTGGTCCACCCGCCCGCTCCCGGACGACTGGCTGCGCTACGCGGCGCTCGACGTCGAGGTGCTGATCGAGCTGCGCGACGCCCTCGTCGAGCAGCTGGACGAGCAGGGCAAGGCGGAGTGGGCTGCGCAGGAGTTCGCCGCGATCGCCGCGGCGCCCCCACCCACCCCACGGGTCGAGCCCTGGCGGCGCACGTCGGGCCTGCACCGGGTCCGCAAACCGCGCCAGCTCGCGGCCGTGCGAGAGCTGTGGGCTGCCCGCGACCAGATGGCGCAGCGTCGCGACACCGCTCCCGGTCGGATCCTTCCCGACGCCGCGATCATCGACGCCGCGCAGACGCTGCCGGTCACCCGCGACGCCCTGCTCGCCCTGCCGGTCTTCGGCGGCCGGTCGACCCGACGGCACGTCGCGACCTGGTTCGACGCCCTCGAGCGGGCCAGGAGCCTGCCCGACGATGCGCTGCCGGCGACCCAGGCCCCCAACGACGGGCCGCCTCCGGCCCGGTCGTGGGGGGACAAGGACCCGGTTGCTGCGGCCCGGCTGGCCGCCCTGCGCGCGGCGGTGGCTGCGATCGCCGACGAGCACACGCTCCCGACCGAGAACCTCCTGGCCCCGGACACGGTGCGCCGGATCGCCTGGCAACCCCCACCCGACCACTCCGAACACGGACTCGAGGACACCCTGCGCGGGCACGGGGCCCGCCCCTGGCAGATCGACCTGACCGCTCGTGCGCTGGCCAAGGCGCTGGACCGGCTGGAGCGGCAGGACCTGCCGCCCGAACCCGAGCGCGGCCTTGGCGACGTCAGTCACACAAGGTAAGGTTCGCCTTACCTAAGAAGTCCGTCCCGAGCGCGAGAGGTCCGCATGTTCCTCGCCAACTACCTGATCGGCCTGCGTGAGGGCCTGGAGGCCGCGCTGGTCGTGAGCATCCTCGTGGCCTACCTGGTCAAGACCGGGAACCAGCAGCTGCTGCGCTGGGTGTGGACGGGGGTCGGGACCGCCGTCGGTCTGTCCGTCGCGGTCTCGGTCGCGCTCCAGGTCACCTCCAACGAGCTGTCCTTCACCGCGCAGGAGGTCTTCGGCGGGGTGATGTCGATCATCGCGGTGGTCTTCGTCACCTGGATGGTCTTCTGGATGCGCAAGGCATCCCGGTCGATCAAGGGCGAGCTCGAGGGAGCGGTCGACAAGGCGCTCGCGATGGGTGCTGGCGCAGTGGCCACCGTCGCGTTCCTGGCGGTGGCGCGCGAAGGACTCGAGACCGCCGTCTTCGTGTGGAGCAGCGTGTCGAACTCGACGAGCCCGACGGTCGGTTTCAGCGGCGCCGTCCTCGGCCTGGCGACCTCGGTCGTGCTCGGCTACCTGATCTACCGGGGTGCCCTGCGGATCAACCTCGCGGTGTTCTTCAAGGTCACCGGGGCGCTGCTCATCGTCGTCGCTGCCGGGGTCCTGGCGTACGGCGTCCACGACCTCCAGGAGGCCGGGGTCCTGCCGGGGCTGAACAACCTCGCGTTCGACGTCTCGTCGGTGATCGCGCCCACCACCGTGCTCGGCACGTTGCTCAAGGGCATCTTCAACTTCCAGCCCGACCCCACCGTCCTGCAGGTCCTGGTGTGGGTCGCCTATGTGGTGCCCGTCCTCGCCCTGTTCCTGCGTGCGCCCAGGAGCGCGCGCCCCGCGCCAGCCCGCGCCAACCAGTCCACGAGCGTCGCAGGAACGTGAGCCGGTCGCCGCGCGTCGACCCGGCAGCGGTCGATGCGGCAGTGGTCGATGTGGCGCTGGTCGCAGACGTACGCAGCGCGCTCACCGAGGTCGCCGACCCCGACCGGGCCCCGGCGATGCAGACCTACATGAAGTCGTCGATGCCGTTCTACGGCGTTCCCTCCCCCACGCTGCGCCGGGTCCTTCGACCCGTCTTCGACGCACATGTGCTGCCCGGCCGGGGCGCGTTCGAGTCAACAGCCCGCGCACTGTGGGACGACGCGACACACCGCGAGGAGCGCTACGCCGCACTCGCCCTGACCGGCCACCGCTCGTACCGGTCGTGGCAGGACCCAGGGCTGGTGCCCCTGTACGAGCACTTCGTGGTCACCGGCGCGTGGTGGGACCTCGTCGACCCGGTCGCCTCCCGCTCCCTGGGGCCGCTGCTTCGCGGCTTCCCCGGCGAGGTCGGACCGGTCATGCGTCGCTGGGCCAGTGACGACGACCTGTGGCGCCGCCGGTCCTCGATCATCGTGCAGCTGGGCTCCAAGGCGGGGACCGACACCGACCTGCTGGCCGCCTGCATCGAGCCAAACCTGGGCCGTCCGGAGTTCTTCCTCCGCAAGGCGATCGGCTGGGCTCTGCGCGCCTACGGTGCGTCGAACCCTGAATGGGTGTGGCGGTTCGTCGACGAGCACCGCGAGACGATGGCGCCCTTGTCACTGAGGGAGGCAACTCGGAGACTCCCTCCGCGCTGCCTCGCAAGACATCCATGAGGACGCCGGTCGGGTCGATCCCCGACCGGCGCCTCGATCCAGCACATCATGGGCGTCACCTTCTCCCACCGGTTCCGGGACTCACCGAGGATCGCGGTCACGGGGTCATGTTCTGCGCCAGGGCCAGGTGCTCACGCGCGGCGCTGTAATCCGACGAGTACCCGGGTGACTGAACCGACGGTTCATTCGTCGGAACCCGCTGCCCGAGCGGCGACCCGAACAGGTCGACCGAGCCACGGTAGACGTGCGGCGTGGTCACCGGCAGGTTGGAGAGCTCAAGCGCCGGAACCCGCTGTCCCAGCGACGCACCGCTCAGGTCGACCGGCGCGGTGGGTACCGTCACCGACAGCGACTGCTGGTCCTGCAGCTGGGAGATCTCGTCAGCACTGTTCCACGTGCCGACCCCGTACCCAGCCAGCAGCCCGACGAGGCCGGACAGCAGTCCCACGGCCAGGAACTTGGGCCAGGTACGCTTCTTGGGCTCACGTACGTGCGGTGGCAACTGCCACGAGCGTTCGAGAGCCTCGTGCTCTTCGAGCGTCGGAGTCGTTGGACGCTCGATCACTTGCGTTTCAGGACGTTCGAGAGTGGTTGTCATGGTCGTCGCCTCCCTCGGTGGCAACGGGGCCGGCGACCGCGGACCGCTCACCGGTCCCACAGTCAGTGTCCCGCGAGACCCGTTCGCAGGCCAGAGGCGTTCGTCCTTCGTCAGCGCCAGAGTCGTTCGCCCCCACATCCCTGACCCGAAATGACCAAGGGGTCAGGGCCGCAACTGGGCCTGCTCCCGCCCCACGTCGTCCTCGGTGATGTCGCGCCGTATACCGGGCGGGGGTGCTTCCCTGGCTTGTTACCGGCGAGTAGCATCGGGTCGTCCGGCACCTGCAGCGTCATGCTGCCGTCCCTGGAGGCCCTGTGGCACGCATCGTCCGAGAGGTCGTCTTCGTCGACGGCGTCCGCACCCCGTTCGGCAAGGCGGGCGGCATGTTCGCCGAGACCCGGGCCGACGACCTCATCGTCAAGGTCATCCGCGAGCTGCTGCGCCGCAACCCGGACCTGCCCGCCGACCGGATCGACGAGGTCGCCGTCGCCGCGACCACGCAGACCGGCGACCAGGGGCTCACCCTGGGCCGCAGCGCCGGGATCCTGGCCGGTCTTCCGCGCAGCGTCCCCGGCTACTCGATCGACCGGATGTGCGCCGGGGCGATGACGGCAGTCACCACGACCGCCTCCGCCATCGCGTGCGGTGCCTATGACGTCGCCTTCGCCGGCGGGGTCGAGCACATGGGCCGTCACCCCATGGGTGAGGGCATGGACCCCAACCCCCGCTTCGTGGCCGAGAAGCTGGTCGACCCGGAGGCCCTGGTCATGGGCCAGACCGCGGAGAACCTGCACGACCGGTTCCCCCACCTGACCAGGCAACGGGCCGACGCGTACGCGGTGCACAGCCAGGAGAAGCTGGCCAAGGCCTACGCCGACGAGCTGATCCAGCCCGACCTGGTTCCGGTCGCCACCCGCAGCACCGACGACGGCTGGGGACTCGCCACCGCCGACGAGCCCCCACGGCCAGGCACCACGCTCGAGGGGCTGGCCGGGCTGCGCACACCGTTTCGCGCGCACGGCCGGGTCACGGCCGGAAATGCAGCCGGGCTCAATGACGGGGCAACCGGTGCCTTCGTCGTGGCCGAGGACGTCGCCGACGAGCTCGGCCTCACCAAGAAGCTGCGGCTGGTGTCCTACGGCTATGCCGGGGTCGAGCCCGAGGTCATGGGCATCGGCCCCGTGCCGTCCACGCTCAAGGCCCTGAAGGTCGCCGGGCTGTCGATCGAGGACATCGGCCTGTTCGAGGTCAACGAGGCGTTCGCCGTGCAGGTCCTCGCCTTCCTCGACCACTTCGGTCTGGCCGACGACGACCCTCGGGTCAACGCCTACGGCGGCGCCATTGCCGTCGGCCACCCCCTGGCGTCGTCTGGCGTGCGGTTGATGATCCAGCTCGCCCGACAGTTCGAGGAGCACCCCGAGGTCCGCTACGGCGTCACCACGATGTGCATCGGGCTCGGCATGGGCGGCACGGTCATCTGGGAGAACCCCCACTACGCCACGAGCGCAGACGAGGACGCCGCATGAGCCAGCACGACGAGGTCGTCACCCACGCACACGTCCGCACGGTCTCCATCGGCGAGGGTCATCAGATCGCCCTGATCACCCTCGACAACGGCTTCGACCACACCAAGCCCAACACCTTCGGTCCCGCCGGGCTCGCCGAGCTCGACGCGGCCCTCGAGCAGGTGCACCAGATGGTGCACCGTCGAGAGATCACGGCCGTGGCGCTCACCGGCAAGCCGTTCAACTTCTGCGCCGGCGCCGACCTCAAGGCGTTCCGGCAGATGTCCAGCCGCGAGGAGGTGCTCGACATCGCCAGGCTCGGCCACAGGGTGTTCCGACGGCTCGGCGAGCTGGGCGTCCCGTCGTTCGCCTTCGTCAACGGCCTGGCGCTCGGCGGTGGCCTGGAGGTGGCACTGCACTGCACCTACCGGACACTGTCCAGCGGCCCTGGCTTCGTGGCTCTGCCCGAGGTGTTCCTCGGGCTCATCCCCGGCTGGGGTGGCACCTACCTGCTGCCGAACCTGGTCGGTCCCGAGCGGGCCGTGACCGTCGTCATCGAGAACCCGCTGAACACCAACCGGATGCTCAAGCCGGAACAGGCCGTCGAGCTCGGCGTGGTCGACGCGGTCTTCGAGCCGGCCGACTTCCTGGAGCAGTCCATCGCCTGGGCCGACGCCGTGCTGCACGGGGTGCTCGTCGTCGACCGCCCACCGGTCGACCGCCACGAGGCATGGGACGCCGCCCTGGCTCGCGGCCGCGCGATCGCCGACGCGCGCACCCGCGGAGTGCCCCCGGCTCCGTATCGAGCGCTCGAGCTGCTCGAGCGTGCGCGCCACGCGCACCGGGACGCCGCCTTCGAGGCTGAGGACGAGGCACTGGCCGACATGGCCACCAGCCCCGAGCTCGCCTCGAGCCTGTACGCCTTCGACCTGGTGCAGCGCCGCGCCAAGCGGCCGGTCGGTGTGCCCGACCGCTCCCTGGCCCGACCTGTCACCAAGGTCGGGATCGTCGGGGCCGGGCTGATGGCCGGTCAGCTGGCCCTGCTGTTCGCCCGGCAGCTCCAGGTGCCGGTCCACCTGACCGACCTCGACCAAAGCCGCGTCGACAAGGGGCTCGCCTACGTGCGGGCCGAGGTCGACAAGCTGCACGACAAGGGGCGGGTCTCTGACGACACGGCCAACCGGTTGAAGGCCCTGGTCTCAGGAGGCACCGACAAGTCCGCCTTCGCCGACGCCGACTTCGTCATCGAGGCGGTGTTCGAGGACCTCGCCGTGAAACAGCAGGTGTTCGCCGAGGTCGAGGCCGTGGTGAGCGACACCTGCGTGCTGGCCACGAACACGTCGTCCCTGTCGGTCACCGACATGGCGGCGAAGCTGGCTCACCCCGAACGCCTCGTGGGGTTCCACTTCTTCAACCCGGTGGCGGTCATGCAGCTGCTGGAGGTGGTTCGCGGCGAACGCACCGACGACCCGACGCTGGCCACCGCCTTCGCCGTGGCCAAGACGTTGAAGAAGTCCGCCGTGCTCGTCAAGGACGCGCCGGCGTTCGTGGTCAACCGGCTGTTGGCCAGGTTCCTGGGCGAGGTGTCGGCTGCGGTCGACGAAGGGACGCCGCTGGAGGTCGCCGACTCCGCCCTCGACCCGCTGGGACTGCCGATGTCCCCGTTCATGCTGCTCCAGCTGGTCGGCCCGGCAGTGGCCCTGCACGTGTCCGAGGTGATGCACGAGGCCTACCCCGAACGGTTCGCCGTCTCGGAGAACCTGGCCCGGGTGGTGGAGGCCGGCAAGACCGCCTTCTACACCTGGGACGGCGGCGACCAGCGGGTCGACCCCGACGTCCTGGCCCTCTTCCGCACCGGCGATGCGCCGTCCACCGCCGCGGAGGTTCGCGCACGGGTACTGGCGGCCCTGGCCGAGGAGATCGAGCTCATGCTGTCCGAGGGCGTGGTGGCCGAGCCGGAGGACATCGACCTGTGCCTCGTGCTGGGCGCCGGATGGCCGTTCTGGATCGGTGGGATCACCCCCTACCTCGACCGCACGGGAGTCTCGGCCGCGGTCACCGGCAAGACGTTCCACTGAGGGTCCGGTGCGTGCCGATGGGGAGAAAGGCCGACGTCCAGTCCTGTTGCTGACCGGGGCCCCGGGAACCGGCAAGACGTCGGTGGCCATCCAGGTCGGGAGCGTGCTCGAAGCCCTTGGGCGTACCTACGCATTGGTCGACCTGGACTGGCTGGCCTGGTTCGACACCGGACCGGAGCAGGAGTCGGGCGCGGTTCACGCCATGCTGCTTCGCAACCTGCGCTCGGTGCTGGCGAACTACGCCGCCCTCTCGTTGGACTGCTATGTGCTGACCCGGGCGCTGCGCACCCAGGAGGAGCTGGACAGTGTCCGAGCGGTTGTCGGTGCGTCGACCACAGTCGTCGAGCTGCTCGTGCCCGTCGACGAGATCGCCCGTCGACTGGGGGACGACGTGACGTCGGCCCGCGGCGACGATCTGCGAGAGGGCGAGGAATGGCTCTCCGACCCGGACCGACCACAACCTGACCACCGGGTCGCCAACGACCAGCCCATCGCCGCCGTCGCGGCTCAGATCGTGGAGCAGATCGGCTGGCGGTGAGCCCCTAGCTCGAACCCGCCGCGACGACCCGCGTGCCCGAGGGCATGGTGACCTGTCGGGACTGCCCCACCCGCCACAGCGTGACGGACTCCTCGCTCATCGGCACGACCACCCACCCCGACCTCGTCCAGGAGACCGTGGCACCGGGCTGCACGGACAGGTCGGGCACGAGGCGGAGCCCGGTGGCGACCGCGCCCACGGCCAGCCCCGCCGACCCGTCGGACAGGCGCCGGACGACGGCGGCCACCTGCGACCCGTCGGTCGAGGGCACCGGCCGACCGGAGTACACCGTGCCCTCAGGGGGCCGAAGCTCTCGTCGCTCACCGGTTCGGACGTCGACGACGTACATGGGGCACTCCCCCGCCCAGCACAGCCCGGTGGTCGTGACGAGCGGGCCACCCACGGCGAGCAGCGCACCCACGCGGCCGAGCCACCGCACCGCCTCCGGGGCGGTCGGGTCCCACACGGCCAGTCGACGGTCGCGCTCACGACCGCTGGTCACCAGAAGCCCTTCCGGCACGGCACCCACGACCTCGAACCGGCGAGGTACGGCGAACACGGTGGTCTGCGAGGTGCCTGCACCGTGGGAGTAGGCAACTGACTCCGGCGATCCGGCCTCGTCCTCCTGCACCAGCCACACGCCGTCGCCGAGACCCGCGAAGACCTGGTCGGCTCGGCCGAGCTGCCCGACCCCGTCCGGTCCGTAGGTGAGCACCTCAGGTGCCAGACCCTGGAGGCCAGCGGGCTGCTGGGCGATGATCTGCGAACCCTGGACGACCACGGTCGACGGGTCGGCAGCGCTGGACAGGTCGGTGATCCGGCCCGTGTCGACGTCCAGGCGTTGGAAGGATTCCCCAGCAAGGACGAGGAACACCGATGTCCTGGGTGGGCCGGCCATCGACGGGACCACCTGGAGGAGGACGACGACCAGGAGACCGAGTCCGAGCACCCACGGCCACCGCCGCAGCCACCACCTCAGCCACGCGAGGCGAGACGCCGGGCATCACGTCGGTTGACCGCCTCGCCGGCCGGTCGCCCACTCGCGGCTGGTCGCCGACGGCCAGCTCCTCCACCGTCATGGGTTCACGGTGTCGCCTCCGGACGCACGGGGCAACCGCAGCATCCGACCACGCGACGCCGTTCGGGAGGGCCCGACGATCGGTCGCTCCCGTGTGTCCGCCGATGGTCACCCACAGTCACTGTCCCGACCGGACGGGTACACCGTGGCAACCACCCGGTGCGCCCGGCCAGACCGGGCTACCGTGCCTGGATGGCCCCATCCGTCGATCAGGCTCCAGGCGCGGTCACGTTGCGCCGCACCGTGCTCATGGTCTCGGTGCTCGACGGGGTCGATCTCCTGCCCGGCGACGACGGCATCGTGCTCCCCCCGACCGACCACGGGCCCTCGGTGACCTTGACCTGGTCGGAGGTCGCCCGCGCCGTCGGCTCCGCGTCGGCGGAGTCCACGACGGCTCGGGTTCGGGTGCGGACCTGGCTGCGCCTGCGACGCGCCCTGGCCGACCTGCTCGACCCGGCCACCCGAGCCCGGCCGGTGGGTCTGCCCGTCGACCACGTGCTGCACCCCGGGGCGAGCTGGGCGCGACACCGCGTGCTCGGCGGCGCCCTGCACCTCGGTACCGGCTTCGTCGGTTTGCTCGACGACCCGGACGCAGTGGCCGTGCTCCCGCCGGGCCTGCTCGACGCAGCCGGGCTCGACGACCGGCCGTGGTGGCCGACCCTGGCCCGGTACCTCGAGGAGAAGGGGGCGGTGGCCGCCGACCGGGTCGCCCGCGATCCGGGTGGGCCACTTCGCCCGATCGGTGACTGCGACGTGCTGACCCTGTTGGGCTCCACCCGCTTCCGCGCCGCGCTGTGCGCCAGCGACCCACTCGGTCTGCGCACGGCCGCGGTGCCCATGCGTCGGCGTGGGTGGCTCGACCTGGGCCGAGTCGACCCGGCGTTCGCCGTGGCCGCTGCATGGGCGACCGACGACGTCGACCGAGGATTCACCCGGCCCGTACTCATCACCCGAGACGAGGTCGCTCTGGCTCCTGAGGGGGGCAACCCACGTGAGCAGGCGCTGAGCGACCCGATGGGCAGCCTGGAGGCCTGGCAGCGCCGGTAGCGGTTCCGAGCCGGGGCCGGCGGCGGCCAGTGCAGGGGGCTAGCCGGGGTCGGAAGACGCGGTCTCGGTGCGAGCAGTGGCCTCAGCCTGCGCCGTCGCGTCGCGACGAGCCATCGCCTCGACCACCTCGCGGGAGATGTCCTGAGCCGTGAGCCCGAGGCTCGCGAGGACCTCGGCCCGCTTGGCGTGGTCGAGGAACTGCTTGGGCACGCCGAACACCCGGACCGGGACCTCGACGTCTGCGTCCTGCAGCGCCTGGGTCACCGCCGCCCCCACGCCTCCGTCGCGCAGGCCGTCCTCGACACTGACGACGAACTGGTGGCGGCCGGCCAGGTCCACCACCGCCGGGTCGACCGGAACGACCCAGCGCGGATCGACCACGGTGACCCCGATCCCCTGGTCGTTCAGCCGTCCGGCGACCTCCAGGGACAGGGCCGCCATCGGCCCCACCGCGAGGACGAGCACGTCCGGCTCGCCGTGCCGGTGCAGGACGTCGCAGCGACCGACCCGCTCGAGCGCAGGGACCTGCTGTGGCAGTGCTCCCTTGGGGTACCGGACGATCGTGGGCGCGTCGCTGACCGCCACTGCCTCGGCGAGCTGCTCGCGCAGCTGTGCTGCATCGCGCGGCGCGGCGATCGACAGACCGGGAACGGCGGAGAACACCGCGAGGTCCCAGACGCCGTTGTGACTGGCCCCGTCGTCACCGGTGACGCCAGCCCGGTCGAGCACGAACGTGACACCCGCGCGGTGCAAGGCGACGTCCATGAGCACCTGGTCGAAGGCCCGGTTCAGGAAGGTGGCGTAGACGGCGACCACGGGGTGCAGCCCGGCGAAGGCGAGACCTGCCGCCGAGGTGGCTGCATGCTGCTCGGCGATGCCGACGTCGAACACCCGATCGGGGAACTCTCCCGCGAACGGCTCCAGACCGGTCGGCTGCATCATGGCTGCGGTGATCGCCACGATGTCCGCGCGTTCGCGCCCGAGCTCGCACAGCGCCTCGCCGAAGGTCTGGGTCCAGCCCGGTGCGGAGGTGGTCATCGGACGCCCCGTCACCGGGTCGATCACCCCGACCCCGTGGAACCGGTCGGCGTCGTCGTTCTCAGCCGGCGCGTAACCGCGCCCCTTCACGGTGATGACATGCACGATGACTGGCCCACCGAAGGCACGGGCCCGGTGCAGCGCATGCTCCACCGCCAGCTGATCGTGTCCGTCGACCGGTCCGATGTACTTCAGCCCGAGGTCTTCGAACATCCCCTGAGGGGCCACGATGTCCTTCAGGCCCTTCTTCATCCCGTGCAACGTCTCGTACAGCGGCGGCCCGACCACCGGTGTGCGCCCGAGCACCTGCTTGCCCCACTCCAGGAACCGTTCGTACCCACGGGTGGTCCGCAGCGTCGCCAGGTGGTTGGCGAGACCGCCGATCGTCGGAGCGTACGACCGCTCGTTGTCGTTGACGACCACGATCACCGGGCGGTCCGGCGCTGCGGCGATGTTGTTCAGCGCCTCCCAGGCCATGCCACCGGTCAGTGCGCCGTCGCCGATGATGCCGACGACCGCCCGCCGGTCGAGCTCTCCGCGTAGCTGTAGGCCCTTGGCGATGCCGTCGGCGTACGACAGAGCAGTGGAGGCGTGGCTGTTCTCGATGACGTCGTGCTCGGACTCCGACCGCGAGGGGTACCCCGACAGGCCCCCTCGCTGCTTCAGCTGGGAGAAGTCGTGTCGTCCGGTGACGATCTTGTGGACGTAGGCCTGGTGCCCGGTGTCCCAGAGCAGCACGTCGTCCGGGCTGGAGAAGACCCGGTGCAGGGCCAGGGTCAGCTCGACCGCGCCCAGGTTGGGGCCGAGGTGACCTCCGGTCCGGGCCACGTTCTCGACCAGGAAGGTGCGGATCTCCTCGGCGAGCCGGGCACACTCGTCCGGCGTCAGCGCCTTGAGGTCGCGCGGGCTGTGCACGCGTTCGAGCTGGCCCACGACACCTCCTGTCGACGCTGCCGGACTCCGGTGAGTCTAGGTGTACTCAGGCAGCTCGGCGCGCCAGCCGGACGGCGCCGCACCGGTCAGAGCCGAGGAACATAGCGCTGTCCCGCCAGGGCGTCGGCCACGAGGTGCACCGCCCGCTGGAGGGCGAGCAGGCGGGCCCCCTCGGCCTCGAGCACGGTCAACGTCTCCGCCAGAACCTCCGGGCCGAGGTCTGCGCGCTCACGGCGCACCGACCGGTACGCCTGCCGCGTGGCCTCGAGACCGGCGTCCACCTGCCGGGCGGTCAGCCAGGCCAGCAGGACGGGCTGTCTGCGCAGGAGCCCGTGGTCGCGGTACTCAGGCGGGCTGTGGTCGAGCAGCCAGAGGACGGCGTCGTCGACCCACTCCGCGGTGTCTGGGGGCGGGACCTGCGACGGCCAACCGGGCGGCACGGACCGGCTCACCAGGTCCGCCCCTGCGGTGTGATCCGGTACAGCACGTGGCGACGTAGCCGGTGGCCCTCTGGCACGCGCGGGTGCTCGAAGTCGTCGGCGGGGTCGTGGGTCATCCCCAACCGTCGCATGACCGCGATCGACCTGCAGTTCTCCGGTGACGTCATGGACACGACCTCGTCGACGCCTGCGGTGTCGAAGGCGAAGTCGACTGCTGCACGCCCTGCCTCGGTGGCGAAGCCGTGACCCCAGGCGGACCTCCGTAGCCTCCACCCGACCTCGAGCGCCGGCGTGAAGTGCGCCGGGAAGGTCTGCCACGTGAGGCCGACGAAGCCGATGAACGGGTCGCCACCGATCACCTCGACGGCCCACAGACCGTAGCCGTGCTCGTCGAGGTGCCGCCGGATCCGCTCGCGGACGAGCTCGTCGCTCTGCTCGCCGGTCATCGGTGCCACGAAGTGCGCCATGACGACCGGGTCGGCGTTCATCGTCGCGAACGGCTCGAGGTCGCCGTCGCGCCAGGTGCGCAGGCGCAGCCTTCGCGTGCTCAGCTCGGTGCCTCTCACCGGCCAAGCATCCCAGCCTGAGTCGTTGGCTGGAGGTGCCGATGAGATACTTGGCGGATGCCGGCCTGGTCGATCGTCATCAAGTCCTTCATCAAGTGGGGACCGATCGCGTTCGCTGCTGCGCGCAAGTACTACCCGTACATCCAGAACAGCCCGGCCGCCCAGAAGTTCGTCGGTCAGATGGCCGACCAGACGATGAAGATCCCGTCTCGCCTGTCACCCGAACTGCGCGCCAGGCGCAAGATCGCTGCCGTTCGCCAGTCACTCGCCGAGGCTGCGGTGCTCGGCGTCGACCCCACGCAGTACGCCCGGTGGCGTCACGAGCTCGACGAGCTCGACCGCACTCTGACGTTGTCCCAGGCCGCGAACCGAAGCCGACGACGGGTGCTCGTGCGCCAGGTCAACGACCGGCTGGACCGGCTGGTTGCGGCGATCCTGCCCTCACTGGCCGGTCGCGGTGGGGCATCCCCACCCACCCCGCTCCCTCCGGCTCCTCGCTGATCAGGCAAGCAAGGAGCGCAGCACGTAGGGGAGGATCCCGCCGTGTCGGTAGTAGTCCGCCTCTCCCGGCGTGTCGATCCGGACCGCAGCGGTGAACTCCACCACGGAACCGTCTGCCCGGACCGCCTCGACCGATACCTCGGGAGGGACCACTCCGGCGTTGAGAGCCTCGATCCCCCTCACCGAGATCACCTCTTCACCCGTCAGCCCGAGGGCCGACGCCGAGGCCCCCTCGGCGAACTGCAGCGGCAGCACGCCCATCCCGATCAGGTTGCTGCGGTGGATCCGCTCGTAGGACTGCGCGATGACGACCGTGACCCCGAGCAGCCCGGTGCCCTTCGCTGCCCAGTCGCGCGACGACCCCGAGCCGTACTCCTTGCCTGCGAGCACCACCAGAGGAGCGCCTTGGGCGGCGTAGCTCATCGCCGCGTCGTAGATCGGCACCACTGGCGAGTCGGGTCGCGTCTGGTCGACGGTGAAGCCGCCCTCGACGTCACGCAGCATCAGGTTGCGCAGTCGGATGTTGGCGAACGTGCCGCGGATCATGACCTCGTGGTTACCCCGCCGCGACCCGTAGGAGTTGAAGTCGCGGGGCTCGACGCCGTGCTCGGCGAGGTACCGGCCGGCTGGGCTGTCGGCCTTGATGGAACCGGCCGGCGAGATGTGGTCGGTCGTCACGGAGTCACCGAGGATGGCCAGGACCCGTGCCCCCTCGACATCACGGACCGCCTGCGGCTCGCGGGTCATCCCGTCGAAGTAGGGAGGCTTGCGCACGTAGGTGGACGTGGGGTCCCAGGCGAAGGTGCTGCCCGACGGCGTCGGTAGCGAGCGCCACCGCTCGTCACCGGCGAACACGTCGGCGTACTCACGCGTAAACGTCTCGCTCGCCAGTGCGCCCGCGACGACGTCGCTGACCTCGGCGTCGCTCGGCCAGAGGTCACGCAGGTACACGGGCTCTCCGGACGGGTCGATACCCAGTGGGTCGTTGAGCAGGTCGACATCCATCGAACCGGCCAGTGCGTAGGCGACGACGAGGGGTGGTGACGCCAGGTAGTTCATCTTCACGTCGGGGTTGATCCGACCCTCGAAGTTCCGGTTGCCCGACAGGACGGACACCACAGCGAGGTCGGCCTCGTTCACCGCGGCACTGATCGCCTCGGGCAGCGGGCCTGAGTTGCCGATGCAGGTCGTGCAGCCGTATCCGACGAGGTTGAAGCCCAGCTTGTCGAGGTACGGCGTGAGACCGGCCCGGTCGTAGTAGTCCATGACGACCTTGGAGCCTGGGGCCAGGGTGGTCTTCACCCACGGTTTCCGGGTGAGTCCCCGCTCCACGGCGTTCTTCGCGAGCAGCGCCGCGGCGATCATCACCGACGGGTTCGACGTGTTGGTGCAGGACGTGATGGCGGCGATCACGACCGCCCCGTGGTCGATCACCACCTCGGTGCCGTCGTCGAGGGTCGCCGGAGTGGGTCGCGTGGCCGATCCCGGAGTCGACGACGGCACGTAGTCGACCAGAGCTGCGCGGAACGACGACTGGCTGGACCGCAGCGGCACGCGGTCCTGGGGCCGTTTGGGCCCGGCCAGTGAGGGCTCGACCGTGGCCAGGTCGAGCTCGAGCCGGTCGGAGTACAACGGCTCGGCGGTCGGGTCGAACCAGAGTCCCTGCTCCTTGGCGTAGGCCTCCACGAGGGCCAGCTGGTGCTCGGAGCGTCCGGTCAGACGCAGGTAGCGCAGCGTCTCGTCGTCGATGGGGAACAGGGCCACGGTCGAGCCGTACTCCGGGCTCATGTTGCCGATCGTCGCCCGGTTGGCCAGGGGCACCGCCGACACTCCGGGCCCGTAGAACTCCACGAAGGACCCGACCACGCCTCGCCGGCGCAGCATCTCGGTGATCGTGAGGACGAGATCGGTCGCGGTCGCCCCTTCGGGCAGCGACCCGGACAGCTTGAAGCCGACCACCGACGGGATGAGCATGCTCACCGGCTGACCGAGCATCGCCGCCTCGGCCTCGATCCCGCCAACACCCCAGCCCAGCACCCCCAGTCCGTTGACCATCGTCGTGTGGGAGTCGGTGCCGACGACGGTGTCCGGGTAGGCCTGCCCGTTTCGGGACACGACGACCTTGGCCAGGTGCTCGATGTTGACCTGGTGCACGATCCCGGTCCCAGGTGGCACGACGGTGAACTCCTGGAACGCGCCCTGCCCCCAACGCAGGAACTGGTAGCGCTCCCTGTTCCGCTGGTACTCCAGCTCGACATTCCGCTCGAACGCGTCGGCCCGACCGAAGACGTCGGCGACCACGGAGTGGTCGATGACCAGCTCGGCCGGTGACAGCGGGTTGATCAGCGAGGGGTCGCCCCCCAGGTCGGCCATCGCCTCCCGCATCGTGGCGAGGTCGACCACCACGGGCACACCGGTGAAGTCCTGCATGATCACCCGGGCCGGGGAGAACTGGATCTCCGTGGTCTGGGTGACCATCGGGTCCCACCCGGCCAGGGAGCGCACGTGGGACTCGGTGACGTTGAGGCCGTCCTCGGTGCGCAACAGGTTCTCCACCAGGACCTTCAGGCCGAAGGGCAGTCGCTCGACCCCTGGAACCGCGTGCAGGTCGAAGATCTCGTAGTCGGAGCCGTCGACGGTGAGCGTGCGCCGCGCCCGAAGGCTGTTCACCGAACCTCGCTGCTGGTCGCCCATCGGTTCTCCCTCTCGCCTGCGGACATTCTGACGGTACCGATTTATCTTGATATCAAGATACTATCCGGACCCGGTCCGTTCCAGCAAGGCCACGCACTCCACGTGGTGGGTCATCGGGAACAGGTCGAACCCCCGGACCTGGGTCAGGGAGTACCCGGCCCCGGCGAAGGTGCGCACGTCGCGCCCCAGGGCCGCGGGGTCACAGGCCACGTAGGCCACCGCCCGCGGGCTCAGGCCGGCCACGCCCTCCACCACGGTCGCGCCGGCACCGGTCCGAGGCGGGTCGAGGACGACGAGGTCACAACGCCGGAGCCGGCCGCGGGCCAGGAAGCCCTCGACCGGCTCCGCGTGCACCGACACGACCTCCAGGTCGGACAGGTTGTGCGTCGCGTCGGCGGCTGCCCTCCGGTGCCCCTCCACGGCGTCCACCCGTCCCCCGGGCCCGAGCAGCGGGGCGAGCGCACCGGCGAACAGACCGACCCCGCAGTAGAGATCCGCGACGTGCTCCCCCGGGCGCGCCGCCAACATGGAGGACACACACGAGGCCAGGACGTCGGCCGCGCCCGGGTGAACCTGCCAGAAGCCGCCGCCGGAGACCCGCCAGGTCCGTCCCGCCGCCCGGTGGTTCAGCGCCTTGCCGACCGGCCCCGGATGAACCCGGAGGTCGGACTCCGCGGTCGACGCCGACGTGGACGCCTCGACCCACTCGGCGCCAGGCCAGCGCTGGGCCACGATCCCGGGCGCGTCGATGCCCGGGTGCGCGATGAGACAGTCGGACACGCCCACGACTTCGTGTGAGCGGTGTCGACGCAGCCCGGCCCGCCCGTCCGCGTCGACCGCGAACCGGACCCGGGTCCGCCAGCGTGCACCGTCGTCGTCCCCAGGCACCTGCTCGACGCCGACCGTTCGCGCCACCCCGCCCAGTCGTTGCAGCTGCTCGCCGAGGACCATCGACTTCAGTCGTCGTTGCGCCTCGACCGTCGCGTGCTGCCAGTCGCATCCCCCGCAGCCCCCGGGTCCCGCGTACGGACACGCTGGGACGACCCGGTCGGGTGAAGGATCCAGGACCTCCACCGCGTCCGCCCGCAAGTACCGTTCCTTGGGTCCGACCCCGGTCACCTCGACGACCACCCGCTCACCGGGCAGGCTGTGCCGGACGAACACCACCTGTCCGTCGCTGCGGGCCACACAGTGGCCGCCGTGGGCCACCGGCCCGACCGTGACCTCGAAGCGGTTGCCAACGGTACGAGGCGCCGTCAGGGCTTGAGCTCCTCGGCAACGGTGGCTTCGGCCACTTCGGGTGTCGGCTCACCGCGCCGTACGGCGCCGGGCGCGAAGTTCTCCGGGCGGCTCTCCTGTCCCACCGAGGACCGCAGCTGGTACGGCACCGACACCACGACCACTCCAGGGGTGAACCGCAGCCGGGTCTTCAGACGCAGAGCGCTCTGGTTGTGCAGCAGTGTCTCCCACCAACGCCCGACCACGTACTCGGGGACGTAGACGTCGACGATGTCCCGCGGGCTCTCGCGGCGGATGTTCTTCACGTAGTCGACGACGGGACGGGTGATCTCCCGGTACGGCGAGTCCAGCACCTTGAGCGGGACCGGGATGTCTCGCTGGTCCCACTCTGCGATCAGCGCCTCGGCGTCACCCTCATCGACGCTGACCGTGAGCGCCTCCAGGGTTGCCGGACGGGACGCACGGGCGTAGGCGATCGCCCGAAGAGCCGGCTTGTGGAGCTTGGAGACCAGCACCACGGCATGGATCCGGGCGGGCAGCATGACGGCCTCTTGGTCCGCGGCGAGCTCGGTCGACACCGAGTGGTAGTGCTTGCGGATCGCCTTCATCAGCACGAAGAGCAGCCCCATGAAGACGATCGCGAGCCAGGCGCCCCTCGTGAACTTGGTGACCAGCACGAGGACCAGCACGGTTCCCGTCATGCACATGCCGAAGAAGTTGACCGCTCGCGAGCGCATCATCTGCCGGCGAACCGCCGCCTCTTCCTCCGTCCGGAGCAGTCGGGTCCAGTGCCGCACCATGCCGAGCTGGCTGAGCGTGAACGACACGAACACACCGACGATGTACAGCTGGATCAGCTTGCTGACGTCGGCGTCGAACACGTAGATGAGGAGCCCGGCTGCCCCGGCCAGGAAGACGATGCCGTTGCTGAAGGCCAGGCGGTCACCGCGGGTGTGCAGCTGTCGAGGCAGGTAGCCGTCGCGTGCCAGGATCGACCCGAGCACCGGGAAACCGTTGAACGCGGTGTTCGCGGCGAGCACCAGGATCAGTGCGGTCAGGGCGGACACGATCAGGGCCAGCGCCGGTGCGTTGCTGAAGACGGCGTTGGCCACCTGGGCGATCACCGTCTTCTGCTCGTCGCCGGGCGGGAGCCCGATCAGGTCGGCGTTGTTGTCGGTGACCTGCACCCCTGTGTAGATCGCCAGCCAGGTGATCGCGCAGAACATCGCCATCGAGATGCCACCGAGCAGCAGGAGCGTCGTGGCCGCGTTCCTCGACTTCGGTTTCTGGAAGGCAGGCACACCGTTGCTGATCGCCTCGACACCGGTCAGAGCGGTCGTACCGGAGCTAAACGAACGGGCGATCAGGAAGATGAGGGCGCCGCCGGTGAACGTCGACTCGGCGACCATGGTCCAGTCGGCGCTCTCGGCCTGGACCGTGTCCCCGGAGACGATCCTGAAGATGGCCCAGCCCAGCATGCCGAAGATCGCAACCATGAAGCCGTACGTCGGGATCGCGAAGGCCGTCCCCGACTCTCTCACGCCGCGCAGGTTCATGAACGTGATCAGCGCGATGAACCCCAGCGCCAGCACCACCTTGTGGTTGTTCGCCGGCTCGTACTGGGACGCGATGTTGTCGACCGCTGAGGCAATGGACACCGCCACGGTCATGACGTAGTCGACCAGCAGGGCGCTGGCGACGACGACCCCGGCGTTGGGCCCGAGGTTCGTCGTGACCACCTCGTAGTCACCGCCACCGCTGGGGTACGCATGGACGTTCTGCCGGTACGAGGCGACCACGGTGAAGAACACAAGGACGACCGCGGCAGCGACCCACGGTGTGTACGAGTAGAGCGCCGCGCCCCCCAGGGCGAGCACGAGCAGGATCTCCTGGGTGGCGTACGCGTTCGACGAAAGAGCGTCGCTGGCGAAGACGGGGAGCGCGATGCGCTTGGGCAGCAGCGTCTCGCCGAGCTTGTCGCTGCGCTGCGGACGTCCGACGAGCACCCGCTTGAACTGCGACGTCACGTTGGCCACGGGGGGCGATGCTACGCGCCCTCCTGCCCGGTCACCGAGGCGGTGGCCACCCGCGTGGGGGTCCGCCCCCTTCGGCGGTAGCGTGTCTGCCGTGCATGTCGTGATCATGGGGTGCGGCCGGGTCGGCTCCACCCTCGCCAACGTCCTCGACGAGGCTGGACACAGCGTCGCCGTGGTTGACCAGGACGAGGCTGCCTTCCGCAAGCTGCCGTCCACGTTCGGCGGCACGACGGTGACCGGCGTGGGCTTCGACCGGGACACCCTGCACGACGCCGGCATCGAGCAGGCGGACGCCTTCGCAGCGGTCAGCAGTGGCGACAACTCGAACATCATCTCTGCCCGGGTGGCCCGGGAGACGTTCAACGTCGGCAACGTCGTGGCCCGGATCTACGACCCCCGACGGGCCGAGATCTACCAGCGCCTCGGCATCCCGACCGTCGCCACCGTCCGCTGGACGGCCGACCAGATCCTGCGGCAGCTGCTTCCTGGAGGGGTCCAGGAGGACTACCGCGACCCCAGTGGACGCATCGTGCTGGCCCAGATCCACACCGCTCCCGGCTGGTTCGGACAGCCGCTGCGCCGGCTGGAGGACGAGACGGCGGCCCGGATCGCCTTCATCACCCGACTCGGGGACGGGCAGCTCCCCCACGCCGACACGGTGCTCCAGGAGGGCGACCTCGTGCACGTGCTCGTGTCCGAGGGCGACCTCGTCCGGGTCGAACGGGCGTTCGCCCGCGAGCCGGAGGGGCACTAGATGCGGGTCGTCATCGCGGGAGCGGGCAAGGTCGGTCGGTCGATCGCCAGTGAGCTGCTGGGGCACGGCCACACCGTCCTGCTGATCGACGAGGACAACAGCAACTTCCGGCAGGACATGGCCGGCGCGCAGTGGCTCGAGGCCGATGCCTGCGAGATCTCCAGCCTCGACGGCGCACGGCTGCAGGACTGCCAGGTCGTGATCGCGGCCACCGGCGACGACAAGGTCAACCTCGTCATCGCCCTCCTGGCGAAGACCGAGTACGGCGTGCCCCGGGTGGTCGCTCGGGTCAACCACCCCAAGAACGAGTGGCTGTTCAACGAGGCGTGGGGCGTCGACGTCGCGGTGTCCACGCCGCGCATGCTGTCCGCCCTGGTCGAGGAGGCCGTGAGCGTAGGCGACGTCGTGCGACTCATGGAGTTCGAGCAAGGTGAGGCCAATTTGGTCGAGCTCACCTTGCCGGAGAACTCGCCAGTGATCGCCGCACGGGTGGGCGACGTCGACTGGCCGGAGTCGGTCGCCCTGGTCGCCATCATGCGCGACGCCCGAGTGCTCGTCCCCAGCGTCGATGACAGCCTCGAGGTCGGCGACGAGCTGTTGTTCGTCGCCCCGCGCTCGGCCGAGGTGTCCCTCCAGGAGATCCTCGCCCCCCACCCCGCCTGAGCCCTCTGCCTCCGACGTCCGCGCTGCGTCAGCTGTCAGGTACGTCGTCGGGCGCGGGCGCGAGATGCTCCTTCGGCGGTGGGGCGGCTCGGATGAGGGCGTAGGTCAACCAGGCCACCAGCAGGAACAACGGCCAGCCCATCAGGATGCGGGCCACGCCCAGGGCGATGGCCGCCCCGGCCAGGTAGAGAGGGACCTGGACCGCCAGCCGCAGGCCGAACATGGCGACCCACAGCCAGCACGCCCGGGTGTAGGCCCGCCGTCGCGGTGGGTCCTGCCGCCACGACATGCCCTCCCCCAGCAACGGCCCGACGACGACCCCCAGGATCGGCCAGCCCACGAGGATCGACACGAGGTACACCAACCCGTACCCCGCGGAGATGAACAGCCCGGGGAGGTAGAAGTTGGCCGCGTTGCCCGATCGCGCCGCCAGCAGTGCCCCGATGCCGACCCCCACGAGGCCGTACACCGTCTGCTGCAGGCTCTCCCGGCGCACGACCCGGACCACGGCCACGACCGCCGCGAGGGCCAGCGCGGCCCACACGGCGACCCGCAGTGCCTCGTCCGGCCACCAGAACCCGCCGAGGGTGTACACGAGGACGAACGCCGCGCTCGGCAGACCACTGTCGACCAGTCCGCGTCGGCCACCCATGGCCTGGGCGATGTCGACGCCGAACGGGCGCTCGTCACCGGAGGCGTCCGATGCTGCTGGCTCCTCTGGGGTGCGGTCGCTCATCGCCCGTAGGGGCGCAGCTCGTAGCGTGGGTTGAACACGGTGGACCGCCCCTTGCTCACCGTCACCCGGCCGCTGACGAGCATCGGCCGACCCGGGCTCACCCCCGGGAGCCGACGCCGGCCCAGCCACACCACGGTCACCACCCCGGTGCCGTCGTACAGCTCGGCCTCGAGGGCGGGCACGCCGCTGCGCGGACGCAACGTGACCGTGCGGATCGTGCCGGCCAAGGTCGACGGTCTCCCCGGGACGGCCGAGACGATCGGCAGTGCCTCCAGGTCGCGGGCCCGAGCCTGCAGCTCGTCGGCCTCGAACTGACTCGTCGAACGAGCCATCCGGGACAGCCGTGAGCTCACGCCCATGACGGGGCGCCCATCAGGGGACACCCGGCGGTTCCGAGCGCAGCGACGGGTCGTCCGGCATGGTCAGCAGAAGCAGCTCGCGCGGCGGTGCAGCGGCATCACCACGGACCACCACCACGTTGCGGAAGATCTCGTGGACGGCGACCAGGTCCTGCGGGTCGCCACCGGAGTCACCACTGATGACCCCCCGCAGGAACCACCGTGGACCGTCGACCCCGAGGAACCGCACCGGCTGGAGGCCGGAGCCCGGCTTGGTCGCGTCGGTGGGCACCTGGGCCACGAGCTCCGGCCCGAAGGGTCCGGCGTCCTCTTCGGCCTTGCCACCGGACCCGACGATGCCGCTGATCATCTCGGCGCGGACGTCGTCCCACAGGCCAAGCGAGCGGGGAGCAGCGAAGACCTGGAGCTGCAGGACGGCTCCCTGGAGGGCCACCGCAACCGCGCTGATCCGACCCTGGTCGTCGACGTCCAGGCGGACCTCCATCCCGTCGATCGCCGGCACCCGCAGGGCGCCGAAGTCGATCCGGGTGACCTCGTCGTCGACGTCGTCGACGTCGAACGGGCCCTCCGGTCGGACCTTGCCCGGGTTCGGCCGGTCTGTCTCGTCACGCGAGGCCACGACGTCGTCGGCGTTGTCGGCGTCCAGGATCCCCTCCGCCGCGTCGGGTGGCTCCTCGGGCTGCTCGTGCTTGCGACGCAGGAAGCTCACGCGGTCTCCTTGTCTGGTGCGATGGCCAGGCCGGTCGAGCCGAACCCGCTCGCCGACCGGTCCGACCCGGGCAAGGCGGCGACCTCGTGCCAACGGACCTGCTCGACGCGCTGGACCACGAGCTGGGCGATCCGGTCCCCGCGGGTGAAGCTCACCGACTGGGTGGGGTCCAGGTTGACGATGCTCACCTTGATCTCTCCGCGGTACCCGGCATCGACCGTGCCCGGTGCGTTCAGCAGGCTCACCCCGTACTTGACCGCAAGCCCGCTGCGGGGGTGCACGAACGCCGCGTAGCCCGCGGGCAGGGCGATCGCGATCCCGGTGGGCAGCAGCGCGCGCTCCCCCGACCCGAGCACGGCGTCGACCGTGGTCGACAGGTCGAGTCCGGCGTCTCCGGGGTGCGCGTAGGTCGGGAGCGCGGCCTCTGGGTCGATGCGCTGCACCAGCACGTCGACGGGAGCAGTCGCAGAGGTCGAGCCCGTGGTCACGGCGTCCACGCTAGCGTCACGGGTTCACCTCGAAGGCGTGCACCACCTCGTTGCTGTCCGCGCTCGCCACGTACGCCGCGATGTCAGCGGCTCGACCGTTGCTCTTGAAGTGCTCGAGGGCCACCGTGACGAAGACCGCCTTGGCCTCCACGGCCACCGGCCCGGCGGGGTCCTCGAGGCGACCGACCGCCCGCGAGTAGATCTTGCGCCCGGCCACGGCGACGCACTCGGCATCGATGATCAACCGGGACCCGACGGGTACCGGCCGACGGAAGTCGGTCTCCAGGTGCACGGTCACCGCAGGGACCCGCAACAGCCAGGTGACGGTCCCCAGCGCCTCGTCGAACGCGGCCGTGAGCAGTCCGCCGTGGGCCAGGCCTGGGGCTCCCTGGTGGTGCTCGTTGACGACGAGCTGGGCCCGGATGGCGCAGCCCTCGGCCGCGGTCAGCTGCAGGTGAAGCCCGGTCAGGTGGTCTGGACCACAGCCGAAGCACTGCCGGTAGTGGGAACCGATCCGCTCGCCGGGGGCTGGCGCGTCGGGGTGCCGCTGGGGAGGCTCGGCGTGCAGGGGGGGATCGACGGCTCGACGGGCACTCACGACGTCGACCCTACTTGGCGCAGGCGCAGCGACCCCTGGCTGAACCCTGCTCAGTGGGGTGCGAGGCTGTCGTCATGCCCTACCTCGAACGCATCTGGGCCCCGTGGTGGGTGTGGCTGTCGGTCGTGCTCTGGCCGGGGATGCTCGGCCTCGCCTACGCGGTTGCCACGAGCGGCCCGGTCGGGTTGGCCGTCGCCGGAGGACTGGCCGGCCTGGCGTTGTTCGGGCTCTGGCGCTACACGCTGACGATCACCGTCGACGCCACGGGCCTGACCGTGGGCAGGGTCCACCTGGACGCCCCCTACCTCGGGGTGGCCACGGCCCTGGACCCGCGGGCCGCCGGTCGGCTCAGGGGTGTCGATGCCGACCCCCGCGCGTTCGTCGCGCTGCGCGGCTGGGTGGCAACGGCCGTCCAGCTGGCGGTGGACGACGAGCGGGACCCGACGCCCTACTGGCTGGTGGCGACCAGGAACCCCGAGGCGCTCGCATCCGCCCTGGTCACCTGCCGGGAAGCAGCGGGCTCGGCCAACGATCCGGATCGGACCCGGGGCTGACGTCCGGGCCTGCGGTACGGCAGGCTGGGTCCTCCCCCGACGACAGGAGCAGAACCGATGGCCAGCAGCCAGTCCGACCAGGACATGACCGTCCGAGTGGTCACGACGGTGGCCGCACTGGCCGCGGCGTTCGTGGTCCAACGGGCCATGGCCGCGGGGTGGAAGGCCGTCACCGGGCACCCTGCGCCGGGCGCCGACGACGGTGAGGTCGGGCTGGGTGAGGTGCTGACCTACGCCGCCCTGACCGCCGGTGCCGTGGCGGTGACCCGGGTCTTCGTCACCCGCAGGGCCGCCCACCTGGTGCGAAGGTCCGCCTGAGCAACCGCAGAGCCTCCGGGGTCAGGCGCAGTCGCGGCAGACCAGTTGGCCCTTGACCTCTTTCGCGAGCTGGCTGCGGTGGTGCACGAGGAAGCACCGCGAGCAGGTGAACTCGTCCGCCTGCCGGGGGACGACGCGGACGGTCAGCTCTTCGTTGGAGAGGTCGGCACCGGGCAGCTCGAGGCTCTCGGCGAGCTCGGTCTCGTCGACGTCGACGGTCGAGGCAGCCAGGTCGGCACGCCGAGCCTTCAGCTCCTCGAGGCTGTCCTCGTTGAGCTCGTCGTCGGTCTTGCGCGGGGTGTCGTAATCGGTCGCCATGGGTTGGCCGACCCCTCCTTGCCACTGCTCATGCTGCTCTGCGGTCGCCTGTGGGTACAGACTGTCAGCGCCGTAACGCTTCGGAACGTGCGTTTGTGCCCGCCCGGAGCGCCAGATTGTGCCTCATGACCGGGCCCCACGTCCTGCCGGGGTTCCGGGCCCGAACGAACAGGAGATGAACAGTGGCGCTGTACGCCCTCGCCGACCAGGTGCCGGAGGTCCATCCGGACGCGTTCGTCCACCCCGACGCCACCGTCATCGGGTCGGTCCTGATCGGTGCCGAGGCCTCGATCTGGCCCGGGGTGGTGCTACGCGGCGACTACGGCACGATCACCGTCGGCGCCCGCACGTCGATCCAGGACGGCGCCGTCCTGCATGCCACCCGCGAGCTGGACACCATCGTCGGTGCCGACTGCGTCGTGGGCCACCTCGCCCACCTCGAGGGGTGCGTCGTCGAGGACGGCAGCCTCGTCGGCAGCGGGTCGGTCGTGCTGCACCGGGCCGTGGTCCGCAGTGGCGCCCTGGTCGGTGCCGGCGCGGTGGTGGGTCACGGGGTGGAGGTGCCGGCGCGGGCGATGGCGCTGGGGGTCCCAGCGCGGATCAAGCCCGACGCGGTCGCCGAGTCGGCCTTCGTCGACACCGTGGCGGCCTACGTGGCCAACGGTCACCGCTACCGGGCCGAGCTGCGCCGGCTCGACTGAGGGCCGGCCGGTCGAGGCCGCTCACGCCCCGGTGGAGGCGAGCAGGGCCTGGAACTCGGCGAACAGCGGGGGCGACGCCGCGAGGGTGAGGGTGCCCACCTGGGCCACCGTCGCACCCGCCTGCGAGGCGATGAAGCTCCCGGCGGCCCGGTCCCACTCGGCCAGGCCACGCTCGTAGTACACGTCGACCTCGCCGGCAGCCACCAGGCACAGGTCGAGGGCCGCCGAGCCGAGCCGGCGGACGTCGCGCACCCGGGGCAGCACCTGGGCCAGTGCCGCGGCCTGACGGGTCCGCTCATGCTGCTCGTAGCCGAAGCCGGTGGCGAGCAGGGCCTGCCCCAGCTCCGCGCAGCGCGACGTGTTGATCGTGGCCCCGTTGCACCGTGCGTCGCCGGTCGTCGCGGTGTACCGACGCCGCAGCATCGGCGCGTGGACCACCCCCGCCACCACGCCCCCGTCCCGCTCGGCAGCGATGCTGACCGACCAGGTCGGCAGCCCGTACCAGTAGTTGACCGTGCCGTCGATCGGGTCGACGACCCACCGCACGTCGGAGGTCCCCTGCCGGGACTCCGACTCCTCGCCGAGGATGGAGTCCTGGGGACGGGCACGGGCGATCACGCGGCTGATGATCTCCTCAGCCGCAGTGTCAGCCGCGGTGACGATGTCGGTCAGGCTCGACTTCGTCGCCGTCACGACCACGCCCTGCTGGTGCTCGGTCAGCCAGGTGGCGGCCGCATCGGCGGCCTCTCTGGCGAGACTCAGCAACGCGTGATCGTCCGACCGGCTCATCGGCGCGCCGCCACTCAGTCGCCGCCGGCAAGTGCCGGACGATGGCCGCGCGGGTTGGGGCAACAGCCCCGGACGCACCGGTCGGGAGCAGCCGGCGTCGAGGCCATGCGTCGGCGCTGCTGGACGGGGACGCCGCCGAGCCGCTCGACGACCAGGTCGCCCACCATCGACACGAACCGAGGATCGAGACCCGGTGTGTCCGCTCGCGCGTACGGCATGCCCACCGACTCCGCCTGCTCCCGGGCCTGGGTGTCGAGGTCCCACACCACCTCCATGTGGTCGGACACGAAACCGATGGGGATGACCACGACTCCGGGGACGCCGGCGTCACGAAGGCGCACGACATGCTCCCCCACGTCCGGCTCGAGCCACGGTTGGCCCGGAGGTCCGCTGCGGGACTGGTAGACGAGGTCCCAGCCCCGTTCCACGCCCGTGCGCATCGCGACCGCGTCGGCCACCCACTCAGCCACCTGGCGGTGCTGTGCGACGTAGGCCCCGCCCTCGGTACCGCTGGTCTCGGCGAGCACGAGCGGGAGCGAGTGGGTGCTGAAGACCAGGCGTGCCCCGTCGCGGGCAGGCCACGGAAGATCGGCCAACGCCCGGACGGTCGCGTCGACGAACGGGAGCACGAAGCCCGGGTGGTTGAAGTAGGGTCCGAGCCGGTCGACGGCGAGATCGGCGGGGGCGCCGTCGGTGGAGGGGGTGGACACCGCGTCAGCCAGGTTCTCCCGGTACTGCCTGCACCCCGAGTACGACGAGTACGCCGAGGTGAAGAACGCCAGCGCGCGGTGGATCCCGTCGCGTGCCATCTGCTGCACCGTGTCGGCGAGGTACGGCGCCCAGTTCCGGTTGCCCCAGTAGACCGGCAGCGCGATCCCACGCTCGCCCAGCTCGGACTCGATCGCAGCGACCAGACGTCGGTTCTGCTCGTTGATCGGGCTGACCCCGCCGAAACGGAAATAGTGCTCACCCACGGCCCGCAGCCGCTCCTCGGGGATACCACGCCCGGCCGTGACGTTGGCGAGGAACGGCACCACGTCGTCAGGCCCCTCGGGGCCGCCGAAGGACACGACGAGCAGCGCGTCGTGATCGGCCATGACGACATCCTCGCAGCACCGCGTCATCGCGTCCTGCGGGCTCCGCTGACTGGTCAGTCAGGTACCGTCGCGCCGTGCCCAGCCCCTATGCCGAGCTCCTGCGCACCCGCGGTGGGCCGGCACTGTCGGGTTCGGGGCTCTTCGCCAGGCTGCCGTTGTCCATGGCCGGCATCGCCTTGCTGCTGCTCATCGTGTCGGTCACCGACTCCTACGCCATCGGTGGGGCGGTCCAGGCCACGTGGGTCCTGGTCGAGGCCTCCTTGGCCCCGTTCCTCGCTCGGCTGGTCGACCGCCGCGGTCAGTGGCAGGTGGTGGCTCCACAGCTGGTCGTCCACGTCCTCGGCGTGGCCGTCCTGATCCTGGTCATCGACAGCGGCGCCCCCATGTGGACCTGGTTCGCCGCGGCCGCCGTCGCCGGCGGTGCACTCCCGGTCATCGGCTCCCTGGTGCGGGCCCGATGGGGCTTCCTGCTCGGACCGGCGCCCTTGCTGCGCACCGCGTACTCGTGGGAGTCGGTGGTCGACGAGTTCGTCTTCGTCGTAGGACCACCCGCTGCCACGATCATGGCGGTCGTCCTCGGCCCCTCGACAGCGCTGCTCATCACCATTGCGGTGGGTACCACGGGAACGACGCTGCTGCTGCTCCAGCGCCGCACCCAACCTCCCCCACGTCCCGGGCTGCACGAGCCTGGGCAAGGCAGTGCGCTGCGCGTACCGGGCATGCCGACGGTCATCGCGGTCATGGCCCTGCTCGGCGCGGTCTTCGCCGGCGTCGAGGTCTCCGTCATCGCCACCGCCCGCGAGGCAGGGACCACGGGGGTGGCCGGTGTGGTGCTGGCCCTGTGGTCCCTCAGCAGCATGGTGTCCGGCCTCGTGCTCGGGTCCCTGCGGAGGGTGCCGCCGCTGCCGCTGCAGCTGCTCCTGGGCACCTCGACCCTGACCCTCCTGCTGCTGCCCCTGCCGTTCACGAGCGAGCTCGTCGTCGTCGGCTGGGTGCTCCTGCTCGCGGGGGTCGCCGTCTCACCGTCTCTGATCGCCGGGTTCAGCCTGGTCGAGCAGCTCGTCCCCAGCCACCGGTTGACCGAGGGCCTCACCTGGGTCACCACCGGGCTCAGCCTGGGCTTCGCCCTGGGGTCACCGGTGACCGGCTCGGTCGTCGACCGGTTCGGTCCGACCGCCGGCTACTGGGTCGGGCTGGGGGCTGCGGCCGCGGCCGGCACGCTCGTCCTTGCCTCCTACCGCACTCTCGTCACCCGGCACGCCTAGCGCGTCGCCGTGCTCAGCGAGGCGTTGACGACGTCGAACCCCGAGACGGCGACGGCGTGGGTGTGGGGGTGGGAGTAGCGGTCACCGTCGCGGTCACCGTCGCGGTGGCGGTGGGAGTCGGGCTGGTCGGTGAGGGCGTCGTGCTGGTCGGCGTCGAGGTGGTCGGCGTGGGCGTCGGGGCGGGCGAGTCGGTCGCGGCCGGACCTCGAGGAGGCCGGACGACCCGTTGGATGCTGGTACCCGAGGAGTCGTCGCCGGTGAACAACGCCGACAGGGGGCGTCCCGTCACGAGCTCGAACGCGGTGATCGCCACCATCGCGAGGGTGAACACCAGCAGGGCCACCAACGTGATCCGGCCCCAGTGGTAGCCACGGGCGTCAGACAGGTCAAGTGCCTCCAAGGCCACCGTCGGAGCGCTCCCCTCGACCGGTGGGAGCGGCTGCTGCGACGGCTGTGCGTTCTCCTTGGTCTCCCGAGCCAGCTGCAGTCGCTGCCGGGCACGCCTCAGGGAGTGGTCGTAGAGGGCCGCCGCAACGGTGACCAGGGCGCTGACCACCGCTGCGCCCAGGACCGTGCCGGCCACGCCCAGGGCCGACGACGCAAACGCCGCCGTCGCCGCAGCTGCCGCGCCGGCCACGACCTGGATCCCGCTGATCCCCACGCGTTCGCGGCCCGATGTCACCCGGCCATTGTTTCCTACCGGGTCACCCGTCCGGTCCGTGCCCGCGGCGAGCGCGCCCCGCGGGGTGGCCCGCGGGGTGGCCCGCGGGGTGGTGTGACACGAGGGGCCTCGGCGCGGCAGGATCGGGTGACCAGTCCGGGCCAAGCGGTCCGCCGACGACCCGCGGGCTCTATCGTCGGGGATCTCGGCACCGGATCGACAGGCAACTCGACAGGAATCGACAGGGAGAGTGATCACTGCGCATGCGTGACCTGAGGCTCGTGGGCCTGTCCGAGGACGGCACCCGGCTGGTGATGGAGCTTCCCAGCGGTGAGCAGTTCGGGCTGCCGGTCGACGAGCGGGTCCACGCCGCGCTGCGGGGTGACCGGGCCCGACTCGGCCAGCTCCAGATCGAGATGGAGAGCCGGCTGCGCCCACGGGACATCCAGGCCAGGATCCGGGCCGGTCAGACCCTGGAGGAGGTCGCCGACGAGGCAGGCATCTCGGTCGAGCGGGTGCTGCGCTACGCGGGTCCGGTCCTGCATGAGCGCGAGCACATGGCCCAGCTCGCGGCCAAGGCCGGCGTGCGGCGCGACGACCACGGCGCCGTCCAGCTGCTCGGTGAGCTCGTCGGGGACCGGCTCGAGCAGCGAGGCGTGCCCCGGGACGCGCTCACCTGGGACGCGTGGCGCCGCGACGACGGCGGGTGGGAGGTCCGGCTCGACTACGTGGCCGGCGAGCGCGAGCGCAGCGCGCTGTGGGTCTTCGACTCCCAGCGCAAGACCGTCGTCCCCGACGACGACGAGGCCCGCTGGCTCATCGAGGAGGAGCCCCAGGCCTCGGTGACCCCGCTGCGCTCGGTGCCCGAACCGGTGGTCGACCGGGTCGGCGAGGGCGCCGAGCCCGACTCGCGGGTGGGCGTCGCCGAGCGGGTGAGCGTCCCCGAGGACGTCGCCGAGGCGATCGGTCTGGTCGACTCAGCACCGTCGGACGACGAGGCCGCCGAGACCGAGCCGGTCGACGAGCCGGCGGCCAAGCCCGCCGCACGGCGCAAGCGGGCGACGGTTCCGAGCTGGGACGAGATCTTGTTCGGCTCGAAGAAGCCGGACTGACGGCAGAGCGGCTCGAAGAAGCCGGACTGACCGCAGAACGGCTGGGGCGGCTCCTGGCTCAGTGCGCGGCCGTGGCGCGGGACAGGGCCCGCGCGAAGTCGAGCGCCTCGGCCATCCCTTCCTCGCCGTCGGCGGCCACGCTCATCCGCACCGAGAAGTCGTCGATCGTGGTCGACCCGGTGAAACCGTGGTCGGCCTCGCACTCCGGGTCGCCGCACGTGGCCGGCTCGAGGTCGAGCCGGCTGATCGCCCCCCAGCCGATGGTCAGCACGATCTCGCGGGCGAGCGTCCCGGGTTGGTAGGTCGCGGGCTCGTCGACCACTCGGGTCACGACTACCGAGCCGATTCGGGCCAGGCGCACCGACTCGGTCGAGGTGGTGGCGTGCGGCCGGGGCAGGGTCGGGTCGGCCGGGTGCTCGTCGGTGTGGCCGACGACCAGACGGGTCGGGGTCAAGACGAGCACGGTGAGGTGCCGGCGCAGCTCGTCGTGGTCGAACGTGGCCTCGTGGTGGACCAGGTACGACATCACCTGCTCCCCGGCCAGCGCGAGGTCGACCGACTCGACGACCAGCTCGGGGTAGTACCCGCACCTCTCCACGGCGCGTCGCAGCCCCTCGTGCGGCCTGGTTCCGGTGTCGGTCCACCCCGTGTCGGTCATCTGCACATCCTCCCACCTTCGCGGTGGTCCGTGCCCCCACGGGACTGGGTGCCGAGGCTCGTCCGGCCTCAGCCCAGCAGGCGCCGCGCCGGACGGTCGGTCCGACTGAGCGGCTGCACCAGGGTCACGTGGACACCGAGCACCGCTGCGCCGGTCTGCCCGACGACGACCGGGCGTAGTGCCAGCGACCCGACCTCCGGCAGGTCGTCGGCCAGCCGGGCGACCCGAGCCACGACGTTGCGCAGCGAGGCGACGTCGACCGGGTCGCTGGCCTGGGCACCGAAGAGCAGGGGCGCGGCTCGTGGGCTGCGGATCAGGTCGTCGACGTCGACGTCGGTGAGCGGAGGGATCCGGTAGCCGCGGTCCCCCAGCAGGTCGGTGGCGATGCCGGAGAGCCCGAACGCGACGACCGGGCCGAACAGCGGGTCCTCCGACGAGGACACCACCGTGGCGACCCCCGGGTCCGCCTGCCGCTGCACGAGGAGTCCCTCGACCTCGTAGGGACGCAGCTCGTCGGCCCGAAGTGAGAACTCGCGGCGCACCGAGGCCGCGTCGTGCAGGTCGAAGTAGATGCCTCCGAGGTCGCTGCGCAGTCTCAGCAAGGACCTCTGGGTCTTCAGCACCACCGGGTAGCCCAGCCGCTCTGCGGCCGCCACTGCCTCGTCGGACGTGCGCGCCAGGATCGACGCCCAGACGTCGATGCCGTAGCAGCCGACCAGCTCGGCCGCCTGCGACGCCGTCAGCTCGACGGCGTCGTCGGGGCCTCGGCCAGCGAGCCACTCACGGACCAGCCCGGAGGCGCGCTCGTCGTCGACGTCGTCCAGATCCACCGGGGCTCCGGTCGGGCGGTGCCGCCACAGCGAGTAGTGGGTCACCGCCCCGAGTGCACGCACGGCATCCTCGACGGCCCCGAAGGTCGGAATGGTCCCCATGACGGGGACGCCGTCGGCCGAGAGGCGAAGCAGCAGGTCGTGCACGCCCTCGACCGCGAACATCACCGACACGATCGGCTTCGTGGCCCGACCAGCGACCCGGGCCAGTGCTCGCGCGACTCCTTCGCCGGTGGCCGCCATGGGTGGGACGAACAGGGTGACGATCGAGTCGACCGCCGGGTCGTCGACGGCTGCCGCGAGGGCCCGCTCCACGTCCGCGGCAGTGGCGCCCGGGTCGAACAGCAGCGGACGGTCCACGAGCTCGAGCCCGTTCGCGTCGATCGCGTCGGCGGCCATGACGGCCATCGCGTCGGAGTTGCCCAACGCCAGCACCCTGCGCCCATGCGGCAGGGGCTGGAAAGCCAGCAGCTGGGCGACGTCGAACATCTGGGCGAGGGTGTCGGTGCGGATCACGCCCGACTGCTCGAACATCTCGTCGACGGCAGCCTGGGGCAGGGACGTCGAGCGCACTGTGTGCCCCAAGGGGATTCCCTGCGAGGACCGGCCGGTCTTCACCGCCACGATCGGCTTCTGCCGACCCATCCGTCGGGCGATCCGGCTGAACTTCCTGGGGTTGCCGATCGACTCCAGGTACAGGAGCACGACGTCGGTACCGTCGTCCTCCTCCCAGTACTGCAGGAGGTCGTTCCCGCTGACGTCGGCGCGGTTGCCGGCCGATACGAAGGTGGTCAGGCCGAGCCCCCGCCTCACCAACGACTCGAGCAGGGCAGCGCCCATGGCACCGGACTGGGAGAAGAAGCCGATCGTCCCCCGCCCTGGCATGACGTGGGAGAGCGAGGCGTTCAGCGACACCTGCGGGTCGGTGTTGAGCACGCCAAGCGCGTTGGGCCCGATGACCCGCATCCCGTTGGACCGTGCCGTCCGGACGAGCTCGCGCTGCCGATCGGTGCCCTCCTGGCCGCTCTCGGCGAAACCCGACGACACGACCACCAGGCCCCGGGCGCCGACGACAGCGGCCTGCTCGACAACCTGCAGGACGCTGGGCGCGGGGACGGCGACGACGACGAGGTCGACCGACCCGACGTCGAGCAAAGTTGGCACGGTGGCCAGACCCGCAACCTCTGCCGCCGCAGGGTTGACCGGGATCACCGACCCAGTGAAGCCACCCTCGACCAGGTGACGCACCAGTGCATGACCGACCGCGTGCGGATCACGACTGGCCCCGACCACGGCCACGCTGCGAGGGGTCAGCAGTCGCTGCACCGACACGGACTCGGCCCGGTGCTCCCGGGCCCGGGTCACGGCCATCGACGACGCAGACGGTTCGATGCCGAACGTCATGTGCACGACGCCGTCGTCGATCGCGGAGGACGCGTCGTATCCCGCGTGCCGGAAGACCTCCATCATGCGGGTGTTCTCGGGCAGCACCTCGGCGACGAATCGCTGTACCCCGCGTTCCCGCGCGGCCTCGGCGATGTGCTCGAGAAAGACGGTGCCGAGACCTCTGCCCTGGTGGTCGTCGCGAATCACGAAGGCCACCTCGGCCTCGTGCGGCTCGACCCGGTCGTAGCGCACGACACCGACGATCTCGTCACCGATCGTGGCCACGAGTGCCGCGCGGTCGTTGTGGTCGACAGTCGTGAACCGCACGACGTCGCGCTCGGTGAGCCGCGGGTACGGAGCGAAGAAGCGGAAGTAGACCGTCTCCGGGGACAACCGGGCATGGAACCGCCGCAGGCGGTCGGCGTCGTCGGGTCGGATCGGCCGGATGTGACAGGTGCCACCGTCCTTCAGGACGACGTCGGCCTCCCACGCGTGCGGATACCGCTCCGTCCCGGGGTCGCCCACCCGCCCACGGTAGCCGTCACGATCGGACTCCCTTGCGGGCAGACACGGCGCGACACACCCGGATAGCGTCCGACCATGGATCCTCAGTTCTCTGTGCCCGTGTCCGGTGGGTCGCTGGGCGGTCGGACCACCGGCGCAGGAAGGCCGGTCCTGCTGTTGCACGGCGGGCCCGGGCTCTCCTGCGACTACCTCGCCGACCTCGCCGTCGAGCTGGTCCCTGGCTACCAGGTTGCGTGGTACCAGCAGCGCAGCCTTGCACCGTCCACCACCGAGGGACCCTTCACCGTCGAGCGACACGTCGCCGACCTGGTCGCCGTGCTGGACCACCTCGGGTGGGACCAGGCCTGGGTCGTCGGGCACTCGTGGGGCGGTCACCTCGCGCTGGCAGCAGCGGTCTCCGCTGGCGAACGACTGTCTGCGGCCGTGGCCGTCGACCCACTGGGAGTGGCGGGAGACGGCGGGGCGGCCGCGTTCGAGACGGCGATGAATGCTCGAACGCCGGTCGAGTCGCGCGAGCGTGCCGCCGAGCTCGACGAGCGCGCGATGGCGGGTGAGGGAACCGCAGAGGAGGCCGCCGAGTCACTCCGCCTCTACTGGCCGGCATACTTCGCCGACCCGTCGTCGGCGCCCCCCATGCCACCGATGTCGATATCGCTGCGCGGCTACTCCGAGACCTGGGCCTCGCTGGTGGCCGGAATGCCACAGCTGACGGCTGAGCTGCCCACAGTCGAGGTCCCCATGGTGTTCGTGCACGGGGAGTGCAGTCCGATGCCGGTGTCGGCGAGCACCGACACAGCCGGTCTGATCCCTGGCGCCACCGTCGAGGTAGTGCCCGGCGCGGGTCACTTCGTCTGGCACGAGCGACCGGGCGCAGTACGTGCCGCTCTCGATCGCCTCGTCGTGGGGCAGGCGCACCCCGGATGACCACGTCCCCCCTGCACGTCGCACCCGAGGTGGCCGACGCGCTCGCCGACGGTCGCGGCGTCGTCGCCCTCGAGTCGACCATCATCGCCCACGGTCTGACCCGACCGGACAACCTGCGGGTTGCGGCCGAGGTCGAGTCGACCGTGCGCGCGGCGGGAGCGGTCCCAGCCACCGTTGCGGTGCTCCACGGGGTCGTGTCGGTCGGACTCACCGCCGAGGAGCTGGCCAGGGTCGCTGAGACCGACGACGTCGTGAAGCTGAGCACCCGAGACCTCGCTCCCGCCGTCGCGTCCGGCCGCGACGGCGCCACGACCGTGGCCGCGACCGCACGGATCGCCCGGCTGGTCGGCATCGAGGTCATGGCCACCGGCGGGCTCGGCGGCGTGCACCGCGAGGCACGCAGCACCTGGGACGAGTCAGCCGACCTGACCACCCTCGGCCAGACCGGGATCACCGTCGTCTCGGCCGGGGTGAAGTCGATCCTGGACGTCAGTGCCACGCTCGAGCGCCTCGAGACGCTCAACGTCACCGTGCTCGGCTACCGGACCAACGCGTTCCCCGCCTTCTACCTGGTCGACAGTGGTCTCGCCGTCGACTGGCGGGTCGACACCCCCCAGGAGGTCGCCGCGATCGTGTCCGCCCGGGTGGCGCTGGGGCTGCACAGAAGCGCGCTGCTCGTGGCCAACCCCGTGCCACAGCCGGTGGCGTTGGACCCCGACCTGCACGACCAGACCCTGGCCGCCGGCCTCGCGGCCGCGGATCGCGAGGGCGTCCACGGCAAGGCGGTCACCCCCTTCCTGCTCGAGTGGCTGCACCGCGAGACCTCCGGCGCCTCCCTGCGGGCCAACGAGGTGATCATCCGCAACAACGCCGCGCTTGCGGCCACGATCGCGGTCGCCCTGAAGGGTCACCGCTCATGACCGGACCACGCGTGGTGACGGTCGGAGACCTGTTCATCGACGTGATCGCCGAGCTCGCCAGCTCCCTTCGCCACGGAGACGACACCCGGGCGCGGATCTCGCTCCACGGTGGAGGCGCCACTGCGAACACCGCGGTCTGGCTGGCCGAGCAGGGGGTCCTGGTCGGCGCCGTTGCCAGGGTGGGCGACGACGCCTGGGGGCGCGCAGCCATCGAGATGCTCGGCAACGACCACGTCACCGTGCACGAGATCCGGGACCAGGAACGTCCGACCGGCACCTGTGTGGTCCTCGTCGACACCGACGGCGAGCGAAGCATGGCCAGCGACCCCGGGGCCAGCGCGTGGCTGTCGGCCGACGACCTGCCCTGGGCCTGGTTCACCTCCGGGACCCACCTGCACCTGTCCGGCTACTCCCTCGCCCAGCCGGAGTCGCGACAAGGTGTGAAGGCGGCCGTGGCCCTGGCCCGCGAAGCCCAGATGACCCTCTCGCTGGACCCGGGCTCGGTCACCACGGTGGAGTCGATCGGAGTCACCGAGTTCCTCGCCGAGGTCCGTGGGTTCGACCTGCTCCTTCCCAACGACGACGAGGCCATGGCGCTCACCGGCGCGCGCAGCCCCGAGGCCGCTGCGCAGGCCCTGGCCGCGGCGACCCGCGAGGTCGTGGTCAAGCTCGGGTCCGACGGAGCCCTGTGGAGCGACGGCCGGCGGGTCGTGCACGTCCCCGCCGAGCCGGTCGCCGTCCTCGACACCACCGGCGCCGGCGATGCCTTCGCCGCCGGGTTCCTGGCCAGGTGGCTGGACGGCCAGGACCCGGTGCGCTGCCTGCGCCAGGGGGCGGTCGTGGCCTCCGCCTGCGTCCAGCGGGTCGGCGCCCGCCCCTGAACCGGGTCGCTGCTCGGCTTCGTCGGTGCGGACAGCGACAATGGGCGAGCCGAACCCGTCGACGCCAGGAGCCCCAGCCAGATGGCCCGCCGAACCAGCAAGTCCAGCCCCCCGCCCGAGGACTTCGTCGAGCGCATCGTCGACGTCGACGTCGCCGAGGAGATGCAAGGCAGCTTCCTGGAGTACGCGTACTCGGTGATCTACAGCCGGGCGCTTCCCGACGCGCGCGACGGCCTGAAGCCGGTCCACCGCCGCATCCTGTTCCAGATGGACGACATGGGTCTTCGACCCGACCGAGGGCACGTGAAGTCCGCTCGGGTGGTCGGTGAGGTGATGGGCAAGCTGCACCCCCATGGCGATGGCGCCATCTACGACGCCCTGGTCCGGATGGCCCAGTCGTTCTCGATGCGGCTGCCGCTCGTCGACGGGCACGGCAACTTCGGTTCGCCCGACGCCGGGCCGGCGGCCATGCGGTACACCGAGTGCCGGATGGCGGCCCCCGCCCTGCTGATGACGGCCTCGATCGACGAGGACGTCGTCGACTTCGGCCCCAACTACGACGGGCAGCTGCGCGAGCCGGAGGTGCTCCCGGCCGCCTACCCCAACCTCCTGGTCAACGGCGCCTCGGGCATCGCGGTCGGAATGGCCACCAACATGGCCCCGCACAACCTCGGCGAGGTGGTGGCCGCTGCGCGGCACCTGATCAAGCACCCCAAGGCGGGCCTCGACGACCTCATGCGCTTCGTGCCCGGTCCCGACCTCCCGACCGGCGGCAAGATCGTCGGGCTCGAGGGCATCCGGGAGGCCTACGAGACCGGGCGCGGCAGCTTCCGGATCAGGGCGACGACCCGGATCGAGAACGTCACTGCGCGGCGCAAGGGCATCGTGGTCACCGAGCTGCCCTACGGGGTCGGGGCCGAGAAGGTCGTCGAGAAGATCGCCGACCTGGTCAAGGCCAAGAAGCTGCAAGGCATCGCCGACATCACCGACCTCACCGACCACGACTCCGGGCTTCGGCTGGTGGTCGAGGTCAAGAACGGGTTCAACCCGGAGGCTGTGCTCGACGACCTCTTCCGACTCACGCCGATGGAGGACTCGTTCGGCATCAACGCGGTCGCCCTGGTCGACGGCCAACCCGCCACCCTGGGGCTCCGACAGCTGCTGCAGGTGTTCGTCGACCATCGACTCCAGGTCGTCCACCGACGGTCGCTGTTCCGGCGGACGAAGGCCGCCGACCGGCTGCACCTGGTCGACGGCCTGCTGATCGCCATCCTCGACATCGACGAGGTCATCGACGTCATCCGAGGCAGCGACGACGCGGCACAGGCACGCGAGCGGCTGATGGCGGTGTTCGAGCTGACCGAGGTTCAGACCACCTACATCCTCGACATGCCGCTGCGCAGGCTCACGAAGTTCTCCCGGATCGAGCTCGAGTCCGAGCGAACCACGCTGCAGAGCACCATCGACGAGCTGTCGGAGATCATCGACGACGAGGGCCGCCTGCGCCGGCTCGTCTCCGACGAGCTGTCCGACGTCGCCAAGCGGTTCGCCACGCCCCGCCGCACGGTGCTCCTGGAGTCCGCGGGCGCGCCCTCGCTCGCCGTGCCGCTGGAGGTCAGTGACGACCCGTGCCGGGTGCTGCTGTCGTCCACCGGACTGCTCGCCCGCACCAGTACCGACGAGGCCCTGCCGCGGGGTGGGGAACGCACCAAGCACGACGTCATCGTGTCCGCGGTCTCGGCCACGGCTCGCGGCGACATCGGTGTTGCCACCTCCGCCGGGCGGGTCATCCGGCTCAGCGTGCTCGACCTGCCCGCCCTGCCGACGACGGCGACATCGCCGAACCTCGCAGGCGGGGCGCCGATTCCCGAGTTCGTCGAGCTCGACAAGGGAGAACGTGCCCTGGCGCTGGTCGCGCTCGGTTCCGACACCGCCGGACTCGCCCTGGGTACCGCATCCGGGGTGGTGAAGCGGGTCATGGTCGATGCCCCGGCCAACAAGGACAGCTGGGAGGTCATCGGCCTCAGGGACGACGACGAGGTGGTCGGAGTCGTCCAGCTGCGTACCGGCGACGAGCAGCTGGTCTTCGTCACCGCCGAGGCGCAGCTGCTCCGGTTCGACGCCTCCGCCGTCCGCCCGCAGGGCCGACCGGCCGGGGGGATGGCCGGAGTCAAGCTCGCCCCGAGTGACCGCGTCGTCTACTTCGGTGCCGTCGACCCGTCGGTCGATAGCGAGGTGGTCACGGTGAGCGGGTCCTCAGCGGCACTTCCCGGTACCGACGCCGGGTCGGTCAAGGTCACCCCGTTCGTCGAGTACCCGGGTAAGGGTCGCGGCACTGGTGGAGTCCGCTGCCACCGGTTCCTCAAGGGTGAAGACACCCTGCTGCTCGCCTGGGTTGGCCCCGCCCCCGGCCGTGCCGCCGCCGCGACCGGGGTACCGCTGGCACTGCCAGAGCCGGTCGGACGCCGCGACGGCTCGGGGACCGCCGGCACTCAGCCCATCGCTTCGGTGGCGGGTCCGGCATGACCGCGGGCCTCCCTTGGAAGCTCGCACTGGTCTGCCTCGTCGTGGCACTCACTGCTGGGGTCGGCGGGAGCGCTGCCGCCACGGGCGACCCACGGGAGCGGGCCGACGGTCGCTTCTGGACCGACGACACCTCGTTCTACCGTTCGCCGTGGTTCGCCCGAGCCCACCGGATCATGATCCCGTTCGGCTGCACGAGGGCCCCCTACTACTCCCCCGACCCACGCTGCCGATACCCGCAGGGCTTCCACCACGGGATCGACCTGGCGATGCGCTGCGGCACCCGGATCTTCTCCGACGTCCGCGGTCGAGTGGTCCGCCCGAACTCGCAGGGGTCGCTCGGTTCCGCCTACGGCGGCAAGGCGTTCCGGATCCGTCATCAAGGCCACGACTTCGTGTTCGGTCACGTCCAGCGGGTGTACGTGCAGCCCGGCGACCGGGTCCGCCGTGGCACGCTGATCGCTCGAGCGGGCGACCTCGGAGCGCCCGACGGATGCCACCTGCACTTCGAGGTCCGTCCGGCTCGGGGCGGCTACTCGACCGCGGTTGTTCCTCGACCCTTCCTCCAGCTGCGTCGGGTGCGCTGAGCACCCATGTCCACCTGTTCGGAGGTCACCCGACACGTGGGCGAGCCGCTCGCCGGTACGGCGTCGGTGTCGGAGGTCTGGATCGCCCTGGAACAACCTGGTCCGTGGGGCCGCAAGGCGCTGGTCGACAGCCATCTGGACCCGGCGGTCGGCGCTGCCCTCACCGAACGCTGCACCGACCTGCCCGTCCGCGCAGTGACCATCCGCAGCATCGGCCGGCACGTCGACCTCGGTCCGCCGCGCCCACGCACGCTGCTTGTCGCCCGTACCAGTCGCTCCCCTCGACTGTGGCGGGCCGTCATCGACGACCCTCGCGCCGTGCTCGACCTCGACCTCGTGGCGCTGCTCGACGGTGGTGAGTCGTCGGTGGGTGACCCAGTGACCGGGTCCGTGGTCCTCGTCTGCACGAACGGACGTCGTGACCAGTGCTGCGCGCGCCGTGGCCGCGCTGCCGCCACTGAGCTCGCCGCCGCCGGGCACGACGTCTGGGAGTCCTCCCACCTCGGGGGGCACCGCTTCGCCCCGACCGTGCTCCGACTCCCCGACGGGTGGATGTTCGGGGGGCCGCAGGCCGCCGCCATGACCACGACGGCGTGTCGCGGACGCAGTGCGCTGCCTCCACCCGCCCAGGCCGCCGAGCTGCTCGTGCTGGGTCGACGCAGCGCCCGCGTCCCTGTCCCGCTGCCGGTGGTCACCATCGGGTCGCACCAGTTCGAAGTCGACGGCGTCCGGGTTCACGTGCGTGACGAGTTCGTCGCGCCGGACCGACCCGAGTCGTGCGGAGCGTCGCCCCTGCCGGCCGTGGCCCCCGTGGCTCGGCTCGTGCAGTGAGCCGGGCAGGATGAGCACCGAAACCGTCCGTCGAGGAGGCAGCCCATGGCCCTGCAGTCCGCGCTGGTCCCGCTGGGAACTCCGGCGCCCGACTTCACCCTGCCCGACCTGAGCGGACTCCGCCTCAGCCTGGGCGACTTGGCCCATCGGGACGTGCTGGTCGTGGTCTTCGCGTGCAACCACTGCCCCTACGTCCAGCACATCGAGACGGCGCTGGCCGCGCTGAGCAAGGAGTTCTCCGACGTCGCCTTCGTCGCGATCTGCAGCAACGACCCGCTCACGTACCCCGACGACGACCTCGATCACCTCAGGGAGCAGGTCGAGCGTGCTGGATGGACCTTCCCCTACCTCGTCGACGAGAGCCAGGACGTCGCCCGCGCCTTCAGCGCGGTGTGCACGCCGGACTTCTTCGTCTACGGGCCCGACCGCACTCTGGCCTACCGTGGGGCCTTCGACGCGTCGACCCCTGGGAACGGGCTGGTCGTCGACGGCTCCGCGCTTCGGGCGGCCCTGACCTGCCTGGCCGCAGGGCAGCGGGTCCCCGAGCCACACCGCCCGAGCCTGGGTTGCGGCATCAAGTGGAAGTCCGCTCTCCAGTCATGATCGCTGAGGGAGCCTTCGACGACCTGCTCCGGGCCAACGAGGAGTTCGCCGCGACGTTCACCGACGGTGGCATGCCCGCGCGGGCGGCACGAGAGCTGGCCGTGATCACCTGCATGGACTCCCGCATTGACCCTTTCCGGATCCTCGGGCTGAGTGCCGGCGACGCGAAGATCCTCCGCAACGCCGGTGCACGCGTCACCGACGACGTGCTGCGGACCCTCGTGCTCGCCGTCTACCTGCTCGGGGTCGAGCGGGTCCTGGTGATGCCGCACACCCACTGCCGGATGGCGGAGTCGACCGAACAGGAGATCCACGCGATCATCACCGAGCAGTTCGCCGTGGACACCCGCAGCCTGGACTTCCACACCGATCCCGACCAGGTCGCGGCCCTCAAGCGCGACCTGGTCAAGGTGCGCGCCTACCCGTTCATCCCCGACAGCGTCGCCGTCGGTGGAGCGATCTTCGATGTCGGCACGGGTCGGCTCGTCCCCGTTCCGCTCGACGGCGAGGCGACACCGTCAGCTGCGTCGGCTGTACGCCCCTGAGCCGTAGGACGCAACGTCCAGGCAGACACCCAGACCGACCAGGAACCACCCGAACCCGGACACCCCGCCGAACGGCGCGTAGGCGATCGCCCAGAACAGGGCGGTCCACGGCAGGAAGACCAGCCCGAGCAGCTTGACCCAGAAGCTGTCGATCGACTGGTCGACCTCGTTGGTGAAGATCCAGGCGAACAGGAACGCGACACGGGGGCCCACCAGGGCCATCAGGGCGAATACGCAGCACACGGACGAGACCGTATCGGTTCAGGCGTCGATCCGGGAGCGGTCCAGGCCCTGCGCCCCGTCGATGATGAACTCCCGCCGGGGAGCGACCTCATTGCCCATGAGCAGGTCGAAGACCCCGGACGCAGCCTCGGCGTCGGACATCTGGATCCGGCGAAGCGTGCGGCGCCGAGGGTCCATGGTCGTCTCTCGCAGCTGCTCGGCGTCCATCTCCCCCAAGCCCTTGTACCGCTGGACCGGCTCCTTGATCCGCTTGCCCTTGCGGGTGAGGTCGGCCACCAGCTTCTTCATCTGGGCGTCGGAGTAGGCGTAGACGTACTCGTTCTTCTTGCCGCCACCGTGCACGACCTCGAGTCGGTGCAGCGGAGGCACCGCCGCGTAGACACGCTGCTGCTCGAGCAGCGGTCGCATGTAGCGGTGGAACAGGGTGAGCAGCAGCGTGCGGATGTGGGCGCCGTCGACATCGGCGTCGGTCATGATGATGACCTTGCCGTAGCGCACCGAGTCCGGGTCGAAGGTGCGCCCGGACCCGGCTCCGATCACCTGGATCAGCGAGGCGCACTCGCTGTTCTTCAGCATGTCGGACACCGAGGCTTTCTGGACGTTCAGGATCTTGCCCCGGATCGGCAGCAGGGCTTGGAACTCCGACGACCGGGCCAGCTTCGCCGTGCCGAGCGCCGAGTCACCCTCGACGATGAACAGCTCGGTGCGCTCGACGTCGTCACTGCGGCAGTCGGCCAGCTTGGCCGGCAGCGAAGACGTCTCCAGCGCGTTCTTGCGTCGCTGGAGCTCCTTGTGCTGGCGGGCTGCGATCCTGGTGCGGGCTGCGCCGACGACCTTCTCCAGGATCGCGCGGGCCTGGGACTTCTCGCCGCGCTTGGTCGAGGTCAGCAGCTTGGTGAGCTCGCGGTGGACGACGTGGCTGACGATCCGGGTGGCGGCCGACGTACCGAGGATCTCCTTGGTCTGGCCCTCGAACTGCGGCTCGGCCAGGCGCACCGTGACCACCGCCGTGAGGCCCTCGAGGGCGTCGTCCTTGACGATCGGGTCGTCGGCCACCTTCAGCAGCTTGGTGGCGCGCAGCTGCTCGTTGAGGGTGCGCACCAGCCCTCGCTCGAAGCCGGTCGCGTGCGTGCCGCCCTTCGGGGTGGCGATGATGTTGACGAACGACCGAACGACCGTGTCGTACCCGGTGCCCCACCGCAGGGCGAGGTCGACGGTGAGCTCGCGCTCGACCTCCTTGGGGGTCATGTGCCCTTTGGTGTCGAGCACGGGCACGGTCTCGTGGAAGTGCCCGACCCCGTGCAGCCGCACCACACCGCTCACCGCTTCGTCGGGAGCCAGGAACTCGACGAACTCGCTGATCCCGCCGTCGAACCTGAACTGCTCCTCCGAGGGCTCGGACGACCGCTCGTCTCGCACGATGATGGTGAGGCCGGGCACCAGGAACGCGGTCTGCCGGGCCCGGGTGTGCAGCTCGTCGACCGACACGGAGGCGTCGGGCAGGAAGATCTCCCGGTCGGCCCAGTAACGCACTCGGGTGCCGGTGCGCTTGCGCGCGACCTTGCCCAGCGCCCGCAGGCCGGACCGCTTGACGAAGACTGCGTCCGGCTCACCGCCGGCGAAGTCCCCGGGGACTCCGCGGCGAAAGCTCATGGCGTGAACCACGCCTTCGCGGTCGACCTCCACGTCGAGCCGGGAGCTCAGGGCGTTGACGACTGAGGCGCCCACCCCGTGCAGCCCTCCGGAGGCCCCGTAGGAGCCGCCGCCGAACTTCCCACCGGCATGGAGGCGAGTCATGACAACCTCTACGCCGGTGAGTCCGGTCTTCGGCTCGGCGTCGACGGGGATGCCCCGGCCGTCGTCTCGCACCTCGACCGACCCGTCGGCATGCAGGACGACCTCGATCCGGGACGCATGACCCGCGAGTGCCTCGTCGACGGAGTTGTCGATGATCTCCCACAGGCAGTGCATGAGACCTCGGGAGTCGGTGGAGCCGATGTACATGCCCGGGCGCTTGCGGACGGCCTCGAGACCCTCCAGGACCGACAGGTTCTTCGCGGTGTAGCCCCCGGTCGCGCGGGCGCGGGTCGGTCCCTTGGTGGCCGGAGCCGGCTTCGAAGCGGTCACGCGCGGAAGTTCTCCTCGGGGGCACAGGACGGGCAGACGACTCACCGGCCTGCCCGGGTGTCGCTGTCGCCAGGTTACCGGCGGCCACCGACCCTCTCCAGGCGCGGCTCGCCGACCCTCGCCCCACGCTCCCCCGAGGCGGCGTCCGGGTCACGTCCCTGCGGCGACCGGGTGACAATTCGGCGTGTCGTACGTCACATCGCCTCGGCGGCGGTCAAGGTGGACTACGCCGACGGCGAACCGGGCCCACGCGGCACAGCGGGAACGATTCCGCTGTGGTGGGATGTTGTACCGGTGAGACAGTCCGACCGACGCCCTGCCACAGGGCCAACAGGACGGGAAGAGAGGCACCGTGACGACTGCCGTTGCTCCGAGCAGCGCGCTGACCGCCGCCGACCGCTGCGACCGCTGCGGCGCTCAGGCGTACGTCCTGGTCCGGTTGCTGTCCGGTGGCGAGCTCCTCTTCTGCGCCCACCACGCCAAGCAGTACGAGTCCAAGCTCAAGGACGTCGCCGCGGAGTTCGTCGACGAGACCGAGCGGCTCACGGTCAGCTGACCTCCGCCGTCCGGTCATCCGCCAAGGTTCCACAGCCAGCGGTAGTAGTCCGTACGAGCGGGGTCCGCGCCGATCCCGTAGGCCTCCAGAAGCGTGCTCTCCCAGCCAGGACCGTAGTTCCACTGCGTGGCCATGGTCGCCACGGCCAGGTCAGCCCACCGGTCGCCCACGCCAAGCGCGTCGAAGTCGACATGGCCCGCGACTGAACCGTCGTCGGCCAGGATCGTGTTCGGTGAGCACGGGTCGCCATGACAGACCACCAGTCGGTCGACCGGCGGTGCCTCGCGCGGCTCGACCGGCTCGCCCACGCCGGCCAGCCGGTCCGCCACCGACCACGAGAACGGGCACGACTCGACGGGCAACCGGTCGTGCAGCAGCCTGAGCCCCGCGCCGATGGCGCGCACCGCCTGCTGTGGGCGCGCGACCCAGTGCGGGTCGACGGCGCTTCGCCCCTCGATCGGTGACGTCATCAGCCACGAGCCGTCCACCTGGGAGCCGGACCGGATCACCGTCGGCACCCGAGCATGGGGGGCCGCCCAGAGCAGGCGCTGCTCCTCCGCCACCAGATCGAGCGCCGAGCCGGCGGGGGCCCACTTGACGAAGCATCGTCTCGACCCCTCGCCGACCTCGAACGTGAGACCACCCAGCTCGTTGCACCAGACGGTCCGGGTCGGCCGGCCATCGACCAGGTCGACCAAGCCGGACGGCAGCGGGTGCTCCTGCTCGGGGATCACGAACGAACCTCGCGCCCGGCTACGCCCCGTCGGACACGGTGCCGACCAGCTGCCACGGCGGGTCGGGCATCTCTGGGTCACCCCAGACCAGGGTCCAGGCGACCGACTCGTCGCCCTCGACCCGGGTGTCCCGTACGGTCGGTATCACCAGGGCGCCGTCGGTCACCCCGGGTGGGAACGACACCGACGTGCAGTAGAACCTGGCTTGAGACATCGGCTTGGGCGTCCGCGGCACCTGCCCGCATCGCTGCAGCCAACGGACGGGAACATCGTTGGTCGACAGCTCGGTGAGGCCAGCGGCCGGTGGCACGAGCTCGAAGTCGAAGGACACATAGATGTCGGACTGCCGGTCCAACGAGATCGTCCAGCGCAGGGGCCGACCCTCCACGGCCGTGGCCGTGGACGTGACCGTGGCTCGGGCTGCTGGGTCGTCATCGCGGACCCGCAAGGTGCCGACGTAGTGACCGGTGACCGCCTCGTGCAGCGCGCGGAGCATCACCGTGAAGGACGTGTCGTAGTCGTCACGCTGGTCACCGTCGACGTGGATCGGAACGTTCAGGGACGTGTCACCTGGCGACAGGGTGACGATCTTGCTGGTCGTGGGCGTGGCGCCGAACGCATCGCTGACTCCCATCCAGAACCGCAGCGGCACGGCGATCGCTCCCTGCACGTCCACCTTGAGGTTGACGATGTGGTCACCGTTGTCACCTTCGAGCACCTCGGCGTCGACGACGTCGAGCCGGGGCAGAACCTGCGGCTGCACGGTGGCCAGTCCGGGGCTTCGTCCGTGCACGTCGAGCACGTACAGATGACCGGTCGCTGACTCGGGAACCAAGGCGATGCGTCTGATGTCGGAGAGGTCGACGGTCGCGCCGGTCAGAGGCAGTCGGACCGTCTTGGCCCACAGATGGCTCACTGCCCTGGTGCTGGGCAGGGCGCGCACGCTGGCTGTACCGACGTCATAGCCGGCACCAGAGCCATCGACCACCCGGACGACGAACCGCGTGCTCCTGGTGCCCTTCTCCGGAGCCACGCGCAGCTCCAGCGCCCCCGAACCGGACAGGTCGACCGGTTGCGGCAGCCGCATCAGGGCTCGCCCGGATGCCTTCTTCCAGGAGGCCTCCCACGCCACTGGGGCCGGGTCGGTCTGCTGCCAGTCCATGGGCAGGAGGTGAGGGGATGCCTGTCGCGGCGCACAGATCGGCACCCGCTTGCCCCAGCCCTGGCACACCCGGCTGGTCACCGCCCCGACCGCCGAGGTTGAGTCCGCCTTCGCCGGTCGGTAGACCGGAGACCGGTTCGCGCCCAGCGCGGTGACCTGGACGACGGCCGGGTCCGCCGATGGCGCCCGCAACGGGCTCCCGTCGATCAAGGGGAGCTGCGATCGGTTGCCCCCTGCGAACACGTGGGCCGCGGCCGCGATGTAGGTGGAGCCGACGTTGCGTTGTTCCTCCGGGGACAGCCGTCGGGGTGACGACTTGCCGCAGAGCGGGTCCTTGTTCGCTCCCCAGTCGTCGAAGGATGGTGCCTTCGACTCTCCGGGCGTCCACTCGCGGTTGAAGTAGTTGTGGTTCGCCCCCATCACCATGACCGCGCTGCGCAGCGACCGGTCGGTGTCGTCGACGACGTCGCGTGACTGGTCGACGTACTGCTGCCCTTGCAGGTCAGAGACGTCTCCGTCGCAGAACGGGAGGAGGACGACGCTGTTGAGCCCGGGCAGGGACTGCCGGCCGAAGGCCGTGGGGCCGATGAGCACCTGGCCGGCGATCGACCAGCGCGGGTTGCCCATCGAGTCGATCGCTGCCCGGTTGACCCCCTCGCCACCGCGCGAGTGCCCGACCAGTACGACGCGGTCCAGGTCGACCGCACCGACGAGATCGGTGCCGAACGGGGCGCCACCGGTCGACGCCCAGTCTGACCAGTGGTCCAGGTGACGGCGGACGAGGCGGGAGCGTGCCTCCGCCCCGCCGTCGACCGACTCCCAGTCCTGACCGTTGATCCCGTTGGCCGAGATCGAGACCGTCACGTAGCCCTGAGAGGCGAGCAGCCGTTGTGCCTCGAGGTAGCCCAGGTAGCTGGGAATGGGTTTCCAGCCTGTGCGGCAGGGCCATTCACCCGACGACCGGTTGCCCTTGTAGCAGGTGCTGTGGCGGCCGTGCAGGAAGACCACGAGCGGCCTGGGACCCTGGGCGTCTGTGGGCCGGATGACCCGACCGAGCATCTCCACCGGCTCGGGGTACTCGGCCAGCGCCAAGGGCGCGAGCCGGTAGGAGGACGACGTGATCGTGTAGCGCCCCGGGACCCCCGGGTCGCTGGTCACGCGGGGCAGGGATCGGAACTGACGCTCCACTGCCGCTGCGTCAGCGGAGGAGCCTGCTGCCGGGCCGGAGCCGGTGGACCGAGGGCTGCCGATTCCGACCCCGCCGGTGACTCGCAGTCGGCTGAGGTCAGAACTCGGCAGGGAGGGGACGTCCAGGCGGAAGGTGCGCCCGTCGGGCAGCGGTCGGGCCACACCGAGTCTGACCTGACCCCACCAGAACTCCACCGCTGAGTCACCGATCGGGATCGGCACGTCGCTGCGCCACTCCAGCCGGCCGGTCCTCTGCCCTTCGACGAAGGTCCACCCGGGCGGGACGGTCGACGGGTCAGCGGCGACCTGGGTCACCGCTGGCAGCCGGTACCGGACGTTCGGGTGGCTCGCGCCCGCCGCTTGCGCGGGCAGGGCGGTGCCTCCAACCAGCACGGCGAGCACCGCGAGCGAGGCCAGGGAGAGACGAAGGCGGCGAGGACGGAGGCTGGTTCCGGAGGGGGGCTGCACCCCACCAGAATCCCACACGGATTCCATGCCCAGGACCATCGCAACCCGCTCGTGACCCAAGCCCTCCCGAACCTCACAGGCGGTCCCGGTGGTGGGCGAAGACCATCGACGTCAGAAGCAGCAGCGAGGTGGCGACCGTGACCGCCCAGAGGCCACGGTCGAGCCAGAACATCGGAGCACCCATCGCGACGATGCTCCCGAAGAAGAGCACGAGGTAGGGCACCAGGACGGACCGACGTGGCGGCGAGCGGAACTCGATCGGCCGCCAGTAGTCCACGACCAGCATCAGGAGGACGAAGGTGATGAAGATCGCAGGTCCGACCCACTGAGCGCTTCCCTGCCGAGCGAGACCGATCAGGGCAGCCCCAGCAGGCACCGCCAACGCCGCGATCAGCAGACCGATCCTTTGGTTCGGGTCCATCCCCCTCGAAGGCCGCAGGACGAAGCCGATGGACTGCAGGACGTTGACCAGGTTGACCACCAGCCAGACGGTCACCGTGGCCCACCCGAGATCCACAGGCGCAGCCATGGTCCGACTCTGACATACGGTGGGCCCCCGGTGACTCTGCGCGAGGGGCTCGTCGTCGATGCGCCGTGCGCGGCGCATTGGACAGGGCATGGACAGGGCATGGACAGGGCATCGGCAGGGCATCGACTTCACCTCGTTTCGGTGATTCCAGCCCGCAACCGACCGGCGTGCGGCTACCGTCTCGTCCCATCCACGAAGGGACCCACCGTGACCTCGAACCCACTCAACGGCCGGACGAAGCGGGCTTTCGTCGCCGGACTGGCTCTGGCAGCCGCAGCCTTGGGCATGACCCTTCCGACCGGGCCGGCCGCCGCGACCGCTCCGGCCGCGGCGACGGCGAGTGCAGCCGCGGCCAAGGGTGAGCCGCAGGGCATCCCGACGACGAAGACCTACCGCCAGAAGGTCCCGGTCAACGTGGTGCTCGTCGGGTACGACCAGCAGGAAGTCGGCGACGAGATCGTCAGCGCCCTTCCCGAGGGGTCGAAGCCTGTCGTGCGCTACCCACAGTTCTACGGGCTGTCCGGTCGCGACATGGGTCTGGAGTTCACTTACGACTACAACGTGATCGACACCTCGGTCCGGTTCGAGAACCGGTTCTTCGGCCACCTCGCCCGCACGGGGGTTCCCACCGACCCGACCACCTATCAGCAGCAGTACAACGACCAGGTCAACAACGTGCTCGACGTCACCGGGCCCGTTCTCACCATCGACGGGCCGAGCACCGAGCAGTGGCTGACCCGGCGCAGCCAGGCGCAGCTGGGGGTCGGCAAGCGCTCCTACACCGTCTTCCTCGTGAACTGGTACGGGCGCGACGACTTCGCCTTCCACGTGTACCGCAAGACCGACGAGCCGGACCCGGACACCGGGGTCAACTTCGGTGCCGACTTCAACTCCCGGGCGATGATCGCCTGGGGCGGCACACACGGCCGCACGTGGTTCTACGACCTGTCGGCGGGGCCAGAAGCCTGGAGCGGGAACTGGAACGTCGATGACGCTGACGTCGACGGCGACGGTTCGGCCGACTACCGCATGCCGCCGATCTGGGAGTACGCCAAGCAGGGGTACCGCAGCAAGTACCGGCTCGGGTCCGACCTCGGCCAGGTCGTTCGCTACGTCGCGATCAACCTGCTGTTCACGACGTCCCCGCTGTACGACCCGATGGTCACCGCCCCGGCACCAGGGGGCAGGCTCCACGTCCCGATCACGATGTTCGAGGACAACCCGACCGACTCGGGGACGAACTGGATCGACCCGCAGAACTCACTCGGTGAGTGGTCACAGCTCGAGCCGTACATCGACCTGTCGACTGGGCTCAAGGACGTCGACCCGATCGACGCAGGGGCAAAGAAGACGTTCCGGATCTTCGCCGGGCTCAATCCCGGTGACGGCGAGTGCTGGGAGGAGTACGGCGACACGTTCGCCCAGCCGTACTGCCACTTCGACGCGACGTCGGGCCAGTACTACAAGGACGTGCCCAAGAACTACGAAGCAGGGACGTTCGCCTTCTTCACCACGCCGGAGCGGATGGGCGACCAGGCGGGCCTGCTCGGGTTCGCCGACGACAACTGGGTCGACGGCACCCAGAGCTTCGTCTTCGCCTTCGACGACCCCGACACGCTCAGCTACGGCTACGGGTTCACGACCACGATCACCCACGAGATCGGACACCACCTCGGACTGTCGCACCCGCACGACGGCTATGACGCCGAGACCGGTCTCGACTACGACTCCGTGGGGGACAAGTACTTCGCCTGGTCGGGAGACGAGAGCGACACGATCATGCAGTACATCGCCGTGAGCAACGGCTTCGGCCAGTTCGACCGAGACAACATGGCGCGCTACCAGTTCGCCGGGTACGCGAACTGGACCAAGGCCCTGCTCGGGGCGATCGAGTCCGCTCCCCGGGCGGCACGTGGTCAGGCCCCAGCGGTCGCCGCCGCAAGGGCACAGCTGCGCAAGGCAACCGTGGCGTTCCACCGCTGGAACTACCTGGCGGCGGCCGGAGCGGCACGCAGCGCGTACGAGATCGCGCAGCGCCGAGCCGACGCGCTCGGCGTCGGCGAGTCGTTGCGCCCGTTGACCACCCGGCTGCAGCCCAGCGACGTCGCACCGCACGAGGGCGACCCGATCCGCTTCCCGGAGGACTAGCGCCTGGTGTCAGGCCGCTGGGGGGGTGCGTTCAGAGTGCCCGCATCTGGTTGTTGCGCGCGTTGTGTGTGACCTCAGCCAGGCCCATGGCCTCCAGAAGCGGCGGCAGGTACATACCCACCCGCCCTCGGTAGCCCTTGCGCAGGCCGTACCAACCTCCGAGCGGGTTGTCGGCCGAGCGCGCCCAGGCCTCCACGGTCCCCTCGGCCGCCGCCTTCTGCTCGTCCGCGGCACCGAGCGGGACCCAGTCCCCCTGCTGGGCCAACCAGGCGTGCAGGTCGTCGATCACCCGCAGGTCGTACTTCAAGGTGGTGGACCCGACCTGGCAGACCAGGCTCGGGGGGTCCGCGTCGTCGTCTCGGTACATGTGGTACTCCGAGGACCCGGGCGGGGTCGTGAGCACCCAGGGGTCGTCCTTCGTTCCGTTGCCGCTGGCCACTGATCGCTCCCTCCTGGGGGACGAGCTCACCGAACCCTAGCCAGCGACCGGCGGACAGCCAACCCCTCTACAGTTCGGTCGTGCACTCCACCGACACGATTCCTGGGCTGCTCGCCGTGGCCGCCGAGCGCGACCCGGACGGGGTCTGGGTGCGTACCGACGAAGGCACGCTGACCTTCTCGGATGCCGTTGCCCACGTGGCTTCACTCACCGAGCGGCTCACCGCCGTCGGGGTGCGGCGCGGCGACCTGGTCGTACTCACCGCGCGCACGACACCGCCCTACCTCCTGTGCTGGCTTGCGCTCGCGACGCTCGGCGCCGTCACCGTTCCCACCGACCCATCGGCGTCACCCCTGGAGCTGGGTGGACTGATCGGTCAGGTGCAGCCCCGCGCACTGGTCACGGACGACGAAGCCCGCCCGGTCGTGGACACTGCGGCGACGGGTGCTCCACCGGCACTCGGGGTGCTCGACGTCCAGGAGCTCGCGGGGGCCTGGCACCTGGGCCGACCGCCCGCCCCTTCCCTGCCGATGAGCGTCTCGGCCGACGACCTCGCCGTGCTCATCCCGACCTCCGGGACCACCGGGCGGTCCAAGCTGGTCATGCAGACACACCGCGCGTACGCAATGGCGGGCGAGGGCTTTCCGTACTGGCTGGGTCTCACCTCCGCCGACCGGCTGATGACCTCGCTCCCCCTGTTCCACATCAACGCCCCGGCCTACTCCGTCCTCGGCTCGCTGGCGTGCGGAGCCGGACTCGTGCTCCTGCCGCGCTTCTCGGGCACCGGCTTCATCGACGCCGCCCGGCGGCACGGCGCCACCGAGTTCAACGCGATCGGGGCGATGCTGCAGATCCTCATGCGGCAGCCGGTCCGACCCGACGACGCCGATACCGACCTGCGGCTCTGCTACACCGGACCCTCCCCGACGCGGGAGTGGCAGGAGCAGTTCGAACGACGGTTCGGCCTTGAGGTCGTGTGCGGCTACGCCCTGTCCGAGTCTCCCTACGGACTCATCTGGAGGCACGGCCAGCGCCCGTTCGGGACGCTTGGCTCACCGCGCCAGCATCCGCGCCTCGGTCATGTCAACGACGCGCGGGTCGTCGACGACGCCGACCACGACGTCGAGGTCGGACGGACCGGGGAGCTGCTGCTACGCAACCCCACCGTGACCACCGGCTACTGGCAGATGCCGGAGGAGACGGCAGCGGTTCTGGTCGACGGCTGGTTGCACACCGGCGACCTCGTCACGGTCAACGCCGACGCCACCTGCACCTTCGTCGCTCGCAAGAAGGAGGTGCTGCGCCGGCGCGGGCAGAACCTCTCACCCGTCGAGGTGGAGGAGGCGATCTCGACCCATCCCGACGTGCTGGAGGTCGCTGTGGTGGCCGTGCCCTCTGAGCTGACCGAGGACGACGTGAAGGCGTTCGTCGTCCCGCGCCCGGGTCACACCATCGACTTCGAGGCGCTGGCCGGGTGGACCGCGGCCCGCCTGTCCGCCTTCAAGGTCCCGCGCTTCTGGCAGGCTGTCGGCGCTCTCCCCCGCACACCAACCGCCCGAGTCGCCAAGCACCGGCTGCCGGTCGGGCACCAGCCCGACGAGTACGACCTCCAGGCCGCCCCCACCCCTGACCCCGAGGACTCACCATGACCGGGTACCCGACCTCGATCGGCCATTCCGACGCGACATCCATCTCGCTGCTGGGCCAGGACCTGGCGCAGGACCTGTTGGGGCAGGTCGGCTTCGCCGAGCTGGCCTTCTGGCTGGTGGCCATGCGCCGTCCGACGCCCTCCGAGCTACGGGTCTTCGAGTCAGTGCTCGTCGCCCTGGCCGACCACGGGTTCACCCCGACGGTGATCGCGGCCCGGCTCACCCTCACCGGGGCGCCGGAGTCGGTGCAGGGGGCGCTGGCCGCCGGGCTGCTCGGCGGCGGATCGAGGTTCCTCGGCGTGACCGAGGACGCCGGGCGGTTCCTGTCCGACGCGTTGGCCCGGCAGGTGGCGACGGGTGACGCGCTGCCCGCAGACGAGCCGGGCTGGGACGCACTGGCCCGTGATGCGGTCCGGGCGCAGCGTCAGGCCGGCCAGTACGTGCCCGGACTCGGCCACACCGTCCACAAGGACGGTGACCCCCGAACACCGGTGCTCTTCCGGATCGCCACCGAGGAGCAGCTGTTCGGACCGCACCTCCAGCTGTTCGCGGCCATCGGGCGGGTCCATCCTGAGCTCCTGGGCCGCACCCTCCCGCTCAACGGCGCAGGCGCCTGCGGGGCCGTCCTGTGCGACCTGGGCTTCCCGGTCGAGATCCTGCGCGGGTTCGCCCTCCTGGCCCGCACCGCCGGCCTGCTCGGACACCTTGCCGAGGAGATGCGTCGGCCGATCGGGCTCCAGCTCTACGACGACGTCGAACAGGCGACCGACTACCGGCCGGTCAGTGAGGGGCCAGCGCGCTGAGCATCCGCTCAGCGTTGCCCATCGACGTCACCGGGTCGATGTCGTCGGCCACGGTGTTCGGGTCCCAGTTCAGGTCGAGGAAGACCTCGGTGACCCCGTGTCGCTCGAGATCGGCGAGATCTGCCCGGATCTGGTCGGGCGTTCCCTGCAGGGGCTGACGCTCCTCAAGCACCTCGTCGGTCAGCCCGACGACCCCGCGCACCACGAAGCGCAGCCGCTCCGGGTCGCGACCCGCCTCCACCGCCGCGGACCGCACGACGTCGATCGACGAGCCGATCGTCGTCAGGTCGGTGCGGCTGCTGCTGATCCAGCCGTCGGCGACCCGGCCGATCCGGCGCAGAGCCACCTCGGCGCCCCCTCCCATGAGGATCGGAGGATGCGGCTGCTGAACCGGCTTGGGCTCCACCCGGCATCGCGGCAGCTCGTAGAACTCCCCGTGGAACTCCGGCTCCGCCTCGGTCCACGTGGCCTTGAGATAGGCGATGAACTCCTCACCCCGCCTTCCGCGCCCCGCGGACTCCGCGCCGACGGCTGCGAACTCCTGGCTGGCCCAGCCGAGCCCGAGCCCCACGTCGAGGCGACCGTTCGACAGCAGGTCCAGGGTCGTCAGTGCCTTCGACAGCACGAGCGGTGGGTAGAAGGGCATGTTCACCACGGCGATTCCCAGCCGGATGCGCGACGTGCTCGCGGCCGCGAAGGCCAGTGCCGTGACCGGGTCCAGGACTGAGTGGTACGCGAAGCCCCACTCCTCGTCCACGGGGTGCAGCAGTCGCTGGAACCCCCACGCCGAGGCGAAGCCGAGCTCCTCGGCGCGAACGGCGACGTCGCGCAGGTTGTCCGCCGTGGCCCACGGGCCCGAGACGGGCAGTCCGACACCGAGCAGCACTGGGTGTCCTACTCGTCGAGCTGGCGGCCGGCGAAGAACATCAGGGGGTCGCTGAGCAGCTCGATCTGGATCCCGTCGGGGTCCTTGAAGTACATCGACTCCGGGATGCCCAGGTCGGGGCCGGCGTAGGGCACGCCCGCCGCCTCCAGCCGGGCCTGCATCTCCTCCCAGCGGTCCCGCGAGGCCGAGATGGCGATGTGCTGGACCGAGCCGATGGACTCGACCGCCGGACCGAGGCCCAAGCCGGGGAAGTCGAAGAAGCCGAGGAGGGTCTTGTTCCCAAGGTCGAAGAAGAAGTGCGACGAACCCGGGTAGTCACGGTTCTCGGTCAGCTCGACCAGTGGGAACCCGAGCAGGCCTTGGTAGAACTGGATCGTCTGTTCGACGTCGGAGCAGATGAGGGCCGCGTGGTGGATGCCGCGCCCGGGCGACGTGCGCTCAGCCGGCGGCATCACGTACTTCTCGCGCAGCTCCTTGCGCCGCGCCTCGAGCTCGACCAGCTCGGCATCACTGGGCATGTCTCACCTCACCTAGGCAGCATCCGGGGTGACCTTGCACGACCGCCCGGAACCGTGAGGCACCTCGGAAGACGAGTCGTCAGATCACCCTAGCGGCGATCGGCGACCGCCGCGATGTCACCTTCGTAGGCACTCCGCATGGCAGCGATGTCGAACTTGCCCATGGCGAGCATGGCCTGGACGGCCCGTCCGCGGCCCTCCTCGTCCGCGCCACCGATCCAGTCCGACAGCTGGGTGGGGACGACTTGCCACGTGACCCCGAAGCGGTCGGTGACCCATCCGCACTGCATCGGCGTGCCGCCGGCTTCGAACGCCGACCAGAACCGGTCGATCTCGTCCTGTGTCCGGCACGAGACCACGAACGAGACGGCAGGCGTGAGCGCGTAGTGCGGCCCACCGTTGAGGGCGACGAACGGCTGTCCGCGCAGCTCGAAGTCCACCGTCATCACCGCGCCTTCCTCTCCCGGAGCGTGGGGGGCGTAGCGCGACACCGACCGGACCTGCGCGTCCTCGAACAGGTCGACGTAGAAGCTGACGGCCTGCTCCGCCCCGGACTCGAACCAGATGAAGGGGGTGACGGAACCCATCGCTCGCTCCTCGGCTCGGTGGTGTCCGGACAGGATGGCACCTTCGGGAACCCGATGACCATGGCGGTGTCCGCTTCGACGGGCTGAGGTCCGCCTGGGCCTCTGAGGTGGTCGGCAACTATCCTGGGACCAGGCCGAGTAACACCCCGGCAGCAACAGGAGGAGCGACAACGATGGGTATTCGACTGGGCGATCTAGCCCCGGACTTCAACGCCGAGACCACCGAGGGAACGATCGACTTCCACGACTGGAAGGCCGGCAGCTGGGCGGTCCTGTTCAGCCACCCCGCCGACTTCACCCCTGTGTGCACCACTGAGCTGGGACGCACCTCCGGGCTGAAGGACGAGTTCGACAAGCGCGGCGTCAAGGCGATCGCCGTCTCGGTCGACTCCCTCGCCGACCACCGTGGGTGGGCACCGGACATCCAGACAGTGAGTGGCAACACGCTGAACTTCCCGATCATCGCCGACCCCGACCGTAAGGTCTCCGAGCTCTACGACATGATCCACCCGGGCGAGGGTGATACGTCGACCGTGCGGTCGGTGTTCATCATCGACCCGAACGACAAGGTGCGGCTCACCCTCACCTACCCGAAGTCGGTCGGTCGCAACTTCGACGAGATCCTGCGCGTCATCGACGCTCTGCAGCTCACCGACGCCCAGCCGGTGTCGACGCCGGCAGACTGGGAGCCCGGGCAGCGCGTGATCGTCGCCACCGCCATGTCGACCGAGGACGCGAAGGCTCGGTTCGGTGAGATCGAGCAGGTCACTCCGTACCTGCGTTGGACGCCCCAGCCCCAGGGCTGACCGGGCGGTCGCCCCGCTCGATGAGTGGGGCGACCGACCAGGATCGAGGATGTCGATGGCGCGACCGACAGGTGTCACGTTGGACAACTGGCAGGAGGGGCCGGGTAATCGGTGGGCCTTCCAGCACGTGGACGAGCTCGTTGCCACGGCGGCGGTCTCCCGAGGTGCGGGGCCGGTGCTCGAGCTCTCCGACGGTGGGCCGCTGGTCGTGCCCGGGCTCGACGACTTCCTCGAGCGGTCTTTCACCGACGGCTTGATCGTGATGAGGGGTCATGAGGTCGTGCTGGAGCGCTACCTCAACGGGTTGACCCCCTCCACGCGCCACCTTCTGCAGTCGGTGTCCAAGTCGATGTGCAGCGCCGTCGTCGGGCAGTACGTCGCAACCGGCGCACTCGACGTGGACCAGACGGTCGGCCACTACCTTCCCGAGCTCAGCGGGTCCGCCTACGGCGACGCCACAGTGCAGCAGACACTCGACATGACCGTCGCGGTCCAGTACGACGAGACCTACGAGGACCCTCGGTCGGAGGTCCAGGCGCACGAACGGGCTGGTGGGTGGCGAACCCCGCTCGACCGAGATCCCGACGACACCTACACGTTCCTGGCCGGGCTTCGCCAGTCCGGTGATCACGGAAGGGTCTTTCAGTACTGCTCAGCCAACACCGATGTCCTGGCCTGGCTCGTCGAGCGGGTGGCACAGCGCCCCTTCGTCGACGTCTGGAGCTCAGACCTCTGGTCGCGGATCGGTGCCGAGCACGATGCCTACGTCACGGTCGACGCGACCGGCTTCCCCATGGCGAACGGCGGAATGTGCGTCACGCTGCGCGACCTGGCCCGGTTCGGCCGGGTCGTTCTGAGCGGTGGGATCGGCCCGGGCGACACACCAGTGATCCCTTCGGAGTGGGTCGCCGACATCCGCAGGGGAGGCGACCCGGCCGCCGCCGTCGACAGCATGAAGGACGCGCACCCGCACGGCAGCTACCGCGACCAGTTCTGGATCACCGGCGACGAGCACGGGTGCTTCTACGGGGTCGGCATCTTCGGTCAGTACGTCTGGATGAACCCGGACACCGACGTGGTTGTCGCCAAGCTCTCCTCGCTCCCGGACGCCGACGACACCGCGAACTGGGTCGAGCACGTCGCGTTCTTCGACCGCGTGTCCGCGGGGCTGACCGCGTAGAGCTGCCGGGTCACCAGCCGACTTCCGAGATCTCAATGGACTCGACCTCGTCGTCGTGCATCATTCCGATGGTCCCCACCGGTACATCGTCTACGTCGACTCCTTCGAGGCCAGTCGCTGCGACGCGTACAGCCCGACGAGCATCGCCACGAAGGTGACGAGATACACCTGCCCGACGATCGCCTCGCTGCTCGACAGCAGGCGGCCCCACGAGCTGGCCGGCGTCAGGTCGCCGTAACCCACCGTCGAGACGGAGGACAGGCTGAAGTACATGTAGGACGTCGTCGGCTCGGGCTGACCAAAGAACGGCTGTCCCTGGATCGCCTCGAGAGCGAGGAACGCGTAGTAGAAGGCCACCGGGATCAGCAGGTAGGCCGAGACGGCACCGAGGAGCGTCGCCTGCGTCACGGACCGGTGCTGGAGGACGCGCCGGATGACCACCAACGGGGCGCCGATCGACAGCACCACCATGAGGATGGACGCGCTCGGTGAGTCGTTGTTGCCAAGGTTGAGGTCGAACGCGAGCTGGAGGACGACGAGAACCGCTGAGATCGCGAGGCTGACGCCCACGAACACGTCGGCGACCCGCCGCCAGGATCTGGCCAGGCCAGCCGCCCGAAGAGCCAGCAGGAGCGCTGCGCCGACCATCAGCACCGTCATCAGCCAGAAGAGCTCGGCGCCACGATCACCCCAGGGCTCTCGCAGGTCGACCACCGAGAGGAAGACGATGGCCACGACGACCACGGCGAGCAAGAGCCCGAACCGGTCCAGGTAGCGGCTGTCGTCGGCGAAGACGCTTCGCCGACGCTGCGATGACATGACCCTCCCCGGTGCTCAGGCACCTAGTGGATCATGCATGCACCTACAGTTCCGTGCGACACGGCGGAGAGACGTCAGTCCCAGACGTCAGCCGGCGGTCAGGGTCGAGGTCGCGTAGGTCTCGTTCATGGTCTTGATGTTGCGGGCGTAGGAGTTGAACACGTAGCTGCCTGCTGCCTGCGGCGTGACCGTGAACTTCAGCGTCGCGGTCTTGCCCGCACCCAGGCTGTTCACCAGGCAGTAAAGCAGGCCCCCGGTCGCGGCACGGCATGAGGCATTGCGCGGAGCCACCACGTTGGACCAGCCGAGCGGGGAGACGACGCCGAGCGCGACCTGCCCGAGACCCCGCGACCCGTTGTTGGTCGCGGTGACGGAGATGACCGAGGAGGAGCCGACGGCAACCGCCGACGGTGTGGCAAAGACACCGGCCGCAGGCGTGTTGGTCGCCGCCTGGGCGGCCGAGGTGGCAGCTCCGGCCACGAGGGTGCCGACCAGGGCGGTCGTGGTGGCGGCGGTCAGGAAGGCAGAGCGACGAAGCATGACTACTCCTGGGAGACGTTGCGTGCGTCGGACGATGTGACGTCGTCAGCCAACTGCGGGGTCGGTTAAGGCCGGGTGAAGCACTGGGCAACGAGCGGCTGTCGACCGCCGGCTCAGTACCGCGTCGTTACCGGGACACTCGGACGAGTGGCCCAGGGTGCCGCTTCCTCTAGCTCGTACGCGAGGGTCAGCAGACGCGCTTCACATCCGTAGGGCGCGGACAGCTGGACTCCGATCGGTAACCCCGTGCTGCTGAGCCCGAGCGGCAGCGAGAGCGCCGGGGAGCCGGACACGTTCTGCACCGGGGTGAAGGACGTGTAGCGCAGCAGCCGGACGAGGTGCGTCCTGAAGTCGACGTCCGGGCCGAGGTGACCGATCGGCGGCGGCTCGTGCCCCAGCACCGGGCTCAGAACCACATCGAAGCGCTCGAAGACCGACTCGTGCTCCCGGGCGAGGCGACGAAGCCGTCGGAGCGAGCCAGGGAAGCGTTCCGGTGACTGGACGAAGAGCCCCGCCAACCCCCGGGTGACCTGCTCGGCCCGCCGGGCGTCGAACTCCCGGCCGTACCAGCGCTTGCCGGCGCGGGTCAGCAGGAACGCGACGAAGGACCAGTAGCGCAGGAAGTCGGGTCCGAACTCCTCGCCAACCACGGGTCCGGTCTCCTCGACCTCGTGACCAAGCTCTTGGCACAGGCGTCCGGCCTCCCGTACGGCTTCGCGGACCTCGTGGGCCACGGGAAGCCCTCGGATCGACGACTCGACGACTCCGATCCGCAGCCGCGGTCCCCCACCCTGCTGGATGTGGCCGATCGGCGGAAGCACAGCGTTGCGGTAGGCCCGCTCCGCCTCCGCGAAGTAGCGCGCGGTGTCACGCACCGAGCGGGTCAGCACGCCTTGCGTCGACAGGTTGACGGGGGAGCGCCCCAGCTCGGGGAGGTCGATCAGCCGGCCACGACTGGGCTTGAGGCCGACGAGTCCGCAACAGGATGCAGGAATACGGATCGAGCCCCCGCCGTCGTTGGCGTGCGCGATGGGCACCACGCCAGCGGCCACGAGCGCAGCCGACCCCCCACTGGATCCCCCTGCCGAACGCCCGGTGTGCCACGGGTTACGAGTCGCGCCGAACCGTCGGGTCTCCGTCGACGCCGTCAGTCCGAACTCCGAAAGGGTCGTCTTGCCCACCGGCGCTACGCCGAGTGCGACGTACTGCGCGACCCACGGCGAGCACGCGGCAGCAGGTCGGTGTGGCACGGCCCAGGACGCCTCGGTCGTGGGGAAGCCGGTGAGGTCCTCGTTGTCCTTCACGAAGGTGGGGATGCCGGCAAGCGGAGCATCGGACGCGACGCTCACCTCGGTGACCACCGGCTCATCGGCCCATGCGGTGACGGCGTTCAAGAAGACGTTCGCCACTCTGGCTCGCCCGAGCGCAGCCTCGCGCAGCTCGTCGGGTGAGACCTCGCCCCTGGCGAGCCGTTCGAGCAGACCGGTCATGTCATCGGTCCCGAGCGCGTCGTCCGTGGTCACGTCGACGGGGCGCGGCCGGGCGGCTGGGGTGACTGAACGTGCCTGGGCGTCGTCCATGCCGCCATTGTCCGACATCAGCCGCGGCTGCCCGTTGGGACGGTCAGCCGGGGTTCCCGAACGTCGCGGCAGAGGGCATGCTGGGCCGGTGCTCACTGCTGAAGATCTCGAGTCGATCCCTCTCCTGGCCCCGCTGTCGTCACAGATGCGAGCCGCGCTCGCGAGCCGCTTCGAGGTCGACCAGTACGGCCCCGGCCAGCCAATCGTGGAGCAGGGTGAGTCCGGGCACACCTTCTTCGTCCTGGCGGAGGGCCGGGCCGCAGTGACCCAGGACGACAGGCAGCTGGGGTACCTCGAGGCGGGCGACCACTTCGGCGAGATGGCCATCCTGGGTGGTGAGGGCCGGCGCAACGCGACGGTCACGGCCGTCACGCCGGTCGTGGTGTGGGCCCTGTTCGGCACATCCTTCCGCGCGATGCAGGAGAGCGAGCCGGAGGTCGCCGCCCAGCTGCGGAGCGCCATGGGGGAACGGGACCGCGACACCTGACCCGGCGAAGGGACAGCCGTACGCCGTCTGATCCTGCACTCCTTGCGCACTCCCCCCCGTTGCGACCACCCTCACGGGAGCGCAGACGGCTCGAGTGCAGAGGGAGACCTACGGCCCTGTCCAGAGCCCTTGGGTCCGAGTAGACAGAGACCTGAAGGTGAGAAAGAGCACCGCCCATCTCGAGCGTGAGGTGTGTGGGCAGTGAGCACACCGAGATCGACAGCCCGACGGCATCCGCATGCCGCGTCTCCCCCGATGGACATCGAGCGAGACCACTACGTCGACGCCCTCCGTGCCACCAGTCTCTTCGTCGTCGTGCTGTGGCACTGGGTCTTCAGCATCGTCGCCTGGTCCCCCTCAGGGCCTCACATGAGCAACCCGATCGGTACCACGCACGGGCTGTGGTTCCTCACCTGGTTCCTCCAGGTCATGCCGGTGTTCTTCTTCGTCGGCGGCTTCGTCAACGGCCTCACCTGGAGCTCCGCCCGTGCTGCAGGGCTCGGTTACGGCACCTTTCTGCGGCGCCGCCTTCGTCGTCTGCTCGGCCCCGCGGCCCTGGCCATGGGCGTCGGACTCATGCTGTACCTGGCGGTGCGGGCCGCGAACCCAGAAGCAGTGTGGGTCGGCACAGGCGTGATTGCCCTGCTGGGCCCGTTGTGGTTCCTCTGCGTCTACGTGGTTCTGGTCGCACTCACACCACTCACCTCATGGCTGCACGAGCGCACCTCCCCCGCCGACCTCGTGGCGCTGGTGGGCCTGGTGGGTGCCGTCGACCTGTTGCGGTTCCGCTTCGACGTCGGGTGGGTCGCGTGGACGAACTTCGTACTCATCTGGGTCTTCGTGCACCAGCTGGGGTATGACTACCGGACGCTCATCCGCCTCAACGGCCGCAGCCAGGCCGCCCTGGCGCTCGGTGGATTCACGGCGCTGGCGCTGCTCACCAACTTCGGGGTCTACCCGAGATCCATGGTCGGGGTTCCTCAGGAGGCGATCTCGAACATGGGTCCTCCGACTGCCTGCATTGCGGCTCTCGCCCTGTTCCAGGTCGGTGTCGTGCTGCTTCTGAGGCCGCCCGGCACCAAGCTGCTGCAGCGGCCGGGGGTGCGAAGCGTTGTGGACTGGCTGACCGCCAACTCGATGACCATCTTCTTGTGGCACACCTGGGGCTTCGCCCTCGCCTGGGGGCTGTTGCGAGCTGCCCGGCTCGACGTACCCGCAGCATCGACGCTGCTGTGGTGGCTCGAGCGGCCGTTGTTCCTCCTGCTCCCGGCTGTGTGCACGATTCCCTTCTGGTGGGTCTTCCGCCGCTTCGATCGCGGGCTCCCGAGCCTCGCGCACCTCCTTCATGCTCTGCGCGCGACCCGCTGATGCTGACGCAGCGGCGGGCGGCGCGCAGTCGGCACCCGGCCTACCGGTGGGCTTCCCGTCGCAGACCATGAGACGAACGGGCATGATGGGGCTCGAATCGGTCCGTCGTCTCGCTGCATGGGAGTTCCAGGGTGCGCATCGCGCTGCTGTCCTACCGCAGCAAGGCGCACTGTGGCGGGCAGGGTGTTTACGTGCGGCACCTGAGCCGTGAGCTCGTGGCCCTTGGCCACCAGGTCGAGGTCTTCTCGGGGCAGCCGTACCCCGAGCTCGACCCCGGTGTCGTCCTGACCAAGCTGCCCAGCCTCGACCTGTACCGGGAGCCAGACCCCTTCCGGACGCCGCGGCTCGACGAGTTCCGCGATGCCATCGACGTGCTCGAGTTCGCCACCACCAGCACGGCTGGGTTCCCCGAGCCACTGACGTTCAGCCTGCGGGCGGCGCGGGAGCTTCGGCGACGGCCAGGCGATTTCGATGTCGTGCACGACAACCAGACGCTGGGCTACGGCATGCTCGACATCATCCGCGGTGGTACGCCGATGGTTACCACCGTCCATCACCCGATCACCCGTGACCGTCGGGTCGACCTCGCCGCTGCCGAGGGCTGGGCAAGGCTCACGAAGCTCCGCTGGTACGGCTTCGTGTCGATGCAGCGGCGAGTCGCCCGCCGGATGCCGCACATCCTCACCGTCTCGCAGTCCTCGGCCCGCGACATCGCCGACGACTTCGGCGTCGATCCTGCCCGGATCGAGGTGATCCCGCTCGGTGTCGAACCGGAGGTGTTCCGGCACAACGAGGACCCACGGGTTCCCGGGCGGATCGTTGCCATGGCCAGTGCGGACACACCGTTGAAGGGTGTCGCCACCCTGCTGGAGGCGTTCGCCAAGCTCCGTACCGAGCGGGCTGTGGAGCTCCTGCTGGTCACCAGGCCCGAGCCCGGCGGCCGCACCGAGCAGCTCATCGACCGCCTCTCAATCCGGGACTCCGTGCGCTTCGTCAGTGGACTGAGCGACACCGAGCTCGCCGAGGTCGTCGGCTCCGCGGAGATCGCGTGCGTGCCGTCCCTCTACGAGGGCTTCTCCCTGCCGACGGTCGAGGCCATGGCCTGTGGCACCTCCCTGGTGGTGAGCCGCGCCGGTGCCATGCCGGAGGTCGTCGGTGAGGACGGCCTCTGCGCCGATCTGGTGACACCTGGTGAGGCGGGTGAGCTGGCCCAGGCCCTTGCCGCCCTGCTCGACGATCCCGACCGCCGCCGCCGCATGGGCCTGGCCGGTCGTGCACGGGCACTCGAGCGGTACAGCTGGCGAGCCGTCGCCGAGAGCACCGCCGATGCCTACCGTCGGGCCGTGGCTACCGGGAAGCCCCGCCAAGCATGTTGACCGTCGACTTCGACCGGCTGCGGGTTCGTCAGGGAGACCGCGTGCTGGACATGGGCTGCGGTGGCGGGCGCCACGCGTTCGACCTCTACCGCCGTGGCTGCGACGTCGTCGCCCTCGACCAGGACGCTGACGAGCTCGCCTCCGTCTCCGACATGTTCGCCGCGATGCGTGCGGCCGGCGAGGTCCCAGACGGGGCAGAGGCCGACGTCAAGCAGGGAGACGCACTGCACCTGCCGTTTGCCGACGGCGAGTTCGACCGCGTGGTGGCTGCTGAGGTCCTCGAGCACCTCCCCGACGACGACTCGGCCATCGCCGAGCTCGCTCGGGTGCTGCGACCTGGGGGCACCCTGGCGGTCACGGTGCCTCGATGGTTTCCCGAACTGGTGTGCTGGGCGCTGTCCGCGGAGTACCACCACGTGGAGGGTGGCCACGTGCGCATCTACACACGCTCGGGCCTGGTCGCCAAGCTGGAGCGGACCGGCCTGACGGTCACCGGAACAGCACACACCCATGCCCTGCACGCGCCCTACTGGTGGGTCAAGTGCGCGGTCGGCGTCGGCAACGACGGACACCGGCTGCCGAAGACCTACCACCGGCTGCTGGTGTGGGACATCACGAAAGGCCCCTGGCTGACCCGAAGGGCGGAGCAGCTGCTCAACCCGTTCATCGGCAAGAGCCTGGTCCTCTACCTGGCGAAGCCGTGACCAGCCCAGCCATCCCGTCGCTTCCCGGCATCCTCGACTCCAGCGAAGTGCGCGCCACCGCTGCGTCCATCGCAGAAGTGCAGGAGCCAGACGGCGCCGTTCCCTGGTTCCCCGGGGGGCACGTGGACCCCTGGGACCACGTCGAGTGCGCCATGGCGATGCTGGTGGGCGGTGAGGTGGAAGCCGCTGAACGCGCCTACCGCTGGTTGGCGGCCACTCAGCGCTCGGACGGCTCGTGGCCGATGAAGGTGACTGGCGGTGTCGTCGAGGACGCATCGGCCGACACCAACATGTGTGCGTACATCGCGGTCGGCGTCTGGCACCACTGGCTGGTCCGCGCCGACGCCGGGTTCCTGGCCGCCCTGTGGCCCTCGGTGTCACGGGCGCTCGACTTCGTCACTCGACACCAGCTGTCCTTCGGGGGCATGGCCTGGGCGCGGGACGTGTCCGGCGCAGTGGCCGAGAGCGCTCTGCTCGCCGGGAGCTCGAGCATCTACCACTCGCTGACGTCTGGGCTCGCCCTCGCCGCGCTCATGGACGAGCCGCAGCCGGAATGGGAGCTCGTGGCCGGCCGGCTCCAGCACGCCCTTCGCTCCCACGAGGACCAGTTCGACCCCAAGTCGCGCTACTCGATGGACTGGTACTACCCGGTCCTCGGCGGGGCGCTGCGCGGGCCGCGCGCGACGGAACGCATCCGCTTGCGCTGGGCCGACTTCGTGGTCACTGGCCTGGGCATCCGCTGCGTCGACGACCACCCCTGGGTCACCGGGGCAGAGACGTGCGAGCTGGTGCTCGCCCTGGACGCCGTGGGCCAGCGGGACCGGGCGCTCGAGCTCTTTCGGAACATGCAGCACCTGAGGCACCCGGACGGGTCCTACTGGACGGGGTACGTGTATCCCGACGACGCGCGGTGGCCGGAGGAGCGCAGCACCTGGACCTCCGCTGCCGTGCTGCTCGCGACAGACTCGTTGTCGCGAACCACCCCCGGGGCCGATCTCTTCCGCGGCAGCACCCTGCCGTCCGCCGTCACGGAGTTCGCGCTCGAGTGCGACTGCCTCGGGCTCGGTCGTTCAGCGGACCGGGTCGCCGGCTTCACCGCGAGACCGGGCTAGCACCCGCATCGAGCCACACCGTCGTTCCTCGACGAAGTCGCCGCTCTCCAGTGCCCGCCGATAGACGCGGTACGGAGCCTGGCCGCCGTCGGCTGGGTCTGCGAACACGTCATGGAAGACGAGGAGAGCACCCTTCGCCACCCACCGGCCCCAGCCCTCGTAGTCGTTGACGACCTGCTCGTCGGTGTGCCCCCCGTCGATGAAGACAAGCGACAGCGGCGTCCGCCAGAGCGCGGAGATCGTCGTGGACCGTCCGACGAGGGCAACGACCACTTCCTCGAGACCGGCAGCGGCAAGGGTGCGACGAAACGTGGGCAGGGTGTCCAACAGACCCGTCTCGGGGTCGACGAGGGTCGGATCGTGGTACTCCCACCCCTGCTGGTTCTCCTCCGAGCCACGGTGATGATCGACGGTGAAGACGGTGCCGCCCTCTGCGTCCGCGGCTGCGCCGAGGTAGAGCGCGGACTTGCCGCAGTAGGTGCCCACTTCCAGAACCGGCCCAAGCGGCAGTCTCTCGAGGGCGAGGGCGTAGAGCAGGTCACCCTCGTCGTCGGGCATGAACCCCTTCGCTGCTCGGGCGCGCGAGAGATCCCCTCCTCTCACCCGATCGCCGCCTCGACGAGAGCCGCAGCCTCGTCGGCCGCAAGGCGTGTGGCCTCGACCAAGGTCGCCACCTCGGAGGTGAGCGCCGCGCCTGCCGATCGGTCGCTCATCGACGCGACGTTGATCCGCACGTTGTAGGCAGCACCGCGACACGCGGCCTCGGCCAGCAGCGCGGCCACTCCCGCATCACTCACGGTGTTGGTATTTCCCCTGGCTGCACAGGCAGTGGCCAGGCGAGCGACGTCGCAGCACGCGCGAGCCGTCTCCAGCGGGACCTCCGCAGCCTTGACCAGCGCTGCCTGGATCGATGCCTCTCGGGCCGGGGCCGCCGCACCCTCGCTGGGCAGTTTGTAGGCCGCACTCACGAGTGCGTAGGCGTTGGCGTCCTCCTCGACCAGGGCGCCCAAGCGCACACTGAGCGCGGCAGCCTCGACCGCCAGCGCCTTCATCTCCTCCTCCACGGCGGCGTACTTCTTACGGCCGACCGTGAGCCCAGCAACCATCTGCGCAAGCGCCGCCCCCAGCTGACCGGCCAGGGCGCTCACACTCCCACCGCCGGGCACCGGGGCATTCCCGGCCACACTCGCCACGAAACCGCCAACCGACGGGCCACTGCTCTGTGCGGCCCGCACCTTGTTCTCGAGGACCATCTCCGTGGAGAAGCCCGGCAGGCGGATATGGCTCGCCGCGGTCTCGAAGAGGACCTTCTCCGGGACCAGGCCGATGAGCTCGCTCCGGGTCGGGGCGACTCCGCGGGACTCGGCCTCCATCCGGACCATGTCGAAAACCCGTGCCAGCGGGGTCTGGTCGGTGTCGACGAGGTTCATCGAGACCTGCGCCTGCCCCTCGACCTCGAGACCGAGTCCCTTCACGTAGCGCAGCCCACCGCTCGAACCACGCACGGCCTTGGCCACGTCCTTCGCCACCGCCAGGTTCTCCACCCCGCCCAGGTAGACGTTGTAGGCAACCAGGAAGGGCCTGGCCCCGATCACCGTCGCACCGGCAGTGGGGTGGATCGCGTTCGGGCCGAAGTCCGGGACCCGGTCGGGGTTGGTTCCGATCTCGGTGCGGGCCAGCTCGAACTGCCCGCGCCTGACGGCAGCGAGATTCTCACGGTCCGGTCGAGTGGCCGCGCGCTCGTAGAGGAAGACCGGGATCCCCAGCTCGTCGCCGACCTTCGCGCCGAGGAGGCGAGCCAGCCCGATGCAGTCGTCCATGGTGGCGCCTTCGAGCGGGATGAACGGACACACATCCGTGGCGCCGATGCGAGGGTGCTCCCCCTCATGCGTTGTGAGGTCGATCAGCTCGCTCGCTTTGGCGATTCCGTTGAAGGCCGCCTCTACGGCGACCTCGGTCGGCGCCACGAACGTGACGACCGTGCGGTTGTGACTCGGGTCGGACGAGACGTCGAGGACGGCGACGTCCGCAATGGATGCGATGGCATCACGGATGGCGGCGATGACCTCGGGGCGACGCCCCTCGGAGAAGTTCGGAACGCACTCGACGAGACTCATGGGCGCAAAACTACACCGCACTCGTGGAGCCCCTCGCGGTCCGCGGGCCGGGGGTCCGTGTCCTCGGACCGGGCCGGACCGATCGGTATCGTCCTCACATGCCGGCAGTGGACGACTACCTGAGCACCCTCGAGCCCGAGGTGCGGCGTGCCTTCGAACGCGTTCACTCTCTGGCAGTGGACGTCGTCCCGCAGGCTGAGCAGGCGACCAGCTACGGCATGGCGGCCCTGCGGTACCGAGGCAAGCCGCTTCTCGGCTTTCGCGCCGCGACCCGCCACCTGAGCCTGTTCCCGTTCAGTCCCGATGTCGTCGACGCCGTCACCGACCGGCTCCTCGGGTACGACCTGTCGAAGGGAACCATCCGGTTCTCGACCTCACAACCGGTTCCGGACGACGTCGTGCGTGACGTCGTCCGCCTGCGACGCGACGAGATCGACCGCGCTTTGCACTGACTCGCGACGGGCTGTCCGTGCAGACTGGTCCCCATGCGCGTACGGGTTGTCCTCCTGGTCTATCTCGCCCTCTTCGTGGGCGAGCTCTCCTGGTCCGGGGTCACCCCGCTGATCCCGTCCTACATCGACCAGTACGACCTGACCGACCTCGAAGGTGGGCTGGTTCTCTCGGTTGCCAGCCTGGGCATCCTCGTCGTCTCGCTGCCCGCCGGCTTCATCACGCGCCGGGTGAGCCCGCGAACGCTCACCCTGTCTGCCATGGCGGTCATCGCAGTGGCCGGATTCGCAATGGCTGTCGCCCCCGGCTACCCGGCTGTGGTTGCCGCCCGCCTCGTCTTCGGCCTCGGGTTCGGCACCCTCTGGGTGTCCATGGCAGCCTGGCTGGACGACGCTGCAGGTTCGCACAGCGCTCGGGTCCTCGCGCTCACCACCTCCGTCGTCGGGATCAGTGCCATGCTCGGCCCGGCCGTCACCGGCTGGGTCGCGGAGAACTTCGGTCTGAGCGCGCCCTTCGTCGGGCTGGCCCTGGTGTCTTCCTTGCTGTTCGTCCTGCTGCTCTTCGACCGCTCCGGGTCCGGGCGACGCAAGGACCCGGCCCCCCCGACTCGCGAGCTGGTTCGCGCGGTCCGCTCCGACCCCGACCTCCTGACCATGCTCCTGCTCACCACAGCGGCCGCCGTCGTCTGGATGACGGCCGACCTGCTCGTACCGTTGCGACTCGACGCTGGGGGCCTGGATGCGGCCGACATCGGGTTCTTGTTCGCCGGGTCGTCGTTGGTCTTCGTCAGTTCCAGTGCACTGACGGCGCGTGGCGTCGACCGATGGGCGAAGCCGGGGGTCGCGGCCGCCGCAACCGCCGGCCTGGCCGTGTTCACCGCACTACCAGCACTGCTCTTGGGGGTGCCGGTCACGATCGTCTTCCTCTTCGGCGCCAGCGTCGCGACCGGTGTGACTGTCGCACTCACGTTTCCGTTCGGACTCCACGCGGTCGATCGGGGCGCCGTCACGGTGGCCGTCATGAGCGCGCTCGCGAGCATCATCTGGGCCCTGTCAGGTCTGGTCGGTCCCACCGTCGGCGGAGCCTTCGCCGAATGGGCTGGCGATCGCATGGCATTTGCCGTGCTCGCGCTCGTCTGCGTCTGTGTCGCGGTCGCGGTGCAGCGGAAGGCGAGGACCGTCGTTGCCGGATGACCCGGGGCCAGAAAGATGGCTTTGCGACAGCCCCCTCGACAGCCTTCCCCGGCGCTCGGCACGGCGATCCCGTTGGCGTGCGCGTTACCCATTCAGTGCCGAGAACACGTCGTAGACCATGAACGCCGGCCACACCACACCCTGGAGAATGGCGAACAGGTACTCCCAGAACGTGTCCGCCTGTTGCCAGAAGAACACCCAGGCGCCAAGGATGCCCAGCCCGTAGATGGCGCCTCCACCGGCTGCACCCGCGTTGTTGTTGCTCATTCCGACTCCTTCTCGTTCCCTCGATCATGGTCGACGGCGCCATGGGATACACGAGGCCTAGGTCCCTCGTCGATCCCACCGGCCCGGCAAGGACGGCAGGGTCAGCATCGAGGTGCAGCCATCAGTCGGCGAGTAGAATCATGCTCATGCGAGAGCGGTCGAACCCCCGTCGAGTACTGGCCGAGGACCTGACGACTCTTGCGGACCGTCATGCTCTGCGGCTGCACCTCAGGCGTCTGGACGATCTGTGCGCCGAGCCGGAGACCGACCCCAGTGGTCTCCACGCACGACCGCAGCAGGCGGGCGTGCTCGACCTGGCCGCCACCCTGAGTGCCGCGCGCCACCTCCCCCACACCTTGACGGTGCAGGTGGCGCTGCCCCCGAACGCAGCATCCGGACTCACCGTGGAGAGCTCACAGGAGGCACTGCACCAGCGGGCAAGCTACCTGGCGTCGACCTCCTGGCGTGAGTCCATGGCTGTTCGCAACATGGGGCTGCGTCAGCTGCCTCTCGGCATCGTCTTCTACGTGTTGGCCGCCATCATCGCGGCCGGGCTCGCCTACCTGGCGCAGGAGGCGGACGGGAACGCCAGCATCGCGCTGTTCACCGTGCTTGCGGCTTTGGCCATGACCGTGGCCTGGGTGGTGTCGTGGATGGTCGTCGAGTCGACGATCTTCGACTGGAGACCGGCTGCCCACCAGGCCGCCGTCTACGAGTTGCTCGCCCGCGCCACCGTTGAGGTTGTCCCGGAGGACTCGCGCGTCGCTGCGCCCAGCCCTTAGACCTCGAGGGTGACGCAACCGTCCTCCTTGGTAGATCATGCGGTCTTCAGAGGCGATACTTCGAACCGTGCTTCACCTTCTCGAGCTGCACGGTCGACCTGTCGACCCGGACGCTGACCCGGTCCGGCCAGGTCGAGCACCTCGAGCCACAGGCCTTCGACGTGCTGGCGCACCTGGTTGTCCATCGAGATCGAGTCGTGTCCAAGGAGGAGCTCCTCGACACGGTCTGGGGTGGGCACTGGGTGTCGGAGTCCGCCCTGACGACCAGGGTCAAGGAGATCAGGCGCGCCACCGGCGACACGGGGGACAGACAGAGCGTGCTCCGGACGGTTCGCGGCCACGGCTACCAGTTCGTGGCCGTCGTCAGCGAGGCTGACCTCTCTACCCCGGCCCAGGGTCATCTGGTGGGCCGCGAACGTGACCTGGCTGAGCTCGGCTCTCGGCTGCGGCCAGGCTCGCTGCTCACCCTCGTCGGCCCAGGGGGCGTCGGTAAGACCTCCCTCGCACGCACGCTGGTGGCTCGGGCGGCTCCACGCTTTCCCGACGGCGTCACCGTGCTGGACCTGACGGTGCTGGAGCAGCCGTCGCAGCTCATGGGGGCGGTGGCCAGGGCCGCGAGAGTCTCGGAGCCGTCCGCCAGCGGCCTGATCGACGCGCTCAGGCGTCTGGACGCGTTGCTGCTTCTCGACGACGCGGACGACATGGTGGCAGCGGTGGCGCAGCTGTGCGATCAGCTGACCGCTGACCCAGCCAGCATCGCGGTCGTCGTCACGACCCGTGAGCGTCTCGGCGTCCGAGGCGAGCAGCTGTGGCCGGTCCTGCCGCTCTCGGACTCCGCAGCCCGCGAGCTGCTGATCACTCGAGCACGCGAGCTCGCTCCGCTGGGGAGCCTGCGTGACGCGGGCGCTGACCAGCTCGACGCCCTGAACGCGTGCGTCGACCGCCTTCCGCTCGCGGTCGAGATGCTTGCCGGGATGAGTGCCGTCCTGGACATCGAGGACCTGCTTCGTCTGGTCGGGCACCGCACCGACCTGGTCACGAGCATGCGCCGTGACGCACCGGAACGACACCGTTCGCTCGATCGGCTCGTCACAAGCTCCGTCGAACGGCTCGACGACGAGACGAGGCGAGCCCTGACCGCGCTGACGAGCTTCGCCGGTGCCTTCACGGTCACTGACGCGGCCACGGTGGTGGAACGGCAGGACAGTGGGCTTGCCCTGGTTCGCGAGCTGATCGACCGGTCACTGATCTCCCCCGTCGATGGTCCCGGAGGGCCACGTTTCCAGATGCTGCGCACGGTCCATCAAGCCGCCCGCAACGGAGCGGACCCGGACGACCTGCACGCGGCTGCGCTCCGCCACGCACAGCTGGTCACCGCCGAGCTCGAACGTGCCGATGCCGCGCTCCGGACCGAGGACGAGCTCCAGGCGGCGTTGACGTTCGAGCGGCTGGCCGACGAGGCCCGCGCCTCGCACGCATGGGCACGTCGCCACGACCGGTCTCTCGCCGTCCGTCTGACCGTCGCGCTGCACCTGTACGCGTACTCACGGATGTGGAACGAGCCGGCCCAGTGGGCCGAGTCGATCGCCGGTGCGGAGCGGCAACAAGGCGCCGTACTGGCCGCGTTGGCCTCGCAGGCGACCCAGGACGGACGGCTCGCCGAGTCTGTGGAGCTGGCCGAGCGCATCAAGAACGACGACGACGTCCAGGTTCGAGGCTGGGCCCTCGAGGTTCTTTCCGACGCCAGCATCTACCTGGGCAGACTCTCCGACGCCGAGACGCATGCGCAGGAGCTCGTCGCCTTGGGCCATCGGTGCGCAGCGCCCCGGATGGTAGCCATCGGGCTCACGAACGCCGCCATCGCCCGGACCTACGCCGGCCGACCGGAGGACGGGCTGGAGCTGCTCGACCAACCGTTGCCCGTACCTTTCCGTCTGGCGCCCTCAGAGCGTGCCTGGCTCGCCCTGGGACGAGGTGAGTCGCTCGCCGCCACTCACGGCGCCAGCGCTGTCGCTGCGTTGCGCGAGGCAGCGCGGTTGGGCGACAGCGTGGGTAACAGCTTCGTGGCGGGGGTGGCCCGCTCCACCCTCGCCTCGCTGGAGACGGAACGTGGCGATCTCGAAGCGGCGACAGCGACCTTCATCGACATTCTCGAGACCTTCCTGCGCCACGGGAACGTGACGCATCTGTCGGTCTTCCTCCGCAATGTCATTCCGCTGCTGGCGCGTCTGGAAGAGCCCGCAGCCGCGGCCGTGGTCGGCGCCTGGGTCTTCGGCCCCGGGATCCGACCCGGTATTGGTCCCGACGTGGCTGCTGCACACCAGACCCTGGACGACCTGCGCGCCGTCCACGGCGATCACAAGATGGACTCCTGGCTGCGCGAGGGGGTCGCCTGCACGGCGGCAGGCGCCACCGAACGAGCCTTGACCGCAATGCGCCGCTACCTGGGGAAATCACCGACCACTTCTTGACGATCCTCACGCAATCCCCACGTCACCCTCATGCACGTCCACGGCCGATCCGCTGAAGTAGCTCCATGACCACACAGCACACGGGTGACCTCATCCCCGACGACCTGATGCTCACCGACGGCGGCCTCGAGACGGTCCTGGTCTTCGAGCACGGCCTCGACCTTCCCGCGTTCGCGGCGTTCCCGCTGGTCGAGACCGACGAGGGCAAGGACCAGCTGCGCCGCTACTTCCGTGACTACATGGTGCTGGCCGCCGAGTCCAAAGCCGGCTACGTCCTCGAGACACCCACATGGCGGGCCAACCCCGACTGGGGTGCCCAGCTCGGCTACTCACGAGACGACCTCCGGCGCGTGACGCACGAGTCGGTCGGTCTGGCCCAGGGTCTTCGCGAGGAGTGGAGCAGCGACGGACGCGTGCTCGTCAGCGGCTGTGTAGGCCCGCGAGGTGACGGATACGTCCCCGGGGACACCATGTCGACCGACGAGGCCGCCGACTACCACCGCCAGCAGGTCGGTGACCTCGCCGACGCTGGGGCCGACCTGGTCACCGCGTTCACGCTCTCCTACGCCGAGGAGGGGGTGGGCGTTGCGGCTGCCGCGGCCGAGTGTGGGATCCCGTCCGTCATCGGCTTCACGGTCGAGCCCGACGGTCGGCTCCCTTCGGGCACCCGGCTTGGTGACGCGATCGAGCAGGTGGACGCCGCGACCGGGTCGGCCGCGGCCTGGTTCATGGTGAACTGCGCGCATCCCGACCACGTGCTTCCCGGCCTCCCCGATGCTGAGGGACCGTGGCTGTCACGCATCGGTGCGTATCGGGCCAACGCCTCACGGATGACCCACGCTGAGCTCGACGAGGCCGAGGTGCTCGACGACGGGGACCCCATCGACCTCGCGGGCGGCTACCTCTCACTGCGGGATCGCCTGCCCGGGCTCCGCGTCGTCGGAGGCTGCTGCGGAACCGACGTCCGACATGTGCGAGCCGCCGCTCAGGCCTGGCGCGCAGGTTCGGTCAACGGCTAGCCGCGAACGCGATCACTGCGCGGGTCGTAGAGCGGCTTGAGGCTGATGCTCGCCGGCACGCGGATTCCGGCCACCTCCACCGTGTAGCTGCCCGAGAGGACGAAGTCGACATCTGCGACACCACCAGGGTTCTCGACGTAGCCAAGCCCGATCGGGGCGCCCAGCGTGTGACCGAACGCGCCCGACGTCAGTGACCCGACGATCTGGTCGTCACGCCAGATGGGCTCGTTGTGGTACACGAGCTTGGCGTCGTCCAACAGCCGGAACTGGGCGAGCCGGCGTGCGGGAGGCGCGCTGCGCCGCCCTGCGAGCGCGGCCTCACCGCGGAACCCTCCTGGCTTGTCCCACGCCACCGCGAATCCGAGCCCGGCCTCGACCGGGTCGTCGTCCGGTGTGATGTCGTGCCCCCAGTGTCGATATCCCTTCTCCATGCGCAGCGAGTCGAGGGAGTGGTAGCCGCACAGTCTCAGGTCGTGGTTGCGGCCCACGACCTCGAGGTGGTCGAACACCCCCGCAGCGAACTCGGTCGGGACGTACAGCTCCCAGCCGAGCTCCCCCACGTAGGTGATCCGGCTGGCACGAACGCACGCGTAGCCCAGATCCACGACCTGGGACGTGCCAAAGGGGAATGCCTCGTCCGCGAAGTCGGCATCCGCCGCCTCCGTGAGCAGGTCCCTCGACCCGGGACCCATGACACTCAGCACAGCCATCGATGACGTCACGTCCGTGACCGTGCACCGCGCCTCGGCGGGGATGCTGTCGCGCAGCCAGGCGAGGTCACGGACCTGGGTGGCCGCGGCGGTCACCACCAGATAGCGGTCCGGTGCCTCCCGGGTGACCGTGAGGTCGGCCTCGATGGTGCCCTGGTCATTGAGCCACTGGGTGTAGACGATCCTCCCGACCGGGACTGAGACGTCGTTCGCACAGACCCAGTTGAGGACACTCTCCGCGTCCGGTCCCTGCACGAGGTACTTGCCGAAGGACGACTGGTCGAACATGCCCACGGACTCACGAACCGCCCGATGCTCCTGCGCTGAGTACTCGAACCAGTTCTGTCGTCCGTAGCTGTACTCGTAGACCGGCTCGGCTCCTTCCGGGGCGAACCAGTTCGCCCGCTCCCACCCCGCGACCTCCCCGAAGCAAGCGCCGCGGGCGGCGAGTCGGTCGTGCAGGACCGACTGACGGACCCCTCGGGCGGTCTCGGGCTGGCGGTAGGGCCAGTGCATCGCGTAGAGCAGTCCGAGCGTCTCGACCGTCCGGTCGTGCAGGTACCTGGCGTTGGCGTGGAACGGCATCATTCGTCGGACGTCCACGTCCCAGAGGTCCATCGGGGGACGACCGTCGACGATCCAGTCAGCGAGGACCTTGCCCGCCCCGCCCGACGACTGGATGCCGATCGAGTTGAAGCCGCAGGCAACGAACAACGCCTTGACGTCCGGGGACTCCCCCAGCAGGTACCGGTCGTCGGGGGTGAAGGACTCCGGTCCGTTGAAGAACAGCTGGATTCCGGCGTCCTCCAGCACCGGCATGCGATGAGCAGCCACCTCGAGCAGGGGCGCGACGTGCTCGAGGTCCGCCGGCAGGGTCCCGAAGCTGAAAGCCTCGGGGATCCCGCTCACCTCACCCGGCTGCCTCATCCCCCAGGGCTTGGCCACCGGCTCGAACCACCCGACCAGGAGCTTCCCGACGTCCTCCTTGAAGTACCCGAAGCCGTCCTGGTCGCGCAGGACGGGCATCGTCGGTGGGAGTCCCTCGATGGCCTCGGTGACGACGTAGAAGTGCTCAGCCGCGTGGAGTGGCACGGTGGCTCCAACCGCCCCACCGAGCTCCCTGGCCCACATACCAGCCGCGATTACCACGACATCGGCCCTGAGCTCTCCTGAGTCGTCGCCGCTGGTGTAGCTCACCCCGACGGCACGCCCGTCGACGGTGAGAACGCGGTCGACGGTGACGTTCTCCGCGATAGTGACCCCCCTGGCCCTGGCCCCCTTGGCCAGAGCGTGCGTCGTGTCCACTGGGTTGGTCACCCCGTCACCGGGGAGGAACACCCCGCCCACCAGGTCGTCCACCCGAGCGTGTGGGACCAGTCCGGCGACGTCCTCGGGTGAGATCTCCTCCACAGCCAGACCGAAGACTCGAGCCATCGACGCCTGGCGCCTGAGCTCCTCCATACGCTCGGCGTTGGTCGCCACGCTCACCGACCCACGTTGCTGGAACCCAGTGGCCTGTCCTGTGTCGGACTCGAGTGTGGCGAACAGCTCAGTCGTGTACTGGGCCAGGCGCGTGAGGTTGTGTGTTGCACGAAGCTGTCCGACCAGCCCGGCGGCATGCCACGTGGTCCCGCTGGTGAGCTGCTTGCGCTCGAGCAGGACCACATCTGAGATCCCACGCAAAGCCAGGTGATAGGCCACGCTGCAGCCGACGATGCCGCCGCCGACGATGACGACGTGAGCACGCTGTGGCAAGGCTGTCATGGGTCCTCCAGTACGGTGGCGCGATGCGGCGAGTCAGTCATTGTTGGGCCCGAGAGGCACCGTACTGGCTCCTCGACCTGGAACGTGCGATGACTTCGGTTGGGTGTCGGGAGTCAGCGCTGCCAGTCGCCGAGCATCCATCGCATCGCTGCGATCGACTCCGGGTCCTTCAGCTTGTAGGTGCCCCCGGCTCCGTTGTCGCGGTCCCACCAACAGGCGAACCGGGCGCGGTGTGAGCTGAGCCAGCGGGCCGTGTCCCGCATCCATCGCGCTCGACCCTCCGTGTCCCCGTCCAGGACGGTGGCACCGTACTCAGCCAGGCCCCAAGGCTTGTCGTGCCGCCTGGCCACCTTGAGGACATCGCGATACTTTTGCCGAGCCGGGATGTAGCGGCCATCCCGCTGGTGCACCTTGCCGTCGAACCCCAGCACGTCGATGAACCTGTCACCGGGGTAGTAGGTCCTCCAACGGTGCATTGCCAGGTTGGCGATCATGTCGATGTAGGTAGCCCGAAGGCTTCGCGGTCCGTAGCGGTTCGCGATCCGGACGATGTGCCGCCACGCCTTCACGTAGACGCCGGGATTACTCGCGTAGTTGTCGGATGGCTCGTGCCAGTACGCCCACCAGATCCGCACACCGTGCGGCGCTGACCGGAACCACCTCGTGAGCCGAGCATCATGCTTGCCTGCGACCACCTCGGCAGCCGGCAACTTGAAGGAGACGACCTGGGGGCGGTGGAGCCAACCGTGCGGGGGGCCGGAGTTGAAGATGCGGACCACGTCGAGCCGTCCGTACTTGGCGTCGGCTGCAGCCGGCCCATCCGGGACGGAGGCACCGAAGTTGGTGGCCCAGGCAGGTCCAGCACCCAGCAGCAGGACGACGGAAACCGCTAGGGCAACCATGTGCCGGGCTACACCCGTTCCTCGATGGTCCGTCGCCGTAGTCATCGGGAGCAATTCTATCGCCGGCGTCCGCTCGCTCGGCTGCACGCGCTACGGCGGGTCGGAGCATCCAGGATGGTCCGGGCGGCTCTCTCGGCGTCGAGACCTGACCCGGGCTGCTGACCCAAAGGCAGCGCTGCTCGACGACGCCGGCGTCGAAAGCGGGTGCGACCTCTCGGTCGATGGTGGCGTACCCGCGACCACCCCGAACGCCGGACCCTACGCCGGCTCGCCTGGCTGGATCACCAGCTCAACCACGCTCGGCTGTTCGCGTGGGTGGACGGTGGTTGAGTACGCGGCGCGACGGCAGGTCATCGACGCTGACGGCACCAGAGGAATCCGCTTCATCGACGGACGCTGGCGTTGGGTCACCGCTACACCGTCGCCCGATCCGGTTCAGTACATCGCCGAGGGGCGGATCAGTCCATGCCTGCTGAGGACCGATGGCTCTCTACGGTACTCAGGAGCATCAGACCGCCCTTGGCTGCTGCGCCGAGGAACCCACCCGTTCATCATCGGTGGCTGGGCCAAGGTCAACGAGAGCACGTTCGACCGTCACCCGCACATGGACCCGGTGGAAACCATCATCTCCGTGACCTGCACCCGAGAGCGTCGACCCTTCCGGTAGCAGGAAGACCCTCTCGCCCACGAGCCCCCAGCGCTGCTCACGAGCGCTTGCTCGTCCTTCACCATGCCCGACCGGGTCGGGCATGGACAACTGACCTCATCGGGAGCGGTCCAGTCTTCGTGGCCGACATCGACACGGTGAAACTGCGATCGCCTTGGGCTGGTTGGATGTCTTGGTGAAGACCGACCTATCGGAGGAAGGCCATGGCCGACAACTCACAGCAAGCGTGGAGTCAGGTGGGCGAGAAGTTCTCGTCCTGGGGACGCCGAGTCGCGGTCCACTACCGAGACGCCGGTGAAGCCACCTCCACGAGCGCCCAGGACGCCGAGAAGGAGCTGCAGCGGTTCGCCAAGGAGGTGGTGGACGAACTGTCCAAGGGATTCACGACCGTGAGCAAGACGTTGAGCGACGACCAGGCAAGCCAAGAACTGGGGGCGGCCTTCAACGCTATCGGGGACGCGATCACCGCGACGGTGAACGAAGCCAGCCGGGCGATCCGTTCTGGCAGTTCCAGGGACCAGTCGCCGCCTGACTGATCAGCACCCTTCGGTGCTGCCGAACCAGCGTGGCGACGCTGCGGAGACAGACCTTCGTTGAGTTCCGCTAGCGCCGCCCGCAGGGTGACGAGCGACAGCAGACTCACGACTCAGCACAGTCGAGTGGACGCCGATCAGGAGCCCTTGCTCTTGGCGGCCTTGACGGCGTCAGCGGACAGCTTCCCGATCACAGCTGCTCGGGTCATCGGGTCTAGCGCGTCGAGCTGAGCCTCGATGTCCGTGGCGGTGTCGCTTGCGACCTGGCGCATCCTCCGAACCCGGATGACGACAACCACGATCCCGGCCGCGGTCGCGACGACCAGCGTCACGGCCAGGAATCTTCTGGACCGGCTCATCGCTGCTCCCTAGATCGCGGACATCGGGTCGAACGACTCAGTCCAAAGGTAGTCGCCCACAAACACCGACTGAACTCTGTGCGACCGTTCCCAGTGCACGAGCAGTTTGAGCCCGGCGAACGGTGCGACATCTGGTAAGGACAGCGGGGCCCTCTCCACAATCAGTCTTTACGGACGGAACACACCCTAGCGGCCCTGAGGTGCCTGGCCCCGGCTAAGTCCGAGGGCTCCACCCTTAGCCGGTGCGGGCCGCTACCGGGTGAATCGGAACTGTGCGGAGTGCCAGATCCCGTCGCCGAGGTTGATGCTGAGGGTGCGGCAGGTGCCGGCCCAAGTCGATCGGGTTGGGAAGACGTAGCGGTAGTCACCGCCTCGGACCCGGGTCAGACCGGGGCGCCGGGGGGTGTAGGTCTCGATCCGGTCGGTCGGGGCCGCAGTGTGGCACCGGTGAACCTTGGCACGGGCGTTGGCGTAGGAGACTCCGCGGACCGGGGCGCCGTTGGCGTCGAACACCGAGAAGTTGAACGGGATCTTGCGTCCGGCGATGGCCTTGTTGACAACCCGCCCGTTGTTGACTGGTGCCCGGAACTTCGACACTCCGTAGACCACCCGGTAGTTGCACCGGGCACTGGCCGGGTTGCCGGCGGCGTCTTCGCCGGAGACGGTCACCGTCCTGGGCCCGACGCGGGAGGTGCGAGCGTTCGCACTGACCGTGGTCGAGGCGGGTGCTGTTTCGTCGGTCAGCGTGGCAGTCACTGTCGCGGGTGACTTGTTCAGCCGGAACCTGGGCGCAGGCTGGTTGCAGGTCACGACCGGAGGGGTGGTGTCCTTCGGCGGGGTGTAGGTCAGGCAACCACCCTCGATGCTGTACCCGGCCGGCAGCACCAGTGGGATCCCGCGGATCTGGCAGCCGCTGGCGTTGGTGAGGTCAGCCCCGGTCAGGTCGGTGAAGTCAAGGTCGGCTCCGGCCAGACTGGCTCCTACCAGGGTGGATCGGCGCATGTCTGCGTAGGCCAGGTCCGCGTCGGTCAGATCCACCCCGTTGAGGTTGCTGCCGCGCAGGTCGGCCCGGGCCAGCTTGGCGTTAGACAGGTTCGCGTTGTTCACACTCGACCGGGTCAGGTTGGCCCGCCGCAGGTCAGCACCAGACAGGTTCGCGTTGTTCAGGGTCGCGTCAGAGATGATCGCGGTGGACAGGTCAGCGCCGGACAGGTCAGCGTTGGTCATGGTTGTTCCCGACAGGTCCGCGCCGGACAGTGCAGCGCCAGAAAGATCGGCGGCAGGCCCGACCAGGTAACCGGCGACGATCACCCACGGTGTGGGCAACGCAGTGGGCGTGCCGGTGACACCCCCCGACCGCACCCGCACCAGCGTCGCCCGGGTCAGGTTCGCCCGGACCACGCTGACACCTGCAAGGTCAGCACCGGTCAGGTCAGCACCACGCAGGTCACCGTCGTTGAGGTTCGCGCCGGTCAGCTTGATGTTGACAAGCACGGCTTCGGTCAGGTTCACGTCGCTTAGGCTCGCCCCGGTCAGGTTGGCCCCGGTCAGGTTCGCATCGATCAACGCCGCTGCGTCCATGTCCGCCGCGGACAGGTTCGCCGCGGACAGATTGGCACGGCGCAGATCAGCGCCCGCCAGGTTCGCGCCGGCCAAGTTGCAACCCGACCAGTCCACATCGGCCGTGGGAGCTGGGGTCACGTCGCCGGTCATCGGATCCACGCTCGGACACACAGCCGCAGACGCATGCGGGGCGGTCATTAGAGCCACCGGCAACAGCAGACTCAGCAAGCCCAGGGCAGCCCCGCGCAGACGCCTCTGTGTTGGCGCAGCACTGGCAGATACGAACTCTCGACTGTCGTTCATGAGCGGTGCCCCGTTCCCCGTTGTCTGACTTAGTGCTGACCGTAGGAGACCAAGGCGTCTACGGCGATGGGCCAAAGACCCCTCCCCTCTAGTTCGCGAATGCGCGGCTGAAGCGGTCCGTCACCCAGTCGGGGCAACCCAGATGACCTTCAGTGCCCTACCCGCTACCCACCGATGCCGCATCGAGTCACGTCGGCGACGCTGGGTGGCGCCCACTCCGTCGATTCACAATTCCGCAGTCGAGCCTGGCGGGCCACGGGCACCAGCCCCGGGGCCAGCAGTGTCGTGCCGATGACGTCAGCTACGGCTGAAGGCGAAATCGTCCACGTACACCGTGGCGTTGAGACTGGTCGCGAGCACCTGGTTCTCGAAGTGACACGGCTGCGTTTCGCAGGCATTCGCCGCAGTTGTGGACTCTCCAGTCGTGCACTTCGGCTGCGTCAGTGCGTCGGAGGATTGCTGACTAGTCCGAACACATCTGGTCCTCGTGGGCACACGGTGGGACCATTGAACCCTCGTCCGAATTCGGGGTGAAGACATGAGGCACGCAGCGGCCCTGTTCGCGGGCAGCCTGTTCGTCTTCTCAGCGCTGTCGATTGCCGGACCGGGTCTCGCCCACGGTGTATCCCCGGTCGTGCCCGTCGCAGGCGGGTTCGACGGCCCGCTGCAGATCGACGTCGGGGCGTCGGGCCAGGTGTACGTCGGCCAGGCCTTCACCGGAACCCTGACGAAGATTCGGCCGAACAGCACCACCAAGGACCTGGTCTCGGTCCCGGGTCAGGAGATCACTGGCGTCGCCTCGCGGGGCAACGACGTTGCCTTCACCTGGACCAACGGCGACCCTGACCACCCAGCGGCCGAGCTGCGCCTGCGGACGGCAGATGGCAGAGTCCGGACGATCGCCAACCTGTACGCCTACGAGAAGAGGCAGAACCCGGACGCGGTCAACGTGTACGGGTTCAAGACACTGTCAGCTCGGTGCGCGGCTAGGGTCCCAGCCGAGCTCGGCGGGGGGAAGCCGTACACCGGGGTCGTCGACTCGCACCCGTACGCCGTGGCCAACGCCCCTGACGGTGGCTGGTACGTGGCCGACGCCGGTGCCAACGACATCCTGTACGTGTCGCCCACCGGCAAGGTGCAGACCTCGAACATCATGCACCGGATCAAGGTTACTGTGACGACAGCCATCGCGCGGCACCTGGGGCTGCCGGCCTGCACCGTCAACCAGGGCTACTCCTTCGAGCCAGTGCCCACTGATGTGGAGGTGACATCGGACGGGAACGTGCTGTACATCAGTCTGCTGCCGGGCGGCCCCGAAGACCTCAGCATCGGTCCGCCGCGGCCAGGTGGTCCATACGTATCCATGCGCAGGCTGTTCGATCGCGGATCAGCTGGGCGACCAGAACCGCTTGGGCGTCAACTTTGCCGGCGCCTCGAACGTGGCGGTCGGCGGCCCTGGCAACCGGCTGTACGTCTCCGAGTTGTTCGGCGACGACGTCTTGGTCCGCAAGGGCGGAGTCTGGGAAACCTTCGTCGAGCTACCGGCGCCGGCGTCGATCGAGGTCGTGGGGAGCACCCTGTACGTCGCCTACGACGTCTTCGGCGACGGGAAGGTCGCGAAGATCGCGCTCTAACGACCACGACCACGGGAGCGGGCCATGCAGGGCCCCCAGAGCCCCGGGCGGCGGCGCAACCCAGAATGGCCCGGCCTTCGGTGCCCTTGGGTGTCACCTGACCGGTCGATCCATCGAGATCGTTCAACAATGACTGATCGCCCCCGCCCTGCATGGAACACTTCAGCCGCGGATGGGCAAGCTGAGACCGCCCGATCGGTGATGGGTGTCAAGTCCTGGGGTCAAGTCCGGATTCCGGAAGACTTGCTGGAGGCCGACCTGCCGCCGCCAACGGATGCGCGATCCTCCTTCATCCATGGAGACATCCCCAAGGATTGGCATCGGGGGGTCGTGAAGCGGGTTCGAGAGGTGACGGACGCACGTCGTCAGCTGAACGGGTTGCGACGGGGGTAGCCGGTGGACGACATGGAGGCCCTGATCTAACGTCTCCGACGTGGCCCTTTCTCTCTTCTACACGATGCTGCCCGCCGCTCTCGAGGAGGACTTGCTTGACGAGTGGACTGTCGTTCAGTTGCGGGCTGACTGGGAGCGACGGGCTGACGAGGTGTTGCGTGTTTGGGGAGGCGAGCCCTTCGACGCCGAGCAGTCTGACCCACAGCAGAATCCCGAGGCCGCATCATCCGAGGGTGACGTGACCCATCAGCAGGCGCTGGGGATCCTGAGTCACTGCCTGAAGCAGCGCTTCGATGCACCCCCAAGTCCGTGCTCCAGGGGTCTTCGTGGCGTTCAAAGACGGCGACATGGCGCCGTTCAAGACGCATTCCAGCAATCGCCAGACCCAGAACAGACCACGGGGGAATCATGATCAAACGAGTCCTTGGACTATCCGCCGTGCTGGCCTTCGCCCTGGCCACACCTGCGTACGCGGCCTGGGTACGGCCATCCAGCGCACCGCTGCTCGACCGGGAAGGCGTCGACAGCGGCTGTGTCGCGTGGGTCACCGGAGGTGACCCTTCGCACGGACCGACCGAGGGCCCCTACGCCGGCTCACCAGGGTGGGTGAACACCCGCGTCGACCTGGTGTGCGCACACCACTGGCGGGCCGACCAGCTGGGGTACCGGTGGCAGGTAGTCAGCAAAGACGGCACCAGGGGAGCTGTCTTCCAGGGCGGTGACGCTCGGTCGTGGCTACCCGACGACGCCACCCCATCACCCGACCCGTTCACCACCGCGGCCTACACCGAGATCAGCCCCTGCATGCTCAAGAGCGATGGATCGCTCCACCTCCCGGGCACCTCAGACCTCCCCTGGCTGCTCACCCGAGGTGCGCACCAGTTCCTCCTGGGCGGGTACGCCAAAGTCAACGAGTACAAAGCCGACCTGCACCCCTACAAGGCCACCGTCGAGAAGCAGATCACCGTGACCTGCACCCGAGAGCGCCGCGGATTCCGGTAGGGCGAGTGACCCCGCCAACGATTCCTCGTTGAGGCAGTCGCCGCCTGGACCCGGTGGCCCGCAGCATGAGGCCTCTGGCCCGCGAACCCGTGGTCTTTGCGCCGAAAGCGTCAGTCCAGGTAGTCGCGCAGCACCTGAGAGCGGCTCGGGTGACGCAGCTTGCTCATCGTCTTCGACTCGATCTGACGGATACGCTCACGCGTGACGCCGTACACCTTGCCGATCTCGTCGAGGGTCTTGGGCTGGCCGTCGGTGAGCCCGAACCGCATGGAGACGACGCCAGCCTCACGCGCTGACAGCGTGTCCAGCACCGAGTGCAGCTGCTCCTGCAGCAAGGTGAAGGAAACCGCGTCAGCCGGGACCACGGCCTCGGAGTCCTCGATCAGGTCGCCGAACTCGCTGTCGCCGTCCTCACCCAAAGGCGTGTGCAGGGAGATCGGCTCGCGACCGTACTTCTGCACCTCGACGACCTTCTCCGGCGTCATGTCGAGCTCTTTGGCGAGCTCTTCCGGAGTCGGCTCCCGGCCGAGGTCCTGCAGCATCTGGCGCTGCACGCGGGCCAGCTTGTTGATGACCTCGACCATGTGCACCGGGATCCGGATGGTGCGCGCCTGGTCGGCCATGGCGCGAGTGATCGCCTGGCGGATCCACCAGGTGGCGTAGGTGGAGAACTTGTAGCCCTTGGTGTAGTCGAACTTCTCGACCGCACGGATCAGGCCCAGGTTGCCCTCCTGGATGAGGTCCAGGAACAGCATGCCGCGACCGGTGTAGCGCTTGGCCAGTGAGACGACCAGCCGCAGGTTGGCCTCGAGCAGGTGGTTCTTGGCCCGGCGTCCGTCCTCGGCGATCCAGTCGAGCTCAGCCCGAAGCTTGTTGGCGAGCTTCTCACCGGAGTGCAGTCGCTCCTCGGCGAACAGGCCGGCTTCGATCCGCTTGGCCAGATCGACCTCCTGCTCGGCGTTGAGCAGAGCCACCTTGCCGATCTGCTTGAGGTAGTCCTTGACCGGGTCGGCCGTTGCCCCGGCGACCTGCACCTGCTGGACCGGCTCGTCGGACTCGTCGACGTGGGAGATGACGAAGCTTCCGGTCTCGGTCGCTGCGTCCTTCTCCGCCGCCGCCAGCTCCTCGGCAATCTCCTCGTCGCTGACGGGCAAACCGTCGTCGGCGACCGCGACCTCGACAAGCGTGGTCGCCGCCGCACCCTTGCCCTTGGGACTCTTGGAGCCTTTCGCTGACGGCGCCGGAGCCTTCTCGGTGACCTCCGCCGGCGCCTTGGCCGCGGTCTTGGGCTTCTCGGCTACGGCCGCCTTGGTCGGCGCGGACTTCTTCGTTGGCGCTGCCTTCTTTGCCGCCTGAGCCTTGGATGCAGGGGCTTTCGACGTCGCCTTCGCGGGGGCCGCTTTCCTGGCGCTGTGCGGCGCGGGGGCGGTCTTCTTCGCTGCGGTCTTCTTCGCTGCAGTCTTCGTGGAGGAGGCCTTGGCCGGAGCCTTCTTCGTTGGGGCGACCTTCGCGGGCGCGGCCTTCTTGGCCGACTTCGCCGACGGGGTCCTCGCCGACGTCTTCGGGGTGGCCTTGGTCGGCGTGGCCTTCTTCGCGGCAGCCTTCCCCGCGGACTTGGTGGCCGGCGCGGTCGATCCGGTCTTCTTCGTGGTGGAGGGCTTCTTCGCGGCGACCTTCTTGGTCGCCGTGGTGCGGGCGGCGGAGGCCGCGGCCACCGTGGTGCGGGCACGGCTCATCGGGGAGCTAGCCTCCTCGGGCGTCGGTCAACGGGCAGGGTCGACCCACTCGCGAACGGTCAGGGATCGATCGAAGGCGCATCCGCCTCGACGTCGTGGGTGACATTGTAGTCAGTCGTTCATGAGCCGCTGGACGCGCCCACCGGCCTCCCACGCCTCGGAGGAACGGCTCAGACCCCGCCGTTGTTCCGCCCGGGCTGGGTCAGTCAGGCGACTTGACCGCGAGCACGGGGCAGTTGGCGTCCAGGAGCACCCGCTGCGCCTGGCTGCCCAGGAGCAGCTTTCCGACCGGAGAGCGCCGGCGCAGGCCGATCACGATCAGCTCCGCGGCGTACTCCTCCGCCACGTCGATGATGTCGGCGGCCGGCTCGTTGCCCCGGACCAGACCCCGCACCTCGTGCGGCACCCCGGCTTCGACCAGCTGGTCCCCGAGCCGCTTGAGGTCGGCAGCCTCGTCGGCCATGTCGTCGTCCTCGGTACCCACACCACCCTTGTGGGAGATGACCGCCACGACCGTGGCGCCACGCAGCTTCGCCTCGTCGATGGCTCGACGCAGGGCGGCCTCGCCCTCAGGCTTGGCGACGTACCCGACGACGATGGTCGTCATCGCGACCTCCCTGGATCACCGCCGTAGCGGCTCGTGCCCCACTCCGCGGGGTTCCGCGGTGCTTGCGACCGTACCGGATCGGTGGCCGCAAAGGGTCTTAGTCGGACACCAGAACGGCGCGGGCCTCGTGCACGACAAGGGGAAGCGGACCCGCGGACTGCTCGACCGGAGCCCCGCTGACCGGGAAGGGCCCGAGCCCGTCGATGGTGAACCAACCCTGCCATCGGCTGCTGACCTGGACCGAGACCGTGCCCGGCCGGGTGTAGGTGTGGCTGACCGACCGGTTCGGCCACGGCCCACCGGGCTGGTCGGTAACCAGCTCACCGCCGTCACCGAACTGCCACCGCCAGGACGCGCGGGCGTCGAGGACCACCGCGAAACCGACCAGGTCGAATCGGCGGGTGTCCAGGCGAGCCGGCTGCCCGGAGGCGAACAGGGTGGGGAGGTTCACGACCGTGCCACCCGGTGGCTGGTAGGTCGGCTCGAGCCTGGGGACCCGCTCGATGACGACGTCGGCCAGCCGGTCCGCGACGTCGTCGACGGTCAGCGGCGCACCGTTGACACAGACCGAGCCCACCACGACCCAGGAGAGTCCCGGGGGACGTGCCAGCAGCACGACCATGCGCCGCTCCCCCACCGGGCAAGACGTGGCAGCCGGCCCACAGCCGACGCCCCCGACGTCGTCCCGCTTGCACACGGGCACCAGCGCCCACTGGCAGTCGGGGCACGCGGCCGCGTCGGAGCGGTCGATCGAGCTGCCGGTGAACGAGTCGGCCGGAAGCAGCAGGCCACCCGTGCCGACGAACGCCGCGTGCTGCAGGTCGGTGTCCACGTCGACACAGCCCTCGGGGGTGGGCACGCAGTCGGTGGGCTCGGCTCGTGCTGGGGACGCGAGACCGGGGGCCAGCCCCGCCAGGACGACGACGACCAGCAGGAGCAGGACCCGCGTGGGTCCCAGCACGGTGCGAACGCCCCCGATCACGGCCAGGACTGTAGGACGACACCCACCGGCGATGCAGTCGTCATCCACACCCGCGACCCCGACGGAGCACACTCGTCACCTGAGGTTGCGGGCTGGCTCCGGTCGGTCAGCAAGAGCCGTGGCCCGCCTGACCAGCTCGGCGATGGCGCCGGTCTCCAGCAGGAACCCGTCGTGCCCGTACGGTGAGGCGATGACGTGCACCCCGTCGGCCCCTGGGATCAGGTCGACCAGCTGCTCCTGCAGCCACAGCGGGTACAGCCGGTCGCTGTCGACCCCTGCCACCACCACTGGTGCCTCGACCCGCCCCAGTGCCACCGCCAGGCCTCCCCGGCCCCGCCCCACGTCATGGGTACTCATGGCGTCGGTGAGCGCCACGTACGTGCCGGCGTCGAACCGGCGGGCCAGCTTGTCAGCCTGGTGGTCCAGGTAGCTGCTGACCGCGTAGCGGCCGCCGCCCAGGGGGTCTTCCTGTGCCTGTGCGGCGCGGCCGAACCGCATCTGCAGCTCCGGCTCCGACCGGTAGGTGAGGTGGGCGAACCGCCGAGCCGTCCCCATTCCGACGTGCGGACCCGACCCGTCGGGGCCGTCGTGGTAGTCGCCTCCTTGCCAGCGGGGGTCGCTGGTGATCGCCTGCACCTGGGCGGTCTGGGTGGCGATCTGGTCGGCCGTCGCCGCAGCACCCACCGCCACCACCAACGCGGACCGCACCCGCTGGGGGTGACCCACCAACCACTCCAAGGCTCGCATCCCGCCCATCGAGCCCCCCACCACAGCGGCCCACGACGGGATGCCCAGAGCATCGGCCAGCGCCACCTCGACGGACACCTGGTCACGCACGGTGGTGCGTGGGAAGCGGGACCCCCACGTCTGACCGTCGGGGGCTCGGGACGACGGACCGGTCGTGCCCTGGCACCCGCCCAGCACGTTGGGGGCCACCACGAACCAGCGGTCGGTGTCCAGCGGTGCGCCGGGGCCGACGATGTCGGGCCACCACCCGGGGGTGCGATGTCCGGGCTCGGAGGGACCTACGAGGTGGGAGTCGCCGGTCAGGGCGTGGAGCACCAGAACCGCGTTCGAACCATCGGGAGCCAGCTCGCCCCAGGTCTCGAAGGCCACGCGTACCTGGGGCAGTGACACCCCCGACTCCAGGGTGAGGTCCCCGACGTCGGCGAACCGCCGTCGACCGGGATGGTCCCCCTCCCGCCACGCGGCGGTGGCAGGAGGAGGACCGGAGGCCAGCGAGGTCATCGCCGCTCAGCTGACCTTGGCGGCCCGGAAGCCCGCGTCCAGGTCGGCCAGGATGTCCTCGATCCCCTCGAGCCCGACTGCTAGCCGCACCAACCCGGGCGTGACCCCGGCGCTCAGCTGTTCCTCCGCGCTGAGCTGGGAGTGCGTGGTGGATGCGGGATGGATCACCAGCGACCGGACATCGCCGATGTTGGCCACGTGGCTGTGCAGCTCGAGGGCGTTCACGAAGCGCTTGCCGGCCTCGACCCCGCCGTCGATCTCGAACGACAGCACAGCCCCTGTTCCGCGTGGTGCGTACTTGCGGCCTAGCTCGAACCAGGGAGACGACTCCAGCCCGGCGTACGACACGTTCAGCACCTCCGGTCGCGACTGCAGCCACTCCGCGACCGCCTGGGCGTTCTGCACGTGACGCTCGACCCGCAGGCTGAGCGTCTCGATGCCCTGCGCGATGAGGAAGGCGTTGAACGGCGCGACCGCGGACCCCAGGTCGCGCAGCAGCTGGATGCGCGCCTTGATGATGAAGGCGATCGGCCCCAACGCCTCGGCGTAGACGAGCCCGTGGTAGCTGGGGTCGGGGGTGTTGAACTGCGGGAACTTCTTCGGGTCTGCAGCCCAGTCGAACGTCCCGCCGTCGACGATCACCCCGGCCACCGCCGTCCCGTGCCCGCCGAGGTACTTGGTCGCCGAGTGGACGACGATGTCCGCGCCCCACTTCAGCGGCTGTATGAGGTACGGCGTGGCCACCGTGTTGTCCACGATCAGCGGGACGCCGTTGTCGTGGGCGACCGCCGCCACGTTCTCGATGTCGAGGATCTCGTTCTTCGGGTTGGCGATGGTCTCGGCGAAGAACGCCTTGGTGTTGGGTCGGACCGCAGCGCGCCACGACTCGACGTCGTTGGGGTCGCTGACGAACGTGACCTCGATGCCCAGCTTCGGCAGCGTGTAGTGGAACAGGTTGTAGGTACCGCCGTACAGCGACGGGGACGACACGATGTGGTCGCCGGCCTCGGCCAGGTTCAAGATCGCGAACGTCTCGGCCGCCTGACCACTGCTGACCAGCAGTGCCGCGACGCCGCCCTCCAACGCGGCCACCCGCTGCTCCACTACGTCCTGGGTCGGGTTCATGATCCGGGTGTAGATGTTGCCCGGCTCGGCCAGGCCGAACAGGGCCGCGGCGTGATCGGTGTCGCGGAACACGTACGACGTGGTCTGGTAGATGGGCAGGGCGCGCGCGCCGGTGGTGCCGTCAGCGGTCTGCCCCGCATGGATCTGCTTGGTCTCGAACGACCAGGCGGCCGCTGCTTCGGGGGTGGGTTCGGACATGGTGGTCTCCTACGAATGAGCCAGACGATGGACGAAAGGTGTCCCGTCGGACGCCGGTCGGGGCCGGTCGTCAGGAGGTGCGATCTACGGACCCGGGGTGCGCGGCCGAGGCCTCAGAGAGGCCGGCGCGCCTGGACGGGGGTGGAGCCCGGGCCCGTCAGGCCATACAGGCGCACATGGCCCCACGACACAGGCCGCCGCGCATCAGGGCGCAGGACGGGCGGGTCGGGGCGGCGGTCACCCGTCGAGCATAGGGACATCCCAGCGAAATGCTCAACCCTCGACCGGCCGTGTCCCGAGATGTGAGATGCCTCGCTACCGCTCGGCACTCCGCCCACGCTTCGCCTCGCTACCGCTCGGCGAAGATCCTCAACAGCTCCCCCACTTGGTGGTCGGACTCGTGCGGGTGCCGGAACCTCTTGCGCTTGTCCAGCAGGTAGTGGTTGCGCCGGCCCACCCGCTCCTTGGTCACGTACCCCTCGGCCTCCAGGTCGCCCACGATCATCTGGGCCGCCCGTTCGGTGATGCCCACCCGCTCGGCGATGTCCCGCAGCCGTGCATCGGGGTCGTCGGCGAGGGTGAGCAGCACCCGGCCGTGGTTGGTCAGGAAGGTCCACCGGTCAGCCACCGCGCCACCGTACCGCTCACCGGTCCGCCCAACGGGGCGCCGACACCGAAACGTCGACGCCCCGGCGGTCAGCAACCAGCGAGCTCCGGCTGCCACACGGCGACGATCCGACAGGTCGTGACTCCTGCTGGCGCCCGAACCACGACCTCATCCCCCACCCGGTGACCGAGCAGCGCGCGAGCCGCAGGCGCATCGGCCGAGATCCGCTCGTCGTCCAACGACGCCTCAGCGGGGTGCACGATGCGGAGCCGCTCGAGGCTGCCGTCGGAGAACCCGACGTCGACCAGCGAGCCCAGTGCCACCTCGTCTGGTCGCTCCGGCGGGCGGATCGCCACCGCCTCGGACAGCAGCTGCTCGAGAGACGTTGCCTCGGCGAAGGCCCGGTCGTAGTCGTCGTCGATCCTGCGGTCGTGGTGCGGATCGCCAATCATGGCGCCCAACGGCGCCACCACCTCGGTGCGCAGCCGTTCCAGCCTCCGCTGGAGTCCCACCCTGCCCTCGGCAGTGAGCTGCACGGTGGGCGCGGGGCTCAAGCGCACCCGGGGTGCGGTGGGGCGTCGCCTCGGGGTCGCAGTCCGGCGTGCCGGCCGGGGCGCGGGAGGGGTGAGGGTCGCGGATGCGGGCATGTCAGTTCTCCTTCGTGGCGTGGATGAGTGGTGCGGGAGAGTCGGGGGCTTCGGCAGACGGACGCCCGCGGTCGCGGGTCGCCCAGAAGCTCGCGGCGACGGAGGTCGCGATGATCGCGCCGACGACGAGCAGTGAGGTGACGGTGGGGATCTTGTAGACCTCGAGCAGCAGCATCTTCACGCCGACCCAGACGAGGACGATCGACAAGCCGAGCTTGAGGTAGATGAAGCGGTGGATCAGGTCGGCGAGGAGGAAGTACATGGCACGCAGACCGAGGATGGCGAACGCGTTCGACGTGAAGACCAGGAACGGCTCCTGGGTCACCGCGAAGATGGCTGGGATCGAGTCGACGGCGAACACGATGTCGGTGACCTCGACCAGCACGAGCACGGTCAGCAGCGGTGTGGCAACCCATCGACCGGCCCTGCGGATCAGGAATCTCTGCCCGTGATACTCGTCCGTGGTCGGCACGAGCCTGCGGAACCAGCGGAGCACGATCGACTTCTGGGGGTCGACGTGGTCGTTGCGGTGCAGTGCCATCCGGACTCCGGTGAGCACGAGGAAGGCGCCGAACACGTAGAGCACCCACGCGAAGCTGGCGATCATCACCGAGCCAGCGGCGATGAAGATGCCGCGGAAGACCAGTGCGCCGAGGACCCCGTAGAACAGCACGCGGTGCTGGTACTCCCGCGGTACGGCGAAGTAGCTGAAGATGATGGCGAAGACGAAGACGTTGTCCACGGCCAGCGACTTCTCGATCACGTAGCCGGCGAAGTACTGGCCAGCGAACTCACCGCCGTACACCGCCCAGATCAAGGTGCCGAAGGTGACACCCAGGGCGACCCAGACGACCGACCACGCGGCCGCTTCCCGCACTGAGACGACGTGGGTCTTGCGATGGGCGAAGAGGTCTACCGCAAGCATCGCCAGGATGCCGGCGAGAACCGCCAACCAGGCCCACAGAGGGACGTTCATCGAGCACCTTCCAAGCGGTCGTGGCTTGGAAGGTCTCCCCCGGCCGTTGGCCCGCTGCACCGGGTCGCGAGACCGTAGTGACGATGCAGCGTGTCGGGGTACTCCCCTTCACTGATGCGGTTAGTCTCCGGAAAACTGATTCCTTTGTCAAGTCCCTCTGAGTCTCCGTTGCAGTCTCTCGCGCTCGGTCACACGGGCTTCGGCCAGCGACTGGACCAGCTGGTCGGGCGACAGTGCGCCCGGGCCCATCGCCAGCGCCAGCAGCTGGGCCAGCGTGTACTGCGGATCCGCTGCGAGAGCGACGTCGACCGCCACGTTGGCCCGAGCCCCAGCACCTTGCTGGATGCAGGCCACAGCGAGCAGCGTCGCCGCCGGCGCCCGCAGCTCGACCGGGGCGCACCGGGTGAGTTCGCACCAGTACCGGGCGGCCGCCTCGAGCGTCGCCGACTGCGGTTGGACCACCACGAGGTCTCGCACCCCCACCTCGCGCAGCGCCACCAGGTGCCGGGCAGCCTGTGCTGCCGGCACCCGACCCCATCGGCTCGACGTGGTGCCCAGACCGCCGTCGTCGGAGCCCTGGCCACCAACCGCGGCAAAGTCGGCGAGGGCGGTGTCGATGCTCAGCATCTGCGCCGAACGCCAGGCGGCCTCAGTCGAGACCTGCGTGAGCCAGCGCGGAACCTCGGCCGACACCGCGCTGACGGCCGACTCGTCGGGGAGAAGGGCATCGACCAGATCGCGTCGGGACGGAAGGGCGACCAAGCCGCGACCGACCGCCTCCGCCGCGATCCACGACTCCTCACTGACGAGCCGACCCTCAGTCGGGCAGCAGTCCGGCCGCTGACACAGGTAGGACCACCACCGCCACCCCTCTCGCTCACGTCGGACAGACAGTGCGTCCACCAGCGGGAGACCGGCCTCGACCAATCCTCGACCGAGCGCCGCGACCAGACCTCCGCGTACCAGAGGCGGGCCCGACACCGGGTCGTCGTAGACCAGGGCGATCACACTGCCGGCTCCCCGGTCCAGCGCCTGACGGATGAACCCCCGAAGCACCGTCACGGGGTCGGGCACGAGGTCGGCTCTGGCCGTCCCGACGACCCGGCCTCGAGGTTGCCGCCCGTAGAGGGCAACCAGCACGATCGAGTCCTCGGGGACGAACCCGACGAGATAGGGCGCCGCCACCACCAGTGCGTCCGGGCCGCTGAGCCGAAGGACGTCAGCCTGTCGGTCGGCTGGCTGCCGTGGTGCCGTACGGCGGATGGCTCGGCGTCGTGGCCGGGGCTGGGCGGGCATGTCGGCACCGTCGTCCGTCCGAGCCACCACCGACCGCGGCCCGGCCGGATGTGTGGATGCGTCAGCCCGCCCGCCGGTTGTGGACCTCGGGTGAACCGGAACGACAGTGCGACTTCTTAGGGCCTGATGACGTTCGCCCGCCACGGCGCCCGCGGAGTCGAACAGACTGGGGATCGGTGCTTTCATCGTGGGATGAGCGCCGAACCCCCGGGCCGAACCGACGTCACCGACGGCACCGACGCCACCCACGGAACCCCGGTGGGACGTCGGGTGGTCCTGGGCATGCTCGGGCTCGGAGCCCTCGGAGTCGTGGTGGGCGCACCCGTCTCCCGGGCGATGGACCGCGTGCTCGGGCCTCTGCAGAACAACGACCCGACCGGCCTGACCAGTCTCGTGCCCGGTGCCGGCGGGTGGCGCTACTACTCGGTCACCGCCTCGCAGCCATCGGTGACCGCGGAGACGTTCTCACTTCGGCTCTCCGGGCTCGTCGACCGGCCGATCACGCTGACCTACGCCGACCTGGTCGCCCTGCCCCAGACCCAGCTCACCCGCGACTTCCAGTGCGTGACCGGGTGGCGGGTCGAGGACGTCGCCTGGCAAGGGGTGCAGGTCCGTGACCTGCTCGAAGTGACGGGCGTCGCCGCGAGAGCCTCGGCGCTGCGCTTCACGTCCTCCGACGGCACGTACACCGAGTCGCTGACCCTCGACCAGGTTCGGCGCGACGACGTCCTCGTCGCGACACACCTGGACGGCGCAGCGGTGACCCGCGCCCATGGGGGTCCCGTCCGGCTCTACGTGGCCTCCATGTACGGCTACAAGTCCTTGAAGTGGCTCGATGGCATCGAGGTGACGTCGACCGTCCAGCCCGGCTACTGGGAGGAACGTGGCTACGACGTCGACGCATACGTAGGGCAGTCCAACGGGCGCAGCGACCCGGCCACCGCATGACCAACACGCAGGCGTCGCCCCCGAGGGCCTGGCAGCCCGAGTCCAGGTTCACCAGGCCGGAGGTCTGGGTGCACGGCGCGTTCGCCGCCCTCGTCCTGATCGCCGTGGTCACTGCCGCGTTCCTGTTCGTCGACGTCCTGGCCCAGCTCGTCGGGCGCCGCGAGCTGCTGATGCGGGTGCATGTGCTGGCCGGGCTGCTGTGCCCCGTGCCGTTGGCCATCGGGCTCGTCTCTCCGGCGTTTCGTCGCGACGTCGCCCGGCTCGACCGGTTCGGACCGGTCGATCGGAGATGGCTGCGCTCCCGGGCCCGACGCACGTTGCCCGTGGAACGGTTCAACGCCGGGCAGAAGCTCAACGCCGCGTTCACCCTCGGCGCGGTGCTCGTGCTCCTCGGTACCGGTGTCGTGATGGGCAGCCTGCTCTGGAGCTGGCCCGACGACCTGCGCACGGGGGCGACCTTCGTCCATGACTGGGTGGCCCTGGGCCTCACTGTCGCAGTGGTCGGGCACCTGTACTTCGTGCGCCGCTACGGCCACGGTGACGCCACCGGTCCTCGTCCCGGACGCTGATCCCAACGTGCCCATTCGACCCCGCTGTCACAGGTGATCGAGCGGTTGGGCAGGATTCGGGCATGCGGCTCGACCATCTCTCCTACGCAGCCCCGGCCGACCACCTGGCCGACGTGGTCCAGCGGATCGGCTCGCGCCTCGGGGCAGGGTTCGTCGACGGAGGCGTGCACCCACGGTTCGGCACCCGCAACTTCATCCTCCCTCTCGCCGGCGGCACCTACCTGGAGGTCGTCGCCCCCCTGGACCACCCGGCGGCTGACCGGGCACCGTTCGGGCAGGCGGTGAAGCAGCGGGCCAACGGCGGCGGCGGGTGGCTCGGCTGGGTCGTCTCGGTCGACGACATCGGACTGGTCGAGCGGCGCCTGGGCCGCCCGGCGGTCGACGGTCACCGTCGCCGTCCGGACGGGTACGAGCTCGTCTGGAAGCAGCTCGGCGTCAACGACCTGATCGACGACCCGCAGCTGCCCTTCTTCATCCAATGGATGTGCGACGCCGACCAGCACCCCGGCAGCGGCGGGCCCGAAGACCTGCGGATCGAGCGCCTGGAGATCGCCGGTGACGCCACCACCGTGGCGCAGTGGCTGGGTCAGCTCAACGGCCACCCGCTGGACGACGTCGAGGTGGCGTGGGTCACGCCGGAGCCCGATGGCGACGACACGGAGCTCGGCCTGGTGGCCGTGGAGTTCGCCACACCGTCGGGCACCGTTCGCATCGACTGACCGGGAGCATCAGACGACGACGAAGCGGTGGCACCCCCAGAGGGTGCCACCGCTTCGTCAGGTCGGTCTGGTCAGCGCGAGGCGCTGGCCCGCTCGCACACGTAGACCATGTACGGCGAGGACTCGCCCAGCGAGGACCCGTCGAAGTCCCCGAAACGCTCGACGACGTTCAGCCGGGCTGCGCGCAGCGCCGACTCCAGCTCCTGCGGGAACGAGTACCGCAGCGCCACGTGCGTCGGTGCGGCGACGGGGGTGCCGTCGGCCAGGACGCGGTGCGTGACGTGGTGCATGACCTGCGCGACCGGGTGGTAGTGCTGGGTGCCCGACACGTACACGTCGCGACCCTCGAAGTCCACGTACGTGAACCACGGGGCGGCCACGTCGAGCCGCGATGCCAGGTCGGCCGCGTGCGGGAATCGCACGGCGAATGCGAACTTCCCACCCGGCTTGAGGTGACGCCACACCGAGTTCAGCGTGGCGGCGCGCTCGGCGTCGGCGAGGAAGGCCTGCAGCGCGTTGCCCGAGAGGGTGACCAGGTCGAACTTGCGGCGCAGGTTCAGCTCGGTCACATCGCCCAGGACGAACGACGGCCGGTCGGCCTCGTCGAAGAGCTCGTCGGCCTTGGCCTGGGCCCGGTTCACCATGGCCTCGGCGCTGTCGACGCCGACCACGTCGTGACCGTCTCCGGCCAGCAGCAACGCTACCCGGCCGGTGCCGGTGGCGAGGTCCAGGACGGTTCCCGGCTCGTCGAGCAGCGAGCGGTAGAAGGGCCCGTCCACATGCGTGGCGCCGTACTCGAGGTCGTAGCGCACGGCGTCGGTGTACTCGGCGACGAAGGTCTCGTCGTCCAACAAGAGGGTCTGCTCCACAGTCGACATTCCTTGGTTCGTGCCCGGCAGCAGGATGGGAGGGGTGCCGGGATTCCCCCACACCCATGCTCGGCGGCGCCGGGGGGCCGCTTGACCCCCGAACGGGTCCAGGGCGGGTGACCTTGGTCACGTAGGGACCACCGCTCCGGATTCGCATCGGGAACCGCGGGTGCCGGAGCCGCCACGACACCGGGGTGGGTTGGAATCTGCTCGACAGGACCGCCGAAATCGGGTTGGCTCAGGCCCTCGGGTCGTCACCACAGGAGGGTTCGATGGGTCGGTTGTCACAGTGGGCGGTACGCCGTCCGTGGTACGCGCTGCTGACCTGGGTGCTCCTGATGGTCGTCGTCGGGGTGGTCGGTACCCAGTGGGGCGGCAGCTACAACGACAACTTCGAGCTCCCCGACACCGAGTCCACCACCGCCCAGGACCTGCTCGGGCAGCTGTCCGGCGGCGCCGGCACCGGGGCGGGGCTCGACGGCCAGGTCGTGTGGACCTCTGAGTCCGGGAACGCCACCGACGCGCCCACCGCGGCCGCCATGACGGCGGTGTTCGACGAGCTCGCCCAGGCACCCGGGGTGGCGTGCGTGACCACTCCCTTTGGTGACCCGCAGGGCTCCGCGTGCCCCCCGGCGCCACCGAGCCAGGACGGCGCGGGCGAACCGGGCCAAGGGGGACAGCCCGACGCCGAGCCGGGTGGCGCGCAGGGTGACGGCTCCGGCCAGCCACCGTCGGCTGAAGCACTCGGAGCGCTGGCGCACTTCGGCCAGGCCGGGGTCAGCCCCGACGGGTCGGTGGCCTATGGGACGGTCACATTCACCGGGTCGACCTTCGACGACGTCGACACCCAACAGCTGACCGATGCGCTGGATCTCGTCAAGGCCCAGGACGGCGAGGATGGGCTGGAGGTCGGCGCGAACGGCATCTTCGGGTTCGTGGCCGGCGAGCCACCGTCGTCGGAGGGCATCGGGGTCACCGTCGCCCTGGTGATCCTGCTGTTCGCGTTCGGCTCGATCCTCGGGGCGTTCCTGCCGATCGTCTCCGCCGTCCTGTCAGTGGCGCTGACCACGGCGTTCGCACTTCCTCTGGTGGCCCGGTACTTCGACGTCGCCACCTTCGCCCCGATCCTCGCGTCGATGATCGGCCTCGGCGTCGGTATCGACTACTCGTTGTTCGTCATCAACCGCTACCGCGACGCGATGATCCACGGGCGCGAGCCGCGCGAGGCAGCGCTGGAGTCGGTGCGCACCTCGGGGCGAGCCGTCCAGTTCGCCGCGGCCACGGTGATCATCGCGCTACTCGGCCTGTTCGTGCTGCAGATCACCTTCTTCAACGGCATTGCGGTTTCCGCGGCCGTCACCGTCTTCATGGTCATGCTCGGCGCGCTGCTCCTGCTGCCCGCGGTGCTCGGCATCCTCGGCACGTGGGCCTTCGTCGGGCGCATGGCGTGGATCAAGGACGAGGAGGCCCTTCCACGCAAGCGGCTGTCCGGTGTCCCGCACGCGCTCGGCCGGTTCATGCGCTGGCTCGGCTGGGTGCTCTACCTGCCCGTGACGTTGATCGGGCTGCTGTGGCGGGCCGTCGTCCACCGCGGCAAGGCGCCAGATCCCACGCGACCCAACGGCTTCGCGCGCTACGGAAACTGGCTGCAGCACCGACCGTGGGTGACCGGAATCCTGGCCCTCGCGGTCATGCTCATCATCGCGATCCCGCTGCTCTCGCTGCGCCAAGGCTTCTCCGACGACTCCGGCGCCCCCGAGGGCAGCCCGCCGCGCATCGCCTACGACCTCACCGCACAGGGCTTCGGGCCGGGGGTCAACGGCCCGTTCTACATCGCGGTGAAGCTGCCCGAGGCCGGCGACCAGGCGTCGGTCACGGCCCTGACCGACGCACTGAACACCACTCCGGGAGTCGCCCTCGCGGTGGCGCCGCCCGTCGCACCCGATGCCACGGTCGCCCCGATCCAGCTGTACCCGACGACCGCCCCGCAGGACGAGGCGACCACCCAGCTGCTCAACGAGCTTCGTGACACGGTGATCCCGGAGGCGACCGCCGACTCCGGGGCCCAGGCCTACGTGGGCGGCTTCCAGGCCGTGACCGCCGACTTCACCGACGTGCTGTCCTCGGCGCTCCCCTGGTTCCTGCTGGTCGTCGTCGGGCTGGGCTTCCTGGCCCTCGTCGTGCTGTTCCGGTCGATCCTCGTGCCACTCATGGGGGTACTGTTCAGCCTGCTCAGCTTCGGCGCCGCGATGGGCATCACCGTCGCAGTCTTCCAGTGGGGCTGGTTCGCCGACCTGATCAACGTGCAGTCGACCGGCCCGATCTTCCCGTTCCTGCCGATCATGGTCTTCTCGATCCTGTTCGGCCTGTCCTGCGACTACCAGGTCTTCCTGGTCAGCCGTATGCACGAGGAGTGGACGGTCAGCCAGGACAACCGCCGCGCAGTGCGACGCGGTCTGGCCGGCTCCGGTCGCGTCGTGGCGATCGCCGCGGCGATCATGACCAGCGTCTTCGGCGCCTTCGTGCTCGGCAACGACGCGACGATCAAGCTGTTCGGCGTCGCACTGTCGACGGCGGTGCTGCTCGACGCGTTCATCGTTCGGCTCGTGCTGGTGCCGTCGGTCATGACGATTCTCGGCCCGGTCAACTGGTGGCTGCCCGGTTGGCTGTCCAAGGTGCTCCCGCACGTCAGTGTCGAGTCCGAGGAGGACGCGCTGGCCGGCGACGCCGAGATCGTCGACATCGCGGACGCCGAAGACGACCTGGCGGTCAAGGCCTGAGCGGTCAGGACACGCTCTCCTGCACGTGGGCGGACTGCCACCGTTTCAGCTCGGCCAGCCAGCCGAGGGCACCGATCTCCTGGTACGTCTGCGCGGCGTGCCGGAGCGACCGGTGCGCGTGGGTCCGATCAGGGGACGAGGGCGACCACGCGGGCCGGGAAGCCCGACCCGTCGACGATCCGCGGCACACCGACGACCACCCAGGCGCCGGTCGGGGGAACCTGGTCGAGGTTCACCAGGTTCTCCAGGTGCCACACGCCACGGGGCAGGGACACGTCCTGGTGCACCGGGGTGTCGAACGCCGACCCCGGGTCGATACCCAGCGTGTCGACGCCCAGCCCCACAACACCACGGTCCTCGACGAGCAGCCGGGCAGCAGGCACCCCGAACCCGGGGAAGTGCAGGTCCCGAGGGTCCTCGGTGCGGCTCCCCCGGTACGACGCCACGTCGTGGCGCCGTGCGTCCCACCCGGTGCGCAGGAACACGGCTGAGCCCGTCGGGACCCAGCCGTGGAGTTGCTCGTGGGCAGTGACGTGCTCGACCGTGAGCACGGCGTCGGCGTCGTCGCCGATCTCGGCGGAGATGTCGATCACCACGACCGGGCGGACCAGCTGGTCGGCCGGGATGTCCGCCACCGAGAGCCCTCCCGGGGCGTAGTGGCACGGCGCATCCAGGTGAGTGCCGACGTGCTCAGGCAGGCTGAGCCGGCGGCTGTACGACGTGCCGGTGTCGAAGGAGTCCACCACCTGGGCCTCGATCGGGGACTCCCCCGGCCACAGCACGGTGTCACCCGACAGGGGCGCTGACAGGTCAACCACGGTCGCGTTGCTCAGCATCCGCCCAGTGTGCCCGCTCACCGCCCTTTCGCGCCCGATCCGGCCCGATTCGGGCGCTATCGGGCGCGAACGGCCTGCAGGGTGTAGCTGGCGGCCAGGCGCCACGGCCGCTCGGACAAGCGGAACTCACCGTTCTCGAGCCGGTCCATCCGTCCGGGCAGGGCATCCCAGGGGACGGTGTCGTGCTCGACGAGCGAGGTGAGCTGCATCCCCGCCTCGTGCAGGGCGGTCACGACCTCGCCGAGCCCATGGTTCCAGCTGTGGGTCACGTTCTGGGTGAAGGTGCGGTCGGTCTCCACGTATGTCCCGGGGTCGTCGTCGACGAGCGGCTCGGGACGCTCGAAGTAGGGGTAGTCGACGACGAGCCCCTCCTGCATCTCGTCGAGCGCCCAGAGCATGGGGTGGCCCTCGCGGATGAACAGCCGGCCTCCAGGACGCAGGAGCTGCGCGACGACGCTCGCCCACCGGCGGATGTCGGGCAACCAGCACAGGGCACCGACGCCGGTGAAGACGAGGTCGAACGTACGGCCCGCGAGGGCGGCAGGCGCGTCGTAGACGTCGGACCGGACGTAGTCGATCGCTGTCCCACACGCTTCGGCGATCCTGCGTGCCTCCCCCAACGAGGCCGCCGAGAAGTCCAGCCCGGTCATCCGCGCCCCGAGCCGGGCCAGCGACAGGGTGTCGGTGCCGATGTGGCACTGGAGGTGGACACCGCTCAGGCCGGCGATGTCGCCCAGGAGCCGGCGGTCGAACGCGACGACGTGGCTCAGGTAGGTCGGGTCGGTCAGAAAGCGCTCGACGGCGTAGTCCGGAGACGCGGCATGGGCGTTCGCGCGGTCGTCCCAGTTGGCTGCGTTCACGACTCGGTAGTCATCCATGCCCGAACCGTGCCACATCTACGCCGTCCCGCGCCGCGGACTTTCGGGCTGAGGCCGGGCTACGACGCCGGGTCTACCCGGAGACCCCGGCCGGAAGGCCGGACTCAAGTACGCGCCGCGACCTGCCGACCTCTGTTGAAGGGCGGGTCTGATCGGGGCGCGCCAGCAGAGGTGCACCGCACTCGGGGGAGCCGCGGGCGCCATTCCTAGGACAGAAGGGTCCGCCATGCACGCCAACCGCAAGCGTTTCACTCTGATCGCCTCCACGATGGCCGCGGTCCTGGTCGGTGGCGGCGTGGCCGTCGCCTTCTGGACGACCACCGGCACCGGAACCGGAGCCGGCACAGTCGGCGCCGGTACCACGCAGGTGACCGTCGTCCAGGACTCCACCGTCTCCGGGCTCGTTCCCGGCGGCCCGGCCCAGGACCTCGACTTCACCGTCAGCAACCCCACAAGTGGTCCGCTGCAGATCAGCGGTGTCTCGGTCTCGGTCGCCGTCGCCAGCTCACCGGGTACCTGTACTCCGGCTGACTTCTCAGTGACCCAGCCATCGAAGCCCTCCGGCGGCACGCCGCTCCAGGTCCCGGCCGGTGGGTCGCTGTCCTTCACCTCTGCCGGTGTCGGAGCCACCGGTGGTACCGGTGCCGAGATCGCCATGGTTAACAGCGGCTCGAACCAGAACGGCTGCAAGGGCGCCACGCTCGACCTGACCTACACCGTCAGCTGACCCCGCACCGCCATGTCGGAGGGCAGGGATCGCCAGGTCCAACCTGGGTCGATCCCTGCCCTCCGACGGCTGCGGCCGGTTCCCTGGGTCGTGATGACGGGCTTGGTCCTCAGCCTTCTCGTCGGATCAATCGGGCACACCGACCCCCGCCCACCGAGCAGCGCGGCACCCCCTGACGGAGTCATCCTCGGCTTCGACGACTCCGCATCGGCGGCCCAACGGGCGAAGCCCCACCTGTCCCTGAAGTCGAAGGTGCTGAACGGCCCGCTCGTCCCAGGAATCTCGCGACCGCTGGTCGTCACGGTCAAGAACCCCTTCGGGTTCTCGGTCAAGGTGACCTCGGTCAAGGCGGTCACCCGAACCACGTCCGTCGCCGGGTGCACCCGCGGGTGGTTCAAGGTCAAGCCGTTCAAGTCCAGCAAGAAGCGTCCACCCCTGTCCGTGCGTGCCCACAAACGCGCGAGCCTGAAGATGAAGATCCGCATGGTCAACCTGCTCACGGTGAACCAGGACGCGTGCAAGTCGGCCACGTTCCAGCTCGCCCTCTCGGCCAAGGCCAGGCGGGCATGAGCGGATCCGTTGTCGCCGGCAGCCTGCGCGCCCGCGCCTTGTGGCTGCTCGCCGCCACCTTCGCGGCCACGGCCCTTCTCGCCATGGGCGCAACCATCGCCTGGGCCCACTGGGGAACGGCCGGCTCGGGCGACGGAACGGCCAGCGTCGCGACGCTGGACTCACCAGCGACCGTCTCCGTCTCGTCGACCACGTCGACGGTCTCGGTGTCCTGGTCAGCGGTCACTCCCCCGACGGGAACGCTCGCCGGCTACTACGTCACGAGGTACTCCGGCTCCACCCCGCTCTTCGCGTGTGGCACAGACCCGGGTACACCGGCAACGTTCGTCAGCGGTACGACATGCGACGACACGGGCGTGGTCGACGGCACGTACACCTACCGCGTGACCGCAGTGTTCCGCACCTGGACGGCCACCAGCGGTGACAGCAACGTCGTCACGGTGGTGGGCGATGCGCTCCTCCCGTCCCAGTCGGTGGCCATGGCCCCAGGGGCGGTCAACGCCGCCCTCACCGGCGCCACGATCTACTACCGGAGCGCGGCACCGGGAAGCTTCGCGATGGTCTCCACCGTCAGCGACGGCGAGTCCGGCCCGGCCTCGGCCACGTTCCCCGCCGTCAGTGCGTCCGGCTGGTCGCACGCGGCCGAGACGGTCAGCTCCGGCGTGCCCTCCGGCCCAGGGATTGCGTACACGAGCAGCAGCTACACCTGGACGGCGGGGGCCGTCGTCCCCGGGGCTCACTCGATCGTCGGGCGAGACGCGTCCGGCAACACCGTGACCACGACCCTCTCCTTCGCTGCCGACGACACCGCTCCCACGGGTGGGGCGCTCGTCGTGAACGGCGTCGCAGCAACGGCTGGTGGATCGACCAGCAGCGCGCGCGCCGCGTTCACGATCGGCGCCCGGACCGACTACGCCACCGATACCGGATCGGGCGTCTCCACCAGCACCTTGGTCCGTGAGTCCGCGACGCTGATCAACGGCACGTGCGGCGTGTTCGGCACCCCGGTCACGCTCGTGGGTGCGCCTGCCCAGTCAGGTCTCACGACCGCCTGCTACCGGTACACCCTCACCGGCACCGACCAGGTCGGCAACGCCACGAGCATCTCAACGATCGTCAGGTACGACGCGACCGCGCCGACCCAGACCGTCACCATGTCGGCGGCGACGAACGCCTCGATGACGGGGACGGTCATCTACTACCGTGGCAGCGTTCCCGGGTCGTTCGTCCTGAACGCTGCCGTGACCGACCCGGCGTCCGGCCCGGCGTCGGTGACGTTCCCCGTGCAGAGCACCGCGGGCTGGACCCACCCCGCACAGACTGTCACGACAGGGACGGGGACAGCACCGACGATCACCTACTCGTCCACTACGTTCTCGTGGACGGCGGCCCCGACCCGCCCGGGTACGTACACGGTTACGGGACGAGACGGCGCTGCCAACACCGTGACGACTGCGCTGACCTGGAGGTCGGACACCACCGTGCCCGGTGGCAGCGCGCTCACCGTGAACGGAGTCGCCGCAAGCAACGCCGGGTCCACGAGCTTCAACCGAACCGGCTCGTTCACCATCGGGACCCGCACCGACTACACGGACACGGGCTCCGGCATCGCCTCGAGCATCTTGACCGTGCAGTCAGCGACCTTGACCAACAACGTCTGCGGCACCTACGGGTCAGCGACGGTGCTGACCGGAGCACCGGCCCAGTCGGGGCTGACCACGGGATGCTGGCGCTACGTGCTGACCGGGACCGACAAGGTCGGCAACGTGACCAGCCGCTCGACCACGGTCAAGGTCGACCAAGTGGCGCCCACGGGCGGCGCACTGACGGTCAACGGCACCGCAGCCAGCACGTCCGGGTCCACGAGCGGCGCCCGGACCACCTTCCCGATCGACGTCCGGACCGACTTCACCGACGCCGAGTCGGGCATCTCGACCAGCACGCTCACCAGGGCGTCGGCGACGTACTCCGCCGGCACCTGCGGCACCTACGGCGCGGCGACGACCTTGACCGGGGCGCCCAGCCAGACCGGCCTGACCACCGCCTGCTACCGGTACACGCTGACCGGAACCGACCGGGCCGGCAACGCCACCGCGGTGTCGACGGTCGTGAGGTACGACTCGACGCTCCCGACCGGAGGCGCGCTGACGGTCAACGGGGTCGCCGCCTCGGCCGGCGGCAGCACCAGCACCTCGACCGCGCCGTCATTCACCATCGGCACCCGCACCGACTACACCGATGCCGGCTCCGGGCTCGCCTCGACCGTGCTGACCCGTGAGTTCGCCACGCTGACCGGTGCCACCTGCGGCACCTATGGCGCGCCGACCGTCATCGCCGGCAACCCGGCTCAGTCGGGCCTGGCCACCGGGTGCTACCGGTACACGCTGACCGGAACAGACAACGCCGGCAACGTCGCGTCGCTGACGACGACCGTCAGCGTGCGCCCGTACGTGACCGCGTTGTCTCTCGTCAGCGGTGGCGCCATCGCCGGTCGCGTCGACGCTGGTGACCGAGTCGTCGTCACCTTCTCCGACACGATGGCCGTCGCCAGCATCTGCTCCACCTGGAGCGGCAACGGCGCCGACCAGCTGCTCAACGGTGACAACCAGGTCTCGGTCACCCTGACCAACGGCGGCGCCGGGAACGACACGATGACCGTCTCGTCGAGCGCCTGCGTCTTCTCGTTCGGCACGATCAACCTCGGCTCGACTGCCTACACCACGACCAACGTCACGTTCGCCGGGGCAGCGGCCAACAAGAGCACGGCTGCCTGGAGCGCCAGCGGACGGCAGCTCACGATCACCCTGGGTGCGGCCTCCGGTGCGGGTGCCGCCACGGTGACCAGCAGCACCCCCGTGTACACGCCGGCCGCGGCGCTGACCAACCCCAGCGCCGTGCCTGTGGGCGGCACCTTCACCGGGGCTGCGGCGCGTCAGTTCTGAGCGAACGGCAACGCGCGGGCGTGGACCACGGTCAGCCGCTGGGTCGACCGGGTGAGCGCCACGTACAGGTCGCCAGCGCCCCGGGCCGACTGTTCGAGGACGTCGGCCGGCTCCACCACGATCACCGAGTCGAACTCCAGTCCCTTCACCTCGCCGACGTCCAGCACCACCAGCTGCTCGTCCAGCGATGCGGTGTGTGGTGCGGACGGCTCGCCGAGCCAGGCGAACAGCCGTTCCCGGAGCCCGTCGTGATCGCGCCGCGGAACCACCACGGCCAGACGTCCTGCTCCGAGCACCTCCAGCTCGCCGACGACGACGTGAGCCAGCGCCTCGAGATCGACGGCTGGCACGTGGACGAAGACCGGTGGCATCCCGTGTCGGGCTGCCAACGGCGGCTTCGTCGAGGCGCCGGAGAGCCGCAGCACCTGAGTGGCGACGGCCATGATCTCCGCGGGGGTGCGGTAGTTGACGGTCAGCTCCTCGAGCCTCCACCGGCCGGGCACGTGCCGATCGAGCGCATCGGACCATCCGCTGGCACCGGCCAGGGCAGCAGTCTGTGCGGTGTCACCGACCACCGTCATCGAACGACTCGGACAGCGCCGCATCAGCAGCCGCCACGCCATCGCCGACAGCTCCTGCGCCTCGTCTACGACCACGTGTCCGTAGGTCCAGCTGCGCTTCCCCGCCGCGCGCTCGGCCACCGTGACGTCGGCGTCTCCTGAGGTGAAGCGGTCGGCGAGCATCTCCGCGCTGACCAAGCCACTGGAGTCGCCCATCGACTCCAGGACACCCCGCGCGTAGCGCAGGTCACCCTCGCGGGCCGCGGCCCTTCGTCGTTCCTCGAGCCGTCGGGCCGACGGGTCGTCACCGAGCAGCTCGGCCGCCTCGTCGAGCAGCGGGACGTCGGAGGGAGTCCACTCCCCACCAGGGGAGCGCCGCAGCAGCTCACGCTCGGCCTCGCTCAGCTGCGGCGCGCTTGCGCGCAGCCGGGCCGGCTCGGCGAACAGCTGGGTCAGCAGGCGCTCGGGCGTCAGCGGCATCCAGCACAGGTTGACCTCGCGACGCACGTCGGGTGAGTCGTGCAGGTCGGCGAGCAGCTCGGCGCGCTGGTACTCGTCGAGCTCGACGTTGAGGGATCGCGCCAGCTGCTTGACCAGGTCGTTGAGCACCGTACGGACGAAGACCTCCCGCGCGACGTTGTGCGGCTTACGTGTGGAGCGAGCCCGGTCGCGTGCCGCCTGCACGGTCGACGGACGCAGGGTGAGTCGGGTCCCGTCGACGTCCAGGCTGACCGGCCCCGAGGGCACCCGCTGTCGCGCACTCACGGCCCGCTGGATCACCCGGGCCATCCGCAGGTCGCCCTTCAACGCCGCGACGTCGTCGGTCTCGTGGCCGACGGCCTCCAGTCCCGGATACAGCTGCCCCGGCGTGGCGAGCACTGCGGCGCTCTCTCCCAACGAGGGCAGCACCTGCTCGATGTAGCGAAGGAACACCGGGCTCGGGCCGACCACGAGAACGCCGGTCCGGGCCAGCCGGTCCCGGTGGTGGTAGAGCAGGTAGGCGGCCCGGTGCAGGGCGACCGCCGTCTTGCCGGTTCCGGGACCCCCCTGGACGACGAGCACACCCTCCATGGGAGCCCGGATGATCCGGTCCTGCTCGGCCTGGATGGTCGACACGATGTCGCGCATGTGCCCGGTGCGGTGCTCGGCCAGGGCAGCCATCAAGGCACCCTCACCGGTCAGCACCAGCTCGGAGTCGGCCACCTGGTCCGACGCCGACGCGACGTCGAGCAGCTCGTCCTCGACTCCGACCACCTGCCGCCCGCGCATGGCGATGTGGCGGCGTCGGATGACGTCGTGCGGTGAGGCAGCAGTAGCTCGGTAGAAGTCCTGCGCCGCCTCAGCCCGCCAGTCGACGAGCAGCTTGCGCTGCTCCTCGTCGGACAACCCGATCCGACCGATGTGCAGGAGCTGTCCGGACGTGAGGTCCATGCGGCCGAAGGCCAGCCGTTCCTCCACGGCCCACAGCTGGGCCAGGCGGCGCTCGTACTCGGTCGCGAAAGCGTCGCGCTCCGAGCGGTTCTGCGGCGTTCCGCTCGGCCCGGCCCGCCGGGTTCGGGCCAGCTGGTCGGAGACCCGTTCCCGCAGGGCGTCGAGGCGGGTGTACATCACATCGACGAACTCCTGCTCGACCGCCACCTCGTCGGCTGCAGCCCCGCTCGGGACCGAGGTCACTGCGGGTCCCCCGTTCGTCGGGTGCACTCGGACACGTGGTCGTGAGCCCACTTCTGGCCGCCGCCGCGAAAAGGGCAGCAGTCAGGACTATCACGCTCGCGCTCTCGCCGCGAACTGCGGAGTCGCGGCGGACTCGACCTGGCAGGCTGGCCGGATGAGCCTTCCTCCTGAGGACCCCCAGCAACGCTGGGCAGCCGTTGACGACTACCTGGGTCGCCTGCTCCTGCCCGAAGACCCGGCGCTGGACGACGCCCGAAGGGCCAGTCGTGACGCTGGCCTGCCCGACATCGCCGTCTCCCCACCCCAGGGCGCGCTGCTCAGCCTGCTGACGTCGATGGTCCGGGCTCGTCGGGTGCTCGAGATCGGCACTTTGGGCGGCTACAGCACGATCTGGCTGGCCAGGGGGCTCCCCGACGGAGGTCGCGTCGTGACCCTCGAGTTCGACCCGCACCACGCTCAGACCGCGTCGGCCACCTTCACCCGGGGCGGGCTCGACGACGTCATCGAGGTGCGGGTCGGCCCGGCCATCGACGCGCTGCCGCGGCTGGCCGAGGAGTCCGTGCGGGACGGGCTGTTCGACCTGGTGTTCATCGACGCCGACAAGGCCTCGATGCCCAAGTACTTCCAGTGGGCCTTGCGGCTGACCCGCCCAGGCGGGGTCATCGTCGCCGACAACGTCGTCCGCGGCGGTCACGTCGTCGATGACGAGAGCACCGATGCGAACATCCAGGGTGTGAGGCGCATGCTCGAGCTGATGTCCAGCACACCGGGGGTACGTTCCACGGCTGTGCAGACGGTCGGCTCCAAGGGCTACGACGGCTTCGCAGTGGCCTTCGTCGAGCGAAGTGCCGGCGGGGACTGACCAACAGCCCGCCGCGCACGAGTGAGACCGCCGAGCAGGTCAGGCGTGCAGCTCCTTGACGACGGTGAGCAGCACCGCGGAGTCCTCCAGTGCCTCGAGCGCATGACGTGCCTCGGGAACCACCATCAGGTCACCGGGACCACCGACCGCGTCGTCGTCCGCGGCGGTGAGCCGAACCCGACCCCGCAGCACCTGCAGGGTGGCCTCACCCGGGCTCTCGTGGTCGGCCAGGCCGTGTCCTTCGGCCAGAGCGATGACGGTCAGCCGCAGGGTGTGGTCGTGCCCTCCGTGCACGGTGTGCGCCGCCCTGCCACTGGTAGCCGCGCGCGCCTGCACGAGCAGCTCGTCGGTGAGCGTGGTCAACGAGGATGCGTCCATGCGCCGTCCTCCCGTGAGTCAGGCCTCAGTGGCCGGGGCGTCGTCGGTCGGCAGTGAAGGGCCGACCCCACCGACGGTACCGGCCAGGGCCAGCCCGTAACCCACCGCCGGACCGATCAGCAGGGCGAACAGGACCGTGCCCAGGCCGACCACGCCGCCCAGCAGCCAGCCCGCGCCCAGCACGGTGACCTCGATCGCGAGCCGCACCGCGACGATCGGAAGGCGGGTGCGAAGGTGCAGCCCGGTCATCCAGCCGTCCCGCGGACCCGGGCCGAGGCCGGTCGTGAGGTAGAGCCCGCTGCCGAGCCCGATCGTGGCGATCCCCGCCACGACCTCCGCGAGCTGCCATCCGAAGCCGGAGGGTTCGGGCAGGAGCGGCACGGTGACCCCCAGGGCCACCGCGATCACCACCGCGTTGGCCAGCGTGCCCAGCCCAGGTCGCTCGCCCAGCGGAATCCACAGGAGCAGGACGCAGGCGCTGATCAGGAACGTGGCCACGCCGATGCCGATGCCGAACTGGCCGTCGATGCCCTGGGCCAGCACCGTCCAGGGGCTGACCCCGAGGGAGGAGTCGACCAGCAGCGCCTCGCCCGTCCCGAACAGCCACAGCCCCACGAACAGCACGGCAAGGGTGGCCGGCGAGGCACGCCAACGCGACGGGGCACGCCATGACGTGACGGGCACGCTGCGCGCAGGTCGTCCCCGACGGGGCTGCGGAGGTGGCGACACCGGGCCCAACCTATCGGCGGACAGGCGAGCGCTGCCCCATGGCCGACCCCGTCTGGCACGATGGTGCAAACACACTCAGTGGCCCGGGGAATCACGCTCGGGCCGGAGGGAGAGCGATGAGCCAGCAGGACGACGCGAACCAAGGGGGCCGCAAGCTCGGCGGCGGAGCCATCGCCTCGCTCACCGGTCTCGGGGTGCTGCTGATCTTCGTCGTGCAGAACACCGAGGACGTGGTGTTCAACTTCCTCTTCCTGGACTTCACCTGGCCGCTGTGGCTCTACACGATCGTGGTGGCACTGTTCGGTGCGCTGGTGTGGTTCGGGCTCGGTGTCATGCGCCGTCACCGCCGGCGCAAGGCACGCCGCGAGGACCGTCGGTCCTGACCATCGGCCCGCGCGCCACCGCAGCACTCACTTCTGGCGGTCGAGGCGGACCTGCACCTTGTTGCCCTTGACCCGGGTCGCGCGCAGCGCGGCCATCACCTCTGAGGCGGCGTCCTCGGGGACCTCCACGAGTGAGAAGCGGTCGGTGATCTCGATCGCCCCGATGTCGCGGCCACTGAGTCTGGTCTCGTTGGCGATGGCGCCCACGAGGTCCTGCGGGCGGATCCCGACCTTTCGGCCTGCGCCGACGTAGAGCCGGGTTGTGCGCCCCGACGTCGACGACGGACCGGACTCGCGTCGTGGCTTGCCGCCGGCGCGCTTGCCACCCTCTTTCTTTCCCCGGTTGCCGCGTGCTTCACGTTCCACGCGGCTGGCCGGCGGCGGCGGGGCCTCGGGGATCTCGTCATCGTCCCCGCCGCCACCTGACGCGTCGTGTGCCAGCTTCACCGCGGCCATCGCAACTTGCATGACGTCGAAGTCGTCGGTCAGGGTGTCGACGACGACCCGGAACTGCTCGAGGTCGTCCTCCAGCAGGATCTCGTTCAGCGCTGCCCGGGTGAGCTCCAGGCGACGTGCGTGCAGGTCGGCCGTCGTCGGCAGCTTCTCGATCGGGATCCGCTGCTTGGTCACCCGCTCGATCGTCTTGAGCATGCGGTGCTCACGCGGCTCGGCGAGGGTGATCGCGACCCCCTCGCGACCGCCGCGCCCGACCCGGCCGATCCGGTGCACGTAGGACTCCGGGGCCGAGGGAACGTCGTAGTTGAAGACGTGGGTGAGCTGTTCGACGTCGAGTCCGCGCGCAGCGACGTCGGTCGCGACCAGGAGCTCGGCGCTGCCGGCGCGAAGCCGCCCCATCACCCGGTCGCGTTGGTTCTGGTCCATGCCGCCGTGAAGGGGCTCGGAGCGGTAGCCGCGCCCGTTGAGCGTCTCGGTGAGCTCGTCGACCTCGGCCCTGGTCCGGCAGAAGATGATCGCGGCCGTCGGCGACTCGACGTCGAGGATCCGCCCGAGCGCGGCCGCCTTGTGCGAGCGGGCGACGACGTACGCGCGCTGGTGCACCAGGGGTGTCTTGCCCGAGGCCGGGACCCCGCGACCCATCTCGATCCGAACCGGGTCGTTGAGGTGCTTGCGGGCGATGCTGTTGATCCGGGCCGGCATCGTGGCCGAGAAGAGGACCGTCTGCCGATCCGCTGGCGTCGCGTCGAGGATCGCCTCGAGGTCGTCGGCGAACCCCATGTCGAGCATCTCGTCCGCCTCGTCGAGCACGACCGTGGCGACGTCGTCCAGCCGCAGGCTGCCGCGCTTGAGGTGGTCGACGGCGCGCCCGGGTGTCGCGACGACCGTGTCGATCCCTCGCTCGAGCTCACGCAGCTGCCGCCCAATCGGCTGCCCGCCGTAGATCGGCAGCACACGGACCCCCAAGTCACGCCCGTAGCGGTGCAGCGCCTGCGACACCTGCATGCACAGCTCGCGCGTGGGCACCAGCACCAGTGACGTCGGCGCCTTGGTGCTCCGGTGCCCTGTCTTGAGGGCCTGGAGCAGGGGCAGTGCGAACGCCGCGGTCTTGCCCGTCCCGGTGGCTGCCTGACCCAGCAGGTCGCGACCCGCCATGAGGTGCGGGATCGCCTCGGCCTGGATCGGTGTCGGCTCCTCGTAGCCAAGGCTGGTGAGGGCCGCGAGCAGCTTCTTGCGCAGGCCCAGGTCGGCGAACGTGGGGGCGTCGGCGTCGGTCACTCGCCCATCGTCTCGCCTGGTGACCCCATTCACCTAGCCGGATGCCCCCTGCGCAACCGCCTGGGCGAACTCAGCCATCGAGGCGAACTCGAAGTCGGGGGTGACGTCACCGGACGGCGGCGGTGTGGCCCCCCACCCAGCGCGCCCGTGCCGCCGGTTGATCCACACGGTCGAGAGCCCGGCGGCCTTGGCCGGCAGATGGTCGTGGAACAGGCTCTGCGCCACGTGCAGCAGCCGACCCTCCCCGACGCCCATGGCTTGCGCGGCGTGCAGCAACGCCTCGAAGTTGCGGGGCGACGGCTTGTACGAGCCGACGTCCTGCGCCGTGAGGACCTTGTCGAAGTGCACGCCCAGCCGGCGGTTGCTGCCGGCGAACGACGCCCGGTCGACGTTGGACAAGACGATCAGCGGGTGGCTCTGGCCGAGGGCTACGAGAGCGTCGTGGGAGTCGTCGAATGCGGGCCAGTCGGGGACGGACACCGCCAGACGCTGAGCGTCGTGCTGACTCACGAAGGCACCGAGCTGCTCCCCGAGGGCACGAAAGCTGCTTCCGACGATGTCGGGGTACAGCGCTGAGGGCAGCTCGGCCTCGGCCTCGGTCTCGTGAGCGGCGTACGCGGCCAGCAGCGCGTCGTCGTCGATGTCCAGGTCGTGGGCGCGGGCCCAAGGGGCCAGGACGGCGACGATCCCCGCCTCCCAGTCGATCAGCGTGCCGTAGCAGTCGAAGCTCAGGGCGTCGTAGTCCGCGAGGGTCATGTGCCTAGTGTGTCCTCATGTGCCGGAGCATCAAGACCCTGCGCCCCCCGTTCACCGAGGCGGTCACTGACGACGACGTCCGTGCAGCGGCGCTGCAGTACGTCCGCAAGGTGTCGGGGTTCCGCGCCCCCGCGGGTCACAACGCCGAGGCGTTCGACGCCGCGGTCACGACGATCAGCCGGGCCACGACGGACCTCCTCGCCGCCCTCGAGGTCCGTGGGGGTCGAGCGGCGCGCTCGACGGTGGCCCAGACGTAACGCGTCACGGGCGGATGCCTGTGGTCACCCGGATCTGTTGGGTGATCACCAACGAGCCGTCGTCGGTGCGGCACGCCTCCAGCCGCTCCCTCGCCTGCTCCATCACCTCGGCCTGGTGTTCCGGGGGGACGGCGTTCCACATGGCCCGTTGCCCGTGCGATCGCGACCACGCGGCCCAGTGCGCCACGTCGGTGAACGACACAGCGACCTCGAACCCGGCCGTGCTCACTGGTGAGAGCCCCGACGTGGACAGCAGCTGCTCGACTCCCGCATCGCTGCTGAACGGCCCGGACTCACCCGACGTCCGGGCATCGAGCATCTGCGGCGGCAGGTACGGCGTGAAAACCTCGTCGAGGGCGACCCAGCGGGGGTCGCGTGGCCCGAAGGTGCTGATGCCGAGCCGTCCACCAGGTCGCAGGAGCTCCTTCCAGGCGGTGGCGGCCGCGGCCGGGTCCGGCAGGAAGAAGAGCACGAGCGATGAGGCGATCACGTCGTACTGGGAGGCCGGAAGAACCGGAGCGCCGGCGTCCATGACGTGCCACTCGACCGACGTGACGCCCCGCTCGACGGCTTCGGCTCTGGCTGCGTCGACCATGGCTGCGGAAAGGTCGATCGCCGTGACGTGCCCCTCGGGCCCGACCGCGTCAGCGAGGGCGAACGCGGCTGCCCCCTTGCCGCAGCCGATGTCCAGGGCCCGCTCGCCCGGCGACGGCGCGAGGCGAGCGACCAGCCCCTCGGCGATGGGGACGAACCATGGAACACCCACCGCCTCGTAGGTGTCGGCGACCTGGTCGAAGACGGCCGCCACGCGGCGGCTGCGCTCGGAGTTGTCCATCTGCGCATCCTGCTCCTCGTGACGACCTCGGTCCATCCCGGTCGCGGCGACGAACCCATCTGATGGACACCCAGCCGCGCTGAGCGCGGACAACCGACCACCAGACGACGGCCGGCGCGAGCCGCGGGCAGTGGTGTCAGCGGGCGAGCAGCTCGTCGAGGCGTTCGTGGCTCTCGCGGACCCCGCCCTCCATGCCTCCGGCGACGAAGGCGTCGCGGTCGGCGAAGGAGTCGACCAGCGAGGTGGTGCTCAGCCGGGTGCGCCCATCGCCCAGGTCCTCGAACACGATCCGTTCCAGGGCGACGCCATCTGGCATGCCTTCGAAGGTGAACGTCTGGACGATGAGCTCGGACGGCCGGACCTCGTGGAAGCAGCCGAAGAAGCCGAACTCGTTGCCGTTGCTGGCGTGCACGTAGCGATAGGACCCGCCGGTTCGGCACTCGTAGTGGTCGATCCGCATCTCGTGACGCCGAGGGCCGAGCCACTGTGCCACCAGCTCGGGGTCCGTGTGCGCGCGGAACACCTTCTGCGTCGGAGCGTCGAACTCCCGGGTGATCCGAACGAGCGGGACGGTCGGGTCGGAGACGATCTCGGTCTCGTGGCTGCTCGGGGTCACGTCGGTGCTCCTGTCTGCGGTGGGTGCGCGGGGCGGCTGGGCGGTGGCAGGGGGTCGACGTCGTCCGGCATCGAGGTCAAGACGTCGTCGAGCCGGCGGTAGCGCTCCTCGGCCAGACGGCGGTAGCGCTCGATCCACTGGGTCATCAGCTCGAAGACTTCCGCCTCGAGATGGACCGGACGGCGCTGGGCCTGTCGGCTGCGGCTCACCAGGCCGGCGTCCTGGAGCACCTTGAGGTGCTTGGAGACGGCCTGGACCGTCACGTCGTAGGGGTCGGCGAGCTCGTTGACGGACGCGTCGGCGCGGGCGAGTCGGGCCACCATGTCGCGCCGGGTCGGGTCGGCCAGGGCGGAGAAGACCCGCGACAACGGATCAGCCGCCATGGTCCCGCCCTCTCGTCCTCAACCAGTTGGTTGAAGAACGTACCCAGCAGGTGGACTGGTTGTCAACCGATCGGTTGAATACGTGGGTCAGCGCAGCCGGTACGCCGCGATGACCGTCTGCGAGACGGTGTTGCCGGCGGTGTCCGAGCCGAAGGCTCGCAGGGCGACCGTGCCGTCTGCTGACCCTCGGCGGGGGATCGTCGTCGACCAGGTATCGCGACTCTCCCGACGCAGGCTCACCTGCCGCCAGGTTCTCCCACCGTCGAAGGACGCCCACATCCGTGCGTGCGCCACGCGTCCGGCGAAGGTCGACCCAGGCACCGGAACGACGGTCAGGCCGACCCTGGTGGGACCGGGGCCTACTCGGCCGGCGAGGTCGGTGTCCACGTCGTAGTCCAGTGACAGCAGCGGCAGCAGGTCCGCGCGGGCGGCGGCGCGACGCGACCAGAACTGCCATTCCGTTCGCGTGCTGGTCGAGGTCGTCCATCGATCCGCGTCCCGGCTGGCCCGCGTGACGACGCGGTAGAGGCCCTTGCCGCGCCTCGGTGCGCTGGCGTAGAGCGCCTGGTCGTCGGCGTCGGCGAGCAGCGATCCGTTCGGGGCGAACAGCGCGATGTGCTGGTCCACCCCCGGCACGCCGTACATGTCACCGGTGTGCCCTGGTCCGGAGTCACCCCACGCAGGCAGGTTGAGGATGATGGTGTCCCCGTCACGGTTCGGCTTCCAGTAGCCCTCACCGATGCGCGGTCGCACGACAGGAGAGAACCAGCGCACTGTGGTGCGCTCCCCCGGGGCGTAGTCGACCAACTCCGAGCGCTGGTCCCACGGCCCGTCGAGGTTCATGGCCTCCTGGTACCACGTCGTACCCTCGGGCGCCGACACCCACTCACGACGCACGGTGGGCATGGGGTTGACCTCGAGGAAGCCGACCCCCGCGAAGGTGTAGGGACGGAAGTCGTAGCGGAACTCGGCGCCGTCGGTCGGCCGGTCCGACGCATACTCCGCGCGGACTCGAGCCAGCTCGCCAGGTGTCGGCGCGTACCGCAGGTCGTTGGGGATACCCCCCGGATGCGGGTCCTGGAGGTCGTACAACCAGCGCGACGCCGTCCGACCGGTGACGTCGGCCTCGACGGGCCCGCCGGCGAGCTGCGCCGTCAGCGTCGCTCCCTCGGTACCGCTGACGCCCGCGACCGGAAGGCCCGGCGACTCCCCGTTCGGCCCGCCCACCCACTCGCTCAGCTCGGCAGGAACATCGTTGGCCACGATGAGAAGACTCGCGCCGGCCTCGGCTGCGGCAACCGCCCGATCGTAGGGGGCGATGGCGTCGCTGCGGGTCACCAGCACGGCCTTGCCGGCGACGTCGAGACCGTCGTAGTCCGACGGGAGACCCTGCCCCGCCCCGACGACCGTCAGCCGATCGGACCCGTCGTACAACGCGGCTCCCGCTAGGGGGATGGCATCGAGGTGACGGTCGTCCACGACGACGGACAGCAACGGGTCGCGCAACCGCCAGCGCGTCGACATCTCGAACTGTCCGTCCTGCACGGACGCCGTGGGGCTTGCGTACATCCGGTCGACGACGACGGGCAGCTGGGACATCCCCTCGATGGCGGCGTCACCGATCTTCCGGTACCAGCCCATGCGCTGCACGGTGGCGGTGGCATGGGGTCGACCCACTGCAACCGTGATGGGGACGGCCTTGCGGGCGTCGAGCGTCACCGAGCGGTCGCGGTCGAGCACGATGTCGGGCGCCGACAGGAGTGCGAGCCCCGCGTGGTCGGTGTCGGTGTCGACGTCGAGCCAGAGCATGGCGGCGTAGGTGCCCGCCGGCCGACGGATCGTCGCGGTCCCGTCCACCGGGATCACGTCGTAGACCGCCGGACCCCCGACGAGCTCGACGTAGCCTTGCGTCGGGGCGCCGTCACGGCCGACCACGCTGATCGTGAGGTCGTAGCGCTCATCCTCGCGTACGTAGCCGAGTGCGGTGTGCGCGGCCACCTGGCTCCCCAGACTCGCCACGACCTGACCGGTGTAGCGACGTCCGTCCGCGGTGGGCGAGCGGTCCAGGGTCACGGTGACGTCGGCGCTGCCGTTGGCAGGAACCTCCACCGAGCTCGGCGAGACCGTGAACACGCCGTCCGGGGCGGGAGTACCGATGTCGTCGACGCCCTCGACCCCCAGGTCGAGCGTCACCGGGCTGGCACCGTCATTGGTGTAGGTGACCGTCTTCTGGACCGCCGAGGTGTCCGGGTGCGGCCAGCGGTCGAAGCCGAAGAACACCGAGCCCGTCGCGTGCACCTCCCCCAGCACCGCGGCCGCGACGTCGACCCGCCCAGCCCCGACCTGGTAGGCGGTGTAGCCAGGGAGCAGGGCCGACGTGCTCATGAGTGCGTCCTTCAGCTCGACCGCACCCCATGCCGGATGGCGCGCGGCGAGCACGGCAGCCGCGCCGGCCACGTGCGGGGTCGCCATCGAGGTACCAGACAGCGGCTGGTAGTAGCCAGACCCTTCCGTCCACTGCGAGCGCGCAGCGTTGATGTCGACGCCAGGAGCCGCGAGGTCGGGCTTCATGGCCTGGTCGCCGGAGCGCGGTCCCATCGACGAGAACCAGGCGAGCTGGTCGGCACTGTCCACCGCGCCGACGGTGAGGGCAGCGTCGGCCGCGGCCGGCGAGCCGATGCTCTGCTCGGCCCCCAGGTTGCCCGCAGCCACGACGAACAGTGCATCGGTGTCCGCGGTGAGCGTGTTGATGGCCTGCGACATCGGGTCGGTGCCGTCGCTCGGCTCCGCTGTCCCCAGGCTCATGCTCACGACGTCCGCGTGGCCCGCCGCCCATTCCATGCCGTCGATGATCCAGGAGTCCTGTCCGAAGCCGTCGTCACCGAGCACCTTTCCGACGATCAGCCTGGCTCCCGGTGCCACCCCCTTCTCGACGCCGCTCGAGGCTGCACCTGTGCCGAGGACGGTGCTCGCGACGTGGGTGCCGTGCCCGTTGACGTCCTTGGTCGTCTCGCCGGGCACGAAGCTCACCTCGGCGTCGATCTGCGCGGCAAGGTCCGGGTGCTCGTCGTCGACGCCGCTGTCGAGCACGGCCACCGTCGTCCCCGCGCCGTCGTAGCCGGCGGCCCACGCCTGCGGCGCCCCGATCTGGGCCACCGAGTCGGCGAGGGTCGCCTCGACCAGACCGTCGAGCCAGATCTTGCGGATTCCCGCCGCCAGAGTGCCACTACGGTCGACCTGGTCGGGCGGAGTCCCGGTCACGTCGGTCCAGAAGTCGGTGGCGGCGGACTTGCTCGCCGTGACCGCACTTGCGTCGATGCTGCTCAGCGTGCGCGTGCGGACCGCACCGTCGGGCACCCCCACCCGCTGGCCGGCCTTGGCCGTCGCGTACTGCACGATCAGGGGAAGGTTGGGTCGCTCATCGTCGGTCAGGCCCTGGTCGACGAGGGCGGTGACGTCGAACAGCCGACGGTCGATGGTCCCGGCCGCGACGAACGGCATCGCCTCCTCGGGGAAGACGTACTGGTCCCCGTCGATGGTCACCGACCGGATCCCGCCGTTCGCCCGGTCGGCCGGGTCGACGGTGGTCACCTGGCGCCCGTCAGAAAGCCGGGTCACCGTGACCACGTCCCCGGTGACCAGCGTGAGCCGGTGCACCCCCGCGCTCGCCGTCTCGGTACGGGTCTGAGGCGCCGCGGATGCGACGCCGGTCGTGGTCACCACTGCTGGTACCACCAGGCCCGCGACCAGCCAGGTCAAGAAGCGTTGCGCACCACTGCGGGACACCGGTTTCCCCCTCGTCAGACCAGCGGTCGGTGCCGTCGGCGGTGAGCACCGGGTGCTGCACCACGTCGGAACCGATCGGACGACGCACAGTAGACACGAACCCGCCACGCAGGAGGACGAGATAGGCTGACGTACTTACGACATGGCGCAGATTCGCCACGGGTAGCGCGGCAACCAGGGGGTCGAAGTGGCACTCACCGGGCTGGGCCTGACCGCTGCCGACGCAGCGGCCTACCACCTCCTCGTGGCGGCGGACTCGGCGACGCCGGACGACCTCGTGCCCGGGTGCGCCGCCGACGCGCGCGCGGCCAGGACCCTGCTGGAGGGTCTGGCGAGCCGAGGACTGGCTGCCCGGTCGGGAACCTCACCGGACCGCTACGTCGCCTCGCCCCCCAGTGTCGCCCTGGGCGCGATGCTGCTGGCCCGGCAGCAGGAGCTACGCAGCGCGGAGCTGGAGATCACCGAGCTGACCGGTGCCTACCGCGACCGCTCCGGGGCCCGCAGCGCTCGAGACGTCGTCGACGTGGTGCTCGGTGCGACCGCCGTCGCCCAGCGGTTCAGCCAGCTCCAGGCCGGCGCCCAGGAGGAGGTGCTGGCGTTCGTCCTGCCGTCGGTGGAGGTGGTCTCGGGCGAGGAGAACGTCGAGGAGGACCGCGCGGCGTCGCGCGGCGTGCAGTACCGGATCCTGCTCGAACGCGGGGTCCTGGACCGGCCCGGGTCGCGGCAGGTGATGGACCATGCCATGGGTCAAGGTGAGCAGGTGCGCGTCACGAGCCAGCTGCCCGGGCGGCTGCTCGTGGCCGACCGCGCGATCGCTCTCGTGCCGATGCGTCCTGCCGGGGGCACCGAGGAGCCGAGTGCCCTGCTGGTGCACGCGAGCCCGCTGCTCGACTTCGTCGTCGAGCTGTTCGACGCCTACTGGCGTCACGCCGTGCCGTTGCTGCCGACGGGCGATGCCTCCGGTCCGGAGCTGTCGTACCTGGACCGGAGGGTGCTGGGACTGCTGACCGCCGGGCTGACCGACGCGGCCACGGCCAAGCACCTCGGCCTCTCGCTGCGCACGGTGCAGCGCCGAGTGCGGACGCTCATGGACCTGGCCGACGTGCAGACCCGCTTCCAGCTCGGCCTCGAGGTCACCCGTCGCGCTTGGTTGTCCCCGCCGCGCGACGCGGGGCACCGCCGGGGTGGGAACGAGTCCCAGCCCGGCGATGCCCAACGGTAGGTCAGCGGTAGCCCAGCGCTGGCGTGCGTCAGGCGACGTCGAACCGGTCGAGCATCATCACCTTGTCCCATGCGGCGACGAAGTCGCGCACGAACTTCTCCTGAGCGTCGTCACTCGCGTACACCTCGGCCAGTGCACGCAGGACCGAGTTCGACCCGAAGACCAGGTCGACCCGGCTGCCGGTCCACTTCGGCTCGCCCGTGGCGCGGTCGAGCCCCTCGAAGGCGTCCTCGGCCTCGGTCGTGGCCCGCCACACCGTGTCGAGGTCCAGCAGGTTCACGAAGAAGTCGTTCGACAGGACCTCCGGCTTCTTGGTGAGGACGCCGAGCGTGGAGCGCCCGAAGTCCGCGCCCAGCACCCGAAGGCCGCCGAGCAGCACGGTCATCTCCGGAGCCGTCAGCGTGAGCAGCCGCGCCTTGTCGACCAGCTGGAACTCTGCCGGCCTGCCGTCGCCCTTGCCGCCGTAGTTGCGGAACCCGTCGGCGGTCGGCTCGAGCACGGCGAAGGAGTCGACGTCGGTCTGCTCCTGCGACGCGTCGGTGCGCCCCGGTGTGAACGGCACCTGCACGTCGATGCCCGCACCCTTCGCCGCGCGCTCGACGGCGGCAGCGCCACCGAGCACGATGACGTCGGCCAACGAGACCTGCTTGTCGCCGGACCGTGCGTTGAACTCCTGCTGGATCCCTTCGAGGGTTCCCAGCGCCGTGGCCAGCTCGGCCGGGCTGTTGACGTCCCACCCGTTCTGCGGGGCCAGGCGCACGCGAGCCCCGTTGGCTCCCCCGCGCTTGTCGGTGCCGCGGAACGTCGACGCCGAGGCCCACGCGGTCGAGACCAGCTGGGACACCGAGAGCCCCGAGGCGAGGATCTGCTCCTTGAGCGCGGCGACGTCGTTGGCGTCGACGAGCCCGTGGGTGACCGCGGGAACCGGGTCCTGCCAGATGAGCTGCTCAGACGGGACCTCCGGTCCGACGTACCGGGTGACCGGGCCCATGTCGCGGTGGGTCAGCTTGAACCACGCACGAGCGAACGCGTCAGCGAGCTCCTGCGGGTTCTCCAGGAACCGCCGCGAGATCGGCTCGTAGATCGGGTCCATCCGCAGCGCGAGGTCGGTCGTGAGCATGACCGGCGGGTGCGTCTTGGTGGCGTCGTGGGCGTCCGCCACCGTGGTCGCCGCAGCCGGGTCCGTGGGGATCCACTGGTAGGCACCAGCAGGGCTCTTGACCAGGTCCCAGTCGTAGGCGAACAGGGTCTCGAAGTAGCTGTTGTCCCAGGTCGTCGGTGTGGGGGTCCACGTGCCCTCGAGCCCACTGGTGATCGTCGCGTCGCCGTTGCCGGTGCCGAAGGAGTTCTTCCAGCCCAGACCTTGCTCGGCCAGAGGCGCCGCCTCCGGCTCGCGGCCGACGTACTTGTTCGGGTCGGCCGCGCCGTGGGTCTTGCCGAACGTGTGACCACCGGCGATCAGGGCGACCGTCTCCTCGTCGTTCATCGCCATCCGGGCGAACGTCTCGCGGATGTCCCGCGCCGCAGCGAGTGCGCTCGGGGTGCCGTTCGGGCCCTCGGGGTTCACGTAGATGAGGCCCATCTGGACGGCCCCGAGCGGGTCCTGCAGCTCGCGGTCGCCGCTGTAGCGGGCGTCGCCGAGCCACTCGGCCTCCGCGCCCCAGTTGACCTGCTCGGGCTCCCACACGTCAGCCCGGCCGCCACCGAACCCGAAGGTCCGGAAGCCCATGGACTCCAGCGCGCAGTTGCCGGCCAGGATCATCAGGTCGGCCCACGAGAGCTTGTTGCCGTACTTCTTCTTGACCGGCCAGAGCAGACGACGCGCCTTGTCGAGGTTGCCGTTGTCCGGCCAGCTGTTGAGCGGCGCGAAGCGCTGCTGCCCGAGCCGGCGCCGCCACGACCGTCGCTGGTCCGGTACGTGCCTGCGCTGTGCCACGCCATGCGGATGAAGAGCGGACCGTAGTGGCCGTAGTCGGCGGGCCACCAGTCCTGGGAGTTGGTCATCACCTGCTCGATGTCCCGCTTCACGGCGGCGAGGTCGAGGGTGGAGAACGCCTCGGCGTAGTCGAACTCGCCGCCCATGGGGTCTCCCTTGGGGGAGTTCGCCTGCAGCACGCCGACGTCCAGCTGGTCGGGCCACCAGTCTCGGTTCGTGGTTCCTGCGGCGGAGTGCACCACGGGGCATCCGCCCGCGGGCTCCTCGTTCATCTCTCCTACGACTGCGTCATGACCTTCAGACACGGGAATCCTCTCGGGGGTCTAGCTCTTCGGTGGGTGATCGGGAACGGTTGCGGTGGAGCAGGAGGGACACAGGCCCCAGTACGTGACCTCGGCCTCGTCGATCGCGAAGCCGTGGTCCTGCGAGGCGGTCAGACAGGGCGTGTACCCGACCGCACAGTCGACGTCGGCGATCGAACCGCACGAGCGGCACACGACGTGGTGGTGGTTGTCGGCAACCCGGGACTCGTAGCAGGCCACCGAGCCCGCAGGCTCGATCCGTCGGACGAGGCTGGCTGTGGTCAGCGCCCGCAGCACGTCGTAGACGGCCTGCGTGGACACCTCGCCGAGGTCTCCGCGCACCACGCCGATGATCGTGTCGGTGTCGGCATGCGGATGGTCGTAGACCGCGGTCAGCACAGCCACGCGGGGACGCGTCACCCGCAGACCGGCCCCGCGCAGCAGGCGCTCGAGCTCAGTCGTCGTGGGCACCCTCCGAGTCTGGCCCGTTTTCTGGAATGAGTCAAGAGAACGGCCGCGGCTGTCGAGGACCTGCGCGGTGACGCTGTCGGGTCAGGCGCCCCCGGCGAGCCGAAGAATGCGGGTCTGCTCGTCCCAGTCGGTCCCGAACCCGGGCGCCGGAGACACCGGCTGGTCGGTGGACTGCTGCTCGATGGGGACCTGAACCTCGCGCTCGAGGTCCTCGAGGTCCCCGGCGTAGGGGTTGCGGCCCTCGGTGTCTCGCATACGTCGACTATCGACCTCGCCCGGCCCGCGGGCAAGCGCGGCTCGGAAACCCGTTGCGTGGCGCGGCACAACCTGGCTCACTGACGCCATGGACGGGTACGAGCCCATGGCGAGCTTCGACGAGGACGCGGCAGCGATCTACGACGACCAGCCGCGTGGTGACGAGGCGGACGCGGTCGCCTTCCTCGAGCAGCTCGCCCAGGGCGGACCAGTCCTCGAGCTGGCGATCGGCACGGGTCGGATCGGGCTCCCGCTGGCAGCCAAGGGGCTTCGCGTCGACGGGATCGACCTGTCCCCCGCGATGGTCGCCCGGCTTCGGGCGAAGCCGGGCGGCGACCGGCTCGCCGTCACGATCGGTGACTTCGCCGACGTCGCCGTCGACGGCACGTACCCGCTGGTCTACCTCGTGTACAACACGCTGTTCAACCTGCTGACCCAGGAGGACCAGGTCCGCTGCTTCGAGAACGTGGCCGATCACCTGACCGACGAGGGGTGCTTCGTCGTCGAGGCCTTCGTTCCCAGCTTCCTGTACCGGCTGCGCAACGACCAGTACGTCGACGCCGAGGAGGTAGGTCTGTCCGAGGTGTGGCTCGACGTCGGCATTCACGACCCGGTTGCCCAGCGGCTCGACGAGAGTCATGTCGCACTGTCCCGTGATGGCGTACGCGTATACCCGATCGTCTCGCGCTACTCCTGGCCGAGCGAGCTCGACCTGATGGCCAGGATCGCAGGGCTTCGCCTCGAGCAGCGTTGGGGAGGGTGGAACCACGAGCCATTCACCGCGTCCAGCTCGCTGCACGTCTCCGTCTACGGTCGGTGGACAAAGGCCGAGCACTTGACCCGCTCGACGAGGTCGGTCCACGGCCAGGGCCCGGAAACCAGGTCGCGGCCGGCGCGGGTGAGCGTCAGCTGTCGGGTCGGAACGGGTTCGATGCATCCCGAAGAGGAACTCGTCGACCCGCTGGCCGTGCTCGTCCTCGCCGCTCTCGGACAGCAGCGCCTCCCGATCGAAGCCGGCCCTCTCCAGCAGCCGCATCGAGCGCACGTTGTCGGTGAGGACCTTCGCCTCGACGCGCTGGAGCCCCATCGGCCCGAAGGCGAAGTCCAGCACGGTGTCGAGGGCCTCGGACATGAGGCCACGCCCCCAGAAGGGTGGTGCCAAGTCATAGCCCAGCTCGGCCTGGGCCAGTGGCTCATCGACCCACGCGTACAAGCCGATCGACCCGATCAGAGCTGGATCGTGCTGCAAGGCGATCCCCCATCGGAACCCCCCTCGGTCGGCGAACAGGTCGAGAACGTACTCGCGCAGCTCACCCTCGGCTGCTCTGCGGTCGGCCGGCGCTGCGAAGCCCTGGCCGTGCACGATCTCCGGCAGCGAGAAGTGCGCGAGGTACCAGTCGCAGTCGGTGGCCGTGATCTCGCGCAGCACCAGCCGACGGGTGGCAAGTGCTGGGAAGTGGGGGAACGCGCGGGCCCGGTCCATCTGTCGAGTCTCTCAAGGCGACGCAGCGAATCGAGCGACTTGATCAGCTGTCGGACAAGTCCTGGAACGAAGGCATCCGTCCGTCCCACCAGGGCCGGATCTGCTCCAGTGCCGCACCGACCCGGAACGCGGTGACGTCGTCGTACGTGCGGGCCACGATCTGGATGCCCGTCGGGACGCCGTTGTCGGCGAAGCCGGAGGGCACGTTCAGCACGGGGCAGCGACTGGCGAGGTTGAACACCGGGGTCATCATGGAGTCGAAGTAGTTGTCGAGGGTGACCCCACCCACGTCGAGTCCGTGACCCACGTAACCGTCGCCGGCGACCAACCCGCGGGTAGCGGTCGTCGGGCAGATCAGCGCGTCGTACCGCTCGAACAGCGCACCGATCGGCGCCCAGATCCTGGTCTCCAGGTCCATGCCCTCCAGCACGGTGAGGCCGGCACCCATGGAGGCAGTCATCTCAGCGAAGTCGATCGCGTAGTCGTTGAGCAGGTCTCGGTGCTCCTCGGCGATACCACCGATCCACGCCGCGAACATCGACTGGTAGTGAACGCTGATCGCCTGCATCAGCAGGTCGCGGTCCAGGTGGTAGTCGACCTCCTCCACGACCGCTCCTGCATCACGCAGGGACTCCGCAGCAGCGCGGGTGTTGGCGACGACCTCCGGGTCGACCGGCCAGCCACCGAAGTCGACCGAGTAGCCGATCCGGAGGCCGGCCACCCCGTCCAGCTGGGCAGGGATCTCCAGCTTCGGACGCAAAGACGTGTGGTCGGCCGGGTGCGGGCCGGCCAGCGCGTTCTCGAACAGGGCGCAGTCGGCGACCGTGCGGGCCAGTGGGCCGTTGTGGCAGTAAGTGTCCATGTTGAAGGGCACCTCGACCGGCACCCGTCCATAGGGCGGCTTGAAGCCGACCACGCCGTTGAAGGATGCGGGGATCCGGATCGAGCCGCCGATGTCGGATCCACTCGCCAGGGTGCTGGTGCCGGCCGCCAGCGAGGCACCGGACCCACCGGACGACCCACCCACCCCGTAGTGCAGGTTCCAGGGGTTTCGGGTGACCCCGTACAGCCGGGAGTGGGTGAACCCGGCGCAGGAGAACTCAGGTGTCGTGGTGCGGGCATGCACGATGCCACCGGCGCCCAGGATGCGCTCTGCGGTCGGACCCGTCGAATCCGCAACCTCGTCCTGGTAGACCAACGACGCCATCGTGGCCGGCTCGCCCTCGACATCCACCTCGTCCTTCAGCGCAACCGGCAGCCCCTCCAGGGGGCGCGCATCCTCTGGCCGACGCGCGTAGACGGCCTCGGCCTGCTTGGCCTGCTCGAGAGCCCGGTCGTAGTACGTGTGGCAGAACGCGTTGACCTGAGGGTCGACGGCATCAGCGCGGGCGATCACCGCCTCCATCAGCTCGACCGGCGAGAGCTCCCGCGAACGGAACCTGGCCAGCGCGTCCGTGGCCGAGATGTAGTGGAGGTCGGTCATCACACAGTCCTCTTCCTGCTGGTCGGGCGGTCGGCCCCACCCTGCCTCTATGGCTGCCGTCGCTCACCACCGGCCGCCCGCGTCGGCTACGACGACGATGCCAGACTGAGCGTGCCCGGATCGACGAGGTCCCCCAGGACCCGCCCAGCCCCACACCGTCGAGGAGCACGTATGCCCGACCCGACCTCGCCCCGTCCGACCGTGGAGGGCCAGCCGAGGGCACGCGACCTCGGGATCCCGTTCCCGGGAACACCCGGTCGGCACAACGCCATCACCGACGTCGACGGCGTGACCGTCGGCATGGTGACGCTGGTCGAGGGCGAGGGCCCCATGGTGGTGGGCGAGGGACCGGTGCGCACGGGCGTGACCGCCATCCTGCCGAGGGGGGCAGCAGGAGTGGGTGACGCCTGCGCCGCAGGCTGGTACTCGCTGAACGGCAACGGGGAGATGACCGGCACGACCTGGATCGAGGAGGTGGGGTCGCTCGCCTTCCCGATCCTGCTGACCAACACCCACGCGGTGGGCGCCTGCCATACCGGCGCCGTGCGCTGGATCGGTCGCCAGAACCCGTACCTCGCCACCCAGTGGCTGCTGCCCGTCGTTGCCGAGACGTGGGACGGCTACCTCAACGACATCAACGGCGAGCACGTCACGGCCGAGCACGCATGCGCTGCGCTGGACGCCGCTGACTCCGGTCCGGTTGCCGAAGGCTCGGTGGGTGGTGGCACGGGGATGAACTGCTACGGGTTCAAGGGCGGGTCCGGGTCGGCGTCCAGGGTCGTGGGCTACGGCACCCGACAGCACACGGTCGGTGCGTTCGTCCAGGCCAACTTCGGTGAGCGCCAGCGAGCTGTCGATCGCCGGGGTCCGGCTCGGGGAGACTCTTCGCGAGGACAACCCGATGGAGAACGACGACTGGTTCGAGCGCGACGGCCAACGGGCGCAGGTCGGTGGTGTCGGTTCGGTGATCGTCATCGTGGCCACCGATGCACCGCTGCTGCCCGGCCAGTGCAAGGCCCTCGCCCGACGGGTCCCGCTCGGGCTGGCCCGCACTGGCACCGCCGGAGGTCACTTCTCCGGTGACATCTTCCTGGCGTTCTCCACGGCGAACCAGGGTCGGCTGGCCAGCCGGATCCCGACCAGTGCCCCCGAGGGCTACGAGGCGGTCGAGTACGTGCCGTGGGGACACATCGACCCGTTCTACACAGCCGTCGTCGAGGCGGTCGAGGAGGCGGTCGTCAATGCCCTTGTCGTCAACGCCGACATGGTCGGACGGGACGGCCACCGCAGCCCTGCGCTCCCCCACGCACCCCTGATCCACGCGCTGGCCGGGAGATCCTGACGGACATGGGCCCCGACCCGTCGACGATCGACTCCGTCGAGGTCGCCCGGCTCGTCGACTCCGACCTCGAGCACGGGCTCAGCTCCACGGAGGCCGAGCGGCGGCTGTCGACCGACGGGCCCAACGAGCTGCGAGACGACTCCCCCAGTACCAGCATGGCGCCGGTTCCTCGCGCAGCTCCAGGACCCGCTGATCTACCTGCTCTTCGCCGCGGTCGTCGTGTCGCTGGTCGCCTGGGCTGCCGAGGGCGCAGACGGGCTGCCGGTCGACGCTCTGGTGATCGCGGCCATCGTCGTCCTGAACGCCGTGCTCGGCTTCGTCCAGGAGGCGCGGGCAGCAGACGCCGTGGCGGCGCTCCAACGGATGAGCGCGGCCACCGCAGGAGTGATCCGCGACGGCGAGGTGATACGCGTCCCCACCCGCGAGCTCGTGGTCGGAGACCTGATGGTGCTCGCCGAGGGTGACACCGTCAGCGCCGACGCCCGGTTGGTCACGGCGTCTGCCCTGAGGGTCCTCGAGGCCTCGCTGACCGGTGAGAGCGAGGCCGTTCTGAAGGACTCGGCGACCCTTCCCCATGCCGTCTCACTCGGCGACCGGCTCGACATGGTGTTCAACGGCACCTCGGTCAGCCAGGGCTCCGGCCAGGCGGTGGTCACCGCCACCGGCATGGCGACCCAGATGGGCCAGATCGCCGACCTGCTGAACGTGACGGTCGAGGAGCCGACCCCGCTGCAGCGCGAGATCGCCCACGTGGGGCGCATGCTCGGCCTGGCCGTGGTCGCGATCGCCGTCGTGGTGATGGCCAGCGTCTTCCTCACCGCCGACGTCGACAGCGTCACCGAAGCCGTGTCGGTGCTGCTGCTAGGCGTCTCGCTCGCGGTCGCTGCCGTGCCCGAGGGACTCCCGGCGATCCTGTCGGTGGTGCTGGCGATCGGCGTGCGACGGATGGCCGCGCACCACGCGATCGTCAAGCAGCTGTCCTCGGTCGAGACCCTCGGCTGCGCAACCGTGGTCTGCACGGACAAGACCGGCACGCTGACCAAGAGCGAGATGACGATCCAGCGCGTCGTGACGGCGTCGGGAGACGCCACGGTCTCCGGGTCCGGCTACCGACCCGTCGGGTCGGTGCAGCACGGGGGGCAACCACTCACCGACGGCCAGGTGTGGCAGGAGGTCGCCCGGGTGCTGAGCGGTGGCGCGCTGGCCAGCAACGCCGTGCTGCGCGAGGACGCAGGGGAGTGGGCCATCCAGGGTGACCCCACCGAGGCGGCGTTCCTGGTCGCTGAGCTCAAGCTGGGCAGCACCGCCGAGCGCACCGAGCGGTTCCGACGCGTCGCGGAGGTCCCGTTCACCTCCGACCGCAAGCTGATGACCAGCCTGGAGGCGGACTCCGAGCGAGGGGGGCGGATCGCGGTCGTCACGAAAGGTGCACCCGATGTGCTGATCGACCGGTGCACCCACCTACAGGTCGGCGCGCAGGTGGAGCTCCTGGACGATGCCTCGCGGGCGAAGGTGCTGGCCGACGTCGACCGCCTGTCGGGTGAGGCTTTTCGCACGCTGGGCGTTGCCTACCGGCAGCTGGAGGTGACGACCCCACCGATGCCGCACGACTCGGTCGAGCAAGGACTGGTCTTCGCCGGCATGGTCGGGATCATCGACCCGCCACGACCTGAGGCGAGAGCGGCGATCCACGAGGCGCACCAGGCGGGGGTGCGCGTACTCATGATCACCGGCGACCACCCGCGCACCGCGGCCCGCATCGCAGCCGACCTCGGAGTCGATGCCCCAGGAGCACCGGTGGTCACCGGCGCACAGCTCGAGGCGATGGGCGAGCTCGAGCTGGTCGAGGCCGTGCGGCGCACGTCCGTGTACGCCAGGGTCGCGCCGGCGGACAAGCTGCGACTGATCCACGCTCTGAAGGCGGACGGCAACGTGGTGGCCATGACCGGCGACGGCGTCAATGACGCTCCTGCCCTCAAGGCGGCGGACATCGGGGTCGCGATGGGGGTGACCGGCACCGAGGTCACCAAGCAGGCCGCGAACATGATTCTCGCCGATGACAACTTCGCGACGATCGAGGCGGCGATCCGCGAGGGTCGGGCCATCTTCGACAACATCAGGAAGTTCCTGCGCTACCTCCTGTCGTCGAACATGGGCGAGGTACTGACGGTCTTCCTCGGGGTGGTGGGCGCCGGCGCGATCGGCTTGACCGCTACCGGTGACGCCGTCGTCCTTCCGCTGCTCGCCACACAGATCCTGTGGGTCAACCTGCTCACCGATGCCGCACCGGCCCTGGCGATCGGCGTCGACCCCCAGACCGCCGACGTCATGACTCGCCCCCCGCGGTCGCCGGGCGAACGAGTCATCGACACCCAGATGTGGGTCGGCATCCTGGTCATCGGTCTGGTGATGGCACTCGCCACCCTGGGCACGATCGACCTGTACCTGCCCGGAGGAGTGATCGTGGGCACCGAGTCTCTCGACAACGCTCGGACGGCTGGCTTCACCGTGCTCGTGCTCGCCCAGCTCTTCAACTGCTTCAACGCCCGCTCGGAGACGGTCAGCGCCTTTCACCGCCTGTTCGTCAACCGGTGGCTGTGGGGCGCGATCGCACTGTCGCTGGCGCTGCAGGTGGCCGTGGTCTCCCTGCCCTTCCTCAACGAGGCCTTCGGCACCACTCCCCTGACCCCGGCCCAGTGGGCCGTGTGCACGGCCATGGCCAGCAGCGTCCTGTGGGCCAGTGAGCTGAGAAAGCTCGTCGGGCGTCTCCTCGTCTGACAAGGTGGGCGACCAGCAGACACCGACTTGGCTGGGGTCCCGATGAGCGGGTACCGCGTTCCGACCGTCCTCTGGGCCGTTGCTGCCCTGGAGACCGTTCTGGCGCTCGTGGCGAGCGTGGCTGACTGGCCGGCGCAGTTCGCGGCCGACGGCGGCTCACCCGACGGCGCTGTGCAGTGGCTGGTCGAGGGCTCGGCGGTGTCGGCGCCCCTGGCTCTCCTCCTGCTGATGATCGTGACCGGTGCACTCGCCACGCGAAGGGGCTGGATCGGAGTGCTGGGCGACCTCATGGCTTTGCCCCTGGCGGCGGTGAACCTCGTCGGGGCGCTCGGCGAGAGCCTGGCCCCCGACCCCGTCACGGCTCCACGAGGCGTGCTCGTCGCGTCAGGTGCTCTTGGCGTGGTCGTCGCCGTCATCGTCGTCTGGGCCGTGGCCCACGACCTGCGCGTGCGCCGGGCGCCCAAGCCGGTGCGCCACTGACGACTGCCCGACTTGTCGGCGTACCCGGGTAGGTTTCCCAGCATGAGCGCAGAGCTGGACTACCTCGACCATCTGGTGCGGGAGTCGGAGCGGTTCCTCGACGTGCTGAGCGACGCCTCCCCTGATGCCCCGGTTCCCACCTGCCCCGACTGGAACGCCGACGACCTGCTCTGGCACCTGGCCGAGGTGCAGTGGTTCTGGGGCACGATCGTGCGCGAAGGGCTGACCGGAGACGAGGCCGAGGAGCGCAAGCCCGCCCGTCCCGCGGAGCGCGCCACTCTCATGGGGTTCTTCACCCGGTCGAGCAGCGACCTCGTGACCGTGCTCACCGACGCACCCCCGGGTACCCACGCCTGGACATGGTCGGCCGAACAGACCGTGGGCTTCATCCGCAGGCGTCAGGCACACGAGGCGCTGATCCACCGGGTCGATGCCGAGCTCACCGCCGGAAGCCGTACCGCCATGGACCCGCAGCTCAGTGCTGATGGCGTCGACGAGGCGCTGCGGATCATGTACGGCGGCACTCCCCCGTGGGGTTCCTTCACCCCTGACGCCGACACGTCGATTCGGTTGCGCTCCACCGACACCGGTCACTCATGGCTCGTCACGCTGGGCCGCTTCACCGGCACCGATCCCGACACCGGCACCGCTTACGACGAGCCCGACCTGCACGCCGACGACGTCGACGCAGGGGCTGACGCGGTTGCCACCGTGAGCGGTACCGCCGAAGACCTCGACTGCTGGCTCTGGCACCGACCCACCCAGGCACCGCTGGCACGGTCAGGCGACCCGTCGGTGCTGGGGCGACTCGAGGCGACGATCGCCGCCGGGATCAACTGACGCGGCGCGGCGGGACCAGGACACGGGCATGAGGTCCCTGTCCCGGTGACACTCGGGGGCCTAGCGTTGCGGGCATGAGTCTCGCGATCCGCATGGACGGCGTCGTCAAGACCTTCGGCCGTACCCGCGCACTCGACGGGCTGGACCTTCGGATCGAGACCGGCGAGGTGCACGGGTTCCTGGGACCCAACGGTGCGGGAAAGACGACGGCACTGCGGGTGCTGCTCGGACTGCTGAAGGCCGACTCCGGCACGTCTGAGGTCTTGGGCGGCGATCCCTGGCGTGACGCGGTGTCCCTGCACCGCCGGCTGGCGTACGTGCCTGGCGACGTCGCCTTGTGGCCGACCCTCACCGGCGGTGAGGTGATCGACCTGCTCGGCCGACTGAGGGGTGGGCTGAACCCCCAGCGCCGGGCTGACCTGCTGGAGCGCTTTGACCTGGACCCGACGAAGAAGGCCCGCACCTACAGCAAGGGCAACCGACAGAAGGTGGCCCTCATCGCCGCCCTGGCGTCCGACGTCGAGCTGCTGCTGCTCGACGAGCCGACCTTCGGGCTGGACCCGCTGATGGAGGCGTCGTTCCGCGAGATCATCCATGACGAGCGCGGGAGCGGGCGCACCGTCCTGCTCTCCAGCCACATCCTCGCCGAGGCCGAGGCTCTGAGTGACCGGGTGAGCATCATCCGGGCGGGTCGCGTGGTGGAGTCGGGCACGCTCGCCGAGATGCGGCACCTCACCCGCACCTCGATCAACGCTGAGCTCCGCCAGGCGCCGGTGGGCCTGGCGCAGCTCACCGGCGTCCACGACGTCGTGGTCGACGGCAACCGGGTCACGTGCCAGGTGGACGACGCCGCGCTCACCGACGTGCTCGCCCTGCTCGGTTCGCTGGGAGTGGTCAGTATGACCAGCCACCCACCGACGTTGGAGGAGCTGTTCCTGCAGCACTACGAGATCACCCGATGAGTGAGCTCACCGGCACCTGGTCGATGACCCGGCTGGCGCTGCGCCGCGACCGTGTGCTGGTGCCGGCGTGGGCTGCGGTCTTCGTGTTCTCGATCGTGTCCTCAGCCTTCGCGACCGTCGGGCTGTATCCGGCCGCCGCCTCCCGCATCCAAGCCGCCTCAGCCATCAACGACATCCCTGCTCTCGTGGCGCTCTACGGGCGCATCTGGGACCCCACGTCGCTCGGCGCGCTGTCCATCATGAAGCTCAGCGGGCTCGTCGCAGCGCTGCTGGCGGTGTTCTCGGTGATCCTCGTGGTCCGGCACACCCGCGCCGAGGAGGAGACCGGGCGCCTCGAGCTGCTGGGCGCCACCGCCATGGGACGTCGTGCCGCGCTCACCGCGGCGCTGCTCGTCGCCTTCGCCAGCATGCTGGTGATCGGTGTCCTCACCGCTGTTGGCCAGACGGCGGCCGGGCTGCCCGCCGCCGGTTCGTGGGCCTTCGGCCTGGCGCTCGCCACGACCGGCATGTCGTTCGCTGCCGTCGCAGCGGTCACCGCGCAGCTGACCATCGGCGCACGCTCGGCGGTCGGCGCCGCCCTCACCGTGCTCGCGGTCGCCTACGTCCTGAGGGCCGTCGGCGACGTGTCCGGAGGTCCTGGGGGGTCCTCGGTGTGGTCCTGGCTGTCCCCCGTCGGGTGGGGCCAACAGGTGCGCCCGTACGCCGGTGACCGCTGGTGGGTCCTGCTGCTGCCGGTCACGTTTTGCGTGGTCACCGTGGGTGCCGCCTTCGTCCTGGCGTCACGCCGCGACCTCGGTGCGGGGCTGCTTCCGGACCGGATCGGTCCGCACAGTGCGCCCGGCTGGTTGTCCTCACCGCTCGGGCTGGCCTGGCGGCTGCAGCGCGCCCTCCTGCTCGGGTGGGCGCTGGGGTACCTGATCCTCGGTCTCGTCTTTGGCGCCATCGCCTCCGATGTCGGCAGCATGCTGGACAGCCAGCAGGCACAGGAGATGATCGCCCGGCTCGGGGGCACCCACGTGCTCACCGACGCGTTCATGGCCGCAGAGCTGGGGATCAGTGCGTTCATCACCTCCGCCTACGGAATCTCCGTGGCGCTGCGCCTGCACTCCGAGGAGGTGGCCGGCCACGCGGAGCCCCTGCTCGCCGGCTCCGTTGCACGCACCCGCTTCCTGGCCAGCCACGTCATCGTGGCCGTGGCCGGGACCACGCTGCTCACCGTGATCCTTGGCGTCAGCGCGGCGGTCGCCAACGCCGTCCAGCTCGGGTCGACGGAGCGGGTCGGGGCGGTCCTTGGTGGCGCATTGGTCCAGCTGCCGGCGATCTGGGTCATGACCGCCCTTGCGGTGGCCCTGTTCGGCTTCGTTCCCCGACTGGTCGTCCTCGCCTGGGTGGCCCTCGTTGCCGCCGTGCTCGTCGAGGAGATCGGCGCGCTGCTCGAGCTACCGCACTGGTTCCAGCAGCTGTCGCCGTTCGCCCACCTGCCCAGCCTTCCCGGCGGGGTGATGTCGTGGCCACCCGTACTCGTGCTCCTCGTGGTCGCCGGCGCACTGACGGCATTCGGCGCCGTGGGTTTCCGTCGCCGCGACCTCGACACTCCCTGACCGAGGACCATGTCCTCTGGCCCATGTGTCGGTGCCGTGATGGGCTGGATTAGTAGAGGTCCGTACTGCGCGCGAAGGAGGTTGGACATGACAACGCTTGCCAAGCAACGCCCGAGCATCGCTGACCTGCTCTGGTCAGCCTGGCCGTTCGACAGCCCGCTCGAGGTCTCGTCGTCAGGGGCCATGGCGATGCGCCTGGAGGAGTTCGTCGACGGAGACATGTTGGTCGTCAAGGCAGAGCTGCCGGGGCTCGACCCGGAGAAGGACGTCGAGATCACGGTTGCCGACGGGGTCCTCACCCTCTCGGCCGAACGCCGTGAGGAGATCACCGAGGGCGAGGCCGGCAAGTCCGGCTACCGCTCGGAGTTCCGGTACGGCTCGTACCGTCGCAGTCTGACCCTGCCGGCCGGCGCGACTGCCGACGACGTGAAGGCCAGCTACGCCGACGGCATCCTCGAAGTCCGGATCCCGGTCGCCAAGGCTGCGCCGACGCCGCAGAAGATCGAGGTGACTCGCGTCTGACGCACGTCACAGGATCGTCAGACCGATAGGCGAATGAGTGGGCCCGGCCAGCTGGCCGGGCCCACTCGTCGAAGTCACAGGATCGACGGAGTCCGGCCGAACCCGCCGTCAAGTTAGCCTTGACGTGACCTAGCCGTCAAGACATCCTTGACGCCATGACTCCACTCGAGACTCCCTCCCACGCCCTGTCGACGATGACCTCCGAGCAGCTGGTCGACCTTCTGCTGGCCGCCTCCGGAGAGCTGGCGTCACGCACCGACCACGGCACCGCTGAGCTGCTGCCGGCACTGGAGTCGCTGGGGAGGTGCATGGGCCAGGTCGGCCGGTCCATCGGAGCGTCCTACGCACGACCCAGGTCCCATGTGGCGGCCGTTCCGAGGCGAACGCAGCTGTGCACGCTGTCACCCGTCAGCCACCTCGGTGGCCCCGTCCGTGGTGGGGAGGTCAATGGCAGCGAGAGGCTCACTCCGTTGACCATGTACGGGATCCACGAGAGCCGGCCGGGGTCGAAGTGGAGGTCGCTGTTCAAGGCCACCTGGAACGGGTATCGCGCGTGGTACGCCTCCGAAGGACTGGCCGAGCGCCCCGACCTGAGGACCTGCCGAGCGGCCCTCACGGAACACATGCCCGAGCTGATGTCCACGTGGGAGCGGCTCACCCAGCTCGCCGGGGCGTGACGAGCTGGCTGCGCGCATGCTCAGCCTGTGGAACCCACCGGCCTTCGCCCCTGGCTGCGCCCAGCTGGCCTTGGAAGCGCCACAGCGGGTTCTGGTGCGCAACTACGACTACGACCCGCAGCTGTTCGAGCGCGTGGTCTACTCCACCTCGTTCACCGACAAACGAGTGATCGGCACCGGCGACTGCCTGTGGGGTCTGCTCGACGGCATGAACGACGACGGGCTGGTGGTGTCGTTCACCTACGGCGGCCGGCCCGGCTGCGGCAACGGGTTCGCCATCCCGCTCGTCGTCCGGTACCTGCTCGAGGTGTGCAGCACACTGCACGACGCGAAGGAGGTGCTGCGGCGGGTCCCCGTCGCAACGGCGTACAACGTCACGGTCGCCGACCGCTCGGGCGAGGCAGCAACCGTCTTCGTCGCCCCGGACACTCCGGCTGAGTTCTTCGACACACCGTTGGCCACCAACCATCGAGGCCTCGTGCCCGAGCACCCCGAGCTCGCCCGCAGACTCAACAGCGTCGAGCGCCAGGACGCACTGGTCCAGCTCGTCCGGTCTGGTGCCGATCGCGACCAGGTCGCCGCGGCATTCCTCCAGGCTCCCCTGCACAACACGAGGTACTCGCGAGGGTTCGGCACCCTCTACACGGCCGTCTACCGGCCCGACGACGGCGTTGTGGAGTACCGGTGGCCCGACGCGCAGTGGAACCGCGGTTTCGACTCCCCCGACGCCACCTTCGATGTCGTGCTCCGCGAGCCGGCCTCCCCGTAGCATGACGATCTCCCAGCAGAACTGCGGAGGAGGTCGGGCATGGTGCGGAGCGCGAACCGGTCGCCGGAACCAACGGTTCAGGAGCTGGCCGACCAGGCTCGCTCGGCCCTCGAGGAGCTCGCCCGACGACCGGAGTTCGACGCCTTCCAGGAGCTGCTCGCGCTCAGCCAGCTCGCCGGGGAGTGCGTCGGGGAGTCGGCCCGGGCCCTGGCGGCGAACAGCTCGTGGGCGCAGGTGGGCGATGTCTCCGGGACGACGAAGCAGGCTGCCTGGTCCCGCTGGAGCGGCTGACTCCTTCCGCTCGACGGCAATCTCGCTCGCAACCTTGTCGATTGCCGGGCCCCCCGATCGTCGTCTGGGTGTCAGCGTGTCGGTCCCTGCCCCTTCACCGGGCACGAACCGGGCCGACACGGCCACGGCACCCGAAGGAGACCTCGATGGCCTACTCACTCACCTGCGCGGACACCGGGGCGGCCTGCCCCGGGTCGTTCACGACCGAGACCAAGGACGAGCTCATGGAACACGTGCAGATCCATGCGAAGCACGCGCACCCGGAGCTGGCGGACAACCCAGATGCGGGAGCCATGATCGCCGGCCTGGTCAAGCAGGTCTGACTGCTGGGAGGGCCGGTACCGGCGCAGGAGCCATCACCGCCGGTACCGGCCCTCTAGTCCTCCTGCTCACTCACGCCGGCCGTGACTTTCGACCCACGGCTCACGAGTCGATGCGGCCTACAATGAAGGTGTACGGCGAGGTGGTGAGGAACATGCCCACTGGCTGGATGCCTGATGCACGACACGACCTTCGGATGCGGCCTGCCTACAAGGTGCGAGACGCCCGCGACGAACGAGAGCCCGGCACGGTGCACCACCTGCACTTGCACCGCCCGCACCCGTTCCGTCGCGACCGGCGGCCCCCACGGGCGAACGCGGCCTGAACCGTCAGCCGACCCGGTCCGCACGTCCAGGGCGATGGCGTCGCGAGTTATGCATGATTGACGCATGGTTGAGGTGCGACGAGCCGCGACCGTGGCCGAGGTCGAGGCAGCGGCGCCGCTGCTGGATGCGCCGACCAAGCCGGAAGCCGTACGACGGTTCCTCGGTGAGCCCGGACACCACATGCTGGTCGCCTATGCCGACGATCGCCGTCCCGTTGGGATGGTGACCGGCGTCGAGATGACCCACCCGGACAAGGGCACCGAGATGTTCTTGTACGAGCTCGGAGTCGACGAGGCGAGTCAGGGCCAGGGAGTCGGTACAGCATTGGTCAAGGCCCTTGCCGACCTAGCCCGCGATCACGGCTGCTACGGGATGTGGGTGCTCACAGACGCCGACAACGCGGCCGCGCTTGGCGCCTATCGCGCCGCCGGAGGGCAGGTACCCAGCGCACAGGTCCTGGTGAACTGGGATCTCACCGAGCAGGGCGCCACGAACTGACGATCAGGCAGGCACGGCCTCGCGCTCACGACGCTGCTTGGCCCGAAGGATTCCCTCGGCGAACTGCGACGTGTCGAACCAGGTCGGGAAGTCGCGCGCCAGCTTGCTCGGCCCCAGCAGCCGGGCATGACCGTCTCTGACCAGCTCACGGAAGGGCGCGAGCCCGATCAGCCATCGCTGCATCTGCCCGGTGTCGGCCTCGACCGCCAGGTCGACGTCGCGTCCGGGGTCGTCACTGCACACCGTCACTGCCTCGGGCGTGATGTCGAGCCATCCCTGGGCTCCCCCCGGTCCGGTCAGCACGAGATGGACGACCGTGCGCTGATCTGGGAGCTTGTTCGGGATCGCCTTCTGGTGCATCCGCCACAGCAGGGACAGCCCGTCGCAGTCCTCCTCGGCCGGGTCGCCGAACACCCACTCCGCAGCCCACTGTCCGATCGCCCACACGATCGGGGTCAGTGACTCACCGGCCGGGGTCAGCACGTAGCGGCCGGGGCGACCGCGCGCCGCCGCCTCCCGGTGGACGAGCCCCCGACGTTCGAGGACCCGAAGGCGTTGGGCCAGCAGGCTGCGACTCATCTTGGGCACGCCTCGGTGGATCTCGTTGAACCCGCTGGCCCCCACCATGAGCTCGCGGATGACCAGGGGCGTCCATCGGTCGCCGAGCACGTCGACGCCGACGGCGATCGGGCAGTAGTCCGCGTAGATCGACATGGTGGCCATTGTGAGCCGAGGGAGCCCTTCGCAGGTAGTACGAAACCTGTACCGAGCCACGCTCAGCCACGCCCACACGGGAGGTGATTCGTCCTCATCTGCCCCTTTGAACCGCCCCAGGAGCGCGCCGCGACCAGTACGAGGTCGGGACTCGTTCCCGGTCGTCGGAAGCAACACCCTCGAAGTCACCAGCGCTCACAACGGGCGCACCGAGAGGAGCAACGATGACCATCGCACCAACTCTGCCCGACCTGGCCGCCGTCAAGGCTCGCCAGCAGAAGACCTGGTCCAGCGGCGACTACGCGTACGTGGCCTCGCGGATCGTCCTGGCCAGCGAGCGGCTCGCCGACTCGGCCGACCTGCGGGCCGGCTGGCACGTGCTCGACGTGGCCTGCGGCAGCGGAAACACCTCGCTAGCCGCAGCCCGGCAAGGAGCACACGTCGTCGGCGTCGACTACGTGCCCAGCCTGCTGGACGACGGCCGGGCCCGCGCCACCGCGGAACGCCTCGACGTCGAGTTCCGGCTCGGCGACGCCGAAGACCTGCCCGCTGACGAAGACTCCTTCGACGCGGTGGTGAGCGTCTTCGGCACGATGTTCGCGCCGAACCACCAACGGACCGCAGAGGAGATCGTCCGGGTCGCCCGGCCCGGGGCCACCGTGGGTCTCGCGTCGTGGACCCCGGACGGCTTCATCGGCCAGATGTTCGGGGTCATCGGCCGACACGTCCCGCCGCCGGCCGGCGTCCAGTCCCCACTGAAGTGGGGCACCGAGTCGCACCTGTTCGACCTGTTCGGCGAGTCCGCCGTCGAGGTGCGCTCGACCCAGCACACGCAGGTGTTCCGCTACACCTCACCGGAGGACTTCGTCGGCTTCTTCCGCCGCTGGTACGGGCCGACGGTCAGCGCGTTCGCCGCCCTCGACGACGTCGGGCAGGATGCGCTCGCCGGCGACCTCGCCGACCTCGCGCGGCGCGAGGACCGCAACGGTGGTGGCGGCAGCATCAGCATCCCGGCCACGTACCTCGAGTCGGTGATCACCCTGCGCTGACCCAACGCCGTCACGGCTCCAGCGCGGGGTCGACTGCCGGGCCGACGTGGTCGGCCAGCCACTCGGTCAGCGGCTGAAGCTGGCGCCAGCCCTTGCGGACGACGGTGAGCGTCTTGCGCGTGCCCATCCACGGCTCCACGGCGTAGTGGCGCAGACCGACCAGGGCCCGGAACCGAAGCAGGTCCAGGTTCGGGTGGTCTGCGTCCACGCCGCGGGGGCGGGTCTTCAGTGGCTGTCCGTCGATCTCCCAGCCCTGCTTCTCCAGCGTCGCGAGCAGGCCCCGCAGATGTGCTGCGTGGCCGGCGTCGACGGCCTCCCGGTACCGGGCGACCTGCTGGCCCTGGGGGGCGTACCAGCCACCCGCCACCATCAGCCCGGCGGCGGACACCTGGACGTAGTAGCCGACGGCGTCCTCCAGGCCGACGAACCCGCCCTGGTGGTCCTTGATCGGCGTCTTGTCCTTGCTGAACCGGGTGTCCCGGTGGGGGCGGAACAGGTGTCCTTCGCCGAACTCCGGGGCCAGCTCGTCCAGCAGCGCGCGTCAACGGGTCACGAACCGACCGCTCGTAGTCGACCTTGTGCTCCTTCCACCAGGAGCGGGTGTTGTGGGCGGCCAGGGTGTCGTAGAAGTCGAACGCCTCGACCGGCAGCCCCTCGAAGCGGGTCGTGGTCACGAGTCCCCCAACAGGCGCGACCGACCATCGGCCGCTAGCCCCATCGTGCCGCATCCCCACGCCGAAGGACCCTGCCACTGCGGTCAGGACACGGCTAACGTCGAAGTGAAGACCCGTGGGGGTGGGAGATGCACCCGTTCTACGGACCGAGCGGTCGACTCGTGAGTGGTCGTGAGTCGTCGCTGACTGGCTTGGTCTCGATGGCCGCCTACCTGACGTTCTGGGCCATTGCCATCGCCGTGGCCAAGAAGGAGCTGGACGCCCGCCTCCCACGGCGACAGGCGGCCCGGTCGGCAGATGACCCCGCAGTGGCCGTGCTTCGGGAGCGGCTGGCCCGGGGTGAGATCGACGTCGAGGAGTACCGGGAGCGCCTGCAGGCCCTTGTCTCGGAGCCTGGGGGTGCGTCATGACGGCGACCGCCCCACCCATGGTTCCTCGCGTCCCGATGAGGACGTGGCTGGAGCTGGGCTGGTTCGGCCTGACCACGATCCTGTTCCGGCGCAAGGACCCGATCGTCGGCTCGCTGATCGTCACCGACCGCTGCAACCTGGCCTGCCGCCACTGTGCCGTGGCAAACATCCGCCGGGTCAACTACTCCTTCGAGCGCCTGCAGTCCGACCTGCAGATGCTGCACGACGAGGGCGTGCGGATCCTCTTCCTCTACGGCGGTGAGCCGTTCCTGTGGCGAGACGGCGACCGCACGCTGCACGACGTGGTGGCGGAGGCGCGACGCATCGGCTTCCCGCTGGTCAACGTCGTCACCAACGGCACGTACGGGCTGGACCTGCCCGAGGCCGACCTGATCCTGGTCAGCGTCGACGGCACTCGCGAGCATCATGACGAGCTCCGCGGGCACAACTACGACCAGGTGCTGGCGATCATCCGAGACGCCCCTGCCGACAACCTGTGCCTCTACATGGCGGTGAACCGGGTCAACCTCGACGACATCGAGCACGTGTGCGCCCTGGCGCGCGACCTGCCGCACGTGCGAGCAGTGTCGTTCAACCTGCACACCCCGTACCCGGGCACCGAGGAGCTCACGCTCAGCCCCGAGCAGCGCCGAACGGCCTGCGAGCGCATCGTCGACATGATCGACCGCGGCTACCCGGTGCTCAACATGCGCAGCGCCTTGCCGCGCGTTGCCGACGGAACCGCGCCGCGACCCTGCCCGCAGTGCGTGATCGTGGAGGACGGCGAGCAGTGGACCTGCGGACGGTGCATCGAGATCCCCGGACTGTGTGAGCAGTGCGGATTCATCTTCGCCAGTGAGCTGTCCCTGCTCTTCCGCGGCAACCCTCGCGTGGTGCGCGACGCGCTCCGGGCCTACCACTCCTACCTGTGACCCAAACCTGCTGGGCGCAGGTCAGTCGGCGAGGATCGCGTCGATCTGGCCGGCCGCCCCGCGCAGTCCCTCTTCCATGCCCATGTCGGACAGCTGCTGCATCTGCTCGGCCGAGTGGAACGTGGTCACCACGGTCATCAGGGTGCCGTCATCGGTAGGCGCGAGATCCACCCGGATCCGCATGGTCGGCATCGTCAGGTCGGGCTGGCCGGAGGTGTCGGAGAAGCCGTCCTCGAACTCCAGCGAGCGCGGCGGGTCGATGTGGGTGAACTGCCACCAGCCCTCGGCCTTCTCACCGGCCGGGCCGGTCATGTAGTAGCGGACGCGGCCACCCACGGTGAGGTCGTGGTCGACGACGGTGGCCGGCCAGGTGGGCGGTCCCCACCAGCGCTCGAGCTGACGCGGGTCGGCCCAGATCTGCCACACCCGCTCCGGCGGCTTGGCCAAGGCGGCGGTCATGGTGAGGGTCAGGGCTTGTGGGTCCTTGGTGATGTCCAGCACGGGCACGGTGGGTCTCCTTCAGGGGGTGGGGTCCTCGGACAACAGGTGGTCGATCTGGTCGACTCGGGCTCGCCAGATCTGTTCGTACTCGTCCAGCAACCGCATGGCGAACTGCACCGCCTCGACGTTCCCGCTGACGAGCCGCTCGCGCCCGCTCGCCCGCTTGATGACCAGCGACGCCCGTTCCAGGACGGCGACGTGCTTCTGCACCGCCGCGAAGCTCATCGCGTAGTGGGCGGCCAGCGACGAAACCGACGCCTCCTGGTGCAGCACGCGCACCACGATGTCGCGGCGGGTGGCGTCGGCAAGTGCCGCGAACACCCGGTCCACGGCCTCAGGGTCGATGCTTCGTACAACCATTTAGTTGTACATTATCGGACCGCCTCTGCCTGTCAAGCCTTGGACCCGGCGAGTCGAACCCGGGCTCGCCGCGGTCAGGCGTACTTGTCGGGCCGCACGACGGCGACCGACGTGGTCCAGGCCACGACGGCATAGTGGGAGAAGTAGTCGCGGGCCAGCACCGCCAGGAAGCGGTCGGCGACGTCCCGTGTCACCAGCGCCTCCAGCCGCACGTTGTCGCCCTCGAACTCGTCGGCCCGCACACCTCGTGAGCCGCGCCCCCGTGCGTCGGTGATCGTCCACCCCTGTGCACCGGCCTCGCCGAGGTCGCGCACGAGTCGGTGCTCGAGAACCGCCTCGGCGACGACCGTGACCAAGACGACGTGTGGCAGCTCCATCGGTCCCTCAATTCCGTCGTTGATCTCCACTAGCCGCCCAAGCGTTCTGCGATCGCGAGGTAGAGCGGGATGCCGAGAATCAGGTTGAACGGGAAAGTGATCCCCAGACTGGCCGTCAGGTAGTAGCCAGGGTTGGCCTCGGGCAGAGCCAGGCGCACGGCCGCCGGGGCCGCGATGTACGAGGCACTGGCGGCCAGCACCCCAAGAATCGCCGAGCCGCCGACGGACAGCCCGCTGACCAGTCCTGCCGAGATCCCGAGCACGCCGGTGACGACCGGGAAGACCAGGGCGAAGCCCACCAACCCGAACCCCGCCTCCGGCAGGTCCCTCAGCCGCCGAGCTGCGATCACTCCCATCTCGAGGAGGAAGAGGGTGAGCACCCCGGTGAACATGTCGCCGAAGAACGGCTGGACCCGCTCGTATCCGCCCGCCCCTGTGACGAAGCCGATCAGCAAGCCTCCCACGAGCAGCACGACGCTTCGACTCGTCAAGACCTCACGCAGCGACTCTCCCCAGGACGCCGAGCGGGCCGTGTGACGACCGGCAAGCAGCAACGCGATCACGATCGCCGGGACCTCGAGCACCGCCAGCAGCGTGGTGACGAAGCCCTCGTAAGAGACGCCCGATGACGTGAGGAAGACGGCCGCCGCCGTGAAGGTGACGAGCGAGGTCGAGCCGTAGTGAGCAGACACTGCGGCGCGGTCGACCGGCCCCAGGCGGGTGACCGCACGAAGGGTCCAGAACGCGAACACCGGGATCACCACGCCCAGCATGAGCGTCGCGAGCACCGGCCCGAGCACCTCTCCGGGCGGCGCGGCGCGCAGCGCGACCCCGCCCTTGATGCCGATGCCGAGCAGCAAGTACACAGTGAGCAGCTGGTACACCGGTTCCGGAAGTCGCAGGTCGCTCCCGATCAGCGTGGCCACCAGGCCCAGCACGAAGGCAAGAACCGGGGGGGACGTCAGATTGGCCCAGGCCAGGCTCCACGTCTCCATCGCCTGGAATCTACCGAAGCCTCGGCTTCTCAGGCACCTGGAGACGTCGGCCGTCCCTTCGACTGGTTCGGCGGCTGCGGCACGCGTTGCGGCGCGCCGCTGCTGCCGGCTCCGGGGCTACGACGCGCGATGGGGCCTCGGTGCCTGGAGGTGGCCACCCGCGTTGAGCGGGTCGTGAGCGACGATCCCCGGCAGCTGGTCGTGGAAGAACACCTGCGACAACAGCTCCTGGCGTGAGTGCGTGTCCGTCTTGGTGAACGCCGCCTTGAGGTGGTCCTGCACGGTCCACGGTGAGATGACGAGCCGCTCGGCGATCGCTGCGGTGTCCAGCCCTCGGGCGACCAGACCGGCCACCTCCTGCTCGCGTGCGGTGAGGCCGAACGCCTCCAGCCGCAGCGGCACCGAGTACTCCTCCCCCGCGCGCTGGACGACGACCGCGACCCGGCCTGTCGATGGCTCGTCCGGCAGGGAGCCGTGCAGGGTCAACCACCCCTCGGACGTCGGGATGTGCAGCGGCCGTGCGAAACGCCCCTCCCGTCCCTGGCGTCGGACCTCCGCGGCCAACGTCAGCACTGGAACGGGGACGCTCCGCTCGATCGGGTCGTCGCGCAGCACGGCGGCGAGCAACGCAGTGGTCGTCGGGGTGACCAGCTCCACGGCGTCGTGGGGGTCGAGGACCAGCAGTCCCGGCGCGTGGTCCTCGTCGTGCCGTCTGGCGGCATCGAAGCGGTAGGAGGTGCGCAGTGCCTCGGCGATCGGCCGCGACAGCCGGGCCATGAGGCGGGCGTCCTGCGTGGTGAAGTCGCCGGTGTCCTTGGTGCGGTGCATGACGACGCAGCCCCACGCGCGGCCTCGGGTGACCATGGCCACCCGCATCTCGTACGGGGTGCCGATCGGCTCCAGGAACTCCCGGTAGCGAGCGCTTCGCTCGGGGTGACCCCGCGTCGTCTCGCTGAGGATGCCCACTGGCGTGCGACGCGAGGCCAGGACGGCGAACTGGTTCACGTCGTCGCGCAGGTACTCGCTGGTGACGACCGCCTGGGCCGCCCCCTGTTCCGTCTCCGGGGTGAGGAACCCGCCGGTCATCAGCTCCATCGGGTTCGCCGTCGTCAACAGCTTCGTCTCAGGGTCCAGACCGTGCCAGCAGGCGGCGTCGACGGGAAAGGCCTGCCGGATCCGCGCGATCAGCTCCTCATGCAGCCTCGCGTAGGGCAGACCGCGAGTGCCGAGGCGCTCCACCTCGGCCACGAGCCGGTCGCCGTCCGAGCGGGCCATGCGCCCATCGTGCCCCCGCGACGGCGGATCGGCGCCCACATGCACGAAAGATCCCAGATCCACGGGGATGCCCGAAGCACCCCGGCTCCGGGGACCGTGGAGGTGTCGCAGAACCGCGGCACCGACCACGACCCGAGGAGAACTCCATGACCACCAGCCCCGTGGACGCTGGGAACCCAGAGCGTCTGCTTCGCCGCCCCACTCCTGCCCGGCACCACGTCGCAGGACCGCGAGGAGATGCTCTCCTGCTGGACCGGCGAGCGAAGCGACGAGCACACCGCCTCCCGCCGCCGGCACGGCATCACCCGTGAGGCGGTGTGGATCCAGCCCACGCCGGGTGGGGACTTCGCGGTCGTCCTCCTCGAGGCCGACGACCTGTCGAGCGCACTGCTCGGCATTGCGACCTCGCAGGAGCCGTTCGACGTGTGGTTCCGTGAGCACCTGATGGCCGTGCACGGCATGGACCTGGCCCAGGGCATGACCCTGCCCGAGACCGTGCTCGACTACCGCGCCTGAACATCGGGGGGGGCGCGGGCACCGTCCGCAATCCGTCAGGATGGGGGCGCGGACGCAGGCACTCGACGTGAGGAGCGGCAATGAGGCTCGAGGGAAAGGTCGCCCTGGTCACGGGCGGGGGGTCGGGGATCGGTGCGGCCACCGCACGCCGCTTCGCCGCCGAGGGTGCCCAGGTGGTGGTGACCGGTCGGCGCGAAGGACCGCTGCAGGTCGTCGCCGAGGACGTCGGTGGCATCGCAGTCGCCGGTGACACCGCTGACCCAGCAGCCATCCAGCGCGCCCTCGATTCAGCCGTCGACCGTTTCGGCGGGGTGGACATCCTCGTTGCGGCTGCCGGCATCTCCCCCGCCGGTGGCATCGTGAACATTCCGGTCGAGGACTGGCGACGGACGTTCGAGACGAACCTCGACGGGCCGATGCTCATGGCCCGGGCCGTCATCCCGCAGATGATCGAGCGCGGCGGCGGATCGATCGTCCTGGTGAGCAGCACGGCGGCGCTGGCTGCAGCCCCCGCCTCGGCCGCCTACGACGTCTCCAAGGCCGCAGTCGTGGCCCTCGCCCGGGCGATCGCCGTCGACTACGGACCGCAGGGCGTGCGGGCCAACGCCGTCCTTCCGGGCTGGGTGCGCACGCCGATGGCCGATCGCTCCATGGACGCCATGGGCGCGAACAAGGGGTTGAGCCGGGACGACGCGTACGCCCTGGCGACCTCGCAGGTCCCGCTGCGTCGACCCGCGACGGCGGAGGAGCTGGCCGACTGCTGCCTGTTCCTGGCCAGCGACGAGGCGCGCTACGTCAGCGGCACGTCGCTCATCGCGGACGGCGGCGGGTTGGCGGTCGAGCTCACGTCCACCGAGTTCACGATGGGTGGACAGTCCTACTGACCGTTCGGGCTAACCCTGCGGCGCCACCCTGCCGATGCCTCCACCGTGGCACCCTCCGCACCATCAGGCGGCGGGCCTTCCGGCACGCCTGAGGACCCCGCGCCCCCTGGCACCCCGGCCGTGCGTGCCCGCACGCTCAGCTTCGGCCGCCTCGGAGTGGTGCTGGTGGTCGCCGTTGTCACCGCGCTGGCGTCGGCCGCGGGCGCCGTCGCCTCCTTCGCGGCCGGGGACGCCGACCCGCTCGAGCCGCTCACCCTGCAGCTCGGACCGATCGACATCGCCCTGGCCGGCGGCAGGCCGTCGACGGACCTGCTGCTGGCTGCCCTGCTAACGATGGTCAGCATCGCCGCCGGGGCCGTGGCGTTGGAGGCGGCGGGGGCCATCCGGCTGCTGCGCAGCCAGGACCGACGCCAGCTCATCGCCGTCATGCCCAGCCCCCTGCGCTCCCCCACGGGCCGGCCGGTCCGGATCACCGTCCTCATCCCGGCGCACGACGAGGAGGCGCGGCTGGCGACGACGCTCGCCACCTTGCGCGAGCAGCACCGCCTGCCCGACCGCATCGTCGTCGTGGCTGACAACTGCACCGACGCCACCGTGCCGATCGCCCGCGAGTTCGGTGTCGAGGTGTTCGAGACCCTCGGCAACACCCACCGCAAAGGTGGAGCGCTGAACCAGGCGCTGGCGTGGCTGCTGCCGACCCTCGGCGCGGACGATGCGGTGATGGTCATGGACGCCGACACCACGCTCGGCCCCGACTACCTCGCCACGGCCGCCCGCTGCCTCGACGAGGACCCGACGCTGGAGGCTGTCGGCGGGCTCTTCTTCGGCGAGCCCCTCCCCGGACTGCTCGGGCTGCTGCAGCGCAACGAGTACACGCGCTACTCCCGTGAGATTGCGCGGCGGAGCGGTCGGGTCTTCGTGCTCACCGGTACGGCGTCGGTGTTCCGCGCGGAGTCGTTGCGCGCCGTGGCGCAGGCGCGCGGCGTGTGCCTGCCCGGCGGCAGCGACCAGGTCTACGACACCAGCTCGCTGACGGAGGACAACGAGCTGACCATCGCGCTGAAGTCGCTGGGCTCGCCGATGCGCTCGCCTCGCGGCTGCTCGGTGGTCACCGAGCTGATGCCCACGTGGCGCAACCTGTGGCGTCAGCGGCTGCGGTGGCAGCGCGGCGCCCTGGAGAACGTCGCGGCCTACGGCATCACGACCGCGACCGCGCGCTACTGGGCGCAGCAGGTGGGCATCGCCTACGGGGCGATCGCCCTGTACTCCTACCTGTTCCTCATGACCGTCACGTTGCTGGCGGCCGACCAGCTGGTGCTGTTCGTCTTCTGGTGCGTGCTGGGCCTGGTCTTCGTCGCCGAGCGCACGGTCACCGTGTGGGAGGGCGGCTGGCGGGCTCGTCTGCTGGCGGCGTCGATCCTGCCCGAGCTGCTGTACGCGGCGTTCCTGCAGGCGGTGTTCGTGCGCGGACTGTTCGACATCCTCGTCGCGCGGCGCGCCTCGTGGGGGCACGTGCAGCACCCCGTGGGCGGGGCGACGGCATGAGTGCGCAGGTGGGTGGCATCGTCTTGTCGCCGGAGGTCTTCCAGACGGCCTGGTTCGAGCTCCTCGCGGGGTTCGTGGCCTTCAACACCCTCATCTACGTCGGGCTGACCCTGGCCAAGCTCATCCCGTGGCCCCAGGTGATGCGCCCGGTGGAGGTGCGAGCCCGCCTCGAGCGAACGCTGCGTCGCCCGGTGGACCCGGCCCGATCGGCAGCGGCGACCCTCCCCCAGGCGACCAAGGGTGGTCCCGGCACCGTGTCGAACCGTCTGCCCCTCGACGAGAGGCATGACGCAGTCAGACGGCCCGGGCTCAGGGCTCCAGGTGGGCCAGGAGATCCAGCCGATGCTGGAGGTCGGCCGTCAGCGCCTCCACGTCCGGGACGAGCTCAGGATCGACCATGACGGTCACCACCAGCTGACCTGCGTACGACATCGCGGTGAAGCCGACGGACACGTTCCCGTAGACGCCACTGATGGGGATCATCCGCGTGACCGGCTGACCGAGGACCCGGACCTCCTGCGCTGGACCTGTGACGTTGCTGACAATGGTGTTGATCATCCGCTGGTGGTCCATGAACCAGCGCATGAGACCCAACCCGGCCAACGCTCGGAACGCCGGCTCCACGACCTGCGAGCTCGCGCCGGACGCCGACGCCTTGCGCGCTCGGACGATGCGCGAGACGTGGCGCAGATGCACTCCCGGATCGTCGTCGGCCGCTGGCACCGGCAGCAGTACCGGCATCACGCCCACCTGGTTGCCGAGCGCCGCTTCGCCAGCGCTGCGCTGCGAGACCGGGATCGAGATGGAGAGCTGCGCGACGTCGTCCCCGCGTCGTCGAAGTGCCCGCCCCATCGCCGAGACGACGGCGGCCAGGAGCGCGTCGTTGACGGTGGCGTCGCACGCGTGCGCCCCTGCTCGAACCGCATCGAGGGGCACCTGGGCCGTCGCGAGGGCACGCCGACTGCCCGTAGCCCGGTTGATGGCGGTGTCCACAGCACGGGGAGGGGCCGCACGCATCTCCTTGACCGCGTCGATCAGTCGATGCGCGCCGCTGGGGAGTCGTCGAACCGCGCCAGCGCGTCGACTCCAGGCATCCCGGGCCAGCTCACCGCTGGAGGGTGCCCGACGAGGGGTGCGCGATCCCTTCGGTGGCGGCCCGGCCAACGCCTCCAGCAGGGCGAGCCCGCCCACACCGTCGACCACGACGTGCTCGACGACGACGATGACGGCCGCCCGTCCCTGTGCGAGCCCCCGCACGACCGTGACGTTCCACGGAGGGCGCATCTTCGGCAGGGGCGCTGTCACGGCTCGGAGGGCAGCGGTGAGCAAGGCCGGCTCGTCGCCGGGGGGTGCGGCGTCGACGACGTGAGCGTGGCGACTGAGCGTCGAAGTGGGGTGCATCGGCCCAGTAGGCACGGCCGCACCCGATCGGAGCGGGACGCAGGACCTGTCGCAGGCGCGGGATCCCGGCCAGCCGCTGGGCTGCCTCGCTGGCCACCTCGTCTGCGTCGAAGCCCGGACCCGGCTCGAGGACGAGCACGCTGGCGATCTGCGGCGGGAGCGGCCCCACGTCGGTGGCCCGCTGCATCAGGTCGTTCGCACTCGCCCGCTCGATCACCCCCCAAGAGTGTCACCGGGCGGACACCTGGGCGTCATCTGCGACTACGCGGATTCATCACATCATCGGGGTGCCGGCTGGCTGCCTGACGGTAGAGCCCCGATACTGGGCCCCCACGACATCACGGAAGGTGGCCCATGGCGGAACGTAGTGTCCTGCCGATCCCGGACGAGCCGTACGACGGCCCCGTCTTCGACGACGCGAAGGACCCGCGGGCCCGGTTCGAGCCGATCCAGCCGCTGCGGCCACCCCAGGGCGCACCGAACGTGCTGGTGATCCTGCTCGACGACGTCGGCTTCGGCGCCGCCAGCGCGTTCGGCGGCCCGTGCCGGACCCCCACGGCCGAACGACTGGCCCAGCAGGGCCTGTCGTACACCCGCTTCCACACCACGGCTCTGTGCGCACCCACCCGGCAGGCGCTGCTCACCGGGCGCAACCACCACGCTGTCGGCATGGGGGCGATCACCGAGATCGCGACGTCTGCCCCTGGCTACACGTCGGTGCGGCCGAACACGATGGCGCCGCTGGCGGAGGTGCTGAAGCTCAACGGCTACGCCACCGCGCAGTTCGGCAAGTGCCACGAGGTCCCCGTCTGGCAGACCAGCCCGGTGGGTCCGTTCGACGCGTGGCCGACGGGCGGCGGCGGCTTCGAGCACTTCTTCGGCTTCCTCGGTGGCGAGACCAACCAGTACTACCCCGCCCTGTACGAGGGCACGTCGCCGATCGAGCCCGACCGCAGCCCCGACGAGGGCTACCACTTCACCGAGGACATGACCGACCGGGCGATCGGCTGGGTCCGTCAGCGGGCGGCCCTGACGCCGGACCGTCCGTTCTTCATGTACTTCGCTCCTGGGGCGACCCACGCCCCGCACCACGTACCGCTGGACTGGGCCGACAAGTACCACGGGGCCTTCGACGACGGCTGGGACGCCCTGCGGCAACGTACCTTCGAACGCCAGAAGGAGCTCGGAGTCGTGCCGCCCGAGGCCGAGCTCACAGCACGGCATGAGGAGATCCCCGCCTGGGACGACATGCCCGACGAGCTCAAGCCCGTGCTGGCCCGCCAGATGGAGGTGTACGCCGGGTTCCTCGAGCACACCGACCACCACATCGGCCGACTGGTCGACTCCCTCGACGAGCTCGGCGAGCTCGACAACACGCTGGTCTTCTACATCATCGGTGACAACGGCGCGTCGGCAGAGGGACACATCAACGGCAGCTTCAACGAGTACCTGTTCTTCAACGGTGCAGCGGCCATGGAGACCCCGCAGTTCCTCGAGTCACGCATGGACCAGCTGGGCACGCCGCAGGCCTACAACCACTTCTCGGTCGGCTGGGCGCACGCGATGGACACGCCGTACCAGTGGACCAAGCAGGTCGCGTCGCACTGGGGCGGCACCCGCAACGGCACGGTCGTCCACTGGCCCCACGGGATCTCGGCAGTCGGCAGTGTCCGCAACCAGTTCCACCACGTCATCGACGTCGCCCCGACCGTGCTCGAGGCGGCCGGGCTCCCCCACCCCACGCACGTCAACGGGGTGGCGCAGGCGCCGCTGCAGGGGGTCAGCATGGGGTACTCGTTCGGCGACGCGGACGCGGCGGAGCGCCATCCGACCCAGTACTTCGAGATCGGCGGCAACCGCGGGATCTACCACGAGGGGTGGACGGCGGTCACCAAGCACGCCACCCCCTGGATTGCGTCCGGTGAGCTGCCGGCGTTCGCTGACGACGTCTGGGAGCTGTACGCACCGGACGACTGGACCCAGGCACACGACCTGGCGGCCGAGCAGCCCGAGCGGCTGGCTCAGCTGCAGGGGGTCTTCCTCGAGGAGGCCCGCAGGTACGGCGTGCTGCCGCTGGACGACCGCCGGGTCGAGCGGTTCGATGCCGCGATCGCCGGGCGCCCTCAGCTGATCACGGGAACGTCGCAGACGCTGTACGCCGGTATGGGCCGCCTGACCGAGGCGGTGGTGCTCAACATCAAGAACACCTCGCACGCGGTCGCGGCCGAGATCGAGGTGCCCGAGGGCGGGGCCAGCGGGGTCATGGTCGCGCAGGGCGGGGCCTTCGGCGGATGGAGCCTGTACCTACGCGACGACGGCGTCCCGGCGTACTGCTACAACCTGCTCGGCATGCAGCTGACCAAGGTGGCGGGCTCGACACCACTGACGTCCGGCACGCACCGGGTGGTGATGGCGTTTGACTACGACGGCGGCGGTCCCGGTCTGGGTGGTCAGGTGCGCCTGCTCGTCGACGGCGAGCAGATGGCCGAGGCTCGGCTCGAGCGCACGGTGCCGCTGGTGTTCTCCCTGGACGAGACCACCGACGTCGGACGTGACACGGCCTCGCCGGTCAGCGACGACTACACGGCTGAGTCCAGCGAGTTCACCGGCACGATTCACCAGGTCCGCATCGAGATCGCGGCTGGCACGACCGACTTCCGTCACCTCATCGATCCGGAGCACCGACTCGCCGTCGCCCGCGCCCGTCTACCAGCGGTCCCAGGACCCCGCCGGGTCGCGGCCCCGGCGTCGGCCCGGATGGCCGACTCATGGGGTCCTCGAGGGGGCCGGGATCACCTAGTCTCCGGTGGTGGCGACTTGTCCGGCGTGTGGGTTCGTCCTTGAGGGCGGTTTCAAGTTCTGCCCGGAGTGCGCAACGCCGATCAGCGCTTCTTCGACACGGCCGGTGTTGGAGGAGCGCAAGGTCGTGACCGCTTTGTTCTGCGATCTGGTGGGGTTCACGGCGTTGTCGGAGTCAGCGGATCCGGAGGATGTGAATCGGATGCTGACTGACTACTACGTGGTCGCGCGGGCGGCGATCGAGGCGTTCGGTGGGGTGGTGCAGAAGTTCATCGGGGACGCGGTCGTGGGGGTGTTCGGGGTTCCGGCAGCACATGAGGACGACGCTGAGCGGGCGGTGCGGGCGGGACTGCGGATCGTCGATCACTCCGAGCGGCTGACTGCTGTCGGTGGCGGGTCGCTGCTGCTGCGGGTGGGGATCAACACCGGCCAGGCGTTGGTGCAGCTGGATGTGACACCCGGGTCGGGTGAAGGTTTCCTGACCGGGGATTCGATCAACACCGCGTCGCGGATCCAGTCGCTGGCCCCGGTGGGTGGGGTGGCGGTGGGGCAGACCACGTTCGACGCCACGTCGGCGGTCTTCGAGTACGACCGGCTGGAACCAGAGCGGGTGAAGGGCAAGTCGCAGCCGGTCGCGGTGTTCCACGCGAAGGCACCGCTGGCCCGGCTCGGTACCGATGTGACTCGCACTCACGACTCACCATTTGTGGGGCGGGAGATCGACCTGGCGTTGATGAAAGGGATCTTCGACAAGACGCTCGCCGCGGCGTCGCCGCAGATGGTGACCGTGGTCGGCGAGCCTGGCCTGGGCAAGTCCCGGATCGTCGCGGAGCTGTTCGACTACCTCGATGACCGTGCGGAGTTGGTGACCTGGCGGCAGGGCCGCTGTCTGCCCTACGGCGAGGGGATCACGTTCTGGCCGTTGGGCGAGATCGTCAAGGCCCACGCCGGGATCCTGGAAACCGACCCTCCCGGCGTGGCCATCAGCAAGCTGGACGTGGTGCTGCCGGAAGGGGACGAGCGGGTCTGGTTTCGGCAGCGCATCCTGCCGCTGCTGGGCATCGAGGCGACTTCGAGGGCGGAGCGGGCGGAGTTGTTCACCGCGTGGCGACGCTTCCTAGAACACATCGCGGAGGCGGATCCGACCGTGATCGTGTTCGAGGATCTGCACTGGGCCGACGAGGCGATGCTGGCGTTCATCGAACAGCTGGCTGACCGGGCCGAAGCCGTCTCGCTGCTGGTGGTGGGAACGGCGCGTCCGGAGCTGTTCGAACATCACCCCGACTACGCCGCCGGGCTGCGCAACACCAGCACCATCAACTTGGCCCCGTTGAGTGAAGCCGAAACCGCCCGATTGGTGTCGGGCTTGCTGGACGCGACGGTGATCCCGGTCGAGCTGCAGCGACCGATACTGGATCGCGCCGGCGGCAACCCCCTCTACGTCGAGGAGTTCGTCCGGCTGCTGCAAGACCGCGACCTGATCGTGGCGAAGGGGTCCGTCTGGGAGCTGCGGGAAGGCGCGCAGGTGCCTTTCCCGGACTCGGTTCAGGCGCTGATCGCGGCCCGCCTGGACACCCTCAGCCCGGACGTGAAGTCGCTGCTGGCCGATGCCGCGGTGGTGGGGAAGGTGTTCTGGGCCGGCGCAGTCACGGCGATGTCCGGGCGTCAGGCGTCCGAGGTGGCGGAGGTGTTGCGGGAGCTGTCCCACAAGAAGCTGGTCCGGCCGGCCCGGCAGTCGTCGATGGCCGGTGAGACGGAGTACAGCTTCTGGCATGTCCTGACCCGCGACGTCGCCTACGCCCAACTACCCCGGGCGTCGCGGGCGGCCCGGCACGTCGCGGCGGCGCGGTGGATCGAGTCCAAAGCCGGAGCTCGGGTGGAGGACTTGGCCGATGCATTGGCTTACCACTACGCCACTGCCCACACCCTCGCCGTCGCCGCCGGCGACACCAACCTCGCGGCCGAGCTGGAAGCCCCGGCATTCCGATTCCTCACCCTGGCCGGTGACCGGGCCGTCGGCCTGGACACCGCCGCCGCCGTCGCCGCGTTCGAACAAGCCCTCGCAATGACCCCGCCCGGGCACCCCGACCGGGCCGCCGCGCTGGTCCGGTTCGGATGGGCCGCCTTGCAGGCAACCCGATACGACGATGCCGCCGCCTCAGTGGAGGAAGCCATCACCGGGTTCCGGGCGGCCGGGGACCTGCTCGCCGCCGCCGCCGCGATGGGACAGCTCGCCACCGTGCTCCAACGGCTCGGCGATCCCCGTCAATGGACGCTCCCCGCGGAGGCGGTCACGTTGCTGGCCCCACTACCGCCCAGCCGGGAACTGGTCCAGGCGCTCACCCACGTGGCCGCAGACGAGTATCTGCAGGGCCGACCGGAGGCCGCGATCGGCTTCGCCGACCAGGCGCTGGCACTGGCCGACCAGATGGACTTGCCCCTGCCCGTGACCGCCCTGAGCTACCGCGGCGGTGCCCGCGCAAGTTTGGGTGACCGGGACGGGTTGACCGACTTCCAGCACGCCCTCGACCTGGCGACCGCCGCCGGGCAAGCGCACAACGTCGCCATGCTCCACAACAACTACGGGCTCGACCTGTGGCCGTTCGAGGGGGCCACCGCCGCGCTGGAGATCATGCGGGCCGGCATCGCGTATGCCAGCCCCCGCGGCCTCACCAGCCTGACCAGCCTGATGAAGGCGTCCTCGTTGTCGTTGCTGTTCGACACCGGCGGGCACAACGAAGCCCTCGACCTTGCCGTAGACCTCGCCGCGCAGTTCGAGGCGGCCGGGAACATGGGCGACCTGACCGAGGTCCGGGCCATCCAAACCCGGATCCTCACCCTCCGTGGACAACCGGACCGGGTCGCCGGCTGGCTGGACTGGTTGGTAACCACCACCCGCGACGCCGGCGACACCCAGGTAGTCGTGCTGTGCTTCGCCGCCGCTGCCGCCACCCATACCGTCCTCGGCCACCGTGAACCCGCCGCCGCGTTGCTGGCCGAGGTCGACACCACCCCCGGCACACGCGCCACCTACTACTACGCCCCCTGGTTGCCGACCATGGTCCGCACCGCCCTAGCCATCGAGCGGCCCGACCTGGTCGCACGGCTGCTCGCCGGAGTCGAACCCCGCCACCCCTACACCCAACACGCCCTGGTCGCATCCAACGCCGCCATCGCCGAACACCGTGGCGACCTACCAACCGCCGCCACCACCTACGCCGACGCCGCAACCCGCTGGGGACACTTCGGCGTCATCCCTGAACACGCCTACGCACTCCTTGGCCAAGGACGCTGCCTGCTCGCCCTCGGAAGAGGCGCCGAAGCCACGCCGGCACTGCGTCAAGCCCGAACGATCTTCGAACAACTGCAGGCAGCGCCCGCGCTCACCGAGACCGACACCCTCATCGACCAAGCCACGGCCCTCAGTTCGTAGTCAGCGTCGCTCTCAACGCTTGGCGGCCTTCTTCTTGCGCTGTTTGTACTCACGCACCTTGACCAGCGACTCGGGGCTGACGACGTCAGCGACCGACCGGTAACCCTTGAGCGAGTAGTCGCCGGACACCGTCGTCCAGCCCCTGGGTCGCACGTCTATCTGCTTGGCGAGGAAGGCGACGAAGACCTGTGACTTCTGCCTGCCGAACCCGGGAAGCTCCATCAGTCGAGCGAGCAGGTCCTTGCCCGTGGTCGCCTCGTTCCACAGCCGAGCGGCGTCGCCGTCGTACTCGTCGTCGATCACGCGTGCGAGGTCCTGCAGGCGTACCGCCATGGACCCGGGGAACCGGTGGATGGCCGGAGGCTGGCTGCACAGTGCGGCGAACTCCTGCGGATCGGCTGCCGCGATCGCTGCCGGGTCGAGCGTCCCGAAACGGCTGAGCACCTTCCACGGCCCACGGAACGCATGCTCCATGCCGTACTGCTGGTCGAGCATCATGCCGACCAGCAGCGCGAAGGGGTACTGGTCGAGAACCGCGTCGGCGTCCGGCTGGTTGGTGATCTGGAAACCCATCTCGGCATGTTCTCACGGGTGTTCCTGCTCGACACCTGGGAGGCATTCGGACCTACCGCGCCGATGCGGTCAGGGTTGCCTGGACCAGTGCTCGTTCAACCGGGCCAACGCTTGCTCGCGGGTCAAGACTGCGACCTCGTCCTCGGAGAGACCGACGGTGTGCAGCAGGTGGTACACCACCTGCGCGGGAATCGACTCGCGCCGATCCGGGCGCAAGGAGCCAGGGCGATCCGGCGCCCGACCACTTCGCAGGCACTCCCAGAACTGGGTCGCCGTCACCGCGAGCTGGGTTGAGAGGATGTGCGACCACAGCCCCGGCCCGTACTGATCCTTGTTGGCCGGTCGACTGATCCGCGTCCGTAGGACGGCACCGTCTGCCAGCGGTAGCTCGTAGGTGATGTGATGACCCACGGACCTGCCGCGAGCATCGCGCACCAGGGTCCAGCCCCCGATCTCACAGAAGCGTTGGTGCTCGCGCCGCGTGGCGGTTCGCGTGCTCACCGAGCGCTCGACACCGCCGCTGCTGGGTCTTGCGTGTCGCCGCTCGTAATCCATCGGCGCAACTCGTCATCGGTGCTCAGCTCGATCAGCTCGACCACGGCCCAGTTGGCTTGGTGATTCGGTGCGTTGAGCAGCCGGTCGTTCCAGTCGTCTGCGTACTCGCGCAGCGCAGTGATGAGGTCCCCTACGGCGGCATCGAAGGTGTCGGCCTCACCGTGGACCGGCAGAGAAGGCAACCATGCGGCCCACCCACCCCCCTCGGCGGCGACCACGGCATCGGCGGGGAGCAGGCGCTCGAGCTGACCTCGAAACAGCGCCGCCGGCACGACGCTGAACGTCTCGTGTTCCCGCCGGACGGTGGTCACGCGACCGGTCGACGCAGAGTCGAGGACCGTGCGGAACTGCCGACGGGCATCGGTGTAGCTGTCGAATCGCCGCATCAGGTTCACCTCCTCCACCGAGGGTACGTGCAGTACGTCAAGTACGTCAAGTACGCAGAGCGCGCGCACCCGGCAAACCCGGGCCGAGGTCAGGCACAGTGGAGCCAGGGCAGGAGCACGGAGGTTCGCGATGCCGGTCGACCTCAACCACACGATCGTCTACTGCAGCAACAAGCAAGCCTCGGCGGGCTTTCTCGCTGAGATCCTCGGGTTGCCGGCGCCGACGGCCTTCGGGCCCTTTGCTGTGGTCGAGGTCAGCAACGGTGTCTCGTTGGACTTCCTCGAGGGAGAGGTGCATCCCCAGCACTACGCGTTCCTGGTCGGCGAGACCGAGTTCGACGAGATCTTCCAGCGCTTGCTCGAGCGGGGACTGCCGTACTGGGCCGACCCAGGGCAGCAGCGGTCGCGGCAGATCAACACCAACGACGGCGGGCGCGGTGTGTACTGGGAGGACCCTGACGGTCACATCCTGGAGATCCTCACGGTGCCCTATGGCGGTTGGCCTCGTCAGAGGTAGCCCTGGACTCTTGCACTGACCAGTGCGTCGTCGAAGTGGGCGATCGCGGTGGCAGCGTCACCCCTGTCGGCGGCCGCCAAGCCGTCCCGCAGCGGCTGCGCGATCGAGTCGGGCAGTCGCTGCTGCTGCTCGCTGAGCATCATCTGCACCCAGCGTTGCGCATCCGGCAGATCCCGACGCTTGGCTGCGACTCCCAGCAGCGGGAAGCAGGCCAGCCAGTCGACCGGGTACCGGTTCGGCAGGCTGCTCCACAGGTCCAGCGCGCGTACCGCCTCGCGCTTCACCGCAGCCTCGTCACCTGAGCGCGATGCCAGCCAGGCCCTAGTCGCAGCCGCCATAGCGTCGTACTCAGGCAGCTCAGCCTCGACCGCCGCCTCGTGCACCGGTTCCACGAGGTCTGCCGACTCCGAAGCATCCCCGCGCAGCCGGGCGGTCAGCATCAGGTAGGTGAGCGCCCGAGCCCGCAGCAGCGTGGAGCCGAGGTGTTCGGCAGCCGCCAGACTCTCCCGGAGCAGCGGCTGCGCCTCGGCGAGGTCACGGTGCCACATCAACGTGAACCCGTGCTGGAACAGCGCCCAGGCCCGCGCCTCCTCATCCGGCGTGTCATGCTCTGCCTCGAACAGCTCGCCGTCGAACCGGGCCAGGTCGTCGGAGATGACATACTTGTCCCGCCGCCACAGTGCTGCTCGAACCGAGCCGTAGTACGCGATCCGCTGCTGGCGGTTGGCCCGAGCCGCGACGATCGGCTCGACCCGCGCGAGCAGGTCCGAGTACTGCTCGTGGTCGGCCAGCCAGTAGTGGACCGATCCACGCGCGAGCATGACGTCCAGCCACGCGGCGAAGGCTTCCTCGCCCTCCGGGGGGCCCGCGACGGCCGCCTCGGCCCGGTCCAGCTCCGCCAGCGCTTCGTCGTAGCGGTGCGCATCCATGAGGGTCTGTCCGATCAGTGCCCGGATCCTGGCCCGCCCCAGGTGGTTCTCCGCCTCGATCAGGGCGAGCTGGCCCCGAAACGCGTGGACCGCTGCGTCGTACCTGGCCAGGGCGCGTTCGGCGGCTGCCTGGATCCCGAGCAGCTGGGTCGCCGCTCGTCGGTCGGAGTCGGCAAGCTCAGGGGAGGATCGGTCAATCAGGGCGAGTGCTTCACGGGCTAGCGTGGCGGCCTCTTCGTTGGCGAACGTCGCTGCGGCGTCCTGCGCCGCGGTTCGTAGGTACCCGATCGCCCGCTCGGGGTCACCGCCCTCCGCCAGGTGATGCCCCAGCGTGGCAGCGATCTCGTCCTGGCGCCCCTGGTACCTGGCCTCCAGCGCGGCAGCAGCGCGGGCGTGCAGGGAACGACGCTGACGGCGCAGCAGACTGCCGTAGCTGGCCTCCTGCACCAGCGCGTGACGGAAGCGGAACGTGTCACTGCCGTCCTCCGCATCAGCCGAGCAGACGAAGTCGGCCCGCTTGAGCTCGTCGAGCTCGGCGGAGGCGTCGAATCCGGTCAGTACCGAGACCAGGCGCGCGTCGAACGACGACCCGAGCACGGATGCCGCCAGCAGGGTCTGGTGCTCCTGCTCGCCCAGCCGGTCGATCCGGGCGATCAACGCCCGCTCCACGGTCGGCTCCAGCTGCAGGTCTGGCGCACCGACGAAGTGCAACCTGCCCTGAGCCCGTTCGAGCGCGCCCGTCGTGGCCAGTGCCCTGGCCTGCTCCTCGACGAAGAAGGGGTTGCCGTCGGTGGTGTCCAGCAAACGCTCCTCCAGCGACCGTGGCAGGTCCGCGCCACCGAGCAACGCGCGCAGCAGCTTGCGATCGTCGTCCCGGGTCATCGGTGCGAGACTGACGCACACCATCCGATCGCCACCGACCTCGCCGATTCGCTCCAGGCTCGCCAGTGCCGCCGGCTCCGGGCGCACGGTGACCATCAGGAGCAGCGGGCACTCGACAGCGAGTCCCACGACCCGTTCGGTGAGCAGCAGCGACGTCGGGTCGCTCCACTGCAGGTCTTCCAGCACCACAGCCAGTGGCTGCTCTGAAGCCAGCGCACGCAGCAGGGCCTGCATCGAAGAGAACACCCGCTCCTGCACCGCCTCGGCACCGGTCCCTTCGACCGCCGCACCGCTGAGGACTGACATCAGGTTTCGCAACGGCTCTGCCTGGCCCGCGGGCAAGGTTGCCGCCCGCTCCTCGACCACCCGCAGTACGGACTCCCGTCCGGCGTTCAGCGGGACACCGAGCCAGGACAGGACCAGGTTGCGGTAGAGCAGGTAGGGCACCGATGTGGCGAACGACGACCCACCCGTTTCCAACCACCGGGCGCTGACGCCCCTGGCGAACACGCGCCGAGCCTCCTCGACCAGCCGGCTCTTGCCGACGCCGGCATCACCGATGAAGGCGACGACCGAGCCATCGCCGTCCCGTAGCCGTTCGATGGCGGAGCCGATCACCTGCATCTCCGTCGATCGGGCGACGAGGGGCACCTCGTCGAACACCGGTGGCAGGTGTCGGTGAGGCGAGTAAGCACGCACCACCGACGCCACGACCGGCAGGTGCTTTCCCTTCGCGGCGAACGTCTGCGGTGCGTCCCACACGAAACGGCTCTCGACCATCGCCCGGGTTGCGGTCCCCACCAGCACCTGGCCGGGGTCAGCCTGGCTCTGCAGCCGGGCCGCAGTGTTCAGGACGTCTCCGGTTGCCCCGTACTCGACCCGCGACCCACCCCCGAGCTGGCCCAGGACCGCCCGTCCGGTCTCGATGCCGACGCGCACGCTGAACCCTTCGAGACCCCACCGACCAGCCAGCTCGGCTCCGTAGTCGGCGATCGCGTTAGTGATTCCGAGGCCGCACAGGATGGCCCGCTCGGCGTCGTCCTCGTGGGCGACCGGGGCACCGAACAGCGCCAGCACACCGTCACCGGCCAGGTCCTTGACCGTCCCGCCCAGCGCATCCACCTGGGCGATGACCAGCCGGATCGCACCGCCGAGGATGTCGCGGGCGTCCTCGAGGTCCAGGCGCTCGGTCAGCGCCGTCGAGCCGACGATGTCGGCGAACACCGCGGTGACGATCCGCCGTTCCTCACGCATCTCCCCCACCCAGGCATCGACCGGGGCTCCCGGTGAGCCGGGCGCCACCCCCGAAAGGTGGGTCATCGAGTCAGGCGGCCGGCAGGTAGAACTCGAACGGGATCCCGTCCGGGTCGCGGAAGTTCAGGTGCAGCCCGAACGGCGACTCCACGATGCCGGAGTTCGTGACGCCGAACTCGACCAGCCTGGTCAGCCAGCCGTCCAGCTCCGCGCGGTCGGCGCAGACGAAGGCCACGTGGTCGAGCCCGACCCGGGCCTGGGTGAAGTCCTCCTGGACCACGTCTGGGTCCTGACGCAGGTCGAGGGCCTGCCCGGCCGTGGTCAGGTAGACCTTCATCGGTGCTGGTTCGTCGAACTCGGCGGCCAGTGTCAGCTCGAACAGCTCGGTGTACCACTCAGCACTCTTGTCGATGTCTCGAACACTGAGTGCCACGTGCTGCAGCAGCGGAGCAGGCATGTCCCCTCCCAAAGCCCAGGGCGCCCCGTGTCGACATCACTCGCGCACAGGCACCATCGGAGGCGGGTTCCTCCCACGTCCAGGATCCAGCCCCGTGGGACTACCGGCCAGGGCCATTCGGTCCGGAGTCCGGGACGGACATCCGCTGTGGTCGTCCCGACGCTGATGCCCCGGCCGATTGGCTGCGACTAACCGGCGGCGACACCGACGTCGTTCTGGGCCAGCGAGTGTCGGTCGGCGTTGATGAAGAACGCCGACGCGATGGCTGCCAAGGCAAGGACCCCCGCAGACACCGCGAACGCCACAGCGAAGCCGTGCACGACCCCTGCCTGAGTGGCTTCGACGCCGTTCGCCGTGATGTATGCGGCCGTAGCCGAAGCCGCGATAGTGTTCATCACCGCGATACCGAGCGAGCCCCCGATCTGCTGCGTGGTGTTGAGCAAGCCTGATGCAACACCGGCGTCGTGGGGTGACACCCCGAACAGGGCAGTGGCAGACAACGAGACGAACACGAACCCGAGGCCCATGCTCATCAGGATCTCGGCCGGCAGAACATGGACGAGGTACTGCGGGGTCGTGTCGAGCTGGGTGAGCCACAGCATGCCCAGCGTCGCCGCCACCAGGCCACCGGTGGACAGCGGTCGCGGACCCACCCTGGGAAGCAGCTGGCTGGCCAGGCCCGCGCTGATGATGATGCCGATGGAGAACGGCAGGAACGCGAATCCCGACTTCAAGGCGGAGTAGCCGAGCACACCTTGGAAGTAGTAGCTCAGCAGCAAGAACATGGCGAACAGGCCACCGGCGGTCAAGAACATGGTGAGGAAGGCGCCGCCCCGGTTGCGGTCCTCCACCACCCGTGTTGGCAGGAGCGGGTTGCGGGTGTGGGTCTCGATGACCCGGAACGCCACGAGCAGCACCACGGCAACGGCGAACAGGCCCAGGGTGAGCGGATCGGTCCAGCCGTCCTCGCCCGCCTTGGTGATCCCGTAGACCAAGGTGACCAGCCCGAGTGTCGCGGTGACCGCACCGGGGATGTCGTAGCTGGTGTCGCCGTGCGCCCGGCTCTCCCGGACGAAGGGGATCGCGAGCGCCACGGTGATCAGCGCGAAGGGAACGTTGACGAGCAGGCACCAGCGCCACGACGCGTACTCGGTCAGGATGCCACCGACGATCAGGCCAATCGCCGCACCACCGCCGGAAATGGCACCGTAGACACCGAACGCTCTCGCTCGCTCCTTGCTCTCAGTGAACGTGACGGTGATCAGGGACAGTGCTGCGGGGGCGAGCAGCGCGGCGAACACGCCCTGGAGGGCTCGGGCACCGAACAGCTGCCCGGCGTTCGCAGCGAGGCCACCCAACGCCGATGCGCCGGCGAAACCGATGAGACCGACCATGAACGTGCGCTTGCGTCCCCAGTAGTCCGCGATTCGACCACCGAGCAGCAGCAAGCCGCCGAATGCCAGCGTGTAGGCGGTCACGACCCACTGACGGTCGGTGTCGCTGATCCCCAGGTCCGCCTGCGCGGATGGAAGCGCGATGTTCACGATCGAGGCATCCAGGATCACCATGAGCTGCGCCATGGCGATCACCACGAGGGCACGCCAACGCTTGGGGTCTTGTGCCTCTGCGGAGACTGGCGGACTTGTGTCGGGCTGGGATGAGGACACGGCAGAGGTCTCCTGGCGGTAGGGCGGTGAACAGGACAAGTAGGGTTGCGTCTATTCCCCGAGCCCAACCATGCCCGGGACCACTGACATTCCCCGATATCGACGCCGATTTCGGCTCGTCGTGGCTGCGTGAGTCCTCAACGAGCGTCGGGGCGGTACTCGGGGGCTCCTTCGCCAGCCCGATTGGGGACGAATCGCCCACGCGCCATCCCGGGCGATGGCCGACGGCCGGTCAGACGTCGGGGTAGTACCGGTAGGCCAGCGTGCCCGGGACGTGGTCGCCGCCCATGGGGCAGGAGCGGTACCAGCGAACGCCTCCCGTGACGAGGACCGACCCACCTGCCGCCGGGTCACCGCGAGCCACGCGCCTCCATCCCTCAGCCTGGTCCACGACACCCAGCGGTGCCGGTAGGGGCGCCAGAGGTAGCCGACCGTCCTGGCGCCGCTCGGTGTGCAGCCGGCGCGCGAGGTGATCACCATCGGCTGCCCGTGGACGCCGACGATGCCCTGGGCGGATGGGCGCGGGAAGGTGGGTATAGCCGATTTCCGGCCGGGCGCTGTCGGCCGTTCTGCACCGACCTTTCGCGTCGGCATCAGCCAGCACTTGTGCTGGCCGAGACCACACTCTGGCCCGAGGACGACGGCCGGTGACGGCGTTGTCGACGTCGCAAGAGCAGGCCGATCGTCAGGAGCATGACTCCCGGAATGCAGAAGACGGCCAGTGCGATCAGACCCGCCGTCGTGTCGACCCAGGTCATGGGCTTGCCTTGCGAGCTGATCACGACCTGGACCGTCTGCCGCGGCTGCCAGTCGCCGAGACACCGCGTCGTCCATGACGACGAACCATCAGCGCTGTCGACGAGGACGCACTGGTCGCCGACGCGGTTCTCCACGACGGCAGCCACCTGCCGGCCCGTCGCCAGCTGGTACACCAGCAGCGGCGTGCCGACGACGAGGAAGAGCGCGGGCAGCGCCACCAGCAGGGCGCCCAGGATCAGGAGCACGCGCACCGCCACGCTCGACCGCGGCCGGGGGGCAGGGGGTGTCACCGACGGCTCGGCGAAGCCGGCGAACTCGCCGGGAACCGGTGCGGCAGCCACGCTCACCTGGGGTGCTGCAATCGAGCTCCCAGGCTCAGGTGCACGGTGCAGGCCCGCTGGCGGGCTGTCGCTCAGCGCCACCGCCTCGCTGGTGCTGACCCGCCCGAGCTTCCACGGCCGCAGGGCTTCGTAGGCTACGTCGACCGGGATGCTCGCGCTGGCTAACCAGGCGTCCAGGATGTCGTACCGGCTCAAGGCCTTCTGCGCGATCGAGCTGCGGAAGGGCTGGAACCAGCCACCCTCGGTCTGCGAGAACACACCAAGCCGGATCCGCTCACCGGAGGTCAGCACCAGGGCAGGCACGAGGGTCCAGTACTGCCCGCTCTTGGTCGTCGTCTCGGACGCCTCGGCCGTGACGTGGTCGACGTCGGACCAGGCGTAGTGACCGGTGGTGAGGAACCCGCGGACGGTCAGCCCCTCACGTGACCAACGGACCGATCGCAGGCAGATCCGCACGACGAGGGCACCGGCAGCTGCGACCACGACGGCGTCGATGAGCGTCCTGCCGGCCAGACCCAGCCCTACGCGCTGAGCCATCGGGTCGAGCAGGACGGCGACGCCGAATGCCACGAAGGCGCCGACGACGCTGTAGATCACCCGCTCCCCCAGGACTCCGAAGGCCTTCGGTACTCCCGCGGGGAGCGGCGCTGCCAGAGCCCAGCGGTCACGGGGAACTGGCTGATCGTCGTCGCCGACCAGCGGCTGGGGAAGGGAGATCGGTGCTGCCGCGGCGCGCTCATGACGCCTGCTGTCGCTGCGCCGACGCCCAACCGTGCCCAGGGAGACAGCACCGACGGCGGCGAGGGCCAGCCACAGCCACAACAGCCCGGCGTCGAGCCCGGTCTCCAGCGGCCGGTGTGTCAACCCCCCGACGGAAATCGTCGCCGTCCAATCCACTCCCGTGCCCGCCGGGCAGGGCGCGGACATGACCAGTTCGGGGTCAACCTGGCTCTGGACCGTGCAGGTCGTGCCGTTCACGGCGGTGACAACCACCGGCTGGTCGGAGCCCCAACGGCGGTCCAGCGTGCGCACCCCCCACGCCAGCCCGGCGAGGACGAGCGCGATGACCCCGAGAATCACCAGGGCTCGGCTGGAGATTCCGCGGACGAACCGTGCCGGGCGAGTCGTGGTGGACATGGCTTCCTCCATCGCCATTTCTCCAAAGTCAGAGAAGCAGCGGGCGTGCCGTCGAGCCAGAGCCCGAAGTCCCGTGTCCCCCTCCGCGAGTCAAGTCCGCCGGGGTGGCGTACCGGATCTCAGAGGACTTGACCCCAGGTCGTGGACCGCCGCGCGGCCTCGTAGATCACACCGACCTCAGCGTCGTCGAGGACAGCCGGGCGATCGAGGAGCCACCGGCAGATCTGCATCCGAGCGACGACCCAGACGTCCGATGGTTGTTCCTTGACGGTGAGCGAGTCCGCATTCACGAGGACGACTACCCCCATGGCCGGGACCGCGTGGCCCACCGCGTCCGCGAGTAGCTTGGATGCCCGCTGAGCCTCAAAACGACTGTGTCGGACGTAGTGCTGGTGGCGACCGTTGACCAGGAACCGGTCTCCGCACACCCACACCCTGGCATCGCGGTGGTGCTTGGCGTTGAGTGTGAAGACTCCACCGGGACCGATCACGAGATGGTCGATGTCCGAGCCGCGGGCGCCGACCGGGATCGCGTGGATGGCCCGCCATCGGGGGTCCTTCTTGACCACCTTGGCAAGCTGGGCTGACACCTTCTCCTCGCCGTCTGCCCCGATCCGCCAAGCCCGCTCCTCGGTGTGGACTCCGAGCAGCCGAGCGGCGAGGGTCCGCATGGGCGCGGCCTCTCGCTCCGCGACCGCCTGAGCGCGGGCGGCCGCACCGGCCCGGGTCAGGGCAAGGTCGGCCCATCCAGGCTCGTCCGTACGGCTCGGTACGACCTCTGCAGGCGGTCGCGTGACCGAGCTGATCGTCCCTGTCGCCGCCTGCGGCATCTGTGTCGGCGTGGTCGAGGGCGCCCTCTCGTCAGACGCCGACGCCTCCGACGGCCACAGCGGGTGCTCGCCCAGCGCGGAATGCAGCTGATCGACCAACGACGGCGCCGTGACGGTCACACCGCCCGTTCGCAGATCACCCCAGCCGACAGGGTCACCGGCCAGCGTCTTCACGTACAGCCGGTCATGGCCGTACTTCGTCCAACGCACAACACTGAGCGACCCCACACCCTGTGATCGGGTTCCGGAACCCGAAGATTGAGCGCTCCGCCGGCGGCATCACAGGCAACCGCTACTAGCTTCTCCTGCCTCCAGCTGTGAAGCTGTCTGACCGTGGCGGACAGGTACACGCGCTTCGCGCGCTCGGACCTCTCCTCCACGGATATCGCGGAGCTCGGTCAGGTCGACCAGCTGGCAGATCGGCTGCGCCGCTACCTCGACGAACGAACCAAAGACATCGCGGCCGTCCACGTCTTCGGCGCCCAGAGCCGAGCGGTCCAGGGCCTCGTTGGCAACCTGCTGCGTGACCAGCTCGGCTTCGGCGAGGAGCGAGTCATCCCCGCTGACGGGGGTCTAGTCACCCAAGCGAGGCCGGACTTCTTCTACCGTCTCTCGGAGGACAGCGGGATCATCGCCGAAGTCGAGCGTGGCGGCACCACGACGAACAACCACGACCTCAAGGACTTGTGAAAGGCACACATCTCGCCCGACGCTCGGCACCTGTTTCTCGTCGTGCCGGTGACGAACACCAATGAGGAGGGGCGGGTTCGGGAGCATCCCTTCCGGGCGGTGAGCCGGCGGATGGCGACCTTCTTCGGGGATCCCCGCCGTGAGGTGGACGTCGTCAGCGTCCACGTCTTCGGCTACGGCGCCAGGGAGAATGCGTAGGAGTACGCGTCCGAGTCGGAAAGCGGCAGGTCAGCGGCGCTGGATCTCACCATCGGGCCAGGCCAGGGACGTCGAACCCACCCCACGCGTTGGCCCTCCGGTCCGGCAGCGGGTAGATGGTCTTCGACCGCACTTTCGTCCAGCCACCACGGTCCCACTGGTAGGTGACCAGCCTGCCCTTGAAGGGGCTCGTGGTGTCACCGACCCGCTCGGCTGAACGCCGCGTGATCATCCCCGCCGGGTCCACGGCTCGACGCTGCCAGCCGTTGGAGATCCAGACGGCCCGGTCGATCATCCAGTACCGCTCCCGGCCCGGAGCGTCGAGCGTCCGGAGTCCGTCCCCACGCCAGGTGAGCGCTCGGTAGAGCTGGGCGTGCGCTCCCATCGTCTGACCGACAACGATCTCGTGGCCCGGCCGCCCGTCCAGCAGGGCTGTTCCCTGCCAGAAGGGTCCGATCCAGAACGCAGCTGACGGTCGGACCGTGACGATGTGGTCGGCACTCGTCTTGACGCGAACGATGACTCGTCGATTGGCCCCGTGTCCACGACTCGCGAGCCCCACGGCGTCCTTGTGTCCGTCCCCGTCGACGTCGACGTGGGCCTTCACGATGCACCCGGCAACACCTGAGCAAACGCCCGGAGCAGCCGTCGCGACCTGAGCCGTCGACGATGTGGGGAGGGGCGCCAGGACCAGCCCTGTCACAGCGAGCACAGCCAGTGTCGTACGCACGAACACCTCCCCTGCCATTCCCAGTCAAGCGCGTGCTCGTGGCCCGGGCCAGGGTCCCTCGTCACGAGTCCCTCGCAACACTCAGCCCAACTGATCAAGGCAACCGTAGCGATCGGATCTCACAATCCAGTGGAAGCGCGAGGGGCTGGCGTCTGGCACGCCAGCCCCTCCTCACCCAGTCCGAGGGATGCCTCAGCTGCAGCCGCTGGTGGCGCCACACCCTTCGCAGACGTAGCAGGAGCCTGCTGGACGCATCTTGGTGCCGCAGGTGAAGCACATCGGAGCGTCGGACGCGGTTCCCTGCAGCGCCTCGAGCAGCTCGGTCGAGGAGTGTGCCCCCGTGACCTGCCTGCCTGAGGACTCGATGACCTCGTCGTCGGTCTTCTCGAGGTGCTCAACGACCGGGGCTGACTGTGCCAGCGTGTCCAGCTCGGCCTGGACGTCGGGGTCAGGACCGGGGAAGTCGTTCCCGTCGTCCAGCTCCTCGTACGATCCGGTCTCCAGGTAGCGCGTGCGCTCCTCGGCGGTGTAGATGCCCAGCGCCGAGCGCGACTCGTAGGGCAGGTAGTCCAGCGACAGCCGCCGGAAGATGTAGTCCATGATCGACTGCGCCATCCGCACGTCGGCGTCATCGGTCAGACCCGCCGGGTCGAAGCGCATGTTCACGAACTTCTGCACGTAGGTCTCGAGCGGGACGCCGTACTGCAGGCCGATCGACACCGCGATCGAGAAGGCGTCCATCATCCCGGCCAGGGTCGAGCCCTGCTTGGACATCTTCAGGAAGATCTCGCCCAGGCCGTCGTCGGGGTAGCGCGAGGCCGTCATGTAGCCCTCGGCGCCGCCGACCGAGAACGACGTGGTCGTCGCCGGGCGGTTCTTCGGCAGCCGCTTGCGCGTGGGCCGGTACTCGATGGTCGGGGCCACCGGTGCGGCCTCGGCCTTGACACCGTTGTCACGGCTGGTGCCCTTGGCGTCGGACAGCGGCTGGCCCACCTTGCAGTTGTCGCGGTAGATCGCCAGGGCCTTCAGACCGAGCTTCCAGCCCTGGAAGTAGATCTCCTCGATCTCCTCCACCGTCGCGGTCTCCGACATGTTCACCGTCTTGGAGATCGCCCCGGACAGGAACGGCTGCACCGCAGCCATCATCCGCACGTGGCCCATGGGAGCGATCGTGCGCGCCCCCATGGCGCAGTCGAACACCGTGTAGTGCTCGGGCTTGAGCCCCGGTGCGTCGATGACGTTGCCGTGCTGGCTGATGTGCTCGACGATCGCCTCGATCGTCTCCTGGGTGTAGCCGAGCCGGTGCAGGGCCCGCGGCACGGTCTGGTTGACGATCTGCAGCGAGCCGCCGCCGACCAGCTTCTTGAACTTCACCAGCGCCAGGTCGGGCTCGATGCCGGTGGTGTCGCAGTCCATCATCAGACCGATGGTGCCGGTCGGGGCGAGCACCGACGCCTGGGAGTTGCGGTACCCGTTGGCCTCCCCGAGGGTGATGACGTCGCTCCACACCTGCGTGGCCACGACGTGGACGTCCTTGTCGAGCGAGCCATGGGTGCGCACCGAGTCGTTGGCTGCGGCGTGCTTGCGCATGACCCGCTTGTGCGCCTCGGAGTTGCGGGCGTAGCCCTCGTAGGGGCCGACCACGCCGGCCAGCTCGGCCGAGCGGCGATACGCAGTACCGGTCATCAGTGAGGTGATCGACGCCGCAAGCGCCCGGCCGGCCTCGCTGTCGTAGGCCAGGCCTGAGGCCATGAGCAGCGCCCCGAGGTTGGCGTAGCCGATGCCCAGCTGACGGAACTTGCGCGTGGTGTCACCGATCGCCTCGGTCGGGAAGTCGGCGAAACAGATCGAGATGTCCATCGCGGTGATGACCAGCTCGACCACCTTGGTGAAGGTCGGTGCGTCGAAGGTGTCGTCGTCGCGCAGGAACTTCAGCAGGTTGATCGAGGCCAGGTTGCAGCTGGAGTTGTCCAGGTGCATGTACTCGCTGCACGGGTTGGACGCGGTGATCCGGCCGGACTCCGGGCAGGTGTGCCAGTCGTTGATCGTGCCGTCGTACTGGATGCCGGGGTCGGCGCACGACCAGGCGGCCTGGCTGATCTTGCGGAACAGCTCACGGGCGTCGACGGTGTCGATCACCGAGCCGTCGGCCCGGGCGCGCAGCCCGAACGGCGCGCCGTCCTCGACCGCGTGCATGAACTCGTCATTGACCCGCACCGAGTTGTTGGCGTTCTGGTACTGGACGCTGGTGATGTCCTTGCCACCGAGGTCCATGTCGAAGCCGGCGTCACGCAGCGCGTGGATCTTGGCCTCCTCGCGGGCCTTGGTCTCGACGAACTCCTCGATGTCGGGGTGGTCGACGTCGAGCACGACCATCTTGGCCGCGCGGCGCGTGGCGCCCCCGGACTTGATCGTTCCGGCCGCTGCGTCGGCCCCGCGCATGAAGGACACCGGGCCGCTCGCGGTGCCGCCTGAGGACAGCAGCTCCTTGCTGGAACGGATCCGGGACAGGTTGAGCCCGGCACCGGAGCCGCCCTTGAAGATCAGGCCCTCCTCGCGGTACCAGTTCAGGATCGAGTCCATGGTGTCGTCGACGGCGAGAATGAAGCACGCAGAAACTTGCGCCTTTGACGGAGTGCCGACGTTGAACCACACCGGGCTGTTGAAGCTGAACACCTGGTGCAGCAACATCCAGGTGAGCTCGTGCTCGAAGATCTCCGCGTCGGACGGCGTGGCGAAGTAGTCGTGCTGCTCGCCGGCGGCCCGGTAGGTCTTGACCACGCGGTCGATCAGCTGGCGCAGGCTCCACTCGCGGGTGTCGCTGCCGACCGCCCCGCGGAAGTACTTGGTGGTGACGATCGTGGAGGAGATGACCGACCAGAAGTCGGGGAACTCGACCCCACGCTGCTCGAACACCGACTCGCCGGTCTTCCAGTTGGTCTGCACGACGTCACGCCGCTCCCAGACCACCTCGTCGTAGGGGTGGATGCCAGGGGTCGTGAAGATGCGTTCCATCGCCAGGCCCTTCCGGATGATCTCCGGTCGGTCGTTCGATGGCTCGCCGCTGTCGGTGTGCTGCGGCGAACCGCTCACCATTTCGGTCATCTGCTGATGTCCTCCTCATGGACAACGAACTGCTCGGTACCGGACTTCCCTGCCGGCCGGGGGTTGGGGGCCCGACTACGGGCGTGGGGTGGGCTCGGGCTCGCGCCCGATCGGTTCACGTTCGGCGCGCAGCAGCGTGACCTCGGCCTCGAAGTCCTCCAGGGACTCAAAGCTTCGGTAGACCGAGGCGAACCGCAGGTAGGCCACCTCGTCGAGCTCGCGCAACGGGCCCAGGATCGCCAGGCCCACCTCGTGGCTGTCGATCTCGGCGCTGCCGGCGGCCCGGACGGTCTCCTCGACCTGCTGGGCGAGCACGGCCAGGTCGTCGTCGCTGACCGGGCGCCCCTGGCAGGCCTTGCGGACCCCGGAGACCACCTTGGCCCGGCTGAACGGCTCGGTGGCCCCGGACCGCTTGACCACGACCAGGGTGGCCGTCTCGGCGGTGGTGAACCGGCGCCCGCACTGGGCGCACTGCCGGCGCCGGCGGATCGAGGTGCCGTCGTCGGCGACCCGGGAGTCGACCACCCGGGTGTCCTCGGCGCGGCAGAACGGGCAGTGCATCGCTGCCGCCTCCTCGCGCTCGGGGTCTGGTTCTGGGCTGGTGCCGCCGGGGGAACGGGGCTCCCTGGACGCCGTCACGAGGCCGGGCTGGGGATACCGCTGGGGATCTCCTGGGGAGAACCTGTGGGTGACCAACCACAATCTGTGGATGACTTACAGGGATGTAACTACTAGATGTGGGGGTACCGTACGCGCCCTGGCCGACCAGATCAAGGGGCCGGGCCGATCTCGTCTGCGGTCGGCGTGTCGCGCGCTCACGCCCCGCTCAGGAACCCGTGACTGCCGGGGCGACGGTGCCCGCACCGGCCGTGGCTCAGGCCGGGACGAGCAGCGACTGTCCGGCCACGACGCCGGTGTCGGACAACGCGTTGAGGTCGATGATCCGGGCGACCGTCTCCCGCGGGTCGGTGTCGGGGTCGACCGCGACCGCCACGGTCCACAGCGTCTCGCCGGGCTGGACCACCCAGGTCGTGGCCACCGGAGCCGAGCTGGACGACGTGCCCGCCGGCGGGCGTGGGCTCGGCCTGGGCCCAGACCCGCCCGGCCGAGATCAGGGCGAACACCGCCACCGTGAGCAGCACCAGGACGACCAGTCGGCCTCGACGGGTCAGCCGAAGGGAAGCCGGCTGGGCCGGCGCCACGGCGACGGCGTGGGCCGCTTCGTCGGCTGGGCCGGACGGGCGGGTCGGGTGCTCGGCGAGGGTGTGGCTCATGGTCGGCTCCTGCGGTGCTGGTGCGGGCTTTCGGGGGAAGGTCGAACGACTGTTCGATCGAACGCCTGTACGAGTTGTACCCCAGGATCGAGCGGGAAGTCCAGCCTTTCCGGGCGACACGCTCGTACAGGTGTTTGAAACCTTTGTTCGAGTGCGGCTACTGTCCTGACCAGAGTGATCGAGGGGTCTGACAGTTCCGCGGCCGAGGCTGACCGGCGGGCCAGGCTCCTGCCGAGGCAAGTGGCGGAGGCGACATGAGCACCAGCGACACCAACACCCCGCGGGCGACCCCCACCGAGGGGAAGCCGGTCGACGGGCCTGTCGACGGGTCGGCCGACGTCGTGTCGATCCCGGACGGGCCGGCCGACTCGGTGGGGCTGACCGCCCGCCAGCGCCGGGTGCTCGACTTCATCAGCGAGTCCGTAGAGCGCCGCGGCTACCCGCCGTCCATGCGTGAGATCGGTGAGGCGGTCGGGCTCACCAGCCCCAGCAGCGTGTCCCACCAGCTCACCGCGCTGGAGCGCAAGGGCTACCTGCGCCGCGACGCCAACCGCCCCCGGGCGATCGAGGTGGTCTCCCCCGACCCGGCCGAGCCCGGCTACGACGTCACCGGCGTGGGCGACGACCGGCCCGCGCCCTCCTACGTGCCCGTGGTCGGGCGGATCGCCGCCGGCGGCCCGATCCTGGCCGAGGAGGCGATCGACGACGTCTTCCCGCTGCCCCGCCAGCTGGTCGGCGACGGCAACCTGTTCCTGCTCAAGGTGATCGGCGACTCGATGGTCGACGCCGCCATCTGTGACGGCGACTGGGTGGTCGTGCGCCAGCAGCCCAACGCTGACAACGGCGACATCGTGGCGGCCATGCTCGACCACGAGGCCACGGTCAAGACCTACAAGCGCCGCGATGGCCACGTGTGGCTGATGCCGCACAACCCCGCCTACGAGCCGATCCTCGGCGACGACGCGACCGTGCTCGGCCGGGTCGTGGCCGTGCTACGCCGGGTCTGAGCCGGGTCTGCGCCGCGTATGAGCATGGCCGCCGAAGACGCCGCAGTCGCGCTCGAGCACGCCGTCGCCGCCAGCTGCGAGGCGCTGACGCAGACCCTCGACCGCGACTGGACCACCACCGCCGACGACCTCACCTGGTCGGTGCGCACCACCGTCGAGCACACCGCGAGCTGTCTGGTCGGCTACGCCGGGCAGGTGGTGGGCCAGCCCGAGCGCGGCTGGGTGGTGCCCGACGCTCCGCTCGAGCCCCAGATGACCTCAGCCGACGCCGTGGCGTTCCTCGCGGCCTCCGGTGCGATCCTCGCCAGCGTGGTGCGGACCACACCGCCCACCGCCAGGGGCTTCCACCCCTACGGCACGTCGGACCCGGAGGGCTTCGCCTGCATGGGGATCGTCGAGTCCCTCGTGCACACCTACGACGTCATGGCCACGTTCGGCGTCCCGTGGCAGCTGCCGTCCGCCTCGGCTGCGACCGCGCTGCAGCGGCTGTTCCGCGACGCACCGCAGGGCGACCCGGTCGACGTGCTGCTGTGGTGCTGCGGGCGTCAGCCGCTCGACGACCTGGCCCGGCAGGAGAAGTGGCGCTGGGACGGCACCCCCCTGGCCTGACCCGCTCGGCGCGGGCAGGATCGGCCGCGTGAGCGAACCGCAGACGAACCCGCCGGCACCGCTGCCGACCACCGGGTGGTGGGGCTCGGTGCTCGAGGCCCCCGACCCCCGCGCACTGTGCCGCTTCTACTCCGCCCTGCTCGGCTGGCCGATTGCCCACGAGTCCGACTCGTGGTGCACGATCAAGGACCCGCGGGCCGAGGTGTACCTCGGGTTCCACGTCTCGCCCGAGCTCATCGCTCCGGTGTGGCCGCCGGCCGACGGCGCCCAGCAGAGCATGGGCCACCTCGACCTGGAGGTCACCGACGTGCCCGGTGCCGTCGCGCTGGCCCTGGCCCACGGCGCCCGCCTCGCCGACTTCCAGCCGCAGGACGACGTGCGGGTGATGCTCGACCCGGTCGGCCACCCGTTCTGCCTCTACCGCAGCAGCTGAGCCCTTGCTTCGCGCCCGATCGGTCCCGATTCGGGCGCAATCGGGCGCGAAACCGGGGTCAGTTGGCGGTGACGGTTCCGGTGATCGCGCCCTGCGCGAACGCCGCCTCGCCCACGGTGAGCAGCACGTTCTGGGTCTTGGCAGTGGTCGGGATCCGGGTCGGGCGGTCCAGCGCCAGGACGGTGAACACGTAGCGGTGGGTGCCACTGCCGGACGGCGGGCACGGCGGCGTCCAGCCCGGAGCTCCGTTGCTCGTCTCGTACTCGACCGCGCCGGGCGGGGTGTCCGCGCCGGGCAGCGAACCGGCGGCCGGGTCCAGGTTCGTGGTCAGCCGGTGCACGTAGTCGCCGCCCTTGGCGTCCGGGTCGTGCACGACCACCGCCACCGACTCGGTGCCTTCGGGCAGGTTGGCCCACGCGATCGTGGGGAACGCGCCTTCGCCGACGCAGGTCTCCGACGCCGGCAGCGGCTCGCCGTCGGCGAAGCTCGGGGAGGTGACCTCGATCGTCGACGGCACATCCAGGTCGGGGACGTCGACGTCGGGACCGCTCGCGCAGCCGGACGCCGCGAGCCCGACCGACGCCGCGACCACCGCAGCGCGGAGGGCGGCTCGGCGCGACGGGAGTCTCACCCCGGCGACGTTACCTGCAGCTCCTGCTGGCCCTGCTGGCCCTCCTGCTGGCCGGCCGAGACCGTACCGCTGACCACCACGACCCCGTCGACCCGAGCCGGGCAGTCCGGGCGGGCGCCTGGGTCGGGGGGCAGCCACCACCGGCTGGTGGCCTCCGGCGGTGCCGCGTCGGGGTCGAGGTCGCCCAGGCCGACCCAGGCGACGACATCGCCACGCCGGGCGGTCACACCCCCGTCGACGGCGACGGCCGGCCAGTCCTCGGCGACCAGCGCGTCGACAAGCGCTCCAGGATCGCTGGCGACCTGCGCCGGCAGCACGGTCAGCAGGTAGGCCAGCTCGCGATCGGCCCGGGGTGCCTCCTCGCCGTCGGCCCACACCACCCGCCCGGTGAGACCGGCCTGCCGCAGACGGGTGACGACCGCACCCCGGGAGCGCCCGAGCTCCTCGGCGAGCACCGCCGGCGGAACGCCCTCGTCGAAGCGTCGCAGCAGGAGGGCGTGCTCGTCGTCAGTCCACCGCCGTCCGCGTCGTTCGGTGTCGGCCGGAGAGGGGCCGGCCGGTGACTCGGCTGCCGCCACCGAGCCGAGCCCCGCAGGCACCGGGAGCGGCGCCGGTGCGTCGGCCGCGATCGCGGCCAGCGACCGGCGCACCGCGGCCGGATCGGTCGTGGCCCACATCGGCGGCAGCGACGCCCGGACGATCGGCGCGTAGCGCGCATGGGCCAGCCGTGGAGTCGAGCACCGCCACGACCCCACGGTCCTCGGCCGAGCGGATCAGCCGACCAGCTCCCTGGGCCAGCCGCAGCGCCGCAGCTGTGACCGCCACCACGACGAATCCATTTCCACCGGCCGCAGTGACCGACCGCTGGCGCGCGGAGGCCAGCGGGTCGTCGGGGCGGGGGAAGGGCAGCCGGTCGATCACCACGAGCTGGCAGGCCGAGCCGGGGACGTCGACGCCCTGCCACAGCGACAGCGTGCCGAACAGACACGTGTCGGCGTCGGCGGCGAACGCGCGCACGAGGGCTGCGGTGGAGTCGTCCCCCTGGCACAGCACGGGGACGTCGAGGCGCTCACGCATCGCCTCGGCCGCAGCGGTGGCGGCCCGCATCGACGAGAAGAGCCCGAGCGTGCGCCCGCCGGCGGCCTCGACCAGCTCGGCGAGCTCGTCCATCGCTGCGGCCGCCGTCCCGTCCCGGCCGGGAGGCGGCAGGTGCGCAGCCACGTACAGGATCGCCTGGCGGCCGTAGTCGAACGGCGAGCCGACGTCGAGCCCCCGCCAGGTCGGTGCATCGTCACCCACCAGGCCGACCGAGCGCGCGATCGCGTCGAAGTCACCGCCCAGGGTGAGCGTGGCTGACGTGAGAACCACCGTTCCCCGCGCGAAGAGGGTGTCGCGCAGCAGCCCACCGACGAACAGCGGGGCGCGCCACAGGGTCGGCCCGCGCCGCTCGGAGCGGGTGATCCACACGACGTCGCGCTCCCCCGCCGCCACGATCCGGCCGGCCACCTCGTACACCTCGTCGACCGCAGCCCGGGCCCGGATCCGGGCGGCGCCGTCACCGTCGTCGCCCTTCCCGGCCGAGCCCATCGCGGCCAGCACTGAGTGCCCGGCGTCGCGCACGGCCACGAGCGCGTCGAACAAGGCGCTCGTCGGCCGGTCGAAGCCGACCCTCTTCGCTGTCGAAGAGCGCGCGGGTGAGAGCGGCCGCCGCCTCGTCGAGCAGGTCGGCCTCGCGGTCCCCCGCGTACTTGTGCGCGCGTCTGCCGGCCCGCTCGACCATGGCCGGGGTCAGCTCGTCGGTGACCGCACCGGTGGCCCGGTCCGCGAGCTCGTGTCCTTCGTCGACGATGACGACATCGTGCTCGGGCAGCAGGGTTGCCTCCGAGAGGGCATCGATCGCGAGCATGGCGTGGTTGGTCACGACGACGTCGACGTGCTTGGCGCGCTCACGGGCCAGCTCGGCGAAGCACTCGGTGGCGTAGGGGCACCGCTGGGCCCCCAGGCACTCGTGCGGAGTGACCGACAGCGAGCGCCAGGCCTTGTCGTCGGGCGCCGGGGCGAGCTCATCCTTGTCCCCGGTCTGCGTCGTGGCCGCCCAGGTGCGGATCCGCACGGCGTCACGCCCGGCGCGCGACGTCGGCGTGAGGTCGAACAGCGCGTCGTCCTCGTCGGGTGCCTCGGCCCCGGCGTTCAACCGGTGCAGGCACAGGTAGTTGCTGCGCCCCTTGACCATCGCGAACTCCGGACGCCGACCGAGGTGCGGCTCCAGGGCGTCGACCACACGCGGCAGGTCGCGGTCGAACAGCTGTCGCTGCAGCGCGATCGTCGCCGTCGCGATGACCACCGGACCGTCGTGGAGCAGGGCGGGAACGAGGTACGCCAATGACTTGCCGGTGCCCGTGCCGGCCTGGACGAGCAGGTGACTCCCCTCACCGATCGCGTCGGCCACCGCCTCGGCCATCTCCTGCTGGCCGGGCCTAGGCACTCCCCCGATCGCCTCGACGGCCGCAGCCAGCAGCTGCTGGACGTCGTTGGTCACCGGGTCAGCGTACGCACCGCCGGCGGCCCGGTCAGTGTGTGACCGGCTCCACTGTGGGCGACAGCTCAGCCCCCGCCCGGCTGGCCGAACCGAGCACCCGGCTGCGCTCCATGAGCCGTTCGACGTCGCGCGGCGCCATCGGTCGCGCGAACAGGTATCCCTGGCCAAGACGGCACCCCATGGCGCGCAGGCGGTGCCACTGGTCGGCGGTCTCGATCCCCTCGGCCACCGTGACCAGGCGAAGCGACTGGCCGAGCTGGACGATCGTGCGGGCGAGCTCGGCCTGGGCGTTGTCCGCGCCGACCTGGTCGATGAACGACTGGTCGATCTTCAGCACGTCGACGGGGAAGCGCGTCAGGTAGGACAACGACGAGTACCCGGTACCGAAGTCGTCGATCGCGACCCGGACGCCGAGCTGCTTGAGCCGCCGCATGAGCTTGGACGCCTCCTCGTCGTAGCTGATCAGGACCGACTCGGTCATCTCCAGGGTCAGCGCACTCGCGTTGAGCCCGGACAGGGCCAGTGCGTTGCGCACCAGGCTGGGCAGACCGGGGTTCAGCTGCTTGGCCGAGACGTTGACGGCGACGTTGAACTCCTCGCCCTGGGGCGCGAACCCTTGCCAGGCGACCCCCTGGCGGGCCGCCTCCACCAGCGCCCACGTGCCGATGTCGTGGATCAGCCCGGTCTCCTCGGCCAGGTCGATGAACACCGCCGGCGACACCAGACCGCGGGTGGAGTGCGGCCAGCGCACGAGTGCCTCCGCGCCCACGACCACGTCGCGGGACAGGTCGATGATCGGCTGGTAGTGCATCGTCAGGTCTCCGCGCTCGACCGCCTCCCGCAGGTCGGCCTCGGCGCGCACCCGGGTGAGGAGCGCCTCGTGCATCTGCGTCTCGAAGCGCACGAAGCTGGCCACTCGCGACGACTTCGCCCGGTACATCGCCAGGTCGGCGTTGCGCAGCAGGTTGTCGGCAGTCTCGTGGCCAGCGTCGTTGACGGCGATGCCGGCGGACATGCCGACCCGGATCGGCCGACCGTCGATGACGAACTCGCTGAGCAGTGCCGACCGCACCCGCTGGGCGATCCAGACCGCTCCCGACTCCGCGCCCTCCCCCACGACCAGAACGCCGAACTCGTCGCCACCCAGTCGGGCCACGACGTCCTGCGGCCGTACGCAGCGCCCGATCCGCGACGCCACATGACCGAGCAGGATGTCGCCGGTGGCGTGACCTTCAGTGTCGTTGACCGCCTTGAACCCGTCGAGGTCCAAGAAGACCACGGCCACGGACCCGACACCGGAGCCGTGCGGCTCGGTGGCGGCCTCCTCCAGCGCCGACTCGACCCGCTGGCGGAACATCGCGCGGTTCGCCAGACCGGTGAGTGAGTCGGAGTAGGCCTGGTTGGTCAGCTGCTGCTCCAGACGCCGTCGCTCGCTCACGTCACGCGTGGTGAGAACCAGCCCTCGGATGTCGGGATCGTCGATGAGCGAGGTCACGTACGTCTCGGTCTCGACCCAGTGACCGTCGCTGTGCAGGATCGGGAACCCCACGACGAGCGTGGAGTGGGGGTCTGCCAGCGCCTCGGCCAGCCGCCGCTCCAGCCGGCGGGCGTCGGTCGGGGGCAGCAGGTCCATGAAGCTCGTCCCCGCCAGTGCCTCCGGGTCGTGCCCGAGGATCGAGGTGACCGACGGCGTCACGTAGCGGACCACACCCATGGCGGTCATCACCGTGACCACGTCGGAGGAGTTCTGGACCAGCGCGCGGAACCACTTCTCGCGGGTGCCCAGGGCCAGCGTCCGCTCGAGCACCCGGCTCTCGAGGGTCCTGGTCACGAGGAGCGCGTCGACGCGGGTCGCCGCCGCCGAGACGAGCAGGAAGAACAGGGTCAGGACGGCTGCGACCACCGAGCCCGCGGCCAGCCACGACCCCCTGACCAGGGCGACCGACACCACGACCGCGGCGACGGCTGGCGCAACCAGAGGGACCAGGACGGCGGTGTACTCCCGGGGTCCGAGCGCCCCGTGACCCTCCGGGGCCAGCCCGCGGTTCCTGGCACCCACGGCGACCAGGACCCAGGCGATCGCCGCCAACGAGAGTGAGGACGCGGCGACGACCTCGGCCGGCGCCGCGGCAGCGAGCACGGTGAGGGTCTCACTCACCGCGGCCAGCCCGAGTCCGACGCACAGGGGGACCAACGAGCGCATGGGCAGACCGCCCGGGGTCCGGGTCCGGCTGACGACGTACACCAGCACCGTCCCCAGGCCGACGATCCAGGCCATGTCGAAGAACCCGTCACGGACCTCCCACGGGACGACGCTCGCCAGGTCCTCGGGCAGCAGGAACTGCCGGGTGATCACCACGAAGGAGCAGCCGGCCGCCGCGGTGTCGACCAGGGTCTCCCAGGTCCGGCGACGGCTCTGCCTCCCGTGGGGCAGCAGCAGGAGCCCGGCCACGATCAGCGGCGCCTGAACCAGGTGGCGCAGCTCGTGCAGCGGCTCGACCGCGCTGCCCGGCTCGGCCACCGCGAAGTGGCCCGCGGCCAAGGACCACAGCGCCCACCCGCCCGCGGCGACGTCAACAGAGAGGCCTGCGGCCAGGAGGGCCCACGGAAGTGGCTGGGTGGTGCGGGTCTCCATGGCTCGTCGGCCCAGGCTCACGACGGCGAGGACCAACAGGCCGGTGCTCACGCCTCCGGCCAGGAACCACCCCCAGGGGTGCCCGCCGACGGTGGCGAGCAGCGTGCCGGCGGCGACCGCGAGCACGGCGAGCAGGAGCACCAGCTGCTCCGTGCGCAGTCGACCCCCCAAGAAGCTCCCCATAGCGGGGATGTCGGCCCTGGCGGGGCACAGGTGGAGAGACAAGGCTGCCTTCGGACGCCGAGACCCGGCTCCTTCACCCGTTCGGCCCAATGACCGCCCAGCCGCACGGACCAGCCGGACGGCCGCTCGTGAGCGTCGGTGGACGCCGCCCGAGCGGGCTCAGAACCTGCGGTGCACGGTGCGTCCCCCGACCACCGTCAGGTCGACGGTCGTGGCCAGGAGCTGTTCGGCCGGGGCGCTGATGACGTCCTCGGACAGGGCCACGAAGTCGGCCTGACGCCCGACGGCAAGGGTCCCCCGCTCCTGCTCGGCGAAGTTCGCCCACGCGCCCCGCGCGGTGTAGCCCGCCAGCGCCGTCTGCAGGTCGACCCGCTGGTGGGTAGTCCACGGGTGGCGGCCGTCCAGCGACGACCGGGTCACAGCGGCGTACAGACCGACCATCGGGTCCATCTCCGCGACGTTCCAGTCGCTGGACAGCGCAGTCACCGCGCCGTGGTCGATCAGGTCACGCAGCGGGAACGCGTAGGCCCATCTCTCCTCCCCGACGTCGGCCGCCCACTCCGCGCAGATGTCCCAGGTGGCATGTCGCGGCTGCATGCAGGCGACGACGCCGAGCTCAGCGAACCGTGGCTGGTCGAGCGGGTGCACCAGCTCGGCATGGACGATCTGGTGCCGGGAGTCGCGGGGGCCGTTCGTGCGGCGGGCGTGCTCGAACGCGTCGAGGACGATCCGTGCGCCTCGGTCACCCGTGGCGTGCACGAGGCACTGGAACCCCCGGGCGTCCAGGCGCGCGATCAGGTCGCCGAAGGACTCCGGCTCCCAGTAGGTCCGGCCCCGCGTGCTGCGGTCGGTGGCGTACGGATCGAGCAACGACGCCGTGTGCGCCTCGACGATGTCGTCGATGTACAGCTTCACCGGACCGGCGCGCAGCCAGCCGTCGTCGAGGCGCCGACGGGCGTCGTCGAAGGCGTCCCACAGCTCGTCGGCATCGTCGTCCGGGGTCGCCGGAGGGTGGAACAGCGCGGCAACCACCCGAGCGGTCAGCTCGCCGTCGTCGCGGATCTGCTCGAACAGGGCGAGGTCGTCCAGGGAGTTCTGCGGCTCGACGACGGTGGTGATGCCGTAGCGCGCCGCCATGGCCAGCGCGTCGGACACTCGACGGCGTTGGGCCTGGTCGGAGAAGGCCGGCACCTGCATCTTGAGTGCGGCCGCCCCGGCCCGGGACAGCCCGCGCGTGGCGAAGTCGGTGATCCAGCCCGTGGGCTGGCCCGACGCCTCGTCGTGCACCACGGTCCCGAACGGCACGACCTCGGTCGAGGCGGTGATCCCGAAGCGTTGGAGCGCCACGTCGTTCAGCCAGGCGGAGTGGACCGAGTAGTCGAGCAGCATCACCGGCCGGCCACCGCCGATCCCGGCCAGGTCCTCCGCCCGCGGCTCGGAGCCCGGGACCGCGCCATGGTCGAAGCCCTCCCCGTACACCCACTCGGCGTCGGGGTGCTCCAGCAGCCAGGCGGCAGCCCGGTCGCGAATCGCGGCGACGTCGGCCGCACCGGCGAGCTGCACCGCTTCGGACCCTGACCCCAAGCGCGCGTGGAGGTGACTGTCGACGAACCCCGGAAGGACACGACGCCCACCCAGGTCGATGACCTCGACACCGCTCGATGCGTACTGGTCGACGTCGGAGTCCGGCCCCAGCCAGACGATCCTGCCGTCGCGCACGAGCATCGACTCGGCCTGCGGGTGTTCGGGGTCGCCGGTCCAGATCCGGCCGCGACGGGCGATCAGGTCCACGGGCACTCCTCGAGTCGGACATGGCACGCACAGCACGTGCACAGAACGGTCAGACGCCGGGACTGGCCTCCGCGGCCGCAGCCAGCCCGGCCGCGAGGTCGCGCTCGACCCGGGCGACCAGCCGGGTGCCCTCGACCAGGTGCTCCTCGGTCAGGACCTGACCCTCTTGGTGGGCCCGAGCGATCAGGTCACCTCGGGTGTAGGGCACGACGACGTCGACGGCGATCGCGGGCACCGGCAGCGCGCTCTCGATGGCCGCCGCCAGACCCTCGATGCCGACCCCTGTGCGGGCGGACACGACGACGGCTCCCGGCTCCCGGCGCAGCAACCGGGTCACCGCGAGGTCGTCGGCGACATCGGCCTTGTTGAGCACGACCAGCTCGGGTACCGCGCCCGCCCCGATCTCGACGAGCACCTCGCGCACCGCGGCGATCTGGCCCTCCGGATCGGCGTCGGAGGCGTCGACCACGTGCACCACGAGGTCGGCGTCGCTGACCTCCTCCAACGTCGATCGGAACGCCTCGACGAGCTGGTGCGGCAGGTGCCGGACGAACCCCACGGTGTCGGCCAGGGTGTACACGCGGCCGTCGGAGGACTTCGCGTGGCGGACGGTGGGGTCGAGGGTGGCGAACAGCGCGTCCTCGACGAGCACGCCCGCGCCGGTGAGCCGGTTGAGCAGGCTCGACTTCCCGGCGTTGGTGTAGCCGGCGATCGCGACGGCGGGCACCTGGTGGCGCCTGCGGTCCTTGCGCTGCGTCTCGCGGGCGGTGGCCATGTGGCGGATCTCCCGCCGCAGCTTGGCCACCTGTGCCCGGATCCGGCGTCGGTCGGTCTCGATCTTGGTCTCGCCGGGACCACGGGTGCCGACGCCGCCGGTCGCGCCTCCGGCTCGGCCACCGGCCTGTCGGGACAGTGACTCGCCCCAGCCGCGCAGGCGTGGCAGCAGGTACTGCATCTGGGCCAGGGACACCTGAGCCTTGCCCTCACGGCTCTTGGCGTGCTGGGCGAAGATGTCCAGGATCAGCCAGGTGCGGTCGACGACCTTCACCTTGACGACGTCCTCGAGCTGGCGCAGCTGACCCGGTGTGAGCTCGCCGTCGCAGATCACCGTGTCGGCGCCGCTGCTCACCACGAGGTCGCGCAGCTCGCGTGCCTTGCCCGACCCGATGTACGTGGCCGGGTCGGGCTTGTCGCGTCGCTGGACGATGCCCTCGAGGACGACGGAGCCTGCGGTCTCGGCCAGGGCAGCGAGCTCACGCAGCGAGTTGTCGGCGTCGACGGCGGTGCCCTCGGTCCACACGCCGACGAGCACGACCCGCTCCAGGCGCACCTGCCGGTACTCGACCTCGGTGACGTCCTGCAGCTCGGTCGACAGGCCGGCGACCCGGCGAAGGGCGCTGCGGTCGGAGAGGTCCTGGGTTCCTGTAGTCATCACGTCCAGGGTCGCACGGTCGTGCAACCGGAAATCACCGGAATCCGTTGGCTGGGTCAAGCCCGCTCCCCGAAGGCGTGCTCGAGGGCGGTGGCCAGGAGGGTCAGCAGCTCGGCCCGTTCGGCGTCGTCCAGCCCCTCGTAGGCCGGCGCGACGAGGTCGTCGGTGAGCTCCTCGGCCGCCCGACGCGCGGCGCGGTCGGAGTCGGTCACCGTCGGGAAGGGGGGCTGCCAGCCGTAGTCCTGCGCGTTGGCCGCTCCCCCTTCGCCGGCCAGGATCGCGACGAGCGGCGGGACGCCGGTGGCCACCAGGGCCACGCCGTGCGCGGCCCCGCGGTGCTCACGCATCACCTGCATGAGGTGAGCGCAGCGGGCAGGGTCGTCGTCGGGCCGAGGGACCGCCCGCCAGCCGGCGAACAGCGGCAGGCCGATCACGTCGGCGGAGTCGACGACCTGGGTCGCGAGCTGCGCCAGCCGCCCGGCCCCGTCGAACCCCGCGAGGTGCTCGCGGCCCCAGGCATGGCACAGGTCCAGGTAGTGGCGCAGAGCCGTCTGCGGGGTCATCACCTGGCGCGCAGCCTCCCACTGGCTGCGGACGACGTCGGCGGGGAACACGACCGCCGCCGCGGTGACGACGTCGGGGTCGACGTCTCCCAGCACACCGTGCCGGGCCAGGAAGTACAGCTGCCACCCCTCGAGTCCTGCGTCAGCTGTCGCCTGCTCCTCGGCGTCACCGGTCATCCAGGCCCCGCCGAGGCTCCCGACCGGACCCTTGGCCGCGACCGCGGTGGCCCGAGCTGATCGGGCGGCTACCCGCACGTCGTCGGACGTCACTGCTCCTCCCACCAGCTCGCCGACACCACGCCACTGGCCACGAGCTCGGCCGGACCGGACAGGAGGAGGTGCCCGTCGTCTCGTTCGCTCACCCGAAGCCGCCCACCGGGCACATCGACGGTCCACGTCGTGGCGGCCTCACCGCCGGGGCGCCGCTTGGCGGCCCAGGCGACGGCGCACGCACCCGTCCCGCAGGAACGCGTCTCACCGACCCCGCGCTCGTGCACGCGCATCGCCACGTGCCCCGGAGCGCCCGCACTGACGAACTCCACGTTCACCCCGTCGGGAAAGACCCCTGCCGGGGTGACGGTGGGTGCGACGAGCAGGTCGCCGACGGTATCGAGCGACTCGACGAAGACCACAGCGTGCGGGTTGGGCACGAGCACTCCGACGGCCGGCCACGAGCACGACCCCACCGCGACCTCAGGTGCGGTGCGGTCGTCAGGAGGAGTCGCAGCGCCCATGTCGACCTGGAGGTCGCCAGGACGGGCACCCTCGGTCTCGTCGACGGTCACGGTCCGCGGCCCGCCCCTGGTCGCGACCGTCACGGTCGGGCCGTGGGCCAGCCCTCGGTCGAGCAGGTAGCGGACGAAGACCCGCACGCCGTTTCCACACATCTCCGCAGTGCTGCCGTCAGCGTTGCGGTGGTCCATGAACCACGCTGCGGTGTCCGCCTGGGCAGCCACCTCGGCCTGGGTGGAGGTGAGCACCACGCGCAGGACCCCGTCGGCGCCCAGCCCGACCCGGCGGTCGCACAGCGCCCGGACCCTCGCGGGGGTCAGGGTGAGCCGGTCGTCGACGTCGGGCAGCACGATGAAGTCGTTCTCGGTGCCGTGTCCCTTGACGAACGGCACGCCGTCGACGTCCATGCCCGTGAGCCTACGGGTCCGACCGGTCCGGCCCGAGGCGGTGCCGGCCGGCTCGGGGCCCTACCTCACCGTGACGGTCACCGACCGGCTCGACGACCCTGCGTAGTAGCCGACGGACTTGTCGGCGGCCAGGACGACCCGGTACGACGTCGTCGTCCGGGGCTTCACCTTGGTGCCGGCGGTTCCGGACGAGCCTGTGGTCAGTCGGGCGGCCGTGCGCCACTTGCCGGAGCCGGACTTCGACTGCAGCACGACCTTCTCACCGGAGAGGTCGTCCCACACCCCCATACCTGCGACGTCGACCATCACCTTCAATGTCACCTTGGCGCCGGCCCGGACCGAGGTGTCACTGGCACTGGCGACGGTCCGCGTCTCGCGCAGGATGAGCACCGACCCGCTCGGCTCGCGCCAGGCGGGCGCGCTGCGGTCGACCTCGGACCCCAGCCACTTGTGGTCCTGGTCCAGGACGAAGAACTCGTAGCGGTCGTAGACCTGAGCCAGCGGGAAGGTCCAGACTCCCGCGTCGTCGGCCTGCGCGTTCAGCCCCGTCGCGACGGCGTAGACGTCGAAGTACATGCCGTCATCGACATCAGGGACGAGCGGGAGCGGCCCCGGGCTGAGCACACCGTCGTGCACTGCGAACACGCTGGCCCCAGCAACGCCGGAGCAGGAGTCCTTCATCCGAGCCTGGAAGCGGAACGCCGCGCCGTCCTTGCCGACGACCATCGTCGTCTTGCCCTTGCCGAACGTGACCGGACCCATGCTCGGCAGGGTCTCGTCGGTGTACCCCAGCGCGTACAGGGTGCCGCCCGGTCCCGCCTCGACGCTGTCGCACTTGGGTGTGTACCCCGCCTCGGGCCACAGCGGTGTCACGATGGCGTGGGCCGGCGAGGTCATCACGGTGACCAGGGCAGCGGCCGCCGCGCTGACTGCGGCCGTGCGGAGACTCCTGCTACGGATCGGGCTCATCGGGACCTCGCTCGCGAGTGGACACCGGATCGTCGTCATCGTCCACCCATCAGGCGCAACAGGGGACCGGGACACGCCGACGCCGGTCGCGCGCGGTTGGTCAGCGGGGGTAGGTGCGGACAAGCACGGAACACTGCGCGACGAGGTCCGGCGCGTCGTAGGGCAGCCAACGGATCCGGGGATCGCGCCGGAACCAGGAGTCCTGCTTGCGGGCGAACCGACGGGTGGCGCGTACGGTCAGCTCTCGTGCTTCGTCCTCGCTGAGCTCGCCGTCGAGGTGGCGGAGCACCTGCGCGTAGCCGAGGGCGCGACTGGCGGTGCGGCCGGCTCGCAGCCCTTGCTGCTCCAGCTCACTGACTTCGGCCACCAGGCCGGCATCCCACATCCGGGTGACTCGTTCCTCGATTCGCCGGTCGAGCTGTTCGCGGGGTACGTCGAGTCCGAGCAGGACGGCGGAAGTCCCGGCCGGGTTCGCGTCGTCACCGTGAGCGGGCAGTCGGGCGGTGTAGGAGCCGCGCAGCTGCACGACCTCCAGTGCGCGCACGATGCGGCGACCGTTCGTCGGGAGGATGTGCGCGGCAGCATCGGGGTCCAGCGCCGCCAACCGCGCATGCAGCTCCGGCGCGCCGACCAGGGTGAGCTGCTGCTCGAGCTCGGCCCGCACGGTCGGGTCCGTGCCGGGGAAGTCCCACCGGTCGACGACGGCGTGCACGTACAGCCCCGAACCTCCGACCAGCAGGGGAACCCGTCCGCATGCGCGGACCTGCTGCACCGCGTGCACGGCCAGCTCCTGGAACTCGGCCACGGTGGCGGTACGGGTCACCGGCCAGATGTCGAGCAGGTGGTGCGGAACCCCCTGTCGCTGCTCGACCGACAGTTTCGCCGTCCCGATGTCCATGCCGCGGTACAGCTGCATCGAGTCGGCGTTGACGACCTCGCCGTCCAGCAGCGACCCGAGCGCGACCGCCAGGTCGGACTTGCCGGACGCCGTCGGTCCCACGACGGCGACGAGCGGCTGGGGATCGGTCACTGGGTGCTCCACGACGCCACCAGGTAGCCGACGCCGTACGGCCCCTCGTCGGCCCGTAGCTCCCCGCGCAGCCCACGGGGCAACGCCGAGCGGTCCCCGGAGGAGGCGCTCGGACCGGCCGCGCCCGCGGCCACCTGCCAGGGCACGCGGCCGGAGACCATGAGGTCCCTGGCCCTCGCCGGGTCCAGCCCCAGCAGGGCTTGCGTGTCGACGGTCGCCAGTGCATCGCGGACGAGAGCGTGCATCGCTGGTGCATCCGGGTCGAAGCCACCGGGGGCCCGCGGGGCGAGCCGGGCCGAGCTCTCGCCCAGCACGAGCATCGCGACCCGGTCGGCCCGCACCGACCACCGCTGCCCGTCCCTGGATGCCGCATCGGCCTCCAGGTCGTCGGGAACGCTCACCGCCGCCACTGGCGCTGACCAGCCGGAGCGAGCCAGCAGCCAGGCCCCGACCGTGAGTGAAACCGGCATCGGGGTCGGCGAGACCAGGCCACTCGAGACGAGGGGACTGACCGAACCGAGGGTCACGGTCAGGTCGACACCGAACCCGGTCAGCGAGCCGCTGCTCCCCGACGGGTACTCACCCTGAGGTCCGTCGCCGACCAGCACGAGCAGGTCCGGGTCGCTGGCGCCGAGCGCGTCGATCGCCGCGAGCGCGGCCGAGCGCACGTCGTCGAGCTCTGCCGCCGCGCCACTGGCGACGTCCGGCACGAGAACCGGCGGTGCCGGGCAGAACGCGGCGGCGACGAGCACCGGGCCAACGTAGTCGGGGCGGGGCGGCAGCACGATTCACACCCGCTCAGGCTTGGGTGAGGCTCGCCTCCTGACGATGACGACCGTGCCGGACCGTCCGGCCACTCTCGCCTGCCCGAGGGGGCTCATGGAAGCCAGTCAGCTCGACGCGCTCGTCGACGCCGCGCGCGCGGGGGGTCACTGGGCGTTCGAGCGCCTGTGGCTCGAGCTGTCGCCCCGGGTGGTCGGCTATCTCAGGGGTCGCGGGGTCACCGATGCCGACGACGTGACCAGCGAGGTGTTCCTGGCTGCCTTCCAGCGGATCGAGGGATTCGACGGTGACGGGTCGGCCTTTCGCTCGTGGCTGTTCACCATCGCCCACCACAAGGCCGTCGACGCAGCCAGGCGACGCAGCCGCGCCCCGGCCCTCCTGCCGTACCAGCCGGTCCACGACCTGCCCACCGCCACGAGCGCGGAGCACGAGGCCGTGGCCGCGCGGGAGGTCGACGAGGTCAAGGACCTGCTGGCGACCCTGTCGCCGGACCAGGCGGAAGTGATGCTGCTGCGCGTTCTGGGGGATCTCAGTGTCGCTGAGGTGGCCGAGGCAACCGGGCGCAGCCAGGGCGCGGTCAAGCAGCTGCAGCGCCGTGCGGTCGCTCAGCTGCAGCGACGCGTCGAAGAAACTCAGGGCTACCCCGTACCCTCTGGCCCCTCCTCGACGATTGCCCCTTCGAGATGAACGACGAACAGATCCCCGAGGAGATCGCCCAGCGGCTGAGGCCCCTGGGTCAGGCGCCGGTGCCCGACGCCAACCCGGCGCTGGCCGCCTTCCTCGCCGAACCCGTCGTGCCTCTCACCGAGAAGGGCGACCTGTCGGCGACGGCAGCGAGCAACGTCACTGGACCTGTCGCGGCTTCTGCCGGGCAGGCAGCCGGACTGCCGAAGTGGAGACGCGACATGAAGGAACGACTGAACGGAGTCCTGGCCTCGGCGAGCCGAGCGAGCCTGGTCGCCAAGGTCATGCTCGGGACCGGGGCGCTCGTCGTCGCCGGGATGGGCAGCGCTGCTGCCGTGAGTGCGGTCGTGGGAAGCGATCCTGCGTCCACGCCGGTCGTCCAGACGGTGGACGAGTCCGACGACCCGACCGACCCGGCGGTTGAAGCGACCGAGCCGGCTGTGGACCCGAGCCAGGACGCCACGGACGACTCCGCAGACCAGGCAGACGAGGACGGCGACGACCAGGCCGAGGGGCCATCCGGACACCAAGGCGGCGCGGACGACCCGGCGGACGACCCGGCGGACGACGCTGACGACCAGGGCGAGGACGCCGACGACCGGGGCGACCAGCACGGCACCTCCGGTGACCAGGACGACGACCAGGACGGGGACCACAGCGGCTCCAGTGGTTCCGGCGGCTCCGACGACGACCAGGACGGGGACCACAGCGGCTCCAGTGGTTCCGGCGGCTCCGACGACGACCAGGACGACGACTCTGGCGACCACGGCAGCTCCGGTGGGGGCTCCGACGACGACGACCAGGACGAGCCGGACGACCACTGAGTCCGGGCGAAGGCCACCGCGTCCGACCGCGGAGGACGGGGCGGGTGGGACTCCACCCGCCCCGTTGCGCTGTCCGAAGTGCTCAGGCAGTGCCCGTACGCAGCGAGGGCAGCGGGGGCAGGCCGAGAGACACCGCCGTGCCATGGCTGGCCTGACGCTCCTCCCAGGCCTGGCCCGCGCGGGTCTGTCGTACCGCGACCACGTCGGCGTCGGACACCAGGTGGTGGGGGGCGCCGTAGGTGATGGTCACGGTCGCAACGTCTCCGGGCCGTGGCTTGGCAGTGTCTTCGCCCACCGCGAAGTGCACGAGTCGATGGTCCGGCGCCCGTCCACTCATCCGATGGGTGGCGTCGTCCTTGCGCCCCTCTCCCTCGGCGACCAGCACTTCGACCGTGCGACCGACGTGGGACCGGTTCTCCTCCAGGGCGATCTCGTCGACGAGGGTGACCAGCCGCTCGTAGCGCTCCTGCACGACCGGCTTCGGCACCTGACCGAGCATGTCCGCGGCCGGGGTGCCGGGCCGCTTGGAGTACTGGAAGGTGTACGCACCGGCGAACCGCGCTGCGCGCACGACGTCAAGGGTCGCCTCGAAATCGTCGTCGGACTCCCCGGGGAACCCCACGATGACATCGGTGGTGATGGCCGCGTGCGGGATCGCCGCCCGCACCCGGTCGATGATCCCGAGGTAGCGCTCCTGCCGGTACGAGCGACGCATGGCCTTCAGCACGGCGTCCGAACCCGACTGCAGGGGCATGTGCAGGGAGGGCATGACGTTCGGGGTCTCGGCCATCGCGGCGATGACGTCGTCGGTGAAGTCACGCGGGTGCGGGCTGGTGAAGCGCACCCGCTCCAGACCCTCGATGTCTCCACAGGCGCGCAGCAGCTTGGAGAACGCAGTGCGGTCGCCGAACTCCGCGCCGTAGGAGTTCACGTTCTGCCCCAGCAGGGTCACCTCGATGACGCCCTGGTCGACCAGCGCCCGCACCTCGGCCAGCACGTCGCCGGGCCTTCGGTCCTTCTCCACTCCGCGCAGCGCCGGCACGATGCAGAACGTGCACGTGTTGTTGCAGCCGACGCTGATCGACACCCAGGCCGCGTAGACCGACTCACGCCGGGTGGGCAGCGTCGACGGGAAGACCTCGAGGGACTCCAGGATCTCGACCTGCGCCTCCTGCTGCACCCGCGCCCGGTCGAGCAGAGCCGGTAGTGCCCCCAGGTTGTGGGTGCCGAAGACGACATCGACCCACGGGGCCCGACGGGTGATCTCGCTGCGGTCCTTCTGGGCCAGGCACCCACCGACCGCGATCTGCATCCCCGGCCGCTCGGCCTTCACCGGAGCGAGGTGCCCGAGGTTGCCGTACAGCCGGTTGTCGGCGTTCTCCCGGACGGCGCAGGTGTTGAACACCACGACGTCGGCGTCGCCGTCCTCGGCTGCCTGGACGTAACCGGCCGCCTCCAGCGTGCCCGCCAGGCGCTCGGAGTCATGGGCGTTCATCTGGCAGCCGTAGGTGCGGATCTCATACGTGCGAGCGGTCACGGTCGCCCAGCGTAGGTCCCCAGCGAACTCACGAGAAACCATGTGCGTCCACCGGATAGGTTGCGGGAATGACCCAAACGCTCCCGTACGGATCCTGGCCGTCCCCGATCACTGCCGCAGACGTCGCACGCGGGACCCGGTCGCTGTCCTACCCCGGGGTGGTCGCTGGTCCCGAGGGCCTGGCGGTCTGGTGGGTCGAGGGCCGGCCGGAGAACGACGGCCGGTACGCGTTGGTAGGGCGTCTACTCGATGGCGGGAGCGTCGCTGACGTCCTGCCCGCCGCATGGAACCCGCGGAGTCGAATCATTGAGTACGGCGCGAGACCATGGGTCGCCATCCCCGGCGGTGGCGTCGTGTTCACGTTCTGGGACGACCAGCGGCTGTACCTGAAGCCTGCCGACGCGCAGCCTCATCCCCTGACGGTTGCGCCCGATGACGCCACCGAGCATCGCTACGGTGAACCGATCGTCTCCCCCGACGGTCAGTCAGTCTGGGCGGTACGCGAGACCCACCGCGCAGGCGAGGTGTCACGAGCCGTCGTCTCGGTGCCCCTCGACGGATCGGCGGCCGATGACGACGACTCCGTTCACGTGCTCGCCGACGGACACGACTTCTTCGCTGCGCCGGTCGCGTCACCCGACGGGCAGCGTCTGGCCTACATCGCCTGGGACCACCCCCGCATGCCTTGGGACGGCACCACGCTGTGCGTCGTCGACCTTGCGAGAGGCCAGGCGCCGCGTGCCCTGATCGGCGGCGAGGACGAGTCGGTCCTCAACCCGCTGTGGGCCGACGACGGCTCGCTGTACTGCCTCACCGACCGGACCGGCTGGTGGCTCCCCCACCGCGTTGACGTCGGCACGGCATCGGCCACGCCCCTCGTCGAGCGGGACGAGGAGTTCGGCCAGGCGTTGTGGGAGCTGGGTCTCACCACCATGCAGCCTCTCGACGACGGCCGCCTCGTGGTGCTCCACGGGCGAGGCGAGGCGCAGATGTCACTGCTCGACCCGGTGACCGGGGACCTCGAGCCGGTCGCCGCCGGGCTCGGCTGGCACGAGGAACTGGGCGTCCACGGCCAGCACGTGGCCGGCGTCGCGGGGAGTGCGACTACCCCGAACACCGTCGTGGTCGTCAATGCCGCCGACTCGTCGGTGTCGCCGCTGCGCGCCAGCACCGACCACGTTCCCGACGCTCGCTACCTGTCCGAGTCGCACCCTGAGACGTTTCCCAGCGTGAACGGTCGGGTCGTTCACGCGCACGTGTACCCGCCCCACAACGGTGACTGCGTGGCTCCCACCGGCGAGCATCCGCCCTACCTGGCGTTCGTGCACGGCGGCCCGACGTCGCACGTCGCACCGGGGCTCTCGCTGATGAAGGCGTACTTCACCAGCCGTGGCATCGGCGTCATCGACGTCAACTACGGTGGCTCGACCGGATACGGCCGCGCTTACCGCAACCTGTTGCGGGGCCAATGGGGGGTTGTCGACGTCGAGGACACGGTGGCGGCGGTGCGAGCCCTCGCTGACCGTGGTGACGCCGACAGCGCCCGGCTGGGGATTCGAGGGGGCAGCGCCGGCGGCTGGACGACATTGGCCGCACTTGCGACCTCGACGGCCTTCGGCGCCGGCGCAGCGTACTTCCCGGTGACCGACCTGATCCCGTTCGCCGAGGACACCCACGACTTCGAGTCCCGCTACCTCGACACCCTCGTTGGACCACTCCCCGAGGCGCACGCGCTGTACGTCGAGCGGTCACCGATGTCCCACCTGGACACCCTCGACGCACCGGTCCTGCTGCTGCAGGGCGACGACGACAAGATCGTGCCGCCGTCGCAGCCGCAGGCCGTCGCCGACGCGCTGGCCGCCAAGGGGGTGCCGCACGCCTACCTTCTCTTCGCCGGCGAGCAGCACGGCTTCCGCAAGGCGGAGAACATCATCACCGCACTCGAGGCCGAGCTCTCGTTCTTCGGGCAGGTGTTCGGCTTCGACCCGCCCGGTGTCCCGCGGCTGACCCTGCAGTAGACCCGCGAGCGACCAAGGCCTCTGCCGCACGCGGTCCGGGACGGGCAGCCTGAGGGTATGAGGCTGACCAGGGCAGCGTTCGTGACCATCGCGTTGGTGGTGGCCCTGCTCGGTGTCGCAGTTCCGGCTCCAGCAGCCCGACCCCCGGAGGGGCTGATGGGAACGGTGTGGACCGTCGTCCCGACCCAGCGCCCGCGGATCGTGCTGACCTTCGACTGCGGTGCGAACGCCGACGGCCTCCCGTCGATCCTGCAGACGTTGCAGGACAAGCGGGTGACCCGGGCCACGTTCTTCATGACCGGGAGCTGGGCTCAGGTGTACCCCGACCTCGCCCGGGCCGTCGCCGACGCCGGGTACACGATCGGCAACCACACGATGACGCACCCGAACCTGACCCTGCTCGACGAGGCGGCCATCCGGCTCGAGCTGCGCAACGGCCGCCTGACCGTGCGCACGGTGACCGGTGTCGAGCCGAAACCGTGGTTCCGCTTCCCCTACGGCGCCCGCGACGCCCGAACGCTCGGTCTGGTCAACTCGATCGGCTGGGTCGCCATCGGCTGGAGCATCGACACCCTGGGCTGGAAGGGGACGTCCGGTGGGCAGACCGTGGAGACCGTCGTCCAGCGGGTCGTCGACGGGCTGGTGCCGGGTGCCATCGTGCTGATGCACGTCGGCTCCAACCCCCAAGACCACACCACGCTGGACGCCGACGCGCTGCCAACGGTGATCGACCAGGTGCGCGCGCTCGGCTACCGGTTCCTGCCGCTGCCGGCACTGCTGAGGTCGTCGGCGGTCACCACGCCCGTTGCTCTGCCGACCAGCCACGTGGTCGTGAGCATGAGCACGACCGCGCCCGTCAGGTAGCCGGCCACCACGTCGGTGGTCCAGTGCACGGCCAGGACGAGTCGACTGGCCGCGATCCCCACGCCCAGCAGCGCGAGGCTGGCGACCACCCAGCCCCGTCGTCCCTCCCGCAGGACCCACCAGGCCAGGACGGCCAGCGCTCCGTACCCGTAGACAGCCACCGAGGCGTGCCCGGAAGGGAAGCTCGCCGTGGTGGCCTGCCACAGCAGGCCGTTGGTGGGGGGCCGGTCGCGCGCCACCAGCTCCTTGAGCCCCCAGGTGGCCAGCCAACCGGCGACCAGGGTCAGCAGCAGCCACCAGCCGAGCAGGGCGCGGCCGCGCCTGAGCTGGTCCCAGGCGGTGACTGCGGCAACCGGGACCACGACCAGGGCGAGCCCGGCCACGGACAGGAGGCGGGCGGGAGTCACCGCCCAGAGGTGCACGCTGGTCCAGGCAACCTGCTGGTCATGACGTGCGGCGTCCAGGTCGACCAGGGGCGGCCACTGGACGAGCACGGCGACCACGAGCACCAGGACCACCGCCCCGAGCACTGCAGCGCCCATGAGCAGCGGCTCGCGTGGGGTTCGGGCCACCCGACGCCACGGTGTCGACGTCGGCTCGGTCATAGCGACCAGCCTAGGGCGGCGCCGCCCTCCCTCGACTCTGGCGTCGGCACGCCGTCGACACGCCGTTAGCTGGCGCGTCGAACAGGCAGAAGATGAGGTCCGAAACGGTCGAACATGCAGATCATCTGCATGATCAACTTGGGGGGTGGGCGTGGGGGTTGGGGTCGGGGTGGGCGGCGAGGGCTTCGCGGACGACGGCCATCGCCAGCCCCGAGGAGTAGCCCTTGCGCGCCAGCATCGCGACGAGCCGCCGGGTCGCAACCTCGGCCGGCACCGCCCTGAGACCGTCCAGCCGTCGACGGACCAGCGCCTCGGCCGCGCGTCGCTCGTCGTCGGAGTCGACTGCGTCGACCGCCGCTCGGAGGGTCTCATCGGCCACCCCGCGCTGGCGCAGCTCATAGGCCAGGGCCCGTCGGGCCAGCCCCTTGCCCGCGTGCCGTGACTGCACCCACGCCTGCGCGAACGCCTCGTCGTCGACGTAGCCCAGCTCGCTGAACCGGTCGAGCACCTGCTCACCGACGTCGTCGGGGACACCGCGTCGGTGCATCGCCTGGACCAGCTGGGTCCTGGTCCGCGGACCGTTGGTGAGCTGGCGCAGCACGATCGCCCGGGCGATCTCGTGGGGGTCGGCGTCGGGACCGCTGGCCGCCGCCGTCCCCGGCGTGGGCCCGTCGGCCACGCCGGCCCGGGTGGCGGTTCGTCGAGCCATGGGCTCAGAAGTCCACCGGTGCGGGCTCGGCAGCGGTCAGGTCGACGTCGACCCGGGGACCGACACCCAGCTTCTCCTTGATCTTCTTCTCGATCTCGTCGGCCAGGTCGGGGTTGTCGAGCAGGAAGGTGCGGGCGTTCTCCTTGCCCTGGCCCAGCTGGTCGCCCTCGTAGGTGTACCAGGCACCGGACTTGCGGACGAAACCGTGCTCGACCCCCATGTCGATGAGACCCCCCTCGCGGGAGATGCCGTGCCCGTAGAGGATGTCGAACTCCGCCTGCTTGAACGGCGGCGCCATCTTGTTCTTCACGACCTTGACCCGGGTGCGGTTGCCGACCGCGTCGGTGCCGTCCTTCAGCGTCTCGATCCGGCGCACGTCGAGTCGGATCGAGGAGTAGAACTTCAGCGCCCGCCCACCCGTGGTCGTCTCAGGACTGTTGTGCACCATCACACCGTCGACGAAATAGTTGTGGTTGCCCTCGACCTCGAGGTCGAACTTCTGCATCGACCGGGTCGGCGGCTTGACCTTGATCTCGAGTACCCGCGCCGGCACCGGTCGCAGTCTCGAGTCGACGAACTCGGGAACGACGGTGAACTGGCCCCGGAAGCGCTCGAGCAGCTTGTGCTGCATGGAGGGGTGCACGTAGGGCGCGATGAGCGCGTGCAGCTTCGCCGTCTCGTCCTTGGCGAACGACAGCACTGCCTTCTGTCGTGCCCCGCGCAGAGTCAGGGTCGGGTGGAGATCGAACGCGCCCGCCAGGTGCTCCACGAGCCGGCTCCGGCTGTCCGGGCTCATCGCCTCGACACAGATCTCACTGCGACCACTGCCCTCGCGGGTACGCGCTTGAAGACCCTTCGCACGCGAGCTGAAGGAGCCGTCATCCATGTACCAGACCGCAAGACTCAGCGGAGTGAGCTTCTTGAGGTAGTCCCACGACAGGACCTTGTGACCGGCCAGGTAGACCGCATCGCGCAGCTCGGCCAGCTCCGGCAGCGGAGTGAGGTCGACGAACGCCGCACCCTTGGCATTCACGCGACGGCTCTGGGCGATGTTGCCGAAGAGCGAGGCCTTCCAGTCGAGGTACTCGACCTGCTTGGCGCCGTGTCCCATCCGGAAGCGGGTGCCGTTGCGGCCACGTGTGTTGGGAGACAGCGCACCATCACCCATCAGGCCACCGAGCACCACCTGCCACTGCTGCTCGCTGAGCTGGACCGGCTCGGCCACCATGACCCGGTCTCCGGCAACCAGCTCACCCGCTGCTCGCCACCCACCAGGGGTGCGGACCAGATGGTTCTCGGTCGCTGCGAACTGCGCACGGCCGTTGCCACCGGACTTGGCCACGGTGAACTGCAGGAACTGCTCAGCCTTGCCGTTGTCGAACCAGTTGACGACCTTGCGTGGCTCGATCCGGTCGGACTCGGAGTTGTACGACAGCACTTCGACGTCGAGCTTCTGGTTGACGATCCGACCGATCTTCTCCGATGTGCCGTCGGCGAGCGTGACCCGGGTGTTGTAGGAGAAACAGCCGAACATCACACCGATCTTCTCGCGCAGCTGGTTGATGAAGATCGCTGTGGTGTTGGACTGCGACAGCCCACCGGTCATCTTGCGCAGCGCCTGCGACATCAGCCGGGCCTGCAGGCCGACGTGGCTGTCGCCCATCTCGCCCTCGATCTCCGCCCGCGGCACCAGCGCGGCCACCGAGTCGATGACCAGGATGTCGATCGCACCGGAGCGCACCAGCATGTCGGCGATCTCCAGCGCCTGCTCACCGGTGTCCGGCTGGGAGACCAGCAGTGCGTCGGTGTCGACACCGAGCTTCTTGGCGTAGTCGGGGTCGAGGGCGTGCTCGGCGTCGATGAAGGCCGCGATGCCACCGGCCCGCTGCGCGCTCGCCACCGAGTGCAGCGCGACCGTGGTCTTGCCGCTGGACTCAGGTCCGTAGATCTCCACGACCCGGCCACGCGGCAGCCCACCGATGCCCAGAGCGACGTCGAGGGCGATCGAGCCGGTCGGGATGACCTCGACCGGGGCCCGGCCCTCGTCACCGAGCCTCATGACCGAGCCCTTGCCGAACTGGCGCTCGATCTGGGCGAGTGCGGTGTCGAGCGCCTTGTCGCGGTCTGCCGATGCCATGGGAACGCCCCTCGCGGGTCTCGTGGGCGGCCGTGGCCGGCCCGGTGGTCTGGTGGTGCCTGGTGGACGTGGGCGACGCTACGGGTGGACTCCGACAGTTCCGGCTCGGCCGGTGACTTCGGGGATCGCCGTCCACCGCGTAGGTCGTGGGGAAGACGCTAACCGAACACGTGTTCGAGCGCGATCCCGACACGCCGTATGTCGACGACCTAGCGGGACGCCGCGGCCAGGGGACGCCGGGCCAGCCGAAGCAGCAGCACCACCAGGGGCACCAGCACCAGGGCGGCCACCAGGTTCAGCCACCCGTATCCACCGACCGCCACGACCACCCCGGCCACGACCCCGGCGGCCGCTCCGGCCAGGTTCATCAGCGTGTCCCCGGCCCCCTGGACGCCCGGTCGGTCGGCCTCGGGGGCCGACTCGGTGATCAGGGCCGAGCCGCACACCAGGGTGAACGACCACCCGAGACCCAGCAGGAACAGCCCCAGCCCGAGCCGCGGCACGTCGTCGCCGGGCGCGGTGCCTGCGACCACAGTCGACACGAGCAGCACCACCACGCCGATCACGATCCCCCGACGCGCACCGAACCGGTCGGCAAACCAGCCGACCAGCGGGCTCAACGCGTACATGCCCAGGATGTGCACGCTGATGACCAGCCCGATCACCGACAGCGTGACGTCGACGTGTTGCATGTGCACCGGTGTCATCACCATGACCATGACCATCACCGCGTGCCCGACTGCGAGCGCCGTCAGTCCGAGCACTGCGCCGGGTGAGGTGCGCAGCGCGTCACGGACTTCCGCCATCGTCGCGCGCGTGGGCGCCTCGTGCACCCCACGCGTGCGCCGCTCGGTGAGCAACGGGTCCGGCCGCAGTCCGACGAAGATGACGACTGCTCCGGTCAGCAGCGCGGTCGCCGTCACGAGGTAAGGACCGGTGAGCGGCGGCAGCCCAACGGCGTCTGCGACCTCGGACGCCGGCTGCATCACGTTGGGTCCGAGGACCGCCCCGACCGTGGTGGCCCACACGACCAGCGACAGCGAGCGGGCCACCCGCTGCGGGTCGGCCAGGTCGGTGGCCGTGTAGCGCGCCTGCAGCCCGGCCGCCGTGGCCGCCCCCACCAGGAAGGTCCCGAGCAGGATCAGCGGCAGCACCTCCAGCGTGCCGGCAACGATCACGACCAGCGCCCCCACGCCGCCGGCGAGCAGTCCCATGGACAGCCCCGGACGGCGTCCGCGTCGGTTGCTGACCGCGGCCAGCGGAACCGCGGCCGCAGCGGCTCCCAGCACCCCGGAGGTCTGGGCGAGCCCGGCCCACGCCTCCGACCCGGTCACGTCGGCCACCAGCAGGCTGCCGGCCGCGACCCCGCTCGCGACGCCCACCCCGCTGAGCACCTGCGTCGTCGACAGCACCCCGATGGTGCGCCGCTGCACCGCGACCAGGTCGACGCTCACCGCTCCGACCTCGGCAGCTCCAGCGCGTCGGCCACGGCCCGCCACACGGTCTTGGTGTCCTCGCCCGACTCGAGCGCCTCGTCCACGGTGCGGCCCCCGAGCTGGGGCAGCACGTGGTCGTGGGCGAACGACGCCGCGTAACCGTCGCCCAGATGCAGTCGCATCCTTCGCCAGAACTCGGTCAGTCGCACGGCGGCGACGCTACCGGTCAGCAGCGGCGGCGACGTGCCGCCCTGCGGCCCGCCGACTACGACGCCGGGCGAGAACCAGCAGCGCCACCAGCACCGCACCTGCGGCCATCGCCAGCCCCACGACGAGGCGAGCGCCGAAGGAGCCGGACGCTGTGGCCTGCGCAGAGGCCCGGGGGATCGACACCTCGCCCAGCGGCAGGTCCCACATGACGCTCCGACCTTCCACCGTCCCGTTGCTGGCGGTCACCAGGCCCGGGAAGGTGAGCTGCAGCGAGACCGACGCGTCGCGAAGGAGCCGCTGGGCCACGCGGTCGTCAGCCACCCCCAGCGCGGCCGGCCGAAGGTCGACCTCCCCGGCCACCTCGTACCGGTCACCTTCGCGGGTGATCTGCAGCACCGGCGGCGAACCGGCGGAACCCGGGCCGAAGGCCTCCAGACCCACCTCGTCGAGCACGACCCGCACCCCCACGCGCCCGCCGTCGGCGTAGGGCTCCGTCGTGACCTTTCCGGACGGCGGTTCGCTGGGGAGCACGTCCTCGACGAGTCCGGCCACCACGTCGTCGACCGGCCCCGACTGCGCCACGACCTCACGGTCCACGGCGACGACCGCCGCGCCACTGACGGTGTCCTCGGCCGAGACGGTGAGGTCGACGTCGGCGGTGAAGCAGCCGCACAGCACCAGCGACGACCCGACCACCCACGACGCGAGACCCACTCCTCGGCGCAGCCTCGTTCCGACCTTGGACACCCGGTCATCCCAGCGCACCCGGTTCGCCGGGCCACCGGCGGGTGTCGGTGGGTCAGGGGACAATGGCCCGGTGAGCGAGGCGGAGCAGGACCCGATGGCCGGCTTCGGGCCGCGCACGCGCCACTGGTTCACCGGCGCCTTCGACACGCCGACCCCGGCCCAGGTGCTCGCCTGGCGCAGCATCGCGTCCGGACGGCACACCCTCGTCGTCGCCCCGACCGGATCCGGCAAGACCCTGGCCGCGTTCCTGTGGGCCCTCGACCGGCTCGCCTCCGAGCCCGCCCGCGACCAGGCGGCCCGCACCCGGGTGCTGTACATCTCACCCCTGAAGGCGCTCGGCGTCGACGTCGAGCGCAACCTGCGGGCGCCCCTGACCGGCATGGCTGCGCTGCCGCCCGATCCCGAGGCCAGCGCCGACCAGCACGAAGCCATGGCCGCGATCACGGTGGGCGTCCGTTCCGGAGACACACCCACCGACGAGCGTCGGCGTCTCGCCCGCACTCCGCCCGACATCCTGATCACCACCCCCGAGTCGCTGTTCTTGATGCTCACCTCGAAGGCGCGCGAAACGCTGCGCGGTGTCGACACCGTGATAGTCGACGAGGTGCACGCTGTGGCGGGCACGAAACGGGGGGCCCACTTGGCGGTCAGTCTCGAGCGCCTCGACGCACTGCTCGAGCGGCCGGCGCAGCGGGTCGGCCTGTCGGCCACGGTCCGGCCCGTCGACGAGGTGGCCCGGTTCCTCGGGGGGTCGCACGAGGTGGAGGTGGTGCGCCCCCCGCACGACAAGCCGATCGAGCTGTCGATCGTCGTCCCGGTCGAGGACCTCACGGCGATCGCCGAGCCCACGGACACCGTCGACGACGCTCTCGGGTCCGGCCCGGTCCGGGCCACGGTGTGGCCGCACGTGGAGGAGCGGATCGTCGACCTGGTCTGCGCCCACCGGTCCACCATCGTGTTCGCGAACTCACGACGGCTGGCCGAGCGCCTGTGCTCCCGGCTCAACGAGATCTGGACCGAGCGGACCACTGGCGAGCCGCTGCCCGACGAGGGCTCGCTGAGCCCGGCCGCGATCATGGCCTCCGGCTCCAGCCGCGGGGCCGACCCGTCGCTGGTGCTCGCCCGAGCCCACCACGGCTCGGTGTCCCGCGAGCAGCGCGCCCGGATCGAGGACGACCTGAAGTCCGGGCGCCTGCCGGCGGTGGTGGCCACAAGCAGCCTCGAGCTCGGCATCGACATGGGTGCGGTCGATCTCGTGATCCAGGTCGAGGCCCCTCCGTCGGTCGCCAGCGGTCTGCAGCGCGTCGGCCGGGCCGAGCACCGGGTCGACGGGGTCTCCCGCGGCGTGGTCTTCCCCAAGCACCGCGGCGACCTGCTCAGCAGCGCGGTCGTCGCCGAACGCATGCGCACCGGCGAGATCGAGGCCCTGTCGGTCCCCCGCAACCCGCTCGACGTCCTGGCCCAGCAGATCGTCGCCATGGTCGCCATGGACGAGTGGGACGTCGAGGCTCTGGGCGCACTGGTCCGGCGTTCGGCCCCGTTCGCGGGCCTGCCGTCGTCCGCCCTCGACGCCGTCCTCGACATGCTCGCCGGGCGCTACCCGTCCGACGCCTTCGCCGAGCTGCGTCCACGGTTGGTGTGGGACCGCGAGGCACAGACCCTGACCGCCCGGCCCGGCGCGCAGCGGCTGGCCGTGCTCAACGGAGGCACGATCCCCGATCGCGGGCTGTTCGGCGTCTTCCTGGCCACCGGCGAAGGACCGGGACGGCGCGTCGGCGAGCTCGACGAGGAGATGGTCTACGAGTCACGGGTCGGCGACGTCTTCGCCCTGGGGGCCACGTCATGGCGGATCGACGACATCACCCACGACCGGGTCCTCGTCACCCCGGCACCGGGCCAACCGGGCCGCCTTCCGTTCTGGCACGGCGACACGATCGGGCGGCCGGCCGAGCTGGGCCTGGCCCTGGGGTCGTTCGTCCGCGAGGTCTGCGGGCAGCCCCGAGACCTCGCCGAGCGGCGCCTGCGCGCAGACGGGCTCGACCCCTGGGCGGTCGACAACCTCCTGGCCTACCTCGACGAGCAGCGCACGGCCACCGGCCACCTCCCCGACGACGTCACGATCGTGGTCGAGCGCTTCCGTGACGAGATCGGCGACTGGCGGATCGCCGTGCACACGCCCCTGGGCGGCCGGGTCCACACGCCGTGGGCGCTGGCGATCGCCCAGCGCATCCAGCTCGAGGCCGGCGTCGATGTGCAGGTGATGCCCAGCGACGACGGCATCGTGCTGCGCCTGCCCGACGTCGAGGTCGGCCTCGACGCGGCTCCCCCGGTGCTCGACCAGCTGGTGTTCGAGCCCGACGACGTCCACCGAGCGGTCACCGAGGCGGTGGCGGGCTCGGCGCTGTTCGCCGCCCGGTTCCGTGAGTGCGCTGCCCGGTCGCTGCTGCTGCCGCGTCGGCGTCCCGACCGACGCACGCCGTTGTGGCAGCAACGCCAGCGTTCGGCCCAATTGCTCGGCGTGGCCAGTGAGCACGCCACGTTCCCGATCGTCCTGGAGACGATGCGCGAGGTGGTCCAGGACGTCTTCGACGTCCCGGCCCTCGCCGACCTGATGACCAGGATCGCCACCGGGCAGGTGCGCATCGTCGAGGTCGAGACGCCCAGCCCGTCGCCGTTCGCCCGGTCGCTGCTGTTCGGCTACGTCGGGGCGTTCCTCTACGAGGGCGACGCACCGCTGGCCGAGCGTCGCGCGCAGGCCCTGGCCCTGGACTCCACGCTGCTCGCCGAGCTGCTCGGGCAGGCCGAGCTGCGCGAGCTGCTCGACGCCGACTCCCTCGACCGGGTCGAGCACGAGCTCCAACGACTCACCCCCGAGCGCGCCGCTCGCGACGCCGAGGACGTCGCCGACCTGCTGCGTGTCCTCGGACCGCTCTCTCCCGAGGCGCTGGCCCTTCGGGGCGGTCGCCCGGAGTGGACCGAGTCGCTGGTGACCAGCCGCCGAGCCGTTGCGGTGCGGATGGCCGGCGAGGTGCGGATCGCGGCCGTCGAGGACACGTCACGGCTGCGCGACGCGCTGGGCACACCCCCACCGATGGGGGTGGCGGCGGCGTTCCTCGAGCCGGTGGCCGACCCGGTCGGCGACCTCGTCGCGCGCTACGCGCGCACCCACGGCCCGTTCGGCGCCGACGCCGTGGCGACCGAGCTCGGCCTAGGGGTCGCCGTCGTCCACGCCACGCTGCAGAGGCTGGCCGGGACCGGGCGCCTCGTCAGCGGTGAGTTCCGGCCCAACGGCTCGGGCACCGAGTGGTGCGACGCCGAAGTGCTGCGACTGGTCCGTCGCCGCTCCCTGGCCGCGCTGCGCCGAGAGGCCGAGCCTGTCACTCCGTCAGACGCTGGGCCGGTTCCTGCCTGCCTGGCAGGGCGTGGGCGGACGCTGGCGCGGCACCGAGGGTGTGCTCGCCGCCGTCGAGATGCTCCGGGGCGCGCTCGTGCCCGCCTCTGCTCTCGAGCGACTCGTCCTGCCCTCGCGCGTCATCGGCTACAGCGCCGCCCAGCTCGACGAGCTGACCGCGTCCGGCGAGGTGCTGTGGAGCGGCCACGGGTCGCTGCCCGGCGGCGACGGCTGGGTGTCGCTGCACCTGGCCGACGACGCCGACCTGCTGATGGCCGAGCCACAGCCGGTCGAGGCCCTGGCGCCGTTGCCGCGTCTGGTGCTCGAGGCGCTGGACGACGGCAGTGCGCTGTTCTTCCGAGACGTCGTCCGCCGGGTGCAGAGCAGCGACCCCGCGTTGAGCGACCCCGCGGTGAGCGACAACACCGTGAGCGACGCGCTGTGGCAGCTGGTGTGGGCCGGGTGGGTCACCAACGACACGCTGGCGCCCCTGCGCCACCACCTGCAGTCCACCCGCCGACGCCGACCCGCCAGGTACGGCGCCCGCCCGGCGCGTCTCGCCCGCCCGGACCTCCCTCGGCGGTCCGGACCGCCTGGACTCGGGGGTCGATGGTCACGGTTACCAGCCCGCTCGACCGACCGCACGAGGCGCGCTCATGCGGCGGCCGCGGTGCTGCTCGAACGACACGGCGTGGTCACCCGCGGGGCAGCCACCGTGGAGCGCGTGCCCGGTGGTTTCGCGGCCGTCTACCGGGTCCTGTCCGCGTTCGAGGAGGTCGGGCGGGCTCGTCGGGGCTACTTCGTCGAGGGCCTGGGCGCCGCGCAGTTCTCCGTGCCCGGAGCGGTCGACCGGCTGCGGGCGCTGGCCACCGCCGACGAGCCGGCCGCCGTCGTGCTCGCCGCCACCGACCCGGCGAACCCCTACGGGGCCGCGCTCCCCTGGCCCAGACGTGAGGGGCACCAACCAGGCCGCAAGGCCGGCGCACTCGTCGTACTGGTCGACGGAGCGCTGTCGATGTACGTCGAGCGTGGCGGCCGCTCCCTGCTGTCGTGGACCGACGACGCCATCGCCCTGCAGACCGCGGTCGACGCGCTGGCGCTGGCCGCCCGCGACGGGTGGCTCGGCCGGCTGACCGTGGAGCGCACCGATGGCGACGCTGCCCTCACCTCGCCTCTGGGCGAGGCGCTGCAGCGGGCCGGGTTCCAGGCCACACCGCGTGGCCTGCGCCTGCGAGGCTGAGCCACAGACACCTGGTGGAACGGTCACCGCGCCTGGCGCGGCAACCCGACCACCAGCTGGGTCGGCCCGGTCAGGGGGTGACCGGCACCCTGGGCAGGGCCTGGGCCAGCAGCGCGGCCTCGGCCCGACGGGTCGGGGCGTCACCGGGCGTGACGGCCGCTGACAGCAGCCAGCGCAGCACGAGGTCGACCGCGGCGCCCTCGACCGGCTGGGCTACCCCGGCGACGTCGACCCCATGCCGCTCGAGCAGCGCGGCCAGCCTGGAGCGCGCGTCGTCGAAGACCGGGTCGTCCTGCACCCGAAGCAGCCTCCCGATCACCACCGGCTCGTGGTCGGCCACCGCACGAATGACCTCGTCGTCGCCCGCCGCCTCTGCAGCGGCAGCCAGGGCGAGCTCAGCCGTGGGCTCGGCGCAGGCAGCGGCGTCGACCCGCTCGAGCAGGTCGCGGGCCACCAGCGCAAGGAGGTCGGGCTTGCTGCGGACGTGGTTGTAGACGGTGGCCTTGGCGACGCCGCCGAGGTCGGCGACGGTGGCCATCGAGAGCCGCCGGAGGCCGTCGCGCACGATCCCGGCACGGGCGCCGGCGACGATCCCGGACCGGGTCCGCTGCATGGGGCTCCCGGAGCGCGCATGGCCGGACCGCGAAGCCGGCCGGTCCGCGGTGACGCTGGTCACGACTCAGGACGGTCAGGCGGCGGCAACGACGTCGGGCTTCGGCGTGCCGTCGGAGTCGGAGGGGGCGAGGGGTCCGACCACCCCGGCGGCGAGCTCGGCCAGCGCAATGTCGTCGCTGACCGCGCGCAGCAGCTGCGACAGCGGCACGTCGAGCGCGCCGCAGATGGCACCGAGGAGCTCGCTGCTCGGCTCCTTCTGTCCGCGCTCGACCTCGGACAGGTAGCCCAACGAGACCCGAGCCGACCCGGAGACCTCGCGCAGCGTGCGGCCCTGGGCCAGCCGCTGCCGGCGCAGCTCATCACCGAGGTGACGTCGCAGCACGATCATGCGGTCCTCCTGGGGTTGAGCCGGGTCGAACTGGAACTCGACGCTGGTGCGCCGGTGTTCAGCAGGCTACCGCCGACGACCGACGATCACCCACTGGGTTCGGCCGCTCGGGTCCGATTGGGCCGAGTGAGGGCCCATCGAGCGTGATCGAGCCGGGTAACAGTGTAATGGTGTAACGCTGTAATCATTGGCGAAGTTCCCAGCCGACCGCGGACAAGGCCTCCAGCACCGTAGCCGCGCGCACGGATTCCCGGTCGCCGAGGAGGGAGAGCCGCCGGACCGTCGCCCGTTCCGGACCTGCGACCGCCACGTAGACCTCCCCCACGGGGTGGCCGTCTTGCTGCTCGGGCCCGGCCACACCCGTCGTCGCCACCCCGTAGGTGGCCCGCAGCCGCTCGCGCACCCCGTGCGCCATCGCCGTCGCGACGTCGGGGTCGACCGGACCGGACCGGTCCAGCAGGGCGGGGTCGACACCAAGCAGTCCTGCCTTCAGGTCGGTGGCGTAGGCCACGACACCTCCCCGGAACACCGCCGAGGCGCCCGGGACGCTGGTCACAGCCGCCGCCAGCCCGCCTCCGGTGAGCGACTCGGCCGTGGCCAGCGTGGCGCCTGCTGCCAGCAGCGCCGCCACGAGCGCGCGCGCCTCGTCCTCGTTAGCGTGCCCACCCTGTGCACCGTGTGCACCGTGTGTACCGGGCCCCCCAGAACGACCGTGCTCCGCAGTCACGAGGCCGCCGACGCCGTACGCCGCAGCCGGGCGGCGCGCACCACGTAGTCGATGCCGGTGACGACGGTCACCACCACCGCGGCCGCCATCAGCCACTCGGCGACCCAGGCGACGTCGGACGGCAGCGGCCACAGGTAGGTGAGGATCGCCATGATCTGCAGCAGGGTCTTCAGCTTGCCGCCCCGGCTGGCCGGGATCACCCCGTGCTCGATCACCCAGAAGCGCAGGGCGGTGACCGCCACCTCCCGGACCACGATCACGGTCGTCACCCACCATGGCAGCTCACCCAGGAACGACAGCCCGATCAGCGCCGAACCGGTGAGCGCCTTGTCCGCGATCGGGTCGGCCACTTTGCCGAAGGTCGTCACCTGGTCCCGTCTGCGGGCGATGTCACCGTCGACGAAGTCGGTCAACGAGGCCAGCAGGAAGATCACCGCGGAGGCGTAGCGCCAGGCGTCGCTGTCCGATGACCGCCACAGTGCCCCGATGAACACCGGGACCAGGGCCAGGCGAAGCACGGTCAGCGCGTTGGGCAGGTTCCAGTTGGTCGAGGACGACGGTGGCACAGCCATCGGGTCGCTGCGCGGGCTCACCGACGGCCCCTCGTCACCCGAGCGACCAGGTCGACCCCCTCGGCCGAGACCACTTCCGCCGTCACCAGGTCGCCGACCGCGACCGACGCCAGGACGTCGGCGTCACCGACGAGGACGGTGCTGCCGTCGACCTCGGGGCCCTGGTGGGCCGCCCGTCCTTCCAGGCCCTCGGTCGGGTCGGAGCCGTCGGCCCGCTCGACGAGGACCTCGACCTCCTCACCGACCCGCTCCTCGGCCCGCTGACTGGTCAGCTGTTCGACGAGGTCGCTGACGACCGTGACCCGGGTGGCGATCTCCTCGGGTGGCAGCGCGCCGTCGAGGTCGGCCGCCTCGGTGCCGTCCTCGTCGGAGTAGCCGAAGACGCCGACGACGTCGAGCCGGGCCGCGGTCAGGAACCGGGCGAGCTCGTCGAGGTCGTGCTCGGTCTCACCGGGGAACCCGACGATCACGTTCGTGCGGAGGCCGGCGCTGGGTGCGCGCTCGCGGATCGAGGCGACCAGCCCGAGGAACCGGTCGGTGTCGCCGAACCGTCGCATGCGCCGCAGGACGGCGGCCGAGGAGTGCTGGAACGACAGGTCGAAGTACGGCGCGACACCTGGCGTGGAGGTCATGACTTCCACGAGCGAGGGACGCATCTCGGCCGGTTGCAGGTAGCTGGCCCGGACCCGGTCGACGCCCTCGAGCGCCGCGAGCGTCGGCAGCAGCGTCTCCAGCAGGCGGAGGTCGCCGAGGTCCTTGCCGTAGGACGTGGTGTTCTCGCTGACCAGGAACACCTCACGCACGCCGCGATCGGCCAGCCACCGGGCCTCGCCCACGACGTCACTGGGGCGACGCGACACGAACGCCCCCCGAAACCGCGGGATGGCGCAGAACGAGCATCGACGGTCGCAGCCCGAGGCGATCTTCAGCGCAGCGACCGGACCGTCGTCCAGGCGCCGACGGGACACCCGAGGGCCGGATGCCGGTCCTGCGTGGCCCGGAGGCACCGCCGCGTCAGCGGTCGGACGCTGGGCGGGAGCCAGCGGAAGCAGCAGCCGACGGTCCCGGGGGGTCGGGGCCGGGACCTCCCGACCTGACAGCACCGCCTGCACGCGCTCGGCGATGTCCGGGTAGTCGTCGAAGCCGAGGACCGCGTCGGCCTCGGGCAGCTCAGCAGCCAACGTCTTGCCGTAGCGCTCGGCGAGGCACCCGACGGCAACCACTGCCCGAGGGCCCTGGTCGCCGTCCTTCAGGTCGGCAGCGGCGAGGAGCACGTCGATGGAGTCCTTCTTGGCCGCCTCGACGAACCCGCACGTGTTGACCACGACCGCATCGGCGTCGGCTGCGTCGTCGACGAGCACCATGCCGGCACTCTCGAAGGACGCCGCGAGCTCCTCGGAGTCGACGTCGTTGCGGGCACAGCCCAGGCTGACGAGCCGGACGCGGGTGGGCACGGCGCCTCAGCCGGTGGCGCCCTCGGGGTCGTTCGGTCCGAACGACACGTTGGCGACCTCGCCACTGCCGCCGGTGACCCCGAGATCGGTGCCGTTGACGGTCAGCGAGATCGCGGACGCGTCGCCGATCACCAGGTCGAGACGCTTCTTGTCACGGAAGGTCTTGGACTGTCCGCTCTCCAGGATGCCTTGGTAGATCTCTCCACCCGGGTCGCTGACCGACACCCATCCGCGTCGGCCGTCGACAGCGGTCAGGGTGATCACGACCTCGTCCGGTGGCGCCTCGGCGATCGGTGACTCACTCGGCTCACTGCTCGGTGACGTGGCAGACGGCGTGGGCGTGCTCGGGGTCGGACTCGGCTCGGCCACGGTGGTGCGCTCGCGCGGCGCGTCGTTGGCGCTGCGGTACACCTGGACGCCCACGAGCACCAGAGCCGCCACCAGTGCCGCGCTCATCACCGCGGTCCAGTTCGGTCCACGACGCTCACGCTGCCCGGCCTGCTCGTGCTCGAACACCTCGATCACCGTCGGGGCGCTGGGCTGCCGTTCGGCGTCAAAGGTGGCGATGAGCGGCGCGGCGTCGATCCCGAGCACTGCAGCGATCGAACGCACGTGGCCCCGGGCGTAGATGTCACCACCGCAGGAGGCGAAGTCGTCAGCCTCGATCGCCCGGATCACGGTGGCCCGGACCCGGGTGCGCTCGCTGACCTGGTCGATGCTCAGCCCCTCGGAGCGACGAGCGTCGGCCAGCTGCTGGCCGATGGTGCGCTGCTCGTCCGACACGACGTTCCCTCCTGCCCGCGGATACGGGCCCGACTGAGTCGTCGGCTCACATGGGGCTGACCTGGATGACCGTTTGGTGGTGTTCGAAGCGGACGCAACCGCTCGTCCCGCTCTCAGTGTAGGCGCCCGTCAACCCTTCGGACAAAGCCCGCACGGGCCGGCGCCACGGGTGTGGTGCCGGTCACTCACCGCCGCGAAGACCCGCCAGAACCTCGGCCAGGTCGTCCGGCTTGACGAGCACGTCGCGGGCCTTCGACCCCTCCGACGGACCCACGATCCCCCGGCTCTCCATGAGGTCCATCAGACGCCCGGCCTTGGCGAACCCGACCCGAAGCTTGCGCTGCAGCATCGACGTCGAGCCGAACTGCGTGCTCACGACGAGCTCGACGGCCTGCACCAGCAGGTCGAGGTCGTCCCCGATGTCCTCATCGATCTCCTTGCGCTGGGCTGGTGCCGCGACGTCCTCTCGGTAGCTGGGCTGAAGCTGGGTCTTGCAGTGCTCGACGATCGCGTGGATCTCCGTCTCGGAGACGAAGGCGCCCTGGATCCGCATCGGCTTGCTCGCTCCCATCGGCAGGAACAGGCCGTCGCCCTGACCGACGAGCTTCTCGGCCCCGGGCTGGTCCAGGATCACCCGGCTGTCGGCCAGGGACGAGGTCGCGAACGCCAAGCGGCTCGGCACGTTGGCCTTGATCAGTCCGGTGACGACGTCGACACTCGGGCGCTGCGTGGCCAGGACCAGGTGGATCCCCGCAGCCCGAGCCAGCTGGGTGATCCGCACGATCGCGTCCTCGACGTCACGCGGAGCCACCATCATCAGGTCGGCGAGCTCGTCGACGATGACCAGCAGGTACGGATACGGCTGGAGGACCCGCTCGCTGCCCGCCGGGGGCTGGACCTTCTTGGCGCGTACCGCCTTGTTGAAGTCGTCGACGTGCCGGAACCCGTAGGCCGCCAGGTCGTCGTAGCGCAGCTCCATCTCGCGCACGACCCACTGCAGCGCCTCCGCCGCCTTCTTCGGGCTGGTGATGATCGGCGTGATGAGGTGCGGGATCCCCTCGTAGGAGTTGAGCTCCACGCGCTTGGGGTCGACGAGGACCATCCGCACCTCGTCGGGAGTCGAGCGCATCAGGACCGACGTGATCAGCGCATTGATGCAGCTGGACTTGCCCGCGCCGGTCGCACCGGCGACGAGGACGTGCGGCATCTTCGCCAGGTTCGCGCACACGAACCCGCCCTCGACGTCCTTGCCGAGTCCGACGAGCATCGGGTGGTGGTCGTTGCGGGCGACCGACGACCGCATGACGTCGCCGAGGCTGACGACCTCGCGGTCGGTGTTCGGGATCTCGATCCCGATGGCGGACTTGCCGGGGATCGGGGACAGGATCCGCACGTCGGCGCTGGCCACGGCGTACGCGATGTTCTTGCTCAGTGCGGTGACCCGCTCGACCTTGACCGCCGGCCCGAGCTCGACCTCGTAGCGGGTCACGGTCGGGCCACGGCTGAACCCGGTGACCTGGGCGTCGATCCCGAACTGCTCGAGCACCTCGGTCAGCGCGTCGACGACATGGTCGTTGACCTTGCTGCGGCTCTTGTGCGGCGAGCCCTCGCGCAACATGCTCGCGTCCGGCAGCACATAGGTCACGTCGCCGGCCAGCGACAGCTGCTCGGCCCGGACGGGAGGATGGGTCGGTTCAGGGGCTGGGCGCTCCCGGGTCGTCGGGTCCACCGGTACCACCTCGTCGTCGGCAGCGACCGCGATCACCGGGCTGTCGTACGGCGCGTCGGCGCCGCGGTCGAGGTCGTCGGCATCCGGCTCCTCGGCCATGACGCCGACCCGGCGGCGAGGACGCGACCGCCGCAACGGCTCGGGCGTCTCGGACCCGAGGTCGTCGTCCACGGCGGTGGCCCCCGGGCGACGCAGCACGCGGTCACGCAGGGACCGCAGCCGCTCGGGCACCGCGTGCAGCGGGGTCGAGGTGACCACGAGCAGACCGAACAGGGTCAGCAGCAGCAGGACCGGCACAGCGACCCAGACGGTGACCCCGGCGACCAACGGGGCCGAGGCGAGGAACCCGAGCCAGCCGCCACCCTCGCGCATCGCGGCGGCTCCGTCGGGTGGCTGAGGCGTTCCGGCCAGGATGTGCGCCAGGCCCAGCGCTCCCCCGAGCACCGCGGCCCAGCCGATGACGAGCCGACCGGCCGGTGAGTGTGAGGGGTGACGCAGGACCCACCAGGCGCAGCCGAGCAGCAACAGGGGAACCAGCCAGGACACCGAGCCCGTCGCGCCGGCGACCACCGTGCCCGTGACCGAGCCGACCGGTCCCCCCAGGTGCCACCACTCCGTTGCGGCGCTCAGCACGGCCAGTGCCACCAGAAGCAGGCCGAGGCCGTCGCGGCGGTGCTGCGGGTCGATGTCTCGGGCCCCGCTCCCGACGTGGCGCACGGTGCCACCGAGCACATGGGCGAGCCCGAGCCAGACCGCCCGAGCGGCGCCGGTCAGTCCACGTCCGAGCGCAGCCAGGGGTCGGCGACCCGAGCCTCGTCGACGGCTCGAGGAGCGCGAGGGGGTGCTGCGGGAGCCGCTGGAGGTTCGGCGGGAGGACGACGTCCGGCTGCTGCTCGACCGCGAGGTCGGGCGGGAGCCGGCCCGTGGGGAAGCCTGGGCCATGGGGCGCAGGCTACCCGCTGACCCCATCCGTCCCAGGTGTCTCAGCCACCCCATCCGGTGCGTGTCGCGCCGGGTGGTCGACCAGGTCCCCCAGGCGCAGGCAGGCGGCGTCGTGTCCGGAGGGCCCCTGTGGCACCGCCACGAGGGCCGGGTCGGTGCTGGCGCACGCGTCGACCGCCACCGGGCACCGGGGGTGGAACCGGCACCCCTGGGGGATGTGGGCGGCGTTGGGGGTCTCCCCCTGGAGGATCTCCCGCTTCATGCCGGCGCGGGACGGACGGGGCACCACCGACAGCAGGGCGCGGGTGTACGGGTGGCGGGGGTCTTTGACCACCTGCTCGGCGGTTCCGATCTCGACGATCCGTCCCAGGTACATGACGGCGATCCGATCGGCGTACCGGGCCGCAGTGCTGAGGTCGTGGGTGATCATCAGGATGCCGAGACCCGCGTCACGCAGGTCGTCGAGCAGCTCGAGGATGCCGGCTCGCACCGAGACGTCCAGCATCGACACTGGCTCGTCGGCGATCAGCAGCTGCGGCTGCAGGGTGAGGGCGGTGGCGATCGCCACCCTCTGCCGCTGGCCCCCGGACAGCTCGTGCGGGAAACGGTCGAGGAACAGGTCGGGTGGCGTGAGGCCCACCTGCTCCAGGGCCACGCGCACGATCTCCTCCCGCTCGTTGCCTTTCGCGCCGATCCCGTGGATCACCAGCGGTTCGGCGACGATGTCCCGGACGCGAAAACGTGGGTCGAGCGACTCGTAGGGGTCTTGGTAGATGACCTGCATCTGGCGCCGGAGAGTGGCCAGCTGCCCCGCCTTGAGGTGGGAGATGTCATCGCCCTTGAACAAGACGGTGCCGCCCGTGCTCGGGATCAGGTGGAGCAGCGACTGCGCCGTGGTGGTCTTGCCGCTGCCGGACTCACCGACGAGCGCGAGCAGCTCACCGGACCGCACGGTGAACGACACGCCGTCGACCGCCCTGATCTCGGTGGCCGGCACCTTGCGCAGGGTCGCGAACAGCCCGCGCGGGACGACGAAGGTGGTGACCAGGTCGTCGACGGACAGGAGCGGGGTGTCGGTCATCGGACCGCCCCCGTCTGCGCCGCCTGGGCGACCCGGTCGCGGTCGTTGAGGTGGCACCAGGCCTGGTGGCCCGGACCGACCGATGCCTGCCGGGGTGCCTCGACCCGACAGACGTCCATGGTCTGGTCGCACCGGTCGGCATAGGCGCACCCCACGATGACCCGGTCGAGCCGAGGAGGCGTTCCAGGGATGGAGATCACCGAGCGGTCCTCGTCGATGTCCGGCATGGCCCCGAAGAGCATCCGGGTGTAGACGTGGCGAGGGTCGCGGTACAGCGTCGACGTGGGACCGACCTCGACGATCTCGCCGGCGTACATGATCGCCGCCCGCCTGCACGTCTCGGTGACCATGGGCAGGTCGTGAGTGACCAGGATCATGGTCAGCCCGAGCTCGTCGGTGAGGTGCTCGAGCAGCTCCAGGATCTGCGCCTGCACCATGACGTCCAAAGCGGTGGTCGGCTCGTCGGCCAGCAGGATCTTCGGGTCGCAGGCCAGGGCCATGGCCAAGGCGGCCCGCTGGCGCATCCCGCCGGAGAACTCGAACGGGTAGCGCTCAGCCCGGTCACCGGAGATGCCGACCAGCTCGAGCAGCTCACGCACCCGCGCCATGGCCGCCTTGCCCGTGGCCGTGCCGTGCACCTCCATCGGCTCGGCGATCTGCCAGCCGATGGTCTTGACCGGGTTGAAGGCGTTCATCGCCCCCTGGAACACCATGGCGATGTCGGTCCAGCGGTACTGCTCGACCGAGGTCTCCCCGTCGGCCAGGACGTCGACCCCGTTGACGAGCACCCGTCCGCTCACCATCGCGTTGGGGGGCAGCAGACCCATCAGGGCGTAGAGCGTCGTCGACTTGCCACAGCCGGACTCTCCGACCAGCCCCATCCGCTCCCCCGCCTCGAGGGTGAACGACACGTCGCGGACGGCGTGAACGGGCTCACCGGTACGCACGTTGAACGAGACGTTGAGATCCTCGACGGCCAGCAGCGGCGTACTCACTTCTTCACCACGGTGTCCGCACCCGGAGCCTCGTGGGCCGCACGCCTCTGGGGGACCATCATGAAAGCCCGCCGGGTGAGGTGCGACACTCGCAGGCGCGGGTTGAGCGAGTCCTCGACGGCCGTGCCCATCAGGGTGAGCGACATGATGATCGCCGCCACCACCGCGCCGGGGATGACGATGGCCCACCACGCCTGGTTGCTGACCGCCCCTCGGGTGGAGGCGTTCTCGATCAGCCGCCCCAGGGACAGCGCGGACGGGTCGCCCAGGCCGAGGAAGGCAAGCGCCGTCTCGAAGAAGATGGCCACGGCGACCGTGAGGACGATGTTGACGACGATGAGTGGTCCCAGCTGCGGCAGCACGTGCCGGGTGATCGTCCACCGATGGCTGCCGCCGAGCGCGACGGAGCGCCTGACGTAGACGCGCTCCCGCACGCTCTTGGTCTGGGCCCGGATCACCCGAGCGGTCCAGGTCCAGAGCAGGATCGACAGGACGAGGATCATCTTCCACAGGGCCGGCGGCGGGAACAGGGCGATGATGACCAGAACGAGCGCGATGTCGGGAATGACCAGGAAGAAGTCGACGAGGCGGGCGATGAAGGTGTCCGCCCGTCCACCGAAGTAGCCGGCGACGATGCCGAACAGCACACCGATCCCCACCGCGACCAGAGCGACGGCGAAGCCGATGATCAGCGAGACCCGAAGGGCGTGCACCACGAGGGTGAACATGTCGGCGCCGACGTCATCAGTTCCGAACGGGTGGCTGGCCGAGGGTGGCTCGAACCGCTCTCCCGCCGGCAGCCGAGGGTCACCGGACAGCAGGATCGGGCCGATCACCGCGACGACGACGACCGTCGCCATCACGAAGAAGCCCACCATGGCCGAGGTGTTGCCGCGGATGGCCTCGGTCACGGCGTGCCAGGGCCGGCGCTTGGGAGTCTCCGAGGCCGCGGCCTCGGTGTCGGGACTCAGGACGATCTGGGTCACTCGCTGATCCTCGGGTCGAGTCGGAAGTAGACCAGGTCGGCGATCAGGTTGAAGAAGATGACTGACAGCGCCAGGGTCAGGAAGGCGCCCTGCAGCATGGGGTAGTCGCGCTCGAGCAGCGACTCGTACGTCAGCAGGCCGATCCCCGGCCACGAGAACACCGTCTCGATCAGGATCGAGCCACCCGCGATGAAACCCAGCGACAGGGCCACCAGGGTCGTGGTCGGCAGCAGGGCGTTGCGCATGGCGTGGTGGAAGAGGATCCGCTTGCGCGGCAGCCCCTTGGCCTTCGCCGTCATCACGTAGTCCTCCCCCATCGTCTCCAGCAACGACGAACGGACCACCAACGTGTACTCCCCGTACAGGATCAGCGCCAGCGTCGCGGCGGGAAGGAGCATGTGGATCAGGTAGTCGAGGATCGACTCACCGGTGGTCTCGGTGTCCAGGAAGCTGCCCCCCGACAAGAAGTTCCCGTCGGAGCCGTCACCGCCGGACGGCAGCCACCCGAGAGTGATCGAGAAGATGAAGATCAGCATCAGGCCGAGCCACTGCGAGGGCATGGAGTAGAAGGCCATGGCGACCAGGTTGTTGGCCTTCTCCGACTTGGTGCCGCGCCGCCAGGCCGAGAAGAGCCCACTGAGGATGCCGAAGAAGATCGCCACCAGGGTTCCGGTCAGCACCAGGGGGAGGGTGTTCAACAGCGCGTCGCGCAGCTCGTTGAGGACGGGCTGCTGGGTCCCCCACGACACCCCGAGGTTGCCCTGGGCGAGCTCGCGCAGGTAGATCAGGTACTGCTGCCACATCGGCTTGTCCAGCCCGAACTGGGCGGCGATCTCGGCCTTGGCGTCGACGCTGAGCTTGGGACTGCGGGCCAGGTTGGCGACGGCATCCCCGGGCAGCATGCGGAAAAGGACAAAGTTGAACGTCAGGACGAAGAACAAGGTCAGCACAGCGCCGGCCAGGCGCTTGATGACCCACTCGACCCGACGCATCACACCTCGTCTCGGACTACGGCTGACCGTGCCTTGAGGGACCGACCTGGCCGGTTCGGTCCCTCAAGGCAGCTCAGCTGGTCTTCTCGACCTGGGTCATCGCCCGGATCGACAGCGCGTTGTACGGGCCCTGCGGCCCGTCGTCGAAGCCGGACCAGTCGGGGCTGCTCGCGCTGACCCAGTCGATGTAGGCCACCACGATGTACGGGCGGTCGTTGTAGGCCATCTGCTGCATGGCGTAGACCGTCGCCAACCGCTCCTGCGGGTCGACCTGGCCGGCCTGCTTGACGTACATCTTGTCGTACGCGGGGTTGCAGTAGCCGGTGTCGCTCCAGCCGCCGTACTGGTCGCAGGTCAGCACCGACAGGATGAAGTCGGGGTCGATCAGCGGGACCCAGTTCCAGAACGCCAGGTCGAAGTCGAGGTACTGGTAGTCGGGGGCGCCGATCGCATCGAAGGCCGCCGAGCTGTCCAGCTGCTTCAGCTTCAGCTCGACGCCGATGTCGGTCATCCACCGCTCGAGCAGCTCGAAGATCCGGGTCGTGTCGTCCAGCTCCGGGAAGATGATCTCGTAGCTCATCTTGTCGCCCGTGCCGGGGACGGTACGGATCCCGTCGGACCCCTTCTTGTAGCCGAGGTCGTCAAGGATCTGGTTCGCCTTGGCGGGGTCGTAGGGCAGGGGCTGGACGCTCGGGTCCGACCAGGGGGTCTCCGGCGAGCTCGTCACCGGAGGCACGATCGAGGCACCGGGCTGTGCAGTTCCCAACCACACCTTGTCGATCATCTCCTGGCGGTTGAACCCGTACTCGAAGGCCTCACGCACCTTGGGGTCGAGCAGCTCCCGGTTCTCGGGCTTCTTCGGGTTTGAGTTGAAGATGAAGTCGTACCAGAAGACGCTCTCGTTGGCGTCGACGGTGAAGCCGTCCTGCTTCACAGGGTCAACGAAGCTGGCCGGGAGTGACTCGATCAGGTCGACCTCACCGCTCTGCAGCGCCGCCACCATGGCGTCGTTGTCCTTGAACTGGGTGAGCCCGTACCCGGCGATCTTGGGCTTGGCGTCGTCCAGCCAGAACGAGTCGTTGGCCTGAAGGCCGATGAAGGTCTTCTTCTCGTACTTCACGACCTCGAAGGGACCACCGGAGACCATGTCGTCGGGGATCTTCAGGTCAGCGGTCTTCAGCCCCTTCAGGTCGTCACCGGTCGCGTACTTCTCCCAGACCTGCGGGGGCAGGATCGGCAGCTGCTGCATGTTGCCGAGCACCGGTGCCGTCGGCTTGGAGTAGGTCAGCTCGACGGTGGTGGGGTCGGGGGCCTCGACGGACTTCAGGTTGGTGATCAGCCCCGAGGTGTTGACCGCACCACCGGACCGGCCGGCGATCATCGTGTCGAGGGTCCACTTGACGTCCTCGGAGTCCAGCGGCTCGCCGTCGGACCAAACCGCGCCCTCGTGCAGGGTGAACGCCCAGGTCTTGCCCGCGTTGGTGGTCTCCCAGCTGTCGGCGAGGTAACCCTCGAAGGCGAGCTCCGGGTCGTACTGCACCAGGTAGGGGTAGGTGTTCTCGAAGGTGGCGTAGGACAGCTGGCTGAAGGCCACGAAGGGGTTGATCGAGTCGATCGAGCTGTTCGTGCCGATGTCCAGCACGGCGTCGCTGCTTCCGCCCCCACCTCCGCCCCCACCGCCGCCGCCACCGCCACCGCCGCAGGCAGCCAGGGCCAGCGCGGCCACCACCCCGGTTGCTGCCCAGGTCATTCTCCGTGTGCGCACCGGTGCCCCTCTCGTGGTCTGAGTCGCTTGCACCTTAGACAACCGATCCCCCGATCGGGGGAATTGTGGCCCGGATGTTACCGCCGCGAAGTTGATCTTCGGTCAGCCCCAGTCGCCCACGGTCGCGGTGGCAACGACCAGCGCGACCAGCCGGAACGCCTGGTAGGCCTCCAGCATCGTGGACGCCGCGACATCCACCCGCAGATGGTCGACCCGGGTGACGCCGGGAACACGCGCTGCGGCCACGGCCAGGTGGGCCGCGTCGAGGTCGACCTCGATCAGGAACGGGGCCCTCACCCGGGCGGGGGCGGGGGGCGCGGACAGGCCGCGCGTGGCCGCTTCGCGGATCCGAGTGGCGGCCACGCCGAGTGGCTCGACCTCAGCGGTGTAGCGCGAGATGGCCCGCTTCACCTGGGCGGTCGCGGCGCCCGGTGCGTAGCCGTCGGCCTCGCCGCACGTGACATCGTCCCCCGTGACCAGCACCAGGGGCACACCGAACTCCGCGGCGACAGCGGCGTTCATCCGGCCCTCGCTCATCACCTCACCACCGAAGCGCACCCCGGTGATCGAGCTGCCGAGGTGGCAGTGCGCCAGGACCCCCGGCTGTCCGGCGCCGGCGTGGTAGCCCACGAAGGCCAGAGCATCGACCGCTGGTGTCCCGTCGACGGCGAGCAGACCCTCGATCATCCCGAGCGGCTTCTGGCTGCCCCGGATGTAGCTGACCCGGGGGTCGAGCTCGGGCACGACCAGGTTGCGCATCGTGTAGTGCGCGTCGTTGACGACCACCTGTGACGCCCCGGCGTCGAAGAGCCCGGCCACTGCGGCATTCACGTCGGCCGTCATGACGTGTCGGAACTCCGCGTAGGACGGGGTGCCGGGTTCGACGTCGTCGGGGTGGACGACCCCGGACACGCCCTCCATGTCGGCGGACACGAGTACCCGCACGGCGCCTCCTCAGACCTCGATCACGACCGGCAGGATCATCGGGCGACGACGATGGGTGTCGCTGACCCACTTGCCGACGGTTCGGCGCACGATCTGCTGCATCTGGTGGGAGTCGCCGATCCCGTCGCGCCCGGCCTCCTCGACCCGCGCGACGATGCGCGGTGCCAGGTCGTCGAAGACCGTCTCGTCCTCGGTGAACCCGCGGGCGTGGATCTCCGGCCCACCGACCACCTTGCCCGTGGTGGAGTCGACGACGACGAGCACGGAGATGAACCCCTCGCTGCCGAGGATGCGTCGGTCCTTCAGGGATGCCTCAGTGACGTCACCGACGCCCGAGCCGTCGACGTAGACGTAGCCGCACGGGACCGCACCCACGATGCGGGCGTCGCCTTCGACCAGGTCGACCACCACGCCGTCCTCGGCGATGACGACGTGCTCGCGCGGCACACCCGTGGCGACGGCCAGCTCGGCGTTCGCGTGCAGATGCCTGATCTCTCCGTGCACGGGCATCACGTTGCGCGGCTTGACGATGTTGTAGAGGTACAGCAGCTCACCGGCGGCAGCATGACCGGACACGTGGACCCGGGCGTTGCCCTTGTGGACGACGTCGGCGCCCCACCGGGACAACCCGTTGATCACCCGGTAGACCGCACTCTCGTTGCCGGGAATCAGTGACGAGGCGAGCACCACGGTGTCGCCCTGACCGATCCGGATCGCGTGGTCCCGGTTGGCCATCCGGGACAGCGCAGCCATGGGCTCGCCCTGGGACCCGGTGCTGATCAGCACCACCTCGTCGTCGGGCAGCTCCTCGATCTCACGGAGGTCGACGACGAGTCCGGGCGGGATCGCGATGTACCCCAGGTCTCGGGCGATCCCCATGTTGCGCACCATCGAGCGACCGACGAAGGCCACCTTGCGTCGGTGTTTGAGTGCTGTGTCGAGGATCTGCTGGACCCGGTGCATGTGCGAGGCGAACGACGCGACGATGATGCGTCGTGGCGCGCGGTGGAACACCGCGTCGAGCACCGGGAGGATGTCCTTCTCCGGTGCGACGAACCCCGGCACCTCGGCGTTGGTGGAGTCGGTGAGGAACAGGTCGACGCCCTCTTCGCCGAGCCGGGCGAACGCCCTCAGGTCGGTGAGGCGGCGGTCGAGCGGCAGCTGGTCCATCTTGAAGTCACCGGTGTGCACCACGAGCTGGCCGGTCGGGGTGCGGATGGCCACGGCCAGTGCGTCGGGGATCGAGTGGTTGACCGCGACGAACTCCAGGCCGTAGGGACCGGCGGTGACCCGCTCGTCGGCCGCCACCTCGATGAGCGGTGGTTTCAGCCGGTGCTCACGCAGCTTCGCGGCGACCAGCGCCAGCGTCAGCTTCGACCCGTAGACGGGGATGTCCTCCCGCTCCCGCAGGAGGAAGGGGAGACCCCCGATGTGGTCCTCGTGGCCGTGGGTCAGCACGATGGCGACGACGTCGTCGAGGCGACCTCGCAGGTAGTCGAAGTCGGGAAGGATCAGGTCGACTCCGGGCTGGTGGTCCTCAGGAAAGAGAACCCCGACGTCGACGATGAGCAGCGGATGACCGTCAGTGGCCGACCCGTCGAGCCCGAGCTCGAAGACCGTCATGTTGCGACCGATCTCGCCCAGCCCCCCGAGAGGCACGACGCGCAGCGCACCGGCGGCGAGTGGAGGCGGACCTTCGAGCTCGGGGTGCGGATGGCTCACGCGCGGAACCCTTCGATCTGACCGTCGGCCAGGTCGATGACGAGCTGGGCGAGCTCGACCTCGGTGGCGTCGACCATGGGCGGACGTACCGGACCGGACGGCAACCCGAGCTGGGCCAGGGCGGCTTTGGTGCTCACGACACCGGGGATGGAGAACATGCCCGAGAACACGGGCATCAGCCGACGGTGGATCTCCGACGCCTCGTCGACCCGACCGGCCCGGAACGCCTCGACCATGGCGACCAGCGGCCGCGTGGCGACATGGGACACGACGCTGACCACACCCACAGCCCCGATGCTCAGGAACGGCAGGGTGAGTCCGTCGTCGCCGGAGTACCAGGCCAGGTCGGTGCGGGCGATCGCCCAGGACGCGGACTCGAAGTCGGCCTTGGCGTCCTTGACCGCGACGATCTGGCGGTGCGACTGCGACAGTCGGACGACGGTCTCGACCTCGATCGCGACACCGGTGCGACCGGGGATGTCGTAGAGCATGACCGGCAGCGGCGTAGCCTCCGCGACGGATGCGAGGTGCGCCTGGACCCCCGCCTGCTGTGGCCGGTTGTAGTAGGGCGTGACGACGAGCAGCCCGTGGGCCCCGGCCTTGTAGGCGATCCGGGCGCGTTCGACCGCATGCACGGTGTCGTTGCTGGATGCGCCGCCGATCACCAGCGCCCGGTCACCCACCGCTTCGACCACGGCTCGGACGAGCAGCTCTTGCTCGTGGTCGGTGGTCGTTGCCGACTCCCCCGTGGTGCCGTTGACGACCAGGGCGTCGTTGCCGGCGTCGACCAGGTGCACCGCCAGCCGCTGAGCCCCGTCGAGGTCGATGGACAGGTCCGGGTGCATGGGAGTGACCATGGCCGTCACCACCCGACCGAAGGGCTCCATGGCGGTGCGCGTCATGGTCGTCAGGCTATCCCCCGCAGGCGAGGTCACGCCTTCGCCACCCAAGGGGGCAGCAGGTCAAGGTGCGACGCGACCGCCGGAGTCGAAGGCGGCGTAGGTCAGCGGCATGAGCTCAGCCCACACCGCTTCCATCTTCTCGGCCACCATCTCGATCTCCCGCTGGGGGTAGGAGGGGAACCGAGAGTCTTCGCGTTTGGTGCGCAGCGACAGGAAGTTCATCAACGACCGTGCGTTCATCGTCACGTACATCGACGAGTACGTCGCCACTGGGAGCACACCGCGGGCAACCTCGCGGGCGACGCCGGCATCGAGCATGGCCTGGTAAGCCCGGTATGCCTCGGTGCAGGCACGCCGCGTCTCCCGGTCGACCGTGGCGTGCTGCTCGTCGCTGCCCTCGACGAACACGTAGTGACCCGGCTTGCCCTCTTGCACCAGCAAGCGTTCGGGGCCGGGGACGTAGAACACCGGCCTTAACTCACGGTAACGGCCTGACTCCTCATTGTAACTGGCCACCCTGTGTCGCATGAACTCGCGGAAGACGAAGATCGGCGCCTGCACGTAGAACGTCATCGAGTTGTGCTCGAAGGGCGAGCCGTGCCGGTCCCGCATCAGGTAGTTGATCAGCCCCTGGGAGCGGCTGGCGTCTGCGCCGACGTCGTCGAGCGACTGCTCGCCCTGGGTGGAAACACGCGCCGCGAAGAGCACATCGGCGTCCTGCGCCGACGCTCGCACGAGCTCGACGGTGACGTCGCTGCGGAACTCGATCGGCATCGCCTCGTCGGGCACGGCACAGCTCCTACAGGTCGCTTCGAAGGGACGTCCTCACCCTAGCGACGGCGGCCGACGGTCAGCCGAACCGGGCGAGGGTGAACTGCTGGGCGTCGGCGTCGAGCCGGACACCGGTGACCAGGTCGGCCAGGATCTCCCCGATCAGTGGGCTGTGCTTGAACGCGACACCCGCGTCGCCAGCACCGATCACGACGTCGCCGACCCGGTCGAGGACGAACCGATCGTCCGGTGAGCCCGTCCAGCTGCAGACCTCCGAGCGGGTGAGGCGTGGCTCCAGGCCAGGGAAGACCGTGCGCACCAGCTCCTCGATCGCCCGTTCGCGCTCGGCGACCGGCGCCCGCTCGAGGTCGGCGGCACTCCAGTCGCGCAGTGGACGGTCGAGACCGACCTTGTACCCGCTGCCCGGGCTGGGCATCGCGTACAGCGGGTGCGCGCTGGGGGACGCCGCGTCCTGGACGACGCACGGACGATGCGGTGGCCCTTCCGGTCCATGCACGTAGCCGACCTGCTCGAGGACCGGCTCGAGCGCAAGATCGACCCCCAGCGGACCCATGAAGTCCGAGGCCCAGGGTCCGGCCGCGACGACCGCGACGTCGGCGGCGTAGGTGGCCCGGCCGCCCACGACCTGGACACCCCCACCGGGCAGGGGCCGCACAGACTGGATCCGCTCGCCGGCCACGAGCATCCCCCCGGCCCGCACCAAGAGCTCGGCCTGCATGGCCAGCGACTCGGCGGCGAGCAGGACGCCGGCCCGCGGCGTCCAGGTGACCGGGTGGTCGGCGTCGGGCCGCAGCTCGGGGAAGAGCCGCTGCTGCTCGGCGAGCCCGACGACCTCGGCTGGTTCTCCCTCCGCGGTCAGCGCGGTGTGCACCTCCGGTGCGTGCCCACCGCGCCACAGCAGACCGGGCTCGAGCAGCACCGTGCGGCCGGATCGCCGCTCGAGGTCACGCCACAGGCCGACGCCGCGCTGTGACAGCCGCACGATCGACCGGTCGGGATCGGCCAGCCGCCAGACCCGGGTCGCCCCGGACGACGATGCCAGCCGGTTGCCCACCCCGAACTGGTCGACGGCCACGACGTCGTGACCTCGCTCGGCGAGCACGCGGGCCGCGGCCAGGCCCATGGCCCCGGTTCCGACGACGACGACCCGCATGGCGGGTCACCCTAGCCCCGCACCTGTGGGCGGTTGAGAGGATGCGGCCATGGCTGACTTGAGCGTGCGGCGCGGGCGGCTGGTCGACGTGTCGGCCCTCGTCGAGGTGCAGCGACGGACCTGGCAGTCGCTGCCGACCGGTCTCTGGGCCGTCCCCGACGTCGAGGACCTCGACCCGGACGCGATGCGGCGCAGCTGGGAGCGCGCGGTGCTGCTTCCGCCCACCCCACGCCACCGGCTGCTCGTCGCGCTGGACGGCGACACCGTGGTCGGGGGCGCGGCGACCACCCCCGCCGACGACCCGGACTTGTCCGAGACCGTGGCCGCGGACGACTCCGACGAGTCGCTGGCCGACGAGCTGGCCCTCCTGGTGGTCGACCCGGAGCACCGAGGAAGCGGCCACGGCTCCCGGATGATGGCAGCCGTGGTCGATCTCGTCCGCGCGGGCGGCGTGCCCACGCTCGTGACGTGGGTCCCGGCGTCCGACGACGACGCACGCACCTGGCTCGTCGACTCCGGATGGGCGCCCGACGGTGCGCACCGGACGGTCGAGCTCGACGGTCACGTCGTGCGCGAGCTGAGGTTCGCCACCGACGTGCGCCAGGACCCTGCGTGACCGACGAGGCATCGGCTCGGCGGCAGGAGCACCGGCGGATCCTCGTCGACGCGACCAGCATCGGCGTCGCGGTCGGCACCTACGGGTTGTCGTTCGGGGCGCTCGCCGTCACCTCGGGGTTCAGCCTCGGCCAGACGATGGCCCTGTCGAGCCTGACCTTCACCGGGGCCAGCCAGTTCGCACTCGTCGGGGTGATCGGAGCGGGCGGCTCCGCGTTGGCCGGTGTGCTCGCAGCCCTGTTCCTCGGAGTCCGCAACTCGCTCTACGGGCTGTCACTGGCACCTCTCCTGCAGGTCCATGGCGCCCGTCGGCTGCTCGCTGCACACCTCGTCATCGACGAGTCCACCGCCATGACGATCAGCCAGCCCGGTCCCCGCGCTGCGCGGTTGGGCTTCTGGTCGACGGGAGTGGCGGTCTTCGTGTGCTGGAACACCGCCACCGCCCTGGGCGCGCTCGGCGCCGAGGCGATCGGGGACCCGCAGACGTTCGGGCTCGACGCCGCGGTCGGGGCCGCCTTCCTGGCCCTGCTGTGGCCCCGGCTGGGCGAACGCAACGCCCGGGTCACCGCCGCCCTCGGCGCCGCCGTGGCGCTCGCGCTGACCCCACTCCTCCCCCCGGGCGTCCCGGTGCTGCTGGCCGCTGCCGTAGCGGTCGTCGTCGCCTGGCCGGCGCCGCGCCGAGGAGACCCGGACCGCGCACCGGCGGGGAGCGGCTGATGTGGCCCGCGGTCCTGGCCACCTCGCTGGGCGCGTACCTGTTGAAGCTGCTCGGGCTCTCGGTCTCCCAGCAGACGCTGGACCGTCCCCGGGTGCGTCGGATCGCCACCTTGGTCCCGGTCGCGCTGCTGGCTGCGCTCACCGCCGTCCAGGTCTTCGTCTCCGGCACCACCCTGGTCCTCGACGCCCGAGCGGCCGGTCTCGCCTTCGCTGTCGTCGCCCTGCTGCTGCGAGCACCGTTCCTGGTGGTGGTCGTGGGCGCTGCTGCTGTGGCCGCGGGGCTTCGCGCCGTCGCCGGCTGACGGCACCGAGCCTGGGCACGGTCAGCTGCCGGACTGCGCCTGCTCCAGAGCGATCGCCTGGCGCATCGACGAGCGGGCCCGACGCGGTCGCCGGCATCGTCGTACGCGACGCCGAGGCGGTACCACGAGCCCCAGTCGTCCGGGTGCGCCTCGACGTCGACCCGGCAGCGCTCGAACGCCTGGTCGGCAGCCGCCCGGTCGACCCGACCGCTGGCCCTGCGCGGCAGGTCGTCGACCGGCAGCCCGCCCTCGGCGCCGAGCCGACGAGCAAGGCGCTGCGTGGCGAGACCGAACTGCACCTCCTTGACCACCAGCACCGTGCCCACGACGGGGACCAGCAAGACGCCGACCCCGAGCCCGACACCCGAGGCTCACCGGAGGTGAGCAGCAGCCAGGCGCGTTGGCCGAGCAGCAGCAGGTACACCGCGGTGGCCAGCAGCAGGACGAAGACGACGCGGCGGGCGGTCACGGGGTCAGCCGAGCTGGAGGAGCGGTTCCAGTCCGACCGTCAGCCCGGGACGGACGGCACCGCCCGCACCGCGAGCAGCACCCCCGGCATGAACGACGCGCGGTCGAAAGAGTCGTGGCGGATGGTCAGGGCCTCGCCGGCGTTGCCGAGCAGGACCTCCTCGTGGGCCACGAGCCCACGCAGCCGCACCGAGTGGACCGGGATGCCGTCGACCGACGCGCCCCGGCGCCCGGCAGTGTGCCGTGGCATCGGGACCGGCGGAAGCCCGCGCCCGGCGCGCCGCAGCAATTCCGTCGGCGGTGTGGCCGCCGTGCCGGACGGTGCGTCGACCTTTCCGGGTGGTGCAGCTCGATGACCTCGACGGACTCGAAATGCGGGCCGCCTGGCGGGCGAACCGCATCAGCAGCACCGCCCCGAGCGCGAAGTTGGGGGCCACAACCACACCTACGGCGCACGCTGAGCCAGGCATGTCCGGACCTGGTCCAGCCGGGCCTCGTCGAACCCGCTCGTTCCAACGACGGCGTGCAGGCCCGGGAGACCGCCTCGCGCACGAGAGCGGGGCCGTCCCGGGGTGGTGAAGTCGACGATGACCTCGGCGCCGGCCGCCACGGCATCGCGATCGACCCACGTCGAGCGACGCGACGAGCTCGAGCCGTCGGCCTCGCGACAACGCCGCAGACCGCCGCCCATGCGTCCCCCCGCCCCCAGGACCGCGACCCGCAGCGCCGCCAAGCGCGGCCCCAAGCGGCGAATCCCGGTCGGTATCGAAGGGGCCGATGACGGCCAAGGTCGGCTTAGCGCCGAGAACGGCTTCGGCGACTGCCCGCACGTCGTCGAGCGTGACGGCTCGAACGCGCCCAGGATCTCGTCGACGGTCAGCAGCTCACCGAACACCAGCTCGCTCTTGCCGATCCGGAACATCCGCGAACCGGTGTCCTCCATGCCGAGCACGAGGGAGCCACAGACCTGCCCGACGCCGCGCTCAGCTCGTCCTCGGTGATGCCCCGCTCGCGCACCCGCGCAGCTCCACCTGACACAGCTCGAGGACGTCGTCGACCTTCTGCGGCAGACACCCCGCCGTCACGGCGAACAGCCCAGCGTCGGAGTACTGGGAGTGTACGAGTAGACGGAGTAGGCCAGCCCGCGCTTCTCGCGAACCTCCTGGAAGAGCCGGCTGGACATCCCTCCGCCGAGAGCGCGTTGAGGACACCGAGCGCGAAGCGTCGGTCGTCGGTCCGGTTGACCCCCGGCATGCCAAGCACCAGGTTGACCTGCTCGGTGGGGCGCGGCAGCACGGCAACCGGCACCCAGGAACACCCTTGCGGGCGCCCGACCGAAGCGGCGCCGGAGCCGCCCCAGGTCGTCCCCGGCTTGGCTGAACGCCCGGCGCACCAGCCGCACGACCGTGGCGTGGTCGAGGTTGCCGGCGGCCGAGACCACGATGTGCTCGGGGCGGTACCACTTGCGGTAGTAGCGGCGCACCGAGTCACGCGTCAGCGCGTTGATGGAGTCCGCGGTCCCGAGGATGGGTCGCCCAGCGGGGTGGCTCCGAAGACGGTGCGGCAAACGCCTCGTGCACGACGTCGCTGGGATCGTCGTCGTGCATCGCGATCTCTTCGAAGAATCACGCCGCGCTCGGACTCGAAGTCGGGTCCGGTGATGATCGACGAGAGCACCAGGTCCGAGACGACATCCACCGCGACCGGCAGGTCGGCGTCGAGCATGCGCGTAGTAGCAGGTGAACTCTTGGCGGTGAACGCGTTGATCTCGCCGCCTCGCCGGTCGACCGCCGACGAGATGTCCATCGCGGCTCCGCCTGGTCCCTTTGAAGAGCACGTGCTCGAGAAGTGGGAGGCGCCGGCCTGCGACGGGTGACTCGTCGCGCGAGCCCACCCCGACCCACATCCCGAAGGCGACCGATCGACGGTGGGCACGGACTCGGTGGAGACCCGAAGCCCGCCTGGCAGGACCGTCCGCTTGACCACACTGCCGTCACGGCCCCGGTGCAAAGTCCGGGTGCGCCGGGTCGCTGCTCCGTGGCGGGTCGCCGGCGGCCATGGTTAGGCGTCAGTCGTCGGCCCTGCCGCTTGGGCCTCGTCGTGCGCGGGCACCAGCGAGAGCTTGCCCCGGTCGTCGATCTCCTTGATGGCGACGCGGACCTTCTCGCCGACCTTCAGCACGTCTTCGACGCTCTCGATGCGTGGCTTGCCGGCCAGCTTCTTCACCTCAGAGATGTGCAACAGCCCGTCCTTCCCGGGATCAGCGAGATGAACGCCCCGAAGGTGGTGGTCTTGACGACCGTGCCCAGGTACCGCTCGCCGATCTCAGGCATCGTCGGGTTGGCGATCGAGTTGATCGTCGCCCGCGCAGCCTCGGCGGAGGGGCCGTCGACCGCCCCGATGTAGATCGTGCCGTCGTCCTCGATCGTGATGTCGGCGCCGGTGTCGTCCTGGATCGAGTTGATCATCTTGCCCTTCGGGCCGATGACCTCACCGATCTTGTCGATCGGCATCTTGACGGTGATCACCCGCGGCGCGTTCGGCGCCATCTCGTCGGGACCGTCGATCGCCTCGGCCATGACCTCCAGGATGTCAGGCGCGCGCCGCGTGCCTGGGTGAGTGCGGCACCGAGCACCGACGCCGGGATGCCGTCGAGCTTGGTGTCGAGCTGCAGCGCCGTGATGAAGTCCTTGGTGCCGGCGACCTTGAAGTCCATGTCGCCAAAGGCGTCCTCGGCGCCGAGGATGTCGGTCAAGGCGACGTACTCGGTCTTGCCGTCGACCTCGTCGCTCACCAGGCCCATGGCGATGCCGGCGACCGGTGCCTTCAACGGCACACCGGCGTCAGCAACGACATGGTGGAGGCGCAGACCGAACCCATCGACGTCGAACCGTTGGAGCCGAGCGCCTCGGACACCTGACGGATCGCATACGGGAACTCTCACGCGACGGCAGGACGGGCATGAGCGCCCGCTCGGCAACGCGCCATGACCGATCTCGCGGCGCTTGGGTGAACCGACCCGGCCGGTCTCACCGGTCGAGTAGGGCGGGAAGTTGTAGTTGTGCATGTAGCGCTTGCGGTTCTCCGGGGAGAGGGTGTCGAGCATCTGCTCCATGCGCAGCATGTTCAGCGTGGTCACGCCCAGGATCTGGGTCTCACCGCGCTCGAACAGCGCCGAACCGTGGGCCAGCGGAATAACGTCGACCTCGGCCGACAGGCCCCGGATGTCGGAGGGCGTACGACCGTCGATCCGCACCTTGTCGCGCAAGATCCGCTGCCGGACGAGCTTCTTGGTCAGCGGCGCGGAAGGCGGCGGAGACCTCCTTCTCGCGGCCCTCGAACTTGGCGACACCTGCTCGACGGCCACGGCCTTGACGGGTCAGGCTCGGTCTCGCGCTCCTGCTTGCCCGCGATCGTCAGCGCCTGCGCCAACGGCGCGGAAACCGCCGCCTCGACCGCGGCGAGGACGTCGTCCTCGTAGTCGAGGAAGCGGGGAAGTCCCCGTCGGCTTCGCGGCCCGGCGCCCAGCTCGGACTGCGCGTCGCACAGCAACTTGATGAACGGCTTGGCTGCCTCCAGGCCGGCCGCCACAATCTCTTCGGTCGGCGCAGGGCGCCACCGGCGACCAGCGCGACGGTCTCCGTGGTGGCCTCGGCCTCGACCATCATGATGGCGACGTCGTCTCCGACCACGCGACCGGCGACGACCATGTCGAAGACGGCCCGCTCGAGCTCGGAGTAGGTCGGGAACGCGACCCACTGCCCATCGATCAGCGCCACCCGCACGCCACCGATCGGGCCGCTGAACGGCAACCCGGCCAGCAGGGTGGACATCGACGCCGCGTTGATCGCGACGACGTCGTAGAGGTGGTCGGGGTCGAGCGACATGATCGTCTCGACGACCTGGACCTCGTTGCGCAGACCCTTGGCGAAGGACGGACGCAACGGTCGGTCGATCAGCCGGCAGGTCAGGATCGCGTCCTCGCTGGGACGGCCTTCGCGGCGGAAGAACGAGCCGGGGATCCTGCCGATGAGTACATCCGCTCCTCGACGTCCACGGTGAGCGGGAAGAAGTCGAGCTGGTCCTTGGGCTGCTTGGAGGCCGTGGTGGCCGACAGCATCATGGTGGCGTCGTCGAGGTAGGCGACGGCTGAGCCGCCGGCCTGGCGGGCGAGCCGGCCGGTCTCGAACTTGACGGTGCGACTGCCGAACGACCCGTTGTCGATCACGGCTTCGCTGTACTGAACGTCTAGACCCTCCACGGGGCCTCCTTCGTGGATGTCCCGGGCGACCGGACGCAGGGGACAGGACAGCGGCCGGTCTTCGATCGAGGCGCTCGGGAGATGTGGTCGCCCGGGGCGCCACTACCGAGGACCGACGTGAGCCGCAGGAACCCACTACGTGCGCCCCGGGGGCTTGGTTATGGAGTTGGGTGGTGCTGGTGGTTCGCGCGTAGGTACGCGGTCAAGCAGCAACGGAGCGGCTCCCGCACGGACCCTGCTCCTTAGATCGAGCTAGCGACGCAGGCCGAGCCGCTCGATCAGGCGGCGATAGCGCTCGATGTCGGTCTTGGCCAGGTAGTTGAGCAGCCGACGACGCTGGCCGACCAGGAGCAGCAGGCCGCGCCGGCTGTGGTGGTCGTGCTTGTGGCTCCTTGAGGTGCTCGGTGAGGTCGGAGATCCGGCGAGTGAGCATCGCAACCTGGACTCGGGCGAGCCGGTGTCGCCGTCGCGGGTGGCGTACTCGGTCATGATCTGCTGCTTGGTGGCGGCATCGAGGGACACGACTCTCCTCCGTGTCGGTGGCTGCGCGGCCACCGGGGCAGGTCCACCCGGGCTCTTCCACGTCCGCGGCCGATCACGGCCCCCGCAGGCTATCAGCGCACGTCAGGGGACCCGAATCGGCGGCGCCGGCTACCGTGGGACGCTGGAGGCATGGACCGACCCCGGCAACGACCTCCCCTCCGACCCCGCCCGCCAGGCCACCTGCCCCAGGTTGGGACGCGCCGCCCTGGCGTCGGGGTCCGGGGAGACCCCAGGTGACCTGCTCGGGCTGCGGGGCCCGTGGCTCCCGCGGGCGGGGCTGGACGAGCTGCGGAGCCCCTGACCACGTGGGCCGGCTGGGCCAGCGCTCGCGCCGACTGGCTGCGGGACCGGCTCGTGGCCGGTGACCTGCCGTCCGACGGCTGGTCGGTGCTGACGGCAGGGGCGATGCCCGGGCCCCGGCAGGGCCGGCAGCGCCGTCGGACCGGGCCCCGACCCCGCCCGCAGCACCCGCCCGAACCGGCCGCAAAAAAAAGGGGGAACGCTGCTGCTCGCCGGCGGCGCCACCCTCCTGGTGCTGGCCGGCATCGCCTTCGTCGCGTTCGCCTGGGACCTCCTCGGCCCGGCCGGCCAGGTGCTGACGCTGTACGCGCTAGGCGCCCTCGCCATGGGGGGCGGGGGCCAAGCTGCGCCCCCGGCTCCCGGGCACCGCCACGACGCTCGGAGTGGTCG
>CAVQYR010000002.1:0-906243 GCA_963718235.1 uncultured Actinomycetota bacterium
TCCTCATGGCCAGCCCGGCTCCGATCAGTCCGATGATGGTCGCGGCAACGTAGTTCACGGCGTCCGTCTCCCACTTCACAATCAATGGGAAGACCGCGAGGAGAACGAAGACCATTCGTGGATCTGCTCGATGCGCACCAGGCGGTCCAGCGCTCGGCACCAACTGCCCAGCAGGAGTGATCCGAGCAGCAGAACAACCCAGCCACCATGACGGTACAGATCCGCCATCGGCGTCACCGCACTACTTGAGTAGGTCGTCGTGGATTGGCCGTAGTAGGTCCGTCCGAAGTCGTATCCCGTTGCGAGGACGGGCTTTGAAGGCCAAACCGCCCGGGGGATCAGCCCGATGGCCGGCGCCATCGCGAGTTCGAGAGTCGAGCGATACGGCACGGTGGACGGTGTCCGCTGGTAGACGATCGCGACACTGTCGATGTGCCGAAGTCGCATGAAGAGGCTCGCGGACGACGCCTGGATGGAGTTTGCCCACATTCGGGGCCCGGCCACGTCGCTCAGGATGCTAGGGAGGGTCTCGACGGCGCTCGCCGGCGAGAGCGTGGAGTTCCCTGAGCGCACAACTTCGCGGTAGCTCGTCGTTACCGGCACGACGATCACGAGAAGCACAGCGAGGGTCTGCGGACTCCCCGCCAGAAGAAGCGCCTCCGGACGGCTCCGTAGGGTGCGAGAATCGCGAGCGCGGTGAGTATGAGCGACTCCTTCTGTCCCGTTGCGAGAGCATAGGTGGCCTCTAGCGCGAGGAGCCCGAGCAGTTTGGCCCCGCGAGCGCCGGTGCGGGACGTGAAGTATTGGAGAGCAACCGGGGCCAGACCGCACAAGCCCACTAGGGAGGCGATCGTTAGGAGCTGTGTGTACCAAGCTGCGGTCGCGACCGCCTGGGACGGATCCCCGACGTAGCCGAGCCGGCCAAGCAGTGCAACCTGCCCGAGGCGGCCAATGGTTCCGACTAGGTACATCCAAAGTCCGATGTTCGCACTTCGAATCACACCGGTCGAGTGACCAGCTACCAAACCCAGCAGACTATCCGCAAGTCGGCTCAGGGGCCGAGGGAGTCCGAGCACATAGCCGACATCCAGGCGGCCAACGAGACCAATGCCATGGTGAGTCCGGCGACAACGCTTGACCTTGTGATGAGTGCGCCGACCCCTCCGGGTTGCCAATCCAGCCGAGAGAGGCGATGCCGAAAACGACGCTGAACCAGAGGACTGCCCAAGGGCCGAGTCGAAACACCGGGAGGCCCCACTTCGGCCCGTTGAGTGACCCGACAATCGACAGGCAAGCGACGCCGAAGCAGGCTGTCGCGGTTGCCTTAAGCAGCACGACCCCCCTGTGGTCCGACTCGCTCAACGCGCTCAGCAGTTCGAGGACGCCCCCGGTAGCCAGCAATGCGCTGGCCAGAATCACAGCGTGTGCGGGCAGTCGCTGCCGTCTTTCGTCAGCCATAGCGCTGCTGGCCAGCTCGCCGGCTCGGCCCTGAACAGTCTCCTTTCGCGCGACCATGGCCAGGTTCTGAGTCACGATGTGACCCCCAGCTGCCCCGTTTCGGCTAGCCAGGGACAGTTTGTAGGCGCTTTCGAAGCCCGCCATGGCGGAGCGGACTCCGATTTCACGCCATGAACCACTGGACTTGAAGGGAGAAGCGTCACGTCCCCGAATCCGGTCGCGCGAGCAAGCTGGGCCATGGACCGCGCCGTGAACGACGTCTCGTGAGTGAAGTCCCCATATCGGTAGTTGCCCCCGAAGGGGCTGACGGCATTGGGGACCCGGGCGATAAAGACGCCGCCGAATGAAAGAGTCACCGGAAACACAATCGAAAGTCCAGAATACCTCTGGCTTGGTCAGATGTTCAAGGAGGTCTAGGGCGAGAACTCCGGAGTATTCGGCAATTTGGCTGTCCAAGTCCAGCGTGAAGTCTCCCAACGTGACCGACGCGATCCCAGCGGCATGTACAGCCTCAACCTGCTCTCGGCTGATGTCGATCCCGCTCGCCTTCGGTCTCCGTCCAAAACCAATTCACGTACCAGAGCCCCTTGACCGCAGCCGATGTCGAGGACCGCTGAGTTCGGTCGGCGGGGAGATGCGGGCGGATGTCGCGAAGACGTGGATCTGCTCGCGTCACTCCACCTACACCCAAGCCTGCGTGCGTGGTGACATAGGCGTCGTACAAGCTCTTTCGATAGTCGTCTCCAGCCGAACTCGGCATGGCCCCATCGTAGGGGTCGATTGTGACTGTGCTTCACATTCGTCCGTGGCTCGGGTCCACCCCGAATTCTCGACTTGATCGCCATTGATGCGGGCCGCGCGCTCATTCGGCACTGTGCGAAGAGAATTTGCTGCATGGCGTGTCCCCCTCTGGCGTCCACCCAAGGCTTGCGTCACCGGGCTCCATGGCCGCGGCACGCGCCTTGAGTTCCGGTCATGCTTCGGGTCGGCGCAGCTATGTAGTCCGGCGTTCTCCTCACCAATTCCCGAGCCGAAGAGTCAGGGAGACGATGGCTGTGAGCACGGACCGGCCGTGGGCCGCGTAGGCAGGGGATTGGTAACCACCTACGCCAGCCGCCTACTGAACGGCATCCAGCACCTTAGTCTGACAGTAGTTCAGCGCTCATGGTTCCGCGACGGCTTCACGGAGGAGTTACCTACGCCGATGGGGAAGAGACCGGGGCCGAGGATTGAGGCGACCTATGGACGTCTTGTGAGACGAACCACTGGCTTCAATCTGGCAGCGACGCTGGTAGCTGCCGTCACAGGTGTCTTGCTCGCCCGTTGGCTAGGGCCGGCCGGACGTGGTCAGTACGCGGCGGCGTCGGCGTGGTTCGGGTTGGTCGTCGTTGTCTTCGAACTTGGCCTCGCGGCCTCGACTGTCTACTTCGTCTCGAAAGATCATCGGCGCGCGGACACTTTCGTACGCACTGGCGGTGTTCTTCTCCTGGGCTTGGACTTCTGACGGCCGGGGCAACTGCTGCTTTGGTTAGCGTGATCTTGGGTGGCAACGCCACACTCTGGCGGCGTATCTGTTTCTCTCGGTGGCAATCCTCGCTGCCTTCTTGGGCGCGCCGGCCACATTTGCGCTGCAGGCCATGGCAATCCCAGGATGGAACCTGGTCAGGATCATCCCAAGTGTATACTTCGTCCTGGTCGTGGTCGCCGCAATGCTCACCGGTCTCGATGTGTCAGTGGTCGTTGCCCTCTTGACGGCCTCCCTATTTGTCCAGATGGGTGCGTCTTGGGGCCTATACCGAACCCTCGGAGTCGTTCGAGGGGCGTTCTCCCGCTCCGAAGTCATGCCAATGCTTCGCTACGGAATTGCAAACATGGCGTCAACTGCACCTAACTCACTGAATGGGCGAGTGGACCAACTGGTCTTGGCATTCCTTGTCCCAGCAGCAGCCCTGGGGCAGTACGCGGTGGCAGTGTCGTTGAGTCTCCTTGTTCGGGCCCCTCGCAACAGCGTTCGGGCACGTGGCTTTCCCCGACATCGCTCGAGGGCGAACGATGTCCGGGCGACAATTCGCCATGCGATTCGAGGCGCACTTGTCGTCTCGACGCTTGGAGTATCGGCCGTTGTGCTTGTCACCTTGGTTGACTTCCGTGTCGTTCGGGCCCGGGTACGCGAAGTTCCCAAGATCTGTCATCCTTGCGCCTGGTGCCGTTCTGTTCATCGTCAACCTCGTTGTAGGAGATGTCCTTCGAGGCCTGGGTCACCCGGCCTCGTCGCACGAGGCGAGTGGTTCGGTGTGCTGGTCACAGTGGTTGGGCTCGTACTGCTCGTGCCGACCCTGGGTGTCAGGGGCTGCAGTCACCTCGTCATGCGCCTACACCGCGTGTTTGTGATCCTCCTCGTGTCGGTCAGGAGGCTTGCCAGGGAGCTCCCAGGATCTGCGGGCCATGCCGCGGGCGACACTGTGAGTGATTGACCTGGCGGCAGCGACGTGTTGGTCGTTTCGGCGCTGTCCTGGCAGAGAATGCCGCGCCGAGCTTGTCGGTCGCCCACCCGCACAATGGTGAGGAGCGGTGGATCGAGAACTCCGGGCAAGCGGGTAGTCGCAACTGGAGCGGTTCGGGCGCTCGAGAAAGTCGTTGGTCGACGTAACGTGATCCGCGTTGCTCGCTTTATCGGCAATCAAGCGAGGCTCGATGGACCGAACGATCTCGCATCGAATGGTGAACGTATCGTCCAGTCGATCGTCGCCAGTCAGCCGAACTCCGTGGTATTCGACGTGGGTGCGCATTTCGGCGAGTGGTCACAGTCGCTGCTTGATCTGGGCAGGGTCTCAGAGTTGTACTGCTTCGAGCCATCGAACTACAGCATTAGGCGGCTAAGGAACGCAATCGGGGACCGGCGTGGAGTCACAACAGAACAACTAGCACTTTCAGATCATGAGGGCACAGCCGCTCTCCACATAGTCCAGAGGGCGCCGGGGTCCAACTCACTCGTGGACTTCACTGACCCCTCGCGCGCTCAAGCCGTGGAAGAAGTGCAGTTGACGACTGTGGCTGCGTATTGCCGGCTACATGGCATTTCGCGGCTCTCGTCTGAAGATCGATGCTGAAGGTCATGACCTCCGGGTGCTTCGCGGTGCTGAACCAATGTTGCGTGCCGGCGCGATTGACCTCGTGCAGTTTGAGTACAACTGGCGGTGGATCGAGGCGCGAAGCTTCCTGCGCGATGTGTTCCAGTTGGTACTGCCCCTCGGCTACAGCCTCGGCAAGGTCACGGGCCGCGGCATCGAGTGCTACGAGGCGTGGCATCCAGAGTTCGAGACCTTCAAGGAAGGGAACTACCTTCTCTTTCGTGAGCCGTTGCCTGCTTCTCTGCCACGGGTAACGTGGTGGGTGTAGCGCCGTGGGCGGGTGGAAGATCTATCGTGTTCGTCCGCTCACGCCGGCGCTCAGTCCGTGACTCGGCCGCCGGGGTTGGGCTTCCATGATTTCGGCTAGGCTTCAGGGTCTCAAGATCTCGCGTGTCCTAGGCTGACGACGACGTGATGATGAAGGGACGCCGTAATGAGAGTCGGGGTCGTGGGACCGGTTGCACCCGACGACTTCGCGGAGAACGTTCTGGACTGTCTTCCAGATCTTGGTGTCGATGTTCACGCCCTTGGACCCGCTCAGCGCCGACTTGCGGGTCGGGTCGGAGCAGCCTTGGGCTCACCCTGCGGGCGTCGGCGTCGGCTCGACACCCGGCTCCAGCAGTCACTAGTGAAGGACGTTGAGCGTCAAGCCCTCGACTTGGTGATCTCGGTCGACGAGGCGTTGCGCCCTGAGACGGTTGCCGCCATGCGCGCCCGCGGCGTGAAGGTGGTGCTCTGGTACCCCGACGCTGTTGCGAACTTTGGCCGGCAGCTCCTCCTGCTCGCCCCATATGACCGCATATACATCAAGGAGCCAGCAGTGGTGCCTCGGCTCACTGACCTGCTGGGGCTGCCTGTCTCCTATCTGCCTGAGGCGTGCAACCCGCGATGGCATCGTCCGGTTGGAGATCCGGGAACGAGACCCTATGTCGTCGTGGCCGGCAACATGTATCCCTCGCGCGTCATCCTGTGAACCGACTGGTGGCGGACGGCGTGCCCTTGAAGCTGTATGGAGGTGCGGTTGCGCCGTGGATTGGTGATCAGCCTTCCCTTCGGTCTCACACTGGCACGTACATTGCGCGGGAGGACAAGGCCCGCCATTTCCGTGAAGCGGTGGCGGTGCTCAACAACCTTCACCCAGCCGAGTTCGACGGAGTGAACTGTCGTCTCTTCGAGGCTGCTGGTTCCGGCGCTGCAGTGCTGGCCGAGTATCGACCTGTCATCCCCGACCTCTTCGAGCGCAGAGAATGACCTCTTCACCTTCCGTCGTTACGATGAGCTTCTCGCGCATATTCACACCCTGTTTGATGACCCTTCACTCGGCACAAGGCGGGGAAATCTCGCTTCTGAGCGTGCTCGTGAGGGAGGCACACATGCCAACACCGCCTCCGGGGCAGATTCTGGAAGATGTTGTGGCGTGAGCTCGATGAGGGTGGCGTTGGTGACGCATGGTCTTGAGTCCGGCGGCGGTGTCCCGAAGATCGCCGAGTGGCTCGCGAATGGCCTTGCCGCACGTGGTCTGGAGATCGACGTTCACGACCTCGCAACGTCGCAGGACGACGAGTGCAGCCGACGGATTCTGAGCCCACGTTCGTGGCGAGCAGGCGTTCGTGACGTGTGGGTTACTCCGGCGGAGCGCGCAACCACACTCATTGGGGTGCAGAGATGGTCGAGTTCGAGCCGCTGCGCTATGCCCCACGCGATCGGCTGACGAGATCACTCGAGTACAGCGACCTTGTCCAGGTCGTGGCGGGGGCGCCATGCTGGGCGAACGTCGTAGGCCAAGTGCGACGTCCCCGAGTCCTTCAAGTGGCGACCACCACGCGATGGGAGCGGGCCTCCCGGTTGTCGAGGTATGTCCTTCCCGAGGCGGCTTCTCACACAAGCGCTCGCGGGGAAGATTCAGCGTCTCGACGAGGCTGGAGTTCGTGCGGTGGACCATGTGGTCGTTGAGAACGAGCTCATGCGTCAGTGGGTTGTACAGCAGAATCAAGGTGCTGTGTCACTGATTCCCCCGGGGATTGACACATCTGAGTTCCGTCCCTCCGGACCTTGGAATCCCCAAGGGCCAATCGTTGCGGTGGGTCGCCTCGGCGAAGCCAGAAAGGGTTGGTCTCGGCTCTTCCACTCATACGGGGAGTTGATCGCACGTAGACCTGATGCTCCGAGTCTGATACTCGCTGGGCGGGGTGACCTATCCTCAGCTGATCAGGCGTCACTCCATTCCGCGCGTATCCAGGACCGCGTAGACGTCAGGCGCGACCTCACCTCTGATGAGTTGATTGCCCTTTTACAGCAGGCGTCGGTCTTCATCCAGACGTCCTACGAGGAGGGGTTGGGGCTGGCGGGCCTGGAAGCGATGGCTTGTGGAGTGCCCATGGTTGCGACTAGCACAGCTGGGACCCGCGAGTACCTGAGGAGTGGGGTCAACGGAGTCCTCGTTGCCCGAGACGACCGATTGGTTCAGGCCATGTCAGAAGCCGTCGAGGCTGTTCTAACAGGCGCCGGCGGCGACATGGCAGCTGCCGCCAGATCAACCGTCGAAGAGGTGTATTCGAGCGGCCGCTGTCTGTCGGGGTTTGTCTCGATCTATCAGGGTCTCGTGCCGTCCGCTGACTAGCGAATGCGTCGCCCGCGGCACCGAACGAACGCTAGAGGCGCTCCACGGTAGGCCCGGTTAGATGCCCTCTGGCATCGAACACGCGACGTGCGCGCTCGCTGAGGAGGTCGACATCCAGCGACGAGTGCATCTGAAGCAGCACGCAAACATCCGCCTTGTCTGCGGCCAGGGCAAGATCGTCTGTCCGTTCGGCGAAACCCGCCGACCAGTCAGCAACATGTGGGTCGAAGACAGAGACCACCGCACCCAACTTGGTGAGCCGGTCAGCGATCTCGCGCGAGGGGGATTCTCTGGCGTCACGCACGTTGGGCTTGTAGGCGACTCCGACGAGCAACACGTGCGCACCCCTCAAGGCGAGTCCATCGCTGTTCGAGTTGATTCTGGACACGATGGACAACGTACTGAGGCATCGAGGCGTTGATCTCCTCAGCGAGCTCGACGAAGCGAAAGGACGATCCGAGCATTGACCGCACGCGGGACGCGAGGTAGTTGGGGTCGATAGGGATGCAATGACCCCCGACACCAGGGCCGGGGTAGAAGGCCTGGAAGCCAAACGGCTTGGTGGCCGCGCATCGGATGACATCCCAGATGTCGATGTCCATCTCGTGGGCGAAGCGAGCCAACTCGTTGACGAGAGCAATGTTCACGTGTCGGTAGGTGTTCTCCAGGAGCTTGGCCATTTCGGCCTCGCGGGGCCCCTTGGCGATGACGAACTCGTCGATGAACCGCCGATACATGGAGACGGCCTGCTCAGTACACGCGGGAGTGATGCCGCCGACGATTTTGGGTGTGTTGCGGATCCCGTAGACGGCATTGCCTGGGTCCACGCGCTCCGGTGAGAACGCGAGGAAGAAGTCGACCCCCACCCGCCTTCCGCCAATGGCAGCTCGGGTAGGACGACTTCTTCAGTGGTACCCGGGTATGTGGTGGACTCCAGGACCACCAGGGTGCCTGGAGACATCCGGGGCGAGATTTCCGCAATGGCAGCCCGGATCGCCCTAAGATCTGGCGCACGGTCCTTGGTGAGTGGCGTAGGGACGCAGATGGCGATGGCTGGGCCACGGCTGACGACTGCCGGGTCGCTCGACGGGGTGAATCCCCACGCCAACATCTCGTCGATATCGGCGTTGGTGAGGTCGTCGATGTGAGAACGGCCTTCGCGTAGCGAGTCGGCCAAGGCTTGGGAGTTGTCGTATCCAGCGACAGAGAGTCCCGCCGAGGCGGCGAGCGCCAGCGAGTGGGAGGCCCACGTACCCCAGCCCCAAGACCAACAAGTCAAAGTCGGGCGTCTCAGCACTGGGGGCGGCGTCGGAGGGAGTGTCGGTCACCTCTCTACGCTATCTCTGAGGGAAGGACTTCAGTGCCCGTGACAGTGGAAGGAGTACCGCGTGGCCCGAGTACTCGTGCTTGCGGACCACTATCCCCGGGTACCGAGCGGGTGGAGCCGATCCGAAGTGTCGCCCGGATTGTTGAGGACGAGAGCCGCAGTCACGACGTGTGGGTGGTCACCCGCGATCATGATCTGGGCTCTCCGGAACGCTACGAGATCGCCACCGCCACCTGGGTGCCAATCCATGGGGCTCAGGTCCTCTACGTCGATCTCGGCTCGCTGCGCGGTATGGCTGGCGCTCTGCGCCACATTCGCCGAGTCCGGCCGGATCTCGTGTACGTCAACAGTTTGTGGTCCCCCTTCTTCGCACTTCTCCCGATTGTGGCCTGCCGCACCGTGGCTCCACGCCCTCCCGTTCTGTTGGCTCCGCGGGGTTCATGCGGGCCTGAAGCGTTGGAAATCAAGGTCAGGAAGAAGGCCCTCGTAGGCGTCCCGCTGCGTCAATGGCTTCGTTCGAGCAGACTCATATGGCATACGACGTCTGCAGAGGAGACGTCCGATGTGGCCCAGTGGCTAGGACGACCGCCTAGACGAATCGTGACACGAGCAGATCCAGGAACGCCGCCTGCCTCAGAGGCGTCGCCCCCGGTCGATGGGTCCCTCCGATTGTGGGTGTCTTCGCATCGCCCCTGTCAAGGATGTAAATCGATTCCTGCGGATTCTGGCTGGGCTAATGGTCGAGGTGGATGCTCGCTACTACGGACCGGTCGAGGACGAGAAGTACATGGAGTCCTGTGGAGCAACTCATGAGTGGGCTGCCGTCCAATGTGAGGTTCAGTTTCGAAGGTGAGGTTGGCCCTGACGATGTGGCAGCAGTTTTCAAACGGGCCGACGTGTTCCTCTTTCCGACCAAAGGAGAGAACTCGGACATGTCATCGCGGAGTCGCTGGCGGAGGGTTGCCCGGTGATGACGACACCAACAACCGTGTGGACGAATCTCCTGCGACACGGTGCAGGCTACGTCTTCAATGACGACGCCGAGGCTGTGGCGTGGCTGGAACGCCTGGCTGGCGAGACGCGCTTGCAGCGTCAGGCTGGTCGTACTCGTGCCCATCAGCTGTACCGCGATTGGCGCAAGACTTCTGTGACGAATGGTTCGTTGTTCTCAGCGGCGTTGCGTTTGGTGACGCCGCCGGATGGAGGCGGGAGTTGACCTTGTTCAGGATGGCTTCGAGGGAGTCACCGCCGGTGCGACGTACGCTCGCATGCACTGTCAGCGTACCAGGGGGACAAGTGCGGCTCGAAGGTCCGACAATTGGAGTGCACCCACGGCGAATGGAGAATCGTGACGAAGAAGGCACTGCTCACCGGGATCACCGGTCAGGACGGCTCATACCTTGCTGAGCTGCTGCTCTCCAAGGGCTATGAGGTCCATGGCCTGATTCGCCGAGCCTCGACGTTCAACACCGAGCGGATCGACCACCTGTACCTGGACCCGCACAATCCCAGAGGCCCGGCTCTTCCTGCACTACGGAGACCTCGCCGACGGCTCGGGCCTGGTGCGGCTGCTGCACCAGATCAACCCCGACGAGGTCTACCACCTCGGAGCGCAGTCCCACGTCCGCGTCTCCTTCGACATGCCCGAGTACACCGGTGACATCACCGGCCTGGGCACGATTCGCCTGCTCGAGGCGCTGCGCGACGCCGAGCTGACTCCGCGCTTCTACCAGGCGTCGTCGTCGGAGATGTTCGGAGCGACCCCGCCACCGCAGAACGAGGACACCCCGTTCTGGCCCCGCTCCCCCTACGGTGCCGCCAAGGTCTACGGCTACTGGATCACCCGCAACTACCGCGAGGCCTACGGGATGTTCGCCGTCAACGGCATCCTGTTCAACCACGAGTCGCCCCGCCGCGGTGAGACCTTCGTGACCCGCAAGATCACCCGCGCCGTCGCCAGGATCGCCGCCGGCCTGCAGTCGGAGATCTACCTGGGCAACCTCGACGCCGTCCGCGACTGGGGCTACGCCCCCGAGTACGTCGAGGCGATGTGGCGCATGCTGCAGGCCGACACCCCCACCGACTACGTGGTCGCCACCGGTACCGCCCACTCGGTGCGCGACTTCGTGCAGTTCGCCTTCGAGCGGGCCGGCCTGGAGTGGGAGAAGTACGTCAAGTTCGACGAGCGCTACCTGCGACCCACCGAGGTCGACGCCCTGATCGGCGACGCCAGCCGGGCCAAGGAGGTGCTGGGCTGGGAGGCCTCGGTGCACACCCCCGAGCTGGCCGCGATCATGGTCGACGCCGACCGCCAGCAGCTGGACGACGAGCTGTCCGGCCAGGTCGCCCACCGCACCCGCCAGACCCCCTGACCCTCACCTCGTGGTGCGTTAGCCGCGCCAGGCGCGGCGAACCGTCCATCAGGTGAGGCTCGGGGGACGGCTCAGAGGGCGATGATCCGCACTCGCTTCTCGGCTGCGCTGGCCAGCCGGGCCAGATCGAGCGGGTCAGACGTCACCACCAGGTCTCCGTCGACGGCGGAGTCGATGACATGCGCGTCGACGACGTCGCTCGTGCGGGTGGCGGCCAGCAGCAGCCCGACCCGGAGGGCAGCGGCGTGGTCGAGCGGGACGATCGAGCACAGCCCCAGCCACGCACCGAGACGTGCCTGTCGACCACGGCCGCCGCGCCACACCTGAGCGACCACGGTCGAGGGCACGGCAGGGACGTCGTCGCCACCGGCGGCGAGGTCGTCGAGAAGGGCGATCAGCCCTCCTGGACGTCGCTCTGCGGCGACCAGCGCGCCGGCGTCCAGGACCAGCGTCATCAGGACCTGCGGCTCCGACGACCCGCGTCCTTGACGACCTGCTCGGGGGTTCGGGCCGACTCCAGCAACGCCTGCCCGGCCGCCTGGTCGGCTGCGGTGACCGGACCGTAGGCCTGGGCGAGAGCCGTGCGAAATGCAGTGGCCCGGGCCTGGCGCTGGACCGTCTCGGCCACCAGCTGACTCAGCGGGATCCCGCGGGTGTCCGCCTCCGCCTTCAACGCATCGGCCAGGGCCGTGGGCAGGGAGATGCTGAGCTTCGTCACGCCGGCCATGATCTGATCCTACCGCGGTAGGAAGAACAGCGTCTCCGGGTCGCTGTGGACGGCGGTCACCGTCGGGCGTCTGAGCAGCGCGCCTGGGTGCGCTCGGGGTCGGTGTGCGGGAGGCTGACTCCTCGTGACCGAGGAGAGCCAGCCGACGCCGTCCCGCTGGGCCCGCAGCTGGCCGTGGGTCAAGCGCCTGCTCCTCGTCGTCGCCTCGCTGCTCGCCGCCCGGTTCATCGTCAACTTCGTCGGTGCCATCGACTGGGCCGCGGTGGGGGAGTCGCTCGGACGACTCAGCGTCGCGCAGTTCGCCATTCTCGGGCTCGTGCTGTTCGCGCGGCAGCTGCTCAACGCGGTGCCGCTGGCCCGGTTCGTGCCCGAGCTCTCGCTCGGCCGGTCGCTGCAGAACGACCTGTCGGCCAACCTGATCGGGACGATCGCACCGCCGCCGGGCGACATCGTGCTGCGGGTGTCCATGTTCCGCTCCTGGGGCGTGGACCCGATCGTGGGCATGGCCGGGGTCACGCTGAACACGCTGGCCTTCTACGTGATCCGGTTCGTCGCCCCCGCGGTCGGGCTGGTGGTGCTCAGCGTGCAGGGGTTCGACACCGGGCAGGTCGTGGCCGCGCTCGGCGCGCTGGCGATCGCCGCGGCGATCGTGGTCGCCCTGGTGCTGATCGCGCGCGGCGACCGGTTCGCCCACTTCGTCGGACAGCGGGCCGGACGGGTCGTCGGCCGGTTCCGCGACTCAGTCGATCCCGAGGTCTGGGCGCAAGCAGTGGTCGACTTCCGCGCCTTGATGTCGCGGACGATCAAGACCGGCCTCCCCCCGTCACTGGTCGCCCTGCAGGCGATGGTGCTGACCGACGCGTTCCTGCTCTTCCTGGCGCTGCGGTTCGTCGGGGTCGGCTCGGGGTCGCTGAGCGCCGTCGACATCTTCGGTGCGTTCCTGCTGGCCTACCCGCTCACCCTGCTGCCCCTGTTCGGCTTCGGGATCCTGGACGCCGCACTGCTGGCCACCTGGGTCGAGATCGGCGGGCTGAGCATCGAGCCGGAGGTCGTGGCCGCCCTGGGGGTGTGGCGGGCGTACACGCTGCTCGGGCCGCTGCTGTTCGGCGGACCGGTCCTGCTCCTCTGGCGGCGCAGCACGACACCGGAGGACAGTGCCATCGAGGGGCTCGGTGACGACATCCAGGCCAGGGAGGCACCACGGCCATGAACGCGGACTGGCACCGTCAGCACGTCCTCGGGTCGCACGCGACCCTGGACGAGCGGATCGCCTGGCACCTCGAGCACGAGCGGGAGTGCCGCTGCCGGACCATGCCGGCGTCGCTGCGAGAGGAAATCGAACGGCGCGGGCTGGGTCACCTCCTCTCTGACGGGGACAGCCCCCGATAGCGTTGCGCCATGTGCGGACAGCTCGAGGCCGCGTCGAGCCACCCGGCATGACCGAGTCAGCCGACCCGGTCATCGACCACGGTGCGCGGCGTGGTCGGGCCCTTCGGCTCGGCTTCGCCACCGGGGTCGCGGCCCGCGCCCTGTCGATCGTGGTCGCCTTCGCCGCAGTCCCGGTCGTCACCGACACCCTCGGGCAGGCCCGGTACGGTGCCTTCGCCCTGGTGGCCGGGCTCGCCGCCCTGCTGCCGTTCTCCGACCTCGGGCTCGGCAGCGGGCTGGTCACCGCGCTGGGCGGCGCCACCGGGCGCGACGACACCCGCGAGGCCCGGCGCCTGGTGACCGCCGCCTTCGCCGGGCTGGTCGCCGTCGCCGCCGTGCTGCTCGTGGTCTTCCTCGTCGTCGACCAGTTCGTGGACTGGGCGCGGCTGCTCGGCCTGGGCGACCAGCCGTTCGCCGGCGAGGTCGACGTCGCCGTGCGGGTCTTCGGCGTCCTGTTCCTGCTGGCCGTTCCCGGCACCCTCGGCACCCGCGTGCTGCAGGGGCTGCAACGCACCCACGCGGCCAACTACTGGCAGTTCGCCGCCGCGCCACTCGTGCTGGTCGGCTACCTGCTCGCCCGAGCGATGGACGGCGGGATCGCCGCCTTCGCCGCGGTTGCGGGAGGCGTCCCGCTGGTGCTCGGCATCGCCGCGACCGCGTGGGTGTTCGCCGACCAGCCGGGGCTGCGGCCCACCCGCGAGGCCTTCGACCTCACGGCGACCCGACAGCTCACCAGGCTTGGCGGGCTGTTCCTCGTGCTCACCGTCGCCGTGGCGGTGGCGTTCGAGACCGACTCGCTGGTGCTGTCGTGGGTGCTCGGCCCCGACGAGGTGGCCGTGTACTCGGTGACCTTCCGGTTGTTCAGCCTGGTCACGATGGTGGCCGCCCTCGCCTTCGCGCCGCTGTGGCCGGCGTTCGCCGAGTCGCTGTCGCGCGGCGACGTCGACTGGGCCAAGGCCACCTTCCGCCGCTCGGTCGGCGCCGGTGCCCTTGCGGCCGTTCCCACCGCGATCGTGCTGGCCCTGGTCGCGCAGCCGTTCATCCGGTGGTGGGTCGGTGACTCGTTCGTCCCGCCGTTCGCACTGGTGGCCGGACTGGCGGTGTGGGTGACGATCGTGTCGGTGCAGATGCCGCTGTCGATGCTGCTCAACGGCGCCGGCGTGGTCCGGTTCCAGGTGGTCGCTGCTTCGTGCATGGCGCTGGCCAACCTGGCCCTGTCGATCACCCTCGCCCACAGCATCGGGATCTCCGGGCCGGTGTGGGGCTCGGTCGTCGCCTACGTCGTGTGCACCGGCGTCCCGTCGGTGCTGTACCTGAGGTACCGCTTCACCTGGCGGTCCGACCACCCGACACAGTGGGTGACATGAGCACGCTGCGCATCCTCGGCAACGCCGGGCACGCCCGAGAGGTCGAGGCCCTGGCGGTCGCCGTCGACGGCGGCTGGGGGGTGATCCAGCGGCTGGGCCCGGACGACGAGGCCGCGGCGCTCGCCTACCCCGGCGACGTCGTGCTCGGCATGGGCAGCCCCGCGGCGCGCCTGGCCGTCGCCGAACGCTGGGGCGCGGCCGACGGGCTCACCTGGCCGACGCTGGTCCACCCGCGTGCCCAGCTCGGCCCGCGCACGACCCTCGGGCTCGGGGTCGGCGTGCAGACGAACGTGGTCGTCACCACCGACGTCAAGTGTGGGCGACTTCAGCTACCTGAACTACGCCGTCACGGTCGGGCACGACGCGCGGATCGGGCGCTGCTGCCTGGTCAACCCGGCGGCCACGGTGTCCGGCGGGGTCACCCTCGGCGACGGCGTGCTCGTCGGAGCCGGCGCGGTGATCCTGGAGAACCTCACGGTCGGCGACGGCGCCACGGTGGGTGCCGGCGCGGTGGTGACCCGTGACGTCCCGGCCGGAGTGATCGTCGTGGGCGTGCCGGCCAAGCCGATCGGCGGCGACGCATGAGCGACGCCGACTTCACCCCGGTCGCACAGCCCGACGTCGGGCACCTGGAGCAGCAGTACGTCTCCGACGCGATCACCTCCACCTGGGTCGGCCCGACCGGTGAGTACGTCGACCGGTTCCGCGCCGAGTTCGCCGAGCTGGCCGGCGTGCGCCACGCGATCCCGGTGAGCAACGGGACGGTCGCGCTGCACGTCGCGCTGGTCGCGCTCGGCGTCGGTCCGGGCGACGAGGTCATCGTTCCCTCGCTGACCTACATCTCCTCGGTCAACGCGGTCACCTACTGCGGGGCCACACCGGTGTTCGCCGACGTCGAGCCCGACAGCTGGGGGCTGGACGCCGAGTCGGTCGAGGCGGCGATCACCCCGCGCACCAAGGCGATCATCGCCGTGCACCTGTACGGCATGCCGGCCACGATGGCCCCCCTGCACACGCTGGCCCACGCCTACGGGCTGGCCCTGGTCGAGGACGCCGCCGAGGCGCCGTTCGCCACCTACCAGGAGCGGCCGACCGGGAGTCTCGGCGACGTGGCCACGTTCTCGTTCTTCGGCAACAAGGTCGTCACCTGCGGCGAGGGCGGCGCGGTCACCACCAACGACGACGCACTCGCCGCCCGGATCGAGCTGCTGCGCGGACAGGGCATGAGCAGCGAGCGCCGCTACTGGTTCCCCGTGGTCGGTTACAACTACCGCCTCACCAACGTGGCCGCGGCGATGCTGTGCGCGCAGCTGCAGCGACGCAACGAGCTGGTCGCCGGGCGCTGGGCGGTGTACGAGGAGTACGACTGGCGGATCGACGAGATCGACGGGCTCAGCCACCAGCTCGACCTGTCCGACCGCACCCGTACCCCGTGGCTGTACCCGCTGCTCGTCGGCGACGACTACGGCGAGAGCCGCGACGCGCTGATGGCCCGCCTGGCCGCGGCCGGCGTCGAGACCCGGCCGTTCTTCATCCCGGTGCACACCATGCCCCCCTACGCCGAGCTGGCCGAGCAGCAGGGGCGCCCCCTGCCCGTCACCGACGACCTCGCGTCGCGGGGGATGAACCTGCCGACCTTCCGCGGGCTCCCCCTCGCCGAGCTCGAACGGATCGTTGCCCTGCTGCGAGAGCGTCCGTGAGCCCACCCCTTCGGGTCACCGTTGACGCCCGGCTGAGGTCCGGTGAGCACGGGGGCGTCGAGTCGATGGTGGTCGGCCTCGCCGAGGGCCTGGGAGAGCTGCAACCGAGCGACCTCGACGTCCGGTTCGTCGTGCTGGAGGGGCAGGGCGACTGGCTGCTGGACCGGGTACCTGGTGTCCGAGCCCTCGAGGTGAGCGCTCCGTCGTTGCCGCAGGTGGGTCTGCGCAAGGCAAAGGGGGCGGTGCGCCGGGTTGCCGGTCGCGGCCACGTGACCATGCCCTCGAGGCTGGTGCTGCCACGCGACCACGCGATGAGCGCTCTGGCACCCGACGTCGTGCACTACCCGTTCCAGCACGCGGCGCTCCCCAAGGCGCCGTTCATCTACCAGCCGCACGACCTGCAGCACGTGCACCTGCCGGAGTTCTTCAGCGCGGGCGACATCGCGTCGCGCGAGTACTTCTACCCGGCGATGTGCCGCGCGGCGTCAGCGGTCGCCGTGGGAACCCGCTGGGTCAAGCACGACCTGGTGGACCACTACGGGCTTTCCCCCGACCACGTGTACGTCATCGCGCTGGCTCCGCCCGCGCCGCCGCCGGCCACTGGTTCCGCTGTCGACCTCGGCCTGCCCGACCGGTACCTGCTGTACCCGGCGGTGAACTGGCCGCACAAGAACCACGAACGGCTGATCGGGGCGCTCGCCGTGGCCCGCAGCCGTGGCGTGCCGGTCGAGCTGGTGCTCACCGGTGCGGTCGACGACCGCTACACCGACCCCCGGGCGATGGCGGCAGCGGCCGGGGTCGCCGAGCACGTGCACGTGCTCGGGTACGTCGACTCCGCGTCGCTGTCTGCCGCCTACGAGGGGGCGCTCGGCGTCGTCGTCCCCACCTTGTTCGAGTCGGCGAGCTTTCCGGTCTGGGAGGCCTTCGCACGCGGGGTGCCGGTCGCCTGCTCCAACGTCACCTCGCTGCCCGACCAGGTCGACGGCAACGCGCTCCTGTTCGACCCCACCGACGTCGACGCCATGGCCCAAGCGATGACGACCCTGTGGCAGGACGACGCCGTGCGCCGGCAGCTGGCCGAGGGCGGTCGGGCCCGGGTGGCGTCGTTCACCTGGCGCCGCACGGCCGAGGGGTTCGCCGCCCTGTACCGCCGGCTCGGTGGTCGCCCGCTGCAGCCCGGTGACGAGCAGCGGCTGGCTGCTGAGGACCTGTAACCGGCACACGGAGGCGTCAGACGCCGAAGAGGTGCCCGACCGTCGCCGTGTCACCGGAGACCACGTCGACCAGCACCTGGTCGGCCATGGTCGCCAGCACCTTCGCGTGGTCACCCTGGTAGGTCAGCGCGCCGGTCGCGTCGCGCGCGGTGCGCACGCGGGTTCTCACGTAGGCCTGCTCGGGGGTGAGGTCCCACAGGTCGCCGGCGACGTCGTCGCGGACGAAGAACGCGTTGATGCCGGTGCTGGTGACCCCGACCAGGCGGTAGCCCTTGCGCCGGGCGAGGTGGTGCAGCGCGGCGAGCGAGGCGCCCTGGTAGATCCACGAGAAGTGCGCGGTGCGCGCGTCGAAGTCCGGCCGGTACGGGACGGTCACGGCGGCTTCGGCTCCGAAGTAGCTGTTGAACTCCACGACCACGATCCACGGCCGGACCACCGAGACGGCGTCCCACAGCCAGTAGTCGACACCGTCGACGTCGATCGAGAGCAGCCCGATCTCGCCACTCACCCCGTGGCCGGCGATCACCTGGTTGATGTTCTCCGCGGTCACGAACACGCTGACCGGGTCGACCGCCCAGCGCCACCCGGTCTCACCACCGCGGATGAAGTCGAGGTGTGCCGTGCCGCCGTCGATGGCCAGGCCCGCCCAGTTGTCGTGCATCGCCAGGAAGCGGGTGTTCGACTCCCGGTAGTCCTGAACGCCCACCTCGACGAACGTGGTCGGAATGCCGGGCAGCTGTCGCACGAGGTACTGGATCGCGCCGTCCTCACCGAACTGGGAGAACGCGCGGAACTCGGTGTCGTGCAGGGTCTGCGGCTTCGGCCCCTGCCCGGCGATCCGGGCCTCCAGCGAGCCGATCGCGTAGCGGACCTGGTCGAGCTCGCGGTCGGCGCCGCGCCCGGTGAGGGTCTCGAGCCGTCGCAGCAGCTGCTCGCGCCTGGTCACTGGCCCAACCTAGCGACCCGGCCTCGGGCGACCAGGGCGAAGGTGTTCGGCAGCTTCCAGCGGTCGCCGAGCCGCTGGCCCAGGCTCGACTGGGTCGACCAGTAGTAGACGAGCTGCACGGAGGCGTAGTGCTGCTGCGCGCACTGCTGCAGCGCCAGCTGGTCGACCCCCCTGCGGACCACGTGGTACTCGCTCATGTCGGCGCTGTTGGTCTCGTCGTAGACGCCACGCAGCCTGCGGACCCGGGTCTGCAGCCCACGCTTGAGGTCGCCCTGCCGGGCCCGCCACGCGAAGTACGACGCCTGCTCTGCGCGGTGCGTGACCACGGTGCGGCGGGGGTACCAGGTCGGGTCCTGCCACGATACGAACGAGCCACCGTCGCTGGTCAGTCTGGCCATCGACTCCAGGAACGCCACGTAGTCGGGGATGTGGTGCAGCACGGAGATGCAGGCCACGAGGTCGAACTGCTCGTTGGTCTCGTCGGCCCATGTGGCGTCCGGGTCGTAGACGACGGTGACCCTGGGGTCGGCGTCGTAGCGGGCGGCGATCGCCTCGGCGCTCGGGCCGCTCATCTCGGTGACCGTGACATCAGCGCCCGCGGCGAGCAGCACCTCGGTGAAGCCGCCGTGGCCCGCGCCGACCTCGAGCACACGACAACGCCCCTGTGCCGTGAGCTGCTCGGCAACCAGCTCGCGCAGGCTGTCCTCGACCCGAGTGCGCAGCAGCGGGTGCTTCAGGTGCGGGGAGCCCTCGACGTAGTCGAAGTCGTGCGGGTGGGCGTCCTCCTGTGCGTTGCTCGGCACCTGCGGCGTCCTCCTCGGCGCTTGGGTCGACCCCCGGTCCTGCCGACCCAAGTATGGTCCGGTGAGACGAACGCGACGAGGTCGGTGATGGTGTCCAGCAACGACGGTTCATGCCTCGTCACCGTCGTGACCGTGACCCGCAACGACCTCGACCGGCTGCAGCTCACCTGGGCGTCGGTCGCCCGACAGGTCGATGCCGACCTCGAGTGGGTCGTGGTCGACGGCGCCAGCAGCGACGGCACGGTGGAGTGGCTGGAGTCACTGACCGACGACCGGGTGCGGGTGCTCAGCGAGCCGGACGCCGGGATCTACGACGCCATGAACAAGGGGCTGGCCCTCGCCACGGGTGAGCTGGTGACCTTTCTCAACGCGGGTGACCGGTACCTGGCCGACGACGTGCTGGGGAAGGTGGGGCAGCGGTACGACAAGGACCGCTGGCTGTGGGGACACGGCGGCGGCGTCGTGGTCGACGCCTCAGGGCGCCCGGTGCGACCGGTGAGCGGGGGCTACCGAGGGCGGCTGCGCTACGCCTTCGGACGCAGTGCGGTGATCCACCAGACCGTGTTTGCCCGCACCCAGCTGGTCCGGGCACTGGGCGGGTTCGACCTGCGGTACCCGATCGCGGCCGACGTGCACCTCATCATGCGGCTGGGCCGACAGTCCGACCCCGCGGTGTGGCCCTCGGTCGACGTGGCCTACGAGGAGGGTGGGGTCAGCGACCAGGACGCCGGCCGGTCGCTGGGCGACATGCACCGGGCGCGGGTGGACGCGTTCGGCATGAACCGCGGGGTGGCCGCCGTCGACTCGGCCTGGACCGCTGGCGTGGTCGGGTACGTGCGCGGACGGCAGGCAGCCAAGCGCACGGCTCGCCGTCTGCTCGGTGACCGCTCGATCGACTGGTGGGCCAAACGCTGACACTCCCGCTCAGTACCGGCTCAGCGCCGGCCCAGCACCGGCTCAGAATCGGCCCAGCGCCGGCTCAGCGCCGGCTCAGTCGGCCCAGCTCCTCGATGACCGCGAGCGCGCTGTTCGTGACGGCATCGGCGTCGTCGCTGGCGCTGAGGATCGCGACTGACGTCTGCTGCTCGGGTTGTCGGACGGCCTTGGCGCTCCAGGTCGGCCACGACCCGCCGTGGGAGAGGGTTCGATTCCCTCGAAGTCGGAGGACGCGGACACCCCAGGCGTAGTCGAGCGGTGTGCCGTCGTCGAGCGTTCCTGGCGTCTCGCAGCGCGCGTGGACGGCGTGGCCGAACCGTTCGGCGTTCATGGCGTCGTTCCACCGCAGCAGGTCCTCGGCGGTGGTCCACAGACCCCCGTCGCCGATCGTCGCAGGGGGTTGCGCGTGACCGGTGCGGACCGGACCGGACCGGGCGAGAGCCGTTGAGGTCATGCCGAGCGGGCCGAAGAGCGCCCTCTGGGCCAGTCCCTCGACGGGTTGGCCGCTAACTCGGGTCAACACCTCGGCCAGGCAGACGTACCCGACGTTGCTGTAGGCGTAGGTGGCTCCTGGCCGCGTCGTCGGGCCTGAGCTGTCCGCAAGGGAGCGAAGGACGCCCTCGTTGCCGGACGTCTGGCTCAGGTCCTGGACCGGGGGCAGCCCTGCGGTGTGGTGGACGAGGTGCCTCACCCGCACGTCGTCCGCCCAGGCGGGGAGACCGTCGACGTAGTGGCTCAGCGCCTGCTCGGGGTCGACGTCGCCGGACTCGACGTGCTGGGACAGCAGCAGCCCGATGATCTGCTTGGCCAGCGACGCTGCGTACATCACGGTGGAACTGGTCACGAGACCCGCGGCATCTGGGCCGCCGAAGCAGACGACGATGCCGGCGCCGTCCGAAGCGCGTGCCGTCAGAGCGCCGGGTGATCGGTCCAGCTGGTTCGACCGCAGGATGCCACTGACGGCCTCATGCCTGGTCCCAGCGTCCGTCACAGCGCGATCCTGTCAGGAACGCGACGGCCTGCCCGTCGGTGGGCTCACGGCCAAGGAGACCAACAGCAGGAGCAGGACCACCTCGGCGGCGGAGACCAGTGCCCCAGCGGCCGGGTCGTCCCAGACCCCGTGCACGCCGTTCCACAGGTACAGGACGACGGCGAGCAACGGAACCACCGCGCCGACGGCCCAGAGGACGGCACGGTCGGTGACGATGAGCAGAACGGCTCCGACCAGGAACAGGGTCGCGCCGACCAGGTAGATCGGGGCCATGCTCTCGGTGTGCGGAACGGCCGCCTGCTCCCTGCCGTCCACCACGAAGAAGTAGCCCAGGTAGAAGAGGGCGACGGCGCCGCTGATCGCGGCCGCGGCGTACCGCACCCGCATCCTGACCCGACGAGCGCTGCTCGAGCTCACAGTGACGAGTTCTTGCCTGCCAGTGGTCGTCATCCGACTCACCCCCTGACAACTCCAGGCTGACCGGCTAGCGCTCGTGGCGGTAGAGCCACTCGTCATGAACTCCGGAGTCGGCTCACGCCTATCCTCACCGGATGAGGCTGGAGTTCACCGGCGAGGTGTGGTTCTGGAAAGGGCCGGCGCCCTGGCACTTCATCACCGTTCCCGAAGACGAGTCCGTCGAGCTCGAGGCGACGTCGCGGTTGGTCAGCTACGGCTGGGGGATGATCCCGGTCACGGCCCGGATCGGGCGGACGGAGTGGACGACGTCGCTGTTCCCCAAGGACGGGCGCTACCTCGTGCCCGTGAAGACCTGGGTCCGGAAGGCCGAAGGGCTCGAGGTGGGTGACCTGGTGACCGTTCACCTGACCGTCGACGTCTGACTCTTCGAGCTCGGTTCCTCCGGCGGACCGGTCAGTCGTCCTCCTGGAGGCTGCGCGGCGCGGTGGCGGCCTCCCTGGCGTTGTGGCACAGGTACTCCCACGCGCCGGCCACCACCGTGCTGCGACCTTGGGGTGACAGCTTCGTCAGGCTGGTGCCCTTGGTGGTGGACAGGTAGCGGCCGAAGACGGTGTCGAATGCCGACTCACCCGTCGGGTCGACGGCTGGCGCCGCGGGTTGGTCAGCCAGCCAGACGCAGGCCCGGTCGCCTTCGGCGAGCACGATGTCGGGGTGGGCCTTGACCCACGCGAGGTCGCGGGCCGGGCCGCCAGGATCCAGACTGCTGCCCCAGCCGTCGACGTAGGTCACCACGTAGGTCTGAAACGCAGCCACATCCCGAAAATGCAGCACCTGCCTGGCCAGTGAGGGGCCGGCCAGGAACCCGACCACGGCCAGCCCGGCGAGGGCGGCCACGAGCACGTACCAACGCTTGGCCATCTGCTCAGTGTGCCTGGACGGGCAACGGAGGTGACCGTGAACCCGGGATCTCGTCGTGCGTTCAGCGGGCGATGGCGCAAGCCGTCTCGTACACCGCGGTGATGCCGGTCAGCCACGCCTGCGGCCGGAACCGCTGCTCGTACGTCGCCCGCGCGGCCGAAGCGAACGCGTCGCGCCCCGCGCGCACCTCCACCAAGGCGTCTCCCCAGGCGGCGTCGGACCCCACCACTGCACCGCACCCGGTCTCGGCAACCAGGTCGGCGGCGGCATTGCCGGCCAGGGCGACTACGGGAACCCCCGCAGCGAGTGCCTCCAGCACGACCAGCGGGGTGGCACTCTCCGGCCAGCGGCTCGGCAGCACGAGGCCCTGGTAGTGCGGGAACAGCCGGCGGACGTCGTCGTGGTCCATCGACCCGAGCAGCCGCGACCCGGGCGGAAGTGCTCGTTGGACGTCGTCGGAGAGCACGCCGTCGCCGACGACGTCGAGGCGTTGCCCTGCCGGCCAGGCATGAAGCAGCTCGAGCACGCCCTTCTCCGGGAAGAGCCGTCCGACGAACAGCCAACGGTCGTCGGGCACGGTTGCCCCGCTCGGCTCGTCAGCCAGTACGAAGTTCGGCAGCAGCGACAGCTTCTGTGGGGGAGTCCCGTAGCGGGCGTAGAGGTCGCGGGCCCGCTCGGCCAGCACGATCAGCGCGTCGGCCCGCTGCAGCACCGCGTCGCCGTCCGCACCGTGCCGGTTGCGCCACGCCAGCGGGACGGTCTGCGCGACCGAGCCGTGGTAGCAGCCGTAGGTGAGTGCGGCCTTGGGGTTGCCGTCGGGACACAGGGTGCACACGGCGCCGTCACGGAACAGGGTTCCGGCGGCGCACAGCGGGCGGAAGTTGTGCAGGGTCGCGACAACGGGTCCACTCCACTCCCCGAGCCAGCGGGTGCCCCAGTTCGGGAACAGGTTGTGCACGTGGACGACGTCCGGTCGGAACCCACGCAGCTCCCGCACCGGGCTCGGCCCGCGGCCGGAGGCGACCGAAAGCCCCGACCTCACCGGGTAGAGCCTCGACTGCTCCTGCTCGTCGGTGTGGCGCGCCACGACCGTGACCTCGTGCCCGGCCTCGCGCAGCAGCGCGGCCTGGGAGTCGACCGCGACGTTCTCGCCACTCGGCTGCCGCGACGAGTAGTACGAGTGCACCAGGGCGATCCGCACGGCCTAGCCTCGGGAGCCGCGCGCGCCGCGGGCGGCGGCGTACACGAACCGGGTGTTGCCGAACAGGTACCTCCGCCACAGCCGTCGGGGCTCGCTGCCGAGCCGGTGGGCCCACTCCAGCCCGTTGCGTTGCATCCACTCGGGGGCCTGCTGCTTGTGCCCGGCCACGAAGTCGAACGCCGCTCCTACCGCGACGAACACGGCCAGGACGTCGGCGGCCAGGTGCGCGCACTCCCAGTCCTGCTTGGGCGTGCCGAGACCGACCCACACGATCTGGGCGCCGGACTCGGCGATGCGCTGCACCTGCGCGTCTCGCTCGTCGGTGGTCAGCGGGCGAAACGGCGGCGACTCGGTGCCCACAACCCGTGCGTCGGGGAAACGGATCGAGATCTGCTCGTGCAGCGCGTCCAGGGTGTCGGGTGCACCGCCGAGCAGGTAGTGGGTGACGCCGTGCGCCTGACCCTGGTCGAGCACGTCGAGGAACAGGTCAGGTCCGTAGACCCGCTCGTCGGGCAGGTCACGCCCGTGGGTGAGCCGGTTGGCCCACACCACTGACTTGCCGTCGGGATAGTTGCGGGTGGCCCGGCCGAGCATGACGCGCAGCGAGGGGACCTGGTCGGCCAGGGCCAGGGTGTAGGCGTTGCACAGGTGCACGTGCGCACCCAGGGCGCGAGTGCCGTCGGCACGGCCGGCCGCGAGCTCGGCCGCGAGGCTGATCACGTCGTCCGCTGCCTGCTGCCGGGTCATCGGGTCGATCGGCACCCCGGCACAGCTGACCCGGCACCGGTCCTGCGAAGGGCCGTTGCGCTGGGGCAGCACCTGGGTCATGGCAAGCCGTCAGGCATTCGTGGTGAGGGACGACGGGTCGACTGCGGTGACCGACGGGTGGGCCCGGAACCAGTCGATCGTGGTCTTGAGCCCGTCCTCGATCGGACGTCGCGGCTGCCAGCCCAGGGCCGTCTTCGCCAAGGTGATGTCGGGCTGGCGGACGGTGGGGTCGTCGACCGGTCGCTCGGTGAAGACGATCTCCGACGTCGAGCCGGCCAGGTCGCGGATCCAGTGCGCGAGCTTGAGCATGCTGACCTCGTGCGGGTTGCCCAGGTTGACCGGCCCCTCGAGGTCGCTCTCGAGCATCCGCACGATGCCGTCGACCAGGTCGTCGACGAAACAGATCGACCGGCTCTGCGATCCGTCACCGTGCACGGTGATCGGCTTGCCGGTCAGTGCCTGTGTGATGAACGCGGGGATCGCCCGGCCGTCCTTGGGCCGCATCCTGGGACCGAAGGTGTTGAAGATCCTGACGATCCCGGTCGGCATCGAGTGACTGCGCCGGTACGCCATGGTCAGTGCCTCGGCGAAGCGCTTCGCCTCGTCGTAGACCCCACGCGGGCCCACCGGGTTGACGTTGCCCCAGTAGCTCTCCGGCTGCGGGTGCACCAGGGGGTCGCCGTAGGCCTCCGACGTCGAGGCGAGGATGAACCGCGCGTACTTCTCCTTGGCCAGGCCAAGGGAGTGCAGCGTTCCGATCGAGCCGACCTTCAGGGTGTGGATCGGCAGCTCCAGGTAGTCGACCGGTGAGGCGGGGCTGGCGAAGTGCAGCACCGCATCGACCCGTCCGGGCACGTGGATGTACTCGCTCACGTCGGCGCGCACCAGGTGGAAGTCATGGTGGCCGACCAGGTGGGACACGTTGTCCGGCGTCCCGGTGAGGAAGTTGTCGAGGCAGACGACCTCGTAGCCGTCACCGAGCAGCCGCTCGCACAGGTGCGATCCCAGGAACCCGGCGCCGCCGGTCACTACTGCGCGCTTGCGCATCGGTCCCTCATCTCAGGTCGGCCGGCGGATTCACCCGTTTGGCAGATCCCACCACGGAGGTCGTCGTCTCGGTGACCGCCGGACTTGAGCCTGGCCGGGGTCAAGTCCGGGCTCGCAGATGGCGATAAGAGGAAGGAGGGGTCGTTAGCCCGAACGGGTGAGCGGCCCAGACGCCCCTGAGCAGTGGAGCGAGGAGCCGGTGGACCACCAGCGTGCAGGCCGGACGGCGGCCGTCGAGACGCCCGCGACCAACCGCGTCGACCGCCCCTGGCGGGACCGGCTGAGCGTGCTGCTGTTCACCGCGGACGCCGCCTCGATCCTGGTCGTGCTGGGACTGGCCTACCTCGTGCGCTTCGGCTCGATCACCGTGGAGATCCGTGGGATCAACTACGTCGCGCTGTCGGCGGTGCTGTTCGCCTCCTGGCTGGGCATGCTCGTGGCGTTCCGCAGCTACGAGCCGCGCCTGCTTGGGGTCGGCACCGAGGAGTACCGGCGGGTGCTGGGTGCCACGTTCGGCCTGTTCGGCGTCATCGCGATCGTGTCCTACCTGGGCAAGCTGGAGATCGCCCGCGGGTTCGTCGGCATCGTGCTCCCCGTCGGGCTGCTGCTCCTGCTGCTCGACCGGTTCGCACTGCGCTCGTGGGTGCGCAGGCAACGCCAGCAGGGCCAGCTGTGCCACCGGGTCGTCATCGTCGGCGACGACCGTGCTGCCTCTGGGCTGGCTGCGCAGCTCGTTCGGGACCGCTCGGCCGGCTTCGTGGTCGTTGGTACCTGCCTGCCGGGTGAGGTGCTGGCCCTCGTCCAGGCGTCTGACGCCGACACGGTGGCGGTTGCGTCGTCCGTCGAGGTGACCGCCGACGACCTGCGACGGATCGCTTGGTCGTTGGAGGGCTCCGGGGTCGACCTGGTCGTCGCGCCCGCGGTGACCGAGGTGGCCGGCCCCCGGATCTCGGTGCGCCCGGTGGCCGGGCTGCCGCTGCTGTACGTCGACGAGCCCCGGTTCAACGGCTCCACCCGGGTGCTGAAGCGGGCGCTCGACCTCACCGGATCCGGTGTGGGACTGCTGCTGCTCTCACCCGTCCTGCTGGCTGCCGCGCTGGCCGTGCGGCTCACCAGCCCCGGCCCGGCGCTGTTCCGGCAGACCCGGATCGGCAAGGACGGCAGCGAGTTCAGGGTCTGGAAGCTGCGCACGATGTACGTCGACGCCGAGGCACGCCAGGCATCGCTGGTCGACGCCAACGAGTCCGACGGGCTGCTGTTCAAGCTGGCCGACGACCCGCGCATCACCGGCGTGGGCAAGTTCCTGCGCCGGACTTCGATCGACGAGCTGCCGCAGCTGATCAACGTGTTCCTCGGCGACATGTCCTTGGTGGGTCCGCGTCCCCTGCCCGTGAAGGACACCGACTTCGAGGGGCACGTGCGACGTCGTCTGCTCGTGCGCCCGGGCATCACGGGGCTGTGGCAGGTGTCGGGGCGGTCGAACCTCACCTGGGACGACTCGGTGCGCCTGGACCTCTACTACGTCGAGAACTGGTCACTGTCGATGGACGTCACGATCCTGGCCAAGACGGTGCAGGCGGTCTGGCGGGCGGACGGCGCGTACTGACCGACGTCCGCACGTCTGGTGGTCGGTTTGCCGCGCTGAGCGCGGTGAAGCCTCCACCACAGACCAGAGATCGGGGACGATCGGCCCTGCGTCGCCCGCTGGCGGGTACCTACCGTGGGTTCTGTGAGGGAACGGATGCGCCAGCACCTGGACGTGCTCTGTGTGCAGATCGGTTCGCGCCCCATCGGTTCCCCAGCGAACCTGGCCGCGCAGAACTACATCCGCGGAGTCATGGCCGAGCTGGGCTATGTGGTGGAGGTGCAGGAGTACCCCTGTCCGGCCTGGCAGGACCATGGGGCCACGCTCACCGTGAGCGGCAACCCAGTCCCGGTCATGACCAACATGTTCAGTCCTCCGGGTCGGGTGGCCGGGCGGGCCGTGTCACTTCCGACGTTCGAGTCGCTCGTGGACGCCGATCTCGAGCACCGGATCGCCGTCTTGTACGGCGAGCTCACCCGCTCCCCGCTCGCCCCCGCCTCATGGTTCCTGGCTGGGGAACGTGATCTCGCGATTCCTCGGCTCCTCGTCGAGCGAGGTGCGCTGGCCGTGGTGACCGTCCCCCCGGCCGTCCGCGAGACCGAACGAGTCATCGAGGACGACGCGTTCCCCCTCCCCTCGGTGACCGTACGGAGTGTCGACGCCGGACCTCTGCTCAGGGCTCCGCAGGTCGAGCTCCTTGTCGACACCGAGACGCATCAGGGATCCACTGCGAACGTCGTGGGGCGCAGGCCCGGGGACACCGGTTCGGCTCGGGTGGTCGTCTGCGCTCACTACGACTCCAAGATCGACACCCCGGGGGCGACCGACAACGGCACCGGGGTCGCGGTCCTGCTCGACGTGGCCGAGCGGCAGGCGACCGGGACCGCACCGGTGGAGCTGGTGGCTTTCACCGGGGAGGAGTACCTCCCCATCGGTGACGACGAGTACCTCCGCCGGCGCGATGGCGACCTCTCCAACGTCGTCGCGGCCCTCAACATCGACGGTGCTGGACACGCACTCGACGTGACGACGGTGATGGAGACCGAGGGCCATGGCCCACTGCGCGACGCGCTTGCCCGCGAGGTAGGCACACATCGCGAAGTCGTCTGGGTCGACCCCTACCCAGAGAGCAACCATTCGACGTTCTCGATGCGCGGGGTGCCCGCTGCCTGCTTCTCGTCGCCGCAGGCGAGAGAGCTGTCACACCTGCGCTCGGACACCGTCGACCGGGTGGACGTCGGGAGACTGCTGGAGATCTCGGAGATCATCGACCACGTCGTCAACGACCTGACCCGTCCAGCCGCTCGGCTCGTGGAGTGAATGCCGCGCTGAGCGCGGTCAGCGCTCCATGAGCTGGTGCACGTGGGCGGCGGCCGCGGCCCCGGAGACCAGGGCGCCCTCGTACCAGCCGGCCTGGCCCTCCTCCCCCTCGGCGATGTCGGACGTCGCGAACGCCACCCGCCCGTGCGGGCGGAAGTTCGCGGCCCGCAGGAGCTGCGGATCGCCCGCGGGCGTGTTGACCCACGTGCCCCGCGACGCCGGGTCGGTGATCCAGTCGTGCCAGATGTGGGCCCGCAGTGTGGCTTCGGGATAGAACGCCTGCAGCGCACGCTCGAGGTCTGTGCGGTCGTCGGGGTCGAAGCCGTCGACCGGCCAGCCGAACCCGATCACCAGCGTGGCGCCGTCGACGACGCGGTCGCCGTAGAACAGGTGCAGACCGTGGCCGCGCCCGTACGCCAGGCTTCGTGGGGGGACCCCCTCGGCCAGCAGCAGCAGCTTCAGTGCCGCGCCGGTGCTCTGCCCGAACGCCGCCGCGGTGCGCTGCGGCGGCTCGGGGTCGAAGTCGATGCTGGGCAGAGTGTTGACCGGGACGGCGACGACGCAGGCCCGGGCCGCGTGCGTCGTGCCTGACCCAGTGGCGACCAGAACACCGTCGCCGCCCTGGCGCACGCCGGTCACCGTCTGCTCCAGAAGGACCGTCACACCGTCGGTGTCCGCCAGTGCCTCGGCCAGCGCCGACCACCCGGTGGCCGGCCCATGGTTCAGGTAGCCCGTGTCACCGAGACCACCGTGCTCGGAGATCGACCCGATCAGCCCCTCCACGCAGCCGCGGGAGGGGTCGCCGCCACCGGTGATCGTCCACCAGCCGTGCAGCAGGTCGGAGATGGCCGGTGCGGCATCGATGGACGCGCAGTACTCGGCGAGGGTCATCGTCCACCGCGGGTCGGGAGTACCGGCCGCGTAGGCGTCGGCGTCGCTCCTGACCTGCTGCATCTGCCGCTCGCAGCGCGCGAGGTCGTCGTCGGGGAAGGGGCGGTCGAAGCGCAGCTCGCCCGCTGTGCGCCAGCGCACGGAGGTGACCGGCTCGAAGGTGCGCACGGGCAGGCGGTAGCGGGCCATCTCCGCAGCCACCTGCTGCTGGTCGGAGGTGTACCAGGAGCCGCCGAGCTCGACCAGGGCGTCGGTGCCGGGGAAGGGGACCGTCCAGCCACGACCACCCACCCGGTCGCGTGCCTCGAGGACGAGCACGCTCGCCCCGGCGTCAGCCAGGTCGCGGGCTGCCCGCAGCCCGGCGAGTCCGGCGCCGACCACGACCACGTCGACCGGCTGGGTAAGGGTGGCGTCGCTCATGGGTGGGCTCCTAGAAGAGAGGCAGCGGCACGTTCGGCGATCGCGATCCCGTGGTCGGCTCTCATGGCCGGGTCGCCGACCTCGACCTGGACGAGCACGCCGTCGATCAAGGCGACCAGAGCAGCCGCGACGTCGGGGAGCTCGCCGTCGATCGTGAAAACACCCTGGTCGATGCCTCGCGAGACGGTGTCCTCCATCAGGTCCCGCCAGCGCTGGGCGAGCACGGCGTAGTCGGCCTGCAGCGCGGGGTCGCGGACGGCGGCCCGCCAGAACTCCAGCCAGAGCAGCCAGGCCTCGCGCCGTTCGTCGTCGTCGGTGCCGATCTGCTCGGTGATCAGCACGCACACCCTCCGCCACGGGTCGGGCTCGGACTCCGCGCGTCGGGTCAGCCGCTCGAGCTCGTCGTGGACCGCCGTCCGCAGCACCTCGGTGACCAGGTCGTCGCGGGTCCGAAAGCTGTACTGCAGGGAGCTCACGCCGACCCCGGACGCCTGAGCCACGTCGGCGAAGCGCAGGCGCTCGTAGCCGCGGGCCGCTGCGCCGGGCCGGGCCGCCCGCAGGATCGCCTGCCGGTCGTGCACGGTCGGGCGGCCCCGGGGCGTCGTCACAGGTCCTATTTACTATATCGCCATACGGATAGCAAGAGTGGCAGTCCCGATGACGAAGAAGCGCCACGGGGAGTTCGCGGGAGAGAGGCACGGGGTGCGGCGAGTGCCCGTTCACCCGGCCGCACGGGACTGCGCACTGTTCGAACCCGCCGGCGTTGACTCTTGCCACATCAGCGCTGGGCACCAACGCGGTCGACCGCGCGGTGTACGTCGACCGGGTGGCGCCGCGCCCCAAGCAGGACCCGGCCGGCCTGCTGCTTCGGTTCCCGCGCGACCTGCGGCTGTCGTGGGGGATCCGCGGACAGGAGCCGTTGCCGGTTCGGTACGAGGCGCAGGTGGCGCGGTCGGACTGGAACACGGCGGGTGGTCGTTGGCGTCCGTTGGCACTTCGGACCGGGACGACGTCCAAGAAGGCGTCGCTGGCCAGAGGCGAGAGCCTGTGCCTGCGGGTTCGGGCCACCGACCAGGCGGGCAACCGCTCCGGCTGGACCAAGCGCGGGTGCCGGGCCCGGCCGTTGGACGAGCGCGACCTGAAGGCCGCCGGCGAGTGGAACAGGATCTCCGAGCCCAAGTTCTACGAGCGCACGGGGATGTGGGCCGGGGCCAAGGGGTCCAAGCTCATCAAGCCCGGCGTCGTCATGCGCAGCCTCGTGATCACCGGGCGTAAGGGTCCGACCGGAGGCAAGCTGGCGGTGATCGTGAATGGCCGGCGGCTGGACACGGTGTCCTTCCGCAGTGCCCAGCCCGGGCGGTCGGTGGTCTACACGCGCACCTTCGGGTCGGTCGTCCGAGGGGATCTGAGGCTCCAGGTGGTGAGCTCGGGGCGACCGGTCACCCTGGACGCCGTGGCGATAGCGCCGTTCGCCATCCACCTCTGGCATCCCCCGAAGAGGCTCGCCCACCGCTCGTGGTGAGGCGTACGACGAGCAGCGGCAGCTAGACGTACCGCTGCTCAGGTGGCTGGCGCGGGAGTGGCGTCGGGCGCCGATGACGGTCGAGCCGTTGGCGACAGCGTCTGGATGGTGATGTAAGCGACGACCACGCTGACGATGATGATCGGTGCGGTGGCGACCCCGGCCTTGGACACCAGCAGCAAGCGTGATGACCACCGCCGAAAGCGGCAGTCGAAGGATCGACACCGCCACCGCGCCATGAGCGCGGCCACGGCTGGGGTCTCCGACATGCCGGGAAGATGGGCCGCCAGCAGGCCACCGACGGCGCCGACGAACAGGGCCGGGAAGGTCGGGCCGCCACGGAAGCTGCCCATGGACAGACCCCAGGCGAGCCCCTTGAGCAGGAGGAGCCAGGCCAAGGTGGCCAGGGGCAGCGTCGTCGCCTGGTCGAAGAGCTGGTCGAAGGCGTCCTGGCCCGAGAACAGCAGCGCGCTGGACGACTCGCCGGTGACCTGCGCGAAGACGATCGCGAGTGCAGCGACCACGAGCCCAGCGGCGGGGATGAGCACCCACGGCCTACGGTTCACGAGCCCCGCCGATGCGCCCGCGAACTGCACGATCGCGAAGGTGATGCCGGCAGCGAGGGCAGCGAGCACCACCGTCCAGGCGAACTCCGCGAGGGTGGGACTCGTGTACGCCGGAAGCGTGAAGGGGCTCAGCGCGTACTCGGAGTTGCTGAGGCCGGTCCAGCTCCCCATCCCGATGAAGACCAGCGAGCCGATACCGGCCGACATCAGACCCGGCAGCAGGACCAGTGGCAAGGTCGGCCCGCCCAGACCGGCGGCTTCGATCAAGATGACGGCCCCGACGATCGGTGACCCGAAGATCGTGGCCAGCGCGGCGAACGCGGCTGCGGCCGCAATCACCGACACCGCCTGCTCCGGGGTGTCCTTGCGGGCGCGCCGGACGGCGAACACCGCGAGCCCGGTGCCCAACGCGATGAGCGGCGCCTCCGGCCCGAGCACCAGGCCGAGCCCCAGGCTGGCGAGTGCGGCGAGCAGCACCCCGGGAAGGTCGTTGGGTCGCGCGGCGCCCGCCTTGAGCCCCAGGTAAGGGACATGGCCACCAGCACCCGGTAGACGAAGGACGGCCACCGCGGTCAGGACGCCGGCCACCAGGAGCACCGGCAGCGGCCACCACCACGGTGCGTCGTCGAAGCCGAGCCACCCGGGCAGGTCCTGGTAGGCAGCGACCTGCAGCCAGTGGACCAGCTCGAGGAAGCCCCAGGCGACGAACGAGACGAGCACGCCGATGACGGCCGCAACGACCAGGATGCGCCGGTACTCCTTGCTCCTGATCAGCGTTCCGGGATCGGTCGAAGGGGCAGTGGCTGGTTCGCTCATCGGAGGATCCTCGTGCCGTCGACTACAGGACCCGGGACGGAATCCTCGCGGTCACGGTAACGGGGCGCACGGTCTCGACGTCGCTCGGGTGGACACGTTCGATGCGACGCCGCGTCCGGACATACGTGGGGATCGACTGTTGCGATGGTCGACCAGGATCAGTGCGGGAAGCATCATCAGCGACACTGCTGACGAGTACCCCCACGGCGACGATCGTCCCGGCCAAGCAGGGCGTTGCCCGATGCGGCAAGGAGTCGACCGGCGATGTAGCCGCTCAGTGCGTAGCCCGGCGAGAAGCCCCACGATCACTGACATCGTGGGGTCGAATCCAACCGCCATCAGTTCCACGAAGGCCACTGTGGCACAGGGGAGTGTCTCGTTGGGTGAACGGCGCGTTGTCCACAGGCTGTGCGCCGAAAGGTGCACCAGGCGCTCGCCTCGTGTTCTGAGGCAGTTGGTCTGGTGACGGACCTATTCACTCGGCGGTCGACGCCCGGAAGGGCCAACGCGCGGCCACGCCACCCGCGATCTCCAGCACTGCCGCGAAGTCGCCGGACGCGGCGAGCACGAGTCCGTCGACGCGGGCGGCGAACGGGATCACCGACTCGTCGCCCAGGCGTCCGTTGCCACCGCGCCCGACCTCCATCTGTCCGTCGATGCGCGGACCGACCGCTCCGCCGTCGGCGTCCTCGAACCGAATCGTGAAGTCGAACGAACGGCCATGGGCGGAGAAGGGGACGTCGAAGACCGCCACGACGGACAGGTGATGCACCGAGGGGAACTCCGCTGCGACCATCTGGTTCCAGAACGCACCGGAGGTGTACACCTTCCCGTTCTCCACGGCGGCGTAGTCGGCGAGGAAGAAGGCAACCGGGCGCGGCATGGGCTCGAGCGGATGCGATGTCATGCGTCTCAGTATCCGGGTGTCACACTCCTTCGGTGTCTCACCGCCGCAACGCTGTCGCCACCGCGGTGGTCGTGGTGCTTGCGATCGCGACGCTGGTGACCACCGTCGTCGCGCTGCGCGCCCGTACGACGACGCCGGCGGGCGGTTCGCCGGCTGCCAGCTCGACGTCGGGTGAGGTGTCGCCGTCGTCGACCGTGAAGCCCTCACCGACGGTCGACGGCTCTCGGCCCAGCCAGCTGGTCGAGCCCCCGTTGGTGATGGCGAGCAAGGTGGAGGGCTATCGGGCCGAACCGGGCAGCTGCCTCGGCGGAGGTGCGGTCTTCCGGACCGACGACCAAGGACGGTCGTGGCGGCCGCTCAGTCTCGACGTGTCGTCGGTGCTGGCGCTGTCGTCGCCCGGTGCGCGCTCGGTCGAGGCAGTCGTGACGACGAGCGACGCGTGCGACGCGGTTGGTGTCGAGTCGTCCGATGCCGGGCGGACCTGGGCCGAGGCGGCCGACACGTCGTGGCACCGGTTCGGCGACGACGTCGGGCTCCTTCACTCACCGGCGGGCTCGGTCCGCAACCCGTGCCCGGACCGGTCGTTGCCGGTCGTCGAGCTGCAGGGGCTGTCGACCACGGAAGCGGCCGTGCTGTGCCCTGACGGTGAGGTGCTGCGCACGGTCGACGGGCGCCGCTTCAGTCAGCAGTCGAAGGTGCCGGACGCGATGGCGTTGGCGTTCGAGAGCCGCGACCTGGGATGGCTTCTCGTGCGCGACGGCGAGCAGTGTCCGGCGTACGTGCTGAACCGCAGTCAGGACGGCGGCGTCACGTGGGCGCAGGGGGGCTGCGTGGGGTCGGCTGAACGCGTTGGCGTCGGCGTCGCCACCTGCGCTCGCCTTCAGCGACGCGCAGCACGGCCTGGCGACGATCGGTGACGTCGCGTACGGCACGGCCGATGGTGGGTTCACCTGGCAGCAGGCCATCACACGTCGATGATGACGGTGCGCGGGCCGTCGTTGACGAGGCTCACGTGCATGTCCGCGCCGAACTCGCCGGTCTGAACCGAGGCGCCGCGTCGGCGCAGGGCTGCGCAGAACTCCTCGACGAGCGGCTGGCTGATGTCTCGTGGTGCTGCCGCTGACCATGACGGACGCCGCCCCTTGGACAGGTCCGCGTACAGGGTGAACTGACTCACCACGAGCAGCGGGGCGCCGAGGTCGGCGGCCGAGCGCTCGTCGTCCATGATCCGCAGGTGCCAGACCTTCTCGGCGAGCCGCTCGGCGTGGTCGGTGCGGTCGTCGTGAGTGACGCCCACGAGCACCACGAGCCCGGGTGCCTCGATCTCACCGACCCGGTCACGCACACCGTCGGGCCGTAGGACGTCGACCGCCGCGCTCGTGACCACCTGCACCACCGCTCGCACGCGAGCACGCTACCCATCTCGTGGTCGTCTGTCCGCGCTGGGCGCGGCTCGACGACCACGAGATGACACCTGTGGACGACGTGCGCGGACCTGGCCCCGTACCGGGCACGCTGCGCCGATGCGACTCACCTCGGTGGCCCTGCGGCAGGGCGGGGTCTTCACCCGGGCTCAGGCCCGGGAATGCGGTTGGTCCGACGACGCGATCGACCGCCGTCTGCGGTGCGGTGAGTGGGTTCGGTCGCTGCCGTCGGGGCGGGGGGTGTTCCAGCACGCGTCGATCGGTAGGACGTACGAGTCGATCCGGTGGGCCGCCGTGCTCGGCGTCGGTCCGCCGTGCGCGCTCGGGCTCGAGTCGGCCGCTGCTGAGTGGGGCTGGTGCGGCGAACCAGGGATGGTGAGCGTGGTCGTCGGCCTGAACCGCAAGCCGAGATCGGTGGCTCCGGTGTCGGTGAAGCGGCTTGCGCTTGCTGACGGAGCCGTCGTCCGGCTTCGTGGGCTGCCAGTCACGTCGAAGGCGCGCACCGTCGCCGACTGCCTGCGGTTTCTCCCCCAGCCGATGGCGCAGCAGATCCTCGACCGCAGCCAGCAACGCGGTGGACCGGCTCCGGCCGCGGTGCTGCTGCAGCTGCCTCGCGGTGGGTCCGGCGTGTGCCAGGCGAGGCGGTTGCTTCGGGCGGCCGACGGTTCGGTGTTCGCCGCCGAGCGACTGTGTGTGGCGTTGCTCCGCCAAGGTGGGGTCGAGGGCTGGCGGGCCAACCTGGCCGTGGACATTCGTGGGCGACGGATCGTGATCGACGTCGCCTTCGTGGCGGCTCGACTGGCGTTGGAGATCGACGGGTGGGCGCATCACCAGGACGTCGAGCGGTTCCAGTCCGACCGGCGGCGCCAGAACCTGCTCATCAGCGACGGCTGGCGGGTGCTGCGGTTCACCTACGCCGACCTGACCACGCGACCCGACGACGTGCTGCGGCAGGTGCGCGAGGCGCTGGCCGCCACCTGATGGTCGCCCTGCCGCGCTGAGCGCGGAAATCCGGCCACGAGATGAGATCAGCGGCCGAAGAGGCCCTTCTTCTTCTTCTCCGGCTTGCCCGACCCCTTGCTCGACGGCTTGGCCGGTCGCGGGCTGGCGGGGGCTGGCGTGGCAGGGGTCGTGGTGTCGTCGTTGAAGCCGCCAAGGCTGGACAGCTCGCGGAGCAGGGCCGCGGTGTCGACACCACCGGCCTCGCGCCAGGGTGCGTCGGCGGTCGGGCCGTCATCCTCCTCGGCCTGACGAGCGGCTTCCTCGGCGGCGAGCTGCTCGGCGGCGACCCGGGCGGCCTCCTCCTCGGCAGCCACTCGCTGGGCCTCCTCGACCGCAAGTCGGGCGGCCTCCTCCTCAGCCGCGACCCGCGAGGCCTCCTGCTCGACCGCCAGCATCGCGGCCGCTTCGCGGGCGGCGTCGTCGGCCGCCTGACGCTCGGCCGTCAGTCGGTCGGCCTCGCGTTCGGCGTCGAGCCGGGCCGCCCGTTCGGCGGCGGCCCGCTTGGTCTCGGCCTTGGCCGCGTCGGCTGCGGCGCGCTTGTCCGCGGCCAGACGCTCGGCCTCGGCCTCGGCGGCAGCAGCGGCCCGCTCGGCCTCCTGCTCGGCAGCAAGCCGGGCGGCCTCCTCGGCGGCAAGGCGTTCGGCTTCGAGCCGGGCGGCTTCCTCGGCTGCTGCCTGCTCGGCGGCGATCCGGGCTTCCTCGGCCAGGCGCTCGGCCTCCAGGCGGGCAGCCTCCTCAGCGGCGAGGCGTTCGGTTTCGAGCCGGGCGGCTTCCTCGGCCGAGGCGTGCGGCTCTGCTCGGCGGCGATCCGGGCTTCCTCGGCCAGGCGTGCGGCCTCTGCCTCGGCGGCGATCCGGGCTTCCTCGGCCAGGCGCTCGGCCTCCAGGCGGGCAGCCTCCTCAGCGGCGAGGCGTTCGGCTTCGAGCCGGGCAGCCTCCTCGGCGGCGAGGCGTTCGGCTTCGAGCCGGGCAGCTTCCTCGGCGGCGAGGCGTTCGGCTTCGAGCCGGGCGGCTTCCTCAGCGGCGAGGCGTTCGGCTTCGAGCCGGGCAGCTTCCTCGGCGGCGAGGCGTTCGGCTTCGGCCGGGCAGCTTCCTCGCGGCCAGGCGGGCAGCTTCCTCGGCGGCGAGGCGTTCGGCTTCGAGTCGGGCGGCTTCCTCGGCGGCGAGGCGTTCGGCTTCGAGTCGGGCGGCTTCCTCGGTGGCGAGGCGCTCCGCCTCGAGCCGGGCCTCCTCGACCAGTCGGGCGGCCTCGGCCTCGGCGGCGAGCCGAGCCTCCTCGGCCTGACGCTTGGCGGCCTGGATCTCGGCGTCTGCCTGCTTCTGACGCCGACGGCGGCGCTCCTCCTCGACCTTGGCCAGGCGCTCGAGCTCGAGCCGCTCCTCCTCGAGCTTGCGCAGGCGCTCCTCCTCGGCGCGACGCTTCTTGGCCAACGCCTCAGCGGTGCGCTTGGCCTCGGCCTCCGCCTCGGCCGCCTTGCGTGCGGCCTCGGCGGCCTCGCGCTTGGCCTCCTCCTCCAGGGCCAGCCGCTGCGCCTCGAGCTCGGCCAACCGGGCTTCCTCGGCGCGTCGTTGCTCCTGCAGCTCCTCAGCAGCTCGTTGGGCCTTGGCCGCGGCCTCCGCGGCCTTGCGTGCGGCCTCGGCCTCGAGCTCGGCGGCCCGGCGAGCGGCAGCCTCCTCGCGCGCCCGTGCCTCGGCCTCCATCTCCTCGGCCCGGCGGGCGGCAGCCTCCTCGAGCGCGCGGGCCTCGGCCTCCATCTCGGCGGCCCGGCGCGCGGCAGTCTCCTCCAGCGCACGGGTCCGGGCCTCGGCCAGGAACACCGAGTGGGCGGCCCACGCCTCACGCTCGACCCGACGTCGTTCGGTGGCCAGCCACGTCGTGTGGTCGGCCCACGCCTCCGCCTCCATGGCGCCGCGCTGCCAGACCAGGAAGGCCTCGTGGTCGGCCCAGGCCGCACCTTCGGCGGCGATCCGCTCGGCCTCCAGCACCTCGCGGTGAACCGTCCACGCCTCGGCCTCGACGGCCAGGCGTTCGGCCTCCAGGACGGCGGTATGCGCTGTCCAGGCCTCGCTCTCGACCCGAGCGCGTTCGAGACCGAGCCACGCGAAGTGGTCGGCCCACGCGTCGAACTCAGCAGCGCAGCGCTGACCGGCCAGCCACGCCTCGTGCTCGGCCCAGGCCTCGTGCTCGGCCCCGGTCCGCTCGGCCTCCAGACGCTCGCGCTCAGCGCGCACGCTGCTGTCGAGCCAGGCGCGGTGGTCGGTCCAGGCGGCACCTTCGGCGGCGACCCGCTCGGCCTCCAGCCAGGTGACATGGGCGACCCACGCCTCGATCTCCTGGCGCCGTCGCTCCCCCTCCAGCCACGCCGCATGGTCGGCCCACGCGGCCGGTTCGTCGGCCACCCGCTTGGCCGCCAGACGCTCGCGCTCGGCCCGGATCGTGGTGTCGCACCAGGCTTCGTGGTCGGCCCAGGCCAGAGGCTCGCACCGACGTCGCTCGTTCTCCAGCCACTGGTAGTGCACCAACCAGGCCTCGGCCTCGGCCTGTCCTCGCTGCTCGGCGAGCCACGCGTCGTGCGCGGCCCAGGCCTGCGACTCGACACCCTCGCGCTGCTCGGCCAGCCAGGTCTCGTGGGACAGCCACGCCTCGGCCTCGGCGGAAACCCGCTCCTCGGCCTCGCGCAGCACGGCTTCCGCCGCGGCCCGCTCGGCCTGGGCTGCAGCCGCCTCTTGCGCCTCTTGCCGCTCGGCCTCGGCTGCCCAGTCGTCGTCCTCGTTCTCGACGACGTTGGGTGCGTTGACCGGTGTGAACAGGTCCTTCAGCGCAGCGGTGACCTTCTTGACCGACGCTGCCAGCTCGTCGCCCGCAGGGTCCGGCGCGGCGTCGAACAGTGACTTCTTGCCACGTGCCGCCTCCAAGGAGGTGACCGATGCAACCGGCTCGTCGTCGGGCAGCTCGACGTCGACGAGCCCGGCGTCCATGAGCGCCTTGATGACGTGGCCGGCCTCGAAGACGGTGAAGCCGCACTCGCCGGCGAGGTCGGCGATGTCACGCTCGCCGTCGACCTTGCACAACAGGGCCCAGTCAGCACTGGACAAGACGATGTCGGCCGCGCCCTCGGGGCGGGCGGAGAGCAGGGGCACACCGCGCTCGCCGCCGATCGACATGAGCAGCTCTTCCCAGCGGTGGCGTCGAGCCTCGACCTCGGCGAGCAGCTCACGGACGGCCATGGGCGGTGCGACGTCCTGACGGTTCTTCTTGTTCTTGCGGAACTTGTGTGCCGCGACCGGCCAGCCGAGCAAGTCGCTGAGGGAGTCCTTGAGCTGCTCGACGACGAAGGCCTCGACGACGGAGCGCTCGACGTAGCCGAGGTGGACCAGCAGCTCACCCAGCCGCCACCCCTGGAGCTCGTTGCGCTGGACGTCGAGGGCGTCGGTGAGCGCCTCGGGTGACAGCTCGCCGGAGGCGATCAGCCGCGCCCCCAGCTGGGGGCGGCGTCCCGGGACGAAGATCGAGTAGATCAGCCCGTCCTTGAGGTAGACCTCGGCCTGCTCCCCTGCCGGGTCGGTGACGGTGAGGCAGCCGGTGGCGAGGGCGTCGCCGAGCTCGGCCAGAACAGGTTCGACGGCGGAGGCGTGGACCTGCGTCTGGGTCACGGGCCCCTCCCTCCGCCAGCCGACACCGTCCGGGGGCGTCGGCCGCACCCCGGTTGCCCTCTCTCCTTCGGCAGGTTGGGGGCTGTCGTTGAGCGTGGAAGCACCGGTTCGCCACCCGGTTGGCGGTCCGGGACGGGGGGAGGCATGGCACGATGCCTCCCATGTCAGGCCCGGTCAGCCCCACCACGGTTCCCACGGTCGCGCCCACGGCCGCGACGATGATCACGGTCGCGCCCACGGGCGCGGAGAGCAGCAAGGACGACGTCCCGGCCCTGCCGGTGACCCTCGAGGAGCTCGTCGCCACGGCCAAGGAGTGCGAGGCAGCCGGCGCCGCGATGATCCACGTGCACATCCGCGACGCCAAGGCCCAGCCCACGCTCGACCTCAAGCGGCTCAAGGCCACGGTGAAGGCCCTGCGGGAGCAGACCTCCCTCGTCGTCCAGCTGTCGACCGGGGGGTCGGTCAAGGACGGCTACCAGGCGCGGCTGAAGGTCCTGGACGCCGCACCCGACTCGTGCTCGCTCACCTGCGGCACGGTGAACTTCGGCGACGACGTCTTCATGAACCCTTGGCCGTTCATGGTCGAGCTGTACGCCGAGACCCAGCGACGCGAGATCGTCCCGGAGTTCGAGCTGTTCGACCTCGGACACGTCGCGTCGTTGAACCGGCTGCTCGACACCTACGGCGCGCCGTACGGCGGCCAGGTGCACTGCGACCTCGTGATGGGCGTGCCCGGGGGCATGCCGGGTACGACGGAGGCGCTCGTCGCGGCAGTGGCCGCGCTGCCCGAGGGGGCGTCCTGGTCGGCCACCGGGGTGGGTCGCTCGTCGCTGACGGTGATGTTCGCCGCCCTGTCGGCCGGGGGCCACCTGCGCGTGGGCATGGAGGACGTGCTCACCTACAGTCGCCGGGTGCCGGTGCGTGACAATGCTCAGCTGGTGGCGCGAGCCGCCGAGGCAGCCACGTTGTTCCAGCGGCCGCCGATGTCGCCCGATCAGGCTCGCGCCATGCTTCACGTACGTCCGCCCGCCTCAGGAGGCACCGCATGACCGAGTCGTCGACCGTCGATGCCAGCGTCGGCCCCAAGTCGGGCGGGCGCCGTCGGATCGACCGCGTGCTGTCCGACGACTTCCTCGACGGCCTGGTCGACCTCTCGTTGGCCGACCTGCGGGCCCGGCGGGCCGAGGCCGAGCAGGAGGAGGCCGACCTGTCCTACGTGCGGCGGCTGCTCCAGGGGCGGATGGACATCGTGCGCGCCGAGCTCGGACGTCGGTCGGGGGGCTCGACCGAGGGCTCGCTGGTCGACCAGCTGGCGGCGATCCTGTCCGACGGTCCGTCGGCGCCACCGCACGGCATGGGTCGCCACGTGACCGTGGAGCCGTCGCGGGTCGACGAGCACCGGCGCGCCGTCGAGCAGCTGATCGCCGACGTCGGGGTCAGCGACGTCGTGTCCCTCGACGAGAGCTCCTTGGCCGGGGCGCTGACCCGGCTGTCGGAGTACGAGCGTGCCGTGTCGCGCAACCGTCGGCGGGTGCAGGACGCCATGGACTCGTGCACCGCGGAGATCGCCCGGCGCTACAAGTCCGGCGAGGCCAGCGTCGACGACCTCCTCGCCGGCCGCTGACGCCCCCACCCCAAGTTGATCTTGGACTTGATGTGACAGTTCGACCCCTCCGGCCGTCATCTTCTCCATGATCAACAGATGATCATCAGATGATCAACAGGGAGAAGGACGGCGAGCGGGCAGGGGCAGCGGCGGAAGCGACGGACGCGCGGGTGCGGGGGTACGCCGCGCACCGGGTCGTCGCCGTCGTGGAGCGGTCCGGACTCGTCGAGGGTGTGCACTGCGGCACGGTGGTCGCCCTGGACGGCGCCGGCCGCGTGGTCCACGCCGTCGGTGACCCCGACCTGGAGGTCTACCCGCGGTCGGCCGCCAAGCCGATGCAGGCCTCGGGCATGGTGCGGCTCGGGCTCGAGCTCCCGGACGACGAGCTGGCGCTGGTCGGGGCCTCGCACAGCGGCGAGCCGATGCACGTCGACGGCGTCCGTCGGATCCTGGCCAGAGCCGGGCTCGACGAGTCGGCGCTGCAGAACACCCCGCGCCTCCCCCTGCACGAGCCCAGCCGCGACGCCGAGATCAAGGCCGGCCGCGGCGAGACTTCGGTGTGCGCCGACTGCTCGGGCAAGCACGCCGGCATGGTCGTGACGTGTGTCCTCAACGGCTGGGCCGTCGCCACGTACCTGGACGACGACCATCCGCTGCAGCGGGCCCTGCGCGCCGAGCTCGAGCTCGTTGCCGGCGAACCCGTCGTCCACAGCGGCGTCGACGGGTGCGGGGCGCCGATCTGGGCGATCACGCTGACCGGCCTGGCCCGGGCCTTCGCCGGGTGCGTGACCGCCGCCGAGGGATCGCCGCCGCGGAGGGTGGCCGACGCCATGCGCCGCCACCCGGAGATGGTGGGCGGTACCGGTCGAGACGTCACCGGGTTCATGACCGCCGTCCCCGGTCTGCTGGCCAAGGAGGGCGCCGAGGCGATCTACGCCGCCGCCCTCCCCGACGGCTCAGCAGTGGCCCTGAAGATCTCCGACGGAGCGTTCCGTGCGGCGCAGGTAGCGCTGGCCAGTGCCTTGGCAGCGGTCGGTGTCGACCCGGAGCGGCTCGCGCCCTGGGCGAGCGTTCCGGTGCTCGGGCACGGGCGGCCCGTGGGGTCGGTGCACGCGCCCTAAGCCGGCTAGCCAACAGCCTAGCCGCGCAGCAGGTACCGGGTGCCGGCTCCATCACCGGTGCGTCGGCGAGCACGGTGTAGTGCTCCCAGCCGACGCCGTCGGGGTCGGTCGACCACACCTTGTCCTGGACGGCGTAGCAGCAGGCGACCTCCGACTCCACCGAGCCGACCAGCCCCTCGTCGGCCAGCCGGGTCGTGGCGGCGGTGACGTCGTCGGTGGTGGCGACCTCCACGCCGAGGTGGTTCAGGGTGCCCGCGTTCGCCGGCGACTCGATGAGCACGAGCTTCAGGGGCGGGCTGTCGATCGCGAAGTTGGCGTAGCCGGGGCGCCGCTTGGCCGGCTCGGCGGCGAACAGACGGCTGTAGAAGGCGACCGCGGCGTCGACGTCGCTGACGTTGAGGGCCAGCTGGACTCGGGGCAGGGCCGGGGCGGCGACCGTGGGCTGGGAGAGGGACGTGGTGGACATGCGGGTACCTCCTGGGCAGTAATTCGACAGTCGTCAATATAGGCGAAGATTTCGACATCTGTCAATGGATTGTTCGACAGGTATCGAATAGGCTCGTGCCCATGACCCGAACCGCGATCCCGCTGCCACTGGTCGACGCCGACTGCTGCGCCCCCCTCGGCGAGAGCGCGCTGGACGCCGACACGGCCGAGATGCTGGCCCACGCCTTCAAGGCGCTGTCCGACCCGGTGCGGCTGCGGCTGTTGAGCATCATCGCTGCCGCGCCGTCCGGGGAGGTCTGCGCCTGCGACCTGGCCGCCCCGGTCGGCAAGAGCCAGCCGACCGTCTCCCACCACCTGAAGGTGCTGCGCGAGGCCGGCCTGGTCACGAGCACCAAGCGCGGTACCTGGGTCCACTACGCGGCAGTTCCGCATCGGCTCGAGGCGCTGCGCGGCGTCCTCGGCGCGTGAACCAATGAGTGACCTCGCCAACCCGGTTCCGCTGGGGCGTCGGGTGTTCGCCGAGGCGTTGGGCACCGGAGCCCTCGTCACCGTGGTGGTCGGCTCCGGGATCATGGCCGCCCAGCTGTCCGACGACGTCGGCGTGCAGCTGCTGATCAACGCAGTGGCGACCGGCGCGGCCCTCTACGTGCTCATCGCCCAGCTCGCCCCGATCAGCGGCGCGCAGCTCAACCCGGTGGTCACCGGCCTGGACGCCGTGTTCGGCGGACGTCACGCCCGCAGCGTCGGCCTGTACGTCGGGGCCCAGGTCGTCGGCGCGGCGCTCGGCGCCATGCTGGCGAACCTGATGTTCGCACTCCCCGCGATCGACTGGTCGACCCACGACCGGGTCACCGCGGCGACGCTGCTGGGCGAGGTCGTGGCGACCTTCGGGCTGACCGCGGTGATCTTCGGTCTGGTGCGCAGTGGCCGGGCACCTCTGGTCGCACCCAGCGTCGCGCTCTTCATCACGAGTGCGTACTTCTTCACCTCCTCGACGTCCTTCGCCAACCCGGCGGTCACCCTCGGCCGCACGCTGAGCGACACCTTCGCCGGCATCGCCCCGTCGTCGGCACCGGCCTTCATCGCCGCACAGGTGGTCGGTGCCGCGCTCGGCTACGTCGCGGTCCGCGGGCTGTGGCCGATGCCGAAGACCGACGCACCCGAGAACATCGTGATGGAGGAGCAAGCATGAGTGAGAGCCGACCGGTCATCCTGGTTGCCTGCCGTAAGAACGCCGGTCGTTCGCAGGCCGCCGCCGCGCTGCTGCGTCACTACGGAGGCGATCGGGTCGAGGTTCTCTCGGGTGGGTCCGAGCCCGCTGACGAGGTGCATCCGGAGGTCCGCGCGGTGCTCGCCGAGCGCGACCTGGTGCCGGAGTCGAGCCCCAAGCGGTTCGACGCAGCGATGGTGCAGGCGGCCGACATCGTCGTGACGATGGGATGCGGCGAGGAGTGCCCTTACTACCCCGGCCGCACCTACCTCGACTGGGAGGTGCAGGACCCGCACGGGCGTCCGGTCGAGGAGGTGCGGGTCATCGTCGACGACATCGACACCAGGGTGCGCGACCTGCTCGGCTCGCTCGGGCTGGAGGTCGTTCGCTAGCAGGGTGCTTGCAATAGTTAGCACTTTGGGTTAGCCTCGAGGGGTGAGTTCCTCTCCGGTCGTTCGGCTCGGCGACTACATCCGTGAACAGCGCGAAGGTGCGGCGATCTCGCTGCGCCGGTTGGCCCTGGACGCCGGCGTCTCGAACCCCTACCTGAGCCAGATCGAGCGCGGCCTGCGCAAGCCCAGCGCGGAGGTGCTGCAGCAGATCGCCAAGGGGCTGCGGATCTCCGCCGAGCAGCTCTACGTGCGGGCCGGCCTGCTCGAGGAGCGGGAGTCCGGGCTCGAGGTGGAGTCGGCCGTGGTCAGCGACCCGGCGATCTCCGAGCGGCAGAAGCGCGTGCTGCTCGACATCTACGCCTCGTTCCTGTCCGAGAACGCGCAAACCACGCACCAGCCCGTTGCGCCGGAGGCCGCTGACGCCAAGGCCGCCCCTGTGAAGAAGACCACGAAGCGACCCGCAGCGAAGAAGGCCAGCGGCACCAAGAGCACGAGCAAGCGGCCGGCGAAGAAGTCCACCACTCCCTCCACCTCACGATCCACGACCGCCCGTAAGGCCAAGAAAGGCTGATCATGCCCACCATCCCTGCCCCTCTGTACGCACTCGTCGGTGTCACCGACCTCGCGACCGAGAAGGCGCGCGCCCTGCCCGTCAAGCTCGCCGAGATCGAGATCAGGCGCTTCGAGCCCCCGACCGTCGACGACGCCAAGGCCGCCATGGCCGACGCGAAGGCCGCGGTCAGCAAGATCGACCTCACCAAGCTCGACCCACGCAAGGTCGAGCTGCCCAGCAAAGACACGCTGAACGTCGAGCTGCCGGCAATGGCCGACCTCGACCCGCGCAAGGTCGAGCTGCCGAAGTTCGAGCTCTCCGACTTCGCCGCCCGCGCGTTCGAGCTGGCTGCCGTCGCGGAGAAGAAGTACGACGGACTGGTCGTCCGCGGCGAGCGCGTCGTCGCATCGGTGCGTGGCACCGAGCACGTGAGCGTTCCGGCGCCGACCGTCGCCGAGCCCGCGACCCCGCAGATGCCGGAGACCCCAGCGGCACCCAAGGCGACCAAGCCGGCGACGAAGAAGGCCACCAAGCCCGCGGCCAAGAAGACCGAGCCCGAGGCCTGACCTGAGCCGAGGAGCCCACGGACGATCCGCCGATCGTCCGTGGGCTCCTCGCTGTCGCACGCCGACCGGCGCAGCGGGCGAGCGGGTGGCCGTGCCGTTAGCCTGGGCCCATGAACCTGTTCGGACCGATCAGCACGATCAGCCTGCTCATCCAGATCGCGCTGTTGTGTCTGATCCTGTTCGCCCTGGTCGACGCCCTCATCCGGCCGAGCGCGGCCTACGTGGCCGCGAGCAAGCGGACCAAGCTGCTGTGGGGCCTCGTGCTCGCCGTCGGGTTCGGTGTCGCCTTCGTCGCCGGTTCGACCTCGTTGTTCGGCCTGCTGGGCGTGGTGGCCGCGATCGTGTACCTGGTCGACGTCCGCCCTGCGGTGAAGAGCCTCGGCCGTGGCGGGTCGACGCAAGGTCCCCACGGTTCTTGGTGACCGTTCCGACCCCGGACCACCTGGTCACCGGCACCGGGTCGCCCAGCACAGTGTTCGTCGCCGGGCTGGCCCAGACGCTCGCCGACGTGCGGGTGTTCGCCAGCGGCGTCAGTGGTACCCGCACCTTCGTCGAGCTGGTCGTGCCGAGCGTCGCCTCGGGGCTCGACGACGTCGACGCCGTCTGCGCGGAGGTCGGCGCCGGCCAGGCGGTCGGCGTGTCACTGGGTGCCACGACGGTGCTCGCCCTGGCGGCGCGGCAGCCGCAGCGGTTCGACCGGCTCGTGCTCGCCCTCCCCGGTGCGGTCTTCAGCGACCACGGTGAACCGGCGCGAGACCTGATCCGGTCCTTGCAGACCGCCTTGGAGCAACGGGACCAGATCGCCGTGGCGCGGGCATTGCTGGCCCTGCAGCCGGAATCGGTGCGAAGACGGCTGCAGGTCACCATGTGGGCTCGGCGACAGGCCGACGTCGTCCTGGGACTTCCGCTCGGGCCACTGTTCGACGACGTGCTGTCAGGAGCAGCCGCCGCCCTCGTCTCCACGCTCGACTGCGCGGCCGTCACGATGCCGGTGCTGGTGGTGGCCCAGGGCGACGACGACGTCCACCCCGTCGCCGCTGCCGAGCAGCTGGCGGCGGCGCTGCCCGATGCCCGGCTGGTGGTCAGTGACGTGCCATGGGTGTGGTCGGCGCGAGATCGGCTGCGAGACGTCGTGAGCGGGTTCCTGGCCGGAGGCTAGGGTCGCGCTCATGACGACCGACCACCAGGGACGCACCCAGCGACTCGAGCTCGACGACCCGTCCGTGCGTGAGTGGGACGCCGTCGTCCTCGACGTCGACGACGACGGCATCGTGCTCGACCGATCGGCGTTCTACCCCGGAGGTGGGGGCCAGCCACCGGACCACGGGGTGCTCCTGTGGGGCGGGGTGCAGACCCGGATCGTCGGAGCACGTCGTGGTGACGACGTCCGGCTGTTGGCCGCCGAGGGCGATCCGCTGCCGACCGCAGGAACCGCGGTACGAGGAGCGATCGAGGACGACCGGCGTACCGCGTTGATGCGAACCCATTCCGGGCTGCACCTGCTCAGTGGTGTCGTGTTCCGCGACTTCGGTGCGTTGGTGACGGGAGGGAACATGGAGCCGTTCGAGGCGCGGATGGACTTCAACCTGCCTGAGGTGCCCGAGGGCTTCAAGGACGCCGTTGCTGCGGCCTGCGCAGTCGAGGTGGCCGCCGACCGAGCGATCGAGGTCAGCAACCTGCCGCGCGACAAGGCTTTCGCGATCCCCGACATCATCCGGACCGCGACCAACCTGCTGCCGCCCGACCTGGAGGTCGTGCGGATCGTCGACATCGTCGGGCTCGACACCCAGGCCGACGGTGGGACGCACGTGGCGTCGACCCGCCAGATCGGCGGGATCGAGGTCGTCAAGGTCGAGAACAAGGGCAAGGGATTCCGCCGACTGCGCGTGCGCATCACCGACTGAGCGCGTCGCCGGTTCGCGCTGGCCCACGCGACGTGCGGTCGATGGACCACCACTGCATGCTGACGCCGTACCAGCGGTCGGTCTCGCCCCGTGCGGTCATGCCCAGGCGTCGCATCACCGCGAACGACGGGTCGTTGCCGGAGTAGGCCACAGCGTTGACCACGTCCAGGCCCAGGTCGTCGAAGCCGTGCTCGATCAGCCGCCCGGCGGCCTCGGTGGCGTAGCCGTGACCCCAGTGGTCGGGGTGCAGGTGCCAGCCCACCTCGACATCGTCGGTGAGCCGGCCGTCGGCGTCGGGCAGCCGGACCAGCAGGGCCGTCCCGACGGGGTGCCCGACGGACTCGGGAACGACCGCCCACAGGCCGTAGCCGGGTTCCTCCTCGGCTACGGCCCGCCAGCGCTCCAGCCGCTCGCGGGCCGCCTCGGGGGACGCCCAGGGGGCCGGCGTGGCGCCGAGCCAGCGCGCGACTTCGTCGCGGCGGTAGATGTCGTACGCCGCAGCCACGTCGTCGTCGGCGTCGGGGTCCCAGGGGCGCAGGGTGAGCCGGGAGGTGCGCAGTGAGTCGGCCACGTGGGCAGCCTACGGACGGGCCGCCCCCGGGGCCGTCGGCTGGGCCTTTGCCGGTCGTCCGGTGGCCTTGCGGGCCGCCGGCCCTCGGCAAGGCCACCTCACGATCAGCAAACCTGATCGTGGGCGGAACAGCGCGCGGGACGGTGCGGACGGTGCGCAAGACGGTGCGCAAGACGGTGCGCAAGACGGTGCGCGAGACACGGGGAGGGGAATGGGGGAGGATCTAGCGGGCGTTGGGACGGCCGGGCGGACCAGGACGGGTAGGAGGGAGCGGGCATGAGCAGTCGAGGCGTCCGCAACCTGATGCCGCGCCGGATCGCCACGCTGAGCGTGCACACCTCCCCGCTCGACCAGCCTGGGACCGGCGACGCCGGAGGCATGAACGTGTACGTCGTCGAGACCGCCAAGCGGCTGGCCGACCTCGGGGTCGAGAGCGAGATCTTCACCAGGGCCACCTCCGGCGACCTCCCGCCGAGCGTCGAACTGGCCCCCGGGGTCACCGTGCGCCACGTGCCAGCCGGACCCTTCGAGGGCCTGGCCAAGGAGGACCTCCCCGGCCTGCTGTGCGCCTTCACCTCCGGGGTGCTGCGGGCCGAGGCCCGCCACGACCCCGGCCACTACGACCTCGTGCACAGCCACTACTGGCTGTCCGGACAGGTCGGCTACCTCGCCAAGGACCGGTGGGGTACCCCGCTCGTCCACTCGATGCACACCATGGCCAAGGTGAAGAACGCCTGGCTCGCCGAGGGCGACACCCCTGAGCCGAGCGCGCGGGTGGTCGGCGAGGCCCAGGTCGTGGGTGCAGCCGACCGGCTCGTGGCCAACACCGACGCCGAGGCCGATCAGCTGATCCAGCTCTACGACGCCAAGCCCGAGCGGGTCGCCGTCGTCGAGCCCGGAGTCGACCTCCAGGTGTTCACCGCTGGTGACCAGGGCGCGGCCCGGCGAAGGCTCGGGCTCCCGGTCGACGCCTCTGTGCTGCTGTTCGTCGGGCGGATCCAGCCGCTGAAGGCCCCTGACGTCCTGGTCCGCGCGGCGGCCCAGCTCGTCTCCGAGCAGCCCCACCGCAGGGAGCAGCTCGTCGTCGCGGTGGTCGGTGGCCCGAGCGGGTCCGGCCTCGCCCACCCCGAGCACCTCGAGAAGCTCGCGTCGTCTCTGGGCATCGGCGACCTCGTCCGGTTCGCCCCTCCAGCGGCGCAGCGCGAGCTGGCCGACTGGTACCGGGCAGCCGACGTCACGGTGGTCCCGTCGTACAACGAGTCCTTCGGCCTGGTCGCGGTCGAGTCGCAGGCGTGCGGGACCCCGGTCGTGGCGGCCGCCGTCGGGGGCCTGACGACCGCGGTGCGCGACGGGGTGTCCGGACTTCTCGTCCAGGGGCACGACCCCCGTGACTACGCCCGGGTGCTGGGCCGGCTGCTCGACCAGCCGCGCCTGCGTGCGACGCTCGGTGCCGGCGCGCTCGACCATGCGGACCAGTTCGGTTGGACGGCGACGGCCGAGGCCATGCTCGCGGTGTACCGCCAGGCACTCACCGCATCCGCAAACGAGGGCAGCGTGGCCTCCTGAGCGGCGACGCCGTCACCGTCGTCCGGCGGACCCTCGAGCAGCTCGGCGTCGCCTGGAGCGAGCCGTCGCCGGGCACGCTCGTCGCCGAGCTCCCCGGCGAGCGCAAGCTGCGCACGACGGTGTCGATGGTGGTCGGTCGCTACAGCCTCACCGTCAACGCGTTCGTCGTGCGGCACCCGGACGAGAACCACGAGGCGTTCCTGCGGTGGCTGCTGCGTGAGAACGCCAAGCACCCCGGGCTCGCCTTCGGCGTAGACCCCCTGGACGACGTGTACCTGGTTGCCAGGCTGCCCCTGGACGCCGTCACTCCCGAAACCGTTGATGCCCTCCTGGGACAGGTGCTGCAGACCGCCGACGGTGCGTTCAACACCCTGCTCGAGCTCGGGTTCGCCACGAGCATCCGACGGGAGTGGCAGTGGCGGGTGAGCCGGGGGGAGTCGCTGGCCAACCTCGAGGCGTTCCGCCACCTGACCGACGGGTCGTCGGACCCTGCCGGCGCTGAGGACTCTGGGCGATCATGAAAAGGTGGCTGCGCGCCTGAACCCACGCCTCGTCCTGCTCGTTGCGGTCAGCACCGGGCTGGCAGGAGGGTGCCTGGCGTGGGTGGTGTCGGATCCGTCGGTCGCTGCAGTCGCGTGGGCCGCGACGTCCGTCCTCGGGTTGGTTGCCTCGGTCGTGTGGGTCTGGGCCAGCCTGTCGAAGGGTCGCATCGGCGCCGACGTCGTTGCCGTGCTTGCCCTGCTTGGCGCTCTGTGGACCGGTGAGTACCTGGCCGGCGCGATCGTCGCGTTGATGCTGGCTACGGGACGGATGCTGGAGAGCTGGGCAGAAGGGCGGTCGCGCCGTGAGCTGACGGCGCTGGTGAACCGGGTTCCCCGCACCGCGCACCGGATGCGCCCCGACGGCGACGTCGAGGTCGTGCCGTTGACCGACGTCGTTGCCGGTGACCAGATCCTCGTCCGAACCGGCGAGGTGGTTCCGGTTGATGGCGTCCTGGTCGCTCCCGCCGTCCTCGACGAGTCGGCCCTGACCGGAGAGGCCATGCCGGTCGACCGGCCTGCTGGCGACCTGGTCAGCAGCGGCGTCGTGGTGTCCGGATCGCCGGTGCCGCTACGTGCGCTGAGGACCGCCGCCGATAGCACCTATGCCGGAATCGTCCGACTGGTGGAGGAGGCACAGGCATCCAGCGCACCGTTCGTCCGGATGGCGGATCGGTTTGCTGCGTGGTTCGTGCCTTTCACGGTGCTCCTGGCCGGGAGTGCCTGGGCCTGGTCGGGTGACCCCAACCGCGCGGTCGCGGTGCTGGTCGTGGCCACGCCGTGCCCGCTGATCCTGGCGGCGCCGGTTGCTCTGGTGGCGGGCATGGCGCAAAGCGCGCGGCGCGGCGTCGTCATCAAGGGTGGAGCAGCTCTGGAGCGCCTCGCGCTGGGCAGGGTCGTACTCTTCGACAAGACGGGGACTCTGACCGCTGGCCGCCCTGAGCTGGCCCAGGTGATCACCGCTCCAGGCGTAGACCCTGCGTCAGTGCTCGGACTGGCCGCGAGTCTCGACCAGGCGTCACCGCACGTTCTCGCCGCCGCCGTCGTCGCTGCCGCGCGAGGTCGTGGACTCGACCTTTGGACTCCACAGGACGTCGTCGAGCTCAGCGGCCACGGCGTCAGTGGCTCGGTGAACGGGAACTCGGTCTCGGTCGGCAAGTTCGCCTGGCTGGCCCCCGCCGAGCGACCCGAGTGGCTGCGTCGTGCGGTGGCAAGGAGTGAGGTCGAGTCCGCTGTGCTCGTCCTCGTGGCCCTCGAAGGCGACGTCATCGGGGCCCTGCTGCTCGTGGATCCCCTTCGCCAGGATGCCCCGCGAATGGTGCGTGCGCTTCGCGGCGCCGGCATCCGGCGAGTGGTTCTGGTGACCGGTGACCGCGCCGAGGTGGCCGAGACGATCGGCCACGCGCTGGACATCGATGAGGTCTTCGCCGAGCGTCTCCCCGATGAGAAGCTGGCCATCGTGCGTGGGGAGCGCCCGCGCGGGAGCACCGTGTTCGTGGGTGACGGGGTCAACGACGCACCCGCTCTTGCGGCGGCCGATGTGGGGGTGGCTCTCGCTGGGCGAGGCGCCACTGCGTCGAGTGAGGCGGCCGACGTGGTGCTCCTCGTAGACCGGATCGATCGCCTGGCCGAGGCCATGGTGATCGCCCGCCGGTCGCGACGCATCGCCTGGCAGAGCGTCACCCTGGGTATGGGCCTGTCCCTTGCCGCCATGGGTGCGGCGGCCATCGGGCTGCTGACGGCCGTCGTCGGAGCTCTTCTGCAGGAAGCCATTGATGTGGTGGCGATCCTGAACGCGCTGCGTGCGGCTCGTCCTGTGCGCGCCCCGGCGGTTCGTGGTGAGCCAGCCGTGATGGGACGGCGACTGATGGCTGAGCACCTCGCCCTGAAACCGTCACTGGAGCGCATTCGGTCCACTGCCGACGGCCTCGACGACGACCATCCCGAACACGGTGTTGCCGAGGTTCGCCAACTGCACCGTTGGCTGGTCGACGACCTGCTGCCGCATGAGATCGCCGAGGAGCAGCAGCTGTATCCGGCGATGGCGGAGGTTCTGGGTGGCTCGGACCCGACCGGCGCGATGAGTCGTGCCCACACCGAGATCCTCCACCTGGTGCGGCGGTTGGGTCTGGTCCTCGATGACCTCGCGAACCACGAGGCGTCAGCCTCCGACCTCACCGAGCTGCGCCGCCTCTTGTACGGGCTCCATGCCGTCTTGCTGCTGCACTTCGCTCAGGAGGAGGAGGGGATGTTCCCCTTGATCGAGGAGCTGGGCTGAGCACTCACTCCTTCGCCGGAGCCGCCTTGGCCTGCTCGATCTCGTAGAACTCGTTGAACGCGGCGAAGGCGCGCGGACCGTAGACCGTTCCGGGCCCGCCCATCATCAAGATCGCCACACCCAGGGTCTCGGCCACCTCCTCCGGCGTCGCGCCGAACTTCGCGGCCCCCCTTGCATGGGAGGCGATGCATCCGTCACACATCTGGGCCACGCCGATGGCCAGCGCGATGAGCTCCTTGTGCTTGCGGGTCAGGCTCGCCTCGGCGAAGGCCGCGTTGTGGAGGTGGTTGAAGCCCTCGTACACATCGGGGATCGCGCGACGCAGAGCAGAAGCCGGCAGTCGCAGGTCGTGTTGCACAGCGGTGCCGTATGAGACGCCGTGGGTGTGGCCGGGCTGGGAGTCACTCATACGCCTAACGTAGTGACGAGCGGCCGTCTGCGGTCGGGTCGATGGTCCCTTGGAGGCACCTGTGATCGGTCGAGCGTTCCTCGACGTCGGACTGTCCGACGGGTCGACCAGGAACCTGGTCCTCCACGACGGGTTGGTGGCGGAGTGGCGCGACCCTGGGCTGGCCATCCCCGACGACGTCGACGTCGTCGCGGCCGACCGGGGGAAGGGCTGGATCGCCGTCCCCGCCCCGGTCGACGCGCACATCCACCCCGACAAGACCACCTGGGGCCAACCGTGGCTGTCGCGAGCTCCGGCCCCCGACCTGCACAGCCTGATCGACAACGACGTGCGGGCCCAGCAGTCGTTCACCACCTCGGTGGCCGACCGGTCGGCAGCCCTGATGCGAACCGCCGCCAACCAGGGGACCCGAGCGATCCGGGCCCACGTGGACGTCGCGCCGGTCCACGGGCTGCGCAACCTGCACGGGGTCGTCGAGGCAGCGGAGAGGCTGGACGGTCTCCTCGACGTCCAGATCGTCGCCTTCCCGCAGCTGGGACTGCTGCGCGAGCCAGGTACCGCCGAGCTGATGGATGCCGCCCTCATGGAGGGCGCGTCGATCGTCGGCGGGATCGACCCGCTGGGCCTGGACGGCGACGTCGACGGGCACCTTGACTTGGTGTTCGGGCTGGCCGAACGCCGTGGCCGGGAGGTCGACGTCCACCTGCACGACGACGGCGAGCCGGGGCTCGCCCAGCTGCTGGAGATCGCGGAGCGTACGCGCGCGCTCGGTATGGGCGGGCAGGTGACGGTCAGCCATGCCTTCGCGCTGGCCACGGCCCCGACCGGGCGTCGGGCCGAGGTCGCCGAGCAGCTCGCCGGCGCCGGGGTCGCCCTCACCACCTGCGCCCTCGGCGGGGACCCGGTGCTGCCGGTCTCGGAGCTTCGCAGACTGGGTGTGCGAGTGGCGGCCGGGTCCGACGGCGTCCGCGACGCCTGGACGCCGTTCGGGACCGGCTCGATGATCGACCGGGCGCACCTGCTGGCCTATCGCCTCGACGCCGCCACCGACGACGAGCTCGCCGAGTGCTGGACCGTGTGCTCCACCGCCGGCGCGAACCTGCTCGGGCTGCCCACGCCCGAGCTCGTCGGAGACGGCCCTGCGGACTTCGTCGTGGCGGCGGCGAACAGTGTCGCCGAGCTCGTGGTGGACCGTCCGGCGCCGTCCGCGGTAGTCCGCGCCGGGCACCTCCTCCCCTGAGCCCACCAGCACCAGCGGGCGCCGCCGTGGGTCGGTAGGTTGGGGGCATGCCCACGCTCGTACTGCTACGCCACGGCGAAAGCGACTGGAACGCCAAGAACCTGTTCACCGGCTGGGTCGACGTCGACCTCACCGAGAAGGGTGAGCAGCAGGCGGTGCGCGGGGGTGAGCTGCTCGTCGAGCACGGGTACCGCCCCGACGTTGTGCACACCTCGGTGATGCGCCGAGCCATCCGCACGGCCAACCTGGCGCTGGACGCCGCCGACCGCGGGTGGATCCCGGTGCACCGCTCGTGGCGGCTCAACGAGCGTCACTACGGTGCCCTGCAGGGCAAGGACAAGAAGCAGACCTTGGCCGAGTTCGGCGACGAGCAGTTCATGCTCTGGCGGCGCTCCTACGACACGCCTCCACCTCCGATCGACGACGGCGACCCCTTCTCCCAGGTCGGCGACGTGCGCTACCGCACCCTGCCCCCTGAGCTCATGCCGCGCACGGAGTGCCTGAAGGACGTCGTGCACCGGATGCTGCCGTACTGGTACGACGCGATCGTTCCCCATCTGCACGAGGGTCGGGTGGTGCTCGTCGCCGCCCATGGCAACTCGTTGCGGGCGCTGGTCAAGCACCTCGACGGCATCTCCGACGCCGACATCGCCGGCCTGAACATCCCCACCGGCATCCCACTCGTGTACCACCTCGACGAGGGCATGCACCCGATCACCAAGGGCGGGGAGTACCTCGACGCCGATGCTGCCGCGTCCGCGATCCAGGCGGTGGCCAACCAAGGGCGTTGACGCACCGCGGGCACGCGGATCGCGCACCCCCGGCACCGGATCGCACTACGCTCCCTGCGTTGTGGACCACAACGACGACCTACGGCTGGCGTTCGCACTCGCTGATGCTGCCGCAGCGGTGACGCTGCCCGCCTTCGGTGGCCGGCAGTCGGTCGAGCTCAAGGCCGACGCCACGCCGGTCACCGTCGTCGACGGGGCGGCTGAGCGGGCGATCCGTGACCTCCTGCGCACCCACCGACCCGACGACGGGCTGATCGGCGAAGAGGGCAGCCGGGTCGACAGCGTCAACGGTCGGGTGTGGGTCGTCGACCCGATCGACGGCACCAAGCTGTTCGCCGAGGGCATCCCGCTGTGGACCACGCTCATCGCGCTGCGAGACGGCGACGAGGTGGTGGTGGCCGTCGCCGACGCACCGGCCCTGGGCGAGCGGTTCCATGCCGTCCGTGGGGCCGGCGCCTGGTGGGGCGGTGACCGGGTGTGGGTGTCCGACGTCGAGCCGCTGAGCGAGGCTTTCGTCCTGCACGCCGCGCTCGAGGAGTTCGACCGGGGCACTGGGGTCGACGCTCTGCTGGCGGTGGCCTCGAGGTGCCGTGCGTCCCGTGGGATCGCCGACGCATGGGCGCACCTGCTCGTGGCCCGGGGCGCGGCGGAGGCCCTGGTGGAGCAGGGCCCCTGCTTCGAGTGGGACTGGGCGGCCACGAGCCTGATCGTCCAGGAAGCTGGAGGGTCCCTGACCCGCCTGGAGGGGGGCCCAGCGGTACCCGGGTGCCACCTCCTGGTCACCAACGGCCGTGTGGACGCCGAGATCCGCAGCGCCCTCGGTGTCCCGGGCGGCGCGGCCCCGCCGTGACGGGGGCGGCCTGAGGCAGTCCGATTCGGTTATCCGGAAGTCACCGAACCGTCACCTCCGGAGGTGTCTTGGCGGTCAGAATGCGATGCGACAGGTTGGCGTCCGCACCTAGGCTTCCCGCGGACGCCAACCGCTGGGTCTGAGGGAGGACGACGATGGGCAGACTGGCCATGGGCGCCGCGGGGGCCGCAGCCCTGTTGCTGCTGGCGCTCACCACCGGGACGGGTGTGGGCGTGGCTGCCGACGACACCGCCGCCCCAGACCAGACCGTGCTGCGCGTCGGAGTCAGCAGCGAGATCGCCAACCCCAACCTGTGGGCGGTCAACAGCGTCGCGGAGTGGAGCGCCGTCACCCTTCAGTACGACATGATGCTGAAGTTCAGTGACGAGGACCTGTCAGCCGCGCCGTCGCTCGCGGAGTCCTGCGAATCGAGCAACGGGGCCCGGGTCTGGACGTGCAAGATCCGCTCCGGGATCACCTGGAGCGACGGCGAGCCCTTCACCTCACGCGACATCGCCTTCACCTACGAGTTCGTGCAGGACAAGCAGTTCCCGTACTTCCGCAGCTACATCCCGGAGAACTCGACGTTCGAGACGCCGGACGACCAGACCCTGGTGTGGCGCAGCGAGAAGCCGACGTTCGCCCCTGACGTGCCGCCCTGGATCTACATCGTCCCCGAGCATGTGTGGAGCAAGTACGCCGACGCCGACATCAAGGAGATCAAGGCCGCCGACGTGCTGCCCGTCGTCTCGACGGGTCCGTACACCATGACCCAGGCAACGCCGGGGCAGAACTGGACGTTCACCAAGAACCCGGACTACTGGGGCGACGAGCCGACCTACGACACGATCCGGTACATCTACTACACCAACCAGGAGGCGCTGGTCCAAGCGCTGCGCCAAGGCGAGATCGACATCGCCAACGAGCTCACCAGCGACCTCCTCCCTGCGCTCGAGGGCCAGTCGAACATCGCGGTGCAGAAGGTCACGGCGGACTGCTGGGTGAACCTGGCCTTCAACTTCGGCGGGCAGGGGCCGGCGTCCGACCCGCTGCCGGCCCTGCAGGACCTCACGGTGCGTAAGGCCATCGCGCTGGCCATCGACAAGCAGGCGATCGTCGACAAGGTGTACCCGGACGCTGCGGTACCGGGCGAGACGATCATCCGGCCCCTGGCGGAGTTCTGGCACCTGGACATCCCGGACGACGCCGTGATCCCGTTCGACCCCGACGCGGCCAACCAGCTGCTCGACGACGCCGGCTACGCCCGCGGGCCCGACGGGGTCCGGGTCGACCCGGCGAACGGCGACCCGCTGAGGATGCGGTTGCCCGTGTCCGGCGACACGGTCGGAAGTGAGGGTGCGGGCAAGCTGATCGCCGGGTTCCTGAGCCAGATCGGCATCGAGGTCGACGTGCAGCCGGTCACCGCCGGAAAGATGTACGACATCCAGCAGACCGGCGACTTCGACGGCTACATCTGGTACTGGTGCGGCGACCCCGACCCGGACTACCAGCTGTCGGTCTTCACCAGCGACCAGTGCGGCGACCTGAGCGACGGCTGCTGGCAGGACGCCACGTTCGATGCCTGGTACCGGAAGCAGCGCTTGACCACGGACCAGGAGGAGCGCCGGCAGATCGTGTACGACATGCAGCAGTACGTGTACGACCAGATCCCGGCGATCCCCCTCGTCTATCCCAACTCGATCCAGGCGTACCGAAGCGATCAGGTCACCGATCTCACGCCAGCCCCCGCTTCCGCGGGGTACATCACCCCCACCTACGGCAACACCAGCTTCGTGACGGCCCGCCCGGCGAGCTCCTCGGCCGGCGGTGACTCGTCCAACGGGCTCCCACCGTGGCTGTGGGTGGTACTCGTCGTTGCCGTCGGGATCGGTGGCTTCGCCCTCTACCGGCGCAGTGGCCGGCAGTCCGACGAGGAAGGCTGAGCTCATGCGGCTCATGCGGCTCGGGCGGTCATGAAGGCGGGCTACCTCGCCCGCAAGGCTGCCTGGGCACTGGTCACGCTGCTGTTCGTGCTGTTCGTCAACTTCTTCCTGTTCCGGGTGATGCCCGGTGACCCGGTCGCGCTGCTCGCGCGCAGCCAGCGGCTCACGCCGGAGGCGATCGAGCAGCAGCGGGCACTGTTCGGCCTCGACCAGCCGCTGCTCCAGCAGTTCGGCACCTACCTGCAGCAGACCCTCTCCCTGAACTTCGGCTCCTCCCTGCTCTCGGGCGAGCCGGTCACGGAGGTGATTGGCTCGCGCATCTGGCCCACCGTCCTGCTGGTCGGGGTCGGCACGACGCTGGCGATCGTCCTGGGCCTGCTCGCCGGGATCCGCGGCGGTTGGACCCGTGGCAGCGGGTTCGACCGCGGGAGCCTCTACGGGTCGCTGATCCTGTATGCGACCCCGGAGGGCTGGCTCGGCATGCTGCTGCTCATCGTGTTCGCCGGCACGCTGGGCTGGTTCCCGTCCGGTGGCTACTCGAGCGGTACGGGAACCGGGATCGAGCACGTCACCGACGTCGCGAACCACCTCGTCCTGCCCGCACTGACGCTGACCCTGGGCTACATCGGCCAGTACATGATCGTGATGCGCTCGTCCCTCCTGGACGTGAAGGACGAGGACTACATCGCCACCGCGCGGGCCAAGGGGCTCACCGACCCCCTCGTGCGCCGGCGGCACGCTGTTCCCAACGCCTTCCTGCCGAGCTTCACGCTGATCGTGCTCAGCTTCGGCTTCGTGCTCGGTGGGGCGATCGTGGTCGAGACGGTCTACTCCTGGCCCGGGCTCGGGCTGCTCACGTACCAGGCGATCCAGGACCAGGACTTCCCCGTGCTCCAGGCGGTCTTCTTGCTCACGAGCCTGGCGGTGATCGTCGCCAACCTGGTCGCCGACGTCACCTACTCGATGCTGGACCCCAGGATCGAGGAGGCGTGACGACGTGACGACCATCACCTACGACGTCGCGTCGTCGCGTCGCCTCGCGTGGCAGCGGCGTCGGCGCTCGGCCGCGACGAACTGGAGGCTGTTCCGCCGCAACCGCCAGGCCATGGTGGGCCTTGCGATCCTCGTCGTCTGCCTCGTGGTGGCGATCATCGGTCCCTGGGTCGTGAACCCCGATCAGATCGACCCCGCGACAGCGACCGGCACGCCGAACAGCCCGCCCTCCCCTGGCTACCCGCTCGGCACGGACAACTTCGGCCGGTCGGTCCTCTCGCTGCTCGTGATCGGGGCCAGGGTCTCGCTCGTCGTGGGCATCACCGCTGCGGTCGGCGCCGTCCTGGTCGGCGCGGCGGTCGGCCTGGTGAGCGGCTACTACGGTGGCTCCCGAATCGACACCTTCCTCAGTGCGCTGACCAACTGGTTCCTGGTGATCCCGTGGCTGGTCCTGGCCATCGCGCTGGCAGCGATCCTCGGGCCGACCCTGTGGAACGTGATCGTCGTGATCGCGGTGACCTCGTGGGCGATCACGGCCCGACTGGTCCGGTCCCAGGTCCTCAGCATCCGCAAGCTCTCGTACGTCGAGCGGGCCCAGGTGCTGGGTGCCAGCGACTGGACGGTGATCACCCGCTACGTGCTGCCGAACGTCTTCCCGGTCATCTTCGCCAACACGGTGCTGACGGTGGCCGTAGCCATCCTGTCGGAGACGACGCTGGCGATCCTCGGGCTCGGTGACCCGAACTCCGTGTCGTGGGGCCGGGTGATCGAGGAGGCCTTCACCGCGGGCGCGATCACCAACGGCTACTGGTGGTGGCTCATCCCACCGGGCGTCGCGATCGTGCTGGTCACCCTTGCCTTCACCATGTGTGGGCACGCACTCGACGAGATCTTCAACCCAAGGCTGCGGCACCGATGACAGGAGACGCCATGTCCCACCCTGCTGTTCCGGTCGGGGTGAACCCGTTCCACGAGCCGGGCGAGTGGCTGAAGTGCGCGCTGCACACGCACAGCACCGTGAGCGACGGCACCCTCTCGCCGCGCTACCTGGCCGCGTCGTACGAGGAGTCCGGGTTCGACGTGGTGGCGGTCACCGACCACTGGCGGCTCACCGAGGTGCCGTCGACCGACCGGTTGCTCACCATCCCGTCGGCCGAGCTGGGGTGGGACATCGCCCGTCCGCACTACCCGCACCAGAGCGCGGAGTTCCTCGTCTACGGCATCGACCACATTCCCGAGGACCCGGGCGGGAACAGGGACAACTGGATGTTCAACGCCGAGGAGAACTGGGAGGCGCGGACCTTCCCCGATCTGACCACCGGGGTTCGGTGGGCCGACGCCCAGGGTGCGGTCGTGTACGTGGCACACCCGTACTGGAACCACCTGGACCCGCTCGACATCGCCGAGCAGGAGGGGTTCGTGGGGCTGGAGGTCTTCAACGGCTCCTCCCACCTCGAGACCGGTCGCGGCGACTCGTCGATGTGGTGGGACACGCTGCTGGGAACGGGCCGTCAGGTGTTCGGCATCGGAACCGACGACCAGCACTACCCCCTGTTCGAGCTGGCCACCGGCTGGACCATGGTGAAGGTCGCGGAGCGCAGCCAGCAGGCTGTCCTCGACGCTCTGCGCCACGGCCAGTCCTACTTCTCGCACGGCCCGGAGATCCACGACATCAGCGTCGACGGCACGGCGGTCGAGGTGTCGTGCAGCCCCGCCCGGTCGGTGCTGCTGCAGATGGAGGAGGAGTACGGAGTCAGCGTCAGTGTCGGGCGCGGGGGACGCCGACAGGGACAGATCCTGGCGACCGACGGCAACGGGCTGATCACCCGGGCTCGGCTCGAACCCACGCACGAGAACCCGCGCTACAAGCGGGTGACCGTGGTCGACGCGGCGGGCGACCGCGCGTGGAGCAACCCGGTCTGAGCCGCCCGATCAAGGGCAGCTACGCCTGCTCGATCCGCTCGACCCGCTGTCCCGTGGCTGTGTGCACGATGCGGCGGGCGACCGACACCGAGTGGTCGGCGAAGCGCTCGTAGAAGCGCACGGCCATGGCCAGCTCGATCGCCGCCTCGACGCCGTGCTGCCACTCCGGTGAGAACAGGTACGCCATGAGCTGCCGTTGCAGCTCGTCCATCCGGTCGTCCTCGGTCTCCATGCGCAGCGCGTGCTCTACGTCGAGGCTGGAGATGATGTCGCCGTCCTCGAACGCCAGCCGGACCGCGAGGTCGCCCATCTCACGGATGGTCTCGCGCAGCTCGTCAGGGACGGCCTTGCCGGGGTAGCTGTTGCGGGCGATCTGCGCGATGTGCTCGGCGAGGTCGCCCATCCGCTCCAACGTAGCGCTCATCCGCAGGGCGCCGATGACCGTGCGCAGCTCGCCGGCGACCGGCGCCTGGAGCGCGATGAGGTCGAGGGACTGCTCCTCGATCCGGTCGGCGACGACGTCGATGTCTGAGTCGCTGGCGATGACGCTCTCGGCCGCGCTCAGGTCGGCGTCGAGCAACGAGTGGGTCGCCCGGCCCATCGCGTCGCCGACCATCTTGGTCATGGTGACCAGCTCGCCGCGGATCTCGTTCAGCTGCTCGTGGTATTGCTCTCGCATGCCCCCAGGGTAGGGGGTGACCGTGTGAACTGAGGACTCGACCGGTGAACGATGCTCGACCCGGGAGTGAACGTTCCTCTAACGGACCACGCCCCGAGGACCGGGCCGGCAAACAGGCCGGTGCAGGCACGTACGCTGAGCGCCGTGTCCCGCAAGGAGTCCGGCAAGGACGCCGGCAAGCACCTGCCTCCCGGCGCGGAGGAGGTCCTGGTCACGCTGCGCCAGGCGTGGGTGGTGCTCGGCCCTGACGACAAGGTGGTCCGGCGAAGCGCTGCAGCGGTCCCCTACGGGCTGGTCCGCGGCAAGCGGCTTCGGGTCGACGAGGTCGCCACGCTGGTCCGCCGCGTCCGCCGCGACCGGGCCATGCGGGAGCTGTCACTGCAGGTGCCGCGCAGCCACCGGGGCACCGAGCTGCTCTCCCTCGACGTCCGGGTGGCCCCGCTGGGCGACCACGTGCTCGTGCTGGCCGAGGACCGTTCGGCCGTGCGCCGGGTCGACGCCGTCCGTCGCGACTTCGTCGCCAACGTCAGCCACGAGCTGAAGACCCCCGTCGGCGCCCTGTCGCTGCTGGCCGAGGCCGTGCAGGGCTCGGCCGACGACCCCGAGGCGGTCCGCCGCTTCTCGCACCGTATGCAGCACGAGGCAGGTCGACTGACCCAGCTCGTGCAGGACCTCATCTCACTGTCCCGGTTGCAGACGCACGACCCCCTGCGCGACGGCGCCAGCGTCCACGTCGACGACGTCGTCTCCGAGGCGGCCGACGGCATGCACCTGGAGGCAGACGCCAGGCAGATCAGGCTCGAGGTGCGCGGGCAGCACGGCCTGACGATGTTCGGCGACGAGGACCAGCTGGTCACTGCCGTGCGCAACCTGATCACCAACGCGGTCAACTACAGCGCGGATCACACGCGGGTCACGGTCACGGTGCAGGCCGTGGGTAAACGTGACGACGTCGTCGAGATCGCCATCACCGACCAGGGGATCGGGATCCCGGAGGGCGACCTCGAGCGGGTGTTCGAGCGCTTCTACCGGGTCGACCCCGCCCGCTCGCGGGCCACGGGCGGCACCGGACTGGGGTTGTCCATCGTCAAGCACATCATCACCAACCACGGCGGTGAGGTTCAGGTCTGGAGCAGCCCCGGCTCGGGCTCCACCTTCACGTTGCGGCTGCCGCGCTACCGCGCGGAGACCGATGCGGTGTCGGCCGTGGAGTCGACCGCCACGACCGAGCGACGCAGCGCCAAGGCCGCCGTGAAGAAGCTCAGCAAGCCGATCGCCAAGCCCACCGCACCCCCTATTCCCGTCGACACACCCCCGCAAGGGGCCGGCAAAGACCATGAGGTGGCTTCGTGACCCGAGTGCTCGTCGTCGAGGACGAGGAATCGTTCAGTGATGCGTTGTCGTACATGCTCCGCAAGGAGGGGTACGAGGTGGCCGTGGCGCAGACCGGCCCCGATGCGCTCGATGAGTTCGACCGGAGCGGTGCCGACCTGGTGCTGCTCGACCTGATGCTCCCCGGCCTTCCCGGCACCGAGGTCTGTCGCCAGCTGAGGCAGCGCAGTGGAGTGCCGGTCATCATGCTCACCGCGAAGGACAGCGAGGTCGACAAGGTCGTGGGCCTGGAGCTCGGGGCCGACGACTACGTCACCAAGCCGTTCTCGTCACGTGAGCTGGTGGCCCGGATCCGGGCCGTGCTGCGTCGCGGTGGCGAGCCCGACGAGCTGTTGCCGCTGGTGCTGGAGGGTGGCCCGGTCCGGATGGACGTCGACCGGCACACCGTGACCGTCAACGGCGAGAGCGTGAAGCTGCCGCTCAAGGAGTTCGAGCTGTTGGAGATGCTGCTGCGCAACGCGGGCCGGGTGCTGACCCGGATGCAGCTCATCGACCGGGTGTGGGGCAGCGACTACGTGGGTGACACCAAGACCCTGGACGTCCACATCAAGCGGCTGCGGGCCAAGATCGAGGCCGACCCGGCGAACCCCCGCCACATCTTGACCTTGCGTGGGCTGGGCTACAAGTACGAGCTCTAGGAGCCGCTGGGAACCACGACGTCGGCGAACACGCCGTCCTGGGCGGTGACCAGGACGTCGCGGGTGACGTTGCCCGCGCTGGCGAAGCGCAGCGTGAGCGTGGTCCACGACCCGGCCGTGCTGCCGAGATCCGGCCACGAGACCGTTGGACCGCCCTCGCTGCCGATGGTCACGGTCGAACCGGGTGCGAAGATCAGCGAGCCGCCGGCGATGGTGGCCGCGACGTCGTCGGCCGTGACCGCGACCAGGGACTCCGGCTCGTCGGTCTTGTTGCGGATCGTGGCCACCAGGGTGCCTTGGCCGGCGTCGTTCGCGACGATGATCACCCCACGAAGGGCGAGGTAGGGCTCACCGCGCGTGGGCTGAGCCGGGGCGTTGATGTTGCGGCCGTCGACCGGGCTGTACTCCTGCGAGGTCTGCGCGTTGGCGCCGGCTTGGCAGGCCGCCAGGGCCAGGGCGACTGCGCCGGCGGCCAGCGCGAAGCCGACGCGGCGAACGGGACTCATCACGGTGACGGGTACTCCTTCGGAGACGGGTCGGCCCAGGGTATCGGTTGGCCCCACCTTCGGGAGGGCCCACGGGAGGCATGGGTGGGGGCCCACGGGGGCCTACAGGAGGGGACCCGAGGCCACGAGCACCACGACGTCAGCCACGGCGACGCCGGCGACCAGCACGAAAGGGGTGCGTGACCGGGCCGGCCAGGTGACGAGCAGCGCCGCCACGAGGGCCCCAGCCCCCAGCGAGAGCACGACCCAGCCGATCGGGGTGGGTGGGCCCGCCGGGGCCACCACGAGCACGGCCGTCGCGGCCGTGAGCGTGACCGCAGTGGCGACCCGGGTGCCGCGTCGGCCCAGCCGGTGCGGCAGACCCTGGACCCCCGCGTCCGCGTCGACCTCGAGGTCGGGCAGGGAGTTCACCAGGTGCGCGGAGACACCCAGCAGGCTGCCCGCCGCCATGGCCCACCCCGGGGGCCAGCCCGGCTCGTCGGAGGCCCAGGTCACGACCGCCGGCAACAGGCCGAACGCGACCGCGAACGGGGCCCAGGACCAGCTGCTCGCCTTCAGGCGCAGGTCGTAGGCGAGCCCGGCTCCCACGACCCCGAGCAGGTGGAGGGCGGCCGACACCGGGCCGAGGAACACCGAGAGGGGAACGCTGACGGCCCCGGCCAGCCACGCGGCTGTGCGCACCTCGCGCCCGGACACCGAGCCCATGGCCACCGGCTTGTCCGCACGGTTGGCCGCGGCGTCGCGCTCGGCGTCGACGCTGTCGTTGGTCCACCCGATGCACAGCTGACCGGCCAGCACCGCGCCGGCGACGGACAGCGCCTGCGGCGCCGTCTGGCCGGCGCTGAGGGCCAGTGCGCCAGCGATCACCGTCACGGCAACCGTCGGCCCGAGATGGCTGGCCCGCAGGAGAGCGACGCCGTTCACGACGTCGCCTGCCGGCCGCACGCGATCCTGGTGAGGTCGGCGGTGAGCGGAGCCTCGGGCCGGTCGTCCTCCATCGACGACGCGTCGTCGGGGATGCCGGCCATGGCCGCAGTCTGTCCGCAAGACCGCGCGCGTGCCATGACACCGCCTGGTTTGTCAAGCCCCCGGGGGGCCTTCGTTACCCCTCCGGTAGGCCGCTGACCTGCGGAAACGCCGTGAGCTGTCCGCTTTGACCGTGTTAGACTGACCTGTCTGCCAACAACGTGTGAGGGGTTCCATCCATGGCTTTTCAGGTCGGCGAGACCGTTGTGTACCCCCACCACGGGGCCGCCAAGATCGAAGCCATCGAGACCCGGGTCGTGCGCGGTGAGTCCAAGCTCTACCTCGTGCTGAAGGTCGCCCAGGGCGACCTCACCGTCCAGGTGCCGGCCGACAACGCCGAGTACGTCGGAGTGCGTGACGTCGTCAACGCCGAGGGCCTGGAGAAGGTCTTCGACGTGCTGCGGGCGCCGTACACCGAGGAGCCGACCAACTGGTCGCGCCGGTACAAGGCGAACCTCGAGAAGCTGGCCAGTGGCGACGTGATCAAGGTGGCGGAGGTCGTCCGCGACCTGTGGCGCCGCGAGAAGGACCGCGGCCTGTCGGCCGGCGAGAAGCGGATGCTGGCCAAGGCGCGCCAGATCCTTGTGTCCGAGCTCGCACTTGCCGAGAAGACCAACGAGGACAAGGCCGAGACCATCCTCGACGAGGTGCTCGCCTCCTGACGTCCGCCCCGCCGGCGGGCTGAGCCGGCGGGCCCTCGGATCGAGGTCGACCCGAGGAGCAAGATGCGTCGCCCAGGTACCCGTGGCGTGCCCAACGGGGTCGTCGAGCTGCTGCGCTTGTTCGTGGTGGTGTTCGCCGCCACGATCGGGCTGCTGATCGGCTCGTCGTTCGGCGTGGACAACCTGGTCGGTCCGTTCAACGCGGCCTGGGTCGGGGTGATCCTCGGTTGCGGCATCGGCTACGCCCTCGGTGGTGTCCTCGGGCGAACGACTCTGTCGATGGTCAACAGCACCGAACGAGCGCTGCGCTCGGTGAGCGCTGAGGAGATCGTCGGGGGCGTCTTCGGAGGCATCGTGGGCGCCGTCCTGGGTGCCGCGGTGGCCTGGCCGATGTTCTTCATCGGGCGCCCCACGCTGTCCATCCCGCTCTTCGGCTTCGTCATGGTGACCCTGGGCATGCTGGGCTTTCGAGTGGGAGCCAGCAAGCGGGAGTCGATGCTCGGCATGTTCGGCGTGCACGCGGGCATGGCCCCCCCGGTCGTGACGGCGTCCTCACTGCCCAAGCTGGTCGACTCCTCGGTCGCGATCGACGGCCGGGTGCTCGACGTCGTCCGGGCCGGCTTCCTGCACGGCAGGTTCCTGGTGGCCACCCCGGTGATCACCGAGCTGCAGGGCCTGGCCGACGCCGGCGACGCCACCCGACGGATGAAGGGCCGGCGCGGGCTGGAGGTGCTGGAGTCGCTCAAGCGTGAGCCCGGGGTCGAGGTGACCGTCCTCGACGAGGAGGTGCCGGCTGTCCCCGAGGTCGACGCCAAGCTGGTCCGGCTGTGCATCGACCACGAAGCAGCCCTGCTGACCCTGGACACGAACCTGGCGAAGGCGGCTGCCGTGGCCGGGGTGCGGGTGCTCAACCTGCATGCACTGGCGATGGCCATGCGCCCGCCGGTCACCGCAGGTGATGAGACCGACGTGCTGCTCATGAAGACCGGACGCGAGCCCGGTCAGGCGGTGGGCTACCTCGACGACGGCACGATGGTCATCGTCGAGCACGCCAGGGACTCCATCGGACACGCGGTGACCGTTACGGTGACCAGCGTGGTGACGACAGCGAACGGCCGGCTCGTGTTCGGCCGCCTCGGCGAGGCGGATCCGGCGAGCAAGGCTGCGACCCCCGCTGCTCGCCCACGCGGCAACCGTCGTGGTCCCGTCCGTGAGCCCTCCCCGCGGGTCGACCCCGCAGACGTAGTGGCACACGACGGCGCGACGTCCGGCGCGTGACCACCGCGGCCGTCATCCCGGCGGCCGGACGGGGGGAGCGACTCGGGCCCGGCGCCCCCAAGGCGCTGCGCGAGCTCGGCGGGCAGCCGATGCTGGTGCACGCCGTCCACGCCATGGCCACCGCCCGCAGCGTCGACCTGGTGGTGGTGGCGGCCCCGGCCGACGAGCTGGCCTCGGTCCGGGTGCTGCTGGCCCCGCTCGGCGGGGACACCCCCGTGCTCGTCGTCGCCGGCGGAGAGACCCGCCAGGACTCCGTGGCCGCGGCTCTGGCCGCCCTGCCCGACGACGTCGACGTGGTGCTGGTGCACGACGCGGCCCGGCCCCTGGCGCCGCCCGAGCTGGCCGATGCTGTCGTCGCGACGATCCGGGCCGGTGCCGACGCGGTGGTTCCGGGCATCGCCCTGGCCGACACGGTCAAGCAGGTGGACCCGGCCGGCCGGGTCGAGGCCACCCCCGACCGGGAGGTGCTGCGCGCGGTGCAGACGCCTCAGGGGTTCCTGCGCGCGGTGCTGCAGGAGGCCCACGCGGCTGCCTCCGGGGCGAGTGCGACCGACGACGCCGGGCTCGTGGAGCGGCTGGGCCGTACCGTTCTGGTCGTGCCCGGCTCGGAGGAGGCGTTCAAGGTGACCCGTCCGCTCGACCTGGTGCTGGCCGAGGCCGTGCTCGCCCGACGCCGGGCCGGCGGCAGCACGTGACCGCGGTGCCCCGGGTCGGCCTCGGGGTCGACGTCCACCCCCTGGTGACCGGGCGTCCGATGATGCTGGCCGGGCTGTCCTGGCCGGACGAGCCGCAGGGGTGCAGCGGTCACTCCGACGGCGACGTCGTCGCGCACGCGATGGCCGACGCCCTGCTCTCCGCCGCCGGGCTCGGCGACCTCGGCACAGTGTTCGGCACCGACCGACCGGAGTGGTCCGGCGCCTCGGGGGTGACCCTGCTGGCCGAGGTGGTGCGTCGGGTGCGCGAGGCCGGCTTCGGCGTCGGCAACGTGGCCGCCCAGGTGGTCGGGCAGCGCCCACGGGTCGGCGCCCGGAGGGCTGAGGCGGAGGCGGTGCTGGCCGAGGTGGTCGGCGCCCCGGTGTCGCTCGGCGCCACCACGACCGACGGGTTGGGCCTGACCGGCCGCGGCGAAGGCCTCGCCGCCCTGGCCACCGCCCTCGTCTTCCGCGCCGACGATCAGCAAACCTGATCGTCGGCCGGCTTTGCGGGCCGTGCACGGCCCCCCAAGCCACCTCACCGCCAGTAAAGCCTGGAGAACCGGCCCTGACCCTGCCGATAGCCTGGCCCGCGTGAGCCTGCGCCTGTACGACACCGCGACCCGCCAGACCCGGGAGTTCGTGCCCCTGGTCCCCGGCGAGGCCTCGGTGTACCTGTGCGGGGCCACGGTGCAGTCACCGCCGCACATCGGGCACATCCGCAGCGGCCTGGCCTTCGACGTGCTCCGACGCTGGCTGACCCACCGCGGCTACGACGTCACGTTCGTCCGCAACGTCACCGACATCGACGACAAGATCCTGAACGGCGCCGCCGCCGAAGGCGTGCCGTGGTGGAACCTGGCACTGCGCAACGAGCGGGCGTTCTCGTGGGCCTACGACACCCTGGGCTGCCTGCCCCCGACCGGCGAGCCACGGGCCACCGGCCACGTCACGCAGATGGTCGACATCATGCAGCGCCTGATCGACGCGGGACACGCCTACCCGGCGGGCGGCGACGTGTACTTCGACGTCCGGTCATGGCCGTCGTACGGGCGCCTCTCGGGTCAGAAGATCGACGACATGCTGCCGGCGACCGACTCCGACCTGCCGGGAAAGCGTGACCCTCGCGACTTCGCGCTCTGGAAGGGCGCCAAGCCCGGTGAGCCCTCGTGGCCCACACCGTGGGGTCGTGGCCGACCGGGTTGGCACCTGGAGTGCTCCGCGATGGCCTACGCCTACCTCGGGCCGCAGTTCGACATCCATGGTGGGGGCATCGACCTGGTGTTCCCCCATCACGAGAACGAGATCGCGCAGTCCGAAGCAGCCGGTGACGGGTTCGCCAACTACTGGATGCACAACGCGTGGGTCACGACCAGCGGCGAGAAGATGAGCAAGTCGCTCGGCAACTCGCTGCTGGTCACCGAGGTCGTGCGGCGCGTACGGCCGATCGAGCTGCGCTACTACCTGCTCAGCGCGCACTACCGCTCGCACCAGGAGTTCTCCGAGACGGCGTTGTCCGACGCGGCGACGACCTTCCAGCGGCTGGAGAACTTCGTGCTGCGGGCGCACGAACGAGTGGGCGACGTGACCCCGTCCGTCACGTGTGCGGACTTCGAGAACGCTATGGACGACGACCTCGGTGTTCCGGCGGCGTTGGCGGCCCTGCAGGAGGTGGTCCACGACGGCAACAAGGCCCTGTCCGAGAGCAACGAGGCCCTCCTGCGCGGCACACTCGCATCGGTGCGCGCCATGCTCGGTCTTCTGGGCCTGGACCCCCTGGCCGACCCATGGCGCGGCCACCGCAGTGACGACGAAGGCCTGCGATCCGCCCTCGACCAGCTGGTGCAGTCAGCTCTCGCCCAGCGGCAGGAGGCCCGGGCGCGCAAGGACTTCGCCGCGGCCGACGCCGTCCGGGACCAGCTCGCGGCGTCCGGCATCACGATCGAGGACACCGCCGGCGGCGCGCGCTGGTCACTCCAGGGCGAGGGCTGATGGCCGGCAACTCACAGCGCAGGGGCGCCAAGCGCAACCCGGGCTCGAAGAAGGGATCGGTGGTCGGCACCGGCGGCCAGAAGTCCAAGGGACTCCGTGGGAAGGGGCCGACGCCGAAGGCCACCGAGCGTGACCATCACCCGGCCGCACGCCGGGCGCGGGCCACGGCCGAGCAGTCGACGCGAACGTCGGGCGGCAAGCGGCGGTCCGGCGGGTCCGGCGGGTCCGGCGGGCCGGAGTACATCGCCGGACGCAACGCCGTGGTCGAGGCGCTGCGGGCGGGCGTGCCCGCGACCACGCTCTACGTCGCCTCGCGCATCGACAGCGACGACCGCGTGAAGGAGTCCCTCCAGCTGGCGGTCGACCGCGGGCTGGGTCTGATCGAGTCGGCCAAGCCCGAGCTCGACCGGCTGACCAACGGCGCCGTGCACCAGGGTGTTGCGCTGCAGGTGCCGGCCTACGAGTACGCGCACCCCGACGACCTCCTGGCTGCCGCTCACGACCGTGGCGAGCCCGCGCTGATCGTCGCGCTCGACGGCATTACCGACCCGCGCAACCTCGGGGCGATCGTGCGATCGGCCGCGGCGTTCGGCGCCCATGGCGTCGTGGTGCCCGAACGACGAGCGGCGGCGATGACCGCGTCGGCCTGGAAGACCTCGGCCGGGGCCGCATCCCGGCTGCCGGTCGCCCGAGTCACGAACCTGAACCGCCAGCTGGCCAAGTTCCACGACGAGGGGCTCGCCGTCGTCGGCCTGGCCGCCGACGCAACGGAGTCCGTGGCGGACATGCCTTTCGCCGACGGACCGGTCGTGCTCGTCGTCGGTGCTGAGGGCGAGGGGCTGTCGCGGCTGGTGCGTGAGCACTGCGACGCGCTGGCCTCGATCCCGATGGAGTCGACCACTGAGTCGCTGAACGCCGGTGTGGCCGCCGGGATCGCGCTGTTCAGCATTGCGGCGCAACGCCGTTGACCCGCCCACGGGTACGCTCGAGGCTCCGCCGGCGTGGCGCAATTGGTAGCGCACCCGACTTGTAATCGGGAGGTTAGGGGTTCGATTCCCCTCGCCGGCTCGTGGACATCGCAATAGTCGGTCTGGGCCGCATGGGCGGCAACATGTCTCGACGCATGGCACGCGGAGGGCACCGTGTCGTCGCGTGCGACCCCGACGAGAGCGCGCGCCGCGCGCTGGACGACGAGCCGGGGGTCGAGACGTCCGCGTCGCTGGCCGATGCGGTGGCGTCGCTCGAAGCGCCGAGAGTGGTGTGGATCATGCTACCCGCCGGTGCGGTCACCGACGGGGTGCTCGCCGAGCTGGGTGACCTGCTGCAGCCGGGTGATCTCGTGGTCGACGGCGGCAACGCCAACTACCACGACTCCCAGCAGCGCGGCGCCGTGCTGGCGGAGCGCGGCCTGCGCTTCGTCGACGCCGGCGTCAGCGGGGGTGTCTGGGGGCTCTCCGAGGGCTACGGGCTCATGGTCGGCGGTGATGAGGACGACGTCGCCCGGGTCTCGCCGGTCCTGCGCACGCTCGCGCCGTCGCCGAGCTCCGGGTGGGTGCACGTGGGTCCGGTCGGTGCGGGTCACTTCGCCAAGATGGTGCACAACGGCATCGAGTACGGGCTCATGCAGGCCTACGCCGAAGGATTCGCGATGCTGCGCGCCCGCCACGACCTCGTCGGCGACGTCGGCGCTGTGGCCGAGGCGTGGCGCGAGGGCACCGTGATCAGGTCGTGGCTGCTTGACCTCGCTGCGGGGGTCCTGGCCCATGACCAGACGCTCGGCGACGTGGCGCCCGTGGTTGCGGACTCCGGTGAGGGCCGGTGGACCGTGCACGAGGCGGTCGACCTCGGCGTCCCGATCCCGGTGATCACGGCTGCGCTGTACGACAGGTTCAGCAGCCAGGGCAACGGCGACTACGGCGACCAGCTGCTCGCCAAGCTGCGTCAGGCCTTCGGCGGCCACCCCGTCGCCCCGCCGAAGAGCTAGGCGGACCGGCCGGACCCCAAGCGGGCTGCGGCAGCCTCGTCGACCACCAGCGTCGCGCGGGCGCGCGAGACGTGCGAGGCCACGAGTCGTTGGTCGTCGTTGACGAGACCGTGGACGGCGTTGACCTTGCCCACCCCCGTGACCAGCCAGACGAGCAGCCCGGCCCGGTCGAGCACGGGCATGGTCAGCGTCAGGCGGCGGTGGCCGCGGTACGGCCGGGTGACGGCGACCAGCCGGTCGGTCACCTCGACTGCCCGGTCACCGGGAGTCAGCGACGCCGTGTGCCCGTCGTCACCGAGGCCGAGGTGGACGATGTCGAGTGCGGAGTCCTGTCCGCACACCCGCAGCAGCGTCTCGGTGTACTCGCCGGCGGCGCCGGACATCGACTCCTCGTCGTCCGGGTCGACCCCGTCGACCGGCATCTGGTGCCGGTTCTCCTGCGGCAGGCGACTGGCGAGCGGCTCCAGCGTCGGCCAGTTGCGTGCGGGGTCGCCGGCCTCGACGAACCGCTCGTCGACCTGGAGGAGGTGGACCGCCGCCCAGGGCAGCTCGTACTCAGCGAGCTGCTCGACCATGGCGCCCGGTGTGGTGCCCCCGCTCAGCGCGAGCGTGGCGACGCCTCGGGCGGTGACCGCGTCGCGGATGTGCCCGGCGATCGACGAGGCCGCCAGCTCGGCGGCGTCCTCGCGGGTCGCCACGACGTCGACGCGCACGACGTCAGCCGCTCTTCGGCTCGTGCCAGCCGCCGACGGCGGCAGCCAGGGCGTCGCCCGCCGCTGGTCCCCAGGTGCCGGGACGGTAGGGCTCCGGGTCGTCGGCGGAGTCGCCGTCGATCACGTCGTCGACGATGCCCCACGACGCGGCCACCGCGTCGGCGCGCGCGAACAGGGTCTGCTCGCCGTCCATGGCGTCGTCGATCAGCCGCTCGTAGGCGGTCATCTCCCCGGTGGAGTCGTCGACCATCTTCAGCTCGACGTTGCGGCCCACCTGCTCGTCACCAGGGCGCTTGTTGCGCACCCCCAGGGCGATGGCGACACGGTCGGGGCCGAGCCGGAACCGGAGGTGGTTGCTGTCGCGGGGCAGAGCCTCGTCGAAGAGCTGCTGTGGCGGACGGTGGAACGTGGCCAGCACCTCTGTTGCCGTCACGGGCAGCTGTTTGCCCGCGCGGATCAGGAACGGGACGCCGCTCCACCGCCACGAGTCGACGTGCAGGCGCAGCGCCGCGTACGTCTCGGTCTTGGAGGTCGGCGAGACGCCGGGCTCGTCGCGGTAGCCGACGTACTGGCCCCTGACCAGGTCGGCATGACCCGGTGGTCGGACCGCGTGAAGCACCTTGACGCGTTCGTCGCGCAGTGGTCCGGAGGCCATGCTGACCGGGGCCTCCATGGCCAGCAGCGACACGACCTGCAGGAGGTGGTTCTGGACGACGTCGCGGACGGCACCCAGCTCCTCGTAGAGCGCGCCGCGCCCTTCGACCCCGAAGGACTCGGCCATGGTGATCTGCACGCTCGAGACGTGGGTGCGGTTCCACAGCGGTTCGAGGAAGGAGTTGGCGAACCGGAAGTACAGCAGGTTCTGCACCGACTCCTTCCCGAGGTAGTGGTCGATCCGGTAGACGTCGTCCTCGTCGAACGCCTGGTGGACGACGGCGTCCAGCTCGTGCATCGACGCGAGGTCGCGGCCGAACGGCTTCTCGACCACCAGCCGCCCGCTGACGTTGAGGCCGGTCTGCTTGAGCTGACCGATCACCGTCTCGAACAGGCTCGGTGGGATGGCGAGGTAGAACAGCGGCCGCGCAGCGCCGTCGATCGCAGCGGCAAGCCGTTCGAACGTCGTCGGGTCCTGGTAGTCGCCGGGAACGAAGGCGAGACGTCGCTCGAGCTCCTCGGTCGCTGCCGGGTCCGAGTCGTCGCCGTGGTCTCGCACGCTGTCGCGGACATGCTGGCGCAGCCACTCATCGGTGCGGTCGCCGCGGGCGACCCCGACCACGGGCACACCGAGGCGTCCTCTGCTCGCGAGGTTGTGCAGCGCGGGAAAGATCTTCTTGTACGAGAGGTCGCCGGTGACCCCGAAGATGACGAGGGCGTCGGCGGCGTCGGCGGGGCGCGCTGCGACGGAGGTCATTCGCTCACGATAGGGGCGTGGACGGGGGGCCGCCGGTCGACGGGTCGTGGGGCAGCTCGGCCAGCCGGCGCAGGAGGAAGTCGCGTTCGGTCACGGCGCCGACCTGCTCCAGCGCCTGCCGGTAGGCCGCTGCGGCCTCCTCGGTCCGGCCGGCCCGGCGCAGGAGCTCGGCCCGGGTGGCCGGCAGGTAGTGGTAGCCGCGCAGGCGCGGGTCGTCGGACAGCGGGTCCAGGAGGGCCAGTCCGGCGCCGGGCCCTTCGGCGTAGGCGTGCGCGACCGCCCGGTTGACCTCGACGACCGGGCTCGGCCACGTGTCGGCCAGGCGGTCGTACAGGGCAGCGATGCCGATCCAGTCGGTGGCCTCGAACGTGGCGGCCTCGGCGTGGGCTGCGGCGATCCCGGCCTGCAGGAGGAAGCGTCCGGCGGGCCGGGTCGAGCTGCGCAGGGCCCGGTCGAACATCGCCAGCCCGTGGGTGAGCAGCTCGCCGTCCCACTGGCTGCGGTCCTGGTCGGCGAGCAGCACGAGCTGACCGTCGGGGTCGATCCGGCTGGGACGCCGCGCCTCGGTGAGCTCAAGCAGGGCCAGCAGCCCGAGCACCTCCGGCTCGTCCGGCATCAAGGTGGCCAGGACCTTGCTGAGGTCGAGTGCGGCACTGGTCAGGTCGGTGCGCAGCAGAGCATCGCCCTCGGGCGCACTGTGACCCGTCGTGAAGACGAGGTGGATGACGGTGAGGACAGCGTCGAGTCGAGACGGGAGGTCGTCACGGTCGGGCACGCGGTAGGGGATCGCGGCTGCGGTGATCTTGTGCTTGGCCCTGGTGAGGCGAGCGGCCATCGCGGTGGGGGTCACCAGCAGGGCGTGTGCGATCTCGTCGGTGGTGAGCCCGGCCACCAGCCGCAGCGTGAGGGCCACCTGTGTGTCCTGGGCGAGGGAGGGGTGGCAGCAGGTGAACACGAGGCGCAGTCGGTCGTCGGGCAGCACATCGGGCTCCTGGTCAGCGGAGGTGTCGTCGAGCACGTCGGCGGCCAGCACGGACAGCCGGCGGCGCAGGGTCGACTGTCGGCGTAGCGCGTCGAGGGCGTTTCGGCGAGCAGTCGTGGTCAGCCACGCTCCGGGGCGGTCGGGGACGCCGCGTGTGGGCCATGTCTTCAGAGCTGCCTCGAAGGCGTCAGCCGTGGCCTCCTCGGCCACGCCGAGGTCGCCGCCGGTCAGTCGGGCGGTGGAGGCGAGGACCCGAGCCCACTCGCTGCGGTGGGCCGCCTCGACCGCGGACACAACCGCTGAGGGCGTCATCGCGACGCCCTCAGCCCACGGTCAGGGGATTGTCGGTGCGGCTGCCGTCGCCCGGGCGACCGGGCGCCGGCCGAGCGCGATCGAGAAGTAGTCAACGATCCCGCGGAACTGGTCGTCGGCAGACTTGAGGTCCTTGTTGCCGATGTGCACCGGCCGCGTGCTCTGGATGGCGCCGACCTGGCGGCGCACGACACGGCCCCGACCGTCGATCGAGATACCGATCTTCCCGTGGAGGCGGTAGCAGACGACGAGGTGGAACTGCCCGTCGTTGATCCCGCGACGGGAGGTGATGAGACCCGCGCCTTGCCTACCCTTGATCCGACAACGGATCCTTCCGCTGTCGGGAAGGGCCTCGACCTTCCACTGCCCGGCGTCGCGGTAGAACCCCAGCTGGGCGAGGTTGGGGGTGTCATTGCCGACGAACCGGGTGACCTTGACCGTCATCGCGACGGCAAACGCTCGCCGGTTGGGCACGAGTTCGCCCGAACGGTTGATGACGCCCTGGGAGCGGGCCATCAGCGAGACTGCCCCCCGCTTGCCGTTCGCACCGACCGCCCGTCGCCAGTGGCCGCCCAGCCGCAGCTGGCGGTGGGTCGGTCGCGACACGTCGCGCACCACGCCACTGGGCTTGACCCTGTTGAAGGTGTAGACCACATCTGCGGGGGGACGCTTCGCCGTCCCTGCCTGCGCAACGGCAGTGGGGGCCGAGAAGGCGACCCCCCAGACCAGGGCACCCGCTGCCGCTACTGCCACCAAGCGTCGACCGTGCCGCATGATGCACACCCCGTTCCCCCGGTCGGACCCGGCGCCTCCGGGTACCGGCGACGAGATTATCAGCGCCGACGACGCCCCCGGATGGGCCTTTCTGCCCTGTCATTCCGTCGACCAGACCCGTCGGCGCCGCACGCCGTGCTGCCGGCCTCGGCTCACGAAGGCAGGGAGATGACCGGCCGGACCTCGACCCCCTCACCAGGGAGCACTCGGGCCAACGCCAGCGCGGCGTCGAGGTCGGCGCACTCGACCACGTAGTAGCCGCCCAGGGCCTCCTTGGTCTCGGCGAAGGGGCCGTCGGTGACGATCGGTCCTGAGTCCCCATGTCGGATAGAGGTGGCCGTCGATGAGGCCTCCAGGGGTGCTCCCTCGAGGACCTTGGCCCCGGAGCTGACGACCTGCTCCTGCCAGGCGTTGTGGGCCTTCAGCATCACGGCCCAGTCCTCGTCGGTCGCCTCGGCCAGGCGGGACTCGTCTCCGTAGATCAAGAACATGTAGCTGGGCATGGCGTTCCTCTCACTCTGTGTCTCTGTGTGTCTCTGTGTATGGCATCTGACACGTGGACGACGAACGGGTCGCGCCGAAATCGACAGGAGCCGACGATCAGCTCAGCAGATCCTCTCCGATCCAGCCCCCTGGACGACAGCCCCCGGGCAGCGCGAAGACCGCTGACCCGATGGGTGTCGTCCAGTCGTTGAGGAGGTCGAAGGTGGCCAGGCGACGCTGGATGGGGAGGAACTGCTGCTCGATGCTCGACTGGTAGGCGCAGAAAACCAGCCCCACGTCGGAGACCGACGTCGTCCCCGGCGATTCGTCGTAGGAGTAGCTCCTTCGAAGGAAGCGCTCGTGCGCAGTGTGCGCGCGGGCCCGGCGTGTGTGCGCGAAAGCCGGAATGACCGGCAGACCGTCGGCACCCACGGCGGCGAGGTCCACCGGTGTCTGCTCCTCGCCTCCGGTCAGGGGCGCACCGTCGCTGAGTCGGCGTCCGATCACCTGCTCGCGCGACGAGCGATCGACCTTGTCCCAGCCGTCGAGGTCCATCGAGATCCGCCGCACGACCAGCGTCGTGCCTCCGTGGAACCACGGGAGCTCCTCATCGGACCAGACGATCGGGGCGAACTCCGGCGAGCCGGGGGCCGGGTTGACCGTCCCGTCCACCTGACCCATCAGGTTGCGGGGGGTCGACGCGGGGGAGGTGACACCGCGCGCGTCTCGGAAGCCGCGTTGGACCCAGCGAACGGTGGTGAAGGCGCGGGCGTCCTTCAGCAGCATCCGGGTCGCGTGCGCGACGGAAGTCGGGTCGTCGCCGCCCACGTGGACCAGGAGGTCCCCGTCGCTCCAGTGCGGCTGCAGGCGGTCGATGGGCAGGGGAGGCAGCTCGGTGAGCCCCTCTGGGCGCTGGTCCCGCAGGCCCAGCCGTTCGAAGAACCCAGGCCCGAACCCGAAGGTGACGGTCAGGTTCGCCGGCCGGAGGGCGAGCTCGACCTCGGGGTCGGCCAGCGCGGGCGCTCCCGACGTCAGTCGCGCGGCGTCGTCGGTCCAAAGCCGCATCAGGCGCCCAGCGGCCTCACGATCGACGCCGGGTCGGAGGTCGACGGCGACGAACGTAGCCAGGGCCTGCGCTGGGGTCTCGACGCCTGCCTGGTGCTCCCCGTGGAACGGCAGCGTGTCGTCCCCCCAGGTGGGTTGCTCGGGAGGAGGACTGTGCTCGTGGACCGCGGCGTAGGTCGCGGCTCCCGCCAGGGAGGCGCCGCCGACGAAGGCGGCACCTCCCCGAAGGAAGTCCCGACGGCTCGAGGTCGAGGGCATCGTCGGTCAGCCCATCGAGTCGCCACCGGAGTAGTCCTCGTCCGCCCCCGAGAACTCCTTGGCAACCGCGTCGACGTCCAGGGTCGACCCGTCGTCGAAGGTCAAGGTGAGCGAGACGACGTCCCCCGGCTGGATCGGTTCGGCGACGTCCATGAGCATGATGTGGTCACCGCCGGGCTCCAGAGTGGCCGTGCCGTCGGCCGGAAGGGGTATGCCGCCCTCCTTGGGCTGCATCACCATCTCCCCGTTCTTCATGGCCATCTCGTGCAGCTCGACCATGGACGACGCAGGGGTGCTCGCCGACACGAGGACGAGGTCGGAGTCCGACGTGTTGGTCAGGGTGACGAATGCCGCAGTCATTCCGGAGTCGACGGCCTTGACCCAGGGGTCTTCCGCGGTGACGGTCACCGCGTTGGTGGGGGCTGCCGCTGGGTCGTCGTCGCCACACGCAGCGAGGGGTCCGACCGTCAGGGCGACGACCGAGGCAATCAGTGCGGGGCGTAGCCACCGCAGGCGAAGCAGGGACATGAGATCTCCTCAAGACAAGAGACGCTGCGGCGGTCTGACCGCGCAACGAGGGAACGCACCGACGGTGCGGGTGGGCTAGGTCGACGCGAGGTGAGGAGGGGCTCGCGGACCGCCGCTGGCGCGGCAGAAGGAACGCAGGGTCGGCACCGAACCCGCGACGGCAGGTCCGCCGGTGCTCGTCAGTCGGGCGAAGGGGACGAGCAGCCCGACCAGCACCCGCCGAGCCATGAACCACAGCCACAGCAGGAGGTTCTCTCCGCGCCTCAGCAGGGCGATCGACAGCGCGAGCGCCGCCAGGTGGGCCAGCAGCATCGGCTGGCTCACGCCCATGGAGTGGCCGAACAGCGGGGCTCCGCCACCTGCGGCAAGGGTGTTCGCCGCGTGGTGCCCCACGCCGGGCTGTGCGGAGCCGGCATGCGGACCGTGCCCCAGCCACAAGGTGCCGTGCACGAGCAGCGCGATACCAGCGAGGGCGAAGGCCAGCCGTCCGGTCGTCCAGGTCTTGGCCGACGCCGTCACACAGAGGGCGGCGACCAGGGCCAGCGTCACCAGCGCAACAGGGCCAGCGTCGAGGGTGCCGCCGCCGGCGAGGTGACCGAGGACCGGCAGTCCGACACCCACGGCGGCCACGACCACGCCGCGTGTTCGGCGCATCGCCTCCACCTGTCGCACGGGCTCATCGTACGGAGCCGGTTCCCAGCTGGGTCAGAGCCCCTCTTGGGAGTACACCGCCATGGAGTCGCGAAGGAACTCAGCCAGCCGGGGATGGACGTCGTCGTAGCGGGCTCGGAAGTCGGGGTGGTCGACATAGAGCTGCCCCAGCCCGGCATAGCGCTCCGCGTCCGGGGTCCAGAACCTGGCGACGACCGTGTAGTGCTCGGTGACGACCGCCTGGACGGCTGGATCGTCGGGAGTCGCGCCCTGCTCGATCAGCTCGACGAGGCGGTCGTCGATCGAGGCGAAGGCACTCTGCGCTTCGGCGTAGTCGCGCTGCTCCCAGCCGACGGTGCTCGCCCTGGACTGGGCCATCGGCTCGCTCACGTCGTCGCCGAAGCGGTCGACCAGCTCCTGCTCGTAGGCGGCCTGGCGCTGTTGGTCGAAGCCGGCAAACAGCTCGTCGGTGGACATGGTCTCCCCGTTCTCCCAGGACTCGATGGTGGTGTCGACGGTGGCCAGCAGCGCCTGGAGCTCCCGCCCACGTCGGAGAAGGTCGACCCGGTGCCGGCGCAGGGCGTCGAGCGGGTCGCAGTCGTCGTCGACGATCGCCTTGATCTCGTCGAGACCCAGGCCGAGCTCGCGCAGCAGCAGGATCCGCTGGAGGCGGGCCAGCTCCCGCTCGCTGTAGAACCGGTAGCCGTTGCGTCCCACGTGGGCCGGCCGAAGGAGGCCAATCGCGTCGTAGTGGCGAAGCGTCCGACTGCTCACCCCGGATGCCCGAGCGACCTCGGTGATCGCCAGCAGCTCGTCGTCCATGGAAGCCACGCTAGGCGTTGACGCCGCGTCAACGTCCACCTGCCTCCGGGTCATTGCCGCACCCCTTCGAGGACCGGACAATGCGGGTCATGGCCGACTCAGGGGGACGGGTGCTCCCGTATGTGCCCCGACTGACCCTGGAGTGGCTGGCCCAGCGGCCGCAGGACGCGCACACGCTCATCGCGGGCACCGTCATCTTCGCCGACCTCTCCGGCTTCACCGCCATGGCCGAGCGTCTGGCCTCCCTGGGTCGCGAGGGGGCCGAACGGCTGACCGAGGTCATCGACGAGACCTTCGCCACCCTGCTGGCCGGGGTCTACGCCGAGGGCGGGAGGCTGCTCGCCTTCGGCGGCGACGCCATGGTGCTGATGTTCGTCGGAGACGACCACGTGTCACGCGGCTGCCGTGCCGCAGTGGGGCTGCGGCGCACCCTGCGGCAGGTCGGGCGTCACGAGACTCCCCGTGGCGCCGTCCAGCTGCGGATCTCGATCGGTGTCCACACGGGGGAGTTCGCGGCGTTTCTCGTCGGCTCGTCGCACCGACAGCTGCTCCTGGCCGGGCCCGGGATCACCTCGGTGGTCGACGCCGAGCATGCTGCACATACGGGCGAGATCGTGGTGACCGAGGGCACGGCCAGTGCTCTGCCCTCGCGCTGCGTCGGCCCGGTGGTGGCGGGTGGGTACCGCTTGTCGCGCGCGCCGAGCGGTGCCGGCGCCTTCGCCATCGACCAGGCACCCCCGGGCGCCGCCGACCTGGCTGGCCGGGCGGTCCCCACCGCCATCCGTGACCATCTGCTCGACCCTTCGACCACGGCGGAGCACCGGGTCGTCACGATGGCGTTCCTCCAGGTGCGCGGGACCGACACAGCCGTGGCCAAGGGGTTGCCCGAGGCCGCTGACGCGTTGGCTGCCGTCGTCACCTGCGTGCAGGAGGCGTGCGAGCGGTTCGGGGTGACCTTTCTCGGTGCCGATGTCGACCATGACGCCGTCAAGGTCCTCCTTGTCGCCGGTGCACCGGTGTCCCGCGGTGACGACGAGGAGCGAATGCTTCTCGCGCTCCGCGACGTCGTGGAAGCCAGACTGCCCCTACCCGTACGGGCTGGAGTCCATCGAGGCAACGTGTTCGTCGGAGACGTCGGGCCGTCATACCGCCGCACGTTCACAGCGATGGGCGACACCGTCAACCTTGCCGCTCGGCTGATGGCTCGCGCCGACGACGGCACGATCCTGGCCACTCACGATGTGGTCGACCGGTCACGCGTCACATTCGCCCTGACCGACGTGGAGCCGTTCGTGGCCAAGGGCAAGCGTGCGTTGGTGCATGCGGTGAGCGTGGGCGAGGCGACCGAAGCAGTGGCGGCTTCGTCACGTGCACCGGTGCTCGTCGGGCGTGACGCCGAGCTCGTAACGCTGCTCTCGGCATGGGAGGAGGCGCGAGCCGGGAGGGGACGCGCCGTCGAGATCGTGGGAGAACCGGGCATCGGCAAGACCGCCCTGCTCGACGTCCTGGTCGACCGAGCCTCCGCCGCGGCCTGGCTGCGCACCAGAGGCGACCTGTACTCGGCGTCGTCACCGTACCGAGCGGCCCGCGAGCTGCTGCTCACGGCTCTCGGCGTGGACTCGCGGTCGCTCGACCCGACGGAGCTGATGGCCGGAGTCGCACAGCTGGTCTCGCGAAGCGCGCCGGCTCTGACCGCGTGGCTGCCCCTGTTGGCTGATGTCGTCGGCGGGTCGGTCGAGACCACTCCCGAGGTGGCGGCGCTGTCCGACGAACGACGACGGGACCGGCTGCACGAGGTCGTCACGGAGGTGGTCGACGCCGCGATTCCTGGTGCTGCGCTGCTCACCGTCGAGGACACCCACTGGCTGGACGACGCGTCGTCAGCGCTGCTGGCCCACCTCGTGCAGGCGTCCCGGGTCCGTCCGTGGTTGGTCGTCACGACGCGCCGCGACCTCGTCACCGGATACGTGCAGGCCACGGGAGCCGGTGAGGTCGTCATCCCGCGCCCACTGGACGACGCCGCAGCGGCGCTCCTGGCCACCGGTGACGACGACGCAGTGCCGCTTCCTCCGGTGGTGATGGCCCGGCTGACCCGTCAGGCCGCAGGCAACCCGCTGTTCCTGCGTGAGCTGGTCGCGGCTGCGCGGGACCACGCCGACGTCGATGAGCTGCCCGACACCCTCGACGCGCTGCTGACCGTTCGCCTGGACCGACTCGGTGCCCGCGACCGTGACCTGGTACGGCGGGCGGCCGTGCTCGGCCCGCGGTTTCGTGAAGTCGACCTGGGGTTGGTGGCCGGCGAGCAGACGACGGTCCCGGGCGCATCGTCGTGGGGACGGCTGGGGGAGTTCGTGGTCCGGGTCGATGACGAGCACCTCGCCTTCACACACGCGCTGCTGCGCGACGCCGCCTACGCGGCTCTGCCTTTCCGGCTCAGGCGAGAGCTGCACGGCCGGGTCGCCGACGCCTGGTCGACCACCTCTGAGCGGGGCGATGACGCGGTGCTGTCGTACCACTTCTTCGCGGCCGGGCGGTGGGCCGAAGCGTGGAACACGGCACGCGTTGCTGGCGAGGCCGCGGTCGCCGCCTACGCACCTGTGGAGGCTGCCGCGCTCCTCGACCGTGCACTTCAGGCGGCTCGGCTCCTGCACGGCGAGGTGGCCTGGGCCGAACGGGCGGAGGTGTCTCTGCTGCTCGCCAGGGCTCACGCGGTGAGCGGGTCGTTCGACGCCGCGGAGCGTGCCTATGCGGGGGTGACTGCGGGCAGCGACGACCCCCTGCTGAAGGCACGGTCGCTGGTGCAACAGGCGTGGCTGGCCGAGCGCCAGAGCCGTCTGCGGCTGGGTGTTCGCCGGGCCAGGGCCGCGCAGCGCCTGCTCACGACCGTCGCCGACGATTCTTCGGGACGACGTGAGTGCCTCGCAGCGGCGCTGACCGCCGAGGGCATGTGCTGGGAGGTGATGGGTCGACACGACCGGGCCGCCGATGCGCTTCGGCAGGCAGTTGACGAGGCCGAGGCAGTGGGCGACCAGCGCACGGTCGCGCACGCAGGGTCGATCCTCGACGGCTGCCTGGCCATGACCGGCGACCGGACCGCGGGCCGCCACCTCGAGCGCTCACTGGAGATCTACCAGGAGCTGGGGGACCTCGCGGGACAGGCGACCTGCCTGACCAACCTCGGCGCGCTGGCGTACCTGCGTGGTGACTGGGAGCTGGCTGTCTCCAGCTACCGAGAAGGGCAGCTGGTCCAGCTGCGCTCGGGCGACGTGACCAGCGCAGCACTCGGCGCGGTGAACATCGGAGAGGTGCGAAGCGACCAGGGGCACTGGGAGCAGGCGATGGTCTCCTTGGACGAGGCGTTGGCGGTGTGGCGCTCGACCGGCCATCGGCATGGGGTCGCCTACGCGCAGGGCCTGCGCGGTCGGCTGCTGGCTCGCAGGGGCGCCTTCGATGCGGGGTGGGACGAGCTCGCGGCCGCCTCAGCGCTGCATCGAGAAGTCGGTGCTGAGGGCGACGCCGCCCAGGTGTCACTGTGGCTCGCCGAGTGCCATCTGCTGGCCGGTGAACCCGAGACGGCGTTGCGGCTGCTCGATGACGGAGCCGACGACGAGTCGGTGGCGGCTGCTCGGCTGCGTGCGACCGCCACGTGGCTGGCCGGGCCGGTGACCGGCGGCGTCGCAGCGTTGCACGCGGCCTACCGACGGTCGGTCGATGAGGCGGAGGCGTACGAAAGGGTCTGCCTCGCCGAGGTCCTGGCTGCCGCCGATTCCGGCGCCGAGGCCCTTGCCCACGAGGTCGCGCCGTTGCGCACCGGTCTGGGCATCGTTCGGCTCGCCGTCCTGCCGGGCCGCTGAGTCGACGTCGCTGACTACCCCTTGAAGCCACCGAGCTTGGGGTCGTTGTAGGTGCCGAGGACCAGCAGGCGCAGGTCGCCCTTGACCGCAGCGTTCCTGCTCCAGAGGTACTTGACCGAGCGGATGCAGGGGAACACGGTGCTGGCCTTCAGCGTCCGTGGGCACCAGTACGCCCGCTTCAACGTCGAGGGACTCGAGTCCTTGGTGTAGTAGACCTTCACCGTCTTGGGGCTCACCCCGACGACCGTCGACTTGTCATAGGTGATCGAGTACCTCAACGGGTGGCGGTAGTCGTAGTACGACGCGCTCGGTGGGACGTACTGGATCACCGTGGAGTTGATCGGTGGGGACGTGGGGGTCGGGACGCCCCCAGTGCCGGTCCGACCGGTGACGCAGAACGGTGGGGCGCACAGCTGCTCGTCGACCAGGACGGTCCCTCCCGGCCCACCGGGCGGTACGGCAAGGGCCGCTGCGGTCGTGTCGCCGGGTGTGGCGACCGGCACGACCTCGCCGCCCACGGTGACGACCGGTGCGGTGGCCACGGTCTGGGTCTGGTTGCTCGGTGGCACGTACTCGGTGACGGTGCCCGGCGTTGCCGGGTCGATGGTGGTGAACTGGGTGGCACTGTCGTTGTTGGGGTTCGGGTCGTTCGACGTCGTGGTCACAGACCCTTCGACGAGTGTCGTCGTCGGCGAGTCGATGGTGCCGTCCGTGTCGAGCACCACCGCGATGTCGGCAGAGCCGTTGTTCGCAAGGTCACCGAGTGGGCACAGTACGACCCCGCCGGTGAGGGTGCAGGCGACCGGCCCGCCCGAGCCGGTCGCAGAGCCGGAGACGAAGGTCGTGCCGAACGGCAGGCTCGACGAGGAGTCACCGTTGAGCTGGAACACCACGTCGGTCGCCGTGCCCGGCCCTGCGTTGACCACCGTGGCGGAGTACAGCACCCGTCCGCCCGCCGTCACCGGGTCCGGGGTGTCGGTGAACGAGGAGACGCGAACGTCGGCGCTCGTAGCCCCTTGCACGGTGATGTCGATGGTTGCCGGCGACGAGTCGACCTGGCCGTCGTTCGTCGTGAAGGTGAACGAGTCCGGTCCGGAGTACCCCTCGTCGGGGGTGTACCGCCACGTCTGAGTGCACGTCGATGGAGTTGTCTCAGAGCAGGAGATCGCGGACTGGCTGCTCAGCACCCCGTGCTGCGGCTGGAGCGGCGCAAAGGTCAGCGCGTCGCCGTCGGGGTCGGTGCCCGAGAGGTCGAAGTCCACGCTGTTGTTCTGCGCGACGGTCACACCGCCGGAGTTGGCCGTCGGCGGCTGGTTGGCTACGGGGACGACGTCGATGTCCACGGTGGCTGCGTCGGAGGTGGCGTACCCGTCGTTGGTGGTCACGGTGAACGAGTCCGGTCCCGAGTAGCCGGGGTCGGGGGTGTAGTTCACGACGATGGTGCACGTCGTGACCTGGCTGCAGTCGGCGGTTCCGCCGACGAGCCCGGTCAGTGTGCCGTGAGCCGGCGCCTGTGGCGTCAGGAAGACGAGTGCGTTGCCGTCCACGTCCGAGCCGGACAATGTGATGTCGACGCTGCCACCCTGGTTGACGGTCGCACTTGTCGGGTCGGCCGTCGGTGGCTGGTTGGACACCGAGATCGGTCCGGTGGCGAGGGTGTTGTTCCCCGCGTCGGTGTCGTAGGCGTTGGATCCCCCGCGGGCTGCGATGTTGATCGACGGTGGGGTGTTGGTTGACGTCTGCAGGATGATCGATGTGGTTGCTGTCGCCTGGGACGGCAGGAAGCCGGCCGGGCAGCTGACGATGCCGCCCGACTCGCTGCACGCGACCGTTCCGCTGTCGGTGGTCACTGAGCCGGAGACGAACGTCGTACCCGCGGGCAGGACGCTTCCGCCGTTCGCGAAGAACCGGACGACAGTGTTGGGCGCGTCGCTCGGACCCTGGTTCTTGAGCACGGCAACAACCTCGAAGTTGCTACCTGTCGATATGGCAGGCGAGCTGGTGCTCACCGACTGCATGACGAGATCGGCGTTCTCGACGTCCATGGAGATCGTTGCGGGGCTGGACGTCAGCGAGCCGTCGCTGACCGTGAAGGTGAACGAGTCAGGACCGACGTAGCCGTTGTCGGGTGTGTACAAGACATCGGCAGTGCATTCGTTCAGCGCTGTGCAGTCAGGGGTTCCAGGCGTTCCGAGGCTCCCATGGCTCGGTGTGCTCGCTGCGAAGCTCAGGTCGTCGTCATTGACGTCGGTCCCGTGCAGCGTGACGACGAACGGTTGCGCCGCAACCACGCCGAGAGTCTGGCCGGCAGCGACGGGTGCTTGGTTCGTCAGCGGTTGCACGTGGATGGTCACGAGCTGCGCTGCAGAGGTGGTGGTCCCGTCGTTCACGGTGAATTGGAAGTCGTCGTCGCCGACGAAGCCGTTGGTTGGCGTGTAGGTGGTGCTCGCCCGGCAGAGTCCACCTGGGTCACAGGTCACCTGGCCGATCTGGACCTGCCCGAAGTCTGGGGCCGTGGTGACCGCGAAGTCGAGCTGGTCCTCGTCCCAGTCTCCACCGAACAGGTCAAAAGTGACTGGCTGGTCAACCGTGGTCGTGGGGTCGGTGGGGGTGGGGTCGGCGAACGGCTCCCACTGGACGGTGACATCGACGGTTGCTGGCGCTGAGGTCGCGGCGCCGTCGCTGACCGTGTACGTGAATGAATCAGGGCCGCCGAACCCGTAGACTGCGGATCGGGTGTAGGTCACCGAGGCGGTACAGGTACCGGCCGGGGAGCACTGCGTGTCGGTGATCCCGGACAGCGACCCGAACTCGGGGGGGGTATCGATCGCGAAGGTCAGGTTGTCGCCATCTGCATCGGTGCCGGCGAGCGTGACCTGGGTCACCGCGAGCGCCGCCCAGGGGTCGCCCTGCACGGTGGTCGATACGGCCTCCGCGACTGGTGTCGAGTTGCCGCCATCGCCAACGACGACACACGGTGAGCGCTCGGTCGTGATGCCGAACTCGGGCGACACACTCGCCGTGAGCGTCAACCCGGCGGTCAACGTGGAAGGCAAGCTGACCTGGCCTGAGAAGTCACCGTTCTGGTCAAGGGTGATGTACGCGTCGCCGGGCGCCATCTCCAAGCCGGACTGGGCACCGAAGCAGCTCGGTCCGCCGTAGAGGTCCAAGCGGGCATTCATTGGTCCGGCCGGACCGTCGTACGAGATGCCCACTACGTCGGTGCCTTCATCGGCCGAGGTGATCATCGGCGGGCCGTCGGGAGGGGCGTTGAGACCTCCCGGCCCGGTATCGATGGCGAGCCCACCGTTGTTGTAGATGATGTTGTTGAAGTCGAGATCAAGACTGTCGTTGACGGCTCCGGTGGCCCGAATGCCGGGGCCACCGTTGTTGTAGATCTGGTTGTAGGAGACATCGCCCCCAATGCCGAGCGTGCCACCGTTGAGGGTGACGCCGTTACCTCCGCCGCTCGAGATGTTGTTCTGCTGAACAACCAGGCCGGTCACCGTGCCCGCGACCGTTCTCACCTGTACTCCTCCGGCCCCGCGTCCGGGCCAGCCACCGATGCCGTTGCTGACGATGCGGACGTCGTTGCCACCGTTCAGTGCGATGCCACTACTGCCACCCGCGGGGCCGACGATCGTGTTGTTGGTGACGAGCACACTCGTCACGTCCGTCATGTCCACGCTCGTGTTCACGGGCAGCGGGGTGACTCTCGTCGCGGGAAAGGCCGATCGTGTTGCAGGAGATCTCCACGTTGAGGGCCCCGGGGAGAACTGCAACTCCAGACGCGGCGTTGGCGATCAGGTTGTTGTTCACCGTGACGCCGGCGGCCGCCCGGACCTGCACGCCCGAGTTCAGCTGCGGCCCGGCGATGTTCATCCCGGCTAGATCGACTCCGAACTGTGACTGAGCGATGAGCGCGTTGGCCGTTCCATCAAGCACGTCGACGCCAGTTCCGAACCCGTCCGATCCGCTCCCGGCGACGGAGAGTCCGGTGAGGGTGACGTTGTCACTGGCAATGGTGAACAGGGCTGAAGCGCCGAACGCTCCACCGCTGAGGATCTGCACCTGGGGGTTGCCCGGCGACCATCCGGGGATTGCTGTCGCGTCGATGGTCAGCTGATCGGTGATCGGGGGGAGGACCTGGACCCCGTTGACTGCGCTGGTCATGGTGATCGTGTACGGGGGAGGGCCCAAGGCTTCGGGCTCGAACCGGATCAGGTCTGCGCCTGGGCTGGCATTGGTATCGAGGATGACCTGTCGTAGGGACCCGGGTCCGCTGTCGTCGGTCGTCGTCACCAGGAAAGTGGCGGCGTTCGCGGTGCCTGGTACGGCGACCACGAGGCCGGCGGCGGTGCAGGCCGCGGCAAGCAGTGCGACGACATGGCGGCGGTGGGTGTGACGATGACGGCCCATGAGGGCCTCCCCGTTTGACTCGAGCGGCGAAGCGCGCAGATGTCACGGTGGAACCTACGCCGGTTTCACTCTGCTGTCCCCCGGGTTCACCAGATGTCCGTTTCGCGTTGTTTCGCGCCGTCGTTGAGGCGGTAGCGTCCGGATCATGACTGATGCCGCCCGCTGGGGTACGCCGGACATGTACTCGACGCTACGCACCGTGCTCGTGCGGACACCGACGATCACCGGGGAGTTCGTCAGCGAGGGGCACTGGCGCGAGCCGGACCTGCGCTCTGCTGCCCCAGCAGCATGCCGAGTTCGCCGAGCTCCTGCGCTCGTTGGGGGCCGAGGTCATCGTCGACCGACCCGGTCGACGGGCTGGTCGACGCCGTCTACACCCACGACCCGATGACGATGACGCCGCACGGCGCTCTGCTCTACCAGATGCGCAAGCCGGTACGTGCGCCCGAACCCGCGGTGATGCGCGCCGACCTCGAGCGCCTCGGCGTCCCGATCGTCGGCGAGCTGACCGGCGACGCCTACAGCGACGGCGGTGACAAGGTGTGGCTCGACGAGCACACCCTCGTAGTGGGCCGTGGCTACCGCACCACTGCTGCTGCGATCGAGCAGATGCGGGCGATCCTCGAGCCGTTCGGTGTGAACGTCGTACGGGTCGACCTCCCGCACTTCCTCGGCCCGGATGCCGTGCTGCACCTGATGAGCGTCATCTCCCCGCTCGACCACGACCTGGCCGTCGTCTACGAGCCGCTGGCTCCCGTGTCACTGCTGGAGCTGCTCGACGAGCGCGGCATCGCCCGGATCACCGTCGAGGAGGACGAGTTCTGGACCCAGGGCGCAAACATCCTCGCGGTCGGGCCGCGGCGGGTCGTGCTGGCGGCCGGCAACGACAAGGTGCACAAGAAGCTGGACGCCGCCGGCGTCGAGGTGCACGTGTTCGACGGCAGTGAGGTCGCGGTCAAGGGTGACGGCGGACCGACCTGCCTGACCCAGCCGCTGTGGCGGGCATGACTGCGGAGCCCTCAGCTCTGCTGTCGGTCGACGAACGACGGGCGCTGGCCGCGCTCGAGGCGCTGATCGGCGACGACGCCCACACGGCCATGCTCGCGGACCTCATCGCCATCCCGTCGGTCACGGGCACGCCGGCGGAGACCGAGGCCCAGCACTGGGCGGCCCGTCGCTGTGAGCACCTCGGCCTCGAGGTCGACCTGTGGCGGATGGATGTCGACGATCTGCGAGCGGCGGAGGGATTCCCCGGCACCGAGGCACCGCGCGACGAGGCGTGGGGCATGGTCGCTGTGACCCCGACGCCCACCGAAGCAGCCGACCAGCCGCTGCTCGTGCTGCAGGGCCACCTCGACGTCGTTCCTCCTGGTGACGTCGAGGCGTGGGGCGGGCACGACCCCTTCGACCCGCGCGTCGTCGACGGGGTGCTGCACGGCCGCGGTGCGTGCGACATGAAGGCCGGCGTCGTGGCGAACCTGCTCGCCGTCGAAGCGCTGAGTCGCAGTGGGGTGACGCTGCCGTGCCGGCTCGCCGTCCAGACCGTCGTGAGTGAGGAGGACGGCGGACTGGGCGCGTTCGGCACGCTGGCCCGCGGTCACCGCGGCGATGCCTGCCTGATCACCGAGCCGACGTCGCGGACCATCATCACCGCCAACGGCGGTGCGCTGACGTTCACGCTGACCGTGCACGGTGCCGCCACGCACGGAAGCACCCGGTACGAGGGAGTCAGCGCGATCGAGAAGTTCCAGCTGGTGCACGACGCCTTGCGCGACCTCGAGACCGAGCGCAACGCCGAGGTCGGACCACTCATGTCCGAGTACCCGATCGCCTACCCGCTCATGGTCGGCCGGGTCAGTGCCGGGGACTGGTCGAGCACCGTTCCTGACCTGTTGGTGGCCGAGGGACGGTACGGCGTTCGCCTCGACGAGACCCCGCAGCAGGCTCGTGAGGTGTTCGAGCAGCGGGTAGCGGCCGTCTGCACCGATGACCCCTGGCTGGCCGAGCACCCGGTGCGGGTCGAGTGGAGCGGCGGCCAGTTCGCCCCTGGGGCGTTCCCCGCCACCCACCCGTTCGCCGGGCAGGTGGCCGACGCGTACACCGACGTCACCGGTCGAACTCGACCCCGGCAGCGCGGAGCCCCCTACGGCAGCGACCTGCGCCTGTACAACGCGGCGGGAGTGCCCACGCTGCACCTCGGGCCCGGGGAGGTGCGCCACGCTCACGCGCCGACCGAGCAGGTGCGCCTCGACGAGCTCGCCGACATTGCCCGGGCGCTGGTGGTGATCGCCCTGCGGTTTCGCTCCTAGACTCGCGGCGTGCATGAGTACACCGAGGACACCGAGCGCCTCGCCCAACAGGTCATCGACTACGCCCGCGACCGGCTCCGGCTCAACCCGGTGCCGCTGGACGGACCGCAGCCCTTCGAGGTCCTCGACGAGGTGGTGGGCGAGACGATCACGGCCGACGGCCTCGGTGGCGACCGCGTCCTGAAGATCTTCGAGAACGTCCTGGCCCCGGCGTGCATCTCGGTCGACAACCCGCGCTACCTGTCGTTCATCCCAGCGGCGCCCACCGAGGCCGCGACCCTGTTCGACGTCGTGGTCGGCGCGTCGTCGATCTACGGCGGCTCGTGGCTGGAGGGCGCCGGCGCGATCTACGCCGAGAACCAAGCGCTGCGCTGGATCTCCGACCTCGCCGGTCTTCCCGTGGGCGCTGGTGGGACGTTCGTGCAGGGTGGCACGATCGGCAACCTGTCGGCGTTGGTGACGGCTCGGCACACCAAGCAGCTGCAGCGCGAAGGGCGGCCGGACCGCTGGGTGCTCGTGTGCTCCGCCGAGGCGCACTCGTCGATGCAGCACGCGGCAAGGGTCATGGACATCGACATCCGCACCGTCCCGGTCAACGACCAGGGCAAGATGACCGGCGAGGCGCTGGCCGCCGTCCTCGACGAGCACGGCACGGACGACGTGTTCGCCGTGGTGGCGACGAGCGGCACCACCAACTACGGCATCGTCGACGACCTGCAGGGCGTAGCCGAGCAGTGCCAGAAGCGCGGACTGTGGTTCCACGTGGACGGCGCGTACGGCGGCGCAGGACTGTGTGCCCCCAGTGTGCGCTCGCTCTTCGACGGCATCGAGCACGCCGACTCGTTCATCGTCGACCCGCACAAGTGGTTCTTCGGCCCCTTCGACGCCTGCGCCCTGATCTACCGCAACCCCGAGCTCGGCCGTGCCGCGCACACCCAGCACGCCGGGTACCTCGATGCGATCAACACCCGTGGCGAGTGGAACCCCAGCGACTACGCGGTGCAGCTGTCGCGTCGCGCACGCGGCCTGCCGTTCTGGTTCTCGTTGGCGACGCACGGCACCGACGCCTACACCGAGGCGGTCGAGCACACGCTGAGCGTGGCGAGGTTCGCTGCCGACGAGGTGCGCAAGCGAGACTACGTCGAGCTCGTCCGTGAGCCCGAGCTCTCGGTGGTGGTGTTCCGCCGGCTGGGCTGGACCCCGGAGCAGTACACCGCCTGGTCGGAACGACTGCTTGCGGCCAACTTCGCCTTCGTCCTGCCGACCACGACGTCGTCCGGGGAGACGGTGACCCGGTTCGCGATCGTGAACCCGCGGACCTCGGCGGCCGACATCCAGCTGATCCTCGACACCATGGCCGGCTGACCCGCCCCGGCCCCGCCCCGCCCGTCTCCGCCCTGCCTGCGCTACCGCCACCGACGTCCAAGTTGATCTTGGACTTGATGTCACACCTCAACCGTTTCGGCCGACATCTTCTCCATGATCAACTTTGGGTAGGGGTGGCGGACGTAGTGGACGGCGGTCCCCCCGCCCGGGTCAAGGACGGGGTGGCCTGGTGCCGACAACCAGCGGGTGAACCTGCTCCGGCGCTGGCCCGCCCTGCTGAGCACCGCAGCGCTCGTTGCGGCGCTCGCCGTACCCACGGTCGCGGCCGCGGACAACGGCCGCGCCTCGTCCGGCCCACAGCCGTACGCGCCGCGGGCCCAGGCGCCCACCCTTCCGGTCCCCCCGCCCGGCTCCTGGTACCACGGCGTCTACCCCGGCGGGGTAACCGGGGAGGAGGACGACATCACTGCGGCCGACGTGGCCTCCTACGAGGCTGCGGCACGGCATCAGGTGGCGTGGGTCTTCTTCTCCAACAACTGGTACCGGTCACGGCAGTTCCCGCTCAGCAAGGCGACCTGGATCCGTGACCGGGGGTCGGTGCCCTACGTCCGGCTCATGCTGCGGGCGAGCAGCAACGAGCGTCGGCGCAACGACGCCAGCCCAGACCGGACGTTCTCGCTGCACCGGATCATCCGAGGCGACTTCGACGCCGACCTGCGTCGCTGGGCCGACGCTGCCCACGCGTTCGGGACGCCGGTCCTCGCCGAGTACGGCACCGAGATGAACGGGTTCTGGTTCGGCTGGAACGCCACGCACAACGGCGTCCAGGACGGGGCCAAGCGGTTCCAACTCGCCTACCGACACATCATCGCGACCATCCGGGCGCGCGGGGCGGACAACGTGTCCTGGGTGTTCCACGTGAACAACGACGACCAGCCGGCCAGGCCCTGGAACCGACTCGAGCGCTACTACCCCGGCGACCGGTACATCGACTGGCTGGCCACCTCGGTCTACGGGGCGCTGACCCCGCAAGAGCACTGGAACGAGCCGTTCGCCCGCGGGATGGACCGGGTCTACCCGCGCCTGCGGCGCCTGGCCGACAAGCCGATCCTGGTCTCGGAGCTCGGCGTGACCAAGAACAACTCACGGGTCGACCCGCTGCGCTGGGCCGACCAGGCCTTCGATCAGCTGCTCAGTGACCGCTGGCCACGGGTCCGGGGCTTCTCATGGTGGAACGAGACCTGGCAGAACGACGACGTCGCCGCCCACGACTCGAACCTGCGGATCCAGGACATCCCCGGTCTGCCGCAGGTGTTCAGCTCGGCGTTGGCCGACCCGCGTGTGCTCACCCGACCACTGACGTGACCGCCAAGTGAGGGCAAGTGGTTGGTCCCCCGTTCCAACCACTTGCCCTCACCGGTGAGCCGCGCCGCCTGATCGGCTCGGCTCACTCCGCTCCACCCGGCGCTCGGTGCCCATCGGTGACGCGCGGTTGGCCGGAACGGCTGCCTGGGATCACCGGATGATGGCCTCCTGCTCGAAGTCGAGCGACTCGAGGATGTCGGTCAGCGCCATCTCCGACTGCACGTCGGCGTCCTTCGGCGAGATCGTCACGACCAATAGCTCGTCTTCGCCCACGGCGAGGACCGTCCACGAAAAGGTGCGATCGGACCGCGCGAACCCGATGGTCTGCGGTCTCCAGTTCGCCGGCGAGTCGCGCAGAGCGACCAACGGCAGCGGGTCGTCTGCGGCGAACCGCCAGGCCTCACCCGCTCGTGGTGCCAGCTCAGTGGTCGAACCCAGCCACCCATCGGCCTGGACCCCGGTCGGTCGGCTGTTGTCGAGGTACGGATGGCCCAGGATCCAGGTCAGGAGCGACTCGTCCAAGGTCTCGGCTATGCGGGTCTTGGGGTCGTACACCTGATTCGGGACCCCGACAAAGATGGCGCTACCGACTGGTTTGTCGGTGCAGACGAAACTGACGAAGCCACCGTCGTGGGTCACCTCGTAGCCCTCGGGGACCTCGAACGTCAGCGGGATGGGCAGGCCGGAGCCGACCCCCGCGCGGGTGCCTTGCGCGGGTGCCACCGGGTCGCTCGCTCGGGTCGTCGGGAGCCCGCCGGAGACCACCCACAGCAGGAGCAGGACGCCGGCGGTGCACGCGGCAGCTACCACGAAGCGATGCCGTCGAGGTGGCGGGCGCAGGGCTCGCTCGAACGCCGCTGACGTGTCCGCCTCGGTGACGGACTGACGCAGCACGGCGCCGGCGCTGCGGCCGAGGGTGTCGATGGACATCAGCTGGCCTCCGTTCCTGGGTCAGCCGTGGTGCCCATCCGGGACGCCAACGTCGCACGGGCCGCATGGAGGTGTGCTTTGACCGTCCCCTGGGCCACCTGAAGGGTGTCGGCCACGTCCTCGACGGACAGGTCGTACCCGTAGTAGAGGGCGACCACCTGGGCCTGCCGGCGAGGCAGCCGGCGAACCTCGGTCCAGAACGCCTCGGTGTCCTCGTCGACGCAGGCGTCGGTGACCGGGCGCGAGTTCAGTCGGAGCAGCGCTTTGGCCTCCGCCACCCGTCGCCGCACCTGGGAGACCGCCAGGTTGCAGCAGGCCCGCCGCACGTAGGCACCGGGGTTCTCGATCCGAGAGATGTCGTCCCACTGGCGGTGCAGCGCCAGCAACGCCTCCTGCGCCAGGTCCTCGGCCGTCTCCCGTGACCCGGTGAGGCCCCAGGCCACGGCGACGAGCCGGGGGTACTCCCGGCGGTAGACCGTTGCGTACGACTCGACGTCGGGCAGCCGGTCCACGCTGGTCACGAACCCATCGTGGCCAAGCGTCTCCACGAGTGGAACAGCCTTGGCTCTGCCAGTTTCGGACACATCTAGGAGTCGAAGGACGAGGGGCCTGAGGTTTAGGTGTGCCAGTGGGCGACGCGAGGGGCCTGAGAGCGCAGCCGGCTCAGAAGCCGAGGGTCCGCCAGAAGGCGGCGACGGACCGGCTGGGGCGTCCGGTCCGGGCCTCGCTGCGGTCACCCAGGGCCATCAGCGCCGTGACCGCGTTAGCACCGATCCACCGGGCGGGCTCGGGCTCCCAGCGCCTCGACCGGCGACCCACCCACGGAAGCCCCACCCGCGGTGAGTCGGTCGCGGTGACCAGCTCGGCCAGGGTGCGTCCCGCGAGGTTCGCCGTCGCGACGCCGTCGCCCACATAGCCGCCGGCCCAGGCGACCCCGGACAGCCGGTCGAACCCGACGGAGGGGTACCAGTCGCGTGGGATGCCCAGGTTGCCCCCCCAGGCGTGGGTGAAGGCGGCGTCGCGGGCGGCCGGGAACAGCTCACCGAGGATGCGACGCAGCATCGCGTGCACACCGTCGTCGTGGTCGAACTCCGGCGCGATCCGCGAGCCGAAGTGGTACGGCGCACCGCGACCACCGAAGGCGATCCGACCGTCGGCGGTCCGCTGTCCGTAGATCCGCAGGTGTCGCTTGTCGGCGAACGTCTGTCGTTGATCCAGACCGATCGACTTCCACGTGACGTCGTCCAGCGGTTCGGTGGCGACCATGAGCGAGTACATCGGGACGATGTCGCGGTGGTGTCCGTCGAGGTCCGGGGTGTATCCCTCGGTGGCGATCAGGACGACGTCGGCGCGGACGGTCCCGTGGCTCGTGGTGACGAGCCCTGGCCCGACGCCGGTGGCCGTGGTTCTCTCACAGATGCGCACCCCGCGGCCCTCGACGACGTCGGCCAGGCCGCGTACGAGCAGCGCCGGGTGGAGCGCCGCGCACCAGGGCGTGTAGGTGCCTCCGAGCGCGCCTTCGGCACGCACGTGCTCCCCGACCTCGTCCGGGCCGAGCAGGGTCAGGAACTCGTCACCGAAACCCCATGCCCGCGCGTGCTCGACCTCTCGCTGGGAGCGGACCCACTGCCCCTGGTTCCGGGCCACCCCGACGTATCCACCCTTGGCGTAGTGGCAGTCGATGCCCTCGAGGGCGGCCACCCGTCCGATCTCGTCCACGCTGTCGTTCAGTGCGTGCTGAAGTGCGATCGCCTGCTCGCGGGTGCTGTCCCGGGCAATGCGCTGCCAGGGGGTGGGGAACAACGCCGAGGCCCAGCCGCCGTTGCGTCCGGAGGCGCCGAAGCCGGCGATCTCCTTCTCGACCACGATGACCCGGATCGCCGGGTCCAGCTGGGTCAGGTAGTAGGCCGTCCAGAGCCCGGTGTAGCCGGCTCCGACGATGACCACGTCGGCGTCGGTGTCCCCCTGCAGTGGCGGCCGGGCTGTGAGCGGGCCGAGCACGGTGTCGTGCCACAGGCTCACCGAGCGGTACCTCACGTCGTCCATGCTTCGACCGTAGGCGTTGCAGTGGCCGGCTGCCCGACGGGGTCGGATGATCGGGGGATGGGTCGACTCGACGATGCCGAGCAGGTCAGCGCGGAGACGGTGTCCGACTGGCGCCAGTGGCTGGCGTCCAACCACCGACGGCCCGACGGTGTCTGGTTGGTGTCTTGGCGCAAGCACACCGGGCGCCCGGCGATGAGCTATGACGAGGCCGTGTGCGAGGCGTTGTGCGTCGGCTGGGTCGACAGCGTGCCACGCAAGCTGGACGACGACCGGACGATGCTCTACTTCGCTCCGCGCAAGCCGGGCAGCGGCTGGTCGGCACCGAACAAGGAGCGGGTCGAGCGGCTGGAGCGGGCGGGCCGGATGAAGGCGGCAGGTGCGCGGGTCGTCGCCGCGGCGCGGGTCGACGGGTCGTGGGCGAAGCTGGACGCCGTCGAGGCGCTCGAGGTGCCGGACGACCTGGGGGCGGCCCTGGACGCGCGACCCCCAGCCCGCGAGCGGTTCGAGGGGTTCCCGCGCTCGACCCGCCGGGGGATCCTGGAGTGGATCACCTCCGCGAAGCGACCGGAGACCCGGGCCAAGCGGGTCAACGAGACCGCCGAGCTGGCCCAGCGTGGCGAGCGGGCCAACCAGTGGCGTCCGGCCCGCTGAGCGGATGGCTCGGCTGGACCGAGGGGTCAGCCGGTGATCAGGTAGACCTTGCGCAGGTCCTCGTGGACCGTCCAGCGGGTTCTGGCGCCTGCGCCGAGGACACCGACGTCGCCGGGTCCGACCTCCAGGGTCGGACCCCCCTCGACCTCGATCGTGGCCCGTCCGGACAACACGACGAACACCTCGTCGACCTCGACGTCGGTCGACACGCCGGTCGTGTGCTGCCAGACCCCCACCGCGACCGCGTCGTCGTCGAGGATCTCGTGCACTCCGACCTCCGGGGAGCCGGACACGACCTGGTCGGCGTCGAGCGGGTCGTCGTCCAGGGGGATCGTGGCGGCCTGGACCACGTAGTTGCGGGCGGTGTCCGTCATGCGGAGCGACCCTACCCAGGGTGAGGGGGGTCCCGCGGAGAAGGAAGCGGACCAGAACCGGAGGGGTGAATGACATCCGTGGGATTTCCGGCCTACGATGACCCTGCGGCCCGGGAGGGGAAGCCCGGGCCGCACTCAAGACCACCCGCCGAGGGCCAGGGACCACGAGACACGGCCCGGCGGGCAGCACCAGTCGACGACTCGTTGAGGGGTACCCGGGATGGACGCCGTGACCGCGATGACCGCCGCGCCGCACGAGCTGAGCGAGCGCGAGCAGGAGATCCTGGCGTTCGAGCGGCAGTGGTGGAAGTACGCCGGGGCCAAGGAGCAGGCGATCCGTGACCTGTTCGACATGTCGGCCACCCGCTACTACCAGGTGCTCAACGCCCTGATCGACCGTCCGGAGTCGCTGGCCTTCGACCCGATGCTGGTCAAGCGGCTGCGCCGCATGCGAGCCGCCCGCCAGCGGGCCCGGTCCGCCCGCCGACTCGGCGTCCAGGCCTGACCCGGGGCGTCCCCCGCGCCCCATGACCGACACTCAGCAAGCCCCCGACCCGACGCCGGACGGGAGCCCGCCCGTGCGCGGTTCCCACCGTGGACGGCGCAAGCCCTCGACGATCGCGGTGCCGATCCTGCTCGCCGTGGCCCTGGCCGCGCTCGGCTTCATCGTGGTCTGGGTCTGGCTCGGGGCGAACCCCGGGGCGGACGACCCGGTGGCGCCCGTGGCCGACCCGGCGACGACCTCGGTGTCCCCGTCGGTGTCCCCGTCGGTGTCGCCCTCGGTGTCGCCCTCGCCCAGCGCGAGCACGTCGCCCAGGGTGACGCCCAGCCCGGAGCCCAGCGAGAAGCCCACCCGCTCGGAGAAGCCCAAGCCGACCAAGACCCAGGAGCCCGAGCCCGCGCGCGACGTCCCGGTGGTCGTGTTCAACCAGACCTCGGTCGGCGGGCTGGCGGCCCGATTCGCCGCCGAGCTGGAGGCGGCCGGGTGGGACGTCGTCGGCGTGGACAACTGGGTCGGCACCGTGCCGGCGACCACGGTCTACTACTGGCCCGGCGACGAGTCGGCAGCCCGTGACCTGCGAGCGGACTTCCCCGAGGTCGGGCGGATCCACCCTGCGGTGTCCAACATGCCGGACAGCACCCTCACCGTCGTGCTGACCACCGACTTCCCGACCGGGTGAGAGCGACCGGTCTGCGCTAGCGGCTCACCCGGTCGTGGGGGTAGCCGGCGACGGTGACCAGCGGGGGGCGTTCCAGCGCGGTCACCTCGTGGGTGACCGGACGGTAGGGGCCGGCGTCGGATCCCTCGCGGCTGAACTGGGTGAGCGTGGGGTCCAGCAGGTGGCTGTGGCTGACCCCTGACCGGTGCAGCCTGGTCCAAGCGGTCTGCCAGATCTCCGCGGCCATCCGACCGAGGGTCTGGTCGTCGTGGTGGCGGTGGTGCCGTGCTCCGAGGTCGACCTGGGCCAGCCGGTCCAAGCCCACGCGGTCGAGTGCGTCGATGAGCAGCCCGAGCTCCACGCCGTAGCCGGTGGGGAAGGGCAGCTGCTCCAGCAGGGCCCGCCGGGCGGCGTACTCACCGGCCAGCGGCTGGACGAAGCCGGCCAGCTGGGGCCAGTGCAGGTTGAGCAGGGGCCGGGCGACCAGCTCGGTGACGCGGCCGCCCCCCGCCGGATGGACCCGGGCACCGTCGGCCAGCGGCCGGTCGTACGTGGCCTTGACCAGGGCCAGACCGGGGTCGCGCAACATCGGCGCGAGCAGTCCGGTGACCGTCGACGACGAGAACTCCAGCAGGTCGGCGTCGACGAAGACCACGAGGTCACCGGTGGTCGCGGCGACAGCCCGCCACAGCGCCTCGCCCTTGCCGAGGACCGAAGGCAGGTCGGCGAGCACCTCGTCGACCTGCACGACGCGGGCACCCGCCTGCCGGGCGACGTCCGAGGTGGCGTCGGAGGAGCCGGAGTCGACGACGACCAGCTCGTCGACCAGTGGGTGCGCGCCGTCCATCAGGTCCAGACGCACGGCCGAGACGATCGCCCCGACGGTCTGCTCCTCGTTGCGTGCGGGCAGGACGACGCTCACCTGGGCAGCCCCCTTCAGCGTCGCCAGCTCGGCCAGCGCGGACGGCGTCGCGGCGCAGCCGGCGAAGGTCCGCTGCTCGAACCACTGCTGCACCTGCGGCTGCATCCCGTCGCCTTCTCCCGCTCGTCTGTCTCACCATTCGGTCAGCCGTCCCGCTCACCGGACCGGCTGGGCTACCCTGCCTCGACTGTCCCCCACAACCGGACAGGCTCACAACTTCATACCGCTCATCCAGAGGGGCAGAGGGAACGGCCCGTTGAAGCCCCGGCAACCCCCCGGTACTCCTTGCTCAGCGAGGCCGACCGGGACAGGTGCCAACTCCGTCTCGCGCGTTCGCGCGGGAAAGATGAGGAGAAAGGCCTCGCCCCATGACTGCATCGCTGGACACCCCTGCCGGTACTCCTGCCTGTACCCCTGCCGGCCCGAACCCGCCCGTCGACCGCGGCCTCGACTTCGGCCCGGCCACCGCGCTGGCCTGCCGTGAGTGCGGCCGGCGCTACCCGATCGCGGCCACTTACGCCTGCGAGGACTGCTTCGGCCCGCTGGAGGTGGCCTACGCCTTCGGCGCACTCACCCATGCCGACATCGAGACCGGTCCGGCGTCGATGTGGAGGTACGCGCCGCTGCTGCCGGTGCCGGCCGACGTGGCCACGCGCCGAGGCGTTGCCCCGGGGATGACCCAGCTCGTCCGCGCGGACCGCCTCGCGGCGGCGCTCGGCATGAAGACCTTGTGGGTGAAGGACGACAGCGGGAACCCCACGCACTCCTTCAAGGACCGGGTCGTCGCCGTCGCCCTGAGCGCGGCGCAGCAGCTCGGGTTCACCACGGTCGGATGTGCGTCCACGGGCAACCTGGCCAACGCCGTGGCCGCTGCGGCAGCCCGGGCCGGGCTGAGGTCGGTCGTGTTCGTCCCCAGTGACCTCGAGGCGGGCAAGATCGTCACGACTGCCGTGTACGGCGGCACGCTGGTCGCCGTCGACGGCACCTACGACGACGTCAACCGGCTGTGCTCCGAGGCGGCCGGCGAGCTCGACTGGGGCTTCGTCAACGTGAACCTGCGCCCGTTCTACGCCGAGGGCTCCAAGACCATGGGCTACGAGGTCGCCGAGCAGCTGGGCTGGCGGCTGCCGCAGCAGGTCGTCGTTCCGGTGGCATCCGGCTCCCTGCTCACCAAGGTCGACAAGGCGTTCGGCGAGCTGTCCGCGCTGGGTCTGGTCGACGCCGCGTCATACCGGATGTTCGGCGCGCAGCCCACTGGGTGCTCGCCGGTCTCGCAGGCGTTTGCCAACGAGTGGGACGCCGTCAAGCCGGTGCGCCCCGCGACCATCGCCAAGTCGCTGGCCATCGGCAACCCCGCCGACGGGCCCTACGCCCTCGACGTGGTCCGCCGCACCGGGGGCGCCATCGCCGACGTGTCCGACGACGAGATCGTCGAGGGGATCCAGCTGCTCGCGTCGACGGAGGGCATCTTCGCCGAGACGGCCGGAGGCGTCACCGTGGCCACCCTGCGCAAGCTGCTTGCCGAGGGACGGCTCGACCCCGACGCGGAGACGGTGGTGCTCAACACCGGTGACGGTCTCAAGACGCTGGACGCCGTGGTGCCCGTCGCGCAGCCGTCGACCACCCTCTCGCCGTCCTACGCCGCGTTTCGTGCTTTCGCCGACGAGAGGGGGCTGTCGTGAGCGTCCTGGTCCGGATCCCCACGATCCTGCGCACCTACACCGGCGGCGCCGGCGAGGTGGAGTCGAGCGGGGGCACGCTGGCGGAGGTGCTGGCCACGCTGGACGCCCAGTACCCGGGGATCGCCGGTCGGGTGCTCGACGAGCAGGGCGCCGTGCGCCGGTTCGTCAACGTCTACGTCGACGACGAGGACGTCCGGTTCGCCGGAGGCGTCGACACCGCGACCCCCGACGGCTCCACGGTCTCGGTCATCCCGGCGGTCGCCGGGGGTTGAGCCGCGGGGGCTCAACCCGAACGGGCCGATTTCGGCGTGGCGGGTCAAGGTCCGGGCCGTTCCGGCCGAAGGGGGACTAGGCTTTCGTCCGGCTCGGGTCGCCCCGGGTCGGAGAGAGCGCGACCAGTGCGCGCCCCTGCTGGGAGAGGACGTCATGGCTCAAGGCACCGTCAAGTGGTTCAACGCCGAAAAGGGCTACGGCTTCATCGCGGTCGACGACGGTCCCGACGTCTACGTGCACTACAGCCAGATCGTGATGGACGGCTTCCGCAGCCTGGCCGACGGGCAGCGGGTCGAGTTCGAGATCTCGCAGGGCCAGAAGGGTCCGCAGGCCGACTCGGTCAAGCCGCTCTGACCCCTCTCGTGGTCGGTTCGCCGCGCTGAGAGCGGTTCCGTGACCACCAGTGGCCGGTCAGCGGTCGTCAGGGTTCTCCGGCAGCTCATCGAGGTCGACGAGGTCCTCGTCGGCCAGCTCGGACTCGGTCACCACGTGCACGGCCGACTCCTCCGCGGACTTCCACGAGGTGTCCCCGACGGCGACGTGCGCGGTGAGCTCGGAGGTGGTGTCGCTGCGGACCCCTTCGTCGTCGTCGACCAGGCGCCCGTCGTGCGGGACCGGGTCGCGAGGGCCGTACGCCTCGTCGTAGTTCTCGTCGTCCTCGGCGGCGACCGGACCTGCATCAGGGTCGATGTACCAGCTGTTCTCACTCATGGCAGGTCCTTCCACGTGGTCCTCCCTCCATCCTGCCGCGCGCCGAGATCGAGCGCGATGTCTCCCGTCCCCTCGTTGAGGGACCTCCGACTCTGACCCGGACCCCCCCTGCGGCTTCGACCATGGAGAGACCACAGGAGGTGCCATGACTTGGACGGATGCGCGCAGCGCGCTGCAGGGACTCCCGGCCGGGGGGCTGAACATCGCCCACGAGTCGGTCGACCGCCATGCGAGCGGTTCCGAGCGGGACGTCGTGGCGCTGCGCTTCCTGTCCGGCGTCGGCGTCGACCGGGAGCTGACCTACGCGCAGCTCGCCGAGGAGTCCAGCCGGTTCGCCCACGTGCTGCACGGGCTCGGCGTCGGGGCGGGCGAGCGGGTGTTCGGGCTGATGGGTCGCCGTCCGGCCCTCTACGCCGCGGTCCTCGGCACGCTGAAGAACCGCAGCGTCTTCTGCCCACTGTTCTCCGCCTTCGGCCCGGAGCCGGTGCGCCAGCGGATGCAGCTCGGCGACGCGGTGGTGCTGGTGACCACGCCGCAGCTGTACCGCAAGAAGGTGGCGCCGATCCGCGCTGATCTGCCCTCCCTGCGGCACGTGCTCCTCGTGGGTGAGGGCCAGGAGCGGGTGCAGGACGACACGGCACTCGACCTCGAGGTGGCGATGACCGCAGCGTCGGGTGAGTTCGTGATCGAGGCGACCGACCCGGAGGACATGGCTCTGCTGCACTTCACCAGCGGAACCACCGGAAAGCCCAAGGGAGCCGTCCACGTGCACGATGCAGTGGTCGCCCACCAGGCGACCGCCCGGGTGGTGCTGGACCTGCGGGCCGGAGACGTGTTCTGGTGCACGGCCGACCCAGGCTGGGTCACGGGGACGTCGTACGGGATCGTCGCGCCGCTTGCGTGCGGGGTGACCAGCGTGGTCGACGAGCTGGAGTTCGACGTCGACCGCTGGTACTCGATCCTGCAGGACCAGCACGTCACCGTCTGGTACACCGCGCCCACGGCCCTGCGCATGCTGATGAAGGCGGGCACCGACCGCGCGCGGGCCTACGACCTGTCGGCGCTGAGGCACGTCGCCAGCGTCGGCGAGCCGCTCAACCCCGAGATCGTGCTGTGGGGGCGGGAGGCGTTCGACCGCACGATCCACGACACGTGGTGGCAGACCGAGACCGGCGCGATCATGGTCGCCAACTACGGCACCGAGTCGGTGCGCCCCGGGTCGATGGGACGCCCGGTCCCCGACATCGAGGCGGGGTTGCTGGTGCGGGACAGCCACGGGGAGGCGGTCGTCGGCCCGGACGGCGAGCCGGAGCTGGTCACCGAGCCCGACGTCGAGGGCGAGCTCGCCCTGCGCACCCCGTGGCCCTCGATGATGCGGGGCTATCTGCACGAGCCGGAGCGCTACGCCTCGGCCTTCGTCGGTTCGTGGTACCGGTCCGGTGACCTCGCGCGATGCGACGCCGATGGTCGGTTCTGGTTCGTCGGACGCGGTGACGACGTCATCAAGTCCGCCGGGCACCTGATCGGGCCGTTCGAGGTCGAGAGCGCGCTCATGGAACACCCCGCAGTGGCCGAGGCTGGGGTGATCGGCGTCCCCGACCCGGTGGTCGGCGAGGTCGTCAAGGCGTTCGTCGCCCTCAAGACCGGCCATGAGCCCACCGATGAGCTGAGGCTGCAGCTCGTCGGGTTCGCCCGCAAGCGGCTCGGAGCGGCGGTCGCCCCCCGCACGATCGAGTTCGCCCAGGACCTCCCCAAGACCCGCAGCGGCAAGATCATGCGGCGCCTGCTCAAGGCCCGCGAGCTCGGCCTGCCCGAGGGCGACCTGTCGACCCTGGAGGGAGCGACGTGACGGTACCGATGGTCGACCGGGAGACCGGCCTGGAGCTGTACCGGCGGATGCTGCGGATCCGTCGGTTCGAGGAGCGCTGCGTCGAGCTCTACAGCGAGACCCGGATCCGCGGCTTCCTGCACCTGTACATCGGCGAGGAGGCGGTGGCCGTCGGTGTGATGCGACACCTCCGGGCCGACGACGCCGTGCTGGCCACCTACCGCGACCACGGCCACGCGTTGGCGCGAGGGGTCCCGATGAACGCCGTGATGGCCGAGATGTTCGGCCGCGTCGAGGGATGCTCGCGCGGTCGCGGCGGGTCCATGCACCTGTTCCACGAGCCCAGCCGGTTCTACGGTGGGCAGGCAATCGTGGCGGCCGGGCTGCCGCAGGCGGTCGGGCTCGCGCTGGCCGACTCGATGCTCGGGCGCGACCGGATCACCGTGTGCTTCTTCGGCGAGGGCGCGGTCGCCGAGGGCGAGTTCCACGAGTCGATGAACCTGGCCGCGCTGTGGCACCTGCCCGTGCTGTTCCTGTGCGAGAACAACCGCTACGCCATGGGTACCTCGCTCGAGCTGTCCGAGTCGGAGACCAACCTGCCGGTGAAGGCTGCCTCCTACGAGATTCCGGCCTGGAGCGTCGATGGCATGGACGTGCTGGCGGTGTCCTCGGCGGCCGAGCGAGCCGTCGATGCGGTACGCACGACGCGAGGACCGGTCTTCCTCGAGGCCCAGACCTACCGCTTCCGGGCGCACTCGATGTACGACCCGGACCGCTACCGCGACAAGAGCGAGATCGAGCAGTGGAAGCACCGCGACCCGATCGCCCTGCTCGGTGACCGGATGCGTCAAGCGGGGCTCGCCACCGACGACGACCTCGAGGCCGTCCATGCCCAGGTACTGCCCGAGATCGATGCCGCCGTGGCCTTCGCCGAGGCGGGGCACGACGAACCGGTCGAGGACCTCCTGCGGTTCGTTCACTCCGAACCCGTCGGTGCGTCGGGGGGTTCGACGTGAGCGAGGCGAGCGTGATGTCGTACCGCGACGCCCTGCGCGACGCGATCAGGGAGGCGATGCGTCGCGACGAACGGGTTTTCCTGATGGGCGAGGACGTCGGTCGCTATGGCGGGTCGTTCGGCGTCTCGCTGGGGCTGCTCGAGGAGTTCGGGCCGGAGCGGATCCGCGACGCACCGTTGTCGGAGTCGGGCTTCGTCGGTGCCGGGATCGGTGCGGCGCTGGGTGGGATGCGGCCGATCGTCGAGGTGATGACGGTCAACTTCTCGCTTCTGGCTCTCGACCAGCTGGTCAACACTGCGGCCGCACTGCACCACATGAGCGGTGGACAGTTCAGTGTGCCCCTGGTGGTGCGGATGACCAGCGGGGCCGGCCGCCAGCTCGCGGCGCAGCACTCGCACTCGTTCGAGAACTGGTTCGCGCACGTTCCGGGACTGCGGGTGGTCGCGCCTGCCACCGTCGCCGACGCGCGGGGAATGCTGTGGCCGGCGCTGCAGGACCCGGACCCGGTGATCATGTTCGAGCACGCGACCCTCTACAACACCTCGGGTGAGGTGGAGACCGACGGTGCGGACACCGACCTCAGCCGCGCCGTCGTCCGCAGGCCGGGCTCGGACGTCACGTTGGTGACGTACGGCGGGTCGTTGCGCAAGGCGCTCGACGCGGCCGAGAGCCTGGCCGCCGACGGGGTCAGCGCCGAGGTGCTCGACCTGCGGGTCCTGCGTCCGATCGACTGGCGCACCGTGCTCGACTCGGTACGACGCACCCATCGGGCCGTCGTCGTCGACGAGGCGTGGAAGACCCTGTCGATCGCCGGTGAGGTCAGCGCGCGGATCGCCGAGGAGGCGTTCTACGACCTCGACGCACCGGTCCGCCGGGTGTGCTCGGCCGAGGCGCCCATCCCGTACGCCCGGCACCTCGAGCTGGCCGCGCTGCCCAGCGTCGCCCGGATCGTCGAAGCCGCCGAGCTCGCCGTCGGCACGAGAGGCTGACCCCATGCAGGAGTTCCGGATGCCCTCACTGGGCGCTGACATGGACGAGGGCACCCTCGTCGAGTGGCTGGTGGCCCCGGGTGACGCCGTGACCCGCGGCCAGATCGTGGCGGTCGTGGACACGGCCAAGGCGGCGATCGAGGTCGAGGTGTTCAGCGACGGCGTGGTCGAGGAGCTGCTGGTCGAGCCCGGCACGACCGTGGCGGTGGGCACGCCGCTCGCCCGGCTGTCCGGTGACGCCGAGGCAGTCCCTCGGGCGCCCGCGCCCGAGGCCGAGGCCCGGCGGACGCCTGTGCCGGAGCGCGAGCCGGAGCCTGAGCGCCGGGCCACGGCGCAGCCCGAGCCTGCACCGCAGTCCCCGGTCGAGCCGGCGGTGGCGTCGCCGATCGTGCGACACCTCGCACACGAGCGTGGCGTCGACCTCACGTCGGTCCGGGGCACCGGGCCGGACGGCAGGATCACCCGAACCGACGTCAGCGCAGCCGCCAAGCCGGTGATCTCGGCGTCGGACGTCGCCCGGCCGGATGCTGGCGAAGGGACGGATCGGGTCGCTGCCTCACCGTTCGCCCGTCGCCGCGCGGGCGAGCTCGGAGTCGACCTCGCCGTGGTTCGGGGCACGGGGCCGGACGGTGCGATCACGGTGGCCGACGTCGAGGGTGCGGCCGGGGCCGGTAGCCCCCCGTCCGTCGCCGTGGAGCCCCAGCCCGAGCCCCAGCCCGAGTCCCAGCCCGAGTCCCAGCCCGAGTCCCAGCCACGCTCCCCGAAGGAGCTGGCGGCGGCCAAGCAGGCGGCGATGCGCGAGGCGATCGGCGCCCTGATGGCGCGCAGCAAGCGGGAGATCCCGCACTACTACCTGCGGACCACGATCGACCTGGCCACAGCGATGACCTGGCTGCGGGCGCGCAACGCCGAGCGGGGGGTCGAGGGGCGCCTCGTTCCCGCCGTCCTGCTGCTGAAAGCGGCCGCGCTCGCCGCGCGCGACGTCCCCGAGGTCAACGGCTTCTACGTCGACGACCACTACGTGCCCTGCGACCATGTGCACCTGGGTGTCGCCGTCTCGCTGCGCGGTGGGGGTCTGGTGGCCCCGGCGATCCACGACGCCGACCGGCTGGACCTCGATGCGCTGATGGCCGGGCTCAAGGACGTCGTCTCGCGGGCGCGCTCGGGGCGGTTGCGCGGCAGCCAGATGTCCGACCCCACGATCACGGTCACCAACCTCGGCGACCAGGGGGTCGAGGAGGTGCAGGGCGTGATCTACCCGCCGCAGGTCGCGCTGGTCGGCTTCGGCCGGGTGGTCGAGCGGCCGTGGGCACTCGACGGGCTGCTCGGCGTCCACCCGGTGGTGGTGGCGACGCTGGCTGCTGACCACCGGGTCACCGATGGTCACCGCGGGGGCCGCTACCTCGCCGCGGTCGACGCCCTGCTCCAGCACCCCGAGACCCTCGACCGCACGGACCCCCCAACCTGAAGCCCCGCCCGCTGAGAGGACCACGCATGACCCCCGACGAAGCCCGAGCCATGGTGGTCGACCTGATCGGCCGGATCGCCCCCGAGGCCGACCTGGACGACGCCGACCCGGCCCAGGACCTGCGTGACGAGATCGACCTGGACTCCCTGGACTTCCTGGGGCTGGTGGAGGGAATCAAGGAGCGCACCGGCGTCGACGTCCCGGAGGAGGACTACCCCCAGGTGCGCTCGCTGGACGGCGTGGTCGCCTACCTCGCCGCCCGCGCCCCCTGACCCGACCCCCCACCACCCCCAAGTTGATCATGGAGAAGATGGGCTCCAAACCGGTTGAACTGGCAGATCAAGTCCAAGATCAACTTGGGGGGGCGGGGGGTGGGCGGGGGTCCCGGGTTTGCACTCGGGGGCGGAGAGTGCTAATCATGGAGTTAGCACTCGCCACCGGCGAGTGACAAGACCTCGGGTCACCTGGTGAGGCGTGCCGTCCGGGCGGGAAGTGCCGGTCGAGCGGGGCGTCGTCCGTCGCGGGCACCTCGTGCACCCGGTTCACCACCGTTCCGAAAGGGAACCCACCGCATGGCCAAGATCATCTCGTTTGACGAGGACGCCCGCCGCGGCCTCGAGCGCGGCATGAACGTGCTGGCCGACACCGTCAAGGTGACGCTCGGCCCGAAGGGCCGCAACGTCGTCCTGGAGAAGAAGTGGGGCGCCCCCACGATCACCAACGACGGTGTCTCCATCGCCAAGGAGATCGAGCTGGAGGACCCGCTCGAGAAGATTGGCGCCGAGCTCGTCAAGGAGGTCGCCAAGAAGACCGACGACGTCGCCGGTGACGGCACCACCACGGCCACCGTGCTCGCCCAGGCCCTGGTCAAGGAGGGCCTGCGCAACGTGGCCGCCGGCGCCAACCCGATGGCCCTGAAGAAGGGCATCGAGGCTGCTGTCGAGGCCGTGTCCGAGCAGCTGTCCAACATGGCCGTCGACGTCACCACCAAGGAGCAGATCGCGTCGACCGCGTCGATCTCCGCCGGTGGCGACGACGAGGTCGGTCAGATGATCGCCGAGTCGATGGACAAGGTCGGCAAGGAAGGCGTCATCACCGTCGAGGAGAGCAACACCTTCGGCCTGGAGCTCGAGCTCACCGAGGGCATGCGCTTCGACAAGGGCTACATCTCGCCCTACTTCGTCACTGACCCCGAGCGCATGGAGGCCGTCCTGGAGGACGCCTACATCCTGATCGCCAACTCCAAGATCTCGGCGGTCAAGGACCTCCTGCCGATCCTGGAGAAGGTCATGCAGACCGGCAAGCCCCTGGTCATCCTCGCCGAGGACGTCGAGGGCGAGGCGCTGGCCACCGTGGTCGTCAACAAGATCCGCGGCACCTTCAAGTCCGTGGCCGTCAAGGCCCCCGGCTTCGGCGACCGTCGCAAGGCCATGCTGCAGGACATCGCGATCCTCACCGGCGGCCAGGTCATCTCCGAGGAGGTCGGCCTCAAGCTGGAGAACACCGGGCTCGAGCTGCTCGGCCGGGCCCGCAAGGTGGTCGTCACCAAGGACGAGACGACCATCGTCGAGGGCGCTGGCGACAGCGAGCAGATCTCCGGCCGGGTCAACCAGATCCGCGCCGAGATCGAGAAGAGCGACTCCGACTACGACCGCGAGAAGCTGCAGGAGCGCCTGGCCAAGCTGGCCGGCGGCGTAGCAGTCATCAAGGTCGGCGCGGCCACCGAGGTCGAGCTGAAGGAGCGCAAGCACCGGATCGAGGACGCCGTGCGCAACGCCAAGGCGGCCGTCGAAGAGGGCATCGTCGCCGGTGGTGGCGTGGCCCTGATCCAGGCGTCCAAGCCGGCGTTCGAGAAGCTCGACCTGGTCGGCGACGAGGCCACGGGTGCCCAGATCGTCCGGCTCGCCGTGAGTGCCCCGCTCAAGCAGATCGCGATCAACGCGGGCTTCGAAGGCGGCGTCGTGGCTGAGAAGGTCAGCCACCTCGAGTCCGGTCACGGGCTCAACGCAGCCACGGGTGAGTACGTCGACCTGCTGGCCGCGGGCATCATCGACCCGGCCAAGGTCACCCGCTCGGCGCTGCAGAACGCGGCGTCGATCGCCGGACTGTTCCTCACGACCGAAGCGGTCGTGGCGGACAAGCCGGAGAAGGCGGCTCCGGCTGCCGGCGGCGGCCACGACATGGGCGGCATGGACTTCTGAGTCCACCAGCACCACACAGCAAGGGCGGTCCCCGAAAGGGGACCGCCCTTCTGCATGTCCCCTACGATCGTCGCAGGTGAGGGTTCCACAATGGCCGCTGTGAGCAACAAGCCGACCGAGCCGGACCGGCCCGCGTCCGACGGGCCACCGACGGACTACAAGGTCTCGTCGCTGGAGCTGTTCTTCGACCTGGTCTTCGTCTTCGCGCTGACCCAGGTGACCGGCCTGCTCGCCGAGGACCTCTCCTGGGCGGGCATGCTGCGTGGCGTCGCCGTCTTGGCCATGGTGTGGTGGGCCTGGGTCGGCTACGCCTGGCTGACCAACTCGATCCCCATCGAGGACGACGACCGGTCGCGCATCGTCGTCCTTCTCGCGATGGTCGCCATGCTCATCGTCGGGCTCTCGATCCCGCACGCGTTCGGCAACGACGGCATCCTGTTCGGGCTGTCCTACCTCGTCGTCGTCCTGCTCTTCCTGACCTTGTACGCCGTGTCCGCCAGGAACGAACCTGACCTGTTGCGCGCCATCCGCAAGCTCACGCCGGGGGTGCTGGCGGCCCCGACTCTCATTGCGATCGCTGGGTTCTTCGACCAGGGAGTCGTGCGTGCGACGCTGTGGGTCGTTGCGCTGCTGATCACGTTCATCGCCCCGTTGGTCTCGGGCACCTCCGGCTGGCGGGTCCGCCCCAGCCACTTCGCCGAGCGCCACGGCCTGGTGGTGATCATCGCCCTGGGCGAGTCGCTCGTCGCCTTGGGCGTTGCGGCCTCAGGCGTCGCGATCAGTGCGGGGCTGCTCGTGGCTGCAGGGCTGGGCGTTGCCGTCGTGGCCACCATGTGGTGGCTCTACTTCGACGTCGTGTCGCTGGCCGCGGAGCGCCGCCTGCACCAGCTCAGCGGCGCCGCGCGCAACGCGCTGGCCCGTGACGCCTACAGCTACATCCACGGGCTCATGGTGCTCGGCATCGTCTTCGTGGCCTTGGGGTTGAAGAAGGCCATGTTCGACCTCGACGACCCGATGAAGCCGGTGCCTGCGGTGGCCCTCCTGGGCGGGCTGGCGGTCTACCTGCTCGGTCATCTGCTGTTCCGACTGCGAAACATCGGCAGCCTCAACGTCGCACGTGCCGTCGCGGCGGTTGTGCTGCTGGCGCTCATCCCGGTTGCCCTGGTGATCCCAGCGCTGCCGTTGCTGGTCCTGGTGACCGGCGTGATGCTGGTCCTGGTCGCCTACGAGGGCAAGTCCTACGCGGCGGTACGCCAGAAGCTTCGCCACCCGGAGACATCTGCACAGTGACCGCGCCGCGGCGGTCAGTCCGTGCGGCTCAGCGTGGCCCGTCCGAGGGTCACGAGCCGCGCGGGGTCGTCGGCCGCAGCGATCTCGACGTCGACGACCGCCTGCCGGCGTCCGGCCCGACGTACGAGCGCACGAACCACGTGCGGCTGCGGTCGGGCCAGCCGCAGGAAGTCCAGCCGCAGGTCGGCCACGACCCACGTTCCCTCGTGGTCGCGGACCAGTGCCTCCCAGGCCGCCGTGTCGACACAGGTCGCGAGGACTCCGCCGTGCAGGTAGGCCACCGGTTCGGTGGAACCGACGGCGAGCGCGGCGGGGTCGAGCAGCAGCACCGTCCAGGCGCCGTCGTCCTCGCCTCGGGTGAGTCCGAGTGCGGCATCCAGCGGGTGCGGCACTCCCACCGACAGGGGTGCGGTCAGTCGTCATCGATGCAGAGTAGGGCCTGGCATGCTGCGGGAGTGGCGATCCTCATCGACGATGCCCAGGTTCCCGAGCACGGTCGGCTGTGGTGCCACCTGACGAGCGACACGTCCTTCGACGAGCTGCACGCCTTCGCGCGCCTGATCGGCATCCCCGAGCGCGGCTTCGACGGCGACCACTACGACGTCCCAGTGGAGCGGCGCGACGACATCGTCGCGGCCGGGGCGTTGGCGGTGACGTCACGGGAGCTCGTCGCCGCCCTGCACGCCGCCGGCCTGCGGCGCCGACGTCCGCGCAGCGCGAAGCGTCGCCCACCCGCTCCATCCACCTGATCGCGAGGGTCAACGGGGCCGGCACGGGACGTACACCAGAGTCCGGGGCTCCGCCACCTCCGGGCCGTCCAGGTACACCTCCCACGGGGGGCCAGAGGCCTCCCAGTCGCTGTCGACCAGCCAGTCCTGTGCTGCTTGGTGGGCCGAGGGGACCGTGCCGTACGAACCCCTGTGCAGCACCTCGACCACCGGACCACCCGGGATAGACGAGCACTCGACCCGACCAGTCGGTTCCACCGGTGCACTCGTCGGGAAGCCGGCTTCGACCTCGATGCCCTCTGCAGTCGGCACGTAGCAACCGAACGGCATCCCGACCACTCGCAGGCCCTGCACTCCGATGACACCCATCACCTCGCTGAACGCCCCACCGAGGAACTCCGCGATCCCCTCCTCTGACACGACGCCCCGCACGACTGCCGTCGGCTGCTCCTGAACCTCGACCCGTTCGACCTGGTACGACATGAACCTCACCCTCCCTTGCCGAGCACGACCATCGAGCCGACCGTCCTTGCGGCCCGACGGGTCATCCGCCGACGACGTCACGCCGGTGGAAGGCGAGCAGCCCGATGCCGCACAAGGCCAGCCCGGCCGTCGTCATGACGGTCCCGGAGGTGGCCGCCCAAGGAGCCATGGGCACCCAGGCGAGATGCGTGAACGGCGAGAGGTCGAGCAGCCACGACGGCCACGACAGCGGTGGCCCCAGCAGCGTCACGACGTAGCCCACCACCGTGAGCGACACCGGGAGCGCGACGGTGAGCCGCGGCAGCAGCCCGAAGGTCAACACCGTCGCTCCACCAACCAGCGCCAGGACCGGCAGGCAGTTGAGCATCGAGCGCATCGACTCGCCGAAGGACACGTCGTCGGACCCCGAGGCCACACACCCGAGCCAGAAGGCTGCGCCGGTGAGCACGATCAGCGCCACGCCTCCCAGTGCTGCCAGGGTGGCGTGCCCACCGAGCCAGCGCAGCCGAGAGACCGGGCGCGTGAGTATGGTCTCGGCCCGTCCGGACTCCTCCTCCGCGCGGGCTGCACCAAGCCGCCACACGACGTACAGCGCGATCGCCAGGCCGAACATCTGAGCCAGCACGGCGACGAACCCCTGGGTGGTGAGGGCCTGGTCATAGCCCAGCTGCTCGAACAGCCGCTGGTAGTCCTGGTCCTTCGCCAGCCAGTCGATCATGGTGGTGACCAGTGCTCCCTGGACCGCAGCCAGGACGGCAAGTCCGAAGGCCCAGGCGACCAGCACCGCCCGGTTGCTGCGCCAGGCGAAGGCCAGTGGGCTCGTGAGCAGGCGCAGGTGGGGCTCGCGTCCCGCCTCGGTCACGAGCAGCGCCCCGCCGAGGTCGCGCCTGCTGCGCAGCGCCACCGCAGCGCCGGCGAGGAGCAGCGGAACCAGCACGAACGGGACCAGCGCGAGCAGGTTGGGGTCGCCGTACGGTGCGAGCGCGTCCAGCCAGGCCATCGGTGAGGTCCACCTAGCCCACAGCCGCCCGTCGGTGCTGTTGGCGAACATCCTCAGGACGTAGGCGATCGCGAGCATGATGGCCGTGAAGCCGGCCGCCCGTCGGCGAACGTCGACGAGCTGGCACATGACGGCGGCGACCCCGGCGAACGTCGCCGCCGCTCCGGCGAGGCCGACGCCGAACAGCACGGCCCCCTGGACGCCTTGCCCCGAGAGGGCCAGGGCCGCGGCGGCAGCCGTGCCGATGAGTACGGCCGAACCGAACACGACGGCGAGCGCAGATGCCGTGTGGTAGCGGGCACGGACCGGCCCGGCCAGGAGCAGGTCGGCGCGCTCGGCGTCCTCCTCACCGCGGAGCAGTCGGGTCGTCGTGAGCAGCGCCCAGACGCACACGAGCAGCTGCATGAACCAGCCGCCGTCCCACAGGGTGAACCCACCGGCGGTGTCCAGGCCGACCGGAACGCCCTGCATGATGCGCGAGACCGGATTGTCCGTGAACATCTCGAACTGCACCTGGGACACGCCGTTCGGGTAGGCGGCGCCGTAGCTGGCGACCTCGAGGGCGACGTATGCGGCGATGGCCACGGCCATCAGCAGGGCGCCGCGCCGGGTCAGCCGGATCCACAGTCGCGCGACCGTGCGCCGAGGGCGCCCGCGGTCGCGGGCGTGCGTTAACTCTGCGGCCCCTCGACCTGCTGGCGGAGGCGCAACCGCGTGAACCCGCTCGTCGATGTTGGTCATGGGTGCTCGCCCGGATCTGGTCGCGGATCCCCCGTGACCCCGTGAGCTGCCGCTACCGCCTGACGCTGAGACGTGCTGGTCTCGTAGTAGGTGAGGAAGATCTGCTCGAGCGTCGGCGCGTGCGCGTGCAGGCGAGTCAGGCCGACTGCGTTCAGCCGGGTCAGCACCTCACCGGGTGCACCGGCCACGGTGAGGCGAACCCCGCCCGGGATCACCTCCTGCGCAACGACGTCGGGCAGGTCGGCGAACGACGGCACCGGACCCTCCAGCTCGGCCTCGAGGATCGTTGTGGTGAGTCGCCGTAGCTCGTCGAGGGTCGCGACCTCGACGAGAACGCCGGAGCGCAGGATGCCGACCCGGTGGCACACGTCCTCGACCTCGTCGAGCAGGTGCGACGACAAGAACACGGTCTGTCCCCGGGCTGAGGCGTCCCTCGCCAGCGCCTGGAACTCTGCCTCCATCAACGGGTCGAGCCCCACGGTCGGCTCGTCCAGCAGCAGGAGGTCGGGACGGGTCATGAACGCCGCGACCAGCGAGACCTTCTGCCGGTTGCCCTTGGAGTACGAACGAACGCGTCGGCTCGGGTCGAGGTCGAGCCGGTCGCACAGCTCGTCGCGGAACCTGATGTCGACGTTGCCGGACAGGTTGCCGAGCAGCTCGAGGGTCTCCGCCCCGGTCAGCTGGGGCCACAGCGCGACGTCGCCGGGGACGCAGCCCACCGACCGGTGCGCCCGCTCCACGTCGGACACGGGGACCCCCGCCAGCCAGGCGTGCCCGGCGGTGGGACGAAGCAGTCCGAGCAGCAGCTTGATGGTCGTCGACTTGCCGGCACCGTTGGGGCCGAGGAACCCGAAGATCTCACCCGGCTGGACCTCCAGGTCGAGATGGTCGAGCGCGACGACCTCTCCGTAGTGCTTGGTGAGGCCTTGCGTGCGGATCGCCGGCACGGTCGCCATGACACACCTCCAGGGACGGGACCCCTTGGGAGGCCGGGGTCGCCCCGCCCAGCGTCGGTCACTTCCAGTGTCGGTCCAACGGCGCCCGCTGGCCAGGGCCGCTCGTCCCGAGCCGGGTCCCGCTCCCACGTTCCCGGTCGGGACGTGTGGGCTCACGCCTCCAGAACGGTGACCTCGCGGGCGACCTGCCGGCGGGCCTCCTGCTCCCAGTGCCCACGACCATGGGACGTCGAGAACAGGTGCTCGCGGTCGAGGAGTCGGTGCAGCACCGCTGCCCGCCCCCGGCGGAAGGCGGCGTCGTCGATGAACGCGTACTCCTCACGGACGCCCCGTGCATAGGCGGCGTACCGGTCGGCGTCGCTGGCCAGGATCGACAGGTCGGCGTCGCACAGGACCGCGGCCCGGACGTCGCCGGGGTCGACCGCGTGGTCGGCCGTGACCGTGACCAACCGGGCCACTTCCTCTGCGACGCCCGCCGTGTCGCCGTCCGCGCGCAGCACGGTGAGCGCCAGGTCGGCACTGCGTTGCTCGTTGTCCGAGGCGGTGGGGTCGTAGACCGCGTCGTGGAACCACGCGGCCAGCCGCACGATCGCACGGTCGTCGTCGGCGAGCTGCTCGGCCGCTGCCAGCTCGTCGACGGCCTCGAGCACCGTGTCGACGTGCTTCTGGTCGTGGTAGCGCCGGTGCGGCTCGGCGTACCGGGCGCGCAGCCCCGCAGCGGCGACGATCGCGGACTCGTCCACGACTCGGCTACGGCGTGACGACGATCTTGCCGAACGCCTCGCCCGAGGCCAGGCGCTCGACCGCGGAGGCCGCGTCGGCCAGGGTGAACGTCGAGTCGACCTGTGGGCGCAGTCCCGACCCGACCATCAGGGCGAGGACCGCCTCGAGCTCCTCGCGGGTGCCCATCGTGGACCCGATGACCGAAAGCTGCAGGAAGAAGACCCGGTTCAGGTCGGCTGAGGGAGCCGCACCGCTCGTCGCCCCGCAGACCACGACTCGCCCGCCGGGCCGCAGCGCCTTCAGCGAGTGCGACCAGGTGGCCTCTCCGACCGACTCGAGCACGGCGTCGACGCGTTCGGGCAGGCGGGCACCGGTCTCGAACGCGGCATCGGCCCCGAGCTGCAGCGCATGGTCACGCCGCGCTTCATCACGGGAGGTGACCCACACCCGGGCCCCCATCGACTGGGCCAGCACGATGGCCGCAGTGCTGACGCCACCCCCGGCGCCCTGAACGAGCACGGTCTCACCGGCGCGCACCTGCCCCCGCGTGGTCAGCATGCGGTACGCCGTCAGCCAGGCCGTCGGTACGCAGGCGGCCTCCGCCGCAGAGAGCTCGGCGGGCTTGGCGACCAGGTTGCGGGCCGGCACGGTCAGCCGCTGGGCGAGCGTGCCGTTGTAGCGCTCGCTCAGCAGCGACCGCTTGGGGTCGAACGTCTCGTCGCCACCCCCAGCGGCCGGGTCGCCGATGACGGCATGGACGACGTACTCGTTGCCCTCGTGGTCGACCGCGGCAGCGTCGGTGCCGAGGACCATCGGCAGCTGCTCCTCGCGCAGGCCGACACCCTTCAGGGACCACAGGTCGTGGTGGTTCAGCGACGCGGCGGTGACGGTCACCGTGACCCAGCCGTCGGGCGCGGGGAGCTCGGCGACGTCCCCGACGGTGAGGCCGGCCAACGGCTGGTCGGGGTGGAACGAAGTGACGCTGGCAGCGATCACGCGGGCTCAGCTCCTTGGCTTTCGTCGGGGGTGGTCACGGCTGCGGGGCGCCGTCGGTGGATCAGGCTCGCCGGGCCGCGCGGGCGAGGGCGTCAGCGGGCAGCCCGAGCTCGAGGGTCGCCGCCACCCGGGCGTGGTGCAGCAGCTGCTTGCGCGACATCGAGCGGGACAGCGTGTAGCGGACACCTAGCCCGTCGAGGAGCGCGGCGAGGCGCACTGCGACCGCCTCTGGGTCGTCGCAGCGGAACTCCCCGGACGCCTGCCCGTCGCGGACGACGGACTCCAGCACGTCGACCCAGGCCGCGTCGAGCTCCTCGGAGATCGCTGCGAGCGAGGGGTCGCGCAGCCCGGCCCCCCACGCGTCGATCCACAGCAGCCAGCTCTGGTCGTCGCCCGGTGCCGGCATGTAGTGGCGCAGCACCTTGTCCAGCCGCTCGACGGCGGTCCCGCGTCCGGCGGCGATCTGCTCGGCCCGCTGGATGTCGGCGGCGGCCGCGGTGCGCATCATCTCGGTGAGCAGGACGTCCTTGGTGGCGAAGTGGTAGTGGATGAGCCCGCCGGAGACGTCGGTGGCCTTGGCCACGTCGGCGACCCGGGTGTTGGCCAGCCCCCGCTCCAGGACGACCCGGTGCGCGGCCTCGAGCAGCTCGACCCTTCGCGCTGCTACCTGGTCGGCCCGGCTGGTCGTCGTCACCGGCCCAGACTACCTTTCGCTTACTGATTGTTCAGTCAATGGCTCCCTCTTCCGGCACCCCTTCCGTACACTGCCGCAATGACTGTGAACGCCTCATCCTCCAGCCCCGACCCCGCCGGCGGCGGCCGCATCGACCTGGTGGGCCTCCGCAAGGAGTTCGACGGGATCCCGGCGGTCGACGGGATCGACCTGTCGATCGCGGCCGGTGAGTTCTTCGCCCTGCTCGGACCGTCGGGCTGCGGCAAGACCACCACGCTGAGGATGATCGCCGGGTTCGAGCGGCCGACCGACGGTGAGATCCGGCTGGACGGCACCGACCTGTCCCAGACGCCGCCGAACAAGCGTCCGGTCAACACGGTGTTCCAGAGCTATGCGCTCTTCCCGCACATGACCGTGCGCGACAACGTCGGGTACGGGCTGCGCTGGGTCAAGGGTCTGACCAAGAGCGACAAGGTCCGCCGGGTCGACGAGGTGATCGAGCAGGTGCGGCTCACCGAGCTCGCCGAGCGACGACCGACCCAGATGTCCGGCGGGCAGCAGCAGCGGGTGGCCCTGGCCCGGGCCCTGGTCCTGCGTCCCAAGGTGCTCCTGCTCGACGAGCCGCTGGGGGCACTGGACGCCAAGCTGCGCAAGGAGCTGCGCTCCGAGCTCACCAACGTGCACCGTGAGGTGGGCATCACGTTCCTGCTGGTCACCCACGACCAGGAGGAGGCGCTGGAGATGTCGGACCGGCTGGCGGTGATGAACATGGGCCTCGTGGCCCAGTGCGGCACGCCGCAGGAGGTCTACGAGGCACCGCAGACCGAGTTCGTGGCCGACTTCCTGGGGGCGGCCAACGTCCTCGACGTCGAGGTGCTGGGGTCGGCCGGGCCCAGCCAGCGCACGGTGCGCATCGGCGGGCACGAGGTCGTCGCCACGGCCCCGGCCGATCCCGACACGTACTCCGACCGCGCCATCATCAGGCCGGAGCGGCTGCGCGTCTTCATGGAGTCTGCGACCATCCCAGACGACCTGGCCCGGATCCCGGGGATCGTCGACAACGTCGTCTACATCGGCCCCACCACGCAGGTGCGGGTGCGGCTTCCCCATGGACCAGCGGTGCAGGCGATGCTGATCAACGAGGACGGCGCCCGCGACCTCGCCTCGGGCACGCCCGTCACGTTGGGGATCGGACCCGACTCCATCCGCGTGCTCCAGCGTGACCTGATCTCGGAGGCAGCGCTCGCGTCGTCCTGACCTCAGGAGTCGATGGAGGCGAGCTGCGCGAGCGCGTTGTCCCGGCCGCCCTTGCTGCGTCCGCGGAGCACGAAGTAGGCCACCACCAGAGCGAGGGTCGACCCGACGAGCAGCACGGTCGCGAGCGCGTTGAGCGCCGGAGTGGGTGAGGCCCGCACCGCGCTGTACAGCTTGATCGGAACGGTGATGTTCGCCGCATCGCCGTAGACGAAGCTGCTCACGACGAAGTCGTCCAGCGATCCGGCGAAGGTGATCATGGCCGACGCGAAGATGGCTGGCATCAGCATCGGGAGCAGCACGGATCTCAGGGCTTCGATCGAGGTGGCTCCGAGATCGCGCGCCGCCGTCTCGTACTCGGTGCCGATGCTGACCAGCCGGGACCGAACGATGACCAGGACGAACGAGATCGAGAACGTGACGTGGCCGAGCAGCATGGCGCCCATACCGAGCGGAATGGACGTGTAGAGGTTGGTGAAGACGATGTAGAGAGCGGCACCGAGCACGATCTCCGGGGTGACCAGGGGGACCAGTGAGATGCCGTTGGCCGCCGCGCTGGTCCTGGTGCGCCAGCGAGTGAGTCCGAGGGCCAGAAGGACACCGATGGGGACGGCGATCAGCACCGTCAGGACTCCCAGGACCATGCTGTTCCGCAGGGCCAGCCGGAGGCTCTCGTCGGAGAACAGCGACGCGTTCGGGTCGCCCCAGTACCACCGGAACGAGAAGCCCTGCCAGCTGCTGCGAGACCGACCGTCGTTGAACGAGAACATGACGGCGACCAGCACCGGCACCAGGGACCAGACGATGTAGACCCAGGTGATCCCCGCCAGGAACCATGGTCGTCGCCAGGGGTTGCGCCACGGGAAGGTCCTGGGGGGCCGCGGCTCGAACGCGGTCTGCGCGTTGACGGCGTCGATCCCACTCATCGGGCGGCCTCCTTGCTGGCCCGCTGGGTGAGGAGCAGGTAGTAGGCCATGAAGATCAGAAGCACGAACGACAGGAGCAGCACCAACGCGGCCCCGACGTCCTTCTGGGGTCCTTGCAGCAGGTAGAACTCGATCTGGTTGCCGATCATGTTGGTCTTGGGCGACCCGGAGACCAGGGTGTTCGTGTAGTAGTCACCGGCCATGGGAAGCGCCGTGATGACCAGCGCCGTGATCAGCCCCATGCGCGACAGGGGCAGCGTGACGTGCAGGAACGTGCGCACGGTTCCGACCCCGAGGTCACGGGATGCCTCCAGCAGCCGTTGGTCGATCCGGTCGAGCGAGGCGTAGAGGGGCACGATGAAGAAGGGCAGGTACCCGTAGGCCAGACCGAAGATCACCGTCGCTCCGTAGCCGCCGAGGAAAGGGATCCCTTCGTCGATGACGTTGATGCTTTCCAGGAACCGGTTGAGGTAACCCTCGGTGTTCAGGATGCTCACCCAGCCGAGCATCCGGGTGATGTAGTTGATCCACCAGGGGGCGAGGATCAGCGCCAGCAGCAGGCCGCGCCACCGACCGGAGAGCCGGGCCACGTAGTAGGCCACCGGGTACCCGATGGCGACACAGAGCACCAGGGCGGCGAACACGTACTCGAAGGTCCGCACCCACACCGGTGTGAGGTCGCCGTTGACCGACTCGCTGACCACGCTGCCGAACAGGTCGAACTGCCACTTCAGCGGGTTCCACTCCGGCAGCGGGGTGTTGAAGATCAGGTCGACCCCGCCGAACGCGACCGCCATGATCGCGTAGAAGGGGACGGCGAAGAGCAGGATCAGCCACACCGTGCCCGGAGTTGCGAAGGCCGGCCACAGTCGCCGGGTCGAGCGGTCGAACGCCGCGTCCTTCTCAGCCACCGGCCTTGAACCTCGCCCAAGCGTTCTGCCACAAGGCGTCGATCTGGGGGGAGGTCTCGTAGAACACCAGCCCGTTGACGAGGTCGTCCGGCAGCACCACAGCGGTCTCGAGGTTGGTCGGGATGTACCCGTCGCGGATGAGGCCCTCCGCGGTCATGGAGGTCAAGGGTGCCTGGTACCCGGTCCAGCTGAAGTTCTCGAGGGAGATCTCGTTGTCGAGGATGTCGTTGATCATCAGGTGTCCGAGCACGGGCTTGCTCGCGCCCACCGGGACTGCCATGACGTCGCTGCCGACGACTCGGTCCGTGTCAGGGACCCAGTAGCCGAGCACGTCGGAGCTGACGCCCTTGGGCAGGTACTGAAGAGCGCCGATCATGTCGCCAGACCAGCCCTGGTGGACGGTGGCCGTGCCGTCGGGGATGAAGACGTAGTCCTGGATCCCCACCTTGATGTTCACCAGGTCGATCAGCTCGATCAGGCTGTCAGTCGCTGCGTTCACCATCTCGGGGTCACCGGTGTTGATGTCAGTGGTGATCCCATTGCGCAGCATCGACATCGCGATCGCCTCGCCTCGGTCGTCGAGGATGAAGGCCTTGCCTTTGTACTGCTCGTCCCACAGCAGGTCGTAGCCGTTGTCCGGGATCGAGTCGACCCGGTCACGACGGTAGGAGACGCCGGTCGTATAGATGACGTAAGGGGCGGTGTAGAGGGAGCCGACGTCGTACCAGGGGCTCTGGAAGGGCTCCCACACGTTCGACATGTTGGGGAGGTAGGTGGCGTTGAGCGGCTGCAGCAGACCTCCGTACACCGACTTGCTGAGCACGCTCGGCCCCGGGAAGACCAGGTCGAAGGTCGACCCCGGTGCGCGCAGCTTGGCGAGCATCTCGTCGTAGTTGTTGTACGGCGTGACCTCGACCTTCACGTCGTGCTTCTGGCTGAACGCCTTGATGACCGCGGGGTTCATGTAGTCGGCGTAGTTGAGAATCTTGAAGACGCCCCCGGTCTCGGGCGGGAGACCGTCGTCGATGGGCGGGTTGTCGTCGGTGATCGGCAGGGTGACCGGGTTGTCCGGCCGGGCCAACGGGTAGGCCCCCCCGGTGGTCGACCCGCCTCCTTCGACCGTGCGGCCACCGCCGTCGCCGCAGGCTGACAGGGCGGCCATTCCGGCGGCCCCGGCGCCCAGCGCCATCGAGCCTCGCAGGAACATCCGACGGTCGAGCGGCAGGGCTCCGGTGCTCCGGGCCTTCGGGTGGAACGTCATTCGGGTGCCCTCCAGTGGTCCATCGCCCCTCAGGGCGTGCGGGTCATCGTGCCTGATGAGAGACGAACTGTCTGCCCGTTCAGTTGCCCGTTCGGGGAAATGAAACCGGATCGTGCCCTTGCGCTACTGACTGAACGATCAGTTAGTCTGAGGGATCCGACCGGTGGCCTCACGAGAGGCCTTCTTGCGGCACGGCGATGGGGTGAGCACGTGAGCGGCACATACGACGCGATCGTTGTCGGGGGCGGGCACAACGGGCTCGTGGCGGCGGCGTACCTGGCCCGCTCAGGGCTGCGGCCGCTCGTGCTCGAGGCCAGGCACACCGTAGGGGGCGCGGCGACCACCGAGACCCCGTGGGGCCCCGACTACAAGATGACCTCGCTGTCCTACGTGATGAGCCTGATGCCGCGGGAGATCATCGACGAGCTGCAGCTGCGGCGCCACGGCTACACCATCGTGCCGATGGGGCCCAGCTACCTGCCGCTGCCCGACGGCAAGCGGTCGCTGACCCTGAGCGGCGACCCCGCCCACGACCACGAGCAGCTGAGCCGGTTCTCGGCCAAGGACGCCGCCGCCTATCCCAGGTACCAGACCTGGCTGAAGAGCATCGCCGACAAGCTGCACCCGCTGCTGCTCCAGCAGCCGCCGAAGGTCGGCTCACGGCGTCCGGCGGACCTGCTCGAGCAGGCCAGGCTGGCGTGGGGCATGCGCGACCTCGACGTCCGGGGCTCCGCTGACGTGACCCGGCTGTTCACGATGTCCATCGCCGACCTGCTCGACGAGTGGTTCGAGAACCCCGAGGTCAAAGGGTTGCTCTGCGTCAACGGCATCATCGGCACCTGGGCCGGCCCCTACGAGCCGGGCACCGCCTACGTGATGATGCACCACACGATCGGCGACGCCGGTGAGAGCCCCTCCAACGGCAGCATGGGGTCGTGGGGCTACCCGATCGGGGGGATGGGTGCGGTCTCGCAAGCCATCGCCGACTCCGCCCGCTCGTTCGGGGCCGAGATCAAGGTCGATGCACCGGTGGCGAAGATCCTGGTCCGCAACGGCCGCGCCTACGGCGTCGTCCTCGAGGACGGCACCGAGTACTACGCCGACGCCGTGGTCGCCGCGACCCACCCCAAGATCACCTTCCTGGACCAGATCGACCGGTCGGAGCTGCCCGAGGAGTTCGTCGCCGACATCGAGCGCTGGCGCAGCCGCAGCGGCATGGTCAAGGTCAACGTCGCCCTCGACAGCCTCCCGGAGTTCGGCGCCGACCCCGAGCTGACCAACGAGGTGTACTCCGGGGCGATCGAGATCTCCTCGACCATGGAGTATGTCGAGCGGGCCTTCATCGACGCCCGAGAGGGCCGCGCGGCACAGGGACCGTTCAGCGACAGTGTCATCCCGTCCACGGTCGATCCGACCCTGGCGCCCGAGGGACACCACGTGATGTCGATGTTCACCCAGTGGGTTCCGCACACCTGGGCCGACGACCCCGAGCCCGCCGAGCTCGAGGCCTACGCAGACCGGGTGATCGCCCAGTACGAGCAGGTCGCACCAGGGTTCACCGACAAGATCCTGCACCGCCAGGTGATCGGCCCGCACGAGATGCAGACCGAGTACCACCTCATCGGGGGCAACATGACCCACGGCGAGCTGTCGGTCGACCAGCTGTTCCACATGCGACCGGCACCGGGCTACGCCGACTTCACCACTCCGATCGCGGGGCTGTACCAGTCGTCGTCGGCCACTCACGGCGGTGGCGGGGTCACCGGCATCGCCGGCTACCAGGCCAGCCAGCGCATCCTTCGTGACCGCAAGCGTCGCGGCCGTCGTACGTCGGCCTGAGGAGGAGACGTGGGAACACCTGCACCCCAAGCCACCCCGCTGACCACGGGAGATCTCGAGGCGTGCCTGGTGGGCAGCGGCTCGATGCTGCCGGCCGCGGCGTACACCGACGACGCGGTGCTGCGCTGGGAGCAGGGTCACTTCTTCGAGAGCGGTTGGGTGTGCCTCGGTCGGGCCGACGGGCTTGCGGAGCCGGGTCAGCGCCGAGCGGTGCAGGTCGGCAACGACGGAGTGCTGCTCGTCCGCGGGCGCGACGGCGTGCTGCGCGGGTTCGCCAACGCCTGCCGCCACCGGGGTCACGAGCTGTTGCCGTGCGGCAGCAGCGCCAGTGGCGCCTTCCTTCGCTGCCCCTACCACGCCTGGGTGTACGACACCACGGGCCAGCTGTACGGCGTCCCGCCCATGCACGCCGCCGACGTCCCCGACAAGGAGCCGCTCGGGCTCATCCCCTTCGCCGTCACCGAGTGGCACGGCTTCGTCTTCGTCAACACCTCCGGCGACGCCCCGCCGATCGAGCAGTACCTGGGTGGTCTGGAGGAGGTGGTCGCGCCCTACGGCCTGGAGTCGCTGAAGGTGGCCGAGACCCACGAGTACGAGCTGGCCACCAACTGGAAGCTGATCGTGGAGAACTACCACGAGTGCTTCCACTGCGACCAGATCCACCCCGAGCTGTGCCAGGTGTCCGACCCCGACTCCGGCACGCACGTCGTGGGCAACGGACTGTGGCTCGGCGGGACGATGTGGCTGAACGAGGGCGCGGAGACCATGTCGCTCGACGGACGGTCCGGTGGGGTGATGATCCCCGGCGTTCCGGAGGCGCGGCGACGTGACATCGTCTACATCCACGTCTTCCCGAACCTGCTGGTCAGCCTGCACCCTGACTACGTGATGACGCATCGGATGGTGGCCCTGGCGCCGGACCGCACCGCGGTGGAGTGCCAGTGGCTGTTTCCCGCTGCGGCTTTCGAGCGCCCGGGCTTCGACCCGGCGTACGCAGCGGACTTCTGGGACCTCACCAACCGGCAGGACTGGGGTGCCTGCGAGAGCGTGCAGCGAGGGCTGACCACGCGGGGCTTTCGCCCCGGGCCGCTGTCGACCTCGACCGAGTACGTCGTGAAGTCGTTCGTCGACATGACCGCGCGCGGCTACCTTGCCGGCAGCCTTCCCGTTCCCGAACCCGTTGCCGAGACCACCATCAGCCCAGCCTGAGGAGCCCGACATGTCGGTGATCGACACCCCCGCAGTGGCCCGTGACCTCTCGCGCCTCGACGCGCTGATCACCGAGCAGGAGCAGGTGATGCTGGCCCGCACGAGCCGCTCGCAGGCGCTGCGGGCCGAGGCCGGAACGGTGCTGGCTGGGGGCGTCTCCTCCAGCTGGCAGGACGCCCCACCGTGCGCCGTCTGGATCGCCGAGGGCCGCGGGTCGAGGGTCTGGGACGCCGACGGCAACGAGTACTCCGACTTCCACGGCGGTTTCGGCGTCGGGGTCGCCGGGCACGCGCACCCGGCCATCGTGGCCGCCGTCACCGAGCAGGTGCGGCGCGGCACCCACTTCGCCCAGCCGGTCGAGGACTCCATCATCGTGGCCCGTGAGTTGGCCCGGCGCTTCGGCCTTCCGCTGTGGCGCTACAACAACTCCGGCACCGAGTCGACCATGGACGCGTTCCACCTGATGCGGATCGCCACCGGACGCCCCAAGGTGCTCAAGGTCGAGGGCAGCTACCACGGCCACCACGACAGCGCGCAGGTGTCGACCTACCCCGACGCCGACGCGGCCGGCTCGGCGCTGGCGCCGCACTCGGTGCGCTACAACGCGGGCATCCCCGAGGCGTTCGCCGAGCTGACCGTGATCGTTCCGTTCGGCGACCTCGAGGCCGTCGAGCGTGCGTTGACGACCCATGCCGGCCAGGTCGCGGGCATGATCATCGAGCCGATCATGATGAACATCGGGCTGATCCCGGCACCGGCGGGCTACCTGCAGGCGCTGAAGGACCTCCTGCATGCCCACGGCGCGTACCTGGCCTTCGACGAGGTGAAGACCGGTTTCGGGGTCGCCGCCGGCGGGGCCACCGAGGTCTTCGGCGTCCAGCCCGACCTGGTCTGCGTGGCCAAGGCGATGGCCGGTGGGCTGCCGTGCGGGGCGATCGGCGGTGTTCCGGAGCTCATGAACCTGATCACCGACCGCGTCTACGAGCAGGTCGGCACGTTCAACGGCAACCCGCTGACCATGGCCGCCGCCCGGGCCACCCTCACCGAGGTGCTCACCGACGACGCCTACCGGCACCTCGACGTCCTGCGGGAGCGGCAGGTGGCCGGCTGTGAGCGGGTGCTGGCCGAGTACGGGCTGCCCGGCTACGTGCAGGCGATGGGGGCCAAGGGCGCGGTGATCTTCACCGACCACCTCAACAACTACCGCGACTTCTTGGACTACGACGACCAGTGGGGCAACGCGCACTGGCTGTTCCAGCAGAACGGGGGAGTGGCGCTGCCTCCGTGGGGCAAGTGCGAGCAGTGGACGATGTCGGTGCAGCACCAGACCGACGACGTAGACCGGTTCGTCACCAACTTCGAGACGATGGCTCAAGCCCTGCGCGCCTGACCTCTCCCACCCCAAGTTGATCTTGGACTTGATGTGCCAGGTCGACGCTTTCGACCGACATCTTCTCCATGATCAACTTGTGGGGGGTGATGTGGTGCGGGCGACGGCATCGACGGCGACGGCGCCATCGGGACCGGCGAGCACCGGGTTCAGCTCGAGCAGCTGCAGATCGTGCTCCAGCAGGACGTCGCCCACCCGCGCGGCCAGCGACGCCAGCGCAGCCAGGTCGACCGGCTCGCTGCCCCGCACGCCGGTGAGCAGCGGCGCGGCCCGAAGACCCCGGAGAGCCCGCTCGACCCGACCGGGCGTGGCGGGCAGGGGGAGGACGGCGGCGTCGTCGAGCACCTCGACCCACACCCCCCCGAGCGCGATCACGAGACTGGGCACCACGCCGTCACGGTGAGCCGCCACGAGCAGCTCGACGCCGGGCTGCGACATCACCTCGACCAGCAGCGGGGTCTGCTCATGGCCGGGAATCCGTTGCAGCCGCAGGGCCGCCGCTCGCACGGCGTCGGCGTCGGTCAGGCCCAGGGCGATCGCGCCGATGTCGGTCTTGTGCTGCAGGTCGGCGTGGGTCAGCTTCAGCGCCACCGGGGTGCCCAGCCGCACCGCAGCCGCGACCGCGGTGTCGGGATCGGCGACCACCTCGCCGTGCGGCACCGCCACTCCCGCCTCGCGCAGCAGCGCCTTGGCCTCGTGCTCGGCCAGCCACCGGCCCGGCTCCCCGACGTGGCGTGCGGCAACCGCCACCCGTCGCAGCCAGGTCGGGTCGCCGAACGGGCGACACATCGCCGCCGCCACCACGAGCCCGGTCCGCAGCCCCCACACCGCGGGCAGCCCTTGCGCGTGCAGGCGGTGGATCGTCGCCTCGGGCAGCAGGTCCGGCAGGGTCGAGGAGACGACGACGCCGGTGTCGGTCCGCGCCGCGCCCTCGGCGATCCCGTCGAGGGTCGCCGCCCACGCGTCTGCGCTCGGCTCGTCCATGTCCTGCGGCTCGTCGTAGTACGCCAGCACCTGCCCGACCGCTGGGTCCTCGGCGGTCGTCGCCACGATCGAGCCGATCAGCTCGATGTCGCCCCAGATCAGTGCGGTGTAGTCGAGCGGGTTGCCGACGGTTGCCGCGTCGGGCACGAGGTCGGTCAGCGCGTCGGCCGTCTTGGCCGCCAGGGGTGGCAGCACGATCCCCAGGCCCTCGGCGACGTCGGCACTGGTCGAAGCGTCGCCGCCGGAGCACGTGACGACGGCGACGCCGCCGACCTGTCGGCGTCCTACCGCCATGGCCTTCGCCGTCTCGAGCAGCTCGTGCGGATCGTCGACCCACGCGGCGCCTGCCTCCTCGACCAGAGCCCGCAGGACGCGTGCGTCACTCGCCACCGCGCCGGTGTGGGCCGCTGCCGACGAGGCGCCGAGCGTGCTGCGCCCTGACTTCAGCACGGCGACACCGATGCCGCGCTCGGCGCAGGCCGCGAGGGCCTCCGCCAGCCGCGGGCCGTCGCCGTCGGACTCGAGGTAGCAGGCGACCGACCGCACGCCGTCGAGCTCGGTCAGCGCGTTCAGGTAGTCGGCGGCGTCGAGGACGGCCTGGTTGCCGCACGACACGACCGTGTGCAGCCTCAGGCCCCGTCGCGTGCCGAGCGCGTTCACCGAGACGTTGCCGCTCTGCGAGACCACGGCCACCGACCCGGCCTCGCTGAGGTGGTAGCCGTCACCCCACAGCGGCGCGCGGTTGTGCAGCGAGATCAACCCGTTGCCGTTGGGTCCGCAGACCGGGAGCTGATGGCGAAGGGCGACCTCCCGCAGCTGCGCCTGCAACGGCTTGCCGTGCGGGACCTCGCCGAACCCGGCAGCGATGACGACGGCCCCGCCGCAGCCCAGCTGCCCAGCCTCGTCGAGGATCCCCGGCACCGTTGCCGCCGGCGTGGCGATGACGAGGGCGTCGGGCACCTCGGGCAGGTCGGACAGGGACGGGAAGCACGGAACGCCGTACAGCTCGCGGCTCGTCGGGTGGACGCCGAACACCGGGCCGGGGAACTGTGCCTCGACCAGGTTGGCCACCGCCTGGTTGCCGTAGGTGCCCAGCCGGGTCGAGGCGCCGACCACGGCGACCGACCGGGGGGCGAGCAGGCGGTGCAGGTTCATGCCCTCACCCTGACTGACTGGCCAGTCAGGAGTCAATCGACCAAGCGGTCGCAAGCTCCCCGACCCTCGCCACCTGCGTGCGGCAGTCCTCGCACACCCAGTGCGGGTCGTCGCCGAGGTCGGGGTCGACGTGCAGCACGTGCGCGCGGTCACGCGGGCAGCGCGGCCAGCGCCCGATCACGGGAGCCAGCTGCTCCTTGAGGTCCTGGGCGATGAGGCAGGTGATGAACGGGGCCCCGCCGGGCCACAGCTCCAGCCACAGCCGCCGCTCGTGCAGGATCGTGTCGAGGACGTCGATGCAGCGCGGCTGGTCCGACGAGGTCGCCGAGAGGTCGTGGAGCAGCCGAGCCCGCGCCTCGTTCAGGGCGTCGTCGATCTTGGCCTCCCACATGCCACCAGTGTGTCTTGTCCGCCGCGTACACCGGGCTGCCGAGGGCTTCCGCCGCGGCTGCTGCGCTACGCGGCTTTGGGGATGACCCACACGGTGGAGGTCCCATGGACGGTGCTGGCGCTGCTGAACGCACGGCAGTGCCTGAGGCCCTGAGGCCCCGTCAGGAGGCGTCGAGCACCTCGTCGGCGTCGATGATCCGGTAGGCGTAGCCCTGCTCGGCCAGGAACCGCTGCCGGTGCGCGGCGAAGTCCTGGTCGACGGTGTCGCGCGACACGATCGCGTAGAACCGGGCCGACCGGCCGTCGCCCTTGGGCCGCAGAACCCGACCGAGGCGCTGCGCCTCCTCCTGCCGCGATCCGAACGAGCCACTCACCTGGATCGCCACGCTGGCCTCGGGCAGGTCGATCGAGAAGTTGGCCACCTTGCTGACGACCAGGGTCGTGACCTCACCGGCCCGGAACGCCTCGAACAGGCGCTGGCGCTCCTTCACGGTCGTCTCGCCCTTGATCAGCGGCACGTCGAGCCGGGCTGCGAGGTCGTCGAGCTGGTCGATGTACTGCCCGATCACCAGCGTGGGCTCACCGGCGTGCTGCTTCACCAGGCTCTCCACGATCCGGGTCTTGGACGCCGTGCTCGCGCACAGCCGGTACCGCTCCTCCGGCTCGGCGGTGGCGTAGGCCAGGCGCTCGTGGTCGGGCAGGGTGACCCGCACCTCGACACAGTCGGCCGGGGCGATGTAGCCCTGGGCCTCGATGTCCTTCCACGGGGCGTCGTACCGCTTGGGTCCGATGAGTGAGAAGACGTCGCCCTCGCGGCCGTCCTCTCGCACCAGAGTTGCGGTCAGTCCCAGTCGGCGACGGGCCTGGATGTCGGCGGTGAACCGGAAGATCGGCGCGGGGAGCAGGTGGACCTCGTCGTACAGGATGAGGCCCCAGTCGCGCGCGTCGAACAGCTCGAGGTGCGAGTACACGCCCTTTCGCTTGGTGGTCATCACCTGGTACGTCGCGATCGTGACCGGGCGCACCTCCTTCTTGGCGCCGGAGTACTCGCCGATCTCATCGTCGGTCAGAGTGGTGCGCTTCAGCAGCTCGTCGCGCCACTGCCGGGCGGCGACGGTGTTCGTGACCAGGATCAACGTGGTCGCCTTGGTGGCCGCCATGGCCGCGGCACCCACGATCGTCTTGCCGGCCCCGCAGGGGAGAACCACGACGCCGGACCCACCGTGCAGGAAGTTCTCGGCCGCCTCGTTCTGGTACGGCCGCATCGACCAGCCGTCCTCGACCAGGTCGATCGCGTGCGCCTCGCCGTCGACGTAGCCGGCGAGATCCTCCGCCGGCCAGCCGAGCTTGAGCAGCACCTGCTTGAGATGACCGCGCTCCGAGGGGTGGACGACGACGGTGTCCTCGCTGATCCGGGCCCCGACCAGAGGCTGGACCTTCTTGCTGCGCAGCACCTCCTCCAGGACGGGACGGTCGAACGCGTGCAGGACCAGACCGTGGGCCGGGTGCTGCTGCAGCTGGAGCCGTCCGTACCGGTCCATGGTGTCGGCGACGTCGACGAGCAGCGCATGGGGCACGGCGTACCGGCTGTACCGCAGCAGGACGTCGACGACCTGCTCGGCGTCGTGCCCGGCCGCGCGGGCGTTCCACAGGCCGAGCGGGGTGAGCCGGTAGGTGTGCACGTGCTCGGGGGCCCGCTCCAGCTCGGCGAACGGAGCGATGGCATGGCGGCAGTCCGCCGCGAGGGGATGGTCGACCTCGAGCAGCAGGGTCTTGTCGCTCTGCACGATCAGGGGACCGTCGGTCACGAAGCCTTCTTCCAGCGCGGTTCGGCGGCGCCAATGCTGGCGCGACCCTCCAGTGTCCAACACCGCCGACGTCAGCGCCCTTCCCGGTGGCCACCGACTAGCCTCGCCTCGTGCATGCCGGTGACCTGGTCCAGCCCGTCGGGGAGGTGACGCCCGACACGTCGCTGCTCGACGCAGCGACGATGTTCGCCGGATCGGGCCTCCCGGGGATCGTCGTGGTCGACGAACAGCGGCACCCCGTCGCCGTGCTGCCGGGGTCGGCCCTCGTCCGGCTCGGGGTGCCGCAGTACGTCCTGGACGACCCGGCCCTTGCCGGCGTACTGGACGAGTCGTCGAGTGAGCTGCTGCGGGCCCGGATGGCTCGGCTCACCGTCGCCGACGCTCTGGCCGACGAGGAGCCGGACCCGCATCCCCAGGTCGCCGCCACGTCTTCCCTGGTCGAGGTGGCGTCCACCATGGCCAACGAGCGGGTCGGGCTCGTCGTCGTCACCGATGACCGAAACCACGTCCTCGGGGTGGTCACCGCCGCTGCGCTCCTGGCTGCCGTCCTGCCCGACGCATGAGCGCGGCCGTCGCCGTCGTGGCGTTCCTCGTCGTCTACGTGCTGCTGATCAGCGAGCGGGTGGAGCGGGTGGTGGCCGCCGCCGTCGGAGCGGCGATCGTGGTCGGGCTCGGGGTGGTGACCACCCAGGACGCGTTCTTCTCCGAGGAGACCGGGATCGACTGGAACGTCATCGTCCTGCTGTTCGCGATGATGGTGATCGTCGGTGGGCTCCGACGGACCGGGGTGTTCGACTACGTCGCGATCACGCTGGCCAAGCGGGCCAAGGGCAGGCCGTACCGCCTGCTCGTGCTGATGACGTCGATGACCGCGCTCTCGGCCGTGTTCCTGTCCGACGTCGCGGTCGTCGTCCTGCTCGCACCGGTGACGCTTCTGGTCGCGGAAAGGCTGCTTCTGCCGGCGGTCCCACTGCTGATCGCGGAGGTGATGGCGGCCAACATCGGCGGCTCGGCCAGCCTGATCGGAGACCCAGCCGACATCATCGTCGGCACGCGGGCCGGACTGTCGTTCGGTGAGTTCCTGGTCCACCAGCTGCCGATGTCGATGGTCGCGTTCGCGGTCTTCCTGCTCGTCGCGCGATGGTTGTTTCGGCGCGACCTGGTGGCGGTGCCCGGTGCCGCCGAGGCCGTCGAGCGACTCGACGGGCGTGAGGCGATCCGTGACCCGGCCATGCTGCGACGTGGCCTCGCCGTGCTCGTCGTGGTCGTGGTCGGCTTCCTCCTGCAGCCGGTGACCGGGATCGAGCCGGCGGCGGTGGCACTGCTGGGTGCGGGCCTGATGTGGCTCGTCACCCGTGAGGACCGGCGAGCACTGCTCGACCATGTCGAGTGGGAGACGCTGGCGTTCCTGATGGGGCTGTTCGTCGTCGTCGGTGCGCTCGTGAAGGTGGGGGCGATCGACCGGCTGACCGAGCTGGTCAGCAGCGCCATCGGCGCGAGCCCGACGACGGCGGTGCTCGGCATGCTGCTGGGGTCGGCCGGGGTCTCTGCGCTGGTCGACAACATCCCGTACGTGGCGACCATGTCACCGGTCGTCGCCGACCTGTCGACGGCGAATCCGGCGCTGAACCCGGACAACGCCCTGTGGTACGCGCTGGCCTTCGGCGCGGTCCTGGGTGGCAACGCCACGGCGATCGGCGCGAGCGCCAACGTCGTGGTGATCGGGATCGCCCGGCGCAACGGGTACCCGATCTCGTTCTGGACCTTCACCCGCTACGGAGTCGTGGTGGCCGCCGCGACCCTGGCCGCAGCGGTCCCCCTCTTCTGGCTGCGGTACCTCGCCTGACCGCCGGTTGGTGCGGCACGTGACGGACGCCTCACTCGAACGGGTTACCGGCGAGTAGATCTCGGTCGGCCCGATGGTTTACCGTGGAGCAACCCGGCAGGTTCTCCCCCGTGCCTGCCGGGCTCACACTCGCAGATCACCGACCCCGCCGCGGTTGCGCGGCGGGGTCGGTGCTGTGTCCCGACCGGTGACCCCCCCACGCAAGGAGCTCTTCGTGCTGCCCGCCCTCGACTGGGTCGACGCCCTCGGCGCGACCACGGTCGCCTTGGCCCTGATGTTCTCGATGCCCCAGCTGCTGCGACTGGTCCGGACGGGCAACGCCGCTGGCCTGAGCCTCACCGCCCTGGGCAACTCGGGGGTGAGCACGGTCGCGTGGTTCGGCTACGGGCTGCACCTGGGTGACCCGTGGGTGGTGACGTCGACCGCTGTCTACGCGCCCACGCTCGTGGTGACCGCGTGGTACGCGTGGCGGGCGGGCGCCGACCGCTCGACTCCCTGGCTGCCGCTGGCCTGGACCGCGCTGCTCCTGGCCGGCCTCGCCATCGAGGCGTCCACGCTGGTCCCGGCGTTCGCGCTCGTGCTCGGTGGGTCGACACTGTGGCTCGTCGGTCCCGCCGTGCTGACCGCGTGGACCTCCGAGGACATCTCGGGGATCGCGCCGGGAACGTGGTGGGTCCTGCTCGGAGAGGGCGTCATCTTCTTGGCCTACGGGCTGATGGCCGGGGTCTTCGCCACCGTGGTCTACGCGGTCGTGTGCTTTCTCGGCGCCACTGGCGTGCTCTCCAGGCTGGCCGTCGACCACTACGACCTCGACGTCAACCTTCCGGTTCGGGACGCCGACGCCCTCGATCTCGCGGCCTGACCGGCCGCGAGACCGGGCTACGGATCAGCCGGCGACGATCTTGGCCTTCATCGACGCGAACTCGGCGTCGTCGATCAGCCCCTGGGCCTTCATGTCCGCCAGCTTCTGCAGCTGAGCGACCGGGTCGCTCCCGCTGGCGGCGGGAGCCGGAGCGGGAGCTGCCGCCTGGGCGGCCTGCGCGGACTGGGCGGCTACCGCACGAGCCGCGGCATCGTCGATTGCCGCCTGCTGCTGGATGTCGTCGTAGGCAGCTGCCTTCTGCGCCATCTCGGCCTGTTCCGCGGTCGGCTGCGCAGGTGCTGCCGGCGCCTGTCCCTGGCTGCTGCCCTTGTTCATGGCCCCGGAGACGCCCTTCACCGCGACGGTCGCCGTACCGGCGACCACGGCGGTCCTCGCCATGGTTCCGACGAGCCCTGGTCCCCTACGTCCGCCTCTTCTCATCGTGACTCACTCCTCATTGGATGCTGCCCAGTCAAGGGCAGCCTCGACCACGTCGTGCGGGATTCGCGCGTTCTCGAGCACGACCCCGTCGGCGTTGCGGACGGACTGGGCGAACCGCGCCGCCCAGGTGTTCTCCCAGACCAGGACGGCGGCGGAGCTGTTCGGCTCGAGCGCCTCGGCGGTGAGCATGAGGTCCTCGTTGTTGAGGAGGTCACCGACATCGTCGAAGTCGCCGAAGGCGGCGGCCTCGTCGTCGCTCATGTCCTCCAGCTCGATCGCGGTGACCGAGCCGTCGGCGTCCTTCTTGATGAAGGCGAGGTCGATGATCCGGATCGTCTCGTTGTCGACGAGCTCGGTCAGCGCCGGCACGATCTCGCCCTTGAACTTGTTACCAGGAAACGCCAGCACGAGGTACTCGACTGGTCCGATCTCGTAGTCCACGTTGTTCCTCCTCGCCGAATGCCCGTGACCCTAGCGCAGCGGTCAGGGCGAGCGGCAGGGCCGCTTGGCCGGCTGCGGAGGTCGAGCGCGAGAGCCCGTGGCACTCAGTCAGGTCCGTCCGTCGTCCGTGGATCCAGCGGAGCGACCCCGGTGATCCGGTGGATGGCGAAGGTCCTGACCTCTTCGTAGCGGTGGTCGAAGGCGGTCAGCCAACCCCCGCGCACCTCGACCGGGTCGATGACTCGCTCGACCACGGTTCCGTCGTCGCCGACATAGCCGATCCACACCGAGCCGTGGGCCTCGGCGGCCGTGCGCAACGCGGTGATCGTGTCGTCAACAGCAGTACGCGGCAGGTCGCGCGTGCCGGCCGGCCCCACGACCCGGCCGCGAGCGCTGGTTCCGCGCTCGCCCGATCGCAGCGCCTTCACCGCGGCTCCCAGCACGGCGTCGTTGGCCACCGGCGGGTCGGACACCAGTCGCGGGGGGCGTTGTCGCGGGGGCGTGCGTCGGGAGTCCCGCCGGCGGACGAGCACGTCACCCTCAGCACTCTCGGCCACTGGCGCGAGGTTCATCGAACGCAGCCGGTCGAGCACGATGTCGACCGACGCCTGGGCGGCAACCACCGTGGGGGCGAGACGTCGCAGCCGAAGGGCGGCCGTCCGACGGTCCGCCACGACCTCGTCGAGGACGGCTGGGTCGTCGCTGCGCACGTAGGCCGACGCGGCACCGATCCGAACCCGGCCGTGGCGCCGAGCCATGTCGTCGATGAGATAGGTCAGTGGTTGGGGGACCGGCGTGCGGCTGTGCCTCGCGACGAACGCGTGGATGTCGGCAGCGCCGCGACCGGCGTCGAGCGCCCGTCGCACCGACGCCTGCGTGAAGCGGAAGACCGTGGCCCCCCCGGTCGACTCGACGTCGGCCATCAGGCCCAGCTCCCTGGCCACCTCGCCGTCGAGCGGCCCCGGAGCGACCGCGGTCAGGTCGGCCTGCAACAGCACGTGGTCGACCGCGGCCGGGAGCAGAGGCTCGATCGTGTCCGCCGCCTTGCCGTCGTCGCCGTCGAGCACGGCGCGAGCGGGTGTGGCCAACGCCCCTCGAGCGGTCACCCCGAGGGTCGAGGCCTCCTGAAGCACCCAGTGCACGAGGTCGTCACGCAACCGACCACCCCGACGCGGTGCTCGCCACTGCTGGCGCGCCAGCAGGGACTCGGGACTCGCAGCACCCCCCGGCGGGAGCGAGGCGAGGTCGTCCAGAACGGACCGCCTGATGTCGACCGACGCCACCTTGTCGAGGTCTGGCCCCAAAGCGTTGCGCCGGTTGTCGCGGTCGTCTCGGCTACCGACCAGCCCGACCACACGGGTGGTCTGCAGCCAGCCGGCCACCAGCTCGGTCCATCGCTCACCAACCGGGTGGGTGCGCCACACGTCGTAGGCGGGCGTGGGGAGCCAGGTCTCGTCAGCCTCGCCGTCGCCGGCCAGCAGGCCGATGGTGTGAGCCACCTCGATCAGCAGCGCGGCCGTCGGCTCGTCGACGTCGAGCCGCAACGATGCTGTCCTCAGCTCTCGGACCCCGAGTCCGCCGCTCCGCAGGACCGACGGGGAGTCGACCGCCCACGCCTCGAGGAGGTCCTCCAGGCGCCGGACGGCGTCGAACGCCGCTCCGGCGGCCGCGCGGTCGACCTGACGCTGCTGGTGCTCGGTGGTGACCAGCTCCGGTTGGTGCGACTCGTCCTGCGCGTGGAGCCGTCCGCCACGCAGGTGGAGGGCGACTTCGCGCGGGAGGACGACGGTCCGGTCGTCGGTGGCGACCAGCAGACCGTGGGCGAGCAGCCACTCCACAGGGGTCGCTGCCGTCGTCGGGTCCACCGCGCGGGTCGCGCGGTCGATGGTCCCGGTCGCCGGCCCCCAGGTCAGCCGTTGCAGCAGTGCGAGCGCCTGGTCGGGCGCTTCGGCGAGCGCGTGGTCGAGCCGCTGGGGGTCGGTCAGCGCCGACAGCGTGCCCGGAGTGAGCGTCGGCTCGAGCCCGAGACCGTCCATCAGGGCGGCCAGTCGCGACGGGGGGAGGGCCGCGAGCAGGGCACTCAGCGGGGGCCCGAGCCCGGCGGGCGCCGGACCGATCGTGTCCCGGACAGCCGACGTCGGGCGCCAGGCATCCGCACTGCCCCACACGAGGGCGTAGTCGGAGAGCCGCTCCAGGCGCGCTCGCACCCGCTCGGGTGCCACACCCGGGAGCAGGGCCGCCACGGCCTCGGTCGACACCGGCTCGGGGGCGACCAGGGCTGCCTCGAGCACCTGCCAGGTGAAGGCGTCCAGACGCTCCAGGGCACGGGCCGTCGAGCCCTGGGTGAGCGACCGCGCGGCGACCTGCCCCAGGTCCGCAGGCAGTGGCGCAGCGAGATCAGGGCGCAGGTGGAACAAGGCGATCAACGCTGCGTCGCTACGGCCGCGCACGTCATCGGCGAGGCTACGGGGAGCGGACGCGGTCATCCGCACCACGCTAGGGCACGAGCGGAAGCCATGCTCGGGGTGAGGCGGTGTCGGATCCGGCCATGGTGCGGCATCATGCGCCTCGAGGTGATGTCCCGATGACCGATCTCGGTTCGCGGTACGTGGCGGCGCTGGCCGCCAAGGACACCGACGCACTCGTGGCGCTCTTCGCCCCCCAGGTGTACTTCCGTGGCCTTGACCCCCAGGCGCTCGTGGGAGGCGGACTCGCCGGACGGAGGTCGTGCACGAGGTCCTGTACACGTGGTTCGCCGCGCGACGAGGTGATCGAGTCGGTCGACCAGCTCGAGCGCGGTCGGGTCGTCGACCGCGAGCGGGTCGACTACCGCTTCGTCGTCCGCTCCCCCGAAGGGCGGTTCGTGGTGGAGCAGCGCGCGTACTTCGACGTCGACGACGCCGACCGGATCTCCCGGATGCACGTCATGTGCTCCGGGTTCCAGAGTCTCGACCCTGGCGGTCGAGGCCTGATCGTCCTCAGCGGCGGTTCGTGCGGACCTGCCGGCCGTGGCGGCGCGCGGTGCGCCACAGCCCCACCAAGATCAGCGCCAGGCCGAGGGGGGCGAGTACGCTGCCCAGGTAGACCCAGGTGGGCAGGGGGTCCGCGCCCACCAGCAAAGGCACAAGGGCGGCGACGGCGGCCAGGGCGCCCACCGCGAACACGACGACCCCGACCAGCATCAGCCGGTCGGCTGCCCGGGCGGGTGGCGACGTCACGTCGCAGAGCCTAGGGGCGCGGGTCGGGAAACCCACTGGGGTGAGCGACGGGTGGCTGGCTAGGCTGGACCGCAACAGACACCGACGAAGGAGCGCGCCGTGCCCACCGGCAAGGTGAAGTGGTTCGACACGGAGAAGGGCTTCGGCTTCCTCAGCCGCGACGACGGCGGCGACGTGTTCGTGCACACCTCCGCCCTGCCGGCCGGGATGACCGAGCTCAAGCCCGGGTCCCGGGTGGAGTTCGGGATCGCGGAGGGTCGGCGGGGTGAGCAGGCGCTGTCCGTCCGGGTGCTCGACGCCCCCGCCTCGGTCGTGGCCGCCGCGCGCAAACCGGCCGAGGACATGGCCGTCATTGTCGAGGACCTGATCAAGCTGCTGGACGGGCTGGGCAACCAGATGCGGCGCGGTCGTCAGCCTGCCCCCGCGGAGTCGCGCAAGATCGCGGCTCTGCTGCGGGCGGTTGCCGACGACCTCGACGTCTAGGACGTCGACTTCGACGGCTTGGGAGACGGGACCGGCGTCGTGCTGGTGCCGTCGTCGTCTGCCGGCTGCAGCTTGAAGGTCCACAGGCCCCTGATCTGGTCAGGTGTCTCGCCGAGCGCCAGCACCCGCAGCTCGATCGGTCCGCTGCGCAGCTCTGCTGCCGCCAGCTGGAACCGGAAGTACGTCGAGGTGACGGGCTCCGCGGTCAGCCGGCTGTCGCCGATGATCGGGAACCAGCCGCCCTCCTGGAGGTCAGGGTCGACGCTGATCCCGATCGTCTGGTCCGCCGCGACCGGGATTACCCCGATCTTGGACTGCAGCTCGTCGGCCAGCTCGCTCACCGACTGGCCCTCCTGCTGGGCCAGGCACGACTTGGCGTCGACCGGTGCCGACGCGTCGAACGACCAGCAGATCGCCTCGACCGTGGCCGACGTCGAGCCCGAGAAAGCGGTCACCGCCGGGGCCGGCTTCTCGCATCCGGTGAGGAGCAAGGTGCTGAGGGGGAGTGCGGCGAGAGCGGCGGCGTGACGCAGACGCATGGACTCTCCAGGGACGGCGCCAAGGCGTCACGAGACGCACCGGCGAGGGTCGGGCAACGAGTCGAGGCTACCCTTGGCGGTTGTGACCACTACTGCGGGGCGCAAGCCCGCTGTCGACGCCCAGTGTGCGGCGGCGGTCGACCTCGCCCGTGACGCCCTGAACGAGCTCACGGCTGCCGACACCATCGGTGACCACCTCGGCGTCGAGGCAGACGCCGAACGGGTCGTGACCCACTTCTTCGAGTGCCGTCAGGCCGGCTACGTCGGGTGGCGGTGGGCGGTGTCGGTGGCGCGTGCCTCGAGAGCGAAGGAGGTCACCGTCGACGAGACGGTGCTGCTTCCAGGCCCTGAGGCACTGCTGTCCCCCGAGTGGGTGCCCTGGAGCGAGCGGCTGCAGCCCGGTGACCTCGGTGTCGGCGACCTCCTGCCCTCCCACGCCGACGACGAGCGGCTCGAGCCCGGCTGGAACGACTCCGCGGTCGACAGCGAGGACGAGGTCGACGCCGACTGGGCCGCGTTGTCGGCGCGGTACGCCCTCGACCGTCGGCGGGTGCTGTCCCCGATCGGGCTGGACGACGCGATCGACCGCTGGTTGGCGGGGGACTCCGGACCGACCTCCTCGATGGCCCTGGCGGCGCCCGCCACCTGCTCGACGTGCGGGTTCCGGGTCGCTCTGCACGGTCGGCTGGGCCAGGCCTTCGGGGTGTGCGCGAACGTCTACTCCCCAAGCGACGGTCGCGTGGTGTCGATGGACCACGGGTGCGGGGCGCACTCCGAGTCGGCAGTGGTTCCGCTGACCCAGGCGGCGAGCCCGGTCGTCGACGAGCTCGGGTTCGACATCGTGGACGAGCGCGCGGACGCGGGGCCGGAGACCGGGCTTGAGACCGGGCTTGAGACCGGGCTTGAGACCGGGAGCGTGACCGACGCCGACCCTGGCGAGGACCTCGGGCACGGCTGATCCGTGTCGGCGCACGCGACTGACGACCCGTTCGGCACGTCCGCCCTGCGCCGGTCCGTGCTCGACGGCTGGGTCGCCTCACCGACCCGGTTCCGCGAGGACGCCAACGTCGAGGACGACTTCGCGCGCGACGGCTACCGCAACCAGCTGCTCGTCGAGCTGGCCCAGAACGCCGCCGACGCCGCCTTCGTCGGCGAGGTGCCCGGTCGGCTTCTGCTGCAGCTGACCCAGGGAGCGCTGCTGGCGGCCAACACCGGTCGGCCGCTCGACGTCGAGGGCGTGCGTGCGTTGGCGTCGATGCGCGCGTCGGCCAAGCGGGACGCGCGTACGGTCGGACGGTTCGGGGCCGGGTTCGCCGCCGTGCTCTCGGTCACTGACGAGCCGACCATCGTGTCCCGCGACGGCGGGGTCCGGTTCTCCGCAGGGGCGACCCGAGACGAGGTCGCGGCCGTCCCTCACCTGGCCGAGGAGCTGACCCGCCGCTCGGGGCACCTGCCCGTGCTTCGCCTGCCCTTCGCGGTCGGTGCGGGCGACACCGTCGTCCCCGACGGCTACGACACCGTGGTCGTGCTGCCCCTGCGCGACGACGCTGCGCACCTCGCGGTCAAACGGCTGCTCGACGACCTCGACGCTGCGCTCCTGCTTGCGCTTCCCGCCCTGCAGGAGGTCGTGGTCGACACCACCGACCGGTGCCGCACGTTGAGCGTGCAGCGCGAGGCCGCTGTCGTCCGCCTCCACGACAGCGACGGCGCCGACGGTGCCGACGACGTCGTCACCGTGTGGCACACGGTGGAGCGCTCCGGACCACTCGACCAGGCGCTGCTCGCCGACCGACCGGTCGAGGAGCGCCAGCGTCCGTCCTGGTCGGTGCTGTGGGCGGTCCCGGTCGACGCCGGTCGCCCCACCCCCCTGCCGACCGGGGTTCCGTCGGTGCTGCATGCGCCCACTCGTAGTGCCGAGCCGATCAGCCTTCCTGCCCTGCTCGTGGCGAGCCTGCCCCTGGACCCCAGTCGCCGCCATGTCGCCCCGGGACCCCTGGCCTCGTGGATCGCTGAGCAGGCCGCCTCGGCCTACGCCGACCTCGTCGAGCAGGTGGCCGCCGAGCTCGGGTCCGAGGCCCTGCGGCTGGTGCCGGTCGGCCCAGCGGCCGGCGCGTTGGACGCCGCTGTCCGTGAGCACGCCCTGGACGAGCTTCGGGCCCGCCCGCTCGTCCCCCTGGCCGATGACGTCGGTCACCGGGTGGCCGCCCGCGACGCCGCGCGCCTGGAGCCTTCGGACGACGGGGTCGTCGCGGTGGTGGCCCAGGCCCATGCGGGGCTGGCCGATCCGGCATGGGCCGCTGCTCGGTCGGCCATGGACGCCCTCGGCTCGCCGGTTCTGGAGCTGGCCAACGTCCTCGACGCACTCACGGCGCTCCACCGACCGGCGTCGTGGTGGCGAAGCCTGTACGAGGTGCTCGACTCGGCGCGGGTCGACCGTGAGGTGCTCGACGGTCTTCCGGTGCCACTGGTCGGCGGACGGGTGCGGAGGGGGGCCCGGGGCGTTGTCATTTCGGAGGGGGAAGCGGTCGACGAGGCGTTGGCCGTCGCCGCGGGCCTGGCGCTCGTCGACCCGGCCGCTGCGCACCCGTTGCTCGGGCGGCTCGGGGCCCAGCCGGCTGACCCGCACGCGCTGCTCGTCATGCCGGCACTGCTCGACGCCGTGTCGGCGTCGGGTGAGCACGACGACCCCGCTCCCCTGGCTGCCGCCGTTCTCCGGGTGGCGCGGGACTCTGGCCTGACCCGCCTGGACGAGCGCTTCGCCGACCTCGTGCTGCCGACCGCGGACGGCGCGTGGGAGCCGGCCGGTTCACTCGTCCTTGCCGGCTCTCCACTGGCCGAAGCCCTCGGCGATCCGCACTGTGTCGCCGACGAGTGGGTCGAACGGTTCGGTGAGGAGACGCTGGGTCTCGTCGGCGTCGCGAGCACGTTTCCGGTTCGTCGTCACCACGACGTGTCCCTGGAGCCAGGGGTGGTCGGCGAAGTGTTCCCCGACGGTGACGAGTGGGCCGACTGGGTGCTCGACCAGCTGCCCCACGCGGACTTCGCTCCCCTGGTCCCGGAGCTCACCGTCCTGGAACGGCTCGACGACGTGCGCGACGATGCCTGGCCGCGTGCGCTGCAGATGCTCGGCGAGCCCCCACTGCGAAGCGCTGTCGTCGACCCGGTCCGGGTGCTGCTCCCCGACGGACGTGGCGTCGACGTCGTCTCCCCCTCGGCGTGGTGGCTGCGCGAGGCTCCGCTCTTCGGGGAGGTGGCACCGGTCGACCTACGACTGCCCGGGTCGGACCCGCGGCTGTCCGGGCTGTTCGTCGACGCACCGGAGACCGCCTGCGCCGTCGACCCCGACCTGCTCGGAGCCCTCGGGGTGCGTCGCAGCCTCACCGACCTGCTGGCCGACGTCGACGGGCCCGAGGACCTGCTGGAGCGACTCCTGGGCGAGGACCGGATGGTCGGGGCCGGTCAGCTCAACGCGTTGTACGCAGCACTCGCGGCCCTGCCTCCGCAACGCTGGCCGCAGCCGCGCCCCCAGGTCCGGGTTCCCGATGCCGCCGGCAGCCGGGTCGTCGAGGCCGACGACGTCGTGGTCGTCCTCTCGCCGCTGCACCGGCCCTTGGTCGACCGGAGCGCGCTGCCCGGCGACGCGCGGCTGGCCGAGCTGCTCGACCTCGACTCGTCCGAGCACCTGGTGGAGGCAGAGGTCGAGACGCACGGAGTGCGGCGTGAGGTCGTGCCCCAGGTGCTCGAGGTCCTGCCTGGCTCGCCCACCACCTGGTGGGAGTACGACGACCTCGTCGTGGTCGGGCATCAGGTCGACGCGTGGGTGGATGCCGCGGGGGAGGTCCATGCCTGCACGACGGACGGGCTGGCGGGGGCGCTGAGCTGGGCCGCCGGCGCATGGTCGTCTCGTCGTGACGTCGCTGCCGTGCTCGCCGACGCCTCGACGGCCGACGACGTGCTGGTCCAGCGGGCCTACGAGTCCTGGGGCGACCCGGAGGCGTCCTCGGAGGGCGTCGAGCCGCGTCGGTAGGCGCTGCGACGTCGCAGCAGGAACGCGATCCCGACGAGGCCGAGGACGAACCCGACGGCAGCGGTGGCCACCCACCAGCCGTGGCCCTCGTCGCCCAGCCGGTCGCGCATCACGACGAGCACGACCAGGCCCCCCAGCCAGAGCCCGGTGCCCACGACAGCGGTCCGCACCCCGTCGACCTCGAGCGGCGCGACGGTGGTGGCGCGACCGGGGGGCGGGTGGTCTGGCACGGCGTCAGCCTAACGACGCGCCGTCGGCGAGACTGTCGCGGTGAGGTTGTTCGCCGCCCTGGAGCTTCCCGATGGTGTGCGGGCCGAGCTGGCCGCGTGGTCCGGCCCGCTGCTCCGGGAGGTGCCGGGGCTGCGGGTCGGTGACCCGGCGCTGTGGCACGTGACGACGGCCTTCTATGGAGAGGTCGACGAGTCGCTGCTCGAGAAGCTGCGGTCGGAGGCTGGCACGGGTCCGCGTCGCGGCACCCCCCGATGACGCTCCACCTGGCCGGAGCCGGTCGTTTCGGGGACCGCGTGCTGTGGACTGGGGCTTGCAGGGGACCTCGACCCCCTGCGCAGGCTCGCCGCATCGGCTGCGGCGGCCGGTGCGTCGCGAGGGGCTGCGCGTCGAACGCGGGCGCTACCGGCCCCATGTGACCCTGGCCCGCGCGGCGAGACCCACCGACCTGCGCGGGCTGGTGCGAGCCATGACCGGTTGGAGCAGCAGTCCGTGGTCGGCCGGCGAGCTCGGCCTGTTCCGCAGCGACCTCGGACCACCGGTGCGTCACACCCTGGTCGGGACGTGGCCGCTGGGGGGCTCGCCTCGCACCCGCTGACCCGTCGGACGTCGGTCCTAGACTCGCGGGCATGTCGCCGCCCCGGGAGTCCGTCGGCGGGCAGGTGGAGGGCGAGGACTGGGACGGACGCCACCTGGCCGGCGAGGAGTTCACCGGCATCGCCTTCGTCGACGTTGACCTCACCGAGGTCACCGACGAGGGTGCCGTCTTCACCGACTGCACGTTCAGCAACGTGCGGTTCAACGCCTCGACGCACAGCAACGCGGCCTTCGTGAACTGCGGCTTCTCGGGGTGCTCGTTCTTCGACGCCACCTTCACGGGCTGCAAGCTGGTCGGCTCCACGTTCACCCGGTGCACGTTCCCGCTGCTGAAGGTCGCCGGGGGTGACTGGTCGTTCGTCGGGCTGCGCGGGGCCGACCTGCGAGGGGCGAGCTTCACGGGCGTCCGGATGCGTGAGGCAGACCTGTCGGGGGTGAACGCCGAGGGGGTCACGCTGCGCGAGGTCGACCTCTCCGGCGCCACGGTGCACCAGGCGAACCTGTCCGGCAGTGACCTGCGCGGCTCCGACCTGTCCGCCCTCGACCCGATGACCGTAGATCTCAGACGCTCGACGATCGGCTGGGAGCAGGCGGTGCAGCTGGCCGAGACCCTCGGGCTCGACGTACGCCCAGACGAACCGCCCCGGAGCCGGGACTAGCCTGCACGCGTGGACCCTCGAACCCGGCGCTGGCTGGTCCCGCTCGCGCTGATCGTGTTCGTGGCGGTCGTCGTGCTCGCCTCGGTGCTGTGAGCCCGCCTACCAGGCGTAGGCCTCCGGCGCCGTCCCGCCGGGGCCGGGGAAGATCTCGTCGAGCCGGGTCAGCGTGTCGTCGTCCAAGGTGATGTCCAGTGCCCGCAGGGACCCGTCGAGCTGGGCGACCGTGCGCGGACCGATGATCGGCGCGGCCACGGCCGGCCGGGTGAGCAGCCACGCGATCCCTACGTCGGCCGGGTGCTCGCCGAGCTCGTCACAGAACGCCTCGTAGGCCTCGACCTGCGGCCGGTACCGGGCCAGCCGCTCCTGGGCGTTCTCCCCGGCAGCCCTGCCTTCGTCGGCCTTGCGCAGGATCCCGCCGAGCAGCCCGCCCATCAGCGGGGACCAGGGGATGACGCCGAGACCCAGCCCGCCGGCGGCGGGGAGGACCTCGAGCTCGACCGTGCGCTCGAGCAGGTTGTAGATGGACTGCTCGCTGACCAGTCCCAGCTGGTGCCGCTGCGCAGCCTTGGCCTGGGCCTGGGCGATGTGCCACCCCGCGAAGTTCGACGACCCGAAGTACAGCACCTTGCCCTGCGTGCGCAGCACCTCGAACGCCTCCCAGATCTCGTCCCAGGGGGTCGCCCGGTCGACGTGGTGCATCTGGTAGAGGTCGATGAAGTCGGTCCTCAGCCGCTGCAGGGAGGCGTCGCACGCCAGGCGGATGTTGCGGGCCGACAGGAACGTGTCGTTGGGCCAGTCGCTCATCGATCCGTAGAGCTTCGTGGCGAGCACGACCTTCTCGCGCCGGCCCCCGCCCTGGTCGATCCACCGGCCGATGATCTGCTCGGTGACGCCCTCGCCCTTCTTCCAGCCGTAGACGTTGGCCGTGTCGAAGAAGTTCAGCCCGTGCTCGAGCGCCCGGTCCATGATGGCGAAGGAGTCGGGCTCGCTGGTCTCCGGCCCGAAGTTCATGGTCCCGAGGGCGAGCCGTGAGACCTGGAGACCCGATCGGCCGAGGTGGGTGTAGTCCATGTCTCAGCACGTTAGTCGGCGTGCGAGGCTTGTGCAGTGCCGACCACGTTGAACGAGGCCCTCGAGCAGGCGAGGGCCGAGCTGCTCGACCCGAACCGGCTGGTGCGCGCCGTGGCCGCGGGGCGTCGCCGGGGCAGCAGCCCGAAATGGCGCAAGGCGGAGCTGCGGCCGGTCGAGCTCAAGGCCGGACCTCGGCTTCAGGTGACCCTGTTCGACGAGAGCCAGGCGCACACGGCCAACCACACCTGGGACGCCGACGCCTCGACTGCCGTCGACGCGCTGCTCGAGCAGCCGTTCGGGAACTGGCACGTCGACAGCGTCGACGGGTCGCTGCAGATCCGCGTGACCAAGCGCGGCGAGGCCCAGGTGCACCGCCGTAGCGGCGCACGTGAGCAGCAAGCCGCGCACGACCGCAGCAAGCCGCGTCTCGTGGACCCGGGGGAGCCCTTCCTGCTCGAGCTGGGGGTCAGCACGGCCGACGGGAAGGTCAAGCCCAGCCGTACCGACAAGTACCAGCAGGTCGAGCAGTTCGTGCGGGCGCTCGCACCAGTGGCGCCCACCACCGGCCCGGTCCGGGTGGTCGACCTCGGCTGTGGCAACGCGTACCTCACCTTCGCCTGCTACCGCTACCTGACGACAGTGCTCCCCGGTGCCGTCGCGCTCGTCGGTGTCGACGTCAAGCAGCAGTCCCGCGAGCACAACACCGCGGTGGCCGGGCGGCTCGGGTGGACCGAGGCGGTCACGTTCGTCCAAGGCGCCATCGACGACGTCGACCTCGCCCCTCGAGAGCCCGGCGAGGCCGAGCTGCCGACCGCTGACGTCGTCCTCGCCCTGCACGCGTGTGACACCGCGACCGACGACGCACTGGCCCGAGCGGTCCGCTGGCAGGCACCTGTGGTGCTGGCGGCCCCGTGCTGTCACCACGACCTGCAGCGGCGCCTGCGTGAGGCCGGATCTGCTCCTGCGTCGTTGGCGCCGGTACTGCGACACGGGTTGCTGCGGGAGCGGCTCGGCGACGTGCTCACCGACGCCTGGCGCGCGCTGGTCCTGCGGCTGCTCGGGTACCGCGTGGAGGTGATCGAGTTCGTCGACTCCGTGCACACCCCGCGCAACGTCCTGCTCCGTGCGGTGCGTACCGGGGCCGCGGCCACGGCCGAGCAGTGGGCCGAGCACGACGGCCTGGTCGACAGCTGGGGCACTCAGCCGTACCTGGCCGACGTGCTGGGTACCGAGCTGGACGCTGCCCGCGAGCGACCCGCATGAGTGCCCAGCGGACCTGGCTCGCCCGGGCACGCGTACCGGCTGTCGTGGTCGCTGCGCTGTGCCTGGCGGCGTCCGGCGTGGTCGCCCGCGCCGATCAGCCACCGAAGCTGCCCTCGACCGTGGCGTTCGTGGTGTCCGACCCCAGCATCGACGAGGCCAGCGGCATGACGGCGTCGCGCCTGCACCAGGGCGTGGTGTACATCGTCGAGGACAGCCGGAACGGCCCCACGGTCTTCGCGGTCGACAACGACGGTGACACGGCTGCGACCTTCACCCTGGCCGGGGCGACCAACGTCGACTGGGAGGCCATGGCTCCGGGTGCCGACGGACAGGGCAACCCGACGCTGTGGATCGGCGACATCGGCGACAACGACAGCGAGCGCCCCTCGATCCGGCTGTACCGCGTCGACGAGCCCAGCGAGCTCGTCGACGGGGACCTGGGGTGGACGAAGATCGACCTCACCTACCCCGACCGGCCGCACAACGCCGAGGCGCTGCTGGCCGACCCGACCTCCGGACGCCTCTACGTGGTCACCAAGGAGGCACTCGGCGCCGGCGTGTACGCCACTCCCACCGACATGGAGAGGGGGGGCGAGTACACGCTGACCCGGGTGGGCAACGCACCCATGTTCGTGACCGACGGGGCGATCTCCCCGGACGGCGCACAGACCGTGTTGCGCACCTACGCCAACGCGGTGGTCACCGACGGGCCGGGAGGCTCGGAGCTGGCAAGGTACCGGCTGCCTCCGCAGCCCCAGGGCGAGACCCTGGCCTTCACGCCCGACGGGCGCGGGATGCTCGTCGGCAGCGAGGGCACCGACCAGCCCGTCTACCTGCTGGACGCCCCGCCGGTCGCGGCGGACGGCCCGACACCGAGTGAGTCGGCCACTGGCTCGCCCACCGACTCGCCCGACGCCGACCCGGACCCGGCTGGCTCCGACAGCGGCAACCCGGCCCTGGCCCTGGGGATCGCAGGCGTGGTGCTGGTCAGCCTGCTCGTCGGTGCCGTGATGGCGGGGCGACGGCGGGACTGAGCGGTCAGGCGAGCTGCTCGACCACGGCGTCGATGCAGCGGGTGAGTGCCACGATGTCGTCGGGCTCGATCGACGGGAACATGGCGATTCGCAGCTGGTTGCGACCCAGCTTGCGGTAGGGCTCGGTGTCGACGACGCCGTGGGCGCGCAGCACCTTGGAGATGACGGCGGCATCGACGTCGTCACTGAAGTCGATCGTGCCGATCACGTTGGACCGCTTGGCGGGGTCGCTGACGTACGCCGAGGTGTAGCTCGTGCGGTCGGCCCAGGAGTACAGCGCCTCAGCCGAAGCGGCGCTGCGGCCGGTCGAGAAGGCCAGGCCACCGTTGGCGTTGAACCAGTCGACCTGCTCGCCCATCATGAAGATCGTGCCCAGGGCCGGGGTGTTGTAGGTCTGGTCCTTGACCGAGTTGTCGATCGCGGTCTGCAGGTCGAGGAACGCGGGGATGTACCGGTCGGTGGCGGCGATCTCGGCAGCGCGCTCGAGCGCCTTCGGAGACATGAGGGCGAACCAGATGCCGCCGTCGCTGCCGAACGCCTTCTGCGGTGCGAAGTAGTAGACGTCGAACGCGGCCGCGTCGACGGGGAGTCCACCGGCCGCCGAGGTGGCGTCCCACACCATGAGCGCGTCGTCGTCAGCACCGGGCGCACGCACGACCTCGATCGCAACGCCGGTCGACGTCTCGTTCTGCGGCGCTGCGTACACGTCGATGCCGGCCTCGGAGGACCAGGTGGGTGCGTCGCCCGGCTCGCTCGTCAGCACCGACGGGTCGGACAGCCACGGCGCGGTCTGCACGGCCTTGACGAACTTCGAGCCGAACTCACCGAACGCCAGGTGCTGGCTCCTGGTCCGGACCAGGCCGAACGCGGCGACCTCCCAGAAGGCGGTCGAGCCACCGTTGCCCAGGACCACCTCGTAGCCGTCGGGAAGGGAGAACAGGTCGCGCAGCCCCGCCCGGACCCGGCCCACCTCGCGCTTGACCGGCGCCTGCCGGTGGGACGTGCCGAGGAAGTCCTGCCAGCGACCGGCCAGGGCGTCGACCTGGGCCTGTCGGACCTTGCTGGGCCCGGCGCCGAAGCGTCCGTCACCAGGCAGCAGGTCGGCGGGCAGCGTGATGTCAGCGGGGTCCTTGGGCATGCGCCCAGCCTAGGGGCCGCCGCGACGACGTCCAGCGGCTGTCCCGCGGGGTGGAACGGGCTGCGGGTCAGATGGCGTAGCTGGGCTTGACCTCGCGGTCCCAGCCCTCGACGTCCTCCGGACGCCGCGGTGGGGGGCCGACGTAGCGGGCCGACGGCCGGATCAGCCGACCGGTGCGCTTCTGCTCCATGACGTGCGCCGACCAGCCCGCGGTGCGCGCGCAGGAGAACATCGGCGTGAACATGTGCGGCGGAACCTCGGCGAAGTCCAGCACCACGGCCGACCAGAACTCCACGTTGGTGGCGATGACCCGGTCGGGACGCCGCTCGGCGAGGATCCGCAGCGCCGCCTCCTCGAGCTTCTCGGCGACCTCGAAGCGAGGCGCGTTCAGGTCGCGTGCCGTGCGCCGGAGCACGCGGGCGCGCGGGTCCTCGGCGCGGTAGACCCGGTGGCCGAAGCCCATCAGCCGCTCGTTGCGGTCGAGCACACCCTTGACGTACCCCTCGGCGTCGCCGTCACGCTCGACGGCCTCCAGCATGTAGAGCACGCGAGACGGCGCCCCGCCGTGGAGTGGCCCGGACATGGCGCCCACCGCCCCCGACAGCGCGGCCGCGACGTCGGCGCCGGTCGACGCGATCACGCGTGCGGTGAAGGTCGACGCGTTCATGCCGTGCTCGGCGGCGGAGACGAAGTAGGCGTCGACGGCCTTGACGTGGTCGGGGTCCGGCTCGCCACGCCAGCGCTTCATGAACCGCTCGACCACGGTCTGGGCCTTGTCGATCTCACGCTGCGGAACCATCGGCAGGCCGATGCCCCGTGCCGACTGGGCGACGTACGACAGCGCCATCACCGAGGCGCGGGCGAGGTCGTCGCGCGCCTCGTCGTCCTCCGCGTCCAGGAGCGGACGCAGGCCCCACGACGGCGCGAGCATCGCCAGCGCGCTCTGCACGTCGACCCGGACGTCACCGGAGTGGACCGGGATCGGGAAGGGCTCGGCCGGGGGCAGCCCCGGGTTGAACTCGTTGTCGACCAGGAGCCCCCACACGTTGCCGAAGGACACGCGCCCGACCAGATCCTCGATGTCGACGCCCCGGTAGCGCAGGGCGTTGCCCTCCTTGTCCGGCTCGGCGATCTCGGTCTCGAAGGCGATGACCCCTTCGAGGCCCGGCGTGAAGTCCGGGTCCGCCATGCGGCCCTCCTTGTCGTGGTGCGTGCGGTGGTGCGTGCGGTGGTACTGGTCGGAGTCGGCCGATCCCTCGGCCCGTCCGCCGTACGACGTCGTACGGCGGCTATCTAACCCGACGCAGGTGACCGGCCGGTAACCCGCCGTCGGTCCGGGCCCCGGTCGGCGGGATCATGGACGCATGGACCCCCTTGCCCTTGCCGCCCTCCGCCGCAGCTACGAGCTGGCCGGGCTCGACGAGGCCGACGTCTCCACCGACCCGATCGCCCAGTTCGAGCACTGGTTGGCCGATGCCGTGGCCGCCGAGCTCATGGAGCCCAACGCCATGGTGCTCGCCACCGCTGACCCGTCTGGGCGGCCGAGCGCGCGGACCGTGCTGCTCAAGGGACTCCTGCCCGGGCCCGGCGGGCCGGGGTTCGCGTTCTTCACCAACTACGGCTCCCGCAAGGCCCGCGAGCTCACGGCCAACGGTCAGGCATCGCTGCTGTTCCCCTGGATCGACCTCGAGCGCCAGGTGATCGTGGTGGGCGACGTCGAGCGGCTGTCTGCGGCGGCCAACGAGGAGTACTTCCACGCCCGTCCGCACGGTCACCAGCTCGGTGCGTGGGCCTCGCGGCAGAGTGAGGTCGTGGCCTCCCGTTCCCAGCTGGAGGACGAGTACGCGCGGCTGGTCGAGCAGTACCCCGAAGGAGTCGCCGTACCGGTCCCTGGCTTCTGGGGTGGTTTCCGCGTGGTGCCGACGTCGATCGAGTTCTGGCAGGGGCGGGGCAACCGGTTGCACGACCGCCTCCGCTACCGCCGCGACGACGGTGCGTGGACCATCGAGCGGCTGTCGCCCTGACCGTGCTGCCGTGACGCCCGACAGCGCCGTCGGTGCTGACGTCCGGTGCCGGTTCAGTGGCCGGTTCACTGGCCGGTAGCCTGCCGCCCCATGGAACGTTCGAAGCTCCTTGCCGTCGGCTTCGCCCTGCTCGGCGCCTTCGCCGGGGCCTTCCTCGGCGCCCGGCTGTTCTCCGGCGGCCTGCTCGTCTTCGCCTGCCTCGTCGTCGGGGCGGTCGTCGGGTGGTTCGGTGGGTCCGCAGCGGCGGTGCGGCAGCGCAGCGGCGACTCGTGAGCGGACAAGGACGATCCGCGGGCCCGGTCGGCACGGCGTGCGTGCAGCAACCGAAGAGCCGGGGGACAAGGCCCGGCGCCCGCGGATCGGGTGACTGCCCGGTACTGGCCGGCCGCGGCACCGCTCGCGCGGGTGCATGACGCCGGTCGTGGACCGAGGGTCAGCGGCTAGCTGGCAGCCACCTCACGTGTCCTGGATGTACTCAAGCCTGGACCACCTCCTCTCCTGTGTACCGACGACGGTAGAGCCCGACCGCTCTGCTGGCTACCCCCTTTCGACGCCGTGCGGTGACGACTGACGTGGCGGGGTTCGTCGCCGACGTCACACCGCTTCGGGTCAGCCGCCCGTACCGCCGCCTCTGGGCTGGTTCGACGGTCGCCCAGCTCGGCCAGCAGATGGCGGCTGTCGCCGTCGCGCTCCAGGTGTACGCGATCACCGGGTCGAGCTTCGCCGTCGGCATGGTAGGACTGGCTGCGCTCGGTCCGCTGGTGGTGTTCGGCCTGTACGGCGGGTCGATCGCCGACGCGCACGACCGTCGCCGGGTGCTGCTGGTCGCGTCGCTCGGGCTGTGGCTGTGCTCGATGGCGCTGTTCCTCCAGGCCTGGCTGGGCCTGGCGAACGTGTGGGTGCTGTACCTCGTGGTCGCCGTGCAGTCCGGGTTCTTCGCGGTGAGCAACCCGGCCCGGTCGGCGATCATCCCGAGGTTGGTGGGAGCGAAGCTGCTGCCGGCGGCCAACGCGCTCACCACGGCGTCGTGGACCCTCGGTTTCACCGTCGGCCCTCTCATGGCGGGTCTGCTCGTGGGTGCGTACGGGTACGCCACCACCTTCGCCGTCGACGTCCTGACCTTCACCGCCGCGCTGTACGCAGTGGCCCGGCTGCCCTCGGTACCGCCGGAGGGTGAGGTGTCGCGGGCCGGGCTGCGCAGCGTGCTCGAGGGGCTGCGCTTCCTGCGGACCCGGCGCAACCTGCTCATGACGTTCCTGGTCGACCTCGCTGCGATGGTCCTGGCCCAGCCCCGGGCCCTGTTCCCTGCGCTCGCCGTATCGGTCTACGGCGGCGGACCATCCACCGTCGGTCTGTTGTCGGCGGCGCCCGCCTTCGGTGCCTTCGCAGGGGCGATCTTCTCCGGCTGGGTCGGCCGCGTGCGTCGGCAGGGACGGATGATCGTGCTGATGGTCATGGCCTACGGCGCTGCGGTGGCAGGGTTCGGGCTGTCGAGCACGCTGTGGCTGGGTGTCGTGTTCTTGGCCCTTTCCGGTGCCTTCGACACGGTGAGCGCGGTGTTCCGCACGACGATCCTGCAGGTCGCAACCCCAGACGACCTGCGCGGTCGGCTGCAGGGTGTGTTCATCGTTGTGGTCGCGGGCGGTCCGCGGCTCGGCGACGCTGTGTCGGGAACCTCGGGCACTGTGCTCGGTACGCGGTTCGCCGTCGTCGCGGGCGGTGTGGCCTGCATCGGTGCGGTGTCCCTGCTCGCCGCCCGCTTCCCGGCGTTCCTTCGCTACGACGCCGAGAACCCGATCCCCTGACCGCTGTTCGGTGCCGCAGGCACGGCTACCAGTCGTCGCCGCTTCGGCCCAGGCAGGTGATCGACGACGACAACGCCACGTCGGCACTGGGACCGAACCGGAGCACCATGAGACCGTCGTCCTCGTCCTCGGTGCGGTACGTCGCGTCATGGTCACGCACGTACGAGGGGCCGCTCCAGCGCTCCCAGCCCGACCGGGCGTAGAAGCCGGGCCGGCCGGTGGACAGCGCACCGAGCTCGTAGCGGGCGCGCACGTGCGTGGACAGCCGGGTCAACATCGTCCGGCCGATCCCGTCTCGCTGCCGCTGCGGGCGGACGGCGACGCCCTCCACGTAGCCCGCGCGGAACGGCTGCTCACCAACGGTGATCGGCCGTGGGACGACGGCCGCGTGGCCCACGACGTCGCCGTCGTGGAAGGCGAGCACGCGCTCGCCCCCGAACGTGTGCTCCCAGTCCTCGTCGCTGAACCGGTCACCGAAGGCGGCCATGCACACGGCTCCGTGCGGCCGACAGGAGGTCGGGCTCCAGCGAAGGATCGTCGACCAGGCTCAGCCGTCGACCCATGCCCGCAGCACGTAGGTGACTGTCTGGTCCAGGGTCCAGCCCTCGGCCTCCGCCTTCTTGCGGGCCGCCTTGCGCAGCTTCTTGGGGACGGTGACCTCGAAGGTCACCTGCTCGGCCCGCTTGCCGTCGTCCTTGGGCTTGCTCGGCTTGGCTGCCTTGCGGGCGCGCAGGTCGCCCGGCTTGTACGTCGCCGGCTCGCTCGGCGAGTCAGGTGCTGGTGGCGCGGCCGGTGCGTGAGGGGCGGGGTGCAGGTGCTTGGTGGCCGCGGCCCTCGGGGCGGCCGGGTGCATGCCCCCGTCGGGGGCCTTCTGCAGGGCGGGGCGCGGTTCGGGGCGTCGGCTCATCGGCGTCCTCCTGTGCTGGGTGCCTGGCCGAGTGAGCTGCGCTCAGTCGGTGTTGCCAAGACCTTGTCGAGGTAGCCGTCGAGGATCCGCGACACCTCGCGACCGGCGTTCGTGCGCCACTGCTGCACCGGCGTGCAGGCACCGGCGGCCTGCTGCATCACGCTGCGGTCGGGAAGCGCCGGCTGCAGCAGCTGTTCGCCGTATGCGAGGGCGAGCTCGGCGAGGCGGTACCGGTGCTCGGCCGAGTGCGGGGCGCACCCGGTTGACCACGATGCCCGCCAGCGCGAGGCGCAGGTTGAACGCGCGCATCACCTCGACGGCCTCGACGGCCTGCGACGCGCCCTGCAGGGCGAACAGGCTCGGCTCGGTGACGACCAGGGCGAGGTCGCTTGCGGCTAGCGCGTTGCGGGTCAGCTCACCCAGGGCCGGGGGCGTGTCGAGCAGGACGATGTCGTAGTGCTCGAGCCCCTGCATGGTGACCCGGAGCCGCAGTGCACCCTCACCCTCGGGGACGGCGCGGTGCTCCAGTGAGCGCTCGCTGGCCACGACATCGAGCTGGTCACCCCAGCCGCTCGCAGTGATGGCCTGGGTGAGCACCCCGGCCCGACCGTCGGCGAGGACGTCGTTGCTGGTGAACTCCACGTGCGTGGGATCGAGTACGACCGTGGCGTTGGCCTGCGGATCGAGGTCGACCACGAGGGTGCGCAGCCCGCGGGTCATCGCCGCCCCGGCCAGGCCGAGGGTCACGGTCGTCTTGCCCACGCCCCCCTTGAGGCTGAGCACGCTGATGATTCGCACCCGGGCAGGTTACGGGGTCGTCGGGTGGCGCCGTCGGCACGCCGGTGGCCGGGTCACCCGCCCGGGTCACTCGCCCGGGTCACTCGCCCGGGTCACTCGCCCGGGTCACCCGACGGTCGCTGCTGCTTCAGTGCCTAGGTCGGTCCGGAGGATCGCGCTGACGACGACTCGGGTGCTGGGCGTCCACAGCCCGCATCTGGCCCAGTCTGTCCACAGCCTGAGTTCGCGGCGGCGATCCCCGAAGGGCAGGTCGGTAGTGTTCGAACATGTGTTCGAGTCGATCAGCACTGGCGACTGACTGGTGGGGTGCCCCCGGTGTGCCACCGACATCGTTGGAGCTGGGTGCCGAGGTGGAGTACCTCGCTCGCACGTTCGTGGCGCGCGCGCAGGTGCAGCCGCTCGGCTGCCAGCTGGTCGGGCTGCGCCAGCTGATCGACCAGCTCGAGGGGGTCTGGGCGCCGCGGACGGTCGCCTTCGACGAAGCGGGCGGCCCGGCCGACGACGGCGCTGGCTCGCTCGCGGCGTGGATCCGGCACCGCTGCCGGATCGCCCCCGGTGAGGCGCAGGCACGGGCCCGGGTCGCCCACGCCATGGCGACCGGGCCGATGACGACGACCGGCGAGGCCCTGCGTGACGGCACGATCTCGTGGCGGCACGCTGAGGTGATCGAGCGCACGCTGCGCGACGTGCCCGCCGAGCGGCGCCAGGAGGCCGAACGGGCGCTGCAGGAGCCGGCCAAGGCCCTCGACCCGATGCTGCTCAGGCGGGTCGGGGCCGAGCTGCTGCACCGGCTCGACGCCGACCGGGCCGACCGGGCCGCCGTCCGCCGGCTGGAGCGGCGGGGGCTGGACCTCGCGGAGACGTTCGACGGCATGGTCGCGGTGTCCGGTCTGCTCGACCCGGTAGCCGGCGCCACCGTGCTGGCCGCGGTCGATGCGATCGTCACCCCCACGCGCGGCGATACGTCCGACGAGCGGTCCTGGGCGCAGCGCCGGGCCGACGCACTCACCCAGATCTGTCGCTCGTCCCTCGACGCCGGCGACGCGCCTCTCGGGGGCGGCGTGCGGCCGCACCTTTCGGTGATCGTCGACCTCGCCGTGCTGCGCAAGCAGCCGGGCTGTGGCACCGCAGAGCTGTCGTGGTCCGGGCCGATCACGAGCGAGCAGGCGCGGATGCTGGCCTGCGACTCAGGCGTCTCCCGGATCGTGACCGACGGCCCCGGTCGGGTGCTCGACGTCGGACGGGTCACCCGCTCGATCCCCCCGGCGATCCGCCGCGCTGTGGTCGCCCGTGACCGGCACTGCGTGGCGTCGGGCTGCTACGCCTCGTCCCAGCACTGCGACGTGCACCACAAGGTGTTCTGGGAGGACGGCGGGGCGACGTCGCTCGCCAACTGCGTGCTGCTGTGCCGCCGACATCACGGTTTCGTGCACCTGCGTGGCTGGACGGTCGCAGAGCGCGACGACGGATCGCAGACGCTGGTGCCACCTCGGCCGGAGCGCGACGGTCGAGCGCCGCCGGGCTTCTAGCGGGACGCCTTGAGTGGTGAGTACCGGCGCAGCGCCTCCTCGCGCTCGGCCGCGTGGTCGACGATCCGTTGGGGATAGCCGTGGGCGTAGCCGTCCGGGGCCGCCCACGGCTCGTGTGCGACCGCGCCGTCGAGGTGGCGCAGCTCCGGCACGTAACGGCGCACGTACTCGCCCTTGGGGTCGTAGGTGAGACCTTGCGTGACCGGGTTGAAGACCCGGAAGTAGGGCGCGGCATCGGTGCCGCATCCTGCGGTCCACTGCCAGCCGTGGGCGTTGGAGGCGAGGTCGCCGTCGACCAGGTGCCGGATGAACCACTGGGCACCCACCTGCCACTCGAGGTGCAGGTCCTTGACGAGGAACGACGCGACGACCATCCGCACTCGGTTGTGCATCCATCCCTCCGCAAGCAGCTGCCGCATGCCGGCGTCGACGAGCGGGTACCCGGTCCGGCCCTGCTGCCAGGCGAGCAGGGCGGCGTCGGCGTCGGGGCCGGTGTCGTACGGCATCGCAGCGAACTCCGGGCGCAGGTACTGCTGGGCGCTCTGGGGGTTGTGCCACAGGACGTCGGCGTAGAACTCCCGCCAGGCGAGCTCGCGCCGGAATGTCTCGTGACCGGGGGAGTCGCCGAGCGCGGCGAGCAGGGTGCGCGGGTGGATCTCGCCGTACTTCAGGTGCACCGACAGCCGCGAGGTCGCGTCCAGGTCGGGTCGGTCGCGGTCGGTCTTGTACCGGTCCAGCGCACCGGAGGTCACGAAGTCCGACCATCGCTGGAGCGCGGCCGACTCGCCGGCGGCAGCGACGTCGGCTGCGGGCTCGTCGCTCGCTGCGGGTTCCGTCGGTTCGTCGGGGTAGCCCGCGCACTCGAGCGGCATCACCCACCGGACGAGCCGGTCTGCTGAGTCCGCGGGTGTGCGCCAGCCATGTCTCACCCACGCCCTCATGAACGGCGTGTAGACCCGGTAGGCGGTGCCGTCGGGCTTGGTGACCCGACCGGGGGCGACGGCGTAGGCCGAGCCGGTCGTGGTGAACGCGATGCCTGCTTCGGCCAGCGCGGCCGACACCTTCTCGTCGCGGCGGCGTCCGTACGGCCCGAAATCGGCAGCCGCATGCACGGTCGTCGCCCCCACCGCTCGCGCAACGTCGACGACGTGCTGCGCAGGGTCCCCGTGGCGGAGCAACAGCGTGTCTCCGAGCGACTCGTCGAGCGAGCGCAGCGACCGGACGAGGTAGGAGCGGCGAGCGGTCCCGGCGGGCGCCCACAGCACCGGGTCGACCACGAACAGCGGGACGACCTCGTCGGCAGCGTCGGCGGCTGCGAGCAGAGCCGGATTGTCCGACAGCCGGAGGTCGCGCCGGAACCACAGCACACTGCGGGATGCCGCGCTGCTCGAGGGAGCCACATCGCCACGCTAGGGGTGCCGCCCCCGCGCTGCACGTCGGACGTGGGCAGAATCGACCCATGACGCTTCAGCCCAGTACCACCGTCTGGACCGACGCCCGCGTGTTCACTGCCGACCGGGAGCGGCCCTGGGCCGAGGCCCTGGCCTTCCGCGGCGACCGCATCGTCGCCGTCGGGACGCTCGACGAGGTGCGGGCGGCGGTGGACAGCGATGCGGCCGAGGAGTCGCTCGCTGGTGCCCTGGTGACCCCTGGCTTCATCGACGGTCACTTCCACACGGTGAGCACGGGTGAGTCGCAGGGCCGGGTCGACCTCGTGCACGCGAGGTCCCTGGAGGAGATCCAGCGGCTTGTCGTCCAGCATGCGTCCGCGCACCCCGACGACAAGTGGGTCCTCGGCAAGAGCTGGCTGTTCGACGCGATCCCCGGTGGCCACCCGACGGCCGAGATGCTCGACGTGGTCGTCCCTGACCGCCCGGTCGTGCTCGACGCGAACGACTACCACTCGGCGTGGGTCAACACGGCCGCGCTGCTGGAGCTCGGCATCAAAGCCGACAGCCCCGACCCCGTGGGTGGCCGGATCGACCGTGACCCGGTCACCGGTGCAGCGACCGGGTTCCTCGAGGAGAACGCCGCGGGTGTCTACGCGTGGGACCACCTCGAGCGGATCACCACCGACCAGACCAGGCTCGACCAGCTGCGCGCTGCGATCGCTGCCTGCAGCGCTGCGGGGCTGACCGGGGTGATCGACATGGCGATGCGCGACGCCGACCTGCTGGCGATGCAGACCGCTCAGGAGCAGGGCTGGCTCGACCTTCGGGTCGTCGGCCACTGGGTGATGGACCGCGACGGGCGACCACAGGACCATCTCGACCGGATCGCGCACGTGGCCGAGCTCGCCAAGCGCAACCCCACGGCGCGGCTTCGGATCGGCGGGATCAAGCTCTGGGTCGACGGCGTGATCGACGGCTGCACGGCTGCAGTCAGCCAGCCCTACGTGAACGGTGCGATGCCGGCCCCGCAGTGGGACGCCGACGCACTCGACCCGGTCGTCGAGGCAGCAGATGCGGCGGGGCTGCAGGTGGCGATGCACGCGATCGGTGACCACGCGGTGAAGCTCGCGCTGGACGCCGTGGAGAAGGCACAGCGAGCCGAACGGGCGCCGTCCTGGTGAGCTGCGGCACCGGATCGAGCACATCGAGTACGCGCGACCCGAAGAGCTCGCCCGGTTCGTCGAGCTCGGCGTCACCGCGTCGATGCAGCCGGTCCACGCCGACCCGGCGATCGCGGAGAACTGGGTCGCGATGCTCGGTGAGCCGCGGGCGTCGTTCGGGTTCCGCTGGAGTGATCTCGTGGTCGCGGGCGCGCGGCTCGTCTTCGGCACCGACGCACCGACCGCGCCCTACCAGCCGCTGGCCAACCTCTTCATCGCGGCCACCCGACGCTCGGCCATCGAACCGTCGCTCCCGACCGGTCGTGGCGCCGACCAGGTGCGCCCACTGGACGACGCCTTCGCCCACGCCACCGCTGACGCCGCCTGGTCCTGCTTCGAGGAGGAGAGCCGCGGCCGGATCGCCTCGGGGCTGCTCGCCGACCTGGTCGTCATCTCCCCCCAGGTGTTCGACGAGCCGGCTGACGCGCTGCTGACCGCCCAGGTGCAGCGGACCCTCGTGGGTGGTCGTGAGGCGTACCGCGCCGACTGACCGAGCAGCCGGTCCGGGGCCGATGGGTGACAATGGCCCGGTGACCGACCTCATCGACACCACCGAGATGTACCTGCGCACGGTGTTTGAGCTCGAAGAAGAAGGCATCGTCCCGCTGCGTGCTCGGATCGCCGAGCGCCTGGGCCAGAGCGGGCCCACGGTCAGCCAGACGGTGGCGCGGATGGAGCGCGACGGGCTGATCACGGTCGAGGGCGACCGCCACCTGCAGCTGAGCGACGAGGGCCGGGCTATGGCGACCCGGGTCATGCGCAAGCACCGGCTGGCCGAGTGCCTGCTGGTCGAGGTGATCGGCCTGGCCTGGGAGGACGTCCATGCGGAGGCGTGCCGGTGGGAGCACGTCATGAGCGAGACGGTCGAACGACGCATCCTCGACTTGGTCGGGCACCCGACCCACTCGCCGTTCGGCAACCCGATCCCCGGGCTGGACGAGCTGGGCGAGGCCGCCGCGGCCGCCGACGGGGCGGTGGTCGGGCTCGACACCGTCGCGGGCGAGACGTCCCGGCGGGTCGTCGTGCGCCGGATCGGCGAGCCCCTGCAGCACGACGTCGAGCTGATGGGCCGGCTGCGGCGGGCCGGGGTCGTGCCCGGCCAGGTCGTCAAGGTCTCGACGTCCGAGGGCGGCGTGATGGTGGGCAGCGGCATGGAGTACGCCGAGCTCTCCCGCGCCACCGCGGCCCACGTGTTCGTCGGCGTGTAGCGCCGATCCCCTCTCCTGAGGTACCCCCTGGGGTATCATTCTCCTCTTGGGCGAGGCGGCCGGTACCCCGGCCCGCCGTGCGGAGAGGAGACGAGCCATGGAGCTCGACGAGGACGTCATGCGCGACGTGGTCACCCGGCTGCGCCGGGCCCAGGGCCAGCTGGGCGGGGTGATCGCCATGATCGAGGAGGGACGCGGGTGCAGCGACATCGTCACCCAGCTCGCGGCGGCGGCCAAGGCGGTCGACCGGGCCGGCTTCAAGATTGTGGCCTCGGGGCTCCAGCAGTGCCAGGACGCCGAGCTGCGCGGTGAGGTGCCCATGCTCGACCGGGCCCAGCTCGAGAAGCTGTTCCTCAGCCTGACCTAGTCCTGAGTTGAGACAGATACCCCCCGGGGTATACACTCGAGCCATCCGGACGACGAAAGGCCAGCGCCCATGGTGACCAGCGTCAGCGTGCAGGACCTGCACACCGCGCAGCAGAACGGCGACCTCGTGGTCGACGTGCGCGAACGCTTCGAGTACGTGGGCGGACACGTGCCCGGTGCCCAGCACATCCCCATGGCCACCGTCCCCCTGCACATCGAAGACTTCCCGGCCGACCGACCGGTCTACGTGATCTGCGAGTCCGGCGCGCGCAGCTGGCAGGTCGCCGCGTTCCTGGCCCGGCACGGCCGCACGGCCTACAACGTGGACGGCGGCACCTCGGCGTGGCGCGCGTCCGGACTACCCCTCGACTCGGGAGCAACGGCATGACCACCTACACGAGCGCACCCCACGTCCTGGTCATCGACACCCCTGGCCTCGGCGACCGCAGCTACGTCGTCCATGACGGACGCCATGCCCTGGTCGTCGACCCGCAGCGGGACATCGACCGGGTCGAGCACCTGCTGGCCGAGCACGGCCTGCACCTGACGCACGTGCTCGAGACGCACGTGCACAACGACTACGTCAGCGGCGGTCTGGTCCTCGCGTCGCGTCACGAGGCGCAGTACGTCGTTCCCGGCGGCGTCGACCTCGCCTACCCGTGCACCCAGGTCGACGACGGCGACACCTTCGAGGTGGGCGAGCTCTCCGTGCGGGTCCTGCACACCCCCGGGCACACCCCCCACCACAAGTCCTTCGCCGTCACGCGCGGTGACCACCCAGGTGCGGTGTTCACCGGAGGCTCGATGCTCTACGGCGCGGTCGGCCGCCCCGACCTGATCGGCCCGGACGCGACGGTCGGTCTGGCCCATGACCAGTGGCACTCGGTGCGACGCATCGCCGACGAGCTCGAGCTGACCACCCACGTGTACCCGACCCACGGCTTCGGCTCGTTCTGTGCCGCCACCCAGAACGAGGGCACCCGCGGCACGATCGCCGACGAACGCTCGTCCAACCCGGCGCTCACCCAGGACGAGGAGGCCTTCGTCGAGAGCATGCTGGCCGCTCTCGACGTCTTCCCGGCCTACTACGTGCACATGGGTCCGGCCAACGCGGCCGGGCCGGGGGCGATCGACCTCTCGCTGCCCGAGCCGGCCGAGCCGGCCGAGCTGCGGCGCCGGATCGACGCCGGTGAGTGGGTCATCGACCTGCGTTCCCGCGAGGTGTTCGCCCGCGGCTACGTGCGGGGCACCCTCAACTTCGACCTCGACGGTCCGTTCATCGCCTACCTCAGCTGGCTGGTCCCGTGGGGCATGCCGGTGACCCTGCTGGGCGAGACCCGCGAGCAGGTGGAGGCGGCGCAGCGCGAGATGGTGCGGATCGGCATCGACCGCCCGGCAGCCCAGGCGGTCGGCGGGCTGGACTTCTGGGTCGACGACAACGACGACAACGACGACGTGGCGACGATGCAGCGGGTCGACTTCGCCGAGCTGGCGACGATCCTCGCCGACGACCCCGACGTGTACCTGCTCGACGTCCGCCAGGTCCTGGAGTGGGTCGACGGGCACCTCGTCGGCGCGCACCTCGTGCCGTTCTACGAGATCCCCGACCGGATCGACGAGCTGCCGGGCGACCGCCAGCTGTACGTGTACTGCGGCAGTGGCTACCGGGCCTCCGCGGTGTCGTCGCTGCTCGCCCAGCACGGCAAGCAGGTCGTCCACGTCGACGACGACTGGGACGACGCGGCCCGCGCCGGTCTGCCCATCGAGCAGGGTGACGCGCCGCAGCAGGAGCCGGGCTGGACCTGGAAGGTGTCGCGGGGAACTGCCCGCAGCTTCCAGCCGGCCTCCGGTGCTGCCTGATGTCGCTGATGGGCAGGCTCTTCGGCGGGGGCGTCCCCTCGATCGACGCGTCGGAGGCGCGCACACTCGTCGACGAGGGCGCGGTCATGATCGACGTACGCAGCACGGCGGAGTGGAACGCCGGCCATGCCCCCATGGCCAAGCACGTCGCACTGAATGAGCTGGGCCAACGGATGAGCAGACTCCCCAAGGGGAAGAAGGTCATCGTCGTCTGCCGCAGCGGGAGCCGGTCACGGGCCGCCTGCAGACAGCTGGCCTCCGCGGGCATCGACGTCGTCAATCTCAGACGCGGCCTGCACGGCTGGCAGCACGCCGGACAGCCGCTGGTGGATCGACGGGGTCGCCCCGGCGTCCTCGCCTGACGTGCTGGAGGTCGCCGAGCTGCTCGTTGCCGGAGCAGTGATCGGCCTGCTGCTCGGCATCCTCGGTGGTGGCGGGGCGATCTTCACCGCACCGCTGCTCATCTACGCCTTCGACGTTGCGCCGCTGGCGGCGACCACGGTGTCGCTGGTCGTCGTTCTCTTCGCGGCGGCGTCGGGCCTGGTCGGGCACGCCCGGGCACATCGAGTGCGGTGGCGCAAAGGCACCGTGTTCGGGCTGGTCGGGATCGCGGGAGCGGTGGTCGGCGCCCTGCTGGCCGGCGCCCTGCCCGAACGGGTGCTGCTCGGTGGGTTCGCCGTCCTGCTGCTGGCCGCGGCCTACGCGATGTACAAGCCTCCGGTGAAGGCCGGCGCCGAGCACGGCCGCCGCGGGATGGTGACCGTGGGGGCGACCGCGCTGGGGGTCGGTGTGGTGACCGGGTTCTTCGGCGTCGGGGGTGGGTTCGTGATCGTGCCGGCGCTCGTGCTCGTCCTCGGCTTCTCCATGCCGACCGCGGCGGCCACCGGACTGCTCGTGATCGCCATCAACTCGCTGGCCGCACTGGCGGTCCGTGGGCCGCAGTACCTGGACCTCGCCGTGGCGGTCCCGATGGCTGTCGGTGCCATGGTCGGCTCGTTCGTCGGGTCGCGGGTCGCGGGTCGCGTGCCCGCGCGTCGGCTTCAGGTGGGGTTCGCCGCCCTGATGGTGGCGACCGCGGTGTTCATCGGGGTCGAGACAGCCCTCGCGTGAGACGGGGCGCCGGCCGCACAGTGAGTCCCGAGTACGCTCGACGACCGTGACTGCACTGTGGCATCCGTTCGCCGACATGGCCGTCGTCGAGCGTGACGGACCGTTCGTCCTCGCGTCGGGTGAGGGCCAGTGGGTTCTGGACGCGGCCGGACGTCGCTACCTCGACCTGACCGCCGGTCTGTGGTTCGCCAACGTCGGGCACGGACGCCGTGAGATCGCCGACGCCGTCGGTGCCCAGGCTGCGACTTTGGCCCACTTCTCCAACTTCGGCGACATGACCGAGGTGCCGACGATGGAGCTGGCCGAACGCGTGGCGGCCATCGCGCCGGTGCCGGGGAGCAAGGTGTTCTTCACGTCGGGTGGGTCCGACGCCGTCGACACCGCCAAGAAGCTCGTCCGCCGGTACTGGAATCTGAATGACCGCCCGCAGCGGCGGATCATGCTCACCAGGGAGCGTGCGTACCACGGGATGCACTGGGGTGGCACCTCGCTGGCCGGGATCGACCCGAACCAGCACGGGTACGGCGACCTGCAGCCCGACATCGTGCGGGTCCCGTGGGACGACGCGTCCGCCCTGGCCGAGACCATCGAGACGCTCGGTCCGGAGAACGTCGCGGCGTTCTTCTGCGAGCCCGTGATGGGCGCTGGAGGTGTCCACTTCGCCGGGGCGGAGTACCTGCAGCGGGCCCGCCAGGTCTGTGCTGAGCATGGTGTCCTGTGGGTCAGCGACGAGGTCATCACCGGGTTCGGTCGCACCGGCGAGTGGTTCGCCTCCACCCGGTTCAACCTTCGACCCGACGTGATGCTCACAGCCAAGGGGCTCACGAGCGGCTACGTCCCGATGGGCGCGGTCGTCGTCGCGCCGTCGGTGGCTGAAGCGTTCTTCGCCGAGCCCGGAGTGGTCTGGCGCCACGGCTACACCTACTCCGGCCACGCGGTCGCGGCCGCGGCCGGGCTGGCCAACCTCGACATCATCGAGCGCGAAGGTCTGCTCGAACGGGTACGCAGCCTGGAGCCGCTGGTGACCTCCGCCCTGGCGCCGCTCGCCGAGCACCCAGCGGTCAGCGAGGTCCGTTCAGGGGTCGGCCTGCTGGCCGCAGTACAGCTCGCGCCGCAGGTGCTGGCGCAGGAGCCGGCTGCGGCCGCCCGTGTGGTCGCCGGGCTCCGGAGGCACGGCGTGCTGTCGCGAGCCCTGGTCGACGGCTCGCTGCAGGTGTCGCCGCCGTTCGTCATCGACGAGGCCGACCTGAAGACGATGGCCGACGTCACCTGGGAGGTGCTGTCCCAGTGATGCGCAACCTGGTCGGTGGCGAGTGGGTCGACGGCCCCACGACCGTGGCCGACGTCAACCCGTCCGACACCGACGACGTCATCGGCGAGTTCGCCCACGCCGACGAGGCGCAGGCCCAAGCCGGAGTCGAGGCCGCGTCCGCCGCCGCTCCGGGGTGGGCCCAGTCCACCCCGCAGCAGCGGTTCGACGTGCTCGACCGAGCGGGGGAGGAGGTCCTGCGCAGGACCGACGAGCTGGGGGACCTGCTGGCCCGTGAAGAGGGCAAGACCCTCGTCGAGGCACGCGGCGAGGTCGTGCGGGCCGGACAGATCCTGAAGTTCCACGCCGGACAGGCTTTGCGGGCCCACGGCCAGCTGGTCGACTCGATCCGCCCCGGTGTCGAGGTCATGGTGACCCGTGAGCCGCTCGGAGTGGTCACCGTGATCACGCCCTGGAACTTCCCGATCGCGATCCCGGCCTGGAAGATCGCCCCGGCGCTCGCCTACGGGAACACCGTCGTCTTCAAACCCGCCGAGCTCGTTCCGGCCAGTGCATGGCACCTGGTCGACATCCTCGACCGGGCCGGGCTCCCGCCCGGCGTCCTGAACCTCGTGATGGGGTCGGGGCGCGAGATTGGTGGCGTGCTCACCCAGAACCCGCTGGTGCAGGGGGTCACGTTCACCGGCTCGGTGGTCACGGGTGAGCGGATCCTCGCGAACGGACAGAAGCACCGGGCGAAGGTCCAGCTCGAGATGGGGGGCAAGAACCCGGTCGTCGTCATGGACGACGCCGACCTCGCCGTGGCGGTCGACGTCGTCCTGCAGGGTGCCTTCGGGTCGACCGGGCAACGGTGCACCGCCTCGAGCCGGGTGGTGGTGACCGACGGGATCCATGACACGTTCGTCGAGGCGCTGACCGCCCGGATGCGCGAGTGGGTGGTCGACGACGCCCGTGACCCTCGCACGCAGATGGGCCCGGTCGTCGACGCTGCACAGCTCGCCCAGGACGAGCGTTACCTCGACCTCGCGCGCACGGAGGGCGGTCAGGTGGTCGGCGGGAACCGCCTCGAGCGCGGCCGTCCGGGCCACTACCTGTCGCCGGCCCTCGTCGTCGGGACCACCAACGACATGACGATCAACCGCGAAGAGGTGTTCGGTCCGGTCGCCTCGGTGATCCGGGTGGCCGACTACGACGAGGCCCTGGCCGTCGCCAACGACACCGATTTCGGGCTGTCCAGCGGCATCGTGACCACGTCACTGGCCCTGGCCACGCACTTCCGGCGGCACAGCACGGCCGGCATGGTGATGGTCAACCTGCCGACCGCGGGGGTCGACTACCACGTGCCGTTCGGTGGTCGGCGAGGCAGCAGCTACGGGCCGCGCGAGCAGGGAGACGGGGCCCGGGAGTTCTTCACGGTCTCGAAGACGACGTACGTGAAGGCGTGACTCTCAGCTCGAGGCCGATCTGGTCCAGACCGTCTCCCGCTCACTCGAGACGCACGCTCACTGATAGTGATTCTTGATTTCCGAAATTGAACTTCCTGTGATTCTGCTCTAGCCTTACCGCAGGGGAGTATCCCTTCGTTCGATGATCGTCAGCACGGCGTACCCGCGCCCGGTCACCGGGGTGGTGCCACACCACTGGGAGAGACCGACAGACGGTGGCATGCCACCTCGTCGAAGGGACTCCCATGCAGAAGCGATACCTCGTTCCGGTGCTCGCCCTCCCGCTTGCTCTTGCAGCACCGCTGGCGGCGACGGCCGTCCCCGCAGTGCAGCCGGCACCGGTCGCCAAGCCCGACTCGGTTCTGACAACCGCAGCCGAACCCCGGGCTTTGGCCCGGGTCATCGACCGCGGCAGTGTCAGCTGCAGCGCATCGTCTCGAATGGTCAGCAAACTAGAGCGTGACGGGCAGCGGCTCGAGGTCGACGCAGAGATCTTTGGACCAGCGCGTCAGAGCTGGGTCGTGAGATTCGTACAGAACGGCAATCTCGCACACAAGATCACGCGGTCCGCAGACAGTGACGGAGAGCTCGATGTCTGGCGCTACCTGCCCAATCGGCCCGGCGAGGACCGGGTAAGGGTGCAGGCCCGTTCCGCGCAAGGCGAAAGGTGCGTCATCAGGCTGCAGGGCTAGCCACTCACCCCACGCCCGGTCGCGGTCTCATCTCGGGGCCGGGCGTGGGGTGAGTGTGTCGCGTCACCCGATCGCCTTACGGGCTCCATGTCGATCTGTGCCTGCCGGGCCAGGAATGACCGAGCGGGAAGTGCAGGCCACTCCCGGCGCCGGGCGCATGAACGTCCTGGACCGGAAGTAGTTGCGCCTGTCAATCCCTCGTGAAGACGACGTACGTCGCTGCCGGGAATCCCTGAGCCGACCCTCTAGCATCGGTCTCGTCGTCGGGCCTTCCCCACCGGCGAAGGGAGTACTGGCTTGTTCTCCGTGCGCCGTTCCACGGTCGACCCCGCATCGCTGCGTGGGCTCGCCTTCCTGGCCCTGCTCGGCCTGGGCTCGCTCTCGGCCGGGGCCGCGGGCGCGGTCCTCGTCTCCGACGCCACCGGTCGGGTCGACGTCGGGATCAGCGCGGCCCGTGCGGTCGCCGAGACGCCGACCGGCCCGCCCCGCACCTTCGAGGCCGTCACGTCGCACGGACCGTCCCCCACCTCGGACCGGGTCGCAGTCGAGGCCCTCGGCGCACCTCCGGCGGAGGCGAAACCCACCTACGTGCCGACGAGGCACCTGCCCCGCGACTCAGGGCACGGCGACCGGATCGTGTACTCGCGCCACCGGATGCACGTCTGGGTGGTCGACGCGGTGGCCGGTGACGACCAGGTCGTGCGCGACTACGCCGTGACCGGGCGACCCGACTGGCCGGCACCGGGCCGCTACGAGGTGTTCCTGAAGACACCGTGGACGATGACCCTGGACGCCACCTTGAGCTTCCGCTGGTTCATCGGGTTCGCCCACGGCAACACCACGAACATCGGCTTCCACGACATCCCGACCACGACGTCGGGCACCCCGATCCAGTCGCCGGACGAGCTGGGGGAGCCGATCGGCATCGGTGGGTGCGTGCGTGCGACGTCACGCAACGCGCACTGGCTGTACGAGCGGACCGCGATCGGTGACCGGGTCGTCGTCCTGCCGTAGCCCCCTGGCTATCGCCCACGACGCTCAGGGCGTCAGCACCACCCGCCGGGCCTGTCCCTCGTGCATCAGCCGAAAGGCCTCGTTGACGTCGTCGAGGCGCAGTCGATGGCTGACCAGACGGTCCAGCGGCAGCCGACCCGCGCGGTACAGCGACAGGATGCGAGGGACGTCGCGCGCGGGCTGGGACGAGCCGTAGATGCAGCCGAGGACCCGACGCTCCAGGAGCGGGATCGACCGAGCGGGGAAGGACACCTCCGACTCGGTGCCCGGAATGCCGAGCAGGACCGCGGCGCCGCGGCGGCGCGTCGACAAGAAGGCGGCGCGGGAGACCTCGGGGCGACCGGTCGCCTCGAAGGCGTAGTCGACCCCACCGCGCGTCGCTTCTACGACGGCGTCGGCCGTCGCCTCGGCGGAGCCGGCCCAGAGGATCACGTGGGTCGCCCCGCACTCCCGAGCCGCGGTCAGCTTCTCGTGGCTGATGTCGACGGCGACGACGGGGTCGGCCCCCGCAGCGACCGCGCCCATCACCGCGCTCAGCCCCACCCCGCCGCACCCGAGCACGGCCACCCAGTCACCGGGGCGTACCCGTGCGGTGTTCCAGACCGCTCCGACGCCAGAGAGAACCGCACAGCCGACCAGCGCAGCGACGTCGAAGGGCACGTCGTCCGGCACCGGCACGCAGGCGCTGGCCGGTACGACGGCATGGGTCGCGAAGGTGGACAGCAGCGAGTAGTGGAAGACCGGTTCGCCGTCACGGGTGAGCCGGGTCGTGCCGTCGAGCAGCGTTCCTTCGCCCACGGCCGTCCACCCGACCCGGCACAGGTGGGTCAGTCCGTCGACGCAGTCCTCGCACGCTCCGCAGGCGGGCAGCCAGGACAGGACGACGTGGGTGCCGACCGGCAGGTCGACTCCCGGGCCGACCGCCTCGACGACCCCGGCTCCCTCGTGACCGAGCACGGCCGGACAGCGGGTGGGCGCCGTGCCGTCGATCGCGTTCTGGTCGGAGTGGCACACGCCGGTGGCGGCGATCCGGACGAGCACCTCACCCGCTCGTGGTGGTGCGAGCTCGAGCTCGACGACCTCGGGGGTCCCGCCAGTGGCGGGGAGCACGGCTGCGCGGATCCGGGTCACCTCGACTCACTGGTCCGACTCACTGGTCCGACTCACTGGTCCGACTCACTGGTCCAGCTCACGGGTCCGGCGGTCGACGAAGTCACGCAGCTCGGCGTCGAGGGACTCGTCGATGCCCGGGTCCTCGTACGAGGCGAGCAGCCGCTTCCACTCGTCGGTCGCGACCACGTCGGCGGTGCGCGAACCCTGCTTGACCCAGGTCGGGTAGGCCTGCGAGCGGAACAGCGGACTCATGAACAGGTCGGTGCGGAAGCGGGCCAGCGTGTGCTCGTGGGCGAGGAACAAGCCCCCAGGACCGACGTCAGCGATCGTGTCGTAGGCCAGCTGCTCGTCGTCGACCACCAGGCCCTGCTCCAGCCGGTCGAACATCTTGATCGTCTCCAGGTCGAGGACGAGCTTCTCGTAGGACGCCGTGAGCCCACCTTCGATCCAGCCGGCCGCGTGCACGACCAGGTCGCACTGCGCCAGGTAGGTGGCCCACAGCGACATCGCCGACTCGGTCGCCGTCTGCGCGTCCAGGGCGATGCCTGAGCACAGGCCGCCGCCGCCCCGTAGCGGCAGGTCGTAACGCCTCGCCAGCTGGGCGCCGGCCAGGGTGGTCAGCACCGACTCGGGAAGGCCGAGTGACGGGCCTCCGGAGCGCATGTCCACGCCGTTGAAGAAGCAGCCGAGGATGCAGGGCGCGCCCGGTCGTACCAGCTGGGCGATGGCGACGCCCGCGAGAGTCTCCGCCACGAGCAGGGACAGCCCTGCCGCGAGCGTGACCGGTGCCGATGCGCCGGCCAGCAGGAACGGGGTGATGGCCACCGGCTGGCCGAACTCCGCGCAGGCCATCAGGGTGTCGACCATGAGCTCGTCCCACACCAGGGGGCTGTTCGGGTTGACGATCCCGATCACGCCGGGGTTCTGGGCGAGCGCGTCCGCGCCTCCGGCGGCGATGGCCGCGAGCGCGAGACCGTCGCGGGTCTTGGGGCCGCTCGTCCCGTAGAGCAGGTAGGGGCGACCGCTCCACCGCAGGATCGAGTAGTCCATCTCCAGGTGCCGGCTCGTGTACTCGAGGTCCTGGGCCTCGGTCGTCCCGCTCTGCAGGATCGGGAGCAGGTCGCTGGCGTGCGCGAGCTTCACCAGCTCGACGTGGTCGGAGATGGTGCCATCTCGGCGGCCGCGCTCCCGGTCGTCGGCGAACGGCGGTCCACCGACGGGGGTGTGGGCCAGGCTGCCGCCGCCCAGGGTGACGGTTCGCTGCGGGTCGCGGCCGCGCAGTGCGATCGTGGACGGCGCCAGCGCGAGCTGCGCCATGACGAAGCCCTCGTCGAAGTGAACCCTGGTGCCGTCGATGCGCTGACCCGCCCCCGCCAGCAGCTCGATGGCCTCCTCGCTGTGCACCTCGACACCGACGTCCTGGAGGATCCGGATCGCCTGGTCGTGAATACGCTCGAGCGCGACGTCGTCGAGGGGCTCGATCCGGATCAAGGCAGCACCCGGCCGGTCGTGAGCATCATCGCCTGGACTCCCTTTCCGAGGTTCGCTGCCCCGACGCTATCGGAGGTCGGGTGCTACCCCGGTCTGCCAGGATGGGCCGTCGGAAGCGGACAGCAGCGATCGTGGGAGTGGCAGTGGTTGAGGGTCGGCCTTCGGTCCTGGTCGTCGGCGCGGGCATCATCGGGTGCTCGGTCGGTCTGGAGCTCGCCCGGCACGGCTGGCCGGTCACCGTGGTCGATCGCGGGGCCGGTCCCGGATCGGGGTCGACCAGTGCGTCGTCGGCCATGGTGCGGTTCAACTACGACTCGCTGCCCGAGACCGCCCTGGCCTGGGAGGCGGCCGCCCGATGGAACGCATGGCCTCAGCACCTGGGCGCAGTCGACCCGGCCGGCCTCGCCCAGTTCGTCCGCACCGGCCTGCTGGTGCTCGACGGCGAGCTCACCGACCACGTCACGTCCCTGCGTCACTTCGACGAGCTGGGCATTCCCTACGAGCAGCTGACCGCCGACCAGATCAGGGAGCGCTTCCCCGCACTCGACCCGGCGCGGCTCGGGCCGGCCTGCCGGGTCGAGGACGACCACTTCTGGGCCGAGCCGAGCGGTGAGCTGGGAGGGTTCGTCCAGCCGGACTCCGGGTTCGTGACCGACCCCGCGCTGGCTGCACACAACCTCGCCCACGCCGCCGAGCAGGCCGGTGCGTCGTTCCGCTGGCGCGCGCAGGTCGTGGGGGTGCTGCGCGACGCCGGCCGGGTCACCGGGCTGCGGCTGAGCGACGGCGAGACCCTCGAGGCCGCGGTGGTCGTCAACGCTGCCGGGCCGTGGTCCTCCTCGCTGAACGCGATGGCCGGGGTGCTGGACGACTTCCACACCTCCACCCGCGCGGTGGAGCAGGAGGTCATCTCGGTCCCGGCTCCGCCAGGGTTCGGCCTCGACGACGGTGGGACCGGCGTCCACGACCCGGACTTCGCCACGTACTTCCGCCCGCACCCGGGGGGAACGATCATCGTGGGCAGCTTCGAGCCGCCGTGCGACCCTCTGGTCTTCGTCGACGACCCCGACGACGTCGTGTCGCACGTGACCGCGCAGACCTGGGAGGTGCAGAGCCTGCGCCTGGCCCGGCGGCTGCCGGGTCTCACCGTCCCGAGCACGAAGTCCGGGGTGGTGAGCGCGTACGACGTCACGGACGACTGGATCCCCTTGTACGACCGGACGAGCCTGGACGGGTTCTACGTGGCGATCGGCACGAGCGGGCACCAGTTCAAGGCCGCTCCCTTCGTGGGTGAGCTGATGGCGACGCTGGTCGACGCGGTGGAGTCCGGGCACGACCACGACGCTGACCCGGTCGTCGTGCGGGGCAGCTACACCGGTGTCGACGTCGAGCTCTCCTACTTCTCCCGGCGGCGACAGGTCGTGGCGCACCACGGGATGTTCAAGGGATGAAGGACCAGTACCGCGTCGTCGTCGTCGGCGGCGGGATCGTCGGCTGCAGCGTCCTGTACCACCTGGCCCTGCGCGGGTGGACCGACATCGCCCTGGTCGAGCGGGCCGAGCTGACCGCGGGGTCGAGCTGGCACGCGGCGGGGGGCTTCCACGCGATCAACAGCGACACCCACATCGCGGCACTGCAGAAGTACACGATCGACCTCTACCCGCAGGTCGAGGCCGAGAGCGGGCAGAGCGTCGGGCTCAAGATGACCGGCGGCATCGAGCTGGCGAGCACCCCTGAACGCATGCAGTGGCTGAGGGCTGAGCTCGCCTGGCACGCGATGATGGGCACCGAGGGCACTCGTCTGCTCGACGTCGAGGAGATCGTCGACCTCGTGCCGATCGTCGAGCCGGCCGGGCTGGTCGGGGGGCTCTTCGACCCGCACGAGGGCAACCTCGACCCGCACGGAGCGACCCACGCGTACGCAGGAGCCGCACGTCGACGCGGCGCGGACGTCGTCCTGCACAACCGCGTGCTGGCGATCAGGGACGGCCGGCCCACCGGTCCCTGGGTCCTGGAGACCGAGCAGGGCGAGATCCGGGCCGAGCACGTCGTGAACGCCGCCGGACTGTGGGCGCGGCGGGTGGGGCGGATGGTGGGCGTGGACCACCCGCTCACCCCGATGCCGCACCACTACCTGGTCACCGAGGACATCCCGGAGGTCGCGGCGATCCACGGGGTCATGCCCGCGGTGACCGACCTGGAGGGGTTCACCTACCTGCAGCGGGAGAAGAACGGTGTGCTGCTCGGCGTCTACGAGCAGAACCCGACACACTGGAAGACCGAGGGTGCCGACTGGGACTACGGCATGGTCCTGTTGCCCGAGGACGTCGAGCGGATCAGCCCCGAGCTCGCCATCGGCTTCTCGCGCTTTCCCGCCCTGCAGGACGCCGGCATCCGACGATGGGTGAACGGCGCGTTCACCTTCACTCCCGACGGCAACCCGCTCGTCGGCCCGGTGCGCGGGCGCCCCGGCTACTGGGCGGCCTGCGGGGTGATGGCGGGCTACTCGCAGTGCGCGGCGATCGGCCTCGCGCTGTCGAACTGGATCGTCGACGGCGACCCCGGTGACGACGTGTTCGCGATGGACGTCACGCGGTTCGGCCCGTACGCGTCCAACGACACGTACCTGAAGGAGACCACCGCTCAGTTCTACGCGCGTCGGTTCGTCATCGCCTACCCCAACGAGCGACTGCCTGCGGGGCGCCCGCTGAAGACGACCCCCGCGTACGACGCGCTGCGCGCCGAGGGTGCGCAGTTCGACGCGACCTGGGGCCTGGAGGTGCCCCAATTCTTCGCCCCGGGGCAGCCGGACTTCCACGAGGTGCCCTCGTTGCACCGGTCCAACGCGTTCCCGCTGGTGGCCGACGAGGTCGCCGCGGTGCGTGAGACTGTCGGCGCGTACGAGACAGGCGTGTACGCCCGCTACGAGGTCACCGGCCCCGGCGCGGCCGCCTGGCTGGACCGGCTGCTCGCCTGCCGGATCCCCCAGCAGGGGCGGATGCGTCTCGCACCCATGCTGGCGGTGGACGGCACGCTGCGCGGTGACCTCACGGTCGCCCGGCTCGACGACGAGCGGTTCTGGCTCGTCGGGTCCTACTACCTCCAGCAGTGGCACCAGCGCTGGTTCGACCGCTGGCTCCCGTCGTCCGGTGAGGTACACCTCACCAACCTCACCGACCAGTGGCTGGGGTTCGCGGTGTCCGGGCCTCGCTCGCGCGACCTGTTGTCCACACTGACGTCGTCCGACGTGTCGTCGGCGAGCCTGCCGTTCATGGGGATCGGCGCGATGGACGTGGGCTCGGCCCGGGCCGTGGTCGCCCGGCTGTCCCTCACCGGCGAGCTCGGGTACGAGATCACCGTGCCGGCCACCCAGCACCGCCAGCTGTGGCGGGAGCTCAAGGAGGCCGGCGAGGACCTCGGGCTGCGGCCCGTGGGCGACCGAGCCATCGACAGCCTGCGGCTGGAGAAGGGCTACGGAATCTGGTCGGCGGAGTTCACCCAGGCCTACACGCCGGGAATGTCCGGGCTCGACCGGTTCGTGGCGTTCGACAAGGGCGACTTCATCGGGCGCGATGCCGCACTGCGCGAGCGGGCCGAGGGTTCGGTGCAGACCCTGGTGCTGCTCGAGGTCGACGCCGCAGATGCGGACGCCTCCGGCGACGAGGGAGTGTGGTGCGAGGGCCGGCTGGTGGGCACGACGACGTCCGGGGCCTACGGCCACCACGTCGGACGCAGCCTCGCGCTGGCCTACGTCGACCGAGTCGTCGTCGACTCCAGGCCGGACGTGTCGGTCTTCGTGGTCGGCGAGGAGCGTCCGGCGCGGATCCTCACCGAGCCCCCCTACGACCCGAAGGGCCTGCGGCTGCGCGACCCCGCGGCGGGGTGACCTGAGCCGATGCTCGCAGTAGCGCTTGCTCTGGTCTCGTCGGTCGCCTACGGGTTCACCGACTTCCTCGGCGGGTTGGCGTCGCGGCGGGCCCACGTCCTGGTGGTCGCGATGGTCGCGCAGCCGGCCGGCCTGGTGCTCCTGCTCCCGGTGGCGTTGGCGGTGGGTGGGGTTGTGAGCGTTCCCGCCCTCGCGTGGGGCGTCGTGTCGGGGCTCGGCGGAGCAGTGGCGTACTTCCTGCTGTTCCGCAGCCTGGCGATCGGTCCGATGAGCATCGCCTCGCCGCTGTCCGCACTCACGTCGGCCATCGTCCCCGTCCTGGCCGGGCTCGCCTTCGGGGAGCAGCTGACCACGTGGTCCTGGGTCGGGATCGGGCTGGGCCTTGGCGCGGTCCTGCTGGTCAGTCGGCAGCACGAGGACACCCCTCACCCGGTGACGGGCAAGGTGGTCGCCATGTCCTTGACCGCTGGGGGCTTCATCGCGGTGTTCTTCATCGCGCTGGAGCGCTCACCGGACGCCAGCGGGCTGTGGCCCTTGGTGATGTCCCGGGCGGTCGCCGCGCTGGTCCTGACCGTCGCCGCGTTCTCGGCCAAGGTGGTGACCAAGCCCTCCCGGGACGTCCTCCTCCTGGCCCTGGGAGCAGCAGTCCTGGACACCGTGGCCACCGCCGCGTTCCTGCTGGCCACCCGGGAGGGACTGCTGGCGATCGTCGCTGTCATCACTGCCCTGTACCCCGCGGCCACGCTGCTCATGGCCCGGGTGGTGCTGGGCGAGCGGCTCCAGGCAGTGCAGCGGATCGGACTGGCGGTCGCTGCCGGCTCGGTCGTGCTCTTGGCCCTGGCCAGCTGACGCTCACTACAGTTGGCCAGGTGCCTTCCGTTCGCCTGCACATCGGGGCCATGAAGACAGGGACCACGTACGTCCAGCAGACGCTCGCGCACAACCGGGCCCTGCTCGCCGAGGCGGGGGTCCTGTACCCGAAGCCGTGGTCCGACCAGGTCGAGGCCGTGCGCGACGTGCTCGCCCTCAAAGGGGGGAGCCACCTGGGCTCGATCTCCGGGGCCTGGGACGGCCTGGTCCAGCAGATCCACGCCTGGCCGGGGCAGCAGGCCGTCGTCTCGGTCGAGTTTCTGTCGTTCGCCGACAAGAAGCAGGTCGCCCGGATCGTCGACGACCTCGCCCCGTCCGGGGTCACCGTCGTCCTGGGAGTCCGAGACCTCGCCCGAGGAATCCCCGCGCAGTGGCAGACGTCGGTGCGCAACGGGTCGTCGTGGACCTACCGGCAGTTCCTCGAGGGGCTGACGCTACGGCGCCCCTCGCACCCCAAGCTGCACCTTTGGAAACGTCAGGACACCGGGCGCATCGCTTCGCGGTGGGCGGACGCCGTCGGGCCGGAGAACGTCATCGTGGTGACCGTCCCGCCCCGGGGGGCGCCCCCGCACGAGCTGTGGGAACGGATGTCCCGCGCGCTCGGGCTCGACGGCGTCGCTCTCGAGCAGAGCGCAGCGAGCAACGTGTCGTTGGGTCCGACGACCACCGAGCTGCTGCGACGGGTCAACGCGCAGTCGGAGTCCATCGAGATGGACCAGTGGGTCTACCAGCACGCAGTGAACCGCGCCCTGTCGCACTCGGTGCTGCCCGGGATCTCCGAGCCGCACCCTGCCCTCTCGGTTCCTGAGGAGTTCCACGACTGGGTGCGGCGTGAGTCCGCGCGAGTGGTCAAGGAGATCACCAAGTCGGGCGTCACCGTGGTCGGTGACCTGGCCGACCTCGAGCCGCGGCTGGGCGACTCCGCCGTCGTCTGGCCGGAGGAGCTGACCGCCGAGGACCTGCTGGGCGCCGCAATCGAGTCCCTCACCGCGTACACGAACCTGGTGGGGCAGCGCCAGAAGGCCGAGGCCGAACGCGCCCGAGCCAAGAAGCGTCGACGGCCGCGGGGGGCCACGGCACGGTAGACGTCCGCCGGTTGCCGGACGGACTCCCGTTCACTGCATCCGAGGAAGGGTTGTGGGCGGAAGAGGGGACATAAGCCCGTCAACACCCGGAGGATCTCATGCAGTTTCGTCATCGTGCGCTCGCCGTCGTCGCGGCCGCAGGCGTCGCCCTCGTGCCTGCTCTCGTCGGTGCGTCGAGCGCCAGCGCCGACCCTGGCACCAAGTCACTGGCCAAGGTGCTGCTGGCCGACACCACCAAGAAGGGCAAGCCGTCGTTTGACAACAACGGCAAGGACTTCGACATCCTGACCGCAGCCGTACTCGGCGTCTTGGATGCCAAGCCTTCTTCGCCTGTCTCCGTCCTCACTGACGGAAAGGTCAAGCTCACCGCGTTCCTGCCGACCGACGGCGGATTCATGCGCACCGGCAAGGCGCTCGGGATCACGGCGAAGTCCGAGGAGCGGTTGGCGACGAAGTACGTGAAGGCCCTGGGTGTCGACGGTCTGGAGAGCGTCCTTCTCTACCACGTCGTTCCGGGAGTGAAGATCAACGCAGCCACGGCTGCTCAGTCCGACGGAGCCAAGCTCAAGACCGCCCTGGGTCAGAAGATCCGGGTCAACGTCACCCACGACGGCATCGTCATCAAGGACCGCAACCCCGACGTCGCCGACCCCAAGGTGATCATCACCGACATCAACAAGGGCAACAAGCAGATCGCGCACGGCATCAACCGGGTGCTGCTGCCCACCCTCTGATCTCTGATCACTGATCACTGATCGCGGACCGAAGCCGCTGGCGGAGCGCACCTGACTCCGCCAGCGGCTTCGTCGGTTCAGCCGTCCGGATGGGTCAGCGGGTCACCGCGAAGGCAGCGCTCCCGGCCGAGGTGTACTGGTCGGTCAGCAGGTAGTGGACGACGTAGTCGCCGGCCGGAAGGGGCCAGGGCCCGCCCTGCGAGGACCCGTCGAGCAGCATCGAACCATCGACGGTCGGTGGGAGGGACCCGGAGTCGTGCAGGCCGCTGTAGCCCCAGAGCAGGTAGTCGTCTCGGTCCGGGTCGGCGGCGTCGGCTCGGTACACGCCGATCCAGTCCCAGCGGTTCGCCGGACCGTCGTCCCAGCTGACCTCGATCGGCTCGCCGACGGAGTAGCGGGGCCGGTCGGTCTGGATCGAAACGGTCGCAGACCGCGAACGGACCCACAGCGAGTTGCGGGCGACCTCGGTCCCGTCCTCGTCCAGCAGCACGACGTCGTAGCCCGCGGGGCCAAGGTCTGTGGTGTCGAGGCTCAGCACTCCCGAGCTTCCCGGAGCGGGCTCGGTGACCGTGGCGGCCGTGGCGTCACCGCCCTCGGGGACGACGACCACCGAGCCGTCGGAGGTTTCGGGCGTGTTGTAGTAGACGGTGACCGTGTCACCCCGGGTGAGCATCCTTTGGTCCAGCGACACCGTCATCGGCAGCTCGACCGGAGTGACGTCGAACGTCGACAGCACGGCTCGATGGTCGGAGGTCCAAGGGTCGAAGGGCAGGTCCACGTTCGGCCCCCCTGGCTCTCCGACCAGCTGGGCGTCGACCGTGGTGGTCGGGCCGCCGGAGTAGACGTAGTCGATCCGGTCACCGAACCCACCCTTGCGGAAGTCGGGGTTGTCCTTGGTGAGCCCAGGGTTCGCGAGCGGGTCGGGGTGCACCTCGCGGAAGGTGTCTCGGAAACCGATGTCGAACAGCGCCTCGCTCACGGTCCAGGGCACGGCCTCGGTGATGCCTCGCCGGGTGCCGACGGTGTCGGCTGAGTAGTCCAGGCTCGACGGCTGGTTGAAGTCTCCGGTGAGGAACACCGGGTAGCCCTGCTCCGCCAGCTGGTCCATGTCGGGAATCAAGTTCCGCATCGATGACGTGCGAACGACGTCCTCGGACCGCAGTACCTCCTCGAGCGGCATGCCGTCGAGGAGGAGCTTGGGCCCGTACTTGACGTAGTCGAGGTGGGTGTTGAAGAAGGCCACTGCATACCCCGGCTCGACCTCGATCAAGGCGTACAGGCCGTCGGCGCCGGACGGCTCGTGGATCGGGTACTTCGACAAGAGCTGAAGCCCCACGTTGTAGTACGGGGTAGCCGGTCTTCTGGGCGATCTCCGGCAACCGGTTGTACGACTCGAGGACGCCGACCACATCGGCGTCAAGATCGCGAATCACCCGGTCGGTCGCAGTGGTCCCGCCGTACTCGACGTTGAAGACGAGGACGTCGAGCTCGGTCGGCTCACCCACCGCGAGTGCCGAGGGCTGCGACGGTGGTTCGGAGGTGCACCCGGTCAGCCCGCCCACGACCAGCAGCACCACGAGCGCGGGCAGAGCGACGATTTCGAGGTCCTGAGCGAATGTGGCATGCGTCACTCTAGACGAAGAGGCCCTGTCCGGAGCTCCGGACAGGGCCTCTTCGCTGTTCTGGGATCAGCCGATCGACACCAGGGTGAACCCGACCAGCTCACCGCCACGGCTGTACCCGACCCACCCGAGATACGGGGCGTCGGCGTCGAGCCCGGACCAGGCGAAGGTCAGGTCGACCGGTGACGCGAGCGTCACCGACGCCGAGGACGGGGTCACCGTGAGGTTGCCCTCGTCGCTGTCACCCACGACGAACGTGGCGATGTCGAACGTGGTCGACGCCGCCGCGCCGGCCGCAGCGAACCCGTGGACGTACGCGGTGTAGTCACCCGCAGGGATCCCTGGGAGCGTCACCACCTCGTCGCCGGAACCGGTTGCCGACAGACCGACCAGGTTCCCGTCGGCGTCGTACACCCACAGGTCGAGGTCATCGGCATCGTTCGCGCCGTCGACCGCCACCCGCAGTGCCGTACTGCCGGCCGGAACCGTGATCGGGTAGGCCTTCACTGCCGGCCCGGACTGCGGGTCCGCAGGGTCGAAGGCGTTCGGGTCGATGTTCACCGAGCCCGACTGGACGTCGCCCTTGGCCAGACCGTAGACCGTGCTGTCCAAGGTGCCGGTGAACCCTGGTGTGACCGAGACGTCGGTCGAGCCAGAGGTTCCCGTGCCGACGACCTCGGACGGGGCGGAGACCCCGGTCGGCTGCACGGCCACCGGGCTGCGCACCCGGTAGCCGTTGCCCACCCAGCTGATCTTGCCGGTGCTGTAGGTGTCCAGAGGTGCCGTCGTCGTGGTGAAGGTCACCGTGAACCTCGCCGACCGGCCGGCCGGAACGGTCAGGCTGCTCGGTGAGACCTTGACCTTGACCCCGGGCAGTCCCTTGACGGACGCCGAGACCTTGAGAGTCCGGTCCGACACGTTCAGCACCCTTCGGGTGATGGTCTGCCGCCCCGCCAGGGCGCCGATCGCGATCGACGCCTGGTTCAGGTCGGAGCCATCGATGCCCTTGATGCCGTCGATGTCGATGCCCTGGTTGCCCTCGAGGAACCGCAGCCAGCCCTTGAGCCCAGTGTTGTAGACCAGGCCCGGGTCGACCGCCGTGTTCGGCCGAACCAGCCCGGCGCCCTGCTCGAACGGGCTGGTCGTGCCCTTGGTATTGCGAGCACTGGTCTGGAGGGCCGACTTGATCGCAGCGGTCGACCAGTCAGGATGGGCCTGCCTCATCAGCGCCGCGATCCCGGCGATGTGCGGTGACGCCATCGAGGTGCCCGACAACATGTCGAAGTCGCGCCCGTAGTCGGTCACCGGCGAGATGCCGGCCAGAACATTGACGCCGGGAGCTGCGATGTCGGGCTTGAGGACGTCCCCACCAGTGGTCAGCGACGGACCCCGGGAGGAGAACTCGGCGATCTGGGGGATCACCGTGGTCGACTCGCCGGCCTTCAGGGGCGAGATGGCCACCGTCGGGCTCGGGTCCGTGGCCACGTACTCCTTCAGGGCGGCACCGTCGATGTCGTCGAGGTGGACCGTCGGCACGAAGTGCAGGTCGGCCTCCAGGGAGTTCGGACCGATGTTGACGAGCACCATGCCCACACCGTCTGCGGCGGCGACCTCAGCGCTCTTGTCGATCCGGGCGTTGACCCCTCGGTCGCAGACGACGACCTTGCCGGCCGCCTTGTACGGCGCCAGGGTCCCGGCGAAGCACAGCGCCGCCTCGGCCGGGTCGGCGCCCGGCTTGGCGATGTCCGCGGCCAGGACGGCCGGGGTGGCGGGCAGCGATCCGGTGGACGACGCTCCCACGTAGCGGGTGCCGTCACCCAGGACTGCCGCCTGCTCGCTGATCTTGTAGGTCGACGCTGCCGTCGAGGTCAGCCACGGGCTGACATGGTCGGTGGTGCTCGCGTCGGGACCCTCGTTGCCGGCAGACGCAGCGACGAACACCCCGGCGTCGGCGGCGAACAGGAACGCGACCTCCTCGGGACCGAGCACCGAGCCCTCGCTGCCGGAGCCGATCGAGAAGTTGATCACGTCGACACCGTCGGCCACGGCCTGGTCGATCGCCGCGGTCAGGTCGGTGCTGTTGCCGCTGTTCGTCCCGGTCGCATCGGTCCACAGGGCCTTGTAGGCCGCGAGGTACGCGCCGGGGGCCATGCCACTGATCGTTCCGTAGTCGGTGCCGTCGACGATCGCCTGGGTCCGGTGCCCTGCGGCCGTGGTCCCCGTGTGCGTGCCGTGACCGTCGTAGTCGCGCGGGGAGAGGAACTCCTCGGGAAGCAGGTTCTCCTCACCGAAGCCCTCGACGAAGTAGCGGGCGCCGATCAGCTTGCGGTTGCAGTCGCTGGCGGTGAAGTCCTCGCCGGTCTGGCAGATGCCGGTCCAGCCGGGGACAGGAGCCTTGAGCTTGGCCGCCTTCACGCCGGGGTTCTCCGGCCAGATACCGGTGTCGATCACTCCGACGACGACGCCCTTACCGGCACCTCGGCGGCCCGCGCCGCCCAGCTGGTCCCACAGACCTCCGGGAGCGGACAGCCCGAGGTAGCCGGGGGAGACGTTGGTGTCGACGGTGCGCTTCTGGTCCTCGAACAGCTTCACCACGTCTGGCTGCTTGGCCAGTGCGGTGGCCTCCGCGGCGCTGAGGTCGACGGCCACGCCGTTGAACGCGGTCGTGTAGTTGTACAGGGCGCTGCGCGGGTTGACCCCGACCCGGGTCAGGGCCTGGGCGTGCGTCGCGCGCAGATGGCTGCGGTAGGCGACGACGGCCGCACTACGGGTGGCCAGGTGCTGTCCGGGCCTCACCTTGGTGGCGGGGAGTCCCTTGATGCCGCCTCGGTAGGCGACTGCGGGCATCCCGCGGAACATGACGATGTAGCGGCCTGCTGAGTACTGCTCACCAGAGTCGGTGGCGGTCTTCAGGAGGGCGCGGTCAGGACCGGGCCGAGACGCGGCGAACGCGGTCCCGGAGGCACCTGCTGCGGTGAGGGCGAGAGCTGCCGAGGTGGCCACAGCCAGAACGGCTGCCTTCCCCCGGAGTCCGCGGTGCGATCGACGAAGCACGCGGTTCCTTCCTTTGGCGCCGGGTCGGCACCGTTTCGGACAGATGGACGCCTGCGGGTCGACGCAGGCCGAGACCACCGTGGTGGGGCGGTGTCACGACGTCAAGAGGTCGTGCTCGAATCGTTCCCTGGTACCACCGATCGAGCGACCGAAGTCACCCAGGCCGCATGGACGGCTACCGTCCGGCACAGCGAGCGGCACAGCGAGCGGCACGTCGACCGGCACATCGACCGGCAAGAGCGGGCGAGACCGAAGCCGGTCAGCCCTCGTCGGTGCTCGCGATGACGACGTCGCCCTCGGCGTCCATGGCGGCCACGGTCTCCGACAGGACGGCGGAGTTGCCCTCCTCGTCGACCAGGCTCACGGTCTCGTCGACGAACACCGAGCCGTCGGCACCCTCGACGACCACCAGGTCGTCGACCGCGGTCAGGCCAGACTCCTCGTCGGTGACCGCCGTCACGGTCTCGCTGACGATGTCGCCGTCCTCGGTCACCTCGGTCACCGAGGCCTCGACCTCGTCCAGTCCGCCGGACGATCCAGTCGCGTCGCTCACTGTGCTTCTCCGTCTCTGCTGCCGCGGCCGACCCGCGGTGGTCGTCGCACCCTAGCCGCGAACGGTCGGTGGCGCCTACCGCCGTTCAGCCGTCGCCGCGCCGCTGCCAACGGAAGGTGGTGAGGCACAGGACGAGACCGATCACCGTCCACAGCGCGAGCATGGCGGCGACGGTGGGGAGCTCCCAGGCCCCAGCCGGCTCCTGGGAGGCGAACGACCCCGGCAGGAACACCGAGCGCATGCCCTGGGTCATCCACTTGAGCGGGAACAGCGAGGCCATGGTCTGCATCCAGTCGGGGAGCTCGCGGAACACGAAGAACACCCCCGAGGTGAACTGCAGCACCAGAATCACCGGGGTCACCCAGGCCGAAGCGGAACGCCCTGACTTCGGCAGGCTCGAGAAAGCGATCCCGAGCAAGGTGCACAGGGCCAGCCCGAAGATGCTCACCCAGCCGAACGTGACCCACTGCCAGGTCGTGTCCGGCAGCGTGACGTCGAAGAGGACCACACCGATGAGCAGCAGCAGCACGACCTGCGCGACGTAGACGACGCACACCACCCCGAGCTTGCCGAGGAAGTACGACGCCTTGGGCATGGGGGTGCCCTGCAGGCGTTTCAGGGTTCCGTCGTCACGCTCCATCGGAATCGCGATCGCCAGCTGCTGGAACGAGCTGTACACCAGCCCCGACGCGATCATCCCGGCCAGGAAGTACTGCGAGAACGTGACACCGAGGCCGGGTGCGATCTCGCGGCTGAACACCGATCCGAAGATGATCATGAGCAGCATGGGCAGCGAGAAGGTGAACACCACCGACTCCCGCTCGCGGAAGAACTGCTTGAGCTCGATCCGGAACCGTTGCCACCCGATGGACAGGGTCGAGGGCCGCGGGACCGGCCGACCGTGACCGGCGGGCGCGGGCGGCCGTCATGAGCCCGAGCTCTCGACGACAGCGTCGTCGGTGTGGGTGGAGACCAGCGCGAGGTAGACGTCCTCCAGGCTGGGTCGTCGTACGGTCAGCTCGGGGATCTCCCCGGTGAACTGGGCGGCGAGCTGTCGGATCAGCCGGGTCGGCTCGCCCGTGGTCTCGGTGTGCGGGCCGTCGGCAGCGACCCAGGTGACGACGGCGTCGGCCGACTCCCTGCCGCCCAGCGTCGAGGGGGCGCCTTCGGCGACGATGCGTCCATCGGCGATGACGGCCACCCGGTCGGCCAGACGCTCTGCCTCGTCGAGGTAGTGCGTCGTCAGCAGGATCGTGCTGCCATCGGCCCGCAGCCGGTCGACCAGGGTCCAGAAGTCACGGCGGGCCTCCGGGTCGAAGCCGGTCGTGGGCTCGTCGAGGAACAACAGCTCGGGGCGGCCGATGATCCCCAGGGCGACGTCGAGCCGCCTGCGCTGACCGCCCGACAGGTTGCGGGCCCGGGTGTCGCGCTTGTCGCCCAGCCCGACCGAGTCGATCACGTCGTCGGGGTCACGCGGTTGGGCGTAGTAGTGCGCGAAGTGGTCGACGACCTCGTGGACGGTGAGGTCGGCGTTGTCGGTGGCGGTCTGCAGCACGATGCCGATCCGGCTGCGCCAGCTGCTGGTCGGGTGCGCGGGGTCGTGGCCCAGGACGCTGACCTCACCCGCGTCGCGCGAGCGGTAGCCCTCGAGGATCTCCACGGTCGTGGTCTTCCCGGCCCCGTTGGGCCCGAGCATCGCCACGCACTCGCCCCGACCGACGTCCAGGTCGATGCCGTCGACGGCTGCGCGACCGCCGTAGGACTTGACCAGACCGCGCACCGAAACCACTGCTTGGGTCACGAGTGGGAGCCTAGTGAAGCAGCACCGGCTGAGCGGCGTGCCCGGCACTCAGCCGAGGGGAGAGCCGACGCCCGCTCGGTCATTCGGGTGACTTCACGGGGCGTGGTCCGGGGAGGCCCGCCGATGGCAGATAATGGGCTCAGTCATGCGTGCTCGGGGCACGTGCTCGTGGGGGACCGCACCGTGCTCGTCGGCCGCCTGCGAAGTGGAACAGCAGACGCAAGGTGAGGGGACCGATGAACAGAAAGACCCTGGTGGCCGGGCTCGTGGCGCGAGCCTCCTGGCGGCGGGCCTGGCCGGAGGTGTGGGCACCGCATCGGCGGCGACGAGCTCGGTGCTCACCGTGACGCCGGTGGAGCCGAAGGTTGCCGAAGTCTGCTGGACGGAGTACACGCCCGATCAGGTGGCACCGTGACGGGCTACAGACTCATCTCCTCGGCCATCAGCGGCGGCGGAATCGGCATCCCGGCCGACCAGCTGTGCGTCCATCTCGACCAATTGCTGTCGGGCAAGCCGTATGCCTACGACCTCGAGGCGGAGGTCGATGGCGTGGGCTTACGTGAAGGCCGCCGAGACGCTCGAATGCTCGAGCCTTACGTGCTCACGGCGGCCGTGCGTCCGGTCGTGAACTGCTGCTCGCGTGACCGTCTCGGGAACGCTGAAGAGCAACAACAAGGGTGATCGGTGGCGCCACCATCATCATCCAGAAGCGCGGCACGTCGAGCTGACCCGTGGGTCCAAGCGGCCACGGTGAGCACGAACGCGAAGGGCAACTACACCAAGGCGATCCGGATCAACCGGAACACGAAGCTGCGTACCTACTTCAAGGGGCTCGTCGGCGGGCCGCAGACGCTGGGCGCGTGGAACTCCGACAACCCGGTCGACGTCCGGCCGGTGTTCACGCTGGGCTTCTCCAAGAACCCGGCTCGACGCGGTCAGAACGTCCGTGCCTCCGGTGCGGTCAAGGCGGGGTCGGTGGCCGTGCTCGCCGGCGACCCGATCTGCATCCAGCAGCAGAGGGGTCGCGGCTGGAAGTCGCGTGCAAGTGCGTACCGATCTCGGCCAAGGGCCGGTTCTCCGCCCCGGTGACCGCCGACAAGACCGGCAAGGACCTCAAGTACCGCTGGCGGGCTACTCGGTGGCCCCGGAGTACGTGGCCGGCAACAGCCGCACGGTGGTGCTCAGGGTGCGCTGAGCAAGACCGACTCCGACGAGGCCGCCCAGGAGCTCCGGCTCGGGGCGGCCTCGTCGTCCGTGGCCCACGGGTGCGCCATCGAGAGTGACTAGGCCAATTGGGCGGTAAGAGACTAGTCCAATAGGAGTGATGCGCGGGTCCCCCGGGTCAAGTGGCCTGCGGCCCAGGGACGAGCCAACGATCGGCCATCCGCCGACTGTTGGGAGCCACTATGCAACGCCCGTCCCGTACCCGTGTAGGCCTTGTCCTGTCCGTCGCCGCCGGTTTGGCGGCCTCCAGCTTCGCCTTCGGCAGCCTCACGTCGACGTCCTCGCTGGCCGACGGGCCGGTGGACCGCAGCGTCCAGTTCGTGGCCGAGCAGGACGCATTCGGGTCCTCGGGCAGCCCAAACCTGCGACGCGCAGCAATGGACCGGTTGGTGGCGCGCAACGCGGGTGGCGTACGAAAGGTCAGCTACCTGAAGTTCACGGTGACCAGTGAGGCCCTGGGTGCGCGGAGAGGTCGTTGGGGCCAAGCTGCTGGTCTCCCCGCGCGAGTCGATGAGCGTCCCCATCCAGCTTCGGAGGGTCAGCCGCAACGACTGGTCTGAGCAGACCCTCACCTACAACAACGCCCCCGCCGTGGGCGCGGTGCTCGGCCAGGTGAGCCCGGGACCGGCCACTACGCGGTGGATCGACGTCAGCCGGGTCGTCACTTCGCCGGGCACCTACTCCTTCGCCCTCACCGCCGAGCGCGGCATCGGCCGGTTCTCCTCGACGGAGGGCCACCGGCCGCCGACCTTGATCGTGCGGGTCAAGCGGCCGGGGTCGAGCACCAGCACGCCCACGCCGACCACGCCGGAGCCGACTCCGACCGTCTCGGACACTCCCACACCAACGACGCCGGAGCCGACTCCGACCGTGTCCGACACCCCCACCCCGACCTCGATCCAAGACCCCCACCCCGGATCCGACCGACCAGCCCGGCGGGTGTCGTACCCGCTTCCCGGGTGACCCCTGCGCCGGCACGATGTACTACGGAGCCTCGGTCGCAGGGCGGGGACCCGCGCACCCTGGAGTCCCAGATCGGGACGGGGATCACCCTGTACCGGTCCTACATGCAGCGCCACCACCCCGGCGTCGAAGTTTGCATCCAGGGCCGCTGACGGACGTGGCCGCCGGGCGGATCCCGATGATCTCGACCAAGGTCCCCGGTACGTGGGCCGACGTGGCTGCCGGCCGTCAGGACGCCTGGCTGACTGGAGCGGGTCAAGGCCCTGGCCGCCGTCGAACGGACCGGTGTGGCTCGCCCTGCACCACGAACCCCGCGGTGACGGCGACCCTGCAGACTGGGTCGCGATGCAGCAGCACGCCCGCACGCGTCATCGACCAGTACGCCAAGAACATCGCGCTTGGTGGGGATCCTGAACGGATGGGACTTCCAGATGCGCGGCGGCATCCCTGAGGCCTATCGAATGCCGGTGGGCACGGGCGTGGACATCATGGGCTTCGACACCTACAACCCATGGTCTCCGACGAATGGGGATCCCTGGAAGTCGGTCCAGGACACTCTCGCGCCTGGGCTAGCGATCCAGGCCTGGGGCTACCCCACGATGGTCGGCGGAGTACGGGGTCCGTGAGGACTCGAGCAACCCTGGCCGGGCGGCTCAGTGGATGGCGGATCCTACGACTACGCACTCGCGCATGGCTTCCTGGGAGTCTCCTACTTCGACTCAGGGCTCAACTCGCCAGACGGCACGTGGGAGCTCACCGGGGAGAGGCTCGCCCAGTTCGCAAGGAATGCGGGCCGCCCGGAGACGGCGCACTTCACCCGCTGACAGCATCGCCCGCTCCGAGTCCGCCCAGTCGGCGACTCGGGCGGAGTCGCCGATTGGTGCAATCGGCTGACGCCCGGACCAACTGGTCCGGGCGTCCGGCCGCCCCAGGTATCGTCACAGGTACGTGGCCAAGGTCGGCCTGAGGCGAGGGGCCCGTAGACGGCCCCTGGGGGAGGAACTCGGCGGTTATGGGTATCCGGAGCGACGTGCTCTGACTGCGATCACGGGGCGATCCGGATGAGTCGGGCTTCTCGCGTTGGAGGCCGCGGGCCGCGGCCAACGAGCGTCGGAGCTGGGGGTCATCAGTCTGGATCCGCGCGTCTCGTCATCGTGACCTGCCTGGGGCTTGGTCTGCGGTACGGGCTACGCTGTACTACCGGTCGACCGCACCCGACGTTCCAGGCCACGGCGACTGTTCTGGTGATTCCGACGTCCACGGGGTTGGATCGCGTCGGTTGCGGGCGGTCCCGAGCGTCGAGCGAGATCAACATGGACACCGAGGCCGAGATCGGCTCGGTCGGCGTCCATCGCTTCGTCGGCGTCATCGATCGACGGGAGGGGACCTGTCCGCTGATGACCTTCAGGCCAACGGCCGAGGTCACCGTCCCCACGAACAGCCAGGTCCTGGAGTTCACCGTTCAAGCCCCGACCGCGCGAACTGGCGAGCGACGGAGCGAACGCCCTGGCCGAGGCCTACCTGGCGCGTCGATCGGATGTGGCCGACTGGGGACATCGACGGGCGCCAAGGCACGCATCTGACGAACTGCTGGAGGACAGCCAACGGCGAACTGGTGGAGCTCAGGAGCCAGGCCGACAGGCGGGTCCGCGGGCCAGCTCACCGACGACAAGATCGAGCTGGTGAAGGACGACATCTCCAACTTGCAGCAAGCAGCGTGCTGCCCTCGACCTCGGGACCACGGAGGGAGGACAAGTCATCAGCGAGGCGGTCCCGCCCGAACCAGCCGGTGGCGCCCAAGTTGGCGCTCTCGCTGATTGCCGGCCTGGTCGCCGGAGCGCGCCCTTGCTGCGGCGTTGCTCCTCCTGATCGCGCTCCGCAGGCAGGCCCCTGAGCAACCGCTCGGCTCGCTGGCCACCGCGAAGTCAAGGTGCTGGCCTCGATCGGCGTCCAGCCGTCAGACGCCGGTCCCGGGCTCGACGAGGCGCGATCTGCGACGGACCTGTCGTGAGATCGCTTCCCTTCCCGGTGACCCCGGGCCGATCGCCCTGGTCGGCGGGCGCGACCCGGTGACCGGCACCCGGGTCGCCCTCCAGCTCGGGCGGGCCTGGGCGTCGGAGTTCGGCGAGAGCGTCGTCGTTGCAACAGACCGCGCCGCCAGGGACATCCTGCCGGCGGAGACCCGCGCATCGGCCGGGGGTCGTCGACCTCCTCCTCGACGGCGTGTCGCCGAACGAGTGCGCGACCCGGCTGCCGAGCTCCACCGCGATCGTCGTTGGCCCCGGGACCCGGCACGAGGTCCCCGACACGGTGCGACGCGCATCACCTGACGGGCGTGTGGGATGCCCTCGACCACGAGTTCGGCGCGGTACTGGCCTCAGCGACTGAGTACAACAGTCCGCTGGGCGCCATGACCATCCAGACAGCGGGCCGCGTCATCGGGGTCGTGCAGGCCGACCACATGCGCGACCGCGACCTGCACACGATCTTCGACGCGCTCGACTCGCTCGCGGCCACCGAGACGACTGGTCGGAGTCATCGTCGTCGACGACCGGGGGCCCGGCGAGCCGCTCCCCGCGAGTGAACCGTCCCAACCCCTCCGGGTCACCAGCGATGTCGAGGCATCGACCCACGACCACCCTCTGGCCACTGGGCTCGGGAGCCGATCATGACGCAGTCGAACAGCACGCTTCCCGGTGTCTCCGTCGTCATCCCGACCCGCGGACGACGTGAGCTCGTGCGCAAGGCGGTCGAGGCAGTGGTCGCGCAGCGTTACGACGGCGAGATCCAGTGCATCGTCGTGCACGACCAGGAGGAGCCCGACCACACGCTGGAGGAGCTCAGTCGAGACGGCCGTACCGTCCAGGTCACCTTCAACACCGGTCAGACCGGGCTTGCCGGTTCCAGGAACTTCGGTCTCGAGCTGGTCGAGCACGACATCATCGCCTCGTGTGACGACGACGACTGGTGGGAGTCGGACAAGGTCCGGATGCAGGTTGCACGGCTGACCCTCCACCCGGAACTCTTGGTCGTCGGCGCCGGGATTCGCCTGCTCATGGCCGAGGACCGAGTCGTGGAGTGGCTGGGATCGTCCGACCTCGTCACCCAGGAGGACCTCTTCCGGTCACGTCGCAAGGAGCTCCACTCCTCGACGCTGATGATGCGACGGGCCGCCTTCGACCTGGCCGGAACGTACGACGAGAAGCTGCCCCAGGCCTACGCGGAGGACTACGAGTGGCTGCTGCGGGCCAGCCAGCATGGGCCGATCGGTGTCGTTCGGGCACCACTGGCCAACATCAAGAAGGACGGCCAGTCGTGGTTCCGCGAGCGGTCGGAGGTGATCGCCGAGGCCCTGGAGTACCTGCTGGCCCAGCACCCCGAGATCACCCGGTCCCGACGAGGTCATGCACGCATCCTCGGACAGATCGCGTTCGCCCGGGCCAACCTGGGTGAGCGGGCTGAGGCACTGTCGCTGATCAAGCAGTCGCTCGTGCTCTGGCCCCTGGCACCGCAGGCTGGTCTGGCCCTGTTCCAGGTGACCTTCCACACCGATCCAAGGGTTCTCCTGCGAGGCGCAAGGGTGGTGGGTCGTGGCCTCTCGTGACCATGCCGTAGGCGGCCCAACGACGCCGAACTTCATCTACATCGGCCCGGACAAGGCCGGATCATCGTGGCTGCACGAGTGCCTGCTGACCCACCCGCAGGTCTTCATGCCGGTGGCCAAGGACCTCTACTTCTTCGACCGCTACTACGACCGTGGCCTCTCGTGGTACCTCTCGCAGTTCTCCGACGCCACGCCCACGCAGCGCGTCGTCGGCGAGGTCTGCCAGGACTACCTGTTCTGCTCTGAGGCCCCGGCTCGGATCGAGGAGTCCCTGGGGACTGCCCGGTTCATGGTCACGTTGCGCGATCCGGCCGACCGGGCGTTCTCGTCCTACCTGTACATGCTCAAGCAGGGGCAGACGCCGGGCACGTTCCTGGAGGCGCTCGAAGGTCGACCCGAGCTGATCGAGCATGGCCGGTACGCCACTGGGATCGAGCGGTTCGTCGACCGGTTCGGGAAGGACCAGCTCTACGTCGCCGTCTTCGACGACCTGGTCGCCGACCCGCAGGCGTTCATCGACGCGCTCCTGGTGTGGCTCGAGATCGACCCGATGACGCTCAGCGACGAGCTGCTGCAGGCCCGGCTGCCGGCCGGGAGCGCCCGCTCGGCCTCTGCTGGCGCGCTGGGCTCGGCGAGCGGCGGACGTCGTCCGCGAGCGGGACGGAGCCAACCTCGTGGGCCGGGTCAAGCGCTCGACCACAGTCCAGAAGCTGCTCTACCGGACCCTCGCCGACGACAAGCCGGTCATGTCGGAGGTCGAGCGTGCAGCGGTCCATGAAGCCTTGGCGGACGAGGTCGCGAGGCTCGACGCGACGTACGGGCTCGGTCTCGCCCAGCGTTGGGGATGGTCGCTGGTCGGGTCAGCGTCAGTCGACGACGCGGGGGCGTAGTGTCGCTGGCCGAGCCGGTCACGCTCGTCGTCGATCGCCCCCAACCGCAGGGCTCCCGACTGTCTGCGTTGGCTGGGGCCGGGCTGGCCGCTGAAGGTGCTGCTTGCTCGGGCGTGCCCGTCTGGTGGGCGCTTGGGCGTCGGCCCCGTCGTCTATCTTCGTGGCCTGCTGCTGGTCATGGCCGGTGCAGATTGTGCGGCGCGGCGCGCCTTCGCCCACCCGCGGCGTTCGGCGTCTGGCTGTTGTTCCTGATCTGGGTCGGGGCGGGAGTGCTCGTGCTGTGGGCACACGCTCCTGGCTCGGTGGACGGCGGAGGGCCTGGGCGTCTCGTCGGCTTCGTGTTCTGGGGGCTGTGGTACCTCTCGGTCACTGTCGCCATGATCTACCCCCTCAGCTTCCCGTCGCATGTGCTGTCCGCCCGCACCGTGGCCGAGTGGCTCGCCGTCTTGTTCCTGGTCGTTGCTGCTGGCGGGCTGCTTGGAGTCCTGTTTCCCACCTTCGAGTTCACCTCTCCGATGGAGATGATCGTTCCCGGGCGCCCAGGGTGAAGGGTTCATCCACACGATGATCCACCCTTCTCTGGCCACCCAGAGTGACTTCCTTGGGTATGAGCAGCCGCGTCCGAATGCGCCCTATGCCTACCCCAACGCATGGGGCAACAACTTCGCTCTGCTCCTGCCCTTCTTTGTCTTCGCGTGGGGTACGAGTGCGCGGCGATGGAAGCGGCGTCGCCGTGCCGTTCGTGCATCGCAGTGGCCATGGTGCCCGTGGTCCTGTCGCTGAATCGGGGTCTGTGGCTCGGTCTGGGGGTCTTGCTCGTCTACGCGGTCGTCCAACCTGGTCCGTGGCGGTGCACTACCGCGTCCTGCTGGCCATCTCGTCTGCGTCGGAGTCGCCGTCGTGGTCGTCATGACGACCCCTCTGGTCGACACGATTCAACTGCGACTCGAGACGCCGCACAGCAATGCTCGTCGCACAACGGTGGCCGAGACGGTGATCGGTCCACGTGGGAGGGGTCACCCCTTCTCGGATTCGGTTCGACCCGTCAGGTTCAGGGGAGCTTCGACTCGATCGCGGGTGGGGAGACACCCGACTGCCATCAGTGCGCCGCGCCGCCGCTGGGGACGCAGGGATTCCTGTGGCGCCTCGTGTTCACCACGGGCTTCGTCGGAACGGCTCTCTTCTACACGTTCATGGCCATCCAGTTCGCTGAAGCATGTTCGGAGACGGGATCCGGTCTCGGTGGCTGGCTGCATGGTGCTCACGATGTCCTTCTTCTTCTTCATCGTCTACGACTCGCTTGAGTCTCCACTTTTCATTCTCATGCTGGCCATCGGGCTCATGAACCGACAGCGGCTCGAAGACGACGACCGACAATCCCATCTGCTCGGCCGAGCCACACTCTTGAGGACTCGACGTGGCCACACTCAAGCAACGAGCACCTGCACGGACATCAAGCAGCTCGGGCGACGCATCTACGTCCCCGTCGGCGAGATGACGTCGTCGCTCGAGGATGGCTCCGTCGTTCATCGTGGCGGGGGCACAGCGATGCGGCACGACGAGTCTCTATCGAGCGCTGCTGACGCATCCTGCCGTGCTTTCGGCCGCGTTTCACAAGGGAGTGAACTACTTCGACGTGAACTACGACAAGGGGATGTCGTGGTACCGAGGGCACTTTCCCCTTCGAGGCACTGCGTCGCTTCGCACGCGGGGTTCGGGCGAGCCCCCAGTCGACCTTCGATGCCAGCGGCTACTACATGTTCCATCCGCTGGCCGCTGAGCGGATCGGACGCGATCTGCCGAGGTCAAGGTCCTGGTTCTCGTCAGAGACCCGATCGAACGTGCCTACTCCGCATACCGGCATGAGTACGCGCGCGGCTTCGAGACGGAGTCGTTCGAGCGCGCCCTTGCTCTTGAGGACGAGCGAGTCCAGCCCGAGCTCGAGCGGATGCTGGCGGACCACTCGTACCAGAGCGACAGCTACCGCCACCACGCCTACCGAAGGCGGGGCCAGTACGACGAGCAGCTTGCGCCGACTGGCCGATGCGGTTGGGCGAGAGCGACTCTTGCGTGGTCGAGAGCGAGTCGTTCTTCTCCGAGCCGGAGGTCGAGTACCGTCGGATCCTCGACTTCTTGGGGCTTCGCCCGCACGTCCCGAAGCGCTTCGACCGATGGAATGCGCGCCCGGGAGCCGAGATCCCCTCGGGAGCCCAGCGGTTCCTCGACGAGCGCCTTCCGAGATCACGACGAGCGCTTGGCGCGAGTACCTCGGTCGTGCTCCCAGTTGGCAGCGGTGAGCCGTCAGCATGTACCAAGCGCCCATCGTAGTAGGTCCTTCAGATCCGATCTTCGCATGCGATACGCGCGCCACGAATGTGGAGGCGGCTCGTCATCGGTGCCCTTTGCGGCATGTTGGTCGGAGTCGCTTGGGTCGTGGCGACCCCGAAGACCTACAAGGCAACGGCGGCGATTGAGCTGAGCGAGGCATCCCCGCAGGTGAGTCTCGCCGAGGATGGACCGCGAGGGCAGGACGTCAGCGTCGATACCGATGCGCTCATCGTGGCTTCCGACCCAGTCGTGGACTCCGTCGCCCGAGAGGGGGACCGCTCGCCTTCTCAGGTGCGTGAGCACTTGACGGTTTCGGCGCGTCCCCTGACACGCGTGATGACCATTACGTTACACGGCTGACAGCGCGAGCGCAGCGGTACGAGGCGCGCAAGTGGCGGCGGAAGCCTTCTTGGTGGAGCGTGAACGCCTCATCATCGCACCTGTGCGTGACTACCTGGACCGTGTGACTGATCGACAGATTGGCGTCGGCGCTGCGTCGGTGGGAGCGGTCACAGAGGCGTCAGAGGCGGACCTTTGGTCTTTGGAGCTTCGACGTCAAGCGGCCGTCGCCAAGCGGGTGCGCCTCGCTGCCGCGGGTGAGATTCTCGAGAATGCGCGATTGACTGCCGTTGGATACCGCGGGGAGCGGGAGGTCCCCGTTGCCAGCGGGGCCGCCCTCGGGGTCCTGACCGTCCTTCTGTTCGGAGCGGTAGGTGCGCGACGCCGTGGCGAGCGGCGCGCCCGACCCCAACGTCAGCCAGTTGGGCAGGCCACATGAGGCGTAACTCGGCTGGTGGCCCGTCCGGTGGGCGATCGCGGACGAGGCGACTGAAGGTGGTTGCCGCATTAACGCTCGTAGGGGCGTTGGCCGGAGCGACAGCTGGGTGGTGGGTCGGCACCACGCGGTCCGCGGGCTTCGTCTCCACTGCATCGGTCGTCATTCTTCCGCTCGTCGGCAATTCCTTCTCCGTGAACTCGACCGACTCGCTCGTCAGTCTGCACACTGAGGCCCAGTTGGTTCGCTCGGACAGGGTTCTCGAGAGTGTCGCAGCGTCTGGTGCGGGCCCGACGGACGTGGATATCTTGCGTGGCAAGGTCGCCGTTTCGGTTGCGGAGAGCTCGGAGATCGTTCTGATCTCAGTCCGGGCTGAGTCAGCTGACGTGTCCGAGGAACTCGCCACAACACTTGCCGCGTCCACCCTCGATCGACGGCTGGACCGGGCTGCCTCGACTCGAGACGAACAGCTGGCGGTGGTTCGCTCGAGTATCGAAAGGGCCGAGGCGGAGGTCGCCAAGGCGACGGACCCGGCGATCCAGAGAGTCTTGAGCCAACACCTCGTCGTCCTGCGCGGTCAGCGAGCCACACTTCAAGGTGCGACGCTCGACCCGGGCGACCTCATCGGTGTCCGGACCGTGCGTGCTTCGCGGCGGACGATGAAGATCAGCCTGGTCCTCGGAGGTGCTGCATTCGGAGCTGCAGCTGCTTTCGTCGTTGCTCGGTGGTCGTCGCGGGCCCGAGTCAACGAGAGTCGGCCCGCCTGAGGTAGCCATGGCCGAGCAGAGCCGGCATGCCGAGCGCCGTGGCGGTCAGCCGGTCACGTCGGCTGAGGGCACTGCGCCACTCCTCATCGGCGCGTAGGGTCACCTCACCTGTCGTGAAGCGCGACGGGTTGCCGCTGATCCCATGACTCGAGGGCAGCAGAGCCACCTGCCCGTGGAGGTGGTTGGCCTGGCCGATGAAGTGCTCGAGCCCGAGTTCGCGGAGCGCTCCGTAAGTCGTCGCCTCCGAGGCGGTCACGAGGTCCTCATAGCGCACCGTGGCGGAGGGCTTGATGAGAGCGCCCGCAACGGCGGACTGCGCCTCCATCCGTGTCCATCGGGCTGCGGTGCGCCACACCGAGAAGCTGGCCATTGTCTCGCGCCCCTGGTCGGTGGCGTGCGGTCGGCGCACGTTGGACTTCGCCCACGAGTAGGACACCCCGCGCACGTCGCGCACCAGGTGCAGTACCCGCAGGTCTATGCGCGGCTCGTTGCGAAGTGCGATCAATGGTGCAATCGCCTTGCTCGCGTCCACGATGACGTCCGCCTTGGACTCCAGCTGGATCGCCCGATACAGCTCGTACTGAGTGTCGCAGTACTCCCGCAGCTGATCTCGGAACGCGGTGTTGGCAAGCCGGGGGTTCGCTACCTGTGGCCAGGAACCGCTGGCGCGCCACGTTCCGCTGAAGCGCAGCATTGCGCTGAACCAGTTCGCTCGACCAGCCGTCGAAGGAGCGCTCGCCGACGGCTTGCCAGAACGGGCACTCAGAGAACAGGGCGCCACAACCACACCGCTCGTTGTTCGGTGCGATCTGGCGGAACACCTCAACAAGCTCACCGACGTTGACGAAGCCGGGAAATCCGCCGAGCAGGCGCTCGAAGACCGTGCTTCCGGACCGGCCGGCGCCCACGATGTACAGCACCGTTGGGCGCTCGGCCCGCGCGCTGCTGGCTTCCGATGCCCCTCTCGAATCAGGCATCACAGTGATCTACCCCCCCAACTGGTAACGGACCGTCATCGTAGCCAAGCGTGACGGTCGTGCCTCACGACTACCATGGGCATCACCCGTCTGCCCTAGCCACATGAAGTCGCCGGGGCCGGGCCACGGCCAGTTCATGGCCGACTCGATGCCGAAAGGATGGCTATGGCGTCTGTCGCTGGACTCCGAGCACGTCGTCTACGCCCGGGGAGTGGTGTCGCGGCTCTGGCCGGAGCCGGCGGTCATCCAGGTAACCAAGCAGCGGGCATCCCCCTCGCCACGGAGCGTCGTCGCGGAGTGGCTGCTCCTCCCGAACCCCAGACGTCCGACCCTGCTGGTCCCTACCCAATTCCGCAGGCATCCCGGATGCTCCAGCGACACGGGAACCGGTTCGGACCTCGGGCCGGGCGTGCGTCACTGGCCTGGGGCGTCCGGTCCGGGGCACTCGAACGCCTCCCCGTGCCGAGGATTCGTGTGGCGCTCGACCCCGCGTGGGAGGGGAGCGCCGAAACCCCTCAGTCCAGGCGTGCCTTGACGAAGCCGTCTGCGGGGTCCACGCACTGGGCCTGATCCTCGGCACCCCGCGACCCAACCGAAAGCCGGTTCTCCAGCTGTTCGCGGATGCCGGCACGACCTGGGGTTCGCCAAGGTCGGGCGTCAGCGAACTTCACGCGAGCAGCTGGTGCGGACCGAGGCAGGCCAACCTCGACGTCGTGCAGGCGGCCGGCCTGAGGACCATCGACATCCCCGACGTACTGCATCGCGGGGCCTTCAACGACCTCGACCTGCTGGTCTTGTCGCCGATGGGCTCGAGCCAGGAGCGCCGCGAGGCGGCGATGCCGTTGCAGGCGATGGCCGAGCTGGCCCGCATGCGGCGGGACGAGCCACCGAACGACTGGCCGCCAGCACCTACTGGGTGCCCTGAGGACGTCGGCGGCGCAACCGGGACTGTCCGAAGCAGGAGCAGACTGACGCGCGGGCTGGCCGGACGGGTCCGACCGGTGGGGTGACTGCGAGGTCGAGTTCGGCAGCTGGCACGGGGACTGGGCGCCCTGGAACATGGGCTACCGAGACGGACGGGTGCAGCTGTGGGACTGGGAACGTTTGCTTCGGAGCGTCCCTGTGGGATTCGACGCGGTGCACTTCCGTGCTCAGCGGGTCGGCATGGACAGAAGACCACTCGGCGGGCGGAGGAAGAGCGCGTGGTCGGGAAGTGCCCGCCCTGCTGCGAGCAGATGGGACGGTGGAGCCGCGTCACCGGAACCCGTCTGGTGCCTGCTCGTGTACCTGCTGGAGATCAGCCTCGATTCCTGCGGATGACCAGCGGCGAGACGAAGGCTGCCCCGGCATCCTCGGGCCCTTTGGGCGATCGACTTCGCCCAGCGGACGTGGGGTGACGGGCCGGGCTTGGCCGCGAGGGCAGACCCGCTGTCCGCCGCTGCGGTCGTCAGCTCGTTGCTCCCGTCGGGTGGTCCCGAGGGGATCTGGCTCTGACCGGCGTCTCGGCCTGAGTAGCGTGGCGGCCCAGACCCGATGACAACCCAGATCGGCGAGCCAGTTGACGACCTCAGGACGACGAGGGAGTAGTGATGTCACCAAGGGTGGGGGCACGTCGGCTCAGGCTCGGCCCGAGAATGGGCGACGAGTGAGCGAGTCTCCGGACCACATCCGTCGGATCGCTCGCTCGGGTGGCCTGAGCATGGCTGGGTGCGGCGGTCAGCGCGATCGCCGGAGTCCTCCTGGTGATGGTCGTCACTTGGCGCTTCGACAAGGAGCAGGCCGGGACTGTCTTCACCACGACCACCCTCTTCCTCCTCACGATGACGATCGTGCAGTTCGGCGCCGATGTGGGACTGGTGCGTTGGCTGCCCAGCCATGTCGCCACGGGTGCCGAGCACAACGTGACGGCCACCTTGCGGGCAGCCTTCGTGCCGGTGCTCGGTCTGTCGATCGTCGTGGCCGTGGCGGCGATCGGGACCGCCCCGATGGTGGCTGGGCTGTTCGACTCCGAGTACCCCGACGACATCTCGAAGCAGCTGATGGTGCTGGCGGTGTTCCTTCCGATCGCGGCGATCTACAGCCTCGCCCTGGCCTCGACTCGGGCCTTTCGCACGATGCGTCCGACGGTCCTGGTGGACTCAGTGGGCCGTGACCTCACGCAGCTGGGCCTCGTGCTCCTGGCCGGTGCCGTCGGGCTGGGGTCGGTGGGCTTCGTCCTCATGTGGGCCATCCCCTACCCGTTCGCGCTGGTGGTGGCTGGGACCTGGCTCATCGTTCTGATCCGCAGGTCACGTGAGGCGGCTAGGGCCAAGGGTCGGGGAGACGGGGCGGCAGACCCCGACGTGGCGTCTCAGTTCTGGAGGTACACGGCACCGCGCGGGTTGGCCACCATCGCACAGACCCTGCTCAAGCGTTCGGACATCCTGCTCGTTGGTCTGCTGGCCAACGACTTTGGACAAGTCGCACTCTATGTAGCAGCCACCCGATTCGTGGTCTTCGGCCAGCTCGCGGTTCAAGCGCTCCAGCTGGCCCTTGCGCCGCAGATGAGTGCGGTGTTGGCCCGGGGGGAGCACGACGCTGCGCAGGACGTCTACCGAACGACGACGGCATGGGGCATGGTGCTGGCCTGGCCGGTCTACATCATCAGTGCAGTCCTGGCGCCGTGGATCCTGATGGTCCTCTTCAGGCCCTCCTATGCCGAAGCCGCACCAGTCGTCGTCATCCTGGTCGCTGGCCATGCTGGTGGCCACCGCGTGTGGGTCGGTCGACACCGTGCTTCTCATGGCCGGTCGCAGCTGGTTGAGCCTGCTCAACACCGGGATCGCGTTGGTGGTGAACGTCGGCCTGAACCTCCTTCTGATCCCCAGGATCGGAATCATTGGTGCAGCGATCTCCTGGGCGATCGCCATCCTCATTCGCAACGCGCTTCCACTCACCATGATCAACCGGATGCTGGGGATGTCACCGTTCGGGCGCGCATCGGCCTGGGTGGCGCTCAGTGCGGTCTTGTGTCTTGGTGTCGTGCCCGACGGCTCTGCGTCTGGCCGGCGCGCCATTCGGAGCGGTGCTCGGTGCAGTCCTCGTCGGTGGGTTCGCCTACCTTGCGGCACTGTGGTGGGGTCGCGAGGCGCTCCAGCTGAGTGCCTTGACCAGCGTTCTGCACCGGCGATAAGGCACCCCGAGCCGATCGTGGGCCGCAGCAGGACGAGACGCACCCTGGTGACAAGCAGCGGGAAAGGCCTCGTCCCGTATGAAGGTGCGACCCTCAGCCGAGGCGAGCCGTCGTGCCCTTGGCAAGGTTCTGGCCGAAGGCAGTGAGCCGTTCGCCGCTCAATGCCCAGCTGCCGTCCCACGAGCCCTTGGATGAGTGGAAGTAGGAGATGGCCAGGAAGTCGTGCGCGAGCCCGTAGTTGTACTGGTCACGCAGCCAAGTCGGCTGCCCGCCCCGGGTTCGCGCTGTCCACATGGAGACCCGTCTCGGCAACCAGCGTGGGGTAACCCCAGCTCTGGATCGTCAGCCCTGGCGACATGGTCTCCGGAACCGACTTCCAGGCCTGACCGTTGCCAGCAGCCCACGGGTTGTAGCTGTCGAATCCCATGATGTCGACCCCGTGCCAACAGGCATGCGGAAGGCTTCGGGGCGACCCGCCCCGCTGCAGGAAGTCCCAGCCATTGAGGATCCCGACGAGAGCGATGTTGCTGGAGTACTTGTCGATGAGCTTGCGAGCGTGCTGCTGCATGTCAACCCAGTCGGAGGCGACACCGTCCCCGCGTGGCTCATGGTGCAGTGCGAGCCACACCGGACCGTTCACTGTTGGCCAGAGCCTTGATGCGGTCGATCAGCCAAGCGTCTTGCTTGCCGGCTGCGACGGATGCCCAACTGCCTGGAACCTTGCGTCGACATCAGGGGGAGTCGGCCCGCCTCGGGTCGGCCGCCGATGCTTGCGAAGCGAACGCTGCCGCCTTCTGCTGCGGCGTCATGTAGATCCGGTGCACGGACACCTTCCTGCCGACCTGAGCCTCCAGCTTGCTGATGTTCCCGCCCTCGATGGAGGCGCCGTAGTACATGGTTCCGGCGCATGGGTCGCCGGGGAATCGCTTCTTGCAGCCTCGGGGGTCGGTGGTCGGCTTGGGCGTGGGGTCGGGTTTGCCGGTCTGAGTCGGCGTCGGCGTCTTTGTCGGTCCGCCGGCGGCCTTGTCCTGCAGGCGCAGGAGCAGTGTGGGGGCCTTCGTCGTCTCGCTCGATGAGAAGGTTGCGCTCCCCGCTGTCGCGGTGAGGGCGAACGAGTATGTGCCGACTCCGGTGACCACGGAGCTCACATCGATCCAGCGCGTGCCTACCGGTCCGGTGCTCACTTCGCCGAGGGTGGCGCCGACCGCTGGCGCTGATCTGAAGGTGAGCCTGTTCTCGGTCCAGCTGCTGTCTTTGACCGCCTTCAGCGAGATCGTCGCGTTGATCGCCGCTCGCGGGGTGAGCAAGACCTTGGCACCAACCAGCTTGCTGGTTCCAAGGTCTTGCTTGGTGACCCGGAACTGCAGGTAGCTGACCTTGCGCACGCCGCTCTGGTTCTGAGCGACGAGCCCTGAGTCGGACGCCTGGTTGAGGTCGGGCTTGTTCGAAGTGACGACGCCGTCTTGCTGCGCAACCACCCCGACTGTGCGGTCCACGGCTGTGTCTGCCAGAGACGACTTTGAGGTGAGACTGCCGTAGGCGAAGCTCGACACTGCGAGCGCGCTGGTGACGGCGACGACAACGACACTTTTCTTGGCTTGGCCAAACATCAACACTCCGGTTGTTGGTTCCGGCTGTTTCGAGCGAACGCTTCTGTCCGCAAGCGGGGCATCACACGATGTCATCAGTACGACAGGTCTCTTACCCGTCACCCGCTCGCAGCAGTGAAACAAACCCTGACGGCGCTTCGCAAATCGACACGTCGAAGATCGAGAACCGTTTCACCGCAAAGTGAGTTGCACCACAACGTGTATGTGGGAGTACGCGACGAATGGCCTGAAATGTCCGACTCGTCCTGCGATGTGACGCGTGGGACGAAAGCGTACACAGCCGTGCAGTCAGGGTGCGTGGTGCAGCTGCGAGTCGGCCGACTCGATGTGAGCCAGCAATGACGATATGGTCTCGTGCTGCTGTTTCAGCACCGCCGCCAGCACATCTGAGAAACGTCTTGCGGCCGGGTGAGACCACGAGATAGTTCGGGCAGAATCCACGGAGGGAACTAGCGGTGCGAACTGAAGGATCGCGTGCATCACGCTTGTCATGCGGGACTCACAGGTCATGGAGCGCCGTGGTGGGGTTCGGGCTTGCCTACACCTTCGCGATAACCGGTGCCGGCGCAACGCCGGCAAGTCCTGCAGTCGCTGAAGCGTCGATGGCCGGCTCGAGTGTGGAGCGGACGATCAAGGACCCCTCCATCGTCGAGTCAAGCGGTCTGGCACGTAGTGGCTATCGCGCAGGGCGCCTTTGGACTCACAACGACAGCGGTGGCGGGTCGACGATCTTCGCCCTAGGGCGGACAGGCAGAACAGTGGCACGGTATGAGTTGGCCAAGTCGTCACACCTCGACTGGGAGGGGATGGCGAGCGCCAGACACCGTGGCGTGAACTACCTCTTCGTTGGAGACATCGGAGACAACGGGCAGAAGCGCTCCAGCATCTTCGTTCATCGAGTCCGGGAGCCACGGCCGGCAGCGTCACGCCGCCTCCTCAAGCCGAAGTCGTTCGAGTTCAAGTACCCCGACGGCGCCCACAATGCCGAGACGCTGATGGTGAAGCCAGGCTCGATGCGCATCTACATCGTGACCAAGGGGAAGAAGGTATCTGGCGGCTTCTACGTCGCGCCGAGGTTCCCGTCCACGAAGCGAGTCAACACCCTGCGAAGGATCGGTCGGGCCCCGGCCGGTATGGCAGATGGCGTCTTCCTCGACCACCAACGCTTCATCCTGCGTGGATACGAAGGTGGCTGGCTCTACCGCCGCATGGGCGCCACACCGTTCCGGTTCCCATTGCCGATCAAGGGCGAGTCGATCACGCGGGACTCCCGGCCAAGGACGGTCCTCATCGGAAGTGAGGGCCGCTACTCCAGCATCTGGAGAGTGAGACACCCCTAGCCGCGTCAGCCAACGAGACCCACTAGCCCCTGGTGATCTTCACGTAGTCGATCTCGCCGGAGTAGTAGTCGCATGTGACCGTGATCTGGTCGCAGAACAGCTTGCCACCGACTGTCATGGGAAGTCTGTTGTCGATGCTTCCCGTGTTACCTCGTTGGCGATTGTTGAACACGCCATCGACATAGGCCGTCACCTCAGTCGAGGTCCGCACGCAGGTGAGCGTATGCCAGGTGTTGTCATTGATCGGGGCAGTGACGCGCGTCGCCACTCGCCGCAACGAGCCCTTGAACAGGCACGAGGGCATACCTCCGGGGTTCTGGATCTTCCACTGTCCGCCGACAGTCGTGGACTGACCCTTCTGAATGATGTTCCCGAACTTCTCCTTGGTTCGGTACCGAATCTCCACCGTGAACGTGTCGGATCCAGGGTCGAGGTGGGGGTGGTCGGCGACCTGGATGACACGTTCTGGCGAGGCTGGTGGCGCGGTCGGGTTGCGCCGTGGCCACTGGTAGCCGATCGCTCCACCGAACGTGAAGCCGGTGTTGAGCCCGTCCTGGTCGATGCGCCCGTTCAGCCCGTGACCGCTGCTGTCGGTCATGGTCGTCGCACCACTCGGTTCGTTCATCTGGTACGAGGCCTCGACCGTCGTCGCCCGCACGCCCGCTGCTGTGCGATGCGGTGTCGCGGCACCTGCTGCCCCCATCGGCACTGCTGCCAGGCACACCACTACGCCGAGTCCCGCAGCCACCGCCGGTGCCCTCATGGTCGTCCTTCCCGAAAGTGGACGTCGTACACCTGAGGGCCACATGGCCGCAGGTGGTGACGCTGGTGTCAACGTAGGCGAGAACCGGGACTCTCGTGAGCTCATCGGCCAGTGCGGGAGGCTGCACCCACCGTAATCACGCAGCGTGAGCACTTGACCACTTTGCGCAGCGGTTGGCCTGCCTGCCGAGGCTCAGTTGCGCACCAGTCGGAGGACCTGGACCGGCCCGGTGCCCTCGAGCCCGTTCAGCACGACGAACTCGGCCGTCCCGTCCTCGTTGGCGTCCATCGCCGTCACGGCATCGCCGACACCCGCGGTGGCGGGTGCACTCATCGGCGTGAAACTCAGCTGGCGGTTGAGGAACAGGAGGTCATCGGGGTTGGTCATGAGTGAGGCGTTGGCCAGTACGGCGTAGACGTCCAGGTCTCCATCTCCATCCGCGTCTCCCACGTCGACGGCCCGACCACCGCCGGACGCCAGAGAGCCGATCGTGACGGCCGGGCCAAACACCCCACCGTCGTTCAACCGGTAGGACACTCGGCTCCAGACGATCGTCACCAGGTCCAGGTCCCCGTCACCGTCGAGGTCACCCATCGACGCATCCGTGGCTACCGCACCAAACCCCTGGGTGGCCGCGACGTTCTGGAAGCCTGTCCCACCTTCGTTCTCGTAGAGGTAGGTGGCTGGGTCTCCGCAGGCCAGTAGGTCGTCCCAGCCGTCGCCGTTGTAGTCCACGACCTCTGCGCAACGCACGCCGCTGTAGCCGCCAATCCCCATCGTCGTGGTGGGCACCAGGGCCTTGCCCGCCTGGTTGATGAAGAGCTTGCTCTCCTCAGTGGGCAGCTGGTTGGCCGGGTCGTTGCACGGGTCGGCCGGGTCGTCACGGGGTGGGGCGTTCCCGACGTAGAGGTCGGGGTAGGGATCACCGTTGGCGTCGAGGAACGCCACGTAGTGGCTGCGCCCGCACAGCTCCCCGACTCCCCACTGCTTGCCGACCTCGGTGAAGGTGCCTGGGGTGAGCTGAAGCCACAGCTCGTTCTCCCGGTTGTACTTGACCGGGTTGTTGGAGCCACGGCCGGAGGAGCAGTACGCATCCATACGTCCGTCACCGTTCACGTCGGCCCAGGCACAGTCGTGTCGGTCGGGAATGCTGCCGGACGCGTTCACCTTCGGCCACGCAGACGCCGCGACCCGCGAGAACGTCCCATCACCGTCGTTGCTCCACAGCTTGCCGCCCTGGTCGTGGAAGCCGATCCAGAGGTCCATGTCCCCGTCGCGGTCGTAGTCGACCGGCTCGGCCTCCCAGGACTCGTTGACCTCGAAGATGCCTGTCCGGGAGGCGTCGTCGATGAACCGCCAGGTCGGCGGGCGTGCTGGGCCCGGGGGCTAGCGCGATCGTCCACATCGTCGCCATGTTGCTGGACGCCGAGGAGGTGCCGATGAGCCCGCCGGAGGTGCCGGCCGGCACCGGGGACCCGCTGTCTGCGGACATGGACGTGATCCGACCTCCGCCGGAGCCGACGGACTGGACCCGGCGCACGACGCCTGCCGGAGCCGTCCACCCACTCGCCGTCTGGGTCTTGTCAGCCCAGTACGAGACCACCCAGGCGTCCTGACGTCGGTACCGACACCGTGGGTGTCCGGTGTGCTGCCGTGGAGCCGGTTTCGGCGGCCGGCGGAGTGCACGAGCACCGGGGGTGATCTGGTGCCCGCATAGGCGAGGATCTGGGCATCCATCTTCGTGATCAGGCTCGCAGTGACGGGGACAGCAGCTCCCGCGTCGCTCGAGCTCGCGACGCGCCACCAGACGTCGGACTGCATCGTCGCGTCCGTCACGTGGTTCAACTTGGTCCAGCCCGTGGGCACGGTCGGCGTGACATCGGTCCGGTTCGCCGACACGAAGAGGAGAAGTGCGTCGCCAGCACGGACCGCAGAAGGGACCGTGACCACCAGTCTCTTCGTGTTGTTCGTTGCGGATGCCCCAGCCGCGGTACGAGAGCGTCGCCGTGGAGTCCGACACCGACACTGAGCGCGAGGCCGAAGCTGCTGGCACCGTCATCGTCGGTCACCGTCACTGTGACCGGGTAGGTACCAGAGGTGACGTAGGTATGCGTTGCTGTGGCACCCGACGCAGTCCCGCCGTCACCGAACTCCCAGCGGTAGCCGACGATGGTTCCATCGCTGTCACTGGAGGCCGCAGCTGAGAAGGTGCACGCGAGCGCCGTGCACGTGGGCACCGCCATCTGAGCCGTGGGAGGCGCATTCACCTGCGTGTCGAGCACCACACACTCCTGCCCGACACAGCCACGCAGGTCTGCCAGGCGAGCGCTCCAGGAGGCGACGTTCGGGTCGTTGGCCGTCGTCCCGTCGCGCAGCAGGTTGACCAGCTGGAGTGGGTCACTGGAGAGGTCGTAGTACTCCCGCTCGGTGAGTGCCCCGGTGGTCGCGTCGTACCACTCGGTGAACTGCTCGTTGTCCGTCCGAATCGACGCCCAAGGCGGGAGAGGGGAGTCAAGGCTGCGTCCATACTCCAGCAGCACATCCGACCGGGTGCTGTCGGACAGCAGCGAGATGCCGTCCAGCGGGTACTTCAGCTGGGGTGAGATGCCCGATGCCTGAAGGAGCGTGGGGAGTAGGTCGACATTGCTCACCAGTCGTGGGTCGACGCTCCCCAGGAGTGACGTGACCCGGCCACCGCATGAGGAGTGGGACCGACTCGCCGTCGGTGTAGGGGAAGCGCTTTGCGTCGAGGCGATGCTCTCCCCACTGGTAGCCGTTGTCCGAGGTGAAGATCGCGAGCGTTCGCCCGTCTTCGCCGAGTCGTTCCATCTCGTCGGTGATCCGGCCGACCAGGTCGTCGACGGACATCAGAGTCCGCAGCTGTTGCTTCCGAGTCTGCTCGACGGCCGCCGGGTCCAACAGTCCGCGCCAACGTACGTTGGCCGGCTTGTCGGCGATGTCGGCCTCGTTGAAGCTGGCCGGGTAGTTCCACGTGGGTACGGCTGCGTTGGCATACGGCGCCGAGGGCGTGGTCGGAGAGTGCGGAGCCTGTGGAGCGACGTAGATGAGCCAGGGTTGGTCATCCTGTTGCTCGAAGTCGTTCAGGTACTCCACGACATGGTCACCGAGGACGTCGGTGTAGTAGCCCGGAAGAGCATGGACCGTTCCGTCATCGTTGTAGGAGATGTCAGAGTAGCCGCCGGTCGTGAACAGCCAGTGATCCCAGAACTGAGGGCTGCGGGACAAGGGAACCGTGTTCATGTACTTGCCCGCCATGGCGGTGTTGTACCCGCCTGCATGCAGGTAGGACTGGAAGGTCGCCGACTGGTCGAGCGCCGCGATCTCGGCGTCGAGCCCATTTCCTGTCACGCCGTGGTTGTGCGGGTAGCGTCCGGTGAACAGGCTCGCGCGCGACGGTGAGCACAACGGGGTCGACGCGAAGCTTTGGGTGAAAGTCCGGCCGTTGTCCTGGAAGTAGCTCCGGACGTGAGGCATCACCGGCAGTGTTCCTGCTCCCCTGAGGTCGTCGAGGTTGATGAGCAGGATGTTCGGCTGATCGATGCTCTCGACCGCGGCCGCGTCCGAAAAGGCCGCGCCCGCACTCCCCAGCGCGACCAGCACTCCCGCCGATGCCGCAGTCAAGGCGGACAGCCACGGGCTGTTGTGTCTCATGACGCACCTCTGATGCACTCGCCCAACGGGGGCAAGAACGCGTCACCGCCCCCCTTGTCCGGAGATCCGCCTCACCCCACCGGATGAATCCAGTCAATGCGGTGCGCACGTCGACCGCTAGGGTCTATGGACTCTCGGCTCATGGCGCCCGGCGCGATCAGTACCACGTGCGGCTCGCGCATGGGTTCCTTGCCGTCTCCTGCTTCAACCCCACCGCCAACTCCCAGGACGGCGGCTGGACCTGAGCGGGCAACGGCTCACGGCGTTCAGCCAGAAGCTCACGGACTCGATGCGCATGGTCGTCGATCGAGCTCGGTCGCCTGGACCTGACGTCGACTCGCCCGAGTCAGGACCTCGGCCTCTGGCGGCCCGACCATTCTCGCGATCGACTGAAAGCAACTCAGTTCCTCGACCGTCGGACGTCGACGGCCAACAATGAGGGAGAGTGAATCCATGACGATCAGAGCATTCCTGCACAGCCGTACTGGTGCCGTTCTGGCAGGCGCCACGGTGTTGGCGACTCTCGGAAGCGTCGGTTCCGCCGTTGCCGCAGGCACGATCGGCTCGAGCGACATCCGTAACGGCGCAGTGCACTCGGTGGACATCGCCAACGGGGATGTCCAGCAGATCGACCTCGACAAGGGTTCGGTCGGCTACGCACAGTTGACCGCGACCGTGAAACAAGCGCTCAAGAGCGGGGGACTGAAGGACCTGGAGTCCGATGGACCGTACCCCGGTGCAACCAAGTTGCAGCAGGGGGACAACTCCACGGCAACGTGGGTAGGCGACGGTGGTGCCACTCTGCAGGTTTCCTGGGTCCAGTGCGCACCTGGTAAGACCGCGATCGGCGGCGGGTTCAGCCGCGCCGACGAAGGTACTGCGGCGTTCCGCAACCTCCAGATCGTGACGTCGCGGCCTGCGCAGTACCAAGGCGGAGACGAGATCTACCAAGCCATCAAGGGCGACCCGGACGGCTCCTTCGTTCCCAACGCCTGGGTGGTCGAGGGCTTCAACAACAGCGACAACGGGGAAGTCATCGTGCGCCCGTGGGTCGTCTGCGCAGCCATCAAGTAGCAGTCACGCCTCGTCCGAGCGGACGAACAAGTGAGTGGGGGTCCGGTAGACCCCCACTCACTTGGGGAAATCGGGCTCTCCAGATGAACTGACCTGACGGGGCGGCCAGTACTAACGCCCCCGGGTGAAGCAGAGCGGTGGACCCGATGCCGACGGGTTGCCAGCTCCGGCTCGTCTCGCTCTTGCTCGGCACACGAGAAGTACACAGGACAGACAAGACCAACGAGAACTCGACATGGCTCGCCGGGACACAGGGTGGAGTGGGCCAGGTGGGCTGGTCGTCGCGGCTGGGGTCGAGGGTGATCTTGCGTAGGGGTTCGCCGGTGGCGGCGTACCCCTCCGAAAGCCTCACTCATCGCGTACTGATGAGTGAGGCTTTCGGGTTGGAGGCACCCATGGACACGCTGGCCGACGGCCGCAGGGTGGCCTATCTCTCCCCGACGGCAGAGCTGATCGTCCACAACCTGGTGAGCGGCGAGAGCTACTCGCCCCTGTCGGAGTTCGGCACCCGCGGGGGGTTCACCTGGACCGATGCCACCCACCTGGTCGGCCTCGTTTCGGGAGGCACCGACGCAGACGGATGGGCGTGGGAGCCGGACACGGCGCCGAAGCTGGTCGACTACTGGACGTACGCAGACGGATTCGACCTGTGGGTACGGCTGAGGCTCTCGGCATCTCCGTGGGAACTGTCAAGTCGCACGTCCGCGACGCGCTGGTGCGCCTGCGCGGCCAGCAGCCAAGCGAGGAGCGTGAGCGGCTGTGAGGTGAACCTCCAGCATCAGGCCCCAGACTTGGGTTATCGCACTGCTGGCGTTCGAGGTCCTCGCGGGTCAGACGTGGTGCCCTCGGCGTGATTCGAACACGCGACACACGGTTTAGGAAACCGATGCTCTATCCCCTGAGCTACGAGGGCGGGACGGGCGGTGCTCCCCGAGGGGGACCAGAGTGACCCTGCCGCGACCCTGGCGGGCGTCGGCGCGAAGAGTCTATCCGGGCCTGAGCCCCGGTGAGTCTCCGCGATCAGCGACTTCGGCTCGAGGTCCTTCAGGATCTGCTGGCTGGCCAGCCGCGCGGGGGCTCCCATGACGCAGCCGCCGGGATGTGTCCCGGAACCGCACTGGTAGTAGCCCTCGATCGGGGTCCGGTACTGGCTCCAGCCGGGAGCGGGCCGGAAGAAGTACATCTGCGGCAGCAGGAAGTCGCCCGCGTAGATGTTGCCCTCGGACAGCCCCACCACCCGCTCGATGTCGAGTGGGGTGACGACCTCGCGGTGCAGCACCAGCTCTCCGAAGCCCGGGAAGAAGGACTCGATGGTGGCCTGGACGGTGTCGCCGAGGTTGTTGCGCTCGGTGTCCCAGTCGCTGCCCTTGAGGTGGTACGGCGCGTACTGCACGAAGCACGACATCACGTGCTTTCCGGGCGGCGCCATGTCGGGGTCGAGGAAGGACTGGAAGCACGTGTCGAGGTAGGGCCGTTCGCTGTACCAGCCGAACTTCGACGCGTCGTACGCGCGCTCGAGGTACTCGATCGACGGGGCGATGCTCACGAACCCGCGGTACTGGTCGGTGCGGTCTCCGAGTGCCGGGTAGCGCGGGACGCCGTCGAGTGCGAAGTTCACCTTGGCGCTGGTGCCGTTGAACTGGAAGCGGTCGATGCTCTCGACCAGGTCGCCGGGCAGCTCCCTGGGGTCGACCAGCTTGGTGAACGTCTGGCGTGGGTCCAGGGCACTGACCACCACGTCTGCGAAGAACTCGGTTCCGTCCTGGAGGACGACCCCAGTCGCGCGACCGTCCACCGTGACCACGTGGTCGACGTGGGACTCCAGACGGATCTCGGCGCCGAACGCCTCAGCCGCTCGGCCGAGGAGCTGGGTGAAGCCGCCGTTGCCCCCCTTGTGGAAGGACCACGAGCCCAGGTGTCCGTCGTGCTCGCCCATCATCATCATCAGCGAGACGAACCCGGAGCCGGCCGACATGGGGCCAACCTTGGTGCCGGTGGTCGACGAGGCAGCCAGGTAGCCCTTGAGGATCTCGCTCTCGAAGTAGTCGTCGAGGAAGTCGGCGATGCTTCCGGTGATCAGCCGCACGGCGTCATGGACGACCCTCGGCTCTGCCGACCCCAGGTGTCCGAGCAGCCATGCGACGTCGGCGGCGTCCTCGGCGGACTTGCCGAAGATGTTCGGCGGGATGCGGTCGAACAGGGGGTACATCAGCTGCAGAACGCGAGCCACGTCGTGCTCGTAGCGGTCCATCGCGTCGGCGTCGCGTGGTGAGTGACGGGTGATCTCGCGGATGTTCTCGTCCCGGTCCGGGCCGAGCAGCAGGTAGTCGCCGTTCTCCATCGGTGCGAACGACGTCGGCATGTAGATGGGGTTGAAGCCGAACTTGACCAGCTCGAGCTCACGAATGACCTCGGGCCGGATCAGGCTCAGCGCGTACGAGAACGTCGTGAAGCTGAAGCCCGGGTAGAGCTCCTCGGTGATGGCAGCACCGCCCACGAGGTGGCGCTGCTCGAGGATCAGGGTCTTCAGGCCGGACTTGGCCAGGTAGGCGCCGTTGACCAGGCCGTTGTGTCCGCCTCCGACGACGATGGCGTCGTAGCGGTGGGTGTCGGTCATGGCATCGATGTCTTTCGCTCGGGGTTGAAGAAGGGCATCCGGGTCACCGTGGCCGGTACCGAGGTGTAGGTGTGGTTCACGGTCTGCTCGACGTGCACGGTCGTACCGACCTCCGCGAGGTCGGGGCGGACCCGGGCGATGCCGACCTGTGTCTGCAGCATGGGTGAGTACGTGTAGCTCGTGGCGTACCCGGCACGCTCGTCCTGGTCGTCGTACAGCATCGTCTCCCAGGCGGCGGGGGGTTCGTCCCTGGGTGGGATGAGCCCCGCCTCGAAGTAGAGCCGGTCGAACGCGCGGGCGTCGACGCGAAGCCCCACGGTTTGCCAGCGGGAGGCTCCGGCCTCGCGCTCGGCGAGGATCGCCCGGCGGCCGCTGAACGGGCGAGTGACGTCGTCGATGCCCTTGAGCAGCCAGCCGAACCCGAGCTCGTCGGGGGTGAACCGGTCGTGCTCGGTGAAGGCGTAGCGGCTGGACGAGAACTCCACGCCGATCAGAGGAAGGCCGGCCTCGATCCGCAGGATGTTGAGCGCCTGGTCGCCGAACGGGCGCATGCGGTGTGGTTCTCCCGCGGCGATGACGGCATCCAGCACGGACAGTGCGTCGCCGGCGGGGATCCGAAGCTCGTAGCCGAGGTCACCGGTGAACCCGGTGCGGCTGACCGTCACCTCGCTCCCCGCCACCTTGGCCTGCCCGTGGCCGAAGTAGCCGAGGTCGAGGACCTCGGGTGCCAGGTCGGCGAGCACGGCTCGGGAGCGGGGACCCTGAACCGCGAGCATCGCGTAGTCGGCCGAGACGTCGGCGACTGAAACCTCCAACGACCCGATCTGGTTCTGCAGGAAGGACAGGTTCGGCTCCGCGGCGGTCAGCAGGAAGTCCGTGGCCGAGTGGCGGAACACCACGCCGTCCTCGAGCACGTGTCCGGCGTCGTCGCACCAGATCGTGTACTGGGCCCGTCCCGGTCGACAGGTCCGGATGTCGCGGGCGAACAGTCCACCGAGGAACCGCTCGGCGTCACGACCGGAGATCTCGTACTTGTACAGGGGAGACGCGTCGAAGAAGCCGACGGCGTTGCGGACGCCGAAGTACTCGTGCTTGGCCGCGATGTCGTACTGCGTGGCGGCCAGGTAGCCGGCCCAGTGCTGCCACAGCTGGGTGGTGTTGAGCTCCGCGAGACGCGGGTGGAACGGCGTGGTCTTGACCATGGACGAGCTCCCCGGTGGTGGATCCGGCCGTCGGTGGGGTCACCCTAGGCGTTGTTGGACAAGTGTGCAATGGGTCCCTACGGTGAGCCCGTGGCCCGGATGACGCCGGAGGAGAGACGCGAGGCGATCGTCGACGCCGCGCAGCGGGTGATGGTCCGGCGCGGAATCGCTGCCACCACCGTGCGCGACGTCGCCGCCGAGATGGGCACCTCCAGCGGGCTGATCCACCACTACGTGGTGTCGATGGACGACCTGCTGGCCGAGGCGTTCGACCGGGTCGCGTCGGGGGACCTCGACCGCACGGTGCGGGCGATCGGAGCGGACGGCGACCCGGTCGCCCGGCTGTCACTGTTCTTCGCGTCCTACCACCGAGCCGACGAGGACTGGGCGGTCCAGCTCTGGCTGGACGCCTGGGCGGAGGCTGCCCGAAGGCCCGCGCTCCAGCGGACGTCCCGTCGCCTCAACGAGGCGTGGCAGGCCCTGGTGGCCGACCTGGTGCGCGACGGCGTACGGGCCGGCATGATGACCTGTCGCGACCCGGACGCCGTCGCCTGGCGGATCATCTCGCTGCTCGACGGTCTGGCCCTGCAGGTCGTGGCCCACGGAGACCTGGTCGCCCGTGACGACGCGCTGCGCTGGGCGGTGCAGTCGGCCGAGGCCGAGCTCGGGCTCGAGCCCGGCTCGCTGGCCGTGACCCACCCGCCTACGCTGGCCGTGACGCGTCGCGGCGCGACAGCCGGCCAGGACGACGCACCGAGCAACCGTGAGAGGACCGACGATGACTGACCCGAACCTGATCCTGTACGTGGCCGCCTACGCCGACGAGGCTGCCGCCCAGCAGGACTACGACCTCCTGAAGTCCGCGGAGGGGAGCGACCTCCAGGTGGTCGCCGCGGTTGTCGTGAGCCGCGACGCCGACGGCAAGGTCGACGTCGTCGAGCACGGCGGCGGGCAGACCGGAGGCGGGGCCGTCCTCGGTGGGGGTGTCGGACTCGTCGTCGGGCTGTTCGCCCCTCCGCTGCTGGCGGCGACCGCCGTCGGTGCCGGTATCGGTGCTGTGTGGGGGCACCTCACCAAGAAGCACGAGGAGAAGAAGCTCGGCGTCGAGCTCGAGGAGTACCTGCCCCCGAACTCGTCGGCCGTGGTGGTCGTCGTCGACGACGTGTACCTCGACCGGATCGAGAAGGCACTGGCGAAGGCCGACAAGCGGATCTCCAAGGCCATCGACAAGGACGACTACGACCAGCTCCAGAAGGCGCTGGAGAAGTCCGAGACCGAGATCACCGACGCCATCGACTCCTGACCGGTCGCTAACGGTCTGTGGTGGACTCCGCCAGCTCCTCCGCGTTCGTGGCGGGGTCCACCACTGCGTCGGCCGCGACCTCGCCCTCGACAGGTGCCTTCGACGTCGGAAGCCGGCGCAGTGGCAGCGAGGAACACGCCAAGCGCCAGGAGAACCAGGGCGGCCACGAGCAGCCAGAACAGCACGGCGGGCGTGGGCCGGGTCCAGACCACGACGGTGATCGCGTAGAGGACGGCGAGGCTGATCGCCCAGCCCTTGCGGTGCTTGTCGAACCAGGCGCCGACCGGCCCGGTGTCCAAGCCGGTCTTCTCGCCCCCGGAGGTGATGGCACCTCCGACCAGACGTCGGGTCTTCACCGCCCAGCCGTAGGGACCGCTGAAAGCGGCAACAGCAGCCAGCAGGAGACCGACGAAGAACACCACTCGGTTCGCGTTGCGCATGAACCGGATCAGGGTGTCGAAGACCGAGGCCGCGGCGTCCTGCGGAAGCCTGGCCACGGACAGGTAGGCGGAGCGCTCCAGACTGACCGCGATGCCGGAGACAAGAGCTCCGGCGGCGAGCAGGAGGCCGACCCAGATCACTGCTCGGCGACGGTCGCGCGCGAGGAACACCGCGAGGCCGAAGCACAGCAGACCGAGCAGCGGGAGCACATAGGACAGCGTGCGCAGCGCCGATGCCGCGTTGCGGGCCTTCACGATGGCATCCACGTTCGCCACCGGAAGCACGATGCTGGTGGACACGTCGGGAATGTTCGAGGCCAGCGACACGCCCTGGGCGACCAGCTGCGTCTTCACCTGCTCCACGATCGGCCCGAGGTCCAGCACGAGCTGGCCGTCCTGCACGCTCAGGGCCGAGGGTGCGTCGGCGGTGAGGAACTTCACCAGCGCCTCGTGGGCTGCCTGGTTGACCTTGACCCAGACCTCCTGGAACTGCGGTGTCTCCAGGACCTTGACCACCAGGTTCTTCGTCTGGCTCTCCACCTGGGAGGCGATCGGGCCGGCGGCGAAGGCCAGCCGGGGTGGGAGCTCGTCCTCCAGCAGCTGCTCGACGTCGACCTGGGCCAGGAGGGCCGTCGTGACCTCGTCGGCCACCGCGTCGATGATGGCCGGGTCCTCGGCAAGGGGGGTGACGGTCTCTACGTAGGTGTCGGTGTCGAACACCTCGTTGCGGGTCCAGATGGCCGCGATCGAGATCGGGGTGAGCAGGAAGCCGAGGGCCATCAGGACGACGACCGCGGTGCTCCTGACCCAGCCGGTGTGACGTGGCTTGGGGGTCGCATCGACCTCGGCCTGAAGGCGCGCAACCTCGGCTTGCAGCTCGGCGATCTGTGCGGCACTGGCTTGGGGCGAGTCACTGGCGTCGGCAGTCATGGGACGAACACTAGCCGTCAACGGGCGGTACGGTCAGGATCATGAGCGAGAGCCCAGAGGGCGGCGACATCCTGCCGACGACTACATCCGATGAGGATGAGACCGGGTGGGGCGAAGACCTCTCAGGGCACGCCACGCAGACTGACGATGACCTGGAGCGGCTGCGGCGTGAGGTGCCTCCGCACCACGGAGGCTGAGCTCAGGCGCCGCGGTTGCTCAGAGCGTCGCGGATCTCGGTGAGCAGCTCGACCTCGGTCGGGCCGGCCGCCTCCTCCTTGGCCCACACCTTCTCCAACCGCTCATACGGTTTGACGACGAAGAAGTACAGCACTGCGGCAGTGATGACGAAGGTGATGAGCGCCGTGAGGAAGGATCCCCAGGCAAGGAAGACGCCGTCGGACGTGACGGCGCCGGTCGTGGCGTCCACGACGGGGTCGCACGAGGTCGACAGACACGTGCCTTCTTTGGAGAGATCGACGCCGCCAAAGAGTCCGAGCAGAGGTGAGATCAGACTGTTGACGAAGGAGTTCACCACCGCCGCGAACGCGACACCCATGACGAACGCGACAGCGAGCTGGACCAGGTTGCCCTTCCGGATGAACTCCGCGAAGCCCTTCATGTCGAAAGCCCTTCGATCGGGGCCGCTCGTGGTCGGCCGAGACCAGCCACGCTAGCGAATCAACCGCGCAGCGTGACCGACAGCGGGCCCGCCGCGGCTGCCGCCGCGAGTGCGGTTGCCTCCGTGGCGGTGGTGGACACGACGACGAGGGCGCCGTCGAAGACGTCGCCCTCGGGTGCCGGCACTGCGATCACCCGCGCCGCCTCGGCCACGACCTGAGCCGCTCCGTGTCCGTCGGCGGCGACCACGTCGACGAGGGTCCCCGGAGCCAACAGCGCGGCCACCTCGCCGTCGGCGAGCCGCACAGGGACGGCGACCCGCCCCGCACCCGCGTCGTCGGCCAGCGACTGGGCATCGGCGAGCCGGACGTCGGTCAGTGGCTCTCCGCGGCGGACCGGTGCGGCCAGACGGTGTCCGACCACCAGTTGCGGGTCGTTGGCGACGCCGTCGGGGCGCCCCTCGTCGAGCACTGCCGCGAGGGTGACGTCGGCTCGCGTGACGAGCCGGCCCGCCTCGAGGTCGCGCGCGGCCACGACGACCTCCTCGTGTGCCTGGCCCGGCGGTCGCACGGCGGAGACGGTGAGCCCGACGGCCACCATCGTCAGCGCGGCAGCGAGTGGACGGCGATGACGGGTGAGCAGCCGCGACGTCCTGCGTCGCACCTCGGCGGTGCGTTCGGGGCGGGGCCACGACGACATGCCCGGTGACGCTAGCCCGGGCCGACGTCCACCGGGCCGGTCGTCCACAGCCTCAGGAGGAGCTGCCGCCCGACTTCGACGTGGAGGAGCCTCCGGCGGGTGACGACGTGCCCGAGCCAGCTGGCTTTGCTGACGACGACGAGTCGGACTTCGAGCCCGAAGACGAGCTGGACGACGAGCCGGAGCTGTCCGAGCCCTTCTTGTCACTCGTCTTGCCGGAGCCGTCCCCCGTGTTGGCCGAGGAGGTGGAGCCGCCCCCGGCCCGGGAGTCGGTGCGGTAGAAGCCCGACCCCTTGAACGCCACACCGACCGGGTGGAAGACCTTGCGCACCGGACCGGAGCAGCTCTCGCACGTCGTGACCGTGGGGTCGCTGATCGACTGCACCACCTCGAACTCGTGGCCGCAGGAGGTGCAGGCGTACGCGTAGGTGGGCAACGAGACTCCGTGCTCGGTCGGCTGCGCCGCGTGGCGCTAGCAGTCGTGGGTGGCGAGTGCTAATCCTACGCCACCGGGCCGCGCGGAGCTGCCGGGTCCGGGCTGGTGACCCCCTACCGTGAGCCCGTGAGGCAGCGGACGGCGGTGGCCGCGGTGGCCGCGGGTGGGGCGCTCGGCGCCACCGCCCGGTTCGGCGTCGGCCGATGGGTGCCGTGGGAGGCTCCCGCCTTCCCGTGGGCGACCGCCCTGGTGAATGTGACCGGGTGCCTGCTGATCGGCCTGGTGCTGGGCTGGCTGCTGGCGTCGACCGGCCAGCCTGCGTGGCTCCGCCTGTTCCTGGCCACCGGCGTCCTCGGCGGGTACACCACGTTCAGCGCGTTCGCGGTGGAGACGGTGGTGCTCGTCGATGCCGGCGCTGTGGTGACCGCTGCCCTGTACGTCGTCGGCTCGCTGGTCGTCGGTCTGGTGGCAGTGCGGGTCGGCGCCACGGTGGCTCGACGGGCCAAGGGACCATGATTGACGATGCGAGAGGCGCAGCAGTGACCGAAATGACCGAGCTGACCGGAACAGCACTGCGAGCGACGGTGTACGTCGGCGAGGACGACATGCACCATCACCGACCGGTGTACGACGAGATCGTGGTGCGGGCTCGCGCGGCCGGGCTCGCGGGCGCCACCGTCACCCGCGGAGTCGAGGGTTACGGGAGGCACTCGTTGGTGCACACGGCTCGTCTGGTGAGCCTGTCCAGCGACCTGCCGATGGTGGTCGAGCTGATCGACGAGGCGGCCAAGATCCGCGCGTTCCTCGCCCAGCTCGACGAGGTGGTCACCGGTGGGCTGGTGACCGTCGAGGAGGTCGAGGTGCACCGGTACGTCGCTCCTTCTGCCGCTTCCGACTGAACCCCCTGCCCTCCTCATGACGACGTACCTGCTGGTCGCCCTGGGCGCCTCGGTCGGTGCCCCTGTCCGCTACCTCGTCGACCGCTGGGTCCAGCAGCGACTCGTGCCCGTGTTCCCCTGGGGGACCTTCGGCGTGAACGTCGTCGGGTCGCTGCTTCTGGGGGCTCTCGCTGCAGCTGCGGCGCACGACGGCCTGTCGACGGCCGGTCTTGCGCTGCTCGGCGCCGGCTTCTGCGGTGGGCTGACCACCTTCAGCAGCTTCGGCTGGGAGACCCACCGACTGCTCGAGGACGGCGCCGACTGGGTGGCCACGGTCAACGTGGCGGCCTCGACGGCGGTCTGCCTCACCGCTGCCGCGGTCAGCTGGACGGCGACGGCCCTGGTCCTGGGCTGAGCGAGCCCCCGAGCCGACCGGTCACCCTCCGGTCGTGCGGCGCCTCCGGCAGTGCATCGACCACCTCGTCGTCGAACACCACGGCGAGCAGCGGCACCGTCGAGGGGACCCGTTGCAGCGCCCGGTCGTAGCAGCCGCCGCCTTGGCCCAGTCGCCGTCCGGCCGCGTCCACCGAGAGCGCAGGCACCAGCACGACGTCGACCGTGCCTATGGCCGCCCGACCCAGTCGAGGCCCGGACGGCTCGCGCAGCCCCTTGGGGCCGGGCACGAGCTCGGGCTCACCGGAGTACACCGCCCACTCCAGGTCGAGGTCGGAGAGGACGACGGGCAGGAGCACCCGGACCCCGCGCCCGTAGAGCGCGTTGACCAGGGGCAGGGTCTGCGGTTCTGCCCCGACCCCGATGAACGCAGCGACCGACGACGCCGAGCGCAGCGGCTCGAGGGAGGCGCAGGTGACGAGCGTGGAGGCCCATTCCGAGTGCTCGACCGCGGCGCGTTCGGCGCGGTGGGCCCGGGCCTCGGCCCGCAGCTCACGCTTGGCCGCGGCCGGGTCACGAGGCGGCGGTGAGGTCACGGCCTCATCATGGGGCATTCGTCCTGCGGGACCGGTGAGCCGGTTCGCATCGCCGTCGGCGGCGAACGCTTCAGTTGCTCACCCGATCGGTCGATCAAGGCAACGACGACGTGTGCCTGACGCTCGCTCGGCACGGACGGGAGGGGCCGGTGACGCTCCGACGGCGGCTCACCCTGATCCTCGGTGTGCTCGTGTTCCTTCCGCTTGCCGCGGGGGGGATCTTCCTCGCCTGGTCGGTACCGAGGGACGCCCAGCAGCAGACCGAGGCCGGGCTGCGCTCGGCGCAGGCCTCGGTCACCGCTGCCCTGGTGAGCCGGTGCGAGCGGGCCGGCATCGCCGCCAAGTCGCTGGGCCGGGACCTCGCCACCTTCACCCCCGCCGAGGCGACGACCGGGATCGTCACCGACCGCCTGGCCGACTACGCGGCTGTCGTCGACGCAGACGGTGAGGTCCTGGCCCGCGCCGGCGCGCTGCCCGAGGGCGCCGACCGCAACGGGCTCGGCAGCTGCCGAGCCGGCGAGGCCAGCGGTGCGGGCATGGCCGAGCAGCTCGGCCTGTCGATCGAGGGCCAGCCGCGGGCCGCCCGGGCGATCGCCGTCGAGGACGTCTCCGGCGAGTACCTGGACACCCTGCGCGGTCAGCTGGGTGTGACCTCGGAGATCGCCTTGGTGAGCCACGGACAGGTGGTGGCCCAGAGCGGGCCGTCGCGGCTCAACCTCAGTGCTGCACCGGCTCTGGTGTCGCTGTCCACCGGTGAGGACTGGCTGGTGTCCAACGGGGTGGTCGATGCGGCGGTCTCGCGGGCCGGCCCGGGTCTCCCGTTCGACGTCATCGTCGCGGTCCCGTCCACCGACCAGACCCTGCTCCTGCAGACCGTCGTGTTCATCGTGCTCGGCGGGGTTCTGGTGGCGGTGGTGTCTGCCCGGGCGATCGCCCGCGACATGACGGGAGCGTTGGACGAGCTCACCGACGCGGCCGAGGCCGTCGCCCAGGGAGACCTCAGCCGCACACTCGAGGTGCGTGGCGACGAGGAGGTGCGCAGCCTGGCTCAGTCGTTCAACCACATGACCGCGGAGCTGCGGACGTACGTCGCCGAGGTGGAGACCAGTCGCGACGCCTTGCGGGGCAACCTGGAACGGCTGGGGGAGGCGCTGTCGGCCACGCACGACCTCGACACGTTGTTGCCGGTCGTGCTGGAGACGGCGATGTCGAGCGTCGGCGCCGGTGCAGGGGTCGTGCTCCTCGGGGAGGACCACTCCCCCCTCACCCTGCGCGCCGAGCACGGCATGCGCACCCGAGGACTCGCCCTGCCCGACGTCGTGGTGGCCGAGCAGGGGCTGCTGGGGCGCGTGGCGGCGGGGCGGGTGGTGCGGGGTCGGATCGGCAGCTCGGTGGCGCTGGCCCCAGGGGCCGGTGAACCCGGAGACGCCGAGGTGCTCGCGGTTCCGCTCCACCGGGGTGCGCACGTGAACGGGGTGCTCGCCCTGTTCGACCCCGGGCCCGGCCGGGCGTTCGGCGACGCCGACGAGCACGCCCTGCGGGCGCTCGCGGCTCAGGCGGCGATCGCCGTCGAGAACGTCCTGTTGCACTCCGAGGCCCGGCAGGCGTCGATCACCGACCCACTCACCGGCCTGTGGAACTTCCGCTACCTCACGATGAGCCTGAACCAGGAGACCGAGCGGGCTGCCCGGTTCGAGCGGCCGCTGGCCCTGCTGATGCTCGACCTCGACCACTTCAAGTCGGTCAACGACACCTACGGGCACGTGCGCGGGGACGAGGTGCTGCGCGAGTTCGCCCACCGGGTCAACAGCCACACCCGCGAGGTCGACACCTTCGCCAGGTACGGCGGTGAGGAGTTCGTCCTGGTCCTGCCCGAGACCGGGCTGGTCGGGGCGACCAGCCTGGCCGAACGGATCAACCGGGCGGTGCGGGACGTACCGTTCGGGCTCGGCGGCGACCACCCGATCCCCGTGACGGTGTCCATCGGCGCTGCGGTGTTCCCCACGCACGGGACGACGGGGTCGCAGCTGCTGCGTTCGGCCGACCGCGCGCTCTACGTGGCCAAGGACTCCGGCCGCGACCGCTGGGCTCTCGCCGAGGGTGTCCCGACCACCTGACCGTCCGGGGGTCGCTGCGGCGTTAGGGTCGCTGCCATGAGCCACGAGCACGCACGCCCGCGCAAGGCGGTCATCCCAGCTGCCGGCCTGGGCACCCGCTTCCTTCCGGCCACGAAGGCCACCCCCAAGGAGATGCTGCCGGTGGTCGACACCCCGGCCATCCAGTACGTGGTGGAGGAGGCCGTGGCGGCGGGCCTGGACGACGTCTTGATGATCACCGGGCGCAACAAGAAGTCCCTGGAGGACCACTTCGACCGCAACGTGGAGCTCGAGCTCGCGCTGGAGGCCAAGGGCGATGCGGCCCGGCTGGCGCAGGTGCGGCACGCGAGTGAGCTGGCCACCGTCCACTACGTGCGCCAGGGAGACCCGCGTGGCCTGGGGCACGCGGTGCTGGTCGCGGCCGACCACGTCGGCGACGAGCCGTTCGCCGTGCTGCTCGGCGACGACCTGATCGACCCGCGGGACCCGTTGCTGTCCCGCATGCTCGAGGTCCAGGAGGCCCGCGGCGGCAGCGTGGTCGCCCTGATGGAGGTCCCGAAGGAGATGATCCGGCTCTACGGCTGCGCCGCCGTCGAGCCGACCGACGAGGACGACGTGGTCGCCATCTCCGGGCTCGTCGAGAAGCCGACCCCGGACGAGGCGCCTAGCTCGTTCGCCGTGATCGGCCGCTACGTCCTGCACCCCGCAGTCTTCGACGTGCTCCGTACGACACCGCCCGGTCGGGGGAACGAGATCCAGATCACCGACGCGCTGCAGACCCTGGCCTCGGGGGCGGTGGCGCCGGAGGCGGGCGGTGGTGTGAGCGGTGTGGTGTTCCGCGGACGCCGCTACGACACGGGCGACCGCGGCGACTACCTCAAGGCCGTCATCCGGCTGGCCAGCGAGCGAGAGGACCTGGGGCCGGACCTCGTCGTCTGGCTGAGGGAGTTCCTCGCCGAACGGGACTCCGCGGGAGGCGCTGAGTGAAGAGTGTCGACGAGCACCTCGCCGACATCCTGTCGGGGCTGCAGCCGCTGTCGCCGCTGCAGATCCAGCTCCTCGACGCGCAGGGTTGTGTGCTCGTCGAGGAGGTCGCTGCGCCCTGGCCGATGCCTTCGTTCGACAACTCGGCGATGGACGGCTACGCCGTCCATGCGTCCGACGTCGGATCAGCCTCCGTCTCGGCGCCCGTCGCTCTGAAGGTGGTGGCCGACCTGCCGGCCGGGACCGACAAGGTCGTCCACATCAGTCCGGGCACGGCGGCGCGCATCATGACCGGCGCCCCCATGCCCTCCGGGGCCGACGCCGTCGTCCCCATCGAGTGGACCGACGAGGGGGTGGCTGACGTCGTCGTGCGCCAGCCGGCCCACGTGGGTCAGTACGTACGCGTGGCCGGAAGCGACGTCGAAGAGGGCACGGTGGTGGCGGAGGCGGGCACCCGGCTCGGAGCGACCCAGCTCGCGGTACTGGCGGCGTCCGGTCGCGACCGGGTCCAGGTGCGCCCGCGCCCGCGCGTCGTCGTGATCGCCACCGGCAGCGAGCTGGTGCCCGTGGGCACCGAGCCGGGGGCGGGGCAGCTCCCGGACTCCAACAGCGTGATGCTCGCCGCGGCGGCCAAGGAGGCCGGTGCGGTGGTGTTCCCGGTCGGCATCGTGGGCGACGACCCTCGGCTGCTCATGGACACCCTCGAAGACCAGCTGGTTCGCGCCGACGTCGTGGTCACCAGCGGTGGGGTGAGCGTCGGTGCCTACGACGTGGTCAAGAGCGCACTGCAGCGCCTCGGGACGGTCACCTTCGACAAGGTCGCCATGCAGCCCGGCATGCCACAGGGGTTCGGGCACATCGGCCCGGACTCGACCCCGATCTTCACCCTGCCCGGCAACCCGGTCTCGGCGTTCGTCTCGTTCGAGGTGTTCGTGCGTCCCGCGTTGCGTCGCATGCTCGGGGTCGAGCCCCTGGAGCGGCCCCAGGTGCGGGCCGAGCTGCTGTCCGAGGTCACCTCGCCGGCGGGCAAGCGCCAGTACCTGCGCGGGTGGCTCGACGTGGCCGACGGGCGATACGTCGTCGGGGCGGTCGGAGGTCCCGGATCGCACCTGCTGGCCGGACTGAGCAAGGCCAACGCACTCATCGTCATCCCTGAGGACGTCACGCACGTGGCGCAGGGCGAGGCCGTGACGGTGATGCTCCTCGAACGGCGCACGGTGTGAGTGCTCGATGACCGACGACCCGGACCGGGAGGCGGGAGGCGAGAAGACGCTCACCCACGTCGACGCACGTGGTGCTGCTCGCATGGTCGACGTGTCGGGCAAGGAGGTGACGGCCCGGACGGCCACCGCCACCGGCGTCGTCCACGTGAGCAGCGCCGTCGTGTCGCTCCTGCGCGACGGTGGCCTGCCCAAGGGCGATGCCCTGGCGGTCGCCCGGATCGCGGGGATCCAGGCCGCGAAGCGCACACCCGAGCTCGTCCCCCTGTGCCACCCGATCGCGATCCACGGCGTCGACGTCGACCTGCAGGTGCACGACGACCACGTAGCCATCCGCGCGGTCGTGCGGACCGCTGACCGTACGGGTGTCGAGATGGAGGCTCTCACCGTGGTCAGCGTTGCCGCCCTCGCGCTGGTCGACATGGTCAAGGCGGTCGACCCGGCGGCGGTCATCAGCGAGATCAGGGTCGAGGAGAAGACCGGGGGCAAGACCGGGGTGTGGCGCCGTGACTGAGGCGACGCCGTCGGTCCGGGTGTGCGTGGTCACCGCTTCCACGCGGGCCGCTGCCGGTGAGTACGTGGACCGGAGCGGTCCCGCCGTCTGCGAGGTGCTCGCCGCGGAGTCCTTCGACGTCGCTGCCCCGGTGGTCGTGGCCGACGGCCCGCCGGTGGGTGAGGCGGTCCGGCGGGCCGTCGCTGCCGGTTTCGACGTGGTCCTGACGACCGGAGGGACCGGCCTGGCTCCGACCGACCGCACCCCCGAGGAGACCCGGGCCCTGATCGACCACGAGGTGCCCGGCCTGGCCGAAGCGATCCGGCAGGCCGGGGCGAGGGCCGGTGTCGCCACCGCGATGCTGTCCCGGGGCATCGCCGGGGTGTCCGGCCGCACGCTCGTCGTGAACCTCCCGGGGTCGGTGGGCGGGGCGACCGACGGGGTCGCCGTCCTGCTGCCTGTGCTGCGGCATGCCGTCGACCAGCTGGCCGGAGGCGACCACTGAGCGCCCAGTGGCCGGTGACGCTGACCGAGGGCCCGATCGCGCTGCGTCCGATCCGGCGTCGGGACCGCAAGGCCTGGGAGACCGTGCGCGGGGTGAACCGGGAGTGGCTGCGCCCGTGGGAGCCGACCCAGCCGGTCCCCACCGACGGTCCACCACCGACCTTCGCCGCCATGGTCGCGGGCCTGCTGCGCGAGGCCCGGGCCGGTCGGATGATGCCGTGGGTCGTCACGTACGACGACCGGCTCGTCGGGCAGCTGACGATGGGTGGCATCACCCTCGGCTCGCTGCGAGGGGCCCACGTCGGGTACTGGCTGGACAAGCAGTACGCCGGACACGGGCTCATGCCCATGGCCGTGGCGATGGCCATCGACCACGCCTTCGGTCCGATGCGGCTGCACCGGATGGAGATCACCATGCGGGAGGAGAACGGTCCGAGCCGTCGGGTCGCCGAGAAGCTCCGGTTCCGATTCGAGGGAGTCCGTCCGCGGTTCCTGCACATCGACGGTGACTGGCGTGACCACCTGGTCTACGCCCTGCATGCCGACGAGCTCGCCGACGTTGCGCCGTATGGCCTTCGTCGGTTGATTCGCGACACACCGAAGACGATCCACGATCACTAGCCGTTCGCGCCCTAGCGTGAGCGACCGTGAGCCCCAGCGGACTGGTGTATGCCGTCATCGTCGCCCTGTGGGCCGCCGTCTTGATCCCGATCTGGCTGCGTCGTCATGACGAGGCAGCGATGACCAGGTCGGCGGATCGCTACTCCCGCGCCATGCGCACGCTGTCCCGGCGTCCGGCCCGGATCGACAGCCGGGAGATGGTGATGCCGAGAAGGACCAGCGCCGCACCCCACGTCGACGCCGCTCGACCGGCCCCCCGGCGAGACGTCTCTGTGTCGAGTCCGGCCGGTTCCCCCCGCACCCGCACCGGTCCGGCCTCGGCCCGGGCCGCTTCGGCCCAGCTGGCCAGGCGTCGGGCCCGCAGCCTGCTGGTGCTCGCCGTGGTCACGCTCGCGCTGGTCGCGCTGGCGGCGTTCGGGGTCGTTCCCTGGTGGGCGGCGGTCCCCGCCGCGCTGCTGTTCGTCGGGTTCGTCGTTCACCTGCGGCTCCAGGCCCGGCGGGCTGCGCTGCTTCTGCGTCGACCACCGTCGACGGCGTCCAGCGCGCCGACGCTCGCTCGTGACGACGCACCCCGAGCGAGCATCGACCTCTCCAGGGCCGTGGTGGTCGAGACGAAGGGTCAGTCCCTCGGCGCGGCGACCGTAGGCGCGCGGGGGCAGGAAGGGACCACTGCCGAAGACGTCGACCAGCACGTCCCGGCCGAGGGCGCGGACGATGCGTGGAGGCCCGAGTCGTGGCCGGTCCCGACCTATGTGACCAAGCCGAAGGCGATCCGCCCGATCCGGGTCATCGACCTCACCACGCCAGGTGCCTGGACCTCGGGCCGGCTGCTGGACGACGAGATCGAGACCCAGGAGCAGGCGGTCGCCGAGGCGCACAAGGCCGACGACGAGCTCGACGCGATCATCGAGCACGCTGACCCTGCTCCCTCGGAGCAGCGGCGCGTCGTCAACGACTGAGCCACCCGAAACTCCGGATTCGTGGGACGGATCAACCGGTTGGTATCGTCTGCCACGTTCTTGGGGCTGTGGCGCAGTCCGGTAGCGCACCTCGTTCGCAACGAGGGGGTCAGGGGTTCAAATCCCCTCAGCTCCACCCAATGACGACCGCTCCAGCGGCCACGGTCCAGCGTCAGCGTCGGCGACGGTCGAGCCTGGCCAGCGAGGCGTTGTACTCCGCCAGCTCTGCATCACCGTCACGGTCGGCCTGCCGGTCGCTGCGCCGGGCGGTCCGGTCGTCGTCGCGCGACCACTGGACCAACAGGGCCACCATGGCGATGATCATGGGCACCTCGCCGAACCCCCAGGCGAACGCCGAGCCGGAGGACTGGTCGGCCAGCTGGTCGATCCCGTACGGGTTGCCCAGGGCGTCGTAGTACGACGATGCGAGGACGCTGGTCGAGCTCATCAGGGCGATCGCGAAGAATGCGTGGAACGGCAGCGAGACGAACAGCACGATGAGTCTCATCGGGTACGGAGCCCGGTTGGGCAGCGGGTCGACGCCGATCAGCGACTCATAGAACAAGAAGCCCACGAGCACGAAGTGGACATGCATCGCGAGGTGCGCCCAGTGGTGCTGCATGGCGTAGCCGAACAGCGGCCCGAAGTAGACCATGTACGGAGCGGTGACGAACAGGACGAGCGCGACGACGGGGTTCGTGAGGACCCGGGCGACCCGGCTGTGCAGGACGGCGAGCAGCCACTCCCGAGCACCGGCCGGCTGGTCACGTCCGGAAACCGGCAGCGCGCGCAACGCCAGGCCGATCGGTGCGCCGAGCACGAGCAGGATCGGGCCGACCATGCCGATCAGCATGTGTTGGGTCATGTGCACGCTGAAGAGCAGCCGGCCGTAGGTCGACAGCCCGGAGAGCGTGGCGACGGCCATGACGCCGATCCCGCACGACCAGGCGATGGTTCGGCCGACCGGCCAGGCGTCACCGCGCCGGCGCAGGGTCAGCACCCCACGCGCGTAGAGGAGGGCCATCAGCAACAGGGTCAGGGCGACCAGGGTGTCGATCCGCCACGCTGTCATGAGGCGGAGCAGGTCCGGAGCCGGCGGGATGTCGTACCCCAGTGTGTCCGTGGCGAGCGTGGGTGGCCGCGGGTTCGGGCTTGCGGGGGTCGGCGTCTGCGAGAGGGCTGCGGCCACCCCGACCACCGCAACCATGACCAGGGCCTCGACCCCGGCGAACGCGCGGAACGCCCCCGGTTCGCGGCGCTCCAGCGCGGGGAGCGTACGCCGACGGTGCCACCAGCCGAAGGCACCGAGCACCGCGAACAGCAGCACCTTCAGCAGCACGAGCCGGCCGTAGCCGGATCCCCACAGGTCCGACCACCGTGGCAGGCGGACGACGGCGTTGGCCGCACCGCTGGCGCCGACCGCGACGAAGGCACCCAGGGCGAGGGGGCTGTACCGGCGTGCCGCGGTGGCCAGGAAACGCCCGTCGGTCCGGGCGTACCAGACCAGGGCCAGCAGCCCGCCCACCCACACGACGACGCCGAGCACGTGCACCACGAGCGAGGAGATGGCGAGGTCGTGGTCCCCGGCGGCGGCTGCGTGCCCGGCCAGGGCGGGGGGAACGACGGCGCAGCCGGCCGCCACCAGCGCGACCCAGGCTCCGGACGGCCGCTCGGCCTCCCGGGCGGCCAACGCGGTCACGACGGCAAGGGCGCCGGTGACGACCCAGGCCGACGAGGAGGGCAGATCGGGGACGTACGTGAGGAGCACGGACGGGCGCAGGACCTCCACGACCGGCAGGGCCAGCACCTCGGAGAGGGTCAGGACGGAGACCGCAAGGGCGGCCCCGGCCCACACCAGCGAGGTCCAGGCGGCGGTCCGGGTGGCCCGGCGGGCGCCTCGGGACAGCACCTCCTTGGTGGACGGCACGAGCCCGGCCGCGGCCAGCAGGAGTCCGACCGTGGCTGCGGCGGCCAGGTCGGCGAGCAGCCGGGCCGCCGGCAGCGCCCACCCGGTGAGCGGGCCGGCGTCCGGGATCCCGGTGGGGACCGGCGCCGGCCGGCCCCCACCCAGGAACAGCGCGCCCACCATCACCAGCAGGGCCAGGACTGCCCCGCCGGCGGCGACGCGAGCACCCTTAGGCACGGCGTCCTCGGCGGACGACGGCTGTGACGACCAGAGCCAGCATCGCCACGACGCCTGCGGCCAGTAGCCATCGGGCGCCCGAGTCGCCGGGGCCCGACGAGGTGTCGGCGGCCGCGGGCGAGGTGCCAGGGTCTGCGGTCACCGCCGACCCAGTGGGCGAGGGTGACGACCCTCCTGATCCCTGGTAGGTGAACGTGTACTCGCCACTCACCGGATGGCCGTCGGCGGAGACCACGCGGTAGGCGACCCGGTAGGCACCGGACGTGGTCAGCGGGTCCAGCGTGACGGTCATGACCGGTCCGTCGACGGTAAGGGTGGCGCGCCGGTCGACGCGTACGTCGTCCGGCGCGGTCACCACGAGTGCCCGGCCCTCGGGTCGAAGGTCCTCCTCGAAGGTCAGCGTGACCGCCTCCGGGGCCCGGTCGAGTACGGCGCCGGCCTTTGGGTCCGAGCTGATCAGCCCGGCGTGAGCCGTGGCCGGCCCGGCGGACCCGGCCACGGTGAGGGTGGCCAGGGCCACGACGGTCGTCACTGCAGCAGCAGAAGATCTCAAACGGAACATGCAGAAGCCTCTCGGATGGTCGGGACGTGGACGGCTCCCGCAGGAGGTCCACGTCGACGATCCGAGAAGTCTTCGGTGCGGACGACGGGCGTCGTCCGTTCGTCGTCGATCGGTAGGCGCAGGGTCGGCGTGGCGATGTGTGGAGGGACGAGCACGATCACTCGTCGTGCGGCTCGGGCCGTGGCCCTCCACAGCAAGGCGTCACCTTGGGCCAGCCACCAGGCCAGGGCCGCTGCCGCGACCACGTGCCCGACCACCATCGGCCCGTTCGAGGACGCAGCCGACGAGGTGACCTCGTCGTGGTGGTGGCCGGTCAGGGTGAGGGTGAGGTGCAGCACGGGCTGAAGCGCGAGCAGGGCCACGAGGGCACGCCCGAAGCCGACCCGGCGCCCGGCGACGACGATGCCGACGACCCACGCCACCGCGGCCATGACGGCCAGCGCCGGCGCGGGCGGGGCCGCTCCGCCTGCGCCGAGATGGCCGGCGAGGGAGATGGCCACGGCGGCTGCGCCCACCGAGGTGCCGCGCAGGACACGGCGGGCACCGCCGTCGGGGGTCACGGACACCCGCTCAGGCTAGTCACACCCAGAACTGGATGTGCAGCAGTCGTTGCCACCACTGCTCATACGGGATGACGGCCGCGGTGAACACCGGCCACAGCGCCACGAACGCCGCCAGGGCGAGCACCAGGTAGGCGCCGACGGCGGTCGCCCCCCACCTGCGTCTCGTCGAGGAGCTGCCCGGTGGCCCTAGTACCCAGCCCAGGGCCAAGGTCACCGCCATGACCAGGAACGGGACGAAGACGACGGCGTAGAACGAGAAGATCGTGCGGTCGGAGTAGTGGAACCACGGCAGCCAGCCGGCCACCACGGCGACGAGGACGGCTGCCGCCCGCCAGTCGAGTCGGCTGACGACCAGCCACACCATCACGAGCAGCGCAGCCGCCGCGCCCCACCAGATCACCGGGTTGCCGAGGGCGATGACCTCACGGGCGCAGGACGCGACCTGGCACCCGGCCTCACCCTGCTTGGGGGACTCGTAGAAGAAGGACACCGGGCGGGAGAGGAACAGCCAGCCGGCTGGGTGCGACTCGTAGTCGTGCGGGCTGTCCAGGCCGACGTGGAAGTCGTAGGCCGTGGCGTGGTAGTGCCACAGCGAGCGCAACGCGTCGGGGATGAAGCCGAAGTGGGCGCTCGGGTTCTCGGCCCCCCACTGGCGCGAGTAGCCCCCGGAGGTCGACAGCCATCCCCACCACGAGGAGACGTACACCACCAGGGCGATCGGCACCATCGATGCGAACGCCGGGAGCGCGTCCTTGGTCAGCGCCCCGAGCCACGGGCGCCGGACACCCGCGGCCCGCCGCATGGAGACGTCCCAGGCCACGGTGAGCAGGCCGAACGCCGCCAGGAACCACAGCCCGTTCCACTTCACCGCGCAGGCCGCGCCGAGCAGCGCCCCGGCCAGCAGGAGCAGCGGGCGGAACCCGACCCGACAACCGAGGGTCTGGTCGTAGTACTGGCTCAGGCGGTCGGCCACCCGCGACCGGCTGTGCTCACGGTCGATGACGAGCACGGCGAACGCCGCCAGCACGAAGAACGACAAGGGGAGGTCGAGCAGGGCGGTCCGGCTCATCACGAGGTGCAGGCCGTCGATGGCCAGGAGGAACCCGGCGACGGTCCCGAGGAGGGCGGACCGGGTCATCCGGTAGACGACCCGAGCCACGATCAGCACGCTCAGGGTTCCCAGGAACGCCACGACGTAGCGCCAGCCGAACGGTGTCATACCGAAGGCCTGCTCGCCGAGGGCGATCAGCCACTTGCCCAACGGCGGGTGGACGACGTACGCGGGGGTGTCGCCGAACACGTCGAGGTTCCCAGCGAGGATCTTCTTGTCGGCCGAACCGATGAAGCTCTGCTCGTAGTGGTACTTCAGCAGCGAGTAGGCGTCCTTGGCGTAGTAGGTCTCGTCGAAGACGAACGACTTCGGCGTTCCCAGCCGGTAGAAGCGCAGCACCCCGGCGAGCACCGTCATCGCCAACGGGCCGACCCAGCCACGCCAGCTGCTGTCCAGGGGCGGAGGACGCAGCTGCTCGCGGATGCGGCGCTGCGTGCTGACCGACGGTTGGTGGGTCACCCGCGCCGGCGGCTCATGCACGTCAGCGGTCGCCACCTGAGCATCGTAGGTCTCCAGGGCGGGTGCCTCGGTGCGAGGATCAGACGGTGACCGGACGCCTGGTGCTCGCCGCCACCCCGCTGGGTGACGTCGGCGATGCGTCGATGCGTCTGGTGGAGGCGCTGGGCTCGGCCGACGTGATCGCCGCGGAGGACACCCGGCGACTGCGTCGGCTCACGACGGCGCTGGGGGTGGAGCCGACCGGACGGGTCGTCTCGTACCACGAGCACAACGAGGGGCGGCGAACCGCCGAGCTCGTCGAAGCGGTGGGCGCCGGGCAGACCGTCCTTCTGGTCACCGACGCCGGGATGCCGTCGGTGAGCGACCCCGGCTACCGCCTCGTGGTCGCCACCGTGGAAGCCGGCCTGCCCGTCACCGTCCTTCCGGGTCCGTCGGCTCTGCTCACGGCACTGGCCCTGTCCGGGCTGCCGGTCGACCGGTTCTGCTTCGAGGGCTTCCTGCCGCGGAAGGCGGGCCAGCGGCGCGAGCGGCTGCGAGGACTGGTCGACGAGCCGCGCACGATGGTGTTCTTCGAAGCCCCGCACCGGCTGCACGACGTCCTCGTCGACCTGGCCGAGTCCTTCGGCTCGGAGCGTCCGGCGGCCGTGTGCCGTGAGCTCACCAAGACCTACGAGGAGGTGGTCCGTGGGCCGCTGAGCCAGCTCGTCGTGTGGTCCGAGGGCGAGGTGCGCGGGGAGATCACCCTCGTCGTCCAGGGAGCGTCCACCCAGCCGGTCGACCTGGACGACGAGACCGTCGCCGTCCTGGTCGGTGAGCACACCTCCGCGGGGTCGAGCACGCGCGACGCGGTCGATGCCGTGGCTCGGGCGACCGGCCTGCCCCGCCGTCGGGTCTACGATGCGGCTCACCGATGAACCGACCCGTCGAGGAGCTGCCGGTCCGGGCCCAGTGGTTCGAGACCACCTCCGTCGACCCCTCGGTGACCTGGATCGTCGAACCGGCCGTCCACCCGTTCCTCCGGTCCAACACCTGGCACGTGCGCGGGCGCGACCGCGACCTGCTCGTCGACACCGGTCTCGGGGTCGGCGACCTTCGCGCAGCGCTCCCGGAGGTCTTCGACCGCGAGCCGGTGGTTTTCGTCACCCACGCCCACCTCGACCACATGGGCGGCGCCCACGACTTCGCCGAGCGGTGGGCCCACCGGGCCGAGGCTCCCGCGTTGGTCGAGCCGGAGCAGGACCCCCTGGTGACCGCCGACCTGCCCCCCGCGTTCGCCGCGGCGCTGGCCGCCGACGAGCCCGGTGGGGTGGCTCCACCCTTCCTGATCTCGGCGGTCCCCTACGCCGGGTACGACCCGTTCAGCTACGCCCTCCAGCCCGCACCCGCAACCACGTTGGTCGACGACGGCGACGTCATCGACCTCGGGGACCGAGCCCTGGAGGTGCTGCACCTGCCCGGGCACACACCCGGCTCGGCCGCCCTGTTCGACCGGACGACGGGCACGTTGTTCAGCGGCGACATGGTCTACGACGGCACGTTGCTCGACGAGCTGCCGGAGTCGAACATCGACGACTACGTCGTGTCCGTACGCCGGCTGCTCGACCTCCCGGTGAACGTGGTGCATGCCGGGCACGAGCCGTCCTTCGACGGTGCGCGGCTGCGAGCGCTGTGCCTGGCCTACCTGGAGGCACGCGCCTGAAACCGTCTTGCAGCGGCCCCTAGGATTCACCGTGTGAGCCTCCCCGCCGGCAAGACGTACTACGTCACGACACCGATCTACTACGTCAACGACGCACCGCACATCGGGCACGCGTACACCACGGTTGCGGGTGACGTGCTGACCCGCTGGCACCGCCAGCGTGGGGAGAGTGTCTGGTACCTCACCGGCACCGACGAGCACGGGCAGAAGGTCATGCGAACTGCGGAGGCGAACGGCGTCTCTCCGCAGGAGTGGTGCGACACGCTGGTCGAGACGGCGTGGCGGCCGGTTCTGGGGACGCTGGACATCGCCAACGACGACTTCATCCGCACGACCGAGGACCGGCACGCCCGACGGGTACAGGCGTTCCTGCAGGTGCTGCGCGACGCCGGGGAGATCAACGAGGGCTCCTACACCGGCCCGTACTGCGTGGGGTGTGAGGAGTTCAAGCTGCCGGGCGACCTCGTGGAGGGTGACGACGGTGTCCTGCTGTGTCCCGTCCACGACCGGCCGGTCGAGGACGTCTCCGAGACCAACTGGTTCTTCCGGCTCAGCGCCTACGGAGACCGCCTCCTGCAGCACTACCGGGACCACCCCGAGGCGGTCGAGCCGGCGAGCGCACGCAACGAGGTGGTGTCGTTCATCGAGCAGGGGCTCAACGACCTGTCGATCTCCCGGTCGTCCTTCGACTGGGGGATCCCGATCCCCTGGGACCCCTCGCAGGTCACCTACGTCTGGTTCGACGCCCTGCTCAACTACGCCACCGCCGTCGGCTATGGCGACACCGAGGGGCCAGGGGTGGAGCAGTTCGCGCGCACGTTCCCGGCCGACGTCCACCTGGTCGGCAAGGACATCCTGCGCTTCCACGCCGTGATCTGGCCCGCGATGCTCATGGCGGCCGGGCTGCCTCTTCCCCGGCAGGTCTTCGCGCACGGCTGGCTGCTTGTCGGCGGCGAGAAGATGAGCAAGTCCAAGCTCACCGGTATCGCCCCCGCACAGATCACCGACCACTTCGGCACCGACGCGTTCCGGTACTACTTCCTGCGTGCCATCGCGTTCGGCCAGGACGGGTCGTTCTCGTGGGAGCACATGCACGCGGTGTACACCGCCGAGCTGGCCAACGGCCTGGGAAACCTCGCGTCACGGGTGGCTGCGATGGTCGCCAAGTACTGCGACGGCGTGCTGCCCGCGCCGGTCGAGGAAGGCGAGGCCGAGGAGGCACTGGCGCTGGTCCTCGCCGACCGGGCCTCGGTCGCCGACCAGGCGATCCGGGAGCTGCGGTTCCACGACGGCCTGGTGGCGATCAAGGACTTCGTCGACGCCGTCAACGGGTACGTCACCGAGCAGGCCCCCTGGCAGGTGGCCAAGGACGAAGCCGCCCAGGGTCGGCTGCACACCATCTTGTACACCTCCGCCGATGCCCTGCGGGCGATCGCTGTGCTCCATGCCGCGGTGATGCCGTCGACGGCGGCCCGGCTGTGGGCGCTGCTCGGGGCCGAGGAAGGGCTGGGAGCGCTTGGCGACCAGCCGGTGCAGGACGTCGCCGCATGGGGCCAGCTGGCTCCGGGTGCCCGGCTCACCAAGGGTGACGCGCTGTTCCCGAGGCTGGACGAGCCCACGTCCTAGGGGCGTCCTGGGGGCATAGCCTTCGACCATGGCCGACTTCACCCCCCGGACGATCATCGAGCCGTTTCGGATCCACTCCGTGGAGCCGTTGCGTCTGACGTCGGAGGCTGAGCGGCGAGCGGCCCTGGTGGAGGCGGGGTACAACCTGTTCAACCTGCGCGCCACCGACGTCCTGGTCGACCTTCTGACCGACTCCGGGACGGGCGCGATGTCCCGCGACCAGTGGGCCGCGATCCAGCGCGGAGACGAGTCGTACGCGGGATCCCCGTCGTGGTTCGTCTTCCGGGACGCGGTGCAGGAGCTGTTCCCGTTCCGGCACGTCATCCCCACCCACCAGGGTCGGGCCGCCGAGCGGATCCTGTTCAGCGCCCTCGGGGGGCCGGGCAAGGTGGTGCCGAACAACACCCACTTCGACACCACGCGGGCCAACGTGGAGGCCACCGGGGCCGAGGCCGTCGACCTGGTGATCCCCGAGGGCAAGGAGCCCCAGTCCGACCATCCCTTCAAGGGCAACATGGACGTCGCCGCGCTCGACGTGCTGCTGGCCGAACGCGCGGCCGACGTGCCCGTCGTGATGATGACCATCACCAACAACTCCGGCGGTGGACAGCCGGTCTCGATGGCCAATCTGCTCGCAGTCCGCGAGGTGTGCGACCGGTACGGCGTCCCGTTGTTCCTCGACGCGTGCCGGTTTGCGGAGAACGCGTGGTTCATCCGTGAGCGGGAGGCCGGGATGGGCGACCGCGACGTGCGCGACATCGTGCGCGAGATCGCAGCCATCGCCGACGGCATGACGATGAGCGCCAAGAAGGACCCGATGGGCAACATCGGTGGCTGGCTGGCGCTCGACGACGACGGCCTCGCCGAGCAGTGCCGCAACCTGCTGATCCTCACCGAGGGCTTCCCGACCTACGGCGGGCTGGCCGGCCGTGACCTCGAGGCGCTCGCGCAGGGTCTGCGCGAGGTCATCGACCACGACTACCTGCGGTACCGGATCCGCTCCACGGCCTACCTTGGTGACGCGCTGCAGCAGGTGGGGATCCCGGTGGTCACGCCGATCGGCGGTCATGCGGTGTATCTCGACGCCCGTGCTCTGCTCACCCATCTCGACCCGCTCCGGTACCCGGGACAGTCGCTCGCCGTGGCCTTGTACGAGGTCGGCGGGGTCCGGGGCTGCGAGATCGGCACGGTGATGTTCGGACGCGGTCCGGACGGTACCGAGCAGCCGGCGGCGATGGATCTCGTGCGGCTGGCGATCCCGAGGCGTACCTACACCCAAAGCCACATGGACTACGTGATCGAGGTGTGCGAGGAGGTCGCCCAAAGGGCGCCGGAGCTGCCCGGCTACCGGATCACCGAGCAGCCGGCGGCGCTTCGGCACTTCACCGCCACGTTCGAGCCGGTCACCTGATCGCGATGCCGGCCGATCGGTCGTTCCCGCCCGCCCCGCAGCCGCTCCCGTCGCCGGTCGCGGACAGCCACTGCCACCTCGACCTGGCGCTCGACGGCGACCCCCCCACGGTGGCGGCTGCCGTGGCTCGGGCCGCCGAGGTGGGAGTCACCAGGATCGTGCAGATCGGCTGCGACCTTCCGGGCGCACGCTGGGCCGTTCGGGTGGCCGACGAGCACCCGTCCGTGGTCGCCGGGGTCGCGCTGCACCCGAACGAGGCCCCGCGGCTGGCCGCGGCCGGCACGCTGGACCACGCCCTCGACGAGATCGCGGCCCTCGCCGAGCACCCGCGGGTGCGAGCCGTGGGCGAGACGGGGCTGGACCACTACCGCACCGGCGAGGCGGGACGCCCCGCGCAGGAGCACGCGTTTCGGCGCCATATCGCGCTGAGCAAGCGGCTGGGCAAGGCCCTGGTGATCCACGACCGCGACGCCCACGCCGACGTCCTGCGCGTCGTCGACGACGAAGGTGCCCCGGAGCGAGTGGTGATGCACTGCTTCAGCGGTGATGCCGCGTTCGCTCGCGCGTGCCTGGACCGGGGGTTCATCCTGTCCTTCGCAGGCACGGTCACGTTCAAGAACGCCGATGGTCTTCGCGAGGCGCTGGCCGCGTGCCCCCTCGACCAGGTCCTGGTCGAGACCGACGCCCCCTACCTCGCGCCAGTGCCGTTTCGGGGCCGCCCGAACGCCTCGTACCTGGTCCCCACGACGGTGCGGCTCATGGCCGAGGTGCTCGGGACCGACCTGGCCGTCCTGGCCGCAGCCGTCGACGCCAACACCACCCGGGTCTTCGGCTCCTGGTGAACAGAACCCGTACGGGGGGTGGCGCGGGGCCCTCGGGAGCGGCTACGGTCTCAGGTTCGTCAGCCGGGGTGGGGAAGCCGCGGCGAACCCCGGGCACCGTACGTTGACGATCCATGCCTCGGGGTCGCCGGTCTGAAGGTCCCCTGCCCGGACCTACGGGGGCCGGAGTCACGTGCCGCTCAAGTCGCTCGCGCAGGCCGCCCTGGTGGGGGTCCTGGCTGTGACGACCCTGGCCTTCGCGCACAGCGACAAGCGAGTGACCGTGAGCGTCGACGGTCACGCCCAGTCGGTCTCCACGCATGCGGCCACGGTCGGCGACCTCCTCTCCGAGCAGGGCTGGACCCTCGCCGTTCGTGATGTCGTGGTGCCCTCGGTGTCGTCGGTCCTGGTCGACGGTGCCCACGTCGACGTCCGGCACGCACGACTGGTCTCAGCCACCGTCGACGGACGCATCGTGCAGGTGTGGACGACCGCGCTCACCGTCGACGACGCCCTGCTCGACCTCGGGGTCCGGGCGCAGGACGCCACCGTCTCGGCGTCGCGCTCCAGTCGGATCCCACTGGCGGGACTGGACCTGACCGTCGAGCTTCCGGACACGATCACCATCAAGCACGACCAGCGACGCACCATGATCATGACGACGGCTCCCACTGTCGGTGCCGCGCTGCGCGATGCCGGGGTCGCGGTCAGCGGACGTGACCTGCTCGACTCCGAGCTCGACGCGCCCCTGGTCGACGGCACGGTGATCACGGTGACCCGGGTGGGTCTGCGGCAGCTTCGGGTGGGCTTCGCCATCTCCCACCAGGTCGTGCGCCGAGAGGACCCGTCGCTCTACACCGGCGTACAGAAGACCGTGCAGCGGGGTCGCGACGGCCGTGGGCTGGCGGTGTACCGCCTCGTGGTGCACGACGGCGTGGTCGTCCGCCGACAGCTCATCGACCGCTCCGTCGTCCGCCGACCGGTCACGGCCGTGGTCCGGGTCGGGACCAAGCCGCGTCCGGCCCCCCAGGTGCCCTCCGCATCCGGCCTCAACTGGGCTGCGCTGGCCGCGTGTGAGTCCGGGGGCAACCCCCGAGCCGTCAACCCGGCCGGCTACTACGGGCTGTACCAGTTCTCACTCGGCACCTGGGCATCGGTCGGTGGCTCGGGCAACCCCATCGACGCCTCGGCCGACGAGCAGACCTACCGGGCTCAGCTGCTGTACCAGCGCTCCGGCGCGGGCCCCTGGCCGGTCTGCGGCTCCCAGCTGTTCAGCTGACCGCGTCCTACGCTCACGGGGTGAGTGCCGACGTCCGCCTGCTGACCGCGCGTGACGTCCGCGAGCTGGCGCAGCGACTGGGGGTGCGACCCACCAAGCGGTGGGGACAGAACTTCGTCATCGACCCGAACACGGTTCGCAGGATCGCCCGGGCGTCGCGTCCGCTCCCGGAAGACGTGGTGGTGGAGGTGGGACCGGGTCTGGGCTCGCTGACCCTGGCCCTCCTGCCGCACGTGGCCCACCTGTGTGCCGTCGAGCTCGACCCGGTGCTCGCCGGCGCGCTGCCCGCAACGGTGGCTGACCATGCTCCGGCGCTGGTGGACCGGTTGACGGTGCTGCAGCACGACGCACTGACGCTGGAGCGCCTTCCGGTCACCCCGACCCTGCTCGTGGCGAACCTGCCCTACAACGTCGCGGTCCCTGTGCTGCTCCACCTCCTGGCCACGTTCGGTTCGCTGCGGTCGGGGCTCGTGATGGTGCAGGCCGAGGTCGCCGACCGGCTGGCCGCTCGACCGGGGAGCAAGGCCTACGGGATCCCGAGCGTCAAGGCGGCGTGGTACGCCGACGTCGTGCGGGCGGGAGCGGTCGGGCGCTCGGTGTTCTGGCCCGCGCCCAACGTCGACTCGGGGCTCGTGGCCTTCACCGCCCACCCGCCCCCGCAGACGTCGGCCACGAGGGAGGAGGTCTTCGCCGTCGTCGACGCGGCCTTCGCCCAGAGACGCAAGACCCTTCGGGCCGCCCTCGCCGGCTGGGCCGGATCGCCCGCCGCGGCCGAGCAGGCGCTCAAGGCGGCGGGCATCGACCCCGGCGAGCGCGGGGAGCGGCTGGGGCTGCCCGCGTTCGTCGCCGTCGCAGAGCATCGGCCCGCCCCGTAGCATCGGGGTCACGAGACATCGGTTCACGTGTCTTGGGTCCGAGTCGAGCGGAGTGTCCGGGTTGAGCACCGTCACCGTGCGCGCTCCTGCCAAGGTCAACCTCCAGCTCTCGGTCGGCGGAGTCCGCAGCGACGGCTTCCACGACCTCGCCACCGTGTTCCAGGCCGTCTCGCTCTTCGACGACGTCACCGCCCTGCCCGGTGACCACCTGACCGTCAGCGTCGAGGGCGAGGGTGCTGACGACGTGCCGCTCGACGAGTCGAACCTGGCGCTTCGTGCTGCGCGGGCCCTGGCCGACCATGCGCAGGTCGAGCCGCACGCCCACCTGCACGTCCACAAGGGGATTCCCGTGGCGGGCGGGATGGCCGGAGGCAGCGCCGACGCCGCGGCGGCCCTGGTCGCCCTCGACCACCTGTGGGAGCTCGGTCTGGACCGCCAGCAGCTCGGCGAGGTCGCGGCCACGATCGGCAGCGACGTCCCGTTCGCGCTCATGGGTCACACCGCGATCGGGCTCGGCCGCGGCGAGCGGCTCTCGCCAGCGCTGGCCCGGGGGCGCTTCGAGTGGGTCTTCGCGTTCGCCTCCTCGGGCTTGTCGACCCCAGCGGTCTACTCCGAGCTCGACCGGTTGCGCGAAGGCGGGATCCAGGTCGAGCCCAAGGTCTCCGAGTCGCTCATGGCCGCCCTCCTGGCCGGCGACGCCCCCGCCCTCGGCAAGGCCATGAGCAACGACCTGCAACGCGCAGCGGTGTCTCTGCGCCCGCAGCTGGCGATGACCCTCGAGGTCGGCGACGAGTACGGAGCCCTCGCCTCGCTGGTCTCCGGCTCCGGGCCGACGGTGGCGTTCCTGGCCGCCGACGAGGAGCACGCCCTCGACCTGGCTGTCGCCCTCACGTCGGCCGGTGTCTGCCGCACCGTGCGGCGGGCGACCGGTCCGGTCACGGGGGCCAGGGTCGTCGAGCCGTGAGCATCACCAGATGAGGGTCGAGCTGGAGTGGGGCACGCAGGGGCTTCGGATGCTCTCCGAGCGCTGTGACGCCGTCGTCATCATCGACGTCCTGTCGTTCTCGACATCGGTCACGGTGGCGGTCGCCCGCGGCGCATCGGTCTGGCCGCACGCGGGGGCCGAGCGGGCCGAGGAGCTCGCTCGGGCTATCGGCGCGACCCTGGCCCGGGGACGCAACACCCGCGAGGGTCGGACGCTGTCTCCGGCGAGCATGTTGGGAGTGGAACAGGGAGAGCGGCTGGTGATGCCGTCGCCCAACGGGTCGGCGCTCTCGCACGCGGCGCTGATGTCGGGCCTCACCGTGGTCGCGGGCTCGCTGCGTAACGCGCGCGCGGTGGCCGCCTGGCTGACCTCCCACAACGAGCACGTCGGCCTCGTCCCTGCCGGGGAGCAGTGGCCCGACCACTCGCTGCGCGTCGCCTACGAGGATCTCGTCGGTGCGGGAGCCATCGCCTCCAGGCTGCAGACGCTGGACGCGAACGTGCAGCTGTCCCCGGAGGCGACGGCGGCGTTGGCCGCGTTCGACGTCCGCAGACCCTTCGACGAGACGCCGTCGGGGATCGAGCTCGTCGAGCGCGGGTTCGCCGATGACGTCGCGCTGGCCGAGGAGGTCGACGTCGACCAGGTCGTGCCCCTGCTCCTCGACGGACGGTACGTGGCGGCGCAGTGAGCGCCTGACGGAGGGAGCATGGTGGAGCTATCGCGGTCGCAGGCTCTGGCCCTGCGCCTGTCGAGCCTGCTGCTCGCCGGTGAGCCGTGCACTGTCACAGGTCGACGCCCCGTCGACGTGGGAGGAGTGGTCACCTGGTTCGGGGCCATGCAGGGACAGGACCTGAACAGTGTGCTGTGGTCACTGGGGGTGCGTCTGCCCTCGTTCACCCTCACCGACGTCCTGGCCGCCCTCGAACGACGGGAGGCGGTTCGGACCTGGCCCGTCCGCGGCACGATCCACCTCGTGCCGGCTCGCGACGCGCGCTGGATGGTCGAGCACGTGGGGACTCGGTCGCTGGCCGGCGCCGCGAGACGTCGGGCCTCCCTGGGCCTCACCGACCAGGACGCGAGCCGTGCGGTCGACGTCTTGGCCGACGCACTGTCCGGAGGGGGTCGCCTGACCCGCTCCCAGTGCGTGAGGGCGCTGCAGGACGCGGGTGTCCCGGTCGAGGGGCAGCGGGCCTACCACTTGCTCTGGTACGCCAGCCAGCTGGGTGTCACCTGCATCGCACCGAACCAGGGTGGCGAGCAGACGTTCGTGCTGCTCGACGAGTGGGTACCGGACCCGCACCGCCTGGACCGGGAGGAGGCCTTGTCGACGTTGGCCCAGCGCTACTTCACCAGCCACGGACCCACGACCCGCCAGGACTTCGCCGGCTGGGCGGGCCTCACTGTGGCGGACGCCAAGCGTGGGATCGCGTCCGCGGGTGACGCTCTTGCGACGGTGACCGTCTCAGGTCAGGACATGGTCCTCGAGTCGGCGTCTCTGCAGGAACTGCAGACTGCCCAGCGAGCCGGTCAACCGGCCCGATGACGAGGTCCTGGCTCTGCCCGGGTTCGACGAGTACCTGCTCGGGTTCAAGGACCGCTCGCTCATGCTGGACCCGGAGCATGCACCGGCGATCTGCCCCGGAGGCAACGGGGTGTTCCGCGCCACGATCGTGCGGTCCGGGCGGGTGGTCGCCACCTGGGGGCGAGCCGTGGCCAGAGGGCGTACGACGGTGACCGTGCGTCCACTGGTCGCATTGAGCCGGTCGGACCTGGCCCGGACCGAGGCTGCCCTGGCTCGTTTCGGCGCCTTCACCGGCAGCCCCCTCGAGGACGTGGTGATCGACCGCGGCGACGTCGCGACGCCCGGGTCGGGCTGACCCCGACCTGCGGGCGGGTCAGGCCCGGTCGAAGGGAGTCACCACGCGGCGCAGCAGGGTCGCGAGCTCGGCCTGCTCGGCGGCGTCCAGGCCGGCCAGGATCGCCCGTTCGTGCTCGAGCAGGTCGGCCAGTGCCGCGTCGACCCTGCGGCGGCCGGCCTCGGTGAGCTGGACGAGCACCCCGCGCCGGTCGACGGCGTCGGGGCGTCGAACCACGAGCCCCGAGGATTCGAGCCGGTCGATCCGGTTGGTCATGGTGCCCGAGGTGACCAGGGTCTGCTGCAGCAGCCGTCCGGGGGACAGCTCGTAGGGAGCCCCCGAACGGCGGAGGGCGGCGAGCACGTCGAACTCCCAGCCCTCGAGGTCGTGCTGGGCGAAGGCCTGGCCGCGGGCCCGGTCCAGGTGTCGGGCCAACCGAGTCACCCGGCTCAGCACCTCGAGGGGTGCGACGTCGAGGTCGGGCCGCTCGCGGCGCCAGGCCGCGACCAGCTGGTCGACCTCGTCGTGGGGGCTCAACGTCGGGCCAGCTCGTCGCAGCGGATCTGGTCGGCGGGCGACAGGTCGCGGCGCGAACAGTCCAGGGTGGGCTCGGTCCGCTGGGGCACCACGGTCGCGACCGCCGTCCACACGGCGCTGATCGCCAGCACCGACAGGGCCACGCCCATCGCCACCTGGGCGAGCCCGAGGCTGCGACCGCTGCCCCGCGCCGCACGCCAGGCGAGGCCACTTGCCACGACGGCGACGAGGGCGGCCACGAGGCCGACGCCCGGGAACACCGCGAGGAGCAGGGCGAGCACCGACAGGGCGAGGGCGACCGCGGCCAGCGGGGCCGGACGGGTCGTCGTGGCCGAAGAGGTGGACATCGGCCCCGACGCTAGCGGCCCGGGTCGGCGCCTGTCGCCCGGGTGCGGACACTCGGCCCGGACGTAGTCCTAGTTGTTCGTGCCAAACTGGTTCTCGAGCACGTCCTGGGTGCACTGGTCGAGCCGTTCCTGGCTCCAGTTGTTCTGTTCGGCCTCGTTGATGCAGTCGGCGACGGACGTGAACGTGTCGGCGTTGTTGGCCAGGAAGATCGTCAGGACGACCGTGACGAACAGGGCGATCACCAAAGAGATCGCCGAGACGACGACGGCGCTGATCGACACCCCCTTGCCCCGGCCGGCCTTCTTGTCACCACTGAGTGCGACGAACCCGAGGATCAGGCCGAGGATAGGCAGGAGCAGGCCCAAGAACGGGATCCAGCACCCGAGCAGACCGAGGATCGCGATGATCAGGGCGGCGATGGCCAGGCCGCTGGTGCCGGTGCCGGCACCAGCGGCTGCGGGGGCGTAGCCGGCTGGTGCACCGTACGGAGGGGCCGCTGCAACCGGCGGCGGGGGCGGAGGAGCCCCGTAATCGCCGGTGGGGGCGCCGTAGGGCGTCGGTGCCGGCGATGCGGGGGGCGGCGGTGCGGGGGCTGCCGGCGGCGGTGGGGCGGGCGCTGCGGGCGGCGGAGCCGCCGGTGGTGCGGGCGGCGGCGCGTAGGGGTCGGGCGCCCCACCGGCACCGGGCTGCTGCGGGTCTACGGGAGGCAGTTGGTCGCTCATAGCACCCACGCTAGTGCTCGGCGCCCCTTCGTGGGGAGTGCGTCGGTGGTCAGCGCGTCGTCAGCGTGGGCTTGCGGTCGAGGTCCTTGAGCCCGTTCCAGGCGAGGTTCACCAGGTGCGCGGCGACGTCGTCCTTCTTGGGCTTGCGGACGTCGAGCCACCACTGACCGGTGAGGGCGACCATGCCCACCAGCATCTGGGAGTACATGGGGGCGGACTTCGTGTCGTACCCGCGTGCCTTGAACTCCGCGGCGAGCAGGTGCTCGACCTGGCTGGCGATGTCACCGATCAGGCTGGCGAAGGTACCGGTGGCAGTGGCGACCGGTGAGTCACGAACCAGGATCCGAAACCCGTCGGTGTCCTGCTCGATGTAGTCGAGCAGTGCCAGCGCCGCCTGCTCGAGCAGCTCGCGGGCATGCCCGGCGGTCAGTGCCGACGCGACCTTGTCGAGCAGGATGCGCATCTCGCGGTCGACGATCACCGCGTAGAGGCCCTCCTTGCCGCCGAAGTGCTCGTAGACGACCGGCTTGCTCACCCCCGCGTTGGCCGCGATCTCCTCCACCGAGGTGGCCTCGAACCCCTTGTCGGCGAAGGCGGACCGACCGACCTCGATGAGCTGTTCGCGGCGCGCGGCACTGCTCATCCGCGCACGGCGGCTGTTCTCGGGTCGGTCGGTCATGGGGACCAGTGTGTCCTCATGCCCCGAGACCCGGGTCAGGGGGCGGCGGGCGACGGCTCGGTCGTGGCGCGCCTGGTCCTCAGCCGCTCGGACTTCGGCCAGCGGACGTCGGTGGCCCAGCCGAGCTGCTCGAACCAACGGATGATCCGGGCACTGATGTCGACCTGCCCCTTGTCGACGCCATGCCGTGCGCACGTGGGGTCGGCGTGGTGCAGGTTGTGCCAGCTCTCACCGAGTGAGGGGATGGCGAGCCACCAGACGTTGCCCGACCGGTCCCGCGACCGGTACGGATGGTTGCCCATCACATGGCACACCGAGTTGATCGACCAGGTGACGTGGTGCACGAGGGCGATCCGGACGAGCCCGGCCCAGAAGAACGCGGTCAGCGCCCCCCACCACGACCAGGTGAGCAGCCCGCCGAGCACGGCCGGGATGAGCAGCGTTCCGACGACCAGGCCCGGGAAGGCGCGGGAGATCCTGCGCAGCCCGGGATCGGCGAGCAGGTCGGGCACGTACTTGTCGCGAGGCGTCTGCTCGATGTCGAACAGCCAGCCAAGGTGCGCGTAGAACAGGCCGCGCAGGACGTCACGTCGCCGCTCCCCGAACCGCCACGGCGAGTGCGGGTCGCCGACCTTGTCGCTGAACGCGTGATGACGGCGGTGGTCGGCCACCCAGCGGTCCAGCGGTCCCTCGACGGCGTAGCTGCCGAGCACGGCCAGGGTCAGCCGCAGCGGACGGTTCGCCTTGAACGAACCGTGGGTGAAGTGCCGGTGGAAGCCGACCGTGATGCCGACCGCCGTCAGGGTGTACGTGACCACGAGCAGCCCGAGGTCGACCCAGCCCAGGAAGCCGCCCCACGCGAGCGGGATGGCGGCCAGGACGGCGAGGAAGGGCACGACGATGAAGACACCGAGCCAGAACAGGGTCGCGGGTGTCTGCCGCTCGGTGACGTCGACCGCGTCGGGGTCCAGAGGTGGCGCCTGGAGCCGCTGGAGCTGCTCGGTGCTTGGGGTCAACGGGTCCTCCGGGGTCGGGCGGGGCTGGTTACGGCAGCGTAACCTACGCAACCGTAAGTTGGTACCGCCCCGATCCGCGCCGGCCGCGCAACTACGCTGGGGGCGCTGTGGTCCCGGGTCGTCTAAGGGCAGGACAGCGGGTTTTGGTCCCGCTAATGGGGGTTCGAATCCTCCCCCGGGAGCCCGTCGGGCGCGGCCTCGGAGACGAGGCGACGGTCGCCCCGCCACGGCCGCGGCGGGCGCCGGTATCCTCAGCCGTGGTCATCCGGCCGTCCCCGGCGCCGAGGAGTGCGAAGCGTTGAGCGTGAGCCGCCCGGCTGTCGTCGTCCTCGCGGCCGGCGAAGGCACGCGCATGCGGTCGCGGACCCCCAAGGTGCTGCACTCCCTGCTGGGTCGCCCGCTGCTGGGGCATGTGCTGCACGCCGTCGCGCCACTCGCACCGGAGTCGACGACGGTCGTGGTCGGCCACGGACGTGACCTCGTGACCTCGTGGCTGGCGGCCTCACACGAGCACGTGGACGCTGTCGTGCAGGATCCGCAGCACGGCACCGGGCACGCGGTCCGGATCGCCCTGGAGCAACGCCCCTCGCCGTCCGGCACCATCGTGGTCCTCCTCGGGGACACCCCACTGCTGACCACTTCCTCCCTCCACGACCTCCTGCTCACCCACCAGGGGCGACAAGCGGCGGCCACGGTGCTCACGGCGTCGGTGCCCGACCCGAGCGGCTACGGGCGGATCCTCCGTGACGCGGACGGTCAGGTCGTCGCCATCGTCGAGCAGCGCGACGCCGACGAGGCGACGCTGCGGATCAGCGAGATCAACTCCGGGCTCTTCGTCTTCGACCGGGACGCGCTGCTCGAGGCACTGGGTCGGATCGACCGGGACAACAGCCAGGGCGAGGAGTACCTCACCGACGCCGTGTCCGTGATCCGCGCCACGGGTCGTTCCGTGGTGGCGCACCAGGTCGACGACGCCCGCGAGGTACTCGGGGTCAACGACCGCGCCCAGCTGGCCGTGGCCCGCGCCCTGCTGCGCGATCGGGTCAACCACCGGTGGATGCTCGAGGGCGTGGGGATCGTCGACCCGTCTTCGACCTGGATCGACGTCGACGTGACCCTCGCCGCCGACTCGGTCATCCACCCGCAGACGGCGCTTCGTGGTGCCACGACCGTGGCCCGTGAGGCACAGGTCGGTCCCGGCTGCGTGCTGACCGACACCGACGTCGCCGAAGGGGCGGTCGTGTCGTTCACGACGGCCGACGGGGCTCGGATCGGGCCGGGGGCCAGGGTCGGCCCTTACACCTACCTGCGCCCCGGCACCGTGCTCGGCCCGCAGACCAGGGCCGGCGCTTTCGTGGAGATGAAGAACGCCGTCCTCGACACCGCGGCCAAGGTGCCTCATCTGTCCTACGTGGGCGACGCCGAGATCGGAGAGGGCGCGAACATCGGGGCGGCGACGATCTTCGTGAACTACGACGGGGTGGCCAAGCACCGCACGGTCGTGGGTCGCCAGGCCCGGGTCGGCAGCGACAGCATGCTCGTCGCACCGGTCACCATCGGGGACGGTGCGTACACGGCCGCCGGGTCGGTCATCACCGACGACGTACCGGCCGGAGCCATGGCCGTGGCGCGCGGCAAGCAGCGCACCATCACCGGCTGGGTCGCTCGACGCCGGGCCGGCTCGGCGTCGGCCGTCGCAGCAGCCGAGGCGGATGCCGAGAGAGACACAGAAGCAGAAGCAGCGACGATGCCGTCGGTTCCCTCAGGTTCACACCCATCCCATGCAGGTGAACGAGACGACATCGTCTCGACGGAAGGCGGGCCCGCAGCATGAGCGGTTCGATGATCGAGACCCACAACTCCAAGAAGCTCATGCTGTTCTCCGGACGCGGTCACTTCGAGCTGGCCGAGGAGGTCGCCGCCGAGCTGGGCACCAAGCTCGTACCGACCTCGCTGTACGACTTCGCGAACGGCGAGATCTTCGTGCGGTTCGAGGAGTCGGTCCGCGGCTGCGACGCCTTCGTGATCCAGTCCCACTCCGAGCCGGTCAACAAGTGGATCATGGAGCACCTCATCATGGTCGACGCGCTCAAGCGCGCCTCGGCGAAGCGGATCACTGTGGTCACGCCGTTCTACGGGTACGCGCGCCAGGACAAGAAGCACCGAGGGCGCGAACCGATCTCGGCCCGGCTCATGGCCGACCTCTTCAAGACCGCCGGGGCGGACCGGCTGATGGCTGTCGACCTGCACACGTCACAGATCCAAGGGTTCTTCGACGGGCCGGTCGACCATCTGTTCGCCCTTGAGCCACTGGCCCGCTACGTCGGTGGTCGGGTCGACCGGAACAAGCTCACCGTCGTCTCCCCGGACGCCGGACGTGTGCGGGTCGCCGAACGATGGACCGACCAGCTCGGTGGTCCGCTGGCGATCATCCACAAGCGGCGTGACCCTCGGGTGCCCAACGAGGCCCGCGTGCTCGAGGTCGTCGGCGAGGTCGAGGGACGCACGTGCATCATCGTCGACGACATGATCGACACCGGCGGAACCATCGTGAAAGCGGCCGAGGCTCTCTTCGACAACGGTGCTGCCGACGTCATCGTGGCTGCCACCCACGGCATCTTCTCCGGACCTGCGGTCGACCGGCTCAAGAACAGCCGGGTCTCCGAGGTCGTGTGCACCAACACGCTGCCGATCCCGCCGGAGAAGCGGTTCGACAAGCTGACCGTGCTGTCGATCGCCCCGCTCATCGCGCGGGCGGTCAGGGAGGTGTTCGACGACGGGTCGGTCACGTCGCTTTTCGACGGCAACGCCTGAGCGCACCCGAGTTGGTGCCGAGCGGCCGGTCGCCTAGACTGCGGCGGTCGCCCGGCGAGGGAAGGCTCGAGGTCTTCCGTGATCGACGAGTTGCGTGAGCCTCTCCCGCGCCGGTGTGCCCGTACCGCCCATCGAAGCCAGGAGCAGCCGTGACCGAGGTCCGCATGACCGCCGAGCCCCGTACCGAGTTCGGCAAGGGAGCAGCCCGCCGCCTGCGCCGCGCCGAGCGGGTGCCGGCCGTGATCTACGGCCACGGGGCCGACGTCCAGCACGTGGCGCTTCCCGCCCATGAGCTGGCCAAGGCGCTGAAGAACGCCAACGTGCTGCTCGAGCTCGACGTGTCCGGCACCATCTCCCTGGCGCTGCCCAAGGCGGTCCAGCGCGACCCGATCCGTCCGGTCATCGAGCACGTCGACCTCGTCACCGTCGTGCGTGGCGAGAAGGTCGTCGTCGAGGTCCCGGTCCTCACCGAGGGCAAGCTCGTCCCGGGTGGGCTCCTGGAGCACGTGCACGACACGATCGCGATCGAGGCCGAGGCCACGCGCATTCCGCAGAGCCTGAGCGTCTCCCTCGACGGAGTGGAGATCGGCGGGCGGATCAAGGCCGGCGACGTCTCGTTGCCGGCTGGGGTCACCCTGGCGGCCGACCCCGACCTCACCGTCGTGCACGTCCTGGCACCTCAGGCGGCCGAGGTCGAGCTGGAGACGACCGAAGAGGTCGTCGAGGTCGAGGCGCCCGAGACCGACGAGAGCTGAGGGCGTTGTCCGACGCGCCGTGGTTGGTCGTCGGGCTCGGGAACCCAGGTGCCCCCTACGCAGGGCACCGGCACAACGTCGGGTTCCAGGTCGCCGACCTGCTGGTCTCGCGCATGGGTGGTCGGCTCCGCCGGCACAAGCGCGCCAGAGCCGATGTGCTCGAAGGTCGCCTGGCCGGCGAGCGCGTGGTGCTGGTGGAGCCCACGACGTTCATGAACGACACCGGACAGGCGGTCGCTCCGCTTCGTGACTTCTACCGGACCGAGCTCGACCATCTGGTCGTCGTGCACGACGAGCTCGACCTGCCGTTCGGTTCACTGCGCCTGAAGCTGGGCGGCGGGGACAACGGGCACAACGGGCTTCGCTCGATGCGCCGGTCCCTCCACAGCGGCGACTTCTTCAGGGTGCGCTTCGGGATCGGTCGTCCACCGGGGCGGCTGGACCCGGCCGTCTACGTGCTGCGCGACTTCGGCGCGGGCGAGCGGGGCGACCTCGCGGTTCACGTCGAGCGCGCCGCCGATGCGGTCGAGTGCCTCGTCGGTCAGGGCCTCGAACGCGCGCAGAACACGTTCAACGACTGACCCACTCGTTGGGCCACACGTTGGGCCACAGGGCCGCCGCTCAGCCGAGGATTCCGACCGTGGGCTGGTTGTGCACGTTGAGCAGCCGCGCGGCTCCGCGCGCGTTCACCAGGCGACTGGCCACCGCCAGTGCGAGGTAGGCCCGGGGCTCGGTGACACTGCGGCTCAGCGTGTACCCCGCCCACCGGGCGGCGGCTCGACGGTCCCCCTCGACCGCGGTCGCCAGGGCGATCTGTCCGCAGACCCTCGCTTCCGCCGTGGGTGCCGAGGCGAGCTCAGGGCATGCGTCGAGCAGCCAGGTGAGGTCGGCGGCCACGCCGGGTCGCGGGCCGGCGGCAGTGGGAGGGGGACGGCGGGACACCTCGACCCCCACCTCGGGCAGGTTGCGCAACGGAGCCCAGCGGGTCGCCCGCGCCAGGAACTCCAGGTCGGCCATCCGCGCCCCGGCATCGGCCTCGTCGAGCGGGCCGATGCCGGTCAGGACGGCCTCGCGGCTCATGACGAACGTCGAAGGGTGCAGCAGGGCGAGGCGATCGCGCATGAGCGAGCGGGTGTCCAGCGACCCCTCGTGGACCACCCGGTCGTGGGTGTGCCCACGACAGCGCATCCGCACGCCCATGGTCACGAAGACGGCCGACGGGTCGGAGCGCAAGACGGCGACCTGGCGACGCAGCTTCCGGTCCAGCCACACGTCGCCGACGTCGCAGAAGGCGACCAGAGGGGACGTGGCCGTCTCGATCCCGCAGTTGCGTGCCCCAGGCGTGCCCGTCGAGTGGGTGTTCCGCAGCACCTCGACGACCCGAGGGTGACGCACTGACGCAACGGCAGTGTGGGCGAGGGCCTCGGAACACGGCTGGTCGCTGACCACGAGGACCCGGATGGCTGCGGGGTAGTCCTGGTCGAGGATCGACGCGACGGAGCGGCGAAGAGCCTCGCTGTGGCCCTTCGCCGCGACGACGACGTCGACAGCCGGCCAGGCGGCCGCTCCAGTGGCCGTGAGGCGGGTCATCGGCTCACCTCGCGCGATGCCTCGCGACGAGGTCCGCGACGATCTCGCCGATCCTCTGCACGCCCACGGGCATGGGGGCCTCGTCGGCGGCTCCCTCCGTCGTGAGAAGCAGTGAGTGCGGGTCGTCCAGGGCTGCGACGAACTCCTCCTCGGTCAGCGCCAACCGGACGAGGTCCCGGCTGCCCAGGAACCTTGCGAATCGCTGTTGGTGGTCGTCGACGTGCTCGCCCAGCCCCGGGTCACGGGGCACGCACACGGGGACCCGCCGCCTCCGACGCGTCTCGGTGATCGTGGCCGGACCTCCGTGGGTGACCACGACGTCGGCCGCGGCCATCTGGTCCAGCAGCTCGTCGTTGGTGAAGAAGGGGCTGCCGACGGCGTGCTGCGGCGGTCGGGAGGAACCATGCTGCACGACGACCGTGCAGTCGGGGTGCTGTTCGGCCCACCGGTCGGCCCAGCCGACGAGTCGGTCGAAGGGGTGGTAGTCCGTTCCCACGGTCACGAGCACCCGGTGCGTCACAGCACGGTCCCGACCACGGTCGAGCCCGGGTAGAGCGGCTGCTGCTCGGGCCACTGCACGGCGAACACCGTCGCGAGCGGTCGGCAGAGGCGCCCGGTCAGTGTCGTGCTCTCGATTCGGTCGTAGACCTCCAGGTAGAGGCGAGGCACACCGGTGAGCCGGGCGAGCAGGAAGTACGGGTAGGCGACCGCCGCACCAGTGGAGACGACGACGTCGGGTCGGACCTGGCTCATCACCCGCCGCGCCTGGGCGGTGTTGCGGGCCAAGTTGACGACGTTGCGGGTCGTCGGGTGGTGCGCCCAGGTGACGTCCTCGTCAGCGAGCAGGGCCAGCGCGTCGGGTGTGTCGAAGGTGACCCAGTGCCGCTGCGTCCGTGACCACAGCGGGGCCAGGGCCCACAGCTGGGCCAGGTGCCCGCCGCTCGAGCCGACCAGCAGGATGCGCGCATCCGCGGGCAGCTCCCCGGGTGTCCGCCGCCTCGCGCTCGACGCCACTGCGTTCCCCCTTCGTCTCGGACTGTTCCCTCATCTTGCTGGCCGGCCGCCGACTTCGGGGTCGGGGGGCCACGAACCCGCACGAATGGACGAACGACGACGATCGGGTGGACCGAGCCTCCCGGGACCTGCTCACTCAGGGTAGTGGTCGCGATCACGTTGTGAAGTGCCTCCTCGTCCAAAAGGCGATCTTTCGGACATTGATTTGGACGGGCCTCCCGAGCGCTGGTTTCATGGCTTCGGATCGGAGCAACGAGTGGGTATCGGGGGGACATGTCGTGGGTCTTTGGCTGCGCGCATGAACGTCGTTTCGGCGGCTGGCTGTGGTGGTCGTCGCAATCCTGGCCTTCGGTGCCATGGCGGCGGCGCCTCTCTCGGCCCACGCGGCCGACCCTGCCACCGCCCTGGCCAGCGACAACCCCTACAACTGGACTCCCCGGGTGCTCGACGGGCAGGTCGATGCCGTCAAGCGCGTCGGCGACACCGTCTATCGTCGGTGGCAGCTTCACCCAGATCCAGGCGCCCGACGACGCCAGCCCGATCCTGAGCCGCCCCTACCTGTTCGCCTTCGACGCGACGCACCGGCGCCATCCTGGACTCGTTCGCCGCGACCCCCAGCGGACCGGTCAAGGTGATCGTGCCCAACAGCGCGGGCACCCAGCTGTACGTGTGGGGGAAGTTCACCAAGATGAACGGCGGTCACGCGGTCGCACGTGGCCCTGGTCGACGCGGCACGACCGGTGCGCGGGTCAACGCGTTCAAGCCCGCGAAGATCAACAGCGCGGTGTTCGACCTGCGGCTTCGCGGATCGCAGCTGCTGGTCGGCGGCTCCTTCTCCACGGCCGGTGGGCTGGCGCGACCGGGGATGGTCAGCCTCGACGCCTCGACCGGCGTGCTGACCAACTACTTCACCTTGCCCATCGCCGGCACGGCATGGGGCAAGGGGGTCACCACCGTCCGCAAGTTCGACCTCACGCCGTCCGGGGACCGGATGGTGATGATGGGCAACTTCAACTCCGTGGCGGGCCAGAGCCGGCTGCAGATCGCCATGGTCGACCTGACCGACGCCGGGGCCACCCTGGCGAACTGGTCGACCCAGCGGTTCAAGGCGACGGGGACCACCGCGGGCACGTCGTTGTGCGCCAGGGCCTTCGACTCCTACATGCGCGACATCGACATCTCCCCCGACGGGTCGTTCTTCCTGGTCGTCACGACGGGCGCCTACCGGGCCGGCACCTTGTGCGATGCGGCTTCGCGCTGGGAGACCTACGCCACGGGGGACCAGGTGGAGACCTGGTCCAACTACACCGGCGGGGACACGTTCTGGGGCCTGCAGGTCACCGGTCCGATCGCCTACGTGGGTGGGCACTTCCGCTGGCTGAACAATCCCTACGCCGGAGACCGGGCGAGCGTCGGGGCGGTCGCCCGTGAAGGCATCGCCGCGATCGACACCCGCAACGGACTCCCGCTGTCGTGGAACCCGGGTCGTGAGCGAGGGGTCGGCCTGTTCGACTTCGACGTCACCGCGTCGGAGGTGTGGGCAGGGTCCGACACGGACCGATGGGGCAGCGAGTACCGCCCACGGGTCGCGGGGTTCCCCCTTGTCGGAGGGCACGACCTGCCGGTGGAGCGGGTCGGTTCGTTGCCCGCGGACGTCGTCCTGCTCGACTCGCCGGCTGCCGGTGTGAGCCAGGAGACCGGTTCTTCAACGGCAGCCAGCGTGCAGGGCAGCCGCAGCGACGTGGCCGCGGCCGACTGGAGCCTGGCTCGGGGCGCGGTCATGATCGACGACACCGTCTACATGGGATGGGCGGACAGCTCCACCGTCGGCTCTCTTCCGCGCGCGCAGCTTCGACGGCACGAGCTTCGGTCCGGCGACCTCGCTGGAGCTCTACGCCAACGGTCTGACCACCGACAGCCGCTCGTTCAACGTGGACATCCCGCGGATCACTGGCATGTTCTACGACCGGGCGAAGGGCCGCCTGTACTACACGCTGAAGCCGAACACTGCCAACAACAGCGGCGGGTTCTTCTACCGGTACTTCACTCCCGAGAGCGGTGTGGTCGGCGCCCAGCGCTTCACGGCGCTGAACGGTGCCTCGATCGGCGCCAGCGCCAGCGGAACCACGTACCCACGGGGGATGTTCCGCGACGGGGACAACGTGTACTTCGTCGATGCCGCCGGTGCGCTGAAGCGGATCGGGTTCACGTCCGGGAGTGCGGGCGGTGCGGGTGGCGTGTCCGGCGCCGTCACCCTCGTCGACGCCTCCAGCGACTGGCGGGCCAACGCGTCCTTCGTGTCGACGCAGCAGACCTCGGTCGGACCGAACACACTGCCCAGCGCCGCTGCTGTCGGCCCAGTGCCGTGGTCTCGTCTGCTCCTTCGACGCCTCGGGCAGCATCGACCCAGACGGCACGGTGGTCGACCTACTCCTTCGACTTCGGCGACGGCAGCTCGAGTGCGGCCACACCGCAGGCGACGCAGGAGCACACGTACGGAGTCGGTGGTCCGTACGAGGTGACCGTCACCGTGACAGACAACCGAGGGGGCACCGCGACCGCCTCGCAGACGGTTCACCCGGCACCCATCGTCTCGCCGATCGCGGCGCGGGCATCGGGGCAGTACGCGTCGACCGGCAGTCTGACCCAGCACGTCTTCACCATCCCGGCCGAGGTCCAAGACGGGGACCAGATGGTCGTGGTGACCACCGGTTCGTCCAGCGGGACCGTGGTGGACCCGGCCGGATGGACCCGTCTGGACGACGAGGTCGACGGTGACGTCCGCAGTGTCGCTTTCGCCAGGACCGCAACGGGGGGCGACGCGGGCAGCACGTTGGCCTTCCAGTGGTCTTCGCCGACCAAGGCGACGATCTCTTTCGCCGCCTACTCCGGCGTGGCCGGCGTCGCAGCCACTGTCGGTTCGACCGAGCCTTCGATCACCGGGTCGCCGCGCACACCACGCCGGGCGTGTCCGTTGCGATGGACGGTGCCTGGGTCCTCTCCTACTGGGCGGACAAGAACACGGCCACCACTGGGTGGACCGCGCCAGCAGACCAGGTCGTTCGAGCTGCGCCCGCGGTGGTGGAGGTGGCGGGCACCCAACGGGTGACGGCGCTGCTCACCGATGACGGCGCACCCGTCGCCGGTGGTGCCCGACCTGGGCAGACGGCGACGGCAGATGCGCCTGCCAGCAAGGGCACCTTCTTCACGATCGTGCTCGGGCCGGTGGGTGGACCGAGCACCTGAGGGAACCAGCCACGCATCAATGCACAGCTACCGAGATCTGCCGCGGCACCGAACGGTGACCGCGGGACGCACGACGAGGAGAGTCCATGAGAAGCGCTCGAACCAAGTCCGCTGTGGCGGTGGTGGCCGCTGCTGCTGCCGCGATCGGTGTGCTGGCGGTCGTACCGGCCAGCGCCGCGGCGGCGCAGCCGGCTGTGGTCAGCGCCGACCCGGCCAACTTCACGCCCAACGTGATGAACGGCAAGGTCAAGGCGATCGCCCAGGTCGGCAACACCATCGTTCTCGGCGGGCAGTTCACGTCCGTTCAGAGCGCCAACGGTGCCACGACCTACAACCGGACGAACCTCGTGGCCTTCGACGCCACGACCGGTGCCGTGAGCACCGGCTTCGCACCGGTGCCGAGCGGCATCGTCGAGGCACTCGCACCGGCAGCGGACGGAACCAGCGTGTACGTGGCCGGAGCCTTCACCCGGATCGACGGAACCACCGCCAGCCGGGTCGCCCGGTTGAACGTGTCCAACGGCGCCCGGGTCAGTGGGTTCACCCCACCCGCCATCAATGGCGCCGTTCGTGACATGAAGCGGGTGGGCTCCAGGTTGTACATCTCGGGTGCTTTCAGCACCGTCGGTGGACAGGCCCGGGGGCGCATGGCCAGCCTCGATGCGGGCTCCAGGTGCTTTGACGACCGCACTCAACGTGGCGTTCACCGGCGTGAACAACGGCGGAGGAACCACCGTGAACAAGTTCGACGTGTCTCCGGACGGTTCGCGGATCGTGGCGATCGGCAACTTCGCTGCCGTCGACGGTCAGCCCCGTGGCCAGGTGGCGATGCTCGACACCAGTGGTGCCTCAGCCGTGGTCACGAACTGGTCGACCGACGCCTACCCGAACTACTGCGCCGTCGAGTGTTCAACACCTACATGCGTGACCTCGACTTCTCGCCGAACGGTGACTACTTCATCGTGTCGACGACCGGCGCCTACGGCGGGCCGGACAGCTTCTGCGACACGATCACCCGCTGGGAGACCGCGCGCAGCGGTGGCGGGCAGCTGCCGACCTGGACGAACCACACCGGTGGCGACACCACCTACGCGGTGACAGCGACCGGTACTGCGGTGTACGCCGGTGGTCACATGCGCTGGGTCAACAACCCCTACGCCGGCGACGCTGCTGGTCCCGGCGCTGTGCCGCGTGAGGGAATCGTCGCCCTCGACCCCCGTTCGGGTCTGCCGTTCAGCTGGAACCCCGGACGAGCTCGTGGGGTGGGCGTGTTCGACATGCTTGCCACGGCGCAAGGGCTGTGGGTCGGTTCGGACACCAACCGGATCGGCGGCGAGACGCATCGCCGGATCGCGTTGATGCCACTGGCCGGAGGCAAGGCCGACCGGCGGCGAACATCCCGCAGCTGCCGGGGACCGTGCTGCAGCTCGGGCGAGCCGGCGGCGCCTCGGACTCCTCCGTCCTCTACCGGGTGAACGCCGGTGGCCCCGAGCTCCTGAGCGCGGACGACGGACCGAACTGGGCGGCCGACAACGGCCCCGACTCGCCATACCGCAACAGCACCAGCAACTGGGTGGACGCGTGGAACCAGTCGGTGTCGCGCGACTCATCGGTTCCGAGCTCCGACACCGACCGTGTTCCCATGGCGCTGTTCGACTCAGAGCGGTGGGATCCGGGTAGCGCTGGCGACGGGGACGAGATGCAGTGGAACTTCCCCGTTGCGTCGGGTAAGCCGCTGACCATTCGCCTCTACTTCGCCAACCAGTGCGGATGCACCTCGGCGGCCGGCGACCGGGTGTTCGACGTCGCCGTCGACGGAGCCACGAAGCTCTCGAACTTCGACATGGTGGCCGTCAAGGGGGACCGCGTCGGGTTCCTGCAGTCGTTCAACGTCACGAGCGACAACAACGGGGTCGACATCGACCTCACCCACGAGGTCGAGAACCCGCTGGTCAACGGCATCGAGATCATCGACCGGTCGGTGACGCCACCGACCACGATCGACCCGGCGCTGAACCAGGTCCGCCGTACGCCGCTGTCGGGAGCAGGTGCTCCCGGGACGACAGCTACGGCGAACGGGAACGACTCGTTCCACAACGCCCGGGGTGCCTTCGTCGTCAACGGCACGCTGTACACGCCCTGGGTGGACGGAACGCTGAAGGCGCGGTCGATCAGTGGCACGACGCTGGGCACGGCACGCACGGTCAGCCTCTTCAACAGCACGTTCGCCAACGACGCACCTGGGATCACCGGGATCGCGTACGACCCGGCAACGGCTCGCATCTACTACACGATCACCGGCCAGAGCCGCCTCTTCTGGCGCTGGTTCAACCCGGAGAGCGAGGTCGTCGGTTCGGTGCGGTACGACGTCGATGCAGGGTCGATGGATGCCTCGCAGGTAGGGGGCATGTTCTTGTCCGGCGGCTCCCTGTACTACGCGCTGCGCACCAACGGCGACCTGTACCGGGTCGGGTTCAGTGGTGGCGTGACCGGGTCCTCGACGATGCTCAACTCCAGCCGCGACTGGACAGCCCCAGGCATGACGCTCAGCGCCTCCTGAGGGGCCGAGTGACGCCAGCTGACTGGACGTAGGCTGGGGGTCCGACGACGCCTCGTCGCGGACCCCCAGCCAGTCGTCCCAGGAGCCCGTGTGAGCCTGTCCGGCCTGCTGGCGGCCCTACGGGCCGACCCAGCCGTGACGGCGGCCGTCGAGGGCGCCCACTCGGCGGCGCTCTCGACGCTGGAGATCTCCGGCCCGAGAGCCCTCCCCCCTTCCTCGTCGCCGCGATCGCCTCGGGGCCGCTCGACGCCCAGCAGTGGGGGAACCGACCGGTCCTGGCCGTGACCTCGACCGGCCGGGAGGCCGAGGACCTCGCATCCTCACTGCGCTCGCTGCTGCCCGGTGAGCAGGTGGTCGACTTCCCCGCCTGGGAGACCCTGCCCCACGAACGGCTGTCCCCCCGGTCGGACACGGTGGGACGGCGACTGGCCGTCCTGCGGCGGCTGAGCCACCCGGACGCCTCGGACCCGGCAACCGGTGCGGTCCGGGTGGTCGTGGCACCGGTGCGGGCCGTGCTGCAGCCGATCGTCACCGGTCTTGGCGACCTGGAGCCAGTCACTCTGCGCGCGGGTGACCCGGTCGACCTGGCGGAGACCGCCCTGAGGCTGGCGGATGCCGGGTACTCACGGGTCGACCTGGTCGAGAAGCGCGGCGACTTCGCCGTGCGCGGTGGCATCCTCGACGTCTTCCCCCCCACGGACGACCACCCGGTCCGGGTCGAGCTGTGGGGCGACACGGTCGAGGAGATCCGGTGGTTCCGGGTCGTCGACCAGCGCAGTCTGGAGGTGGCCGACCACGGCCTCTGGGCGGCGCCGGTGCGCGAGCTGCCGCTCACCGATGCCGTGCGGTCCAGGGCGCGTGCCTTGATGGACCAGCATCCCGGGCTGGCCGACGTGCTGGAACAGCTCGCCGAGGGCATCGCCGTGGAGGGGATGGAGGCGCTTGCTCCTGTGCTCGCCGACGGCATGGAGCTGCTGATCGACCGACTGCCGGTGGGTACCCACGTCGTCGTCGTCGACCCCGAGCGGGTGCGTGGCCGGGCGCACGACCTGGTGGCGACCTCACAGGAGTTCCTCGAGGCCTCGTGGGTCAACGCTGCCCTGGGCAACGTCTCACCGATCGACCTCGGGCAGGCGGCCTACCGCAGCGTGGCCGAGGTGCGGGCCCATGCCGTGGCTGCCGGCGTGCCGTGGTGGACGGTCGGCCCGTTCCTGCCTGACGCTGAGCCGGACACCGACGTGGTCGTCTCGTCGACCCGGCCGGCTCCTGAGTACCGGGGTGACACCGCCCGTGCCCTGGCCGACGTCAAGGGATGGCTGAACGACGGCTGGTCGGTCGCTCTCGTCACCGAAGGGCACGGACCGGCCGAGCGCCTCGTCGAACGACTCGGCGACGAGGGCATCGCGGCCCGTCTGGACCTCGACCTCGCACCCGACCTCGCACCCGACCTCGTGCACGTCACGACCGGCCAGATCGAGCACGGTCTGGTGAGCGAGTCGCTGCGGCTGGCCGTCCTGACCGAGTCGGACCTGGTCGGCCAGCGCTCGTCGACCAAGGACATGCGACGGATGCCGTCGCGGCGCCGCAACACCGTCGACCCGCTGCAGCTGAAGCCTGGGGACTTCGTCGTCCACGAGCAGCACGGCGTCGGCCGCTACGTGGAGATGGTGCAGCGCGAGGTCCAAGGCGCGCAGCGGGAGTACCTCGTCATCGAGTACGCGCCGGCCAAGCGCGGCCAGCCGGGCGACCGGCTGTTCGTCCCGACCGACCAGCTCGACCTCGTCACGCGGTACGTCGGGGGCGAGTCGCCGTCCCTGCACCGCCTCGGGGGCGCCGACTGGGCCAAGACCAAGGGGCGCGCGAAGAAGGCAGTCCGCCAGATCGCGGCCGAGCTCGTGCGCCTGTACTCCGCCCGGATGGCGTCACCAGGGCACCCGTACGGGCCGGACTCCCCGTGGCAGCGCGAGCTCGAGGACGCCTTCCCCTACGTCGAGACCCCTGACCAGATGGCCTCGATCGACGAGGTCAAGGCCGACATGGAGCAGCCGTTCCCGATGGACCGCCTCATCTGCGGTGACGTCGGCTACGGCAAGACCGAGATCGCGGTACGGGCGGCGTTCAAGGCCGTGCAGGACGGCAAGCAGGTGGCCGTGCTGGTCCCCACGACGCTGTTGGTCACCCAGCACTTCAACACCTTCAGCGAGCGCTTCGCCAACTTCCCGGTTGCGGTGAGGCCGCTGTCGAGGTTCCAGAGCGACTCCGACGTCACTGCGACGCTCGAGGGACTGGCTCAGGGCACGGTCGACGTCGTCATCGGCACCCACCGGCTGCTACAGCCGACGACCCGCTTCAAGGACCTCGGACTCGTCATCATCGACGAGGAGCAGCGGTTCGGTGTCGAGCACAAGGAGCACCTGAAGGCCCTGCGGACCCACGTCGACGTGCTGACCATGTCGGCCACGCCGATCCCACGCACCCTGGAGATGGCAGTCAGCGGGATCCGTGACATGTCCACGATCCTCACCCCGCCCGAGGAGCGACACCCGGTCCTGACCTTCGTTGGTCCGTACGACGACAAGCAGGTCGGGGCAGCGGTCCGGCGTGAGCTGCTTCGCGAGGGGCAGGTCTTCTACGTCCACAACCGGGTCGAGTCGATCGAGAAGGCGGCCCGACGGCTGCGTGACCTCGTGCCCGAGGCGCGGGTCGAGGTGGCCCACGGGCAGATGGGGGAGCACCAGCTCGAGGACGTCATCCAACGGTTCTGGGACAAGTCCATCGACGTCCTGGTGTGCACCACCATCGTGGAGAGCGGACTGGACATCTCCAACGCCAACACGCTGGTCCTGGAGCGTGCGGACACCCTGGGACTCGCCCAGCTGCACCAGCTGCGCGGCCGGGTCGGCCGTGGCCGCGAGCGTGGGTACGCGTACTTCCTCTACCCGCCGGAGAAGCCCCTCACCGAGACCGCGTACGACCGGTTGGCGACGATCGCCCAGCACACCGACCTCGGTTCCGGCATGGCCGTGGCGATGAAGGACCTGGAGATCCGCGGGGCGGGCAACGTGCTGGGCGGGGAGCAGTCCGGGCACGTCGAGGGAGTCGGCTTCGACCTGTACGTGCGCCTCGTCGGCGAGGCCGTGGCAGACCTCAAGGGGGACCGGCCCGACGAGGTGGCCGACGTCAGGGTCGAGCTGCCGATCGACGCGCACATCCCCCACGACTGGATTCCCGCCGAACGGGTGCGGCTCCAGGCCTACCAGCGGCTGGCCGAGGCGCACGACGAGGACGCGTTGGGGTCGGTCCGTGACGAGCTGGTCGACCGGTTCGGGCCGCTGCCGCTGCCCGTCCAGCGGCTGCTCGAGGTCGCCACCTTCCGCCTCCTCGCCCGTCGGGCCGGGCTGACCGACGTGGTCGGGCAGGGCAACCACGTGCGATTCGCCCCCGTCGAGCTGCCCGAGTCGCGCACGCTGCGCCTGACCCGGCTGCACCCCGGCACGCTCGTGAAGCCCGCGGTCCGTACGATCTTGGTACCCAGACCGAGCACGGCCCGCGTGGGCGGGACCCCGCTACGGGACGCCGAGCTGCTGGCCTGGGCGAGCGAGCTGGTCCGCGACGTCCTGCTCGACGAACCGAAAGGAACGCCGTGACCGCAGTCCGAACCCGTCGCCGCCACGCCGTGGCCGCTCTCGCCGTCGTGGCCCTGGCACTGGCGGCGTGCACTCCGCTGAAGCCCGGGTCCGCGGCCATCGTCGGCGACGACACGCTGCGTGAGAACGACCTGTCGTCCCTGGCCACCGAGATCAGCGAGCTGGCCTCCGAGAAGGAGGTCGAGCTGCCCGACCCCGGCCAGCTGAACCAGCGGATCATCGCCGTATGGGTCGACGAGCAGCTCACCACCGCCCTGGCCGACGAGCTCGAGGTCAGCGCCACCCAGGCCAACGTCGACGACCTCCTCGCGCAGTTCTCCGACGAGCAGCTGACCCAGATCGCGGTCGGCTCGGGTATCGCGCCCTCGGCGTTGCAGGACGCGGCGCGGGCCGCGGTGCTGCGTCAGGCGATCTCCCAGTCCGTGGCCCCTGACGCCAAGACCCAGGACGAGCAGCTGGCCGCCCTGTCGAAGGCCTACCTCGACACGGCCGCCCGGCTGGGCGTCTCGGTGAACCCCCGTTACGCCACGTGGAACACGCGCACGGCACAGGTCGAGGCACGCACCGACGGACTGTCCCAGCTGGCCGAGCCGGTGCCGACCCCGGAGACCACGCTGCCCAGCGGAGGATGAGCCACGCGAGCGCTGCGGCGGCCCCCGGCGGTGGCCCGCGGGTGACCCGCCTGGTGCTGCTCACGACGTCGCACCGGGTCGCGCCGGGGCTGCTCACGCGCGACGCCTGGCAGGCGCTGGCCGACGGCGAGATCCTGACCGCTTCGCCCGACCATCCGCTGGCCCGGGTCCTGGTCGACGACGGGTACCACGTCGAGGTCGTCGCGGGGGCGACGAGCGCTGCGGTCGCCCGAGAGCTGCTGGACCGGGCCCAAGGGCCGCAGGGGTCAGACGGCGCAGGAGGCGCACGCCGGCCGGTGGTCTGGCTCAGCGGGGACGACGGCGACCCGGGCCTGGCTGATGCGTTGGCGCCGCTGCTGGCCTCCGAGGCGGACCGGGGCGGGTCGGTCGAGCTGGAGGTGGTCCACGGCTCCTTCGACCTGCCGGGCGCCAGGCTGCTCGATGTCGTCGCCGTGATGGACCGGCTCCGGTCGCCCGGCGGCTGCCCGTGGGACGCCGAGCAGACGCACCGGTCCTTGGCCCCGTACCTGCTCGAGGAGTCCTACGAGACGCTGGAGGCCATCGAGTCGGGCGAGGTCGATGCCTTGCGCGAGGAGCTGGGTGACCTGCTGCTGCAGGTGGTCTTCCACTCCCGGCTCGGCGAGGAGGACACCGACCGGCCGTGGTCGGTCGACGACGTGGCCGCGGGCATCGTGACCAAGCTGGTGCACCGGCATCCGCATGTCTTCGCCGGTGACGACGCGGCGCCACCACTGACTGCCGAGCACGTCGAGGCGAACTGGGAGGTGCTGAAGGTGGCCGAGAAGGGGCGCACGTCGGTGCTCGACGGTGTCCCGATGTCACTCCCGGCGCTGGCCCTGGCCGCCAAGCTGGTGGGACGGGTCGCCCGGTCGGGGCTCGCCGTGGACGTCGAGGAGCCCGACCTGCCGCACGACCTCACCAGCGAGCAGCTGGGACTTCTGCTGCTCGGCATCGCGGCGGCGGCCCGCCGTCAGGGCCTGGACGCGGAGTCGGCACTGCGTGAGGCCGCACGGGGTCTCGCCGGACTGGTCCGGCTGGCCGAGGCCGACGGCGGAGCCGGCTGACCCAGCGGCGCGCGGACCGGAGTGCTGCCTGCCGACCGGGTGCGGTCGCGACCGATAGTCTGGAGCAGGCCTGCTTCCCCCGAGCGAAGGACACGATTGTGGCGAGCATCGACGCGGTCATCGGGCGCGAGATCCTCGACTCCAGGGGCAACCCCACCGTCGAGGTCGAGGTGGGCCTCGACGACGGGAGCGTCTCGCGGGCGGCGGTGCCGAGCGGCGCATCGACCGGCGTCCACGAGGCCAGCGAGCTGCGCGACGGTGATGAGGCGCGGTTCTTCGGCAAGGGCGTCGAGAAGGCAGTGCTGTCCGTCGACGACGAGCTCGGTCCCGAGCTGCTGGGCTACGACGCGAGCGAGCAGCGGCTGATCGACCAGACGATGATCGACCTCGACGGCACCCCCAACAAGGCGCGCCTGGGCGCGAACGCGATCCTCGGGGTCTCCCTCGCCGTGGCGAAGGCTGCAGCCGACTCGGCCGACCTCCCCCTGTTCCGCTACGTCGGCGGGCCCAACGCGCACCTGCTTCCCGTGCCGATGATGAACGTCCTCAACGGCGGCGCACACGCCGACACCGACGTCGACATCCAGGAGTTCATGATCGCGCCGATCGGCGCGGCGACGTTCGCCGAGGCCCTGCGCTGGGGGGCCGAGGTCTACCACGCGCTGAAGTCGGTCCTGAAGGACCAGCAGCTCAGCACGGGGCTGGGTGACGAAGGAGGGTTCGCCCCCGCACTCTCCAGCAACAAGGCGGCCCTGGACCTCCTGGTCACCGCGATCGGCGAGGTCGGGCTCACCGCGGGGCGTGACGTCGCCGTCGCCTTGGACGCCGCCGCCACCGAGTTCTACCGCGACGGCGCCTACCAGTTCGAGGGCGCATCCCGGTCGGCGGAGTGGATGACGGCCTACTACGACGACCTGGTCCGCGAGTACCCGCTGGTCTCGCTGGAGGACCCGTTGGCCGAGGACGACTGGACCGGGTGGAAGCACCTGTCCGACGAGCTGGGTGCGCGGGTACAGGTCGTCGGTGACGACATCTTCGTCACCAACCCGCAGCGGCTGCAGCGAGGCGTCGACGAAGCGATCGCCAACTCCCTGCTCGTCAAGGTCAACCAGATCGGCACCCTCACCGAGACGCTGGACGCCGTGGCGCTGGCCCACCGCAGCGGCTACACGTGCATGATCTCGCACCGGTCGGGGGAGACCGAGGACACCACGATCGCCGACCTGGCGGTGGCCACGAACTGCGGCCAGATCAAGACCGGAGCGCCCGCTCGGTCGGAACGGGTCGCAAAGTACAACCAGCTGGTCCGGATCGAGGAGGAGCTCGACGACGCGGCGCGCTACGCCGGCTCCCTGGCCTTTCCCCGGTTCTCCGCACGTGGCTGACGCTCGGTGACCACCTCCCGTCGTCCGACGACCCCTCGCCGTGGCGCAGGCACCCGGCCACGCGTCTCGACGACCCAGGCTCCGGCCGATGTCGTGGTGCCCCGGCCGGTCTGGTCCCGGTTGACCTCGCGAGCCGTGGTGCTGCTGCTGGTCCTGGCAGCCCTGGTGACCACGCTGGCCTTCCCGCTGCGCGAGTTCGTGCAGCAGCAGTCGAAGATCAGGGCACTGGAGCAGCAGGTCACCCTCACCGGTCAGCGGGTCGACGCTCTGCAGCGGCAGCGGGCGCAGTGGCAGGATCCGGACTTCATCGAGGCGCAGGCCCGTGAGCGCCTGCACTTCGTGTTCCCTGGCGAGATCGGCTACGTCGTGCTCACCCCTGAGGACGTCCAGCAGGCTCGTAAGCCGGACGTGCGCGTCCAGCAGCCGCAGCGGGACGCGTGGTACGACACGTTCTGGTCGTCGGTGCAGGCAGCCGACTCGACCGACTGACGTGGGCGAGCCGACCGAGCCCGGCGACCTCGATGCGGTGGCAGCACAGCTGGGTCGGCTACCGCGTGACATCGTCGGCATCGCCCACCGTTGCCCCTGCTCGCTTCCCGATGTCGTCGCCACCGCGCCGCGGCTCTCCGACGGGGCCCCCTTCCCGACCACGTTCTACCTGACGTGTCCCCGGCTGACCGCGTGGCTCAGCACACTGGAGGCCGAGGGTGTGATGCGCGAGATGCAGCAGCGGCTGGCCGATGACGAGGACCTGGCGGCGCGCTACCGGTCGGCCCACTTCGACTACCTGGCGCGGCGCGCTCGGCTGGGACACGTGCCGGAGATCGACGGGGTGTCGGCCGGAGGGATGCCCGACCGGGTCAAGTGCCTCCACGCGTTGGCTGCCCATGCTCTGGCTTCCGGGCCGGGGGTGAACCCGTTGGGCGACGAGGCGCTCGCCGTGTTGGAGGTCCGGGGGCTCCGACGTTCTGTGCCGTGCGTTGCTCGTCCGGACGGGACAGGGACGCGCCGGGTGGCTGCTGTCGACTGCGGCACGAACTCGATCCGGCTGCTGGTCGCCGATGTCGACCCGCAGTCCGGGGCACTCACCGACGTCGACCGGCGGATGGAGGTCGTCCGGCTCGGCCAGGGGGTGGACCGGACCGGGCGACTGGACACCGAGGCCCTCGAGCGCACCTTCGCTGCGGTGGACCGCTACGCGGCCCGGATCGTCGAGCTGGGAGCCGAGGGGGTGCGGTTTGCGGCGACGTCGGCCACCCGCGACGCGGCGAACCGTGCCGTGTTCGTCGACGGGGTCCGCCAGCGTCTGGGCGTCGAGCCGGAGGTGATCACCGGCGACGAGGAGGCACAGCTGTCCTTCGTCGGTGCGACGTCCGGTCTGACGGGGCTGACCGAGCCGGTCCTCGTGGTGGACATCGGGGGCGGCTCGACCGAGTTCGTGCTCGGTTCGTCGGTCCCCGAGGCCGCCCGGTCGGTCGACGTCGGCTGCGTGCGGATGACCGAGCGCCACTTCCACCACGACCCTCCTCTGCCGTCCGAGGTCCGGGCTGCACGCGATGACATCGACGCGGCGATCTCGGTCGCGGCGTCAGTGGTCCCGCTCAGGAGGGCGGGAACGCTCGTGGCGGTGGCCGGGACGGCGACGACCGTCGCGGCGATCGCGCTGCGGCTGCCCGCCTACGACGCCGCGACCATCCACGGCAGCGTCATCGACGCGGCCGCTGTCCACCTGATCGCCGAGGACCTGCTCTACCGGACGCGCGACCAGCGCGCGGCCATGCCCGTCATGCACCCTGGCCGGGTCGACGTGATCGCGGCCGGCGCGTTGGTGCTCTCAGCGATCGTGGCGTACACCGGCGTCGCCCAGCTGGTGGTCAGCGAGCACGACATCCTCGACGGCCTCGCCCAGTCGGTCAGTCGTCGTTGAGGGCAGCGCCTGGTCCGGACCGTCTGGCGGGGATACGGTCAGCGCCACGACCCCAGGTCGTCGATCGTTTCGACCCCGACAGGAGGACCCATGGGTGAGCAGGTGGACTTCGCCAGCAACGGCGGTTCAGCGAGCGGCTATCTGGCCGTCCCGGTGGCCGGTCACGGGCCGGGTGTGGTCGTCATCCAGGAGTGGTGGGGGCTCGTCCCGCACATCGAGCGGCTGTGCGAACGACTGGCGGCCGAGGGGTTCGTCGCCCTTGCGCCCGACCTGTACCACGGAGTCCGTACGGGCGAGCCGGACGAGGCGATGCGGCTGATGATGGGGCTGGCCATGAACACCGCCGCGGCCGACATCGCCGGCGCGGCGTCCTACCTGGTGGGACACGACGCCGTCGACGGAGGCGCCGTCGGGGTCGCGGGGTTCTGCATGGGGGGCTCGCTCGCCCTGTGGTCGGCGGCCTCGTCACCCGCGATCGTCGCGGCCGTGGGCTTCTACCCGGCCGTGCCCTGGGAGCGCATGGGCGTCGACTGGTCCGGCTACGCGGGCAAGTCGGCGCAGATCCACTGCTCGGAGGAGGACGGCACGTCGTCGGCGGAGGGCATCCAGCAGGCGTGGAGCGGCATCCGGGCGGCCGGCGGAGACGTCGAGGTGTTCGACTACCCCGGCACCCACCACGCGTTCGTCAACGACACCCGCCCGGAGGTGCACGACGCCGCCGCGTCGGCGCAGGCGTGGGGGCGGATGCTCACCCTCTTCCGCCGACGGCTCACCGGCTGACCGCGCACGACGGGCCTGGCTGGGAGGGCGTCGTGGCCGATGCTCCCGACCTGCGCGCACTCGACCTCGCGGTGAGCGAGTGCCGCGCCTGCCCTCGTCTGGTCGCCTGGCGCGAGCAGGTCGCCGCGGACAAGCGTGCGTCGTTCGCCAACGACGACTACTGGGGTCGCCCGGTGCCAGGGTTCGGGGCCGAACAGCCGCGGATCCTGATCGTCGGTCTGGCGCCCGCGGCTCACGGGGCCAACCGCACCGGGCGGATGTTCACCGGTGACCGCAGCGGTGACTGGCTGTACGCGTCGCTGTTCCGGGTCGGCCTGGCCAACCAGCCCACATCGACCTCGTGCGACGACGGGCTCACCCTGCGCGGTACCCGGGTCACCGCCGCGGTCCACTGCGCCCCTCCGGACAACAAGCCGACCACCGAGGAGCGCGACACGTGTGCCGCCTGGTTCGAACGTGAGCTTCAGCTCACCGCCCCCACGCTGCAGGTCGTGGTGGCTCTCGGAGGGTTCGCCTGGACCAGCGTGCTCATGGCCCTTCAGCACCTCGGCCACGAAGTCCCACGACCACGCCCCCGTTTCGCCCACGGCGCCGAGGTCGCGCTCGGTCCCTACACCCTGCTGGGCAGCTACCACCCCAGCCAGCAGAACACCTTCACCGGGCGGCTGACCGAGCCCATGCTGGACGGCGTGCTGGGCAGGGCCGTGCTCGCGGGAAGCGCCACCGCATGTCTTGACGTTGAGACAGCGGACGTCGAGACAGGTCAGCGACCGCGCACAACTTGACGTCGAGACAGTGCCGCCACGGCAAAGGAGGCCCTCGTGCCTGCGCCCTACCGTTCGGTCATGGCCAAGACTCGCGCCCTGCGCGCAGCAACCGAACCCGCCCGTCCGCCCCGGATCCTGATCGTCGGCGGTGGGTACGTCGGCCTGTACACCGCGATGCGCCTGCTGAAGAAGCTGCGCGACGACGAAGCCGTCGTCACCGTGGTCGACCCCCGCTCGTACATGACGTACCAGCCGTTCCTGCCGGAGGCCGCGGGTGGCTCGGTCTCACCGCGCCACGTGGTGGTGCCGCTTCGACGTGTGCTTCGGGGGGCAGAGATCATCACCGGTCGGGTGACCGCGATCGACCACTCGGCCAAGCGAGCTACCGTCGCGCCGCTCGAAGGTGCGGCCTACCCGCTCGAGTACGACATCCTCGTCTCCGCGGTGGGGGCGATCTCACGCACGTTGCCGATCCCCGGGCTCGGCAAGTGGGCGACCGGCTTCAAGACCGTCGAGGAGGCCATCCAGCTGCGCAACCGGGTGCTGGAGTGCCTCGACATCGCGGAGTCGACCCGCGACGCGTCGGTCCGTGAGCGCAACCTGACCGTGGTCGTGGTCGGCGCCGGGTTCGCCGGCGTGGAGGCGCTGGCCGAGCTGCAGGACATGGCGCGGTACGCGACGCGCTACTACCGCACGATCAGGCCGGAGGACGTGCACTTCCTGCTGGTGGAGGCGTCGAACGCGATCCTGCCCGAGGTCGGCCCGGAGATGGGCCTCTGGACCCTCGAGCAGCTCACGGAGCGCGGCATCGACGTGAAGCTCGACACCCGGTTGGAGTCCTGCGTCGACGGGCACGTCGAGCTGAGCGACGGCACCCGGGTCGACGCCGAGACGGTCGTGTGGACCGCCGGCGTCCGGGCCCACCCAGTGCTGGAGAGCAGCGACCTGCCGCTGGACGAGCGCGGACGGCTCCGTTGCTCGGCAACACTCCGGGTCGAAGGGGTCGACGACGCCTGGGGTGCCGGTGACTCGGCGTCGGTCCCGGACCTGACCGGGCCCGAGGGAGCCACCTGCGCACCGAACGCCCAGCACGCGGTGCGCCAGTCCGGTGTCCTCGCCGACAACGTCATCGCCACGCTGCGCGGCAAGCCGGCGACGCCCTACTCGCACAAGTACGTCGGCTCGGTCGCCGGTCTCGGCCTCTACAAGGGAGTGGCGAATGTCTACGGGGTCAAGGTCAAGGGTTGGCCAGCGTGGTTCATGCACCGCACCTACCACGTGAGCCGGGTGCCCACCTTGAACCGCAAGGCTCGGGTGGTGGCCGACTGGACCCTCGCCCTGTTCTTCAAGCGCGAGATCGTGTCCCTGTGGTCGATGCACGAGCCGTTCCACGAGTTCCAGGACGCGGCCGGGACCAAGCGGGCCGCCTGACCGGCCGCCTCCCCGGGCCGGTTCGGTATCCCGAGACGGGGCCCACGCGCTAGCGTGACGTCGTTCGTCTCACGTGAGGGGGTGCCGGTCGATGACTCTGTTCCTCGTCGTCGGCATCGTGGGAGTGGTCCTGCTCCTGGTGGCTCTGGTGGCCGACGACGTCCTCGGCTCGGTCGTCGACAGCATCGACTTCACCGGTGGGTACCTGTCGACCACGGCGATCGCCGCCTTCCTGGCCGCCTTCGGCTTCGGCGGGGCCCTGGTCGTGTCCGGCGGTGGCTCGCAGGCCATGGGTGCCGTGGTCGGTCTCGGGGCGGGCCTGGTGATCGGCGGGATCGCGGCCGTCGTGACCCGGTCGATGCTCAACTCCCGGACCGACGAGACGATCACCCCCGAGCACGTGGTCGGCTCCGCCGGAACCGTGATCACCCCCATTGCCGAGGGTGGCTTCGGCGAGGTCAGCGTGCTCGTCGCCGGGCAGCCGCTCAAGCTGAACGCGCGCGCCGACGAGGCCCTCGCGATGGGCACCGCCGTCACGGTGACGGCGAGCCTGTCGTCGACCTCGGTCAAGGTCGCCAGGCGCGCAGAGTGACCCGCCTCCTCACGGTCGGCGCGGGCCGGCCGGATACCGCGTAACGCTCACCGAACCCACTGGAGCTGCCCTCATGTTCGACAACTCGATGGGTGTGTTGGCCGTCCTCGGCCTGATCGTCCTGATCCTGATCGTCATCGGGTCGGTGGTCAGCCGGTACCGCGTCGCCGGTCCGAACGAGGCTTTCATCATCACCGGGCGCAAGGGGAAGACCTCAGCCGACCTCTCCGGGCAGAAGGTGGTCACCGGTGGTGGCGTCTTCGTGCTGCCGTTCGTGCAACGGCTGTACGTCGTCGACCTGTCCAGCCGTCGGATCTCGGTGGCGATCCGCGGGGCGGTGAGCCGGCAGGGCATCAAGCTGAACCTGGACGGAATCGCCATCGTGAAGGTGGGCGGGGACGAGAACTCGATCCGGGCCGCTGCTCAGCGGTTCCTGTCCCAGCAGGCCGAGATCGACGTCTTCACGACCGAGGTGCTGGCCGGGGCCCTGCGCTCGATCGTCGGCACGCTCACCGTCGAGGAGATCATCCGGGACCGCGCGTCGTTCGCCGCGCAGGTGGCCGAGGTCACCGAGTCTGCGCTGACCGGTCAGGGGCTCGTGCTGGACACCTTCCAGATCCAGGACGTCACCGACGACGGCTCCTACCTCGCCGACCTCGGTCGACCCGAGGCATCGCGGGTCAAGCAGGACGCCGAGGTCGCCGAGGCCGTGGCTCGCAAGACGTCGGAGCAGCAGCGGCTCGCGGCCGAACAGCAGATCCTGGAGGCCCAGCGTGAGTACGCGCTGAAGCAGGCCGGGATCAAGTCCGAGACCGACGCCGCCTCGGCCAACGCAGCGGCGTCGGGTCCCCTCGCCGAGGCAGCGAGCCGACAGAAGGTGCTGGCCGAGCAGGAGAAGCTCGCCGTCGCGCAGGCGTCGCTGACCGACCGCCAGCTGGACACCGAGGTACGCAAGCCGGCCGATGCCGCTCGCTACCGGGTCGAGCAGGAGGCCCAGGCCGCGAAGATGGCGGTGATCGCCGAGGCCGAGGCCGAGCGCTCACGGCGCGCCGCGCTGGCCGAGGCGGTCAAGCTGGAAGGTGACGCCGACGCGTCAGCGATCGTGGCCAAGGGCTCGGCGGAGGCGGAGGCGATGAACAAGCGGGCCCAGTCGTTCAAGGAGTACAACGACGCGGCGATGCTTCAGATGGTGGTCGAGATCATGCCCGAGGTCGCGGCCCGGATCGCTGCCCCCATGGGATCGATCGACCAGCTGACCGTCATCTCCACCGATGGCGCAGGGGCCCTGCCCAAGCAGGTCACCTCGAACATGGCCCAGCTGCAGCAGCTGCTGAAGGACACGCTGGGCGTCGACATCGCGGCGATGGTCAACCAGCGGGCCGGGGGCTCGACCGCGCAGGACCCTCCTGCGTGAGGGGCGTCGGCCCGGGTGGCGCAACTGGTGGACGCAGGAGGCTTAAACCCTCCGGCCGCGAGGCATGCGGGTTCGAATCCCGCCCCGGGCACCGGAACACATCTTCGGGTGTTGTGCGTTACCGTAGGGGAACGTCCACCGCGCGCCTGGCGCGCTGAGCAGAAAGGGCCGATCGGTCCCGATGCAGAGCAACAACCCCGTCTTGACCCGGATGGAAGCCGACGCCAAGCGCAACGGCGGATATGCCGGCTTCGGCGCGACCACCGCCACCGCGCCCCTTCCTGGCGCCCCGCAGGCCACTCCGCAGAGCGCTCCCCCCGGTTACGAGGTGCCGGCCGGTACGCCGACCGGTCCCGTCGCGGGCGGGGCCACGATGGCCATGCCCGACGTGATCGCCAAGACCTTCCTGATGTTCGCCGTCCTGCTGCCGTTCGCAGTGGGTGCCTGGATCGTCGACGTCCCGTTCATCGTCTACTTCGTGGCGATGTTCGCTGCGCTCGGTGTCGGGATCTGGGCCTCGGTCAAGCGTGAGCCCAGCCCACCGCTGTTCCTGCTGTACGCCGCACTAGAGGGTGTCGTCCTGGGGGCGATCAGCAAGATCTTCAACCAGTGGGCGATCAGCAACGGGGCCGAGAGCGGCATCGTGGGCACGGCGATCGTCGCCACCCTGGTGATCTTCGCCCTCATGCTCGGTCTCTACACCACGCGCATCGTCAAGATCTCGAGCAAGACCAGGCGGATGTTCATGGTGGCCGTGGGCGGGTACCTGATCCTGTCGCTGGCCAGTCTGTTCGCCGGGCTCTTCGGGGTCGGTGACGGTTTCGGCTTCTACGGTCTGGGCTGGATGGGTATCGCCTTCGCCGTGCTCGGTGTGGGGCTCGCGTCCTTCTCCCTCGTCATGGACTTCGACGCGATCGAGTCGATGGTCGACGCCGGGGTTCCCGAGAAGGAGTCGTGGCGCGCGGCCTTCGGCCTGGTCGTCACGTTGGTGTGGCTCTACCTCGAGCTGCTGCGCCTGCTCGCTCTGCTGCAGAGTCGATGACGGGCACCGTTCCCCGCCGGACCACGCGCGCGATCTGCGCGTAGGACCGAAACGAAGGCCGCCGTCCCGTTCGCACGGGCGGCGGCCTTCGTCGTCTCTGGGTGACGTCAGGGGCGGAGGTCAGACAGTGCGTCGCTGCGCGCGCACCTTGTCGTACTCGTGCACCACGGCCGTGGCGTAGCTGTGCGGCAGGTCGTACTCGTCCTGCAGCCAGTGGACCCGCTCCTCGAACCGGGTGAGGGCGGGACCGTCCTGGACGACCTGGTACCACTCGTTCATGTCGCGCCCGGTGGCCTTCGGCAACCGGGCCACGAGATTCGCGTGGGTCTCCTCCGAGTGGTGCAGCGACGACATGGGCCCCTCCTCGACACCTGCGGTCGGCACCCCGCCGACCTCCTAACCGTGCCTCACCGGGCGGCGCGGCACAAGCCCCGTTCGGCTGCCACTCTCGGGCCGTTGGTCGCTACCCTCCCGGAGTGTCCGGAGACCCCTCGGTCGAGGCCCTCGACGACGCCGTCCGCCGGCTGGCCGACCGGCTGCGCTCCCTCGGCGCACCACGCCTCGGACGGGCGCCGACGTCGCAGGCTGTCGACGGTGAGGCCGACGCCAGGAGCGTGGCCGACCAGGCCCACGCCCTGGCCGGCGAGCTGGCCGCTCTGGACGTAGGGGCCGCCCGACGCTCCGACCCGACCCAGCCGATCGTGCCCGTCGTCCCGCGGCTGTCCGACTTCGCCGTGGGGGACCAGGTGGCGGTGTGCGGAGCTTCGTGCGTGGCCTCGGTTCGAGAGATCCCGCTCGAGACCCTCGTGTGGTGGGGTGGTTCACGGCTGCCTCTGGGGCCGCTCGCGGCCCGGCTCGCGCAGTGGGCGCGCGACCTACGCCTGGCCGTCTGACCCGCTGTCGGACGTGGCCTCGACGCCACGGCGCAGCCGCAGCGAAGCGAGCCGGCCCCAGCGGCTGGGGCGAGCGTCGCTGACCTCGGCCCCGGGCACGTCGACGGCTTCGGCTGCGGCCTGGGCCACCGCGAGCGTCGGTGTGCTGGTGGCCGCTGGGCCGACCTCGTCCTCGGGCCCGTATCCCAGCGAGGCCAGCATGCTGGGAGTCATCGCCTCGGCCACCGCCCGGTAGCCGTCGGCCGAGGGATGGAAGCGGTCGGGACCGAAGTAGACCTCGGGGCTGGTCGCGAACCCAGCCCCGAGCAGGTCGGCCAGGGCCACCGAGCGTCCACCGGCCTGCACCACGCCGACGGTCTGCGCGGCGGCCAGGGAGCGGCTCCACTGGCGGGCGACGAGCTTCAGCGGGTGGGGGATGGGGCGCACCGTGCCCAGGTCGGGGCAGGTGCCCACGACGACCTCGACCCCGGCACTGCGCAGCCGGCGGACGGCGTGCGCGAGCAACCGCACGGAGACCGCGGGCGGGACGGCATGGGTGACGTCGTTGGCCCCGACCACGATCGCGACGACGTCAGGGTGCCAGCGCACTGCGACGTTGACCTGCGCGGTGAGCTGCGCACTCTGTGCCCCGACCACCGCGAAGCACCGGTAGTCGACCGGGCGACCCGCGCCGTCGGCCAGCCCCTGGGCCAGGACGGCGCCGGTGGTCTGCCCGGGTGCATCGACCCCGAAGCCTGCCGCCCCGGAGTCGCCGAGCACCGCCAGGCGGAGCGGCTCTGGTCCCTCGGAATCGGCGAGCCGTGCACCGGCTGCCGCCTCACGCGGGTGGTAGCGACCGTCGGCCGTCAGCGGCGCCTGCGAGGCCGGGCCGATCAGGTGTCGGGCGAACCAGGCCTCACCCACGAGGACGGCGAAGACCGCCGACCCGGCGCCGACCAGGCCGCCACCCCCGTACGCCGCGGCCTTGGCGATGGCGGCGGCTCGACTGGCCCGACTCACGGGGCTCGACTCACTGGGCCCGGCGGGCCGTCCGCAGGAACCTGCGTACGGTCTCCCGCGCGTTGACGCTCACCTGGGGCCCGTGGGTGAACGCCGCGGTCGTGTACTCCAGCTCCCCGAGCACCTCGGCCGTCTGCTGGGTCAGGCGGACATCAGTGCAGAACGCCAGCACCGGCCAGGTGATCCGGCGCCGCATGTTCCAGATCGCGTCACCGGTGACCAGCACACCCGATGCCTCGTGGAGCAGGGCGACGTGCCCGGGCGTGTGCCCTGGGGTGTGGACCACCCGGATGCCGCCCGCCACGGGAAGGAGGTCGCCGTCGGCGACGGTCTCGGCGACGGTGACCGGAGGGAACGTGCCGAACCGGTCGTTCATCGGCCGGAGCCACGACGGACCGCTGAACCCGGGGTCCCGAGGAGGGCTTTGTCCACGTCGCGCGAAGTCGGCATCGGCGTCGTGGATCGTGACCCCGGAGGTGCTGGTAGCGGCAAGCATGGCCGCCGCCGCGCCGGCGTGGTCGCTGTGCGCATGGGTGAGCACGATCCGCTGCACGTCCTCGACGGCGCGACCCATGGCCGCGAGACCTGCCCGGATCCGCCTCGACGCACCGAACCGGAGGCCGCAGTCGACGAGAGTGACCGAGCCGTCGTCCTCGGTGAAGGCGAAGGTGTTCACCAGGTCGGCCGGTGCGGTCGGGATGCGCCAGACGCCGTCGGCCATGCGGATCGCTGCAGGTGCCGTCACTTGTCCCTCACGAGCCCCTCTTCGTGCGTAGCCTGGGTACGACCGTACCCAGCCACCCCCGGACACCGTGACGGGTCCGCCTGACGCCGTAGGCTCCACACCGTGCAGGTCTTTGACTCCGTCGTCGATCTCATCGGCGACACCCCGCTGGTCCGGCTCAGCAAGGTGACCGCGGGTATCGCCGCCCCCGTCTACGCCAAGGTCGAGTACGTCAACCCCGGCGGCTCGGTCAAGGACCGGATCGCCGTCGCGATGATCGAGGCGGCCGAGTCCGAGGGACTGTTGAAGCCCGGGGGAACGATCGTCGAGCCGACCTCGGGCAACACCGGTGTGGGTCTTGCCCTGGTGGCCCAGCAGAAGGGGTACCGCTGCGTCTTCGTGGTCCCGGACAAGGTCTCGCAGGACAAGATCAACGTCCTGCGGGCCTATGGGGCCGAGGTCGCGGTGTGCCCCACTGCCGTGGCGCCTGAGCACCCGGAGTCGTACTACAACGTCAGCGACCGGCTTGCCCGGGAGATCCCTGGTGCGTGGAAGCCCGACCAGTACTCCAACCCGAACAACCCGGCCTCGCACTACGCCTCGACCGGTCCGGAGCTGTGGGTGCAGACGGATGGGCGGATCACCCACTTCGTGGCCGGCATCGGCACCGGGGGGACCATCACCGGGACGGGGCGCTACCTCAAGGAGGTCTCCGGCGGCGCTGTGAAGATCATCGGTGCCGACCCGGTGGGCTCGGTCTACTCGGGAGGCACCGGGCGTCCGTACCTGGTCGAGGGTGTCGGCGAGGACTTCTGGCCCACCGCCTACGACCCGACCGTCGTGGACGAGGTGGTCGCGGTGAGCGACGGCGACTCGTTCGCGCTCACCCGGCGGCTGGCCCGGGAGGAGGGGCTGCTCGTCGGTGGCTCGTGCGGCATGGCTGCCTCCGCAGCGCTGACTGTTGCGGCCCGTCTCGGCCCGGATGCCCTGGTTGTGGTGCTGCTCCCGGACTCCGGGCGCGGCTACCTGTCCAAGGTGTTCAACGACGAGTGGCTGGCTCACTACGGGTTCCTGCCCGAGGGCGATGCCGGACGAACGGTAGGCGACGTCCTACGCACCAAGCAGGGCGACCTGCCTCCGCTCGTGCACACCCACCCCAACGAGACGTTGGCCGAGGCGATCGAGATCCTGCGCGAGTACGCCGTGTCCCAGATGCCCGTCGTTCGGGCCGAGCCACCCGTCATGGCGGCTGAGGTCGCCGGGTCGGTCGTCGAGCGCGATCTGCTCGACGCGCTGTTCACCGGACGAGCCCACCTGGCGGACCGGGTCGAGGACCACATGTCGCCACCTCTGCCGGGAATCGGTTCCGGCGAGCCGGTCTCGGCGGCGGTCTCCGCGCTGGAGCGGGCCGACGCCCTCGTCGTCCTCGATGACGGACGCCCGGCCGGGGTGCTGACCCGGCAGGACCTCCTGGGCTTCCTCGCGACCCCGGGCTGACCCGCTCGATCACCCCGGCGGGCCAACAGATCGTCGACCGGACCCGCCGCTCTTCGTGAGGACGACCCGCTGGGGCCACTCAGGAGTCCGGCTGGCGGGTGGACCGGTCCAGCTGCGCCTCGATGTGGCGCTCGGCGATGTCATGCCCAGCCGTCCCGGCGACGGCCAGAAGGAACGGCTCGCGGTCGATGCGCCACAGCCGACTGGCCGTGTCGGCTTGCACAGTGGCTGCTCGCGGGGTCGCGCGCAGCAGCGCTATCTCCCCGAAACCGCTCCCCGGACCGACCCGCTCGGTGGAAGGAAGCTGGGCGAAGCTCACCGTCAGCTCCCCGTCCTCGATGACGTAGTAGGACTCGCCGGCTTCCCCCTGCCGGATCAGCACGTCGCCAGGCTCTGCCGTGACCAGGGTCGCTCCGTGCGCCAGGCTCTCGAGAGCGGGGGCGTCGAGAACGGCCAGGAACTCGATCCCCTGGAGAAGGGCGACCACCTGGGGGCGGTAGGTCGAGGCGGCTTCCAGACGTCGCGCCGCCGGCCACGCGGCCAGGGCCAGAACGGTCAGGCCGGCTCCGAGGACCGCGTACGCACTGGCCGCGCCGAAGGTCTCGATCAGCACCGGTGCCACGACCGCGCCTGCGGCGAAACCCCCGAGGAACGCCGACTCCCGCAGAGCCATGATCCGGGCCATCAGGGCGTTGGACACAGCCCGCTGCAACAACGTGATCCCAGCGACTCCGAAGAAGGCCATCCCGGCCCCGACCAGGACCAGGAGCACGACCGCCGGAAGCAGGTTGCTGATCACGGTGAACGCCAGCATCGGGACCGCTCCGGCCGCCAGGCTTGCGACCACCGCCAGCGACATCCGCCTCCAGCGGACCAGCACGATCGCTCCCGCGGCTCCGAGGATCCCCCCGAGTCCGGAGGCGCCGATGAGCAGTCCGGCCACGGCCTCCCCTTGGGCGAGGTACTCGTTGACGAAGGCGATCGCCAGCAGCTGCAGAGATCCCTCGGCCACGAACTCCAGCCCGACCACGAGCAGGATGATCGCCACCGACGGCCGTCGGACCAGCTCGGTGGTGAGCCGTGCGGTCGTGGTCGCCACTCCCTCGGCCTGTGCCCCGGTCGGCGCACCCAACCGGACCCCGGTCAGGAGGAGGGCACAGACGACCGCTACAACGGCAAACATGGTCACTGCAGCGGAGGGGCCGCCCACGGACGCGCTCACTCCCGCGAGGACCGGCCCGAGGAAGTACCCAGCACCCTGCAGGGTTCCGGACAGTGAGTTCGCGGCGGCAGCGTCAGCCGGCGTCCGGGACAGCTCGGTGGCGGCGGCGTAGTGCGCCGGCCGGGTCCAGGCCACCAGCACGCACCACAGGGTCGCGGACGCCACGATGGCGCTCTTGGGCGCACCGGTGGTGAGCAGCGTCGCCAGGAGTCCCATCGATGCGGCGTGTGCGAGGTACCCGCCCCGAAGCACGAGGTCGCGCCGCATCCGGTCTGCGACCACCCCACCGACCGGTGCCAGCAGCGCCGCCGGGACCAGCTGGAGCACCGAGACCAGCCCGGCGAAGGCGGGCCCGCCGACCTGGTATGCCCACAGCAGGACGACGACCCACAGCCCCATCTCGTACACGGTGAACAACCCGTAGGCAGCCTCCAGGCGCACTAGGGCAGGGTTGCGGGCCACGGCCAGCACCGAGCGACGAACGGCTCCTGCTTGGGCCACCAGAACTCCCGGGTCCGCCCCCCGCTGCGATCGTGGACGACCCCAGCATGTCGGATCGTCGTCCCGAGGAGACCTCCACGGCGAACCGACCCCGCGGAGCGCTGTTGCCCCAGGAGCTGCGGGCGTAGCGTCGTCGGATGGCGTTCGAGGTCTCTGCCGAGGCTTACGCGCAGTTCATGGGCCGGTACTCACTTCCGCTGGCAACCGCGTTCGCCGATCTCGTCGCGGTGCGTGCGGGTCAGCGGGTCCTGGACGTCGGCTGCGGTCCCGGAGCGCTGACCGAGGTGCTGGTGGGTCGGGTCGGCTCAGAACGGGTTTGCGCGGTCGACCCGTCGCAGTCGTTCGTCGACGCACTCCGGTCGACGGTCCCTGAGGTGCAGGTGATGCGCTCGGTCGCAGAGGACCTACCCTTCGCGGACGCCCAGTTCGATGCCGCGCTGGCCCAGCTGGTCGTCCACTTCATGACCGACCCTGTGGCCGGACTCGGCGAGATGGCCCGGGTGACCCTGCCCGGCGGGACCGTTGCGGCAAACGTGTGGGACCACGCAGGCGAGCGAGGTCCTCTGTCCTCGTTCTGGCGGGCTGCGAAGGAGATGGACCCGTCGGTGCAGTCAGAGGCCCACCTGGCGGGGGTCGCGGAGGGGCAGCTTCTCGCGCTGTTCGAGGCGGCCGGGATGCCGAACGCGTCAGCGACGGCCCTGTCGGTGGCCGTCGTCCACCCCAGCTTCGACGAGTGGTGGGATCCGTTCACGCTCGGCGTCGGACCGGCCGGCGACCACGTCGCGCGACTCGGTACCGGGGAACGAGAGCAGCTGAGGCAGCGCTGTCGCAGCCTGCTGCCGGCGCCGCCGTTCACGGTTGAGGCGATCGCCTGGACCGTGTGGTGGCGCAAGCCGATGACGTGAGTCGGGGCCGAGGCGCCGTTACGCCGGTATCCGGCCCTGGGTCACCCAGGGAAGGCGACTCCGGTCGACGAGTGGCAGTCGTAGCCGTGCGGGTTCTTGGCCAGGTACTGCTGGTGGTACGGCTCGGCGTAGTAGAACTCCGGTGCGGCCATGATCTCGGTGGTGATGGTTCCGAGCCGGACGCCGTCGAGGGCCTTCTGGTAGGCCTCGCGGGTGGCCTCGGCCTCGCGCCGCTGCTCCGGCGTCGTCCAGTAGATGGCCGAGCGGTACTGCGTGCCGACGTCGTTGCCCTGCCGATAGCCCTGGGTGGGGTCGTGGTTCTCCCAGAACAGGCGCAGCAGGTGGCGTTCGCTCACCACCGTGGGGTCGTAGACCACCTTGACCGCCTCGGTGTGCCCGGTGCGCCCGCTGCACACCTCGTCGTACGTTGCGTGCGGGGTGGAACCGCCTTGGTACCCCACCGCGGTGGTCAACACCCCCGGTACCTGCCAGAACGTCTTCTCGACCCCCCAGAAGCACCCCATGCCCAGGTAGAGGACGGCCGACCCCGCTGGTTCCACGGTCAGGGAGGTGCCGAGCACCACGTGCCGCTCGGGCAGGGCGAAGTCCGGGCCGAGGCGCCCGTCGAGGGCCTCCTCGGCGCTGGGCACGGTCGCGCGGCGTCCGAACATCAGGCTTCCTCCTCGGGGTGGGTGCTCCCACGCTCAACCACGGGCACGGGGGTGCCGATTCCCAGTCTGCGGTCGTCACTCGCCCAGCGCACTGCGGGGCGGTGAGGGGGGTGCGGAGGGAGAACGTGGATGCGCAGCATGCGCGTACCCGCTTTGGTGCTCGGGGTCACCCTGCTCGCCACCTCCTGCGGCATCGCCGTCACGTCCATGCGAAGCGCCGCCGATGCAGCCGGTGAGCAGAACACCGAGCTCGTGACCGCAGCCCGAAACACCGAGACCCTCTTCACCGAACAGTTCGAGCGAGCCGCCGCGGTCACGCTGCTCATGGCCAAGGACAACTCCTACGTCAACTACTTCGGGGTCCCGGGCAGCAACGCCCAGAAGATCGCCAGCGATGTCGCGCCGTTGCGTGACGTCCGCGACCAGCTCCTGTACGTGCAGACCCTGTTCCCCGGCGCTGTCGGCGAGTCCTGCTTCATCGACATCGGCAACGGCCAAGAGCTCGCCCGGATCACCAACGGAAGGCCCGCCTTCCCGGCCGAGCTGTCACCGGACGAGTCTCGAGCCCCCTTCTTCGGTCCGGCGGCCAAGCTCCCGTCGGGGTTCGTCTTCCAGACCGCGCCCTACCTGTCAGAGGACACCGACGAGTGGGTCGTCGGCAACGCCGTGGCTGTGTCGGCCGCTGGCGAGAAGCGTGGTCTCGTCCACTTCGAGATGCGCCTGGAGTCGCTCCAGGTGCTGTCCGGAGCCCAGGCCGACGACATGGTCATCCGGTCCGTCGACTCCATGACCGGCCGGGTGATCATGGACAGCCGGTACCTGCAGGTCGCCGGGACCGAGCTGGGGCGCACCGACGATGCGACGTTTTTGTCGCCCATGAAGACCTGGGACACGTCGGGTCTGGAGCTGATCGGCGACCAGCAGGTCGCCTACGTGCGGATGAGCCCGTCGAAGGACCTTCAGGCGGTGAACGAGAACGACTGGTTCATCACCGCGTCCGCAGAGAAGGTCCCCACCGGGCTCCAGGTCGCCCTGACGCCGCTCGTGCTCGGGCTCCTGGCCCTGGCCGTTCCCCTGCTCGTCTACGCGGCGATCTCCTACTTCCAGCACGGACGGCGGGTCCGGGCCGACCAGCAGCGCATGTCCGTGGAGCGGGACCACCTGGCCGCGCGGCTCACCGACATGTCCGAAGCGCTGGACCGCGCGGCCGCGGGCGACCTCAGCGTGAGCCTGCCCGTCGACTTCGAGGACGAGCGCATGGCGGTGCTCGCCACCTCCTTCGACTCGACCCTGGCGCGGCTGCGGTCCCTGGTCGGCCAGGCGCAGGACAACGGGGTGCGCCTGTCGCAGGCAGCAAGCCAGCTGCGCGCCACATCGACCCAGCAGGCCAGCTCGGCGACCGAGCAGTCGGCGGTCGTGACCGAGACCACCGCGACGATCGAGGAGCTTGCGGCAACCGCGGCTCAGATCGCCGAGACGGCGCAGAGCGTGGCCCGGGTCGCCCAAGACACGTTGGCGCTCACCGACGAAGGTCGCGGCGCGGTGCGCGACTCGGTCGCTGCGATGGAGCGGATCACCACGAAGGTCGACTCGATCGCCTCCAACACCGCCGGTCTCGGCGAGAAGATCAACGAGGTGGGTCGGATCCTCGACATGATCGACGAGCTCAGCGAGCAGACGAACCTGCTGGCGCTCAACGCAGCCATCGAGGCGGCACGTGCGGGAGAGCACGGCCGTGGTTTCGCCGTGGTGGCCTCCGAGGTGCGCAAGCTGGCCGAGCGTGCGCAGCAGTCCACCGCGCAGATCCAGGGGATCGTCACCGAGATCCAGGCCCACACCCGATCGACGGTGGTGGCGTCGGAGGAGGGGGCGCGGGAGGCGGCGCACGGCGCGGCCCTGGCCACCGGCGCGGTCCACGCACTCGACCGGATCGCCTCGATGGTCGACGAGGCGACCCAGGCGGTGGAGGAGATCAGCATCGCCACCCAGCAGCAGCGGTCGGCGTCGGACCAGGTGGTCGTGGCCATGACCCAGGTGTCAGAGGTGTCACGCCAGTACGCGGCCGGGTCGAAGCAGACCTCGTCGGCGGCGACCGAGATCTCCGGGCTCGCGGGCGCGATGCAGCGTTCGATCTCCTCGTTCAACACCGAGGCCGAAGCCGTGCCCGATGCTGACGACGACATGCTGCCTGACGGTGAGTTCGATGCCGCCGAGCTGTTCGTCCACGACGACTCGACGCCGGAACGCCAGGAGACCAGCCGCCGCTGAACTCCGCGTGACGCACGACCCGGGCAGTCAGCAGTACCCGTGTGGGCGGCAAGATCCCTCCCGTGCCGGACATGTGCGTGACGTGACGATGACCGGAGGCGTCTCGGGGCAGCCGATGGACGAGGAGGGGTTTGAGCAGCTCTTCGCCAGCCACTTCCCAGACGTGTGGCGGTTCGCACGGCGCCGGACGGCCACGACAGAGGACGCCGATGACGTGACAGCCGAGACGTTCGCCGTCGCCTGGCGCCGACGCGGTGAGGTCCCCGCAGCCGAAGCCCGCCCCTGGCTGTTCGGCGTGGCTCGCAACGTCTTGTCGAACCACTGGCGATCAGGTGAGCGGCGCACTCGGCTCCAGTCGCGGCTGGTCGAGTCGGCGCTCACGTGGTCGGAAGTCGCCGAAGACCGAATCCAAGAGAAGACGTTGTGGCTGGCCCTCGCATCGCTGTCCGAGGACGACCGCGACTTGTTGATCATGCGGGCGTGGGACGAGCTGGCCGTGACCGAGATCGCTGCGGTCTTGGGCTGTACGCCCAACGCTGCGTCATCACGACTTCACAAGGCCCGGCGACGACTGGCCGCCGAGCTCCAGCGACAAGAAGCAGGCTCTGACGGACATGTAGTGGTGAATCCCCGACTCACCGAGAGGAGCGATCGTGAGCACTAGCGACGAAGAGCTGCAAGACCGCTTGAGTGGCCTCGATCCCACCGTCGGCGACGGACCACCGAGTACGGGATCAGCGCGCTACGCTTCGATTCTGGAGCAAGCCATGAGCAGCGACACGCACGTATCACCGGTGGCCGCAACATCCGATCGTGAGTCAAGTGACCGACGCGCTTGGCGTCGTCGAGGGTCCTGGCGCTACGTGGCGGCGGCCGCGGCTGTGGCGGCCGGCATCTTCGCGTTCACGACATTCACCCCGGGCCAGGCACCGAGTGCGGAGGCCGCTGTTGCGGCCGCGGCAGCCAACACCGGCGAGGCCACCAGCCTGCGCGTGGACTACGAACGCCCCAACGGCATCGACGCCGGTTCTTTCCAGGGCGAGTTCAGCGATGGCAACGCTCATCTGATCGGTGTGTACGCCGACGGGGACGTGCAGTCCAGGGAGTTCGAGTCGACCATCATCGGCAACACCAGGTATGACGAGCTGGACGACAACGGCAAGATCCTCACGTCCACCATGAGAGCCGAGGGTCTCGAGGCCTTCGCCCCGTTCGCCGAGTCTGCGCAGAGTGTCATCACGGCGGTGCTCGCTAGCGGCGGAACCACCGCGGTGGGCACAGAGAAGGTCCGGGACATGGAGGCGACCCGCTACACGACGCGACTCGACGATGAGGGGCGGGCGAGCCTCAAGGACCTTCCTGTTGGACAGTTGCAGTGGTTCGGACTCGACCTCACCGACTCGGTCACCCGCGTCGATGTGTGGGTAGCTGGCGGGCTCATCCGCAAGATGGTGGTGCAGTACGACACGCCTGGGGGTGGCGACACTGCGACAACCGAGTTCTACGACTTCGGTGCGGACATCACCATCAGCGCTCCGGGCAGGTAGTCGAGTCGGGGTTGTGGACGGCGGCAGGTGTGTCGGTCGGGACGACTAGAATCGAACGTATGTTCGAACACCCGGTTGACCTCCCCACCGACGTCGGTGGTGTCGCGCCCGCGGACCCGCTGGCTGACTGGGGCTGCGCCGGGATCGAGCGGGTCGAGTCGGCGCAGTCGGCTGGGTCGGCCGGGTCGGGGTGGGCCGCTGAGTCTGGAGAGTGGTTGGCGGGGTGGGAGTCGCAGGTGGTCGGGGTCGATGACGACGCGTTGGCTGCTCACGCGTTGACCGTGTCTGCGGGGGCGGGTCTGGCCGCGGTGTTGGGCCGGATCGATGTGTCGGGGTTGTCCGGGTCGGGCCGGTTGGACTTCTTGCAGGCCTGTGAGCGGATGGCGGCCTGGACCGCGGCGTTGGCGTTGTCCCCGCTGGTCGACCACGTCGGCCGCGAAGACGTGGTGCGGGCGCTGGGTGATGATGGCGCGCACTACCGCCAACGCGGTGAGGTGGCCGAGCTGGCGGTGCTGCTGGGCCAGTCGGAGAACCTCGTGCGTGACCGGATCTGGGTGGCCGCTGAGCTGACCGGGCGGTTGGCCGCCACCGGTGATGCCCTGGCCGATGGGTGCTTGTCCTACTGGCATGCCCGGGTGTTGGTCGAGGCGGTGGCCGGGTTGGACGACGACCAGGCTGCGGCGGTGCAGGCGCGGGTGTTGGCCAAGGCCCCGGGTCGCACCCTGACCGGGTTCCGCCGGGTCTGCCGGGCCGCGGTCGTGCGGGTCGACGCCGACGCGGTGGTCCGCCGCCACCACCAGGCCGCCACCCAACGCGGCGTGCGGTGGTGGCCCACCGACGACGGGATGGCCCGACTGTGCGTGGACGCCCCCGCCCCCGACGTGCAAGCCATCCACGCCGCGCTACGGATCCTGGCTGGAGCCCACCAGAGCGACGACCCCCGCACCCTGGGTGCCCGGATGTCCGACGCGCTGCTGGGCTTGTGCCTGACCGCGGTGAACCCCGACGAAACCGACCACGTGCGCACCGCGCGGCCGCCGACGTCGCCGCCGGTGCAGGCGCAGATCGTGGTCGACCTGCCCACCCTGTTCGGCACTAGCGCAGCACCCGGGGGTGCTGCGCGGCTACGGGCCGATCCCCGCCGGGCTGGCCCGCGAGTGGCTGACGCAGGCCACCACCTGGGCTCGGCTGGTCACCGACCCGGTCACCGGGCACCTGCTCGACTACGGACCCACCGTGCGGTTCGCCCCCCACCCGCTGCGCCGGTTCATCACCACCCGCGACCAGACCTGCCGCTTCCCCCACTGCCGGGCACCTGCCCAGCACGCCGAGATCGACCACCACCCCCCATGGCGCCACGACGGCACCGGCGGACACACCAGCGCGCGTGACACCCACGCCCTGTGTGCCCACCACCACCACCTGAAGACCCACGGCGGATGGACCATCCACCACCGCGACCACGCCCACACCGTGTGGGCCAGCCCCAACGGCCGACTCATCACCACCCAGACCCCACCCGCCCTGAGCCCCGACTGAATCGGGCCCGGGGTTCACTCGTCGGTCTCGTCCCCACGGCCGTAGCGCGGTAGTGCGCCGCTAGGGTCGGTCCGTGGCTGATCACGGATTCGAGACGTTGGCGCTGCACGCTGGTCAGGAACCCGACCCGCTGACCGGGTCGGTGGTCCCGCCGATCTACCAGGTGTCCACGTACGCCCAGGACGGCGTCGGCGGGCTTCGCGGCGGGTACGAGTACAGCCGGTCGGGCAACCCGACTCGGCACGCGCTGGAGGTGTGTCTCGCCGCGCTGGAGGGCGGAACCCATGGGTTCGCCTTCGCCAGCGGCCTCGCGGCCGAGGACACCGTGCTGCGCGCCGTGTGCGCGCCGGGCGACCATGTCGTGATCCCCGACGACGCCTATGGCGGCACCTATCGGCTCTTCGCCGCAGTGATGGCGCGCTGGGGCGTGGAGTGGAGCTCGGCCCGCCTCTCCGACGTCGAGTCGGTGCGGGCGGCGATGCGTCCCAACACCAAGGTCGTCTGGGCCGAGACGCCGACCAACCCCCTGCTGAGCATCGCCGACATCGCGGCCCTGGCCGACGTCGCTCACGCAGGCGGCGCGCTGCTCGTCGTCGACAACACGTTCGCATCGCCCTACCTGCAGCAGCCGCTGCGGCTCGGTGCCGACGCGGTCGTGCACTCGACGACCAAGTACATCGGTGGGCACAGCGACGTCATCGGTGGCGCCGTCGTCGTCGGTGAGCCGGCGCTGGCCGAGCAGGTCGGCTACCACCAGAACGCGATGGGTGCCGTCGCCGGACCGTTCGACTCCTGGGTGACGTTGCGGGGGATCAAGACCCTGGCTGTTCGGATGGATCGCCACTCCAGCAACGCTGCGGCCGTGGTCGACCTGCTCGAGCGCCACCCGCGGGTGACCCAGGTGTTCTACCCGGGTCTGGTCGACCACCCCAACCACGACGTCGCGGCGCGGCAGATGAGCCAGTTCGGGGGAATGGTGTCCTTCCGGGTCGCCGGCGGTGAGGACGCCGCCCTCGGCGTGGTGAACGCGGCCCGGCTGTTCACCCTGGCCGAGTCGCTGGGTGGCGTCGAGTCACTGATCGAGCACCCGGGTCGGATGACTCATGCGTCGGCGGCCGGGAGCCCCCTCGAGGTGCCAGCCGACCTGGTCCGGCTCAGCGTCGGGATCGAGACCGTCGACGACCTCCTGGCCGACCTCGAGCAAGCCCTGGGTCACTGACGAGGGCCGGTGGAGCGGACGGCGAGCAGCGGCATGTCTGAGGTCGTGGTGTGCGTGGATTTCGGGTCCACCTTCACCAAGGCCGTAGCCGTCGACGTCGAGGACGGAAGGCTCCTGGCCGGTGCGTCGCACCGCACGACCATCGACACCGACGTCGCCGACGGTCTCGACGCGGTGCTGGAGCGGCTTCGGACGACGCTTCCCGACAGTGACCTGTCCAACCTACGGGCCTGCTCGTCGGCCGGGGGAGGGCTGCGACTCGCCGTCGTCGGCTACGAGCGGGCGGTCACGGCCGAGGCCGGCTACCGCGTGGGTCTGTCGGCGGGCTCTCGGGTCGTCCACGTCAGCAGCGGCGCCCTCTCGTCCCCCGACCTCGTCGCGCTGGCCGAGGCACGCCCCGACGTGGTCCTGCTGGTGGGCGGCACCGACGGCGGCAACGCCGAGGTGCTCGTCGGGAACGCCCGCATGCTTGCCAAGGCGGGTCCGGCAGTCCCGGTGGTCGCTGCAGGGAACGCCGACGCACATGATCAGGTCGTACGCATCCTGCGCAACGGCGGAGTCCAGGTGTCGTCGACGGCGAACGTCCTGCCGCGGATCGGCGTTCTTGCACCGACGCCTGCGCGGGAGGCCATCCGCGAGGTCTTCATCCGGCACGTGATCGGTGGAAAGCATCTCTCGCAGCGCACCGACCTGTCCACGTTCGTGCGCGCTGCGACCCCGGACGCGGTTCTCGCCGGTGTCGAGCTGCTGGCCGACGGTTGGGTCGACGACGGCTCGTCCACCCCAGGCGTGGGCGACGTCGTCCTGGTCGACGTCGGGGGAGCCACCACCGACGTCTACTCGGTGGTCACGCCGGACGAGGAGTCCGAGGTGCACCGGGAGGTCGTCGAGACCCTGTGGCGCAGCCGCACCGTCGAGGGCGACCTCGGAGTGCGCTGGAACGCCGTCGGCATCGTCGATGCCGCCGTGAAGGAGCGACTGGTCGACGACGACGAGGCCGCTCTCCTGCGACCGGCTGCCGAGCGCCGAGCGGCGGAGCCCGGTCTGCTCCCCACTGACGAGCAGGAGGCGGCGGTCGACGTCCGACTCGCCACCTTGGCCGTGACCGCCGCGCTGCGCCGCCATGCCAGACCAAGCGACGAGGGCGGCGTGCGTCAGCCGGGCAAGGACCTGCGGCGCGTGCGGCTCGTGGTTGGCTCCGGCGGGGTCTTTCGGCACGGGTCACCGGATGCGGTGCAGACCATGCTGACGCCCGCGGTCACCGACCTGGCCGGCGGATGGCGTCTTCCGGAGCACCCGTCGACGGCGATCGACCTGCACTACGTGATGGCGGCGGCCGGGCTGCTGGTCGGCGACTACCCCCGCACCGCAGCGCGCCTGCTCAGCACGGCGCTTCTCGGGAAACCTGGCAGCCGGGAGTCGACGCCTCTAGGGTGACCGACATGGCGGTGGTCCAGCGCACGCCGAGCAGCCCGAGCTCCGCGACAGCCCTGGCGGCAGCCGTGCGGGACGGTGCGTACGACCCGGTCCGAGCGGTGGCCGCCAGCCTGGACCGGATCCGCCGCGGTGACCCCTTCGTGGGCGCCTTCGTGGCGCTTCGGGCCGAGGAGGCGATGGCCGAGGCCGCGCAGCTGGCCCGAAGGGACGACCTGGCCGACCTCCCGATGGCCGGTGTCCCCGTCGCAGTCAAGGACAACGTGGCCGTCGCCGGGCAGGTGATGGGTGAAGGCGCGCAGCCACGCGTGGGCCAGACACAGGACGTCGACCACCCGGTCGTCGCCCGGCTGCGTGCGGCCGGAGCCGTCGTGGTCGGGATAACCCGACTCCCGGAGTTCGGCCTGTGGGCCACCACCGACGACCCGGACGTCGTGACGCGGTGCCCGACCGCTCCTGAGTGGTCGGCCAGCGGATCGTCCGGCGGGAGTGCCGCTGCGGTTGCGGCCGGTTTCGTCCCCGTCGCGCACGGCAACGACGGGCTCGGCTCGATCCGCAACCCGGCCTCGGCCTGCGGCGTCGTCGGCCTCAAGCCGGGACGGGGTGTGGTTCCTCGCGCGCTCGGAGCGCAGAGCTGGTTCGGCATGGCCGACAACGGCGCGCTGGGCGCCACCGTCGCCGACGTCGCGCTGATCCTGTCGGTCATGGCCGACGACCCCTCGCTGAGCGCGGTGGCCGAGCCCTCGGCTCCTTTGCGGGTGGCGGCATCGGTCAAGCCTCCTCTTCAGGGCAGCCGCACCGACGCTGACATCTCGCGTTCGGTCTTCGCCCTCGCTGCGCTCCTTCGAGACCAGGGCCACACGGTGGAGCGCGGCCAACCGACCTACCCCTCCCAGCTGGGGCTGTTCGGCACCATGCGGTGGGCCGCGGCCGCCGCCGAGGGAGTTGACTCCGCGGCCGACCCGGAGTCGCTGCAGCCTCGTACGCTCGGCATGGCCGGCCTCGGACGTCGGCTGCGCCCACTCATCAAGGACGAACAGCTCGACAAGGTGCGCGCGAGGTGCGAGCAGTTCTTCGAGCAGCACGACCTGCTCGTCACCCCGGTGTTCGCCAAGCCGGCGCTGCCGGCCGAGCGGTGGAGCACGCGCTCGTGGACGGTCAACGTGCGCAGCAACCTGGCCTACAGCGCGGGGTTCGCCGGCGTCTGGAACCTGGCCGGGTTCCCAGCCCTGTCGGTGCCGTTCGGCACGCACCCGGAGACCGGCACGCCCATCGGGGTGCAGCTGGTCGCCGGGCCCGGCGGCGAGTCCCTGCTGCTGGGCGTGGCGGCGTTGGTCGAACGACTAAGGCCGTGGGCCCTGCCCGGGCTGCGGCTCGACTGAGCCCTCGCTGGCTGCAGCGTCGGCCGCGCGAGACGACCCGTCCGCCCGGCCCAGCGTCTCCGGCATCGTCGCGGCAAGCACGACACCGATGCCGGCAACGCCTGCGGATGCGGCGAACGCCACGGAGTACGAGGACAGGTCCGAGAGCCAGCCGGCCATCAAGGGGCCGACCACGGCTCCGAGGTCCGACGCCATCTGGAACACCGAGATGGCCGTGCCCCCCCGCCCGTGGATCACGTCGCCCACCACGGCCGTGCTGGCTGTGCCCAGGAAGGCGGAGCCGACTCCGAACGTGGCCATGGCCAGCAGGTAGGCCCACGGCTGCTCGATGGCGGCGAGCAGGACGAAACTGACCATCACCATCACAGCTCCGAGGGTGAGCGCGCCCCGTCGTCCGCGGAGGTCGGCGAGCCGCCCCGCCGGGATCAGCATCAGGCCCTGGGTCAGCGTCGACACCAGCAGCCCGACGCCGACCCAGCCAGGCCCCAGGCCGAGGCCCTCGACGACGAACAGCGGCAGCAGCGACATCCGAAGACCGAACAGCCCCCAACCGGTCGCGAAGCTGTTGGCGACCGCCGCGAGGTAGGCGCGTGACCGCAGTGCGGTCAGCACCGACGTCGGAGGCTCCAGGGTGCCGACCCTCTGCTCACGCTCGTGCAGCCGTGAGCCGGACAGGAAGACCAGTCCGATCGCGCCGGCGACCAGCAGGGTCGCGGCGTAGACGAAGAACGGCAGCCGGTAGGAGATGCTGGTGAGCAGCCCCCCGAACAGTGGCCCGGTGATGCCGCCGATGAGGAAACCGCTCTGGAAGGCTCCGCTGGCCCGCGCTCGTTGCTGGGGCTCCACCACGCGCAGCAGCAGGGCGGCCGCCGACACGGTGAACATCGCCGAACCGATCCCACCGGCACCGCGCAGGATGAGCAGCTGCCAGAACGAGCCGGCCAGACCGGCCAGAGCGCTGCTGGTCGCGACGATCCCCATGCCGGTCGCCAGCACGATGCGCTCACCGGACCGGTTGACGAGCCACCCGGCGAAGGGGGACGAGACGAAGCGCATCGCCGCGAACACCGCGATGACCGCTCCGGCCAGGAAGTCCGAGGCGCCGAACGTCTTCGCATACAGCGCGATGGCCGGCGCCACGATGCCGAACCCGAGCGCGACCGCGAAGGCGATCGAGGTGAGGACCCACACCTCGCGCGGCTGGCCGCCGAGGACGCGGTCCAGCGCGTTCGTCGGGCGGGGGCTGGACGGGGGCACGACGGGCATCCTCTCACTGGGTTGACCGCCGGGGGTCGCACCCGGTCAGCGGGCGTGCGCCCCCCGGCGCCGGTCGAGGAAGTCGCGGACGACGTACTCGCCGAGGCGGCCGGGTGTTGGCGCGAACACCCGTCCACCATTGCGCTGGGCCACGTCGTCGACGAACCGACGCAGGCGTGGGTCGTCGCCGAGCACGAACACGTTGAGCGTGGCTCCCCGCCGGGTCATGGCGTCTACCTCGGCCACGGTGGCGGCCAGGGTCTCAGGCTCCGGCGGCCAGGTGAACCAGGCCGTGCCGTTCCGCAGCAGCCGCGCCGTCGGCTCGCCGTCGGTGACGACGAGGACGACCGGGTCGAAACCCGGGTGCTTGTCGATGAACCGGCCTGCGAGCAGGAGGGCGTGTTGCAGGTTCGTTCCCTGGACCGGAGCGAAGTCCATGCCGAGCAGGTCTGCGGCCTGGAGCTCGCGTGCGTAGTCGCTGAAGGCGACGACCTGGACGGCGTCCGCGGGGAACATCGTGGTGACCAGGGTGTGCAGCGCCAGTGCCGTCTGCTTCGCCTCGCCCCAGGTGCCGTTCAGCACCATCGACCACGAGGTGTCGACCAAGAGGCAGACGGCTGCGGCCGACCGACGCTCGGTCTCGACCACCTCGAAGTCGTCGACGTGCAGACCTCCCGTCCCGGTGCCACCCTCGGCTGCACGCCGTCGAATCGCGTTGGTCACCGTGCGGATGACGTCCAGCGGCTGCTCGTCGCCGAACTGCCACGCCCGACTCGAACCGGTGAGCTCGCCGGACGCCCCGGCGTCGCGGACGTCGTGCGTCCCACGCGCGGACTCGGCGAGGTCGGCGAAGACCCGACGCAGCGCCGTGAGCCCCAGCCTGCGGACGGCCTTCGGGGTGAGTGCGAGCTCGCCGGCCTGACGTACCAGGTACCCCTGGTCGACGAGCTCGCGCTCGAGGCGGCGCAGGGCCTCGAGGTCGTCGACGGCACCTCTTCCGAGAAGGCGGCGGACGAGGTCCTCGTCGACGTCGTCCATCGTGGCCCCCGCATACCCCTGGCCGAGCTGCTCGGCCAGTGCATCGAGCTCGGCCAGCTCGGAGAGCGCGGCTGTCGCGTCCGCGAGGCCCAACGGCTCCTCACCCGTCATCCGCTGGCGACCCGGCCGGAACAGGTCGGGTCGCAGTGCGCGCAGGTTGTCACCGAGCTGCCCCATCTGTGAGGCGAGGTCGAGGTCGGACATCGCCTGCTGCATCAGCGAGGCGAGCTCGTCCTGCTGCTCCGGGGACAGCGACCGCATCAGCTGCTCGGCCGCTGCGGCTCGTCGGGCCAGCTGTTCGAGCAGCTCGTCCAGCGACTGTGGCTGCTCGGGGAACAGGTCGCCGTGGCGCTCCATGAACTGGGCGAAGTCGTCGTCGGTGTCGGTTCCGTGCGCCCGCTTGGCCAACAGCTCGTTGAGGTCGCCCAACATGTCCTTCATGCGCTGCATCGCGGCCGGGTCGATCGAGCCGTCAGCGGCGGACTGGAGGGCTTCGCGCATGCCGGCGAACTGCTGGTCGATCACCTCCCGTTGCAGGAGCTGCTTGATCGCGTCGTAGGACCGCTGCGCGTCGGCACTGCGCCAGTTGTAGCTGCTGAGCTCGCGGACCGCACGGGCCGGGTCCGGTGGCAGAGCGTCGAGCTGGGCTTCGCGGAAGCGTGCGTCGTCTGAGGGATCGGGGAACAGGTGGGTCCGCTCGGCCTCGAGCGCGGTATCCAGCAGCTCGCGGACCTCCTGCAAGGTCCCGTCCAGCTGTCCGCTCTCGCGCAAGGCTCGTTGCCGTTCCCGCACCTGGCGCAGAAGCTCCTCGAGCCCACCGCGACCGTCAGGGGGCCCCTCGCGGAGGAGCTCGCGCAGAGCCTCGGCCGCCCCTTCACCCTCCAGCACCCGGTCGCCGATCGCATCAACCGCGCGGGCGAGGTCGTAGGGCGGAGCGAGTGGGTCTGGCCCGTCGTCGTAGGCGCCGTAGCGGGCGCCGGTGGAGCCGGTGCGCCCGCTCACGCCGTCCCGAACACGCTGCGGTCGCCGACGGTGTCCTTGCTCAGTCGACGGTTCAGCCACAGCCCCTCGAGCACGAACTCCAGTGCGGCTGCCGCCAGACCGGTGGACTCACCGCCGTCGACGTCCAGCCGCTGCATCACCCGGGCCAGGCCGTCGACCGGCCCCACCTCGGTGAGGACGTCGTCCGCGGCGATCAGGTCGCCGGTGACCACGGTGCTGCCGTCGTCGAACCGGGCGACGAACGCGGCCAGGTCGGTACCGGCCAGCCGTTTGCGGAAGGTCTCGGCCGTGGCCTGGCGCAGCAGGTGGGCCAGCACGTCGAGCTCTCGGCCCTCCTCGCTGACCTCGAACTCGACCTTGCCGCGCAGCGTCGCCACGATCGCACCCAGGTCGACCGGGCGAGCCACCGCAGGGTGCTCGCCGGTGATCGCGGCCCGTCGGGCAGCCGAGGCGGCGAGGGTCTCCAGGGCGGCGACGGAGAACCTCGCCGAGACGCCCGAGCGCGCGTCGACGGCGCTGGACTCGCGAACGAGTCGGGTGAAGCGGGCGACGGCCTCGACCAGGAAGGGCGGGACGATGGCCTGCAGGTCGGACTCCTGACGCAGCAGTGCCAGCTCGTCGTCCAGGTCGAGCAGGTAGTGCGTACGGATCTCGGCGCCGAAGCGGTCCTTCAGCGGCGTGATGATGCGTCCGCGGTTGGTGTAGTCCTCCGGGTTGGCGCTGGCGACCAGCAGCAGGTCCAGCGGCAGGCGCAGCTGGTAGCCGCGCACCTGGATGTCCCGTTCCTCGAGCACGTTCAGCAGCGCGACCTGGATGCGCTCGGCGAGGTCGGGCAGCTCGTTGACCGCGAAGATCCCCCGGTTGGTGCGGGGGATCAGCCCGTAGTGGATCGTCTCCGGGTCACCCAGCGTGCGACCCTCGGCCACCTTGATCGGGTCGATGTCGCCCACCAGGTCCCCGACGCTGGTGTCCGGTGTCGCGAGCTTCTCGCCGTACCGCTCGCTGCGGTGCCGCCAGTCGAGCGCGGTCGCCTCACCGTGCTCGGCCACCAGGCGGCGACACCGCACGCAGACAGGCTGGTACGGGTGGTCGTTGATCTCACATCCCTCGACGATCGGCGTCCACTCGTCGAGCAGTCCGATCAGGGTCCGGGCGAGCCGGGTCTTGCCCTGTCCTCGTTCCCCCAGCAGCACGAAGTCGTGACCGGCGAGCAGCGCCCGCTCCACCTCGGGAACCACCGTGTCCTGGAAGCCGACGATCCCCGGGAGCGTGTCGTCCCCGGCCGAGAGCCGGGCGACGACGTTCGCGCGGAGCTCCTGTTTGACCGTGCGGTGCTCGTGGTCGGTCGTTCGCAGCTCACCCAGGGACCGTGGGAGGTCGCTGGGTGGTGACGGGGCCGGCTGCTGCGGGTCGAGGTGCATCCACCGAACCTACGTCGCTTCGCCGGCCGGCGCACCAGGTGCCGCACGTGGTCCAGGATGGGGGCATGGCCGAGTCGCTGCACCACGCCGACGTCCGGTGTGCCGACGGCCTGGCCCTCGGCGCCGACCTCGTCGAGGCAGCCCGAGCGGCGACCCGGTCCGCCCTGACCGGACTGCGGGGAGTGGTCCCGGACCTCGCGCTGGTGTTCGTGAGCGGTGACGACCCCGACCAGGTCGGGGCCGCCCTGGCCGCTGCCGGCCGGGACTCCGGTGCGTCGACCACGCTCGGGTGCACGGCCCGAGACGGCGTCATCGCCACGGGTCGCGGGGTGCAGGGGGTCGGAGCGGTGGCCGTGTGGCTCGCCGCCCTGCCGGGCGCCCGGCTGCGGGCCTTCCACCTCGAGGTGATCAGGACCGCCGACTCGATCGCGGTGGTGGGGATGCCCCCCGCCCGGACCGACGACGCCGTCGCCCTGGTGCTGGCCGACGCGTGGTCGTTCCCCGTGGAGGGGTTCGTGGACCACTCGTCACAGGCCTGCCCCGGTCTGTCCATCTCCGGTGGCCTGGCTGCCGGCGGGTCATCGGCCGGAGCCACCCGCCTGCTCGTCGACGGTCGAGTCGTCGACCGCGGCGCTGTCGGTGTGCTGGTCGGGGGCGACGTCAGGGTGCACACGCTCGTCAGCCAGGGCTGTCGTCCGGTCGGAGAGCCGATGACGGTCACCGCTGCCGACGGAAACCTCGTCCAGCAGCTGGCCGGTCGTCCGGCAGTCGAGCAGATCGAGCGACTGGTGCAGCAGCTGGACGGCTACGACCAGGCCTTGGCCACACGGGGGCTGCAGCTCGGGATCGCCCGTGACGAGTACAGCGACGACCAGGAACAGGGTGACTTCGTCGTGCGAGGCATTGTCGGCGTCGACCGCGCCTCTGGCGCCATCGCGATCGGCGACGTCGTCGAGGTCGGTCGCACGGTGGCCTTCCACCTGCGCGACGCTGCTGCCGCCGACGCCGACCTCGTGACCACCTTGGGAGGGCTCCGACGCTCCGGGGTCGGCCGGGTTGACGGGGCCGTGCTCTTCTCGTGCAGCGGGCGGGGTGCCTCGCTGTTCTCCAGCGCCGACCACGACCCCAGCGTCGTCCGCGAAGCCTTCGACGGCGCACCGGTAGGGGGCTTCTTCGCGGCCGGCGAGATCGGGCCGATCGCCGGGCGCAACTACCTGCACGGGTTCACAGCGTCGCTCGTCACGTTCGGGGCGACCGACCAGTCCACGCGAGGTGAGTGACATGACCCAGATGGCTGCCGATGGTTGCGTGCTCGCGCTCGACGTCGGAGGGACCAAGCTGGCAGCCGCCCTGGTGGGTCCGCACGGCGAGATCCTCCGGAGTGCACGCACACCGACACCCGTGGGGATCGGACCGACCGCCCTGTTCGAGCTGGTCCTTGCCCTGCTGCGTGACGTCTCCGGCTACACCCCGGTGTGCGGGATCGGAGTGGGCTGCGGCGGACCCATGCTGTGGCCGGCGGGTGTCGTCTCGCCGCTGAACATCCCGGACTGGCGGGACTTCCCGTTGCGGGCGGCGCTGGCGGAGTACTACCCCGGAGTACCCGTGCGGGTGCACAACGACGCCGCCTGCGTCGCCGTCGCCGAGCACTGGGCCGGTGCCGGAGTGGGGTCGCTCAACGTGCTCGGGATGGTCGTGTCGACCGGGGTGGGTGGCGGGCTGGTCCTCGACGGCCGGCTGGTCCTGGGGTCGACCGGCAACGCGGGCCACATCGGGCACGTCGTCGTCGACCCCTCCGGCCCCCCGTGCGCGTGTGGCGGCAACGGGTGCCTGGAGGCCATGGCCAGCGGCCCCAGCCTGGTGCTGTGGGCGTCCTCCCAGGGTTGGCGGCCGCTCCTCGGACCGGGCGAGACCGCCGACGCCCGCCGGCTCGCCGTGGACGCGGCGGCCGGGGTCCCGGTGGCGGTCGCGGCGTTCGCCCGCGCGGGCTGGGCGCTCGGTGTCGGCATCGCCTCCGCAGTCGCCCTGACCGACGTCGACGTCGTCGCAGTCGGGGGCGGGCTGACCCAGGTCGGTCCGCTGCTCTTCGACCCGCTGGCCGCCTCGTACGCGCGGCATGCCGGCCTGGGGTTCACCCGGCGACCTCGCGTGGTGCCGGCCGCGCTCGGCCAGGACGCCGGGCTCGTGGGTGCGGCCGCCCTGGTCCTGGCCGGAGACCGGTACTGGACCGCTGACTGACTCACGGGCAAGGATGGCCGACGTGTCCGTCCTCCCCGCCGCAGTCGAACCGGTCGGCCTGGCCGACGTGGAGGCGGCGGACGCCCTGCTCGAGGGCGTGGTGCGGCGCACCCCGATGGAGACCTGTCGGCCCCTGCGCGACCTGGTGGGGGGCGCCGTCTCGTTGAAGTGCGAGAACCTGCAGCGCGCGGGATCGTTCAAGATCCGTGGGGCGTACACGCGGATGAGCCGGCTGTCGGACTCCGAGCGCGCGCGTGGAGTCGTCGCGGCCAGCGCGGGCAACCACGCGCAGGGTGTCGCCCTGGCCGCCCAGATGCTGGGTCTCTCCGCGACCGTGTTCATGCCCGAGGGCGCCGCGCTGCCCAAGGTGTCGGCCACCAAGGGCTACGGAGCCCAGGTGCGGCTGGGGGGTGCGACGCTCGGCGACGCCCTCGTGCTGGCCCATGGGTTCGCCGAGGAGACCGGTGCCGTGCTCATCCACCCCTACGACCACCCCGACGTGGTGGCGGGTCAGGGCACCGTGGGACTGGAGATCCTGAGGCAGCAGCCGGACGTGCGCACGGTCGTTGTGTGCACCGGCGGCGGCGGGCTGCTGGCCGGCATCGCGACGGCGGTCAAGGCCACGGACCCCACCGTTCGGGTGGTCGGTGCCCAGGCCGCGCGGGCCGCCGCCTACCCGCCGTCCTTGGCGGCGGGCACCCCGGTGACCCTGCCGCACATGGACACGATCGCCGACGGCATCGCGGTGCCCCGACCCGGAGACGTGCCGTTTGCCATCGTCTCGGAGCTGGTCGACGACATCGTCATGGTGACTGACAAGGACATCTCGCGGGCCCAGCTGATGCTGGTCGAGCGGGCCAAGCTCGTGGTCGAGCCGGCGGGAGCGGCCGCAGCCGCGGCGGTGCTTGCCGATCCCGCTGCGTTCGAGCCGCCCGTGGTCGTCGTCCTGTCCGGCGGCAACATCGACCCGCTGCTCCTGCTGCGGGTGCTGCGCCACGGCATGGCGGCTGCCGGGCGCTACCTGGCCCTGTCGGTGCGTATCCCCGACTCCCCGGGAAGTCTGGCTCGTCTTCTGACGTTGCTCGGTGAGACCGATGCCAACGTGGTGGAGGTCGAGCACGTGCGGATCCAGCCGCAGCTCCGCCTCGACGAGGTCGAGGTGGCCCTGCAGCTGGAGACGCGAGGACCGGTGCACGCCGCCGAGGTGACCCAGCGGATGCGTGAGGCCGGATACTCGCTGGCCTGACCGGCCGGCCGTGCGCAGACTGGACGATCCGACCTGGACGACCCGACCCTGCCCGGGGGCGACCCGAGAGGAAGCAGATGTCCGACCATGCCGTAGAGGCGCACGACCTGGTCAAGACGTACGGCAAGACCGTGCGGGCCCTGGACGGGCTCAGCCTGTCGGTCGACGAGGGCACCGTGCTCGGGCTGCTCGGCCCTAACGGCGCCGGCAAGACCACCACCGTCCGTGTGCTGTCCACCCTGCTCAAGCCGGACTCCGGCCGGGCCTCGGTCAACGGGCTCGACGTGGTCGCCGACGCGCAGCGCGTACGGTCGATGATCGGCCTGTCGGGTCAGTACGCGGCCGTCGACGAGAACCTCACCGGCCGGGAGAACCTCACGATGTTCGGTCGGCTTTACCAGCTGCCCAAGGCCGTGGCCCGTGACCGGGCCGACGAGCTGCTCGAGCAGTTCACCCTGACCGACGCCGGCGACCGGGTCGCCAAGACCTACTCCGGCGGCATGCGACGACGCCTCGACCTCGCCAGCGCTCTGATCGGGCGACCGCGGTTGCTGTTCCTCGACGAGCCCACCACCGGGCTGGACCCGCGCAGCCGGCTCGGCATGTGGGAGGTCATCCGCCAGCTCGTGAGCGAGGGGACCACGCTGCTCCTGACCACTCAGTACCTGGAGGAGGCCGACGAGCTGGCCGACGTCATCGCGGTCGTCGACGCGGGCCGGATCATCGCGCAGGGCACCGCCGACGAGCTGAAGGCCCAAGTCGGTGGTGAACGGATCGAGGTCGTCGTCCACGACCGGGCCGAGATCTCTCGTGCCGCCGAGCTGCTCATGCAGGACTGCCACGGCGCGGCCGAGGTCGACAGCCACACCCGTCGGCTCACCGTTCCCGCCGAGGGCGGCGCAACGCAGCTGGTGCAGGTCGTGCGAGACCTCGACGAGGCGGGGATCGGGATCGATGACATCGGGCTGCGACGCCCCACGCTGGACGACGTGTTCCTGAGTCTCACCGGGCACGCCGCGGAGCAGCTGGACTCCGCCGCAGACGACGTCGCGGCGACGGAATCCGAGAGGACATCGGCATGACCACAGCTACGGAGACCTCTCACACTTCGGTCGGTGGACGGGGCCTGCCCCCGGCCGTCTCCGACGGCCTGGTCGTCATGGGGCGCAACCTCAAGCGCATCCCGCGCATCCCCGAGCTCGCCATCTTCGCGATCCTGCAGTCGATCATGTTCGTGCTGCTGTTCGCGTTCGTGTTCGGTGGCGCCATCGTGGTTCCCGGTGGGTACCGGTCGTACCTCATGCCCGGGATCTTCGTCCAGACGCTGGCCTTCGCCTCGATCACCACGGCGATCGGCATGGCCGAGGACATGAACAAGGGGATCATCGACCGGTTCCGGTCGCTGCCGATGGCCCGGTCGGCGGTGCTGTCCGGGCGGACGTCGGCCGACGTGGTCTACAACGCCGGGATCCTGCTCGTACTGATGGTCACGGGCCTCGCCATCGGATGGCGGGTCAACACCGGGCTGGCTGGCTTCGTCGCTGGCGTGACGCTGCTGGTGGCTTTCGCCTACGCGATGTCGTGGGTGGGTGTGTACCTGGGGATGTCCGTGCCAACGGTCGAGGTGGCCCAGCAGCTGGGCTTCATCGTCATCTTCCCGCTGACGTTCGTGTCGAACGCGTTCGTCACCACCGCGGGCATGCCCAAGCCACTGCAGGTCTTCGCTGACTGGAATCCGATCAGTGCCCTCGTGGCGGCGTGCCGCGAGCTGTTCGGCAACGCGCAGCCGGTGAACGACTCGTTCCCGATGCAGAACCCGGTGCTGATGTCGGTGTTCTGGATCGTGCTGACCGTCGTCGTGTTCGCCCCGCTCGGGGTGCGCAAGTACCGGATGGCCGCCTCGCGCTGATCACCGTCAGCGGCTGTGCTGGTCAGGGCTGGAACGGGTGGGAGTCCTCGACTCTGACCGTCAGCTGCTTGCCGTTCGGCAGGCTGTAGGTGGCCTCGCTGCCGACCTCTTGGCCGAGCACGGCGCCCCCGAGCGGTGACTGGGGGCTGTAGACGTCGATGTCGTGGTGTCCGGCTTGCTCGCGGGACCCGAGCAGGAAGGACTCGCCCTCGCCGTCCAGCGCGCCCCCGACGAAGGTGACGCTGACCACGTGGCCGACCTGGGCGGTTCCGTCGGCCGCGGGCGGCTCACCCACCTGGGCCGTCTCCAGCAGGTGGCGCAGCTGCTTGATCCGGGCCTCCAGCTTGCCCTGCTCCTCGCGCGCGGCGTGGTAGCCACCGTTCTCCTTGAGGTCGCCCTCCTCGCGCGCGGCGGCGATCTTGTTCACGACCGCTTGGCGACCCTCACCGGAGGCGTGCTCGTACTCCGCCTTCAGCCGGTCGTAGGCGTCCTGAGTCAGCCAGGTCGTCATCGTCGATGCACTCCTTCAGGGCTCACGCGGGTGCTCACCACACCCATCATGCCTCCGGATGGGCCTGGCCGTTCATCCTTGGGTGCGCGTGCAGCTCTCGACCTGGGCCGACGTCGGTCGATGAGTCACGGGCAACTCGTAGGTGACATGGACGTCCCCCCGTTCGCCGGAGACCTCGACCCGGGCCTGACCGACCACCTCGTTGGTCACGTCCAGGGCCTGAACCGTGCAGGTCACCGTCTCCCCGGGCGACTTGAACACGTCGAACTCGACGGTGACCGACGTGTCCGACACGTCGCTGTAGCCGAAGGTGCTCCAGCGGACGTCCGCGGACGACTGCTGCAGGGCGGCCCAGCCGACCCAACCGAGAAAGACCACGGCGACGCCGCCGAGCAGGGCCAGGGCGACGACCGGGGTCCGCCGGGCCGGGCCGTAGCGCTGCTGCAGCAGCGCGCGCTGCTCGGGGGTCAGCCCTGGCGCTGTGGGGGAGATCACTCCTCCATTGTGGGGCCCTCGGTTCGCGTGCCGGGTCCGGCCTCCCTATCGTGACTGCGTGCCGCACCAGGAACCGCTTCGGCTGATGGCCGTGCATGCCCACCCCGACGACGAGTCGAGCAAGGGCGCAGCCTGCATGGCCCGCTACGTCACCGAGGGCGTCGAGGTCCTCGTCGTGACCTGCACCGGGGGCGAGCGCGGCGATGTCTTGAACCCCAAGCTGGCCGAGGACCCCGAGGTGCTCGTTGACCTGGCCGGCGTGCGACGTCGCGAGATGGAGCGGGCGCGGGAGATCCTCGGCGTTCAGCAGGTCTGGCTGGGATTCGTCGACTCCGGCTACATCGAGGACTACTCCGTCGACGGCCACCTCCACCAGCTGCCCGACGGCTGCTTTGCGAGGACCCCCGTGGAGGAGGCCGCCGTGCCTCTGGCCCGGGTCATCCGGTCGTTTCGTCCGCACGTGCTGACGACGTATGACGAGAACGGGGGATACCCGCACCCGGACCACATCATGACCCACCTGGTCAGCATCGCCGCGATCGAGGCCGCAGCCGACCCGACGAACCAGGTGGTTCCCGGTGACCCTTGGCAGGTGCTGAAGGTCTACTACAACATCTCGTTCCACCGGGAGCGGCTCCAGGCGCTGCACGAGGCCACGGTTGCGGCCGGGATCGAGTCGCCGTTCGGTCAGTGGCTCGACGAGTGGGTCGACGACCCCGACGATGCCGGTCGGGTCACCACCCGCGTGCCGTGCGGCGACTTCTTCGCGGTCAGGGACGACGCCCTGCGCGCCCATGCCACCCAGATCGACGACGAGGGCTGGTGGTTCGGCGTCCCGCTCGAGGTGCAGGTCGCCGCCTGGCCGACCGAGGACTTCCAGCTCGCGAGCTCGCTCGTGCCTTCACCGGTCCCTGAGGACGACTTGTTCGCCGGAGTCTCCGAGTACCTCGCAGCCAGCGACGGCGACGAGGGATGATGACTGCGTGAACCCAGCCCTTGCACAGCTCCATGCCACGGCCGCCGAGGCGGCGACGACGCTCGGTCGGATGGAGGAGTCCAAGACCGGGGACCTCGGGCCGGGGGTCGTCGCCTTCGGCATCGTGGCCCTGCTCGCCGTCGCGACCGCGCTGTTGATGTGGTCGATGGTGCGCCAGATCCGCAAGGTCCCGGCCGACCTCAACACGCCCACCGGCCGTCGGCCACGTGCGGCCCGAGCACCGGAGGCCGACCCGCCCGCGGAGGACTGACGGGTCAGTCGGCGTCCGTCGGGGCGGCCAGTGCGGCGCGGGTCTCGCGGGTGACCCGGTGCTCCATCACGAACGACAGGAACGGAACGACGCCACCCAAGACGGTCAGGATCGCCTTGCCGGGGCCCCATCGTTGGCGCAGGGCGAGGTCCAGCACCGTGGTGATGTAGAGGATGAACAGCCAGCCGTGCGCGGTCCACGCGATCGCGACCTGCTCCTCCGCCATTCCGGCCAGGTACTTCAGGGGCAGCGCGACGAACACCAGCGTGACCAGGACGACACCCACGACGTAGGCCATGACCCGGTAGCGCAGCAGGGCGCCGGGAACGCCCTTCATCGAGCCGGTGGACACGAGGACTCCTCAGGGAACGCGGGGGTCGGGGCTGTTGGCTGGCCTTCGAGGGCGGCGTCGCGGAGCCAGCGGAACCAGACGAACGCCGCGAACCCGGCGAAGAACCACCATTGCAGGGCGTACCCGGCGTTGAGCAGGTGCCACCCTCCGGACGCCGCGACCTCGACGTTCACCGGCTGGAGGCCGGCGCTGGGTGGGTCGGCCAGCAGGAACCCGTCGAAGACCTCCCGGGTGGGGTAGATCCCGATCAGCTCGGCCGTGCTGACGATCAGGACCTCGTCGGTCTGCAGCGGCGCGTCGAGGCGGCTCGGCGCGAGTGCGGAGCTCTCCGAGCGCTGGAGCACCCCGGTGACCTCCACCGTGCGCCTGGGTGCCGCCGGAGCCTTCGCTCGGTCGTCCACCCAGCCTCGTACGACGGGGAGCAGGTCGCCGGAGGAGGTCCGCAGGGGGGTCAGCACCCAGAAGCCGCCGTCGGCACCGGGATCGGTGCCCTCGACGGGTGCCCGGTCGACGACGAACAGCTCGAGCGTGGGGTCATAGACGCCCGAGGCGGTCACGGTGCGACCGACCGCCTCGGGTGGGAGCTCATCTCCGGCCGACGCGACGTCGTCCAGAGGCACTGCTGCTGTCGACGTGGGGTCGGTCTCCGGCTCGAGGTGAGCGCGGCCGAACTGCCATCGGCCGAGTGCCACGCAGGTGACCACCACGACGAGCATCAGCAGGGTGAGCGCGATGCCCTTACCGGTGAACAGGGCGCGCGCCATGCGTCACACGGTACGGGGGCGCCGCCACCCGCCACCAACCGGCGGCTCAGTCGTCGTCGGAGACCCGGCGCAGGCGCTTGGTCGAGGCGCGGCGCTGCTTGGCCGCCAGCCTGCGCTCGCGCGAGCCTGCGGTGGGCCGGGTGGGCCGGCGGGGACGTGCGGGGGCCCGCGTCGCCTCCCGCAGCAGGTGCACGAGCCGGTCCGTCGCGATCTGCCGGTTCAGGTGCTGGGAGCGCTCCCGGTCGACGTGCACGGTGAGGACGCCGTCGACGAGCCGGTTCGACAGTCGGTCCAACGCCCTTCGCCGCAGCTGCTCGGGGATCGAGGGGGACCGCCCGACGTCGTACGACACGCTCGCCCGGGAGTCGGTCGTGTTCACCGACTGGCCCCCCGGCCCACTCGAGCGGCTGAACCGCCAGGTGAGCTCGCCGGCAGGCACGACGAAGCCTGCGCGCACCTCCAGCGGCCCGGACATGAGACCACTCTGCCGTAGCAGGGGGCTCGAACGTGCTGGTCGGAGCGGGTCAGGTGTCGCCGCCGGAGGGAACGGGTGAGGATGTCGGCATGAACCGGCTCACCCACGCCACGTCGCCCTACCTGCAGCAGCATGCGCAGAACCCGGTCGACTGGTTCCCGTGGGGAGAGGATGCGTTCGCCCATGCCCGAGCGCGTGACGTCCCGATCCTGCTCAGCGTCGGCTACTCCGCGTGCCACTGGTGCCATGTGATGGCTCACGAGTCCTTCGAGGACCCCGAGACCGCCGCCGTGATGAACGACCGGTTCGTCAACGTCAAGGTCGACCGCGAGGAACGTCCGGACGTCGACGCGGTCTACATGGACGCCGTCACGGCGATGACCGGTCACGGTGGCTGGCCCATGACCGTCTTCCTGACCCCGGCAGGCAAGCCGTTCTTCGCCGGCACCTACTACCCCAAGGTCCGAACGCATGGCATGCCGGCGTTCGGCGACGTCCTCCTGGCCGTGTCGGAGACCTGGCAGCGTCGACGGGCTGACGTGGAGCAGCAGGGCGATGCCGTGGTCGCGCGCCTGGAGAAGCTGAGGTCGGTCGAGTCCGTGGTCGGTGACGGCCCCCCGGACGCGGCTGGGTTGAGCACGGCCCTGCGGGCACTGATGCGTCAGTACGACCACGTGCGGGGCGGGTTCGGTGATGCTCCGAAGTTCCCTCCGTCCATGGTGCTGGAGTTCCTGCTGCGCGAGCACGCCAGGACGGGCGACCCGGACGCCTTGCTGATGGCCGAGGCGACGATGCGGGCCATGGCCCTCGGTGGGATGTACGACCAGCTGACCGGCGGGTTCGCCCGGTACAGCGTCGACGCCGCATGGGTGGTGCCGCACTTCGAGAAGATGCTCTACGACAACGCGCTGCTGGCCCGGGTGTACCTCCATCTCTGGCGGGCGACCGGCCGTTCGCTGGGTCGGCGGGTCGCACTCGAGACTGCGGACTTCATCGTGCGTGAGCTGGGCACCGCCGAGGGGGGTTTCGCCTCGGCCCTCGACGCCGACTCCGAGGGCGAGGAGGGGCGGTACTACGTCTGGACCCACGAGCAGCTGGTCGACGTGCTGGGCGATGATGACGCGGCGTTCGCGGCGGAGGTCTTCTCCGTCACACCGGAGGGGTCGTTCGAGCACGGCGCCTCCACGCTGCAGCGACGACGTGAACCGGATGACGTGCGACGCCTCGACGACGTCCGGCGGCGGTTGGCCGAGGCCCGGGCGAACCGGGTGCGGCCTGGTCGTGACGACAAGGTGGTCGCTGCCTGGAACGGCCTGGCGATCGCGGCGCTCGCCGAGATCGGCGCGCTGTGCGAGCGCCCCGACCTGGTGGTGGCGGCTGCGTCGGCAGCCGACCTGCTGCTTCGCACGCACGTCGTCGACGGTCGGCTGCGGCGGGTCTCGCGGGACGGTGTGGTGGGTCTCCCGGCCGGCGTGCTCGAGGACCACGCTGACGTCGCGGAGGGGCTGTTCGGCCTGTACGCGGTGACCGGGGAGCCACGGTGGCTCACGGCCGCGCTGTCGATGGTCGACCTCGCCCTGCTCCACTTCTCCGACGGCGAGGGGGGCTTCCACGACACGGCCGACGACGCCGAGCAGCTCGTGCGCCGGCCGAGGGACGTCACCGACAACGCGACGCCGTCTGGGCATGCGGCCATGGCCGGCGCCCTGCTGACGGCCAGCGCCTACACCGGCTCGATCCGCTATCGCGACGCTGCTGTGGCCGCTCTGGCTCGGTCCGGACGGCTCGCGGTCGACAGTCCCCGGTTCGCCGGCTGGTCGCTCGCGGTGGCGGAGGCGCTGGAGTCCGGTCCGCTCGAGGTCGCGGTCGTCACCGAGGTGGGAGACCCCCTGGGGGCACGGCTGCGGCGCACGGCGCAGCTGGCGGTGTCGCCGGGCGCGGTCGTGGCCTGGGGGCGCCCGGACTCGACTGCACTGCTGACCGGTCGACCGCTGGTAGGTGGCGGTGCCGCCGCGTACGTCTGCCGTGGGTTCGCGTGCGACGCTCCCACCACAGCGGTCGACGAGCTCGCGGTGTCGGTCGGAGCGCTGCCTGCGCTGGTCACCCGACTGGCACAGTAGAGGCACGCTCGACACGATGGCTCGAGCCGTCGTCAGACCCCAGTGGGAGGCCGCCATGGCGTTGACCGAGCTCGATGCTGACCTGAGTCGCTGCGTCGTGGTGGGCGACGACGGATCCGCGGAGTCGGCCCACGCCGTCCGTTGGGCGGTGACCGAGGCGGCCGTGCGCGGCTGCACCCTGGTGGTCCTGCGTGCCTGGTCGCTGACGACGGCTCCCCGGCCCGAGTCGTGGCAGCCGGGATACGTGCCGGCGGAGGACGAGTTCGCGCAGGCGGTCCACGACCAGCTCGCCGACGACGTCCAGGTGATCCTGGGTGACTCCCCGGGGGTCACGGTGACCTTCCTGCCCGTGCACGCGGCTGCGGACGATGCCCTGGTCGCGGCGTCCCGACACGCGCCACTCGTCGTCGTGGGTTCCCATGGTCGCCACCTGGCCCGCGGGCTGCTGGGTTCGACCGCCGAGCATCTCGTCCGCCACACCCACGGACCGGTGGTGGTCGTGCCGGTCACCGGCCGCTGAGCGGTCGGTTCGCTGTCGGTGAACGAGGCACACGTAATCGAGTAATCATGTAATCATGAGTGCATGAACCGACCATCGATGACCGAAGACGCTCCGGACCCGGACGCACTGCTCGGATGGTTCGCCGGGAGGCTCCCCAAGGAGTGGTTCCTCGGCGGGCCGACCGTCGAGGTCGACCGCGAGGAGATCACCGTGATCGGGGCCCTGTCCGCACCCGACCTGCCGACCGACGCACCAGAGGCGCAGCGGGCCGCGGCTCGGGCGGGGCGGGCCAAGGCCTTCCGAGAGGCCACCCGGGCGCAGCGGATGGCCATCGCCGACGAGGTCGAGCACCGCACCGGTCGCAAGGTCGCCTGGGCCGTGACCGTCGGGGCCGGGGTCGACGACCCGATCCGGTTCACCCACCTCGCGGTCCCGGTGATGACCCGGCTTCGGCAGCCCGAGCGTCAGGTGCTCGACACGCTCGTCGACTCCGGTGTCGCCCGGTCACGGGCGGACGCCCTGGCCTGGTGCGTGCGCCTGGTGGGGCAGCACACCGGTGAGTGGCTGGACGAGCTGCGCACGGCCATGGCCGATGTGGAGCGGGTGCGCCGCACCGGCCCTGGAGCCTGATCGAGGGCCCTGGTCAGGGTCCCGATCGGTGGGTCCTGATCGGGGTAGGGTCGCCTCGGTTCGACAACCGTGGCGATCACTCGGTGAGGTGAGTGCGTGGGCGTGCGCGACCTGGCCTACGAGGCCTACGAGCGCCGGTTGCTGGCCTCGCTCAAGGACGCCGAGATCCCCCGGCACGTGGGGGTGATCCTGGACGGCAACCGGCGCTGGGCGAAGGCCCTGGGCACCGACAGCCGTAGCGGTCACCAGCGGGGAGCCGACAAGATCGCCGACCTGCTCGGCTGGTGCGAGGAGGCTGGCGTCGACGTCGTCACGCTGTGGCTGCTGTCGACCGACAACGTGTCGCGCCCGGCCGCAGAGCTCGACCCCCTGCTGCGGATCATCGAGAACGTGGTGGGCGAGCTCGCGGTCGCGCGTCGCTGGCGACTCAACCCGGTGGGCGCGCTCGACTTGCTCCCCGACGTCACGGCTGAGGTGTTGAAGGAGGCTGCGGCGCAGACGGCTGACATCGACGGACTCCTCGTCAACATCGCGGTCGGCTACGGCGGACGACGCGAGATCGCCGACGCGGTGCGCTCCCTGCTCGCCGAGCACGCCGACAAGGGCACGACGCTCGAGGATCTCGCCGCCGACCTCGACGTCGACCACATCGCCGAGCACCTTTACACCCGTGGTCAGCCCGATCCCGACCTGGTCATCCGCACGTCCGGTGAGCAACGGCTCAGCGGGTTCATGCTGTGGCAGAGCGCGCACAGCGAGTTCTACTTCTGCGAGGCCTACTGGCCCGACTTCCGACGGGTCGACTTCCTGCGCGCGCTGCGCTCCTATGCGCAGCGCCATCGCCGGTTCGGCAGCTAGTGACCCTGCACGCGTGCTGAGAAATCAGGACCGCTCAGGGGGCTCTGTCTCAGCAAGGTTCGGGTCAGCGACTGACGGGCCCCCGCGTCCGGCGTGGCGCGCCCGTTCGGTGGGGCCGCCGTCGTAGCGTCGCACTGACGCGCGGACGCCCGTCGGCGCGTAGGGGAGGCCCCCTCGGTGCTGTCGTCGATGCGCGAACAAGACGATGAGCGGGGGCCGGCACCCGGCCCTTGGGGCCTGGTCCCGGTCCACCCTTCGTCACTGGTCGGGCGTGGTGTGCGCCTCGGTCGGGAAGTCCGTGATCTGTGACTCAGGCTCGCCGTGACCCGCGCCGCACCTACGTCCTCGACACCTCCGTCCTGCTGGCTGACCCCGCGGCACTGCTGCGGTTCGACGAGCACGAGGTGGTCGTCCCGGTCGTGGTGATCACCGAGCTGGAGGCCAAGCGGTCCCATCCTGAGCTCGGCTACTTCGCCCGGACGGCGCTGCGCATCCTCGACGACCTGAGGGTGCAGCACGGACGTCTCGACGAGGTGCTCCCGGTCGGTGGTGCCGGCGGCACGCTGCGGGTCGAGCTCAACCACACCGACCCGGCGGTGCTGCCCGCGGGGTTCCGGCTCGACGACAACGACAGCCGCATCCTGGCGGTGGCGCGCAACCTGGCGGCCGACGGTCACGACGTCACCCTCGTCTCCAAGGATCTCCCGCTGCGCGTCAAGGCCTCGGCCGTGGGGGTGGACGCCGAGGAGTACCGCGCGGAGCTCGCGCTCGAGGCCGGCTGGACGGGGATGGCCGAGCTGGAGATCGCGGGCGCCGACCTCGACCGGCTCTACCACGACGACGTGATCGACCTCGACGAGGCGCGCGAGCTGCCCTGCCACACCGGACTCGTGCTCGTCTCCGAGCGCGGGTCGGGACTCGGGCGGGTGACGGCGGACAAGCAGGTTCGTCTGGTGCGCGGTGACCGCGAGGCCTTCGGTCTGCACGGCCGCAGTGCCGAGCAGCGCGTGGCCCTGGACCTCCTGCTCGACTCCGACGTCGGCATCATCTCGCTCGGGGGGCGCGCCGGTACCGGCAAGTCGGCGTTGGCCCTGTGCGCAGGGCTCGAGGCCGCGCTGGAGCGGCGACAGCACCGCAAGGTCGTCGTCTTCCGTCCGCTGTACGCCGTGGGTGGCCAGGAGCTCGGCTACCTCCCCGGCAGCGAGGCCGAGAAGATGAACCCCTGGGGGCAGGCGGTGTTCGACACCCTCTCGGCGCTGACCACCCAGGAGGTCGTCGAGGAGATCGTCGACCGCGGGATGCTCGAGGTGCTGCCGCTGACGCACATCCGCGGACGGTCCCTGCACGACGCGTTCGTGATCGTCGACGAGGCCCAGTCGCTGGAGCGCAACGTCCTGCTCACGGTGCTGTCCCGGATCGGCCAGGGGTCACGCGTCGTGCTCACCCACGATGTGGCGCAGCGGGACAACCTTCGCGTCGGTCGTTACGACGGTGTGGTCGCGGTCGTCGAGAAGCTCAAGGGGCACCCGCTGTTCGCACACGTCACGCTGACCCGGTCGGAGCGGTCTCCGATCGCCGCCTTGGTCACTGAGATGCTCGAGGACATCACGCTGTAGGGCGGGTCATCCGCAACGGGTCGAGCGCCTCGTCGAGCTGCTGCTCGGTGAGGTGTCCTGTTGCGACGTGTCCCCGGGCGACCACGACATCCCGGATCGAGGAGCCCTCGGCCAGTGACTGCCGCACGATGGCGGCGACCTCGTCGTAGCCGAGGTACCGGTTGAGGGCGGTCGCCAGAGCAGGGGACCGTTCGGCCGCCCTCCGCAGCCTGGCCACGTCGACGGTCAGACCGTGGATGGTCCGGTCGGCCAAGACCACCACACCGGCAGTCAGCAGCTCGATCGACGACATGAGGTTCCTGGCCAGCACGGGCAGCATCGCGTTCAGCTCGAAGGCTCCCTGGGCACCGGCCGCACCGATCGCGGCATCGTTGCCGACCACCTGTGCGCAGACCATCAGCACGGCCTCGGGAATCACCGGATTCACCTTGCCGGGCATGATGCTCGACCCAGCCTGAAGCGCGGGCAGGGTGATCTCGCCCAGACCTGCGGTGGGGCCAGAGCTCATCCAGCGCAGGTCGTTGCAGATCTTGGTGAGCCCGACGGCGAGGGTGCGCAGCTGCCCCGACAGCTCGACCAGCGCATCGCGCGCCCCTTGCGCCTCGAACGGGTTCCGGGCGCGACGCAACGCGAGCCCCGTCGTGGTGCTCAGCGCGGCGACCACGGCGTCGCCGAAGCCCACGGGGGCGTTGACCCCGGTGCCGGTCGCGGTGCCACCGAGCGGCAGCTCGAGGAGGCGAGGCAGCGTCGACTCCACCCGCTCGACACCGTAGGCGACCTGCGCGGCGTAGCCGCCCAGCTCCTGGCCCAGTGTCACCGGCACGGCGTCCATCAGGTGGGTGCGGCCGGGCTTGACCGTGTCGGCGTGGTGGATCGACTGGACCTCCAGCGCTGAGTGCAGGTGCCACAGGGCCGGGACCAGCTCGTTGACCACCGCATCGGCCGCAGCCAGGTGGATCGCACTGGGCACCACGTCGTTGCTGGACTGCGAGGCGTTCACGTCGTCGTTGGGGTGGACGTCGCGACCCAGGCGCCGCCCGGCGAGGGTGGCCACCACCTCGTTGACGTTCATGTTCGTCGAGGTCCCCGAGCCGGTCTGGAAGACATCCACCGGGAACTGCCCGTCGAGCCCGCCGCCTGCCACCTCGTCGGCGGCCAGCGCGATCGCCTCACCCACCCCCTGCTCCACGACGCCGAGGTCGGCGTTGACCCGGGCGGCCGCCGCCTTGATCAGCGCCAGCGCGTGGATCACCGACGCGGGCATGGGCTCACCACTGATCGGGAAGTTCTCCAGCGCGAGCCGGGTCTGCTCACCCCACAGTGCACCGTCCGGCCCGGTGGTCGGAGGTGTTGGGCGGTCGTGCCTGCGTCTCGGGAGTTGGTGCCCCTTCACGGTCGGCTCCTCAGGTGGGTAGGTAGAACGTGAGTAGGTCGGCGGCCTGTGGGGGGAACAGGACGTGCATGAGCGCCTGCTGGGCCCCCAGGTGCGCATCGGGGAAGCGCTCCTCCAGACCGGCCGCCCCGCAGCCGAACAGCAGGGCACCGAGTGCGTCGCCGGGTAGCCCCGACCCGCCCGCGGAGACCGGAGCCTGGAAGGGACCCCCCTCGGACACCGACCCCACCCCCTCCGGCCCGTAGTCGAACCTCAGGTGGCTGCGCCAGAACGAGATCAGGGCGGCCCCGTGCAGGTCAGGGGCGTTGGCCCGCAGGCGACGGGACAGCTCCGGCCGCAACGCCTCGAGCAGGTCTCGTGGGCGGGGCACCCGCACGTAGTACCAGTCGACACGTTGGTGGTCGGTGGTCAGCCGGGCGAGGCCAGGAACTCCGGGCCGGTCCACCACGAGTGCGGGTTCGTGGCCGCCCTGCCGCTCGAGCGCCGCGGCGGCCAGTGCCCTCGTCGCCTCCTCGTCGCGGGTCGCGACCTCTCCGACCAGCACTGCTCCGTCGTCGATGCAGACGCGTGCGGTCCCGACGACCGACCCCGACCGTTCGGCGACCCACTGCTGGGAGCCGTCACGATCGACCAGCCACGTCCAGCAGGCCGGCTGGTGCGGCATCGCGACATCGAACCGTGTCTGCACGGACTCTTGGAGCTCCGCCATGGCTGGGATGTCGTCGGCGGCTGCGGGCCGAACCCGGCACCGGCTCGGCGGGCCTGGGGCCGCGCTGCTGAGGCTGGCCCAGGGGTGCATCGGAATGGCATAGGAGTAGCCGAACTGCCGGTAGAAGTTCGGGATCCCGATCATCACCTGGACGACGTGGCCGCGAGCCGCCGACCTCTCGTGGCACCAGTGCATCAGCGCCCGGACGAGCCCCTGGTGCTCGAAGGTGTGGTCGGTGGCCACCAGCTCCACCTGGCCGGCACGGAGCGTGACCGTTCCGACCCTGAGCTGCTCGTCGAGCAACGTCGCGGTCGCGGCCACGACACCGTCGACCTCGGCGACGGCCGTCCCGCCGAGACCGACCGTGTCCGCCACGAGCTGCATGTCGACCGCGTCGTCGTCGTCCCCGCGGACGGCCAGGAGAGTGCGGATCGCGGGGAGGTCGCCGGGTCGGGCTGCTCGGATGACCGAGCTGCTCACTCCGGCGTCGCCTTGCTCGCCTGCACCGAGGCCTCGACAAGTCGGCGCAGCACCGAGGCGTCCACGTCACTGAGCGCCTTGATGTACAGGCACGACTTGCCGAGCGAGTGTCTGCCCAGCTGGTCCAGCAGGTCGCCGTGCTGGTCGAAGCCGTCCATCAGGTAGAGGGTCAGGCTCTGCTTGCGAGGCGAGAAACCCACGACCGGCCAGTCTCCCTCCCGACCGCTGGCGTACCGGTAGTGCTTGACGCCGAAACCGACGATGGCCGTGCCCCACATGGTGGGAGGCTCGCCCGTGACCTGCGCCATCAGCTCGCACACTGCCTCGGCGTCAGCGCGCCGCCCAGGGTCGGGGACCGACGCGAGAAAGGCCGCCACGTCGCCGTCGTTGCGTTTGGTCTTCGGCTCTGCCATCACGCCTCCCGGCCCCGTTGTTGGCGACGAGCCTACGTCGAAACACCCAGGTGCGACCGGGGTGAGGCGCCGGCGCTCTCACCAGGTGAAGCCGGGTGGGACCGGGCTACAGCCAGCCCTCGCCTGTCGGCGGAGGGAGAGCATCTGGGGGCGGTAGTCAGGGTCCAGTGCCAGGTTGTCGAGTTCATAGGGGTCGGTGCGGTAGTCGTAGAGCTCCCGTCCCTTGTTCGCGGTCCACTCGACGAACAACCATCGTCTGGTGCGCCACGCACAGTAAGGCGGGCTGCCCTGTGAGCTGAGTCCTATTCCCTCGAGCACGCTGCCCGACCTGGTTCTTGGCCGCAGAAGAGACGAGCCGCTGACGGGCTGACGGACTCGAGCCGCCCGGAGAATGGTCGCCGTGATGTCGACGTTCAAGGCGATCCGCCGGTCCTGGGTCCCCGGGTCCAGGTGGCCGTCCCAGCGGAGAAGCAGGGGGACCTCCGCCGATGATGCGTGCGGGACTGACTTGCCTGTCAGCCGATGGCTGCCGAGCATCAGGCCGTTGTCCGACGTGAAGACGAAGAGCGTGTTCGAGGCACGGTCCCCGAGAGCGCTGACGATGGCTGCAACTGCGTCGTCGACCGCCATGAGCGACTCGTGCTGAAGGGTCGTCTTTCGGGCGAGCCTCACCTCATCGAATGGTTCCAGCGCCTGCATCCAGGGTGGCTTGTCGGACATGTCGAGCTCGTTCACGTCCGGTGTTGTCGGAGGCTCCCACGGCCACGTGCCCACATCACGTGGCGCGGGTGTCATCGGACTGTGGGGGGCCATCGGGGTGAAGACCAGGAAGAGGGGTCGTTCGGCCGGCGTGCCCTCGATCGTGTCGACCGCCCGTGCCGCAAGAACGTCGGTGGAGTACTCGTCCGGAGCGCTCCCGTAGGGAATGTCGATGGTGGACCCGTTCGCCTGAGCTCGCAGCGTGTAGTCGTAGAAGCCGCCTCCACGCAGGTGAGCGACGAAGGTGTCCCAGCCCGGTGGCGTGTACCCAGGTTCGGAGTCCGCGAACTTGTTGAGGTACTTGCCGACGAGGGCTGTCTCGTAGCCCTTCGAGTCCAGCCAGGTGGCCAGCGTCCGCGACTCGGCGCCGCGTGCTTGGAACGTGGGCCATCCTCCATCGGGAGGCTTGTTTCCGTAGATGCCGGTCTCGTGTGAGTAACGGCCGGTCAGGAACGATGTCCGCGACGGAGTGCACAGCGGGCTGGGCACCATCGCGTTCGGGTAGGTCACGCCCTGCTGCTTGATCAGGGCCTGAACGGCGGGCATCGCGTCCAGACGGCCGAGGGGCTGGTCGTCGGTCATGATGACCACGATGTTCGGCCGCCCTGGAGCGGCGACGGCCGCTGCCTCCGGGGCGGGTCCTTGGACACCCAGAAGTGCCCCGAGCAGTGCGACGGGTGCTAGGACCGCGCCAGGTGCTTTCGGCATGAGCCCCTCTGTCGGTCGTGCTGGCCCGGCTCCCGCCCCTGCCGGATGCCAAGCAGACTAGTGACCGGGTCGTTGCCCCGGGTGGTCAGCCTACGGGTGCAGACCCCCCGGGCCACGGCATCAGAGGTCGGGCTACCGGGAGTGGCAGCCCTGACGTCGCTGCTGTTGGGTGCGGAGAGGAAACTGGGTCGGCCCCCGAGCATGCCCAGCGCCCACCGCACTCAGGCACGAAGACCGGTCACAGCCGCATCCTGGCGGCGGCGTCAGCTGACCGACGTCTCGACCAGCAGGTCGGCGAGGGTGTCGAGGTTCGCTCGCACGGTCCGGGTCTGAGCCTTGGTGATGAGGGGGTCGGCCAGTCGGCCGAACACGCCACCGAGCCCGGACTCCGCGTGGATCCGGTAGGTGAGCCGAGTCCCATCCGACTCTGCTTCCAGGGCACTCGTGACGGTGAACGTCATCGGCCCCTCGATGGACGTGTAGGTGACGCCTGTCGGTGACTCGAAGTGGGTGACCTCGGTCACCCAGTCGAACCGCTTGCCCATGATCTTGCTGGCCCCTTTGGTACGTGTACCCAGTCCGAGGGGTCCGTCACCGACCTGGTCCGCCGCGATCACCGAGGCGTCCCACACAGGGAGGTTCTCGGGGTCGATGACGAAGTCGAAGACGTCTTCGGGCGATCGGGCGATGAGAACACTGGCCTCGATGTCTGGCATCAGGGTGATCCCTCCAAGGTCGAAGCGTCGGTGCCGACGTGACACCGGTACCCAGCCTCGGTCAGGGGGCGTCCTGAAACCGTTACGGTCCGCCGGGCGGAAAGGCTGGGTTGGGCAACGACACCGCTGGGTCACCCGGGTTCTGGAAGAAGTCGTTTCCCTTGTCGTCGACGACGATGAACGCGGGGAAGTCCTCGACCTCGATCTGCCAGACCGCCTCCATGCCGAGCTCGGGGAACTCGAGCACCTCGACCCGCTTGATCACGTCCTGGGCGAGGCGCGCGGCGGGGCCGCCGATCGAGCCGAGGTAGAAGCCGCCGTTGTCCTGGCACGCCTGGGTGACCTGGGCGCTCCGGTTGCCCTTGGCGAGCATGACGAACGAGCCACCGGCCTTCTGGAACTGGTCGACGTAGGAGTCCATCCGCCCGGCAGTGGTGGGGCCGAACGACCCGGACGCGTAGCCGTCGGGTGTCTTGGCCGGGCCGGCGTAGTAGACGACCCGGTCGGCCAGGTAGGCGGGCATGGGCAGGCCGGCGTCGAGCTGGTCCTTGATCGTCGCGTGCGCGATGTCTCGGGCTACGACCATCGGGCCGGACAGTGACAGTCGGGTCTTCACCGGGTACCGGCTGAGCTCGGCCCGGATCTGCGACATCGGGCGGTTGAGGTCGATGTGGACGACATCGCCGTCGAGCTCGTCATGACCGGTGTCGGGCAGGTACGACGCCGGGTCGGTCTCCAGCTGCTCGAGGAACACGCCGTCCGCAGTGATCTTGCCCTTGGCCTGCCGGTCGGCCGAGCACGAGACAGCGATCGCGACGGGGAGGCTGGCACCGTGGCGGGGGAGACGGACGACCCGGACGTCGTGGCAGAAGTACTTGCCGCCGAACTGGGCGCCGATGCCGAACTCCCGGGTCAGCTGCAGGACCTCGGCTTCGAGCTCGACGTCACGGAAGCCGTGACCGGTGGCCGCGTCTCCGTGCTGAGGCAGGGTGTCGAGGTAGTGGGCACTGGCGAGCTTCGCGGTCTTCAGCGCATGCTCGGCGCTGGTGCCGCCGATGACGACGGCCAGGTGGTAAGGCGGGCACGCTGCCGTCCCGAGACTGCGCAGTTTCTCGTCGAGAAACCGCCGCATCACCGCGGGGTTCAGGATCGCCTTGGTCTCCTGGAACAGGAACGACTTGTTCGCGCTCCCGCCGCCTTTGGCCATGAAGAGGAAGTGGTACTCGTCTCCGTCGGTCGGCGAAGACCTCGATCTGGGCGGGCAGGTTGGACCCGGTGTTCTTCTCGTCCCACATGGTCACCGGCGCCATCTGGGAGTAGCGCAGGTTGAGCCGGGTGTAGGCGTCGTACACGCCGCGGCTCACGGCCTCGGCGTCGCCGCCGCCGGTGTTCACCCGCTCACCCTTCTTGCCCATCACGACGGCGGTCCCGGTGTCCTGGCACATCGGGAGCACACCACCGGCCGCGATGTTCGCGTTCTTGAGCAGGTCCAGCGCCACGAAGCGGTCGTTGGCCGAGGCCTCGGGGTCGTCGACCACGGCTCGCAGCTGGGCCAGGTGGGCCGGGCGCAGGTAGTGCGCGATGTCGTGCATCGCCTCGTAGGTGAGTCGGGTCAGCGCATCCGGCTCGACCGCGAGCACCTGCCCGATCGGCGTCTCCACGACCGATACGCCGTCGGTGGTCAGCAGCCGGTACGGCGTGTCGTCAGGAGTGGTCGGCAGAAGGTCGGAGTAGGCGAACTCGGGCATGGTCCAAGCCTATGACCCGGTCATCCCACGAGCTTGGCGCGCAGCCCCCTGATCGCCAGCAGCCACATGGCGACGGCGAAGGCGGCGAGGAACGACACGTGGCCGAGGTCCTCCGGCCAACGCCAGCCGAACGACGCGTCTCGGACCAGTTGGACGCAGTGGTAGAGCGGGTTGAACTGGGCCAGGAACTGCAGGCCGGGCGGCAGGTTGGTGATCGGGAAGAAGGTCCCCGCGACCAGGAACAGGGGCGTGAGGACCGCCGAGGTCACGTAGGTGAACGAGTCGATCGTCTTGACCACCGACGAGACCCACATGCCGAAGAACGCGAACCCCAGGCCGGTGAGGAACCCGATGAACGGGACGGTGAGCATTCCCCACGTCGGGGTGAGCCCGAAGAAGAACGTGACGACCAGGGGGACGGTGCCGTAGACCCCGGCCTTGGCGGCCAGCCACGAGCCCTCGGCGGTGACCAGCTCGTCGACGCTGACGGGGGCGGCGAGCACGGCGTCATAGGACCTCTGGAAGACCCGTCGCACGAAGGTGGCGAACATGCCGGGGAAGGCAGAGGCGAACAGGACGGCGGTGGCCACCGTGCCCGTCCCGACGAACTCGACGTACGGCACGCCGTCGACGGTCTCGACGAGCGTCCCGACCCCCAGCCCGAAGGCCAGCAGGTAGATCGTCGGCTGGACCACCGAAGAGAAGGTCGTCGAGGCCCAGTACCGCTTGAAGAGGGTGAACTCCTTGTTCCACACCCCCTCGAAGGTCGGCCGCTCGAAGCGGTGCACTGCTCGGTCGAGACTCATTCCAGGACCTCCCCGGTCAGGAGCACGAAGACGTCTTCGAGGTTGGCCGCCCGGGCGACGCCGTCGCCCAGCTCGGTGAGCAGGCTCGCCTCGGCCCGCTCGGAACCGAGCACCGACACCGACGGTCCCGTTCGCCGGGTGGGCAGTCCCGCCTCCTGGGCCCGGCTCTCGATCTCCGCGACCCGGTGCGGTGGGCCGTAGTACTCGATCGCCTGCTCACCGACGTGAGTGGCGAGCAGGGCCGAGGGGGAGCCCTGGGCCACGACCCGGCCGTGTGACATGACCGCGACGTCATCGGCGAGGCGCTCGGCCTCCTCGATGTAGTGCGTGGACATGAGCACCGTCTTGCCCTCGCCGCGCAGCCCGTCGATCAGGGACCAGAGGTCCTGACGCACCTGCGGGTCGAGCCCCACGGTCGGCTCGTCGAGCAGGACGAGGTCCGGGTCGTGCACGAGCCCGCGGGCGATGAGCAGGCGTCGTTTCATGCCGCCAGAGAGGTCGTTGACCTTGGCGTCGGCGCGCTCGGTCAGCTGCGCCAGCGCCAGGGCACGGTCGATGGCCGCGCGTCGTTCGCGACGGGGGACCCGGTAGAACACCGCGAACATGGCCAGGTTCTCGAACACGGTGAGCTCGGTGTCGAGGTTGTCCTGCTGTGGCACGACGCCCATCAGGGCCCGGGCCTGCTTGGACCGGGCGGGGATCGGGAGTCCGAGGACGTCGATGGTGCCGGAGTCGGCGACGGCCTGCCCGGTGAGCATCCGCATCGTCGTCGACTTGCCGGCACCGTTGGGACCGAGCAGTCCGAGCACGATGCCGCGGGGGACGACCAGGTCCAGACCGTCGACCGCCTTGAGCGAACCGAAGTGCTTGACGACCTGGTGCAGCGAGATCGCCGGTGTTTCCGTGGGATCCACCAGCTCAGAACTCGACGCTGGCGTACTTGCGCAGCTTGTTGAGCTGGTGCTCGCTCTCCATGAAGCGCACCGTGCCGCTCTTGCTGCGCATCACCAGGGTCTGGGTGGATGCCCCGCCCGGATGGAAGCGCACACCCTGCAGCAGCTCGCCGTCGGTCACTCCTGTGGCGGAGAAGAAGACGTTGTCGCTGCGCACGAGGTCGTCGGTGGTCAGCACCGCGTCGAGGTCGTGCCCAGCCTCGATGGCCCTGACCCGCTCCGCCTCGTCGTGCGGCCACAACCGACCCTGGATCACCCCGCCGAGGCACTTCATGGCGCACGCGACGATGATGCCCTCGGGCGTGCCGCCGACGCCGAGCATCAGGTCGACGCCGGTGTCCTCGCGGGCCGCCATGATGGCTCCGGCGACGTCGCCGTCGGTGATGAACTTGATCCGCGCGCCTGTCTCGCGGACCTCACGCACGAGGGACTCGTGACGGGGCCGGTCGAGGATGCAGACGGTGACGTCCTGGACGTCGACGCTCTTGGCCTTGGCCACCCGGCGCACGTTGTCCTTGACCGGCAGTCGGATGTCGACGACGTCGGCTGCTTCTGGCCCGGTCGCGAGCTTGTCCATGTAGAAGACGGCCGACGGGTCGAACATCGTGCCCCGCTCGGCCACCGCGATGACCGAAAGCGCGTTGCCCATGCCTTTGGCGGTCAGCGTCGTGCCGTCGATCGGGTCGACGGCGACGTCGACCTCTGCGCCTGTGCCGTCGCCCACGTGCTCGCCGTTGAACAGCATGGGGGCGTCGTCCTTCTCGCCCTCGCCGATGACGACGATCCCGTTCATCGCGACGGTGTTGATCAGCCGCCGCATGGCGTTGACGGCCGCCCCGTCGGCACCGTTCTTGTCACCCCGCCCCACCCAGCGGGATCCGGCGATCGCCGCCGCCTCGGTGACGCGTCCGAGCTCGAGGCCGAGATTTCGGTCCGGCTCCTCGTTGCGTGACTCGCTGCTCACGTGTCCTCCCGCTCGACGGTGACGTCGGTGATGTGTGTGTGCGACAGTATCCGGCCCGCCGGCACGGCTCAGAGCCGGATCGTGGAGACCTCGGTGGCCTTCACGGCCACCCAGACGGGTGAGCCCTGGCTCAGGTGGAGGGTGGCGACGGCCTCGGGAGTCACCTCGGCCACGACGTCCGGCGGACCCTCCAAGGTGACCCGGACCCGACTGCCCACCGTCTCGAGGCCGCGTAGGCGCGTGCTCCAGACATTGCGAGGACTCCCCTCCGGTGGGCGCCGGTGCAGTGCGACGGCGGCCGGGGACACCACGACGATGAGCTCCGAGCCGACCGGGACGGGGTCGCCCGGCGTGATCACTCCGCCGCCGTCGAGGGTGATCTGGTTCGTGGTCGCTGCCCGTCCCCGCCAGGCGTTGAGACCGAGCAGGGAGGCGACCCAGGGGGACCGTGGAGCCCGGACCAGCTCGGCGAGCGGTGCCTGTTGCGTGGAGGTCCCCTCCTCCAGGACGAGCACTGAGTCAGCCAGCGCCCATGCGTCGGTGGGGTCGTGGGTGACCAGGACCGCCACGCCGGGGTACTCGGCCAGATGAGTCCGCAGGGCCGAGCGCACCTCGAGTCGTGACGAGGCGTCGAGGGCCGACAGCGGCTCGTCGAGCAGCAGCACCTCGGGTGTGGTCGCAAGGGCGCGGGCCAGGGCGACGCGCTGGGCCTGCCCGCCGGACAGCGTGTGTGGCCGGCGCCCTGCCAGCTCGGCGATCTCGAACCGCTCGAGCTCGGTTATCGCTTGGCGGCGTGCCTTCGTGCGACCGTGTCCGCGCGATCGAAGGCCGAAGGCGACGTTGTCCAGGACGCTCAGATGGGGGAAGAGCGCGCCGTCCTGTGGGACGTAGCCGACCTGTCGTTGGCTCGGGGGCAGTGCCGTGATGTCACGGTCCCCCAACCGCAGCCGGCTGCCCGGTTCGCACGCGGTGAGCCCGGCGATGGCCCTCAGCAGAGTGGTCTTGCCGGATGCGTTCGGGCCGACCACCACGGTCGTGACTTCGGCTGGGAAGGTCACACCGAGGTCGACGATGCCGGCGCGGACCTGCCCCGTGAGTCCTTCGCTCATGACCCGCCTCGGGGGCGCAGGCCCGACAACCAGCGGTGACGCAGGCCGACGACCACGCCGACGCTGATGGCCAGCATCAGCATGCTCAGGGTCAGTGAGCCGTCGGGGTCCACGGGCAGGGTCTGGTAGACCGCCAGTGGCATGGTCTGGGTCACGCCGGGCAGGTTGCCGGCGAAGGTGATGGTGGCTCCGAACTCCCCGAGCGCGCGTGCCCATGCGAGCACGAGCCCGGCGGCCAGGGCCGGGGCGAGGAGGGGGACCGTGACCGTCGTGAACGTGCGCAGGCGACCCGCTCCCAGCGTTGCTGCCACGTCCTCGTGCCGTCGGTCGAGCCCCGTGAGTGCCCCCTCGACGGACAGCACGAGAAAGGGCAGGGCGACGAAGGAGGCCGCGACGACGGTGCCCGCGGTGCTGAACGGCAGGACGATGCCGAGGTTCTCAAGGGCCGGTCCCAGCAGCCCTCTGGGACCGAAGGCGAGCAGCAGGGCGACGCCGCCCACGACCGGCGGCAGCACCAGCGGAACGAGCACGAGGGCCCGCAGCACCGACCGACCGGGAAAGTCGGTGCGAGCCAGCAACCAGGCGAGAGGCACGCCGACGACGGCCGCGACGGCCGCAGCGCCGAGCGACGAGACGAGCGACAGCCGCAAGGCGTCCAGGACCACGGGGTCGGTCAGAGACTCCGGAACCCGCGTCCACGGCGTTCGCAGGAGAAGAGCCAGGACCGGTACTGCCACGAAGAGCAGTCCGAGCGTCCCGAGCAGGAGCAGACTGACCGGCGCTCGCTCCTTCGCCAGGCGCGATGCGCGGTCGGTCACCAAGGGGGAGGTGCCAGGAAGCCCGCGTCACGCAGTTCCGACTGCGCGGGGTTGCTCAACAAGAACTCGACGAAGTCGGCGGCCGCACTTGCTTGCGTGCTCGTGTCGATGGTGACGGCCGGGTAGGTGGCGATGACGTTGAGGCGCTTGGGTATCTCCAAGGACTCGACGGAGTCGCCTGCGGCGCTGGCGTCGGTCACGTAGACGATCCCGGCATCCGCTCCGCCGAGGGCGACGCGCGAGACCACCGCCTTGACGTCGGCCTCCTCCGAGACCGGGGTGACGACCAGTCCTGCGTTGTCGAGGATGTCGCGTGCGTACTGTCCGGCCGGCACCTCCGGTGCAGCGAGGACGACGGCGACGCTCGGATCGGCCAGGTCGTCCATGCTCTGGACGCCGGCTGGGTTCCCGGGCGGGACGATGATCGTGAGCTTGTTGCCGGCGAAGGCGACCGGCTCGGAGATCTCATCCTGCACCGGCTCGAGCGCGGACGTCCCGGCCAGCGCGAGCACGTCGGCTGGTGCTCCGCCGTCGACCTGGGCGACGAGCTCCTGCGAACCCGCGAACGAGAACTGGACGGTTACGTCGGGGTTCGCCTCGGTGAACGCCGACCCGATGTCAGGGAACACCTCGGTGAGCGAGGCGGCGGCCAGCACCGTGAGCGTCGTCGATGGCATCTGCGGGTCGTTGTCGCTACTGTCACCGCCGGAACTGCAGGCGGTGAGAACGAGCAGGGGCAGGAGCGCGAAGGCCAGGGCTCGTCGCTTCGCTCGCGACGTCGTCGCCCTCATGGTCGCTCCACCATGACGCTCGTCGCCTTGACCGACGCGATCACCTCGTCTCCGACGGCGAGCCCCAAGTCCTCGACGGACTCCCGGGTCAGCAGCGAGACCACACGGTGGGGGCCGGCCTGCACCTCGACCTGAGCGGCCACCGCCCCCAGCTGGATCCGGGTGACCAGTCCCGGGAAGGCGTTGCGGGCCGAGACCCGGCGGCCGCGACCGGCGGCCTGCTGGGCCAGACCGTCGGCCGCCTGGGCCAGGGCGAAGGCCGCCAGGACCTCGCCCTCGACCACGCGGTGGCCCTGGTCGTCGGTGATGGCGTCGAGCCGGCCAGTGTCCGCCCAGCGGCGCACCGTGTCGTCACTCACACCGAGCAGTTGCGCGGCCCGGCTGAATCGATAGAGCGGCATCTGCGGAAGCATACACGCGCAGATAGAACCGCGAATACGGCGACAAGTCCTTGATTGCTCCGTGTCTACGAAGTCGGTTCTCGGTTCGCCTTGCCTCGGGCCGTCGGCGACGATGGGGGGATGGCCAAGCCCCGCGGGTTCGAGACCGTCACCGACATGGTGCGGTCGCTGTCCGTCGTGGGCGTGTTCGTGCTGCTGCTGTTCCTCGTCGTGTGGTGGCAGCGTCCCGAGGCCCAGGGCCCGATCGACCGGGTCGTCGACGTGCCAGGAGTGGCGCAGGCCGCGTCGATCGGTGCGTCGTTCGCCGTGTGGGTCCCGGTCGGCCTCGCTTCCACATGGACGCCGACCAGCGCCTGGGCCGAGGGCGCCGAGACCAGCGACTACAACGGCCTCGTCGTCCATGCCGGGTACCTGACCCCGTCCGGCTCCTACGCCGAGGTTCGGCAGACCGATGGCCTGCGGGCGAAGGCGCTCGACGACTGGACCGAAGACGGACGGCCGACAGGGACCACCGAGGTTGATGGGCGCACCTGGCAGACCTACGAGTCGTCGACCCGCAAGGCGCTCGTCCTGACCGAGGGTCCGGTCACCAGAGTGGTCACCGGCAAGGCCGACTGGCCCGAGCTCGAGCAGCTGGCCGGGTCGCTCCAGCCGGTCACCGCTCAGTCGTCGGCGTGACCCTTGCGAGTGGCCAGGACGTCGTCCAGCCGCCGGCGCGCGTCGTCGAGCCAGCGCTGGCAGACCGCGGCGAGCTCCTCACCGCGTTCCCACAGGGCCAGCGACTCCTCCAGCGACAGCCCGCCGCCCTCGAGCGCGGAGACCACCGCGACCAGCTCGTCGCGCGCCTGCTCGTAGCCCATCGTCGGGGGGACCGTGAGGCTCGTCTCCTGGTCCGGCTCGCCACGTTCTGCGTCGACGTCGGTCACGGTGCCGAGCCTACGGCGTCTGGGTCGACCCGGACGTCGAAGGATCCCACCGACACCCGCACGTGCAGCGCCTCGCCGGAGGTGACCGTCGTCGCGCTGCGCACCACGGCGCCGTCGGCTCGCTGCACCACCGCGTAACCGCGAGCCAGGGTTGCCGCAGGTGACAGGGCGCGCACTCGTGCTGTGGCGTGACGCAGGTCGTCGACCGCCCGGTCGATGTGGGTGCTGGTGTGTTGGCGGGACCGCCGCAGGAGGTCGTCGACCAGCTCCTGGCGCCGGGTGACCAAGACGTGCGGATCGGCGAGCACGGGTCGATCGACGAGCTGCCGCACCCCGCTCGTCTCCCGATCGAGTCGATCTGCGACCACGCGACGCAGCCGGCTCGTGGCTGCGTCGAGTGAGGACTGCTGCTCGGCGACGTCGGGGACGATGCGTCGCGCCGCGTCGGTGGGGGTGGAGGCCCTGACGTCGGCCACGAGGTCCAGCAGGGGGGTGTCCGGCTCGTGGCCGATCGCGCTCACGACCGGGGTTGCGCAGCGCGCCACGACCCGGACCAGCTGCTCGTCGGAGAACGGCAGCAGGTCCTCGACCGATCCTCCTCCTCGGGCGATCACGATCACGTCGACGGCATGGTCTCGGTCGAGCCGCTTGACCGCCTCGCTCACCGCGCTGACGGCGGTAGGGCCCTGGACGGCCACCTCCTCGACCCGGAACCGGATGGCCGGCCACCGCCGTCGGGCGTTCTCGACCACGTCGCGCTCGGCCGCGCTCGCTCGTCCGCACACCAGGCCGACGGTTCGGGGCACGAACGGAAGCCGGCGTTTGCGCTCGACCGCGAACAGCCCCTCGGCGGCCAGCATCGCCTTCACCTGTTCCAGGCGGGCGAGCAGCTCGCCCAGCCCCACCGGACGGATCTCCCGGGCGGACAGTGAGAGGGTGCCCCGGGCCAGGTAGAAGTCGGGTCGGGCGTGCACCACCACCCGAGCCCCCTCCAGCAAGGGCGGCACCGCGCGCTCCAGCACCTGACGCGGAGCCGTGACACTCAGCGAGACCTCCGCGGCGGTGTCCCGAAGCGTGAGGAAGACCATCGACGCACCCGGTCGCCGACTGATCTGGGTGAGCTGCCCCTCGACCCAGATCGGGCCGAGCCGGCCGACCCACTGGCTGATGGCATGAGCCACGGTGCGAACCGGTGCTGGCTGCTCGGCGGAGGTGTCCAGGCCCATCCGTGGAGCGTAGGCGCCTTCGACCGGCAGCAGTGGTTCACCCCGCCTACGATGGGCAGATGCCCGAGTCCTTACCGCCGACGCCGGTCCGCCGGGTGCTTCTGGCTGCCCCGCGGGGCTACTGCGCAGGCGTCGACCGGGCCGTGATCACTGTCGAGCAGGCGCTGGAGCTCTACGGACCTCCCATCTACGTGCGTAAGCAGATCGTCCACAACCGCCACGTGGTCGAGGACCTCGAGGCGAAGGGTGCGGTCTTCGTCGAGGAGACCGACGAGGTTCCGGAGGGTGCCACCGTGGTGTTCTCCGCCCACGGAGTGGCTCCCGTCGTACACGAAGAAGCCGAAGCCCGACACCTGAAAACGATCGACGCGACGTGTCCCCTGGTCACCAAGGTGCACTACGAGGCGCGCCGGTTCGCAGCCGAGGACTTCGACATTGTGCTCATCGGCCACGAGGGGCACGAGGAGGTGGTCGGGACGACGGGGGAGGCCCCGGCGAACATCACCCTGGTCGACAGCCCCGCCGACGCGGCCACGGTCGAGGTGCGCGACCCGGACAAGGTGGCCTGGCTGTCCCAGACGACGCTGTCGGTCGACGAGACCATGGCCACCGTCGGTGCGTTGCGCGAGCGGTTCCCGAACCTGCTCGACCCGCCGAGCGACGACATCTGTTACGCCACTCAGAACCGCCAGCAGGCGGTGAAGGAGATCGCCTCGGCCTCCGACCTGCTCATCGTCGTGGGCTCGGGCAACTCGTCGAACTCGGTGCGTCTCGTCGAGGTGGCCCTGGAGGCCGGTGCGCGCGCGGCGTACCGCGTCGACAACGCCAGCGAGCTCGACCCTGACTGGCTCGTCGACGTGAGCACCGTGGGGGTCACTAGCGGCGCGTCGGTTCCGGAGAGTCTGGTCACCGGGGTGCTCGACTGGCTGGCGGAGCGGGACTTCTCCGCCGTCGAGGAGGTCACCGCGGCCAGCGAGAGCCTCGTCTTCGCGCTGCCCCCAGAGCTGCGGCGCGACCAGAAGGCCGCTGCTCGCTGACGCTCAGCGAGCGCGCAGGCGACGGACCAGCAGCAGGGTCGCGCTCACGGCGACGGCTGCGACCAGCATGGGCGCCGCCGAGGCCAGCACGGTGATGACGCCGGAGGCCAGCAGCCGCAGATCGACCAGGCCGTGGTCGAACACGGTGTCGACGATGGCGACCAGGAACAGGGTCAGCGGTGGTGCGAGCAGGGCCGCGCGCTGGTCGCTCGTTCGCACCTCCCACGCGCAGTAGGCGGCCACCAGGACGAAGGGCACGGCGAACAGCCACCCCAGGCCGCCGGTGAACAGGATCGACAGCACCCCGAAGACCAGGCCTACGCCGGTGGAGAGCACGGCCACGCCGGGTGTGGTCAGTCCGGGCCGGCGCGCAGCCCGGTAGGTCGTTGCGGCCTCTGAGGGGGGTTGTGGCTTGACCGGCTGGCCGGCCGGGGTGGGGACGGGTCGAAACGGCTCCGGCGGCTGGTCCCCCGAGGTGGTGCTCACCACGACCGCCGGGCGATCTCCGGGGCGCTGCGCCACCGGCGACGAGGGCTGAGTCGACGGGGACGCGACCGGGCCGGCCGAGGCACGGGCTGAGGACATGGGTGGTACGGACACCCCACCACGGTAAGGGGTCCGCGGCGGTGCCCGGGTTCACCCGGTGTCAGCGACCACCGTGTCGCGCAGGCTGCGGACGGTGGGGTCGACCGGGCGAACCACGGTTTCGCCGGTGAGCCGGCCGTCCCCGACCTGTAGCTCGTCGAGCCGACGAGCGCTCACCGTGACCCGGCTCTCCCAGGAGCCGACCGCCTGGTTGTAGGCGGTGACCGCCGACTCGAGCGAGTGGCCGACCCGGCCCAGGTGCCCGGCGAACGTGGTCAGCCGGGCGTAGAGGTCGCGCCCGACCTGGTGGACCTGCAGCGCGTTCTCGGCCAAGGCCTCCTGGCGCCAGCCGAGGGCGACCGTGCGCAGCAGCGCGACGAGCGTGGCCGGGGTGGCGATCACCACGTTGCGCGAGAACGCATGCTCGAGCAGTGCGGGATCCTGCTCGAGGGCGGCTGTGAGGAAGGTCTCAGCCGGGACGAACAGCACGACCAGCTCGGGGGAGTCGCCAACGTGGCTCCAGTAGGCCTTGGAGGCGAGGTCGTCGACATGGGCGCGCAAGTGGCGGGCATGGGCACGCATCCGCTCGTCGTGCACTCCGGGGTCGTCGGTCGTGACGGCGTCCAGGTAGCCCGCAAAGGGGACCTTGGCGTCGACCACGAGATGACGGTCACCGGCCAGGTGGACGACGAGGTCAGGGCGCAGCAGGCCGTCGTCGGTGGTGAGGGTGCGCTGCTCCTCGAAGTCGCAGTGCTCGACGAGCCCGGCGAGCTCGACGACCCGTCGCAGCTGCATCTCGCCCCAACGGCCGCGCACCTGGGGAGCGCGCAGGGCGGTGACCAGTGAGGCGGTCTCGTGGCGCAGCGCCTCGGAGGTCTGACCCATGCTCGCAACCTGGGCCCTCAGCTCGCCATGCGCCTGATCGCGCAGCCGCTCGCTGGTGGCCAGGTGCCGCTCGACCTGCTGCAGGGAAGCCTGGAGGGGTGCCACCAGGTGCTCAACCGCCTGCTGGCGGTGGGCGAGGTCGGTGGCCAACGCCTGCTGGTGCTCGCGCTGCCACGCGCGGGCGAGGGCCCACCCGGCCCCGACCCCGAGGAGGAGCCCGAGCGCCAAGCCGGCCAGGAGGGAAGCGGCAGAGAGGTCCATGAGCCCACAGTGACGGGTCCCTCTGACAATTCGCCCCAACGCCGTGCGCGGGTGCTACCGCGCCGAAGGCCACGGCCTGGTCGCCGCCTAGGATCCTGCGCTGTGGCACTCACCATCGGCATCGTCGGCCTGCCGAACGTCGGCAAGTCCACGCTGTTCAACGCGCTGACCAAGAACGACGTCCTGGCGGCCAACTACCCGTTCGCGACGATCGAGCCGAACGTTGGCGTGGTCGGCGTGCCGGACCCGAGGCTGGGCACGCTCGCCGGGATCTTCGGATCGGCCAAGCAGCTCCCGGCCACCGTGTCGTTCGTCGACATCGCGGGCATCGTCAAGGGGGCCAGCGAGGGTCAGGGTCTGGGCAACAAGTTCCTGGCCCACATCCGTGAGGCCGACGCGATCTGCCAGGTGATCCGGGTGTTCACCGACCCCGACGTCGTCCACGTCGACGGTCGGGTCGACCCGAAGGACGACATCGAGACGATCAACACAGAGCTGTGCCTGGCTGACCTGCAGACGATCGAGAAGGTACTGCCTCGGCTGCAGAAGGAGAGCCGGCTCGTCAAGGAGAAGTCGAGCGTGGTGCCGGCGGTCGAGGAGGCGCAGGCGGTCCTGGAGTCGGGTCGAACCATCTGGTCGGCGGATCTGGACCTCGACCCTCTGCGCGAGCTGTTCCTGCTGACCGCCAAGCCGTTTCTCTACGTCTTCAACATGGACGAGGAGGAGCTCGCCAACGAGGCGCTGAAGAGCGAGCTGCGCGCGCTCGTGGCGCCGTCCGAGGCGATCTTCCTCGACGCCAAGATCGAGGCCGAGCTGGTCGAGCTCGACGACGCCGAGGCGCTGGAGCTGTTGCAGTCGATCGGTCAGGACGAGAGCGGGCTCGACCTGCTCGCACGAGTGGGCTTTGCCACCCTCGGGCTGCAGACCTACCTGACGGCGGGGCCGAAGGAGGCGCGCGCGTGGACGATTCCCAAGGGCGCCACTGCTCCGGAGGCGGCCGGGGTGATCCACACCGACTTCCAGAAGGGCTTCATCAAGGCGGAGGTCGTGTCGTTCGACGACCTGGTGACCGCCGGCTCGATGGCCGAGGCCAAGGCGGCCGGAAAGGTGCGGATCGAGGGCAAGGACTATGTGATGTCCGACGGCGACGTCGTGGAGTTCCGCTTCAACGTCTGACGGCGTCGCCCTCAGGGCGCCGACCTGCGGGTTTGCCTCGCCCGAGACCGCCAAGTCCGCAGCCAGTGCACAAGAGACCGAGGCGGATCGACCGATGGACATCGGCAGAGCTGCACAGCCGGCCGCACGGGAGGCGATCGTCCGAGCATCCCTCGATCCGGACGGGCTGCTGCTCTCGACCTGCTTGAGCTGCTCGGACTGGCACGGCCCGACTGCTACGGCGATGTCACCCCGCCCGACGACGCCATCGATGCGGTCCTCGTCGTCCCTCAGGACGGCGTGGCCCCCTCGCCCTGGGGGCGTGACTGCGGAAGTCGGTGTGTGCACCCGTGCTGCCTCCCTAGCGTGGGACCAGGCCGCGAGGCTTGTCGCAGCAATCCCGAAGCGCCGTCTGGGTGACCGCGTCGCTGATGGGTCGGTCCCCGCGGTGGCCTTCGTCGGGGCGCCGGGGACCGTAGCCTCTAGTCGGTTGCTGCCCCAGGGTGGAGGCTGATCTCGTACCGGAGGTCGGCATGAAGACTGCCTCGGCCAGTCAAGTGGAAGCCTGCTGTGACGCGCTGGTCGTCAGCCGTGCCCGGTTGTCGGCGGTCATGCGCCAGGTCACGGACCCGAGCGCGACGGCTGTGGGGACGTGGACGATCGGGGAGACCGCCCAGCACTTGTCTGGCTCAGCGGAGTACTGGCTGGCCGCGATCCGCGGCGACACCGACTTGGAGCGCCTGGACGAGGTTGCCGCATCCAACGCCCGCGCGCTCGCGGCGAACCCCGAGCGCGACCCGCGCGTCCTAGCCGACCGGCTCGACCGGGGCGAGGACGCCCTGGTCGCCTTCGCCCGGCAGGTCGACGGGGACCCCACCATCGCGCCGTTCGTGGGCGCGGAGATGCCCCTGTCCACCGTGCTCGGCCTGGAACTGGGGGAACTCCTCGTCCACGGCCACGACATCGCCCGCGCGGCCGGCCTGGCCTGGCCCATCGACCCGCACCACGCGCAGCTCACCCTCCAGGGGTACCTCCCGCTGTTCCCCTACCTGTTGAACCGGGAGCGTGCCGCGGGCGTCCACCTCGCGCTGGACCTACGGGTGCGAGGCATGCGCCCGGTGGTCGTCCGGATCGAGGACGCAATCTTGACCGTGGAGGACTCCCGCGGCCAGCCGGTCGACGCCCACCTGTCGGCACAGCCTGCGACTTACCTGCTGCTGACCTGGAACCGGATCTCCCCATGGAAGCCCATACTGCGCGGCCAGCTGACCGTGTGGGGACGCCGGCCATGGCGTGTGACCGAACTGGGCCCCCTCCTTCTGACCTGACCCCTGGGAGACGCACGCGATCGGCACCTCGGTTCGGCCCGCCCTCGCCGCTGCGCGATTCAGGTCGACCATGGCTGCCCGTGCTGAGCGAGCAAGCCGCCGAGCCGTGGCTTCCGCGCCTTCCTCGATGCCTGCGTGCTCGTCTCGAGCCGCACCGCCTCAGCCCCTAGCCGCAAGGTCGCCTTCCGCTGCCGCAACCAGGCTGACAGAATCCAGAGAGTGGACCCACTTGGCCAGAGCACCGCCGGCTCGAAGACGATCGACAAGGCACGCCACCTCGGCGGACGGCTGCGCCGACGGGCAGCGAATCTGTGGGCACGGACGGCCGCCGGGGGCCGAGGCAGTCGCCACGATGCAGCGACCCACGAGGTGCGGCTGGCGTCGGACCTCTCCATCGTGGAGCAGAGTCCCAAGCAAGGCGACATGCTCAAATGGGTGAGACTCGACCAGGACGCTGTTGTCCTCGCCCGCGGCTCGAAACCGAAGCTGACTCGGCTGGACGCACACACAACCGTGATTCGAAGTGGTGCCCCCGAGCCGAAGAATCGCGGTGGCTGGCTGGTTGAGGGCCGACAAGTCACCCCCATTGCCGGGCCCAAGGCACTCATCGACACCGTGGCAGCGCGCGAGATGCGGCGTCTGCTCCGCATGCACAAGGTCAACTGCGTGATCGATGCCGGGGCGAACATCGGTCAGTTCGCGGGCCGGGTGCGCGAGTCGGGCTTCACCGGCCGGATCATCTCCTTCGAACCGGTCCCGCAGCTGTTCAGCGTCTTGGCGGAGTCGGCTGCGAACGACTCGGAGTGGCGGACAGTCCAAGCCGCTTTGGGCCGCGAGGACACGACGGCGACCATCAACGTGACTCCCGGTGCGGGCCGCTTGAGCTCGCTGCTGCCGTCGAGTGAGTACGGGCGACGGAGGCAGGAGCGGCTGGCGGATGCGTACCCGGTCACGGTTGATGTCCGCCGCCTCGAGTCGCTGCTGCCGGAACTGCTCGACGGCATCGACGAGCCGCGTATCTACCTCAAGATGGACACCCAGGGATACGACCTCGAGGTGTTCGGCGGAGTGGGCAGCGGATTGGACCTGGTCGTTGCAGTGCAGTCCGAGGTTTCGTCGATCGCACTCTACGAGGGGATGCCCCACCTGACCGAGGCGCTCGACGCGTACCGCGAAGCAGGCTTCGACCTGTGCGGGCTCTGGCCGATCACCTTCGAGCCTGGCACCCATCGAGCTCTTGAGTTCGACGCGTTGATGGTGCGCGGGCCGCAGGAAGACCAGGCACGGCCGTCGCGCAGCCCATCACACGCCATACCCTGACCGGACTCGAGTGTCCCATCGTCTTCAACGTCGTTGCCCTGGCACCGTCCTCCAGCGGGGATCCATGCAGTCGGGTGCCAGTTCAATCCGATCAGTATCGGATCGGGAACGGATCCCCCCGGCCAGGCTTCACGCCCCCGCGGCACTCCCCGCCTCGTCCGTACCGAAGTAGGCATCGAACGCCTTGTACCGTCCGGGTGCGAGATAGTCCAAGATCTTGGCGCGAAACGCGCCATCGGGCTGCGGGAAGGCCAAGAAGTCGGCGACCTCGTTGACCAGTTCCTCGGTCTTGACGATTGCCTTCTCGTGACTCACGAGCAGACAGGGCCGCCCGCTCGCCAAGACGAATCCCGTGTTGGTGTTGGCGTTGGCGTTGGACTCATGCAGGGACATCCGGGGCGAACGCCGACGGCCGGGTCGGTCCTTACCCGCCTGACTCAGCGCCGCGGCGACGGCGTCTCGGTAGACGACGATGAAGTAGGGGTTCCGGATGGCGGGTGCCACCTCTGGCAGGTACCCGGCAGCGGCCGGGAACTTCCAGCCCCAGACGTCGAACTCGGCGTTACGCGCCTCGATCGTCTCCAACATCTCGGCGCGGGTCCGGTACTGGAAACGAGCGTCCTCGTTGTTCTTGCGCGCACCCACGTTGCCCAGGTCGAGCCCCAGCGCACGGACGAGCCCCGCGATCATGCTCGTTCCGCCCCGCCGGGTACCGAAGATGACATACGTGCGCTGGGACTCAGGTTCGGCTGCTGGGTTGATGACCACGCTGGTCTCATTCACCAAGTCGGAGTCGGCCATGGGTCTCCTTGGTCGCTGGTCGTGAACCTGGCGGCTAGGCGCTCGAAGCCTGGCTGCGGTGTAGAGGGTCTGCAGTCTGGTCGGTTTGTCGGCAGCCACGTCTTTGGCTGCGGCCAGCTCGCTGATGAGCTGCTCCCAGCGGGCAGAGATCACCGACTGCGACCGCGTCCGGGCGGTACTCAAGGCCGCGGCCGCAAGCACCTGGCGGCCGTCTTGGCCCAGGTCGATCGTCGCGATGATCTGGTCGGCAAGGGCCTGCACGTTGCCATTGGGGACGAGGAACCCATTCTTACCTTGCTCGATGATGCTGGCCGGGCCGGAAGGGCAGTCGAAGCTGACCACGGGGAGCCCGCAGGACATGGCCTCCGCGATCACCATCCCGTATCCCTCGGCTCGGGAGCTGAGCACGAAGATCGATGCCGCTGCGAGCTCGGCGGTCAACCGCGTGGTGTAGCCCGCCAGGGTGGCCGAGTGCTGCAGACCAAGGCGTTCAATCTGGCTCAGCAGCTGACCGTGCTCAGGCCCCTGGCCGAAGATCTTCAGCTGCCAGCTCGGGCGGGCCTTCGCCACGATCACCCAGGCGTCCAGCAGCAGGTCGAAGCCCTTGCTGCGCTTCAGTTGTCCCGCTGCCACCACGACCGACTGCGACAGGTCCGACGGTGGCCCTGGGTAGTCCGGAGTGGCGTTCGGCATGCACTCGATGCGTAGGCCGCGGCCCAGCAGCTTTCGGTATCGGACCGCATCGGGCTCGGTCAACGTGAGAAACGCGTCCAGGCGCGGCAGGTCCTTCACCATCGCCTGCTTCAGGTCACCGCGGCGGTCCTGGAACGGCCGGTGGTCTTGGCCGATCCGGACCACCTCGGGTCGACCAAGCCGAGCAACAGCCAAGTTCACTCCGGGTTGCATCCCGACAAGCGCGCCGTCGTGAACGTCAGCCAGGTACCTCTCCAACGCCCTGTCGGAAGCGATGCTGTAGGCCCGGAAATGCGGCTCGTTCGGTGGCATGAACACGCTCGGAGCCGCTAAGTCCTCGCGCGTCAGGTCAGACGAAGGCGCCCCCGGCCAGTTCTCGACCAGCGACCGCACGGTCACCCCACGCGGCAGCGCATGCACGGGTTCCTCTTGGTTGCGCACGACGCTGACGAGCTCTACCTCATGGCGCGTAGCCAGATCCTCAGCGAGGTTGCGGACGACCGTCAGCACTCCTCCGCCTGCACCGAAAACGGTGTGCATGAGAAATCGGATCTTCACGAGACTCCAGATCGGGTTAGGTCACCGAGTCGGCATCCTACGGGCAACTCTCGCGGACGTCGTTGTGACAGGATGGGAGTCGTGGAGCTGCCGCGGGGGCCGGGTTCTTCACCCCCCGTCGTCTTCGTGCACATTGGTTGCCCGAAGTCTGGAACCAGCCACATTCAGGCACGGTTGTCGGCCAACCATGACGAGGCTGCCCGGCAAGGCCTCTATTGGCCGATGCCGTGGGGCCGCCAGGTCCGGGCTGTCCGGGACGTCCGGTCGCTGGGTGTCGACGACCGACTGAAGCCAGCTGGAGCCTGGACCCACTTGTGCCGCGAGATCAACAGCTGGGAGGGCGGCGCGGCGCTCGTGTCCATGGAGTGGTTGGTAGGTCTTCGGCCACATCAGATCAAGTCCTGCATCGAAGCACTCGAGCCGGCGAGGGTCGAGGTAGTCTGCAGCGCCCGGGACCTGGGGCGCACCTTGCCTGCTCACTGGCAGGAGTCCACGCAGAACTACAAGCAGTGGACTTGGGACGAGTTCGTCTCAGCCGTCACCAGCGACAGCGACGTCAGACATCCCGCCAAAGCGGAGTTCTGGAATCAGCACAACGTCCCGAACATCCTGCGACGGTGGAACGCAGTCGTGCCAATGGACCGCATCCACCTGGTGACGATCCCACCTGCGGGCACCGACCCCGATGCGCTCTGGCAACGCTTCGCATCGGTGCTACCGATTGACGGCAGTCGATTCCACCCTCCGGATCGGCAGAACACTTCCCTTGGGGTGGTCTCGGCCAGCCTCATGCGGCGGGTCAACGAGGAGGCTCGAGTCCGCGGCGTCTCCAAGGCCGTTTACACGCGCTACATCAAGCAGTTGCTGGGCAAACAGGTACTAGCACAACGAAGCGAGTCGGAGGATCCGATTGCCGTTCCACGGCGCGTCGAAGCCTGGTTGCGCCGCAGAGCCGACTCCATGGTCCGAGAGCTGGCTGACATGCCCGTTGACGTCGTCGGAAGCCTTGATGACCTTTTTCCCCGCCCCGCCCCATCTGATGGCCGGTCGCCCAATGCGGTCAACGACCACGAGTTGCTCGCAGCCGCGGTCAGCACGTTGGTGGAAGTTCTAGAGGTGATGGCCCGTGGCGACGCCGGCCCGGAACCGCTCGGGGACACCGGCGCGACGCAATGAGCTCCACGTCAGGGCTGGTACGCTCCCGAAGTGGCCAAGGGCTTTCTGCACATTGGAACAATGAAGTCGGGCAGCACCTTCCTCCAGAGCACGTGCGCCGAGAACCGTCGGGTCCTTCGACGGGCAGGAATCGGTTTCTACGGACCGGAGACGAGAAGCGCCGTCCTTGACCTGAAGCAGGCGCGCAAGCTCCCCGAAGAGAATGTCGGCGACTGGTCGAGGTTCGCCGCCAAGGTGAGAGCAACACCAACCGACGTGTTGATCTCCAACGAGTTGCTGTTCCCCATTCCGACCGAGACGATCCGGGAGGTGGCGACCTCACTCAGCAGCCACGAGTTGCATGTCATCGTCACGCTTCGAGACATCACGAAAGTGGCACCTTCGCACTGGCAGGAGCGCATTGCCGAGGGCTCACGCGTCGGATGGACCGAGTTCTGCAACGCGGTGTGTCGCGACTCTCGAGTCACGAACGCCTCTCGGGGCTTCTGGGCTGCCTACGACGTCGTACCGGTGATCTCGAAATGGTCGCAGCTGCTGCCCGCTGAGCGATTCACCGTCGTGGTGGTACCGCCGTCCGGGAGCGACCCCCGGTTGCTGTGGGATCGGTTCCTCGCGGCCATCAACGTGCCGGGCGCCGGTACGGAGCTGGCTTCGCACAGCAACCCGTCGATGGGCGCGACTTCCACTGAGCTGCTCCGAGAGGTTGCCGCGCAAGCCACGGATCTACCTGGTCTTGACCGACGGCGCGCATTCAGGAACGTGCTCGCAAAGCAAGTCCTGACCCAGCGCAGCTCGAAGGAGCCTCGTTTCACACTCACGCCCGCACATCAGACAATTCTCAAGGCACGAGCAATCGAGATGGCAGACGGTATCCGGGCCGCGGGGGTTCGGGTGATCGGCAATCTGGACGACATGATTCCAGCTGACGAGCCTTCGCCCGGGATCCAACCGGACGAGATCACCGAAGCCCAGCTGCTCGAGGCGGCCGTCTTCGGGTTGGCCGAGATGTGCCGCCAGATGGCACAAGACCGAGCGCAGATCATTGCTCTGAAGAACGAGAGCGCCACCGAGCGGTAGCGGCGGTCAGCGGATCAGAGCGTGCACAGCCTCCCGGATCGTGCGCGACCCGGGCGCGACGCTCGTGGTCCAAGCTGGAAGCTGGTCTGGGTCCATCGACCTGGCGAACAGGTAGCCCTGCCCGTACTCGCAGCCGAGCTTGCGCAGCCGGTCCCGCACGACCGGCTCCTCGATCCCCTCGGCGATCACCTGCAGACCAAGGTGGTGCGCGAGGTCGATGAGCGAGGTCACGATCGCCGCGTCCCGGTTGGAGTCGATGATCCGGGCAACGAACGAGCGGTCGATCTTCAGCTGTTGGATGGGGAGCGCACTGAGGTAGGTCAGCGAGGAGTAGCCGGTCCCGAAGTCGTCCAGGGCCAGTCTGATGCCGAGAGCCCGCAGCTCGCCGAGCAGGGCCAGCGCCCTGGCTTCGTCGCTGATCACGATGCTCTCGGTGATCTCCAGGGTCAGCAGGTGCGCGGGCAGAGCGTGCCGGGCGAGAACCTCCGCCACCTTCTGCGGCAGGGTCTGGTCGAGAAGTGACCGGGTCGACAAGTTCACCGAGATGCTGATGGGAAGGCCTTGGCGCTGCCATGTGGCGCAGGCAGCCACCGCCTGGTCGAGCACCTGCTCGGTGAGAGCGGCGATGAGTCCATTGCGCTCGGCCAGCGGGAGGAAGACCCCGGGGGCCAGCGTGCCGCGCGTCGGATGGTGCCATCGGACCAGCGCCTCAGCGGCGATCACCCGACCGGAGAGCAGGTCGAGCACCGGTTCGACCTCGATCGCGATCTGACCCTGGCCGATGGCCGAGCGCAGCTCGGCGGTGAGCGACAGCAGGGAGGGGTCGTTCAGGTCGATGTCCGGCCGGTAGACGACGACGCTCTCGGCTCCGTTCTTCGCGGCATACATCGCGATGTCCGCCCGGCGCAGCAGGTCGGAGACGGTGGTGGCGTGGTCGGGTGCCAGCGCGATCCCCATCGAGCCGGCGAGGTGGAGCCGTTCCTCCCCGACGACCATCGGCTCGAGCAAGGCCTCGCACAGGGTCTCGGCGACGCCGAGGCCGTCGTCCTCCACCGGCTCGACCAGCACGGCGAACTCATCGCCGCCGAGCCGGGCCACCGTGACGCCCGGCCCGGCGGCTGCACTCAGGCGGCGTCCGACCTCGGTGATCAGCGTGTCGCCCACATGGTGTCCGAGGGTGTCGTTGACCGCCTTGAACCCGTTGAGGTCGATGATCAGCATCGCGACGCGCCCCTGGCCCGATGTTGCTCTCGCCACTGCTGCGGTCGTCAGAGTCATCAGCTGAGCGCGGTTGGGAAGACCGGTCAGGGGGTCGTGCATGGCCTCGTGTCGGAGCCGGCCCATGAGCGACTCGTTGTGCATGGCCATCGAGGCGTGGTTCGCAACGGTCTTGATCAGGGTGACGTCGGTCTCGGCGAACCCGCGCACCTCACCGAGGCGGTCGTAGGCGGCGATTGCGCCCACCGTCTCCCCGTCGACGACCAGCGGTGCCATGACTGCCTCGCGGGCCCCCCGGAGCAGCAAGAACCCGGCCGCCTCGGTCTGGGTGCAGCTCAGCAGCCGCGCCTCTCCGTCTGCGACGAGCCGGGAGACGGCGAGCAGGACCTGCTTGACGACTTCGCCGCCCTCCGGTTCCACCCGCTCACCGTCGTAGCGCCAAAGGCTGCCGCTGCCAGCATGGCGGGCGAGTGTGAACACCTCCACGACCTCGGCTCGCAGCAGCTGCCGCGCCTGGCCGAGCACGGCCGGCAGCACGTTGGCCGCCGCGGGCGCCGAGCTGAGCTCGCGGCTGAAGCTGAACAGCCGCTCCAGGCTCGTGTGCCGGTCGGACAGGCGGGAGTAGGCGCGGTAGGACAGCATGAGGGCGATCCCGGAGGCGAGCAAGGGAATCGCTGCCAGTGGTCCGAGTCGCAGGGTCAGCACCGCCACGATGCCGATCGTCGAGCTCGCGGCGGCCATGACCACCGCCGGCCACGACCCGCGAAGGCCGTCCCTGGGGTTCGCCTCGGTGTACCAGCTGAGGATCAGGGTCAGCACGAGCAGGTCGACGACGATCGCCAGGGTCGACGCCGCGACCGCGGCGAACCACTCGCGCAGGCCGTCATGCGTGCTGGCCCCGGAGAGCAGGGTGAAGGTGAAGAGCGCGACGGCCCCGTTCGCGTAGAACAGGGCCAGGTTGAGTGCGGACTTGACTGCGGTCTGACGCCGCAAGAAAAGCACGACGACGGCGGGGCCTACCACCTTGGCCAGCATCAGGTCGCCTGGCGTGGAGCAGAACAGGGCGATCACCAGCGGGATCTCGCTGATCGAGATGCTCTTGGCTTCCCGGCCGAACTGGATGTGGACCACCCACATCTCAGTGGCTGCGAAGGCAGCGGCCAGCACCCACCAGGGGATCTGCTGGTCCGGTGGTGGCCCGGCCAGCTCCAGAGCAGCCAGGAACAGGCCCGTTCCGAGGAGGAACAGCAGCACGGTCAGGCCCAGAACGCGCCGGGTCGGGCGGACCACCCCCCGTGGGACCGCCGGGCTCGACCCGCTGATGGCGCTCATCCCGGGAGTCATCGACGGACCGGTGCGTGAGCCTTAGGCGACGGTGGGCACGGGTGGGTCAGATCCACGAGGCGCCGGCGGCGCGGGTGGCGGTCACGAGTAGTCCTCACTGGCCCAGTTGCACCCGGCCCAGGAGGCACCCGACCAGGAGGCACCCGACCAGGAGGCACCCGACCAGGAGGCACCCGACCAGGAGGCACCGGCCCAGGACGCTCCGGCCCAGGACGCTCCGGCCCAGGACGCTCCGGCCCAGGACGCTCCGGCCCAGGAGGCTCCGGCCCAGGACGCTCCAGCCCAGGAGGCTCCAGCCCAGGAGGCTCCAGCCCAGGACGCTCCGTTCCACGATCCGCCGTCCCACATGCCGCCGTTCTCACGCTGCGCGGCGACCGCTGCCGCATCGAACGGGTTGCCGAAGATGTCTTGCTCACCCACGAGGTCGGTGGTGCCGTCGGACAGGTGGACGCCGCCGCGCGAGGTCTCGAGCGACCCAGCGCCCGAGCCACGCGTCGCCGTCTGGCGCCAGCTGGACGCAGACCATGTCACGCCCCGTTGGAGGTCCACAGTGCGTGGGTTACCAGGAACCCCCCAGAGGTAGGTCCCCTTCGCGAGCAGCCGCTTCACCTGGTCCGGCGACAGTCCGGGGCGAGCGCTCAGCAGGACCGCGGCGGCCCCGGACGTGAGTGCTGCCGCCTGGGAGGTTCCGCTGCCCCTCAGGTACTCGGAGTTGATCCCACCCGACTCGCCGAGCTTCGTATCCACGTACGAACCGGGGACTCGCAGTCCCTGCACCCGCGTGCCCGGTGCGACCACGTCGAGGCGACGTTCGCTCGTGCCCTTGGCGCTGAACGAAGCGAGCCTGTCGTCACTGGCATCGAGCGTGCCCTTGGTGTCGAGCGCACCGACGGCGATGACATAGGGGTCGGCGGCCGGCATGTCGATCGGGGTACCCCCACGGTTGCCCGCCGAGGCGACCACCACGATGCCGGAGCGCCAGGCGACCTCGGCGGCGTGGGCCAGGGGATCCAGCGTGTAGTCCTGGGCCGACTCGGTGCCGTAGGACAGGTTGAGCACCCGGATGTTCAGTCCGTCGTCGTGCGCGTGCTGCACGACCCAGTCGATGCCGGCGATGACCTGAGAGACGTCCGCGCGCCCGACCGCGTCGCCCACCTTGACGTTGACGATCCGAGCGTCGGGTGCGATGCCCTGGTAGGCACCGGGCTCCGACGAGGAGGCCCGCCCGGCGATCAGGCCGGCCATGAACGTCCCGTGCCCGTTCAGGTCGAGGTAGCGGGTCGAGTCGGACTGGCCGTCGAAGGACAGGTCCGGCCCGTTGACCACGGTGCTGGGGTCAGCGAGCGGACCCACGGGGGCCACACCGGTGTCGATGAGCGCGACATCGATGCCCTGTCCCGAGGCTCCGGCGTCCCACGCCGCCGGAGCCTTCATGAGGCGTGCGCTGTTGGAGACCGATCCAGCGTCGCCGACCGGGTCATAGCTGTCCGCGCTCGACTCGAGGCTCACATCGGGGCTGACGGTGGCAACGTGGGACAGGGCGCGCAGGGCGGGAACGGCTGACTCCGGGACCCGGACGACGGCTGTGTCCATGGTCTCGAAGGCCTGCTCGACACCGACCCCGCTCTCTCCCAGCTCGTCCAGCAGGGCTGGGAGCTGACCGGGCTCGGCGCGCACGATGTATGCGGCGGTGGTGTCCGAGCCCGATGGCAAAGTCGTCGCGTGTGCTGTGGCAGGCACGGCCAGTCCGAGCACGACTGCTGCTGCGAGCAGCCGAGCCGCACGACGGCGGATCCACCCCATGCCCGGCGCGCCGGAGTACAGGTCTTCCATGACAGGCCCCCCCTGTCCGCCACCGCGGGTGCGGTCGGCGTCCTACCTGGATGCGTTGCGTAACCGATCCACCACGCATCGTGGGGTCGGGGGCGGGCCCGCACAATCCCTCGTGCGGCGTATTCACCCGTAGGGGCGTACCGATTGCCACTGGTTGGCCCAGCCTTGCGCCCAGTGACCGCGTGGCCGGCTCCGGGCGCAGCGGCGAGGCCCTACGCCTCTAGCCGTGCTCCTCGGGAACGACGACCCTTGCAAGTGGGCGGAGGCGACCTCTCGGCAGGGCGGCCTGTCCCGACGCCTCCGGGATCGATGGGGGTGCGTGATGATCACCCGCAAGTCCTTCTTCGCTGCTGCGGCTGCCTTGGTGCTGGGCTGCACCGCAAGTGTCTCGGTGGGAGCAGCCGTGGCCGCACCGGCAGAGGCGGCGGCGTCCGGCTCGGTGGTCTCTCGGGTCGGGGTGCCGTGGACGGCGGAGGACGCCACCAGCGGCTCGGCGGTGTTGACGTACGGCAACGCGGGCTGCGAGGCGGTCGACGCCGACGGGTTCTGCACCAGCGGCCAATGGCCGACCATTCCTGGGGCTCACTGGATCTGGCGCAGCCAGAACGTCACGCCCGAGGAGGACGCGAGCGGCACGCCAGTCGTCACGTTCACCGACACCTTCCAGATCGACCAGGCAGGCGGCAGGACCACCCTGAGGGTCTCGGCCGATGACTACTACACCGTCACGCTGAACGGCGAGACGATCGGGTCCGGGTCCCTCTCCAGCATCGACACCTACAGGTTGGCTCCGGTCGTCGGGCTGAACACGATCACGGTCGCCGCTTCGAGCAGTTCGGGGCCAGCCGGGGTGACCTATCGGGTCGACACGACCTGGAAGTCCGCGCTGACCCTGACGGCGTCTGCGGCTCAGGTCACCTACGGACGGTCCACCGTTCTGAACGCGAGCCTGACTTCGGCGTCGACGAACCGCACCGTGTCGGTGTTCGCTCAGCCGGTCGGGGGCAAGAAGGTTCTCTTGACGAAGGACGAGGTCAACGCCGCCGGAAGCCTGGACATCCGGGTGACGCCGCGCGCGACCACGACCTACACCGCCAGCTACACCGGGGGTGACGGCTGGTCGGCTGCAAGCTCCAAACCCGTGAAGGTGGCGGTGGCGGGTCGCTGGGCGGCCAGGAGCCTGGGCGGCTACGACACGGTAGGCAGGTACCGGCTGTACCACTACCGGACCAGTTGCCGACCGCCCGAGTACAACGGCTGTCCGACCGAGCGCTTCACGCTGGCCCCGGGGCACCCTCGCGAGCGGGTCACGATGACCTTCCAGTACTGGGCCAAGGGTCGCTGGAGCACATACAGCACGCATCGCTGGCTGCTGAGCAAGCGGAGCGTCATGACCGTGTTCACGTGGTACGACTCACGGGGCATCATCGGCACGCGAATCCGCGTGGGAGCGACGTTCAACGGAGACGGCAGCCACGCTTCCGCTGCCTCGCCGTGGGTCTACTGGAGGGTGACCCGCTGAGTCGCCACGGGGTGAGCGAGACGTGGTCAGCGCGGGGGACGGCGGTAGGCCTGCGCGTTGCCGACGTCCGGCTCGAACCCGACCCGGCGGTAGACCCGCCCGGCCGGGTTCGTCGCCTCGGTGATGATGACCCACCGGTCACAGCCGTGCGACGCCGCCCATCGGGCGGCCACGCCGAGCAGGTGTGAGGCGAGCCCCTGGCGCCGGTGCTCCACCTCGGTGCTGACCGCCTGGTAGCGCGCCGTGGTGCCGCACCGGACGATGCCGAGGTCGGCCACGAGGGTGTCACCGGAAAACGCGCCGAAGAACGCTGCGACCTCCCGGTCGGAGAGGTCGCGACGGGTCTGGACGCGCGCGCGGACGAAACGCTCGTGCCCGGTCGGCTCGTACTCGCCGGTCCGGTCGTTCTCGGCCAGCTCCCGCCCCACGCACTGCTCCCAGTCGTCGCCGCCGAGCCGGCGGACGGTGTAGTCCTCGGCCAGCGGCGTCTGCCTCGGCAGCGTGCGCGTGCTGAGCACGTCGTCCAGCTCCAGGTCGAGTCCCTGCGCCACCCACGCGTCCGCATCGTCGGGCATCCGGGCCAGCCCGATCGCGACCCAGGTGGCCCGGGGGAAGGTGTCGTGGAATGCGGCGACCCAACGCGGGGCGTCGTCCACGGTGTCCGCGGCGGTCACGAACAAGCAGTTGCCCCAGTGGTAGTCGGGGTTCAGCGGGGTGCGGACGACGAGGTGGTCCCCCCGGTCCTCCACGACCGACCCGCTGTACTCAAGCACGGCGAGGTCGGTGGCCCATCCGGGGGAGAGGTCGCGCATGCCCCTCACGCTAGCCAACACGCCGCGTGATGTCGTCAACAGCGCCCTGCTCACCATCCCTGTCGCACTGAGGTGCACCTGGGCGGGGCTCAGTAGGCCCCGAGCCTCGGGTTGGTCGGGGAGAGCCGGCGCGCCTCGGCCAGTGCAGCCGAAGCCGCGGCACCCTCGCCTGCCTCACGGTGCAGGCGGGCCGAGGTGATCAGCGCGTCGGCCCGCTCGGGCGCGGGGCGGTGCCAGGCCAGGACGTCGTCGATCTCGCGCCGCGCGGCGACCTCGTCTCCGCCGAGGGCGTGCATGAGCGAGGCCTTGTGGGCGAACGCCGCACTCCCCGTCATGGCTGCCGCTTGGCGCATGGCGTCAGTGACCTCGGCTCGCGTCTCTTCGGTGTAGGGCAGCTGCCCGGACTCCGCGGCGCACAGCAACGACCATCCGTAGGTGGTGACCGCCTCGCGCCGGGCGTTGCCTCGGCCACCGACGAGTGAGATCCGCTTGCGCGAGGTCTGCGCCGCCTCGTCGAACCGGCCTTGGGCGAACTGTGCCCCCGCCAGGACCCCGAGGGCGGCCTGGTCGCTCGGCTTGTCCACCAGGCGGGCGCGGGCGGCCTGCTCGGCGCCGGTGACGTCACCGCGTTGAAGCGCCTGCGCGGCTTCCTTGTCCCCCCGCGTGGGGATCCTCGTGCCGATGACGAACACCGGGTCGTACTTGGCGTCGACGACGCGCTCCTTCATCGGGATGATCGCGTTGTCGGTGATGTGGATGCCTTCGGGGCACACCTCGGTGCAGCACTTGGTGATGTTGCAGTACCCGATTCCGGCGTCGGCCTGCGCATCGCGACGCCGGTCGCGGGTGTCCAGCGGGTGCATGTCCAGCTCGGCGATCCGGATGAAGAACCGAGGCCCGGAGAACTTGGGCATGTTCTCCTCGTGGTCGCGGATCACGTGACACGTGTTCTGGCACAGGTAGCACTCGATGCACTTGCGGAACTCCTGGCTGCGCTCGACGTCGACCTGCGACATCCGGAAGTCCCCGGGTCTGAGGTCCGGCGGTGGTGCGAAGGCGGGCACCTCGCGCGCCTTCTGGTAGTTGAACGAGACGTCGGTGACGAGGTCGCGAATGATCGGGAACGTGCGCATTGGTGTGACGGTGACGGTCTCGGTCTCGTCGAAGGTGCTCATCCGGGTCATGCACATCAGACGAGGCTTGCCGTTGATCTCGGCGCTGCACGACCCGCACTTGCCGGCTTTGCAGTTCCAGCGCACGGCCAGGTCGGGGGTCTGGGTGGCCTGCAGGCGGTGCACGATGTCGAGGACGACCTCACCCTCCTTGACCTCGACGGTGTAGCTCTCCAGGCTGCCCCCGGTGTCGTCTCCGCGCCAGACCCGGACGTTCGCGTCGTAGCCCATCAGGCCGCCCCTCCTTCGGTGTCCAGCGGCGCCAGCTCAGCATCGGTCATGTACTTCGAGAGCTCACTGCGGTCGAACAGCCGCAGCAGCTCCGGCGGCATGACCGGCAGGGGCTGCTGGTCCACCCGGATGCCGTCGCCGTCGACCCGGCAGATCAGGTTGATGTCACGCCACCGCGGGCTCATTCCAGGGAAGTCCTCCCGGGTGTGGCCCCCACGGGACTCCTGGCGGGTCAGCGCCGCGCGGGCGACGCACTCCGAGACCTGCAGCATGCGCCGGAGGTCGAGCGACAGGTGCCAGCCGGGGTTGAACTGTCGGTGACCCTCGACCGTGAGCCGGCGAGCGCGCTGTTTGATCGACTCGAGCTGCTCGAGCGCCTGCTCGACCTCGTGGGCGCTGCGGATGATCCCGACGAGGTCGTTCATGGTCTGCTGCAGCTCGTGGTGAAGCGTGTAGGGGTTCTCACCGCCCTCCTCCTCGAACGGCTCCAGGGCAGCGACTGCTGCCTGGTCGATGTCGTCCTCGGCGACGCTCGGACGACGCTCCAGCGCTTGGACGTAGCTCGACGCGCCGAGCCCGGCGCGACGCCCGAACACCAACAGGTCGGACAGCGAGTTGCCGCCGAGCCGGTTCGACCCGTGCATCCCCCCGGCGACCTCCCCGGCGGCGAACAGCCCGGGAACCCCGACGGCTGCCGCGGTGTCCGGGTCGACCTCGACCCCGCCCATCACGTAGTGGCAGGTCGGCCCGACCTCCATCGGCTGGGCGGTGATGTCGACGTCGGCGAGCTCCTTGAACTGGTGGTACATCGACGGCAGCTTCTTGCGGATGGTCTCGGCCGGGAGCCGGGAGCTGACGTCGAGGAACACCCCTCCGTGGGGTGAGCCGCGTCCGGCCTTGACCTCGGAGTTGATGGCGCGGGCGACCTCGTCGCGAGGGAGAAGCTCGGGCGGACGTCGGTTGTTGTCGGCGTCGGTGTACCACCGGTCGCCCTCCGCCTCGTCCTTGGCGTACTTGTCGACGAAGACGTCGGGGACGTAGTCGAACATGAACCGACGACCCTCGGAGTTGGTGAGCACGCCGCCGTCACCGCGCACCGACTCGGTGACCAGGATCCCCTTCACACTGGGTGGCCAGACCATGCCGGTCGGGTGGAACTGGACGAACTCCATGTTCACCAGGGAGCCGCCGGCCTCGAGTGCGAGTCCGTGCCCGTCACCGGTGTACTCCCAGGAGTTGCTCGTCACCTTGAAGCTCTTGCCGATCCCCCCGGTGGCGAGGACGACGGCCGGTGCCTCGAACAGCACGAAGCGCCCGGACTCCCGCCAGTAGCCGAAGCCCCCCGCGATGCTTCCGTCCTCGAGCATCAGCCGGGTGATGGTGCACTCGGCGAACACCTTCAGCCGGGCCTGCGCGTCGCCGTGCTCGTGCTCGTCCTCCTGCTGCAGCGAGACGATCTTCTGCTGCAAGGTGCGGATGAGCTCGAGCCCCGTCCGGTCGCCCACGTGGGCCAGGCGTGGGTACTCGTGGCCCCCGAAGTTCCGCTGGCTGATCCGGCCGTCGGGCGTGCGGTCGAACAGCGCCCCCCAGGACTCGAGCTCCCACACCCGCTGCGGAGCTTCGCGCGCGTGCAGCTCGGCCATCCGCCAATGGTTCAAGAACTTGCCGCCGCGCATCGTGTCACGGAAGTGGACCTGCCAGCCGTCGTTGCTGTTGACGTTGCCCATGCTGGCGGCGATACCGCCCTCGGCCATGACGGTGTGGGCCTTCCCGAACAGCGACTTGCAGACGATGGCCACGCTGTGGCCCTGCTCGCGTGCCTCGATCGCCGCACGCAGGCCGGCCCCTCCGGCGCCGATCACGACGACGTCGTACGTGTGCCGTTCGAGGTCGGTCATGCAGGAGACCTTTCCCGTGTCGTCGCTGACGGTCGCAGCATCAGAAGAACCGGATGTCGGTGATCGTCCCGGTCGCGAGCAAGCGGATGTAGAAGTCCGACAGCGCCACGCTGAACAGGGAAAGCCAGGCGAACATCGGGTGGCGGGTGTTGAGCCGCGACACCCAGGTCCACAGGCGGTAGCGGACCGGGTGCTTGGAGAAGTGCTTCAGGCGACCGCCAACGGTGTTGCGGCAGGAGTGACAGGACGCCGTGTAGAGCCACAGCAGCGTGGCGTTGGTGACCAGGATCAGCGTGCCGAGCCCCATGTGACCCCAACGCAGCTCGGCGTCACGGAAGGAGATGATCGCGTCGTAGGTCAAGATCAGGTTGAAGACGAGCCCGAAGTAGAAGAAGTATCGATGGCTGTTCTGCAGGAGCAACGGCATCCGGGTCTCGCCCGTGTACTTGCGATGCGGCTCGGCCACGGCGCATGCGGGTGGAGACAGCCAGAACGAGCGGTAGTACGCCTTGCGGTAGTAGTAGCAGGTCATCCGGAACCCGAGCGGGAAGACCAGGATGAGCAGGGCCGGGGAGAAGGTCCACCAGTCGCCGACCAGGCGCCCCAGGTCGTCTGAACCCGGCGTGCAGTTCTCCGAGACGCACGGGGAGTAGAAGGGCGACAGGTACGGAGCGGCGAAGTAGTGGGCGTTCTCGAAGGCACGCCAGGTGGCATAGACGACGAAGGACAGCAGGACGAGCATCGTGATCCCTGGCATGACCCACCATCGGTCGGTGCGCAGGGTGCGGAAGGGGATGTGCGCGCGTACGGTCGTGCTCTGGTTCGCCATCGGGGCCTCCGGCCGTCGCGTCGGGTCAGTCGTGGTCGGCGTCGCGGAAGAACTCCGGCGGGTAGGCGTGGTCGGGGACGACGATGTGGGGCTCGTCGTTGGTCGGCGGCGCCTCTGGACCGACGAGCAGGTCGAGGTCCTCGGAGATCCGCTGGGCGTCGGCGAGCAGACGACGCATGTCGACGGAGTCCCCGTGGTGGTCCTTGAGGACCTCCACGGCCGCGACGAGGTCTCGGGCCGCCTTCCGGGCTGTGGTGATCTCCGACTGCGACACGCTCATGGGGCGACCTCCGGACGGGCTGCGCCGGCCTGCGACGACGCTGTGCGTGGGCAGTCTGTCTCAGGAGAGCATCGGCCGCCAGCACCTCGGCCAAGTCCGCGGACCGGTGGGTGCGACGTCACCCGTGGCCGGGGGCCGGGGTCACTCGTCGACACACACGCACAGCTCGTTGCCCTCGGGATCGGTCAGGACCCAGAACGTCTCGAACGTGGCGACCAGGGACCCCCCGAGGGACACGAGGAGGTCACGCTTGGCTGCTGCCTCGTGGCGGGGCAGGTACAGGTCGAGGTGCAGTCGGTTCTTCACCGACTTGTCTTCGGGCACCTCCTGGAACCACACGGTCGGTCCGTGCCCCTCGGGGTCGATCAGGACACCGTCGTGGTCGATGTACCGCAGCGCGGTGGCCCACCAGGGACGCAGGATGGTGGCGTCTCGGCAGTCGATTCCGACCTCAAGTCGCGGCTTGCGGTCGAGCGCGTCGTCGGTGTGGACGCCGTGGTCCGCGGCGATCGCGGAGATCCGGTGAGCCATCTCGACGTCGAGCTGGGTGACCCCGCCGGCGGAGTGGGTCGACAGGGTGAGGTGCAACGTGCGCCACCGGATGTCGATGTCGGGGTGGTGGTCCATGTCCTCGGCGGCGGTGGCGATGTCGTCGACCATGCGCACTGCGGTCGGGAAGTCGGCGGCGGAGATGCTGCGCAGCAGCGAGCGGTCGGCCAACCGCCATCCAGGGAGGTCGACCAGCTGGCGGGTGATCTCTTCGGTGTCGAGGAGGCGCGGCATGATCCCCACCCTGGCTGACCCGCCCCACAGTGTCACTTCCGCTGTCACTTCCGCTGTCACTTCCGGCCGAGGAGCCGGCGGGTGGCGGGTTGAACAAGATGTGAACTAGTTTGGGCTCATGTCCTTCGCGCTGCTGGAGATTCGTCGGGCAGCCCTGAAGTACGGCCTGCTCGCCGCAGCGGTCGCGCTCCTCGTCTTCCTGGTGCTCTTCCTGTGGACGCTGTCCGGCGCGCTCATCCGCTCCTTCATCGGCACCCTGGAGGCCGCCGAGCTCGACGTCGTGGTCTACAGCGCGCAGGCCCGGGACAACGTCCAGGCCAGTCGACTCGAGCCCGACGTGGTAGCGGCGGTGGCGGCGGTGGATGGCGTGTCCGCCGCGGCGCCGTGGTCGACGACGACGCTCACCGGTGAGCTCGACGGTGAGCCGTCGGACCTCGGGTTGTTCGGGATCGACCCGCAGGGACCTGGGGCGCCGGCCGGGCTGACCGACGGCCGGCTGCCCACGGCGCTCGACGAGACGGCGGTCGATGCGGGTGGTCAGGCGCAGATCGGCGACCTCATCGTGCTGCGCCCCAGCGGCATCGAGCTGAAGGTCGTCGGGCTGCTGAGAGGGGCCCAGTTCCTGGCCCAGCCCACTGCGTTCGTCGACCAGGCGACGTTCGACGAGGTGACCCGCGCCGCGAACCCCGAGGTGCCGTTCGTGCCGATCAACGCGGTGGCTGTCACCGCCGACGCCGGTACCGACCCCGGCGTGGTGGCTCAACGGGTCGAGGACGCAGTGCCAGGGGTGACCGCATACACCAAGCGGGCCGCTGTCGATGCGGTGCCGGGAGTCGACCAGGTGGGCAGCACCTTCGTCATCCTGATCGCCGTCACCTTCCTGATCGCCGTGGTGGTCGTCGGCTTCTTCTTCCTCATCCTCACCGTCCAGAAGCAGCGGGTGTTCACGCTGCTCCGCGCGCTCGGTGACCCACCGCACCGTCTGGCCGCCGGACTCGCGCTCCAGATCACGGCCGTGGTCGCCGTGGCGTCGGTGGTCGCAGTCGGCGTGACGGCGTTGGCGATCGCCGGGCTCAACACCGGCATCCCGGTCTCGTTGTCGCCTCAGAGAGTGGCGATCGTGGTGGCCGCGGTCCTCGCCTTCTCCTTGCTGGCCGGGATGGTCTCGGTGTCTCGCATTGCCCGACTCGACCCCGCGGCTGCCGCAGGTGCCAGGTGAGGGTCGGGATCGCCGAGATCCGGCGACAGAAAGGCCGATTCCTGTTCATCACCGGTGCGCTTTCGTTCCTCGTCCTGCTCGTCCTGCTCCTGTCCGCCCTGTCCGACGGGCTGTTCTACGGCAACACCGGCGCCATCCGGAACGCTGACGCCCAGGCTTTCGCGTTCAGCTCCGACGCCGAAGGTTCCTTCGTGCGGTCGCGACTGCCAGATGCGGCGGTTGCCGAGCTGTCTTCGACGCCGGGGGTGAGTGCCGCCTCCCCCCTCGGCCTGCTGCTCACCGGCGGTGAGGGCCCGGACGGCGGCGTTGACGTTGCCCTGTTCGGTTTCGAGCCCGACGGCGCGGGTGCGCCGACGGGGCTCGTCGAGGGGCGGTTGCCCCGGCCTGAGGAGAACAATGTCTCGGCCGTGAGCACCGCAATGCGGGACCAGGGGGTCGTCCTCGGCTCGACCATCACCCTGGGCACGGTTGCGATCGAGGTGGTCGGGTTCGTCGAGGACGCCGAGTACCAGGGGCAGTCCTCGATGTGGGCCACCGTGCCGACCTGGGCCGAGGCTCGGGCAGCAGTGCGCCCTGAGACCCGCGGGGAGACCGGCGTCATCACCGCGGTGGCGCTGCAGCTCGACGACGGCGTCACCGTGGACGACCTCGAGGCGCCCGCTGGCACCAGCATTCTCACCACGGCCGAGTCCTACCTGGCGATCCCCGGGGTCGAGCAGCAGCGTTCGACGTTCTCCAGCATCGTCACCACGACCTACCTGGTCGCGGCCATCGTCGTCGCTCTCTTCTTCGCCCTGCTCACCTTGGAGAAGCGTGACCTGTTCGCCGCACTGAAAGCCCTGGGTGCCTCGACCCGACGCCTGGCCGGGATCCTGTTCTCCCAGGCCATCGTGACGTCGGCCATCGCGCTCGTGGCGGGGGCAGGTCTGGCGTGGCTGCTCGGTGGCGCTGTGCCCGACCAGGTGCCGGTCCTGTTCCTGCCCGGCACGTTGATCACCGTCGCGATCTCCACGTTCGTGTCATCCCTCGTCGGCGCCGTCTTCTCGTTACGTCGCATCGCCCGGATCGATCCAGCCACCGCACTCGGAGGAACCCTGTGAACGCGCTCACCGATGTCCGCTCGCTGCTGGTCGCCGAAGACGTCACGAAGACGTACGGCAGTGGGCACACCGCCGTCACCGCCGTGGAGAATGCGTCGCTTGCGGTGAACGAAGGTGAGTTCGTCGCCCTCGTCGGACCGTCGGGCTCGGGCAAGACGACGCTGCTGTCCATCCTCGGGGGGCTGCTCACGCCGACGAATGGTCGGGTCCTGATGGGTGACACCAGGGTCGACGAGCTCAGCAAGAAGGACTTGACCAAGTTCCGCGCTGCCCGGGTCGGCTTCGTGTTCCAGACGGCCAACCTCGTGCCGTTTCTCACCGCGCGGGAGAACATCACCCTGATGAACGACCTGGCCGGTGGTCGGCTCTCGCGCAAGGACGCTCGACTTCGGGCCGAGCGACTCATGGCCGAGCTTGGCCTTGCCGAGCGTGCCGACAACGTGCCGGAGAAGCTGTCGGGCGGTGAGCGGCAGCGAGTGGCCATCGGCCGGGCCCTGATGAACGACCCCGAGATCCTGCTCGTCGACGAGCCCACAGCCTCGCTGGACACCGAACGTGGGCGGCAGGTCGTCCAGCTGTTGGCGCGGGAGATCAAGGAGCGTTCCAAGACCGGGATCATGGTCACCCACGACCTGCGGATGGTGGAGTACACCGATCGGGTCTACGAGATCCTGGACGGGCACGTCACCGAGGAAGCGCGCACACAGGAGGCATGATGTCGCTGGAGAGGTCGGTTCGGCATCACCTTCTGGCAGGTCGTGACTTCGACCTCCGCCACCATCCTTCCGACTGGTTGCCTGACGAGTGGCGACACCTTGACAAGGATGCGCTCAAGCAGGCGAGCTCGGAGGCACTCGAACGCAGCAAGGACGACCTGGACCGGGCCCAGGAGCTGCTCTACGCGGATGACCGCTACTCGTTGCTGCTCGTGTTCCAGGCCATGGACGCTGCGGGCAAGGACGGCACGATCCGACATGTCATGTCGGGGGTGAACCCACAGGGCTGCCAGGTCACGTCGTTCAAGCAACCGAGCGCCGAGGAGCGCGACCACGACTTCCTCTGGCGGTGCACGAAGGCACTCCCCGAGCGCGGAAGGATCGGGATCTTCAACCGCTCCTACTACGAGGAGGTGCTCGTCGTCCGGGTGCACCCGGAGATCCTGGACGGCCAGCAGCTGCCGCCCGGGCCGCGCGGTGAGGAGCTCTGGGCGCAGCGGTACGCGTCGATCGTCGCGTTCGAGCGACACCTCGTCAGCAACGGGACTGTCGTGGTGAAGTTCTTCCTGAACGTGGGCCCTGACGAGCAGAGGAAGCGGTTCCTCGATCGACTGGAGGAGCCGGCGAAGAACTGGAAGTTCAGCGCCGGTGACGTCGCCGAGCGCCAGCACTGGGACGACTACATGGCTGCCTACTCCGCGGCCATCCGCGCGACGTCCACGCAGGAGGCGCCCTGGTACGTGATCCCGGCCGACCGCAAGGGCGTCATGCGGGCCCTGGTGGCCGAGGTCGTCACCGAGACCGTGCGGCGGCTCGACCTGCGCTTCCCGCAGGTGAGCGACGAGCAGCGCCGGGAGTTCTTGCGGGCGCGGGCGCTCCTCGACGCCGAATCCGCGGGAACCGGGTCGGTCGGGACGGCGTAGGATAGGCCCTCGTCTGCTGCAGACGGCGTTCCTCGGGTGCGGTCTCGGCGTTCCGCCCGCGGGCTCCGTTCGCGGCATCCCTCCTCTGAAGTGAGCCTTGGCATGTCCACGCCCGTCCCCACGACCAGCCGCGCCGACCTGCGCAACATCGCCATCGTCGCCCACGTCGACCACGGCAAGACCACCCTCGTCGACGCCATGCTGTGGCAGTCAGGGGCGTTCCGGGAGAACCAGGACGTGGCCGACCGGGTCATGGACTCCGGGGAGCTGGAGCGGGAGAAGGGGATCACGATCCTGGCCAAGAACACCGCCGTGAAGCACGGTGGGATCACCCTCAACATCATCGACACCCCCGGACACGCCGACTTCGGCGGTGAGGTCGAGCGAGGGCTGGAGATGGTTGACGGCGTCCTGCTCCTCGTCGACGCCAGCGAGGGGCCACTGCCGCAGACCCGTTTCGTGCTGCGCAAGGCACTTGCAGAAGCGGCTGCCCGTCGTCCTGGTGGTGAACAAGGTCGACCGCCCTGATGCCCGGATCAAGGAGATCGTCGACGAGACCTACGAGCTCTTCCTCGACCTCGACGCCACCGACGACCAGATCGACTTCCCGATCGTCTACGCCTCTGCGAAGGCGGGGCGGGCGTCTCTGCAACGCCCCGACGACGGTGGGATGCCCGACGCGGAGGACCTCGAGCCGCTGTTCGAGACCATCGTCGGCACCATCCCGGCCCCCGCCTACACCGAGGGCGCGCCGCTCCAGGCGCACGTCACGAACCTGGATGCGTCGCCCTACCTGGGTCGGCTGGCCCTGTGCCGGGTGCACGAAGGCTGGATCCGCAAGGGTCAGCAGGTCGCCTGGTGCCGCACGGACGGAAGCATCGTCCCGGTCAAGGTCACCGAGCTGCTCGTCACCGAGGCCCTCGACCGCGTCCCCGCAGACGAGGCGGGGCCCGGCGACATCATCGCCATCGCAGGAATCCCCGAGATCACCATCGGTGAGACGCTCGCCGACGCCGACGACCCCCGTCCGCTCCCGGTGATCACCGTCGACGAGCCGTCGATCTCGATGACGATCGGCATCAACACTGCCCCGCTGGCCGGGCAGAGCGGCAAGAAGCTCACCGCCAGCCAGGTGAAGAGCCGGTTGGACGCCGAGCTCGTCGGCAACGTCTCGATCCGGGTACTGCCCACCGAGCGGCCTGACACCTGGGAGGTACAGGGCCGCGGCGAGCTGCAGCTCGCCGTCCTGGTCGAGCAGATGCGTCGAGAGGGGTTCGAGCTGACCGTGGGCAAGCCCCAGGTCGTGACCCGTGAGATCGACGGCAAGGTGCACGAGCCGGTCGAGCGGCTGACCGTCGACATACCCGAGGACTACCTGGGCGTCGTGACCCAGCTGATGGCCCTGCGCAAGGGGCGCATGGAGCAGATGGTCAACCACGGCACCGGCTGGGTCCGGCTGGAGTACATCGTGCCGGCCCGGGGCCTGATCGGCTTTCGGACCGAGTTCCTCACCGAGACCCGCGGCACGGGGCTGCTGCACCACGTCTTCGACCGGTACGAGCCGTGGTTCGGCGAGCTGCGCACCCGCCCGACGGGCTCCCTGGTCGCTGACCGTCGCGGCGCCACGACCGGGTTCGCGCTGGCGAACCTGCAGGAGCGCGGCACGATGTTCGTCGGCCCCGGTACGGAGGTGTACGAGGGCATGATCGTGGGCGAGAACTCCCGGTCCGACGACATGGACGTCAACGCGACCAAGGAGAAGAAGCTCACCAACATGCGTCAGTCATCCGGCGACGTTCTGGTGCCGCTTATCCCCCACAAGCAGGTGTCGATGGAACAGGCGCTGGAGTTCTGCCGCGAGGACGAGTGCGTGGAGGTCACCCCCGCTGCGGTCCGGATCCGCAAGCAGGTGCTGGACGCCGCCACCCGAAATCGGACCCGGGCCCGGGCCAAGCGGGACTGACCAGGGGGCCCGGCCGGGGGCCGAGGTCGCCGTCCGGTAAACGGGCGGTCTCGACTGGGCGCAGGTGGGGTCACGATTCGGCATACCCGGCGCCACACGTTCCGCCAGTGGCGGTTCAGGCTTTAGTGTTCGCAGGGTTCGCCCCCCTGAACCGTTCCCGGAGGATCGCGCCGCCCTATGTCGAGCCCGCACTTCCCGAGCCCCGTCGAGGAGCAGATCCTCGACCAGGCACCGACGTCGACCCTGGTCGACGTCGAAGAGCCCAAGGCGGTCGCCGGGCGGTCCCTGACCCAGCTGGCCTGGGCCCGGCTGCGGCGGGACAAGTGGGCGATGGCCGCACTCATCTTCATCATCCTGCTCACGCTGACCGCTCTGCTGGCCCCGCTGGTCGCCAACGTGCTGAACATCGACCCGAACGAGCCCGACCGTGACTACCTCGACGACGCGACGGGCGGGCTTCCGATCGGGTGGCTCAAGTCGGGAATCAGCTGGGACCACCCACTGGGCGTCGAGCCCGGTAGTGGGCGCGACATCGCGGCCCTTCTGCTCTACGGCGCCCGGATCTCGCTGCTCATCGCGGCTGCGTCCACGATCATGGTGGTCATCCTGGGCGTCGTCATCGGTGCCGCCACGGGCTACCTGGGTGGCCGGTTCGACGCGGTGGTCGGCCGGATCATGGACTTCGTCCTCGTGTTCCCCCTGCTGCTGATGCTGGTGGCCCTGTCCAAGCCACTCACCGAGCGGCTGCAGGACGCGCTGAGCCTCACCGGCCTCCAGGCCCGGATCCTGTACATGATCCTGGTCTTCAGCTTCTTCGGCTGGCCCTACCTGGCCCGGATCGTGCGTGGCCAGGTGCTCAGCCTGCGTGAACGTGAGTTCGTCGAGTCGGCGATTGCGATGGGCGCCGGCAGCCGACGGATCATCTTCAAGGAGGTCGTCCCCAACCTCTGGGCGCCGGTGATCGTGTACGCGACGCTGGCGCTGCCGACGTTCATCGCCGCCGAGGCGGCCCTGTCCTTCCTGGGCGTGGGCATCGTCCCACCGGAGGTCACCTGGGGCAAGATGCTGGCCGACTCGGTGGTCTACTACAACGTCGTCCCGACCTACCTCTTCATCCCGGGCACCCTGCTGTTCCTGGTCGTGCTCGCCTTCAACCTCTTCGGCGACGCCGTCCGTGACGCGCTCGACCCACGGGCAGGCCGGGTATGAACCCAGACTCGCACGACCCAACCGGTCGGGCAGAAAGCCGCCCTTCGTGGCGGTCCGACGGACCGGGGCAACCGCCCCGGCCGCAGATCAGGAGGAGATTCATGGGCAAGGCCACGACTGGCCTGCGCGCGGCAACTCTCGTCGGTGTGGGCGCTCTGCTCCTCACCGCGTGTGGTGGCAGCGGCGGCGGAGATGACAACACGGCAGCGGCAGGTGACGCCCAGCAGGGTGGCACGCTGCGAATCCTGTCCCAAGGAACCCAGATCCTGAGTCTGGACCCGCAGCGCAACTACACCGGCGAGGACCTCGCGTTCGCGAACGGCTTCCTGACCCGGAGCCTGACCTCGTACGTGTACGAGGAAGGATCCGCGGGGTGGAACATCGAGCCCGACCTCGCCACCGACACCGGTACGTCCAACGAGGACGCCACCGAGTGGTCGTTCACCCTGCGTGACGGTGTGACCTGGCAGACCGGTGACCCGGTCACCTGCGAAGACGTGAAGTACGGCGTCTCCCGCACGTTCGCCCAGACGGTCATCACCGGTGGCCCCACCTACGCGATCTCGATGCTGGACATCCCCAAGGACAAGGACGGCAACTCCGTCTACAAGGGACCGTACGAGACCAAGAACAACGACACCGCCGCGTTCGACGAGGCGGTCACCTGCTCCGACGACAACAAGACCATCACCTTCAAGATGTCGCGACCGGTGCCGGACTTCAACAGCGCCGTGACGCTGTCGGCGTTCTCCCCGGTGCCCAAGGATGCCGACACTGGTGAGAAGTACCAGGACAACATCGTCGCGACGGGGCCTTACCAGATCCAGGAGTACAAGAAGAACCAGCAGCTCGTGCTGGAGCGCAACCCGAACTGGGACGCCGCCTCCGACCCGAGCCGCCCGGCCTACCCCGACGAGATCATCATGGAGTTCGGCCTCGACGGGAACACGATCGACCAGCGGCTGATCGCCAGCCAGGGCGACGACACGACGGCGCTCTCGAACTCCGACCTCCAGTCGACCGTGCTGAACCAGGTCTTCAACGACCCGCAGTACGAGGACCGCAGGTTCAACGAGCCCGACCCGTACACCAGCTACATCGCCATCGACACCCTCCAGGTGCCGAACGTCAAGCACCGTCAGGCGCTGGCAGTCTGCCTCGACCGGGCCGCTCGCCGCACGATCGCCGGTGGCGACTTCGCCGGTGACCTCGCCGACGGTGTGATCAAGAACAACTTCATCGGCTACGAGCCCACGGGCATGTGGGACGGCGCACTCGGCGAGACCATCCCGGCCGAGGGCAACGTCGAGTTCGGCAAGAAGCTGCTGGCCGAGGCCGGAGAGCCGATGCCGAAGATCCGCTACGACTACTCGCAGAGCCCCACGGCCGACAAGTCGGCAGCGTCGCTCGTCGAGTCCGAGAAGCGCTGTGGCATCGAGGTCGAGGCCAACCCGATCGACTCCGGTCAGTTCTACGGCATCGTGCTCGACCCCGCCAAGCGCGGTGCGATGATCAGTGGTGGCTGGGGTGCCGACTGGGGCAACGCGTCCACCGTCGTGCCTGAGCTGCTCGCCAGCTTCGGCGGGTGGAACCTGTCGGACTGGAAGAACGCCGAGTTCGACAAGGGTGTCGAAGAGGCACTCGTGACGCTCGACCCGGAGGAGCAGCAGGGTCAGTGGAACGCCCTCAACGCGCAGGCGATGACGGAGGCTCCGGTGATCCCGACGCTGTTCGGCAACCTGCAGCGGATGGTCGGCACCGACATCGGTGGCGAGTTCATCTGGGCGCCGTACGGGTCCTGGAACTACGGCACGATCTACATCAACCAGTAGTAGCTGGTACCGAGGGTCTGGTCCGGGGCGCCACGAGCGTCCCGGACCAGACCACGGTTCACGCAACACTCTGATCTTCTCGAGAAGGGGCAGCCGTGACGGGTTTCGTGATCCGACGACTCATCGCCATGGTGCTGATGCTGGTCGCGCTCTCGATCGTCACCTTCTTGATGTTCGCCGTGCTCCCGTCCGATCCGGCAGCGCTCACCTGCGGCAAGTCCTGCAGCCCCCAGGTGATCGAGGCCAACCGGATCCGACTCGGGCTGGACAAGCCGCTGGTCGAGCAGTACACGACCTTCGCCAAGGCGATCTTCGTCGGTCGTACCTACGGATCCGGAAGCCAGACCTTCGAGTGCCCCGCCCCGTGCTTCGGTTACTCGTTCAACCGGGGCGAGGAGGTCCGGACCCTCATCCGCGACGCGCTCCCGGCCACGATCTCGGTGGCGATCGGGTCGTTCATCGTCTGGATGGTCACCGGTGTCCTGTTAGGGATCTTCGCTGCCCTTCGAAGAGGTAGGTGGCAGGACCGTTCGGCGATGGGGTTCGCACTGATCGGCTACTCGTTCCCCTCCTTCTTCATCGGGTACGTCCTGCTCTTCTTCCTAGTGTTCAAGTTCCCGGTCTTCCCTCCACCACGCTACGTGCCGTTCGCCGAGGACCCGGGTCTGTGGTTCCAGGGCCTGATCCTCCCGTGGATCACCCTGGCCATGCTCTACGCCGCGTACTACGTGCGGCTGACCCGCAACCAGATGCTGGAGACCCTCGGCGAGGACTACATCCGTACCGCGCGGTCCAAGGGGCTGAGCGAGCGCACGGTCATCTACAAGCACGGTTTCCGGGCCGGCCTCACACCGCTCGTCACCTCCGCAGGGCTCGACCTCGCCGGACTGCTGGGCGGGGCGATCATCGTCGAGTCGATCTTCAACATCCCCGGTCTCGGCCGGCTGGCCATCCAGTCGGTGCTCGACTCCGACCTGCCCGTGGTGATCGCCATCGTGCTGGTGACGGCGGTCTTCATCATCGTGGCCAACATCGTCGTCGACATCCTGTACGCGGTCATCGACCCACGGGTGAGGCTCGCATGACCCAGCCCTTCCTCGACGTCACCGACCTGACCGTCGCCTTCCCGACCGAGGACGGCATCGTCCATGCGGTCAACGGCGTGAGCTTCACCCTCGAACGTGACGAGACCCTGGCCATCGTCGGTGAGTCCGGCTCCGGCAAGAGCGTGACCAGCCAGGCGATCATGGGGCTGATCAACCGCAAGGCGGCCAGCGTCACGGGGACCGCCTTCTTCGACGGGCTGGACCTCGTGTCCGCAAGCGACGATGCCATCCGCTCGCTGCGCGGCAGCAAGATGGCCATGATCTTCCAGGACCCCCTGTCGTCCCTGCACCCCTTCTACTCGGTGGGCAAGCAGCTGGTCGAGGCCGTCCGGGTGCACCAGGACGTAAGCAAGCAGCAGGCGCGCACCTTGTCGATCGAGATGCTCGACCGGGTGGGCATTCCTGCCCCGGACCGCCGGATCGACGACTACCCCCACCAGCTGTCCGGGGGCATGAGGCAGCGAGTCATGATCGCGATGGCGCTGATCAACTCCCCGCAGCTGTTGATCGCCGACGAGCCGACCACCGCTCTCGACGTCACGGTGCAGGCGCAGATCCTGGAGCTCATCAAGGACCTGCAGCGGGAGTTCCACGCAGCGGTCATCGTGATCACCCACGACCTGGGCGTGGTCGCAGAGGTCGCCGACAAGGTCGCGGTCATGTACGGCGGTCAGATCGTCGAGCGCGGGGGAATCGACGAGGTGTACCACCACCCCGAGATGCCCTACACGATCGGTCTGATGGCGTCGGTGCCGCGCATGGACAAACCGCGGACGGCGCGCCTGGAGCCCATTCCCGGGCAGCCCCCTTCGCTGCTCGGGATGCCCGACGGATGTGTCTTCCGGCCACGGTGCGCGTACGTCGACCAGGTGGCCGAGGGCCGGTGCCACGACCAACGTCCCGACCTGCTGCCGACCATCCCGACCGAGCACCTGGTGCGCTGCCACATCGAACCCGAACAGCGCAGAGCCAACGCGCTTGCGGTGCTCGGTGAGCGGCGCACTGCGGTGGCCGCGGCCGAGGGCTCGTCAGGAGAGGCATCGTGACCGAGACCCCGCAGACCACGGCCGGCGCCCCGACCGGTGAGCCGCTGCTCAGCGTCAGCGGTCTCAAGAAGTACTTTCCGGTCACCAAGGGCAGCCTGATCCGGCGGCACACGGGTGACGTCAAGGCGGTCGACGACATCACCCTCGACGTCCACCCGGGTGAGACGGTCGGTCTGGTGGGCGAGAGCGGGTCGGGCAAGTCGACCGCCGGTCGCACGATGCTGAAGCTGCTGGAGCCCACGGCGGGCAACCTGGTCTTCAACGGCCGCGACATCACCGGGCTCAGCCGCCGCGAGATGGTGCCGCTGCGCCGGGAGATGCAGATGATCTTCCAGGACCCCTACTCCTCGCTCAACCCGAGGCACACGGTGGGCACGATCATCTCCCAGCCGTTCAAGGTGCAGAAGATCGACCCGCCCGACGGTCTGAAGTCTGCGGTGCAGCAGCTCATGGAGCGGGTGGGGCTCAACCCCGAGCACTACAACCGCTACCCGAACGAGTTCTCCGGCGGGCAGCGGCAGCGCATCGGGGTCGCGCGTGCGCTGGCCCTGAACCCCAAGCTGATCGTGGCCGACGAGCCCGTGTCCGCGTTGGACGTTTCCATCCAGGCCCAGGTCGTCAACTTGTTGGAGGACCTGCAGAACGAGTTCGGCGTCGCCTACCTCTTCATTGCACACGACCTGTCGGTCGTTCGCCACATCTCCGACCGGGTCGCCGTCATGTACCTCGGTCACATCGTCGAGTTCACCCCGGCCGACGCGTTGTACTCCAGGCCGCGGCACCCGTACACCGTCGCCCTGCTGTCCGCGGTTCCCCTGCCCGACCCGGAGCTGGAGCGTCAACGGACCCGGATCCTGCTCAAGGGAGACCTGCCCTCACCGATCGACCCGCCGTCGGGGTGCGTCTTCCGGACGCGCTGCTGGAAGGCCCAGGAGATCTGCTCCGTCGAGTCGCCGCCGCTGCAGAACGAGGCGCCGAACCACCTGGTGGCCTGTCACTTCCCGGTGACGGAGGAAGAGCTCGCCAAGGCCGGTGGCGTCACGCCCGCTGCGGCTGCGGCTGCGGCCGGGATCGTCACCCCCAGCGCCTGACCCAGGAACTCCACCTGCAGCAGCAGCAGGTTCTCCGCGACCTCCTCCTGCGGGGTCATGTGGGTGACTCCCCCGGACAAGGGGAGAACCGTGTGCGCGCAGCCGGACGCCATCAGCCGTCCGGACAGCTGGAGGGTGTGCCCGACGGTGACGTTGTCGTCGGCGAAACCGTGGATCAGCATGAGCGGCCGCTCGAGGCGGTCGGCCAACGGCAGCAGTGAGGTGTCCCGGTAGGCCCGGGGCTGCTCCGCCGGGAGCCCGAGGTACCGCTCGGTGTAGGCGGTGTCGTACAGGGCCCAGTCGGTGACCGGTGCGCCGGCTACCGCGGCATGGAAGACGTCGGGCCGACGGAGCACTGCGAGCGCAGCGAGGTAGCCACCGAACGACCAACCGCGGATCGCCACCCGGTCCAGGTCGAGCGCAGGGAACCGGTCCGCGGCGGCATGCAGTGCCTCGACCTGGTCGGCGAGCACGTCGGTGGCCAGGTCGAACCGGACGGCACGCTCCCACTGCGGGTCGCGTGGAGTGCCCCGCCCGTCGGCGACGACCACGGCGAAGCCCTGGTCGGCGAACCACTGCGCCTCGCGGAAGGCTCCCTGCGCCTTGAGCACCTGCTGGGCGTGCGGGCCGCCGTAAGGATCGAGCAGGACGGGCAGCGACCCGTCCTCGACGTCCTCGAGGGCCATCCCGGAGGGGAGCAGTACGGCGATCCGCAGGTCGTGGTCGGTCGACGTGATCAGCGTCGGCTGCGGACGCAGCCGGGGTGCCGTCGCCGTACTCGCGACCGGCCAGTGCCCTCCGTCGGAGGTGCGGATCACGGTGCGGGGAAGGGCAGCCTCGAGCGTGGCGCTCGAGATGACGTGGCAACCCCCACCGGACACGCCGGAGTGGACCCCAGGGTCTGTGGTCAGCGCCCGCAGGGCGTCAGGCGTCCACGACCACAGGTGCAGCTCGGTCGGCTCTGAGGTGGCAGACAGCACCACCTCCCGGTCGGTCACCGCCGCGACGCCCCTCACCTGCAGGCCCGACGGGGTGGCGGGGACGCCGTCGACGCAAAGCGCGTAGCGGCCGTCATGCACCTCGACGGTGAGCAGCTGCCCGCTGGGGCCCCAGGCCGGAACCCCGGGCACCACGTCGACCCAGCAGGGGTCGGACTGCTCACGCACGAGCGTGGTAGACCCCGACGTCGGGTCCACGGACAGCACCTGCGCACGCCCCTGCCGACGGTCGAGCACCTGGACCAGCGGCAGTCCACGGTCGGACCAGTGGACGGCTGAGAGGTACTCGAACGTGTCCCGGTCCCACGTCACCTCCCGACGTTCGCCGTCGAGCCCGACCAGCCAGAGCGTGACGTCGGCATTGCTTGTGCCAGCGGCGGGGTACCGATGCTCGACCGGGCGCACGGACGGGTTGGCCGGGTCGCTGACCCACCACGTCTCGACGGGGGACTCGTCGTACCGCTCGACCAGGAGCTGGTCGCTGTCGGGGGACCACCAGCAGCCGCGCGAGCGCTCGAGCTCCTCGGCGGAGGCGAAGTCGGCCAGGCCCCACACCACGTGCTCGCCGTCCGGTTCCACCAGGCTGCGATCGGATCCGGTCGCCACCTCCGCGAGTCGCAGCGCGCCGCTCGACGCGTAAGCCACGAACCCGCCGTCGGGCGAGAGCCGCGGGTCGACGATCGGAGTCTGCGCGGGCAGCTCGCGTGACGTGTGCGACTCGACGTCGGTGACGAAGAGCCGCCCGGACAGGGCGAAGGTGAGCAGTGCGGCCGCGCTGTCGCTGGCGTAGCCGACGATTCCGCCGGCACTCTCGCGCATCCGCTCCCGCCGTGCCCGCTCTTCGGGGGACAGGTCCTCACCGCCGGTGCCCAGAAGGAGGGCTGGGTCGGCCAGCAGGTGCTCATGACCCGTGGCGGTGTCCAGGCGAAACAACCGGCCGACCCGGTCGGTACCGCTCGCGGACCGAACGAACAGGACCCGACGACCGTCGGGGCTGACCGCGAAGCTTCGGGGCCGCCCCAGGGTGTAGCGCTGGGTCCGCGCGTTCTCCCGCGGGTAGTCCCTGGAGGTCTCGGACGTCGAGGAGGGGTGGGTCATGGCCCGATCCAACCAGTCGCGTCTACCCTGCACGACATGTCCCACCAAGCTCAGGTCCCCACCCCCTCCGCCGAGCGCCGGATGGTCCTGGTGCACGCCCACCCCGACGACGAGTGCATCGGCACCGGGGTGACGATGGCGCGCTACGTCGCCGAAGGGGCCAAGGTCACCCTCGTCACCTGCACCCGCGGAGAGGAGGGCGAGGTCCTCGTTCCCGCGCTGACCCACCTCGCTGCCGAGCACACCGACGAGCTCGGTGCGCACCGTGAGGACGAGCTGGCGGCGGCGATGGCCGAGCTGGGGGTCAGCGACTTCCGCTTCCTCGGGGGTGCCGGTCGGTACCGCGACTCCGGAATGATGGGGACGCCGAGCAACGACCGGGAGCAGTCATTCTGGCGGGCCGACCTGCTCGAGGCGGCTACCTCGTTGGTTGAGGTGCTGCGCGACGTGCGCCCGCACGTGCTCGTGACCTACGACGACTTCGGCGGCTACGGGCACCCCGACCACATCCAGGCCCACCGGGTGGCCATGTACGCCGCGCTGCTGGCCGCGGCGCCGTCGTTTCGCCCCGACCTCGGTGAGGCGTGGGACGTCCCGAAGATCTACTGGACCGCGCTGCCGAGGTCGTTCATCCAACAGGGGATCGATGCGCTCGTGGCTGCGGGTGGCACGGGCCTGTTTGGTCTGGAGAGCGCGGACGACCTGCCCTTCGCGATCGAGGACGACGTGGTGACGACGCGGATCGACGGGCGTGCGTTCGAACCACGCAAGATGGCGGCGTTGCGCGCGCACGAGACGCAGATCGAGGCCGAGAGCGAGTTCTTCACGATGGCCGACATGATCGGTCCGGATGCGATGGGCGTCGAGTTCTTCCGGCTGGTGCGCGGCCCCCTGGGCGAGCGGGACCCCGACGGCTACGAGTCAGACCTGTTCTCCGCCCTTTCCACTCCGCCGTCCGGGTGACGGGCGGGGGCTACGCCGTTCGGGTGGTCGCCCCGCTTCCGCTCGCACACGCGGACGAAGCCGGTCAGAGTGACACCACGGGCTGACGGACAGTGACGACCGAGCCCTCGAACCGTAGGGGAGATGACGTGACGGACACGCAGCGCGAGGAGGCACGAGCCGGAGCCTCGGCGGCCCTCGGGGGTCAGACCCGGGACGTGATGTCCGTGCACGGCGCCGACGTCGGACAAGGTCGTGAGCGTCAGCGGATCCGCCGGCTTCGCCGGCTGACCGTCTTCCTCGTCATCCCGGGGCTCTACCTTTGGTTCCGGATCCTGTCCGGGGACCCCGTGCGGTTCGGCCTTCCGGAGTTCGACCTCTACCTGCTGGTCCCCGTGCTGTTCTTCGTCACCCTGATCGCCATCCTGGTCGGGAGCTCGGTCGGAGCCGGCCGCTCTCCCCACGTCACCTACCGTCCCGAGCAGATCACCACGCGGTTGGACGACGTCAAGGGCATCGACCCGGTCAAGGAAGACGTGATCCGGTCGCTCAACCTCTTCCTGGCCCACAAGACCTTCGCCAGCGAGATGGGGGGAACACCTCGCCGTGGCCTGCTCTTCGAGGGCGACCCCGGGACGGGCAAGACCTTTCTCGCCAAGGCGATGGCTCGCGAGGCAGGCGTCCCGTTCCTGTTCGTCTCGGCCACGAGCTTCCAGTCGATGTACTACGGCGCGACCGCGCGCAAGATCCGGTCGTACTTCAAGAAGCTGCGGAAGATGGCTCGCCAGGAAGGAGGAGTGATCGGCTTCATCGAGGAGATCGACGCGATCGCGACGGCCCGTGGCGGGCTGTCCGCCACGACCATGCCGGAGTCGATCGCCGCGTCAGGGCTGCATGCCTGCGGTGCGGTTGCCGCGATGCCCTCGACCTACCTTCGGCTCGGGGGTTCGGTCACCGGTGGCTCGGGCACGGTGAAGCACCCCTCCATGGTGAGCGAGGGTGTGGGCGGGGTGGTCAACGAGCTCCTGGTGCAGATGCAGTCGTTCGACGAGCCCACGGGCTGGCAGAAGCTGCACACCCGGGTCGTCGAGTGGGTCAACCTCCTCCTGCCGCTGCACCGGCAGCTCAAGCGTCCGGAGCCCCCCGCCACCAACATCCTGCTCATCGCGGCGACCAACCGGGCAGACAACCTCGACCCCGCGCTGCTGCGGCCCGGACGCTTCGACCGTCGACTGACCTTCGAGCGCCCGAGCAAGCCCGGACGACGCGAGATCATCGACCACTACCTGACCGTCAAGGCGCACGACAGCGAGCTGGACGACGACGTGACGCGGGACCAGCTGGCAGCCGCGACCCAGGGCTACACCCCCGTCATGATCGAGCACCTCTTCGACGAGGCGCTGGTCAACGCAGTCCGTCGCGGAGACGGTGCCATGACGTGGCCGGACGTGGAGCGCGCCCGACTCGTCGAGGAGGTCGGGCTCGGGCAGCCCGTCACGTACACCGAGCACGAGCGCCGGCTGATCGCGACGCACGAGGCCGGCCACGCCACGGTCGCGTACCTGGTGGCCCCCCACCGGCGGCTGGAGATCCTCACGATCATCAAGCGCCGCAGTGCTCTCGGGATGCTCGCCCACGGCGACGTCGAGGAGGTCTACACCCGCTCCCGCAAGGAGATGCTCGGGCTGATCCAGATCGCCTTCGGTGGGCAGTGCGCCGAGGAGATCTTCTTCGGTGACGTGACCACCGGGCCCGGGGGTGACCTCCTCTACGCAACCAATGTGGCGGCCGACATGGTCGGTTCGTGCGGGATGGTGGACTCGCTGGTCTCCTACGCCGCGATCCAGAACAGCGCCTTCAACGACAGCAACATCGCCGGCCGCGTGCTCAGCGACCCCGACGGACGAGCTCAGGTCGAAGACCTCCTGCAGGAGCAGAAGGTGCTCGTTCGAGGGCTGCTCGACTCCAACGCGCACCTCGTCGAGGCGCTTCGGGACGCACTCATCGAGCGTGAGGAGCTGATCGGGGGGCAGATCAGCGAGGTCCTCGACGCGGCCAGGGCGGCGCACGAGGGCGCGTCGCAGGTCATCGACCTTCGCGCCGACGCGGCAAAGGCGCCGGTCAGCGGCTGAGGCTGGGCCGATCGGGCTACAGATGGGACAACCAGTGGTCGATGTTGGCCGATGTGGAGACCGTCGACGCGCTGACCCGAACGACTGACGATGCCGACAGCGGTGTCGCGGTGCCGATCCGTGGGGTGATCCTGCGCTTCGCGGGGGCCCGCTACGCCGTCGACATGGCTACGGTGGCCGAGGTCGTTCCGGTGCCCTTCGTCACCCGAATCCCCGGGGCGCCCGCGTGGCTGTCCGGAGTCGTGAACTGGCGTGGGCGGGTCCTGCCGGTGATGGACCTGCGCCCTCTCGTGGGAGCTCCGTTGGCCCCGTCGCCGACCAGCGCCCGTCTGGTCGTGCTCAGCGTCGACGACGTGGAGTGCGGCCTGGTCGCCGACATGGTCCCGGGCCTGCTCGACTGCGACGCGTCGACCCTCGAGCCCATGCCGGCCACGGCGGCACACAGCATCGGGCCGCTCGTCCGCGGGATCCTGGACGACGGGGGACCGGTGGCCCTCCTCGACAGTGCGGCGGTGCTGAGCCTGCGTGAGCAGCTTCCGACGGCACGCCGAGCCACCCGATGAACGCCATCTTCAGTCGCCGGGACATGGCGGCCACCATGTCGGTGCATCTGCTGTTCGCCGCGATGGTCGTGGTCGCGCTCGTGCTCGAGCAGCGGTACACGCCGGCCGTGGTCCTGTCCCTGCCGCTTGCCATGCTCGCCGTGGTCGTGGCGGTCGCCACTAGCGTCTTCACCTCGGGGGTGGCGGTCTGGACCTGGCGCACCCGGCGAGGGATCGACACCACGTCGGTCTGGGACCCGGTCACCTCGCTGGTCCAGCTCGGCGTGGCGCTGGTCGCGACGTACTCCCTTGGCGGGTTCGCGGGCGTCGGATGGATGCTCGTGCTCGTCCTGGTGCCCTACTTCGGGGTGGTCTTCGGCACCGGTCAGCTGCGAGTCCTCGCAGTGGTGGCAGGAGTGGCCACGACCGCGATCGGGGTGGTGAGCGAGAGCTGGGGCGCCGCCCGACTCCCGACCGCCGTGATGGCGGTAGGGACGGTCGTCCTCACTCTGTGGTTCACCGAGCAGTCGGCGTCCTACCTCTTCAGCATGAGGCGGCACGCGCAGCTCCAGCAGCAGGCGGTCGAGGGCCGCGCCCAGGAGATCTCCGAGGCACTCAGTGCGGCGGCCGTCGGTGACCTGACGGTCCACGCCCCCGCGCACGGCGAGCGCTCCGAGCTCGACGTCGAGTCGACCCGATCGTTGGACGACCTGGCTGGGTCGTTTGATCACACGGTGGCGGCGTTGAGGGTGTTGGTGGGTCAGGTTCGGTCGGGTGGGGAGCAGATGGGGGCTGCGGCGGGTCAGGTGTTGGTGGCGGCTCAGGAGCAGGCGGTGTCGGCGGCGGAGCAGTCGTCTGCGGTGGCGCAGACGACGGCGACGATTGAGGAGTTGGCGGCGACGGCGGCTCAGATTGCTGAGACGTCGGAGTCGGTGGCGCGGTTCGCGTCGGAGACGTTGGGGTTTGCTGAGCAGGGTCGTTCGGCGGTGGCTGCGTCGGTGGCGGCGATGGACAGTATTGCGTCGCGGGTGGATTCGATTGCTTCTCGGGCTTTGGGGTTGGGGGAGAAGGGTCAGGAGATCGGTCGGATTCTGCAGGTGATTGATGAGTTGGCTGATCAGACGAACTTGTTGGCGTTGAATGCTGCGATTGAGGCGGCTCGTGCGGGTGAGCATGGGCGTGGGTTCGCGGTGGTGGCTTCTGAGGTTCGTAAGTTGGCGGAGCGTTCTCAGGAGTCCGCGGGTCAGATCCAGGCGATTGTGACTCAGATTCAGGCTGAGACGAATGCGACGATCTTGGCGTCTGAGGCTGGGGCCCGTGAGGTGCATCAGGGGGCGGGGTTGGCCCAAGACGTGGTGGTGGCGTTGGAGCGGATCTCCGGGATGGTGGATGAGACGACCACTGCGGCCAAGGAGATCAGTATTGCCACTCAGCAGCAGCGCAGTGCTTCTGACCAGGTGGTCTCGGCGATGACCCAGGTCTCTGATGTGTCTCGGCAGTACGCGGTGGGTTCCAAGCAGGCCGCGGCCGCGGCCGGTCAGCTGACCACGTTGGCTGCGGAGCTGCGGGCCTCGATCGCCCAGTTCAAGACCAACGAGGCACCGGGGCGGCCATCGAGTGCGACCCACGCCGCACCTCATCACGATCGGGAGCGAGTCGGTGTACACCAGGCGTAACGCGTACGAGTCGTCGGGACAGCACTGGTTGGTGCTGACTCTCGCTCTGCTCATGTCGTGGCTGGCCTGGCAGGACGGGGGCACCTCGCTCCAACCGGGTCCGACCGGCGTCGCTCTGGTCGTCCTGGCCGGGATCGCGCTGGTCACGACGATGCTGGCCGTGCGCGCCGTTCGGGTCGGGCAGTCCCTGGTCGAGACGATGGTCTGGGAGAGCGCCGTCTGCATCCTGGGAATCCTCACCCTGACCGGGCTGGTCGGCGTCTCCGGAGGGCTCACGTCCCCCACGGTGTTCGTCCTGCTGGTCTGGGCTCCCTACCTCGGGATGTCGGTGAGCCGCTGGTACACGGTGACCACCCTGGTCCTGCTCGTCGGCGGCCTGTTCGTCTCGGGCTGGCTGTCCGGCACCCTGACCGGGCACTGGCCGACCGCCGTGGCCTACGGCGCCGCGCTCACGGCCGCGGTGCTGGTGACCTATCTCTACGCCTCGGACCTGTACCGCGAGCGTTTCGTCGCCGAGGAGCAGGAGCACGGGCTCCGGGAGCAGGTCGAGGCGCTCGCGAGCGCGCTGCAGCAGACCGCGCAGGGCAACCTCACGGTCTCGGCGCCCGACGTGGCGACGACCCACTCCGACGACGAGCTGCTGAACGAGCGGGCGCAGCAGATGGCTCTGCTGGCTGGGTCGTTTGATCACACGGTGGCGGCGTTGAGGGTGTTGGTGGGTCAGGTTCGGTCGGGTGGGGAGCAGATGGGGGCTGCGGCGGGTCAGGTGTTGGTGGCGGCTCAGGAGCAGGCGGTGTCTGCGGCGGAGCAGTCGTCTGCGGTGGCGCAGACGACGGCGACGATTGAGGAGTTGGCGGCGACGGCGGCTCAGATTGCTGAGACGTCGGAGTCGGTGGCGCGGTTCGCGTCGGAGACGTTGGGGTTTGCTGAGCAGGGTCGTTCGGCGGTGGCTGCGTCGGTGGCGGCGATGGACAGTATTGCGTCGCGGGTGGATTCGATTGCTTCTCGGGCTTTGGGGTTGGGGGAGAAGGGTCAGGAGATCGGTCGGATTCTGCAGGTGATTGATGAGTTGGCTGATCAGACGAACTTGTTGGCGTTGAATGCTGCGATTGAGGCGGCTCGTGCGGGTGAGCATGGGCGTGGGTTCGCGGTGGTGGCTTCTGAGGTTCGTAAGTTGGCGGAGCGTTCTCAGGAGTCCGCGGGTCAGATCCAGGCGATTGTGACTCAGATTCAGGCTGAGACGAATGCGACGATCTTGGCGTCTGAGGCTGGGGCCCGTGAGGTGCATCAGGGGGCGGGGTTGGCCCAAGACGTGGTGGTGGCGTTGGAGCGGATCTCCGGGATGGTGGATGAGACGACCACTGCGGCCAAGGAGATCAGTATTGCCACTCAGCAGCAGCGCAGTGCTTCTGACCAGGTGGTCTCGGCGATGACCCAGGTCTCTGATGTGTCTCGGCAGTACGCGGTGGGTTCCAAGCAGGCCGCGGCCGCGGCCGGTCAGCTGACCACGTTGGCTGCGGAGCTGCGGGCCTCGATCGCCCAGTTCAAGACCAACGACGGCTGAGTGCGGCGGGGCGGCGTCCACGTCCTCGGAGCCCCGACTCCGGAAGTCGGATGCCTGCCCGCAGGCGCCTGTCGAAGCGTGAACCCCGGGTCTGGCTCGTCTAGGCTGCCTCGAAGCTCGCTGAAGGCTCGAGCAGACCCTGGAGCAGTCCATGTTCTCCCTGAGGTGGCGCGACGGCGCCCTGCGGGTCACCGCATGGGTCGCGTCGTCGTCGACGGCCGCACTGGCCGTCACGGGGCTGCTCGTCCTGGGGGCTCCCTCGGCGGGTGCAGCCGGGCTCTGTGCCACCCCCGGCGGCTCGGGGGCAGGCGGCACCCTCACCGGTGTGGTCAACACGTACTACCCCGGCACAGGGGTGGTCGCCGCTGGAGCGACGAGCATCAACGTGGGATCGGCGTCCGGGGCGGCGAACCCCATTGCGGCCGGTGACCTGTTGCTCGTCATCCAGATGCAGGCCGCCGACTTCGACTCGACCAACACCAACGCGTACGGACACGGTCCTCCCGCGGTGGCGCCGGCGTCCGGCTACACCGGCCTCAACCAGGCCGGACGTTACGAGTACGTGCGCGCGACATCCGGTGTCGTCGCGGGGTCGGTCGGTGTGAGTGGGCTCGGCCCCGGCGCCGGACTGGTCAACGACTACGTCTCCGCAGCCGCGACCGGCGTCAGCGGCCAGCGCACGTTCCAGGTCGTCCGGGTCCCGCAGTACACGACCGCGACGACCAGCTCGACGCTCACCGCCTCGCCGTGGAACGGGTCCGTCGGGGGAGTCCTGGCCGTCGACACGACCTCAACCCTCACCCTCAACGGGACCGTGAGTGTTGACGGTCTTGGCTTCCGCGGAGGGGCCGGGATCCAGCGCGGTGGTGCGGCCGGGTTGGCCAACACCGACGTGGTGACCAGTGCCACGCTCGCCGCCAACGGCAACAAGGCCGAAGGCATCGCCGGAACTCCGGTCGGGACGAGCGCCGGCAACGGCTACCCGGGCGGAGATGCCGCGCGCGGGGCGCCGGGGAACGCAGGTGGTGGGGGCACCGACGGTCAGCCGTCGGCCAACGACCAGAACTCAGGTGGTGGCGGCGGGGGCAACGGCGGAGCCGGCGGCCAAGGGGGCAACACCTGGTCGTCCAACCTGCCCCGTGGCGGATACGGCGGGGTGGCCCTGCCGGCCGGTGCGAGCCGAGCCTTCCTCGGTGGTGGCGGTGGTGCCGGTACCTCGAACAACTTCCCGCCACCAGCGGCCAACGGGGCCGCAGGGGGCGGCATCGTGATGATCCGCGCCGGGTCGGTGGGCGGTGCGGGCACGATCTCGGCCAACGGCGCGGACGCGTACAACCTCACCGCCAACGACGGCGCAGGTGGGGGCGGCGCCGGGGGGACGGTCATGCTGACCTCGCCGAGCAGCTCGCTCGCCGGGGCGACGTTGAGGGCGAACGGTGGCCGCGGTGGCAACGCGTGGGCCACCCAGGCCGGGGCCGGGAGTGCGCACGGTCCTGGTGGCGGCGGCGGTGGTGGCTGGGTCCTCACCTCGAGCCCGCCCACCTCCGCCAGCGTCACGGGCGGGGCGAACGGCATCACCACCACCGGCAACCTCCCCTACAACGCCACGCCCGGTGGCGCCGGGCAGACGGCCACGGTGGCCCCGTCGTCGATCCCCGGAGTCAGTGGTGGCGCTGAGTGCGCCGACCTGTCGGTGACGAAGTCGGGTCCGGGGTCGGTGTCGGCGGGTGGGGCGGTCAGCTATGACCTGACGGTGGCCAATGCTGGTCCGTCGGATGCGGTGGCGGTGTCGGTGGTGGACACGTTGCCGGCTGGGGTGTCGTTCGTGTCGGTGTCGGCGGGTGGGGCGTGGTCGTGCTCGAACGCGGGGGACGTGTCGGTGACGTGTACTCGGCCGTTGTGGGCGGCGGGGTCACCGCCGGAGACGATCACGGTCGTGGTGACCGCTCCGGCCCAGGCGAGCACGCTGGTCAACAGCGTGTCCGTGTCGGCGACGACGCCCGACCCCGACCCGACGAACAACACCGCAACAGCTACCACCGACGTGACTCCGCTCGCCGACCTCTCGGTCCTGAAGTCGGGTCCGGTCACCGTTCTGGCGGGTGGGACGGTCAGCTATGACCTGACGGTGGCCAATGCTGGTCCGTCGGATGCGGTGGCGGTGTCGGTGGTGGACACGTTGCCGGCTGGGGTGTCGTTCGTGTCGGTGTCGGCGGGTGGGGCGTGGTCGTGCTCGAACGCGGGGGACGTGTCGGTGACGTGTACTCGGCCGTTGTGGGCGGCGGGGTCACCGCCGGAGACGATCACGGTGGTGGTCACTGCTCCGGCCCAGGCTGGGTCGTTGACGAACACGGTGTCGGTGTCCTCGACCACCTCAGACCCCGATCTGACCAACAACACCGACTCGACCACCACCGGGGTGGCTGGTTCGGCTGACTTGTCGGTGACTAAGTCGGGTCCGGGGTCGGTGTCGGCGGGTGGGACGGTCAGCTATGACCTGACGGTGGCCAATGCTGGTCCGTCGGATGCGGTGGCGGTGTCGGTGGTGGACACGTTGCCGGCTGGGGTGTCGTTCGTGTCGGTGTCGGCGGGTGGGGCGTGGTCGTGCTCGAACGCGGGGGACGTGTCGGTGACGTGTACTCGGCCGTTGTTCGCCGCGGGTGCCCCGGCGTCGGTGATCACGGTGGTGGTCACGGCTCCGGCTTCGGCTACGACGTTGACCAACTCGGTGTCGGTGGCGTCCACGACGGCTGACCCGGACTCGACGAACAACTCTGACTCGGTGGACACCACGGTGACGGCGTCGGCTGACTTGTCGGTGACTAAGTCGGGTCCGGGGTCGGTGTCGGCGGGTGGGACGGTCAGCTATGACCTGACGGTGGCCAATGCTGGTCCGTCGGATGCGGTGGCGGTGTCGGTGGTGGACACGTTGCCGGCTGGGGTGTCGTTCGTGTCGGTGTCGGCGGGTGGGGCGTGGTCGTGCTCGAACGCGGGGGACGTGTCGGTGACGTGTACTCGGCCGTTGTTCGCCGCGGGTGCCCCGGCGTCGGTGATCACGGTGGTGGTCACGGCTCCGGCTTCGGCTACGACGTTGACCAACTCGGTGTCGGTGGCGTCCACGACGGCTGACCCGGACTCGACGAACAACTCTGACTCGGTGGACACCACGGTGACGGCGTCGGCTGACTTGTCGGTGACTAAGTCGGGTCCGGGGTCGGTGTCGGCGGGTGGGACGGTCAGCTATGACCTGACGGTGGCCAATGCTGGTCCGTCGGATGCGGTGGCGGTGTCGGTGGTGGACACGTTGCCGGCTGGGGTGTCGTTCGTGTCGGTGTCGGCGGGTGGGGCGTGGTCGTGCTCGAACGCGGGGGACGTGTCGGTGACGTGTACTCGGCCGTTGTGGGCGGCGGGGTCACCGCCGGAGACGATCACGGTGGTGGTGACTGCTCCGGCCCAGGCTGGGTCGTTGACGAACACGGTGTCGGTGTCCTCGACCACCTCAGACCCCGATCTGACCAACAACACCGACTCGACCACCACCGGGGTGGCTGGTTCGGCTGACTTGTCGGTGACTAAGTCGGGTCCGGGGTCGGTGTCGGCGGGTGGGGCGGTCAGCTATGACCTGACGGTGGCCAATGCTGGTCCGTCGGATGCGGTGGCGGTGTCGGTGGTGGACACGTTGCCGGCTGGGGTGTCGTTCGTGTCGGTGTCGGCGGGTGGGGCGTGGTCGTGCTCGAACGCGGGGGACGTGTCGGTGACGTGTACTCGGCCGTTGTTCGCCGCGGGTGCCCCGGCGTCGGTGATCACGGTGGTGGTCACGGCTCCGGCTTCGGCTACGACGTTGACCAACTCGGTGTCGGTGGCGTCCACGACGGCTGACCCGGACTCGACGAACAACTCTGACTCGGTGGACACCACGGTGACGGCGTCGGCTGACTTGTCGGTGACTAAGTCGGGTCCGGGGTCGGTGTCGGCGGGTGGGGCGGTCAGCTATGACCTGACGGTGGCCAATGCTGGTCCGTCGGATGCGGTGGCGGTGTCGGTGGTGGACACGTTGCCGGCTGGGGTGTCGTTCGTGTCGGTGTCGGCGGGTGGGGCGTGGTCGTGCTCGAACGCGGGGGACGTGTCGGTGACGTGTACTCGGCCGTTGTTCGCCGCGGGTGCCCCGGCGTCGGTGATCACGGTGGTGGTCACGGCTCCGGCTTCGGCTACGACGTTGACCAACTCGGTGTCGGTGGCGTCCACGACGGCTGACCCGGACTCGACGAACAACTCTGACTCGGTGGACACCACGGTGACGGCGTCGGCTGACTTGTCGGTGACTAAGTCGGGGCCGGGGTCGGTGTCGGCGGGTGGGACGGTCAGCTATGACCTGACGGTGGCCAATGCTGGTCCGTCGGATGCGGTGGCGGTGTCGGTGGTGGACACGTTGCCGGCTGGGGTGTCGTTCGTGTCGGTGTCGGCGGGTGGGGCGTGGTCGTGCTCGAACGCGGGGGACGTGTCGGTGACGTGTACTCGGCCGTTGTGGGCGGCGGGGTCACCGCCGGAGACGATCACGGTGGTGGTGACTGCTCCGGCCCAGGCTGGGTCGTTGACGAACACGGTGTCGGTGTCCTCGACCACCTCAGACCCCGATCTGACCAACAACACCGACTCGACCACCACCGGGGTCGGGGACTCCGCCGACCTGACCATCACCAAGACCGGCCCGGCCACGGTCAGGGCCGGTGGCAGCATCGAGTACGGGCTGCAGGTGCGGAACCTCGGTCCGTCGGCCGCTGACTCGGTCGTGGTGACCGACACCCTTCCCGGCGGCGTGGTCTTCGGGTCCGCCTCGGGCATGGGCTGGTCGTGTGGCCACAGCGGGAATGTGTCAGTCACCTGCACCCGCCTGGCCCTGGGGCCTGGGGTGCAGGCCCCGGAGATCTCCGTGGTGGTGTCCGCACCCGGTCGGGCGAGCACCCTTCGGAACGTGGCGTCGGTGGGGTCGGCCACCCCGGACCCTGACCCGACGAACGACACGGACTCGGCTCGGACCCGGGTCTCCGCGGCCGCAGACCTCTCCCTGGTCAAGGTCGGCCCCGCCCGCACCTCGGTCGGTGCGACCATCGCCTACCGACTGGTCGTCACCAACGCCGGCCCCGACCCGGCGGTCGGGGTCAGGGTCACCGACCGGCTGCCGTCCGGTGCGACGTTCAGATCCGCGGCCGGGCCAGGGTGGTCGTGCAGCGCCACCGCGGCGCACCGGGTCGTATGCGACCGGGCGCGGTTGGCCGACGGCGCGAGCGCCCCCGCGATCACCGTCTCGGTCACGGCGCCCGCGTCACCGGTCGACCTGGTCAACACCGCTGGGGTGACGGCGGACACCTACGACCCCGTCGATGACAACAACGCTGCCTCTGCAGCCACCTCGGTGCTGGCGCACTTCGGAGGTTCGGGGGGCGAGCTCCCGCGCACGGGGGGCGGGGATCTGCGCCTGCTGACCCTGCTGGGGGTCGTTCTCCTCGCGTGTGGCACCGCCTTGTCCAGTGCCTTGCCCTCCCGGTCGCGGCGGGCCGGTTGACCGACCGGCACTAGGCCGAACGGGCTACAGGTCGCCCGCGCTCCCGCCGATCCTCCGGGGAGGCCTCGGCGTGCGTCGAGGTTCCACGGCAAGGAGTGGAGCGGGATCGTGAGCGTGACTGACATCGAGGCGAGCTCGCCGGTCGACGTTGCGCTGTGCTTCACCCGTCGCAACGCGGTCGAGACCGTCTCCCTGCACTGGGGCCTGGTCGCGCTCGCCGGATCGCTGGGTGTGCTCTGGTCCTGGGCGGCCGAGAGCGCGCTGCCCCTGATGGTCGTCGGCGGCCTTGCGGTCCAGCTGCTCACAGCCATCGCGGTCACGTGGCTCGCGGTCGACGCGGTCCGGTCGACCGCCACCTTCGACAGTACCGACCGGTGGGACGGTCCGACCGCGGTCGTGCCGGCCGTGGCGATCGTCATCGAGACCGTGGGCACCGGCGGAGCGACCAGCCCGCTCTGGCTGGCCCTCGTGGTCTCCGTCGTCTACCTGGGGACTGCGCTGGTCTACGAGCTGCGGTACTTCGTCGCAGCCGGACTGGTCGCCGCTCCCTGGCTGTCGACGATCGCCGTCGGTGAACCCACCCGGATGAGCTGGGTCTTCGCCGCAGGTCTCAGCGTGAGCCTGCCGGCGGTCTACCTCGTGGTCCGGGGTGCGTCTCGGGCCCTGTACGACGAGGCGGAGCGGATCGGGCTGAGTCAGGCCGAGCTCGACCGGCAGGTCCGCGAGCTGTCCGGAGCACTCGGACGGGCCGCCAAGGGCGACCTGGTCACCGATGTCGCTCGGGTGGCGGGAATGCATGCTGAGGGACTCGGGACCAGTGCGCTCGCCCAGCTGTCCGACGCCTTCAACGAGACGCTCGGTGCCCTGCGTGACCTGGTGGGTCAGATCCGTTCGGGTGGCGACCAGCTCGGCGCGTCGGCTACCCAGCTCGTCTCGACGGCTCAGGAGCAGGCGGTGTCTGCGGCGGAGCAGTCGTCTGCGGTGGCGCAGACGACGGCGACGATTGAGGAGTTGGCGGCGACGGCGGCTCAGATTGCTGAGACGTCGGAGTCGGTGGCGCGGTTCGCGTCGGAGACGTTGGGGTTTGCTGAGCAGGGTCGTTCGGCGGTGGCTGCGTCGGTGGCGGCGATGGACAGTATTGCGTCGCGGGTGGATTCGATTGCTTCTCGGGCTTTGGGGTTGGGGGAGAAGGGTCAGGAGATCGGTCGGATTCTGCAGGTGATTGATGAGTTGGCTGATCAGACGAACTTGTTGGCGTTGAATGCTGCGATCGAGGCGGCTCGTGCGGGTGAGCATGGGCGTGGGTTCGCGGTGGTGGCTTCTGAGGTTCGTAAGTTGGCGGAGCGTTCTCAGGAGTCCGCGGGTCAGATCCAGGCGATTGTGACTCAGATTCAGGCTGAGACGAATGCGACGATCTTGGCGTCTGAGGCTGGGGCCCGTGAGGTGCATCAGGGGGCGGGGTTGGCCCAAGACGTGGTGGTGGCGTTGGAGCGGATCTCCGGGATGGTGGATGAGACGACCACTGCGGCCAAGGAGATCAGTATTGCCACTCAGCAGCAGCGCAGTGCTTCTGACCAGGTGGTCTCGGCGATGACCCAGGTCTCTGATGTGTCTCGGCAGTACGCGGTGGGTTCCAAGCAGGCCGCGGCCGCGGCCGGTCAGCTGAACTCCCTGGCGATCCACCTGAGCGCTGCGATCGCCCAGTTCAAGACCGACCGCAACGGGGGTTCGCACACCCCCGCGGACCTCGATCGCTAGGCCGATCGGGCTACAGCAGTGCGCCCGGGCTTCCGATGACGTCGAGAAGGCGTCGTTCGACGTCTGCGGTCTCCGGCCGAGGAGGGATGAGCGGTGCCCAGCCACGAGCAGACCACCGCTGCCCCCGACGCGGCCCCACAGCTGACTGCTGCCGAGCTGCTCGAGGCCATCGACCGGAGCAAGACGGGCGGCGCCTCACTTCCCTTCACCCAGCGCAACCTGGTCGAGACGACGGTGCTGCACTGGGGACTCACCGCCTTCGCGGGCGCGATCGTCGTGCTCTGGTCGCAAGCGATGCGAACGACCGTGGACCCCCTGCTGTGGGTGACCCTGGGACTGCAGGTCCTGATCGCCGTCGTGGCGACTGGCCTCGCCGTGCACGCTCGTCGGGCCCGGCTGACGTATGAGTCGACCGACGCGTGGGACGGGCTCACCGGGGCACTCCAGGTCGCAGCCGCTGCCGCCGGAACGATCTGGACCGGCGGCGTGACCAGCCCGCTGTGGATCGCCGTCATCGTGGGCTCGGGCTACCTCGCCACCGTGCTCGTCTACGCCAGCGGCTGGGTCATGGTCGGACTGCTGGCGGTCGCCGCTCCCCTGAGCGGCTACCTGTCCGGCACCCTCGACCCCGACGTCGTGCCCGCCGCCGTACCGGTGACCTTCGCGCTGACCCTCGGCATGCCCGCCCTGTACGTGGTCGTGCGTGGGACGTCGCGGGCGCTCTACGACGCGGCGGAGGGGGTCGGCTGGGACCAGGCGCTCCTGACCGCCCAGGTGCGGGAGATGGCGCTCGCCCTCGACCGGGCCTCGGCAGGCGACCTCTCGGTGCGGACCACCCTCGTCGCCTCCGACCTGCAGTCGAGAGGCGATGAGACCACCGGCCATGTCGTGGCCCTGGCATCGACGTTCGACCACACGCTCGAGTCCCTTCGACGCCTGGTGGGTCAGGTTCGGTCGGGTGGGGAGCAGATGGGGGCTGCGGCGGGTCAGGTGTTGGTGGCGGCTCAGGAGCAGGCGGTGTCGGCGGCGGAGCAGTCGTCTGCGGTGGCGCAGACGACGGCGACGATTGAGGAGTTGGCGGCGACGGCGGCTCAGATTGCTGAGACGTCGGAGTCGGTGGCGCGGTTCGCGTCGGAGACGTTGGGGTTTGCTGAGCAGGGTCGTTCGGCGGTGGCTGCGTCGGTGGCGGCGATGGACAGTATTGCGTCGCGGGTGGATTCGATTGCTTCTCGGGCTTTGGGGTTGGGGGAGAAGGGTCAGGAGATCGGTCGGATTCTGCAGGTGATTGATGAGTTGGCTGATCAGACGAACTTGTTGGCGTTGAATGCTGCGATCGAGGCGGCTCGTGCGGGTGAGCATGGGCGTGGGTTCGCGGTGGTGGCTTCTGAGGTTCGTAAGTTGGCGGAGCGTTCTCAGGAGTCCGCGGGTCAGATCCAGGCGATTGTGACTCAGATTCAGGCTGAGACGAATGCGACGATCTTGGCGTCTGAGGCTGGGGCCCGTGAGGTGCATCAGGGGGCGGGGTTGGCCCAAGACGTGGTGGTGGCGTTGGAGCGGATCTCCGGGATGGTGGATGAGACGACCACTGCGGCCAAGGAGATCAGTATTGCCACTCAGCAGCAGCGCAGTGCTTCTGACCAGGTGGTCTCGGCGATGACCCAGGTCTCTGATGTGTCTCGGCAGTACGCGGTGGGTTCCAAGCAGGCCGCGGCCGCGGCCGGTCAGCTGACCACGTTGGCCGCGGAGCTGCGGGCCTCGATCGCCCAGTTCAAGACCAACGACACAGCGGACCGATCACCTGACCGCAAGGTCGCGTCGAGCGGACTGGAGGCGCGCGCATGAGCAGCTGGGCCAACGATCCCGAACTGGTCGCGACCTTCCGCCAAGAGGTGGAGGACCGGCTCGTCTCGCTGTGTGACGGCCTTCTGAAGCTCGAGGGTCACCCGCAGCCCCGACAGCTGGTCGCCGCGCTGTTCCGCGACGCCCACACCGTCAAGGGCTCGGCGAGAATGCTGAGCCTGGACGAGGTCGTCGAGGTGGCTCACCGCTCGGAGGACCTGCTCGGCGCGGTGCGCGACGGCCGGTTCGAGCCGCGCAAGGACCTCGTCGACCTGCTCCTGATGGCAGCTGAGGGGATCCGGCGTGGTCTCCCCGGCTCCGAGCGCTCGGTGGCCGCGGACGAGCTGGCAGCGCTGGTCTCCGCCCTCGACCAGGCGCTTTCGGGCATGGACCCGGTCGTGGTCCCGAGACTGCGGCCACTGTCCGACGAGACCGAAGAGGTCGCGATGGTCGAGAGCGGGCGGGTGCGGACGGGTGAGTCCGTGCGCGTACCGGTCCGTCGGGTCCACGGGCTGCTCGATGTCGTCGGCGAGGCCGAGCTGGAGTCGCGCAAGGTCGAACGCTACGTCCATGAGCTGGCCGGTCTCTCCGGCGAGCACCTGCGCCTGGCCCGACAGCTGCGTGCGGCCGCGACCGCGAGCAGCTCTCTTCCCCCGGAGCTCGCGCAGGGGGTCCACGCACTGGTCTCGCTGGGCGACCAGCTCCAGGCCTCGGTGCGTGAGCTGCGGGGCACCGTCGAGGACGAGCAGAACCGTCTCGCCCAGGTCCGTGAGGGAGCCATGGGCCTGGCCATGGTTCCGGTCCGTCGGGTCGTCACCGTCTTTCCCCAGCTCGTGCGCGAGCTGGCCACCGAGACGGGCAAGGAGGTCCGCCTCGCGCTGGTCGGGGAGGACGTCGAGCTCGACACCCGGGTGCTCGACGGCGTCGCCGACGCCCTGCGCCACCTCGTCACCAACGCGGTCGACCACGGATGTGAGCCGCCGGCCGAGCGGACCGCGGCTGGCAAGCCGGCCTCGGCCACGGTGACCGTCTCGGCCAGGGCGTCCGGCTCGACCGTCGTGATCGAGGTCGCCGACGACGGCTACGGCATCGACGAGACGCAGCTTCGCGCGGCGGCGATCGAACGAGAGCTCCTGGCAAGCGACTCCCTGCTGTCGGGCCAGCAGCTGCTCCAGGTGCTCTTCCACCCGGGGTTCTCCACCCGGGAGGAGGTCACGCAGACCTCCGGACGCGGGGTCGGCCTCGACGTCGTCCTCACCGCGGTGGAGGAGCTCGGTGGCACGATCGAGGTCGAGACCCAGCCAGGGACGGGCACGTCGTTCATCATGACCCTCCCAGTGACGTTGGGTGTCATGCGCTGCCTGGTCGCACGCCTGGGTGAGGAGCGCTACGCCGTACCCGTCACCAACGTCGTCGAGACGCTGAGCCTGACCGACGTGGCGATGTCGACGGTCGCCGGAGCGCCCGTCCTCGTCCGGCACGGGACCACGGTGCCGCTCGCCGACCTGGGCCGGGCCCTGGGGGTGCCCGGCGAGCGTGAGACCCGGGTCGGCGTCGTGGTGCGCTACGGCGGTGCCGGCGAGCAGCTCGCCTGGGCCGTCGACGCCCTGGAGGGCGAGCTCGAGCTCGTCGTGAAGGACCTGGGTCGCTTTCTCGGCCGCCCACCGTTCATCGGTGGCGGGACGATCGACAGCGACGGCAGCGTGATGCTGCTGCTCGACATCCGCGAGCTCGCAGTGGAGCAGCTCACCCATGGCACGCCCACTCGACCTGGCCCGACCGGTCCCTCGGGCGACGGCATCGACCGAGGACGCGCCACCGGCACGGTCGACGGCGACCGGCGGGACCGCCAGGAAGGCCCGGGTGCTCGTCGTCGAGGACTCCGTGGGGGTCCGGGAGCTCCAGCGCGTGATCCTCGAGGGAGCCGGCTACGACGTCGTGACCGCCGTCGACGGAACCGACGGGGCGGCCCGGCTGACCGGAGACCCGGTCGACCTCGTGCTCTCCGACGTGGAGATGCCGGGCATGGACGGCTTCACCCTCACCCGGGCCATCCGGCGCAGCCGAAGCTGGCAGAACGTACCGGTCGTCATCATGACCTCCCGGGGCGACGAGGCGGACCAGCGCGCGGGCATGGACGCCGGCGCCAACGCCTACCTGCTGAAGAGCGAGTTCGACCAGTCAGAGCTCGTGGACACCGTCCGTCGGCTGGTCGGCAGGTAGTCCGAAACGACCATCTCGGGCCGGTCGGCTCAGGTCCCGGCCCGGTCGGGCCGAAGCATCCTGGAGACAACGAGAAAGGGCACCTGATGCCGACCGTGGTGATTGCCGACGACAGCCCGGTAGTACGTTCGATCGTGCGGAAAGTGCTCGCGACCGAGGGGTTCGACGTCGTCGAGGCCGAGGACGGTGTTCTTGCCGTGCAAGCCGTCTTCCGCACCATGCCCGATGCGATCGTGCTCGACGTGCAGATGCCACGGGTGTCCGGCTATGTCACGGCCCGCCTGCTCAAGGACGACTGGCGGACCGCTGACATCCCGGTCCTGCTCCTGACCTCGCTGGACGCCGCCTCCGACCGCTACTGGGGAGACCGGGTCGGGGCCGAGCGGTTCCTCACCAAGGACTTCGAGGCCCCCGAGCTCGTCGCGGCGGTGCATGAGGTGCTCGAGAGTGCCGACGCGGCCCGTGGTGGTCGCCCGCCCCTGCGCCCTGAGCCGGTCGAGATGACCGATGACGACGTGTTCGGCAGCGTCAGCGACATCCTGGACCGCAAGCTGTTCGAGTCATCAATCGCCTCAGAGGTGATGGGCATCGCTGCGGATGCGAACGGCTTCGAGGCAACGATCGCGCAGGTGCTCGAGGTGCTGAGTCGGGTGGTCGACTACGACCTGGCCGCGGTCTTGATGCTGGACGACCGGTCGACCTACATCCGGGTGGCGCGCGAGACCTCCCACCAGCAGTACGCGGAGTTCTTCGACGCCGTCGCCGATGCCGTCTCCGACTCCACCGGGCAGCGCGTCGCGCCGTCCGACCTGCAGGCGAGAGTGGCCGACCCGGACCGCAACCTGGGCGCCGACGACGAGGGAGAGATGGCAACGTTCTTGTCGATGCCGCTGAAGTCCGCGGGTGGGATGGTCGGTCTTCTGGCCCTGTCGAGTGCGAGCACGAACGCCTTCGGTGAGACGTCGCTGAACACGCTTCGGCTGGTCAGCTCGCCGGCGGGCATCGTGGTGGCGAACGCTCGGTATGCAGGGGCACAGGTTCTCTGAGGGCGCCCGGCGCCCCTGAGCGTCCTGCATGGTACGCAGGTAGGGTCGCGCCGTGAGCAACAGCGGAGACACCACGAGACGACGACTTCCGCGAGGTCGTGAGCCGGTTCGCCACGGGGATCACCGTGGTGACGTGCGTCGACGCGGCCGGGGTGGACCACGCCATGACAGCCAGCTCGTTCGTCCCGCTCTCGCTCGACCCCTTGCTCGTCTCGGTGTGCGTGGAGGGCGACTCGAGGTTCCATGCGGCGCTGGCGAGCACCGACCACTGGGCCGTGTCCATTCTCGCGTCGACCAGCGAGGACGCCGCGCGATGGTTCGCCACTCGCGGACGACCGCTGGCCGGGCAGCTGGAACGGACGACGTACCACCGCGGGCAGCACAGCGGCGCGGCCGTCCTCGACGACGCGCTGGCCGGCCTCGAGTGCGCGACCTGGGCCACCTACAACGGCGGGGACCACGACATCGTCGTCGGCCAGGTGATGGGCCTGGAGCTGCTGCGCGAGGAGTCCGAGCCGCTGGTCTACTTCCGTCGAGGGTTCCGACGGTTGGTCGATCCCGGAATCCAGCCACCTGTCGCCTAGGCTGGGGGAGCCCCGTCTCGCCCAGTCGTTCGGATCCCTGTGAACTCAGTGCACCACGCCCGCCCGCAACCCGACCCCGAGCACCACCACGCTCGCCCGAGGCGCTGGGTGCGCCCCGCCCTCCTCGTCGCCGGTGCCGCGGTGGCACTGTGCGCCGTCGGCTACGTGGTCGCCTGGACGATGGTCGGCTCCGACATCCCGCGTGGGGTCACCGTCGCAGACGTTCCGATCGGCGGGCTGTCCCCGGCGGCCGCCGAGGACCGGCTGGTGGAGGAGCTCGGACCACGATCGACCACGGTGCAGGTGAGTGTCCAGGGCGACGACGTCACGGTCGAGGCCCAGCAGGTGGGTCTGGCCTTCGACCCTTCCGGCACGGTCGCCGCTGCCGGCGAACGAAGCCTGAACCCGTTCCGGCTCGTCCCGCAGCTGTTCGGTCGGGAGGTGGCCCCTCGGCTCGTCGTCGACGACGCCTCGCTCGACCGGGCGGTCGACCGCCTGGCCCGATCCGTCGACGACGACCCGCGCCAGGGTGGGGTTCGCTACGACGGGCTCGACATCGTGGCCGTCGTTCCCCGATCCGGAGTCGCCCTGGACCAGGAGGCGGCTCGGGAGGACATCCTCGCCGGCTACATCGTGACCGACGGACCGATCGACCTGCCCATGGTGACCGTCGAGCCGGCTGTGACCGCCGAGGAGGTCGCCCGGGTGGCCCAGGGCCCCGCCGTGGAGGCCATCAGCGCGCCCGTGACTCTGACCGTGGCGCGCGAGGAGCTCGTGGTCAGTCCCGCGCTGATCGCCCGCACGCTGGCGTTCGTGCCCCAGGGGGGTGCTCTGGTGCCGAAGGTCGACGGCGCCGCCGTCCACGAGGCGTTGGCCAAGGACCTCGCCCCGGCGGAGAAGCCGGCGGTCGACGCCACGTTCGAGATCAGCAAGGGCCGCCCCGAGGTCGTGCCGTCCCGCGACGGCGAGGGGGTCGACGACGCGGAGATCGCCCGCGTCCTGGCGGCGGCGGCACTGCCCGAGCCGGGCGGCGCGCGCGAGGGCGAGCTGACCTTGTCCCCCCAGCCCGCCTCGCTGACCACCAAGGAGGCCCGTGGGCTCGGTGTGAAGCGCGTGATCTCCTCGTACACGCAGTACTTCCCTTATGCGGCCTACCGGGTCACGAACATCGGCATCGCGGCGCAGAAGATCAACGGCACGGTGCTGAAGCCGGGCGACGTGTTCTCGCTGAACGGGATCGTCGGTGAGCGAACGCCGGAGAACGGCTTCGTCAAGGGGTACGTGATCGCCAGCGGCAACCGGCTCGTCGAGGACTACGGCGGCGCCGTCTCGACGATCACGACCGCCACCTGGCACACCGCCTTCTACGCCGGGATGACCAGGCTCGAGCAGCGGGCGCACGGGTACTGGATCTCGAGGTACACCGCAGGACTGGAGGCGACGGTCTCGTGGGGCTACCTCGACCTGAGGTTCCGCAACGACACGCCCCACGGCGTGCTCATGACGGCGAGTGTCACCGACTCGAGTGTCACGGTGACGATGTGGAGCACCAAGTACTGGGACATCGACGCCGAGTTCGGGCCGCGCACGAACGTGGTCGGCCACGGAACCGTCTACGACACTGGTTCGGAGTGTGTGGCGCAGGACGGCGTCGACGGGTTCGACATCGTGGTGACCCGGGTATGGAGCCGCGACGGCACCGTCGAGCGGCGCGAGCCGCTGAAGACCCACTACGCCCCGGCGCCTACGGTGAACTGCTCGGCGCCTCCCGGTCCCAAGCCGAGCGACAAGCCGACGCCCAAACCCAGTGACAAGCCGACGCCCAAACCCAGTGACAAGCCGACGCCGAAGCCTTCGCCCTCTCAGTAGTGTCGGTTCGACGGTCGTCTCCCATCGACCTTGCGATCCTGGTGCCGTACGTGACGTGCCGCGGCAACCTCGGCTTCGAGGTCACCGATCCGCCGTTTCGGCGCGGGCCCGGACAGGGCGAGCTACGGTGCACGGATGACCGAACGAGAGGTCCGGACGCTGGACCCGATAGCTGAGACCCCGGAGGTGGGTCGGTGGCTGTCTGCCATGGAGGACGCGCGCCGCGACACCCTGCGTGAACTGGTAGGGGTGTCAGACGACTTGATCGATCTCCGCCCCCCGGGCAGCGAGAACAGCGTCGGAACGGTGCTCTACCACGTTGCACTCATCGAGGCGGACTGGTTGTTCGATGACCTCTTCGGCATCCCGCTGGACGACTCGGAGGTCGCGGCGTGGTTCCCCGAGGACGACCGTGACCCCGGGGGCCAACTCACCGACGTTCAAGGCGAATCACTGGACCTGCACCTGCGGCGGCTGGCGGCTGTTCGTGAGCTCTTGATCGAGCGGCTCTGGCCGATGTCGGTCGCCGACTTCCATGCGCCACGCACCCGTGACCAGTACGACGTCTCGCCGGCGTGGGTGATTCACCACTTGCTCCAACATGAGGCTGAGCATCGCGGCGAGATCGGATGGCTCAAGAGGCACCTGGCGCCGGCATCCGGAGAGCGATGACAGTCGGCCGCGGCTAGGAGTCGGTCGATGGGAGAACCTGCCACACGCCGCTCCCTCTCTCACGCCATCGACGGGGACACCGAGTTGGCCTACCAGGGCCACCTGTGACAGGTGCTCCCCGAACCGGCGCCACCCACGAGCACCACATCTGGGACGTGGCTCGACTGTGGGACTGGATCGCCGATCAGACGGACCCAGTGACGTTCTAATGCGGTGGCTCACGCAGCTTCTGCAAGTTCGTTGCCCCGTTCGACGGCATCTACGTGCTCCAGATCGACATCACCTTGACCCAGCGCCTGGACTGACGGCCAGTGGACGATTGGGGTGGCAGACCGGCGGAACGGGAACTCATCGTGCGCCTGCACCGAACGCAGGAGGACGGCCCAGGGGAGGCCATCGTCATCGACGTAGAACGGCACCAAGGCGCTCGGCGAGCAGCGTCTGATCGGACGTGAACAGATTGGCACGTTTGGGCGGTCGGTGGCTGACTCAGCCGGCGCCGCACGAGACCAGGATCTTGCCTGAACGCCCGCCGCGTGCGGCGTGCGCTACTGCCTCCTTGAGTCTGCTCAGCGGGTAGACCTCCTCGACCTCGACGGCGAGGGCACCGTCGGCGAGCTTTGACGCCAGCATCCGGTACAACGTCGCGATCTCATCCGGCGGCGTCTCCGCGAACCAGCGGCGCAGCCAGAAGCCGGTCAAGGTCACGCCACGGAAGATCAACTCGCGCCCGTCGATCATCGAGGACTCGCCACTCAGGACGCCGTAGTTCACCACGGTGCCGCCATCGGTCAGGCAATGCGCCAGGCGCTGGGTGGCCGCCCCACCGACCGCGTCGAGGGCGAGCGGCACGACGCCGTCGCCGATCGCATCGCGGACGCGGGCAGCCAGTTCTGGGCCATCGAGGACGACGACGTCAGTCCCCGCATCGCGCAGTGGCTCGATCAGTTGCGGCCGGCGGACCACGCTGATGGTCCTCATACCGATCTCGCGGGCGAGCTCGACGACGAGGCGCCCGACTCCGGAGTTCGCGGCGTTCTGCACCACCCAGTGACCGGGCTCGGGAGCGACGTACTGGTGCAGCAGTAGATATGCGGTGGGCGGGTTGACCCTCAGCATGGCGAGCTGGCGAGGGTCGACCCCGGCGGGCAGCGCAAACAGGGAGGCGGCGTTACCGACCACCCGATCCCGCCAGGTGCCGGGACCGGGCAGCAACACCCGATCGCCGGGCTCCAGGTGCGTCACGCCCGGGCCGACCATCGCTACCAGCCCGACCCCTTCTGTGCCGACGACCATCGGAAGGTCCGGCGGCGTCGCGCCGTAGTTCCCTGCCACGTTCTCCAGGTCAGCCGGATTGACCGGGAACAGCTCCGCCTCGATCAGCACCTCACCGGCACCAGGTTCGCCCGGATCGGGCTGCTCGACGAGCTCGATCACCTCGTCGGCTCGGCCAAACCTCGACAACTGAGCAACCAGCACGGCTATCTCCCTCGAAACCGGCCCGCACGGACAGGCTCGATCATGCCCCGGCGGTCTAGCGAGCGGAGTCCTCAGGTTCCGAAGCGCGGCCCGTGACCGCAGTCAGGTCGGCGATCTCCCATGCTTCGGCGACCTTCCCGTCGCGGAGGTGGGTGATCACTGCCTGGTCAATGCGGAATCGGCGTCCGGTGGCCTCAACGCCGCCGAAGCCCGCCGCCAAGGTGCCGGTGACCACGACGCGAGCCATCTCAACGTCTCCGTCGACGAGGACCTCCTGAACATCGTGGAGTAAGTCTGGAACCGCTGCCCTGGCCTCCTTCCAGACCGCCTTCTCCGCTGCTGCGCTGGTCGTCGACAGGCCGCCGGGGGCGTGGACAGTCACGTCAGAGTGGAGCAGTTCGTCGAACACGTCGAGCTGTCCAGCGTCGCCAGCGGCGAGCCACTGGGCGACGACGCTGCTCTTCCGGTCCATGCAGACAGCATCGGGTCAGACGGCTCGTCATCGCAAGAGCGACCGCGAACGGTTCCCCTCTGTGTCAAGAAGCTGCTTTCGTGGGGCGTCTGGTCGGCGTAGCCTCGGCGGTGAACCCGGGTTGTGGCTTGTCCGAAGTGTTGGCTTTGGGGATCTGGTCAACCGCGCTGGCTGTGAGTGTCGCCCCCATCTGCCCTCCCGGGTTCGTCCTTGCCTGGTCCTCGAGCAAGACGCGGAAGACGACGTCGGACAGCTGCCGTTTCAGGCTGCGTAGCGCGCCCATGTGGCCCTTCTGCGGCGGCGAGCTTGCGCTCGTAGTAGGCGCGCCCGCGGGGGTCGTGGCGCTTGTTGGCCATCGCGGCGATGTGCAGCGCGGAGTTCAGCCTGCGGTTGCCGGCCCGGGAGAGTCGGTGTCGGACGATCTCACCGCTCGATGCCTCGATCGGTGCGGTTCCGGTGTAGGTGGCGAAGTTGTCTGCGGTGGCGAACCGGGCCACGTTGCCGACCTCGCCGATGATGGTCGCTGCGGTGACCGCGGCGACCCCGACGATGTCGGTCAGGTGCGTCCCGGTCGCAGCGACGGCATCGCTCGAGCCGAGCCTCCATGGATTTGATCTTGCGGTCCAGGACGACGACATCGTCGATGAGGTCGACCGCGAGCTGACGTCGGGCCTTGCCGACGGCATCACGCGGGCGCACGGTCGCGACCAACGCCTTGGCCTGGGCAACGCTGAGCGCCTTGGGAGCCCCGGAAGCAATGAGCTGCATAAAGATCTGGTGCAGCCGGTTCACCGCTTGAGTCCGTGACCGGACCAGGTCGCGGCGGCGCTCGGACATCAACTTCAACGCGACCGTCTCGTCATCGAGGCTGACTTCCCGCAGCCCCGGGCTGCGCAGTCCGACCACAGCGACGGCATGCGCGTCAGCGGGGTCGTTCTTGCGACCATGGCCCGTGTCCATGGCACGGACCCGCGTCGACAGCTTCGCCGGGACGTCGAGGACCCGCTCACCATCGGAGACCAGGCGCTGCGCGAGATGCAGACCGACACCGGTCGCGCCCTCGATCACCCAGAACCGGTCCGGCCACTTCCTCGCCAGCGCACGCATCTCCCGATACCCGACCGTGGAGTTGTCGAACCGCCCCGTGGCCAACGTCTTCTCCGAAGCGTTGATCACCTCGATCGTGTTCGACCGCTTCGCCGGATCCACACCGATCAGCACTGCACCCATCCCGCGCTCCACTCATCGAAGGAGAGACGGGAGGGCATGCCTACCTCGGGCGACGCAGACCCCTCTTGAGCCACTTCCCGTCCACGATGGCCGGCAGGACGCACTCCGCTCTAGAGCCACACGAATCACCCCGCGAGCAGGCACTTCGAGAGCGACCCGCCGACCACCTGACCCCCAGCCTGGCCGGGCCGGGAGCTGACCGCAGTCAACAGGTAGGCACATCGCGTTCGCCCTCAGGGGAGGCCAGGTACCAAGCGTTCAGGGAAGCGCGCCAGCAGCGTGGTGGCCGTAGATTCCCAGGATGGGTCCGGAATGGGAGCAAGTGGTCGTGGACGCCGCTGACCCGGTGATGTTGGGCCGGTGGTGGGCTAGCGCTCTCGGATGGGTCGTGCTGAATGACGCGCCGGATGAGTTCGAGATACGGCCGACGGCGGATCGGCTGCCCGGCCTGATCTTCGAACCAGTTGGAGAGGCGAAGGGCGGCAAGAACCGGCTCCACTTGGACTTTCGGCCTGACGATCAGCAGGCCGAAGTCGCGCGCCTCCTGGGCCTCGTCTGAGCCATGACAATGACGAGCCCTTCAGTTCGTTGGCATCAGAATCGGACCCCCAACTGAAAGGGTCTCGCACATCCGGGACGTTGGGTCACAGGCCAAGAAATCAGAGTCTGTGCTTACCAGCGCGATGTCGCCGTAGGACCACGCGACGTGGGGGTCCGTGCTCTTCGATATCCGCCAAAGTTCGGCGTTCTTGGTGTTAACGATTACCGCAAGGTGCTCTTCCCCGGGCTCGACCCCCAGAACATAGGCACCGCTGAAGCTCGGCCGCCCGACTTCAAGGTCGGCATACGCTTCCCCAGCCCGACCTGGCACTCCCAGCACGAAGGGCAACCCGGGATTGGGACCTGGCACATCCTCTTGCAAGTTTGTCGAGGTCTTCCCGGTCGCCACGTCGTGGCTATGGGTCCTGTCTCCCGACGGCCCGCCTGCCCAGACGACGCGCACGTCGGAGACACGCAGGAAGCGGTTACCCTGGAAGTGCTCAGCGCAGAGGAAGTTGCAGTCGGCGACAGCCTGCGATTGCGTGGTTCGTGAGACTTCACGGCCCTCGGCGGTGTCGTAGATGACTAACTCGGATCCTTCGAACCAAGCAGCGATGTCGCCGTTCGGGTCTGCTCCGGGGCCTTCCCATGAGTTGTGTCCCACGATGCGGGGGTCGCCGCCCCAGGGGTGGAACCAGACATCGCCTGTAGCGGGGTCGGAGTACACCGCGCCGGTACGCACCAGCGCCAGTGCACCATCCACGCCAAGCTCGTCCGATTGGCGCAGCTCTACTGGGGTTTGTTCCACCAGGTCGCCGCGGTGGAGGCCAGCGTCGTCGTACCAGACCGGCACAGCACCGATCTCGAGCCCGGGTGCCGGCTTCATCGGCTGCGGTGTCGAATCTGCAGTTAGCGTGTTCTGCGCGACCAAGACTGCGAACGCAGCGACCACCACAGCAGCAGCCAGTGTCAGGGTGCGGTTGCGCCGCTGTGACCGGCGACGGTCCATCAAGGTGCCGTAGTCGAGCACCACATCCGTGGACGTCTCAAAGATCGCCACCGTCTGTTGACCCGCGGCACGGGCACGCTCCTCAACGCTCACTGCTCTGGCCCCTCTCGCTGAGAGTCTCAGCCAGGCTCGCCCGAGCCCGTGACAGATGGGTCTTGGTCGTTCCCTGACTCATCTCCAATGTCAATGCCACATCAGTGACCGAGAGGTCGTACAGGTAGTGCAGCGCAACCACCTGTGCCTGCCTCCGCGGCAGCGTCCGCACCGCCGACCAGAACTCCTCATCAGTCGGCTCCGGCATCGCATGTTCGTGGCGGCGGCCGCGCAGCCGGAGCAGCGCACGTGCCTCAGCCGTCCGGCGCCGCAACTGTGACGTCGCGATGTTGGCGCACACCCGGCGCACCCACATCGCCGGATCAGTCATCTGGCCGACTTCACGCCACCGCCGATACGCCACCAACATGGCGTCTTGCGCGTGATCCTCAGACCCTTCGGGACCGGCCAAAACCCGCGCCAACGCAGCAACCCGCGGGTATTCACGCGCATAGAAGACTTCGAACGACTCGGCCTCACGGATCCTGGCTGAGCGCCAAGACGAGATCTCAGCAGACGACACAACGTCGGCATCGATACCCTCTCCGGCAGTGCTCACATCCCACTCTCGCTTCAGCCACACCCCTGGGTTGACATGATCGACAACAATCATGGTGGAGGACGCAGCGAGTTTGGGTGGCGATCACGCCCAAAACGACATCTGACCCCAAGGAAACGGATAGCGCGTCAGCACAAGGACGGTCGCGGGTCGCCCGCGCCATGCAGTGAGCTTCTCTCCTGCATGCGGGTGGTGCTGCCCCAACCGCTGCGATGGTCATTCTCCGCTTCGCGAAAGGTCCGTTTGGTACACAGCAAAGCTCGGCCCGCGACGCCGTGTCATCCTGCTGACCCTCCGAAAGCGTGTTAGGTGCAAGGCTGACTCCCGAGCCTCACTACGGAGCAGGGGAACCGGAGGCGACTGTGGACGACTGGTCGCGCAGGAGCAGGACGGACCGTCTCGCCGTGGCCACCGCGGCGGTTGACGAGGTCGCGTCCGGTCCGGAGCACGAGTCGGTACGCGACCGTGGCGGGCATCGTGACGACGACTCCCTCAGCTTCGGCACGTTCTACGAACGCGAGATGCCGCGGCTCGTCGCGCTCGCCCAGGCGCTGGCCGGGCCTTCGGTCGCCGACGACCTTGCGCAAGACGCGATGATCATCGCCTATCGGCGGTGGCGCGAGATCAGCACGTACGACGATCCCCGGACGTGGGTACGACGCGTCTGCGCGAACGCCGCTGTCTCCCTGCTTCGGCGGCGCGCTGCGGAGGCACGAGCGCTGGTCCGACTGAGCGCCCGGACGAGCGCGGTTTCCCAGATCGACTTGGACGAACCGGCTGCGAGGTTCTGGGCCCACGTGCGGCAACTTCCCCGACGCCAGGCTCAGGCAATCGCCCTTCGCTACATCTACGACCTCGAAGTCGCCGACATCGCGGAGACGATGGGCTGCTCGGTCGGCACTGTGAAGGTCCACCTGAGTCGCGCTCGCAGCACGCTAGCGAGTCGTCTCTCCATGAGTGAGGAGGACCAGGCATGAGCCTCGACGAGCTGGCCAGGACGTCCACCGCGGCGTTGCTGGACGCAACGGCGGCACGCACCGACACCGCGGCTGGCCAGGTTGCACTACGCCGCACCATGCGTCGTCGCCGCGTCGTGTCGATGGCCCTCGCGGCCGCTGGCACGGCGGCCGTCGTGGTCTTCGGATCACTGGTCCTCGTTCAGCCGACCCGTCAGTCACTGCCGCAACCGGCAGGGCCACCGGCGGACGGTCCTGGGCTGACCGCCCCGCTGGTCGCACCGACGTCGCTGCTGGACGTGCACGCTCTCGGTTTCCACGTCACACCTCTTCCCGGGTTCGACCCCAGCGGCCTGGGTGCCGGTTGGGGGCATCGACGGCGAGGGCCAGAGCGTGACGCTGCGGTGGGCCGATGTCGCCGACGTGGTGGAGGTCCACGTCGGGTACCAAGGGGCACCGGCTCCCGAACCGGGCCAGGAGTTCACCGATTGGTACCCAACAGCGGAAAAGCAAGTGACGATCCACGGGGCAGTGGGCCACTATTACGACGAGTTCGGCATCTACGGCCTCGGCGACAGTTACCGGGCACTGCTGACCTGGGAGTACGCGCCGGACTCGTGGGCCTCCGTGTCCGCTCACTCCGACCGGATGAGCCCGGGACCGGAGCGGCTGCGGTCGGCCCTGGTACAGGTCGCCGACGCGGTCCGGGCCGGTGGTGAGCCCGTGCAGGTGCCGATCCGCGCCGGCGCCTTCCCTCCATCCCTGCCCGCCGCATCGACCGTGAGCATGAGCTTTGGCATCGACGGGTGGGAGCCTGCCCTGGACTTCGGCCCACACCTCAGGTTCAGCGTCGGCCGCGTCGAAGTCCCGCAGGCGTGCCGGGGCTACGGCGGCTTTGTCGAGACCTTCACGTACCAGGGCCAAGCAGGGTGCCTGAACGGGTACGGCACGCCCGACGCACCGGGGACCGGCAGCGTCTACAGCAACTTCAACGCCGTCAGCCTGCAAGCCGGACACCTGGTCCGAACACTCGAGATCGTATCCAGCGACGACAGTTCTGCCCCCGAGAATCAACTCGCAGACCTGAAGCAGGCCGTCGCAGGCCTCACCGTGGCACCTCTGGACGACCAGTCGACCTGGTTCGACCTGACGACCGCACTCGGCGGGAGTTAGGCGGGCGGGAGCAGCGGAGGCAGCGACCTTGCTCGGAACGTGATACCTAATGCCGGATATGGATCGGGGAGGTTCGACGGACCACGTCGGTGACGGGCCATCGGCCCGGATGAGTCACTCGTTCCGAAGCGCGTCGATGCGCGACAACAGCGCCTGGGTGGCCGGGTCGCCCCGGTAGGAAGCCGGGTCGGCGAGGGCGGGAACCAAGCCGCTGGCCATCTGCTTGCCTAGCTCGACCCCCCACTGGTCGAACGAGTCGATCCTCCAGACGACGCCTTCGGTGAACACCGTGTGCTCGTACAGAGCGACCAGCTGCCCGAGCACCCGCGGGGTCAGCTGCGGCGCCAGGATCACCGTGCTGGGGCGGTTGCCGGGCATCGTTCGATGCGGCACGAGGGCCGGTGGTACGTCGTGGGCGGCAAGGTCCTCGGCTCGCCGTCCGAAGGCCAAGGCCGCCGGCTGGGCCATGAAGTTGGCCAGCAGCAGTGAGTGCATGTCCCCGAGGTCGCGGCCCGGCTGGGGGTTGGCGAACCCGATGAAGTCACACGGCACCAGAACAGTTCCCTGGTGCAGCAGCTGGAAGAAGGCGTGCTGCCCGTCGGTGCCCGGTTCGCCCCAGACGACGCCTCCGGTCTGCCAGCGGACGGGTTCGCCGGCTGTGGTCACCGACTTGCCGTTGCTCTCCATGACCAGCTGCTGCAGGTAGGCGGGGAACCTCCCCAGTGCCTGGCTGTAGGGCAGAACTGCCTTGGTCTGGGCGCCGAAGTAGTTGCGGTACCACACCGAGAACAGCCCGAGCATGGCGACGGCGTTGCGTTCGTACGGGGTCTCGGCGAAGTGGGTGTCGACGGCGTGGAAGCCGTGGAGCATCTCGGCGAAGCGCCGGGGGCCGATCGCCAGCATCAGGGACAGACCCACCGCGCTGTCCACGGAGTACCGGCCGCCGACCCAGTCCCAGAAGCCGAACATGCTGGCCCGGTCGATCCCGAAGGACGAGACGAGGTCGGCGGCGGTCGACACGGCGACGAAGTGCGAGGCAACGGCGGTCTCGCCGAGGGCAGCCACGAGCCAGGCCCGGGCTTGTGTCGCGTTGGCCAGGGTCTCTGACGTGGTGAACGTCTTGGACACGATGACGAAGAGCGTGCTGGCGGGGTCGGACTCGGCCAGGACCTGGCTGAGTGCCCCTGGGTCGACGTTGGCCACGAAGCGCAGCTGCAGGTCAGGGTGCGCGTAGGCGTCGAGCGCCTGCACGGCCATCCGTGGCCCGAGGTCGGACCCGCCGATCCCGATGTTGACCACGGTCCTGATCGGGCTGCCGGTGGCGCCGCGCCAGCGACCCTCCCGGACGTCTTCGGCGAACGACGCCATGGCGTCCAGCACCGCGTGGACCTCGGAGGTGACGTCACTCCCGTCGACCTGTAGAGACTCAGCGCGGGGCAGCCGCAGGGCCGTGTGCAAGGCGGCCCGCCCTTCGCTGACGTTGACCGGTGCACCGGCGAACAGGTCCTGCGTCCGTTCGCGCAGTCCCACGCGTTCGGCAAGCGACGCGAGTAGCTGCATCGTGTGGGGAGTGGCCCGGTTCCGCGAGAAGTCGATGGTGAGATCGGCCACCTGCAACGTCATGGACGCTGTGCGGTCGGGGTCCTCGGCGAACAACGCGCGCAGGTGGGTGGCCGCGATCTCGGAGTGGTGCGCCCGCAGCGCCTCACCCTCGGCCGTGGTGAACGCGTTGGCGGGACGGTCGGACGAAGAGGACCCGGTGGCTCGGCCGACGCTGCTGCTCACAGGGCGACCCTAGTGAATGCGAGGGCCGTGGCGCCGCCTCAGTTGAGCCGGGCGCGCGCGCTGCGCGCCAGTCGACGCACCTCGTCGGCCTCGGCTGGGTCGGCCGGCGCCACGAGGTCGGCGTACTCCTCCAGCGCCGTAGCTCCCTCGACGAACCCACCGAGCTGGACCATGACCGTCCCGTGCTCCTTGCGAAGGGAGAGGGGGTGGCGGGGCAGGTCGAGGTTCCGCTCGATCGCCCACCGGCGAACGGGCAGGCGTTCGGGCCGGTCGGCCCAGCGCCTCACGTTGGCCAGGATCCGCTGCAGGATCTCTACCGCCTCCCAGGGCCGCAGAGCGGTCGGCTCGGGCGCGGCACCGGTGGCCCGCTCGACGAGCTCCACGACGTCGACCGGTCGCAGGAGTCGCCCGCCGGCGAACGGGTCGACGACCTGGTGGTACCCGTCCGGGTCGCCGAGGCCGACCACGAAGTGGCCCGGCAGCCCGATCCCGTACGCGGGGATCGAGACCCGGCGGGCGACCTCCAGCCAGACCACGCTGAGCAGGATGGGCAGCCCTCGCTGACGGTCGAGCACGTCAGGGAGCAGGCTGGCCCGAAGGTCGCGGTAGTCGCTGGCGTCGCCGCTGAAGTGCCCGAGCGCCCGTCGCAGCCGCGAGGACGCCTCCCCGGACTCCGGCACCCGCGCCGCGAGGTCGTCCAGCGCGGCGAGGCCTCGTACGACCGTCTGCTGCGCGACCCCGGTCCGGCCGTTCGTGCTGGACAGGTCCGCGGCGAGCAAGAGGCAGGCCAGCCCGAGGTCCGGTCGCTCGCCGCGGACGGCGTCGCGGAAGGCTGCGCTCTCGCTGCTCATCGCGGAGGGTCGTACAGCCGGCGGTAGTGGTAGCGGTGGTGGTCCACGAACCCGAGCTGTGCGTAGAGGGCCCGCGCCGCGACGTTGTCCTCGGCGACCTGGAGGTAGGCGAAGCGCGCGCCGTGGCGCTGGGCGTGGCCCAGGAGCCCGAGCACGACGTGGCGGCCCAGCCCGCGTCTGCGGAAGGCCTCGGCCACGTCGACCGCCGTGATCCCGAGCCAGCTCGGCGTCAGTGCACCGCGCGCGATCGCCACGGGGGTGGGCGGGTCATCGGGGACCGTCACCAAGGCGAACACTGGGTGCTCGGCCCGGGTGAGGACCTCCTGCGCTCCGGTCGGCAGCGGGGCACCCGCATAGCGGTACACCGACGTCCAGTCGCGGCTGGGGTGATCGGAGAACGTGACCGTGGGCAGGGTGCCGCTGGGCTCGTGCCCGATGAGCGCGGCCGCGATGTCGACCACCTGGACGAGCACCGGGGACTCGGCCACCCAGCCGGCAGCGGCGAGCCGATCGTCCAGCGTCTGCGCCCACGGAAGGGCAACCTGCACCGTCGGGACCAGCCGCCGCGCGCGGTACCACTGGGCGACCTGCTCGAGCGCCGTCGGCCAGTCGCAGCCCGGGTCGGCCAGCGCCAGGGTCGAGTTGGCCCGCCCGGTGAAACCGTTCGCAGCACGAAGGACCCAGCCCCCCAGCTGCTCGGACTCCAGCGGTTGCCACCCTTCGGCCGCGATCCGCTCGAGTGTGGCCGGGTCGACGTCGACCGCTCGGCGCAGTCGGGTCGGCGTGTCGGGGACGGTCCGCGCCGCCACCACGGAACCGGGGGTGATCGTCACCTCCGAACCGTCGCGCCTGCGGACCCGCCAGACCAGGTCGTCCAGGGCGACCAGCGTGCCCACGACGTCGCGGAACCGGGGCCGGCCGTCGGGTTCGACGACGTCCGGTGCGTGGACCCGGACCGACACCCGGGACCCCACGTCGGCCGGTCCGAAGTGAGGCACGCCTACCCCCGTTCGGTGATCCGACGCCAACATCCGTGATACTAGGTGGGCCAAAGTCCAGGAGGAGATCGTGACCTACGTCATCGCTCAGCCGTGCGTCGACATCCTCGACAAGGGGTGCGTCGAGGAGTGCCCGGTCGACTGCATCTACGAGGGCGGACGGATGCTCTACATCCAGCCCGACGAGTGCGTCGACTGCGGAGCCTGCGAGCCGGTGTGCCCGGTCGAGGCGATCTTCTACGAGGACGACCTTCCCGAGCAGTGGAAGGACTTCTACAAGGCCAACGTCGAGTTCTTCGACGACCTCGGCTCCCCCGGCGGCGCCGCCAAGACCGGCAAGATCGAGAAGGACCACCCCGTCGTCATGGCCGTGCCGCCGCAGGGTGGCGACCACTGACGGTGCGTCCGCACCAGCTGCCCGTCTTCCCCTGGGACACCCTGGCGCCCTACGGCGACCGGGCGCGGGCCCATCCCGGTGGGCTCGTCGACCTGTCGATCGGCACGCCGGTCGACCCGGTGCCCGAGGTGGTGCAAGCAGCGCTGTGCGCCGCCTCCGACCGGCCCGGCTACCCGTCGACGCACGGAACCGGCGCCCTGCGCGAGGCGGCCGTGGGATGGCTTCGCCGCCGGCTGGGCGTCGTCGGCATCGACCGTGATGCCGTGCTGCCGGTGATCGGCAGCAAGGAGTTCGTGGCGTCGGCGCCGTCGCTGCTGGGCCTGGGGCCGTCGGACACGGTGGTGGTGCCCGAGCTGGCCTACCCGACGTACGACGTGGGCGCTCGGCTGGCCGGAGCCAGTGTGGCGGTGAGTGACTCGCTCGTCGCCCTCGGACCCGCGGCCGTCTCGGTGGTCTGGGTCAACTCGCCGTCCAACCCGACCGGGCGGGTGCTGCCGGCCGAGCACCTGCGCAAGGTGGTCGCGTGGGCGCGTGAGCGTGGCGCCGTCGTCGTCAGCGACGAGTGCTACGTCGAGCTGGGGTGGGACGCCGCCCCCGTCTCGCTGCTGCACCCGGACGTGTGCGGGGGGTCGATGGACGGGCTGCTCGCCGTCCACTCGCTGTCCAAGCGGTCCAACCTCGCCGGCTACCGGGCGGGGTTCGTGACGGGCGACCCGACCCTGGTCGCCTCGATGCTGGAGGTGCGCAAGCACGCGGGGCTGATGATGCCGGCCCCGGTGCAGGCCGCAATGACGGCAGCCCTCGACGACGATGACCACGTGCGGGTGCAGCGCTCGCTGTACCGGGCGCGACGCGAGCTCCTAGGGGCCGCGCTGGTCGAGGCCGGGTTCCGGATCGACCACAGTGAGGCGGGTCTGTACCTGTGGGCCACCCGGGGGGAGCCGTGCTGGGACACGGTGGCCTGGTTGGCCGACCGCGGCGTCCTGGTCGCGCCAGGGACGTTCTACGGCGTGGCCGGGGCCGAGCACGTGCGAGTGGCCCTGACCGCGACCGACCACTCGGTCGAGGCGGGCGCGCAGCGTCTGCTCAGCTGACCCCCTCGACGACGTCGACGTGCACGTGGTCGAGGTGGCGGTTGACCGGGTCCTTGGGGTTCCCGAAGGGTGACGTGTAGGCACGCCAGCCCTCAGGAGAGCGGGCGGTGGACCAGATGTGGTCGTCGAAGATGACCACGGCCAGGTCGAGCTCGTCGGCGTGGGCGACCAGCCAGTGCGCGAGCACCCAGCCACTGCGGCGTTGGTCGGGGTCGTCGTACGGCCGGAAGAACACGTCGAGGGCGCGCCCGTCGTTGTGCGCGGAGGGGTTCGCGCGCTTGACGCCTCCTGGGGCGAACCCACCCATGGGCAGATCGCCGAACGATGCCGTGATGGCCCCGCGGAGCCGCTCGGCCCGCGGGGTCAGACCGCTGTCCTGCTCGCGCTGCACCGACACGGTCTCGGCGCGGACCGTGCAGGTGACCGAGGCAGCCTCGTCGCCGGTGAACGCCGCGGCGAGCACCTTCGCCTCGTCGGCGTGCTGCTGGTAGGCATCGGGGAAGGCGCTGCGCTGGACCGCCTGCGCCGCCTGGGTGACGGCCAGCTCCTGCCAGTTCGGCACCTGCACCAGGGCCTCGTAGAACCGGCTCGCGCTGTACTGGGGGTCGGTGATCTGCTCGAACGAGCCCCACCCCTGCGAGGGACGCTGCTGGAACAGCCCGGCGCTGTCGCGGTCGCCGTGAGGCAGGTTGAACAGGTCGGACTCCTGGTACGCCGTCGCGAGCGCCACGGTGACCGCCCGCTGGGGCAGGCCCCGGCGCACGGCCTCCAGGGTGATGGTCGAGGCATTGCCCGCCTGCTCGGGGGCCAAGGTGACCTGGTCGCCGTCGGCGCTCACGGTGCACTGCTCGCGACCGACCAGGGGACCGATGCCGCCGTTCCACCACACCAGCGCCGCGCCCACGACGCCGAGCACGGTCACCAGCGCGAGGGCGCTGACACCGAGTCCGAGCAGCCCGCGACGGCGGGGTGGGGCGCTTGTGGTCACCCAAGAAGTGTGCGGGAGGGCGGGCGCCGTCCCCAAATCGACGGCGCGCCGGAGCCTTTGCTGGTCTTCGCGTGGCTTTGCTGGCCGTGGGCCACCCGCAAAGCGTGCCGGCGACCAGCAAACCTGATCGTGGGCCCTGCTCGTGGGCCTGACCGTGGGTGCGGCGGGGTCAGGTGTTGGCGTGCAGGGCGGCGTCGAACGCGCCCCACGTGGTCGACCGGGCCACCACCTCGACCGCGCCGGTGGTCGAGTTGCGGCGGAACAGCAGTCCGGCGCGCCCGGACAGGTCGCGGGCCTTCACGACCCCGCCGTCCGGGGTGGCCACCTTGGTGCCCGCCGTGACGTACAGCCCGGCCTCGACGACGCAGTCGTCGCCGAGCGAGATGCCCACACCTGCGTTGGCCCCGACGAGGCAGCGCCGGCCGATCGAGATGACCTGGGTCCCGCCACCGGACAGGGTGCCCATGATCGAGGCTCCGCCCCCGATGTCGGAGCCGTCGGCGACCACCACTCCGGCACTGATCCGACCCTCGACCATCGAGGCACCGAGGGTGCCGGCATTGAAGTTGACGAATCCCTCGTGCATCACCGTGGTGCCCTCGGCCAGGTGCGCACCGAGGCGCACGCGGTCGGCGTCGGCGATCCGCACGCCCGTGGGGACGACGTAGTCGACCATCCGCGGGAACTTGTCGACCCCGTGGACCGTGACCGGGCCGCGCGCCCGGAGGCGCATCCGTACCGTCTCGAAGGAGTCGACCGCGCAGGGCCCGTGGTTCGTCCAGACGACGTTGCTCAACAGCCCGAAGAGACCGTCCAGGTTGACCTGGCGCGGCTGCACCAGTCGGTGGGACAGCAGGTGCAGCCGCAGGTACACGTCGTACGCGTCGACTGGGGGAGCGTCGAGGTCCGGCAGCCGCACCGCCACCAGGTGCTGGGTCACCGCGCGGGCGGGGTCGGGACCCAGGGGCAGTGGCCCCGATGTCTCGAAGAGCTCGTCGGCGTGACTCGCCCGCAGGACGTGGGTGCCCGTGGAGTCCAGGCCGAGCCGATCTCCGAGCGCTTGGTCCCAGCCGAGGCCGACCCTGGGGAACCAGACGTCGAGCACCCGGCCGGCGTCGCCGGCTCCGTCGGTCAGGGTCGCGATGCCGAAACCGTGCGCGGCTCGGGGCGTCGAGGTCGGAGAAGTCACCCGGCTACGGTACCGACGTGACCCCTCTCGACCTGTCCCAGGACGTCGTCTCGCTCACCGCGGCCCTGGTCGACGTCTACTCCGAGTCCGGTCACGAGACCGCGCTGACCGACCTGGTGGAGCAGGCGCTGCGCGCGCGCACCGACCTCACGGTCGACCGTGACGGCGACGCCGTCGTGGCGCGCACGGCCCTGGGCCGTGCGGAGCGGGTGGTGCTGGCCGGCCACCTCGACACCGTGCCGCCCGCGGACAACCTGCCCTCGCGTCGGGTCGCCGACCAGCTGTACGGCCTGGGCAGTGCCGACATGAAGAGTGGGGTGGCGGTCATGCTCCGGCTGGCGGCCACGCTCGGCGACGGCCCGCGCGACCTCACCTACGTGTTCTACGACGGCGAGGAGGTCGAGGCCGAGCGCAACGGCCTGCTCCGGCTGAGCCGCACGAAGCCGGAGTGGCTGAGGGCCGACTTCGCGGTGCTGCTGGAGCCGACCGACGGGGTGCTCGAGGGGGGGTGCCAGGGCTCCATGCGGATGGACGTCACGGTGACCGGACGCCGGGCGCACAGTGCCCGCTCGTGGTTGGGCAGCAACGCGATCCACGCGGCGGCGCCGGTGCTCGACCTGCTGCGGTCGGTGACCCCTCGCGAACCCGTCGTCGACGGACTGCAGTTTCGCGAAGGGATCAACGCCGTCGGGATCCGTGGTGGGGTGGCCGGCAACGTGGTCCCCGACGAGTGCGTCGTCACCGTCAACTACCGGTTCGCCCCCGATCGCTCCGAGCGCGAGGCAGAGGACTTCCTGCGCGACCTGTTCCAGGGCTACGCCGTGGCCGTCACCGACTCCTCACCGGCAGCCCGCCCGGGTCTGGACCACGCGGTGGCCCAGCAGCTGCTGACCGCCATCGGGGGGACACCCCGGGCGAAGTTCGGCTGGACCGACGTGGCGCGCTTCAGCGCCCTGGGCGTGCCGGCGGTCAACTACGGGCCGGGGGACCCGTCGGTGTCGCACACCCCGGGCGAGCACGTGGCCGTCGACCAGGTCGCAGACGTCGAGTCACGCCTGCGCGCCTGGCTGACGGCCCAGCCCCCGCTGCGGGTCAGCCCTGCCTGACCGCCGACACGTCCAGGGTGATCGTCACCTTGTCGCTGACCAGGACCCCGCCGGCCTCCAGGGCGACGTTCCAGGTCAGGCCGAAGTCCTTGCGACTGATCCGCGTGGTCCCGGTGAAGCCGATCCGCTCGTTGCCGAACGGGTCGGTGCTGACCCCCTCGAGCTCGGCGGTGATCTCGACCGCACGGGTGGTCCCGCGGATGGTGAGGTCACCCACCATGACGAAGGTGTCGACGCCGGAGGCGCGCACGGAGGTGGCGGTGAAGGTCAGGGTCGGGTGGGCCTCGACGTCGAGGAAGTCCGCCGAGCGGACGTGGGTGTCGCGGTCCTCGTTGCCGGAGGCGAAGCTCGACGCGTCGATCGACACGGTGGCGCTGGAACGGGAGGGGTCGTCGCCGTCCAGGACCAGCGAGCCGGAGAAGACGTCGAACTGGCCGCGGACCGTGGTCACCATTGCGTGCTTGGTGGCGAACCCGAGCCTGGTGTGGCTGGGGTCGATCTGCCAGGTGCCGGTCGTCGCGGCCAGAGTGGTCTCGGTGGTCGTGGTGGTCATCGGAGCTCCTTGGCTGGTGAGAAGAAATCGTTGAACGTTCAGTTGAACAGTCAACTTTCTCCTCCTATTCCCCCGGGCGACCGCCAGGCGACCCGACCCGTTCCACCGGCGCCGTTACCCTCGGCCAGATGACCACTGACGAAACCGGGCGAGTCCCCGGCGAGCGGCACCGGGGACCGGTGGTGCTGCGGCGCGGCCAGGTGCAGCGCAGCACGACCGACCAGCGGCTGCTGGACTCCCGTGGCCCCTCCGACTGGGTCCACACCGACCCGTGGCGGGTCCTGCGCATCCAGGCGGAGTTCGTCGAGGGGTTCGGGCTGCTGGCCGAGCTCGGCCCGGCGGTCAGCGTCTTCGGGAGTGCCCGGGCCGCCCGTGACTCACCGGAGTACGCCCTCGCCGAGCAGGTGGGTGCCGCCCTGGTGGCTGCCGGCTACGCCGTCATCACCGGCGGGGGTCCCGGGGTCATGGAGGCCGCCAACAAGGGGGCCTCCGAGGCCGGCGGGGTGTCGGTCGGGCTGGGGATCGAGCTCCCCTTCGAGCAGGGGCTCAACCCGTTCGTCGACATCGGGATCAACTTCCGGTACTTCTTCGCCCGCAAGACCATGTTCGTCAAGTACGCCAGGGGGTTCGTCGTCCTGCCCGGCGGTTTCGGCACCCTCGACGAGCTCTTCGAAGCACTCACGCTCGTCCAGACCCAGAAGGTCACGGCGTTCCCGCTGGTGCTCGTGGGCCGGTCCTACTGGCAGGGGCTGCTCGACTGGCTCGACGGGACCGTGGTCGCCGACGGCAAGGCGTCACCCCACGACACTCACCTCATGCACCTCACCGACGACGTCGACGAGGCAGTCGCCCTGATCCGCAAGGCCGAGCTGGACCGTGACTCGGTCCGTCAGGACGAGCTGGAGGCCGTCTTGGACAAGGAGGTTGCCGAGCGGGCGGCGGCGGGTGGTCCGTTGATGGGGATCTGAGGCTCAGGGCGGTGACCCGGTGAGCCGATAGACCCTCGGTGGGTCCGGACCCGAGCGGACAGGAGTCGCCCGACCCGCCGCGGGCCAAGGCAGCGGCGGTGGTCGGTGCACGGCTGCGCGCCGCGCTCGAGGTCGGCCGGGACCCCTCACTTCGGCGGTTCTGGTTCTCCCAGATGGTCTCGGAGGTCGGCGACTGGGTGGGCCTCCTCGGTGTCGCTGCACTGCTCTACCAGGTCACCGACAAGGCCGTCTACGCGGCAGCGAGCGTCACGGCGCTGTACCTGCCGTACCTGTTGTCCCCCTGGCTCACCGCCCTGTGCGCCAAGCTGCCCCCGCGCCAGCTGCTGATCGGTGCCGACCTGCTGCGCAGCGCGATCATCCCCGTCCTGCTGATCGACGGGCTTCCCCCGTGGCTGTTGCTGCTCGTGGTCTTCGTGTCAGCGCTGCCCACTCCCGTGTACGAGGCGACGCGCAGTGCGGTGGTCCCCGAGTACGCCCCCGACGAGACGACGCTGGACGACGCGCTGGTCCTCTTCCAGTCGACCCAGCAGGCGGCGAACACGGTGGGGTTCCTGCTGGGCGGGCTCGTCCTGGCCACCATCCAGGTCGAAGCGGCGCTGTGGCTCAACGCGGTCAGCTACATGCTGTCGGCCATGCTGCTGATGGGCATCCCGAGCATGCCGCCGATCGCCGGCGTCACGTCGTCGGCCGGCTCGCTCGTCGTCGACGGGCTGCGGGCGCTGCGGCGCCAGCCCCTGCTGCGACGCACCGTGGCCCTGGCCGTGGTGAGCGCCAGCACGATCATGGCCGGTGAGGCACTGGTCGTCGTCTACGCCGGCGACATCGGGCACGCCGGGATGTCGGGGGTGTTCGCAGCGGCGACGACGTCGGTCGCTGCCGTCGCCGCGCTGGTCATGCCCAGGCACTACGACAGCGCCACCCTGCTGCGGATCGTGGCGACCACACTCGGGCTCGGCGCCGCCGTGGCTCTCCTGCTGTTCAGCGTCGCACCCGGTGTCTTCGTCGGACTGGCCGGGTACATCGCCCTGGGCGTGGTCAGCGCACCGGGCGCTCTGACCTACGTCGTCGCCGTCCGCGAGATGAGCCTTCAGGTCCGCGCCTCGGTCTTCTCGATGGTCCAGGTGCTGCTCATGGGCGGCCAGGCGCTGGTCGCGCTGCTGGCCGGTCGCCTGGCCGACCAGATCGGGGTCGGGCTCGCGATCGGGGTCCTCCAGCTGCCGACGCTGTTCCTCGCCCTCGCCGCCATCGTGCTGACGCCCAAGGTGCGCCCGGCCCTGTCCGACCTGAAGGCCTCCCCGGCGTGACCTCAGGCCAGGCCACGGCGCGACACCGCAGGCGGGCGGTCCCCGCGGATCGAGGCGACCATGTCCAGCACCTCACGGGTCCGACCCACGTCATGGGCGCGGAACACCCGCGCACCGAGCCACGCGCTCACCGCCGTCGTCGCCAGCGTGCCGACGAGGCGCTGGTCGACCGGGCGGTCCAGCGCCTCGCCCACGAAGTCCTTGTTCGACAAGGACACCAGCACCGGCCAGCCGAGCGCGACCAGCTGTGACAGGTCGCGGGTGACGGCCAGCGAGTGCCGGGTGTTCTTGCCGAAGTCGTGCCCGGGGTCGACCACGAGGCCGTCGGGCCGGACACCGAGGCCCAGGACCCGCGTCGTCTCCCGCTCGACCCACGCCACGACGTCGACCATCGGGTTCTCATAGGTCACGCGGTGCGGTCTGGTCCGTGGGGTGGCCCCCCCGGTGTGCGTGCAGACCAACCCGACGCCGAACGCAGCAGCGACCGCAGCCAGCTCGGGGTCGTGGCCGCCCCAGGCGTCGTTGACAAGGTCGGCCCCCGCCTCACAGGCGGCCGAAGCGACTTCCGCCCGCCACGTGTCGACGCTGATCACGGTCGAGGGGTGCTCCGCGCGGACCGCGCGGACGAACGGCACGACCCGACGGATCTCCTCCGGGGTGTCCACCGGGTCGCCGGGCCCGGCCTTGACCCCTCCGACGTCGATGATGTCCGCACCCGCGGCCACCGCGCGGCCGACGGCTGCCATGGCGGCGTCGTCGGAGAAGGTCGCCCCGCGGTCGAAGAACGAGTCGGGTGTCCGGTTCACAATCGCCATCACGACCAGGTCGTCGTCGAAGGTGCGGGTGCCCAGGCGCCATGGCATGGCTCAGCGTGACACGATCGCATCAGGGCCGGTTCGGCCACCCGGTGTGTGGGAGGGGTTCGCGCGTGTTGTACCTGTGGCTGTTCGTCGCCCTGGCCCTCGTCGTCGCGGTCGTCCTGGTGGCGTTGGGCCACGGCACGTCGGGGAGCGAGGCCCCGCCCGACCGTCGCGCCGCCGACCTCCCGTCCGACCGGTCCGTCGTGGCCGCGGACGTCGACGCGCTGCGGCTGCCCCAGGCGTTCCGCGGGTACCGGATGGACGACGTGGACGAGGTGCTCGACCGACTCGCCGAACAGCTCACCGAACGCGACGCACTGATCGAGCGGCTGCAGAGCCCTCCCCCCGAGACGTCGCCGTGAGCGCGGAGGTCACCGTCGCCGTCGACGTGGACGCACCGCCCGAGGCGGTCTGGGCCGCCGTCACCGACTGGCCACGCCAGTCCCAGTGGATGCTCGGCACCACGGTGCGCTCCACGGCTGCCGGTGGGGTGGGCGAAGGGGGCGGGATCGAGGCGTTCACCGGCCTGGGCAGGGTCGGGTTCCTGGACACCATGGTCATCACCGAGTGGGACCCGCCTCGGCGCTGCGTGGTCCGTCACACCGGCCGTGTGGTCCGCGGCGACGGGGTCTTCGAGGTGCTGCGTCTGCCGAGGGGCAGGAGCAGGTTCGTGTGGTCGGAGATCCTCGACTTGCCCCTGGGCCGGCTCGGTCGGCTGGGGTGGCCGCTGGTGGCGCCGGTGTTCGGTGCGGGGGTCCGGCACAGCCTGCTGAAGCTGGCCGAGGACGTCGGCCGTGAGCACGCCAGGGGCCATGGGCGATAATGGTGCGAAGTCACGCGACCGGGCGTGCTCCCAGGTCGCGCACGCGACGCAGGTTCGCAGCAGGAAGGGGAACGACATGGCGGCCATGAAGCCGCGTACGGGCGACGGCCCACTCGAGGTGACCAAGGAGGGCCGGGGCATCGTCATGCGCGTTCCGCTCGAGGGCGGCGGCCGTCTCGTCGTCGAGCTCAACGCCGAGGAGGCCAAGAGCCTCGGTGACCAGCTGATCGCCGTTGCCGGCTGACGTCGGCCCCATGTCGGCCCCGGGTGCGGATTCTGGACCCGGGGCCGCGGCATGACCGGGCCGGTGCTGCGGGCGGTCTCCCGCCCGCTGGAGTCCGCCCTGTCGACGTCTGAGGTGGTCGCCCTCGGCGTGCGGCCCGGCACGGACTCCGGGCCGCAGGTCGTCGTCCCCGGCGGGCAGTGGCCAGTCGACCTCCCGGCCCACCTGGACCGGGCCGAAGCGACCGGTCGGGCCGGCGAGGTGACCGAGATCCCCCTCGTGGGCAGCGGACGGACCCGCTCCCTGCTCCTGGTCGGGGTGGGTGGGTCGTCGACCACCGACCTGCGAGCCGCTGCGGCTGCGGTCGCGCGCCGCGCGCAGGGGCAGCGGTCGTTGGCGGTCGACCTGGGCCAGCGGACGTCGGGTGACATCGCCGCCGTGGCCGAGGGCGCCGGGCTCGCTGCCTACACGTTCACCGAGAAGACGTCGGCGCCGCCCAAGCCGGTCCGGCGGGTCGACGTCCACGCCGACGCAGCGCAGTGGGACCCTCCGTCCGCAGAGGAGGCTGTGACGCGCGCAGGAGTCGTCGTGCGTGCCGTCCACCGAGCGCGGGACCTCACCAACACCCCGGCGAACCGCAAGTCCCCCCAGTGGCTCGCGCGCCAGGCCCGGCGGGCCGGTGAGGAGGCTGGGCTCCGGGTCACCGTCCTGGACGCGGATGCGCTGCGACGTCAGGGCTTCGGAGCCCTGCTGGCGGTGGGCAGCGGCTCGACCCGCCCGCCCGTGCTCGTCCGCCTGGACTACCGACCGCGGCGTGGCCGCACGAGGCGGGCGACCGGCGAGCGCCGGGTCGTCCTCGTCGGCAAGGGCATCACCTTCGACTCGGGCGGGTTGTCGCTGAAGCCGGCCGACGCGATGACGACCATGAAGACCGACATGGCCGGTGCGGCGGCGGTCCTGTCGGTCATGGCCGCGCTGCCGGCTCTCGACTCACCGGTCGCGGTCACCGGGGTGCTGGCCCTGGCCGAGAACATGCCGTCCGGCTCGGCGGTCCGTCCTGGCGACGTCGTGACCTCCTACGACGGAACCACGATCGAGGTCTTGAACACCGACGCCGAGGGCCGCCTCGTCCTCGCCGACGCCCTCGGCTGGGCGACCACGGGTGCGGACCGACCAGCCGCCGTGGTCGACCTCGCCACCCTCACCGGGGCGGCATCGGTCGGTCTGGGCCGCGGGCACGCTGCGCTGTACGCCGACGACTCCCGCCTGGGCGACGCGCTGGCATCGGCGGCCGCCTGCACCGGCGAGCGACTGTGGCGGATGCCGCTGGTCGACGACTACCGGGCCACTCTCGAGTCGCCGGTGGCCGACCTCTCGCACATCGCCCGCGACCCGAAGGTCTCCGGCGGCTCGATCACCGCGGCGTTGTTCCTCCAGGCCTTCACCCACGGTGTGCCGTGGGCGCACCTCGACATCGCCGGACCGGCGAGGGCCGAGGCCGACAGCGACGAGACCAGCAAGGGGGGCACCGGCTATGGGGTGCGCCTGCTGCTCGACTGGCTGAGTCGACCCGGGACAGGAGCCGGTGCCTGATGTACGGACTCTCGGTGCGGTGGTCCCTGCGCGACGTCGACCCTGCCGTCGTCCAGGAGCTGCGCGACTACGTGCGCGACCAGTCGCTGGCCCGGTTCACCGGCATGCCGGGGCTGTCGTTCAAGACCTGGCGGATGGTGCCGGGGGAGTGGTTCGAAGGGACCTACGTCTGGGACACCGCGCACGCCCGTGACGAGTTCCTGCTCACCTTCCGGGCCGGCGCCGACAGCGCCCCGGGAACGGTGATGATCGGCTCCTCGCCCGTTGTGTACGAGACGTTCGAGGTGGTGGCCGTCGCCGAGGGCGGCGCCGGCTTCACCGCCGGAGCGGGTCCGGGCTGAGCACGGTGGATCAGCCCCGCTTGCGGGCCACCAGGAGGCCCTGACCGACCGGAAGCAGCAACGGCAGCCACCGCTCGTCGTCGCGCAGGTCGGTGACGAGCGAGCGCATGGCGACCGTGGCCGGGTCTCGTTGGGCCGGGTCAGCCACCCGGTCGTTCCACAGCGCGTCGTCGAACGCCACGACCCCGCCCGCGCGCAGCAGCCGGTGAGCCTCGGTCAGGTCGCTGGGGTACTCGTCCTTGGGCCCGTCGAAGAACGCGAGGTCGTAGCTGTCGTCGGCCAGGCGGGGCAGGACCTCCAGGGCGCGTCCGGTGATCAGCCGGGTGCGCTGTGGGGCGACCCCGGCTGCGACGAAGGTCTCGCGGGCCAGGCGGCTGTGCTCGGTCTCGCCCTCGACCGTGGTCAGGATTCCGTCGTCGCGCATGCCGCGCAGCAACCACAGCCCCGACACCCCGGTACCGGTTCCGACCTCGACCACCGCGCGGGCACCGACCAGGGCGGCCAGGAGCCGCAGGGCGGCACCGGTTCCCGGGTCGACGGGTCGGCAGCCGACCTCGTCGGCACGCTGCCGAGCGGTGCGTAGCACGTCGTCCTCGGGCACGTACGCCTGCGCGTACGCCCAGCTGGCGTCGGTGGGAATGGTCGCCTCCTGCTCGGGTGTTGAACGAAGCCTAGACCGTGGGCGACCGCCCACCGTGGCCCCATCGGACCGGGAACTGTTCGACCGGATCGAACGTCTGACCTTCAGGTCAGCGCCGACGACGTGAGGAGGGGCCATGCCCACCACGGCTGGCTTCACCGACGGTGAGGCTGCGTGGCAGCCGCCGTCGTGGCACGACGTCGTCGCCGAGCACTCGCCCCGGGTCTACCGGCTGGCCTACCGGCTCACCGGGAACAAGCACGACGCCGAGGACCTCACCCAGGAGGTGTTCGTCCGGGTCTTCCGCTCCCTGGCCCAGTACACCCCCGGCAACTTCGAGGGCTGGCTGCACCGGATCACCACCAACCTGTTCCTCGACCAGGCGCGACGCCGTCAGCGCATCCGGTTCACGCCGCTGCCCGAGGACGGTGACGACCGGATCGCCGGACGCGAGCCTTCGGCCGCCGACGCCTACGACCTGACCCGGCTCGACGACGAGGTCCAGGGGGCGCTGGCCGCCCTGCCGCCCGACTTCCGAGCCGCCGTCGTCCTGTGCGACATCGAGGGCCTCTCCTACGAGGAGATCGCGGCGACGCTCGACGTGAAGCTGGGCACGGTCCGCAGCCGGATCCACCGCGGGCGCACGCAGCTGCGTGAGACGCTGGCCCACCGGCGCCCGCTCGCCCCCGCGGCGACACCCAGGTCGACCCGGGTCGGTGACTCGGTATGAGCCGCACGCTGCGCCCGGGCGGTCCCGAGGAGCACCTGGGGGACAAGGCCAGCGCGTTGGTCGACGGGGCGCTCACTCCGCGCGAGCACGAGCGGTGGTTGGGGCACGTGGCGTTGTGCCCGGCCTGCCGGTCGGTGGTCGACGGTGAGCGGGAGGCCAAAGCGTTCGTGGCCCGGCTGGCCCAGCCGGAGATGGGTGTCGCGCTCACCGCGGCCCTGCTGACCGTGCCGGGCGCAGCCACCGACGACCGGGTGCCGGCGGCCGCCTCCGTGCTGGCGCCGCTTGCGCCGCTCGCGCCGCTTGCGCCCTCGAGCCCCCTGCCGGTAGCCGTTCCCGCCACCCGAGCCGGACGCTCGTCGGCCCGGGCTCTCGCGGCGCTGTCGGGCGTGAGTGCCACTGCGGCCGCGGTCCTGATCGTCGGTGCCACCAGTGCCCCGGCGACGGGACTCGTGGCAGCCCAGGGTCTCGCGGGGGCGGCGGAGCAGCGGCCTGCGGTGACCGTCGCGGCGGCGACCCGGTCGGACGGGGTGACGCAGGCGGTGGGGAGCAGTGGGTCCCTGCCTGGGCCGCTCGATGACCTGACCCCGCAGCCGACGGACCGACCGGTGTTCAGCCTGGTCTCCGCAGTCGCACCGCTGCGCGGCGTGACCGCGCCGACGGAGCCCGTCGCGCGGCGCACAACCCAGGTGCCGATAGCCGTCTCGGGACTCCCCGCCGCGTTCACGGCGGCGCCCAAGCCGGCACCGAGCCCGCCGTGGGTCCTGCCGGTGGCGGCCGAGCTGACCACCGCGACCGGCTCCCTGCCCTGACCCGGTCCGCCGGGTCTCGCTACCGTGGCGCGTCGGCCCACGTTCCAGCGACCTCGACCCGCGGTCCTTCCGCCGCCCCGAGGCTCGACCCCCAGGAGCATTGATGTCCAGCCCCGAGCCGCCCGACCCCCGCGGCATCGACGAACCGGCCCCCGACCGTGACGCGTGGTCGGCGCCGCCCGAGGCGTCGACGACGCCCTTTCCGGTCCGGACCGACGATCCGTTCGCCGCACCGTGGGCCACGTCCCCCGCGTCGCCGGCCGAGACGGTCGACAGCGTCGGACGCGCCCCGGGCTCGGGTCGTCCTGGCCGGAAAGGGCTCGGGACGTCGGCCACGCTCGTCCTGGTGGCGGTGGTCGGGGTGCTGGCGGGGCTGCTCGGCGGGGTGGTGGGCTACGTGGCAGCGGACCGTGCGGACAGCCGACTGACCGACCCGGGCACCTCGCTGGGCCGGACGCCGGTCGAGAACCTCGCCCGTGACCGGGGGTCCGTGGCGGGCATCGCCGCAGCGGTCCTGCCCACGGTCGTCTCCATCTCGGCCACCGACGCGACCGGCTCCGGGGGCACGGGGTCCGGCTTCGTCGTCCGTGGCGACGGCTACCTGCTGACCAACAACCACGTGATCGCCGCTGCGGCGCGGGGCGGCACGATCGAGGTCACGTTCAGCGACGGGACGTCGACCAGGGCCAAGATCGTGGGGCGTACCCCGACCTACGACCTGGCCGTGCTCCGGGTCAGGGTCAAGGACCTGCCCACCGCGACGCTGGGCAACTCCGACTCCCTGGTGGTCGGTGACCCGGTGGTCGCCGTCGGCTCCCCGCTGGGTCTGTCCGGGACCGTCACCACCGGCATCGTGAGCGCGCTGGACCGACCCGTCACGGCGGGAGACACCGCAGGCGACGTGTCCTACATCAGCGCCATCCAGACCGACGCGGCGATCAACCCCGGCAACTCCGGAGGCCCGCTGGTCGACGCCCGCGGGCGGGTGGTCGGCGTCAACAGTGCCATCGCCTCCCTGGGTACCGGAGGGCAGGCCGGGAGCATCGGGCTGGGGTTCGCGATCCCGATCAACCAGGCCCGTCGGATCGCCGAGGAGCTGATCGCCGACGGAACGGCTGAGTACCCGATCGTGGGAGTGAACCTCGACCTCACCTACCCGGGCCCCGGCGCACGGATCCTGCCGGCCCCGGTCGACGGTCGCGAGCCACTGGTCGCCGGGGGCCCGGCCGCACTGGCCGGACTGCGGCCGGGCGACGTGATCGTGGAGGTGGACGGGCAGCCGGTGGCCACCTACGAGGAGTTCGTGGTGGCGATCCGGACCTTCCTCCCCGGCGACGAGGTCACCTTGTCGGTGCGTCGCGACGGCGACACTCGTGACTTCACCGTGACCCTGCAGGCCTCGGAGGGCTGAGCGGCGGCGCCGATGCGTACCCTGAGGGGTTCGACCGGGTTCGACGACAGATTGGGGCCGACGTGTTCGACATCGGCTTCTTCGAGCTCGTCGCACTCGGCGTACTGGCCCTGCTCATCTTCGGCCCCGACAAGCTGCCGAAGGTGGCGGCCGACGCAGCGCGCATGCTTCGCGAGCTTCGGTCCATGGCCAGCGGCGCCAAGCGCGAGCTGACCGACGCGCTCGGCCCCGAGGTCACCGAGCTGAAGGACCTCGGTGACCTGAACCCGCGTACCTTCGTCAAGAAGAACTTCCTCGACGTGCTCGACGACGACGAGGACGTGACCTCGACCGGCAGCGATACGGGCGAGGGTGGCCCGACGAGCAGGCGCGGCCGAGGGCGGGCGCGCGGCCCGGCCGCCGAGGCCCAGCCGGGGGACACCCCGTCGTCGGAGGGTCCGGCACCGCGACCCACCACCGGCTACGACGCCGACACCACCTGACCCGACGGTCAGCGTCCGGCCGGTGACAGCCCCAGGGACATGCCGAGCAGTCCGCGCTCGCGGCGGCCGAGGCGAAGGGCGATCCCGGTGAGCTCCGTCGACGCCGCGGCGGTCGGGTCGCTACGGACCAGAGGCATGCCGACGTCGCCGCCCTCGCGCAGCCGCACGTCGAGCGGCACCTGACCCAGGAGCGGCACCTGGGCGCCGGTAGCGCGGGTCAACGCCTCGGCCACCTGCGCACCGCCACCGGAGCCGAAGACCTCGATGTGCTCCCCGCAGTGGGGGCACGGCAGGTACGCCATGTTCTCGATGACCCCCGCGATCGTCTGGTGGGTCTGCAACGAGATGGTGCCGGCGCGCTCGGCGACCTCCGCAGCGGCCTGCTGAGGGGTCGTGACGATCAGCAGCTCGGCGTTGGGCACCAGCTGGGCCACCGAGATCGCGATGTCGCCGGTGCCGGGGGGGAGGTCGAGCAGCAGCACGTCGAGATCGCCCCACCAGACGTCGGCCAAGAACTGCTGCAGGGCTCGATGGAGCATCGGGCCGCGCCACACGACCGGGGTGTTGCCCGGTGTGAACATGCCGATCGAGATGACGCTGACCCCGTGCGCCTGCGGCGGCATCAGCATGCTGTCGACCTGGGTCGGGCGTCCCTCGACGCCGAGCATCCGCGGGATCGAGTGGCCGTAGATGTCGGCATCGACGACACCGACGTTCAGTCCGTCAGCCGCCATCGCCGCGGCGAGGTTCACCGTCACCGACGACTTGCCGACCCCGCCCTTGCCCGAGGCGACCGCGTAGACCCGGGTCAGCGACCCGGGGCGAGCGAAGGGGATCTCCCGTTCGCTCTGCCCACCACGCAGCGAGGCGGACAGCTGCTGGCGCTGCTCCTCGCTCATCACGTCGAGCTCGACGTCGACGCCGGTGACCCCTTCGACCGCGGTGACCGCAGTCGTGACGTCTCGGGTGATCCGGTCCCGCATCGGGCATCCGGCGACGGTGAGGAAGACCGCGACGGACACGCGTCCGTCGTCGCCGACCTGGACCGACTTCACCATGCCGAGCTCGGTGATCGGTTTGTGGATCTCGGGGTCCTCGACGGTGGCGAGGGCAGCCTGGACGGAGTCGGTGGTAGGGACCATCCCCCGATGCTACGAGGCCGATCGGCTCAGCGACGAAGCCGTAGGGCCAGCTGCGCGTGACGGGCGTCGAGTCGACCGGTCACGACGTGGAGGTCCTCTTGGCAGGCGTGCACGATGTCGTGGGCCTCGGCCAGGCGCTGCTGCAGGGCGAAGTCGCTGAAGAAGTCGGAGAACCAGAGGTCGAAGAGCCGCAGGTGGTCGTCGAGGTGATCCGACTGGTCCCCGGCGGCGGAGACGTCGTCCAGCTCGGCGGCGAGCACGTCCATGGCGGTCTGGGCCCTGGCGAGCTGCTGGGTGGCAGCATCGACCAGCCCGTTGGCGACCATCGACTGCATCACGTGACCGCACGGGCGACCGGCGGTGGCACCGGTGGTCGTGCTCACCAACGTCGCGGAGACTCCCGACAGCTCGCGGGCGGCGTCCGCGGCTGCCCGTTGGGCGGCCTCGACCAAGGTGACCTGGGTGGCGAGCAGGACGGTGGGGTCATCCGAGGGGGCGCGCTGCTCGGACTGTGCCTCCAGCACCCCGAGGCGGGCGCTGAGCGCCTTGGCGGCCCTCGCGTGCGTTCCCAGGTCGGCCCCGGCCGCGGCCACTGCGACGTCGTTGTCGACTCCGGGGCCGAGGGCGGCGGCCCCTGGCGGCCCGCTGCCCTCGTGGCTGCCCGTCTCGGTGAGCGCATCGAGCCGGTCGATCGCCCGGGCGGTGCGTTGCTCCTCCTGGTCCAGCTGACGCTGCAGGGCCGTGGCCCTTCGGGCGGCCGCCTGGGTGCTGGCCAGGGCGCGGACCGCTGCGGACAGCGGGTCGACCCCGAGGGGGACGGTCATCGCCGACCGTCGACCGCCAACTGCCGGTGCGCGGCTGGTGTCGGTGGGCGGCTGGTGTCGGTGGGCGACGGTTTCCCTCACCTCTGAGAGATCGGCGCGGACGGGCCCGACCTTCACTGAAGACCCGGCTCAGGTGACCAGTCGCCCGGCGACGAAGGTCAACGACCCGATGGCCGCAGCGGCCACGACCAGCGCTGTGTCGGAGCCGGCCCAGGGGCTGGCGCCCGCGGCCCCACGCTGTGCCGAGTCGAACCCGCGCGCGTCCAGGGCGGTGGCGACCCGGGTGGCCCGGCGCACCGCCGAGACCAGCAGGGCGACCGTGCGCCGCGACCACCGACGGACCAGACCGCCCGGGCCTCGACCGGTCAGACCGCGGGCTCGTTCGGCCCGGGCGAGGACGTGCCACTCCTGGGCCAGACCCGGCGTGAGCCGCACCGCAGCGAGCACTCCGTAGGCGAAGCGGACCGGGACGCCCAGCTGGTGCACCAGCGAGTCGGCGAGGTCGACCGGGTCGATCGTCAGGAACGCCAGGACGCCGGGAAGGACCAGGGCGGCGACCCGCAGCCCGGCCAGCCCGGCTCGCCCCCACGACCCGTCTCCGGCCAGCGCGTTGGCGACCACGGCCGAGCCGGCGACGAACGCGACGACGCCGAGGGTGCGACCGACCGTGCGCCAGGGCAGGCCGAGCACCGGGAGCAGGGCCAGGGAGACGACGAGGGTCAGGCCGGCGGTGACGGCGTCCAGCACGAACAGGTTGGGCAGTGAGACCAGGGCCGAGCCGCCGATTCGGGCCAACGGGTTGCTCCGGGTGAACCAGTGGGTCGCCTCACGTCGGGGGGAGGCGACGGCGTCCAGGGTCATCGCGGCGCCTCGACCCGGCGTCCGGCGTGGAGTCGCACCCGGGCGTCAGCCAGGGCCGCGACGAACGGCTCGTCGTGGGTGGCGAACAGCAGGCTGTGGCCGTCGTCGCGCAGCCCGCCCAGCAGGTCGACCAGCTCGAGCCAGGTGCGTGGGTCCTGGCCGAAGGTGGGCTCGTCGAGCACGAGCAGCCGTGGTCGCACGGCCAGGGCCGCGGCCACGGACAGCCGTCGCTGCTGGCCTCCGGACAAGGTGAAGGGGTTGGCTGCGCAGACACCGGTCAGGTGAGTGCGCTGGAGGAGCTCCTCGACGATCCGGGAGACCTCGGCCGAGTGGACGCCGAGGGCCTGCGGACCGGCGGCGAGCTCGGCGGCTACGGTGCGCCTCACGAACGCGTGCTCGGGGTTCTGGAAGACCGAGCCGACCCGGGCGGCCAGGACCGTCGACGACCAGCGGTGCGGTCGGGACTGCGCGACCCCGCGACGCAGCGGCTCGGTGGCCGTGACCTCGCCTCCACCCGGACCGACGAGCCCGCCGACCAGCAGGGCCAGGCTGGACTTGCCCGAGCCGTTCGGCCCGGTCAGGGCGGTCGCGCGGCTGGCTTCCAGGGTCAGGCTGACGTCACTGACCGCGTCGACCTTCGACCCGGCGTGGCGCAGCGACACCGCCTTCGCGTGGAGCAGCGGGACTCCCGCCCTCCGTGGGCGGTGCCCCCCACCTGCGTGGGCAGGCAGCCAGACCCCCTGCTCCTCCAGCGACCGGTCGGCCAGGACCCGGTCTGGCGGACCGTCGGCGACCACGCCCTCCGGACCCACGACCACGACCCGGTCCACCAGTGGCAGCCAGTCGGTCACCCGGTGCTCGACCACGATCATCGTCGTCGAGGTCTCGCGCGCGATCCGACTGACCGACGAGCGGACCAGCTCGGCGCCCGCGGGGTCGAGCATCGAGGTGGGCTCGTCCAGGAGCATGACGGCCGGCTGGTGGGCCAGCACACCGGCCAGGGCCACGCGCTGCCGTTCGCCGCCGGACAGGGTCTGCACCCGGCGGGCGCCGCCGTGGGTGGTGGGGGAGAGCCCGACGGTCCGCAGCGCGTCGTCGGCCCGGCTGGCCGCCGCGGCCGGTGGGACGCCGCGCATCCGCAGTCCGAAGGCCACGTCGTCGTCGACCCGGGACAGCACGAGGTGGGCCTCGGGGTCCTGCAGCAGCAGACCGACCGCGGGGTTGCCCCGCGCGGCGGCCCGGCCTCCGACCCGCACCTCGCCGAGGGTGTCGCCGCCGTCGTCCAGCAGGCCCGCGACAGCGCGCAGGAGAGTGGACTTCCCGGCCCCGGAGGCGCCCAGCAGCAGCACGTGCTCGCCCTCGCCCACGGTGAGGTCCAGGTCGCGCAGCGCCCACGCCTTGCGGCCAGGAGGCCGGTAGCCGAAGCCGCGCAGCTCGATGCAGGCCGCAGCCGTCACACCCGGGCCTGGTCCCGTCCGGCCGGGAACGAGCTCAGGACGCCGGTGCCCGCCAGCGTGCGGGCCAGCCACCAGCTGCCGAGACCGGCCACCACGGCGCCGCTGAGACAGACCGTGGCGATGTACAGCGCCTTCCAGCCGCTGGTCCAGGTGGGGTAGTAGCCGATCAGGTCCATCGTCGCGGCGGCGAGCCCGGTGGCAGCGGCGGCGGCGACCGCAATGGCCGGCCCGAACCGCCGGTAGCGGCCCAGTGCAAACACGGCCTCGGGGGCGAGACCCTGGGCGACGCCGTACACAAGCGCAGTGGTCCCCCAGCTCGAGCCGAGGAGGGCGGACACCAGCGCGGCGGTGAAGGCGGCGAGGAAGGCCGCGCCCGGGCGCCGCACGACCAGGCCGGCCAGGACGCCGGGGACGAACCACACGCCGTACAGCAGGCCCTGGACGGGCGGAAGGACGGCGAACGCTGCGGCGGTCCCGTTCCACAGCAGGCCCCACGCCCAGAAGACGATCCCGAAGGCGACCCCGAGCGTCGCCGTGACGACGATGTCGACCGTGCGCCAACGACCGTCGGCACGCCGGTGGTCGCGGTCGGTGTTGGCGTCTGTGCTCTTGTCGGTGAGCGGTGAACGGCTCATGTCGACTCCCTTCGCCGGCATGACCCGGATCAGGTTCGAGGGTCTGCGGACGGATCCGCACTCTCAGCGCCGAGGCGCTCCCCTGTCGCGTATGGAGGTTTGCTCGACGACCCTACCCCGAGCGGGGTTCAGCCGGCGTTCTCGCGCCGCTCGTCGAGCTCGTCGAGCAGCTCGCGCAGCTGGTCGCGCACGAAGTCACGCGTGGCGGTCTCGCCGACGGCGTGGCGCAGGGCGGCGACCTCACGGGTGAGGAAGTCCTCGTCGGCCAGGATCCGGTCGATCCGGGCCCGGTCCTCCAGGTACTGCACCCGGTCGCGGTCCGCCTGCCGGTTCTGGGCCAGCAGGATCAGGGGCGCTGCGTAGGAGGCCTGCAAGGACAGCATCAAGGTGAGTCCGATGAACGGCCAGGGGTCGAACTGCAGGTCCTCCGGCGCCGTCACGTTCCACAGCACCCACGACAGGACGAAGACGGTCATGAGCCCGATGAACCGCCACGAGCCGATGAACCGGCTGATCCGCTCGCTCACCTTGCCGAGGTCCTCGCGGTCGTAGGGACTACGAAGCCGGCGTGGTCCGGTCGGCTGGTCGAGGCGCGGACGCCGGGTCTCACGAGTCACCGGGCACCTCCCCGACGTGCGGCTCGTCGAACTCCTGCGAGCGCCAGTCGTCGGGCAGCATGTGGTCGATCACGTCGTCCACGGTGACCGCGCCGAGGAGGTGGTCGTCGTCGTCGACCACGGGGATCGCGACGAGGTTGTACGTCGCCAGGACGTTGGTGACCTGTTGCAGCGACGCGTCCGGGCCCAGCGGGTCGAGCTCGGAGTCGACCACCTCCGACACCAGCGACGCCGGCATCTCCCTGAGGAGCCGCTGGAAGTGGGCCGAGCCGAGGTACCGACCGGTGGGGGTCTCCAGCGGTGGCCGGCAGACGTACACCTGGGCGGCGAGGGCCGGTGAGAGGTCGCTGTTGCGCACGTGCGCCAGCGCCTCGGCCACGGTGGCGTCCGGGGCGAGGATGACCGGCTCGGTCGTCATCATTCCGCCGGCGGTGTACTCGTCGTAGCTGAGCAGCCGACGAACGTCGTCGGCCTCGTCGGGCTCCATCAGGTCGAGCAGTCGGGCCCGGGTCTCCTCGGGCAGGTCGCCGAGCACGTCGGCGGCATCGTCCGGTCCCATCGCCTCGAGCACGTCGGCCGCCCGCTCGAGGTCGAGCATGCTGAGGATCTCGATCGACTCCTCCTCGGTCATCTCCTCGAGCACATCGGCCAGCCGGTCGTCGTCGAGGGCCGCGGCGACGTCGGACCGGCGTTTGGGCGACAGGTCACCGAGCACCTGGGCCAGGTCGGCCGGACGCAGCTTCTCCAAGGTGGCCAGCAGGGTCTCCGTGCTCTGGCCGTCCTGGTCGACGCTGAACCCGGTGACGTCGCCAGCATCGACCATGAACTGCTGACCGCGCCGGCGCAGGCGGCGGCCGCGTCGCTGGACGTAGACCTTGGCGACCTCCCAGTCGCGGGTGCGCTGCTGCTCCATCGCGACGTCCACTGCGGTCACCTCGTCGCCCGAGTCGCGCAGGCTGACCCGGGCGTCGAGCAGCTGCCCGAGGACGACGACCTCTCCGGGGCGCTGCTCGAAGCGCCGGAGGTTGACCACGCCACTGACCACGACCCGACCGGGCTCGATCGTGGTGACCCGGGTCATTGGCACGAAGATGCGTCGCCGGGGGGCCACCTCGACCACCAGCCCGATCACCCGGGGGTGCTTGGGTGCGGTTCGCAGGGTCACGACGACGTCGCGGATCCGGCCGACCTGGTCGCCGTGGGGGTCGAAGACGGCAATCCCGGACAGCCGCCTGATGAACACCCGAGTGGTCGCGCCGGTCACACGTGGAGGCTACCGGCTGCTGGTTAGCATGCCCCGTATGCCGAGCCAGGGGACGTTGGACTTCCACATCGTCGACGTGTTCGGTGCGACCCCGTTCACCGGAAACCCCCTCGCCGTGGTTCTGGGCGGGGAGCGCCTGTCGACCGCACAGATGCAGCGGATCGCCACGTGAGCTCAACCTGTCCGAGACGACGTTCCCCCTGTTCGGCGGGGACGAGTGCCGAGCAGCCGGCGCCGACTACCGCCTGCGGATCTTCACTCCGGAGGTGGAGGTGCCGTTCGCCGGCCACCCGTCGATCGGCACGGCCTGGCTGCTCCGAGAAGAGGGCCTCGTCGAGGCAGACGACGGGCGGTTCGTCCAGCTCTGCGGGGCCGGTGCGCTGCCCGTACGGTTCGACGGCTCGAGGCTCACCCTCACCGGTGGGTCGCCGACCTGGAGCGATGCGGTCGACCCTGGCCTGGTGCTCGCCGCAGCTGGTCTCGAAGCCGACGCGTCGGTCGGGCCGGCTCTGGTGTGCGGCACGGGCCTGCCGTTCGCGATCCAACCGGTCCGTGACGAGGCGCTCGCCCGAAGCGCCGCCGACCTGTCGGTGCTGCGCAGCCGCGACTTCCTGGCCCTGGGCACCGACGGGGTCTACGTCGTGACGTGGAGCGACCTTCGACGACCCGTCCGGGCGCGCATGTTCGCCGGAGACGTCATCGAGGATGCGGCGACCGGGTCGGCCGCTCTCGGGCTCGGCGTCTACCTCGCCGTGACCGGCGCCCTGCCCGACGGCGGGGGGTTCTCGGTGCTGCAGGGCGTCGAGATGGGTCGGCCGTCACACCTCTCCGTGCACGTCCAGGCAGCCGGCGGAGTCCCCACGTCGTTGACGGTCACCGGCTCAGTGGTGGCAGTGGCGCGCGGGCGGATGGTCGTGCCCCCGGACTGACCTCCGTGCGGTCAGCTCAACCCGTTGTCCGCGGTACGTGCTGGTCGGGCTGCCGTGCGCAGCCAGGCGTCGAAGAACGACGACAGGTCCTCACCACTGATCTGTTCGGCGAGTCGCTCGAACGCTGCACTACGTGCCGTCGAGCCCGACCGCTCGGCGACCCAGGTGCGCAGCAGGGACTCGAACTGTGGGTCACCGATCCGGTTGCGCAGGGCTTGCAGGGTCATGGCGCCCCGTTCGTAGACGGCCCAGTCGAACAGGTGGCTGGCTCCCGGGTCAGCGATCCGCAGCGTCCAGAACGGGTGCCTGGCGTCGAGGGCGGCGTAGCGTCGCTGCAGCCACGACGCCGCAGCTCGCCCGTGCGTGTCCTCGTCCCACTGCTTCTCGACGAAGGTCGCGAAGCCCTCGTTCAGCCAGATGTCTCGCCAGCGGTCGACCGAGACGGCGTCCCCGAACCACTGGTGCGCCAGCTCGTGCACGACCACCGACACCGCGGGCCTGCCGGCCCCCAGGTACGGGTACGTCGGCCGTGACTGGTTCTCCAGGGCGAAGCCGCTGTACAGCGACGTCACGACGCCCCCGGTGGTGGTGAACGGGTAGGGGCCGTAGTGGTCGGCGAGCCAGCTCACGATGCTCGGGGTCCGTCGCAGCAGGCGAAGCGAGCGGGACTGCTGCCCTGCGCCGAGCGCGCGGGACACGGCCAGGGTGTAGGGCAGCCCGTCGGAGACGCCGGTGTCGAGCCGGAACCGTCCGGCGGCGAAGAAGGCCAGGTAGCTGGCCATGGGGTCATCCATCGACCAGTGCCAGGAGGTGAAGGACCGGCCGACGTGGCGGGAGAGCAGGACCCCGTTGCTGACGGCCTGCTGGCCGCGGGGGACGCGCACGGTGATGTCGTAGGTCGCCTTGTCCCGAGGGTGGTCGTTGGAGGGGAACCACCAGGCGGCGATCTCCGGCTCACCCATCGCCACGGCCTCCTTCGGCCCGGAGATCCAAGGGGCGGTCCCGTCGACGACGAGCCGCTCCGGGTTGCCGTGGAACCAGACGGTGACCGCGAAGCGGGCGCCCGGTGCAGCCGGACGGTCGGGCCAGACGACGAGCTCGTGCCGGTCGCGCTGCACGTACCGGGCGTCGACGCCGTCCACGACGACGCGGTCGACCTGCAGCGCGAGGTCGAGGTTGAACCGCCGCAGGGGCTGGCTGGCCACGGCCCGAATCGTGGTGCGGCCGGTCAGCTTCCCGCTGGCCGTGCGGTAGGTGTCGACGATGGAGTAGTGGGTGACGTCGTAGCCCCCGTTGCCGTAGGTCGGGAAGTAAGGGTCTCCGACCCCGGCTGACCCCACGTCTGGGGCAGCGGCCCCGGCGCCGCTGCCGGCGCCGAGCAGCCAACCCACCGACGCGACGAGCGCGCACAAGGTGGCGGCGCGCCACCGGCTGGGGGCCGTCACGGGGAACGACGCCTGGGTCGGCGGCCGATCATCAGCGGCGTGGGTCCCTCGGTCGTGGCGGAGGTGACGACCGGTACGGCGCGGTGCGACCCGGGGTCCATGCTTCCCGGCGCCTCGACGACGGACCCGGTGGGCGACAGCCGCCAGATCCGGCTGGACTCCCGCCATCGGTCGATCGTGGTCTCACCGTCGACGCTGTTGAGGCGCTTGGCGTGCAGTGCCTCGGCGGCGGAGCTCCAGGCGGCGGAGTCGTTGGTCAGCTCCGTCACCCGAACCTCGACGGCAACGACCCGCGACTGCGTCTCCTTGCTGCGCAGCACGAGCGTGGCTTCGGTGTCAGGGGTGAGACCCGGGTCAGGCTGCTCCCCACCGCCGGTGACGACGACGATCGCGTCGTCGTGCCAGATGAGCCACAGCGCGCGGGCGGCTCGAGCGGGATCGCCGACGTCGACCCAGCCGATCGACCCCTTGCGCGCCGCCTCGGCCACCAGGGCCTGCTCCCACGCGGTCACCTGCTGAGCCTCCCACACCGACCTGATGAGTCGGTGGGTGCGGCAGCGGCGACAAGTGCGGTGTCGCGGCCCGCTGCTCGCCGGGATCGAGCTCGTCGTCAGGAGCAGCCGTACGGGTACTGCCGCATCCGTCCCGTCCCTGGAGTGACCCGGTCTGGCTAGGCTCGACCATGACGCGACGAAAGGAACCCTGATGACCGACCGCACCCTGCGGCCGCGCCGTAGCAACCTCGCAGTTCCTGGCAGCAGCCCGAAGATGCTCGAAAAGGCGAAGGGACTTGCGGCTGACCAGGTGTTCCTCGACCTGGAGGACTCCGTCGCGCCGATCGCCAAGGCCGACGCGCGCGCCAATGTCGTCGCGGCGCTGAACGAGGGTGGCTACGGCGACAAGATCCGCACGGTGCGGGTCAACGACTGGACCACCGAGTGGACCTACCGCGACGTCGTCACCGTGGTCGAAGGCGCCGGGGCGAACCTCGACTGCGTCATGTTGCCCAAGGTGCAGACGCGGGAGCAGGTGGTCACCCTCGACACCCTGTTGACCCAGATCGAGAAGGCCAACGGCCTGGAGGTCGGAAGGCTCGGGATCGAGGCGCAGATCGAGAACGCGCTGGGGCTGACCAACGTCGACGCGATCGCCGCCGCCAGCCCTCGCGTGGAGGCCGTCATCTTCGGACCGGCCGACTTCATGGCCAGCATCAACATGAAGACCCTTGTCGTCGGTGAGCAGCCGCCCGGGTACGTCGAGGGCGATGCCTACCACTACATCCTGATGCGCATCCTGATGGCCGCCCGCGCGTACGACAAGCAGGCCATCGACGGTCCCTACCTGCAGATCCGCGATGTCGACGGCTACCGACGGGTGGCCGAGCGGAGTGCGGCCCTGGGCTTCGACGGCAAGTGGGTCCTGCACCCCGGCCAGGTCGACGCAGCCAACGAGGTCTACTCGCCGCGCCAGGACGACTTCGACCACGCCGAGCTGATCCTCGACGCCTACGCCTACTACACCTCCGCCGAGGGCGGCGGCCGGGGAGCGGTCATGATCGGAGCCGAGATGATCGACGAGGCCTCGCGCAAGATGGCGTTGGTCGTGTCCGGCAAGGGGCGCGCCGCCGCCATGAAGCGAACCGTCTGGTTCGACCCCACCGCCGACGACGGCCGCACCACCACGGAGCCGTCCTCATGAGCCCCGCTCTCGCCGATCGGGTCGCACTCGTCACCGGCGCCGGGAGCCCGACCGGGATCGGGGCGGCCTGCGCCAGGGCCTTGCGTGACCTCGGGGCCAGCGTCGCCGTGACGTCGACGACCGATCGGATCCACGAACGCGCTGCCGAGCTCGGGACGGGGGTCACCGGGTACGTCGCAGACCTGACCGACCCCGAGCAGGTGGCCGACCTGGTGCAGGAGGTCGACGACCGCTTCGGCCCCGTCGACGTCCTGGTCAACAACGCCGGCATGACGAGCGTCAGCGACGTCGAGCCCTGGCTGTCGCTGGTGGAGCTGACCCCAGAGCAGTTCCGGCACGGAATCGCGCGCAACCTGGACACCGCCTTCCTCATGACCCGCGCGGTCCTGCCCGGCATGTGCGAGCGTCGGTTCGGGCGGATCGTGAACGTCGCCTCGACCTCCGGGTCGGTGACGGCGATGCCGGGGGAGGCCGCCTATGTGACGGGCAAGGCCGGGATGCGCGGACTCGCGATGGCGGCGGCGGTCGAGGTGGCCGCGTTCGGGGTCACGGCGAACACCGTGGCCCCCGGGTGGGTCGAGACGGGCAGCAGCCTGCCTGCGGAGCACGAGTACGGCGCTCGGACGCCGATGGGCCGGATGGGTCGGCCCGACGAGGTGGCGGCAGCGGTGGCCTTCCTGTGCAGCCCCGGTGCCTCCTACGTCACCGGTCAGACGATCGTGGTCGACGGCGGAAACTCCGTCCGCGAGGCCAACCCGGTCCTCTGACCCGGGCCGGCTTCGACCGGTTGGGCGGTCAAGTCCGGTCCGCGGGCCGCCGAGACACCCCCCATGGACCCCTCATCCGTGGGAGCCGGTGACCCGGCTGCCCTTCGTCGCCGCGGTTTCCTCGGCGGTGTCCTGGCGGTGTGCGGCGGCTGCCTGGTGACCGCCTGCGGCACGGCCGAACCAACGGCCGGTGCGGCGTCCAGCGCCGCGCCGACGAGCGCCGCGTCCTCGGCCACGGCCGCACGGACGAAGCGACCCAAGCCGACGTCGTCCCCGAGCCGAGACGCCCGACCCAGCAAGAAGGCGACCCGCGAGCCGTCCCCGAGCCAGTCGCAGACCACCGAACCTCAGCCCACGACGTCGGCGAGCACGCGCGAGCCCCGACCGACCGACGATCCGACGACCAAGGAGCCCAAGCCCACCAAGTCGTCGTCGACCCCGAAGCCGACCGATCCCAGCGAGGGCTCGATCGTGCGCACCAAGGACGTCCCGGTCGGCGGTGGCGTGGTCGTGTCCGCCTTCGACGTGGTGGTGACCCAGCCGACGTCCGGGGACTTCCGCGCGTTCGCCGCCCGGTGCACGCATCGCGGCTGCCTGCTCGGCCCGGTGAGCTCCGCGGAGATCCGCTGCCCCTGCCACAGCTCCCGGTTCTCGATCGAGGACGGCAGCCCGATCTACGGACCGGCCCCGACGGCGCTGCCCTCGGTACCGATCACCGTCGACAAGGGGTACGTCTACCCGGCCTGAGCGTCCCGACTGCCCGCGCGGACTCAGGTGAGGTCGCGGGCGAGCAGGTCGTCGTAGGTGTCGCGGCGGACGACCGCGCGGGCTCGGCCGTCACGGCAGAACACCACGGGCGGCCGCAGAGCGCCGTTGTAGTTGTTGGCCAGGGTGTGGGTGTAAGCGCCCGTCATCGGCACGGCGACCAGGTCGCCCTCGCGCGGGTCCTGAAGTGGCAGCGCGGAGGCGAACAGGTCACCGGACTCGCACTGGCGTCCGACCAGCTCGACCGGGGCCCCGCCGCCGACCCGGTCGACGAGCGTGGCCTCGAACCGTTGTCCCATGTACGTCGACGCCTCGAAGTTGTCCGCGATCCCGCCGTCGACCGCGACGAACGTCGGGTCGCCGCTCTTGACGGTCACCACGGTGTAGACGGTGACCGTCGACTGGGCGACCAGTGACCGACCCGGCTCGATCCACAGCTGTGCCGATGCGGGGAGGTGCTCGCTCGCGGCTGCGGTGATGACGTCGAGGTACTCCTCGACCGACGGCGGGTGCTCGGCGTAGGTGTAGCGGACGCCGAGTCCTCCGCCGATGTCGTAGACGTCGAACGCGCCGAGGCCGGAGACCGCCTGCACCGCCTCGGCGAAGGGCTCGGCGTCGAGGATCTGAGAACCGACGTGCAGGTGCAGGCCCAGGACCTCGATCAGAGGGTGGCTGCGCATGCGGTCGATGGCCGTCGCTGCCTGGTCGAGGGGGAGGCCGAACTTGGACCCGTGGTGTCCGGTGGAGATGGCGGCCTGGGTCTCCGCCCGAACGCCCGGGATCACCCTCAGCAGCACCCGCTGGGGGCGGGTCAGCATCGACTCCAGCCGCTCGATGTCGGTCAGGTTGTCGACGACGATCGTCCCGACACCTGCTGCGAGGGCGCGGTCGAGCTCGTCGTCGGTCTTGGCGTTTCCGTGCAGCACGATCGACGCCGGGTCCGCCCCGGAGGCCAGGGCCATGACGAGCTCGCCTCCACCGGCCACGTCGAGGGCGAGCCCCTCGTCGGCCATGACCGCGTACACGGCGGTGCACGGGAATGACTTCGAGGCGAAGGCCACGTGGGATCCCGGACGTCGCGCACTCAGTCCGTCGGCGAACCGGCGTGCCTGTCGGCGAAGGGCCGCCTCGTCGACGACGTAGACGGGAGTCCCGTGGGCATGGGCGACGTCGGTGAGCCGACACCCGCCGACGACGAGCACGCCGTCGTCGTCGACCGTCGTCCCGTGCGGGAAGAGCCCCAACAGCTCGTCTCGTGGGGGTGTCATCGGGCGGTCAGCGCCTCGTCGCGTCGGTGGGCAGGTCGCCCCGGCGAGCCACTCGACCAGGTCAGGGGTCCGGTGGACGAGCTCCATGTGCCCGCCCTGCATCCGGACGACGTGGGCGCCCGGCACGTGCTCGGCCAGCCACTCGCCGTGAGCCCGGGGAACCAGGGTGTCCTCCACGCCGAACCACACCATGGCGGGCGCGGTGATCGCGTCGACGCTGAACCCCCAGGGCCGGACGAAGACCATGTCGTCGTCGATCCAGCCGTCGACGCCGGCGCGATACGCCTCCTGGACACCGCGGGTCATGCGCTCGTGGCGTCGTGGGTCGGCCATGATCGCCCGGTCGCCCGGGGACAGCTCGTAGTCGTCGCCGAGCAGGTTCGCGGGGTCGTCGACGACGCGCTGGAGCTCTCCGGCCGCCAACGACTCGAGGTTCGGGCGCAGGGCGGGCTCGCCACCCTGCGCCCAGGTGAACTCGTCGACGTTTCCCTGGGTCATGCCTTCGAGCCAGGTCTCGGCTGCGAGCCCAGGACCGCCGAAGGGGGCGACCCCGACGACGCAGGCGACCCGGGTGACCCGGTCGGGCAGCAGGGCGGCGACCGCCAGGCAGTGCGGCCCGCCCCCGGATCCGCCGGTCACGGCGAAACGGTCGATCCCCAGGTGGTCGGCGATCGTCGCCACGTCGGTGGCCACGTCCGCGACCGTGCGACCTCTGAGGCGGGTGGAGCGCCCGTAGCCGGGCCGGTCGTAGCCGACGACGCGGACCGACTTCTCGTCGTAGAGGTTCGGGTGCTCGACCGGCGGGCCGCCGTAGCGACACCCGGGAGTGCCGTGCAGCGAGAAGACCGGGAAGCCGTCGGCCGGTCCGTACTCGGCCACCCCGAGGATGCGCCCGTCGGGAGTGGCCACGGTGGACTCGCGGGCCACCGGGTCGGGCACCGTCGCTCCGCCACTGACCCAGGGCTGCTCGCTCATGGTCGGAGGGTACTCAGCGCCCGCCGCCTGGGCCGGACCAGGATTGGATACGATCGAACCATCGACGGCAGGCGCAGGCCGCCGTACGTCCAGCAAGGAGCTGCGGCATGGGCCGTCTCGCGCAGACCGAAGGCCTCACCGACGTGCAGTCGGAGATCCTCGCGGCGGTCAGGGAGTTCGTCGACCACGAGATCATCCCCGTGGCCAACGAGCTCGAGCACGCCGACGAGTACCCCACGAAGATCGTCGAGCAGATGAAGGAGATGGGGATCTTCGGGCTGATGATCCCCGAGGAGTACGGCGGGCTCGGTGAGTCGCTGCTCACCTACGCCTTGGTGGTCGAGGAGATCGCTCGCGGCTGGATGAGCATCAGCGGGATCATCAACACCCACTTCATCGTCGCCTACCTGCTGCTGCAGCACGGTACCGACGAGCAGAAGCAGAAGTACCTGCCCCGCATGGCGACCGGCGAGGTCCGCGGCGCGTTCTCGATGTCGGAGCCCGGTTGCGGATCCGACGTGTCGGCGATCAAGACCAGGGCCGTCAAGCAGGACGACGGCAGCTACGTGGTCAACGGGCAGAAGATGTGGCTGACCAACGGTGGCTCGTCGACGCTGGTCGCGGTGCTCGTGAAGACCGACGAGGGCGCCGACAGCGTCTACAAGAGCATGACGACCCTGCTCATCGAGAAGGAGCCCGGGTTCGGCGAGGTCGCGCCGGGCCTGACCGTGCCGGGCAAGCTCGAGAAGATGGGCTACAAGGGCGTCGACACCACTGAGCTCGTGCTCGACAACGTGCCGGTCGCTGCCGACCAGGTGCTCGGCGAGCAGCCGGGACGCGGTTTCTACCAGATGATGGACGGCGTCGAGGTGGGTCGGGTCAACGTGGCGGCGCGTGCGTGCGGCGTGGCTCTTCGGGCGTTCGAGCTCGGCGTCGACTACGCGCAGCTGCGCGAGACGTTCGGCAAGCCGATCGCGCAGCACCAGGCGGTGCTGTTCCGACTGGCCGAGATGGGCACGAAGGTCGAGGCAGCCCACCAGATGATGGTTCGGGCAGCGAGGACCAAGGACTCCGGCGAGCGGAACGACCTCGAGGCCGGCATGGCCAAGTACCTGGCCAGCGAGTACTGCCGCGACGTCGTCGAGGACTCGTTCCGCATCCACGGCGGCTACGGCTACTCCAAGGAGTACGAGATCGAGCGGCTCTACCGCGAGGCGCCGATGCTGCTGATCGGTGAGGGGACTGCCGACATCCAGCGGATGATCATCGGGCGGCGGCTGCTCGAGGACTACCGACGACGCGGCTGAGCTCTTCCTCGCGGCGCCGAAGCATCCGACGGCCGAAGATCGCCACCGCCAGCATCACGATGCCGAGCCCGGCAGCAGCCATGAACGCGAGCGCCATGGCCGTAGCCAGACCGATCGGGCCTTGCAGCCACCAGTCGAGGAGGAATCCGACCACGAGCGCGGCCATGAGGATGCCGTCGCGAACCAGCCACCCGCGAAGCACCAGCTGCTCGGATCGCAGCCGGGCCACCGACTCGGCGGTAACCGGCTGTGCGGCCGTCGGCGCGGCTGCTGGCCGAGAAGGCGGCGAAACGGACGACTGCGGCTCCGGTCCGGGGGGACCGAGGGGAGCCGCTCGCCGGGTGGGTTCGGGGCCGACGTCGGGGTCGAGCCCTCGGGCCAGGCGGAGCCACGCGGCACCCTGGGAGAACCCGATCCTGGCGAGGACGAACAGGGCCAGGATCGCCATGAACAACCAGTCGTCCTGGGCGATCGGCCACAGGACGATGCAGCCGGCCACGGCAGCCAGGCTCCCGGCCAGCAGGACGATGCCCCTGGTCGCCGGGGTCAGCGAGTAGAGCCAGTTCCTCACGGTTTCAGCATCGACCAGTCAGTGACCCACCGACCAGAGGCCTTTGGCAGGATCAAGGGGAGGACACCGGCTGAGGGCTGAGGAGACATCATGCAGTTCGGGCGCTACTACGAGGAGTTCGGGGTCGGCGACGTCTACAAGCACTGGCCGGGGAAGACCGTCACCGAGTACGACGACCACCTGTTCTGCCTGATCACGATGAACCACCACCCGTTGCACCTGGATGCGCACTACGCGGAGCAGACGACCGACTTCGGCAGGAACGTCGTTGTGGGCAACTACATCTACTCGTTGCTGCTCGGCATGTCCGTGCCGGACGTCAGCGGCAAGGCGATCGCCAACCTCGAGGTCGAGTCGCTGCGCCACATCGCACCGACCTTCCACGGCGACACGCTCTACGGCGAGACCACCGTGCTGGACAAGACGGAGTCGAGGTCCAAGGACGACCGTGGGGTCGTGCACGTGGAGACTCGGGGCTACAAGCAGGACGGCACGGTCGTGTGTGTGTTCCGACGCAAGGTCATGGTGCCCAAGCGCTCCTACGGTGAGGCCCGGGGCGGGGAGCAGCCCGGCCGTCCGGTGCCACTTCCTTAGGCGAGTACAGCCGAAATCCGCTGGACGACGGGTGCCTTGGCGGCGGTAGCGTCGCCGCGTGCCCAGAGTCGAGGTCGTGCCGTTCGCCGACCACCACCTCACCGAGGCGGCCTGGCTGCTGAGCCGGCAGCACAAGTCGTTGCGTTCGGTCGAGCCGCTCCTACCGGTGGCGTACGAGCAGCGGGAACGGGTGGAGGCGGGCCTCGTCGAGCTCCTCTCCGCAGGCGCCACGGGCTCGGTGGCCCTGCGTGCAGGATCCCTGGTCGGGTACCTGCTCGGGTCAGCCCGTGAGGACGACGTGTGGGGACCGAACGTCTGGATACCACCGGAGGGTGCGGCGGCGCGCGAGCCGGACGTGCTGCGCGACATCTACGCCGATGCCGCGCAGCGATGGGTCGACGAAGGGCGCACGGCCCACTACGCGTTGGTCCCGGCGCAGGACCCGTCGGTGGTTCGGGCGTGGTCGCACCTGTGCTTCGGGGTCCAGCACGTCCACGCGGGGCGGCCGCTCCCGAGGGCACCCGGTGAGCGACCGGACCCGCCGCCCGGCCTGACTGTGCGGCCGGCCGTGCCCGGTGACGTCGCGGCGATCGCGGCGATCGACGTCCAGTTCGGCGAGCACCTGCGGCGCGCCCCGGTGTTCTCCCGGATGGCGGTCCCCGCTCTGGCCGAGGCTGTGGTGGAGGCGAAGGAGTCCCTCGAGGACCCCACGCTCCACACGTTCGTGGCCGAGCGGAGCGAACGCGTGATCGGTGCCGCCGTCGGCTGCGACCTGAGCCTCTCGTCGGCCCACTCCGGACCAGCCCGGCTGGACGGCGCTGCAATGCTCGCCTGGGTGGGCGTCGACGAGAGCCAGCGCGGAGCGGGGGTCGGCCGGGCCCTTGCCGACGCCGTCCTGACCTGGGCCGAGCAGGGCGACTACCGCGCCATCGCGACCGACTGGCGTGCGGCCAACCTGCCGTCGTCGCGGGCGTGGCCACCGCTGGGGTTCCACGAGACGTTCCTGCGCCTGCACCGGCTCATCGGGTACTAGCGAGGACCCCCCAGCCGGCGAGCGTGTCGACCAGCCCCGCGCTGGTCGGCAGGGCGCGCAGGGTGGACTCGTCGACCCAGCGGGCGTCACTCGCGTCGTCGCCGGCCCGAAGGCTCCCCCCGACCACCGTGCAGGAGAAGTCGACCACCTCGAAGGTCGTGGCGCCCGCGACCAGGGTGAGCCGACCGATCTCGTGGTCGACGAGGACGCGCAGCCCGGTCTCCTCGAGCACTTCGCGGGCGCAGGCGGTGTCCTGGGCCTCGCCGGGCTTCACCCGTCCTCCGGGCAGGGACCACAGACCCTGGCTCGGCGGGTTCGCCCGACGAACGACCAGGAGGTGCCCGTCGTGGTCCCGGATGACCGCACCTACGGCGGGAACGACCAGGTCCTGGGGAGGCATCGGACCATGATGGGCACCAGGTGGGTTGACGGCAACGGTGGTCGGGCGCGACGGTTCGGCTTGTGAAAGCCTCGCCGCGCTGCCCCAGGTGCCACGAGTCGATCGCGCCGCCCGGGCTGTTCTCCAGCGAATGGCGCTGTGAGAGGCACGGTCCGGTTGCTCCCCTGCAGGCGCCTGTGCCCCCGACCGAGGACGCCCTGACCGCCGTTCTGTCGGCCACCCGGGTTCCGGTGTGGGTGCCCTGGCCGCTGCCGGTCGGGTGGTTGCTCGCCGGTGCCGTCACGGCAGGGGACGACCGCACCGGCGGTGTCGGCTGCGCCGTGGCGCTCAGCGGTCCGGCGCCCTTGGGGGGGCCGGCCGACCTGGTCCTGGTGGCCGAGGAGCCCGGGGTCGGCATCGGTGCGGGTCTGGCCGGGCTGCAGGCGTCCGACCCGGGTCCCGGAGCCGCGTTCGGCCCGCCGGTCACCCGGGTGTCGGCGGCGAGCCATCCCACCCCGATGTGGTCGTTGCCACCGGTGCCGGGGCACGACCGCGCGGTCTACGTCGGCGAGGCCGCCGGATGCTGGCTGTGGGCGCTGTGCTGGCCCAGCGAGGTCAGCCTCGTGCTGCACGACTCCTTCGAGCTCGTCGACCTGCGGGAACCGGGACACCAGCTGGACCTGCCGTTCGGGGCGCCGTCCCCGCGCCTTCCCGGCTGACCGACGTACGCTTCGCCGATGGCCCAGCTCGACCTGGACGGCATGCCACGACGGCTGTTCTCGTGCACGCCCACCCGACTGCTGTCCTGGCTGGACTGCCCGCGGCGCTACCGGTTCACCTACCTCGACCGCCCGACCCCGACCAAAGGCCCACCCTGGGCCCACCTGTCGCTGGGCACGTCGGTCCACAACGTGTTGCGCGCCTGGTGGGAGCAACCGGTGAGCCAGCGCGACGTCGACTCGGTCACTGCGCTGCTGACCCGTCACTGGCAGGGCGACGGGTACCGCAACGACGTCCAGCAGCTGGAGCAGCGAGACCAGGCGACGCAGTGGCTGCGTCGGTATGTGGCCACGCTCGACCCCGACGACGAGCCACTGGGGATCGAGCGCACCGTCGCCACTCGCACCGAGCGGCTGGCCCTCAGCGGGCGGGTCGACCGAATCGACGAGCGGATGAGTGACGACGGAGTGACCGAGGCCGTCGTCGTCGACTACAAGACCGGACGACGGCCGCCGACCGACGACGACGCCCGCTCGTCGCTTGCGCTGGCGGTGTATGCGCTGGCCACCGAGCGCACGCTGCGCCGGCGCTGCCGCCAGGTCGAGCTGCACCATGTCCCGACGGGCACCGTCGCGAGCTGGCGACACGACGAGTCGACGCTGCAGCGGCACCTTCGCCGGGCGACCGAGCTCGCCGACGACGCCCAGGACGCCGAGGCGTACCCGGCGATGCCGGGGCCCGGCTGCGGGTGGTGCGACTTCCGCGCCCACTGCCCGGAGGGCCAGGCGGCGGCGACGTCGCGGCAGCCCTGGGACGGACTCGTCGAGGTCAGCTGAGGGGCGCCTGGGGTGGTGGCTGGATGTCGACGCCACGAGGTGGCGTCCCGTGCCGCTCGGCGTACCACGCGACGTACGCGGCGACCGCCGTCGGCAGCGTCGGGAAGATCCTGTCCTCACCGACCAGGTCGATGAAGCCACCCGCGGCGAAGTCGTCGCGGAGGTCCTGTTTCACCCGAGCCATCGCGAAGACGACGCCCTGCTTGCGCAGCTCCTCGACGAGCTCGGTCATGGCGTCGACCGCGGTGATGTCGATCTCGACGTTGGCCTCGGTGTTGAGCACGAACCACTCGACCGGTTCGTCGGCGGCATCCAGGGCCGACATGGCTCGGCGGCGGAAGTCGTCCCCGTTGGCGAAGAAGAGGGGGGAGTCGTAGCGGTAGACGATCAGGCCGGGTACGAGCCGCGCGGACTCGTAGTCGTCGATGTCGTGCATGCCGGCCAGCCCGGGCACGTAGCCGAGGATGCCGTCGTGCGGGCGGGCGACCCGACGCAGCAGGTCGATGAGCGACAGGGCCACCGCGATCAGCACGCCATACAAGATGTCGAACAGCAGGACACCGGCGGTCGTCGACAGGGCGAGCACGAGCTCACTGGTCCGGAACTGCCTGATCCGGCGGAACTCGGCGACGTCGATGAGTCGCGTCGCCGCATAGATCACGATCGCCCCGAGCGCGGCGTACGGGAACAGGGCGAGCACTGGACCCAGGAAGAGCAGCACCAGCACGACACCGAGCAGGGCCACCAGCGAGTACAGCTGGCTCTTGCTGCCCAGCGAGTCCCCGATCACCGTGCGGCTCCCGCTGCTGCTGACCGGGAACCCCTGGAACAGGCCGCTCGACAGGTTGGCCCCGCCGAGGGACAGCAGCTCCTGGTTCGCGTCGATCGTGTAGTTGTTGCGGTCGGCGAAGGCACGGGCGGTGAGGACGTTGTCGGAGTAGCCGACGATGAGCACGCCCACTGCCGGCAGGAGCAGAGCCTTCAGCTGGTCGGTGGTGACCGACGGCACCTGCGGCGAGGGGATCCCGACCGGGATCTCGCCGACTACGGGCAGCCAGGCGTCGAGACCGAGAAGGGCAACCGCCCCCGTGGCGACCACGATGGCCAGCAGGGGCCAGGGCCACCTGGGGCGGAGTCGGGAGCCGACGAACATCAGGACGAGCACGGCAGCGGTGAACGCAGCGATCCCCACGTTCAGCTCGTCGAAGTGGGCGACGAAGGAGCGCACCTCCTCGACCAGGGTGTCGCCCTCGACGTCGATGCCCGTGACCTTGCTCAGCTGGCTGATGATCATGATGACCGCGACGCCGGCCATGTACCCGGTCAGCACCGGCTTGCTGAGCAGCTCGGCGAGGAAGCCCAGCCGGGCGAAGTAGGCAAGCACGGACAGGACCCCGACGATGACGGCCAGAGCGGCCGCCAGGGCCGCGTAGTCGCTGGCGCTCCCAGCGGCGAGCCCGCCCACGGCCGTCGCCGTCATGAGGGCGGTGGTGGACTCCGGGCCGACCGAGAGCTGGCGCGACGAGCCGACGAACGCGTAGACGGCCAGCGCCGGCATGATCGCCCACAGGCCGGCGACGGGCGGAAGCCCGGCGATCCCCGCGTACGCCATGACCTGCGGGACGAGGTACGCCGCCACGGTGATCCCGGCGATGACGTCGAGCCGAAGCCATGGGCGCTCGTAGTGCCGTAGCCGATCCAGCCCGGGCAGCAGCCGGGCGGTGCGCGAGCGCGGGGCGAGCGTGGGGCGTTCGGTGGTCATCGGCGTCCCGCCTGTTCGTCCCAGAAGCGGGCGAGGGAGGTCACCGTCTCGTCCGGTCGATCGACGGCTGGCGAGTGCCCACTGCCCGAGAGGACCACTTGCCGCGCGTCGAGCGCGTCGGCCATGTCGGCCTGCACCGACGGCCACCACGCGTCGTCGTGCTCCCCGGTGACGACGAGGGTCGGGATGGCCGTCGCCCTGAGCGCCTCGTTGCGGCAGGGCTCGCCGACTAGGACGTCGACCATGGCCAACAACGACTGCGGGTCGTTGCGACGAAACCGCTCCGCGAGGAAGGCGCTGACCCGCGGGTCGACTGCGGCATCGCTGCCTTGCTCGACCTCGAGCGCCTGCATGGCCTGCCAGAGGACCTCCGGACCGTGCTCGGCGAGCACCTCGGCGAACAGCCGCAGCCGCGGGTGCTGCTCGACCGGGAGGGCGGCCGGACCGGAGCAGACCAGGGCCAGCGACGCGAACCGGGTCGAGCGCAGCACAGCCTCCCGGCCGACCAGCCCCCCCAGCGAGTGACCCACCAGGTGGACCGGTCCCGGCGAGCAGGTGTCGGCAACGGCGAGCACGTCCTCGGCGAAGACCCCCAACGAGTACCGACCATCTGGTCGGGCGGGGCTCTCGTTCTGGCCGGACAGGTCGAGGGCCACCACGGCGTATCCCGACGCGCTCAGGGGTGCCAGCAGGGCGACGAAGTCCTCCTTGCTCCCGGTGAAGCCGGGGACGAGCAGCACGGTCTCCTCGACCACCCGGCTCGCCCCGGAGGCCGCCGGTCCGTGCAGGACGGCCAGGGGTCCCCGGCTCGTCTGCCTCAGCCCGGAGGAGAACCCCGGAGGCAGGTCGAGGTACGCAGGGGTGCTCACGGCGGGCAGAATAGGCCAGGTGACCCGGACCCTGGCTGTGGCGAACCAGAAGGGTGGTGTCGCCAAGACCACGACCGTGGCCTCGCTCGGGGTGGCTCTGGCCGAGATGGGCCGCCGGGTCCTGCTCGTCGACCTCGACCCGCAGGCGTGCCTGACCTTCTCGTTGGGGCTGGACCCGGAGGCCGTCGAGCTGTCGGTCCACGACGTCCTCCTGGGCCGGGTCACCGCGGCGATGGCGATCCGGCCGGTCGACGAAGGAGTCGACCTGCTTCCGTCGACGATCGACCTGGCCGGCACCGAGATCGCCCTGCTGACCGTCACGGGCCGGGAGTTCACCTTGCGACACGCCTTGTCGGAGGTGAGCCGCGACTACGACGACGTGATCCTGGACTGCTCGCCGTCCTTGGGGGTGCTGACCCTCAACGCGTTGACCGCGGCCGACGAGCTGCTGATCCCGCTGCAGTGCGAGACGCTGTCCCATCGAGGTGTCGGCCAGCTCCTCCAGACCGTGCAGGACGTCCAGCGGCTCACCAACAAGGACCTCACCGTCCTCGGGGTGCTGCCCACGTTGTTCGACTCGCGGACGATCCACGCACGAGCGGTCCTGGCCGATGTCAGCACCCGTTACGACCTCACCGTCCTCGAGCCGCCGATCGCGAAGTCGGTGCGGTTCGCCGAGGCGCCGGCCGTCGGTCGGTCCATCCTCAGGACGGCGAGCTCGAGCAAGGGTGCCAGGGCCTACCGTGAGGTCGCCCGCAGGCTGGTCGTCGGCCCCTCTGCCCATGTGGCTGTCGATGTGGCCGTCGATCTGACCGTCGAAGCGAAGGCGGACCTGCCTGCCGACCGGGTCGAGACCTCGGGAGTGACATGAGCGACCCACGCGACCGCCACAAGCCGGGCACCGACTTCAGTCGGCTGCACCCGGTGCTCCAGGGCGACGACACGCCGCGGGTCACCGAGGTCACGGCCGACCTGCAGGGGCGTCGCGCCCTCTTCAGCGGTGAGGGCACACCGCCGACCTCCCCGGCCGCCTCGACCGGTGCCGTGGTCGTCGACTGCGGTGACTGCGGTGAGCGAACGGTGCTGACGGCGGCGGCGGCGTTGCAGCACGTCGTTCCGTCGGTCCACCTGCCGTACCTCAAGCGCGACCACGGCTCATGGATGCGCTGCCCTGCCTGCCGCAGGCGCACCTGGGTCAGCGTCTCGATCCAGCTCTGATCGCTTCGTCAGGAGGGCTGGGCTGCGGCGCCGGTGCCGGTGCCGGCACCGCCCCCACCGCGACGACGGCGCCGACGCCGCGGCGTCGAACCCGTCCCCGCTGCTGCGCCGTCGGAGGAGCCGGTCGCGGTGGCGGTACCACTGGTCGTCGAGGCGTTGGCGTCCGTGCCCGCCACCGCTGCACCACCGCGTGAGCGGGTGCGCTGGCGCTTCGGGCGCGGCGTGGACGACCGGGTGTCCTGGCTGCTGCTGCGGGACCCGCCCCGGGACCCGGCGGAGGAGCCTCCCGAGGAGCCGCTGCGGCGGCGGGAGTCGTCGCGCCCGGCGTTGCTGCGTGGCTTGCGCCCGGTCTCGCCGAGGTCCTCGAGCTCCTCGGCCTCCAGGCCCTCACGGGTCCGCTTGGACCTCGGGAGGCGGCTGCCGGCTGCGCGCGCGATGCCCAGCTCCTCGAACAGGTGGTCCGACGTCGAGTACGTCTCACGTGGCTCGGGGAAGGACAGGTCGAGGGCCTTGTTGATCAGGCTCCACTTCGGCAGGTCGTCCCAGTCGACGAACGTGACCGCGACCCCGCTGGCTCCGGCCCGAGCGGTGCGCCCGATCCGGTGGACGTAGGTCTTGGCGTCCTCGGGGCAGCTGTAGTTGATGACGTGGGTGATGCCCTCGACGTCGATCCCGCGAGCCGCGACGTCGGTGGCGACCAGGATGTCGACCTTGCCGTTGCGGAAGGCCCGCATGGCCTGCTCGCGGGCACCCTGTCCGAGGTCTCCGTGCACCGCCCCCACGGCGAACCCGCGCTCGGTCAGGTCGTCGGCCAGCCGCTGCGCGTGCCGCTTGGTGCGGCAGAAGACCACGGTGTGACCACGCCCGGTGGCCTGGAGGATGCGGGCCATCACCTCGGGCTTGTCCAGCGGGTGCGCGCGGAACACGTGCTGCTCGACGGTCTTGACCAGCTGGCTGCCGTCCTCGTCGGGCGACACCGCGCGGATGTGGGTGGGCTGGCTCATGTAGCGGCGGGCCAGGGTCACGACGTCACCGGGCATGGTCGCGGAGAACAGCATGGTCTGACGGTCTGCGGGCGTCAGGCCGACGATCCGCTCGACGTCGGGCAGGAAGCCCATGTCGAGCATCTCGTCGGCCTCGTCGAGCACGAGCGAGTGGACGGCTCCGAGGTGGAGGTGGCGCTTCTCGACCAGGTCGAGCAGGCGCCCGGGTGTGCCCACGACCACGTCGACGCCGGTCTCGAGCGCCTCGATCTGCGGCTCGTAGGAGCGGCCGCCGTACACCGTGAGCACCCGCACGCCTCGCGTCTTGGACGCGTGCCGGATCTCGTTGGCCACCTGGATGGCCAGCTCACGGGTCGGGACGACGACCAGCGCCTGCGGGGTGGCCCGCGGCTCGTGGTCGGGGTGCACCGGGTCGAGCGGCGCCACGAGGCGCTGCAGCAGGGGCAGGGCGAAGCCGAGGGTCTTGCCGGTTCCCGTCTTGGCCTGGCCGATGACGTCGTGGCCCTCCAGGGCCACGGGCAGTGTCATCTCCTGGATGGGGAACGCGTCGATGATGCCGAGGGCGGCGAGGTCGGCGACAGTCTCGTCGCGCACGCCGAGTTCGGTGAACGTGGTCAGGGCTTCCGCCTTGTCGTCGCGCGGGGGCCAGGCAACCTGCGCCGGGATCCAGCGCGGGGCGGCCACACCGCTGTAAGACCCCCAGTCTAGCGGTCTCGCCTACGCTGACCCTCATGACCACCGCCGAGGTCGACGAGCTGGCCGATCCGCAGTACCGCGCCGCCGTGGTCGACCTGCTCGGTGTGCTGGCCTACGGCGAGCTCAGCGCCTTCGAGCGGCTGTCCGACGACGCGGCAATGGCTCCCACCCTGACCGACCGGGCCAAGGTCGCCGCGATGGCGTGCGCGGAGTTCGGCCACTTCGTGCTGCTGCGCGACCGTCTGGGCAGCCTGGGCGCCGACCCCGAGGAGGCTATGCGGCCGTTCGTGGCCCCGCTGGAGGCCTTCCACGCCTCGACCGCACCCGCGGACTGGCTCGAGGGTCTGGTCAAGGCGTACGTCGGCGACGGGATCGCCGCGGACTTCTACCGCGAGATCGCCCAGCACCTCGACACCTCGACCAAGGCCCTGGTGCTCGAGGTGTTCGCGAACACCGGGCACGCCGCCTTCGTGGTGGAGACGGTGCGTGAGGCGATCGCCAGCGATCCCCGGGTCGGAGGTCGGCTCGCCCTGTGGGGGCGCCGACTGGTGGGGGAGGCGCTGAGCCAGGCGCAGCGGGTGGCGGCCGAGCGCGACGGGCTGACCGTGCTGCTGGTCGGGGGGGTGGACCGACCCGGCGTCGACCTGGCCGAGATCGGACGGATGTTCGCCCGGCTCACCGAGGCGCACAGCCGGCGGATGTCGGCCCTGGGCCTGGCCGCCTGAGCCCGACGGGTCAGGCGCCGAAACCGACCCGGCCCCGCGTGGGCTCGCCGAGCTCGACGTAGGCCAGCGTGGCCGTGGGGACGAGCACCCGGCGGCCCTTGGTGTCGGTCAGGTCGAGGATCCCGACGGTGTCCTCGACGGCGGTGCGCACGGCGGCGGCGACGTCGTCGGCGGCGTCGTCGGTCTCGATGACCAGCTCTCGGGGCGCACCCTTCACACCGATCTTGACCTCCACGCCAACCTCCGTCATCTGCAGGACCCGGCACGCACCAGCCCGGAGCGCGGGCTGCAGGTGCAGGCTAACCGAGGCCGTCGGGGTCGGTTTCGCCGGTGCGGGGGAACCCCGAGATGCCCCGCCAGGACAGCGCGCTGACCAGGGCCACCGCGACGTCCTGAGGGACCGGCCGGCCTCGGGTGAGCCAGTAGCGGGCGGCCACCTGAGCGGCGCCGGTGAGTCCGGTGGCGAGCAGCATCGATGCCGCGTCGTCCAGGCCGGTGTCCTCGGCGATGACCGCGCTGACGGCCAGCGCGCAGGCGTGGTCGGCCCGGTCGACCCGCTCCCGGACGGCCGGTTCGGCGGTGAGGTCGGACTCGAAGACCAACCGGAAGGCGCCGGCCTGCTCGGCGACGAAGGCGAAGTAGGCGGCGATGGTGCCCTCGACCCGCAGCTTGTTGTCGGTGGTCGAGGCGAGCGCCTCGGCGACGGCCGCCACCAGCTGGTCGGTGCCGGCGTCGAGCAAGGCCAGGTAGAGGTCCAGCTTCCCGGGGAAATGCTGGTAGAGGACGGGTTTGCTGACCCCGGCCCGCTCGGCGATGTCGTCCATCGCGGCGGCGTGGTAGCCCTGGGCCACGAAGGTCTCCAGGGCAGCGGCCAGCAGCTGTTGGCGTCGCTCGACCCGGGGGAGGCGCACCCCCCTGGTGCCACTGGCCACGGTCATGGCCGGCGAGCCTACCCCCAGGGCTACTCGTTGGTAACCGCGCTCAGCGGTACTCGTCCTCGTCGATCGGCACTTCCAGGGCGCCGTCGAGCGCATCGGCCTCGTCGAGCTCGGCCTGGTCGTCGAGCTCGGCCTGAACCGTCGTCTCCACCTCGGCGAGCTCCGCTGACGGCTCACCGACCTCGACCGGATCCACGCGTGGGCTGGAGTCGGACATGGGACCTCCTCGGTGGGGCCTTCCACGCTACGCCTGGTGCCCGGCCGCCAGAACGGCCCCTCGATTGGGGTCCGGATTGGGTCGAGTGGGTGACGCGCGGTGCCGAAAGAGAGCAAGGGGGCGGGATTTGCCGCCACGGTTTGTCACACTGCCCCTGGGGGTCTCTTTCGAAACGGGCGGACCGAACGTGCGGACCGACCATGCGGACGGAGATCGGATCGGTCGTGAGGCCGCGGACGAGCATGAGGGGACGACGGTGACGAACAGCGCAACTCTGCTGTCGGCCCTGCGCGCCGTGCCGGGCGTGGCCACGGCCGACATCGAGCCCGACGAGCGTCCGGACGGCGCGGGCACGCTGCGCCTCCAGCTCGACCCCGGGGCCGACGAGGTCGCGGTGGCGACGAGCGTCAACCGGGTGCTGCGCGAGCAGTTCGGTCTCGCCGTCGACGCCAACCGGGTGCAGGTCGTCGAGGAGGCTGCACCGGCGCGCCGCGCCGACCTGCCCGCCGACCCGTTGACCGCCCCGATCGGCGACGTCCTGGCCCAGGCCGCACCCCCGCAGCCGACCGCGGAGTCGGCTACCCAGCCGGGCGAGGAGCCGGTGTCGTCGCGCCCCACGCTGACCGCGGTTCCCGGGTACCTCGGCACCGCCCACGGAGAGGCCGAGCCCGAGCCCGAGCCGGAGGGTGGCGCTTCGGCTCCGATCGGCTTCGACCAGGGGCTGGGCGAATTCACCACCGGGCTGGCCCCTGCGTCGTTCGACACCGCTGCGGAGCCGTTCCTGCCCGACCAGGCACTCGTCGACACGGTGGAGACGGCCTCGGACCAGGCCTCCGAGGAGGATGCGGAATCGGTCACGCTCCCCGCGCGCAGCCCCCGGATCCTGATCGCCCGGATGCAGCTGGTCTCCGCCGGGCTCGGTGTGACCACCGAGGTCACCTTGTCCTGGCTCGGCGACGCCTTCGCCGGACAGTCGGCGGCTGCGGCCACTCCGACCAGCGTGCACCGGTCGGTGGCCCAGGCCACGCTGCGCGCGGTCGAGTCGGTGGTGGGCAACCGGGCCCGGTTCGAGCTCGAGCAGCTCGAGATCAACCAGCTCGGCCCGGATCGGGCGGTCGTGGTCGTGGTGTCGATGCTCACCAAGGCCGGCTCGGAGCGGTTGACCGGTGTGTCGGTCGTGCGTGAAGACGTCCGGCAGGCGGTGATCCGCGCCACCCTCGACGCCCTGAACCGGCGTCTGGAGTCGTTGCTGCTGTCGGCCTGACCGTGTCGGCGTCCGTCCACCGGTCAGCGCGCTCCTTGCTGCACCCCGTTCCACCGAGCGAGCTTGCTGCCGGGTGGGACCGCGCCACCACCGCGCCGTGGCCCGGAGGCGTCGAGACGTTCGGGGACACCACGCTGCACGTGCGGCGCGCAGAGCCGGTCTCCCCGTCGGCGCGAACCCTCCTTCCGGCGGTCTTCGTGCACGGCCTGGGTGGGCACGCCATGAACTGGACCGACCTCATGGCGCTCCTGCGCCACCGGGTGGTGGGTGTCGCCCCGGACCTGCCGGGGTTCGGGCGCTCCGGTCCGCCGTCCGACCACGACTACTCACTCGACGCGATGGTTGCCGCCATGCTGGCCGTGGTGGAGCGGGAGGCGACCACACACGCAAGCCCCGTCGTGCTGTTCGGCAACTCGTTGGGTGGAGCCGTGTGCGTGCGGTTGGCCGCCACCCGGCCCGACCTGGTCTCGAGCCTGGTGCTCGTCTCCCCTGCGCTTCCGGACCTGCGGCCACGACGCGGGATCCTCGGGGTCCCGGTGCTGGCTGTCCCTGGCGTGGGGGAGCAGATGTGGCGCCAGCTGGCCAGGCTCCCGGCCGAGCGTCAGGTGCAGGCGATGCTCGCGGTGAACTTCGGCGACCCGTCGGTGATCCCGCAGGTGCGGCTGGACGAGGCCGCCGAGGAGTACCGGCACCGCTTCACCCTCCCCTATGCCGGCGAGGCGCTGTCGGCGACGACGCGTGGGCTGCTGCGCGCCTTCGTCGACCCTGGTCCTCGCGGACTGTGGCGTCAGGCAGCGTCCCTGCGGTGCCCCACGCTGCTCGTCTACGGCGGGCGTGACCAGCTCGTCGACGTGAGGCGGTCCAGACGCGCAGCCCGGGTCATCCCGCACTCCCGCCTGGTCGTGCTTCCCGGCGTCGGGCACGTCGCGCAGATCGAACAGCCGGCACTGGTCGCCCGCTTCACCCTCGGATTCCTCGACCAGGTCCTCGACGTCGGAGGTACCGCCTCGCTACCGTCGCGCACGTGACCACCGACCTCGACGTCCTGCTGGACCAGATCGAGGTCCTGCGGGGCCGGGAGCGTGAGGTGTCCGAGCTCAGCGGTGGGCTCACGAACAAGAACTACCGGGTGCGCACCGACGACGGTGACTACGTGGTGCGCGTCTCGGAGTCGTCGGCGGGCCTCCTGGCCATCGACCGCGAGCGCGAGCGGACGAACACGGCCGTGGCCGCCCGTTCCGGGGTGGGTGCGCCGGTGATCGAGTCCCTGCCGCAGCACAACGTGCTGGTGGTCGGCTTCCTCCAGGGGCGGACGTACTCGGAGAAGGACGTCCGCGACCCGGCGACCATCCCGCGCATCGCCGAAGCGGTGCGGACCCTTCACTCGGGAGAGGCCTTCGTCGGCGATTTCGACATGCGTCAGATCCGTCGCTACTACCTGTCCGTGGTGCAGGAGCGCGGCTTTCGGCTGCCCGATGACTACCTGTCTCTCGGGGCGCGGGTCGAGGCGCTGGAGGACGCGATGAACGCGCACAAGGAGCCTCTCGTCCCCTGCAACAACGACCTGCTGGCCGGCAACTTCATCGACGACGGCACGAAGATCTGGCTCATCGACTACGAGTACGCGGGCATGAACGAGGCCAGCTTCGAGCTCGGGAACATCGCCAGCGAGTCCGGTCTGGACGACGAGGCCACGGCCCTGCTCGTCCGGTCGTACTGGCAGCGGGAGTCGGTGGCCAAGCTGGCCCGGGCGCGAGCCTGGTCGCTGCTCGCTCGCTACGGCTGGACCCTTTGGGCGTCGATCCAGGACGGCGCCTCGACCCTCGACTTCGACTTCTGGTCCTGGGGCATGGCCAAGTACGACTCGGCGCATGCGGAGCTGCTGAGTCGCCGGTACGACGAGATCCTGCTGGGGCTGAGCGCCGATGACTGAGCACGCCGACCTGCCCAGCCGGGCCCGGATCGTGGTCATCGGTGGGGGTGTGGGTGGCACCAGCGTGGCGTACCACCTCGCCCAGCGTGGCGAGCGCGACGTGCTGCTCGTCGAGCGCTCGGAGCTGACCAGCGGATCGACCTTCCACTCGGCCGGGCTCGTGGGCCAGCTGCGCGGCTCGGTGACGCTGACCCGGATGATGATGTACAGCGCCGAGCTGTACCGCCGGCTGGCCGCGAACCCCGAGACCGACCCGGGGTGGGTCGAGTGCGGCGGGCTGCGGCTCGCGTCCTCCCAGCCTCGGCTCGAGGAGCTGCAGCGTCAGGTGGGTTGGGCGGAGACGTTCGGGCTTGAGCTGCAACAGGTGTCGGCCGAGGAGGCGCAAGGGCTGTTCCCCCTCATGTCCACCGAGGGAGTGCTCGGCGCCACGTTCCTGCCGACCGATGGCTACCTCGACCCCTCGCAGCTGACCTACGCCCTGGCCAAGGGCGCCAGGGCGGGGGGGACCACGGTGGCCGAGCGCACCCGGGTCGTGGCCATCGACCAGACCCCCGACCGCGACGCCCGATTCCTCGTGCGCACGGACCGGGGCGACGTCGAGGCCGACGTCGTCGTCGACGCCGCCGGCATGTACGGGGCGCAGCTCGCCCGCCTGGTCGGCGTGCGGGTACCGATCATCCCGATGTCGCACCAGTACGTCGTCACCCAGCCCTTTCGCGACGTCTCCGACGGGCACCGGCTGCCGACCCTGCGCGACCCCGACCTGCTCGTGTACTACCGCGAGGACGCCGCCGGTCTGGTCATGGGCGGGTACGAACGGCAGTCCCAGCCGTTCGCCCTGCGCGGCGACGGGTGGGATGACGTGCCCCCGGACTTCAACGGTCGGCTGCTCGCGGAGGACTGGTCGCGGCTGGAGGAGATCTTCGAGAACTCGGTGACCCGGGTGCCTGCCATGGCCGACGTGACGATCCGCAAGGTGATCAACGGTCCCGAGGGGTTCACCCCGGACAACGAGTTCTGCCTGGGTGAGACCGACGTGCCGGGGTTCTTCGTGGCTGCCGGGTTCTGCGCGCACGGGATCGCGGGTGCCGGTGGCATGGGCCTGGCGATGGCCAACTGGGTGCTGGACGCCGACCCCGGCTTCGACCTGTGGGAGATGGACGTCCGCCGCTTCGGTCGGCAGTACCGCTCGCCGCACTACACCCGCAAGCGGGTGGTGGAGAACTACGAGACCTACTACGACATCAAGTACCCCGGGCACGAACGGCAGGCAGGGCGGCCGCTGAAGACCGGGCCCGCCTACCCCTGGCACGTCGAGCACGGAGCGTTCTTCGGTGAGAAGAGCGGCTGGGAGCGGGTGAACTACTACACGGTCAACGAGGACCCGTCCTTGGAGCACCTGCGACCGCGGGGGTGGGCCGGCATCAACTGGTCGACCGCGGTCGCGGTGGAGCACCGGGCGGCCCGGCGGTCGGTGGCCCTGTTCGACGAGTCGTCGTTCGCCAAGCTCGAGGTGACCGGCGAGGGGGCCGCGTCGCTGATGGAGTGGCTGTGCGACAACCGGGTCGTCAAGGGCCCGGGTCGGATGACGTACACCCAGATGCTCAACCGGCTTGGTGGGGTGGAGGCCGACGTCACCGTCACCCAGGTCGACGACGAGACGTTCCTCGTGGTCACCGGGACGGCGTTCGGCGCCCACGACCTCTCCTGGATCAAGCGGCACGCTCCCGGCGACGTCGTCGTGCGCGACGTCACCGGCTCCTCGGTGGTCTTCGGGCTGTGGGGCCCGCTGGCCCGCGACCTGCTGCAGCCGCTCACGCCGCAGGCGTTGGACAACGCCTCCTTCCCGTTCCTGCACGCCCGCGACACGACCGTGGCCGACGCCCCGTCCCGGCTGCACCGGGTCACCTTCGTGGGCGAGCTGGGCTGGGAGATCCACGCGCCGGCCGAGTACGGGCTGTCCCTGTGGCGAGCCCTGTGGGACGCCGGCCGGGTGCACGGGCTGGTCGCTGCCGGCTACAAGGCGATCGACTCGCTGCGTGCCGAGAAGGGCTACCGCTACTGGGGCTCGGACGTGACCCCGGACGAGACACCGGACGAGGCCGGGCTGGGGTTCTGCGTCCGGCTCGACAAGGAGTTCCTCGGGCGAGACGCGGTTGTCGCGGGCAGGGCAGCGGCCCCGGGCCGGCGGCTGGTCTGCGTGACCCTGGACGACCCACGGCAGGTGGTCCTCGGGAACGAGCCGGTGCGGGTGGCCGGGGAGACGCTGGGGCGGGTGACGACCGGGTCGCCGGGGTACAGCCTCGACGTCTCGATCGCCTTCGCGTACCTGCCGGCGACGCACGCGACCGTCGGCACGCAGGTGGAGATCCTGGTGTTCGGTGAGTGGGTGCGCGGCGAGATCCGGGCCGAGCCGCTGTACGACCCCGAGCACACGACGATCAGGGTCTGACCACCCTTGACGCGGCACCGGCGAGAAGATGACGCGGTGACTGCCGACCTGCCACGGGCCCTCCTTCGCCCGGACCGCGACGGCAACGCGTTCGAGCAGGCGGTCGGCCGCCTGGCCGAGGCGATCAAGCTCGGGGTCTTCGCGCCCGGCGACCGGCTCCCGGCCGAGCGGGACCTCGCCGAGCTGATGCAGGTCAGCCGGATGACCCTGCGCGAGGCCCTGGCCGCGCTGCGTGAGGCAGGGTTCGTCGAGACCCGCCGTGGCCGGGCCGGTGGCACGTACGTCTGCGCCGACCCCCAGCCACGAACGGCTGCTGGGTGGAGCACTGCGCCGGACGTGCTCCGGCGAAGCGGCCGGCGCCTCGACGACGCCCTGGACTTCCGTCGGGTGGTGGAACCGGGGGCCGCCGAGCTGGCCGCCTCCCGGCCGCTGGACACGAGCGAACGTCGTCGGCTGCTCGACGCGCTGCTGGCGGTGGAGCGCGCGACCGACGACGGACGACGCCGGATCGCCGACGCGCAGCTCCACCTGGCCATCGCCCAGGTGGCCGGGAGCGACAGCCTGACCGCAGCCGTTGCCGACGCCCAGATCCGGCTCGGGGAGCTCTTGGCGTCGATCCCGGTCCTGCGCCGCAACATCGCGCACTCCAACGCCCAGCACCGGGCGATCGTCACCGCGATCGTCGCGGGGGACCCGACCGGGGCCCGGGCGGCCATGGTCGAGCACTGCGACGGCACGGCGGCGCTGCTGCGGGGTCTGCTCGGCTGAGCCCGGCGCAGCGGGGCGACACCGGCGCGGGAATTGAAAAGATCTGGTTGTGGACCATTGATTCGGCCGGACGGCGCCGATAGCGTCCGCACCGTCCCTTCGTGGGACCCCAGCGGACGCACGCGGCTCGAAGGAGTGCCCATGAGGCCCGGCATGCTCACCCTGGATGAGCTTCGCGCCCGAATCGACGTCGGGCAGGTCGACACGGTGCTGGTCGCGATCACCGACATGCAGGGACGGCTCCAGGGCAAGCGCCTGTCCGCCCGCTTCTTCCTCGACGAGGTGCAGCACCACGGCACCGAGGGGTGCAACTACCTGATGGCCGTCGACATCGACATGAACACTGTGGGCGGCTACGCGATCTCCTCGTGGGAGCGCGGGTACGGCGACTTCGTCATGGCGCCGGACTACTCCACCCTGCGCCATGTCCCCTGGCACGACGGCACGGTCATGGTCCTCGCCGACGTCCAGTGGGAGGACGGCACACCGGTCGCTCCGTCCCCGCGACAGGTCCTGCGCCGGCAGCTCGACCGGCTGTCGGCGATGGGACTCAAGGCGCTGGTCGGAACCGAGCTGGAGTTCATCGTCTTCCAGGACACCTACGAGGAGGCCTGGGACAAGCGCTTCCACGACCTGGTGCCGGCCAACCAGTACAACGTCGACTACTCCGTGCTGGGCACGTCGCGGATCGAGCCGCTGCTAAGGCGGATCCGGCTCGGTATGGAGGGTGCGGGGCTGTACGCCGAGTCGGTCAAGGGCGAGTGCAACCTCGGACAGCACGAGATCGCCTTCCGCTACGCGGAGGCACTGGAGACCTGCGACAACCACACGATCTACAAGACCGGGGCCAAGGAGATCGCTGCCCAGGACGGCTCGGCCCTGACCTTCATGGCGAAGTTCAACGAGCGCGAGGGCAACTCCTGCCACATCCACATCTCGGTGCGCGGCAACGGCGACGGTCTTCCCGACGACGCCCCGGTCATGGCCGACGCCGATGACGCCATGGGGATGTCCGCCCTGGGCAGGAGCTTCATCGCCGGTCAGCTCGCGCATCTGCCCGAGCTCACCTTGATGCTGGCGCCCAACGTGAACTCCTACAAGCGGTTCGTCCCGGGCTCGTTCGCACCGACGACGGTGGCCTGGGGGCGGGACAACCGCACGTGTGCCCTGCGCCTCGTCGGCCATGGCCAGTCGCTGCGGATCGAGAACCGCGTGCCCGGTGGCGACGTGAACCCCTACCTGGCGGTCGCGGCGCTCGTCGCCTCTGGCATCGACGGGATCGAGCGCGAACTGACCCTGGAGGATCCGTTGCTGGGCAACGCTTACGTGTCCGACGCGCCCCAGGTGCCGCACACGATGGGTGACGCCCGGCGGCTGTGGACGGACTCGGAGTTCACCCGATCGGCGTTCGGCGACGACGTCGTCGACCACTACGCGAACATGGCCACGGTCGAGCTCGACGACTACAACCGCACGATCACCGACTGGGAGCTGCGCCGCAACTTCGAGCGGTCCTAGTCCTGCGCCACTCCTGCCACGCACAGTCCACGAGGGGACGACGATGACTGCCGTGCACGACGTGATCAACCCTGCCACCGAGCAGGTGGTCACCACCGTCGAGCTGGCCGACCTGGCGGTCACTGACGACGCCATCGAGCGTGCTGCTCGGGCGTTCGAGTCCTGGCGACACGTGGCACCGGGTGACCGGGCGCGGCTGCTTCGCTCGTTCGCCGACGTCGTCGATGCCCACCGCGAGGAGCTCGCCGCGCTCGAGGTGGCCAACGCCGGCCACACGATCGGCAACGCGCGCTGGGAGGCGGGCAACGTCCGCGACGTGCTCATGTACTACTCCGCTGCTCCGGAGCGGCTCTTCGGTCGCCAGATCCCGGTGGCCGGCGGGGTCGACATCACCTTCCGCGAGCCGATGGGCGTCGTGGGCGTCATCGTCCCGTGGAACTTCCCGATGCCGATCGCCGGATGGGGCTTCGCGCCCGCTCTGGCCGCGGGCAACACCGTCGTGCTGAAGCCGGCCGAGCTCACCCCGCTCACTGCGATCCGGCTGGGCGAGCTCGCGCTCGAGGCCGGGCTCCCGCCCGACGTCTTCGTCGTGGTCCCCGGCAAGGGCTCGGTGGTCGGTGAGCGGTTCGTCACCCACCCCGCGGTGCGCAAGCTCGTCTTCACCGGGTCCACCGAGGTCGGCAAGCGGGTGATGGCCGGTGCTGCCGACCAGGTCAAGCGGGTCACCCTCGAGCTGGGCGGCAAGAGCGCCAACATCATCTTCGCCGACAGCGACCTGGAGAAGGCGGCGGCGACGGCACCGTACGGCGTCTTCGACAATGCGGGGCAGGACTGTTGCGCCCGGTCACGCATCCTGGTCCAGCGCAGCGTCTACGACCGGTTCATGGAGCTCCTGGAGCCGGCTGTGCAGGGGGTGCGCGTCGGCGACCCGACCGACGAGTCGACCGAGATGGGGCCGCTGATCTCCAGGGGCCAGTGGGAGACCGTCAGCGGCTACGTTCCCGACGATGCGGAGGTCGCCTTTCGCGGTTCCTGCCCGTCCGGGCCCGGTTTCTGGTTTCCTCCAACGGTGCTCACCCCGTCCGGACCTGCTGACCGAGCGTACCGGGAGGAGATCTTCGGACCGGTGGTCTCCGTCCTGGCGTTCGAGGACGAGGTCGAGGCCGTCACCTTGGCCAACGACGGCCCGTACGGGCTGTCCGGGTCGATCTGGACGTCCGACGTCGGGCGGGCCCTGCGGGTCTCTCGGGCGGTCGAGACCGGCGCGTTGTCCGTGAACTCACACTCGTCGGTTCGATACTGGACGCCGTTCGGTGGTTACAAGCAGTCCGGCCTGGGCCGTGAGCTCGGCCCGGACGCGCTCGAGGCGTTCACCGAGGTCAAGAACGTCTTCATCGCGACGGAGGGTTGATCCGTGGAACGGTTGCAGGGACGAGTAGCGGTCGTCACCGGTGGCGCCAGTGGGATCGGTCTGGCCTCGGCGCGCCGACTGGCCGCAGAGGGCGCCCACGTCGTGGTCGTCGACATGAACGACGAGGCGGGGCGCACCGCTGCCGACGAGGTCGGTGGCCGGTACGTGAGGGCCGACGTGACCAGCCCTGAGGACAACGAGCGCATGTACGCCCAAGCGTTCGAGGCGTACGGCCGGGTCGACATCGCCTTCCACAACGCGGGGATCTCGCCTCCCGACGACGACTCGATCTTGACGACCGGGCTCGATGCGTGGCGCCGGGTGCAGGAGGTCAACCTCACCTCGGTGTACCTGGGGTGCAAGGCGGTGATCCCCTACATGCAGCGCGCGGGCAAGGGGTCGATCATCAACACCGCTTCCTTCGTGGCCACTCTCGGCGCCGCGACGTCGCAGATCTCCTACACCGCCAGCAAGGGCGGGGTGCTGGCGATGTCCCGAGAGCTCGGCGTCCAGTTCGCCCGTGAGGGCATCCGGGTGAACGCGCTGTCGCCCGGCCCCGTGGCCACGCCGTTGCTGCTGGAGCTGTTCGCCAAGGACCCGGAGCGGGCCCAGCGACGTCTCGTGCACGTCCCGATGGGACGCTTCGGCGAGCCCGAGGAGCTGGCGGCGGCGGTCGCGTTCCTGGCCAGTGACGACGCCTCGTTCATCACGGCGTCGAACTTCCTGGTTGACGGTGGGATCTCGGGGGCTTACGTCACGCCCCTGTAGCCACCCCACGAGACGGCCCTCCCTGCTTCGCATCCCCCCTCGAGGCAGGGAGGGTCCTCGTCTTTCCCCACCGGGTAAACCGTTCGGACCCCGCCGTGCGACATCACGGTGAGACGAACACGCGGGCGGGACAGCGTCTGACCACATCGGTCGGCGTGCTCACTCGCCAACCAACGAGGGAGACAGCTATGCAACGCAGTCGAATCGTGTCCTTGGGGGCGACGCTCGCCCTGAGCATCGTCAGCCTCGCGCTGGGGGTCGGCTCGGCCTCGGCGACCAGCAGCGGCGGAGGTCAGGTCTACCAGCCACCGACGAGGAACACGGGCACCTACTCGTTCGACCCGGAGTGTGCGGGACAACACCTGGTCGTGCGTGGCAAGTACGACAACGTCGATACGACCTTCAACCTTCCGGGTTCCAACGGCCAGGCGTTCCTGGCCAAGCAGCGGTACAGCTGGAGCGAGCGCTGGGTCGACAAGCGCTCCGGGGACAAGTTCTACGTCTGGGGACGAGGCCTGTTCCGCGAGACCTCGGGCACGTACGTCCCGAAGTCCGACGTGCCGGCCGACCTGGTCCCCCCGGAGGGCCTGGTGGGGCCGGTGTACCGGTTCACCTCCCGTGACACGGGCCGGCTCACCGTCGGTGACGGTCAGGGCCACGTGCTGCGGGACCGGGGCACCATCGTGGCCGAGCTCCTGTTCGACACTCTGGGTGACGGCCAGCCGGGTGGGACCGGTCTCGACTACCAGATCGTCAAGGTGATCGGCCCGCACCCGAGCCTGGACGTCGACTTCTGCGACCTCGCTGCCGACCTGCTCGACTGACCACACGATCGGGCGAGAGCTCGACACCCGGTCAAGAGATGAGGACGGCGCCCACGACGTGGGCGCCGTCCTCATCTGCGCGGTACCGCTCCGGGTTCGTGCATGATGGCGGCGTTGGTGTCCGATGCCCTGTCGAGTCGTGGAGGTACGGCGCACCCGTGACGACGACCCCGAAGAGCACCGCCGGCCTGGTCGTGTACGCCAAGGACGAGCAACGAGTGGCGGCGTTCTACGCCGCGCTGCTCGGCGTCGATCCCACGGAGGTGACGCCGGACTTCGTCGTGCTCGAGTCCGACGCCCTCCAGCTCGTGGTCGTGCGGATGCCGGCCGAGATCGTTGCGTCGGTCGAGGTCACCGATCCGCCGTCCGTGCGCGAGGACACTGCACTGAAACCGGTGTTCGTCGTCGGCGACCTTGACGTCGCGCGCGCTGCTGCGGCTGCGGCCGGAGGCGGGATCAAGCCGGTCGAGGCCGAGTGGCGCTGGGGTGACGGCACAGTCGTCGACGGTTTCGACCCAGAAGGAAACGTCCTGCAGGTCAGGCGCAACGACACCTGATCCGACGCGTCACGGAGCCTTTGCGCAGGTGCTGCCGCAGCCTCAACGCGCGACTGCGGCCTGCTCGACGAGGGCCTCGAACAGGCGCAGGTCGTCGAGGGCCTCGGGGTGCCACTGCACGCCGAGGGCGAAGCGCTTCGTGGGCAGCTCGAGCACCTCGATCGTGCCGTCGTCGGCACGGCCGGTGACGGTGAGCGCGCCCGGGTCGTCTACCCCCTGGTGGTGGTAGCTGTTGACCGTGAGCTGCGCGCCCAGCAACGACGAGGCCAGCGACCCGGGCTGGAGGTGCACCTGGTGCTCGCTGAACACCCCGGTGCCCCCTCGGTGGCGGTCCTCCCCGTGCAGGTCGGGCAGGTGCTGGACCAGCGTGCCGCCGGCCTGCACGGCCATCACCTGCATGCCCCGGCAGATTCCGAGGACGGGCACGTCCTGGCGCAACGCCTCGTCGAGCAGGGCGAACTCTGCCTCGTCGCGGTCGCGCCGGACGACGACCTCCGGGTGGGGGTCGGCGCCGAAGCGGGCCGGGTCGACGTCGGGGCCGCCAGCCAGCAGGAGTCCGTCGAGGACGTCCAGGAGCTGGGGGTCCAGCGCGGACGCGTGCGGGACGACGAGGGCCAGGCCTCCCGCTGCCTCGACCTGCGTGGCGTACCGCTCGGGGACGAGGACGGCGCGCATGTCCCACACGCCCCATCGGGCCTGGTCCGCGTAGGCACTGATGCCGATCACCGGACGACGCGTGGTGGTCACGTGAGCCAGCGTGGCACACCCGTTGTCCAGCATGCGGACCATCCGGTGAGGAATGCCGAGACGTACGGCACAGTTGAGCCAGCGAGTCGTCTACCCACGCTGGAGCCCACGTGTCTGCCGCACCTGTCGCGAACGCCCTGCCGCCGCTCGTCGAGCCGGCCGCCGACCTGTCGGTGCAGGAGGTCATGCGCTACAGCCGGCACATCATCATCCCCGAGGTGGCGATGGCCGGCCAGAAGCGGCTCAAGAACGCCCGGGTGCTCGCGATCGGTGCCGGCGGTCTGGGTTCTCCGGTTCTGGTGTACCTCGCTGCGGCCGGGGTCGGCACACTCGGTGTCGCCGAGTTCGACGTCGTCGACGAGTCGAACCTCCAGCGCCAGATCATCCACGGGCAAAGCGACGTCGGCCGGTCGAAGGCTGAGTCGGCGCGCGACTCGATCAAGGAGATCAACCCCTACATCGACGTCGTGCTGCACGAGCAGCGGCTCGACTCGTCCAACGTGATGGAGATCTTCGCCCAGTACGACCTGATCGTCGACGGCACCGACAACTTCGCGACCCGCTATCTCGTCAACGATGCGGCGGTCCTGCTCGGCAAGCCCTACGTGTGGGGCTCGATCTTCCGGTTCGACGGGCAGGTCAGCGTGTTCTGGGCCGACCACGGTCCGTGCTACCGCTGCCTCTACCCGGAGCCTCCGCCTCCCGGGATGGTGCCGTCGTGCGCCGAGGGCGGCGTGCTCGGGGTCATGGCCGGCACGGTCGGCACGCTCCAGGCCAACGAGGCGGTCAAGCTGATCACCGGTGTGGGCGAGCCGTTGCTGGGCACGCTGATGGTCTATGACGCCCTGGAGAGCTCGTTCCGCAAGGTGCGGATCCGCAAGGACCCGGCGTGTGCCGTTTGCGGCGAGAACCCCAGTGTCACCGAGCTGATCGACTACGAGGCCTTCTGCGGCACGATCTCCGCGGAGGCGGCCGAAGCGGCGAAGGACTCCACCATCTCGGTGCTCGAGCTGAAGGAGAAGCTCGAGCGGCGCGAACGCGGCGAGGAGGACTTCGTCCTGATCGACGTCCGCGAGCCCGCGGAGTACGAGATCGTGTCGATCCCGGGTGCAGTGCTCATCCCGAAGAACGAGTTCCTGATGGGCGACGCGCTGTCACAGCTGCCGCAGGACAAGCCGATCGTGCTGCACTGCAAGGTGGGTGGACGCTCGGCTGAGGTGCTCGCGGTCGTGAAGAGCGCCGGGTTCAGCGACGCGGTGCACGTGGGTGGCGGCGTCGTGGCCTGGGTCAGCCAGGTCGAGCCGGACAAGCCCAGCTACTGAGCCAGGTCCGCAGCCGATCGGTGCGCGCCACTGGTTCGATCTGCCAGAGTTCCCTCGTGACCGTTCGCTGGCAGTGCGTGTGTGTCGACTCGGTGGACCCCCGAGCCCTGGCCGACTTCTGGGAGCCGGTTCTGGGCTGGCGGCGCACCTTCGACGACGACCAGGAGGTCGTGCTCGAGCCGCCGGTCGGCAGCCCGGAGGAGGGTGTGTCGCCCGACCTGCTCTTCCTGCGCGTGCCCGAGGCCAAGTCGACCAAGAACCGGCTGCACCTCGACCTTCGTCCCGACGACCAGGCGGCGGAGGTCGCCCGGATCGAGGCGCTCGGCGCCCGCCGGGTCGACGTGGGGCAGGTGGGCGACGAGTCGTGGGTGGTGCTCGCCGACCCCGAGGGCAACGAGTTCTGCGTCCTGCGCGCTCTGACATCCGCGGATGCGGTGTACGAGGGACCGGCGTCGGGCTGACGTCCCCTCAGAGCGCGTTGCGCCGCTGCAGGAGGTTGAACGACAGCCAGCCCGGGATGATCGGGATCCAGAACGTGCAGGCTCGGAACAGCAGTGCGGCCTGCACGGCCGTGGAGCCGTCCAGCCCTGCCGCGGTCAGACCCGCAGCCAGCGCTGCCTCGACCGCGCCGATCCCGCCCGGGGTGGGGGCGGCCGAGCCGATGGCTCCGGCCGCCAGGTACACGAATCCGACCGTGGCGAAGCCCAGTGTTCCCCCGTACGCCGCCTGGGCCGACCAGAGCGCTGCCGAGTAGGCGAGGTTGAGGGCGAGCGCTCCGAGCAGGCCGACCACGATCCGCCGAGGTTGACGCAGCATCGACAGGAGGCGGGGCAGGGTCCGCTCCACGAGTGGGCGCAGCCGCTCGAGCATGGCCCGTCGCGTGCGGGGGATGCCGAACAGCAGGGCTCCGATCAGGGCCAAGGTCACCACCACGAGGATCACCGTGCGCCCGGGGACGAGTGCCGTGTCCTGCTGCTGGGTGGTGAAGAACCCGAACCCGACGATGAGGAACAGGTACGAGCCGAAGACGACGATCTGCGAGACCCCGACGCTGGCCAGGGCCAGCGACGGCGCGGCGCCGGCCTGCTGGATGTAGCGCGTGTTGGTCCCGACGGTCCCGACCGCCGGTGGAGCGACGAGTGACACGAAGGTCGCGGCGAACTGGACCATCAACGTGCGCAGCCACACGAGAGGGACTGGGGAGAAGCTGGTGATCACCAAGGACGCGCCGAGGTAGGTGACGACCGAGAACAGCAGCGCGACGAAGAACCAGGTGCCGCTCGCCTCGGTGAACAGGGACACGAGGTCGACGTCACCCAGCTGGCCGAGCAGCAGGAACACGGCCAGGCCGAAGGCGAGGAAGCTCATGATGGTGCGCGGGCGAAGCCGTTCGAGCCGCACCGGCTCGGTCGGCGCGGTCGGCGACGCGGCGATGACCGCGTCGCGCAGGTCGGCCAGCAGCCCACGGTGCTCCTTGAGTGCCGAGCGCGTGGTGCGGCTCAAGGCGATCGGCTGGAGCAGCGGCAGTGCCTCGCCAAGTCGTTTGGGGGTCAGCTCGCGGAGGGCGGCGTCGACCGCCCGCTGCGGCCCGAGGAGTGCGGCCGTGGTGACCAGCATCTCGGCGTCGTCGATCCGCAGGGTGAGCGGCTCGGCGGCGATCTCCCCGGACTCCAGGCCCAGCAGCCAGCTGTGGCCGTCCCGGTCGACGGCCAGGTTGCTGGCGTGCAGCTCCTCGTGGGCGATGCCGGCCCGGTGCAGCATCCGCACCTGGTGCCATGCGTCAGCGACCAGCGAGTCGGTGAGCTCGTGCTCGTCGAGCTCGGTGAAGGTGCGCAGCCCCTCGACGATCTCGTAGGCGAGCACGGCGGCGTCAGGGCCCACTGCCGCCGCGGCCACGAGCGAGGGAGTGCGCACGCCATGCGTCCTGGCGGCCAGCGTGGGCAGTGCGGCCTGGTCGACCCCTCGCCGAAGGGACAGCGCCGGTCTGCGCTCCACCGGCCGTTGGACCCGTAGTCGACGCCACAGCTGGTAGAGGAACCCCGCGGCTCGGCGGTCGCGGTCGAACACCGCCAGCTGCAGGTGGCGCCCCTCGAGGGTGCGGGCCCGGTAAGTACGCCCCTCGTCGGTCTCGTCGACCAGCCGGGCATAGGCCAGCGGAGTGGCGACCCGGGCGAGCGCCTGGGTCACCTGGCGGCCCGACGGCTGCGGGTTCGTCGTCCCGAAGCCGTAGCGAAAGCCCAGGCCGAACGCCCGACCGAGGGCGGCGCTGAGTGCCAGTGCCAACGGTGTGGCCGACTGGTTGAACAGGGTGAGCACCACGAAGGCCACCACCGAGCCCCACACGATCGCGGCCAGCCGGGGTCGCCCGGCGAGCCCGTCGACCGTGGCGAACGCGACGATCGCCGCAACGCCCGGGAACGCGAACGCCGACTGCTGTCCACCGACGGTGGTGGTGAACGCGTCGATCAGGGTGTCGCTGAACCAGTCGCCAGCGAAGGCCGACAGAAGGAGGGTCGCCACGAACACGGTGAGCGACGCCAGGACTGCGACCAGGAGGGCCTGCCACCGCCGTCGGATCAACAGGTCGACCACCAGGACGACCGGGAGCACGAGCAGCAGCAGCCCGCCGACAGCGGCCAGCAGCGAGACGATCAGGTCAGGAAGGGTCGTGACCGCTGTGGTGAGGTCGTTCTCGAGCCCAGAAGTCGTGCCGATGGCCACCGACCCGAGGGCGAGCAGGGCTCCTGAGGCCACGACCCAGCCGATCGCCCGGATCAGGTCGAAGGGCCGGCGCACCCGGTCCGGGCGCGGTGGCTCCTCGACGGTGGCCGGCGGGGGTGGCAGCGCCACGGTCGGGACCGGTCGCTCGAGGGGCTGCAGGTGGGCCGGATCGGGGAGGTCGCTGCGCCGGTCCACGCGCCGATGGTGCCACAGGGGGCGCGGTGGTTTCGTACGCTGCGAACCGTGGCCTCGCGACGCTTCGACCCACGCCTCCCGTCGGTGTTCGCCGAGGAGGTGCTGGACCTCGTCGCCCAGATCCCCCCGGGGTGCGCGGTGAGCTACGGGGACGTCGCCCGCCTGCTGCGGCACGGCGGCCCGCGCCAGGTCGGTGCGGTGATGGCCCACTTCGGCGACGGCGTCCCTTGGTGGCGGGTGGTCCGCGCCGACGGCACGGCGGCCCCGGTCGTGGCCGCCGAGGCGCGGGCGCGTTGGCGGGAGGAGCGGATGCCCACCCGCTCCGACGGCCACCGGGTCGACCTCGCGGCGGCGCGTTGGGAGCGCGCGCGCCCGGACGGTCCACGGCCGGACGGCGCCAGGAGTGTCGGTCCGACGTGATACTCACGTGCTGTGACTGACCAGGGGGCGCACTTTCGGCTGCACGCCGCTGCGGGTGCGACCGCGTCGTCGCGCGGGTCCGGTCTCGTCCTCGACGAGGCGCAGCAGCAGGTGGTGTCGGCCGTGGCCCGCCCCGGGCACGGTCCGCTGCTCGTGCTCGCCGGACCGGGTACGGGCAAGACCACCACCATCGTGGAGGCGGTGGCCGCGCGGGTACGGGCCGGAACCCCCGTCGCCCAGGTGCTCACGCTGACCTTCAGTCGCAAGGCGGCCCAGGAGCTGCGCACCCGGATCACCTCGGCGCTGCCGTGCGCGGTGGCCGAGCCGGTCGCCTGGACCTTCCACGCGTTCAGCTACCGGCTCATCGGCGAGGCCTGGGCCACGGGGCTCGGCGGTGCGCCCGGCCCGACCGAGCGGCCGCGGCTGCTGTCCGGGCCCGAGCAGGACGTCGTCGTCCGCGAGCTGCTGGCCGGGTCCGACCGGGTCTCCTGGCCGCGCGAGCTCCTGCCGGCGCTGGGCACGCGGGGCTTCGCCGACGAGCTGCGGGCCCTGCTCGCCCGCGCCCGGTCGGTCGGCCTGGACGCCGACCGGATGCTCGAGGTGGCCACCGGCCGGACCGACTGGGCGGCGGCGGCTGAGTTCCTGGCCGAGTACCTCGACGTGCTCGCGCTGTCCGGCAGTGTCGACTACGCCGAGCTCGTCGGTCAGGCGGTCAGCTGGGCGGAGTCCGATGCCGGCCGTGCGGCGCTGCAGGGCAGGTACTCGCTGGTCGTCGTCGACGAGTACCAGGACACCGACCCCCAGCAGGAGCGGCTGCTCCAGGCGCTGGCCGGTGGGGGTCGTGACGTCGTGGTGGTGGGCGACCCCGACCAGTCCATCTATGCCTTCCGCGGTGCGGAGGTGCGCGGGATCGTCGAGTTCCCCGACCGGTTCCCGCCCTCTGGGGTGTCCCCGCGTCCGGCGCCGACCCTCACCCTGCAGGTGGCACGGCGCAGCGGCGCGGAGCTGCTGACCGCGAGCCGACGGGTCGCCGAGCGCCTCCCCGGCGGGCGCCTGCCCACCGAGGTCGTCCGGCAGCACCGCTCCCTGCGACCGGCCGAGGGCCTGGCCAGCGGATCGGTGGAGGTCTACGCGCATACCAGCGCCGGTGCCGAGCTGCGTCACGTCAGCGACCTGCTGCGCCGCGAGCACCTCGAGCACGGCACCTCCTGGGGGTCGATGGCGGTGCTCGTCCGCTCGGGCACGACCTCGATCCCGCCGCTGCGCCGCGCCCTCGGCCTGGCCGGGATCCCGGTCGAGGTCGCCGGTGACGAGCTGCCGCTGGCGCGCGACCCGTCGGTCGCCCCGCTGCTGCTGGCGCTGGGTGTCGCGGTCGACCCCACGAGCCTGGCACCCGACGTCGCGCACCAGCTGTTGACCGGTCCGCTGGGCCGCGCCGACCCGGCTCGGCTGCGCCGGCTCGGCCGGCTGCTGCGCCAGTCGGCTCGCGAGGCGCTGGTCGAGCGGGGCGCACCGCCCCTGCCCCCTCCGGCCGACGTCCTGGTCCGCGACGCGCTGGCCGACCCGCGCGAGCTGGTCCTGCTGCCCGACGAGCTGACCGCGCCCGTCGAACGCCTGGCCGGGTTGCTCGAGCGGGCGCGGGAGGCCGTCCTCGCAGGGGCCAGCGCGCACGACGTGCTGTGGCAGCTGTGGTCGGGCGCCCGCTGGCGGCGTGCGCTCGAGGCGGCGGCGTTCGGTGGCGGCGCCGCGGCCCGGGCCGCCCACCGTGACCTCGACGCGGTGGTGGCGCTGTTCGAGGCGGCGAGCCGCAGCGAGTCCCGGGTGCGCCACCGTGGCGTCGCGGCGTTCCTCGCCGAGCTGTCCGCGCAACAGATCCCCGGCGACACGCTGGCCGAGCGGGGGCTGCGGCCGGACGCCGTGCGGCTGCTCACCGCGCACCGGTCCAAGGGGCTGGAGTGGGACGTCGTCGTCGTGCCCGGAGTCCAGGAGGACAGCTGGCCGGACCTTCGACGTCGCGGCTCGCTGCTCGAGCCGGACCGGCTCGCCGCCGACGGACCGGCGGCGCCCACCCCACCGAGCGTCCTGCTCGCCGAGGAGCGTCGGCTGTTCTACGTCGCGGTCACCCGGGCCCGTCGGCGGCTCGTCGTCTCGACGGTGGCGGTCAACGACGCCGAGGGCACCCGGCCGTCACGGTTCGTGGCCGAGCTCGGCGTGCACCCGGTAGCGGTCGAGGCGCTTCCCGTGCGGCCGCTGTCGATGTCGGGCCTGGTCGCCGAGCTGCGGGCCACCGCCGTCGACCCGGGCGCCGAGCCGGCCCTGCGCGACGCCGCCGTCGAGCGGCTGGCCGGGCTGGTCCGCGACGGGGTCGGTGCCGCCGACCCCGACCGTTGGTGGGGGGTGCTCGAGCTCACCCATGCCGACCCCGTGCGCGATCCCGATGAGCCGATCCGGCTGTCGGGCTCGTCGCTGGAGACCCTGGTCACCTGTCCCTTGCGCTGGTTCCTGGCCCACGAGGCCGCCGCGGAGGAGACCCGAAGCGTGGCCATGGGGTTCGGTTCGGTCGTCCACGCCCTCGCCGAGGAGATCGCGCACGGTGACACCCCGGCCGAGCTGTCCGCGCTCGACGAGCGGCTCGACGTCGTGTGGCAGCACCTGGGGTTCGAGGCCCGCTGGCAGTCGACGCGCGAGCGTGAGCAGGCGCGGATGGCGCTCTCCCGCCTGCTGCACTGGATGGCCTCCGACCGCCGGCGGAGCCTGGTCGCCGCCGAGGAGCGCTTCGAGGTCGAGCTCACCGTCGAGGGACCGACCGGTCCGCGACCGGTGCTGCTGCGCGGCTACGTCGACCGGCTCGAGCTCGACGACGGCGGGCGGGTGCACGTCGTCGACTACAAGACCGGGCGGAGCAAGCCGACGAACAAGTCGGTGGCCGACCACGTCCAGCTGGGCGTGTACCAGCACGCGGTGCGGCACGGTGCGTTCGACGCACTCGAGGTTCCCCGTGACCCCGGGGGGGCCGAGCTGGTGCAGCTGCGGCACGATGCCGGCCGCAAGGCGGGTGGCCCGTACGTCCAGCCGCAGGGGGCACTCGACGTCGACGGCCAAGGACGCAGCTTCGTCGACGACCTGCTCGAGGAGGCGGTGCAGACCATCGACGTCGAGCTGTTCCCGCCGCGTCCCAGTGACCGTTGCAGGACCTGCTCGTTCACTGCCGCGTGCCCGGCCCAGGACACCGGTCGGCAGGTGGTGTCATGACCGTCACACCGGCGCCGCTCACCCGCGCTCGGCTGGCCGAGCTCATGCAGATCCCCTTTACCGACGAGCAGTGGGCGGCGGTTACGGCCCCGCTCGAGCCAGGTCTGGTGATCGCGGGTGCGGGTTCGGGCAAGACCAGTGTCATGGCGGCCCGCGTCGTCTGGGCGGTCGCGCAGCTGGGCGTCGCCACCGACCAGATCCTGGGTCTCACGTTCACCAACAAGGCTGCGGCCGAGCTGTCCACCCGGGTCCGCCGCTCGCTGCACGCCTGGGCCGGGTCGACCGGGCTCGTGGCGTCCCTGGACACCGAGCCCACGGTGCTCACCTACCACGCCTACGCGGCCCGGCTGGTGCGCGAGCACGGGCTGCGGCTGGGGCTCGAGCCGGCAGCGCGACTGCTGGCCGACGCCAGCCGCTACCAGCTGGCCGACCGGGTCCTGCGCCGACAGGACGGGCCTTTCCACGGGCTCGAGAAGGGGGTCGCCTCGCTGGTCGGCGACGTGCTCGCCCTCGACGGCGAGCTCAACGAGCACCTGGTCGACCTCGACGCGCTCAGCGCGTTCGACACCGCTCTGGTGGTCGAGCTGTCGGCGCTCGACAAGCCCACCCGTGAGACCGACGCAGTGCTGTCGGCGGCCCGGGCCCGGCTCGACCTCGTCCGTCTGGTCAGGCAGTACCGCCTCGAGAAGCGTCAGCGCGACGTCGTCGACTTCGGTGACCAGATGGCCTTCGCGGCCCGGCTGGCGGTCGAGGTCCCCGAGGTGGCCGCTGCCGAACGGGCGACTTTCCCGGTGGTGCTGCTCGACGAGTACCAGGACACCTCGATCGCGCAGAAGCAGCTGCTCCTGGGACTCTTCGGTGCGGGTCATCCGGTGACGGCGGTGGGCGACCCGTTCCAGGCCATCTACGGCTGGCGTGGTGCCTCGGTGTCCAACATCGACCGGTTCCCCGAGGAGTTCCTCACCTCGTCCGGACAGCCCGCGCACCGGTTTGGGCTGGGCCAGAACAACCGCTCGGGTGGCCGTCTGCTCGCCTTGGCCAACTCGGTAGCCGAGCCGTTGCGCGCCGTCCACCCGGGGGTGGTGACGTTGACCCCCCGTCCGGACGTCGTCGACGAGGGGCGAACGGTCGTCGGCCTGTTCGATACCTACGCCGACGAGGTGCAGTGGGTGGCCCAGGACATCGCCAAACGGTGCGCCGGCTCCACGGCACCGGGCGACGTCGCGGTGCTGGTGCGAGTCACCTCCGACGTGCCGGCGTACCACGCCGCGCTGGTCGGCCTCGGGGTGCCGGTGCAGGTCGTCGGCCTGGGCGGTCTGCTGGCCCTGCCGGAGGTCGCCGACGTCGTGGCCACCCTGCAGGTGCTCGACGACCCGACGGCGAACGCGTCCCTGGTCCGGCTGCTCACCGGGCCGCGGTGGCGGATCGGTCCGCGCGACCTCGTCCTGCTCGGGCGCCGGGCCCGTCAGCTGGTGTCCGACCCCGGGGCGGGTCGAGACGCCGACCGGCCGCGAGACCGCGACCAGGCGCTGTTCGACGCCGTGGCCGGGGTCGACCCGACCGAGGTGGTCTCGCTGCTCGACGCCCTGTTCGACCCGGGCCCGGCCAGGTACGACCCGCAGGCGCTGGTCCGCTTCGCCCGGCTGTCCGACGAGCTGCGGGCGTTGCGCCGGCACCTGTCCGAGCCGCTCGACGACGTCGTGCACCGGGTCATCTCCGCCCTCGGTCTGACGGTCGAGGTCGCAGCCTCGCGAGCGGCCAGCCACGCCCGACGCGGGGAGGTGCTGGCCCAGTTCGTCGAGGCGGCGTCGTCGTTCGTCGACCTCGACGGCGACCCGTCGGTGCGGGCGTTCCTCGCCTACCTGAAGGCGGCCACCACCCATGACCGCGGGCTCGACGCGGCGCTGCCCACCGAGGCCGACGCAGTCACCCTGATGACGGTGCACAAGGCCAAGGGGCTGGAGTGGTCGGCGGTGTACGTGCCCGACCTGACCCGCGGGGTGTTCCCTTCGTCGCGGGGGCGTGCTCGGTGGACCTCGCGCGCGGCCACCCTTCCCTTCCCGTTGCGTGGCGACGTCGACGACCACCCGAGCACGCCGCAGTGGAACAACGCTGCGCTGAGGCAGTTCGCGACCGAGTGCACGGCCCTCGACGCGCGCGAGGAGCTCCGCCTGGCCTACGTCGCCACCACCCGGGCCCGCGACCTCGCCGTGCTCACGTCGCACTGGTGGGGCCCGACCCAGGTCGAGGTCCGCGGCCCGTCGCCGTACCTGGTGACCGCCCACGACCACGTGGCCGCCGACCCCGGCCACGGTCACGTCGTCGCCTGGAGTGACCCGCCCACCGAGACGTCCAACCCGCACCTGACGTCGGCCGCTGCCTACACCTGGCCGACCCCGCTCGAACCCGAGGCGCTGCGGGTCCGCACCGAGGTCGCCGCCCGGGTGCGCCAGGCCCTGGCCCAGGGCGCGGCCCCACCGACGTCGCCGGAGGGCCAGCCCTCGCTGTCGCCGGCGGGGCGGGCCCTGGTCGCCGAGTGGGACCGCGACCGTGACCTGCTGCTCGAGGAGGCGCGCCGCTCCCACGAGCCGGTGCGCGACGTCGACCTCCCGGTGTCCCTCACCGCCTCCCAGCTGGTCCGCCTGCACGCCGACCCACAGGGCTTCGCCCGCGACATCGTGCGCCCGCTCCCGCGCCCGCCGGCCCCGGCCGCCGACCGGGGTACCGCTTTCCACGCCTGGGTCGAGGCGCGCTTCTCCCGGCCGGCCCTGCTCGACCTCGACGACCTGCCGGCAGCCGACGACCTCGCCCTCGACGACGACCTGGCGACCCTGCAGCAGTCGTTCCTCGCCGGGCCGTACGCCGAGCGGGTGCCGTTCGCGGTCGAGGCCCCGTTCGAGGTGGTGGTCGCCGGTCATCCGGTGCGCGGACGGATCGACGCCGTCTACCTGACCGAGACCGGTTCAGCTGGCACGCCAGGTTCCGCACCGACCCGTCGGTTCGAGGTCGTCGACTGGAAGACCGGTCGACGCGGCGCCGACCCGCTCCAGCTGGCCATCTACCGGGTGGCCTGGGCCGAGCTGCACGACGTCCCGCTCGACCAGGTCGACGCAGCCTTCTACGCCGTCGCCACCGGCGAGGTCCAGCGCTTCGACAACCTCCCGGACAAGGCGGGGATCGCAGCCCTGCTGGGTGGGGCCACGGTGGGCGGGTCGCCCTGACCGCTGTGGCGCGCTGACCGCCGTACCCTGACCGGTGTGTCGAGCCTGCCGTCCTTGGCGCTGTCGCGGTCGTCGGTCGACCGCCTGGCGCACCGTCGAGACGACGCACCGTGGCTGGCCGCCGCCTGGTCCGACCCCCGCACCCGGGTGCTCGTGGTGACCGGTGGCCGGGTCCCGGTCGAGGGTGAGCCACCACACCTCGTCGGAGTCGCGAGCGGATCGGCGCCCGACGGTGAGCGCTACCTGCTCGGCGTCGACCCCGACGACCAGGTCTGGTTCGCGGTGCGGGTCGACCACCCGGTCGACGAGCCGGCACCCGGGACCGTGGCATTGCGCGAGGTCGGAGCCCTGCTCGACGACCGCGACGCCGGCCTGGCCGTGCACGCCGTGTCCCTGGCCAACTGGCACGCCACCCACACGCACTGTCCGCGCTGCGGCACCCCCACGGTGGTGTCCGCCGCGGGGGCCCAGCGGTGGTGCCCGACCGACCAGAGCACCCACTTCCCGCGCACCGACCCGGCGATGATCGTGCTGGTCACCGACCCCGACGACCGGGCCCTGCTCGGCCGCCAGGCGGTCTGGCTGCCCGGGCGCTACTCGACCCTCGCCGGCTTCGTCGAGCCGGGCGAGGACGCCGAGCGCTGCGTGGTGCGTGAGGTCTGGGAGGAGGCCGGCGTGGTCGTTCAGGACGTCGAGTACCTGGGCTCGCAGCCGTGGCCGTTCCCGGGGTCGCTGATGCTCGGGTTCACGGCTCGGTGCGTCGACGGTGCCGAGCCGACGGTCGACGGTGTGGAGCTCACCGAGGCCCGGTGGTTCACCCGTGACGACCTGGCCGCAGCGGTGGCAGGTGGTGTGCTGACCCTGCCGCCTCAGGTGTCGATCGCCCGCCGCCTGATCGAGCACTGGTTCGGTGCGCCGATCGGCGAACCGAGCGACGGCGGTCAGGCGGCCAGCTCGGCCAGCTTCTCCTGAACCTCGCGCAGCGACGGGTTGGTCAGCGTGGAGCCGTCGTCGAACAGCAGGGTGGGGACCGTCTGGTCGCCGTCGTTGCGGCTCATCACGAACGCCGCGGCGTCGTCGTCCGCCTCGAGGTCGACGACGACGAACGGGATCGCCGCGTCCTGCATCAACCGCTTGAGCCGGTGGCAGTAGCCGCACCAGGCGGTCGAGTACATGGTGAGCACCCCCGAACCGTACGGAACGGACCGGCCACCCGCGAATCGGGACGGTCGGACCCGGCTGGGAGGATGCGGGCGTGGATGCCGACGCCGTGCTTGCCGGGCTCGACCCCGAGCAGCGCGCCGTGGCCACGGCGCCTCGGGGTCCGGTGTGTGTGCTGGCCGGGGCGGGCACTGGCAAGACCCGGGCCCTGACCCACCGGATCGCCTACGCCGTCCACTCCGGTCAGGTCGACCCGGCCCGGGTGCTGTCGCTCACCTTCACCGCGCGCGCTGCCGGCGAGCTGCGCGGTCGGCTGCGGACGCTCGAGGTCGACGGGGTCCAGGCACGCACCATCCATGCGGCGGCGCTGCGGCAGCTGCGCTACTTCTGGCCCCAGGTGGTCGGGGGCGAGCCGCCGAGCGTCCTGGCCCAGAAGGCCGGGCTCGTGGCCGAGGCCGCGTCGCGGTGCCGGGTGCGGGTCGACCGCACCGCCCTGCGCGACCTCGCCTCGGAGATCGAGTGGGCGAAGGTGAGCCAGGTCGCACCGGACGACTACCCCGCGTCGGCCGCCGCAGCAGCCCGGGCCATGCCCGCCGACCTCCCCCCGGGTGAGGTCGCGCGCGTCTACGGCGCCTACGACGACGTCAAGCGGGGGCGCGGCCAGATCGACTTCGAGGACGTCCTGCTGCTCACCGCCGGCATGCTCGACGACGACAGCCGGATGGCCGGCAACGTCCGGGCCCAGTACCAGCACCTGCTCGTCGATGAGTACCAGGACGTCAGCCCGGCCCAGCAGAGGCTGATCGACCTCTGGCTCGGCGACGGTGACGACCTGACCGTCGTCGGCGATGCCGCCCAGACCATCTACTCCTTCACCGGGGCGTCGCCGCGGTTCCTGACCGGCTTCGCCCAGCGCTATCCGCACGCGACCGTGGTGCGGCTCGTGCGCGACTACCGGTCAACCCCTCAGGTCGTCGGTCTGGCGAACCGGGTGCTCGCGTCGTCCCCCGGCGACCCGGCACTGCGCCTCCAGCTCGTGGCGCAGCGGCCCGACGGTCCCGAGCCCGCGTTCGTCGGTCACGCCGACGAGCCCGCCGAGGCGGCCGACGTCGTGGCCCGGATCAAGCACCTCGTCGAGTCCGGTGTCGCGGCGCGCGACATCGCCGTGCTGTACCGGGTCAACGCGCAGAGCGAGGTCTACGAGGAGGAGCTGGCCCGCTGGGGGATCGACTACGTCGTCCGTGGCGGCGAGCGGTTCTTCGAACGGCCCGAGGTGCGCGAGGCGGTGGCGCTGCTGCGTGGCTCCCTGCGCAGCGGCGAGTCGCTCGGCGGCGACGTCTCGCTCACCGACCAGGTCAGCTCGGTCCTGGCCACCGCCGGCTACACCTCCACCGCGCCCGCAGGTCAGGGCACGGCCCGGACCCGCTGGGAGTCGTGGGCCGCACTGGTCGCCCTGGCCGGTGAGGTCGAGGCGCAGTCGCCCGGTGCGGGGTTGGCGCAGTTCGTGGACGAGCTCGACGAGCGAGCCGCGCTGCAGCATGCGCCAACCGTCGACGGCGTCACGCTGGCGTCGCTGCATGCCGCGAAGGGGCTCGAGTGGGACGCCGTCTTCCTGGTCGGGCTCGTCGACGGCACGCTGCCGATCACGTACGCGACCACCGCTGACCAGGTCGAGGAGGAGCGACGCTTGCTGTACGTCGGTGTCACCCGGGCTCGCGAGCACCTGACCTTGAGCTGGGCCACGGCCCGCAACCCCGGCACGCGCGGTCAACGCCGTCCGTCACGCTTCCTCGACGGCCTTCGCCCCGCCGATCCAGCGTCGACCGACGGGTCGGCGACCGGTCGAGGTTCCAGGCGCCGTAAGGGCTCGGCGCGCTGTCGGGTGTGCGGTCGAGCACTGACGACTGCCGTCGAACGCAAGCTGAGGCACTGCGCCGACTGCGAGGTCGACGTCGACCTCGCACTCTTCGAGCGACTGCGTGAGTGGCGGCTGACCGAGGCGCAGCACGCCAGTGTCCCTGCCTACGTCGTGTTCACCGACGTCACCCTCACCGCGATCGCCCAGGACCGTCCGACCACCGAGGCCGAGCTCGTCGCCGTGCCCGGAGTCGGACCCTCCAAGCTGGCGCGGTACGGACCTGCGGTGCTCGCCGTCGTCGCGGGCGAGTGGACCGGACACGCCGACGCACGATAAATCCCTTGCCCGCGCGTGACGGCGTCGCGTACCCTGTCCGAACGCGCGGCACCACTGGTGCCCGCGCACTGTTGACGAAGTCCGAGCCGCGACGAGGAGGTGACCTGAGGTGAAGCACATGACGCAGTACTCCGCAACGACCCCCGCTGCACGCCCGGTCGCCCTCGGCGCCCCCGTGTCGCAGGGGATCGGTGCACGTGGATTCGTCGGCCCGAACGCCGACTCGGCTGTCCGCACCTGGAGTCCACCAGTCTGACCCTTTGACTGGCTCACTCCAGGCCGCGGATCCCGACCAGGGACCGCGGTCTTTCTCATGGTCCAGCCAGAACAAAGAGCCAACCAGAACACCGAACCAACGCAAGGAGGTGAGCACCGATGCCGCTGAACCTGATCAACCCATCGATCGAGAGTGCCGCCGAGCTCGCAGTCGAGCTGACCGTCGTTGCAACGCGCGCACCGTGCGAGGCCTTCGACCCCGAGCTGTGGTTCTCCGAGACCCCGGACGGCGTGGAACAGGCCAAGGCCCTGTGCCGCACCTGCCCCCGGCGTGAGTCGTGCCTCGTCGGTGCTCTCGAGCGCAAGGAGCCGTGGGGTGTGTGGGGTGGCGAGCTCTTCGTCAGTGGAGTCGTGGTCCCACGCAAGCGGCCGCGCGGTCGTCCGCGCAAGGACGCCCAGGTCGCCTGACCTTGGGTCGACTGCTCACCCCTGCGGTCTCGACGTCGGCTCTCGAACCATCGTGTCCACGTGTAGGAAGGACCTGTCATGTTCACCGTTCTCGAGCACACTCGTGCTCATCACGACGAGCGGCTGAGATCCGCTCATGAGCACCGGCGGCAGCTCCGGCTGCTCGCGGCTCGGCGCGCTCAGCGTCGCGCCGAGCGCGCCGCCTGCCGGGCCCGTGAGGCTGCTCTGCAGGCCTCACTGGCCGCCACGAACATGTGGTGACCGCAGCTCACGCCGTCCGCGGCGAGTGCCGACTTCGGTCGTGTTCTCGCCGCGGACTGCTGCCCGGCCTCAGCTGGCGAAGCCGGGGACCCAGGTCTCGCACTCGCTGCGGAAGGGCGCCTCGCAGTCCAGCTGGCACAGCACCCCCATGATGCCGAGGGTCGTCCGGTGGATCAGCAGGTACGACGGGGGCAGGTTGAGCTTGGTCCCGGTCGTGGCCTGACGCAGGTCGCCCAGACGGATGGCCTCGGCGCGAAGCCAGGGGCGGGTGAACCGGAACGTGGGGGTGCGCACCGGGTCGAGCAGTGGGAGCAGGTACTCGAGCAGCACCTCGGGATCGAGGTCGACCTTCGAACGGACGAACCCCTCCTCGCGCAGTCCGTCGATGACCGCGTCGGCATCGCCGTCGATGGCCAGCCGGGCCAGGCGACCGATCGACGGGGGCAACCCGTCGGGCAGCTCGCTGACGGCGCCGAAGTCGAGGACTCCCAGCCGCGCGTCCGGCATGAGGCGGAAGTTGCCTGGGTGCGGGTCGCCGTGCAGCAGACCGGCACGTTGAGGGCCGGAGTACAGGAAACGCACGAGCAGGAGACCGGCGCGGTCGCGGTCGGCCTGGTGACCGTTGGCGATCACCCGGGACAGCGGCGTTCCCTCGATCCACTCGGTGACGAGCACCTGGTCGGCCCCGGCGATGACGTCGGGGACGACGAAGTCCGGGTCGTCGCGGTAGGCCAGGGCGAACTGGTGCTGCACGCGCGCCTCGCGGCGGTAGTCCAGCTCCTCGACCATCCGCAGCTTCATCTCCTCGACCAGCGGCTTCATGTCCATACCGGGGTACAGCGGTCCGACCAGCCGCATCATCCGGCTGATCTGGTTGAGGTCGGACACGAGCGCCTGACCGGCGCCCGGGTACTGGATCTTGACCGCCACCGGGCGACCGTCGGACCACACCGCGCGGTGCACCTGGCCGATCGAGGCGGCTGCGGCAGGCGTGTCGTCGAAGCTGAGGAACTGCCGACGCCACTGCGGGCCGAGCTGCTCGGCGAGCACGGCGTGCACCGTGGCCGCGGCCAGCGGGGGAGCGGCTTCCTGCAGCTTGGCCAGCGTCTCGCGGTAGGGCTGGGCCAGCTCTTCGGGAAAGGCGGCCTCGAAGACGCTGAGCGCCTGGCCGAACTTCATCGCGCCGCCCTTGAGCTCTCCGAGGACCTTGAACATCTGTTCGGCGGTGCGCAGCTGCACCTCGGCCATGACCTGCTCCGCGGGACGGCCACCGACGCGTCGTCCGAGTCCCAAGGCGGTGCGTCCGGCCAGCCCGAGGGGCAACGTGGCCAGCTTGGCCGTGCGGGCAGCGGCACGGCGCGGGATCTCGGTCACACAGGTGATTGTGCCTGTTGGCGCCAGGCGCAGCCGCACGACGGGTGGCGGGGGTACGGGTGTTGGCTCACGATGCCGTCCGGGGGGCGCATCGTGAGCTCGGCATCCACGCTCGGTGGAAGGCCGCCGTCGACCCACGAGGTGATGTGCCACGCGGCCCAGGCTGCCGTCGCCGTGACGGCGATCGCGGGCGCCTCGTCGTGGGCCGGACCGGACAGCTGGGCCATCAGTCGCGGCCAGGCGGGGTCACGATCGGTGCGGTGGTGGTCGACGCACGTGAGGCACGCGGTCTCACCCGGGACGACGAGTGGGCCGAGGCGACCCACACCCTCGACCACGTCGACCACGAGGTGTGGCTGCCCCGCGTTCACCAGTGCTTGTGCGCGCCGCCTCAGCTCGGGGAGGTCGGACCGGCCGGCGAGGACGACCAGCGCCGGCGCCGTGGACGACGGAGGAGTCGGCGCCCGATGGGCGTGCTCGGCCAGTCGTTCGTGCAGCACTCGGTCGCGCGGTTGGTCGATGTCGCAGGAGCGGTGACCACCTGGGAGGACATCGACCTCGCGGACCGGTGCCGGGTCGAGCAGGCGCAGGTGGTCCAGCCCGGCCGCATGGAGCAGCACCGTGAGAGAGGCACCCAGTCGGCCCAGGCCCTCGATCTGCAGGCAGGTCCGCTGACGCCGGACGAAGGCGCGGGTTCCGTCTCCCGGCGCGCGCTGGGACAAGACCAGCGACGTGAGCTCAGGGCCCAGCCGCGCGCGGCGGGCGCGCAGGGAGCGCCCGAACGGCGTGCTGACCGCGGCCGCGTCGTCGAGCACCCCGTGGGCGACCAGTCCGTCGAGCAGCACGGAGGCGGTCTCCGGCGGGAGCCCACCTGCGGAGACGACCTGCGCCCGGGTCTGGTGACCGTCCAGGCCGAGCAGGAAGGCCGCGACGGCGTCGTCGACCTCGGGGACGACCACGGCGGTGTCCGGGTCGGTGCCGAACTGGACGGTGTGCGGGTCCCGCCACAGGCGGCGCAGGCCGGGCTTCAGGGCCGGTCGCCAGCGCGAGGACGCCGGCGGTTCTGGGGACGGGTGGGACGGCACGACACCTCCGTGGGACACGGGAAGGCGTGCAGCGTGCCACGCGCCCACGATCGACCGCGGTCGGCGTCCACAGGAGCGAGCGGGCCACGACATGCGTCGAGGGGGGCAGGTCGTGATCGACCCACCCCCCTCGACGTCGTCGTGGGGGCGGAAGCCCTCAGCAGGCGGTCAGGCCTTGCCGAGGATCCGGTTGAGCTTGGTGCCGCAGACGGGGCAGATGCCCTTGGCCATGCGTCGGCCATTGGCCTCGTGGACCTCGCCGGTGAAGTCGCGCTTCTCCTTGCACTTCACGCAGTAGGCCTCGCCGGTGTAGCTCTCGGCCATGGTGGGACTCCTCCTGGGTTCGTCCGGGGACTTCGCTCCCCGGCTCGGGGGGCCACGCAACACGTGGCCGACACCGTGGGAACCCTACGGGACTGCCGTGGCAAAGCGCGCCACGCCACGCCGCACCGGAAGAACGGCTCCCTCGCGGCCGATCGGGCCCGAATCGGCCCCGATCGGCCGCGAACCGGACTAGACACGAAACCCCCGGGTCGCGTGACCGGCCATTCGCCTTCCCCTTGCGAATGCCCAGCCCGTTATCCCGGGGGTTTCGTCGGGAGCGACCGTAGGGCTCGCGCGACCCGCGCGTCAACGTCGGGCCGGTGGGCCTGTGGACGTCCCTGGGGACAGGCCTGGGGACGGCTTGGTGTGTCGCTGTTGACGAGCGGTTCACAACCTGGGGACGAAGTGGGCCCGTCGGCGAGGCTGCGACGCTGACCTGCACGAACGCCGGAGAGGGTTGTGGACGTCAGAAATCTTGAACTCCAGGTGTCGACCAGGACGCCGCTCGGTGTCGGTGACCCGACGTAGGGTCGACGCATGGACGAGCAAGGGTCGGCCAGCCTGCCCTCTGGCCCACGGGTGGAGGTGCGCCGCAGCTCCCGCCGGCGCCGCACGGTGTCTGCCTACCGCGACGGAGACACGACCATCGTGCTCATGCCCGCGCGGATCCCCCGGCGCGAGGAGCAGCAGTGGGTGGCCGAGATGGTGGCCAGGCTCGACGCCCGTGAGGCCAAGACCCGGCCCAGCGACGCGGGCCTGGCCGAAAGGGCCGAGCTGCTCTCGCGGCAGTACCTGGACGGCCGGGCCCGCCCGCGTTCGGTGCAGTGGGTCGCCAACCAGCGGCACCGGTGGGGTTCCTGCACGATCGACGACGCCTCGATCCGGCTGTCGCGGCGGTTGCAGGGCATGCCCACCTGGGTGGTCGACTACGTGCTTCTGCACGAGCTGACCCACCTGATCGTGCCCGGGCACGGCCGTGACTTCTGGGCCCTGCTCGAGCCGTACCCGCAGCTGGAGCGGGCCCGTGGGTACCTCGAGGGCGTGTCTGCAGCCTGGGACGAGAAGCTCGGCGATCCGGCGTCCCCGGTCTGACTCCTCAGCTGCTCAGCCGGTCAGCGGCCCAACCGCTCAGTAGCCCGGCGCCCTCGGCCGCTCAGCGGTCCAGCTGGTGGATGCCGGCCGTGACCAGGTCGTGCACCGAACGGTCGCCTGGCGTGGGCAGGGAGCCGACGTCGAACCAGGCGACCTTCAGCGACTCCGCGCTGGTTGCCGGCTCGGCGTCGGGGTCGCACGAAGCGAGGAACTGCACGTCGAGGTGACAGTCGGCCCCGCACGGCGCCGGATGGATGTCGAGGCGCAGCGGTTCGGGCGACCACAGCGTGAGCCCGGCGACCCCCGACTCCTCGCGCGCCTCGCGCAGCGCAGCCGCGGCCAGGCCGTCGTCCTCGGGCTCGACATGACCGCCGAACTGCAGCCAGCGCCCGACCTTGCGGTGCAGCCCGAGCATGACCCGAGTGCCGTCCGGTGACAGCACGATCGCGCTCGCGGTCACATGGTTGGGTCGACAGCTGCGGCGCAACGCGTCGGGGTGTTCGCGCACGAAGTCGAGCACCACGGTGCGTTGCTGCTGTTGCCCCGGTTCGACCGGGTCGAACGAGGTCAGGACGGCCAGGGCGTCGTCGTACGCGCTGCTCACTCGTCGGTGTCGCTCGACGGCGGGAGGTCGTCGAACACCGAGACGTCAAGCGGCTTGGTCTCCCCTGCCGCCCGCTCGAAGAACGCGGTCGGGTCGTCCAGGTCGTCGGCCGTGGGCAGGAGGTCCGGGTGGTTCCACACGGCGTCGCGGGTCGCTGTGCCGTGGACCGCCCCGAGCTCGAGCCACAACGCTGCGGCGTCGCGCGAGCGACGCGGACGAAGCTCGAGGCCGACCAGGTTGGCGAACGTTGCCTCGGCCGGGCCACCGGTGGCCCGACGCCGACGCACCGACTCCCGAAGCGCGCCCGCTGCCGGCAGTCGTGGCGAGGCCGCGGCGTCGACGACGACGTCGACCCAACCCTCGACCAGGGCGAGGAGCGTCTCCAGCCGGGCCAGCGTGGCCTGCTGCTCGGGGGTCGTGGCGGGCTCGAACATGCCCGAGGTCATCAGCTCGTTCAACGCCTCCGGGTTCGACGGGTCGACGCCACCCAGCGCTCCCTCGAGCCCGCTGAGGTCGATCGAGATCCCGCGGGCGTAGTCGCTGACGGCGCTGGTGATGCGCGACCTCAGCCACGGGGCGTGGTGGAACAGGCGAACGTGGGCCACCTCGCGCAGCGCGAGGTACAGACGCACCTGGTCGTCGGGGACGCCGAGACCCTCACCGAAGGCAGCGAGGTTCACCGGGAGCAGCACCGCTGTGCCCGCGGGTGCCAGCGGGATCCCGACGTCGGTGGACCCGACGACCTCACCGGCGAGGGCGCCCAGGCCCTGCCCCACCTGCATGCCGAACATGGCACCGGACATCTGCTGCACCATCGACAGCATCGGCCCGGCCATCGCGCGCATCTCCTCGGGGATCGCGCGCGCGGACTCCTCGGCCATCCGCACGGCCAGCGGCTCGACGAGGTCCTTCCACTGGGGCAGCGTCGCGCTGACCCACTGGCTTCGGCTCCACGCCTCGGTCGTGCTGACGGCGGGAGGCAGCTCGGTGACGTCGTCGAGCCACAGCTCGGCCAGGCGCAGCGCATCGTCGACCAGGGCCCGGTCGCCGACCGAGGGGGCGCCGTCGCCGGCAGCGTCGACGAGCTGGCGGGCGGTGTCGGTGGCCGCCTTCCAGTTCACCGGCCCGGTGGACGACGAGAGGAGCTGGCCCAGCTGCTGGAATGCTGCCCCGAGGTCGACCGGCTGACCCGGTGCCCCGCCCAGCCCGCCTCCGAACAGCGCGCCGAACGGGTTGGCCGCCGGGTCGGGGCCGGCGCTGTCGTCGTCGCCGGGCTCGGGCGGGCCGAAGCCGAACGGTACGTTGCTCATCGTCCACCTCATTGCCTGGTCAGGACGGTCGGTCGGCCGTGTGGTCGACCCCGCCGGTCCCGCTGTGCTGGTGCTGCTCCGCCGATCTGCCGATCGTCTCCACCGTAACCGGGGTTGGCCTCTCAGGAGTTCCCGCGTTCGCCGCCAGCGGACCTCGCCGGTGCGCTGCGTGAGCGGTGGGCCCGGTCGCCGTCCGGGCTGACCTACCCTGGTGGGAGACACGCTGCATGGGCGGGTCGTCAGGGTCGACGTCCGGGAGGGCCCCGTGGGAGCGATGGTGTGGTGGCTCATCCCGCTGGTGGCCACCGTCGTCGCGATCGCATGGGTCACCTGGCTTAACCGCCCGCGCCCGCCGGCCGACACCCATGACTCGCTGCAGGAGCACGAGCGGTTCAAGCAGGCCATGTCGAAGCAGACTCCGAAGCAACCTCCCAAGCAGGCCCCGAAGCCACCACCCGAGCAGCCTCCACCCCCTGCCGACGAGCAGGAACCCCGCTGATGCACCGACGCACCGCCGCCCTGCTGACGTCGGCAGGCCTGACCGTTGCCTTCGTGGGGGCCATGTCCTGGCTGCCCGTGCCCTACGTCGCCCTCAGCCCCGGTCCGGTGTTCAACGCGCTGGGTGACCTGGACGGACGTCCGGTCGTCTCGGTGTCTGGGGCGTCGACGTTCCCGACCGAGGGAACCCTCGACGCCACCACGGTGTACGAGACCGGTGGTCCCGGGAGCTCGCTGAGCCTGGTGGCTGCCCTGAAGGGGTGGATCGACCCGGCGGTCGCGGTGGTCCCGCGTGAGCTGATGCACCCGGAGGAGGAGAGCGAGAAGGACGCCGAGCAGCAGGGCGCGCAGCAGATGACGTTCTCCCAGCAGGACGCCGTGGCGGCCGCGCTGCTCTACCTGGACAAGCCGGTGCGCCGAGTGGTGCAGGTGCAGTCCGTCATCGACGACAGCCCCGCTGCGGGCAAGATCGAGCCTGCGGACCGGATCGTTGCGGTGGACGGCAAGCGGGTCCGTGGCCCCGAGCAGGTCCGTCGGCTGGTCTCGAGCCGCGAGCCGGGCGACCCGGTCGAGCTGACCGTGCTGCGCGGTACGGAGCGGCTGACCGTCGAGCTGGTCACCGAGGAGTCACCCGACGAGCCGGGCCGGGCTGTGGTCGGGGTCGTGCCCGGAGTTGGTTACGTCAGCCCGATCGACGTCACGATCCGCCTCGGTGGTGTCGGTGGCCCGAGCGCCGGACTCGTCTTCGCTCTCGCCGTCATCGACAAGCTGACCCCGGGTTCGCTCGGTGGCGACGCGCAGGTCGCCGGCACGGGGACGATCGACTCGGCCGGCAAGGTCGGGCCGATCGGTGGCATCGAGCAGAAGATGCACGGAGCCAGGAGCGACGGCGCCCAGTTCTTCCTGGCACCGGGCGACAACTGCACCGACGTGGTCGGAGCGATCCCTGACGGGCTGCAGGTGGTCCGGGTCGACACCCTCGACGACGCGGTCCAGTCCCTCGAGAAGATCGCGCAGGGGGACACCACCGCCCTGCCCTCCTGCGCGGCGTAGCGCAGCGGGTCGAGGACCTGGCTCAGGGTCAGCCGAAGGTGCCCATCAGCGCCTGTCCCAGGGTCTCGACGAGGTCAGGGGCGTCGACTACGTCGTCGTCGTGGTCGTGACGCCGCCACCGCAGGGCTGCCGACGTCTCACCGGAGCGCAGCGCCGCCACGACCACCCGCAGCTCCTGGCGCGCGGGGTGGTGGAGGGCCGCCTGCTGGGCCATCAGCGGGTCGTCCGGTACGACGGCCCCTTCAGGGAGCATGAACATCTCCAGTGCGATCGCTGCGCCGTCGACGTCGTCGGGCCAGGCGATGGCCGACAGCAGCTCGACCGGGTCGGTGTGCGCGGGCAGCCCGTCCTGCTCGACGGGGGTCAGCGAGCCAAGGGTGACATCGTCACTGGCGACCAGCTGTTCGGCCAGTGCCGGCTCTCTGCGCAGCAGGGCCGCGGTGTCGACCAGGGCGAACAGCCGAGTCGGTTGGTCCCACCCGGTCGACGCGACGAAGCGCTCGATCTCCCGGGTGGCGCTGTGCACGGCATCCGGTGCAGGTTGCGAAGCGGTCACGAGTTCATCCTGCCCGACGCCTGCGTGTCAGGGCCGAGGCGCAGGCGGCTCCACGTGCGGTTACGGTGGGGTGGTGACGTTCCAGACGCCGCCGCCTGCTGCCCCCGCCAGCCCGGCCCCGGCCCCTTCCCGCCGTAACCGTGCCCTGCTGCCGACGGTGGTGGTGGTCGGACTGCTGGTGGTCGGCTTCCTGCTGTTCGTCAGCTTCTACACCGACTGGTTGTGGTTCTCCGAGGTGGGGTTCACCTCCGTCTTCACCAAGTCGCTGGTGACCCGGTTCGCGCTGTTCGCCGCGTTCTTCGCCGTCATGTTCGGCGGCGTCGTCCTCAACGGCTACCTTGCCTACCGGTACCGGCCGCCCTTCCGCTCGATCTCCCTGGAGCAGCAGAGCCTCGACCGCTACCGGGTCGCCATCGACCCCTTCCGGAGGACCCTGCTGATCGCACTCGGTGCGATGCTCGGCTTCTTCCTCGGGCTCTCGGCCGTCGCCGAGTGGCAGACCGTGTTGGCCTGGCTCAACCGGACCGCATTCGGCGTCGTCGACCCGCACTTCAAGTGGGACCTCTCGTTCTACACCTTCACCCTGCCCTGGCTGCGGTTCGTCCTCGGGGCGCTGATGTGGGTCGTGGCCATCTCAGCGGCCGTCGCGGCGGTGGTCCACTACCTGTACGGGGGGTTCCGGCTCCAGACGCCGGGCGAGAAGACCACCCCGGCGGCGCGCGCCCACCTGTCGATCCTGATCGGCCTGTTCGTGCTGCTCAAGGCCTTCGCGTACTTCCTCGACCGCTACGAGCTGCTGGTGTCCAACTTCAACCCAGACCTCACGGGTGCGGGGTACACCGAGATCAACGCCGTCCTCCCGGCCAAGAACATCCTGATGGTCATTGCGGTCATCTGCTCCCTGCTGTTCTTCGCCAACGTGTTCCGCCGCACGTGGTCGCTGGCCGTGCTCGGCCTCGGCCTGCTCGTGGTCAGCGCCTTCGTCATCGGCGGCGTGTATCCGGCACTTGTGCAGCGCTTCACTGTGCAGCCCAGCGCCGTCCAGAAGCAGCAGCCGTACATCGAGGACAACATCGCGTCCACCCGGCAGGCGTACCAGCTCGACGGGATCGAGAAGGAGGCGTACTCGGGGATCATCGACGCCACCAAGAAGAACTTCGCAGCGTCACGAGGCACCATCAACAACGTGCGACTGATGGACCCGTCCCTGCTTGCGCCTACCTACGACCAGCTGCAGCAGATCCGTGGGTACTACGGCTTCCAGGAACCGTTGGACATCGGACGGTACAACCTCACCGAGCAACAGCAGAGCGTCGTCGTCTCGGTGCGTGAGCTCGACCTCGACGGTGTTCCCGAGGCGCAGCGCAACTGGATCAACGAGCACCTCGTCTACACGCACGGGTACGGCATCGTGGCGGCACCCGACGACACGGTCACGGCAAACGGTGAACCCGACTTCATCGAGTACGACATCCCACCGCAGGGAGTGCTGGACGTCGAGGAACCACGGGTCTACTACGGCGAGCTCTCGCCGAGCTACTCCATCGTCGGTGCCGGCGAGGGTGACGGTGCACGTGAGCTCGACTACCCGGACGACACCACGGAGTCAGGGCAGCGCAACAACACCTATGACGGCGGGGGAGGGGTCCCGATCGGGTCCTTCTTCAACAAGCTGGTGTTCGCCACGAAGTACCAGGAGGGGAACATCCTGTTCTCCGACCTGGTGAACGAGAACTCCCGGATCCTCTACAACCGCGAGCCCCGTGAGCGGGTCCAGGCGGTTGCGCCGTGGCTGACCCTGGACGCCGACCCGTACCCGGCCGTGATCAACGGACGGATCACCTGGATCATCGACGGCTACACGACCACCGACGGAATCCCCTACTCCGAGCGGGTGCCCTTCGGCGACGTCACCACCGACGCACTGACCGCACAGCAGAACCTGGGACAGCCCCTTCCGCGCGAGCAGATCAACTACATCCGCAACTCAGTGAAGGCGACCGTCGACGCCTACGACGGAACCGTGACCCTGTACGAGTGGGACGAGTCCGACCCGGTTCTGCAGACCTGGATGAAGGCCTTCCCAGGAAGTGTTCAGCCAAAGTCGGAGATCAGCCCAGACCTGTTGCAGCACCTGCGCTACCCCGAGGACCTGTTCAAGGTTCAGCGCGAGCTGTACGCCTCGTACCACGTCACCGACCCTTCGACGTTCTTCTCCGGCAACGACCTGTGGCAGGTGCCCGCCGACCCGACGGTCGAGGCCGACGTCGCCCAGCCGCCGTACTACTTGACGATGCAGATGCCGGACCAGACCCAGCCGACGTTCTCCTTGACGACGCCACTTGCGCCGAACAAGCGCGAGACGCTGGCTGCCTTCATGGCTGTCAACAGTGATCCGCTCTCGGCGGACTACGGGACCATCAGGGTGCTCGAGCTGGGCCGCAACACTTCCCTGCCTGGACCGAGTCAGATGCAGAACCAGTTCACCTCCGACACCACGGTGGCTGAGCAGCTTCGTCTGCTCCAGGGAGGAAGCTCCCAGGTCGAGCTCGGCAACCTGCTGTCGCTCCCGGTGGCTGGAGGGTTCATCTACGTGGAGCCGGTCTACGTCCGGGCCACCTCGGGTGTGGCCCCCTACCCACTGCTGCGCAAGGTGCTGGTCTCCTTCGGCAGCGAGGTTGCCATGGAGGACACGTTCGAGGAGTCACTCGCGTCCTTGGTCGAGCAGTCGGGTGGGTCGTTCGATCCAGGCGGTGGCAGCGGCGGTGGCAGCGGTGGCGGTGGTTCGGACCAGACCGCCCAGGAGCAGCTGGTCCAGGCACTGCGCGACGCCGAGCAGGCTTACGCCGACGGTCAAGCGGCGCTGCGTGCGGGCGACTTCACCGCCTACGGGGCGGCGCAGGACCGACTCGAGGCCGCCCTCGAGCGTGCGGACGCCGCAGCCCAGGAGCTGGGGGTCGCGCCACCGAGCGACACAGTGACGCCGGGCGAGTCACCGTCGCCGTCGGCGACCGCGACGACAGCGTCCGACATCGCCTGACGGCGTTCGACCAGGCCCCGGCGTTGCTCGGCACGGGTACCGGTTTGGTCGTGGGGGCCCGCTTCGCCTAGAGTGTGCGCAGCACGTGACGACGTGTCGGCGCGGGGTGGAGCAGCTCGGTAGCTCGCTGGGCTCATAACCCAGAGGTCGCAGGTTCAAATCCTGCCCCCGCTACCAATGTTTTCGCAGGTCAGGGCCATGATCATTGATCATGGCCCTGACCTGTGTGTAGGCAAAATGTCGGCAACCCTGCCGACACGGGACACCGTCTCGGTTGGCGCAGAAGCCGGTTTGCTCGACGCTGGTGCACGTCCGGAGACACTCGTGGACGACACGTCTGCGCCGGCGGCGCGTTTGCGCCGGTTGACCTCTGGGTCGAAAACCCAGGAGTCGCCGAAGGTGGTCGCTCACGGCGTCAACCGTCGCGGTGACCGGCGCGACGACCGTCGCGATCGCCGTTAGCACACCGACGGGAGTGGGCTACTGGCGGGCCAGATGTGCTCGTAGCTCGGCTTCGGGGTCGACGATCAGTTCCCCGCTGACGTCCACGACCACTTGCTCGAGGCGGCCGGTGAACTTGAACGGGCTCGGGTACGCCGGGGTCACCGGGGACCCCGGGTTGTGGCCGCAGCTGACGCCGCCGGGGTTGAACATGAACGGCGTGGTGTAGGGGGCGTCGGCGCTGGCGACCAGTGAACCGTCGACGTACAGCTGGAGCCGTCCGGGGGCGCCCCGGCCGTGCGGCAGGTCGGCCTCGCCGGTGGGCTCGAACTCGAAGCGAAGCTCGTGGCGCCCGGCCGGGAGCGGGTCGGGCGAGGAGACGGTGAACCGCTCCCGCGCAACGTAGTTGTGGACGTAGTGCAGCCGGCCGTCCTTGACATACAGCGAGTAGCCACCGGCGGCCGTCCCCTGGCAGAACAGGACGCCCTCGGCACCCCCCTCCGGGATGTCCACGGTCGCGCTGATGCTGTGCGGACGGTTGTGCAGGCGCGGGGCAGCGAAGTTGGGGATCGACTGGGTGCCCGGCCGGTAGGTGTACTGGTTCCGCGGCAACGCGACATGCGGCTTCTCGACTGTCATCCGGGCCAGGCCGCTGCCATCGACTGGCATGACCTGGTACTTGCCGGCTTCGACGTACCAGGTCCCGATCAGCTCGATGAGCTTCTCGCGGTTCTCGGTGGCGAGGTTGTGGTTCTCCGCCGGGTCCTCGTCGATGTGGTATAGCTCCCAGCCGGTGGCGTCGAGCTTCGTCAACGTCTCGGCCGAGATGGGGTTGCCGAAGCCGGTGCCTGCCTCGGCGAACGACGGGCCCGGCCACGGGCAGACGGCACGCCAGCCGTCCTTGTAAATGGCCCGGTGGCCCAGCATCTCGAAGTACTGGGTGTGGTGCCGGCTGGGCGCCGCCGGGTCGTCGAGCGCGTGGGCGAAGCTGACGCCCTGGATCGGCGACTGCGTGACGCCGCGGATCGCCGTCGGCGGCTCCACGCCGAGGAGGTCGAGGACTGTCGGCACCATGTCGATGATGTGGGTGTACTGCGAGCGCACCTCGCCACGCGCCTTGACACCGGCCGGCCAGGACACAATGAACGGGTCGCTGGAGCCGCCGCGGTAGGTCTCGCGCTTCCAGCGCCGGAACGGCGTGTTGCCGGCGAATGTCCAGCCCCACGGGTAGTGGTTGAAGTGCTCGGGGCCGCCGATCTTGTCGATGACGGCCAGGCTCTCCTCGAGCGTCTCCTGGGCGTTGTTGAAGAACTGCGCCTCGTTGGTCGTTCCGCCCGGGCCGCCTTCGGCACTGGCACCGTTATCGCTGATAACCATGACGATCGTGTTGTCGAGGATGCCCTGCTCGCGCAGGAAAGCGAGCAGCCGGCCAAGGTGGTGGTCGGTATGGCTGAGGAACCCCGCGAACACCTCCATCATGCGCGCGTAGAGCCTCCGCGCCTCCGGCGACAGGGACTCCCACTCCGGCACGTCCGGGTCGTGGCGGGACAGCTCGGCGTCCGCCGCCAGGATGCCCAGCTCCTTCTGCCGGGCGAACACCTTCTCCCGGTAGGCATCCCAGCCGTCGTCGAACTGGCCGGCGTACCGGTCGGCCCACTCCTTGGGCACGTGGTGCGGGGCGTGGGTCGCCCCGAAGCACAGGTGCAGATAGAACGGCTTGGCGGGATCGATCTGGCGCAGGTCGGTGATGAACTCGATCGACTTGTCGACGAGGTCCTCGGTCAGGTGGTAACCCTCCTCCGGTGTCCGGGGCGGCTCGACCGGGTGGTTGTCATAGACCAGCTCGGGGTACCACTGGCTGGTGTCGCCGCCCAAGAACCCGTAGAAGCGCTGGAAGCCGCGTCCCAGCGGCCACCGGTCGTACGGGCCGGCGGCGGTCTCATAGACGCTCGGCGTCAGGTGCCACTTGCCAACCATGTACGTGCCGTAGCCCTGCTCGACGAGCATCTCCGACAGCATGCCGTTCTCGAACGGCATGATGCCGTTGTAGCCCGGGTAGCCGGTGGCGAACTCGGTGATGCATGCCATGCCGTTGCTGTGATGGTTGCGCCCCGTCACGATGCACGACCGGCTCGGCGAGCACAGCGCCGTCGTGTGCATGTTCGAAAACCGTAGCCCGCCCGCCGCAAGCGCATCGAAGTTCGGCGTCTGGATCGGGCTCCCGTAGCACCCCAGTTGGCCGAAACCCGTGTCGTCCAACACCACGAACAACACGTTCGGCGCGTCCGCCCGAGCTCGCGTTGGCGCCGGCCACGCCGCAGACGACTCCTCCGCCGTACGACCGATCACACCCGGAAACGGCCGACCCGAGTCGTACTCAACGACCGCCATCGCAAGCCTCCGCATCCGCTGGTCAACAGGGCGGTCAACCCCGACTCGAACTCGACCACGGACCCAGTCGCACGGTCAAGGGGCCCAGGTCCCCCCGAGTGCGAAGCCCCGATGGCACGCTGACCGTCAAGACCGCTCTGGCAGTTCCGACCCTGAGGCGGGCGGCTCACGACCCACGCCGTCGCACACCTGATTACGCCTCTCGTGATGGCAAGTCGATCGCCGGGGCCCGCGACTCCGCGTCGACGGGCTTCGTATGCGGGACGTCCGCCGGCGTCGGAGGCGCTCTGTCGAAGGCCGCGTCGAGCGAAGAAGTCAGCCGGGAGGCAGGTTCGCCATGTCGGCAGAATGTCGGCAACACATGCGCGGACGTGGCTGGATGCCAGGCGACGCCGACAGGCGTGGGTGGGGCTGTCACCTGCGACGACGGTCCTTCCACGACCGTCCCCGAGCGTCCAGGGCTGCTCGTTGGCCCGGGTGCTTCTGCGGCTCATAACCCAGAGGTCGCAGGTTCAAATCCTGCCCCCGCTACCACGTTTACGCAGGTCAGGGCCATGATCAGTGATCATGGCCCTGTATCAGTGTTGGCAGAATGTCGGCAAGCCTGCCGACACGGGGACCGCGCCGACACCGGGTTGACGCCGGTCCGCTCGACGCTGATGGACGTGCGGGGACGCTCGTGGACGTCCTGTTTGCTCCGGCGGGCTGCAAGGCCGTTTGACCTCTGGGTCGCTACCCCACGGATCTCCGAACCACCCCTGACCCGTGCGGTCCCTGCGTCATGTCGGTACGTCACGCGCGCCACCATGCTCAGTAGGGCGACGCGGCCACTGCGGAACAACCGAGAGATAAGGTGAACGTGGTGCGCCGGGAAGTCTGGTCGGCAGTCATGTCGTCGACCCCTAGGGGCCCTGTGTTGACTCGTTCCGCTTTGACTGGCTCGCGACGAGAAGCGCGACGCCGGGCACGCCGCCTCTCGAACCTCGCGGTTCGTGTCCGTACCCGGTCGTTTGAGGACGCGACTCGGACGGGTCGCACCTCCTGCACCGGCACGAGCGCGACACAGGTCACCTGATGGCCACCCACGTGGGCGCCAGAGCAACCGCTCATCATGTCCTGGCTGGGCATGAGGTCGTGCTGCTGTTGGAGACTGATCCGCATCGAGGGTTGACGTCGGCAGAGGCAGCCGAGCGGCTAGACCGCTTCGGGCCGAACGTGCTGCCGCGCACGGGGACGGCTGGGCCGTTGCGGCGGTTCCTTCGCCAGTTCCAGCACCCGCTGATCTACGTCCTGATCGCTGCGGGCGCGATCACCTTGGCGTTGGGCGAGGTGGTGGACTCCGTCGTCATCTTCGGCGTGGTGTTGATCAACGCGGTCATCGGCTTCATTCAGGAGTCCAAGGCCGAGGCGGCGCTTGATGCGTTGCGCGCGATGGTGCGGACCCAGGCTCGGGTGGTGCGCGACGGGCGCGCCCGCACGGTTGCGTCCGACGAGCTGGTGCCCGGCGATCTGGTCAGGGTCGAGGCCGGTGACAAGGTCCCCGCAGACCTGCGGCTACTTGGGCATGCCGAGCTGCAGGTCGACGAGTCGGCGCTGACCGGGGAGTCGGTCCCGGTGGTCAAGGACGAAGTGGCGCTCCCTCCGGACACCGCGGTCGCCGACCGCCGGAACATGCTCTACTCGGGCACGTTGGTCACCCACGGCACCGCGGTCGGCGATCGTGGTCGCGACGGGCGCGCAGACCGAGCTGGGTGAGATCCACCGCTTGGTCGGCGCCGCCGACGTGCTGGCCACTCCTCTGACCCGCAAGCTGACGTGGTTCAGCAAGGTGCTGACTGTGGTCATTCTCGGTCTGGCGGCGGTGACCTTCCTCGTCGGTATGCTCCGCGGGGAGAAGCCAGCCGAGATGTTCACCGCGGCGGTCGCACTGGCGGTTGGTGCGATCCCTGAGGGATTGCCGGCGGCGGTGACCATCACGTTGGCCATCGGTGTCAGCCGGATGGCCCGGCAGCGGGCGGTGATCCGGCGGCTGCCCGCGGTGGAAACCCTCGGCAGCACCACCGTCATCTGCACCGACAAGACCGGAACGTTGACTGAGAACCAGATGACCGTCCGCCAGGTGTGGACGCCAGGCGGTGGCTTCCAGTTGAGCGGGTCCGGCTACGCCCCGGACGGTCGGCTGGTCGACGACGCTGGGCTGGTTGGTGACACCTCGGTCGAGGGGGCGCTGCGGTGGAGCCTCCTGGCCGGGGCCCTGTGCAACGATGCGCGGCTGTCCGAGACAAGAGGGCCTGTGGCAGGTGGTGGGTGACCCCACGGAAGGTGCCTTGTTGGTTGCGGCCGCCAAGTCGGGCCTGGACCTGGACGAGGGGCGCGGCGCGCTGCCCCGGATCTCGACCGTTCCGTTCAGCTCCGAGCGGCAGTTCATGGCGACCCTGCACCGCGACCGCCGCATCGGGGAGCGCGTGGTGCTGGCCAAGGGCGCCACGGAGCGCATCGTGGACTTGTGCGGCGCCCAGATGGACGCCGTGGGCTCGCGGCAGCCGCTGGACCGCGACCGCGTCCTGTCTGCGGCCGAGACGATGGCCGCCGGCGGACTCCGGGTGCTCGCCACCGCCCAAGGGCACCTCGAGGACGCCGACGAGCTCGGCGAGGACCAGCTGCCCGGGGCCCTCGTCCTCACTGGCCTGCAAGGCATGCTCGACCCGCCCCGCGCGGCCGCCATCGCGGCCGTGGCCGCCTGCCACGCGGCCGGCATCGAGGTGAAGATGATCACCGGTGACCACGCTGGCACCGCCAGCGCAATCGCCGAGCAGGTCGGTGTGATCGGCGCTGAACACGAAGGCAAGGTCGTGCTCGGGACGGAGCTCAACCAGCTCGACGATGCGGCCTACACGGGAACGGTCGAGCGCGCCGCGGTGTTCGCCCGGGTTAGCCCGGAGCAGAAATTGCGCCTGGTCGAAGCGCTGCAAGGGCTTGGCCACGTGGTCGCGATGACCGGAGACGGCGTCAACGACGCCCCCGCGCTCCGCCAGGCCGACATCGGAATCGCCATGGGCCAAGCCGGGACGGAGGTGGCGAAGGAAGCAGCCGACATGGTCCTCACCGACGACGACTTCGCCACCATCGAGGGCGCCATCGAAGAGGGCCGCGGAGTCTTCGACAACCTCACCAAGTTCATCGTCTGGACCCTGCCGACCAACATGGGTGAGGGACTGGTCATCCTGGTCGCGATCCTGCTCGGGACCGCGCTGCCGATCTCACCGGTGCAGATCCTGTGGATCAACATGACCACCGCGGTGGCACTCGGCCTGATGCTCGCGTTCGAACCGAAGGAACCAGGCATCATGACCCGACCGCCCCGCGACCCGCGACGCCCCCTGCTCACCGGTGCGCTCATCACTCGGATCCTGCTGGTCTCCGCGCTGCTGGTCGGCGGGGCGTGGTGGCTGTTCGAATGGGAGCGCGCCAACGGCGCCTCGTTGGCCGAGGCGCAGACTGTCGCGGTCAACCTGTTCGTCACGGTTGAGGCGTTCTACCTGTTCAGCTGTCGCTCGCTCACAAGGGCGGTCTGGCGCATCGGATTCTTCAGCAACCGCTGGCTGCTCGGCGGTGTCGCTCTCCAAGCGATCGGGCAGCTCGCCCTCACATACCTGCCCGCCATGAACGGGCTGTTCAGCACCGCGCCGATCCCACCCGAGGCGTGGCTGCGGATCCTCGCGGTCGCGCTCGCCGCATCGGTTGTCGTCGCGGTCGACAAGCGGATTCGCCGTGCGGTTCTGTGACGCTGGGCGCCGGTTTCACGGGAGGATGGGATCATGGACGTGACCGAGACACTTCTACCTGGCGTAGGAGTGCGGTACGAGTTCGACACCGCACGGGGTGGCCGAGTGGGTGTCGTCTCTTACCGAGACGGCCGTTTCGAGCTGGTCCGGTACGACGCTGATGACCCGGACTCGTGCGACTCGCTGCTCATCTTGGCCTCCGAGGAGGCGGACACGATCGCGGAGATCATGGGAGCCCCGCGGATCACTGAACGGTTCGCCGATCTGACCCGCGAGATTCCCGGGCTGGCCTCGGCCACGGTGGACATCCCGGACGGTTCCCTGTTCGACGGCGCCCCGCTCGGCGACACCAGCCCGCGACGAGCAGCATGCGGGTGTCGGACATGGGCACAACCCTCTCGGTCGGTGTGCGGCGACGCACGTTCGGCCGCCCAGTTGGGAAGCATTGTTCAGCACCGTGGCGGACTGCGCCAGGCAGGTACGGCGGGTGATTCATGAGATGCGCAGCCCTCGAAGTCGCCAGAACTGCCCTACGCTCTCGGCATGCGCCGTGCACTTGCCGCCCTGACCTCCGTCGTCGTCGCTTTGTGCCTCACCAGCGTCGCGACCGCGAGTCCTCCGAGCCGGACGCTTCGCTCCCACCGGAGCTGCGATCCGGTCAGCGCCAAGCCGCAGTACAGCGGCGCGGTGCCGTCCCCCCAGCAGGTGCTCGGCTACCGACTGGGCACGCGGGAGGCCACCAATCGGGAGATCGGCCGTTACTGGCAGGTCGTTGATCGAGCGAGCGATCGGGTGAGGACAGGGGTGTATGCGCACTCCTGGCAGGGCCGCCCCCTGCGGTACGCGCTGGTCGGCACCCCGAGCATCCTGCACAGACTGCCGACGATCCGCCGCGATCTCCACAGGCTGCGCAATCCTTCGACGTCGGACCGGCAGGCGGAGGCGATCATCCGTCGTACCCCTCCGATCCTGTGGATCGCAGCCAACGCGCATGGCAACGAGCCGTCCGGCGGGGACGCCGTTGCGAAGCTGCTGTACGACCTTGCCGACCGCTCGGACTGTGTGGCTCAAGCGATCCTCGGCCATGCGATCGTCGGCCTGATCCCGGTGCAGAACCCGGACGGGCGGGCGCATGACACGCGCTACAACTCCTACGCGTTCGACATGAACCGCGACGGTCTCGTCGGCACCCAGCCGGAGGTCTCAGGCCGGCTCCGGCTGCTGTGGAAGTACCCGCCCCAGTTGTTCGTCGACGAGCACGAGAACAGCAGCAACAGCTACTTCTTCCCGCCGACCGCGGACCCGATCTACCACGAGACACCGAATGGGCTGTACCGAGAGATCGAAGAGATGTACGGCCCGGCCAACGCCAAGGCGTTCAAGGCCCACGGCTGGCGCTACGAGACCTGGAGGTCGGGGTACGACTTCTTTGCCCAGGTGTACGGCGACACCGTCCCGACCACCCAGATGGGCGCGGTGGGGATGACCTTCGAGCAGGGGGACACCAAGCCCTACCCGACACGCGTGCGACACCACTTCACGTCCGCACTCACCACCTTGTTCACCGGTGCGACCCATCGAGCCAAGGTCCTGCGCACATGGCGCAACACCTTCGTCCAGGCGAAGGCGCAAGGAATGGACTGCCGCTTGGAGCCGAACCGGATCTACAACCCCGGACATCAGCTGCTGCGGAAGGTACCGAAGCGCAAGGTCTGCGGCTACTTCCTGCTCGGGAACTCGCGCAAGACCAAGTTGCTCGTCAGTCGGCTGCAGACCGCTCACGTCATCGTGGACCAGTTGGAGCGGGCGACCGTGGTCCAGGACTTCCGCGCGTACGGGGACGCGCCGCAACCGACGACGCTGCCGGCTGGCACGTACTGGATCAGTCTCGCCCAAGCGCAGAAGCACTGGGTGCAGGCGACCCTGAACGAGGACACGTATGTACCGTTCCCGTACTTCTACGACGTGAGCGGATGGAGTCTGCCGTTGCTGGCCAACGTGCAGGGCGGGTCGACCGGACTGCCCGTGCGTGCGCCGGTCAAGCGCGTCCCGCGGCTGCACGTCGCGAAGACGCCGAAGCCCTCAGGTGCGCCGCCGAGCATCGCGGTGCTGGACCAGTGGAAGCGCACGGGCAACGGCTACCAGTACAGCGGCTGGCTCAAATGGCGGTTGGCGCAGGACTGGCGGTTCCCGTACAAGGTGCTCCTGCCCGAGGAGGTCAACACCAAGACGATGCACAAGTACGACGTGCTCGTCGTCGGCAACGTCGACTCCACGCCCGTGTACCGACGCCTGGGGCACGACGGTCGCAAGGCCGTCTCCGACTGGGTGGATCGCGGCGGGCGGTACGTCGGCTGGCAGGAGGGGGCCTTGCTGGCCTCGGCGCTGGGGATCTCCAAGGTGGGGATGGCCACGCCGAAGACCGAGTCGCCCGGGGCGATGATGCGGATCCGTACGCCGCAGGGGCTGAACGAGATCGAGTGGGACAGCGACTACAACCTCGTCCTGACGCCGGGAACGGCCCGTGTTGTCGGCTCCTTCCCCAAGCGCATGTACGTATCCGGCTTCGCCAAGAGGTACAAGGCGTTGGCCGGCACCGCACTGGAGACGGTCGAGAAGGTCGGTGGCGGAAGCGTGATCGTGTTCGGCTACGAGCCAAACTTCCGCGCGGTCGCCGACGGCTCGGCAGGTCTGCTCAGGCAGGCGATCCTGCGAACGCCAACCGGCTCGGTGCCTTCGACGCCCCGAATGGCGCCCCGCAGGACGCACGAGAGCGTGCGGCCGTCGGTCGTGCTCAACCTTGGCCACACCCGAGCCTGGCGCCTGGCCCATGAGAACGGGGAGGGACCGCCAGCCTGACCTGGCACTCAGCGCCTGTCGTAGAAGGAGTGCCCCTCCCCATCGCGGAGTGACGTGGTGGCTGCGTTCGTTCTTCTGGGTGAGCGCGACGACGGGTAGTGCGTGTCGGGTGCATGGGTATCGGGCAGTCCGGCGTTGCAGAGATGGTGGGTTTCGTGCGTCGTCAGTACGCAGCAGTTGTCGGGGTGCCGTTGAAGTGCGTCACGGCCTCGCTGTCGATCAACTCCCAGATCCGGCCGCTGTCGACCCTGCGCATGAAACGTGCCGCGCACCCACGGCCGTCACAGCCCAGGGCCAGCACCAGCCGTTGCAGTGCTAGGCGACGTCGGAGACCACGGTTGAGGGCGCCACCGCGATCGACTTGCCATCAGCGGCCAGTATCGAACGGGTTCCTGCCGCGGCGGCGGACTCGCCGGCGATGAACGTGCTGAGCTCAGCGATGGTGCTCATGATCGGCGACGGGAACACGACGGTGGTGTTCTTGTCCACACCGATCTCGACCAGACTCTGCAGGTTGCGCAGTTGGAGGGCCAGCGGATGGTCGACCATGATGTCCGACGCGTCACCGAGAGCCGCTGCAGCTAGGGACTCGCCCTCCGCATTGATGATCTTTGCTCGCTTCTCGCGCTCGGCTTCGGCCTGCTTGGCCACGGCCCGTTTCATGCTGTCGGGCAGCTGGATGTCCTTCAGCTCCACCAAGGTCACTTCCACCCCCCACTCGACGGTGGTGATGTCGAGGATCTCGCGGATGTCCATGTTGATCCGGTCGGTTTCGGCCAGCGTCTCGTCCAGGGTGTGCTGGCCGACCACCTTGCGCAGCGTCGTCTGGGCGATCTGGTCAATCGCGGCGAGCACGTTCTCGATCGCGATCACCGACTTCACCGGATCGACTACGTGGTAGTAGGCGACGGCGGAGATGCCAACGCTGACGTTGTCGCGCGTGATGATCCCCTGCGACTGGATCGGCATCGTCACGATTCGCAGGGACACCCGGTGCATCACGTCGACAAACGGGATGATTAGCCGCAACCCCGGCTCCCGAACGCCATGCAGCCGGCCAAATCGGAGCACCACGCCCCGCTCGTACTGCTTGACGATCTTGATCGAGAGCGCGGCCAGCGCCACGACGACCAGCAGGATGACGATGAGAACGACGATCTGCGCGGTGCTCATCAGGACCTCCTCGGAGGGATCGCCCTCTCCTAGAGGGTGCGCCCCCGGTGACCCTCACGCGAGAGTCATAAGTTCTCAGCGCCTCATTCAGGACGGCGAGGGCCACCAGGGCGTGCACCAGAACGGTCACGGGGGTCGCCTATCGGACGGGCGTCGGCTCGCTGCTGGGCTGGCTGACGGCGATGAGGACTTCGCAGACAGCGAGGTCGCCGTGTCCCGGTTCAATCGGGGTCAGTCACGAGCGAGTTCGGTGAATCGCCAGTTCTCTTTCTCCACCCGCAGCACCGAGTAGGTGTCGACCTGGGTGATGCCGGGGATCGCGCGGATTGCGTCAAGGACTCGGATCATGTCGTTGTTGTTGCGGCAGACCAGTTCGGCCATGAGGTCGTAGCCGCCGAGGGTGCGTCCGAGGAAGATGATCTCGGGCAGCTCGCTCATGCGTTCGATGGTGCGGGCCATCGCTGGGCCTTGGACGCGCGCAGCCAGGAATGAGTAGGACAGACCCAGAACCTCGGGGTCGACGTCGACGACGAACTTCACGCCGAAGTGGCGGATCAGGCGATGGATCCGTGCGCGGACGGTCGTGTCGGACACCCCAAGATCTCGGGCCAGTCTGACCAGCGGGGTGCGCGCGTCGTCCTGGAGTGCATCCAGGATCCGAAGGTCGATATCGTCGAGGTCTGGGCCCATGACACCGAGTATCGCGGAATCTCGGCGTATTGTTGCGGCTATTCGGTGTGGTCGCTTCGGCGGGCCTGTTTACTCGACGCGAGATGGCACCTACCGTGCTGGAGACGCCAAACCGCACCCGGCCTAGCTGCTGAGAGTGGGTCCACCGAATGGTCGAAGACTTCTCGCGTCGGGGCTTCCTGAGTCGGGGTGCCGCCGTGGGTGCAGCCGTCGCCGTCGCGCCGACCGCACTCGCCTTCGCCCGGGGCGCCGAGACGGCCGCGGGGCCGAGGATCGTGATCGTCGGTGCCGGTCTGGCCGGGCTCAGCTGCGCGTACCGGCTCCAGGAGGCGGGCCTCGGGTGCACCGTCTACGAGGCCAACCCCAAGCGAATCGGCGGCCGCTGCTGGACGGCGCGCGGTTTCAGGTACGGGCAGACCGCCGAGCACGGCGGCGAGTTCATCGACACCCGTCACCGGCGGATCCGCGCCTTGGCCCGGGGCTTCGGGCTGGAGCTGAACGACCTCTACGGCGAGCCCATCGGGGGCAGCGGCCGCCGGTGGCTGGACGGCGCGCTGCGCGCAGCCCCGCGTCACCGGTCCGACTGGCAGACCTTCCAGCGTGAGATCTACCGGACTGCGCGACGGATCGGTCGCTGGGACTATCGGAACCCGACACGGGCGGCGCAGGCCCTGGACGAGATGACCGCCGCGGACTGGGTGGAGGAACACGTTCCGGGTGGCATGGGCGGCGTCGCTGGGGGTCTGATCGGTGTCTGGCTTGCAGGTGACCTGGGGCTCGACCCCGACAAGCTCAGCGCGATCGGCCTGATCGCCGAGTGGGTCGTCCCCGCTCCAGGTGCCGACTCCCGCTACTCGATCAGAGGGGGCAACGATCAGCTCGTGACGCGGCTGGCCGACTCGCTCCCGGACGGAACGGTCCGGATGGACGCTCCACTGGAGCGCCTGAGCAAGCGGTCGGACGGTACCTACGAGATGCGCTTCGGCGGCATTGCGAAGACGGTGCGGGCCGACCATCTCGTGCTCGCCCTGCCGTTCACGACGCTCCGCGAGGTCGACCTGGGGGGTGTGGGGTTCTCGCGCAAGCGCCGCGAGTGCATCCAGCGGCTAGGCATGGGTACCAATGCGAAGGTGCTGATGCAGCTCGAGGACCCGCCTCAGCGCTACGGCCGCTGGAGCGGCGACATGGTCAGTGATGACCCTTATCTGTTCACCTGGGACAGCACGCTGAGCCAGCCGGGGCGCGGCAGCATCATCACCACCTTCCTGGGCGGCCGCTCGGGCGCTGGGGGGCTCACGGCCACACGAGCCCACGGGCCGAGTCCTGGGACCGTGATCCAAAGCACTTTCCGCGACGTGAGTCGGGGCGGTGCGACCAGGATTCCGGGCCTCCGGGCCGGCTTCAACGGCACCACCTGGACCGACAAGTGGGTGCTCGACCCCTGGACCAGGGGCTCCTACGCCGCTTTCCTGCCCGGGCAGTACACCCGCTACTACGGCTACGCGGGCCGGTCGGAGGGCCGGGTTCGTTTCGCCGGCGAGCACACACAGACCGACGCCCAGGGCTACCTCGAGGGCGCGGTCGCGTCCGGAGAGAAGGCGGCCGCCTCGATCGTCGCCGAGACCTGACAGATCCCGTCCCGTTGGGGCGCGCGTGGTTGGTAGGTTCGCCCACCCACAACAGCTTCGGAGGACGACCATGCCGCGCGATCCTCGCTTCGACGTTCTCTTCGAGCCGGTTCGGATCGGACCGGTGACGGCCCCGAACCGCTTCTACCAGGTTCCCCACTGCACGGGCATGGGCTACCGGCGGCCCCAGACGCTCGCCGCGATGCGCGAGGTGAAGGCTGAGGGCGGGTGGGGCACGGTGTGCACCGAGTACTGCTCGATCCACCCAACCTCTGACGACGAGCCCTATCCCTCTGCCTCCTTGTGGGACGACCAGGACATCGACCGGCACGCGCTCATGGTTGACAAGGTCCACGCCCACGGTGCTCTCGCCGGCGTCGAGCTCTGGCACGGAGGCGCCGCGAGCGCGAACCACTACTCGCGTGAGGCCCCGCTCGGCCCGGCCAGCGTTCCGGCCGGTGTCTACGACCCGGTTCAGACCCGGGCGATGGACAAGGCCGACATCCGGGAGTTCAAGCGCTGGCACGTCGAGGCGGCCCGACGGGCGCAGCGAGCAGGGTTCGACATTGTCTATGTCTATGCGGCTCACGGATATCTGATCCGGCAGTTCCTGCTGCCGTCTAACCAGCGTGCCGATGAGTACGGCGGCTCACTGGAGAACCGGGGCCGACTCCTGCGTGAGCTGATCATGGAGACGAAGGAGGCTATCGGGGACACGTGTGCGGTGGCGGTGCGGTTCTCCGCGAGCACCGGTGGTCCCGATGACGACCAGGACACGCGGGAGCCCCGGGAGATGTTGGAGAGCATGGCGGATCTGGCGGACCTGTGGGACATCACCGTGCACGACTACAGCTACGAGATGGGAACCTCGCGGTTCACCCCTGAAGCCGCACTCGAGGCGACGATGTCATGGGTCAAGGGAGCGACGGACAAGCCGGTCGTCAGCGTGGGGCGCTTCACCTCGCCGGAGACGATGCTGCGGCTCGTGCGTGACGGCGTCATCGACCTCGTGGGGGCGGCCCGCCCGTCGATCGCCGATCCGTTCCTGCCCCAGAAGATCTCCGAAGGTCGTGACGACGAGATCCGGGAGTGCATCGGCTGCAACATCTGCTACGCGGGTGACCAGCTGGGCACGCCGATCCGTTGTACCCAGAACCCCACGATGGGCGAAGAGTGGCGGAAGGGGTGGCATCCGGAGCGCATCCCGGTCAAGGGATCGGAAGCGAAGATCCTGATCGTCGGTGGGGGTCCCGCCGGTCTCGAAGCGGCGGTGTCACTCGGCAAGCGAGGCTACGCCATCTCCCTGGCGGAGGCCCGCCGAGTGCTTGGGGGTCGGGTCACCCTGGAGGCGTCGTTGCCAGGCCTTGCCCAGTGGGCGCGGGTTCGTGACTGGCGCCTCAACCAGATCGAGAAGCTCGCGAACGTCGATGTCTTCCTGGACAGCACGATCGACGAGGAACAGATCCTCGAGTTCGCCCCGGACCGCGTGGTGGTCGCAACCGGCGCCAGGTGGCGCAAGGACGGGCTTGGTCGTTGGCATACGTCACCGATACCGGGGTCGGACTCCGCATCGATTCTCACGCCGGACGACGTCATGGCTGGCGCAATACCAGGCGGGCCGGTGGTCGTGTTTGACGACGAGCACTACTACATGGGCGGGGTCATCGCCGAAGCCCTGCGACGGGTCGGCCTCGAGGTCACCTTGGTGACTCCCGCGAATGAGGTGTCGACCTGGACGACGCACACCGACGAGCAGCATCGCATCCAGGCGAGGATCCTCAGGCTCGGCATCACGGTCGAGACGGGGACCGCCCTGGCCAGTGTCAATGCGGGCTCGGTGACCCTCGAGTCCATCCATACCGGGGCTGCGCGGGAGGTCGAGGCGGCGAGCGTGGTGATGGTCACCTCCCGTGAGCCCACGGACTCCCTGTACTACGCGCTGCACGGTCGCATTCCGATCCGCCGCATCGGTGACTGTCTCGCGCCGGGCACGATCGCTACCGCGGTCTACTCGGGACACCGTTACGCGCGCGAGGCCGATGCCGCGGTGCCGATCCAGTCATGGTTCTCGCGGGAGTAGGACCTGCGCGTTCCGTCGCACGGTCGGACCGCCCGTGCTGCCAACAAGTGGAGGTTACGGCCGAACGGCGGCAGGCCTGCCGGTCCATGCAGGCCCACCGCGCCCCAGTGGCCGAAGCTTGTCGAGCCTGGCCGATCGAGGGCTCCGACCGCTACGCCTGCGCCTTCTTCGCCATCAATCCCTCAATGACCTTGGCTTGTGCGGCCAGTGCGCCACTGCTGCTGAACTGGATGATCTCGGCCCCTTCCTCTGAGATGAAGTTGTGCGGAGCCGGCCAGTAGCACACGTCGCCGGCCTTGCACACCTCAGTGGTCCCGTCCTTGTAGATGACACTCATCGAGCCGCTGATGACGTAGGCGTGGTGAGGAACCCCGCACAGACCGTCCGGCATTGGCGCCAGCAACTGCGTGAAGTCAGTACCTGGCTCAAAGTGGTGGTAGGCGCACTGCATGTCGCCCCAGACTTCCTGCCAGATCTTGAGGCCCGGGGTGTTCTGGGTGACGAAGTCGTCAACCGGTTCCATATCCGCCAGTTGGCTTCTCATGGTCTTGCTCCTCCTTGTGCCTCACCCGACCGGCGGTGATGCCGAGTTGTCCGAAACCAGACCCGGTCGCCTGGACCATGCGATGAGCAGCCGACCTTGCTTCCGGTCGCCCAATGAGTCGATTATCGAGGGTGGAGCGTCCGTCGGATCGAAGCGCCCATCGGGTTCACCCGGGTGAATGCACACGGATGGGCGAGTTGAATCAACTTCGGCGTCATGCCGCCCTGCGCCCGTCGGTAGGATCCCTCAGCACTGAGCACGACGTCCGCTCGGCTCGCTGGGATTCCTCATCGAAGGGTTCGTGATGTTCAACGACAACGGCTCGTTCCTGCTGGCGCTGTTCGAGTTCTTTCTGTTCTTCGCTTGGTTCATGTGTCTGTTCTGGGTCTTCGCGGACATCTTCCGCAGCAAGGATCTCGGGGGTGGAGGCAAGACGCTCTGGGTGCTGTTCGTCATCGTGGTCCCCTTGTTGGGCGTGCTCATCTACCTCATCGCCCGTGGGGGCGGCATGCAGGAGCGACAGCTGGAGCAGACCAAGGAGGCGCAGCAAGCACAGGCCGCCTACATCCAGTCCGTGGCGGGAGCCTCAGGCAGTGCCACCGACCAGATCGCCTCAGCGAAGGGCTTGCTTGACAGCGGGACCATCACCCAGGCCGAGTTCGACCAGATCAAGGCGAAGGCACTCGCCGGTTGATCGCTGACTTGCACCTGGGCGGTGCGTGGGGCACGACCCTGCGGACTCCTCCCTGGTGAGGCTGCAGGCGACGGCACTGGGATCCGGCGAGACGGCGGTCAAGAGGTCCCGTCGCGCTCCTCAGGGGGCTGGGCCGGGTCGATACCCGAGGCCGACTCCTCCTGGATCCCACGCACCGCCAGGTCGACGGTCGGGTAGACGTGCTCTCGGGTGAACGTGGCGAACAGCCCGTACCGGTGCAGGAGGTCCTCGATCGGTGTACGCATCTCGACGAACACCACGTTGACGCCTCGTGCGTTCAAGTCGTTGTCCAGGTGCTCCAGCATGTCGGCCGCCGTGACGTCGACGTCGGTGACCGCCGAGAACTCGAGGATGACCCATCGCGGTTCCCGGCTTCGGACGAGCTTTCGGATCTCCTGCCGGAAGGTGCCCGCGTTCGCGAAGAACAGCGGCGCCTCCCACCGATAGACGACGACTCCGTCGGCTTCCTCAGCCTCCGGGTACTGCTGCGTGCTGTGCCAGCCATCCAGATCGCGGACCCGGCCCAGAACCTCGCCCTCCGGCCACCAGTTGCGCCGGAAGAACAGCAGGATCGACAGCACCACTGCGATCAGGATTCCCTCCAGGACGCCGAACAGAATGACGCCGAGGGAGGTGACCAGCGAGACGATGAGCGCGGACCGACGCATGCGGTAGTAGGTGTGAAGGATGCTGATGTTGATCAGCGTCAAGGCCGCCGTGATCACAACGGCAGCCAGCGCTGGCTGGGGGAGGTTCTGGAGAAGTGAGGGCAGGAAGAGCAGAAGCACTGCCACGATGCCCGCACCGGCGAGTCCAGTGACTTGCGACTTCGAGCCCGATTGCTCGGCGACCGCCGTGCGCGAACCGCTCGCCGAGATTGCGAATCCCTGGAACAGACCCGCGGCGGCGTTGGCCGCGCCCATGCCGATCATCTCCTGGTTGGGGTGGACGGCGTCACCTCGGCGGGCGGCGAAGCTGGTCGATGTGGCGATCGTGTCGGTCAGGGACACGAGCACGATCCCGAGCGACGCCGCCAACAGTGGACCGATCGTCTCGAGCGACACGGACGGAAAGGCTGCGCTCGGGAGTCCTTGCGGCAGAGCGCCGACGACGTCGACTCCCTGCTCGGACAGGTCGAGGACTCCTGTCACCACGGTGGCGCCAACTACGGCAACGAGCACCGCGGGGATCTTCGTGGTGACACGAGGGAGGATCAGCATGACAGCCAGCGTGGCCAGGCCGATCGCGAGGGCCGTCGTGTTCGTCTGGTCCAGCCCTTCAACGAACAGCTTCACCTCCTCGACGAACCCGTCAGCGTCGGTCGAGAAGCCAAAGAGCTTGGGCAGCTGGCCGACGATGATCGTGATCGCGAGGCCGTTCATGTAGCCGACCTGCACCTCCTTGGAGAGCAGGTCCGCAACGAATCCGAGCTTGCCGAGGCCGAGGCCGACCTCGATCGCGCCGACCATCAGTGCCATCATGCCGGCGAGGGCGACGGCCTCGGCGGGATCGTCGGTGACGAGCAGCGGAACGATGGCGGCGAAGATCAGCGGGGCCACGGACGAGTCGGGACCCAGCACCAGGATGCGCGAAGGGCCGAAGATCGCGTAGCCCGACGAGGCAGGCGATCGTCGTGTACAGACCGTTGACGGCTGGGACGCCGGCGAGCTCAGCGTAGGCCATACCCTGCGGTACGAGGATGGCAGCCAGGACCACTCCGGCGATGAAGTCGTTGCGCAGCCAGGAGCGGCGATAGGACCGGAGCATGCCCACGCCGGGCGCCCATCGCTGGAGGGCTCCTTGCTTCGTGCTCACCGTCGTTGCGTCCATATCAGCTTGACGATAGCGTGCTGGTCCGCTGGAGGTGGCGCCGTACACGTGGCTCGGGCATCTCGACCAATTCCGGCAGGTCGTCGGATCCAGAACGGATCTTTGCGCCGTAGCTCGCGGAGAGCGGCCGGGCGGTGAGTCCGTGCAGGAGCACCGACAGGAGGATCGTCCACGTGGCGACCTCGAACAGCGGTGTCTCGATGGTCGTCCCCTTGAGCTCCTCGAGGGCAATCAAGGAGAAGACGACGGAGGCGAGCCCGCGCGGACCGAACCATCCCATGAAGCCGATCGTCAGCGTTCGGAAGCCCGTGCCCAGCAGCGCGACGCCGACGGGAACCATGCGGATCAGGGTCAGGCTGAGTACGGCATAGACGACCGCGGAGGCATCGAGGTCACCAGCGAGCACCGGCCCCGCGAAGTAAGCGCCGAAGATGACCCAGACCAGGAGCGAGGCGAACAGCGCGACGTCCTCCGTGAAGGAGATCGCGCCCCGGTTGCCCTCATCGACCGCGCCGAAGGCCAGCCCGGCGACAAACGCGCTCACGAACCCGTTGCCACCAAGCTGGACGGACCCGATGTAGGCGACAAAGGCCAGAGCGAGGACGAACAGCTGCCTCGACGTGTGCGACGACCACGCTCGCTTCGTCGCCACCACGAGCACTCTGCCCCCGAGCGCACCGACCACGACCGCAACGGCTACTGCGATCGCGATCTGCATCGAGCGCATCGACCACAGGCGAGCCGCCTTCCGTCGTGACCTCGCCGACGACCGCGGCGAGGAAGACCGTGACGAACGGTGTGGCGATGCCGTCGTTGAGGCCGCTCTCGATGTTGAGTGCCCTTCGGATCCGGACGGGGACCGCCTTGTCCGTCACGACCGCCATGCCGAGCGCTGCATCCGTCGGGGCCAGCACGGCTGCGATGAGGGCAGCTTCCGCCCACGTCACGCCGGGTACCACCAACATCGCCACGAGGGCACCCAGGCCGAGGGTGAGCAGCAGCCCGACGCTCAGCAGCCGCACCGGCAGGCTGGCGTCACCTTTGAGGTCACGGATCGGCACCGTTGTCGCGTCGGCGAACAGCAGCGCCGCGAGCGTCAGTTCCGTGAAGGTGAGGACGACGTGGCTTCCGCCTTGCACGTGGAGCAGGTCGGCTCCTTCGGGCCCGAGGGCCAGACCAGCTGCCACGAACACCATCGGGGCGCTGATCCACAGTCGGTCGAGTCGCCGCGAGAAGGCGCCGTAGCCCACGGCCACGACCAACAGGATCAGCCCGCCCACGATTCTCCTCCGGGGAAGCGACTCCAGCGCCGCGCACTTGCGCAGATGCATCTTCGCAGCATGAGAGCCGAGCGCAAGGGACCAAAGGACCGGGAACGTCAGCCGATCGTCCCCGATCGTCCGGGGCGTCGATGGAGCCGTGCGTCTGAGCGGGGCGCCGACTCGGTTGCCCCGATGTGACCGAGGCTGCGACAATCCCACCGGTATGAGGACCGCAGACAGAGCACCCCGTCCGCCGACGACGGGCCGGGTGCCGAGGTGACGCTCGTCGACGCGAAGCTCGCGGCGCCGAGTCTTCAGCGTGACGTGGTCGAGCGGCCAAGGGTCACCCGGGCGCTCGAGCAAGGCGCGCATGCACGGGTGACGCTTCTCGAGGCCCCAGCGGGATACGGGAAGTCGACGGCGATCCGTTCGTGGTGCGCGAATCAGGATGCCGGAGTGATGTGGGTGACGCTCGACTCCGGTGACGACGACCCCGTACGAATGTGGTCCTACATCGCGACCGCCGTCGAGCGGATCCGGCCAGGCGTGGCGCACTCGGTGCTGCAGAGCCTCGAGATCCAGGGAATGGACATCGAGCATGCTGTGGACGAGCTTTTGACGCTTTTCGGCCGGTCACGGAGTCCGGCGATCCTGGTCCTCGACGATCTTCATACCGTGACCAGCCACGAGTCACTCGCATCGATCGACCGTGCGCTGAGCCATCTGCCCGACAACCTCCGCGTGATCATCGGCACCCGTGTGGATCCACCACTTGCGATCCCGCGGATGCGAGCTGCGCAACAGCTGACGGAACTGCGCGCCAGTGATCTGGCATTCGCCGTACCAGAGGCGCACTCTTTGCTTGTCGACCATTTCGGGCTCAACCTGTCGTCGGACCAGACCGCGGCGCTGGTCGAACGGACGCAGGGCTGGCCCGCCATGCTCGTTCTCACCGGAATCTGGCTGCGCGGTGTCAACGACCCGGAGAGCGCCGTGGCGAGATTCAGCGGTGCCCAGCAGTTTGTCGCGGACTACCTGAGCACGGAAGTGCTGGCGGCACTCGACGATGAGCGTCGCACGCTACTGCAGCAACTGGCTGTGCTGGGTCAGTTCACGCCCGCCCTGTGCGACGCCGTGTTGGAGCGCACGGACTCGGAGAAGATGATCGAGGACCTCCGACACTCCGGACTCTTCGTGTCACGGCTCGACCAAGGAAGCTGGTACCGCATCCACCCGCTCTTCGCGGAGTACGCAAAGCTCGAGCTTGAAGCGACGGAGCCGGGGGCGGCGACAGTGATTCATCACAACGCCTCACGCTGGCTGGCAGAGCGGTGGCCGGTCGACGCAATGGGGCACGCATCGGCAGCGGATGAGCCGGCGTATGTGGCAGAGCTGCTGGCGGAGCACCATCTCAGCCTCATCCGAAGCGGGTCCGGTCGCACGCTCCTTCGCTGGGCGGGCACACTGCCCGACGATGTGCTGATCGCGCACCCTGAGGTCGCGGTGGCGTCAGCGATCGCGACTCTTCTCCTGAGCGCCAGCACGATGGATCGAAACCGCTACTTGGGCCTGGTGGACAGGGCGATCGACAAGGATCTCGCACCGGGAGACGGTTACGTGGCGTCCGCCGCACTGATCGCGCGCACGCTCGCGCTCGAGGGGGGCGTTACCGACGCGGTGGAGACCGGAAGACGGGCCGTCGGGTTGACCCAGGGCATCTTCGACGACCTCTCCGATGGTGCGCTTGCAGCGACTGGTCGCGCGCTCTACTTCGCGGGAGCGGTCGACGAGGCTCGTGACATGGCGCTGCGGGCCTTGCAGAATCCCGACGCCGCGCGGCGTGCGCCGACGCTGATTCACGCGCACGCCACACTCGCGCTGGTCGCCGTGGAGCAGCGCAGACTCTCGTCAGCCCGGGGTCACGCCGACACGGCGAAGGACCTGGTTGGTCGGATCGGCACCAGTCGCAGCTGGCTGGGTGCGAACGTCGTTGCGGCCCGAGGCGCGCTGCTGCTCGCAGAAGGACAGCACGCCGAGGCCTGCCGGCAGCTCGCCACGGCCGAGCACTTCCTGCGCGACGACGTTGCGACCGTGCACCACACCTGGCTCCTCCTGCTGCTGGCCAGGGCATATGCCGGCCGCGGGCGTCTGGACGAGGCGTCGCAGACGGCGCGGGTCGCCCGTGACGCTCTCGCCGAGCTCCCGGATACCGGCATCCTGCCGGCGCTTGCGGACGCCACGGACCTGGACATCGTGCGAGCGGGCAAGCGTGCCCGCGACGGGGATATGCTCTCCGCGCCCAGCGACGCGGAAATGGCGGTTCTTCGGCTGATTGCCGAGGACCTCTCGCTCCGGGAGATCGGTGCGCGCTTGTATGTGTCGGAGAATACGGTTCGAACTCACCGGCGCGCCTTGTACCGCAAGCTCGGCGCACACTCGCGCGAGGAGGTGATCGCGAGGGCGATCGCACTTCAGCTTCTGGGCGAACAGGGGTCGCCGGCCGAGCTCTGACAGCGCTCGACCAGGTCGAGAGACCGGCTGCGACTGCACCGAGGGCTCGTGCGCACTGGTCGGAGCGACGACAGCCCTCGGGATAGGCTTTGGGCGAAGTGCAGTGCGCCCACCCAGAGGAGGGCGCGTCCGACCCCCGAGGAGATTCCAGATGCTTGAGTGGCTCGAGAGGTTCTTCGACAAGCACTTCCTCGGTTCTGGAACGACGTCGATCAGTCCAGAGGACGAGGTCGCTGAAGCGATCAGGGACGGTGCCATGATCCTCGACGTCCGCCTCGGTTTGGAAGCGAAGCGAGGGATGGTGCCGGGAGCGAAGAACATCGACCTGCTGGTCCTCGGTCGCCACCTGGACGAGTTGCCGCGGGACCGGACAATCGTGACCTACTGCAAGTCGGGCGGGCGTGCCGGCAAGGCCCGGGACATCCTTGCTGACAAGGGCTTCACGGTGGTCAACGGTGGGACCTACGACAGGGTCCTGAAGATCGCCCAGAAGAACCAGCCTTCGGCGGGGTAGGCGCGAAGGTGCGTCCGCGCAACGGCGCTTGAGCCTTTGCGCCCCGAGTCACCCGGGTGATTCGCTGCTGGAGCCGAGTCCCGCACCGGTGAAGATGTCATCGTCAAGTCATGGGCTCATCAAGGCAACCCGCGGAGACGCCGCAGCGAGTGCCAGGCCCAGGCGCCAAGCGTGGGCTGGGCCGCGCGAACGCCTGGCGGATCATCTCGACCGCCGTAGCCTCGTCGCCCGTGCTCGTCCGGGCCTTGATCCGGCCCACGGTGTCGCGGGCGCTGCGTGAGAAGTTGATGCTCGAGGTCAGCGCCGTCAATGACTGCCGGTACTGCCAGTGGGGTCACACGTATCTTGCGGTCTCGCAGGGCGTTCCCCTGGAGGAGATCAACCAGATCTTCGGCTACCAGAACGAGGCTCTCCGTGCTCGCGACGCGGCCGAGGCGGCGGCGATTCTGTTCGCCCAGCACTACGCGGAGCGCCTCGAGGAGTACGACCCGGCCGCGATGGTCGACTTGCGCCAGTACTACTCCCAGGCGCAATGCACCGAGATCCTTGCCTACTTGCGCGCGATCACGCTCGGGAACCTGACCGGGAACAGCTTGGATGTGATCGTGGGTCACTGGTCCCCACGGCGCCGGGCACGCCGATAGTCTGGCTCGGCGATGGCTGCCCCACTTTGGGGCCGTCGGGGAGGGGAGGCCAAGGTGCCACCAGAGGACACCGAGCGATCGACAGCCGTCGTCCCGCGCCACGACCCGGCGACGCTGCGATGGGGTCCGATGACCGTGAACGGGCGCCACTATCCCTTGCTGGGCCAACGGAAGTTCGGTGCCGGCTTGCGGTTGTTCCAGCGGCGACGTGATCTCTGGGCGATCTACCGCCGCCAGCGGCTTGCGCCCCAGCTGCGGGAAGAGATCATGCTCTCCGCGGCGGGTGCCGACTCAAGCCGCCAGTGCAGCTACGCCCACCGCCAGTGGGCCGAGTCCGTGGGGGTCACTGAGGGGGAGCTCGCCGCGCTGGAGAACCTCGACTTCACCGCCTTCGACCGGCGTCGATGGGCGGCCTTCGCGTGGGCCCAGGCGTATGCGCGCAACGACCTTGGCCCGGTTCCTGATGATGTGGAAGCCGTCTTCCGCCACTACTACGACGCCCAGGAGCGGGCAGACATCGAGCTTGCCGCGCGTACGATGTACTGGCTCAACGAGACCAGCAACAGCGTCGACGCCCTGCTCTCGCGTTTGCGCCGTGAGCCCCTCCCCGGAAGCACGCTGACCACCGAGATTGTCGCGTGGCTGCTGTATGCGCTCGTGGCGCCCGTCCTGTTCACCTGGTTGAGCATCCGGCAGGGGTATCGACCCATTCGGATGTTCCGAGGCATGCGTCCCTTCTTTCGAGAGTTCGAGACGCGTGGGCCCCACACAATCTCAGGGCCAGGCGTGCGGTACAGCGGTCCGATCTCGTAGGAGGTTCACCCGGGTGAGGTGGGTGCGCAACCTGGCCCATCCGACCGCACGGGGCAATGCTTGCAGCATGGGTGTGAAGACCTATCGCCTGACCGTCGAAGGTGAGCTCAGCGACAGTATGGCGCCAGCCTTCCCCGGAATGACCCTCACGCGTCGCGACGGAGTCACCACCCTCACCGGCGAGATCGTCGATCAGGCAGGGCTACAAGCAGTGATGCGCCGGCTGTCCGACCTGGGGCTCACCCTCCTGGAGTCGAAGGCGGTCGGAGGCACCCCGACGCAGCCACCCGCGGCGTCGTCCCCCACCAGCGCAAGCGGGTAGTCACATGGTCTGGGCGATCCTTCTGCTGCTCGGCATTCCACTGTGGTTCATCGTGGTGGGAATCACGGTCACGGTGCTTCGGAACCGGAATCTGCGGCGTCGGCAAGGCAACTTCCCGGCTCGGGTTAGGCGACCCGGCAAGACGCGTTGGACTCGCGGAAACGCACTCTGGGTCTCGGACGTGTTCGCGTTCCGCGGCAGCCCGGCCGCTTGGAGTGAGGACATCGTCCACGTGGTCGGTCTTGCCTCTCGTGAGCCGTCCGACGAGGAGACTCACCGGCTCCGCCGACTGGGGGACCGCCTGCAGATTGCCACGCTCTCCGTCGCTGACGGCGATCCCTACGAGGTGGCGACTCAGGCCGAGCACAAAGCGGCACTGCACGGACCCTTCAGCGCACAACTGACACCGGTCAACGCCGGGCCAACCGCCCCGGGGCTGGCCATCGACACGATCGAAGAGGAGACAAGCACATGAAGCTCAAGACTGGTCTGGACGGCACCTCTCGGATTCACAAGACGGACACGCGCGGCAACCTGTTCTGCGGGTTGGGCGCCTTCGTCGGCATCGGGCCGTTGCAGCGCGCACATGTCTACTCGGCGCCCGGTATCCCCGTGGACCCTGACGCCCACACGAAGATCGATCCGGTGAAGTTGGCCGTCGAGCTCGAGGTGGACATGTGCGCCGTGAACAGCGGGCGGCACTGGATGATGGACGAGTTCACCTTGTCTGCCGGCGAGATCCAGGACTTCCACGGTGTCGAGATGGTCTGGGCCGGCGACATGACCGGCGCGGAGATGATCTCCCAGTTCTCCTCCGCGTACAGCCCCTCCCTGATCTACCGCAACACCGACTGGGTCTGGCACGCGGGCAAGCCCGTGTACCTGCTGCGCGAGCCGAACGGGACCGTGTGGGTCCTGCAGGAGTACGGCAACGAGGTCGACGAGACGTTGACGGCCGACAACCTCGAACGGCTGGGTGGCATGTACCAGAACCTGCCCGAGGGCTGGACCTTCGAGACCAAGATCCTGGACGAGGAGCTCTCGCTCGACACCTCCCGGGCAGGCGGCTGGGCTGCGATCGTGCGTGACGAGTTCGGCTGCACCTTCCAGGCCTGTGGCTACGGTGCGGACACCAGCGCGAACTTCATCCCCTGACTCAAGTCCCCAAGGAGGACATGATGGCCACTCCGACCCATAACGGGCGCCCGATCGTCGAGCAACGTCAGACCAAGCTGGGGCTCTACGTCACGGCCAAGGAAGCCTACGACATGTGGCAGGAGGACCCTCAAGGCGTCAAGCTCCTCGACGTTCGCACGCCGGAGGAGTGGGTCTTCACCGGCCACGCGCCAATGGCCGCGTTGATCCCGTTCGCATTTATGGCCTACGTCTGGGACGAGGAGAAGCAGGGATTCACCTGGTCCCTGAACCCCGACTTCCTCGCTTCGGTCAAAGAGCGGTATAGGCCCGAGGACACGATTCTCGTCACGTGCAGGTCTGGTGGACGAGGGGCGATGGCGATCAACATGATGACGGCAGCCGGGTACACCAGGGCCTACAACATCCTGGATGGGATGGAGGGCAGCAGGGTCGACGACCTCGACAGCGTGTTCAACGGTATGCGCCGCAAGAACGGATGGGTCATGTCAGGTCTGCCCTGGACCTACGACCTCGACCCCGAGGTGATGGCGATCCCCGAGCGCGAGGAAGTGGGAGAGCTTCACCCGGGGAACGCTGAGGACTGAAGGGCAAGCAGGCATAGGAGGTTCCCCGTCCGATCACTCCGGCGAGGGGACACCTCCGTCGGCCTCGAGGAGATGTGTCACCACGGACCCGATGAGTTCTGCCACTCGCGCGAGCCTACGGACCCCACGGTCAGCAGGCGTCGCAGGCATCATCTTCTCGGTGTTGCTCGGCGCCGTGTTCTTGCTGATTCGACTCTCGGTTCCGTCGAGTGAGTCCGCGAGCGGCAGTTGGACGGCAGATCCCGACAGGCGGGAAGCGGTGTCCCTCGCGCTCAACCTGGTGCCGTTCGCCGGCATCGCCTTCCTCTGGTTCATCGGCGTCATCCGAGACCGGATCGGCGAGTTCGAGGACCGCTTCTTCGCCACGGTCTTCCTGGGCAGCGGCCTGCTGTTCATCGCCATGGTGTTCGCCGGTGCTGCCGTCGTCGGCGGACTCCTGGGCGACCCGTCGATCAGCGAGGGCGGTGTGCCGGACCCTGTGCTTTGGGACCATGAGCGACGGGTCACGGTCACTTTGATCAACAGCTATGCGGTCAGGATGGCGGCCATCTTCATCGTCTCGACGACGACGATCGGGATGCGTACCGGGATCCTTCCCCGCTGGCTCATCGTAGCCGGGTTCATCGCCGGAGCAGTGCTCCTCGTCGGAGCCAACTTCAGCCCTTGGTTGAACCTCTTCCTGCCAATCTGGGCTTTGGTGCTGAGCATCGACATCTTGGTCAGAAGCGGCAAGATCGAGCGCACCCTGCCGCTGGAGCGCTGAGTCATCGACCACGCGGAGCTCCGATCAGCATGTGGTTCTCCACGGTGTTCGCCGGTGAAGGGGAATTCGGTCGAGTGGTCACGAGAAGATCGGTGAGGGGAGTTCGGTGATGAGTGCACAGGACGCGAATGCGAGGGTCGTCCACCGCTCGCGGGCGGAGCGGGGGGCCGTGGGGAAGGCGGCGCGCAAGCGGGCGCCGTTGACGGATCACAGCCGGCTCGAGCTGGCTGGGTCACGGGACCCCGTGGGGCTGCTCCTTGGCCAGGCGCGGTCGCGGGTACCGGAGCTGGTGCCGCTGCGGCACGGCCGGATGTTGGTCTCGCCCTTCACCTTCTACCGAGGGGCGGCGCTGCCGATGGCAGCGGACCTGGCGGCCACTCCTTCGTCTGGGCTACGGGTGCAGCTGTGCGGTGACGCTCATCTGGCCAACTTCGGGGCATTCGCCTCGCCGGAGCGGCGGCTGGTCTTCGACGTGAACGACTTCGACGAGACCCTGCCCGGTCCGTTCGAGTGGGACGTCAAACGGCTGGTTGCCAGCCTTGCGGTGGCTGGACGGGCGAACGGTTTCACGGCGAAGGAACGGCGTGCGATCACCCTCGCCGGGGCGACCGGCTACCGCCAGGCGATTCGCGAGTTCGCCGAGCAGTCAGTGATGGCGGTGTGGTACGCCCACACCGACGTCGAGCAGGAGATCCGGCGCTTCCGCGCCGAGATCCCGAAAGCCCGGTTCAAGGCAGCCCAGAAGATGCTGGCCAAGGCGCACACCCGCGACAGCATGCAGGCCCTGAGCAAACTGACCGAGGAGAAGGACGGTCAACGTCGTTTTGTCGTCAACCCACCGCTCATCGTCCCTGTCGAGGACTTGTTCACCGAGTTCGACGCGGACACCATCTACCAGTTGGTGCACCAGGTGCTCCACGGCTACCAGAGAACACTGCAGTCAGACCGCCGCCACCTTCTCGAGCAGTTCGACCTGAAGCAGGTCGCCCGCAAGGTGGTCGGGGTCGGCAGCGTGGGTACGCGTGCCTATGCGCTGCTGCTGGAGACTGGCGACGGTATCGAACCGCTCTTCCTCCAGGCCAAGGAGGCGCAGGCCTCGGTGCTGGCTGACTACTGCGGGCGCAGCCAGTACCGGAACCAGGGCCAGCGGGTCGTGGCGGGGCAGCACCTGATGCAGGCTGCCAGCGACATCTTCCTCGGTTGGCGCCGGATCGCCGGCGATGACGGGGTGGCCCGGGACTTCTACATCCGCCAACTGCGCGACTGGAAGTTCTCCTTCCCGGTCGAGAAGATGATCCCCAAGGGAATGGCGATCTATGCCGGTCTCTGCGCCTGGACCCTGGCCCGTGCCCACGCCCGCTCCGGTGACCGGGTGGCGATCGCCGCCTATCTCGGCAAGTCGACCAAGTTCGACGAGGCGGTCGCCGACTTCGGAGAGCTGTACGCCGACCAGAACGAACGCGACTACGCGGCACTCGCCGACTCGGTCGCCTCCGGTCGCGCAGAGGCCACAACCGGACTCTGACGGACCCACCGAGTCAGAATCAGGTCCTCCCAGACGTCGGGGGACGTCTGGGAGGACCTGACCGACGAGCTAGCGGTCGCGACGGTCCTCGCGTCGGTCGCCACGGTCGTCGCGTCGGTCAGCCCTGCGGTTGTGGCCATGAGCAACGACGGCTGCTCCGCCGACCGCTGCGATCCTCCTGCGCCTGCGTCGGTTTGCCATCGGCATGTCAGGCTCCTTCCTCGGCGTCGGCCTCGATTGCCGCCAACACCGCCTGTGTCGGGATCCGTCCGGTGGCCACGAGCTGGCCGCCGGCCTTACGAACTGCGCTGCCGAACGGTGCGGCCCAGAGGTTCTCCCACACCACGACGGCGGCGGTGCTGCCCGGCTCAATGGTCTCAGCCAGGTCCAGCACGTCCTGTTCGCTGAGCACCATCGCTAGCTCAGCCTCTGTCATCCGGAGCTCTCCGAGTTCGCTGGGGTCCAGTTCGGAGAGCTCAACAACGTTCAACGTGCCGTCGGTGTCCTTCTGCAGCACCATCAGGTCGAGCACGCGCACCAGCCCACGGTCGACCAGGTCGACGAGGTGTGGTGCGATCTCTCCAGTTGGTTGTTTGCCGGGGAACTCGAGCACGAACCAGTCAACCGGTCCGAGTTCGTCGACGTTCATAGCCATTCGATCCTCCGATCTGGCGTACGGTCACCCGTCGCCATTGAGTGGTACCTGTACTGCGGGCCTCAGCGCCCGCACTCTTCCCCTGCCGCACCGTCAGAACAGCGTGGGAACGCTGCGGGGACCGAAGGCGGGCGCTACGTACCCGCGGGGGCGCGGCACGCGTGGCATCGTGATGTCTTCGTGATGGAGCGGCTCGTAAGGGACTTGACTCAGGAGGTGAGAGATGATGTTGAGCCGACCGCGCTTCTTCACTTCGTTGTTGACGACCCACCAAGGCGCCCAAGCCGTGTCGGTCGCGGCGAACATCGCGTCGCGAGCCCGGCAGTAGTCGTAGTGGCGACGATAGGACTTCAGGTCCGTCGGCGACAGCTTCCAGACCTTGCGCGGATCCTCGATCCGAGCTTCGAGCCTTCGAGCCTGCTCATGGACGCTCACGTTGAGCCAGTACTTGATCAGGATGATCCCGTTCTCGACCATCGCCCGTTCAAACGTAGGCGCCCCTTCGAGGAACTTCTGAGTCTCCTCCGGGGTGCAGTAGCCCATGACCGGTTCGACCCCAGCGCGGTTGTACCAACTGCGGTCGAAGATCGCGACTTCACCGGCCGACGGGAAGTGCGCCATGTAGCGCTGGATGTACATCTGTGACTTCTCGCGCTCCGTCGGAGTGGGCAGTGCGATGTGCTTGAAGACCCGGGGGCTCGTGCGTTCGGTGATGCGCCTGATCGTGCCACCCTTGCCTGCTGAGTCCAGACCCTCGAAGACCACGCAGATTCGGGCGCCCGAGGCCTTGACCCACTCCTGCATGGCTACCAGCTCGCCCTGCAGGACCCGCATCTCCTTCTCGTACTCGCGGCGCTTCATCTTCTTGCGGCCCGACCCGGCATCCGTCCTAGTCGAAGCGGACGCCGGCAGGACCTCGTGCGAGCCCGGCGACTCGTGACCGCTCTTGTGCTTCTTGGCCTTCCGTCCCATGAGCCACTCCCTGTCCCCGGATCGCCTACTGATCAGCCCGGCTGTCCGGTTCCCCTCAGGGTCAGTTGGGACCCGCGGTGATGTCACGTCCGTGGACGGTGAGGGCCCACATCACGAACACCGAGGTGGTGATGAGGATGACCCCCCACACCGGGGCGAAGGGCAGCCAGGCAAAGCCGATGAGCATGCTGATGACAGCCAGGATCACGCCGACCGTGCGCGCCCACACTGCGCCTTGGAACAGGGCGAGCCCGGCGAAGAACACCACGATGCCGAGCAGGAGATGGATCCAACCCCAGGTGGTGACGCTGAACTGGAACACGTAGTTCTCCGTGGCGACGAACACGTCGTCCTTGAGGATCCCGGCGAAACCGATGATGGCCCACCACACGCCGAGAACGGTCATCATGACCCCGGCGAACATGGTCCATCCCACGGCCGCACTACTGGGCTGTTGCTGGGACATTGCTCCTCCTTCGTGACGCAGGCATGGCTTGTCGCCACACCCATGCAGGCGACTCCGCTCGCCATCACCGACGCTAGCTGCACCAGGTGGTCTCTCGGGGAGGGCTGACCCGGAACCACCCGGGTGAGGTTGGTCTCGGCACCCCTGAGGTGTATCGAAATGGGTGGGAGGTGGCCCTAGCCCATGCTGATCACAGGACGTTCACGGCACGGGCGACCACCAGTGCCAGCAGGGTCAGGGAGATGGCTGACTCCAGCATCAGCCACAGTTTCGACCAGTGTCGCACTGCCGATACGTCTGCAGGGCTGAATGCGGTGCTCGTGTTGTATGACAGTGCGAGGTAGTCGACGAACTGGGGGTACCAGTCTCGCCGGACCCGCTCCGCGATGGCTTCCTCGGGGAATCGGAAGGCGGGCGCACTGCTCGTCGCCGGTCTGGCGCGAGCCGCAGGGCCACCGCGGTCGAGGTGCCAGTACCAGAGCGCAAAGGCGATGACGTTCGTGATCCACACCACAGCACCGACCCGCAGGAGCTGCCCTGGTGTGGTGAAGTCAGCGTTCTGCAAGATCCCAACGACCAGCCGTATGGTCGACAGTGACGTCGCCATGGTCATCACGGCGATCATGAGCCCCGTGGTGATACGCAGCCATCGGCTGTCTCGATCGATCCGTCCTGGGTCGCCGATGATCAAGACCACCAGCAGGGTCAGCAACAGCAGGGGATACGCGAATTGGAGGGTCTCGGAGACGCGGAACTGCTGGGGGATGAGGAAGTACAGACCTCCTGCGACGAGGACCGCAACCGCCATCGGGGTTCGTCGCTCGCCCTTCTGGGGGGCGTCTGCGTCAGGCTGAGTCATGCACGGACTCTACGGACTGGGAGGTCGCGCTCCAGGGAACCGCCCACTCCAGGCTCCAGGATCCATAGCCCGCGACGCCGCACTGACACACTTCGGGCCAACGACGGCCGACCACCCTCGGCACGCGGCATCCCCGCCCACGGCACGTTGCTAGCCTGGGCGGCACCTGGAAGGAGTGGTGACATGCGCCCACGCTTCACCGCGGTGCTCGCCCTGGTGTTCCTCTTGGCTGGCATGGCGTTGCTGATCGCCTCGGTGGTTGCCGAGTTCCCCCGCGGGTTGATTGTCGCAGTGCTGCTCGCGCTCGCTGTCCTGTGCGGATGGCAGGGGTTGATCCGCCCGGGTCCTTCCCGCTGGGTCCTGTGGATCGCGGCAGTCTTGCTGCTTGTCGGCGCGGTGGCAACGGTGTTGGTCGACGGGATCCGAGCGGGTGCGTTGGTAGGCCTGGTGCTTCTGGTGCTGGGTGTGGTGGTGAGCAAGCGGGCCTTTTCGGTCTCCCTCCATCTTCCGCCGGCACCTCGGCCCATGCGCGCGGTGGTGGTCTACAACGTCAAGTCCGGCGGCGGCAAGGCCCTGAGCAACCACCTGGCCGAGGAGGCGCGTAGGCGGGGGATCACGCCGCGTGAGTTCGAGCCAGGTGAGGACTGGGAGCAGGTGGTTCGCGACCTGGTGGCTGGAGGAGCGGACGGACTGATGGCGGCCGGAGGGGACGGCACCCAGGCCCTCGTCGCCACGATCGCCGCGGAGCACGATCTACCGTTCGCCTGCATACCGGCAGGCACCCGCAACCACTTCGCTCTCGACCTGGGGGTGGACCGCGATGACGTGGTGGGCGCGCTGGACGCCTTCGTCGACGGCGGGGAGAAGCGGGTGGACTTGGGTGAGGTCGGCGGCCGCGTGTTCGTCAACAACGTGTCGTTCGGGTTGTATGCCGAGGCGGTGCAGAGACAGGGATATCGCGATGCGAAGATCCGCACCTTGCTCGACACCGTCCCAACGATGATGGGGCCCGGCGATGCCGGAGGCGGTCATTCGTTGTGCTGGATCGGCCCAGACGGCAGCCCGCAGTCGTCGGCGGCCGTGATCCTGGTGTCCAACAACGTGTACCGGCTGGGCAAGGCGATCGGTTCCGGCGCCCGCCCTCACCTGGACGCCGGCGAGCTGGGAGTCGCCGTGATGGGGGCCCCGACCACGAGTGGTCATCGCCAGCCGCTGCAGCAGTGGACGACGCGGGAGTTCGTCATCGATTCCGACGGTGAGGTTCCGCTCGGGGTCGACGGTGAGGCGCTGATGATGCCAACCCCACTGACCATCCGGATCAGGCCAGGCGCGCTGCGCGTCCGCATTGCCCCGCAGCACCCCGGTGCCTCTCCGGCGTATGCGCAGCCCACCGGCTTTCGCGACGCGATCCGCCGACTGCTGCGCATCGCCGCCGGGGCCGACACTGCAGAACTCGGTTAGGTCCGAGGACTGCTGCTCGGCGACTCACCGAGAAGACGAGCGGGGGGCGTAGGCCGTCCTCTCCTGCTGACCCGTGCTGCTCGGCTTGACCTAAGGGCGGAAGCGATGCCCCGGGAGTGGGAGTCAACATCGGGTGCGTGGCCTGGTTGGAGGCTGGGTTCCCAGCGCGCGGGAGAGCACAGTGACGCGGTCCCGCGCCCCGGTCTTGGTGAAGATCGACTTGAGGTGGTCCTGGACGGTGTGCTCGGACAGCACCATCCGGCGTGCCATCGACCGGGTGTCAGCGCCCGTGGCGAGGAGACCGACCAGCTCGCCCTCACGAGGGGTCAGACCGAAGGCCCGCCCGAAGACCTCCAGACGCTCGGAGGGCGACGTCTCCTCGATCGTCACCACGATGCCGGCTGCTGAGTGCTCGGGTGCAGTCGGTCTCGGCTCGACGGGGGTGAACCTGGCTGCACGAAGCGTGAGCCAGAAGCCGTCGCGCAGGTGGGTACGGGTCGACGCCGGATGGCCGTCGACGCCGGCCTCGACGGCGAGGAGCTGCGCTGCGACGTTGTACACGCTGGCCGGGATCGCGTGCGCTCCCTGTCCGCGCGGAAGCAGGACCTCCAGCCAGTGCTCGGACGCTGCCGTACGACTCGTGATCCGAAGGCTGTCATCCAGGGTCAAGACGACCGGACCGACACTCTCTCGATGCGGTTTCGCTGCGTCGACGAACGTCCGTGCCTGACACCCACGCAGCGCGGTCGTCAGGGCCGGTGCGAGGCTCGTGAGCAGCTGCACATCGGAGTCGTCGAACGGCTCTTTGTGATCCGACCGCCACAGGTCGAGGAACCCCCAGCAGCCGAACGGGTCGGAGAAGACCACCGAGGCCACGTCTTGGATCCCGTGCCGGTCCAACAGGTCGCGCCACTCACTGCGTCGTTCCGGGTCACTCTCGGATGCGGTGCTGAGCAGACCCACGGGGGAAGGTCCACGCAACAGAACCGTCCAGCGGTTCTCCGTCGTGGCGTACTTGGCCCGGATGAGCAGGGCCAGCTTTGTGAGGGGGAGACCGGGAACGTCGGCGAGCGGCGCGGCGCCAACGGAGGTCACCGGATCGGTCAGCACCCACACGTACCCGTCGAACTCCAAGGCCTCCGCGAGCACCCCGAGAAGAGCGCCGCGCAGGGCCACGGAGTCAAGCGACTGCCGGGCGAGGTCCTCGATCTGCGCGTGGGCTCGTCGGTGGGCCCAGGTGCTGGTCACGGAGTCGAGGGTACGGGCCACTCGGGACCGCCGGAGGGCTCGATGCGTGCAGGGGGAGCCCCAGGAATCTGGGATGTCGTGCACAACGGGCCACCACCTACCGTGGGTGCGTTCGTGGGACGTACGCGGCGAAGGGAGCGCTCAGTGATCACGCTGCGCATCGAGCATGCGATTCACGACTACGACCAGTGGAAGGCGGCGTTCGACGGGTTCGCGGATGTACGCGCAAATGCTGGCGTGCGCGGTCACGCCATCCGGGGTCCGGTCGAGGACCCGACCTACCTCATGGTCGACCTGGAGTTCGACACTGTCGAGGATGCAGGCGCGTTCGCCCAGTTCCTGGAGCAGCAGGTCTGGTCCTCGCCGCAGTCCGCGCCCGCGCTGGTCGGCACGCCGCGGACTCGGCTGCTCGAGCTGCGGAGCTGAATCGTCGGCGGTCCGTTCTACTGTGGCGTCATGACGAACCACGACCCTCCCTGGGAACCGCCCCTTGCGGGCACCGAGCTCGAGCACCTCGTCGGTGCTCTCGACCGTCTGCGGGCCACCTTCCGCTGGAAGGCCGGCGGCCTCGACGAGGTGGGCCTGCGCACCCACATCGCCACCACCTCGCTGACGCTCGGTGGTCTGCTCAAGCACCTCGCGCTCGTTGAGGACTACATCTTCACGACCAAGCTGACCGGTGGGTCGGTCGGCGCCCCATGGGAGACCACCTACCGGTCCGATGTCCCCGACTGGGAGTTCGTGTCCGCGGCCGACGACACCGCCGAGGAGCTCTACGCGCTCTGGGCCGGGGCCGTCGGGCGGTCTCGAGCCAGGCTCGACGCCGCCCTGGCCGATGGTGGGCTCGACCAGCTCGTCCACGTCACCGCCGACGACGGTCGACAGGCCAGCCTGCGCCGGCTCGTGTGTGACCTGATCGAGGAGTACGGCCGTCATACGGGGCACGCCGACCTTCTGCGCGAGGCGGTCGACGGTCTCGTCGGTGAGGACCCTCCGGTTGGGTGGAAGATCGCGGAGGCGCATTGACCCCTCGAGAGGATGAGCGAGTGGACCGTGTTCCGTGGTCCCCGCTCAGATCACCCGCCAGATCTCGTCGTGCACCGATCCTGGGATGAAGTTGTCGGAGCTGCTGGCCACGAGTGCGCCGTAGGCGGGGTCGGACATCAGTGCGACGAGCATCGTGTCGAAGTCCGCCAGGCTCTCGTGTCGGGTCGACCAGCCGATCCGGTTGGGGTTTCCACCGACGGGAACGGCGACCGAGACCTCGGCCCCGTGGGTTGAGGTGATGTACGCCGCGATCTCCTTGGCGAAGGCCACTGCGCTGGCCACCTTGCCGGGTGCGATCGCGGCGCTGCGGTAGAACGCGATCATGGTTCCTCCTGGGTCGTCGATGGTCGAGTGAGAGCGAGGCGTCTGCTGACCGGGACCGGCCGCGGACTAGGTCGTTGCCTCTGGTTCTGGCTCGGGTGTGTGGCAGACGGCCTCCACGTTGTTGCCGTCGGGGTCGCGGACGAAGGCGCCGTAGTAGCCGGGGTGGTACTCCGGCCAGACCCGCGGCTCGTGCAGCACCTCCGCACCGGCCGCAACTGCGGCGTCGAAGAAGGCCCGGACGCCGGCTCGGTCGGGCGCGGCGAACGCTATGTGCGACTCGCGGAACCCGTCGCCGGAGTCCAGCGCGCTGATCCAGAAGTCGGGCATGGGTGGCACGCCGTACCCGATGGCGACGTCGAAGTCCATGACTCGCACGCCGCCCAGCGGGGCGAGCACCGAGTCGTAGAACGACGCGCTCGCCTTGAGGTCGGAACATTGGATTCCCAGATGATCCAGCATGTGCTGAGTGTGGCACGCGACACGTGGTCCGAACAGTGGGCGACTCGACGGCCGCCACCGTCACGGTGAGCGCGCCGTTCAGAGGGTGATGACGACCTTGCCGCGCGCGTGGCCCTCCTCGACGTACCGGATGGCCTTGGGGGCCTCGCTCAGCGGGTAGCTCCGGTCGATGACGGGGGCGATCTTCCCGGACTCGACCAGCTCCTTCAGGACCAAGAGGTCCTCGTGGTTCTCCGAGCAGATGAACGTGCGCAGCTTCTGGCTCACGAACAGCGACACCAGTGACGCGCGGAGCTGACGGTCGTAGCCGCCGATCCAGCGTCCACCGGTCTCGCCGCCGACGATCACCAGCGTGCCCTTGGCCGTGAGAGCGCGTCGCAGCCGTGACAACGGGGAGTTGCCGCCGATGTCGATGATCACGTCGTAGCGGGCGTCGCTGTCGGCGAAGTCGTCACGGGTGTAGTCGATGACCTGGTCGGCGCCGATGGAGCGGACGAGGTCGACCTTGGTCGTGCTGCACACGCCGGTGACCTGGGCGCCGTACGCCTTCGCGAGCTGCACGGCGTACGTCCCGACCCCGCCGGACGCACCGATGACCAGCACCCGCTGTCCTGGCCGCACCTTGGCCTGGTCGCGCACCGCCTGAAGGGCGGTAAGTCCGGAGATGGCGACGACACCGGCCTGCTCGAAGGTGAGGTTCGCCGGTTTCGGCGCCAGCTTGCTCTCGAGAGCCCGGGCGTACTCGGCGAAGGTTCCCTTACCGATGCCGAACACCTCGTCACCGGGCTGGAACCGGGTGACGCCCGCGCCCACCGCCACCACGACGCCGGCGAGGTCCATGCCAGGCACCGGGTTCTTCGGTGCGCGCAGCCCGTAGCCGGCCAGGCGGACCGGGTAGGGGAGACCGGTCGTCAGGTGCAGCACGCCCCGGTCGACCCCGGCGGCGTGGACCTGGACCAGCACCTCGTCGTCGGCGATCTGGGGTCGGTCGATGTCGGCCGGCCGAAGCACGTCGGCCGAGCCATAGGTGTCCTGAACGATGGCCTGCATGGGCTGCTCCTTGCTCGGGCCGGGCTAGCCGGCTGGTCCGCGCACTTACGCTGTACGCTTACGTCGTAAGTTACACGCGATGAGCCTCTCTGTCCAGTCCGGTGCTTACGTTGTATGTTCGTCGCCCACGAGGAGGACCGATGCCCAGCGAACCAGCCGTGACGGCCGAGCCCCGGGCTCGCCTGAGCCGGGAGCGGGTGCTGCGCGCCGCCATCGCCTTGGCCGACCAGAGCGGGATCGAGGCGCTGACCATGCGCGGGCTCGGCCGTGACCTCGGCGTGGAGGCGATGTCGCTGTACAACCACGTGGCCAACAAGGACGACCTGCTCGACGGCATGGTCGACCTCGTGCTGGGCGACATCGACGTCCCGCCGACCGGCACCCACTGGAAGACGGCGATGCGTCAGCGTGCGATCTCAGCCCACGAGGTGCTGCTCGCCCACCCGTGGGCGGCGCTGCAGATCATGTCGCGGTACAACATCGGCCCCGGCATGACCCGTTACCTCGACGCGACGCTCGGCCGACTGCGCGAAGGCGGCTTCTCGGTCGACGGGGCACTCGATGCCTGGAACGCCTTGGACAGCCACCTGTACGGGTTCACCCTGCAGGAGCTGAACCTGCCGTTCGAGGCCGAGGACGCACCCAAGGTCTCAGCCGACGTGCTCGCCCAGCTGTCAGCCGAGCAGTTCCCCCATGTCGCCGAGGTCATCGGCCAGATCATGCAGACCGGACGCCGCGAGGAGTTCACGTTCGGGCTGGACCTGATCCTCGACGGCCTCGAGCTGACCCTCGACCGCCCCTGACCACTCACGGCGCAAGATCCCCCACTCTGGGTGGGACGCCAGTGCCGAACCGCAGCTCGGTGACCGAGGTGTAGGTCTGGCCCGGGCGCAGGACCGCCGAGCCCAGCTCCGGACGGTTGGGGGTGTCGGGGAACAGCTGGGTCTCGAGGCACACCGCGCCGTGGGGCTGGAACGGGGCCCCGAGGCCGTTGCCGGTGTAGACCTGCAGCCCGGCCTGGTCGGTGAGCACAGCCATCCAGCGGCCCGAGACCGGGCTGTCGAGGACGGCCGCGCCGCGCAGCTCACCGACAGCGCCCCGCAGGGCGTAGCAGTGGTCCAACCCCGGTGGGAGCGCGGCGATGACCGGGCCGAGTCTGGTGCGGGCGCGCAGGTCGAACGGCGTGCCTTCGACCGTCGTCGGCGGCCCGGTGGGAATGCAGGCGTCATCAACCGGGAGCACGGCGTCAGCGGCCAGGGCGAGATGGTGGTCGGACACGGTCGGTGACCCGTCGAGGTTCCAGTAGCCGTGGTTCGTCACGTTCAGCACGGTCGGCGCATCGGTCTCTCCGCGGTAGGTGATCCGCAGCCGGTCTCCGGACAGCTCGTAGGTCGCGGTCACGGTGACCGTGCCCGGAAACCCCTGGTCACCCGCGGGGCTTCTCAGGGCCATCGTCACCTGGCCGCCGTCGTCGGTGCTGGTGGCCTCGGTCACGCCCCACAGCCGCCGGCCGAAGCCGTCGGGTCCGCCGTGCAGCTGGTTCGCCCCCTCGTTGGGGGTCACCCTCACCTCTCGACCGTCCAGGGGGAAGCACGCGTTGGCGATGCGGTTGGCGTACCGACCGACAGACGCGCCGAGGTAGGGGTTTCGCTTGCGGTCCTCGTAGCCGGTGAGCGTGGGCAGGCTCAGGTGCACCGGGCCGATCCGTCCCAGCCCGTCCGGGCACTCCAGTGAGACGATCGCCGCACCCAGCGTCATCAGGCGCAGCCGGATCACCGGACTGGCCACCTCCACGACCTCGACCACGACGACCTCCGTTGCGCTCAGGGACCACTGCACGCGTGACTCGCGTGCGGACCCATGGTCCCAGCAGGGCACGCGCGCACTACCGTGTGCGCCACCAAGCACCCTCAGGCAGGAGCCGCTCGTGAAGCGCTGGTGGCCGCTCGTCGCGCTGGCGATGGCCCAGTTCGTGATGGTCCTCGACCAGTCGGTCATGAACGTCTCGATCAGCACGCTCGTGGCGGACTTCGACACCACGGTCACCACGATTCAGTCGGTGATCACCCTGTACTGCCTGACCATGGCCATGTTCATGCTCACCGGCGGCAAGATCGGCGACATCATCGGACGCCGAAGGGCCTTTGCGGTCGGCCTGGTCATCTACGGCTGCGGGTCGGCCCTGACCGCTGTAGCGCCCACCGTCGCCGTCCTCACCTTGGGCTGGTCGATCCTCGAGGGCATCGGTGCCGCGCTCGTGATGCCGGCTCTGGTTGCGCTGATCGCGGGCAACTACGAGGGCAAGGAGCGCAACATCGCCTATGCCGTGATCGGCGGCGTGGCCGGGGCCGGCATCGCCATCGGCCCCATCCTTGGCGGCTGGGCGACCACTGAGCTGTCGTGGCGGATCGTGTTCGTTGGTGAGGTCGTCCTGGTGCTCGTCATCTTGGCGATGACCCGGCTCATCGGCGACGCGGTGCGGCCCGGGGACAAGCCCAGGCTCGACTTTGTGGGCACGGTCCTGTCGGCCAGCGGCCTGGGCCTGATCGTGCTGGGCGTCCTGCAGTCGAGCACGTGGGGATGGGTGCAGCCCAAGGACTCTCCCATCGAGCCGTTGGGCTTCTCCCTGACCGTGTTCGTGATCACCTCCGGCGCCCTGCTGATCTGGGCCTTCGTCGCGTGGCAGCGACACCGCGAGGAGATCGGCACCGACCCGCTGGTGCACCTGAGCCTGATGAGAATCCCACCCCTGCGCGCCGGACTGATCGGGCTGTTGAGCCAGAACCTCATCCTGATGGGGGTCTTCTTCACCGTCCCCCTGTACCTGCAGCTGGTGCTCGGCTACGACGCGCTGGACACCGGGATCAAGATGCTCCCGGTCTCCATCACCATGTTCATCGCCTCTGCCGTCGGCGCTCGTCTGGCCGGCAGGTACTCGGTGCGCGGCGTCGTCCGCACGGGTCTGTGGGTCACCCTGTTCTCCATCCTGATCCTCCTGGCGACGGTTCAGCCCGACCTCGCTGACGTTGCCTTCGCCCTCTCGATGGGTGGCCTTGGCGTCGGAATGGGGCTGCTGGCCTCCCAGCTGGGCAAGGTCGTACAGGCGTCCGTCGACGCCTCTGGACGCGGCGAGGCCGGTGGCCTGCAGTTCACCGGCCAACAGCTCGGGTCGTCCCTAGGTGTCGCTCTCATCGGTGCGGTCGTGCTCTCCGGTCTGACCAGTGCCTTCGTGGCCAACATCCAGGACAGCCCGGAGATCAGCCCGCAGGTCACCGAGCAGCTCACGGTGGCGTTGGAGGGCGGCATCGACTTCGTCTCCTCAGACCAGATCGCCGCCGCGGCGCAGGACGCGGGCCTGGACGACGTCACAACCGCAGCACTCGTCGAGGACTACGAGGCTGCCCAGCTGCGCGCGCTCAAGGCCGGCCTGCTCGGCGCGGCCCTGCTGGCGCTGATCTCGATCCCGTTCACCCGTGAGCTGCCGCACGCGGGCTCGTCCTCCGAGGGGAAGCCGGCCGACTCGCTTTCCGTCAGCTGAACAACTTCTCGCGGGCTTCTTCTCGCTGCTCGATGGCCTTCGAGACCGCCGCGAGCTGCTCGTCGGTGGCGTCAAGGGCGAAGACCTCGCGGATGAACGCCGGCAGGTCGGGACGGTAGTCATGGGCCCAGGCCCGGAAGGCGCCGGGGATCTGGGCGTTCTTCATGTCGATCGCGGTCTGGAAGAACGAGGTGACCGGCCGCCACCGCATGGACGCCGGGATGCCGCGCGGGCTGGCCCCGGGAACCTCCTGCTGCCGTGGTCGGTCCGGGCCGAGCCAGGCGGGGCGACGCGCGAACAGACTCGTCCCGAACTTCGTCACGCCATCGTTGTCGTGGCTGAGCAGCACATAGCGCAGGGCCGCCCGACGCTCGGGCGCCAGGGCCTCGATCTGGCCGAAGTCGTTGACCACAGCCAGCACTTCGGGGTCGACGTCGACCCGGCTCTGGTCCTGGACCTGGTGTGACCACTCGCTGCCGTGGGGAGTGCCGATCCACAGCGCGCGGTCGATGCCGAGCGCCTCCGGTCCGAGCGTTCCCCAGTTCAGCAGCGCGTCCTGGCTGGTCCAGGCGCCCAGGCTCTCTCCGAACAGCACGACCTTGGGTCGCTCTTCGGGCGGCAGGTCGCGCACTCGACGAAGGATCGACAGCCACAGCAGGCGGTTCTGCTCGCGCGCGCCCGGCACCTTGCCCAACGACAGCGGCGAAGGTCGTTTGGAGTACTGCAGCGTGACGCTGGCCATGTCGCCGCGGCGTGAAGTACTGCGCGGCGGCGATGGCGCAGTAGTTGACGTACCCGGTGCCGGTGGGGGAGACCAGCATCAGCAGGGACCGGCTCCAGGCGTCTGTGCGGTCGAGCTCGGCCAGAGCGAGCTGAACCCGGTCGGTCGCGCTGGGCGCACTGTCCAGCCCGACGTAGACCTGGATGGGCGTCGCCGTGGCCGGCTCGCCCATCACGGTCGGGATCGACAGGTCCAGGTCGACGCCCTCCGGACGCTCGGCGGGAGGGACCGGGGCGGGGCGCACGTACGTGAATGCGTGCCGACGTCCCTCGCGGCCCATCGTGTCCCAGGCGACGAGGCTCGCAGTGCTGCCGCTGATTTCCGAGGTGACGAAGCGCTGCGCGTCCGGGCCGCTGAGACCCTCGCCGAACGTCGTGGTCCCCTGCTCGATCCGTTCCATGCCCTGGGCCCACAGCACCCGCAGGCCTGCCGCGCAGGCGCCGAGAATCGCACTGTGCCCGGCGAGCTGCCAGAAGACGGGGCTCCCGGGCAACCGGGAGGCGGCCAAGGAGCTGAGATCACGGGCGAGCTTGCCCTCGCCGACGGCAAGCCCGCCGAGCACGGCCACCACGCCGGTGGCGGCAGCGACGCCCAGCAGTGGGTTCGCTCCCATCGGCCCGGGGTCGGGCTCGTCGGCGTCGCCGGACTGGCGCAGCGTCTCGACGACGGCCGCTGTGGCCAGGCCGGCGGGAACGGCCAGCGGAATCCGGGCGAGCCGACCGCCGAGCCCCAGTCGTCGGTCCACCGCGCTGGAGCCGGCGGTCGCAACCGCCAGGATGCCGGCACCGACTCCGGTCGTCCCCGCCCGCCAGGCTCCCTGCCGGGCCATGGACCGTCGAAGCGACTCGTCGTGCTTGGTGGGCATCAGGCGCATCGTGGCCACACCGACCGGCACCGCGGCCAGGTCGGCGACCAGGACCCCGAGACCGGCCCGTGTCTCGTCGGACACCGACGCGGGCAGGGGCAGACGTGGTGCGATGACCGACCCGAGGTACTGCAAGCCGTCCTGCGTGACGACGGTCATCAGGTAGGTGGCACCGACGCTCAGCCCGGTGATGATGCCCTGGTCCGACCAGGTGCGCTTCGACAGCGACCGGGCGAACGTCCCGGGAGTCATGGCCGCAGCAACGACCAGTCCGACCTGTTGGCTGCTCCCGACGTGCGGCATCGTGTCCATGCCGAGCACGGTACCGAATCGGGGCAGGCAGGCAGAAGTCCCCGTACCGTCGTGCCGGCCAAGCCCTGGAAGGTCGGCGCGACGCTGTAGCGTGGCCGAACCGCAGGGGCCCGTGCCGTTTCGTCGTCCAGGAGTCCGCCGTGAGCATGTACAAGGTCGTCAACCCCGCCACCGGGGCCACCGAGAGTGAGTTCCCTACCGCCACCGACGCCGAGATCGCTGGAGTGCTCGAGCGCACGGCTGCTGCTTTCGGCCCTTGGAGCAGTACGCCAGTGGACGCGCGCGCCGCGGTGCTCCTGCGGGTCGCCGACCTCTATGCGGAGCGGGCCGATGCCCTGGCGGCGCTGATCACCCGCGAGATGGGCAAGACCACGGCCGAGGCGCTGGACGAGGTCGAGTTCTCCGTCGACATCTACCGGTACTACGCCAACCAGGGGCCGAGCCTGCTGGCTGACCAGCCGCTGGACTCGGACTCAGGAGGCGAGGCCTGGGTGCGCAAGGCCCCGGTGGGGCCGCTGCTGGGGATCATGCCGTGGAACTACCCGTACTACCAGGTGGCCCGGTTCGCCGGCCCCCAACCTGATGGTCGGGAACACGATCGTGCTCAAGCACGCGCCGCAGTGCCCTGAGTCCGCTCTTGCCATGGAGCAGATCTTCCGTGACGCCGGCCTGGTCGAGGACGCCTACATCAACGTGTTCGCCACGAACGAGCAGGTGGCGGACATGATCGCCGACCCGAGGGTCCGCGGCGTGTCGGTGACCGGCAGCGAACGCGCCGGCACTGCGGTCGCGGCCTTGGCTGGGCAGAACCTCAAGAAGGTGGTGCTCGAGCTCGGTGGTTCGGATGCGTTCATCGTCCTGGACACTCCGGACGTTCCCAGTGTCGTCGAGGCGGCCGTAGGGGCACGGATGGAGAACGCCGGCCAGGCGTGCAACGCCTCCAAGCGTTTCATCGTGGCCGATGCCCTCTACGACGACTTCGTCGAGCAGTTCACGAAGGCGATGGCAGCCCAGATCACCGGTGACCCCACCGATCCCACCACCACCTACGGGCCACTCGTGTCCGAGCAGGCTCTGCAGGGTCTGCTCGGCCAGGTCGAGGACGCAGCCTCGAAGGGCGCGAAGGTGCACACCGGCGGTGCCCGGTTGGACCGGCCCGGTGCCTTCCTCGAGCCGACCGTGCTGACCGACGTGACGCCGGAGATGCGCGCCTACCGAGAAGAGCTCTTCGGGCCGGTCGCCGTGGTCTACCGCATCAGCGATGTCGACGAGGCGGTCGCGCTGGCCAACGACACTCCTTACGGCCTGGGTGGCGTCGTCTACAGCACCGACCAAGAGGTCGCACTGGACGTCGCGAACCGGCTGGACACAGGAATGGTGTGGATCAACGAGCCGCAAGGCGGCGGGCCCGAGCTGCCCTTCGGTGGCACGAAGCGCTCCGGCGTCGGCCGCGAGCTGGGCCCGGCGGGGATCGACGAGTTCGTCAACCGCAAGCTCATCCACGTGCCCGGCGCTCGGGCCGATGCCTAGCTCACGACCCGACGATCAGCGGCCCCCCGTGGCAGCGCTTCCACTTGCGACCTGAGCCGCAGGTGCACGGGTCGTTGCGCTTTCGTTTCGCGTCCTCGGTGGCGTAGAGCGCCATGATGTCCGCGGGGGAGCGTTTGCGGGCGAGCAACTCACCCATGATGCGCATCGGCCGGTCGACGTGGTGGAAGAACGTCTTGAACCCGGGGCACAGGTAGTTGAGGCCGGGTTCGCCGTCCGGTGTTGTCGTGAACCGGTCCTTCGGGCAGCCACCGTGGCAGGCGAAACGGACGTCGCACTCCCGGCAGAACCGGGGGAGGGAGTCGCGCTTGTCGAGTCCGAACTGTCGCTGACGCGGTGAGGAGACGAGATCGAGCATATGGTGCTCGGTGATGTTGCCCAGCAGGTAGCCAGGCTCCACGAAGTGGTCGCAGGAGTACAGGTCGCCGGTGTGTTCCAGGGCCAGGGCCAGGCCGCACGTCTCGCTGTGGATGCACAGCCCGGGCGGCTCACCCACCCAGTTGCCCAAGGCAACGTCGAACATCTGCACGTACACCGAGCCGACGTCGCGGCGAACCCACTCCTCGAAGACGTCGACGAGGAAGCGTCCGTACTGCTCGCCCCCCACCGACCGGTCAGTGACGACGTCGCCGTCCTGCACGTACAGCGGCCGGTCGCGCCATGACGACCACGTCGCTGACTCCCCGGCGGCCCCCTCAGCCACACGCTCGACGATGGGGATGAACTGCATGTACCGGGCGTCACACTCGTCGCGCAGGAACCGGTACACCTCCCGGCCCCGGTCGCCGTTCGCGGCGTGAATCGTGGTCAGAGCGTTCCACTCGACCCCGGCGTCGCGAAGGAATCCCAGTCCCCGCATCACCTGGTCGAAGGACCCCTTGCCGCCCTTGTTGACCCGGTAGGTGTCGTGCATGTGGCGTGGCCCGTCGATGGAGATGCCGACCAGGAAGTCGTGCTCCAGGAAGAAGGCCGCCCACTCCTCGTCGAGCAGCGTCCCGTTGGTCTGGATCGTGTAGGCCGCCCGCTGTCCGGGCTTCAGGTAACGCTCAGCCAGCTCGACCGAGCGCCGGAAGAAGTCGACCCCCATCATCGTCGGCTCACCGCCCTGCCAGGCGATGGCGACCTCGGGCACCTGCCCGTGCGCCTCGATGAGCTGGCGCAGGTAGGTCTCGAGCAGCTCGTCGGCCATCCGGAACCGGCTGCCGGGGTACAGCATCTCCTTGGACAGGAAGAAGCAGTAGGAGCAGTCCAGGTTGCAGACAGCGCCGGTGGGCTTCGCGAGCAGGTGGAAGGCCCGTGGAACTTCCGGGCCGGTCGACGGGATCAAGAGTGGTGGTTGACCGACGGTCAGGTCACGGATGCAGCGAAGATGCTGCTGATCGAGGCGTCGAGCACCGCGTCGAACTCAGCCTCCGTCTGCTGTGCGGTCAGACCCTCGGTGAGGGCGCGGGAGAAACTCGCAACCACGCCGCGGTTCCTGGCCAGGCGGGTGTTGGCGTCGTCGCGGGTGTAGCCGCCGGACAGCGCCACCACTCGCAGCACGTTCGGGTGCTTGACCAGGTCGGTGTAGAACCCGTCCTGGTCGGGGAGGGTGAGCTTCAGCATGACGTGCTGGTCGGCGTCGAGTCGGCCCAGCTCGGCGAGGATCGCGGCCTTCAGCAGGTCCTCGGCAGCGGCCTTCTGCGGGCTGTGGATGTCGACCTCGGGCTCGATGATGGGCACGAGTCCGGCGCCGAGGATCTGCCGCCCGATCGTGAACTGCTGGCCCACCACGGCGTCGACGCCCGCGGCGTTGGCCAGCTTGATGACCGAGCGCATCTTCGTGCCGAACACCCCGTGCGTGGTGGCCCTCGCGAGAAGGGCGTCGAGGTCGGGGATCGGCTTCATCACCTGCGCACCGTCGACCTCGTCGGCCAGGCCCTTGTCGACCTTCAGGAAGGGCACGACGTTCTTGTCCTGCCACAGGTACTCAGCCGATCCCTTGCCCTCGATCTGGCGGTCCATGGTCATCTCGAAGAGGATCGCGCCGAGGATCCGCTCGCCGGTGAATGCCGGGCTGGTGATGATCCGACTGCGCATCTCGTGGATCCGGTCGAACATCTCCGCGTCGTTGGAGTAGGCGGTCTCGTCCAGGCCGTAGAGCTTCAGGGCCTTGGGGGTGCTGCCACCGCTCTGGTCGAGTGCGGCGATGAACCCGCGGCCACTCCTGACCTTGTCGAACTGCTCGTCGTTCACGTGTGGTCCCTTTCGCGTCGAGGTGCCTGGCGCCGGCTCGTCCGGGAACTGCGGTGCCGCTGTGCGACCCGATCCCGCCCCCTATGCCTACCACTCGGCGCGCATGGTTCCCAGGGCCGGTCGCCCCGGCGAAGCGCCGGAGACCGGGCGTGCGCCCTCCACTCAGCCGGTCGCCCCCACCTCGCTGACGGCGGCGGCGGGCGCGAGCTTGTCCAGGGGGACGTCCTTCTCGGCGATCCCGGCCGCCAGCGAGGCCGCGCCGTAGGCGGCCATGCACTGCAGGTAGAGGACGAGCAGGATGCCGATCGGCGCCGCCAGTGCTCCGTACTGGGGCTTGTCGACCGAGAAGGCGACGATGAAGGCCATGAAGTACTTCAGGAGCTCGATCAGCACCGCCCCGACCAGCGCGCCGATCAGTCGCGGCCGACGGTCCGGCCGGATCCCGCCCAGGTGCCCCAGCAGCAGGTAGAGGATGAGGACGTCGACGGCGAGGGCCAGCGCGATGGTCACGGCGACGAGCACGAAGCGGCCAATCGTGGAGTCCAGCCCGAGGTCGTCGAGGATGGGTCCGGCGTAGCTGGCCACCATCGTGGTCGCCGCGTACGAGACGGCGACCAGAGGAAGGAAGACCAGCATCCAGCCGAGCAGGCGCGCCCGTGCCTTGGCGAAGCTCCTCGGGTCCGGTGCGGCACCGTAGATCTGGTGCAGCGAGCCGCTGGCGGCGACCATCGCCCCGCCGCCGGCCCAGAGCAGGGCCAGCAGGCCCACCACCGACGTCGTCCGCCCGACCGCTTTCAGCTTCTGCGGGTCGATGCCGTCCTCACCGACCACGCCCGGGAAGGCGTTCTGCAGCGCGTCGGTCAGATGGCTTGCCATCTGGTCGGCACCAAGGATCGCCACCAGGCCGTAGCCGAAGGCCACGATCGAGAACATCGCGAGAAACAGGTAGTACGTGGTCCCGGCGGCCAGCAGCCCAGCCTTGGCGTAGGTGAACCGCTGCATCGCGCGGTAGCCGACACCGACTGCATCGCTTGCGGCGCCCTCCTTCTCGTCGATGTTCTTGACTGCTTCCGGGGTCTCCTTGGGAGGTGGGTCGATCAGCTCGCCAGGGATCGGCGGAGGGACGGCGATTGCGCCCATAGTTCTGCTCCCGTGTCCAGTGTTCGGCGCCGATGCCCAGCGCCTGAGTCTAGGGATCGGAAGTGTTCCACAGCCCTCTTCGGGGCGTCAGCGGGGACGCGATGAGCGTCGGCCCCCACGTTGGCGGCGGCCGCGAGACCTCGTCCACATGTTGCGGCGCTGCTGAGGCAGCGCTAGTTTCCGATCGCGCATTCGATCACCTGCTGCGCGGACGCGTGACACGACCCTGCACGTGTCGTCCAGCAAGCGATGACGAACTTCGCTTTCTGTTGTCCCCTGTCGCGGGCAGGAGCGCCGTTGGTGATCCTGCTCCGGTTGGGGATCTGCCCAGTACGTTCCGACGAGCACGGAGGTTCATCGATATGAGCGACATGTTCAACAAGGCGAAGGACGCGCTGACCGGCGGCGGCAACGAGGCCGACTCGGCGGTCGACCAGGCTGCCGACGCGGTCAAGGAGAAGACCCCTGACCAGGTCGACACGGCGGTCGAGCAGGTCGCCGACAAGGCCAAGGACGCGATCTAACCGAGTCCCTGCGCGTCATCGCGTGACGCCGGGGCCAGCTACGGTCTCGGCTCCGGCGTCACGCTCGCGAACCAAGCCCCCAAGAACTCGACCACACACCCAGGAGAAGTGATGCTCGGAGCCATCATCGTCGGATTCATCGCCGGAACAATCGGTAGGTTCCTGATCCCCGACGCCTTCAACAACGTCGAGGGCGTGAAGTCGTGGATCCTGTCTACGCTCCTCGGCCTCGCGGGGGCGTTCCTCGGATGGCTGATCTTCGCCAAAGGCCTCGGCTGGGGTGACGACGACATCTTCGATCTCGGCTCGATCTTCGGCGCGATCATCGGGGTCATCATCCTGCTTCCGATCGTTGGGTTCATCGCCAAGCGCGCCAACAAGGGCAAGGCCGCCTGACCAGTCCGTCGTCCACCGCGTGAGGGGAGTGCTCCATGCCCACGGTCCAGCGAACGCTCGAGCTTGACCCGGCGATCCAGGCGGTCGAGGTCAAGATCACCGCGCAGATGAAGGACGAAACGATGGTGCGCAAGGCCCTCGAACGCAGTGGGGAGGAGCCGGAGCACCGCCAGGTCTACTTCTACGACACCTCCGACCTGGCCCTGTTCGACGCCGGTGTCGTCCTGCGCGCCCGCAAGGTCTCAGGTGACACCGACGACTCCACCGTCAAGCTGCGGCCGGTGGACCCGACCACCTTGTCGGAGGCGTGGAAGCAGACCGAGGGCTTCGAGGTCGAGCTCGACGGCGTGGGTGACTCCACGATCTGTTCGGCCAAGCTGTCGGCCGAGCAGGCCGGGGGTGAGATCGACGCGGTTGCCGCCGGTGACCGGGAGATCCGCAAGCTCTTCTCGGCCGAGCAGGAGCGGCTGGTCGTGGAGCACGCTCCGACCAGCATCACCTGGCAGGACCTGCAGATCCTGGGACCGGTCGAGGTGCGCAAGTGGAAGATCGACCCGAAGGGCTTCGGTGAGGACGTCGTCGCCGAGGAGTGGACGCTGCCCGACGGTTCGGACCTGATCGAGCTGTCGATCAAGATCGAGCCGGAACGGGCCAACGACGCCTCGGAGACCTTCATGGGCTTCCTGGAGGACAACGGCTTCACCACCGAGGGCGACCAGCAGACCAAGACCCGGGCGACCTTGACCTACTTCACCGGGGGCGCAGGCTTCTCCTGACCGGGGTAGGTCCAGGTGTGCCTGGGTCGTTGTCCACCAGGCTCATCCGGGGGCAGGCGTCGCCCCCATGGCCTCGACCGCCGGCTCCAGGAACTGGCTCTCGTACAGCTCGTAGTAGAACCCACCACGAGCGATCAGCTCGGCGTGGGTGCCCTGCTCGACGATCTGTCCGCGGTCCATCACCACGATCGTGTTCGCGTCTCGGATCGTCGAGAGCCGGTGCGCGATCACGAAGCTGGTCCGACCGGCCCGCAGTCGGGCGAGGGCCCGTTGGATCAGCACCTCGGTCCGGGTGTCCACCGAGCTGGTCGCCTCGTCGAGGATCAGGATCGCCGGATCGGCCAGGAAGGCTCGAGCGATCGTGAGCAGCTGCTTCTCACCCGCAGACAGGTTCGACGCCTCGTCGTCGAGCACGGTGTCGTACCCGTCCGGGAGCGTGTGCACGAAGTGCTCGACGTTCGCCGCCCTTGCCGCCTCCTGGATCTGGGCGTCGGAGGCCCCCTCGGCCCCGTAGGCGATGTTCTCGCGGATGGTTCCGCCGAACAGCCATGTGTCCTGCAACACCATGCCGAAGGTGCGCCTGAGGTCGTCGCGGGACATGGACCGGGTGTCCACGCCGTCCAGCTCGATCGTGCCGGCGTCGATCTCGTAGAACCTCATGAGCAGGTTGACCAACGTCGTCTTGCCCGCACCGGTCGGCCCCACGATCGCGACGGTCTCGCCGGGCCTGACGCGCAGCTGGAGGTCCTCGATCAGCGGAGTCTGCTTCTCGTAGCGGAACGAGACCGCGGTGAGGTCGATCCGTCCGGAGGGGTCGGGCACGACCTGCGCCTCGGCCGGGTCGGGCTCCTCCTCCTCGGCGTCGAGCAGCTCGAAGACGCGCTCGGCGCTGGCGACGCCGGACTGCATGAGGTTCACCACACTGGCGATCTGCGTGATCGGCATCGTGAACTGGCGTGAGTACTGGATGAACGCCTGCACGTCGCCCAGGGGCATCGACCCGGAAGCCACCTGGAGTCCGCCGATGACACAGATCGCGACGTAGTTCAGGTTGCCGACGAAAGCCATCGTTGGCTGGATGATCCCCGAGATGAACTGGGCGCGGTAGCTCGACTGGTACATCTGCTCGTTGAGCTGGTCGAAGTCGTCGACGGCACGCTCGCGGTGTCCGAACACCTGGACGAGGTCGTGGCCGGTGTACATCTCCTCGACGTGACCGTTGAGCCGGCCGGTCCACTCCCACTGTGCGACGAAGTGCGTGCGAGACCGTCGGGCGATCAGCAGCGTGAGCGCGAGGGACAAGGGCACGACGAGCAATGAGATCACCGCGAGCAGCGGTGAGATCCAGAACATCATGACGAGGACCCCGACCACGGTGAGCACTGAGGTCACGAGCTGGGTGAGCACCTGCTGCAGAGTCGTGGAGACGTTGTCGATGTCGTTGGTCACCCGACTCAGCAGGTCCCCACGGGCGTGGGTGTCGAAGTATCGCAAGGGCAAACGGCCGAGCTTCAGCTCGACGTCTTGGCGCAGTGCGAAGACGACCCGTTGGGTCACCCCCGCCATCACGTACCCCTGCCCCCAGAGGAACAGCGAGCTGACCAGGTACACGGCGGCCACCAGGACGAGCAGCCGGCCGAGGGCCGCGAAGTCGACGCCGGAGCCGGGCACCACCGTCATCCCGCTGACCAGGTCGGCCAGCTGACCCTGGCCGGCGGCGCGCAGGGCGTCCTCAGCCTGCTGCTGGGTGAGACCGGAGGGCAGCTGCTGACCGATCACCCCGGCGAAGATCATCGTGGTGGCGTTGCCCAGCAGCTTCGGCCCGAGCACGGCCAGGCTCACGCTGACCACAGCCATGCCGAGCACGCCGACGAGGGCGATCCGCTCGGGTCGCAGCCGATGGGCCAGGCGGCGCAGCGTGCCGGCGAAGTCCTTGGACTTCTCCGGAACGACCATCAACCCGGCCATGGGTCCACCACGACCCGGGCCGCCCCCGCCCGGACCTGGTCCACCAGGTGGGCCGGGGCGGGTGGCGCTCATGCCGCCTCCTCCGCGGAGATCTGCGACAGGACGATCTCCTGGTACGTCCGGCAGGACTCCATGAGGTCGGCGTGGCGCCCGACACCGACGAGACGACCGGCGTCCAGGACGACGATCCGGTCGGCGTGCATGATCGTGCTGACCCGCTGCGCCACGATCAGCACGGCGGCATCACGGGTCTCCGGGCGCAACGCCGTCCGAAGGCGGGCATCGGTCGTGAAGTCCAGGGCGGAGAAGCTGTCGTCGAAGAGGTACACCTCGGGGCGACGCACCAGGGCTCGGGCGATGGTGAGCCGCTGGCGTTGGCCACCGGAGACGTTGGACCCACCCTGGTCGATGGGGGCGTCGAGACCCTCGGCGAGCTCTCGGACGAACGGGGCCGCCTGCGCGACCTCCAGCGCATGCCAGAGCTCGTCGTCGGTGGCGTCAGGCCGACCGAAGCGCAGGTTGCTCGCAATCGTTCCCGTGAAGAGGAAGGACCGTTGCGGGACCAGCCCGATCCGCGCCCAGAGATCGTCCCGGGCCAGGTCGCGGACGTCGGTACCGTCCAGCAGGACGGCGCCGGCAGTGACGTCGAAGAGCCGGGGCACCAGGCTGGCCAGGGTCGTCTTGCCGGATCCGGTGGACCCCACCACCGCAGTTGTCTCCCCTGGGCCGATCGTGAAGGAGATGTCCTGCAGCACCGGCTCGGTCGCCCCGGGGTAGCGGAACTCGACGTCACGGAACTCCAGGGTCCCGGGCCGCACCTCGCGACTGGTCAGGCTCGCGACCTCGGGGTCGATCAGCGTGGGAGTGACGTCGAGCACCGTGCGGATGCGCTCCGCCGACGCCGCGGCCCGCGGCACCATGACGAACATCATGGTCGCCATCAGGACCGACATGAGGATCTGAATCATGTAGCTGAGGAAGGCCGTCAGGTTGCCGATGGGCATGAGTCCGGCGTCGACCCGCAGGCCCCCGAACCAGATGACCGCGACGCCGGACAGGTTCATGATCAGCATGAGCGAGGGCATCATCAGCGCGAACAGGCGGTTCACGGACAGGGTCGTCGCCGTCAGGTCGGTGTTGGCGTCGTCGAAGCGACGTTCCTCGGCGGCCGTCTTGACGAAGGCCCGGATCACCCGGATGCCGGTCAGCTGCTCACGGAGCACCTGGTTGACCCGGTCGATCTTGACCTGCATCACGCGGAACATCGGCAGGGCCCGGGACAGCAACAGTCCGATCACGAGCGCCATCACGGGAACGACCACGACGATCAGCCACGAGAGGGCGACGTCCTCGCGCAGCGCCATGACGATGCCGCCGATGCAGGTGATCGGTGCGGAGAGCATCACCGTGAGTCCCATGAGGACGAGCATCTGCACCTGTTGGACGTCGTTGGTGTTCCGTGTGATGAGCGTTGGTGCCCCGAAGTGGTTGACGTCCTGCCGAGAGAACGTCTCGACGGTCGAGAACAGCGAGCCTCGGACGTCGCGGCCGAATGCCATCGAGGTTCTCGCGCTGTAGTAGGTGGCGATGACCGCCGTGATGGCGACGACGAGCGAGACGGCGAGCATCCAGCCACCGACCCGGAGGATGTACCCCGCATCACCTCGGGCAACTCCGTTGTTGATGATGTCTGCATTGAGGGCGGGCAGGTACAGGTTCCCGAGCGCCTGCACCAGCAACAGCACGGCGACCACGACGAGTGGCCGTCGGTAGGGGCTCAGGAACTGCTGCAGCAGGGCGACCATCGGCTCGCTCTCAGGTGGTGGTGGCGAGGTGCCAGGTCGCTCCGTCGGGAGTGTCGCGCACCTCGACGCCCGCCGCGGTCAGCCGGTCACGCACCAGGTCAGAGGTCGCGAAGTCCTTGGCGGCCCGCGCGTGTGCTCGAACCTCGAGCAGGACCTCGACGAACGGCCCGACGACGTCACGTGGGTCGCGAGCGCCCTCGACAGCGACCTCACCGAGCCGGACGACCATGGCCCGCAGGACTCGTCGCGCGTACTCGTCATCGCCTTGCTGGGTGTCGGCCGCCCAGTCACGCAGGGCCTGCTCCAGGTCGAGCACCGAGGTAACGGCACCGTCGACGTGTCGATCCTCCAGCGCGGTGTCGAATGCCGCTCTCGCGTCGTCGGCGACGGTGCGCAGTGAGACGACGCGCTCGACGCCGGGCTCAGCCGACTCCGGACTGTCAGTAGGGATCCCGACGGCCGGCGCGTCGAACGAGCTGGCACCAGCTCCTTCTCCGCGCAGCATGGCGCTCACCTCGGCCAGGGCCAGCACCGCGCCGTCGGTGAATCGTCGAGACGCCCCCCGAGACCGAACGGTCATCGCTCCCGCACCGACGACCTCGGCGGTGCCTGCGACGAGGTCGAGGAGGACCGCGGTGTGCTCGTCGATGCCGAGGACGCCGGTGCCCTCGGGGAGAGCCGCCTCGAGCACCTCGAGCCGCCGCTCGCCCAGGTAGCAGAACCGGGTGTCGTAGTGGCCGCCCTCGTTGTTGTCGAAGTGAGGGATGACGGCGGCTGGGAGCCCGGCCAGGGTCCCGAGCAGGTCGATGCCGTCGAGCCAGTAGGGGTCATCACCGGCCTTGTAGATCTCGTACACCGGGATCGCATGCGCTCCGGCGAGCACGGCAGCCGCGCTGCCCAGGCAGACCGTGCCGCCGCGGGTGACGACGTCGGCGAGCGCCTCGGGGATCGGCGTCGCGGCCCACTGACGCAACGCGTAGCTGGGGCTCCCCGGACCGGCGAACGCCCAGCTCGCCGAGTGCAGCAGGGCCAGGGCCCGCTCCTGGTCGACGGTGGCGCCGTCGCGGCGCCGCCAGGAGGCCACCTTCACCTCGCGTCCCACGCTGTCGGCGAAGTAGGCCAGGGTCTTCTCGACCAGGTCGTCGGCATTGGCCTGGAACCCGAAGGGTGTGTCCAGCAGGACGGCGGACCCGGGGCCGGACTCGGCGAGCACACGTCGGTGCACGCGCACCATCGTGGGAGCGGTCTCCCCTGAGCCCATGAGCACCAGATGACTCACTCCTTGCTCCCCTCTTCTTCGGCGCGGACGGCGAGCGCCAGCAAGTCCGACGCGCACCGGTCCGGCTGCTGTGCGTGCAGATCGTGGTGCGCACCGACGTACCACGATGCCTCGGCACCGGCGATTGCCGCCAGCGCCTCGCTCACTGGGGTCGGTGTCGAGGGTGCTTCGTCAACCGCCGCCATCAGGGTGACCGGAACGGTCACCTGTGAGTACAGCGGCCGCGGGTCGTCAGCCCACAACGAGTGGACGATGCTGCGGTGGTGCTCCCGCGACAGGTGCGGACGCACCGTCCCGTCGGGTCGATCGGCGAAGTTCGCCAGCGCAGCCGCACGACCCTCTTCGGGCCAGTCGGGGTGCCAGCTGCTCGACTGAGCCTCGAGCTCGGCCCGGGTCAAGTGGTCGAACCTCGGTGGTGCGAGCGCGGCCCAGCACTCCTCGAAGGTGGGATAGCGGTCGGCGAGATGGATCCAGCCGCCGTCGACGAGGCCGAGGGCCGCCACGCCACCATGCTCGACCGCCTGGGTGAGAACGACGTTCCCGCCCCAGGACTGACCGGCCACGACGGGGAGCCGGTCGTTGTCCCAGCCCAGCTGCGGCACACAGCGCGGCGAGGTCGGTGGCCGCCGTCGACGTGTCGTAGCCGTCCTCGGTCACCTCGGAGCGACCGTGGCCGCGCTGGTCGACGGCTGCCACCGGGTGTCCGGCCGCCGCGAGGCGCCACGCGACGCCGTCCCACAGGCGGGCGTTGCTCGCCAGCCCGTGCACGAGCAGGAACGGACGACCCGGTCCGTCGGCTCGTCTCACCGCCAGGCGCGGCCCACCGGGCAGGTCGACCCACTCGTCGTGCAGCCGTGGCCGGTCGGCTGAGGCGAACGTGCTCATGTGCTCGGCGCCGCGCGGGCGATGTCGTCGAGGACCACGGCCACGTCCGCGGTCACCGACAGCGGCAGTACCCATGCCGGCTGTCCTGAGGCTGCCGCGGAGACCGAGTCGACCATGAGCCGATAGGCGTCGCACGGGGCGAACGCCTCCTCCCGGGCCGCACCTGCCTCGATCACACGCAGAAACGAGGGCTCTCTCCAGCTGGTGAACGCCGGGTCGGCGAGCTCGACGGTCAGGTCAGGTGCCTCGACCCGAAGGACCTGCGACTCCGGTTGCTCGATCGACGCCTCGATCCTGGCCCGGCTGTCGCCCGCGTCCAGGACCGCAGCGGTGGTGAGATCGACCCCGGTCGGTCCGACATGTCGGGTGACGTCATGCACCTGGACCGTGGACGTGCCGAGGGCCCAGAGCGCCGCGCCCACCAGGTAGGGGCCGACGTCCAGCAACGCGCCGCCCCCGCTCGCGGGGTCGAGCCGGTAGTTGTCGCGGGGCACCCCGGCGAACGTGAACTGGGTCTGGACCGCGCGCGGCCCGGAGGACTCACTGACGAGCTGCTGTGCTCGTCGGGTTCGGGGGTGCCAGTGGTTCCAGGTGGCCTCGACCAGGAGGCGGTCCGCCGTGGCGGCGGCGCGGGCCATGACGTCGACCTCGTCGGCGGTGCGTCCCAGTGGCTTCTCGCACAGCACGTGCTTTCCGGCTTCGAGGGCAGCGACCACCCACCGGAGGTGGTCACTGTTGCGCAGTGACACGTAGACCACATCCACGTCGTCAGCGGCGCAGACCGCGTCGTACGAACCGGCCGTGCGCCGAGGCTCGAGCGACTCCGCCCGCCGTTCATCGCTCGAGCCGACCACTTGGAGCACCGCTGAGTCGGCGGCGTGGACAGCTGGAGCCAGTGCTTGCGACGCCACGAACCCGGCCCCGACGAACCCCCAGCGGACGACAGGAGCCTTGGTCACAGTGGCGCCACGGGCCGGCCGTCGTCGGCGGCCGAGTGTCGGGCGGCCTCCATCACGGCCAGGACCCGCCGCGACTGGGCGCCGGTGACGGTCATCGGCAGTCCGAGACGCACCCGGTCGGCAACCTCACGGTGGAAGGCGTAGGGCTCAGCGCTGGGCATGGCGAGCCGGGTGACACTGCCATCGGCGGCGTACTGGTCGAGCGTGGGCGGTGAGTCCGCCGGCGCCAGGATGTCCTCGGTGAGGGTGCCGATGTCGCTGCGGGACACCACCTTCTCGGTACGCCACTGCCCGACGACCGCCCCGAGCGTGCCCAGCACGTACCAGCGCGGCTTGAGCGCAGCGGCCAGGTCGGAGTGGACGAACTCGGCCTCGGCGCCTCCGTCGAACCGGATGGTCACTCGAGAGTGGTCGGCGTTGGTGACGTCGTACCAGCGTCGCTTGTGGGTAGCCGCGGTGACGTAGTCGACCTCGGTGGGGACGAGGTCGAGGATCTGGTCGAGGACGTGCGACCCCCAGTCGTAGAAGGCGCCACCGGAGACCTCCTCGTCGGAGTGCCAGAGGTTGCAGGGGTGGCCGTACCCGCCGATGAAGGTCTCGATCTGGAACAGGTCGCCCAGGGCGCCGGACCGCACGAGTCGTCGGATCGCCAGATGGTCAGGGTCGTAGCGACGGTTCTGGTACACCACGGCCAGGAGGCCAGCCGCGTCGGCTTCGGCGAGGACCTCGTCGGCCTCACTCGTCCGGATCGCGAAGGGCTTCTCGACCACGACGTGCTTGCCCGCACGCAGTGCCTTCAACGCCCACGGTGCGTGAGTGCTCGGCGGGGTCGAGATCACCACGAGGTCGACGTCGTCGCGCTCGAGCAGCTCGTCGGCCGATCGGGTCGTGCTGACCCCCGGCGCCGCTGTCGCCGCAGCCGTCAGCCGGTCCGGGGAGGTGTCGCAGACCGCGGCCAGGCTCAGGCCGTGCACCGCGCGCACCGCGCGACTGTGCTCGTGTCCGATGGCGCCGTAGCCGAGCAGCCCGACACCAACCGTGGCCGCCTCGGGCACGCCGCACATGAGCTGGAGCAGCTGGGCGAGGGCACGGGTCGCACCTGCGCCGCCGACCGCCCCCGGTGACGTGCCGAGCGTCCACGCCGCCGTGGCCGTTGCCGGGCGCCAGGTCAGCACCGGTTGTTCGACCAGTCCGATCCGCGCGGTGAGCAGCACCCGGACGTCGTCGGCGGACTTGTCGACCTGAACCAGGCGGTCGGTCACATGGTCGTGCTGGCCGACGTGGTCGTCCTCGTGGTGCTGGTGACCCGCCGGGTGCAGCGTGCCCGGAGCGTCGTGGCCGGCTCTGACCCGTACGTCGTGCACCGGCGTGGTGTCGCCGACGAGAAGCCCCGCCGCCTCACCCAGAACTCGGTCCGGGTCGGCCCGAGTGAGCGTTGGGCCGGCCAGGACGACCCTGAGGTCGGTGTCGGTGAGGGCGCTGACCAGAGCAGGGGAGAGCGCTCGGTCGGCCCACACGACCACGGCATCGGCCGCGCTCAGCTCGCGGTCCGAGCCCGGCGCGCCCACGTCGACCAGTCCGGACGACGTCAGGCGGTCGCGCAGGGCGGCCACCTCGGCAGCCAGCTCCGGGTGGGACAGGTCGACGACCCAGGCGATGCGCAGCACCTGGCGACAGTAGAGGAATCTGCCGAGCGCTGCCGCCCAGCCCTCCTCGCACCCCTCGGGGCCGACCCGTTCTCGTACCCCGATACCGAAAGAAGGGCGCCGGCTCGGGCGCGCCGTGGCCCGGACGGTCGGCGGCCGCACCGCGCTCGAAGCTGGACCCGTCCCTATACTCCGGCGTCGTGCCCACCACGCCCGCGGCCCCCCGTCGGGGCCGGCCGCCCAGGCACAAGCGCGCCGACATCTTGGACGCGGCCTCCGAGGTGCTGGTCTTCCGCGGTTACGAGAGCACCCGGTACAGCGACGTCGCCGAGGCCAGTGGTGTCCCCGTCGGGAGCCTGCAGCACTACTTCCCGACGATCGAGGTCTTGCGACGCGATGCCCTGCGCCACAAGGTTCGGGCCGAGCTGACCGCCCTGGCAACGGAGCTCGCTCAGATCGACGACCCGTGGGCGCGGATTCGTCACATCATCGTGTCCTCGGTGTCCCTGGAACCCGCGCGTCGCCGCGGTGGCTGGGTCCTGTGGCTCGAGTACTGGCGGGCGGCGGCCCACGACCCCGAGCTGGCCGACGACACCCACGAGGTGGACGCCGCCTGGCTGGACCTCGCGGCGCAGTGTGTCGACGACGGCGTCCGATCGGGGCTCTTCCGGCTCGACGGTACGCCACACGAGGCGGCGGTGGAGCTGCACGCCCTGCTCGACGGGCTCGGGGTGGGGCTGGCCGTGGAGCACCCGCCCGAACAGGCCGCCGAGGCGATCGCTCTGGTGGAGCGCGCCGCGCGGCGGATGCTGTTCTCCACGCGCTGACCGACGGCCGGTCACCCACCGTTGCGCCTGACGGGTGGTGGGGTCTTGACGGGGACGCCGCCCGGGGTCATCATTCCTATACCCATATGGCGCTATGAGAATGACTCGGGTCGTTCCCACGAGAGGAGCATCAGCCATGACGCTGAACCGTCGGGACTTCATCAAGGTGGCCGGGGCGGCCGCCGCGGTCGTTGCCTGCTCCCCGGCCACCCGGGCCGTGGCAGCGACCAGGCAGCGGGTGCTGGTGGTCGGCGCGGGCATGGCCGGAATGGCGGCGGCGCGACAGCTGGTCGACGCCGGACACACGGTGACGGTGCTCGAGGCGCGCAACCGCCTCGGCGGCCGGATCCACACGAGCAACGCGTGGGCCGACGCACCGATCGACCTCGGCGCCTCGTGGATCCACGAGACGCAGGGCAACCCGCTCACCTCGCTGGCGAGCCAGGCGGGGGCGCGCACGGTCACCACCGACTACGCCAGCTTCGCCACCTACGACGCGAGCCTGGGCAAGATCACGACCGGCTCCGGTTCGGCTTACGCGTCCATGCAGGCCAAGTTCGACAGCGCCGTCAAGGCCGGCTACAACACCAACAAGGACACCGCGCTGCGTACGGCTCTGGAGAGCAGCCTCAAGCTGAGCACGCTGACCGAGCCGAACAAGCGGTTGGCCAACCACTTCATCGTGAGCCTGGCCGACGACGAGTACGCCGGCGACTCCGCCGAGCTGTCCAGCTGGTACTGGGACAGCATGGGCGGCTACTCGGGTCTCGACGCCGTTCTGCCCGACGGATACGTCGCGCTGGTGAACCACCTGGCCACCGGGATCAACGTCCAGCTGAACCGCACCGTCACGGCCATCTCCCACACGTCGACGGGCGTCACGGTGACCACGTCCGGCGGCACCTTCACCGGCGACCGCGTGATCGTGACCGTACCGCTGGGTGTCCTCAAGAAGAACGCGATCACCTTCAGCCCCGCCCTGTCCTCCACCAAGACGACCGCGATCAGCAAGCTCGGGATGGGCACGGGGACCCTGAGCAAGGTGTTCCTGCGCTTCCCGAGCGTCTTCTGGGACAACGTCGACTGGATCGAGTACGTCGCGTCGACGGCCGACCGGGGCCGGTTCCACCAGTGGCTCAACGTCGCCCGGGTGTCCGGGGGCAAACCGATCCTGCTGGGCTTCCTCGGTGGGTTCTACGCCCAGTCGGCCGAGGCGATGACCGACCAGCAGATCGTCGACGCCGCCATGGGCCCCCTGCGCACGATGTACGGCGCGAGCATCCCCAACCCGGTCGCATGGCAGATCCCGCGATGGAGCACCGACCCGTTCTCCTACGGGTCGTACTCCTTCAACAAGCTGAACTCGACGCCGAGCATGCGCAACAACCTGGCGGCCGACGTCAGCAAGCGGGTCTTCTTCGCTGGTGAGGCCACCCACAAGACGCTGTTCGCCACGGTGCACGGCGCGTACCTGTCCGGACAGCGCGCGGCCACCGAGATCATGAACGCCTGAGCGAGCCGAGAGGCGGGCTCCTTCGCCGCCCAGATGGCTACAGTGAGGCCGTGTCGGTCCGGTGGTCCCTGCTCGCCTCGACGGTCGCGCTCGCCGTGGTCTCGAGCGTCGCCGTGGTCGACGCACCGACAGCCAACAGTCGGGCGTTGCCGGCGGGTTCGACGCAGTCCACGCCGGGGTGGGCGCTGGACCGGATCGACCAGCGACGTCTCCCGCTGAACGGCACCTACCGGTCCAGGGCGAACGGGTCGGGGGTGACGGCCTATGTGGTCGACTGCGGCGCGCAGGTCGGCAACCCCGCGTTCGGTGGCCGCGGCCGACGCGGCCCCAACCTCGCCGGGGGCACCTGGGGCGACTGCACCGACTCGTTCGCGGTCGGACATGCGACCTTCGTCGCCGGGATCATCGGGGGTGCCGTGACCGGCGTGGCGAAGGCTGTGCGTGTGGTGTCGGTGAGGGCGCTCAACGGTGGAGAGGGCGTCGGCGCCCCGCCGACTCGGGTCCAGGCGCAGCGGGTCGTCGACGCGATCGACTGGGTGATCAAGGACGCGGCCAGACACCCCGGTCCAGCCGTGGTGAACCTCTCGCTGGGATTCCCGGAGCGATTCATCGGTGTGAGCCGTGCGCTGCAACGGCTGGAGCGCGCTCACATCACGGCGGCCGTGGCGGCTGGAAACGAGTCCGGAGACGCGTGCCAGCACACCCCTGCCCGGGTCCCCACCGCGCTCACCGTGGGCGCAGTGAACCGCCACGACCGGCGGTGGAGCGGATCGAACAGCGGGCCCTGCGTCGACCTCTTCGCGCCCGGGGTCGGCGTGCGCTCGGTCCTGCGCGGCGGTGGCGTGTTCACGTATCGCGGCTCGGGGGCGACGTCGTGGGCCACGCCGTACGTGACCGGCGCCGTGGCCCTGTACCTGTCCACTCACCCCCGGGCGCACCCACCAGCAGTCCGTCGCTGGGTCCTGACCGGCTCGACAAGGGGACTGCTCAGCGGACTCCCGACCGGCACGCCCAACCGCCTGCTGTACGCGTTCGCCCCACTGCGCCGAGCCTGAGCCCCACGCCGGCCGTGCTCCCGACCAGGGGCGGGACCGTCATTGCAGGGGGATCCCCGTGTCGTCGCCCTCGGCGCGTGCTCCGTAGATACGGCGCTGCGCCGCGTCGATGGCCACGTCGTTGATGCTCGCCTCACGACGGGACATGTAGCCCCGTTCGTCGAACTCCCAGTTCTCGTTGCCATAGGACCGGAACCACTGTCCGGCAGCGTCGTGCCACTCGTACTGGAAGCGCACGGCGATCCGGTTGTCGCTGAACGCCCATAGTTCCTTGCGCAGCACATAGTCGAGCTCGCGCTCCCACTTGCGCTGCAGGAACGACACGATCGCTGCGTGGCCCTGGAGGAACTCGTCGCGGTTGCGCCACTGCGAGTCGGGGCTGTACGCGCCGGCCACGCGCTCGGGGTCCCGGCTGTTCCAAGCGGTCTCAGCCATCAACACCTTGGTACGTGCGGACTGCTCGTCGAACGGCGGCAGTGGGGCGCGGGGGGTGGGGGCGGTCGACATGCGGCCTCCATAGGTGGGGGAACGGCAGGGTCAATCTAGGCCTCACCAGCTGTTGCCCGCCTGCGTCCGATAGACCAGCTGCGCCACGACGCGCCGGACCCCTCGTCGCCTCCTGGGCGCCCTTTGCTGTGAAGATGGCGGGCAGCAGATGACGGCCTCACCGTTTGGCGACCAGGAGTGACGATGTCGACCTCAGCGCACCAGTTGGCGTGGACCTCCGGCCGAACCCGGGTCAGCCTGGTCGTGGGGCTGCTCGCCACCACGAGCGTCCTCCTCGGTGTGCCTCAGCTGGCAGGGGCCGCCGCGGCGGACCGAGCCGTCCCTGCTCCCACTCCGAGCTACCAGGTGACGATCGTGGCGCGCACCTGCGACTCGTTCGCCTCGATCATGGCCAACCGGGCCCGGAACAACATCCAGGAGAGCCTGCAGGACCTCGGCCCCGACACGCTCTACTCCAGTGGTCAGCCGGTGAGTCCCAGGGTCGAGGACGTCAACGCCACCACCCAGGTGGCCGGCTGCGACCCGCTGGCCGGGTGGAGGTTCCAGCTGGGCACGGGGATCGCCGGCAAGTCGGACTTCCTCAGCCAGGTCAGCAACCCGTACGCACCTCCGCCCGGACCGACCACTGCGTCGGTGCCCGAGCTGGATCCACAGGGTCAGCCAACCGGCCGCACCGTCCAGGGCGCGCGCACCATCACGTTGACCTCGGCCCAGGCCCAGCTCGCCCAGCAGTCGAGCCGGTTGTGGATCCAGGGCGGCGTGGTGGGAGACCCCCTGCTGGACAACCCGCCGTCCCCCTTCGACCCGCCGCAGGCGTTCGGCGCCCTGCGCTGCGCGGTCGACAACCTCAACGGCGACAACGTCGAGTGGATCGGCTTCCCGAGCGGGGCCACCCACGTGTTCTGCTACTACTTCGCAGTCAGCCCTCCGCCTGAGGCGGCGACCATCCGCGTCGTCAAGCAGCTTCCGGGCTCCGAGGCGCCGGTCAACCGCACCTTCGGGTTCGCCGGCAACGTCAGCTACGTGCCGGGGCCGACCGGAGACCCCAACGACAACCCCTTCGGTGTCCCCGTCAACGGCCGGACCGGGTCGGTCGACTTCGTCCGGGCTGCCGACACGTCGGCCCCATGGACGTTGTACGAGCAGGAGGACCCCGACTGGGCGCTGACCAACGCAGACTGCCGGTCCCGAGACGGCACCAGCACGATCACGCCACCCGGAACGGTGCAACAGGGCCCGGCGGGGAGGTTCGCCGTCACCCTCGGCGCGGGCGACCTGGTCACGTGCACCTTCACCAACGTGCGCGACATCGCCGGCCTCGCGATCGAGAAGGTCACCGAGGAGGGCACGGGCACGTTCGACTTCCGGGCCAGCAGCCCGAGCGGTCTGAACACGGCCTCGGCGTCGGTCACCACTCTCCAGCCGGGAGACCCGGTCCGCGCGCTGGAGATCACCGGCGCCTCGGGCACCTTCACTGCCCAGGAGGACCTGCCCTCGGGCGTGGCCGCCGGCGCGTGGACGATCAGCCGGGTGTCGTGCAACGGCACCGACCTCTCACCGACTCCGGTCGTCGGCCAGCCAGCAAGCGGCACGATCGCCCCGGGGGCGAACGTCTTGTGCACCGTCTACAACAGCCCGCAAGGGTCGATCACCGTCCGCAAGACCTCCGAGGGAGGCACTGGAACGTTCTCCTTCGTCATCGTCCCCCTGGGGGGCTTCCCCCTCGACGGAACGGGCGGCAACGTCGGTCTGAGCGCGACGACGAACCAGCAGGGTGTGCGTGTCCCTGCAACGCCCACGGACGGGTCCAACACCGGCCTGCCCTTCCAGCGCTACGCCGTCGTCGAGCTCGCACCGCCCAGCGAGCCGAGCGGGACGTGGCGGCTCACCGAGGCCACGTGTGACGCGTCGGACAGCACGTCGGTGCGCTCGGCCGGCCTCATCGGTGCCGCCTTCACCCTCTCGCCGGCGGATCCGACAGTGACCTGCGACTTCACCGACGAGCTGGTGCCAGCCGCCGCGCTCCAGGTGGTGAAGACCGTGTCCGGCGACGCCTCGGCCCGAACGGGTGAGGTGCTGGTCTCGGTCCAGTGCAACGACGCGACGACGGCATCCCTGGTCGGACCTGCAGGGCGGCCCGGCCCGTTCTCGTTGCCTCAGCGCCTCGTCTTCACCGACTTCCTGTGGAACGCCCAGGACGAGCCGACGCTGTCGTGTCGCGTCCGGGAGGCCGAGACCGGAGTCGCCGACGGGGCGACCGTCGCCACCGAGTGGACGGTCGTGACCGACGGGGTCCCGGCTCCGCCGACGTCCGGCGAGTCGGTCCGGGTCGACCCGACACCGGGACAGGTGGTCACGGTGCGGGTCGAGAACACCTACCAGAGCGCCTCGGGGCCGACGCCGACACCGACCCCGTCGGGGACCGACGGCGGTGGAACGGGCGGGGCCGCCGGCGGAGGGGCGGGCGGTCCCCTTCCGGTCACGGGCCTGTCCGGCGCGCTGGCCCTCACCCTCGGGGCCGGCCTGGTGCTGCTCGTGCTGGGCGGGATCGCGCTGATCGTGTCCTACGGTCGTGGCCGCCGGACGGCGGAGCGCCCTCAGTCTTCGTAACCCGGTACCCCGAGGGGCTGGCGGTGCCGCGCGGGCGCGGCCATGCTGTCAGCGTCGAGAGGGGCTCCGGATGGGTGTCGAGTCCGATCAGGTGACCGGTTCCGCGCCGACGAGCACGCGTCCGGGTCCGACGCTGGACCCTCTCGTGATGACCCCGGAGGAGATGCGTCGGACCGGCTACGCCGTCGTGGACGCCATGGTGGGGTGGGCCGACCAGCCGGACCCGGTCATTCGACGGGCCGACCCCGAGTCCATGCAGGCATGCCTGCACACGGCGTGCCCCGAGGTCGGCGTCGGCATGGACGACGTCCTGGAGCGGCTGTGCCACGACGTGCTTCCCTTCGCGAGCAAGGTCGGTCACCCGGGCTACTTCGCCTACATCCCCGGCTCGACGACCTGGCCGTCGGCACTGGCGGAGTTCATGGCCAACGTCACCAACGTCTACTGCGGCTCGTGGATGGAGGCGGCCGGACCGAGCCAGCTGGAGCTCACGGTGCTCGACTGGTTCCGGGACTGGCTCGGGATGCCGCCGGAAAGCGACGGCGTCCTCGTGTCGGGCGGGTCGGCGTCCAACCTGACCGCGTTGGCTGCTGCCCGCGAGCTCCGGCTCGGTCCGATGAGCAAGCACGCGGTCATCTACTGCGCCGACCAGGCGCACTCGTCGGTGGGGCGTGCGGCGCGGGTGCTCGGTTTCCGTCCCGACCAGGTGCACGTCATACCCTCCGACGACCGCTTTCGGCTGCGACCTGAGGCGTTGCGGGCGGCGATCGAGTTCGACCTGGCCGGTGGGCGTCAGCCGTTGGTCGTGTGCGCTGCGGCCGGGTCGACCAACACCGGAAGCGTCGACCCCATGCACGAGATCGCTGACCTGTGCGCCGAGCTGGGCGTGTGGATGCACGTCGACGCGGCCTACGGCGGCTTCGCCGCCCTGACCGAGCGTGGTGCAGCAGCACTGGACGGGATCGAGCGCGCCGACTCGGTCACGCTCGACCCGCACAAGTGGCTGTTCCAGCCAATGGAGTGTGGTGCCTTGCTGGTCCGCGAGCACGGGGCACTGGAGAAGGCGTTCGGGGTCCTTCCGGACTACCTCGCCGATGCCGACGCCCACGGCACCGAGGTGAACTTCAGCGACCGCGGGCTCCAGCTGACCCGCAATGCGAGGGCGCTGAAGGTGTGGGCGTCCCTCTCGGCGTTCGGGGTGTCGGCGTTCCGCAGCGTCGTCGACCGGAGCCTCGACCTGGTCGGGGTAGCCCAGCAGTGCATCGAGTCGGACCCCGACCTCGAGCTGATGAACCCCGCAAGCCTGGGCATCGTGTGCTTCCGGCGCAGGGTGGACGGACTGAGCGAGGCCCAGACGGCGCGGGTGAACCTGTGGCTGGCGGGCGAGCTGGAGGCAACCGGTCGGGCGATGGTCTCCTCCACCCGTCTGCACGGTCGATTCGCCCTGCGGATGTGCGTGCTGAACCACCTCACCCAGGAGGAGGACGTCCGCTGGACCCTCGACTACCTCGCGCGCACCCCGATCCCGTCCCGGCTCTTGGTCGACGACGTCGATGGTTCAGCCGGCTGGGCCGCGCTGCCCCTGCTGTCCCTCCTGACCGAGGAGGGAGTGGACTTCCTGGTGAACCACTCCTTCCGGCGTACGTTCTCGGCGGGGTCGACGATCGTGTCGCAGTGGGCCACCGACCGTGACTTCTACGTGGTGCTCGACGGCAAGGTCGCGGTGAGCGTGGACGGCGAGCTCGTGCGGACCCTCGAGCAGGGGGACTTCTTCGGCGAGATCGCCGCATCGGACTGGGGAAGCGGCTACGGCTACGTGCGGCTGGCCGACGTCCGGGCCGAGTCCGAGGCCGACCTGATGCTTGTACCTGCGGAGGCACTGGCCAAGCTGATGGGTTCCGAGCCCGCCTTCCGCGAACGTGTCCTCACTGCTCGCTCCGACCGGCTCGCGCAGATGTGAGGACCTGGAGCAACCAGGGGACGAGAGGCACATGAGATTCCGCGACCGACGGGACGCCGGGCGTCAGCTCGCGGCGTCCCTCGCCTGGGTCCGACCGGAGCATCCGGTCGTGCTCGGTCTCCTGCGCGGGGGCGTACCCGTCGCCTTCGAGGTGGCTCGAGGGCTCGGGGCTCCGCTGGACGTGGTGATCGTTCGGAAGGTCGGGGTGCCCGGCCAGCCGGAGCTGGCGATGGGTGCGGTCGGCGAGGAGGATGCGCGGGTCCGCAACGCGTCGGTGATCCACGACGCCGGCGTGACCGTGACCCAGCTGGAGGCGGCCGAACGTGAAGCGGAGGCGCAGGTGAGGATCCGCGCCGGAGCCGTGCGCCGAGTCAAGCCACGCATCCCGCTGAAGGGGCGCACGGTGGTCATCGTCGACGACGGGGTGGCCACGGGGTCGACGGCACGCGCGGCGTGCCAGGTGGTTCGGACCGAGGGGGCAGGGCGTGTCGTCCTCGCCGTGCCGGTCGCCCCCGCCGAGACGGTCGTTGCGCTTCGGGAGGTGGCCGACGAGGTGGTGTGTCTCGACGTGCCGAGTCCCTTCTACTCCGTCGGTCAGTTCTACGACGACTTCACCCAGGTCGAGGACGACGCCGTGATCGCCTGCTTGCGCGAGGTCGACCCGACCGAGGCGTAGTGCTGGGCTTCGGCTCAGCGGGAGTCGAACCAGGCTGGGAATCCATGGAGGTCGTCCAGGATCACGTCGGGGCTCACCTCCTCCAGAGACTCGCGGCTCACTCCTCCGGTGAGGACCACCACCGAGACGGCATCGGCCGCGCGCGCGGCCGCCACGTCGGCCCAGTGGTCCCCGACGTACACGTCGGCCTGCCACTCGCGCAGGGCGATCGCCTTGTCGACCCCCCACAGGTCCCCGACGAGGGCGTCGGTCGCCAGCCGGGACGCCGTCATCGTGACCTCGGCCAGTGGCTGGTGCTTCGCCGTGACCACCACGACTCGACCGCCGCTGGCCTGGACCGCAGCGATGGCCCGGCGCGCGCCGGGCATCGCGGTGGCCATGGCGGCACCGAACTTCGCCATGTGGACGCGGAACCGGCGAACGGCGTCATCGACGTCTTCGTCACCGAAGGCGTCGAGCAGTGCGTCGCGAACCGGAGGTCCGAGCTGCTGAACGATCGCGTCGGCGTCGATCGTGCGCCCGGTCTCGTCGGCCAGCGCGTCCAGACTGGCCCGGATGCCGGCGCGGGAGTCGACGAGGGTCATGTCCAGGTCGAACCCGACGGTCAACACAGCGCCAGCCTAATGAGCGGTCGTCGGCTACCGGGTCGACGGGGGAGCCGGGACGGCGCGACCGAGAGCCTGGCCGGACAGGCTCGTCGCGATGGAACGGGCCCAGCGCCGCACGTCCGCGTCCCCCTCGTCCTCCGTGGAGAACGTCGCATGGTCGCGGGCCCGCAGACGCAGCATCGCCTGCACGGCCCCACGCACCGGAACGTCGGACAGCGCCTCGCCTGCGGGCACCGAGCTGAAGAGCCAGACCGGGCGCCGGAGCAGAGCCACCGCGTGGCGACGGGCGAACCGGCGGGCGTCGTCGTGCCAGTGGGACGCGAACACCGCGCCACCCAGCACGACGGCGTCGTACCCGTCGACGAGGTGGATCTCGAGGGCAGGTGCGACGTCGACGACGAAGTGGTGGCGGCGCAGCTCGTCGGCGACGACCTCGGCGACGTGCCGCGTACCGCCGTTCGACGTGCCGTACGTCACCAGGACCCGATGGCTCACCCGGCACCTCCCCTCGCTGACAACCGGATCTCTCGATGTCAGCACGCCCGCTGCGGCGGCGATACGGTCCAAAGACCCGAAGCGGGGCTCAGGTCACCCCGGGTCGGGGTCGAACCGACGGAGGCGAAGGCTGTTGGTGACCACGAAGACGCTGGAGAAGGCCATGGCGGCCCCCGCGATCAGCGGGTTGAGCAGACCCGCGGCGGCCAGCGGGATCGCCGCCACGTTGTAGGCGAAGGCCCAGAACAGGTTGCCCTTGATCGTGGCCAGGACCCGCCGCGAGAGCTGGATGGCCTGCGGCACGGCCTGGAGGTCACCGCGGACGAGGGTCAGATCGCTGGCCTCGATCGCCACATCGGTCCCGGTACCCATCGAGATCCCGAGGTCGGCCTGGGCGAGCCCGGCAGCGTCATTGACCCCGTCACCCACCATCGCCACGACCCGGCCCTGCTCCTGCAGCTCGCGGACGGCAGCGACCTTGCCTGCCGGGAGCACATCGGCGATGACGGTGTCGATCCCGACCTCCTGGGCGACACTGGCCGCGGCCCGGCGGTTGTCCCCGGTGAGCAGGACCGGGCGAAGCCCCATCTCCTTGAGCTGGGCCACCGCTGCGGCACTGGTCGGTTTCACCGTGTCGGCCACGACGAGCAGCCCGAGCACGACGCCGTCACCGCCGACCGCGACGACGGTGCGTCCGGCCGCCTCGGCCCGCTCGTACTGCGCGGCCAGGGCGGCCGGCAGACCCAGCGCCCAGGACTCCCGAAGCCACGACGGGCGCCCCGCGGCGACGGCTCGTCCGGCAACGACCCCCTGCACGCCCAGGCCCGCGACGCCGGCGAAGTCGCTGACCTCGGGAAGTGGCCCTACCCGGTCCTCGGCGGCAGCAGCGATCGCTCGTCCGACCGGATGCTCCGAGGCATGCTCGACCGCACCCGCAAGGAGCAGCAGGTCATCCAGGCCCGTACCGTCAGCCGGGACGACGTCTACGAGACGCATTCGGCCCTCGGTCACCGTTCCGGTCTTGTCGAGGACGACGGTGTCGACCCGCCGGGTCGACTCGAGCATCTCCGGTCCCTTGATCAGGATCCCGAGCTGAGCGCCGCGACCGGTGCCGACCAGTAGTGCCGTCGGCGTGGCCAGGCCCAGGGCGCACGGGCACGCGATGATCAAGACCGCGACGGCCGCGCTGAACGCCATCGTGGCGCTCTCGCCCTGGAGCAGCCAGAAGAGCAGCGTCGCCAGTGAGATCGCGATGACGATCGGGACGAACACCGCGGACACCCGGTCCGCCAGACGCTGGACCGGGGCCTTGCCGCTCTGAGCCTGGGTCACCAGGCGAGCCATGGCCGCGAGCTGGGTGTCCTCACCCACCCGGGTCGCCTCGACAACCAGCCGCCCGCCGACGTTGACGCACCCGCCGACGACGGGTTCGGAAGGCCCGACCTCGACGGGCACGCTCTCGCCGGTGAGCATCGAGGCGTCGACCGCCGACGTGCCGTCGCGCACCACGCCGTCCGTGGCGATCTTCTCTCCCGGTCGGACCACGAAGCGGTTGCCCACGGCGAGCTGTTCGATGGGCACGCGCACCTCGTGCCCATCGCGCACCAGGGTGACGTCCTTCGCACCGAGGCGCAGCAACGCATGCAGGGCAGCACCGGACCGTCGCTTGGCACGGGCCTCGAGATAGCGACCGGTGAGGACGAAGACGGTCACCCCGGCGGCAACCTCGAGATAGAGCTCGTCGGTGCTGCCCCGGCTGGCATCGGTGTGGAACGACATCGTCATGCCGGAGTCACCGGCGTCACCGAAGAACAACGAGTACAGCGACCAGCCGAACGCAGCAAGCACGCCCACGCTGATCAGGGTGTCCATCGTGGTGGTGCCGTGCCGCAGGTTGGTCCATGCAGCACGGTGAAAGGGCCAGGCACCCCACACCACGACAGGCGCGCTGAGGGTCAGGGCCAGCCACTGCCAGTTGCGGAACTGCAGGGCGGGAACCATCGACAAGACCACGACCGGGACGGTCAGGATCAGGCAGATCTGCAGGCGCTGCCGCAACGATCGGGTCGGGTCGTCCAGGTCGCTACCGGGAGCTTCGTCGGGCGAGGGGACGGGGAGCTGCGCGTGGTACCCGAGCGCCGCCACCGTGTCGAGAAGGTCGTCAGGGCTCACCGCGCTGTCGAAGGTCACGAACGCCTGCTCGGTGGCGTAGTTGACGTTTGCTGACACGCCGTCCATCCGGTTGAGCTTCTTCTCGATCCGGGAGGCGCACGACGCGCACGTCATCCCCGTGATCTCCAGCTCCACCGAGCGGCTCATGCTCAGTCCGCCAGCTCGTACCCGGCCTCGTCGACGGCCGCCGCGACCGCGGCCCGATCGAGCGGGCTGGTGCTCACGACGACGACCCGCCCGGACTCGAGCTCCACGGTGACCGAGTCGACGTCACCGAGCGCGGTCAGCTCATCGGTCACCGCATGGACGCAGTGACCACAGGTCATCCCGTTGACGTGGTACTCGGTGGACACCGTGGCGTGCTGATCGGACATGTCGCTCCTTCGTCGAAGAGCGAGTGGACCTGAACCCTCAGGTGCCGCCGCTCGTGGGTGCCCAAGCACGAACGATGTCACGCATGGAGATGATTCCCACGACGTCGGCGTCCTGGATCACCACGAGGTGGCGGAAACCCCCTCGGCGCATCGTCTCAGCCGCCTCCTCCAGGGTCCACGAGGGGTCGGCGTACGCCGCCTCGTAGGTCAGGTGCTCACCGGACTTGGCCTGGTCGACGTCGAGGCCGGCGGCGATGGCCCGGACGACGTCACGCTCGGTCAGGATGCCCGGTCCGTGCGCGTCGGTGTCGATCACCACCACTGAGCCGACGCTTCGGTCGGCCATGAATCGACTGGCGTCCCGAAGGGAGTGGGTCGGCCCCACGCTGACGACCTGGTCGGACATCGTGTCGCGGACCAGCACGGCCCACCGCCTCTCGTTCGACCCGGCCCTCGGGTCGGCTGCGGGGCCCGCGAGTCACAGGTTCGTGGGCGGCGCCCTGCAGCCCTGAGCCTGTCCCGTCGGCGCGTCGGAGGCAAGGGGTTGCCCTCGACCGGTGGCCGGGGAGACTGGTGCACACTGGCCGGGTGGAGCGACAGGCAGTCCTGGTCATGGCGGTGCTGGGCTGGATCACCGTCACGTTGTTCGTCGACGCGACCGCTTCGCCTGCGACACAGGTGTTCCTCGGCGTGACGACGTGGCTGCTGCTCCTGGGGCTGCTCACCGCCGAGTCCTCCCTGGTCCGGGTCCAGGTCGCGGTCGTCGTCGCCTTCGCCACGGTGGTGGAGTACACGTTCTCGCAGGGACTGGAGGTGTACGTCTACCGACTGGAGCACGTGCCGTCGTACGTGCCCCCGGGCCACGGTCTGGTGTACCTGGGTGCCCTGGCGTTCGCCCGGATCGGCTGGGCCCAGCGTCACGAGGGGTGGCTGTTGGTCGTAGCGGTCACGGCCGTCGCCGGCTATGCGCTCTTCGGGCTGTCACCGTGGGCGCCGCGTCCGGATGCCCTGGGCGCGTTCTGGGCCGTATGCCTGGTGGCCTTCATGATGTGGGGGCGCTCGCGCCTGGTGTACGTCGGCGCCTTCGTGGTCGTCACCTATCTCGAGCTCGTCGGCACCACCTGGGGCAACTGGACCTGGGGAACCCACGACCCGACCGGCTGGGTGACCATCGGCAACCCGCCGAGCGGGGCGGCCGGCGGCTACGGGTGGTTCGACCTGGCGGCCCTGGTGGCCGCGCCCCTCCTGCTGAGACAGTGGTACGCGGTCTCAGCCCGCGTCCGCGGGATCCAGCAGCCCGAGTACCTCGCGGTGCAGCAGACCGTTGGTGCTCAAGGCGTTGCCGCCGACCAGCGGGTCTGACCCGTCCAGGGCGCTGATCCGCCCGCCTGCCTCCTCGACGATCGGCACGAGGGCCGCCATGTCCCAGGTACCGAGCTGCGGTTCGACCGCCACGTCGATGGCTCCCTCGGCGACGAGCATGTGCGACCAGAAGTCGCCGTAGGCGCGGCTACGCCAGGACCGGTCGAGGAGCCTGTGGAATCCCGCCGCCGAGCCGGTGGCGGCCCACGCGGGGTCGGTGATCTCGGAGAACGACACCGAGGCGTCCTCGACGTGGGACACCGCTGAAACGCGCAGGGGGCGCGCGTCGCTGAGCCTGTGACCGGTCCACGCCCCGTGCCCGCGGGCCGCCCACCACCGAAGGCCCAGGGCGGGTGCGGAGACGACGCCCACCACGACCTCGTCGTCGTGCACCAGGCCGATCAGGCTGGCCCACACCGGAACGCCGCGCACGTAGTTCTTCGTGCCGTCGATCGGGTCGAGCACCCACTGCCGGCTCGCGTCACCCGTCACGCCGAACTCCTCGCCGAGAACGGAGTCGGTCGGGCGCTCGCGGCTCAGCGTCTCTCGCAGCGCCTCCTCGGCGGCGCGGTCGGCGTCACTGACCGGCGTGAGGTCCGGCTTGGTGTCGATCACGAGGTCGAGCGCACGGAACCGGTTCACGGTGATCGCGTCGGCCTCGTCGGCCAGGCGGAAGGCGAGCTGCAGGTCCTCGCCGAGGTCGGTCTGGCTCCCCTTGGTGGTCATGCGTTCACGCTACCGCCGCCGGATCGGGTCGGGGTGGCCGAGCGTTTCGCTAAGGGTCGGGTAAGGCCGGGCCAACGCCGCGTGTTGACGTTGGAGACAGGAGAACGAGCGGGGTTGACTGGTGGCCATGCCTGACAATGTCTTCGGAATCCCCGTCCACCCCCTGGTCGTGCACGCTGTCGTGGTTCTGATTCCTCTTGCCTCGCTCGGTGTGATCGCAATCGCGTTCGTGCCGAAGTGGCGCCAGCGGTTCGGTGGGCTCGTGGCCCTCGTCACCCTTGCAGCTGTCGCCATGGTGCCGGTGGCGACCCAGAGCGGCGAGCAGCTCGAGGAGGCGGTTGGCGAGACACCGTCGCTGGAGAACCACATCGAGCTTGGGAACGCGATGCTCTACTTCGCTCTCCCGTTGCTGGCAGCCGCCGTGGCCCTGTGGTGGCTCGGTCGACGGGAGGCGGAGCGCCGGCCGTACGGACGGGGGATCACTCTCGCGGTGGGTGTCGTGTCGGTCGTGGTCGCTCTGGCCGCCACGGCGTGGATCGTGCGAGTCGGGCACTCCGGCGCCGAGTCCGTGTGGAGTGGGGTGGTCAACTCGATCTCGGCAGGGTGACCCTCGGCCTACGGGTCGTCGTCGGTGGCTCCCCGGCTCGCGAGCAGTCGGCGCAGTGACGCCAACCGCTCCGGGTCGGCGTGGCCGTCGGCCACCCAGCGGTCCAATGCGCAGTGCTCGTCGTCGTGGCCGCACCCACGCGGACACTCCTCGGTGCCCGGCTCGAGGTCGGGGAAGGCGTGCATGAAGCGGCCCAGCTCGACGTGGGCGAGCCCGAACGACCGGATCCCGGGTGTGTCGACCACCCAGCCGCCCTGGGGGAGCCGTAGGGCCACCGCCGAGGTCGAGGTGTGACGGCCCCGCCCGGTGACCACGTTCACGTGCCCGGTGCTTCGTGCGGCGTCCGGGACGAGTGCGTTGACCAGCGTCGACTTCCCCACCCCGGAGTGACCGATGAGCGCCGTCTCGTGGTCGCGCAGGAGTGCGGCGAGCTGGCTCAGGTCACCGCCGCGCCTCGTGACCACGAACGGGACTCCCAAGGAGTCGTAGGTTGCGCGCAGCGACTCGTCGCTGGCGAGGTCGCTCTTGGTGAGCACGAGCAGCGGTTGCAGCCCGCCGTCGAACGCGGCAACGAGTGCGCGGTCGATCAGGCGGGTCCGCGGCTCCGGGTCCGCCAGGGCGACGACGACGGCGAGCTGGTCGGCGTTGGCCACGATGATCCGCTCGTCGGTGTCGGTGTCGTCCGCACTGCGGTGAAGGACGCTCGTGCGGGCCCGCCGCCGCACGATCCGGGCGAGTGCGTCCGAGCCACCGGCGAGGTCACCGACCAGCGAGACACGGTCGCCCACGACGATTCCCTTGCGGCCCAGCTCGCGCGCCTTGACCGCGTAGAGCGCGCGGTCGCCCTCGTCGACGAGCTCGACGGTGAACCTTCCGCGGTCGACGGCGGTCACGAAGCCTTCGGCGGCGTCGTCGTGCCCCGGTCGTACCTTGCTGCGCGGGCGGGCCTTTCCTCGGCCGGGGCGCACCCGGACGTCGTCCTCGTCGAGCTCTCGGCCCCGTGGACCGGCCCGCCGGGCGCTCACGCGGCCGCCGAGCCGACCAGGCGATGCCACAGCTGCACGAACCCGGGGAGGGTCTTGCCGGTCGTGGCGATGTTCTCGACCGAAACACCAGCGACGCGCAGGCCGAGGATCGCCCCTGCGGTCGCCATCCGGTGGTCGTGGTAGGTGTGCCAGCGCCCGCCGGTCAGCGGCCGTGGCCTGATCGACAACCCGTCGTCGGTCACCGTGACGTCGCCCCCGAGGCGCGTGGCCTCGGCAGCGAGTGCGGCGAGCCGGTCGGTCTCGTGTCCCCTGAGGTAGTCGACCCCGCGGATCTGCGTCGGGCCGTCGGCCAGCAAGGCCAGGACGGCGACGGTGGGGGTGAGCTCGCCCAGGTCGCGCAGGTCGATCTCGCCGCCGCTGACCACACCGCGTCCACGAACGGTCACTCGCTCGTCGGTGAGGTCGACGGCACCCCCCAGCGCCTCGACCAGTGCCGTCACCGGGCCGATGGCCTGGACACTGCGTCGACCCAGCCCGTCGAACCGCACGGTCCCTCCTGTGAGCAGGGCAGCAGCGATGAAGGGCGTGGCATTGGACAGGTCGGGCTCGACCGCCCAGTCCCGAGCGGTCACCTCAGACGGCTCGACCCGCCAGGTCTCGGTCCCGCCGTCCGGCACCGGCGCCGCGTTGACCTGGTGCGCCGCGAGCATCCGAAGGGTGAGGTCGATGTGCGGCCGGTTGGGTGCCACCCGCCCGGTGTTGCGCAGCGTCAGCCCCTCGTCGAAGCGGGCGGCGGACAGCAGCAGCCCGGACACGAACTGCGAGGACTTCGAGACGTCGACGGACACGTCGCCGCCGGTGACCGACCCTGAGCCGACCACGGTGAAGGGAAGTGCCGACGCCTCGTCGGAGACCGCGACGCCGCAGGCCCGCAGCGCCTGGAGGAGCGGGCCCATCGGTCGCCGTCGGGCCGCCGGGTCGCCGTCGAACAGGACGGGTCCGCGGGCCAGGGCAGCCACCGGGGGCACGAACCGCATCACCGTTCCGGCCAGCCCGCAGTCCACCGAGACGTGACCGTGCAGTGGGCCGGGCTGGACCGACCAGCTGGTCTCGTCTACGGGCTCGATGCCGACCCCGAGCGAGCGGAGCGCGTCGACCATGAGCTGGGTGTCTCGTGCAGCGAGCGCTCCACTGACGACCGAAGGACCGTTCGCCAGAGCCGACAGGACGAGCGCCCGGTTGGTCATCGACTTCGAACCGGGAAGCGTGACCTCCGCGTCCACCGGTGTCGCGGCGACGGGAGCGGGCCACCACATCTCGTCGCCGGTCGTCACTTCCTCAGACTACCGAGCGCCGGGCGAGCGGCCTTCGAGCCGACGCGACCCGCGTCTAGGGTGGGCGCATGTGCGGCAGGTACGCGGCAGCCAAGGACCCGGCTGCTCTCGTCGAGGAGTTCGAGGTCGAGGAGTCACTGGTCGACCAACCCCTTGCCGCCGACTACAACGTGGCTCCGACCAAGCAGGTGTACGTCGTCGTCCAACGACGCGCCAAGGACGCGCCTGACGACGAGGTCGTGACCAGGCAGCTGAGGGTGGCCAAGTGGGGTCTGGTGCCGTCGTGGGCGAAGGACCCCGCGATCGGGTCACGGATGATCAACGCACGTGCGGAGACCCTGACCGAGAAGCCGGCGTACAAGCGGGCCTTCGCCGCCAGGCGTTGCCTGCTCCCGGCCGACGGCTACTACGAGTGGTACACCCCGGACAGTGCGTCGGCGGCGCCCAGAACGGCCAAGGGCAAGCCGCGCAAGCAGCCGTTCTACATCCACTCCGACGACGGTTCGTCGCTGGCGATGGCCGGGCTGTACGAGTGGTGGCACGACCCCAGCAAGGACCGGGACGACCCCACGACCTGGCTGCTGACGACCACGGTGATCACCACGGCGGCAAGTGAGCAGGTGGGGCACATCCACGACCGCATGCCCCTGGTGGTGCCGAAGGCCGACTGGGCCGCCTGGCTGGACCCCGACCTGAAGGACCCGGCGCGGCTGGTGCCGGTGCTGGTGTCGGCGGGGACTCCCGCGCACTCGGTCGCGCTGACCGCGTACCCGGTGTCGACCGAGGTCAACGACGTCCGACACAACGGCCCTCAGCTGTTGGAGCCCCTGCCCCTCGACCACGCCGCGGAGTGACCCGAACCAGGCTGGTGCGGACCCCGCGCGGCCGGGCCCGGCTGCACGTCCATCTGGCGCCGATGTCGACCCGGGCGCTGCTCGTGCTGGGGCACGGAGCAGGCGGCGGGGTGGACGCCCCGGACCTGGCCGCGCTAGCCCGGTGGCTCCCCGCGCGGGGGGTGAGCGTGGTGCGGGTCGAGCAGCCTTGGAAGGTGGCCGGACGCCGGGTCGCCTCGCCTCCGACCTGGTTGGACGAGGCGTGGGTCCCTGCGGTGTCGGCGGCCCGACGCCTCTGCCCCGAGGTGCCAGTCGTCGTCGGAGGGCGGAGCGCAGGGGCGCGGGTCGCCTGTCGGTGTGCCCGGGCGACCGGCGCTCGGGGAGTGCTCGCCCTCGCCTTCCCGCTGCACCCGCCGCAGCGTCCCGAACGCAGCCGGGCCGGGGAGCTGGAGGTGCACCTGCCCCTGCTGGTGGTCCAGGGTGAGCGTGACGCCTTGGGGACGCCGGCCGAGCTGCGCGCCGCCTTGTCGCCGAGCGGCGGCTCTGGACGGGGGTCGCGCTCGGAGCTGGTGGCGATCCCGGCTGCCGACCACGGGTTCGGTGTGCCGCGCCGCGGGCCGATCACCCCCGCGGAGGTCGACAGCCTGATCGTGGAGGCGGTGGTGGGCTGGATCGCCGCGGTCGAGGCCGGCCGACCCGGTGGGGAATCTTCACCGTAGGCGGTGGCGTTGCCCCTGGCGTGACGAGGACGAGTGCCCCACGGGCGCTGCAGGCACGGGGGGGCGATGGCGCGTCCCTCGCGCCGCTACCCTTCGGCGTGATGACTGACGACACTCACGACACCCACGACGCTGACGGCGCTGCGGGCGACCCGGCCGACGAGAGCATCGAGCAGCGCACGGCTCGCTTCGAGCGCGACGCGCTGCCCTACCTCGACCAGCTCTACGGAGCGGCCCTGCGGATGACGCGCAACCCGGCCGATGCCGAGGACCTCGTCCAGGAGACCTTCGCCAAGGCGTTCTCGGCCTTCCACCAGTACCGCGACGGCACCAACCTCAAGGCCTGGCTCTACCGCATCCTGACGAACACGTTCATCAACACCTACCGCAAGAAGCAGCGGGAGCCCCAGCAGTCGATGGCCGAGGAGGTCGAGGACTGGCAGCTCGCCCGGGCCGCCGAGCACACGTCGGCAGGACTGCGCTCGGCGGAGGCGGAGGCCCTCGACCGGCTGCCGGACAGCGACATCAAGGATGCGCTGAACGAGCTCAGCGACGACTTCCGGCTCGCGGTCTACCTCGCCGACGTCGAGGGCTTCGCGTACAAGGAGATCGCCGACATCATGGGGACACCGATCGGCACGGTCATGTCCCGGCTGCATCGGGGGCGCAAGCAGCTGCGCACCCTTCTGGAGGACTACGCGATCGAGCGAGGGCTCATCCCCGCGACCACCGGCGGGGACCAGGAGGAGGAGGGGTCATGAGCTGCGGGAACCCGCACGCGGTCGACTGCTCGAAGGTGCTCGAGACCGTCTACCTCTACCTCGACGGCGAGATCGACCACTCCGAGCTCGGGGTCATCCGAGAGCACCTCGACGAGTGTTCGCCGTGTCTTCGCGAGTACGGAATCGAACGCGAGGTCAAGCAGCTGGTGGCCCGTAGCTGCTGCGAGACGGCGCCGGAGTCGCTGCGGCACGCGGTGATCGCGCGGATCCGGGTGGTGCGCACCGAGATGACCCAGGTGGAGTTCCGCGCCGACTGATCGTCGTTCGCACCGGACCAGGCCCGGCGAACGTCGGGTCAGGCGGCCGGCCGGTTACCGTGGTTGGCCTTCTTCTTCTTGCGGTCCTTGCGCTTGCGCGAGCTCTTGCTCATGGTGTCTCCAGGCTGGGTCGAGTCGGGTTCCGCTGGTGGGTTCCGCTGGTGGCGGCGCGGCTCAGGTGAGCCCCGAGTTTCTCACAGGGCCCCACACCCTCGGTCAGCCGGCGATCCGGCGGTTGAGGGCATCGAGCACCGAGCGGGCTACCGCGTCGGCCTCGTCGCCTCGGATGACCGCGCTGCCACTGGTCGACTGTGGGCCGATCCGCGGCACGTTCACGACGAGCACGGTCAGGGCCACGCTGTGGATCCCGGCCTCGATCACCGTGACCGACTCGACCTCGGTCGGCAGCCCCAGCAGCGGCTCGAGGGCCGACAGGGTCGCCTGGGCCACGAGTCGATGACGGTAGGAGGCGGCTCCGGACCCTGACGCCGCGCCGTCGAAGGTCTCGTCGCCGAAGGCCAGTCGAACCACGGCCTCGGCCTCTGCGCCGGACGTGCGGACCGTCAGCGACGTGATTGCCGGCCGCACGGTCTCCTCCGAGTCAGCCTCGACGACGTCGTCGCGGACCGGCACCGGACCGGCCTCCTGAGACTCAGCCGCGAGGACGCTCGGTGCTGTCGGGGTCTGCGAGGTCGGCGCCTCGGCCGGGGGCCGGGTCGCCCCGTTGGGCGGGGTGGCGTCCTCCTCGCCGATCTGGACCACGCTCACGATCCGGTGGTCCAGATCGATGTCGTAGCGGGTCAGCGCCACCGACTGGACGTCGCGGACGAGCTGCTTGGCGGGCTTGCCCGGGGACGCCAGCACGTGGACCTCGGTCGGGACCGCTTTGGGGTCGGTGACCACACTGACCGCGCGGATCCCGGGGATCTGGCGCAGCGCGTCCTCCAGGGCGGGCAGCAGACGCAACGTGGGCATGAAGGTCAGTCTCTCTCGGGTATGGGTCACGGGGTTGCGCATCGGTCAGACAGGTCAGGGGTCGCTGGGCAGGACGGTGAGCCCGGCGACCAGGAGCCGACGGGGGGTGGGGTCGTAGGGAGCTTCGTCTCCAGCGTCACCCTCGTCGTAGGACGGCCCCTCGTCGAGGACGTCCTCGGTGGGTTCCTGGTCGAGGATGTCCTCGTCACGAGCCTCGGCGCGGGCCTGTTCGAGGCCGAGCATCGCGGCCGGAACGGCCGTACGGGCGTGCTCGACGAGCCCTCGCACCGACTCCCGCTGGAGCCAGCGCAGCCGCCGGGCGGTGTCGGGGTCGAGGTGACCGCTGGCCACCGCCGCCGCCACCTCCTCGTCGAAGCGCTGGGTGGCGACGTCGTCACGGACGTCCAGGAGACCGGCGACGAGGTCGCCGTAGGCGGCCGTCCTGGCCGAGCTGCGAGCCGTGTCGATCACCGGATGTGCCTCCCCCCAACCGTCGCCCGCCCGCGCAGCGGGCACGCCGCGTGAGGACGAGGCTAGGGCAGCGAGATCGCCGCTGAGCCAGGGCCGGGTACAAGCCTGCGCCATTCGGGTTGGGGCTAGTGCTTGATGACTATTTCTTATAGTCCAGAAGGACTATGTGCGCACGACGGTTCGGGATCGACCTGCCCGGTGTCTTGACGGCACCACCCGTCACACCCTTCACTTCCGTTCGGTGGCATGTCTGATTTATCCCAGGCAGCCCCGGCACAGCACGACGGCACAGCACGACGGCACTCACCACAACTGCACAGGGCGAAGCCAGGATCGGCAGCATTGGGGGTTCGACCCCGTCGTCCTCGTGACGACGGGCACGAGCTTTGTTTCATCCAGCGGAGCGAATCGCGCGCGAGCCAACCAGCGGGGCTCGTGACACTCCAACGGAGGTGATTCCCACCGATGAGCAAGATCGTGGCAGCTGTCGAGCGTGCCCTCGCCGCAGGCGCAGGGTGGGCCTGGAACTGACCCCACAGCTGCCGATCCTGGTTTCGCCCTTTGCGCCTTCCCCAGGAGTGGAGCCGATGCAGGCACTGCGCCCCGCGGCGCGCGGCTACATCGCGGTGGTCATCACCATGGCCGCCGTGGCTGTCGTCGTGTCGATGGCGGCCGCCCTCGGAGTCATCGACGTCGAGATTCTGCGCATCTCCGAGGTTGACGATTTTTGGCAAACGATCATCGTGCTCGCCCCCGTGTACGTCCTCGCCACCTCCACACCGTCGGCCATGGCGGTCCCGGTGGCCATGATGGCGAACGTCCCGGTGCTCTTCGCGGCCTACCTGATCGCCGGTCCGGCCGCCGCCGTCCTCGTCGCCGCGTCCGGGCTCCTCGCGTTCACCTCGGTCCCGTGGGTCAAGCGAGGTTTCAACACCGCCCAGTTCACCCTGATCGGCCTGGGCGCCGGCCTGGTCTACGTGATGCTCGACGGCCCCTTCGCCGAGGACTTCGCGGCGGCCAACTTCGGACGGGACATCCTGGTTCCGGTCGTCGCCTCCAACGTCGCAGCGATGGTGCTGAACGGGCTCCTGCTCTTCGGCGTGCTCCGTACCGCCGAGGGACTGTCCTTCCGGTCCATGTGGCGCACCGTCATCGCCGGCTCGGCCGTGCCCTACCTCGGGTACGGGCTGTTCGGACTCCTCATGGCGGTGCTGTGGTCCGTCGGCAGCGGGTTCGGTGCGACTCTGGTGCTGCTTCCGCTGCTCATCGCCCGCTGGGCGTACCGGCAGTACGCCGAGCAGCAGCGGGCGTACGAGGCGACCATCGCCGCGATGGTGCAGGCGGTCGAGACCAAGGACCACTACACCCGTGGACACAGCGAGCGCGTGTCGCGAGCCGCAGTGATGATCGCCCGCGTCCGGGGCATGACGGCGGACCGGGTGAACGCCCTGCGCTACGCCGGGATCCTGCACGACGTCGGCAAGCTGGGTGTGCCCACACGTTTGCTGCAGAAGACCGGCCCCCTGGCCGACGGTGAGTACGAGCGGATCAAGATGCACCCGGTGCACGGCACCGAGATGGTTCGTGGGATCACCTTCCTGGAAGAGGCGTACGAGGGGATCCTGCACCACCACGAGCGCCTCGACGGTCTCGGCTACCCCAGCGGTCTGAAGGGCATGGACATCCCCGAGTTCGCCCGCGCCATCGCCGTCGCCGACGCCTTCGACTCGATGACGTCGACCCGTTCGTACCGAGGGGCTCGCAGCGTCGAGAAGGCGCTGGAGGAGCTGGACCGCTGGAAGGGTACCCAGTTCGACCCGGCCATGGTCGACGCGCTCGTGACGGCATTGGAGCGCGAACCGTGGAAGACCACCGCGGTCGTCGTCGACACCGCTGACGGCGAGACGCCGGTCGCCGCGAGCTTCGACCACGACGACCCGGGCGCCCCGATCCCACTTGGCAGCGACCAGGCCCTGGCTGCGGCCGCCGAGGAAGCCGAGAGCGCCCAGGTGTCGGCCCTGCGACGTCAGGACGACGCATGAGGTCGCGCTGGTTCGACTCCTCGGCGGGCGCGACGCTCGTGGTGATCGGCGCGCTCCTGCTCGTGGCCGGTGCGGTGATGTCGACGAGCGTCCAGGGTCTCGTCCAACCGATGATCGCCCTGGCCTTCGGCGGCTTCGTGGCGGTCGGTGAGCTGATCCGGATCAACCTGCCGGGAGACCGGGTGACCGCTCCGCTGGGCGCGGCGGGTGCTCTGGGCTACGCCCTCCTGGAGAGCTTCGACGGGGTCCCGACGCAGTACGACGCCATGCAGGTGATCGCCGTGGTTGCGGTGGGCATGCTCGTCGGCACCGTGCCGCACGTGGCGGTGGGCCAGCCTCCCCGGCTCGAGGCGATGGCCCGCCGGATCCTCACGACGGCCTTCGCCGCGGCCATCTTCCGGCCGCTGTACACCTCCGGTGCCCTCGACGGGCTCGAGACGCCGGACTGGCAGCTGCCGGCGTTCATGCTCGTCGTCGTCGCGTGCAGCGGTTTCGTCGACGCCCTGCTCGCGGCACTGATCCGCAGCAGCCGCGAGCGGCTTCCGTTCCTCGCCGCACTTCGGGACGAGGGGCGCGCCTTCGTGGGGATCGGCTCGGTCATCGGTGCCACCGGCGTCCTGATCGCGCTGGCCGCCGAGGTCATGGGCTACTGGGCGCTGCCCATCTTCGCGATCCCGCTGCTCATCGCCCAGTTCTCCTTCCGCCGGTACGCAGCGATCCGAGCCACCTACACCCAGACGATCCGGGCACTGTCCCGCGTCACCGAGGTGGGTGGGTACACCGAGACCGGGCATGCCCGCCGGGTCAGCCAGCTCGCCCTGGCGGTGGGGCGCGAGATGGGGCTGTCGGAGTCTGCCCTGATCGACCTGGAGTACAGCGCCCTCATGCACGACATCGGCCAGCTGTCGTTGTCCGACCCGATCCCCGGCGGAGCGACGGTCATGGTCGCGCCGGACGAGCAGCGCCGGATCGCCGGCCTGGGTGCCGAGGTCATCCGCAAGACGGGGGTCCTGGACCGGGTCGCGGTGATCGTCGAGTGCCAGAGCGAGCCCTACCGCCGCCCAGGACAGCCCCTGGACGCCGGGATCCCGCTGGCGAGTCGGATCATCCGGGCGGTCAACGCCTACGACGACCGGGTCGGCGGGTTGAACGACCTCGAGCACCAGCTTGCCGCGCTCGAGCAGCTGCGGCTGGGCATGGCCTACGACTACGACCCACGGGTCGTGGAGACCCTGAGCCGGGTCGTGGAGCGCAACTCCCGGCTCGGCGTCCAGCCCTAGCCGGCCGGAGGCGACCGCGTCGCGTGCTTGGATGGCGCTGCGTGTGCTGCACGCGACGAGGCGAAGGGAGCCACGGTGGCTGAGCAGGTCCGCGCGGAGATGGTCGCGAACGTCCTGAAGGTCCTGGTGGGTGCCGGCGACCCGGTGGCCGCCGGAGACGCCGTGGTGATCCTGGAGTCGATGAAGATGGAGATCCCGGTCCTGGTCGAGCACGCGGGAACCGTGGTGGCGATCGACGTCCAGGAGGGCGACGTGGTCCAGGAGGGCGACGTCATGGTCGAGGTCGCCGACGCGGTCGCGGCCGGCTGAGCCCGGCTGACCCCGGCCGAATCTGACCGCGGACCGCAGCGCGGCAGTCATTCGGGTAAAGGTCGACGCCGCAGGCACCGACACATTCCCCGTGGAGAGCTCCAGTGAGACCCTCGACGCCATCCGTGCGCCTCTGATCGAGGCCGCCCTGGACCCGGCGACCGGCAGCGACCTGAGCTCGAGCGCGCCGGTCTCCGTCGAGCCGTTCCTGCGCGCTCTGGTCGACCTCGGCGGCTCCGACCTGCACTGCAAGACCGGCTCGCCGCCCCGGGTCCGGATCGACGGGCGGCTGCGCAAGCTCCAGGCCCGTACCCTCACCGCCGTCGACACCGAGTTCATGGCCTCTGAGGTCCTGCGCGACGACCTGATCGAGCAGTTCGCCCACAGCAACGAGGCCGACTTCGCCTACTCGCTGCCGGGCGTGGGCCGGTTCCGGGTCAACGCCTTCCGGGCCCGTGGGTCGGCCGGACTCGTCTTTCGTCGGGTGTCGGTCGGCGCGATCGAGCTGGAGGACCTGGGGCTGCCCCAGGTCGTCGGTGCCCTGTCGCTGGAGCCGCGCGGACTGGTGCTGGTCACCGGCCCGACCGGTTCGGGCAAGACGACGACCCTCGCGGGCATGATCGACAACATCAACCAGAACCGCGAGGTCCACATCGTCACGATCGAGGACCCGATCGAGGTCCTGCACTACGACAAGCTCTCGATGATCAACCAGCGCGAGATCCGGATCGACACCCAGGACTTCGCCACCGCGCTGCGGGCCGGCATGCGCCAGGACCCCGACGTCATCCTGGTCGGTGAGATGCGCGACTCCGAGACGGTCAAGGCCGCCCTGGCTGCCGCAGAGACCGGCCACTTCGTCATGTCGACCCTGCACACCACTGACGCGGCTGAGACGGTCAACCGAGTCATCGACTTCTTCCCACCCCACGAGCAGAAGCAGATCCGGCTCACCTTGGCCGAGTCCCTGCGCGGCATCCTGTGTCAGCGCCTCGTCCAGCGAGCCGACGGCTACGGGCGGTGCGTGGCGATGGAGGTGCTCGTCAACACCGGCCGGATCGCCGACGCGATCTCCGACCCGGACAAGACGTCGACGATCACCCAGCTCGTGAGCGAGGGCTCGCTACTACGGCATGCAGACGTTCGACCAGCACCTGGTCTCGCTGATCCGCGACGGCGTCATCACGCTGGAGTCGGCGATGCTCGCCTCGTCGAGCCCGCACGACCTGACCGTCGAGCTGCGTCGTCTGGGCCTGGTCGCCTAATCTTGAGGTCGCGCCGCTCGTAGGGTGGCGCCATGGGTATCGACGTCGGTCTGACCGCCGGGCTCGTCCACACCGTGGGTGTCGAGGACACCGCACGCTACGTCGGCAGCGGTGACCTTGACGTACTCGCCACGCCTCGCCTGCTGGCCCTGGCCGAGGCGGCGACAGTGGCCGCCCTCGACGAGGCGCTGCCGGCCGGTCAGACCTCGGTCGGGACCCGGGTCGAGCTGGAGCACCTCAGGCCCACGCCGGTGGGCGAGACGGTCACCGTGGCAGCCGCGCTGCAGCACGTCGACGGCCGGCTCCTGCGTTTCGAGGTGGTCGTCACCGACGACGCCGACCAGCTGGTGGGTCGGGCGCAGGTCACCAGAGTCGTCGTCGACCGCAGCGACTTCCTGGACCGGGCACGGCGCTGAGCCGCCCGACGGCTGCCCAGGTGAGCGGATCGGTCAGCGGATCGGCAGCCGGCTCCACGCCAGGGCCTCGTCGCGCCAGTCGCGCGGTGAGCCGGGGGGCCGGGTCGACCGGTCGCGTCGGGTGGTGCGGACCGTGGCCACCAGCGTGGCCAGGACGAGGAGGACGGCCACGAGCAGCCAGAACGAGGTCAGCGAGAGGGTCATGGCAGTAACTGTGTCATCGCTGACTTGCTGCCACCAGTGGCAGTTTTGCCCGCTTTCGCATTATTCCTGCCATTTCCTGCCTTTTCCTGCCATACTGCGTCCCGTGCTGCATGACGTGGTCGTCGTGGCCCTCCCGGGCGTGGCCCCCTTCGAGCTGGGCGTCGTGTGCGAGGTCTTCGGGATCGACCGGTCCGACCAGGGGCTCCCGGACTTCGACTTCGCCGTGGTTGCCGCCGAACCCGGCCCCGTGACGACCTCGGTCGGTCTCGACCTCGTGGTCACCGAAGGACTCGACCGGGCGGAGTCGGCCGACCTGATCTGCGTCCCGGCCGCCGACCACGAGCGGCCGGTCCCCCCTGCGGTGCTGAACCTGCTTCGGCGTGCGGTCGAGCGGGGAGCCCGGGTGCTGAGCGTGTGCAGCGGGGCCTACGTGCTGGCCGAGGCGGGGATCCTGGACGGTCGCCGCTGCACGACGCACTGGTACCACCTGAGCGACTTCGTCCGGCGGTATCCACAGCTGGACACCGTGTGCGACGTGCTCTACGTCGAGGACGGCCCGGTGGTGACCAGCGCGGGCACGGCCTCGGGGATCGACGCCTGCCTGCACATCGTCCGCCAGGAGCTCGGCGCCGAGGCGGCCAACGGCATCGCCCGGCGGATGGTCGTGTCGCCTCACCGCGAAGGTGGGCAGGCCCAGTTCATCGAGACGCCGGTTCCGGAGGTCGCTGCCGACACCCTCGCGCCGGTCCTGGCCTGGTTGCAGGCGCATCTGGACGACGACGTCACGATCGACGAGCTGGCCGCCCGAGCCCACCTGTCACCGCGCACGTTCGCCCGCCGCTTCCGGGCCGAGACCGGCACCACGCCGCACCACTGGCTGATCCAGCAGCGGCTGGGGCGGGCCGAGCTGCTGCTGGAGTCGACCGACGAGCCCGTCGAGCGGGTGGCCGTGCTGTCCGGGTTCGGCTCGGCGACGGCCCTGCGGCACCACTTCACCCGCCGTCGCGGGACCTCACCGCAGTCCTACCGGCGTTCGTTCAGACGCTAGGGGCCGGGCCGGCTCTGAGGCTGGGCGTCCGAGCGCACGAGGTCACGCTCGTGCGCCAGCAGCCGCAGGCCGGGCACCGGCTCCCAGTCGCGCTCGGTGGCCCGACGAAAGCCCAGCCGCCGGTACAGCCGAAGGGCTGCCTCGTTGCCGTCGAGCACCACCAGGACGATCCGACCCACCCCCTCGCCGGCCAGCAGACCGGCGACCTCGCTGACCAGCCGGTCTGCGACTCCCTGGCCCCAGGCCCTCGGGGAGACGGCGAGCATCCGGATCTCGGCCTCTCCGGGGCGGGCGATCTCCGACCACACCGTCGAGGTCCGGCACACGGTGACGGTGCCCAGCAGCGTGTCGTCGCGGGGGTCGACCGCGACGAGCAGCTGGGCCTCCTCGGCTCGTTTCGCGGCGTCGCGCAGGGCCTGCACGTACCCGGTGTCACCGTCGGCCAGCGCGCCGCCGGCCTCGTAGGCAGCCAGGGTCAGGGTGCCGACGGCGGTCAGCTCGTCCGGCCGTGCCTCCCGGACCTGCACGGGAGTGTCTCCGGAGGTGTGCTCGAGAGTGTCCTCGTGGGTGTCGTCGCGCACGGTCACACCCCGGTGGTGCTGCGGGGGTAGGGGACCTCGGGGTCGGTGACCACGTTGACCAGGTAGGGCGCGCCGCTGGCGAACGCCCGGTCGAGGGCCGGGCCGATCTGGTCGGGATCGGTCACCGTCTCGCCCTGGCCACCGAGGGCCCGCACGACGTCGTCGTAGCGGGTCTGCGGCTGCAGGTCGGCGGCGACGTCGTAGCCGTAGAGGAGGCGCATCGGGTGCTTCTCCAGCCCCCAGGCACCGTTGTTGCCCACGACCATGACGACCGGCAGGCGGTGGCGGACCAGGGTGTCGACGTCCATGAGCGAGAAGCCGGCGGCGCCGTCGCCGAGCAGCAGCACGACCTGGCTGTCCGGGTGGGCCAGCCGGGCGGCCATTGCGTAGCCCAGGCCGGTGCCCAGGCAGCCGAACGGGCCGGGGTCGAGCCAGCGCCCGGGCAGCGCAGGCTCGATGAAGCGGCCGGCGAACGAGACGAAGTCGCCGCCGTCGCCGATGACGACGGCGTCGCGGTCGAGCCGAGGGATCAGCTCGCCGTAGATCCGGGCCGGGTGGATCGGCTGCGCCGGTGAGTGAAGCAGCTCCTGGTCGAGCAGGCGGGCGGCGGTGGTCGCCTCGGCGAGGTCGCCCGCCCAGGCCGGGTCACGCCCGGGTGACCCCGACCAGGTGCTCGTGAGGTGCTCGAGCATCGGGCTGAGCGGTCCGGCGGCGCTGGCGCCGAGGGTGACGTGCTGGGCCAGGCGGGCGGGGGAGTCGACCAGGTGGACGACCGTGGCGGGGGGGCCAGCGTCGGGCTCCTTGCCGCCGAAGACCCCGTACCCGAGCCGGAAGTCGAGCGGGGTTCCGACCACCACGACGAGGTCGGCCCCACCCAGGGCGCGACCGCGGGCGCGGGTCACGAGCAGCGGGTGCTCGGCCGGCAGCACGCCGCGCCCCATCCCGTTGGCGATGGTCGGGACGCCCAGGGCGTCGACGAACGCCCGGGCCGCGTGCTCGGCGCCGTCCAGCCACACGTCGGAGCCGAGGACGACGACCGGCCGGACGGCCCCGGCGAGCAGGCCGGCCACGCGCTCGAGGTCGGCCGGGTCGGCCTCGGGTCTGGGGGTCGGGGTGACCGCGGGGACGGTGACCTCGGCCCGGGCGAAGAAGTGGTCGATCGCCACATCCAGGAAGACCGGCCCCCGGGGGGCCGAGACGGCCAGCCGCAGGGCCTGGTCGACCTGCTCGGCGATCGTGGCCTCGCCGGTGATGGTGGTCGACGCCTTGGTCACGGGTGCGAGCAGCGGGGGGTGGTCCAGCTCCTGCAGGGCGCCGTCGCCCCATCGATAGGCCGGAGCCCGACCCCCGAGGACGAGCACGGGCGCCCCGTTGAACCAGGCAGTCGTGACGGCGCTCACCGCGTTGGTGACGCCGGGACCGGCAGTGACCGCGGCCATCGTGGGGCGGCGGGTGAGTCGGGCCAAGGCCTCTGCGGCGAAGACGGCCGTCTGCTCGTGGCGCACGTCGACCAGCAGGACCGCGCCGTCCGTGGCCACGGCGGCGTCGTACAGGGGGAAGATGTGCGCCCCCGACAAGGTGAAGACGGTGTCGACGCCGTGCGCGCGGGCCGCGGCGAGGGCGAGGGTGCCGCCGTGCCCTTCGAGCGTGCTCATCCTCGGGGTCGGGGGCCGGTCACCCCGGTCAGGCGCTGGCCCGGGCCCGAGCCGTACGTCGCTTCAGGGCGCGGCGCTCATCCTCGCTCAGGCCACCCCAGACGCCGGCGTCCTGTCCGGTCTCGAGGGCCCACTGGAGGCAGGCGTCGACGACCTCGCAACGATGGCAGACCGCGCGTGCCTCCTCGATCTGCAGCAGGGCGGGGCCAGTGTTGCCGATGGGGAAGAACAGCTCGGGGTCCTCGTCACGGCAGGCGGCACGGTGGCGCCAGTCCATGCGGATCCACTCTCCTCGGGCTCGGTGCGAGGCGGCGCCCTCGCGGGACCGGGATGTCCCGGCTTGTGAACGCGTTCACGAGGGGTTCCGTTCCGGAGAGGCTCAGGTCCGGGGAGGCTCGCAGGCGTTCGGGGAGTGCGTTCACGGGGACGCCGGCCCCGGTCGACACGCGACCTCAAGCCTCGCAGACGCGTCCGGGGCGCACAAGATGAAATCGGAACCAACTGCCTCCGTCGGTTGTCGGGTTGGTCACACGACTCCGGGACGGCCGGACCGGACCCCTCACCCCCGGGCCGCACCGAGCGAGGCTGGCTACCCTTCGACGCGTGACGGACGAGCCGAGAACCCCTGAGAGCACGGCCTCCTCGCCCCCACAGCTGCGCACCCTGGCCGCCCTGGCCGGCCTGCAGGGCGTGGCCATGCTCGGCTACGTCGCGGTCGACATCGTCGTCGCGGCGTCGGAGGCGGAGGCCAACTGGGGAGCCGTGGCCTTCACAGCGACCCTGCTCGGGCTGTGGGGCGCCGGGCTCTTGCTGTGCGCGCGGGGCCTGCTTCGGCTGCGCCGATGGGCGTTCACCCCGGTGGTGTTCACCCAGCTGATCTTCGGTGCGATCGGCCTGAGCGTGCTCCGGTCGGCGTCGGTCGGCGCCAAGGTGGCCTGGGTCGTGATCCTGGTGCTCGCCGTGGTCGCCCTGGCGCTGGCCTTCAGCCGTCCGGTCAGGGACGCCGTGACGTCCCCCCGGTAGCCGGCCATGCGGGGGAGTGGCCCCGCTCGTCGTGCGTCATGATCGTGGGATGTCCCAGTTCCGGATCCGCAACGCCCGCCCCGATGATGTCGCCGAGATCTTCGCGATGGTCTGCGAGCTGGCCGAGTACGAGAAGGCCCGCCACGAGGTCCAGTCGAACGAGGCCCTGTTCGCCGAGGCACTCTTCTGCACCGAGCCCGCGGTGTGGTGCTCGATCCTGGAGCACCACCCTGACGACGACGCGGCACCGGACCCCGGCGGCTGGGAGGTCGCGGGCATGGCGATCTGGTTCCGCAACTTCTTCACCTGGACCGCGAAGCACTCGATCTACCTGGACGACCTGTACGTCCGCGAGCAGTACCGGGGCCTTGGCTACGGCAAGGCGCTCCTCCAGCACCTCGCGCAGATCTGCGTCGAGCGCGGCTACCCGCGGCTGGACTGGTGGGTGCTGGACTGGAACCCCGCTGTCGACTTCTACCAGCGGATCGGCGCGATCTCGATGGACGACTGGACGGTGAACCGGCTGACCGGACCGGCGCTGGAACGCCTTGCGTCGGGCCGTTTCGACGACAGCGGCGACCCGGAAGCGGTCTGAACGACGCTGACGGACCTGAAGCTCGCGATCCGTTGGCCCCCGGCCGGGGACCGGGCACATCGTGGGCGCGACTGTGTCAACCTGATGGGTCAGTCCAACGACTCTCAGGCATGACGAACTCCGTACCGGAGGACCTGCTCTCCATGGGTGAGTGGCGCACCAGCAGTGGGCGCGAGGCGGCGGGCTCGGCTGGCGCCGAACTCGTCGACGTGCTGTTCCGGCGGCACTACGCCGCACTCCTGCGCCTCGGAGTGGTCATGCTGGGAAGTCGCGAGGCGGCAGAGGACGCGGTCCAGGACGCCTTCGTGACCCTGCACCGTCGTCAGTCGTTGTTGCGCGACCCGGATGCCGCCGCGGCGTACCTGCGCTCCGCGGTGCTGAATCGCTGTCGGTCCTGGGTGCGACGTCAGGTCACCCAACGCGCTCCAAGGCCGCTGATGCTCGTGCCCGAGCACCAGGAGAGCGCGGAGGAGACGATCGTGGGTCGCGATGAGGTCGGGTCACTCGTGGCCCTCATGCGCACCTTGGCGCGGCGTCAGCGTGAGGTGCTGGCCTGCCGGTTCGTGCTGGAGCTGTCCGTCTACGAGACCGCCCAGCTCCTGGAGATCAGCGAGGGGTCGGTCAAGGCCCATACCCATCGCGGACTGCATGCACTTCAACGACGGATCGAGGTGACCCGATGAGCAGCATCGAGGAGCGGCTTGCACGGGACATCGCGGCAGTAACCGGAGGTGTCGTCGTGACCGAGTCAGACCTGCACGATGCGCGTGAGGTACTCGACGAGCGCATCGACCGCAAGCGCGTGCGCGACCGTGCTCGTACCGTCGGCGTTGCCGCCGCGGCCGCAGTTGTGGTCGCGATCGTTGGCGTCACGGCGTTCCAGACACTGAGCAACGAGGACGATCCGGCCCCTCCTGCCGACTCCGGGCCGACCACGCCCGTCGACCCTGAGGCGCGCTTCCTCACCGGGAAAGCCCCGACCCCGCAGCTCATCGAGGGAGTCTGGCGGGTGGACAACGGCACCCTGCTGCTGAGGTTCAGCAGCGACGGCACCGTCCAGCTCGACGACGGTGGACAGCTGTACTCCGACCCGCTCGCCTTCGGTACGTACGAGATCACCGATGACCTGATCACCGTCACTGTGGACGCCGGCACAGGCCAGTGTGTCGGCCAGACGTTCGCCATGCGCGCCTCCCTCCCGGAGTCTGGAGCCATGCGGTTCGTGCACACCCAGCCAGGAACGGGCACCTGCACCCCTGACCCGGTGTTGATCGATGCCGCCCCCACGGGGCCGCACACCGACGTGTGGTGGGTCCTGGAGCGGGTGCTGCCGACCAGAACGAGTGCCTGGCCACGCTTGACTTCTCCAAGGAAGGGCCCTGGACGCGGCCGGCGGACAGGAGCGCCTTGTACGGCGACTGGATGGCCCAAGGGGGCGGACACCTCCTCGAGCTGGCACCGGACGGCGACTACTCCGTCGCGAGCGAGTCCGGTGACCTGGTCGACCGTGGTCTGTGGGTGCGCCGCGGCTCGGAGCTGACCCTGACCAGCTCAGCCGCCTCCGGCGAGTGCGCCAAGGGGGACCGGCTCGTGTGGAGCGGACTGGAGCAGGCGTACCCGGGTACCACCACCATGCGCGGGACCGTCGTCGAAGACACCTGCGGCGGACCCTGGGCGTCCAAGAGCGTGGATCCTGCTCCCCCAAGAGCGAGACCAGAGTCGCTGACGGACTCCCTGATCCGTGGCCGCCGGGCCAGGTCTGCTCAGGCAGGGACCTGGCTCGACCGGCGCAGCGCGATGTCGCCGCTGACCGTGCGGACCTTGACGTCGAGCGCCACCGCGTCCGAGCCGAAACCTGCCGGATCGTCCTCGAGGTCGAGGTCGGGGTTCATCGTCCCGGACAGGGAAGAGAGCTCGAGGTGCAGCCGCAGTCCGCGCTCGACCGCGAGGTCGACGTCGCCGGAGACGACCTGGATCGACGTCCGCCCGGCCCGCAGCAGACCCACAGCGACGTCACCGGACGCCGACTGGACGGTCAGGTCGCGGTCGGCCCGGCCGAGCTGGACGTCACCGGAGGCCGACCGGACGAGGACCGGCCCGGTCACGTGTTCGGCCTGCACGTCCCCAGACGCACTGTGCACGCGAAGCTCGCCGTCGACGGTGTCGACCTGCATGTCGCCGGACGCGGTGCTGACGGCCACCGACCCGACCCGGCCGTGTGCCTCGAGGTCCAAAGCCTCGCCCTTGAGCCGCAAGGCGGTGCCCTCCGGCACGACCACCACCAGCGACACCCCTGAGCCGAACCAGCCGAACCCGCGACGGCGGGGCTGGGTGATGCTCACGGTCTGGGTGCGTTCGTCGGCCCGCACGACCACATCGTTCGGGTCGCGCGCACCGCGGACGGTGACCTCGGTGCTGGGCTGGGCGTGCGTCGTGACGGTCAGGGTGCCGTCGGGCACGCTCACGGACAGCGTCCAAGGGCCGGTGGTGGGGAAGGTGACGGGGTCGAGGTCGACGGACATGAGTGGCTCCGATGCGGTCAGAGAGGAAGGGCTCAGCTGCTGGCGTAGCCGCTGAAGTGGTTGCCGGTAACGGTTCGTCTGCGGGGGGCGCGGCCCTCCAGGGCCGAACGGATGGCCTGGACCAGCCAGGCGTTGGTCGACTGACCGGTCATCGCCGCCGCCTGCTCGACTCCCGTCTTGAGCGCTTCGGGTAGCCGCAGGGTGATCCGGGCGGCCGAGCCGTCGTCGTCTGGGGTGGTCGGGGTCGGGCCGGACACCGTGGCGTCCTCGACGTACAGCAGGTGGACGTCGCGTCCGGCCAGGCGCAGCTCGACGTGGCCCTGCGGCACCTGGTCGGACAGCTCCAGCGCTGCGACGCCCAGGACGTCCATGACCTGCAGCTGGAGCGCGGGTTCCAAGGAGGCCAGCAGCCGGTGCACGGTCGCGGCGGTTGCCTCGTCGGGCGCCGCTGCCTCGAGTCGGGCGGACAGCTGCTGGACGTGGGGGGTGAGGTCCATCGTGGGTCAGTCCTCGCTCCGGGGCTCGGGGTAGCGCACGTTCGTGACGCCGGGCCGCCGGGCGTCCCGGCCAGGGGCGTGGCGAAGGTTCGGACGGGTGGAGTGGTACCGGCGCATGTAAGAGTGGATCTGGGGGTCCATGACGCCTCCTTCGCAGTCAACAGGACGTCTCACTGACATCCACATGACGTCACTATGACATCAAACCGCCGTCAGGTCAACCGCCGGGGCCGGCTCCGGTCAGGGGTCGTCGAGCAGTCGGTCGAGCAGGTCGTGGACGGCGGCGACCTCCGATCGGCTCCTGGCCCGCACCGCGCTCCACAGGGCGTGCTCCAGCGCGCGGGCCCTGACCCACGGCGCCAGCCTGACGTCGTCCGGCGGGTGCCCGTCCGGAAGGGTCCCGTAGGCGGCGACCGCGGCCGCACCGTCGTCCGCCGACGTGCTGCGCAGAGTCGCGAGGTCCCACTCGACGGGCGCCAGGCAACAGTCCTCGAGGTCGTTCCACACCAGGCGTCCGTCCAGCCGGAGGACGTTGCCCGGGTGGGCGTCGCCGTGGACCGCCTGCCACCCCGCCGTCAGCGGGTCCGACCCGGCTGCGGCCAGGAGGGGGGCGACGACCGCCTCGTGCGCCGCCCGCAGCCGGAGCTGCAGCTCGGCGGCGATCTCGCCGGTTCCGGACGTCGTGCTGAGGACACTCTCGAGGTCACCGGCCACCGGCGCGAGGTGCGGCAATTGGTCGGCCCAGGGAACGCCACGAGCCGCGGCGTGGAGCGCCCGCAGCGCCTGCGCCAGTCGGGCAGGTGTGGCGTCTCGCGGCGTAGGGACGGCTGCGGCCCGCCAGACCGTGAGGGTCAGTCCGTCGACCTCGTGGGGGCCGGCCTCCAACCAGTCGCCGGGCCCGGCGGGGGGCACGACCGGACCGCCGCGCGCCACGAGCTCCCGAGCCAACGCGACCTCCTGGTGGATCCGCCAGGGGTTCTCCAGCCGCTGGCCGGCGAGCAGGTCGGTGCGCGACGGCGACCGTACGACCAGTCCCGCCCCGGTGCTCGGCCGGCCGTCGAGGGCCACGACGATGTTGGCCTTGGCGGACAGCACCCGAGGCTCGACTGCGGTGAGGCCGTGCCCGGCGAGGAACGTCCGAGTCGCGCTCAGCACCCGGGTCGCACGGGCCGCCCTACGCTCGTCGATCGACGCGGGCACGGCACCACCTCATCGCATGGAGGTGGACGCTCAGGCCTTCGTGGTCTCAGGGTGTCTGGAGGACTCCCCGGCCACCGGCGATGCCCCGCCGATGGCCTCTGACCTGCGCATTCACCGTTGATCGGAGTTGGTCGCTGTTGACTGCGGACGAGCCTACTGCGGACTCTCTGCGGACTGGTTGAACGTGAAGGCGCGGGTAACGTCGGAGACGGAAGCGGGTCGGGGTGTCGAACCAACAGGGCGACCCCCGGTCGTTGCGCGATCGAGAATCGCGCGAAGGATCGCGCCGATGATTGAGGCGTCGTTCGTCGCCACGCTGGTGCGCCACCACGGAGAGGCCCCGTGGTTCTTCATCACGCTGCCCCTCGACGTCGCAGACGACATCCGTCATCGCGTGGAGCCGGTCGGGTTCGGCTCGGTCGCCGTCGAGGCCACGGTTGGGGCGACCTCGTGGTCCACCTCGGTCTTCCCCGACAAGAAGTCGGGCTCGTTTGTGCTGCCCGTGAAGGCCGCCGTGCGCAACCGGGAGAGCCTCGACGACGGCAGCGAGGTGCACGTCGGACTCCGGATCCGGACGGACCACTGACGCCGGACCCACCGGTCTAGGGTCGCAAGGACGCACGACCACCGACCGGGGCAAGGCGGATTCGCTGCCCGGTCCGGCACTCGAAACCTCAGTCGACGGTCAGTCGAGCCTCCCCTCCTCAGCCAGCACTCTCTCGACGCGACGATCGGGAACCACCCAAAGAATCGCGACCCCGACGAAGATCGCGTAGGAGATCCATACCCAGACGAATGCGGCAGGGATCGCCACGGCGTAGCCCACGACAGAGAGCAGGCCCTTGGAGTCTCGCCCCATCGCACGCGCCGTCAGTGAGTCCTCGCCCTGGCTACTGATGATCACCCGGACGAGGAGGGTGTATGCGGCTCCAGCCGCGAACAGCACGACGCCATAGGCCGCAGCAGGGGCTGGGTCGCCCACGTTCTCGCCCATCCAGCTCGTGGCGAACGGGAACAGTGAGAGGCAGAACAGAAGAGCCATGTTCGCCCACAGGATGCCTCCGGTGACCCGATCCACTGTCTGCATCAGATGGTGGTGGTTGTTCCAGTAGATGGCGATGTAGAGGAAGCTCAGCAAGTAGCTGGCGAAGACGAGATGCGTTCCTCCAGCCCACAGGTCAGACAAGGACGCCGGTCGCCCCTCGGCGACCGGCGCTCTCAGTTCGAGCACCATGATGGTGATGATGATGGCGAGCACACCATCGCTGAACGCTTCGAGCCGGGTCGACCGCATCGACAACCTCCCACCGGGCCGTCATGGACGCGACCAGGACGGGTAACGACCAACGGCGGACCGAGCGGGCCTCCTGGGAGCGTTTCCGCAGGTCAGGAGGCCCGCGACGGAGCCTAGGCCTTCTTGGTCTCCCAGAAGATCTCGGCGATCTCGTCGATCTTGGCGAGCAGCTGGTCGGCCACGGCGACGTCGGTGCTGCCCTTGGTCCCGCCCGCGCCGGCCAGCTTGGTTGCCTCGTTGAACAGCCCACTGAGCTGGGGGTACTTCTCGAAGTGGGGAGGCTTGAAGTAGTCGGTCCACAGCACCCAGAGGTGCTCCTTCACCAGGTCGCTGCGCTGCTCCTTGATGAACACCGCGCGCTGACGGAACTCCGAGTCGTCGCTGGCGTGGAACTTCTCCATGCAAGCCTTCACCGACTGGGCCTCGAGGCGTGCCTGGGCGGGGTCGTAGACACCGCACGGGAGATCACAGTGCGCGCTCACCTCGGCGATGGATCGGGCGAACCGACGCATGGGGGATCCTTTCGACGCAGACAGTAGGGATGTGAGCGACACTACCCCTGGCGAGGCGTCGATGCATCGGGGAGGGCGAGCCGTGCCCAGCTGGTCTCTGGTGCGCGTCCGGGGTTCGTCGATGTCGCCGACGCTGGCCGACGGCGACATCCTGCTGGTCCGTGGCGGTGGACCGGGTCGGGTGGGCGACCTCGCCGTCGTGCGCCTTCCTGGTGGTAGGCCGTGGTCGGTCAAGCGCCTGGCGCGGCTGGACGGCGACGGTTGGTGGGTCGAGAGGGACAACCCCCGGGAGGGCGTGGACTCGTGGACGCTCGGTGTTCCCGTCCCAGGCGCCGATGTGCTGGGCATCGCCCGAATGCGGGTCTGGCCCCGCCCGGGGCGCCTGCTGCGCCGCGCCTAGTCCGCTAGCGAGTCACGTGAGCTCTGCGCTGAAGCCCGATCACGTTGATGATGAGGCGACTGATCGTGAGTGCCGTCAGGTCGCGGACGTCGAGGTGCGGCTGGTACTCCGTGACGACCAGGGCCGCCACCCTGTCCTGTCGGGCCAGATGGCGGAGTATCCCCCCGATCTCCGGGTAGGTCAGGCCACCCGGCTCGGGCCACCCCACCCCAGGGGCGATGCTGGGGTCCAGTCCGTCGCAGTCGATCGTGACCAGCCAGCGGTGGTCGGTCGGGAGTGTCTCCACGAAGGATGCGACACCGGTCTCGCGAAGCTCCCAGGCGGTCACGATCCGGTTGCCGACCTCGACGGCGTCGCGCAGGTCACCGGGCCGCGCGCTGCCGACGGCGCGTAGGCCGAGTTGGACGACGTGCTCGACGCAGCTGAGTTCGCGGATCCGACGAATGGGGCTGGAGTACCCATCACGGACCCCGTCGACCTCGTCACGGAAGTCGAGGTGTGCATCGACGTGCAGCACGTTGACCTGCTCGTGGCCTTCGAACGCTCGAGCGACCATCGGCGGGACGGAGTCGAGTCCACCGAGCACCAACGGGGTCCGTCCGTTCCTCACCAGCCGGCCCAGGACGTCGAGCGCGGTGTCCAGGATCGAGTCCGGATCGCGTACGTCAGCGACCACGTTTCCGCAGTCCGACACCGTCGGGACCCCGTCGGGGAAGAGCGGGCCCCCGAGGTCGAAGTCGTAGTGCTGGGCCAGCCGGCCGTACTCCATCCGATCGGTCAGCTCCCGGACAGCGTCCGCGGCGCCGGCGCTGACGACCAGGTCAGCCGGTACGTAGGGAGGCCCGAAAGGGATGCCGACATAGGCGTACGGCGTCTCGACCAGGTCGGGGTCCAGGACCACGGGGGCGTTGAGAAACGGCGTCGTGCCAGGGCTCAAGGACATGTGCAGCACCTCGGCGGAGTAGGGGCCTGTCGGGGGGACAGACGACCTGGTCGCATCAGAGGACCTTGGACAGGAACTCCTTCGTGCGCTGGTGCTGAGGGTTGCTGAGCACCTGTCGGGGGTCCCCCGCCTCCACGACGATGCCCCCAGCAATGAGGACGATCTGGTCACCGACCTCTCGGGCGAACCCCATCTCGTGGGTGACCACGAGCATCGTCATGCCCGACAGAGCGAGGTCCTTCATCACGTCGAGGACCTCGCCGACGAGCTCCGGGTCGAGAGCAGACGTTGGCTCGTCGAAGAGCATGAGCTTCGGCTCCATCGCCAGCGCGCGGGCGATCGCCACCCGCTGCTGCTGGCCCCCGGACAGCTGGGCCGGATAAGCGGCCGGCTTGTCGGACAGTCCGACCCGGTCCAGGAGCTTCTCGGCTCGCTCGCGGGCCACCGACTTGGCTTCGTTCTTGACGCGCATCGGCCCCTCCATGACGTTCTGCAGCGCCGTCATGTGTGGGAACAGGTTGAACCGCTGGAACACCATGCCGATGTCGCGACGCTGAGAGGCGACCTCCTTGTCCTTCATCTCGTGCAGCTTGCCGCCGCGCTCCACATAGCCGACGAGTCGCCCCTCGACCGACAACCGACCGGCGTCGATCTTCTCCAGGTGGTTGACGCACCTCAGGAAGGTTGACTTCCCACCACCGGATGGGCCGACGATGCACATGACCTCACGTGGAGCGACCTCCAGATCAATGCCCTTGAGCACTTCGACCTTGCCGAAGGACTTGTGCACGTTCTCTGCCTTGACCATGGCTGGTTCGGTCATGAGCGCCCCCTGGACAGCGACCTCTTGAGCCGTTGGATGGGCGTGGGCGGAAGGTTGCGCGTGGCCCCCTTGGCGTAGTGGCGTTCGATGTAGAACTGCCCGACCATCAGGATCGAGGTCAGGGCGAGGTACCACAGGCTGGCCATGATGGCCATGGGGAAGGGCTGGAACAGCCGGTTGCCTATGGCTTGCGCTTGGAAGAGAAGCTCCGTCGACAGTGGGATGGCGATCACCAGGGAGGTGGTCTTCAGCATCGAGATCGTCTCGTTGCCCGTCGGGGGAACGATGACCCGCATCGCCTGTGGGAAGACGACACGACGGAAGCTCTGTCCGCGGCTCATGCCGAGTGCGGTCGCGGCCTCCGTCTGGCCCTCGTCGACGCTGAGCAACCCGGCCCGCACGATCTCGGCGAGGTACGCCGCCTCGTTGAGCCCCAGGCCGAGGAGTGCGGCGACGAAGGCCGGGATGAGTGTTCTCGTGTCGAACGAGAACCACTCTGGCCCGAACGGGATCCCCAGGGCGAGCTCGTTGTACAGGGCGATGAAGTTGCCCCACAGGAACAGCTGGACGTAGATCGGTGTGCCTCGGAAGACCCACAGGTAGACCCATGCCGACCCGGTGAAGACCGGGTTCGGGGACAGACGCATCACGGCCAGGATGACGCCACCGACGATGCCGATGATCATCGACAGCACGGTCAGCGTCAGAGTGATCCCGACGCCCTTGATGATGGGCTCGGCGAACATCCACTCGAAGACGAGCCCCCAGTTCCAGTTGGGGTTCGTGAGGATGCTGTGCACCAGCATCGCGAAGAGCAACGCGATGAAGGCCCCACCGACCCAGCGCCAAGGGTGCCGAACCGGAATGGCCTCAATGGCCTCGGGCCGTTGTGGTTCGGTCGTCACCGGCGCGGTCACGAAGTGACGGGGTTGATCTCAGACGTGGTGATGGCACCGTCACCGACGCCCCACCCGTCGAGGATGGTCTGGTAGGTACCGTCGTCGATCAGGGCCTGGACCGCACCCTGGATCGCCTCGGCGAAGTCCGACGCATCCTTCGGGACGACGATTCCGTAGGGCGCCGAGTCGTAGATGTCACCTGTCCCTTCGAGCTGGCCGTTCGTCTGCTCGATCGCGTACGCAATGACTGTGGAGTCGGCCAAGACCGCATCTGCCTTGCCTGACACAACCGCCCCGGTCGCCTCGGACTGCTGGACGTACTGCTGGATGGTGATGGGTTCTTCGCCGGCGTCTGTGCACGTCGTCGATCGGGCGGTGAGGTCATCGACCTGGACGGTTGCCTTCTGCACGGCCACGATGTGACCGCAGGCCGTGTCCGGCGTGATGTCGGCTGGGTTGCCCGACGCCACTGCCCACAACGTGCCGGCGGAGTAGTAGCTGATCATCTTCGACTCTTGCTCACGCTCGGCCGTGATCGTGAACGAGGACATTCCGACGTCGTAGCGGCCCTTGTTCACCCCGACGATGATGGAGTCGAAACTGGCGTTCTGGAACTCCCCGTCGAGACCGAGCTTGGCTGCGATGGCCACGCCCAGGTCGACGTCGAACCCGACGATCGTGGTGCCGTCCTCGGCGAAGAACTCACTGGGTGCGTATGACGCGTCGGTGCCGTAGAGGATCTTTCCGTCGCTGCTGATGTCCGAGGGGACCATCGCAGCGAGGGCGTCATCGGCAGTGACCGAGGCCGGGTCGAAGCTCTGGGACGCGCCCGCTGCGTCGCTTCCCCCGCCGCCATCGTCACTACCCCCGCAGGCAGCCAGCACAAGGGTGGTGCTCAGACCCAGGGCGGCGAAGGCAAGAATCTGGCGTCGTGTCGAGAGGGTCACAGGAGTTTCCTTCCAATGGTGCGGAACCGAACAGAATGACTGCCCTCGCAGCTGGTGGCCTGCGGACCAGGACAGTTGCGCCTGGGTCGAAACTTTCACCAAACCCGGCGCTCGGCACCGTCCGGATGATCACGATTCCGTCACGGTCCCGCCGGACGTGTCGTACGCAGATGACAGCTCAGAACTCAAGGGGCCGAGGTCACACAAACCTCGGTGCGGTCTCGCCGACCGCCGCGGCAAACCGGTCGACGTCGTCCTCGGTGGTGTCCCACGAGCACATCCAGCGAACCTCGTGGGTGGCCTCGTCCCACTCGTAGAAGTGGAACTGGTCCTGCAGCACCTTGACTGCTTCGCCGGGCAGGGTGGCGAAGACACCGTTCGCCTGGACCTTCTGGGTCAGGACCACACCGTCGACGCCCTCGACCGCGGTCGCGAGACGTCGGGCCATGGCGTTGGCGTGCGACGCGTTGTGTCGCCACAGGTCGTCACTGAGCAGGGCCAGGAACTGAGCGGAGATGAACCGCATCTTGCTGGCCAGCTGCATCTGCTGCTTGCGGATGAACAGCGCGTTGCTGGCGAGGTCAGGGCGGAAGAACACGACGGCCTCGCCCCCGACGAGGCCGTTCTTCGTGCCGCCGAAGGAGAGCACGTCGACACCGCAGTCACCGGTGGTCTCGCGCAGCTCGACACCCAGCCCCGCGGCCGCATTGCTGATCCGGGCGCCGTCCATGTGCAGGTACATGTCGAGGGAGTGCGCGGTGTCGGCGAGGTCGCGGATCTCGTCGGGGGAGTAGACGGTGCCGACCTCCGTGGACTGAGTGATCGACACCACCCTCGGCTGCGACCGGTGCTCGTCGCCGATCCCGGTGTGGGTGGATCGGACGAGGTCCGGCGTGAGCTTGCCGTCCGGCGTCTCGAGGTCGATCAGCTTGCTCCCGAGGTGACGCTCCGGAGCCCCGCACTCGTCGATGTGGATGTGCGCGGTGCGCGCGCAGACCACGCTCTCCCAGGTGCGCAGCAGGGCCTGCAGCCCCACGACGTTCGCGCCGGTGCCGTTGAAGACGAAGAAGACCTCGACCTGCTCGCCCAGCAGCTCGCGAAACCGGCTCACGGCATCGGCCGTGGTGGGGTCGGCGCCGTAGGAGGTGACGTGGCCCACGTTGACCTCGGCGAGGGCGGCCAGCACGTCTGGGTGCGCCCCTGCGTAGTTGTCGCTGGCGAATCCACGCTGGCTCATGCAGGGCTCCCGGAGTACAGGCGAAGACGTTGACCGTTCATCGTGGCGGCGGCGTCGGAGGACAGGTAGACGAGAGCGTCGGCGATCACCTCGGCGGACACGAAGGAGGGGCCGCCCTTGGCCGGGTCGGCGGCCCGCATCTGCGGGGTGAGGATGGCCGGCACCACGACGATGTTCGCCGTGGCGGAACACCCGGCGAGCTCGTCAGCCAGGGCCAGGGTGACAGCCTCGGCAGCGGCCTTGCCCGCTGCGTAGGCGGCGTTGGTCGACGTCGGTGCCAGCGCCTGCGGCGACGACACGATCGCGAACCGACCTGCCGGTGACGCCTTGAGCGCAGGGGTGAACGCCCGGATGACGTTGACCGTCGTGCGGACGAGCCCGTCGTACAGCTGCGCCCAGTCGTCGAGGCTCTGCTCGTGCACCGGGCGGCCCCCGCGCCACCCACCGACCAGGTGCCACACGAGGTCGACGTCGTCGACGAGGGACGCCGCCAGCTCAGTGACCGCGGTGGGGTCGATCAGGTCGACGGGGTGGGACCCGGCCACCGCGGGGCCCAGCTCGGCCGCGAGCCCGGCGAGTGCGGTCGGGTCGCGGCCGACGAGGTGGACCGAGGCGCCAGCAGCAGCAGCTGCCGCGCAGGCCACCGGCCCGAGCCCGCCCGTCGCACCCGTGACCAGCAGCCGACGCCCGGCCAGCGGACTCATGACGGGTCGTCCGGGTCGTCGTCGAGGCGGGCGAGCCAGGTGGCGAGCCGCTCGACCGGCGTCTCGAAGTCCGGGTTCAGGTCGACGAACTCGCGCAACCGCTCGGCCAGCCAGTCCAGGCTCACCTGCTCGTCGCCCCGTCGCTGCTGCAGCTCCTCGATGCCGCGGTCGGTGAAGTACATGTCAGGCGAAGGCCGCTTCGACGATCTCCCGCTGCTCGCGCTCGTGCGACTGGTGCGAACCGCCGGCCGGGGCGGAGCTCGCGGGTCGGGAGACTCGGGTCAGGGAGTGACCCAGCGCCTCGGCGAGGTTCAGCGCCACGAAGGGCCAGGCTCCCTGGTTCGCCGGTTCCTCCTGGACCCAGCGTAGCTCGGCGTCCCCGTACTTGGCGATGGCGTGGAAGACCGGCTGGGCGGGCAGGGGGTACAGCCGCTCGACGCGCACCAGCGCGGTGTCGGTGATGCCGTGCTTGTCGCGGTAGGCGGCCAGGTCGTAGTAGACCTTGCCGGTCGACAGCACCACCTTGCGCACCTCGGACTGGTCGACGCTCTCGTCGTCGATGACGGGACGGAAGTGACCGCTGGTGAAGTCGGCCGTCGCGCTGACCGCCGCCTTGTTGCGCAGCATCGACTTCGGCGTGAACAGCACGAGAGGACGTCGAACCGGCGACAGCGCCTGCCACCGGAGCAGGTGGAAGAGGTTGGCTGGCGTCGTGAGGTTGGCGATGGTCATGTTGTCCTGCGCCCCCATCTGCAGGAACCGCTCGATGCGCGCGGACGAGTGGTCGGGACCTTGCCCCTCGTAGCCGTGCGGAAGCAGGAGGACGACGCTGGACCGTTGGCCCCACTTCTGCTCTCCGGAGGAGATGAACTCGTCGATGATCGTCTGGGCGCCGTTGACGAAGTCGCCGAACTGCGCCTCCCACATGACCAGGGCGTCGGGTCGCGCCACCGAGTAGCCGTACTCGAATCCGACGGCGGCGAACTCACTGAGCGGGCTGTCGTACACGTACAGCCGAGAGCCCTTCTCGTACATGCGCTTCAACGGCTTGTAGGCCCACCCGCTGTTGCGGTCGATGATGACCATGTGCCGCTGCCCGAAGGTGCCGCGGCGGGAGTCCTGTCCGGCGAGGCGCACGGACACTCCGTCGGCGAGCAGCGACCCGATGGCGAGCGTCTCGCCCATGGCCCAGTCGATCGTGTCGTCGGTGACCATCTGCGCACGTCGCTGCAGCTGCGGGGCCAGCCGGTGGTGCACGGAGAATCCCTCGGGCAGGTTCAGCTGCGTGTCGACCACGCCGTCGATCACCGAACGCTCCACAGCCGTCGGAACGTCGCGCTCGGGGGTCTGGGGGGCCAGGGTGACCTCACCGCGCTGCTCGACCTCGGTGACGGGCTCGATGTCGGGTGAGTCCTCGCCGGAGCCACGGGTCTCGGTGAAGACCTTCTCCAGCTGCTGCTGGTAGTCACGCAGCGCCTGCTCGGCCTCCTCGACGGAGATGTCCCCGCGCCCGACCAGGGCCTCGGTGTACAGCTTGCGCACCGATCGCTTGGCGTCGATGACGTTGTACATCAGAGGCTGGGTCAGCGACGGGTCGTCGGCCTCGTTGTGCCCGCGGCGCCGGTAGGACATCAGGTCGATGACGACGTCCTTCTTGAACGCCTGACGGAACTGGAAGGCGAGCTGGGCCACGCGCACGACCGCCTCAGGGTCGTCACCGTTGACGTGGAAGATGGGGGACTGCACGGTGCGGGCGACGTCGGTCGCGTACACGCTGGAGCGCGCGGCGGCCGGAGCGGTGGTGAACCCGACCTGGTTGTTCACGACGACGTGGATGGAGCCGCCCGTGCGGTACCCCCGCAGCTGGGACAGCTCCAGGGTCTCGGCCACCACTCCCTGCCCGGCGAAGGCCGCGTCGCCGTGCAGCAGCAGGGGGAGGACGGTGAAGCCGTGCTCGCCCAGTCCGAGGATGTCCTGCTTGGCCCGGGCGAAGCCCTCCAGGACCGGGTCGACCGCCTCGAGGTGGCTGGGGTTGGAGACGAGCGAGACGGCGACCGTCGAGCCGTCGGCCGCCTTGAACGTGCCCGCGGCGCCGAGGTGGTACTTGACGTCCCCGGACCCCTGCACCGCGTGGACGTCGAGGTTACCCTCGAACTCCCGGAAGATCTGGCCGTAGCTCTTGCCGACGATGTTGGCCAGCACGTTCAGCCGGCCACGGTGGGGCATGCCGACGGTGACCTCGTGCAGGCCGGCCTGCGCCGCCTCGGTCAGGATCTCGTCGAGCAGGGGGATGACCGACTCGCTGCCCTCGAGGGAGAAGCGCTTCTGGCCCACGTACTTGGTCTGCAGGAAGGTCTCGAACGCCTCGGCACCGTTGAGCCGGCGCAGGATGCGCAGCTGCTCGTCCTGGCTGGGGCGCTCGTGGGGGCGCTCGACCCGCTCCTGGATCCACCGGCGCTGGTCGGGGTCCTGGATGTGCATGTACTCGATCCCGACCGTGCGGGCGTAGGAGTCACGCAGGACGCCGAGGATGTCGCGCAGCTGCATGAGCGGCTGGCCGCCGAAACCCCCGGTGGCGAACTCGCGGTCGAGGTCCCACAGGGTCAGCCCGTGGTTGACCAGGTCGAGGTCGGGGTGCCGCCTCTGCTCGTACTCCAGAGGGTCGGTGTCGGCCATCAGGTGGCCACGCACGCGGTAGGCGTGGATGAGCTCTTGCACCCGCGCCGTCTTGTTGATGTCGTCCTCGTGCGAGGCCGTGATGTCGGACACCCAGCGGATCGGCTCGTAGGGGATCCGCAAGGCGCCGAAGATGGTGTCGTAGAAGTCGTCGTCACCGAGCAGCAGGGCATGTACCCGGCGCAGGAAGTCCCCGGACTGAGCGCCCTGGATGATCCGGTGGTCGTAGGTCGAGGTGAGCGTGACCACCTTGCTGACCGCCAGCCTGGCGAGGGTCTCCGAGGATGCCCCCTGGTACTCGGCCGGGTACTCCAGTGCGCCGATCCCGATGATGGCGCCCTGGCCCTGCATCAGCCTTGGCACCGAGTGGACCGTGCCGATCGTCCCGGGGTTGGTGATGCTCATGGTCGTTCCGGCGAAGTCGTCGGCGGTGAGCTTGGCGCTGCGGGCCCGGCGCACGATGTCCTCGTAGGCGGCCCAGAACTGGGTGAAGTCCATCAGGTCGGCGGCCTTGATGCTCGGGACGACCAGCTGACGGCTCCCGTCGTCCTTGGCCAGGTCGATGGCCAGGCCGAGGTTCAGGTGCTCAGGGCGGATCACGACCGGCTTGCCCTCGACCTCGCCGTAGGAGGCGTTCATCTCCGGCATGGTGTCGAGCGCCTGCACCAGCGCCCACCCGATCAGGTGGGTGAACGAGATCTTGCCGCCGCGGCTGCGGCGCAGGTGGTTGTTGATCACGGTGCGGTTGTCGATCAGGAGCTTCGCGGGGACCGAGCGAACGCTCGTCGCGGTCGGAACCGCGAGCGAGGCCTCCATGTTGGTGACGACCCGCGCCGCCGGCCCGCGCAGGACGGTGGTGTCGGACCCGGCGGGAGGTGGCGGGACCGGGGCGATGGGGCCGGCAGCGGTCGGCGTCGGAGCAGGCTGGGCGGGAGCCGGGTGGGCCGGAGCGGGCGCAGGCACGGGAGTGACCGGAGCGGGGGCCACGGGGGTGATGGTCACTGCGGTGGCGTCCGGTGGCGGGGTCGGCACCCGGGAGGCCGCTGCGCTCGCCTCGGAAGGCCGGTAGTCGTCGAAGAACCCGTGCCACGCCGGGTCGACCGACGAGGGGTCCGCGAGGTACTGCTGGTACAGCTCGTCGACCAGCCACTGGTTGGGCCCGAACTCCGCGGATCGACTGGTCTGCTGCGGTTGAGTGGTCACAGGTCCTCGCATCGACGGTCGGTGCCCTCAGCCTAGACCGGTTGACGGCGTCGGGCCGCGCACCGCCGAGTTGCGGATCGGTCCGGACCCGGCACGGTGGAGCCATGCCATCGTCCCGTCAGGTCGCGCTGGTCACCGGAGGTTCCCGGGGGATCGGGCGCGCGGTGGCAACCGGGCTGGCTGAGGCGGGGGCGACCGTCGTCATCGTGGCGCGCGACGAAGAGCGAGTCTCGGTGACTGCCCGTGAGCTGGTGGACGACGGGCTCGACGTCGTCGGGTTCGCCTGCGACGTGTCCGACGACCAGGCCGTGCGAGAGCTGCCCCAGCGTCTCGGCCCCCTCGCGGAGGTCGACGTGCTCGTCAACGCAGCTGGGGTGATGAGTGAGCGGATGGCCAAGTCGTTGCGCGCAGACGACGCCGAGTGGCGACGGGTCCTCGGGACCAACCTCGAGGGTCCGGTCCGGATGGTGCGCACCTTCGCGCCGGGCATGGTCGAGCGACGCGACGGGCGGATCATCAACGTGTCCGCCTGCCTGGGTCGGTTCACCGGACCGGGACTCGCCGGTGGCCTGGCTCCCTACCGGGTCAGCAAGAGTGCGCTGAACGCCTACACCCGCAACCTGGCCGCCGAGCTCGGCTTCGGCCGGCGTGGTGTCTTCGCCGACGTGGTCTGCCCCGGCCACTGCCGGACCGACCTGGGGGGAGCGAGCGCCCCGAGGTCACCGGAGCAGGGCGCTGACACGGTCCTCTGGCTCGCCGGTCGTACGGTGGACCCCGGTCCCGACTCGACCGGGCTGCTCTGGGAGGACCGCGCGGTGGTCCCGTGGTGAGGGCTCAGGTGACGTCGCGGCGCACCGTCGTCCGGGCGCCGACGAGGGCCAGCACGATCCCGTAGGCGGCGAACAGTGCCGCGCCGGCTCCTTGGCCGAGCAGCTCGCCCCCGCGCATAGGCTGCCCGAGTGTCATCGCCGAGGCCGCCCCACCGGGCAGCCACCGACCGACCTCTGGCACGAAGGTGACGAGCAGGGACTCCACGAGCAGCATCCAGACCAGCGCCACCGCGAGGGCGGCGACCTGGTTGCGCACGAGCGCGCCGAACCCCACGCCGAGCACGGCGTACAAGGTCACCGCCACCAGGCACCCGAGCAGGATCTGCGGGACCTGGTCGTCGGCCGACACGGTGACGCCCTTCCAGTCCAGCATCGGCCAGGCGATGGCCACGGTGAGCGCGATCCCAGCCGCGGCGTACCCGACGGCGACGATCGGCAGGGCGAGCGCCTTGGCCGCGATGACCCGACCGCGTCGGGGCACCGCCATGAAGGTGCTGACCGCGGTGCCGTGGCGGAACTCCGAGGTGACCGACAAGACCCCCAGGAGCAGCGTGAAGACCGCCGCCTGCAACGTGGCGGCGAACACGTTGCGAATCCCCTCGGGGGAGTCCAGCGCTGGGATGCCCTGCTGGGCCGGGGCCTGGTCGCTCGCCAGGACCTGGGCCACCACGTTGACCGTGGTGAGGACGAGGAAGCCCAGCAGCAGCCCCCAGACGGCCCGGGTGGTCGCGGTCTTGCGGAGCTCGACCCGCACCTGGCGCAGCAGGCCCCTCATCTGCGGCTCCCGTCGCGTGACTCCTCGACGAGGCGCAGGAACACCGACTCGAGGTCGGGCTGCTCGTCGACGAGCCAGTGGACGGCGATGCCGGCGCGGGCGGCGATGTCACCGACCTCGGCGGCCGAGGCACCGTGCACCGCGAGCGTGTCGCCCGGCCCGGCGTCTGCTGGGGGCTCGGCGCGGTGCCCGAGGGCGGCGAGTGCGACCGCAAGATCGTCGGCCTGGGGTGAACGGACGAGCACGGTCGTCGCCTGGTCGGCGAGCAGCTCGTGGAGCGGCGCGGCACGGACCAGCCGGCCGCGGTCGATGATCACGACGTCGTCGGCGATCTGGGCCACCTCGGCAAGCGCGTGGCTGGAGACCAGCACCGTGCGACCGTCGTCGGCGAGGAACCTCAGGAACCCGCGCAGCCAGGCCACGCCCTCCGGGTCGAGCCCGTTCGCCGGCTCGTCGAGCAGCAGCACCTGTGGGTCGGCGACGAGTGCGGTGGCCAGCCCGAGCCGTTGCCGCATGCCCAGGGAGAAGCCGGCGACCCTACGGTCGGCCACGTCGGCCAGGCCCACCTGCACGAGCAGGTCCTCGACCCGCTTCGCACCCGCACGACCCCCGCGACCGGCCTGCAGGGTGACGACGCGCAGGTGGTTGCGGGCCGTCCGCCCGGGGTGGAAGCCCCCGCTGTCCAGCGCGGCCCCGACCATCCCGCACGGGTCGGGCAGGTCGGCGAACCGACGTCCGGCGACCAGGGCCACACCGGCGCTCGGGCGCACGAGACCGACCAGGGTGCGCAAGGTGGTCGTCTTTCCCGCGCCGTTGGGGCCGAGGAAGCCGGTGACGGAGCCGGGCTCGGCCCGGAAGGACAGTCCGTCGAGCGCGACGACGTTTCCGAACGACTTGGTGAGCGCATCGACCTGCACCGCAGCGCCGGCTTCGGGGCCGGTGGCGGTGGCGGGGAGGTCGCCGTCGACGCCCGGCACGGTCAGCCCCGAAGCCCGTGCAACGTTGCGAGCACCAGCGAACCGAGCGTCGGAAGGTGGTACCCACCCTCCTGGACCGCCACCACAGGGACACCGAGCTGCCGGATCAGCGAACCCGCGGCCCGGTAGCCGTCGTGGGTGATCCGAAGGGGGCTCTCCGGGTCGGCCGCAGCCGCGTCGACGCCGAGCGAGACGACGACCGCGGAGGCGCCGAAGCCGGCGACGTCGGCGACGATCGACTCGAGACCGGTGAGCCACGGGTCATCCGGTGTCTCCGGCGCCAGGGGGAGGTTGCGGTTCGTTCCGAGGCCGGCGCCACGTCCGCGCTCGTCGGCGAAGCCCATGTAGTGCGGGAACCAGCCGCACCCCGGGTCGATGTGCAGGGAACCGTAGAAGACGTCGGCGCGGTCGTAGAAGAGCATCTGCGTGCCGTTGCCGTGGTGGGCGTCGATGTCGATGACCGCGACCCGCTCATGGCCGCCGTTGCGCAGCGCCTGCGCGGCAACTCCCGCGTTGTTCAGGTAGCACGAGCCGCCGTAGGAGTCACGCGTCACGTGGTGCCCGGGAGGACGGCAGATCCCGTACACCACCGGCTCGCCGGCCAGGCTGCGGTCGACGGCGGTCAGGGCGACGTCGACGGCTCCACGGGCCGCCTCCCAGGTGCCGGGCCCGATGAGGGTCATGGTGTCGTACCCGTAGCGACCGGCCCGACCGTGCACCCCGGCCGGGCGGCGCAGCGGGAGTCCCGACAGCATCCCCGGCGTGGGGAACACGTAGGGGACGATCCGGTCCTGGCCGGGGTCGTCGAGGAAGCCGTCGGCCACCCACTCGTCGTACCCGTCCCGCAGGAAGCCGAGCAGGCCGTCGTCGTGGACCTGTCGCAGCACGGTGTCGTCGTGGGGTGCTGCGTCCAAGATCCGTGCACCGGCCTCCTCGGCTGCGAGCCGGATCACCTGCGGGCGTTCCTTCAGCTCGGTGCCGGCGATGGCGACCCCGAGCCAGACCTCGGCCTTCGGGTCGTGGAGCAGGCTCGACTCCGACCACACCACGGTCATGTCCAGGGGCTCGTTCACGCTCATGTGCGGCATGCTGGCACGCATGCCTCGTGCGCGTGACATCGGACTCGCCATCGGCCCACTTCCCGTGGGGCCCACCAACTCCTTGCTCGACGTCCCCGGGGTCGGGGTCGGGCACTCCACCGTGGTGCGTGACGAACCGGACCCACCGGCGGGGCGCGGGGTGGCCCGCACGGGCGTCACCGTCGTCGACCCGGGCGGGGAGACCTTTGTCCGGCCCGTTCCGTTCGGGTCGGCCGTCCTGAACGGGGCCGGTGAGGTCACCGGTCTGCTGGGAGGACGCGAGTGGGGGCTGCTCGAGACCCCGGTCTTCCTCACGTCGACCATGCAGCTGGGCCGGGTGTACGACGCCGCGTGCGGGCTGATGATCGAGGAGAACCCGCTGGTCGGAGCCGACGAGGTGGTGATCCCCGTCGTGGGGGAGTGCGACGACTCCTTCCTCAACGACGCTCGCCGGATGCAGGTCACGGTCGACGACGTGCGTGCGGCGCTCGAGGCCGCCCGAGCGAGCGTTGGGGCCGCCCAGCCACCCGCCGAGGGAGCCGTGGGTTCTGGAACCGGCATGCAGTGCCTGGGCTGGAAGGGCGGGATCGGCACGTCGTCACGGGTGCTGCCCTCCGGGCACACCCTCGGGGTGCTGCTCATGTCCAACTTCGGTGAGGCCGAGCGGCTCACCGTCGACGGCGTGCGGGTGGGCGACCACCTGCGCCCCGAGGCCGCCGACGGGGTGGCCATCGACCCCGGCCCCAAGGGGTCGTGCATCGTGGTGGTCGGCACCGACGCACCGGTCGACTCCTCGACCTGCGACCGGCTGGCCCGTCGGGCGGGCCTCGGGCTCGCCCGCACCGGCTCGACGGCCCATCACGGCTCCGGTGAGATATTCGTCGCGTTCGGAACCGGTCAGCGGACCCGGCGCGGTGGGTCACCCGCTGTCCCCCCGGTCCGCGGCAGCGCCCTCGACGACTTCTTCGCCGCCGTCGTCGACGCCACCGAGGAGGCCGTGCTCAACTCGATGCTCCAGGCGCGCACGACAAAGGGGCGTTCCGGGAACACCCTGCACGCGCTCCCGGTCAGTGACCTGACGACGCTGCTGACTCGGTACGGTCGGCTCGCCCGCTCGACGTGAGCCAGCAGGCGCACCTGTGCTCGCTGATCGCGGGAAGGACCGGCAGGTCTGCCGCGGCGCAGTGGTCGGCCACCCCTGCCGCGGCTGCCGAACCGTCGGCCAGCGACTGGCAGCGCGGGTGGAACCGGCACCCGGTCGGGATCCTGGTCGGGTCCGGCGGCTCTCCGGTGAGCACGATCGGTTCGCGGTGCTCGATCTCGGGGACGACCGAGAGCAGCGCCTGGGTGTAGGGGTGCTGCGGGTTGGCCAGGACCTCCTCGGTGGGACCTTGCTCGACGACCCGGCCGAGGTACATCACGACGATCCGGTCGGCGATGTTCCACGCCAGCCCGAAGTCGTGGGTCACGACCAGCACCGTCAGGCCGAGCTCCTGACGCAAGCGAAGGAGCAGGGCGAGGATCTCGCCACGCACCGACGCGTCCAGCGACGACACCGGCTCGTCGGCGACCAGGACCTGAGGTTCCAGGGCGAGGGCACCGGCGATGACCACCCGCTGACGCTGTCCTCCTGATAGCTCGTGGGGGTAGCGCAGGAAGAACCGCTCGGGGGGACGCAGCCCGGCCTCGGAGAGGGCGTTGCGCACCTGCCCGAGCTCATCGGGCATCTTGTGCACCCGCGGTCCTTCGGCGACCGCCTCGTACACCGAGTGCCGAGGGTTGAGTGAGCCGGAGGGGTCCTGCAGGATCAGCTGCACCTTGCGCCGGTAGGCCTTGAGGTCCTTGGCCCGGTACGACAGGGGAACGCCGTTGTGCAGCACCTCTCCGGCCGCCGGGCGCTCCAACCCGAGGATGCTGCGGGCCAGGGTGGTCTTGCCGCAGCCGGACTCACCGACGATCGCGACGATCTCGCCCTTGGCCACGGAGAAGTTCACCCCGTCCAAGGCTCGCGCCTGACCGCCGCCCCGGGCCCGGAAGACCACCTCGAGGTCACGGACCTCGATCACCGGCTGGCTCGAGGCCTCACCCACGGGTTCACTCACTGGGTCACTTACTGGGTCACTCACTGGGTCACCACCGACGCCACGTGGATGCATGCGGCGAAGTGCTCGTCGGCCGCCGGGCGCAGCGGCGGCTCGGCCGCCGCGCAGGCGTCCTCGGCCTCCGGGCACCGCGGCCGGAACGGGCAACCCGACGCGAGCTCGCCTGGGAACGGCGGGTCACCGGGGAGTCCCTCGGGAGCGAACCGCGAGGTGCTGTCACCGATCGTCGGGAAGGCCGCAGACAGGGCACGGGTGTAAGGGTGCTGCGGGCGCCGGAAGACGTTGCTGCCCGGTCCGGTCTCGACCACCTTTCCGGCGTACATCACCATGACCCGGTCGCAGGTCGTGGCCAGGACCGACAGGTCGTGGCTGATGATCATCAGGGCGAGCCCGTGGTCCTTGGCGATCTCCTGAAGCAGGTCGAGGACCTGGGCCTGCACCATCACGTCGAGGGCGGTCGTCGGCTCGTCGGCGATCAGCAGCTGGGGGCGGCAGGCCAGGGCCAGGGCGATCATGATCCGCTGCTTCTGGCCGCCGGACATCTGGTGCGGGTACGCATCGGCCAGCCGACCCGGGAGGCCGACCTGCTCGATCAGCTCGACGACGCGGGCCCGCGCCGACTCCGGCGTGGCCGACTTGTCGTGCAGCAGGATCGGCTCGCTCAGCTGCTTGTTGATCCGCTGGATCGGGTTCAGCGAGTGCAGGGCTCCCTGGAACACCACCGACGCCTTGGCCCACCGGGCTGCACGCACCTGCCCCCAGTTCATGGTCAGGACGTCTTCGCCGTCCAGCAGGACCTCGCCGGTGACGGTGGCGTCCCTCGGGAACAGCCGCAGCACGGTGGAGGCGAGGGTCGACTTGCCGCACCCCGACTCACCGGCGATGCCGAGCACCTCGCCGCTGTCGAGGGTCAGGTCGACACCGCGGACGGCCGGGACCGGACCGTCCTCGGAGGCGTACGTCACGTGCACGTCGCGCATCTCCAGCATCGGCATGTCAGCCCTCCTTCAGCCGGGGGTTCAGGACGACCTCCAGGGCGCGGCCGATCAACGTGAACGCCAGCACGATCACGATGACGGCCAGGCCGGGCGGCAGCAGGTACCACCAGGCGCCACTCGACGCAGCACCCGCCCCCACCGCCTTGTCGAGCATGGTGCCCCACGAGTCGAGGAACGCCGGACCCAGCCCCAGGAACGACAACGTCGTCTCGGACAGGATGACGATGGCCACGGTCAGCGTGGTGTTGGCCAGCACGAGCGGCATGACGTTGGGCAGCACGTGTCGGATCATCTGCTGCCAGTCGCTGTCCCCGAGCACGCGGGCCCGCTCGAGGTACGGGCGGCCCTCGACGCTGAGCGTCTGGGCCCGGACCAGGCGGGACGTCCCCGGCCAGGAGGTCACACCCAGCACCAGGATGATGGTGAAGAGTCCGGTGTTCTCCAGCACGGCCGCCAACACGATGACGAGCGGGATGAACGGGATGACGAGGAACCAGTCGGTGAGCCGTTCCATCAGGGCCCCGAACCAGTTGCGGTAGTGGCCGCTGGCAATCCCGATCAGGGTGCCGAGCACCATCGACATGATCGACGCCGTGAGCCCGACGATCAGGGAGACCTGGGCTGCCCAGACGAGGACGGCGAGCACAGAGCGCCCGTTCTCGTCGGTGCCGAGCCAGAACTCGCTGCTCGGGGGGTCCAGGGCGGGGTTGTCCAGCGTCTGGGTGATGTCGAGCATCTCCCGCGGGAAGAGCAGTGGCGCCAACAGGGCAAGGCTGACCACGATGACCAGGAGGACGACCCCCGCAACTCCTGCCTTCTGGGCCAGGAAGGCCGACGTGAACCGTCGCAGCGAGGCGCGGCGCCTGGTCCAGGCGACGGCGCGTGCTGAGGCGATGGCTGGTGCGGTCACCTCGGTCATCGGCTGATCCTCGGGTCGATCACGGCGATCACGATGTCGGCCACCATGTTGAAGAACAGGACCGAGAGCGAGAAGACCAGGAACAGCGCCTGCATGACGGCGAAGTCCTTGTCCTCGATCGCCTCGAAGGTCAGCAGGCCGAGGCCAGGGTAGGAGAAGACGGTCTCGACCGTGATCGCCCCTCCGATGATGAACCCGATGTTGAGGAAGATGAGTGTGATCGTCGGCAGCGACGCGTTCGGAACGGCGTGCCGTCGTCGGACCAGCCGGTCCATCAGGCCCTTTGCCCTGGCCGTGTTCAGGTAGTCCTGGCCGAGCTCGTCGACCATCGACGCACGCATGATGAGGGAGTACTCCGCGAGGTACACGATCGCCAGCGCCGTCGCAGGCAGCACGGTGTGGTACGCGATGTTCACGACACCCTCGAGGGACATCGCGTCGATCCCGGAGTCCTTGAACCCCCCGCTGGGGAAGATGCCGGGGAAGGGGCCGATCCCGGTGGAGAACAGCAGGATCAGGAGCAGCCCGAGCCAGAACTCAGGCGTCGCGTAGAAGAACAACGTGACCCCCGTGGAGGTCTTGTCGAAGCGGCTGCCCCGGTTCCAGCCGGCCCGGATCCCGATCCACACCCCGACCGCCGTCGCGACCAGGGTCGACGCACCGATCAGGATCAGGGTCGGCCACATCCGCCCCCCGATCAGCTCCCACACCGGTCGGCCGAACCCGGTCGAGATGGCGTCCAGGCCGAACGGGTCCTTCAGGTAGCCCCAGAACTGCTGCGGCAGAGGGGCGGTCAGCTCGGCCCGGATCTGGGCGAGCTCCTCCGAGGAGATCCCCCGCACCCCGCGGTACTGGGCGGCCGGGTCGCCGGGCAGCATCCGGAAGAGGAAGAAGTTGAACACGAAGACGAAGACCATCGTCCCCGCTGCCGCTGCGAGTCTGCGCGCGGTGAACCGAGCCAGGCCGCCACTGGCCGTGCTGCGCCGAGACGTCTTCGCGCCGGTCGGAGCCGCCCCGGCCCCGGTGACCGCGCTCCCGTCGACCACCAACCGCTACTCCACGTCTGCGTCGTTGGACCGGCGCGACCGGGTACCCAGCCACACGACCACGCCGACCAGCAGGGCTGCCGCGGCTGCCCCACCCACGATCAGGCCGATGTTCGTGGCGTTTCCGGAGCTGGCGCCCTCTTCGGTGACCGGGGTGATGTTGCGGTAGGAGAAGGTGCCGTACTGGAACAGGATCGCCCCGTCGGGGTCCGGCTGCGGGACGAAGCCGGTGAACCGGTCGGTGCGGTAGGCCTGCAGGTAGTCGTAGTACTGGGTCACGATGTAGGCGTTCGCGTCGTAGACCATCTGCTGCATCTTCTTGACGATCTCGGTGCGAGCCTCGGGGTCGATCTCGGTTGCCTGCTGCTCGTACAGCTCGTCGTACTGCTTGTTGCAGTAGAAGCTGTCGTTGAGCCCGGCGTAGACGACGCCGTCGGTCCACTCGTAGTTGCGCTGCCCGCAGGTGAAGGTCGACAGCTGGTAGTCGGGGTCGGGCTCGACCACCCAGCCCCACTCGTACATGTCGAAGGTTCCCTCACCGGCGATCTCGTACAGCCGGCTCTCCGACACGGTGTCGACGTCGGAGTCGATCCCGATGTCCTTCAGCCACCCCTGCAGGAACTGGATGGTGGTCTTGGAGGTCTCGGAGTTCGACCGCGCGTACAGCTGGTAGACGAGCGGGTCGGAGCCGTCGGGCATCGTGCGGATCCCGTCGGGGCCCTTGGTGTAGCCGGCGTCGTCGAGGATCTGGTTGGCCCTCGCCGGGTCGTAGGTGACCGGCTCGGACGGCTCGTAGTGATCCGGGTACAGCGGGGGGATGACGGAGGTTCCCGGTGCCCCTCGCCCGTCGAGGGTTCGTTGGACCAGGGCGTCCTTGTCGACGGCGTAGTGGATCGCCAGCCGCACCTGCGGGTCCTTCAGCGAGGGGTGGCCGTCGCCGATCGGGGTGCCGTCGGTCAGGGCAGCCCCACCGTTCATGGTCAGGTAGTTGAAGCCGTAGTACACCGACTCGCGGGCCTCGATGTTGTCGGCGCCCTCCAGGGAGGCGAACACGTTGGGCTCGAGGTCGTCGGCGAAGTCGATCTCGCCGTTCTTGAGTGCCTGCACCATCGCGTCGGCGTTGCGGTAGAGGCGGAACTCCACGCCGTCGATGTTTGCCGGACCGCCCCAGTAGCCGTCGTTGCGGGTGAAGGTCCAGTACTGCCCCTCGCTCGCCTCGGACAGCACGAACGGTCCGCTGCCCACCCCGCCTTGCGGGTCGGAGCCCGGCTCGTTGGTGTACTTGCGGATCTCGTCGTCGTCGATCTGCTTCCAGATGTGCTCGGGCACGATCGGGACGGCCAGTCGCTCCATGATCGGCGTGGGCTTCTTCAGCGTCATGACCACCGTGGAGTCGTCGGTGGCCTCGACGGTCTTGATCTGGGCGACGTAGCTGCCGTAGTTGGTCTTCTCGATCTTTCCGTCGAGCACCCGGTTGAAGCTGTAGGCGACGTCGTCAGCAGTCAGCGGCTCCCCATCGCTGAAGGTCACTCCCTGTCGGATCTGGTAGGTCCAGGTCAGACCGTCGGCCGAGTTCTCCCACGACTCGGCCAGCCGTGGCTCGGGTGCGAAGTCGGTGGCGCTGTAGCCAGTGAGGGTGTCGTACATCAACCCCCACATCTCGTAGGCGGCCGCCGTGATGCCCTTGTAGGGGTTCAGCGAGTCGACGTCCTGGAGCACCCCGACCCTGAACACCGTGTCCCCCGAGCTGGGCGTCGCGCTGGGGGACGGCGTGTCCTCGGCGGCGGCGATGCCGACCGGCAGCCCCAGGGCCACCATCAGGGCCAGCGTGCCGGCGGTAAGTCGTGACTTCACCATCTGTGTGTCGCTCCCGATCAGGTCTACGGGCCAGGGTTGCCGAACTTCTGCCGCCGTGCACGTCAGCCACCGCGGCGTCCGGTATGGACAGTCTGGGGGTGGACGCGCGGCCTGTGAGCAGCAACCTAGTGAGGTCCTGTGTCGCAGTTCAGGGATTGGTGCCAATCCGTTACCGTCGCCGCATGGTCACCACCCCCTCGAGCCCCCCGCCGCGCGCACCGCGGCATCCGCACGTCCACCGGGCCCACGGGCTTGAGCGCGACGACCCGTATGCGTGGCTTCGGGACAAGACGTCGTCGGAGTCGCTGGCCTTCCTGGAGCAGGAGCGGGCGTACTACGACGAGGCGGTCCGCCCGCTGGTCCCGCTGCGCGACCGCCTGCTGGCCGAGATGACCGCTCGCGTGGCTCCCGACGACGAGTCGGCACGTTGGCGTGAGGGCGGGTTCTGGTACTTCACGAGCACCGTCCCGGGGATGGAGTACCGGCAGCTGCGTCGCACGCCGGCCGACGACCCACACGGGGACGGGGTCGTCCTGCTCGACGAGAACGCGCTGGCCGCGGGGCACGACTTCGTCGAGCTGGGCGTCCGACTCGTCAGTCCGGACGGGCGGCTCCTGGCGTACTCCTTCGACCACGACGGGGACGAGGTCTACGACCTGCGCTTCCGTGACCTGGGGACCGGCGAGGACCTCCCCGACCTGGTGACCCACACGTACTACACCGGTGCCTGGAGCGCCGACGCCACGGACTTCTTCTACACCGTCAACGATGCCCTGTACCGCCCCTACCAGGTCTGGCGGCACTCGCTCGGCACGCCGTCGACGAGCGACGTCCTGGTGTTCGAGGAGCCCGACGAGCAGTTCGAGGTCACCGTCGAGGCGACCCGGTCCGGTGAGTGGGTCGTGGTGACCTCGATGAGCCGCAACACCAGCGAGGTGTGGCTGGTCAACGCCTCCTCGCCCGCGACGGCCCCACGAGTGGTCGAGCCCCGTCGCCGGGGCGTGGAGTACTCGGTGGCACACGTACCAGGCGGGGCGCCCGGTGGGGACCTCCTCATCACGACCAACGACGACGCGGTCGAGTTCCGGCTGATGAGGGCGCCGGCGACCGACCCTGGGCGTGGCCACTGGCGCGAGATCGTCGCGGAGCGGGCCGACGAGCGGATCCACGGTGTCGACGTGTTCGCCCACCACGCCGTGCTGAGCCTGGTCCGCGACGCCCAGCAGGTCCTGCGCATCGTGGAGCTCGCCGAGCTCGACGACGTGCTGCCGTCCGGCGCGGGGCTCGACATCACCTCGGGCGTGACCGCGGGACTGCTCACGCTGGGCCCCAACGAGGAGGCCGACGTCGACGCGGTCCTGGTCGAGGTGGAGTCCGACGTCGAGCCGCGGTCGTGGTACTCGGTGTCCTTGGCCACCGGAGAACGCACCCTAGCCAAGCGGGTCGAGGTGCCGACGTACGACCCCAGCCGCTACCTGGTCGACCGGATCGAGGTCACGGCACGCGACGGGGTGAGCATCCCGGTCACGGTGGTGCGGCGTGACGACACCCCGCTCGACGGTTCGGCGCCGGCCCTGCTGTACGGGTACGGGGCGTACGAGAGTGCGTGGTGGCCGGGCTTCGAGCCGGCGCTGGCCAGTCTGCTGGATGCCGGCATGGTGTACGTCCACGCCCACATCCGCGGTGGTGGTGAACGGGGCCGACGCTGGTGGCTCGAAGGCTGCCTGTCGGCCAAGGTGCACACCTTCGACGACTTCGTCGACGTCGCGGACGCCCTGGACGCCGACGGGATCGTCGACGGCACCCGGATCGTCTCCCGCGGGCTCAGCGCCGGGGGGCTCCTCCAGGGCGCGGTCTTCTCGACGCGTCCGGACCGTTGGCGGGCCGGTGGTCGCCGAGGTTCCCTTCGTCGACGTCGTCACCACCATGTTCGACGCCGACCTCCCCCTGACCGCCGCTGAGTGGGACGAGTGGGGCGATCCTCGCAAGCCGGAGGAGTTCGCCTGGCTCATGGCGTACTCGCCGTACGACAACGTCCCCGAGGGGGACCGTCCGGCACTGCTGGTGACCGGCGCCCTGAACGACCCGCGGGTGTCGGTGCACGAGCCGGCCAAGTGGGTGGCCAAGCTGCGGGCGACCGACGACGGCACCAACGGCCTGCTGCTGTTCCGGGTCGAGACCGGCGAGGGTGGGCACACCGGGCCCCAGGGTCGCTACGCTGCGTTGGCCTACGAGGCCGAGGTGGCTGCCTACATCCTCGACGCGGTGGGGCTCGGGTAGCGCCGCCGGGGACACTCACCCGCTGCCGCAGGTCACTGTGCATGATGACCAGCGCTAGTGGGTGGACTCTGGACGATCTGTACAGCCTGCGCGCCGAGTCACTCGTGTCTTGCCTCAGCCCGCCGTCAGTGCTGCCCTTCCCCCATGTTCGAAGAGGGCCAGCTGTACGCGCCGGTCACCGTGGGGGACGACGGCGTCACCGTCCACCTGGCCGACGACCACCCGGGGTTCAGCGACGTCACCTACCGGCAGCGACGCAACGCGATCGCCTCGGCGGCGCTGGACTGGCAGCCGGGTGAGCCGGCGCCGACGATCGCCTACACCGACGAGGAGCACCGCGTCTGGGCCCTCGTCGCCGCCGAGCTGGCGGCCAAGCACCAAAGGCTCGCGCCCGACGAGGTCGTCGAGGCCGGTCTGAGGCTCGGGCTCCCGGTCGACCACGTGCCTCAGCTCACCGAGGTCACCGCACTGCTGTCGGCGCACAGCGGCTTCCGGTACCAGCCCGCGGCCGGGCTGGTCCCCCTGCGGGAGTTCTACGGCTCGCTGTCCGACCGGGTCTTCTGGTCCACCCAGTACCTGCGCCACCCGTCGCAGCCGCTCTACACCCCTGAGCCCGATGTCGTGCACGAGGTGATCGGGCACGCGACCACGCTCGCCAGCCCCCGGCTCGCCGCCCTGTACGTCGCGGCGGGGCAGGCCGCGCGTCGGGTCGAGTCGCCGGCGGCACTGGAGTTCGTCAGCAAGGTCTTCTGGTTCAGCCTGGAGTTCGGCGTGCTGCGCGAGCACGGTGCGCCCAAGGCGTACGGCGCGGGCCTTCTGTCCAGCTACGGCGAGATCGAGGAGTTCGTGACGGCCGACCTGCGCCCGCTCGACATCGCCGCGATGGGCGTGCAGACCTACGACATCACCCACTACCAGCCGCTGCTTTTCTGCGGTGACTCCCTCGACCACGTCGAGGACGTCGTGGGTGGCTTCTTCACCACGGTCGACGACGATCGGGTGGCAGCCCTCACCGGCCAGGTGGCGGGTCCGCTCAGTGGTCCCCTGGCGGCGCGTCGCAGCTGATGCGGCAGACTCGCCGTGAGCGCACGCCCACGGAGGAACTGCCATGAGTGACCAGCCCCGCGTCCACCTGCCGACCGACGAGGTCGTCGCCGTCCCGCTCGCCGGAGCGGCGTTCGTCGGATCGAGCGCGAGCGAGGTGCGCTCGCCGTTCGACGGGTCGCTGCTCGGCCGGGTCCCGGTCGGGTCCGACGGCGATGTCGACCGGGCCGTGGCCGCTGCCCGCACGGCGCTGAGCGAGGAGCCCCTGGCGCCCTGGCAGCGTGCGGCCGTCCTCGACAAGGCGGCCGAGCTCCTGCGCGAGCGCAAGGAGTACTTCGCCCAGATCATCGCCCGCGAGGCCGCGAAGCCGATCAGGACCGCGCGCGTGGAGGCCGAGCGGGCCGCCGGCACCTTCACGTTCGCAGCCGTCGAGGCGCGCACCCTGGTCGGGGAGGTCGTCCCCCTGGAGGCGGCCCCCGGAGCAGACGGCAAGCTCGCCTTCACCCTGCGGGTGCCGATCGGGGTCGTCGGCGCGATCAGCCCGTTCAACTTCCCGCTCAACCTGGTGGCCCACAAGCTCGCGCCGGCCATCGCCGCCGGTGACCCGGTCGTCCTCAAGCCAGCCGGACAGACGCCGTTCAGTGCGATCGCCCTGGCCTGGATGCTGATCGAGGAGTGCGGACTCCCGGCGTCCTACCTGTCGGTCATCACCGGCCCCGGTTCGGTCGTGGGCAACGCCATCGTCGACCACCCCGACATCGCGCTGATCACCTTCACCGGCTCGCCGGAGGTCGGCTGGGGGATCAAGTCACGCGCTCCGCGCAAGCACGTCGGACTCGAGCTCGGCAACAACGCCCCCGTCGTGATCGCTGAGGACGGCGACTGGAAGAAGGCGGCCGACAAGATCAAGATCGCCGGCTTCTCCCACGCCGGGCAGTCGTGCATCTCCACCCAGCGGGTCCTGGTGCACCGCAGTGTCGCGACGCAGTTCACCGACTACCTCGGTGGACTGGTCGGGTCGCTGGTGGTCGGTGACCCGATGGACGAGGCGACCGACGTCTCGGCGCTGATCTCCCAGAACGAGCGGGACCGGGTCAAGGGCTGGGTCGACGACGCGGTGCAGCAGGGGGGGCGGATCGTCGCGGGCGGCACCATCGACGACCACGGGGTCCTGGTTCCCACGGTCATCGCGGACGCCAAGCCGGACATGCTCGTGTGCCTGAAGGAGGTCTTCGGCCCGGTCGTGACGATCCAGGCGATCGACTCCTTCCAGGAGGGCCTGGAGCTCGCCAACGACACGGCCTACGGGCTGCAGGCCGCGGTGTTCACCCGTGACGTGTCGACCGCCTTCGAGGCGGTGCGCACGCTCGACTTCGGCGGGGTCCTGGTCAACGAGGTCCCGACCTGGCGGGCCGACCAGATGCCCTACGGCGGCATCCGTGACTCGGGCAACACCCGTGAGGGTCCGGCCTACTCGATCCGGGAGATGACCGAGACCAGGCTGGTCATCATCGACACCACCGCGTAGCTCGACCGGCGGCCTCGTCCGGTCAGCTCGCGGGCACCGATGTGGTCAGGAAGTCCCTCAGGGCCGCGTCGTAGCGGGACGGGTCGATGTTCCACGAGGCGACGTGGTCCGCGCCCTCGGTCAGGACCAGGGTCACCAGCTCCGGTTCGGCCCCGGCAAGCTGCTCGCTCGTGGTCGGCGGGACCGTGCCGTCATCGGCGCCCTGGAACACCAGCGTGGGCTGGGTCACCCATGAGGTGTCGTCGAGGTAGTCGGCGTCGTACCAGTCGGTCCCGAAGCGAAGCCGCGAGATCTGCAGCGCGCTCCAGGTGAGCGCGTCGGGGATCGGCAGGCCGACGACGGGCAGGCTGCGCTGGTCCGCACCGTGGTACACCGTCTGCTTGACGTCGAGCATCGGAGAGTCCAGGACCACTGCCGCCACGTTGACGGCCAGCGGGCTGTTCTCCAGGAATGCGGCCGTGAGGGCGCCACCCAGGCTGTAGCCGAAGAGGACGACATCAGAGGCGCCCTGGTCGAGGGCGTACTGGACGGAGGCCTCGAGGTCACGCCACTCGGTGACTCCGTAGGCGTACTGCTCGCCGTCGGACGTGAACACGCCGGTGTCGTTGCGGTAGGTGACGAGCAGGGCGTCCATGCCGTTGTGCGTGACGGTGATCAGTGACCGCAGCGGCTCGGCCCGAGTGCCGCCCTTGCCGTGCACCATGACCGCCCAGGTGTCGCCGGCGGAGCCCCCGCCGTGGGCCAGCGCGGGGACCTCCCAGGCCGGCAGGGGGCCGTCCGGGGCCTCGACCACGACGTCGCGGTAGCTGAGTCCGATGTCCTTGGGGGTCTCCCAGACCTCGCGGTAGAGGTCGGCCGCACCTTCGACACTGGAGCTGGTTGCTGTCGGCACGGGCGTGGCGTCGGCGTTCCAGAACTGCTCGCCGTCGTTGGCTGCGACCTGGCGGACGACCCACTCGTCACCGACCTGCACGACCGCGGTGACGACGATCCGCTCACCCTTCGGGCTGCGTGCCCCGTAGACGGCGTCTGTGGTGAGGACCTCCGGCAACGGGTCGGACGCGGTGCCCTCGATCCGGACGTTGCCCTGCCCGACCGGGTTCACCTGCAGCTCGTAGGTGGTGGCTCTGTCGCTCGCATCGAGCAGGTCACGGTCGATCTGCCCGGAGAAGTACCAACCGCCCCCGACGAAGAACACGACGGCAAGGACGAGCGCGACCGTCAGGATGGTCCACAGCAGGCGCCGGAAGAGCTTCACGCCTTCATCTCATCGAAGGCCGAAGCATCGCGGTAGGGCCGCTAGTCCACTGGCACGCCGATCCGCTGGTAGGCGAGCGTGACCGCCATCGAGCGGGGTCCCAGGACAGCCTGCAGCGCGCGTAGCATCGTCGTGCATGCGGCGGCATCCGCGGCCCGCACCACCGATGGTCGGTCCGACATCCCCAGGAGCCGGGGTGCCCACGGCGGCAGCAGGTCGGACGCCGCCCGGGCCAGCACGACGTAGCCGGGCATCGCGGGGGCCGGGAGCGCCGGGTGGGGCCACTGCAGGAACCGGGCCACCTCGCGGGCCTGCGGGCCGCCGGCGACCTCGCCGCGGAAACCGTCCAGGGCCTCCTTGAGCGCGGCTTCGCTGCGCGGCGGGTCGAGGACCCCCACGGCCCGCCCGGTCACCGCCATCTCGGCCACGTAGGCATCGGCGTCGATGGCGCGCCGGTGGTAGCGCTGCGCTGCGACGAGCATCGAGTCGGTGAGAGCCAGGTGGACCCATAGCAGGAGCCGCGGGTCGGTCGCCGCGTAGGGCCGGCCGTCGGGCGCGGTTCCCACGACCCGCTGGTGAACCTGCCGGACTGCCGCAGTGACCGCCTCCGCCTGGCCGGTCGACCCGAACGTGGTCGTCGTGACGAACTGGTTGGTGCGCTGCAACCGCCCCAGCGGGTCAGTGCGGTACGACGAGTGCTGCTCGACCCCGGCCAGAGCCAGCGGGTGACAGGTCTGCAGCATCAACGCGCGAACGCCGCCGACCAGGGTCGCCAACGAGCTGTGCACCTCCCAGACCGCGCTGCCGGGACCGAACCATCCCTCGTCACCGGGTTGGCCGAGGGCCCGGACCCACGGGGGCTGGCCCTCCTCGTCGCCGGAGAGGATCCGTCGGAAGGTGCGGCGGACCGCCTCGGTGGTCATCGCACCATCTTCTCCCGGTGGTCGGGTGCGCGCTCGGCGACGGATACGGTCGGCAGGTGTCCGGACGTGAGGGGTCGCCGCCGCTGCCGGGGTGGGCGGCCTGGACGCTCGTCCTGGTCGTGGCACTGGTCGCCAACCTGATGAACAACGAGGGCGCCCCTCAGCTGTACCTGGTCACGAGCGTGGTCGCGACCGCTGCACTGGTCTCGATCGCCCGGGCCACCGGACTGTCGTGGCGTGACCTCGGGCTCGCCCGTGACACCTGGCGGGTGGGGCTGGTCTGGGCGGCCGCGGTGATCGCCTTCGTCGCCACGGTGTACGCGGTCGGTGCCCTGCTCCCGCTCACCCGCGGGCTCTTCGAGGACGACCGGGTCCAGGTGGACAGCGGGTGGGAGCTCGTGTGGCAGTCGTTCGTCCGGATCCCGTTCGGGACCGTGATGCTCGAGGAGGTGCTCTTCCGCGGGGTGATCCTCGCGCTGGCCGCCCGCACGATGGGATGGCTGCGGGCCTCGCTGCTGTCCAGCCTGCTGTTCGGTCTCTGGCACATCCTCCCGGCCCAGGCGGCGGCCGGCGCGAACCCCACGGTGGAGGCCGTCGCCGAGGTCGGGAGCTCGACGTTCGGCTTGGTGCTCGCCGTCGGCGGCTCGGTGCTCGGGACCGCTCTGGCCGGCCTGGTGTTCTGCTGGCTGCGGGTGCGGTCGGGCAGCCTGTTCGCGTCGATGGGACTGCACTGGGCCACCAACGGGCTGGGCTACCTGATGGCGACGCTGGTCCGCGGCGGGTGGTGAGCGACGGCGGCCACCCGCTCCACCAGGGCGGCCAGTCGATCCTGCGACGTGGCGAAGTTCAGCCGGACGTGGCCATGGCCACCGGAGCCGAAGGCCTCGCCGGCCGACAGGCGCACCTTGGCGGTGTCCAGCAGCCACTCGGCCGTGGTCGTGCCAGGAGGCGTCGGCAGTGCGGAGGTGTCGAGCCACGCCAGGTACGTCGCCTCGGGGACGTGGTACCCCACGTCGGGCAGGTGGGTCGCCAGCAGCTCGGCCAGCAGGCTGCGGTTTCGGTCGAGCACCCGTTCGACCTCGGCCAGCCAGGGGCGCCCCTCGACCAGGGCAGCGGTGGTGGCGTGCACCCCGAGTGGGCTGCCGCCGAAGAACGCGGTCTCCGGCAGCGACTTCAGCCGCCGTGCCATGGCCGGGGACCCGGCGACCGCCACCGCGCACTTCAGGCCAGGGATGTTCCATGCCTTGCTCGCGCTGGTGACGGTCAGGGTGCGGGCCGCGATCGCCGGGTCCAGAGACGCGATCGGAACGTGCGTCCGCCCACCCGGGTGTACGAGCGGCGAGTGGATCTCGTCGGACACCAACCACGCGTCGTACTCCACCACCAGACGGCCGAGACGGAGCAGCTCGTCGGCCGCGAAGACCCGCCCGGTCGGGTTGTGCGGGTTGCTCAGCAGCACCAGCTGGGCTCCGCCGGCCAAGCCGGCCTCGACCGCGTCGAGGTCGAGGACGAAGCCACCAGCGGTCTCGAGCAACGGCGCGTCGACCAGTCGGCGTCCCTTCTCCGCGATCGACTCGAGGAACGGGTGGTAGATCGGTGTCGTCGTGAGCACGCCCTCGCCCCCCGCACTCCACAGCTCGATCGCGAGGTCGACCCCTCGCATGACGTCGGGAAGCAGGACGACCGCCCCGGGGTCGAACGACCAGTGGTACTCCGTGGAGTACCACTGGGACCAGGCCTCAGCGAGCCGGGTGTCGGTGATCAGTGGGGCATAGCCCAGGTCGCTGCGTTGGACCGCGTCGACGACCGCTCGGCGTACCGGCTCGGCGACGGCGAAGTCCATCTCGGCGACCCAGGCGGCGATCTCGTCGGGACCGGCCACGGACCACTTGATGCTGAGATGCGCCGGGTGGGGCGGGACGAGCTCGATCACAGCGGTCTCCTCAGGGCGTTCGGCTTTGGCGCAGGTCGGGCAACACGGTGCGGGCCAGGTGGTCGATCCGGTCCCACTGCGGCCTCGGCGGCGGGTACAGGACGAACTCGGTGAAGCCCAGGGGGACGAACCGCTCCACGACGCTCTTCAGCGTCGCGTCGTCGCTCCAGACGTCGACCGCGTCGTCGAGCAGGAGCAGCGAGCGGGTCAGCGTCTTCGGGTCGCGGCCGGTGTCGGCCAGGTGTGCGTCGAGCGTGTCGACCCGAGCGGCAGTCGCCTCGAAGAAGGAGTCGACGTCGGTGTCCACGTAGGTGTTCCAGGTGTCGGCGTGGTCGGCCGCCAGGCGGATCACCCGGGGCCCGTTCCCCGCGATCAGCAGCGGCGGTCGGGGTTGCTGGACCGAACCGGGTGCCATGGCGGCGGTGTCGTAGCGGGTGAAGCGTCCGTGGAACGGGGAGCAGTCGCCGCGCAGCAGCCGGTCGATGACCGCGGTTCCCTCGGCCAGGCGGTCAACCCGCTCGCGAGGCGACATGCCCAGCACCTCCGGTCCGGCCATCGCCTGGTCGGGCACCTCCCCGCAGCCCAGCCCGAGGGTGAACCGACCGCCACAGAGCCGGTCGACGCTCATCGCGAAGCGCGCGACGAGCACCGGGTCGCGCCAGGCGAGGTTGGTGATCAGCATCCCCAGCCGGATCCGCTGACTGACCACCGCGTGCGCGCCGAGCGCGACCCAGGCGTCGAGCAGCGGCTCGCTGGGTCGGCGCCAGTCCCCGAGGGTGTCCCCGGCCCAGGCCGTGTCGAACCCGAGGTCCTCGAGTCGTCGCAGGAGGTCGATGCCGTGTGAGGGGTCGGAGGGCAGCACGTAGGCGCCGAAGCTGAGCGCACTCATGACGGCATGCTGTCACGACCCCCCTGGAGTCGGTGCGTCACACTGGCAGGCATGACACGCCGCATCCGTTCGCGCGCTGCGCGGCTCGCAGTCCTGTTGGCCGTCGCCGTTGCGCTGGCGGCGTGCGGACACTCCGCCGATGCTCCGTCGGGCGTCGCTCCGCTGCGCCCGGAGTCAGGCAAGCGAGCGGTCGTGTCGCGGCTGGCGGTCGTCGGCGACATCGCCTGCGACCCGGCGAGCCCCTACTACGACCGGGGCCGGGGCGACCGTCAGCACTGCCGGCAGCGAGCGGTGGGGCAGCTGGTCCAGCGGCTCGACCCGGATGCCGTGATCACCACGGGGGACAACCAGTACGAGGTCGGCGGGCTGCGCGCCTACCGCACGTCGTACGACGCAGCCTTCGGTCACCTGCTGCCGGTCACGTGGCCAGTCGCCGGCAACCACGAGTACGGCACCACTGGAGCGACCGGCTACTTCCGTTACTTCGCGGCGCGTGCCGGTACGCCTGACCGGCCGTGGCGGTGGTACGCGCCGGCCGACGGTTGGCGGATCGCGCTGCTCGACTCGAACTGCCCCGACGTCGGTGGGTGCGGCGCCACGTCCGCGCAGGGCCGGTGGCTGCGACGGCGCCTGGCCCTGGACCCGACCCGATGCACGATCGCTGCCTGGCACCACCCACTCCACACCGCCGGTGAGTACCGGCACAGCGCCGCCACCAAGGCGCTGGCCCGACCGCTGTGGAGGGCGTCTGCGCGCGGTGGCGTCGACCTCGTGGTGAATGGCCACGACCACAGCTACCAGCGCTTCGGCGCGGTCGACGGCATGGTCGAGTTCGTCAGCGGCGCCGGTGGCAAGAGCCACTACCCGCTCGGCCAGGCCCGGGGCCTGCGGGCCGGCAACGACACCGACTTTGGCGTGCTGCTGCTGACCCTCTTGTCCGACGGCACCTACCGCCATGCCTTCGTCACAGTCGACGGAGCACGGCAGGACGTCGGACGCGGCAGCTGTGCCAACCTTCCGCGCTGAGGTCGACGGATCCGACTGGAACCCTTTGATCAGGCCAGGTCGACGGTCAGCTCACACTCGGTGGCGGCCACGACCTCGTCGATGCTGACGCCAGGCGCCGTCTCACGCAGAACCAGGCGCTCGGGGAGGACGTCGATGACCGCCAAGTCGGTGATGATCCGGTTGACCACCGACTTGCCGGTCAGCGGCAGCGAGCACTCGTTGACGATCTTCGCGGAGCCGTCCTTGGCCGTGTGCTCCATCATCACGATGACCCGCTTGCTTCCGTGAACGAGGTCCATGGCCCCGCCCATCCCCTTGACCATCTTCCCGGGGATCATCCAGTTCGCGAGGTCGCCGTCTCGGGACACCTGCATCGCGCCGAGGACGGCGACGTCGATGTGCCCGCCCCGGATCATCGCGAAGCTCGTGGCCGAGTCGAAGAACGACGCCCCGGGCTTCACCGTGACCGTCTCCTTGCCGGCATTGATCAGGTCGGGGTCGACGTGCGCCTCGTCGGGGTAGGGGCCGGTACCGAGAATGCCGTTCTCCGACTGGAGGGCGACCGTGACGCCGGCGGGCAGGTACTGCGGGACCAGGGTCGGCAGTCCGATTCCGAGGTTGACGTACTCGCCGTCGCGCATCTCCTGGGCCACGCGCGCGGCCAGCTCGTTGCGGGTGAGCGCCATCAGGATGCTCCTCCGGTCGGCTCGGACACGGTTCGTCGCTCGATCCTCTTGTCGGCGGCCTGCTCGGGGGTGAGCTCGACGACCCGCTGGACGAAGACCCCGGGCGTGTGCACGGTCTGCGGGTCGATCTCGCCGGGCTCGACGAGCCGCTCGACCTCGGCGATGGTCACGCGTCCGGCCATGGCCGCCAACGGGTTGAAGTTCTGCGTCGACCGGTCGAAGACCAGGTTCCCGTGCCGGTCGCCCACCGAGGCGCGGACCAGTGCGAAGTCCGTGACGATCCCCCGCTCGAGCACGTAGGGGACGCCGTCGAACTCACGGGTCTCCTTCGGGGGTGACGAGAGTGCGACTCCGCCGGAGCCGTCGTAGCGCCACGGCATGCCGCCCTCGCTGACCTGGGTTCCGTAGCCCGCAGGGGTGTAGAACGCCGGGATGCCCGAACCGCCGGCCCGCAGCCGCTCGGCCAGGCTGCCCTGGGGGATGAGCTCGACCTCGAGCTCGCCGGACAGGAACTGGCGCTCGAACTCCTTGTTCTCACCGACGTAGGACGACGTCATCCGCGCGATGCGGTGCGCGGCCAGCAGCACGCCGAGGCCCCACCCGTCGACGCCGCAGTTGTTGGAGACGACCCGCAGCCCCGAGGCGCCCTGCTCGAGCAGCGCCTGGGTCAAGACGCTGGGGATCCCGCACAGCCCGAACCCGCCGACCGCGAGGCTCGCTCCGTCGCCGATGTCTGCGACGGCCTCGGCCGCCGACCTCATCACCTTGTCCACAGGATCCTCACTGGGGGTCGTCCGTCACCGTGACTTGGGGCTGGACCCTACCGTCCCACCGCCGACCGTCCTCGAGCGAGCATGGCCCACTGCTCAGGAGGTCGGTACGGCAACCAGCGGCGGCGCCTTGTCGGTGTCGACGCCCCACTTGCTTAGCTGGTCGCGGATCTTGCCCTCGCCCTTGGCCATCGTCTCGTCGATGAGCCGTCGCTGGGCGAAGGCCAGCTCTCGCTCCCGCAGCGCGGCCTCGACCGAGACCATCTGCTCGGCCGATGCGGGGAGGCGGTACGCCTGCTGGGTCATCGCGGCGAGGCTCTCTCGGTAGTCGTGCCCGGTGGCGACGAACTGTCCGGGTATGGGGTCCAACGCATTGATGACGTCCATGACGGTGATCATGAAGGTGGCGAACGGGCGCCAGTACGTCTCGCGCGGGACACCGGGTGGGCGAGTCTCCGGTGGGCCGAGCCACGACGGCCGTTGGACGATGAGCTGCGGGGTGAACTTGGCGATCGGGTCGTTGTCGTTGGTGAGCAGGACCACGCGCGCGCGGTCACGGTCGCTCTCCGACAGCTCGGCCCAGCCGGCCGGGTTACTCACCTGCACGATGTGGTGGTCGGGGTCGACCTGGTCCGGGTCGGCATCCCATGACCGGTACCAGCGGCTCTCCCAGGGCGTCCCGATGAACAATGCGCGGTCGACGCCGAGTCGGTCGTACCCCTTCGTCCCCTGGCCAAAGAAGGCATCCTGGCCCGTCCACGCGCCGAGGCTCTCGCCGAACATGACGACGCGTGGGCGCTGGTCGTCGGGGATCGTCGCGAGCCGCCAGCGCAGAGCGTTGAGGAACGTCCGGATCTGTGCCTCGCCCAGCTCGGTCCGGCCCAGGGAGAGGTACGAGGGACGGATCGAGTACTGAAGCGCCACCGAGGCACAGTCGCCGCGGCTGAGGTACTCCAGCGTCTCGACCGCGACGTAGTTCACGTACCCGGTGCCCGTGGGTGAGAACAGGCACAGCACGGAGCGCTCCAGTGCCCCCAGCCGCTCCAGCTCGCGGATCGCGAGGTCGGCGGCCTCGTCGGCGTTGCGGGCGGACTCGTCGCCGACCGTGCCGAGGCCGACGAAGGCGCGGACCGGGTCGAGGGAGTCCTCGCCGACGACGCCGGTGATCTCCGCGCCGGTCAGGGCCATGTTGACGAAGCGGCGACCCTCGCGCCCGATCGTGGTCCAGTCGACGAGGCTGTTCGTGCCGCCGCTGACGAAGGCCGACTCCGGGGGAGTCGCGTAGGCCGCCTCGATCGCCTGCCCACCCTGTTCGAACCGCTGGTACACCTTGCCCAGGCCCTTGTTCGCCCCGTAGGCCAGCAGGCCGAGTCCCGCGGCGTGGCCGAGGAGGCGTCCGTACGGGGCGAGCGGTGGGGCGACCGTCGTCGTCGCTGCGGCGATGCCGGCGGCGAAGGCTCGCTCCGCCTGGGCCAGCGCGGTCAGCCCCAGCATGATGCCCGTCCCGGCGAGCACCGCCTTACGCACCGAGACGTTGCTGTCGGCCTCGACGGTCTGGCCGTAGGCGTCCTCGTCACCGGCCTCGGCCAGCGCCCGACGCTGGCGCCAGATCAAAGCGGTCGCGATCGCGGCGCCGAGCGGGATGGCGATCGGGATCTTCTCGAAGATGTCGTCGTCGCGGCTGCTGTCCACCCGGGAGAGCGCATCGAGTCCGGACACGATCACCAGCCCGCAGGCCGCCGTCTCGAACAGCTTGCGTCCGCCGGTACGGGCCATGGCCCGCCGGATCGGCTCGTTGCGCTGCTGAGGGAGCGCCCGCTCGACGGCCAGCCCGACGCCAGCGGCCACCGCGTTGGCCGCCAGCTGGAGTCCGCGGCGCCGGCGCCGGCTCTCCGGGTCGTGGCCGAGCCCGGCCAGCCCGAAGGCGACCGACTGCACCAGCGACTGCAGGGTCGTCGTGATTCCGAAGTTGGCCGCGGTCACGACGCCGGTGATGGCCGCCTGGTGCAGCGTGCTGCGCGGCATCAGGCCCCGCTGCATCGAGGGCGCCACGCTGATCGACGCGGACAGGAGTCCGGCCCGAGCCGGAGTGTCGAGACCAGGACCGAGCTTGCCCCACGCCTGGGCCAGCAGTGACATCGGTGTTCCTCCCGGCAGACGTCGAGGGCGGGGCTCAGCCTGCCATGCCCCTGCCCACGGGCGTCAACGAGCCGGAAGAGGTGGTACGACGGACGAGCAGCAGGCGAAGGCTCAGAGCCGGATCAGGGGAGCGACCAGCGAACGCACGAGGGGTGCGTCGGGGAAGCGGACCTCGGTGACCCGCAGGTCCTGCGCTGCAGGGGTCCGCGGAGCCGGATCGTTGGAGGTGTCGCCGACCAGGTCGAACCAGGAGTCGATGACGTCCTCGAACGCACCGGCCCGGTCGGGGCGGGTGACCACGCGCCGGCCGGTGGCCAGGTCGACCCAGCCCACCAGCACACCGTCGGCGTCGTTGACCAGCAAGCGCTCGTCGGCGCCTCGGGCCAGGGCAAACTCAGTCACGGGTCAGTGATCGGCACGCGGGCAGCCTCGGTTCATGGGCCAGAATGACTATCTCTGGCCCGGGTTCGGCGAGTGTTCAGCCTGCGGCCATCCCTGGGAGGCCACGACGCCGCCCGCGCGGCCCACCCTCGTGGTCATGGTGGCCGCCGACTCCCTCCACGTCCCTCGGGTGGCGCTCATCGCCCACGACCACCGCAAGGACGCCCTGCTGCAGTGGGCCGCCGACCACCTGGACCGCCTCGTCCGCTGCGAGCTGGTCGCGACGGGCACCACTGGGCTGCGGCTGCAGCGTGACCTGGGGCTGGATGTGGAGTGCCTGCGCTCGGGGCCCATGGGCGGAGACCTGCAGATCGGTGCCCGCATCGCCGAGGGTCGCCTCGACGCCCTGGTCTTCTTCTGGGACCCCCTCGAGCCGCAGCCGCACGACCCCGACGTCAAGGCCCTGCTGCGCGCGGCAACGGTCTGGGACATCCCGACGGCGTGCAACCGCGCCACAGCGGACCTGGTCGCCACCGGGTGGTCCCGAAGCGTGCTTCCTCGGGCTCGGTCAGTCGACGAGCGCGCGTTCGATCGGGCCTCGGTCGACGAGTCGCGCGTCTCCCGACTGCCGGGCGAGGATCGCTCGGGCCGGGGTGACGACGAAGGCGTGCACCGTGTCCAGCGAGTCGATCGTGAGCCCGCGCGCGACCTGACCGACGTGGGTGTACACCGTGATCGTGCGGGCCAGGATCTCCGGGTCGCCGATGGATGACGCCATGCCCCCGTCGATGAACCGGCGGGCCACGCGCCACTGCGGGCCGAGAACCGGAACCTCGTAGACGCAGCAGCCGCCGGGGCTCGGACCCCGGGGTAGGCCGAGCCTCGTCGACCGCCCAGTCCAGCCACCCGTCGACCAGGCGCTGCTGCCACTGCCGAAACGCCACGACGACGAGGTTGCGCTCACCCAGCAGGTCGTCCGGCACGGTGGTGTCGGTGCCGTCGAGAGCTCGTCCCTGCAGTGGGGGGAACAGTCGATGCCCGGCGTCGCTCACGCGTCGACGGACTCCTGCCGGCGGATGCGTCCACGACCGAACACCAGCTGTCCCAGGAACCCGATGACCAAAGCAGCGATGATCCCCGTGTTCGCGCCGTACCACGGTGACGTGTCGGTCACGCCGATCCAGTTGAGGATGTAGCCCTGCCAGGTGAGCCAGGGCTCGTCGAAGAAGCTCACGACCATGCCCCAGCCGACCAGGGTGCCCACGACGGCGCTGAGAAACGCCGGCCAGCCAACGGCGCCGTATCGGCCGTTCGAGTCGTAGAGAGCCGCGTCGGCGTACGCATGCTTGCGGCTGAGCATGTCGGCCAGGAAGGCGCCCACCCAGGCGGACATCGGGACGCCGAGCAGGTAGAGGAAGCCCTGGAACGGACCGAAGAACGTGTCGGCGATCCACACCACGTAGATGGTCCCCAGGATCATCAGCACGCCGTCGACCAGCGCCGCCACCGCTCGCGGCACCTTCAGGCCGAGGGTGAGCAGCGCGAGTCCGGATGAGTAGATGTCGAGGACCGCACCGCCGATGAAGCCCAGCGAGACCACGATGAGGAACGGCAGCAAGATGAGGGCCGACGTCGGAAGGATCGTGGTGAGTGCACCGATCGGGTCGAGCGCGATGGCGTCGAGCAGCGCTGGGTCCGACGCGGCCAGGAGCAGACCGTAGAGAACGAGGATGAGCGGGGCGATGCTCGCGCCGAGGACGGTCCAGCCGAAGATGCTGCCCCCCGGTGTGCTCCTGGGGAGGTAGCGGGAGTAGTCGGCCCCGCAGTTGACCCAACCGATCCCGAAGCCGGTCATCGCGAAGATGACCGCACCGAGGAAGGCCTGCGCCGAGCCGGACGGGACCGAGCTGACGGCCGACCAGTCGACCTCGTCGATGGTGAAGCCGATGTACAGCACGGTCAGGACCAGGCTGATGATCGTGATCCAGGTCTGGATCCGCATCAGGAAGTCGAACCCGACGACGCCGGTGTAGACCACGATCCCGGCGATCACGATGAAGGCGACGACCTTGACGCCGTCCCCGCTGGCCCACCCCAGGCGTTCGAAGACCGTCGACGTGGCCAACGTGGCCAAAGCGACCAGGACGATCTCCCACCCGATCAGCAAGAGGTACGACACCACGGTCGGGAAGGCGTTGCCGCGCACGCCGAAGGCAGCGCGGGAGATCACCATGGTGGGGGCCGAGGCGCGCTTTCCGGCCAGTGAGACGAAGCCCACCAGGACGAACGAGAAGACGATGCCGACCACGGCTGCCAGAGCCGCCTGCCAGAAGCTGACCCCGAAGTAGAGGATGAACGCCGCGTAGGAGATGCCGAACACCGAGATGTTGGCAGCGGCCCAGGGCCAGAAGAGGTCGCGTGGCTCTCCCTTGCGTTCGGACTCCGGGATGACGTTGATCCCGTTCTCCTCGACGCCGAGCCGCTGCTCCACGACCTGGATCTCGTGCCCCAGCTCACCGGACATGTGCCCACCTCTCGATCACGGCCGCCACGACGGCGCCGAGCCTGGTGGCCGCCGCTGCTGCCGCAGCCACGACCGCGTCGGGGTCGATGACCTCGCCGGTTCCCTCACGTGTGGTGACGACGGACAGCCCGAGCAGCTCGAGCCCGAGCTCGCGGGCCGCGATGGCCTCGAGCACCGTCGACATCCCGACGACGTCTGCGCCCAACGTCCGCAGCATCGCCGTCTCCGCCATGGTCTGGTACTGCGGACCCGCCATCATGGCGTACACACCCTCGACGAGGGTTGGATCCGCCTGCCGGGCCCACTCGCGCAGCCGAGAGCTCCAGGTGCTGGACAGGTCGACGAACCTGGATCCGGTCAGTGGCGTCGCTCCGCTGAGGTTCAGGTGGTCGCTGACCAGCACACCGGTGCCGGTGGCCCAGTGCGGCTGCAGTGACCCGTTGGCACTGGTGAGGACGGCGACCCGGCAACCGGCCGCCGAGGCCGTGCGGACCGCGTGTGCGACCGCGTCGGGGCCATATCCCTCGTAGAGGTGCGTGCGGCCGAGGAACGCCAGGACCGCTGTGCCGTTCAAGTCGTACGACCTCACCCGGCCGGCGTGCCCTTCGGCGGTTGGGGCATGGAACCCGGGCAGGTCGGTGACTGACAGGTCAGCGACGGGTCGCCCCAGGGCCTGCGCCGCGTCGGTCCACCCCGAGCCGAGTACGACGACGACGTCGTGCTGCTCGACACCGACGGCGGTGGCGAGGGCTGATGCCGCCTCGGTGGCCAGCGGGTAGGGGTCGCCCGGCATGGATGGATCGTGTCAGGTCGGCGACCGAAAGGCCCTCAACTGGGCGGTCGTTGGCCCGGACGCGCCGCCGCGCCGGGTGGTGGCGTACGCCGCAGCCAGGTTTGCCGTGGAGACAGCCTGCTCCCAGTCCACCCCGCGGTGCAGGGCCGCGAGTGTGGCTCCCACGTGCACGTCCCCGGCGCCGTTGGTGTCGACCGGTACGACCGGGTGCGTCGGCACGGTCGTCGGGTCCTGGCCCGGCCGCGCCAGCTCGACGCCGCCTGCACCCGCGCGTCGGATCACCACAGCGTGGCTGCCGAGCATGTCGCTCAGCCTCGGCATCAGCTGCTGCTCACGGGTGCTCCAGGACAGCAGGTCGACCCGAGGAGCGACCCGTTGCCAGACCTCAGCGGCGATGTCGGCGATGAGTGGTCCGGGGTCGAGCACGAGCAGCGCACCGTCGGGCAGAGCGGCCACCCGGTCCGCCAGGGGGCGGCTGCTGACCGGGTAGGCGAGGTCGTAGCCGGTGACGTAGACGGCATCGGTCCGGTGCACCTCGACCGGCTCGAGCAGCTCGTCGGACATCTCGGTGTCGGCGCCGCCGACGGTGACGAAGGTCCGCTCACCGTCGAAGTCGACGAGGGTCAGGCAGTAGCCGGTGTCCGCGGCGGGGCTCATCGGTGTCAGGACGTCGATGCCCTCGTCGCGCAGCGCCGCCCGCAGCAGGTCACCTCGTGGTCCGTGACCGTGCGGTCCGGCGTAGGCGGTGGGCATGCCAAGACGCGCGGCCGCGCTGGCCACGTTGAACGCACCGCCGGGTTCGTCGGTCACTGGTCGGGCGAGCACGTCGCCCCCGCGTGGCGGCAGGTGCGGGACGTCGAGGACGACGTCGATCAGCGCGCTGGCCATCACCACCAGGCGGGCCGGCCGAGGCGCACTCATGGGTGGGCGCCTGACCCGCCAACGTCGCCGGAGCGCAGGGCCAGCAGGCCCTCGACGAGCGGCTCGAGCTCGAGGGAGTTCACCGTGCGGATCGTGGTGACAGCGTCGTCGGGCCAACCGGCCATCCCGTGCGCCGCGCCGACCATGGACCCCACCATGGCGGCGATGGTGTCACTGTCCCCGCCCAGGGCGGCCGCGGCCGTGACTGCCGCCCAGGGGTTGTCGGCGTGCAGTGCCGTTACCGCGAACGCGGCAGGAACCGCCTCCTGGGTGAGCAGGCTGGTCCCGACGAGTCGGTCGACGGCATCCAGCGCGGACTCCGTCCCATGCGACGCCGACGTCGACCGCGCCAGGTCGACCGCCCACACGATGCGGGCCGACACGCTGGGACCGGCCACCCAGTGGCCGCGGGTCTGGGCCAGCCGGGCTGCCTCGACGGCGCGGGGGAACGACTCGCCGACCGGGTGGCCCTCGACGCCGCAGCTGACCATGGCGGCCACGGCTGCCGCACCGGCATGGGCGAGCCCGGTGTCGTGCGTCGGGAGGTCGGCTGCCACGACGGCGTCGACGAGGCCGGACACCGGTTCGGGTGGCGTTGCGACGCCGACCGGTGTGATGCGCATCGCAGCCCCGTCGGTGGCCCCGCTGCTTCCGGTGGTGCGCGGGTCGACCCCGTCGGCGATGGCGGCGAGGGCCCGTCTCGTGGAGGGGCCGAGCAGGTCCAGCGAGCCTCGGTCGCGCACGTCGGCCTCCCAGTCCAGCAGGCGCCGGGCGAGCTGGTGCGCGTCGACCCGACCGCGCCCCTCGACGAGCAGCTGGGCGACGACCAGTGCCTGCTCGGTGTCGTCGGTGACCGTTCCGGCCGGCAGGTGCGCACTGACCCGCTGGTCAGGGGGGGCGTCCTCGAACGTCGCTGCGGCCAGGATCTCCCGAGCGCGGGACCGCGGCAGCTCCTGGGTCGGCATGCCCAGCGCATCTCCGATGGCGAGCCCGTAGAACGCGGCCAGCGCCCGGTCGTTGCGGGTCGAAGCGGTCACTCGATCATGGTGTCAGGTCCCCTTCTAGGCTTCGGCCATGTCGGAGGACCCGTCGGCCGAGGTTCCTGCGCCGAAGAAGACCAGTCGTCGGACCCAGGTCATCTCGGGGCTGGTCACGCTCGTGACGCTCGTCGTCATCTTCGCTTTCCTGTTCCCGAAGTTCGGCGACTACGCGCAGGCCTGGGCGTACGTCCAGAAGATGCCGGCCTGGTCGTTGGTCCTGTTGGCGTTCGCCGTCGTGCTGAACATCCTGGTCTACGTATGGCCGTTCGTTGCCGCGCTGCCGGGGATCCGGTTCGGTCCGGCGTTCGTCGTCCGGCAGACGTCGTTCATGATCTCCAACACGATCCCCGCCGGCGGTGCCTTCGGGCTCGCCGTCCAGTACGGGATGCTGGGCTCGTACGGAATCAAGGCCGGACCGACGACGAGTGCGATCGCGATCAACTCGCTGTGGAACATCCTGGCCACCCTCGCGCTCCCCATGGTCGGGGCGTTGGCGCTGCTGGTCTCCGGCGACCTCACCACCCACGCCGTCGTGGTGGGCCTCCTGAGCCTGCTGGTGATCGCCGTGTCCGGCGTACTCCTGTGGGTCGTCGTGCGCAGCGAGAACGGCGCACGCAAGGTCGGCGAGCTCCTGGACCGGATCGTGTCGTGGGGACTGCACGTCGTCCACCGACCGCGTCAGCTGGACGTCACGACGCAGGTGCTCGACCTCAGGCACCACGTCGAAGGCGTGGTGCGTGCGCACTGGCTGGTCCTGTCGATCAGCAACCTGGCGATGCAGCTCACGTCGTGGTTCGTGCTGTTCGTCGCCCTGCGGGGCATCCAGTCGGAGTCCGGGCCGCCGTACGTCACCTGGAGCGAGTCGCTGGCCGCGTTCGCGTCGGCCCGCCTGGCCAGCTTCATCCCGGTGACTCCCGGGGGCCTGGGCACGGTCGACGCGGCGCTGACGACCCTGCTGGTGAACTTCGGCGCGACCAACAACCAGGCCTTGGCGGCCGACCTGGTCTGGAGGGCTGGCACCTTCATCCCCCAGGTCGTGCTCGGCGTGCTGACCTTCCTGTGGTGGCGGGTGACGTCCAAGCGGCGCAGGGCCAGGCTGGCCGCCGAGTCCGCGGGCTGAGCCGACCAGCGGAGCCGACCGGGCCAACCGCGTCGAGCAGCAGGCCGTGGGACCAAGGGCCCGCTGCAGGCGCGGCGCACCGCGTGCGAGACTCGGTGGACCGGCTCCACCCCCGCCGCCGCTACCGGCCGTCGCAACCCGGCCGCCGACCTCGTGGAGGGCTCCATGTCCGACGTCGACCTGCGACACCCCGGTGGTGACCTGCCCCTCCCGACCGTCGGGTCGGTCGAAGGCCCACCCGGACTGGACATCTCGCCCCTGCTGCAAGAGACCGGCTACGTCACCCTCGACTCCGGCTTCGTGAACACCGCCTCGTGCGCGTCGGCAGTCACCTTCATCGACGGGGACGCCGGCATCCTGCGCTACCGCGGGTACCCGATCGAGCAGCTGGCCACGCAGTCGTCGTTCCTGGAGACGTCGTACCTGCTGATCTACGGCGAGCTTCCGACCCAGGCTCAGCTCGACGACTTCGCCGACCGGGTCCGCAAGCACACGCTGCTGCACGAGGACCTGCGCTGGTTCTTCGACGGCTTCCCGCGCGACGCCCACCCGATGGCGGTTCTGTCCAGCGCGGTCAGTGCGTTGAGCGCCTTCTACCAGGACAGTCTCGACCCGTTCGACCCCGAGGACGTCGAGATCTCCACCGTGCGTCTCCTGGCGAAGATGCCGACGATCGCTGCCTACGCCTACAAGAAGTCGATCGGCCAGCCGTTCCTGTACCCCGACAACACCCTGGGCTACGTGGAGAACTTCCTCCGCCTGACTTTCGGGGTTCCGGCCGAGCCCTACGAGGTCGACCCGGTGATGGCACGGGTGCTGGACATGCTGTTCGTGCTGCACGCCGACCACGAGCAGAACTGCTCGACCTCGACGGTGCGGATGGTGGGGTCGAGCCACGCCAACCTGTTCGCCTCCGTGTCGGCCGGGGTCAACGCCCTCTTCGGCCCTCTGCACGGTGGCGCCAACCAGTCGGTGCTGGAGATGCTTCAGGGCATCCTCGACGACGACGGAGACGTCGATGCGTTCGTGCGCCGGGTGAAGGCCAAGGAGGACGGCGTCCGACTCATGGGCTTCGGTCACCGCGTCTACAAGAACTACGACCCACGGGCCACACTGGTCAAGCAGGCAGCTGACGACGTGATCCGCACGGTGGGCGGCCCCGATGCGCTGCTGGACGTCGCGATGCGGCTCGAGGACGTCGCCTTGCACGACGAGTACTTCATCGAGCGACGGCTGTACCCGAACGTCGACTTCTACACCGGCGTGATCTACCAGGCGATGGGCTTTCCGACCAAGATGTTCACGGTGCTGTTCGCCCTGGGTCGGCTGCCGGGCTGGATCGCCCAGTGGCGGGAGATGATCTCCGACCCGGCGACCAAGATCGGCCGGCCGCGCCAGGTCTACGTGGGGGAGCCAGCCCGCGACTTCGTCTCGGTTGCGGACCGCTGATCAGCTGCCGAGCTCGGCATCCAGGGCTGCTCGCTCGGCATCGTTCAGCGGGCGTGAGCGCTTGGTCTGCAGGTCTCGGGCGACCAGCACGCACTCGCCTTGTGCGGCAATGGTCCCGTCGCGTTTGAGCACGGTCTCCTTGGTGCGCACGCTCGACGTTCCGTAGCCGACCAGCTCGCTGCGCACGGTGATCTCGCCGTCGTCCTGAGTGACCTCGTCGCGGAAGTCGATCGCGACCCGAGCGATGACGATGTCGTAGGCGGAGTCGCCGAACAGCTGCACGCTCAGCTGGTCGCGTGCCTCTTCCAGGTAGTTCAGGTAGACCGCGTTGTTGACGTGCCCATAGGCGTCCATGTCGGCCCAGCGCACCCGGATGCGTACCTCGACCATGGCGACACGGTATCGCTGGCGGTGGGGTGGGCCGTGCGGCCCGGCTCGGGCAGCGACGCGACCGGGGCGAGTGGAACCTCCCGGGCGGCTCCGGTTCCGCTGAGCCAGTGAGTAGGAGAGCTGTCGGACCTGAACCTCCCCCCCCCTGCGCCAACGCGCCGCACCAGCCGCAAGCGACTCGTCCGACTCGGCCGCAGCGTGAGTGGGTAGCGTCGTCGGCATGCGGCTGCTGCACACGTCCGACTGGCATCTCGGGCGTACCCTGCACAACGAGTCGTTGCTCGACGCCCAGCGGGGTGCTCTCGGCCAGATCGTCGACCTCGTCGACACCCACGACGTCGACGCGGTGCTCGTCTCCGGCGACGTCTTCGACCGAGCGGTCCCCCCGGTCGAGGCGGTGACGATGCTGGCCGAGACCCTGCACCAGCTCACCGCGCGCGTGCCCGTGGTGGTGATCTCGGGCAACCACGACTCCGCGGTGCGGCTGGGCTTCGGTGCTGACCTGTTCGCCCACCCCCTGCACGTGCGTACCCGCGCCGACCAGGTCGGCCGACCGGTCGAGCTCGCCAACGAGCACGGCCCAGTGCTGATCTACCCGATCCCCTTCCTCGACCCCGATGCCGCCCGGTACGTCCTGGCTGACGGCGACGAACCACTGGAGCGCAGTCACGACGCGGTGCTCCGGGCGGCCATGCGCCGGGTCACGACCGACCTGCAGCAGCGAACGAACGAGTCGGGCGACTCGGTCCGCAGCGTGGTGATGGCTCACGCCTTCGTGGTCGCGGGCCCGTCCCTCGACGACGAGCAGACCCGCAGTGACAGTGAGCGCGACATCCGGGTCGGTGGCACCGACAGCGTCTCCTCGAGCCTGTTCGCCGGCGTCGACTACGTCGCTCTGGGGCATCTGCACGCGCCACAGCAGCCGCGGTCGCCTGAGCAGGGCGGACGCAAGAGCATCCTCCGCTACTCGGGATCGCCGTTGCGGTACTCCTTCTCCGAGGCGACGCACACCAAGTCGGTCACTCTGGTCGATCTCGACTCGTCCGGTGTGACGGCCATCACCGCCGTCCCTCTGGCCCAGCCGCGTGAGATGGCCGTTCTGGTCGGCGCCTTCGACGACCTGCTCGACCCGGATCGCCATGTCGGTCTGACACAGGCGTGGGCCCAGCTGACCGTCACCGACCCGGCCCGTCCCGAGCAGATGGTGCCCCGGCTGCGCGAGCGGTTCCCGCATGCCCTCGTCGTGCGGCACCAGCCCGCGTCAGGCCCGCTGCTCACCAGTGGGGGCGGGTCCGGAGTCGAGGCTCTCGACCCCTTGGAGGTCGTCGAGTCCTTCGTCCAGTACGTGACCGGCGCTGACGCGAGCCCCGACGAACTCAGGGTCTTCGCCTCGGCCTACGAGTCCGTGAACGCGGCCGAGCGGAGCGCTTGATGCGGCTCCATCGGCTCACGCTGCGTGCGGTCGGGCCGTTCGCCGGGCAGTACTCCGTCGACTTCGACCGACTGGGATCGTCCGGGCTCTTCCTGCTGGAGGGGCCGACCGGGGCCGGCAAGTCGAGCATCATCGACGCCGTCGTCTTCGCGCTGTACGGCAAGGTCGCCGGGCACGACGCCAGCGACGACCGGATGCACTCCGACTTCGCCGAGCCGAACGTCGAGCCCTTCGTCGAGCTCGACTTCAGCACCTCGTCGGGGCTCTACCGGGTGCGCCGGACCCCGAAGTACGAGCGACCGAAGGTGCGTGGCACCGGGACCGCCACCCAGAACGCCACGGCCAGGCTGTGGCGGTTGGCCAGCCCCGACTCCGAGACCGGCGAGCCGCTGACGACCCGGATCGAGGAGACCGCCACCGCCGTCCTCGACGCGGTCGGGCTGAGCCGTGACCAGTTCGTGCAGACGGTGGTGCTGCCACAGGGTGAGTTCGCGTCGTTCCTGCGTGCGCCGGCCGAGAGCCGGCGCGCCATGCTGCAGCGGCTGTTCGGCACCGAGGTCTACGACAAGGTCGTCCGCCGTCTGGAGGAGATGCGCCGGTCGGCCCACGAGGCGCGGCGGGAGTCCGACGTCCGGGTACGGGAGGCGGTGGCCGCATTCGGCGGAGCGGCGGGGCTGGAGCCCGACGACGCGTCCGCACTGATGGCGAGGGTCGACGACCTGGACGATGCCGACACACAGGTGGCCGCGGGGCGGGCGGTTATCGAGCGGCTCGAGGGTGAGTCCACGCTGCTGGCTGAGCTCCGATCCGAGGCGCTTCGCACCGCGCAGCAGCGGGCGACCGAGCTCCACCAGGCGCGTGACCGGGAGGAGCGGCGCCAGCGCAAGGAGACGCTCGTGTCCAGGGCCGACGAGCTCGCGACCACACGCGACGCGCAGCAGACGCTGCGCCGGCGCCTCGACCTGGCCGAGCGGGCTGAACGGGTCAGGGCGGTGCTCGACGGTCTGCGCAGCTGCGAGCGACGACTCGCCGTGGTGGAGCAGCGCATCGAACGGGCCACCCGGGTGCTCCCCGAGCACCTCCGTGATGCCGCACCCGCCCGATGGTCGCTCGAGGCGCGCCAGCTGCGAGACGACGCCGCACAGCTCGCCGACCGGGTCGACGACGAGGAGTCGCTGCCGCTGCGGCGCCAGGAGACGATCCTGGCCCGGTCGGCCGCAGACGAGCTGCACGAGCTGCTCGCGCAGGCCACGGCGACAGCAGCTGCACTGCCCGAGCAGGTCGAGCAGCTGCGGCTCCAGCGCGACGAGGTCGTGCGGCGCATCGCCGGCGCCGACTCGGCGACTGCTGGCCTCCGGGTCGCTGCCGCGCAGCACGCCGCCGCACAACGCGTCGACGACCTGACCGTGTCCCTGACCACTGCAGCGACTCGGGCCGAGCGCGCCGCCGAGAGCGCACGAGCGGCGCAGGAGCACGAGAACGACCTGCGCCAACGACACATCGCCGGCATGGCTGGGGCACTGGCCGCTGGTCTGGCCAGGGACCAGCCGTGCCCGGTGTGCGGGTCCTTGGAGCACCCGCGCCCGGCCCGTCGTCAACCGGGCGACGTCGACGCGGCCGAGGTCGACGCCGCGGAGCAGGTGCGGCGAGCATCGCTCGAGGCGCTCGAGGCGGCGTCCTCGACCGTGGCGCAGCTGCGGGCCGAGCTCGCCTCGGCGAGGGCCGAGTCCGGCGGCCTTGCCGCCGCCGCCGCCGCCGCGGCGGTCGTGGCAGCCGAACGGAGAGTGGGCGACGTGTCAGCCGCGCAGATCGACCGCGACCGGATCGAGACCGCGCTCGCTGCCCTCGAGGTACGCCGTGCTGAGCTCGCCGAGGCGTCGGTCTTGCTGACGTCGCAGTCGACGGCCGCGGCCACGAGGGCCTCCGCCCTGGAGGAAGCCCTCGATGTGCTCGAGGGCCTGCTGCTCGCGGCCCGTGGCCCGCACGAGTCGGTGGCTGCCCGCGTGACCTCGATGCTTCGGGCCGCCGAGCGGCTGGAGGCGGCCGAGGCTGCGGCCCATGAGCTGCAGGCCGTTCGCGACGAACGAGCCGGGTGGGCCGACAAGCTCGCCCAGGCGTGCCGTGAGCAGGGCTTCGCCGACAGCACAGCCGTCGACGAGGCGTTGGTCTGCGACGACGAACGCCACGTGTGGGCGTCGGAGGTGGCCCGGTACGACAACGACGTGGCAGCCGTGTCAGCCGCGTTGGCCGACCCGTCGCTGGGCTCGGTCGACGTCGATGCCGTCATCGACCTGTCACCCCTGGTCGAAGCCGACCTCGCCGCCAGCGATCGTGCCCGGCGAGCCGAGGGCCGGGCAGCGTCCCTCGAGCAGCGGCTGAGGACGACCCGCGCCGCGTTCGACTCCTGGCGGTCGACCCTGGCCGACCGTTCGAGGCAGCTCACCGACACAGCCACCGTCATCCGCACCGCCAACCTGATGGCCGCGGCGACCAGTGACAACGCGCGGGCGATGACGCTGCCGACCTACGTGCTGCTCGAGCGGTTCAGGGCGGTCGTGGCCGCCGCCAACGAGCGGCTGTCCCAGATGAGCGACGGTCGGTACGCACTCGAGCACAAGGAGGAGCGCGACGCGGGGCGCCGCTCGGGCCTTGGGCTCGTCGTCCGGGACACCCTCACCGAGCAGTCCCGCGCCCCCGGGACTCTGTCGGGCGGAGAGACCTTCTACTGCTCGTTGGCCCTGGCCCTCGGCCTGGCCGACGTCGTGACGGCGGAGGCTGGCGGGATCGACCTCGGGACTCTCTTCGTCGACGAGGGGTTCGGCATGCTCGACCCCGACACACTGGAGCAGGTCCTCGGCGTGCTCGGTGGCCTGCGGTCCGGCGGCCGAGTGGTCGGGATCGTCAGCCACGTTCCCGAGCTGAACGAGCGGATCAGCGAACGGGTCGTGGTCCGCCGCAAGGCCGACGGCTCGAGCCGGCTGGAGGTCGTCGCGTGAGCCGACCGCTCGCCCCACCGCCCACGCTGCGCGCCACCCTCGATGGCCCCGAACGACAGCTGATCCAGGCGGTCGTCGGTCCGGCCGACGACGACCTGCTCCGTCCGCTGCGTGATGCCCGCGGGCGGGAGTTCCAGCGGCTGGAGTTCCTGGGCGACTCGGTGCTCGACCTGGTCCTCGCGGTGCACGCGTGCGCCGAGCCCACGTGCCCGTCGTGTCGACGGGTCGACGGGCACGTCACCCGGCTGGTCACCGACGTGCAGCTCGGTCGCCGGGCGCGGTCCCGGGGGCTCGGCGACTGGCTGGAGTGGCAGGCCTCCGACGAGCGCCTGGCCGACCTGGTCGAGGCATGCGTCGCGGTGGCGTTCGTGGCCGGTTCGTGGGCGCGGGCCTGTGCCTGCACCGCTTCCCTCGTCCATCCGCTGGGTCCGGCGACGACCCGGACGCTGGAGCAGGGATGGGTCGGGCCCGACACCCCCACACCGGTCCGCGCAACGGGCTCGGCGCTGCTCGAGCTCGCTGCCGGACAGACCGTCTTCGTGCAGCACCCTGACGCCGACGAAGGGGAGCTCTCCCGCCGCCGAGCCGAGCTGCACCAGGCGAGCCGGGTCGCCCATCGTGCCCGGCGGCGCCATCTCGTCGATGAGCACGGTGCCGATGCGGGGGTGAGCGACCGGGTCGAGGTGCTGCTGGCTGACCGCCTACTGAGCGCCGGCGCCGACGCGGCCCTGCAGGACGCGGTATCCGTCCTCGTCGACGAATGACAGGGGAGCGACCAGTGACACCGTGCGGCTCGCCGCGTGCCGTTCTGCCGGGCTTCGCGACGACGTGAGCACCGCAGTCAGGGCTGCAGCGACGACCACGCCGCTCACGAGAGGCACGATGCCGGGGGCGCCGAGAAGGATGAGCAGCAGTCCGGCCGTCACGCCCGACGTGGCACCGACGAGCACACGCGTCGTCACCGGACCCGGGGAAGCGGCCGCGGGGAAGTGCGGCTGTCGAGACATGGAGGACAGCGTGGCCAAGAACGGGCCCTTTCCGACGTTGCGACACGCAGGTGCCCGTCCCGCGGGACGTGGCAGGCTGGGGTGGTGACCGACCTGATGCGGGACTTGGCAGTCGATGACGGGCGCCGCCTCGACGTCCTCGTCGGGGGTGCTGCCACCGGGCCGGTGGTCGTGCTGCACCACGGCACCCCGTCGGACGCGACGTGCTGGGCGGACTGGCACGAGGACGCCGTTCGCCGCGGCGTCCGGATCGTCTCGGTGAGCCGGCCTGGGTACGCCACCTCCACCCGGCTGCCGGGACGCCACGTGGCCCAGGCCGCCGACGACGTCGCCGCTGTGCTCGACGCGCTCGGCGTCGACGAGTACGTGACGGCCGGCTGGTCCGGGGGAGGCCCGCACGCGCTCGCGTGCGCAGCGCTGCACGGCGGTCGCTGCCTGGGGGCCGCGACGCTGGCCGGTGTAGCGCCGTACGGCGTCCCGGGGCTGGACTTCCTCGACGGAATGGGTCCGGAGAACGTCGCCGAGTTCGGGGCGAGCCTGCGGGGTGAGCCGGACCTGCGGGCCTGGCTCGCCGAGCACGGGGAGCCCTTCCGGCACGTCACCGGTGCCGAGCTGGCCGACGCCTTCGGGGGGCTCGTGCCCGCCATCGACAAGCAGGTCCTGCAAGGGGGCTACGCCGACCACATGGCGGCCGAGACGCGCCGGGCACTGAGCGGCGGGTTCGACGGCTGGGTCGACGACGACCTCGCCTTCGTCCGCCCCTGGGGTTTCGACCTGGACCAGGTCACCGTCCCGGTCACGGTCTGGCAGGGCGATCTCGACCTCATGGTCCCCCCGGCGCACGGAGCCTGGCTGGTCGACCACGTCCCGGGTGCGCAGGCGCGTAGGCCGAGCGGGCACGGACACATCTCGCTGGTCACCGAGCACCGGGGTGAGATCCTGGACTGGCTGCTGGCCCAGCCGGCGGCGAAGGCGCGCTGAGCCGGTGAGCGAGCTGGTGTACCCGCCGGTGATGGGGGCGTTGCGCGCGGCGTTCGTCGGGCTCGGGCTGAAGCTGCAGGTGCACGGCGGCGAGAACGTCCCGCGCGTTGGCGGCGCCGTGCTGGCGAGCAACCACGTGAGCCACCTCGACTTCGTGTTCGTCGGGCTCGGCGGGCGGCCGTCGAAGCGACTGGTCCGGTTCATGGCCAAGAAGGCGGTGTTCGACCACCCGGTGGCCGGGCCGCTGATGCGCGGCATGAAGCACATCCCGGTCGACCGAGAGGCCGGCGCGTCCAGCTACGCCGAGGCGCTGCGGATGCTGCGGGCCGGTGAGGTGATCGGGGTCTTCCCCGAGGCCACCATCAGCCGCAGCTTCCAGCCCAAGGAGTTCAAGACCGGAGCCGTGCGCCTCGCCAGGGCCACGCGCACGCCGCTGGTCCCCGTGGCCGTGTGGGGCACCCAGCGGTTGTGGACCTACGACGAACGGTCCAGCCTGCGGCAGCGCGGGGTGCCGATCGCGGTGTGGGTCGGCGAGCCCGTCGATGCGACCGGCGACCAGCACGAGGCGACCGCTCGGCTGCGCCACGCGGTGCGTGGTCTGCTCGACCAGGCGCGCGCCGACTACCCCGACGACGGCGCAGGAGCCTGGTGGCAGCCGGCCGACCTCGGTGGTTCCGCACCCACCCCCGCGACGTTCGGCGACGACGCCTGACCGGCTCGATCCGGACCAGGGTCAGCCGGTACCTGCGGCGGCCTGGTCACCGGCCAGGCAGCGGGCCCACGCGCCGCGAGTCGGCGCATCGAGCACCTCCGGGCGGGTCAGCAGCCAGCGCAGGAGGTGGTCGCCGGGCAGGAACGCGATGCCGAACTCGGTGGACTCGCCGTGGCCGCCGTCGACCGGGAGCACCCCCACGCTGTGCGGCCAGACCCGGTCGTGCGTGGCCACCAGGAGCCGGTCGCTGAGCATCCGGGCGGTCGAGTGGATCGAGCGGATCCGGTCGTCGGGTGTGCTGGGTGTTTCCGCCACCGGGTGCAGGGCGAACAGCCCCCCTGGGCCGAGAGCGACGCAGTAGTCCTCGTGCTGCTCGACGAACGGCCAGGCCGACCGGGGCAGCTTGCCGACGACCCAGCTCACCAGGTCGTCTGGCCCGTCGACCCAGCGCCGAACCATGCCGCCGATCATGATCACCCCGATGTCTCGTCCGTCGTCCGGTTCATCGGCCGGGTGACGGCGGGACTTCAGTGTTCGGCGCGGGCGTAGGTGCCGTGGGTCATTCGTCCGTTTTGCGGCTTTCGGTCATCGGGAGACCCAGGTGCTCGTCCTTGTAGGCGCGGGCGTCCTCCAGCGGCTCCAGGTGCGTGTGCACCTCGGCGTCCGGGAGTGCCGTGCACACGGCGGACTCGAGGTCCTCGAGCAGGTCGTGACCCTGCTGCACCGACCAGGCCCCGGGGACCAGCACGTGGACCGAGACGAACCGATGGTGGCCCGACTCCCGGGTCTGCAGGGCGTGGAACTGCACGTCGTCACGGCGGAACCGGTCCAGCACCCCCAGGATGAGGGCGTGGTCCTCGGCGGGCAGCGCATGGTCCATCAGGCCGGCGGTGGACCTGAGCACGAGCCGGGTGCCCATCACCAGGATGTTGAGCGCCACGACGATGGCGACGACCGGGTCGAGCCGCTCCCAGCCGGTGACGGCCACGAGGCCGACGGCGACGATCACGCCCACCGACGTCCATACGTCGGTGAGGAGGTGGTGGCCGTCGGCCTCCAGGGTGATCGACCGGTGCTGGCGCCCCACGCGCAGCAGCAGCACCCCGACCACGCCGTTGATCACCGTGGCCACGGCCGAGATCGCCAGTCCCAGCCCGACCGACTCCAGAGGCTTCGGGTTGATCAGCCGCTCGACCGCGCTGGCCATGATCACCGCGGCGGCCACGAAGATCATGAGCCCTTCGATCCACGCCGAGAAGTACTCCGCCTTGCCGTGTCCGAAGTGGTGGTTGTGGTCCGCCGGCATCGCCGCCACCCGCAGCGCCACCAGCGCGACGACGGCGGCCACCAGGTTCACCACCGACTCCGCTGCGTCGGACAGCAGACCCACCGACCCGGTGACCACGAAGGCCCCCGTCTTCAGGGTGATCGTGGCCAGGGCCGCCGCGATCGACAGCCAGGCGTACTTCGTGAGCGACGGCCGTCCTTCGACGACTGGTGAAGGGCTGGCGTCGGTCACGCCCCCAGCCTGCCAGGTGCCGGAGCGCAGGGCGGCTGCGTGCGGCTCGTCACGGCTCGCCGAGACGGGCCCGCGACTGGTCGTAGATGCGCTGGAGCACCGGGTCGGGGGAGTGGCCCAGGCGGCGCTGGGACCGGTAGGCCTCCGCGGCGGCCGTGCGTGCGTCGAGCGCCTGCTCGACCCGCTCGGAGTGGTCGGGGTGGTCGGTGAGCAGGAACGACGGGACAGCCTCGGCGAAGCGGACCACGACCTCTGCCGCCCGGGCGGCCCGGGCCGGCTCGGAGACGTGCGGCTCCCGGTAGGGCCACCAGAGGTGGACGGCGTCACCGGCGAGGGTGAGGGCTGCCCCCTGCGGGACCCGGTCGAGGACGACCGCCATGACATGGGGGGCCAGGACGTCTGCGGCGAACCTCAGGTCGGCAGCGTGCACCGTGTGCTGGGCATCGAAGTCGACCGACTCGGTCGCCCAGCCGGTACCCGGATCGTCCAGGCCGCGCTCGGACCGGGGGAGCACGGCCATGGCCGGGAGCCAGGCGCCGCTGAGCCGGGTCAGTGCGCCGGCCCACCGGGGTCGCGCCCCGGCCACGGCGTCGTCGAGGGCTGAGCTGGCCGTGCCCCACGCGCTCTCGATCGCGGCGCCGAGCAGGTCGCTGACCGGGTCGCCGCCGAGTCCGAACGACCCGGCGCCCGGTTCGTCGGAGGTCGACAGATCGGGGTCACGGGCGGTCACGGCGAGGACGCCGTAGGCGGGTCGGGCCATAGGCTGGTCAGCCAGACCGCTCCACTGGAGCAGGCGTCCGGAGCCCTTGCCGTCACCGAGGCGCCAGGGGTGCAGGCGGGGGAGGACCGACACGGTCCGGTTCATCGCGCCCAGCAGCCACAGCTCGGTGAGCGGGTCGACGGCGTCCCAGGCGCCGTCCCAGCTGGGAGCCGGCTCAGGCGGGGTCCGGGCGTGGGTCACCCGGAGGTTGTCGGCAGGTCCGAGGGTGCGGCTGAGCGATGACGGGTGGCTGCGTACGACACGGCCCCGGTCACGGCGGCGACGGTGACTACCGACGGCCAGGCCCCGATCTGCCGGGCCAGCGGGTGCGAGACCACGAACGCGGCGGCGTAGGTTGCGCCCAGCGCCACAGCGGTGGCCGGTCCGTGACCAAGCCACCAGCGTCGGATGCACCAGGTGCCGCCCGCGAGCAGGACGACTCCGCCGGCCGCGCGGACCTCGGTGACCGCTGCGACGCCGTAGCCGACGACCAGCGAACCTGCGGCCACACTCGCCGTCGTCGCTGCTGAGGGAGTGGACACGGGCTCAGGCCAGCGCGTGGACGGCGGCAGCGACCCGTTCGATGTCCTGCGGCCCGACTCGACAGCAGCCGCCGACCAGCCGGGCACCGTCGTCGAGCCACTGGGTGACCGCCTCGGGGTCGAGACCACCGCGGCCGACCCAGCAGCGCTCCTCGGCGTCCCACTGCTCGCCGGAGTTGGGGTAGACGACCACCGCCTTGCCCGACCCCGTGCGCGCAGGGGCGACGGCGGCACCGGCGTCACCCGGCGTCGAGCAGTTCACCCCGACCGCGACGAGAGCGGGGACGTCGTGGGCCATCGCCCAGACCTCCTTCAGCGGCTCGCCGCTGCGCAGCCTGGCTCCGTCGACCGACACCGACAGCCACGCCGCGGCGCCGAGCCGGTCGACCTCTTCCAGCAGCGCCTCGACCTCGGCCAGCTGGGGGATCGTCTCCAGAGCGAGCACGTCGGCCCCGGCGTCGAGCAGCACCTCGAGCCGTGGGCGGTGGAACGCGCGCAGCGTCTTCACCGGGACCCGGTAGTCGCCGCTGTACTCCTCGCCACCGGCGAGCATCGCCCCGTACGGGCCGACCGAGCCGGCGACGAACCGGTCCCGGCTGTCGGCTGTGGCGGCCTCCTGCTGCTCGCGGGCCTGCTGGGCCAGCGCGACGCTTCGGCGCAGCAGCCGGGTGGTCTCGTCGCCGGTCAGCCCGGCCCGGGCGAACCCTTCGTAGGTGGCCTGGTAGCTGGCCGTCGTGGCGACCTCGGCCCCCGCCGCGAAGAACGTGCGGTGCGCCTCGACGATCGCCTCCGGGTCGTCGCGCAGCAGGCGCGCGGACCACAGGGCGCTGCTCAGGTCGTGTCCCTGGGACTCCAGCTGCGTGGCCAACCCGCCATCGAGAACCACCGGCCGTTGGGCCATCACGTCAGCCAGGGTTGCGGTTGGATGGCTCACGTCGTCGATTCTTGCACCGACCGGAGGACCCCATGACCGCCCCCGACCTCATCTTCGTCAACGGCCAGGTGTTCGTCGGTGACGGGCGGCCACCTCGGCGGGCCGCGGTTGCGGTCACCGGGGGTCGGATCAGCGCGGTCGGCAGCGACCAGGAGGTTGGCGACCTCCGCGGGTCGGGGACCACCGTCGTCGACCTCGGTGGCTCACTGCTCACCCCTGGCTTCCACGACGCGCACATCCATCCGGTCTACGCCGGCGCGCAGATGATCCAGTGCGACCTGCACGGGATCGTCACCCAGGACGAGTCGGTGGCTGCGGTGGCCGCATTCGCCGCGTCGCACCCGGAGGCGGAGTGGGTGCTGGGCGGGGGCTGGTCGATGGAGGCCTTCCCGGGCGGGCTCCCGACCCGGCAGATGCTGGACGCCGTCGTCCCCGACCGCCCGGTGTTCCTGCCGAACCGCGACGGCCACGGAGGCTGGGTCAACAGCGAGGCGCTGCGTCGGGCCGGCATCACCAAGGACACTGCGGACCCGGCCGACGGGCGGATCGAGCGCGACGCCGACGGTGAGCCGCTCGGCACCCTGCAGGAGGGTGCGATGGCGATGGTCAGCCACCTCGTCCCGTCGCTGTCGGCCGCTGACTACGACCGGGCCTTCGACGCCGCCCAGGCCTACCTCCTGTCGCTCGGCATCACCGGGTGGCAGGACGCCATCGTGGGCGAGGTCAACGGGCGTCCGGACAACCTCGAGGCCTACCTGCGGGCGGACTCCGACGGCCGGCTGAAGGCCCGGGTCGTCGGTGCTCTGTGGTGGGACCGTGAGCGGGGCGCTGAACAGATCCCGGAGCTGCTCGAGCGGCGGGCGGCGGGGATGGGCCAGCGCTTCCGGGCCACGAGCGTGAAGATCATGCAGGACGGCGTCGCCGAGAACTTCACCGCCGCGATGATCGAGCCGTACCTCGACACCTGCGGGTGCACGTCGTCCAACGCGGGGATCAGCTTCGTCGAGGCGAAGGCTCTGAAGTCGTACGTGACCGCGCTGGACGCCGAGGGCTTCCAGGTGCACTTCCACGCCCTGGGGGACCGGGCGGTGCGTGAGGCGCTGGACGCGCTCGAGGCCGCGAGAGACACCAACGGCCCCAACGACCACCGGCACCACCTGGCCCACATCCAGGTGGTCCACCCCGACGACGTCCCCCGGTTCGCCCGGCTCGACGCCCTGGCCAACATGCAGCCTCTGTGGGCCGCCCACGAGCCGCAGATGGACGAGCTGACCATCCCGTACCTCGGGGAGCCCCGCTGGCGCCACCAGTACCCCTTCGGTGACCTCGAGCGGGCCGGGGCCCGACTCGTGGGCGGCAGCGACTGGTCGGTCAGCAGCCCCGACGTGATGTGGGGGTCACACGTCGCGGTCAACCGGGTCGCACCTCCGGAGGAGGGTGACGAGGGTGGCGAGGTCGACCCGTTCCTGCCGGAGCAGCGGCTGTCGCTGGCGAGCACGTTGACCGCGTACACCGCGGGCAGCGCCTTCGCCAACCACCTGGACGACGTCGTCGGCACGATCGAGCCGGGCAAGTGTGCGGACCTCGTCGTGCTCGACGCCGACCCGTTCGCCGGACCGGCCCTGGACATCCACGCCGCCCGGGTACGCGCGACCTACATCGACGGCGAGCCGGTCTACGTCTCGAGCTGACGCCGAGGCCCCACTACGACGCGGAGGGTGCTTCCTCCTCCGCCGCGTGCACGGCGACGGCACCGCGGTCGCGGCGGGTCGGTGCGCCGAGCACGAAGAAGAGCGCGCCGAGGGCCACGAAGACGAGCAGCGGGATCGCCTCGGTGAAGAAGTAGCTCCACTTCTCGCTCGCCAGCCAGTCGTCGGGTCGGAAGTCGTCACCGAACCACGCGACGCCGAAGCCTGGAGCCACCAGCTGGATCGAGGCGAAGACCACCAGCAGGGTCAGCCAGACCGACAGGAAGGGGGCCCAGGGGGCGCGGAACGAGCGTGGGTGGTCGGGGAACTTCACCCGCAGCCGCCACAGGGCCGGGAACACCCCGATGTAGGAGATCAGGGTGGTCGACACGGCGATGCCGAGGATCGCGCCGAAGTACTTCGCGGCGTTTCCGTTGCTGATCTCGTGGACCATGATCAGCACCACCGTCGACAGCACACCGGACAGCACGTTCACCCGCACCGGGGTTCCGAACCGCGGGCTGAACCGGCCGAGGTAGCGCGGCGCCGCACCGTCGTAGCCCGACACGGCCAGCGCCCGGTCTGAGCCCATGATCCAGGTCGTGCCGGACGAGAGCGCGCACAGGATGAACAGGATCGCGGCGAAGTCGCCGAGCACAGCACCGGCACCGGTCAACGTCGCGGTTCCGTCACTGGCGATGTCGCCGCCGTAGATCGTGAACACCGACTTGATGGCGTCGATGAAGCCACCGAGGTTGGTGACCTGGTCGACGGGCAGGACCACCAGGATGCCGAGGACGGGGACGCCGTAGAGCAGGATCGCCACGATCGCGGACCGAAGGATCGAGTAGGGGACGTCCTTCTGCGAGTCCTTCATCTCGTCGCCGGCGGTGTTCGGCAGCTCGAAGCCGACCAGGCTGAACATGATCAGGCCGATCAGCGCGACAAACCCGGCGTAGGAGATCTTGAAGTCGCCCGGGTGCACGCCGTTCACACCGTTCTGGATGGCGAAGATGATCACCGAGATCGTGAAGAAGCCCAGGAGCAGGAAACGGGCGAAGGCGCCGGAGATGGGGATCCACTTACCGACGGAGAACGACAGGATGGCCGAGAAGGTACCGACCCAGATGAACACGAGCCCGAACAGGTAGAAGGCCCAGGTCGGCAGCGTGCCCCCGTCGTTGAAGAAGATCTCGTAGGTGGCGATCGACAGGGTGGCCAGCGTGCCGCCGAACCAGACCGGGTTGGTGATCCAGTAGAGGAAGTTGTTGACGGCGCCGACGAACCGCCCGAACGCGAGCCGTGCCCACAGGTACGGGCCGCCTTCTTCGGGGAATGCTGTGCCGAGCTCGGCGAACAACAGGCCGCTGGGGATGAAGAAGACGACACCGAGGATGAGCAGCCAGCTGAAGGCCTCGGCCCCGGAGGCGGCGATGGCGCCGATCGAGTCGACGCCGACCAGGGTGCAGATCGTGAACAGCAGGATCTCGCGGCGGCCGAAGTGGCGTTGGAGGTGACTGGTCTCCTCGACGGCATCGCTGGTGAGGTCGAGCTCACGGACCTCGGCGACGGTCGGGATGTGGGGGGCTTCACTCATGGTCGTGGACCGTAGCGCAGCCCGGGCTGTTCGAGCAGCCATTGGGGCGACTCTCTTCCCACGCCCTGCGGCAGTCTCGTCCGAAGGCCGTGGTCGCTGGTGACCACCGCGGTGGCCCCGGTGCTGACCAGCTCGATCGTGGTCGAGACGACCGTGTCGTCACCGCTGCCCGGGGCCGCGACGACTCGCAGCCACTCCGAACGGGTCGGTGCCGCTGGTCTGGCCGCTCCTTCGACCACTGCGACGACCTCACAGATCACGATCAGCTCACCAGACCCCGAGCGGGTGACCTGCCCACGTAACCCCGCGAGCTCCGCGAGCGCGGACCTGGTCGCGCCCAGCCGGTCGCGCCACCAGCCCTGCTCCACGTAGCGGAACGGCTGCGTCCCGACCACATTCGCCAGGTCGACCACGAGCCGGGTGGGTGTCGCGGTCACCGACGGCCAGCTGCGCGCGAACCCGGGGTGCAGGTCGAGGACGGAGACGTCCGCGAGCGGGAGCCACCGCAGCTCGGCGCTCTCGTCGTTCGGCACGGTCGGCAGCGGATGCGTCGTGTGCGCCACCACGGTGTCGTAGCTCCACGTGCGGTGGTCCTCGCGCTGCACCTCGGCGACGACGACCTGACCGGTGTCGATCGCGGTCTCCTCATGCGCCTCACGCAGCGCTGCGGTGCAGGCGTCCTCGTGGCTGTCGCGTGCGCCTCCGGGGATGCCCCACGTCCCACCGTTGTGAGTCCACTCGGCGCGGTGCTGCATCAGAACCTGGGCCTGGCCGTTGTCGTCGACGGTGTAGAGGAGCAGCCCAGCAGCGCCATGCCGGCCCCAGTGCCGGTGTCCCTCGGCGCACTCGACCCAGCCGTTGCCGTCGCCCCTCATACGTCGTGGGTACCACGGAGCGAGCGCGGCCGCAGCCCTCGGGGCAGGCTCGAGTGCAGCCCGCGGTCGTGGCAGCGGGTCAGTGAGCGGTCGTGGGGATCTGGCCCATGCGCCCGGCCTGGAAGTCCTCCAGGGCCGCGATGATCTCGGCCTTGGTGTTCATGACGAAGGGGCCGTAGTGCTCGATCGGCTCGCGAATGGGGCGACCGCCGAGGAGCAGCACGTCCATGGCGGGGGCCGATGGGTCCTGGGAGCCGTCGGCCTGGACGGTCAGCGCGTCGCCGGGACCGAACACGGCCATCTGGCCCTCGCCGAGTGGCGCCCCCTCCGCACCGGCGCTGCCCTGGCCGGCGAGCACGTAGACCAACGCGTTGAAGTCGGGCTCCCAGGGAACCTGCAGCTGGGCGCCAGCCTGGATGGTCGCGTGCGCGTAGGTGATCGGCGTCCAGGTGACGCCGGGGCCTCGCTGACCAGCCAGGTCGCCGGCGATGAGCCGCACGAGCGCGCCACCGTCGTCGCTGGCCAGGAGGGCGACGTTTCCGCGACCGATGTCCTGGTAGCGGGGGGCGGTCATCTTGTCGGTGCTCGGCAGGTTCACCCACAGCTGGATGCCGTGGAACAGCCCGCCCGACATCACGAGGGACTCAGGGGGGGTCTCGATGTGGAGCAGCCCGCTGCCGGCGGTCATCCACTGCGTGTCGCCGTCGGCGATGTAGCCGCCCCCGCCAGTGGAGTCCTGGTGCTGGAAGGCCCCGTCGATGATGTAGGTGACGGTCTCGAAGCCACGGTGCGGGTGCCAGGGCGTTCCCTTCGGCTCACCGGGGGCGTACTCGACGGCCCCCATGTGGTCCAGGAGCAGGAACGGGTCGGTCACGCTCAGCGCGGTGCGCCCGGGGAAGGGGCGGCGGACCGGGAAGCCCTCGCCCTCGAGGGTGGCGATGGCCGTGACCACCCCAGCCACGGGACGCTGGGTCGCCACTGCGGCGTCCGGACGTGGGATGCGGGGCAGCACCATCAGGTCGTCGGGTGTCACGGCGGGCATCGGGGTCACCTCGGTCGGCGTCGTGGATGTTGAGAAGACAACGAATCCCGGCTGCGGCTGATTCCGGTCGGCCCTGCCGCTGGACGATCGGCTGCCCCTACCGTGGGGATCATGGACGCGAACCCACGCGACCGCTACCTGGACCTGTTGCGGGGTGCCAGCATCGTGGCGGTGGTCGTGGGCCACTGGCTCGTGGCCGACCTGTACTACGCGGGCGGGCAGCTCGGGCTGCACAGCTCATTGGCCGAGGTGCCCCAGATGTGGCCGTTGACCTGGGTCTTCCAGGTCATCCCGGTGTTCTTCTTCGTGGCCGGGGCGGTGAACGGGCCGAGCTGGCAGCGAGGACAGGCGCGAGGCTCGGGGTATGCCGCGTTCGTCACCCGGCGGGTGCACCGGGTGCTGGTCCCGACCCTCGTCGCGGTGTCGGTGATCGCCGTCGTGTCCGCGCTGCTGCAGTGGTCCGGGGGCGGTGGAGTGGCCGGTGGTGGGGCGATGCTGCTCCAGCCGCTGTGGTTCCTCGCGGTGTACCTGGCCCTGATCGCCCTGACGCCGTGGACCTGGGCCGCGTACCGACGTCTCGGGAACTGGCTGCTGCTCGTCCTCCTCGTGGTGGTGGTTCTGGCCGACGTCGGTCGGGTCGGTCTCGGGCACGAGTCCACCGGGTACGTGAACGTCGTGGTCGTGTGGCTGTTCGTCTACGTGCTCGGGTTCTCCTTCGCCCAGTCCTGGCTGACCCGACGGCGTGCCGCGGCACTGGCCACGGTCGGCGCAGTCGCTCTGGTCGCCCTGGTCACGGTGGGTCCCTACCCGACCCGGATGGTGGGGATCCCCGGGGACCGCCTGAGCAACATGCACCCGCCGACCCTGGCGATCCTCGCCCTGGCCGGGGCCCAGATCGGTCTGCTGGTCGTGCTGCGGCCGCTGCTGACCCGGTGGCTGCAGGGGCCTCGGGTGTGGTTCGCGGTGGTGTGGCTCAACCTGTCGATCATGACTCTGTACCTCTGGCACCAGTTCGCGATGGTGACCGCAGCGCGCCTCCTGCTGGCCGCCGGCGTGCCCCAGCCTGAGCCCGGCACTGCCACGTGGTGGCTCATGCGGGTGGCGTGGGTCGTGCTGGCCGGCCTCGTGCTGCTGGCACTCGTCCTGGTGTTCGGGCGGTTCGAGCGACGTCCTGCCCCACCTGCCCCCGAACCGTCGACGGCGGCGAACGTCGCTGCAACCGCCGTGGTCGGCCTCCTGTTCGCCGGGCTGCTGGGTCTCGCCGGGACTCGGGTCACCGAGATCGCCGAGGTGCAGCGCCCGCTGGGGATCCCCCTCAGCCCGCTCATGGCGCTGGGGCTGATCTGGCTGGCCGCGCTGGTCCTGCGGCTGAGCCGAGGCCTGCCGATTGCGGCGAGGTCGGTCTAGGCCTACCGGCCGACTCCCGCGGTGTGGTGGTCGTCGTTGTACCGACGCAGCTCCCACTCAGGGGGTGAGCTGTCGTCGCTGTGGTGACCCACCCACTCGGTCAACGCCGTGTGCCGGGTGCGAAACGTCGTGCGCGGAGGTTCCAGCCAGGTTCCTCGCCCCCAGCCGCTCATCGCCAGGTCGATCACCCCGCCGTGGGTGAACACGATGACCGAACGGCCCCGTTCGCGACGGGCGAGCCGGTCGAGCGCGTGCCCTACCCGGAAGGCGAAGTCCGCGTAGCTCTCGGTCTGGGGGCTCGGGCGGTCGAACAGACCCTCGCCGGTGACCAGTCGGTCCCAGGCCGCCTCGATCTCGGCGAACGTCACGTCGGAGACCTCCTCGCCGATCCGCCACTCCTGCAGCTCGGGGTCGGCCTCGACCGGCACGCCCAACGCGGGCGCCACGATCTGCGCCGTCTGCCACGCCCGAGGGAAGGTGCTGGCGACCACGGTGTCCGCGTGCAGCTCGCGGGTCGAGGCCAACCGGTCGTGCAGGGCCCGGGCCTGCGCCACCCCACGGTCGGTCAACCCCTCGGTGTCGAGCAGCGCCGGGCCGTCGGTGGCGAGGTTGACATGGGCCTCGCCGTGGCGCACGAGGACGATCCGGGTCTGCACCGCGCCAGCCTAGGCGCTGCGCTCACTCCGGTACGAACCCCTGGTCGAGCTGCCACGGTCGTACCGGTGAGTTCTCGATGAGCCATGTCTCGAGCTCCTTCATGACTCCGGTGAGCACCAGGAGACCGACCACGACGAAGGCAGCCCCCACCGTGCGTCGTACCCATCCGTGCGGGTCGGCAGCCCACCCGAGCCTGCGCACGGCGGACTGTCCCGCGACCGCGATCACCAGCAGCGTGCCGCACAGGCCGACGGCGTAGGCCACGAGCAGCAGCAGCCCGTACGCGGCGTCGGCCGGCAGCACGGTCACGACCACGTAGCCGTAGAGCGGGCTGCAGCTCGTGAAGACCGGACCCAGCGCTGCGCCGGTGAGGATGTCACCGGTCACGCCACCTCGACGGCGGGCCGCGCTCATCCGGGCGCTGCTGCGGGCCTGGAGCCCGAGCCGGACGCTGACCGCGTCCCACGTCTGGGGGAAGAGGGCGGCGAGCCCGAGGGCGACCAGCAGACCGCCACTGACCCACTGCCACACCTGCGGAGGTACTCCGATGAGCGCGGTGCTCGCTTTGAGGAGCAACGTGAAGACGACCACCGACAGTCCCAGCGACGCGACGATGACCGCCGGCCCCCGCCAGCGTCGCGCGGCCGGGTCGTCGACGGCGTCGCCGATGCTTCCCCCGACGATCACGGGGAGGAGCGGGAGGACGCAGGGTGCAAGCGTGGTCAGCGCGCCGGCCACCAGCGCACCGAGTACGGCGAGCACGACCTACTGGACCTGGTCGGCGATCTCCGCGGCGGACGTCGACCCGGACCACTTGGCGAGCTGACCGCCGTCGGCGTCGACCTGGACGAACGTGTGCTGAACGGTCACGCCGTACTTCTGGCGCAGCTCGGTCATGCTGTCGAAGTCGGTCTTGACGATGGTCAGGCCGTCGGGCACCGGCTGGCTGGTCAGGTTCGCCTCCGCGGCCTGGCAGGTGGGGCACCAGCCGGCGTGGAAGAACAGGACCACGTCTCCTCCGCGGTCGAAGGTCGCGGGGTCGCCTCGGTAGTCGTCGTAGTCGATGTAGGACCCGGGGATGGCTGAGGCGGTCGCAGGCGGCTTCGACTTCGTGGTGTCCGTGGTGGTCGACTCGGCCGGAGCCGGGCTCGACGACACCGGGTCGCTCGAGTCGGAACCGGTACTCGTGCCGGCGCCGCCACATCCCGCCAGCAGCAGGACGGCGAGTGCGGCTGCGGACGCCGCAGCGGGAAGACGGGTCGCGCGGTTCATGGTGCTCCTGCCTGAGAAGTCGGGGCCTGAGGCCCATTGGATCCCAGGTCCGGCCCGTTGGCGCGTCCGCCCAGCCGTTCGTCACGGCTTCGTAAGGGCTGCGTCCACCGGCGGGTCAGGTGATGTTCACCTTCTGGCCGATCGCGATTCACCTGCGACTCCTAGCGTCCGAGCATGGACCGGTTGCCCGACGTCGGATCGGGTTTCGGCGTGCCGCAGGTCGTCGAGGCCTCACTCCTGGTGGCTGAGCTCTTCGGCCCCGACTCGCCCCGCTACCACCACATGCGCGGGGCAGCGCGGTTCGCCGGCGAGGCTGCTCGGGTCCTCGCGCCCGACGACGCCGACCTGGTGACCGCGGCCGTGTGGCTGCATGACATCGGCTATGCCGTCCCGCACCACGGCTTCCACTCCGTCGACGGCGCCGAGTTCCTGCTTCGGGCCGGCTGGCCACCACGGCTCGCCGCCCTGGTGGCCCACCACTCGTTCGCCGCGGTCGTGGCCCCCGCCGCAGGGATGACCGAGCCCCTGGCCCGGTTCCCCGACGAAGGCGGACTCCTGCCCGACCTGGTGGTCTACGGCGACATGGCCGTCGACGCCGATGGACATCCGGTGTGCCTGGCCGAGCGCTTCGCCGGGATCCGTGAACGCCATCCGAGTGGTACCCCCAACGGACTGGTCCAGGTCCAGCGTGAGCGCCTCATCGTCGAGGCCGTGGACCGGGTGGAGCGTGCCCTGGACCACGCCCTGCGGATTCCGGTCTCGGCCTAGCCGCCCAGGGCCTTCTCCACCTCGGCCACCAGCGCGTCGGCCCGGGTGTGGTCACCCAGGGCTCGGGTCACGTAGGCGAAGGCGTAGCCCTTGTCGAGGGAGGCGAACCCGACACTTCCCCCGATTCCGCCCAGTCCGACGTCGGCGCCGTCTCGCTGCATCGCGGTGGTCCAGGACACGTCCCGTTCGAGAGTACGGTCCCACCCCTCGACCTGGGGCTCGACCAGGCTGGCGAACCCCCGGTGGCCGAGCAGGCGAGCGAGGTCGCTGTCGCTGCGCAGCAGCTGGTCGTACAGCCCCAGGACGCCCCGTGCCGAGGCGTGCATGCCGATGGCGGGAAACTCGGTCTGTCGCCACCGCCGGTGGTTCAGCACGGTCACCTCCAGGGCACCAGGGGGCCGGGTCAGCGCACGGTGGCGAAGCGTCCCGGAGGGCCCGGCGATGTCCTGCGGCCACAGCGGCGACCGGTACTCGAGATCGGCGACCCGGTCGAGCTGCTCGAGGGGGACCCCGAACCAGGCGTCCCAGCCCATCGGCCGGGCCACCCGCGTGCGGAACACCTCGCCAAGGCTCTGACCCGCGACCGCCCGGACGACGCCGTCGAGCAGGTGACCGTAGGTCAGAGCGTGCTCGCCATGGGCTGTGCCGGGTGACCACAGCGGCTCAGCACCGGCCAACCAGGTGGTCAGCACGTCGTGGTCCATGAGGTCGGAAGACGTCAGCGACCCGCCGAAGGCGGGCAGTCCGGCCTGGTGGGTGAGCAGGTGACCCACGGTCGTCGACTCCTTGCCCGCGCACCCGTACCCAGGCCACACGTCACCGACCCTCGTGTCGAGGGAGACGAGCCCGTCGTGGACGAGCAGCAGGAGGGTGAGCGCGGCGTACGGCTTGCTCACCGAGTAGGTGTGCACGAGCGTGTCGGGCTGCCACAGCCGGGACCGGCGTGAGTCGGCCCACCCGCCCACCAGGTCGACGACCACGGCTCCGCCGACCGACACGGCCAGCGCCGCGCCGGTCTCACTGCCCTCGTGGAGCGAAGCCTCGAACCGCCCCCGGACACCGCCGAAGCCCGCAGCCGTGTGGCCCCTGACGGAGTCGGTCGACCCCCCCTTGGCATCCACGGCTCCATGACACCACGAACGGGCAAGGGGGGCCGGGTCAGCGACCTGGTGTCGCGCTCCAGACAAGATGCGGCTTCATCGCGCGACTCGTCCCGACGACGCCGTCGTGGTCGACCCACAGCGCCGCCAGCCCGACGTCGTCCGCGCGGGCCCGGATCCGGCCCCTGCCGGTGACGAACAGCACCTTGCTCCAGACCTCCGCCGTCGCCGCGTCGTCGGCGATGACCGTGACCGCGACGAGGCCCGAACGCGCCGGGGCGTCGGTCCGTGGGTCGATCAGGTGGTGCACGTCGGACTCGCCGGCCCGCCAGCGTCTGATCCGGGTCGACGAGGTCGCGCATGCGGTGTCGTTCACCGCGAGCACGGCCACCGGCTCGGAGCCTCCTCGGGGGTCCTCGACGCCGACCCGCCACCCGTCGCCCTCCGGCCCTCCGCCCAGCGTCTGCAGGTCGCCCCCGGCCTCGACCAGCGCCGCCCGACCGGCACCGCGCAGCCGGTCGGCGGCCCACCGACAGGCCAGGCCCTTGCCGATCCCGCCGAGGTCGACCGGTTCACGACCCAGCAGGACGGCTGCGCGTCCTACGTCGAAGCGAGGCTTCCACCCGCGTCGGCGCGTCGCTCGCTCGGTCGGCGCAGCGGCCCTTGGCACCGACACCGACCCCTGGGCGAACGGCAGGGTCTTGTCATAGCCCAGGGCGCTGAGGGTCTGGAGCACCCGGGGGTCGAACAACCCGTCGGTCAACACGTATGCGTCGCGGGCCGCGACGAGGGCGTCGAAGCACTCGACCGGCACCGTGTGCCACTGCTTCGGCGCCGCGTTGGCCCTCATGAGCGGACTGTCCGGGTCGAAGCGGGTGCACGCGCGCTCGACCCGGACGAACACGTCCTGGGCTGCTCCTAGCGCCTCCGCTGCGGTCGCGCCCGGGTCCAGGACCCGCAGCGTCACGTCGGTGGCCATCGCGCGAAAGGTCACGACCCGTTCGCTCGACCGCCGACTCCACGCCGCTCACCCCGGTCACGGTGCGGTTGCCCCGGAGGCCCCCGTGGTCGTGGTCGTGGCGGGAGCCTGGGTCTGCGGCGCGGCCGCCGGTTGGTTGGGGATCGACGGCGAGCCGGACGAAGGGGCCGTCCACGAGGAGGACCCGGAGCTGCTGACGTAGGTGGAGGCTCCCTGCCGGACCGAGTGGGTCTGCGCCCTGACCGCGTCCAGTCGCTTCCGAAGGGAGGCGATCTGCCGGTCCTCGGAGCGGACCGCACGCTGGAGGGCCACCGCAACGGCGTCGTGCGGTCCGTCGCGGGTGACCTCGACCCCGCCCTGCGCGGCCTCGTCCCCGCTCGCCACCGGGGTCGTCGACTGCTGCGTCACGTAGGTGCTGGCGCCGACGAGCAGCGCCAGGGTGGCCGGAGCCGCGACTGCTGCGAACGTGAAACGGGAGTCAGTCATCGTGCTCGCCACCCTCGTCCTCGTCGTCTTCGTCCTCGTCGTCTTCACCGTTGCCTCCACCGCTTGCACCCGTAGAGGTGTCCGTCGTCGGGGGCTGGCTGGGTGCGGCGGTGGCCGGTGCGGGTGCAGGATCCGGCGCCGCGGTCGTCACCGTTGCCGCCGCGACGGCCGCGGCGGCCGCCACCTGCTGCTCGCGACGGGCGGCGGCCAGGCCGTCCTCAGCGCGGGCGAGGCGCTCCAGCAGCCGGTCGATCTGGTCGTGCTTCCCGGCGAACGTCACCCACAGCCGCTTCTTGGCAGCAGCCTGCGCGTCGAGCACCACTGAGCTGGCCTCCGGTTCGGCGACCGCGTCGGTGACGCCCTCCGGCGATCGGTCCGCCGCGAGGGCTGCGCCCGTGCCTCCGAGCACGCTGGCGACGGCCGCTGCGCCGACGACGAGGCGTTGGCTGAGTCTCATCTGAGGTCCCTTCGGTTGCGGTGCATCGGGTCGATCGTCGGTCGTCGACCCCGCGGGACCAAGCGGGTTAAGGGTGCGTTAGCACGATGCTGGTCAGACCTTGTTCTGAGCCGCCGTTTCGTCACCCAGGGAGACGAGGGTCGTCACGAACTCATCGACCATCGCTCGGGTCGTGCGGGCGTTGATGAAGCAGGGTCGGATCGCGAAGGCGTCACCGACGACGGTCGCGCTCGGCAGGAAGGGCGTCTCTCGGACCAGGCGTCGCAGCAGCCTCTGGTTCAGCTCGTCCAGCTGCTTGCCGTCGAGGGCGCCGTCACCGACGTAGCGGACGCAGGCAATGGACAGCTCTGGTTCGGTGAGACTCTCCAGGCGCGGGTGAGCCGTGGCGAGGTCGCTCACCGCGGTGGCGAAGTCGTTGTCGCGCATGATGCGCGTGCGTACCTCGTTGCGTCCTTGCTCCCGCAGCAGGGCCCAGACCATCGCCCCCCGAGCGGGCGCTGACAGCTCGACGCCCATGTCGGCGTAGGGGATGCCGATCGCGTCCATGGACACCTCGACGTCGTCGGCGCCTGCGAACGACCCTTCGAGGTAGTCCGCGGGCTCCTGGGTGAAGGCGCGGATCAGCAGGGACCGGTCACGGACGAACGTCGCGGCCACGCCGACCGGTGCCGCGAGCCACTTGTGGGGGTCGACGATGGCCGAGTCGGCCAGCTCGAGCCCGTCGTAGCGGTCGGCCACCCGTGGGTCGAGGCTTCCGACGAGTCCGTACGCACCGTCGACGTGGAACCAGATGCCGTGCTCACGGGCGATCTCACCGATCCGGCGCAGGGGGTCGATGGCTCCGGTGTTCGTGGTCCCGGCGGACGCCACGACGCACAGAGGCAGCACGCCACGGCTCCGGTCGCCTGCGATCAGCTCGGCGAGCGACATCCGGACGCATGCGCTGACGGTCGTCGATGGGCACGGCTCGAACGGCCGCCCGTCCGATGCCCAGCACCGCCGCGGCCCGATGGATCGTGTGATGCGCCTCCTCGCTGGCGTAGATCGCGCAGGGACGGTCGACCCCGGTCGCGGCGACGTCGACGCCGACCTGCTCGAACGCCCACTGTCGAGCAGCGCCCAGGGCCACCAGGTTGGCCACGGAGCCTCCGCTGGAGTACACGCCCAACATGCGTGGCGCGAGCCCGCACAGCTGCGCAAGCCACTCCAGCGACGTCTCCTCGAGTCGGTTGAACGCGGTGATCGAGTAGCGCTGGGGGGAGGCAACCATCGCGGCTGTGGCCGCGAGCACCGGGGCCGTCGTCGGCCCTGTGGTGACGAAGCCCCAGAACGTGGGTGAGGAGATGGGTCCCCCGCCGGGGACCACGACGTCGAGCAGCTCCCGGGTCACCGCGTCGATGCCGACGCCCTCGTCAGGGAGCGGCAGGTCGGTCAGCGTCTCCCATGAGGTGCGTGCTCTCACCGCGTCCGGATGCTCGAACCGGGCGAAGGCGTCCAGCCGGTCACCCACGGCCTTCAGCCGGTCGCCGTAGTGCTCGGTCTCCATGGTCCGACCGTAGTGCTGACCGGGCTTCATCGGGCTGTTCGTCCCTGGCAGGGTGTGCACCCATGAGCTGGACCTTCAGCGAGGATGTCGACGCGTACGCGGACGCCGTCGGTCCGCTGCTCTCACGGTGGCCGGCGGAGCACACGATCGCGCTGACCGTGATCGAGTACGCCAGGCGGCAGCCCGGGCCCGGCGACCCGCCCGAGCTGTACGGCTGGTGGACCGACGATTCCGGCGCGGTCACCGGCGCGATGCTGCACACGCCTGGTTACGAGCCGTTGCTGGAGCGGGTGCCTGACGAGGCAGTCCGCCCCCTGCTCGACGCGCTGGTCGAACGGGGTCATGGCGTCACGGGAGTCAACGGCCCGGCGCAGGAGGCCCTCACCTTCGCCGCGGTGGCATCGTCGACCTTGGGCTGCCGAGCCGAGCTGGGCCACGCCATGCGGCTGTTCCGGCTCGACGACCTCCAGGTCCCCGACCCCCTCCCACCGGGCGCGGCCCGCTCGGCCGGCCACGCGGACGAGCCCTGGCTGGCCGAGTGGGTGCAGGCGTTCGCCACCGAGGCCCACTCACCGGTCGCTGACCCGGTCGGCGAAGTGGTGAAGCGGCTCGGTCACGACGGCTTCCGGGTCTGGGTCGACGGCGAGGGGGAGCCCGTCTCGATGGCTGCACGCGGCCTTCCGGCCGCCGGGGTCAGCCGGATCGGTCCCGTGTACACGCCACCCCGACAACGCCGCCACGGGTACGGGGCCGCGGTCACCGCGGCTGCCGCTGCGTCGATCCTCCAAGAGGGTGCCCTTCCGGTGCTCTTCACCGACCTGGCCAACCCGACGTCCAACGCGCTGTACCAGCGGCTGGGGTTCCGGTCGGTGAGCAACCGGGTCTGGCTGACGTTCCACGACCCTGAGGCAGGCTGAGGCTGTGACACGAGACCTGGTGCTGGTCGTCAACCCCGCGTCAGGGGGCGGCAAGGGTCGCCGCCTGGCGCCTCGGGTGCTGCAGGCACTGCGCAGCGGTGGATGGGTCGTCCGTGCGCACGAGAGCCGCGACATGGACCACGTCGAGGAGCTGACGGCTGCTGCACAGCCGGACCAGGTTGTCGCCGTGCTCGGTGGTGACGGCACCCTCGGCCGAGCAGCCTCGGGGACCTTCCACTCCGGGGCGCTGCTCGCCCCTCTTCCCGGTGGGCGCGGCAACGACTTCTGCCGAGTACTTGGTGTCCCTGGTGATCCGGTGGCAGCGGCGAGGGCCCTGAACGCAGCAACCGAGCGCCGAGTCGACGCCGGCCTGGCCGGGGCGCGGCTGTTCGTCTGCGTGGCCCACGCCGGGTTCGACTCCGTGGCGAACGACATCGCCAACCGGACACCCGTCTTGCGCGGCACACCGGTCTATCTGTATGCCGCCCTACGAACGGTCGTGGGCTGGACACCCGCGACGTTCACCGTCGACGTCGGTGAGGGGCCGCGGGAGTACCCGGGCTGGACCGTGGCGGTGGGCAACGCCGGTCTGTACGGCGGTGGCATGCGGATCACCCCGAACGCGTCCATCGACGACGGGATCCTCGATGTCACCATCGCCGGCGACATCACCCGTGCTGAGTTCCTGCAGCTGTTGCCGCGGGTGTTCAACGGGAGCCACGTCAACCATCCGAAGGTGACCACGCTGGTCGGCCGCGAGATCGCGATCGCCGCCAGTCGACCGTTCGATGTCTACGCCGACGGGGAGCTGGTGGGACCGCTGCCGATGACGATCCGGTCGATGCCGAACGCACTGCGGGTGCTCGCGGGACGTTGACCGAGCAGGTGTGGGGGCCGGGTTCGCGTGCCACAGGACTAGGGTGGACAGCAGGCTCACCGGACCTGACGCCGAGGGGATGCGACCCATGAGCAAGAGGTCGAAGAAGCGCAAGAAGCCCCACGAGACCGACCACGCGGCAGGTTCACACGAGTCGCCCCCCGCACCGGTAGACGGCCCATCAGACGAACCAGCAGCCGCCAAGCCGAAGATGAAGCGCAAGGAGTACGAGCGGGACATGCGTGTGCTGCAGGGTGAGCTGGTGGCCATGCAGGAGTGGGTCAAGGCCACCGGCGCCAAGGTCTGCATCGTGTTCGAGGGGCTGGACTCGGCGGGCAAGGGCGGCACTATCCGGCGGATCACCGAGCGGACCAGCCCGCGGGTGTTCAAGCACATCGCGCTTCCGGCACCGACCGAGCGCGAGAAGTCGCAGATGTACGTGCAGCGGTACATGGCCCACTTCCCCTCGGCCGGCGAGGTCGCCATCTTCGACCGGAGCTGGTACAACCGCGCGGGCGTCGAGCCGGTCATGGGCTACTGCACGCCGGAGCAGACGCGCAAGTTCCTCGACATGGTGCCCTTGGTCGAGAAGGCGATGGTCGACAACGGGATCATCTTGATCAAGTACTGGCTCAACGTCAGCGTCCACGAGCAGACCCGCCGGCTGGAGAACCGGATCGAGGACCCGCGCAAGATCTGGAAGCTGTCGCCGACCGACCTGAAGTCCTACCGTCGCCACTACGCCTACTGCCGGGCCCGCGATGCGATGTTCGCGGCCACCGACACCGCGTGGGCACCCTGGTTTGTTGCGGACAACGACGACAAGAAGCGCGGGCGGCTGAACATCATCTCCCACTTGTTGACCCAGGTCCCCTACACGCCGCTACCGCCCCAGGACGTGAAGATGCCCAGGAAGCCGACCCCACGGGGCTACCTGGAGCCGGACCGTCCGCTGCGCCGGGTACCGACTCCTTTCTAGGTCGTACGCGACGACCCCTGGCGACCGCGGTGACGCTCAAGACGAAGGACTGGCGATGACGGACAGGAACGTGGTGTCGGGTGCGGCAGCTCCGGACACCGGGAGTGGTGTGGCTGAACGCTGGTTCGCCCTGACCCCTGAGGAGGTGACCCAGAAGCTCGGGGTCGACCCCGCCCAAGGCCACCCAGCCGCCAAGGCTGCGGAGCTGTTGGCGACCAACGGACCGAACGCCTTGGCCGCGGAGAAGCCGCCGGCGGGGTGGAAGCTGTTCCTTGCGCAGTACAAGTCCTACATGCAGATCATCTTGGTCGGGGCGGCGGTCGCGTCGATCCTGATCGGGCAGATCACCACCGGGATCGCCGTCCTGCTGATCACCGCGCTGAACGCCCTCGGTGGTCTGCGCCAGCAGGGCAAGGCCGAGAGTGCGATGAACGCACTGCAGTCCATGCTGAAGACCTCCGCCCGGGTCCGACGCGACGGGACCGAGGTCAAGGTCGACGCCGACCAGGTGGTCGTCGGCGACGTGGTCCTGCTCGCCGCAGGCGACGACGTCTGCGCCGACGGGCGGCTCGTCGAGGCGACCTCCCTGCAGATCGACGAGTCCGCCCTGACTGGCGAGAGCGTTCCCGCGTCGAAGGGCACAGACGTGGTCACGGACCCGAATCCGGTGCTGGGTGACCAGTCGAACATGGCGTTCATGAACACGCCGGTGACCCACGGCAGCGGGGTCATGATCGTCACCGGGACAGGTGCGGACACCGCGGTCGGCACCATCTCCGGGATGTTGAAGTCGACGCCCACCCTCAAGACCCCGATGACCCAGCAGCTGGACACGTTGACGTTGTGGATCGCCGCAGCGGCCGGGCTGACCATCGCGGTCATGTTCGCCCTGGGCATCTCCCGTGACGAGTCCACGGAGGTGATCTTCACCACGGCGATCGCGTTGGCGCTGGCGGCGGTGCCGATGGCCATGCCGACCGTGCTCCAGGTCATCCTGTCCGGCGGGTCTCGAGAGCTCGCGGCACACGGCGCGGTCGTGAAGAGCCTGGCCTCCGTGGAGACCCTGGGCTCGACGTCGGCGATCAACTCCGACAAGACCGGCACGCTGACCATGAACCAGGTCACCGTCACCGAGGTGATCGATCCCACCGACCGTTTCGCGATCAGCGGGATGGGGTACGGCCTCGACGGCGAGGTGAAGCACACGGCTGGCAACACCAACACGATCGAGGCGGCGATTCTGCCGTTCCTGATCTGCAACGACGCCAAGCTCGTGGACGGCAAGGTGGTGGGAGACCCCACGGAGGGGGCGCTGCTGGTCCTGGGCCACAAGGCCAAGCTGGACGTCGACGGCACCCAGGCGGCGTACCCCCGGCTGGCGACGCTGCCGTTCGACCCCACCTACAAGCTGATGGCTGTCTTCTGCAACGCCAAGAACGAAGCGGGGAACCCCGTCGTCCGAGCGTTCGTCAAGGGCGCCGCTCCGGCCGTGATCGGACGAGCCACGTCCGCCCTGGCCAAGGGTGAGACCGTCCCTTGGGGCGCCGAGCAGGACGGACGGGCCGGTCAGGAGCAGGACCGCCTCGGCGGCCAAGGCCTGCGGATCATGGCCGCGGCCATGAAGGACATCGACCCCAAGGACTTCGACCCCGACGGCGACCTGCTGTCCCTGGTCCAGGGCCTGCAGCTGACCGCGATGGTCGGGATGGTCGACCCGCCTCGGCAGGAGTCCAAGGACGCGGTTCGGGCCGCCCAGGACGCGAACATCCGGGTCCGCATGGTGACGGGGGACGACGTCGTCACGGGTGCCGCGATCGCCAAACAGCTCGGTATCCCGGGCGAGGCTGTCCTCGGCACCGACTTCGCGGCCCTGTCAGAGGGTGAGCGCCTCGAACGGATCGACAAGATCGGCGTGGTCGGTCGAGTGTCACCCGAACACAAGGTGCTCATGGTCCAGACCCTGCTCAAGACGGGCGACGTCGTCGCGATGACTGGCGACGGGGTCAACGACGCACCGGCGATCAAGACCGCCGACATCGGCATCGCCATGGGCACGGGCACCCAGGTCGCCAAGAACGCCGGAAAGATGATCCTCACCGACGACAACTTCGCCACGATCGTGCGTGCCGTGTTCGTGGGACGCAAGGTCTACGACAACATGCTGAAGTACATCCGCTTCATGCTCGTCGCCCTGGTCACCTACGTGGTCACGTTCCTGATGGCCAGCATCCTCAACATCGCCGGCGGACAGCCCTTCACCGCCGTCCAGATCCTGTGGATCAACTTCCTGATCACCGCACCGGTCGGCATCGCGTTGGGCCTGGACAAGGCCACCCCCGGGCTGATGAAGCGCCAGCCCCGCCCACGCTCGGCCCCGATCATGTCTCCGGCTGTGATCATCACCGTCGCCCTGGCCGGGCTGTTCATGTCGGTGGCGATCAACCTGCTCATCGTGTTCGGGGAGAACGAGTACGACAAGACCTCGATCGGCAGCACGATGGGTCTGGTCGCCTTCTCGCTGATGCTCGTGGTCGCCGCCTTCGAGAGCCGCGACGACAAGATGTCGATCCTGCGCCAGGAGACCTTCGACAACCGCACGGTGAACATGACCGCCGTCGTGGAGGTCGCCCTGGCCATCCTGATCGCGAAGGGCGTCTTCCTGCCGTCCCTGCTCAGCACGACCGAGCTCACCGGCGAGCAATGGCTGCTCGGCGCCGTCCCTGCGCTGCTGCTCTTCATCGGGTGGGAGCTCGGGAAGTGGGTGGCGCGACTCAGGACGAGCGATGCCGAAGCCGCAGAGCCGGTAGGGGCGCTCGCGGCCACGGCTTCCGCGTGAGCGCAATGGGTGCCCCCGGCAGGATTCGAACCTGCGCGCATGCCTCCGGAGGGCACCGCTCTATCCCCTGAGCTACGGGGGCCAGGGACGGCGCCGAGGCTAGCAGCCGCTGGATCCGGGTTCCGAATCGAGCCGGCCGGTCGCCGGTCAGTCGGCTTGCAGCGCCTGACGCGTGGCCTTGGAGACCTTGGCAGCGCCCGACTCCAGCGCCTTGCGGTGCCAAGGGACGACCCCGTCGATCTCGATGTCCAGGGAGATGCTGAGCACGGTCCGAATCAGCACGATGACCCCGAGGACGAGCACGTTGTCCAGCGTCGGGTCCACCGTCACCGTCCGGGTGAGATCGGCGGCGATCAGGATCTCCAGGGCCAGCAGCAGGGCCCCGCCGAACACGGTGCGAAAGGTCCTCACGCTTGCGTGCATGCCGCGGCGGCGCTGCAGCGAGATCGCCGACACGAGGGCCGACCAGACCAGCCCCAGGAACAGGACCAGGACTCCGGTGACCTCGAAGACGACGGTGACCCGCTCGAAGAACTCAGTGGCGGTCACTGGGCTAGCGTACGACGACCCGCAGCAGGCTCATGTCACGTGCGATCGCGCCCCGGACGTGCCCGAACGGGGCAGCCGCGGTCGCCTGGAGGAACTCGACGACCTCGGCGGACACCACCTCGCCCGGGAGCAGGTTCGGGATCCCGGGCGGGTAGGCGGCGACGGTGTCGGCGGAGACCCGACCGACCGCATCCCGGGCGTCGACGACCTCGGTGGGCGCGAAGTAGGCGTCGCGGACGCTGGTGGCGCGCTCACCGCAGGCCGGCAGCTCGATGTGCCGGGCACTGGTCGCGCCGGTCGCAGGCAGCCGGTGCAGCGCGTCGGTGAACCGGTCGACGTCTGGGGTGGCTCCGGCCCCGATCACGGCGACGACGACCGCGTCGGTCGACATCTCCAGGTGGATCTGCTCGTGCTCGAACAACAGGTGTCGGGCCTCGTGCCCGCTGATGTCCCCGGCCCGGGTGTCGATGACCACACGCAGCGGGTCGAGACGCAGCACGTCGTCGAAGGCGAGGATGCGCTCGTCGGCCAGTCTGAAACGTCCCTCGCGCTCCACCGCGTGGCGCATCTTGGCTGCGGCCTCGACGCTCGCGGTGATCGTGTCGTGACCGTTGACCGCGAGCTGGCGCCGGGCCAGGTCCAGGGAGGCCATGAGGAGGGCGCTGGCCGACGTCGACTGCATCGAGCGAAACGCTCGGTCGATGAGGGGCTCGAGGCGGTCGGCGAACTCGCCGTGACCGAGGTGCAGCATGGCCGACTGGGTCAGGCTGCCGGCCAGCTTGTGCGTCGAGGAGATCACCAGATCTGCGCCGAGGCGCAGCGCATTGGTCGGGAGCTGCGGGTGGAACCCGAAGTGGGAGCCCCACGCCTCGTCGACGACGAGTGGCACGCCATGGCGGTGCGCGACGTCCGCGAGTGCCTCGACGTCGGCCACCGCGCCGAAGTACGACGGTGTGACGACGTAGGCGGCGGTCGAACCAGGGTGAGCGGTCAGCGCGAGCTCGAGGCCGTCGGGCGTGACGCCGTGGGCGATCCCGAGCTCGGTGTCGATCGACGGGTGGACGAACTGAGCGTCGAGGCCGGCGAGGGCCAGGCCGTCGACGACGCTGGAGTGGACCGACCGCTGGACGAGCAGCTGGGTGCCCATGCCGCGCAGGGCGAGGCACGCCACCAGGTTGCCCTTGGAGGCCCCGTTGGTGAGGAACCAGGTGCGGCGGGCTCCCCACGCCTGGGCGGCGAGGTAGGCAGCCTGCCCGAGCGGGGTCGGGTGGTCGCCGTAGTCGATCCCGTCGGTGAGCGGGGGGATGTCCAGCTCGAGCGCCCGCATCCCGAGGAACTCGGCCAGCCCCGGCTGGGCGGTGGCCGACGCCTGGTGCCCCGGGACGTCCAGGCGCAGGGGTGCGGTGGCGGCGTAGGCCTGGAGGGCCTGCGCGTAGGGGGCAGCGGTCTGGTCGAGGCCGGGCAGGGTCGCGGCGAGGGAGTCGAAGGGAGTCACGGTGCCAGCATGCCCGGGTTCAGTGCCCAAGAGAAGTGGGCATCTGTCTTGCTCTGCTCCAGAGTCAGTATGGTGCTCACGCTAGGCTGCTGTGCTGTGCTGGACCTTCGACAGCTGACCGTGCTGCAGGCCGTGGCCCGGACGGGCTCCCTGGCTGCCGCCGCCCGCGAGCTGCACTACAGCCAGCCCACCGTCGCCCACCATCTGCAGGCGCTCGAGTCCCACCTCGGCGCCACCCTGGTGGAGCGCTCGGCCCGGGGGAGCGCCCTGACCGACCTCGGGCTGCTGTTCCTCGACCACGTCGAGGCCGTGGTCGACCGGCTCGCCTCGGCCGAGTCGGAGGTGAGAGCCCTCGCCCGGCACGGGGTGGTGACCCTGCGGATCGGGACGTTCCCCACGGCGGGTGCACACGTGCTGCCCCGAGCCGTGGCAGCGGTGCAGCGGCGCACCGGCGTCCGGGTCGAGCTCGTCGAGGCCGAGCCGCCCCGGCTGCTGGCCCGCCTGGCGGGGCGCGAGCTGCATGCCGCGCTGATCTACGACCACCCCGACCACCCGGTGCACCTCGTGGAGGAGCTCGTCGTCACGACCCTGTTCGACGACCCGTTCCTGGTGGTCCTGCCCGAGAGCCACCCGATGGCTCGTCGTCGCCACGTGCCGCTGCCCGCGCTGGCCGACGACGGATGGATCCTGTCCCACGACATCTCCGAGCCCGGTGACCAGGCCCTGCGGGCGGCCTGTGCGGCCGAGGGCTTCCTGCCCCGGCCGATCCTGCGCACCGACGACTACGACGTCATCTTCGGCTTCGTGGCGGCCGGCGTCGGGATCGCACTGGTGCCGCAGATGGCCCTCGCGGAACGGGCCGGCGTCGTCGTCCGGCCCCTGGCCGACGTCTCGCTGGCCCGGTCGGTCCGGTTCGCCACCCATCGCGAAGGCGCACCTCCGGCGGTCGCGCCCCTGCTCCAGGCCCTGCGCCACGAGGCCCGTCAGCGGCGCTGATGCCGAGATCGGCCGGCCCGATGAGCTCTCTGGGCTCCAGGGCTACAGGGTCTGCACGCCGCTGCTCGTGACCGTGATCCTGCGGTCCCGACGGATCATGATGATGGCGGCGACGAGCGCGCTGATGAAGACCAGCACCTGCACCGCGAGGTCCGCGACGGCAAGGGTTCCGGTCGGGGCAGGCACGAACACCGACATGTCCCAGAGGCCGTGGGCGATCATGCCGACCACGAGGAGCCCCCGCACGCGGCGGAACAGGTACAGCACGACGCCGGCAGCGGAGGCCTGGAGGCACTGGTTGACCACGGTGGCGGGCGGAGAGCCGTTGAGGATGTTGGTGAGGTGGAAGAACCCGAACCACAGCGACGAGATCAGCATCACCCACGCCTCCGGGCGGAGGTTGGTGCGCAGGCTGCGCAGGATGATGCCGCGGAAGAGCGTCTCCTCGGCGAAGCCCACCAGGACGCCGGCCGCCAGGATCGCCAGGATCAGGTCGGTGGGGGCCTCGCTCCAGTCAGCGACGGCGAGATGGACGACGATACCCACCGCGAACAGCGCGAGGGGTACCCAGAGGAACCCGTACACGGGAAGCCGCTGGGGGTCCTTGAAGACCCAGTCCCACCGCGCCCAGAGCACGAACACGATCAGCACGAGGGAACCACCGACCAGCGGGATCACCGCCGTCCGGAAGGCGTTCGCGCCGCTGTCGAACCACTCGTCGTAGGCGATTCCCGACGTGGAGGAGAGCCCGATGAACACGACGACGTAAGCGATGAACACTCCGACCGCCACCGGCACTGAGGGTGCGACCCGCCAGTTCGGCGATGTCGTGGTCGAGGTCGGCTGGGCGGCGTCCGCGCTCATCGGTGGAACTCCGTTCGTGGTCGGGTCGGACCGAATCCAAGCGCAAACGACCGCGGTTCGCACCTCCGCGCACGGCGCCCACGGCGAGCCACCGAGGTCTCGCCTCGGTGGTGCCTACAGTGGGCTCGTGAGCGCAGGTGCAGCCCGAGACCCCGAGCGTCACGTGCTCGTCGACCGCTCCGGACGGGCCGTGCTCTCGTTCGTGCCCTACGGCGGGACACCCGGAGCCGACGCCGCCACCGCGCTGGCTCCGGTCGACGACGTCGTCCCGGTCGTCCTGGAGCAGCTGGCCGGGGCGCCCCTGGCCTCCGCGGACGACGCTCTCGTGGACGCGCTCGTAGCCGCGGGTGCCACGCCGCTGCGCTTCGCGCACCTGTTCAGCCGCGACCTGGTCGAGGACCCACCCGACCCGGCGTGGAAGGCGCCTCGGCTCCCGCCCGGGGTGCGGCTGGAGACCGACCCGCAGTCCGGCGGGGTGGAGCTGATCGACCAAGGGCGGTTGTCGATCCGGGCGTACCCGCACGGGCACGCCGACCACGAGGGTGACGACGCCGAGCATGCGGCGAGCCAGCTGGCCCGGCTGTACGGCGGTGACTACATCGGCGAGGTGCTCACCGGATCGGTGCTGGCCGTCGACGGCGACCGGCTCGTCGCCGTGCTGATCGTCAACCGGATGCCCGGGACCGCGCCGCTCGGGGGCCCGTGGGTCAGCGAGGTCTTCCGCGAGCCGCACCCCCACTACGTGGGCCTCGGTACGACGTTGCTGCACCGGGCGATGGCGGTCCTCGCCGAGGCAGGGGAGGCCACCCTCTCCCTGGTGGTGACCGACGGCAACCCCGCCCGGACGGTGTACGAGCGCGCGGGCTTCCGGTACTGCGGCAGCTCGCGAAAGGTGCGCCTACCTGGGTGAGGCGAGCCCCTCGCCGGCCCCGGTCGTCGTCACGGCGGCAGCGATCTCGGAGCGATCGGCCTCGGTGAGCTCCAGCGAACCGGCTCCGACCCAGCCCTCGACCTGCTCCGGGCGCCGCGCACCGACGATCGCCCCGGTGACCCCCGTCCAGGCCAGCGTCCACGCCACGGCGACCTCCGCCAGGGAGGCACCGTGCCGCTGGGCGACCGGGCGCAGGGCGTCGACGAGTGCCAGGTTGGCGTCGAGTGAGGTGGTGAAGTCGTCGTCGGACGAGCGCCAGTCATCGTCCGGGAGCGCCGCCACCCGCTCTTTGGAGAATGCGCCCGTGAGCAGACCCGACTGCATCGGGGAGTAGACGATCACGGCCGTGCCGTTCGTCGCGCACCACGGGATCACGTCGGCCGCGGCCCGACGGTCGATCAGCGAGAAGGGCGGCTGCAGCGAGTCGACATGCCCGACCGCCTCGGCCCGGTCGAGCTCGTCGACGTCGAAGTTGCTCAGCCCCACCGCCTCGAAGAGCCCCTCCTGCTTCATGTCGAGCAGCGCCTGCCAGTACACCTCGAGCTCGACGCCGTCCTCGGCCGGCCAGTGCATCTGCATGAGGTCGACCTGGTCGACCCGAAGCCGCCGCAGCGACGCCTCTACCTGTCGGCGTAGGGCGGCGATGTCGCCGGTGGAGATCGGCTCGACCATGCGCTCCTGAGGTTCCACCGGGCCGCACTTGGTGAACACGTAGGGCCGATCGGCGTCGGAGTAGACGCTGAGGGCTTCGGCCACGATCTCCTCGCTGTGCCCGTAGCCGTAGACCCAGGCGGTGTCGATCCAGTTCACCCCGGCCTCGACCGCGCACCTGATCGCGGCCACCGACGTGTCGTCGTCCTGGGTTCCCCACCCGCCGGACCAGCCGGTTCCACCGACGGCCCAGGCGCCGAACCCGACGCGGGTGATGTGCATGGCCGTTGTCCCGAGTGGAACCTGAGGAAGAGAGGTCATGGTGCGATCGTGCCACGGGGTCGTCCGGGTGGAGGATGCTGGAGCACTGGCTCTCGCGCGTCGGATGACTCCCGCGAGTCCTGTGCGGGAGACTCGCAGCCGTGAGTTCCTGCCCCGAAGGCAGCCGAAGGTCTCGCACCACGCTGCTCTCGCTGACCTACCCGGGGCTGGTCGGTGCCCTGCTCTTCTTCTTCTTGTCGCTCACGCCGTCACTGCTGCCGCGTCCGTGGGTGTACGAGGCGCTGGTGGCTGGTGTCGCCTCGTTGTTCGGCTACGCCCTCGGCACTTTCGTCTGGTGGGCGATCCGCAAGGTCTGGAGACTGCCGGCGGCCCCCCGCGTCTCGCGCTGGGGCTGGATCGGGCTTGCCGTCGCGGGGCCCGTCGTGGTCGTCGGCTCCCTCTACGCCGGCTACCGCTGGCAGAACCAGGTCCGCGAGCTCGTCGGCGAGCCCGAGTCCCCGCGGGGCCACTTCATCCTGATCGCACTGGTCAGTGCTTTGGTCTTCGTCCTGTTCCTCGTGATCGCCAGGGGCGTGCGCTGGCTCACCCGGTCGGCCACTTCCCTGCTCGGTCGCGTGATTCCGCGGGCGATGGCGCAGACCGTCGCCGTCCTCTCCGTCGCCCTGGCGCTGTACTGGGTGGTGACCGGCGTCGCCTTCGAAGAGGCGGTGAGGTTCGCCGACAAGACCTACTCTGCTGAGAACGAGGGGACGCCGGTCGGAGTCACCCAGCCCACCTCGTCGCTGCGCTCGGGCAGCAACGACTCGCTGGCGCCGTGGGACACCCTCGGGTACCAGGGCCGCGGTTTCGTCGCGAGCGGACCGACGGCGTCCGACATCACCGCGGTCACTGGCGAACCGGCCCTCGACCCGATCCGGGTCTACGCCGGGCTGGACAGCGCGGGCACGGCGCAGGAGCGGGCCGAGCTGATGGTGCGTGAGCTCGAGCGCACCGGTGCATTCGACCGCCGGGTACTCGTGGTGGCCGCAGCCACCGGAACCGGCTGGCTCGAACCGGCGGGGGTCAACTCGGTCGAGTACCTCTGGGGCGGCGACACGGCCATCGCCAGTATCCAGTACTCCTTCCTGCCGAGCTGGATCTCGTTCCTGGTCGACAAGGAGCGCGCGGCGGAAGCGGGGCAGGCGCTGTTCGACGCGGTGTACGGCCGGTGGTCCGAGCTTCCGGCCAGGCAGCGCCCGAAGCTGATCGCCTACGGCCTCAGCCTCGGGTCGTTCGCCGGGCAGGACGCCTTCTCCAGCGCGGTCGACATGGCCGCGCGCACCGACGGTGCGCTCTGGCTCGGGTCGCCGAGCTTCAGCGAGCCGCACGGCCAGATCGAGTCCGACCGCGACCCCGGCAGCCCGCAGTGGCGTCCGGTCTACCGGGACGGCGAGACCGTGCGCTTCGGTGCGATCTCCGCGGACTTCGTCGGAGCATCGAGCACGGAGTGGACGTTCCCCAGGGTGGCGTACCTGCAGCACGCCAACGACCCCGTGGTGTGGTGGGATCCTGCTCTGCTCCTCGAGCGACCGGACTGGCTGGACGAACCGCCGGGGACGGACCGCTCGCCGGCGATGCGCTGGATTCCGGTGGTGACCTTCCTGCAGGTGACCGTCGACCAGTTCTTCGGTACGTCGGTACCGGACCTGCAGGGCCACAACTACGGCGGCACCATGGTCGACGCGTGGCAGGCGGTCGTCCCGGCCGACGGGTGGACCGAGGCCGACCTCGTGGCGCTGCAGAAGAAGATCGACGACGAGCCGGACGACGACTGAGGTCATCCCCGGGCCAGGATCGACGACCTCTGGCCCCGGTCCTGAACGGCGTGACAGGATCGGTCCATGACTGATGCGACCTTCGTGAACCCTGCCGTGAACCGCGCCGTAGAGGCCGCCGAGACCGCAGCGACCTCCGACCTGCCGGCGCGAGCCCAGTACATCGTCGTCGGCGGTGGCGTGATCGGCACGTCGATCGCCTACCACCTGATGGTGCACGGGGCCAAGGACGTCCTGCTCCTGGAACGCAAGCAGCTGACGTCGGGTACCACGTGGCACGCTGCGGGGCTGATCGCGTCCGGGGGCTCGATGGACGAGGACTCCGCCTGGATGATCCGCTACTCACGCGACCTGTACGACGGCACCCTCGAGGCCGAGACCGGGTTGTCCACCGGGTTCAACCAGTGCGGTTACCTGCAGCTGGCCACGTCGAAGCGACGGTTCGACGCCTACCGCCGTGAGACCGACTTCCTTCGCGCGTACGGGATCGACAAGCACATCCTGTCCGTTTCGGAGGTCGCCGACCTCGTGCCGCACGTGCGCACCGACGACGTGTTCGGCGGCTTCTTCACGCCGGACGAGGGTCGGGCGAACCCGGTCGACGTCGCGATGTCGATGGCGCGGGGGGCTCGGATGCGCGGTGCCCGGGTGGTCGAGAACTGCGAGGTCACGGGATTCCTCACGGCCGACGGCGTGTGCACCGGGGTGATGACCGAGCGCGGGCCGGTGGAGGCGGAGAAGGTGGTGCTCGCGTCCGGTCTCTGGGGGCGCGAGCTGGCTGCGAAGGCGGGCGTGCTCGCCCCGCTGCAGGCCGCCGAGCACGAGTACCTGCTGACCGAGCCCATCGACTGGGTCGGCCCCGACTTCCCGGTCGTGGAGGTGCCCGAGGAGTACGCGTACTTCAGGGAGGAGGTCGGAGGGCTGCTCGTGGGTCTGTTCGAGCCCACCGCCAAGGCGTGGTCGCTGGACGGCACCCCCCAGGACTCCGCGTTCGCGGTGTTGCCTCCCGACTGGGACCGGCTCACCCCGTTCCTGGAGACCGCGTTCAGCCGGTTCGAGGGTCTCGCCGATGCGGGCATCCGCACGCTCTTCGCCGGGCCGGAGAGCTTCACCGACGACATCGTCCCCCTGATGGGGGAGTCGCCCGAGCTGGCGAACCTGTACCTCGCCTGCGGCCTGAACTCGGTCGGGATCCTGCTCGGTGGCGGCATGGGCAACATGTACGCCCAGTGGCTGATCGAGGGTGTGTGCCCGGTCGACCTGGCCCACGTCTCGGTCGACCGAGCCCATGACTTCCAGGCCACGAGGCGGTTCCGTGAGGAGCGCACCGTCGAGCGGCTCGGCAACCTGCTCAACGACGGCGCGTGGCCCAACCTGCAACCGCGCACGGCGCGCAACGTGCGGCTCTCGCCGCTGCACGACCAGCACGTGGCAGACGGTGCGTACTTCGGCGTGTCAGCGGGTTGGGAGTACGCCGACTTCTTCGCCGGCCCCGGGCAGTCGCCCACCGTCGACTTCGGGTTCGAGCGTGGCATCGCCTTCGAGCACTCCGGCCGTGAGGCGCTCAACATGCGCGCGAACGTCGGTCTCGTCGACATGACCCTCATGAGCAAGTTCGAGATCGTCGGCCCCGACGCCTGTGCGCTGCTCAACCGGGTGTGCACCAACGACGTCGACGTCGAGCCCGGACGCCTGGTGTACACCACCTGGGTCAACGAGGAGGGCGGGATCATGGCCGACGGGACGGTCACTCGTCTCGCCGAGGACCGATACCTGCTCATGGTCTCCGACGTGATCCACCGTCGAATCCCGTCGTGGCTGCGGAGGCACACCCGAGACGACGAGTTTGTCGTGGTCACCGACGTGACGTCCGGGTACGCCCTGTTCTCCTTGCAGGGGCCGAAGTCCCGTGAGCTGCTGCAGCGGCTCACGCCCGACGATGTGTCGAACGAGGCGTTCCCCTACCTCACTGCCCAGCGGATCGAGGTCGGGTACACCCCTGTGATGGCTCTTCGGGTCACCTACGTCGGTGAGCTGGGCTGGGACATCGCCGTTCCCACGGAGTTCGCCGCGACGTTGTACAGACAGGTCCGCGAAGCAGGAGAAGACCTCGGGTTCCTCCCCAGTGGCATGGGTGCGCTGTCCAGCATGAGGCTGGAGAAGGCCTACCGCGACATGGCCCACGACATCGACAGCAAGGACAACCCGATCGAGGTCGGGCTCGGGTTCACCGTCTCCTGGGACAAGCCGGGCGGTTTCGTCGGGCGCGACGCGTTGCTCAAGGCCAAGGAGGCCGGGGCGCCGAGTCGTCGGCTCGTCCAGTTCCTGCTGGAGGACCCGTCGCAGGATCTCCTGGGTGGGGAGCCGATCTACCAGGACGGCGAGCACGTCGGCTACATGCGCACCGGAGCGTACGGCCACACGCTGGGCGGCGCGGTCGGCCTGGGGATGGTCGAGCGCGAGGAGCCGATCCCGGCGTCGGCCATCGCCGAGGGGTCCTTCGAGGTGCAGATCTACGGTGACCTGTACCGCGCCAAGGCCTCGCTGCGGCCGATGTTCGACCCGGACCGCGAGCGCCCCCGCTCCTAGAGCCGGAGGTCAGGGGGCCCGGGGTTCGCTGAGGACCTGTTGTCCAGCAGGGCCGCGGAAGGACAGGTCGCCGTTGCTGCCGCGGCCCGGATCCATGGCGACGACCCGCCAACCGCCGCGGCGGGGCTCGCGGTGGACCCGGTTGTGGTGCCAGCGGCACAACAGCAGCGCATTCGCCAGGTCGGTGGCGCCACCGTGCTCCCAAGGGATGAGGTGGTGGGCGTCGGTGTACCGGGGTGGGCGGGTGCACCCGGGGAAGCGGCACCCGGCGTCGCGCACGACGAGCGCGCGTCGCTGCTCGGGGGTGAACAGACGGGCTCGTCGTCCGACGTCCAACGGAGCCGAGTCCGGTCCGAGGAGCACCCGGCCGACCCGGGCGTCGCACAGCAGGCGGTGCACGTCGTCCATGGGTAGTCCGAGTGGGCCACCGGGGGCGTCATGGACCACCGCGAGACGCGCTCGGTGCAGGGTCAGCGTGTCGGGCGTGCACCCGGACCGGACAGGCCGATTGGGCAGCAGCGCGGTCATGGGCAGGACGATGTCGACGGCAGCCACGCTTCCGGACAGCTGCGGCAGCTGTTCGCTGCGCAGCGCCACCGCGGCGACCTCGATGAGCGCGTCTGCGCGGCGCTGCCCGGCCGAGCGTAGATCGCTGCTGTCGACCGGCACCATCAGCGGCGCCAAGGCAGCCGTGAGGGTGGCGGTGCCTTCGGCGTCCAGCAGTCCGTCGACCGCGGTCATGCCGTCCAACAACGGGGAGAGGGAAAGGTGCCGTCGGGTGAACTGCCGGTCCCGCTCGCCCAGCTCACCGTCGGGGTCGACCACATCCAGCAGCCTGCGGCCGGCCCTGCGCACCGCAGCGGGGTCGCTGTGGGCAGCCAGCTCGTGCAGCAGCGGCACCGCCTGCTCCAGCTCACCGGGCGCGTGGCGCAGCGGTCGCAGCGCGGAGCTCATCGCTCGCACGTGCTCGAACCGCAGCTCCCCGCGCCGAGTCGCCCCCAACGAGTCGGACAGCGGCTGCCAGTCCCGCGCCACCCGCACTCGGGACCGGGCGTCCCCGACCGACAACCGAAGCTCGTGATGCAACCACGCCGTGGTGTCGCGCTGCCCGGACATGACCGGGGCGTCACCGAGGGCGTCGAACGTGGCCAACGTGCGGGTGAACATCACCTCGGCCGTGTCGACGAGCTGGCGCAGCCCGGCCAACCACCCGGCTCGCGCGGTGGGGGAGACCGCGTCGTCGACGCGCTCCTCCAGCAGCCGCAACCGCTCGACGACCTCGAGCAGCTCGCGGGGCGGGTCGAACGGGACGCTCGTCGACCGGCCGAGCGGACCGGGTCCGGGAACCAAAGGAACACATCCTTCGAGAGGCTGGAGACTGAGCCCTCGCGCAGGTCGGCGACGGCCTGGACGACCGACTGCTCATCAACGTCTTGACCCAAGGTGCGCTCTGCCCGGCGACCGAGGTGGTGCCTCGATCCCGCGACTCCCACATGCTCGTCCAGTACCGCAAACCTACGCGGCACCTCTGACAGTTCGTGTGCCAACAGGATCAGATCCACAACCGTCGTATCGCTCGGAGAAGCGAACTGCTAGCTCCGGACGGGGAAGCGTCCCACCACACGTTCTATGTCGCCGGCGACGGCGAGCGTCGTCAGGTCGCCGAGGTAGGGGCCGACGACCTGCAGCCCCACGGGAAGCCCCGCCGGTCCGCCGGGGGCCAGCCCCACCGGGGAGTGCGGTCGCCGGAAGGTGAAGCAGCGTCGCCAGGGCCGGCCAGAAGAGCGAGGTCGGGCTGTACGGCCGAGCGACGGCGTCGACGTCGAGGGTCCGGTGCTCGGCGGGGCGATGGTCGTGCGGGAACGCCGCGACCGGAAAGGTCGGGAGCAGCAGCGCGTCGTACCGGCCGAAGAACTCCTGCATGGACTGCTGAAGGCCGAGTCGGCGCTCGTTGGAGGCGAGCCACCGGGTGTGCGTGAGCCCGCGGTCCTCGTCGACCACCGGCCGGAGCATCGTGGTGTAGAGGTCGGCGACGTCGTGCAGGTCGACGGGGAGGACGGGGCTGCGGTCGATCGTGCAGCCGGCTCGCGCGACGGTGTCCATGGCCTGGCCCAGGACCGACCGCACCGACGTGTCGACCGGGGTGGCCGGGTCGTCCATGACGGCGGCCAGACGCCACGAGCGAAGCCCCTGCTTGGCCGGTGGCGGAAGCTCGAGGCGCCACCCGGCGGACTGAGGAGGGATCGGACCGCAGATCACGGTGAGCGCCAGCGGCAGGTCGCCCACGCTTCGGGCCATCGGACCGACCACCCCCAGGTCGGGTTGGCTCAGCGACCCGGGAGGTCCGGGGATGTGGCCGCGTTGGGGCACCACGCCGTGGGTCGGCTTGTGCCCGGCGACCCCGCAGAAGCCGGCCGGGACCCGGATGGACCCACCGATGTCGCTGCCGAGCTCCAGCGACGTCAGACCAGCGGCGAGGGCGGCAGCGGAGCCCCCCGACGAGCCGCCGCACGTGCGGGTGAGGTCCCAGGGGTTGTGCGTCGTCCCGAACAGCTCGTTGGTGGTCTGCCAGTCGCCGGCCAGCGCAGGGGTGTTCGTCTTGCCGACGATGATCGCCCCGGCGTCGCGCAGCCGGGCCACGGCGACCGCGTCGGCGGTCGGCCGGTGGTCGGTGAGGACCGGGCTCCCGGCGGTCGTGCGCAGCCCCACCGTCTCGAAGGTGTCCTTGACGGTGATCGGCAGGCCGTGCAGGGGGCCGAGGAACCGCCCGCGGGCGAGCGCCTCGTCGGCCAGCCGGGCGGAGACCCGGGCCCGGTCGGCGTCGATGCTGACGACCGCGCGGACGACGTCGTTGACCGAAGCGATCCGCTCCAGGTGCTCGGCCAGCAGATCTCGGGCACTGACCTGCCTGCTGCGCAACGCGGCGAGCAGGTCGCGTGCGGTCGACGTCGCGAGGTCCACCGGGCCAGCCTCCCACTGTCGGTGTGACGGCCGAGCGCCTACCGTCGTGCCGTGGGCACGGAGCTGCTGGGTGATGCGCCGACGACGCGCTCGGACCGACGCGGTGTGCCGAGAGCGTTGGTCCTCGCCGGTCTCGCTGTGGTGCTGTTGTCGACCCTGGTCGGGGTCGCTGTCTCTCGCGCTGGCCGTGACGTCGGTGCCGCCACCCCGGTCCTCGGCGGGCCGCTGCTCCGCCCCGACCGTTCCCACGACGTTCCCGTCTCCTGGTATGCCGTGCACGGCGTCGAGGCGCGCGCCCTGACCGTCGGCTACTGGGTGGGGGCGTGCTCGGAGCCGGGCGAGGTCCAGGTGGTCAGGCAGTTGCCACGGGTGGTTCTCGTCACCGCCACGTCCGTCGCCCCCCGGGCGGGGACGACGTGCGCGGGCGCGAGGACCGAGGTCAGCGACACCGTCGTCCTCGCCCTCCCGCTCGGTGACCGGGCGGTTGTCGACGCCCGTTCGGCCCAGCCGTTGCCCCGCCAGCGGCTGGACCGACGTCCCGCCGACGGCCTCTGAGTCGCTCGCTGGCGTCAGTGGCCGGTGAGCCGACGCATCACGTGGTCGCGCAGCCTGGCCGGTCGTCCGGTGATCTGCTCGCTCGCATCGATCGACGCGGCCAGCCGGATGCCCGCGTTGATCCCGATCCAGCGCAGCGGCTCGGGCTCCCACGCGGGGGAGTGGTGGCCCACCCAGGGCAGCGAGAGAAGCTCGTCGTCGTCCACCGAGCGCTGCCCAGACTCCTCTACGTCGACGAGCGCTGCCACGGTCCGACCGGCCAGGTTGGTCAGAGCGACACCGTCACCGGAGTAGCCGCCCGCGGTGATCACGTCGGTCGTGGTGTCGTGCACGACCGAGGGCCACCAGTCACGGGGGATGCCCAGCACGCCTCCCCACCCATGGGTGATGGCGGAGCCCACGAGCTGAGGGAAGAACTCGAGCAGGCTGAGTCGAAGCGCGTCGTAGACCGCCGGCGCCCGGTCGAAGCGAGGCGAGATGGCCGACCCGTAGTGGTAGGGGACGCCTCGCCCACCGAGGACGACCCGGTCGTCAGCCGTGCGCTGCGCATAGACGATGAAGCGTCGCTCGTCGTTGAACGTGTCGCGGTGCTGCCACCCGACCTCGTCCCAGAAGGACGTCGGAAGCGGTTCGGTGGCGATCACCATCGAGTACATGGGGAGCAGCCGTCGGCGCTGACCGTCGAGCGTGCGGGTGTAGCCCTCGGTGGCCCGAACCACGTACTTCGCCGTGACATCACCCGACGGCGTGCGCGCCACGCGCGGCCCGATGCTCGTGACCGGCGTCTGCTCGTACACCGTGACGCCCATGCGCTCGACGACCTCGGCCAGGCCGCGCGCCAGCCGGGCCGGATCGATCGCCGCGCAGTGAGGCGTCCACAGGGCCCCGAACACCCCGTCCGCCGCGAGTCGCTCGCGGGCCTGGTCCCGGTCGAGCCAGACCACGTCGTGCTGCTCCCACGCGTGCTCGTGCCGCAGCACCTCCTGGAGGCGGTCGACCTGCAGGGGGCTTCGCGCGAACCGCAGGTACCCGCCCTTGGCGAACCGCGCATCGATCCCTTCGGCAGCCGCCACGTCGCCGACCTCGTCGACGCACTGGTGGGCGGCCCGCTGCATGGCCAGCGCCGACGCGCGGCTCGACCGCGCGGCGATGGTGTCCAGGTCGAGGGGCAGCAGGCCCGAGCACCAGCCCCCGTTGCGTCCGGACGCACCGAACCCAGCGGTCTCGGCCTCGAGGACGGCAATGGAGAGGTCGGGACGGCGACGGGCCAGGTAGTAGGCCGACCACAGACCGGTGAACCCGGCCCCGACGATGACGACGTCGAAGTCGGCGGGACCGGCCAGCGCGGCGCGCGCGGCATGCGGCTCGTCGCCGGGCAGTGAGTCCCACCACAGGGACAGCGATCGGTAGTCGCCGTGAGACCTCGGCGCTGTGCTCCTGTTCACGGTGCTGGCCACCTCACTGTTCGGTGTCTCGCATGAGCGCTCACTGTTCGATGACGCGCATGAGCTTGGTGATGACCGGGTGGTACCCACGCCGGCGGTAGAAGCGTTCGGCGTCGTCGTTGCCGACCATGACCGCGATGAACGAAGCCCCGACCCCCATCGCGTGGAGCTCGGCGTCGACGGCGTCCAGCAACGTGCTCCCCAGCCCCTGCCCGCGCAGCTCCGGGGCGACGACGAGGGTCTCGACCTCCGCGTAGCGGTCCCCGGTCGGCCAGGTGTCGTCCGCCCCCCGGTGCATCGCGACCATCGCATAGCCGACGAGTCGCGACCCGGCGCGGGCCAGGACTGCGAACGCGGCCGGGTCGGTCAGGACCTGCTCGTACACGACTCGACGCAACGCCCACGACTGGTCTCGCTCGATCACCGGGCCGGGCCCGACCTGCTCGTGGTGGTCGAACAGGGACAGCCACAGGTCCGAGAGCTCGTCCAGCGCTGCAGCACCGAGCAGCGCGTCACCTCGCACCACCGACACGTCGACCACGAGGGTCCCTCCTTCTGGGTCACGTCAGGCTAGCGTCGACGCCGTGACCACTCCCACGCCCTACCGGGTCATGGTCGTCGACGACTCCGCGACGATCCGCGACCTCATCGCGGTCAACCTCGAGCTCGAGGGCTACGACGTCGACACCGCCGAGGACTCCGACGCGTGTCTGGCGTACCTGGCGCTCGTGGTCGCAGGTGAGGTCCCCCTCCCGGACATCTTCCTGCTCGACGTGGTCATGCCGGGTGTCAACGGTGTCGAGCTGACCCGTCGGCTGAAGGCCGACCCGCTGACCGCCCACATCCCCGTCCTCATCGTCAGCGCCTCGGCCCAGCAGCGCGACTTCGAGGTCGCCCGGGCGGCCAAGGCCGACGGCTACCTCACCAAGCCGTTCGACCCCGACGAGCTCGTGGGCACCGTGGCGCGGCTCATCGCGGACGTGGCGTCGTGACAGCGGTCCCCATCGCCGTCTCGGCACTCCTCGCGTTCGGCTTCGTGATGATCGGACTGGCCAAGGTCCAGCAGCTTCCGGCGTCCACAGCGGTACGGGACCGGTTGGGGATCGGGTCCTCGCTCTGGCGGACGCTCGGAGTGGTGGAGCTCGTGGCCGCCGTGGCGCTCGTCGTCGGGGTGGTCGCCCTGCCGGCCCTGGCCGTGACCGCACTCGTCGGCCTGGCCCTCCTCACTGCCGCGGCCGTGGTGGCCCACCTCCGGGTCTCCGACCATCCCGGCGCGGTCCCTGCGGCCGTGCTCCTGGTGACCTGCCTGGTCGACCTGTGGTTGGTCGCGCAGTTCCGGTGACGACCGACGACTACCCTTGACGGGTGACTCCCGCCGAACTCGCCCTCGCCGTACGAGGTGCCCTCGAAGCCGCCTTGGCAGACGGTGATCTCGTCGTCACCGACCCCGTGTCGACGGTCGAGGTGCGGGTCGAGCGACCCCGACAGAAGGACCACGGTGACTACGCGACGAACCTCGCGCTCACCCTGGCCAAGGGCGCTGGTCGTCCTCCGCGGGAGGTCGCCGAGGTCCTGGCCGCCCACCTGTCGAGGGTGCCCGGCGTGGCCCGGGTCGACGTGGCCGGTCCAGGCTTCCTGAACATCACGCTGGACGCCGCCGCCCAAGGTGAGCTGGCCCGGGTCATCGTCGGCGAGGGCGCCCGCTACGGCAGCAACGAGACCCTCTCGGGCAGGCACATCAACCTGGAGTTCGTCTCCGCCAACCCGACGGGTCCGATTCACCTGGGCGGCACGCGATGGGCGGCGGTCGGGGACTCGCTGGCTCGGATCCTCGCCGCCAGTGGGGCGAAGGTCGCCCGCGAGTACTACTTCAACGACCACGGGGCGCAGATCGACCGCTTCGCGCGGTCACTTGCTGGCTCGCGCACAGGGTGCCGACGTCCCGGAAGACGGTTACGCGGGCCAGTACATCGACGACATCGCGGGGCGCGTCGTGGCCGCCGTCCCTGATGTGTTGGACCTGCCGACTGCCGAGGCTCAGGAAGTCTTTCGTGTGCAGGGCGTCTCGATGATGTTCGACGAGATCAAGGAAACCCTGGCCGACTTCGGCGTCCACTTCGACGTCTACTTCCACGAGAACTCCCTGCACGAGTCAGGAGCGGTCCAGCATGCTGTCGATCGGCTCCGTGAGCTCGGGCACATCTATGAGAGCGACGGTGCGGTCTGGCTGCGTACCAGCGCCTTCGGGGACGACAAGGACCGCGTCGTCATCAAGGGTGACGGAACGCCCGCCTACATCTCCGGCGACCTCGCCTACTACCTCGACAAGCGCGAGCGCGGCTTCGACCAGGTGATCATCATGCTCGGCGCGGACCATCATGGGTACATCGGGCGAATGATGGCCATGTGCCGGTGTTTCGGCGACACGCCCCACGAGAACCTCGAGATCCTGATCGGGCAGATGGTCAACCTCGTGCGCGACGGCAAGCCCCTTCGGATGAGCAAGCGGGCAGGCACGGTCGTGACGCTCGAAGACCTGGTCGACGCGGTCGGTGTCGACGCGGCGCGCTACGCGCTGACCCGGTCGTCGGCTGACTCCTCGATCGACATCGACCTCGACCTGTTGGCGCGACAGACCAACGACAACCCGGTCTTCTACGTGCAGTACGCCCATGCGCGGATCTCGTCGTTGCTGCGCAACGCCGGCGACCTCGGGCTCACCGTCGACCTCGACGGCTTCCGGCCGGAGCTGCTGAGCACCGACCAGGAGGGCGCCCTGCTCGGAGCACTCGGGGAGTTCCCGCGGGTCGTGGCGTCGGCAGCAGAGCTCCGCGAGCCGCACCGGGTCGCTCGCTACCTGGAGGGGCTGGCCACCGCCTACCACCGCTTCTACGACACCTGCCGGGTCCTGCCCCGTGGCGACGAGGTCGTCGACGACACGATGCGCGCTCGCCTCGTGCTCACCGCGGCGACCCGCCAGGTCCTGGCCAACGGGCTCGAGCTGCTCGGAGTCAGCGCTCCCGAGCGGATGTAGCCCGTCACGCGTCGTGCGGCCTAGGGTCACCCCATGGCCGACTTCGAGCCGGTGTTCCAGACGCTTCGCGCCATCCTCGAGCCGTACGCCGAGGAGATGGAAGTCAACGCCGACACCCCGACCGAGTACGGGCTGCAGACCCACTGGCGCCGGCCCGAGGACGGCTACCCGGGGTACTTCGGGTCGGTCAGGAGGGGCAAGCGCTACGTGTCCTTCCACCTGATGCCCGTCTATGCGTTCCCAAACCTGCTCGAGGACGTCTCCCCGGATCTGCTCCGACGGATGCAGGGCAAGTCCTGCTTCAACTTCACCAGGACCGACGACGCGCTGTTCTCCGAGCTGAGGGCGCTCACCCAGCGAGGCTATGAGGCCTATGCATCAGCCGGACGGCTCGACGACGGGGGCCGCTGAGAGACTGGGCGGATGCGCGCCCACCCCGCCGGACCGTTGCACGCCGACCTCCTGAGCGAGCCGGGTCCGAGCAGCCCACCGGGCGACGTCAACGCACTGGGGGACGGGCTGTGGCCGGCCGCCACCGCGCGGTCGGACGCCGGTGAGCTGACCCTGCACGGCCGCCCGGTCACGGACCTGGCGGGCACCTTCGGCTCCCCGGTCCTCCTCCTCGACGAGGCCGACTTCCGTCGTCGAGCACGGGAGTTCCACGACGTGTTCGGGGCGAACGTCAACTACGCCGGCAAGGCCTTCCTGACCACCGACGTCGCGCGGTGGGTGGCCGAGTGCGGTCTGGGTCTCGATGTCGCCACCGGGGGAGAGCTGTCGGTAGCGCTTCGGGCCGGGTTCCCCCCGGACCGCTTGCTCATGCACGGCAACAACAAGTCGGTGGGTGAGCTGCGCAAGGCCCTGGAGGTGGGAGTCGGTCGGATCGTGGTCGACTCCTTCGAGGAGATCGACCGACTGACTGCGCTCGCCCGCGAGCACGGTGTCCGCCCCGCGTGCTGGTGCGAGTGACGGTCGGGGTCGAGGCCCACACCCACGAGTTCATCGCGACCGCCCATGAGGATCAGAAGTTCGGCTTCTCCCTCGTGGGTGGCGCGGCTGCCGAAGCCGTCGCTGCGGTCCTGGGGCAGCCGACGCTGCAGCTGGTGGGACTGCACTCACACATCGGGTCGCAGATCTTCGACACCTCCGGGTTCGAGGTGGCCGCCCATCGGGCGGTGGCGCTTCTGGCTTCGATCCGTGACCGGCACGGCGTCCAGCTTCCTGAGCTCAACCTCGGAGGCGGCCTGGGGATCGCCTACGTGGAGGGAGACGACCCGCTCGACCTGCGGCGGGTCGGGTCGCAGCTCGCGGACATCGTCGAACGCGAGTGCCGAGGGTTCGGGCTCGACGTCCCGACGCTCGTGGTCGAGCCGGGTCGGGCCATCGTCGGCCCGACCGCCCTGACCGTGTACGAGGTGGGCACGGTCAAGCCGGTCGAGCTCGATGGCGGGGTGGTGCGGCACTACGTGAGTGTCGACGGCGGGATGAGTGACAACGTACGGACCGCTCTCTACGACGCGGAGTACACGACCGTGCTGGCGTCGCGACGTTCTTCGGCGGCACCAGTGCTCTGCCGCGTCGTCGGCAAGCACTGTGAGACCGGAGACGTCGTGGTGCACCAGGCGTGGCTGCCGGGAGACATCGTCGCGGGTGACCTGCTCGCCGTGGCGGCTACCGGTGCCTACTGCCGGTCGATGGCGTCGACCTACAACTTCCTCGGCCGGCCTCCGGTCGTGGCCGTGGACGACAGCGGACGACCGCCGAGGCTGCTCCTGAGGCGTGAGACCGTCGACGACCTGCTGGCCCTCGACGTGGGAGCACAGGCGCCCATGGGAGGCTTGGCCCCTGACGAGTCCCACGTGGGAGGCAGAGCATGAGCGGCCGGGCCCTGACCGTTGCGCTGCTGGGCGCCGGAGTCGTCGGGTCGGAGGTCGCCCGACTGCTCGTCGAGCAGCGCGACGACCTCACCGCCCGGGTCGGGGCCCCCCTGGACCTCGTGGGGATCGGCGTCCGGAGGCTCGACGTCGACCGCCGCCTGGACGTCGACCCCGGCCTGTTCACCTCCGACCTGGTCGGGCTCATCCGTGACCGCCGCCCCGACATCGTGGTCGAGGTGCTCGGGGGCATCGAGCCGGCGCGGACGCTGATCCTCGAGGCGTTCGGGGTCGGCGCCGGTGTCGTGACCGCGAACAAAGCCCTCCTCGCCGAGGACGGCCCCGTGCTCTACGAGGCATCGGCCCGGGAACGACTCGACCTCTACTACGAGGCGAGCGTGGCCGGGGCCATCCCCCTGCTGCGTCCGCTGCGCGAGTCGCTCGTGGGCGACCGGGTCCAGCGAGTGCTGGGCATCGTCAACGGGACCACGAACTACATCCTGACCAGGATGGACGAGTCGGGCGCCGCCTTCGCCGATGCCCTGTCCGAGGCGCAGGCGCTCGGCTACGCCGAGGCCGACCCGACCGCCGACATCGAGGGGTACGACGCTGCCGCAAAGGCCGCGATCATCGCTGCGCTCGCGTTCCACTCACGGGTGGGGATCTCCGACGTCTACCGCGAGGGCATCAGCGGCGTCACCGCGAACGACGTGGCCGCCGCCCGGGAGACCGGACACGTGATCAAGCTGCTGGCCATCGCCGAGCGCTCCCTCGACGGGCGGGGGATCAGCGTGCGGGTCCACCCGGCGATGGTTCCGCGGACGCACCCGCTGGCCGGGGTACGCGACGCCTACAACGCCGTGTTCGTCGAGTCCGAGGCGGCTGGCCAGCTGATGTTCTACGGGCGCGGCGCCGGCGGTGCTCCAACGGCGTCGGCCGTGCTGGGTGACATCGTGGCCGTCGCACGCAACCGGATCAGCGGGGGCCACGGGCCGCGTGAGTCCTCCTACGCGGCGCTCCCCGTGCTGGAGGTGGGAGCCTCGACGACCCGGTACTACGTGGCGGTCGACGTCGCAGACAAGACGGGAGTGCTGGCGGCCGTGGCCCATGCATTCGCTGAGCACAGCGTCAGCATCGAGACCCTGCGGCAGGACGGTCACGGTGACGAGGCCACCTTGCAGATCGTCACGCACGAGGCCAGGGAGTCCGACCTCGCCGCCACCGTCGAGACGCTGCGCGGGCTCGACGTCGTCCGTTCGGTTGCGTCGGTCATGCGCGTGGTGGGTGAGCACCAGTGAGCTCCGCAGAGGTTCGGGCCATGGGACGCACCCACCAGTGGCGTGGGGTCATCGCCGAGTACCGCCAGCGACTCCCGGTCAGCGACTCGACGCCGGTGGTCAGCCTGTGTGAGGGCGGCACTCCGCTCGTCCGGGCCAACGTCGTCAGTGAGCTCACCGCCTGTGAGGTGTGGCTCAAGGTCGAAGGGGCCAACCCGACCGGGTCGTTCAAGGACCGCGGCATGACCCTGGCGATCTCGAAGGCAGCCGAGCAGGGAGCCCAGGCGGTGATCTGCGCCTCGACGGGCAACACCAGCGCGAGTGCGGCCGCCTACGCGGTCCGGGCCGGCATGGTGTGCGCCGTCCTGGTCCCATCCGGCAAGATCGCCCTCGGCAAGCTGTCCCAGGCCCTGGCCCACGGCGCCAAGCTGTTGCAGGTCGACGGCAACTTCGACGAGTGCCTGACCTTGGCCCGAGAGCTCTCCGAGCAGTACCCCGTTGCGCTGGTCAACAGCGTGAACCCGGTCCGCATCGAGGGGCAGAAGACTGCAGCCTTCGAGATCGTCGACATGTTGGGTGATGCACCCGACATCCATGCCCTCCCGGTGGGCAACGCAGGCAACATCACCGCCTACTGGCGCGGCTACTGCGAGTACGCCGCCGACGCGGTCAGCAGCCGTCGACCCCGGATGTGGGGCTACCAGGCGGCCGGTGCCGCCCCGATCGTTCTCGGGGAGCCGGTCGCCCGTCCGTCGACCATTGCCACGGCGATCCGGATCGGCAACCCGGCCTCGTGGTCCTACGCGGTGGCCGCCCGCGACGAGTCCGAGGGCCACATCCACTCGGTCACCGACCGGGAGATCCTCAACGCCTACCGCCTGCTCGCCTCGCAGGAGGGCGTGTTCGTCGAACCGGCGTCGGGGGCCAGCGTCGCAGGCATCCTCAAGTCGCACGCGGCGGGGCTCCTCGACCCCGGGCAGACGGTGGTCTGCACGGTGACCGGCCACGGCCTCAAGGACCCGGACTGGGCGATCTCGGGCGCCCCGCAGCCGGTGACCGTGGCCGCCGAGCCACGGGCCGCCGCCGCGGCGCTCGGGCTGGAGGGCTAGTGGGGGCGCCGATGTTCCGTGCCGCCACGTTGCGGGTGCGGGTTCCTGCGTCCAGCGCCAACCTGGGTCCCGGTTACGACACGTTCGGGCTGGCACTGGCTCTCCACGACGAGGTCGTCGTGCGGGTCGGTGAGGACGGCCTGGACGTCGACGTCGCAGGGGAGGGCGCGGAGAAGGTCCGCCGCGACCGTCGCAACCTGGTCGTGAAGTCCATGGACAAGGCGTTCGCCGCGCTGGGTGGTCGTCCCCGGGGCCTGGAGGTGCGGTGCCTGAACCGGATCCCGCACGGGCGGGGTCTTGGCTCCTCGGCCGCGGCCGTGGTCGCCGGCATCACGGCGGCGCGGGCACTGACCGTGGGTGGCGACGAGCGGCTGCCGGAGTCGGCCGTCCTGGCGCTGGCGGCTTCGATGGAGGGCCACCCGGACAACGTCGCCGCCACGCTCTCGGGAGGGTTCACCCTCGCATGGACGAGTGACTCCGAGGTGCGCAGCCTGTCGCTTCGTCCGTCGCCACACGTGGTGCCGGTGGCCTTCATCCCGGCCACGCAGGTGCCGACCACCAAGGCACGTAGGGCGCTTCCGGAGCTCGTGCCGCACCAGGACGCCGCAACCAACAGCGCACGCGCGGCGCTGCTGGTCGAGGCCATCACCCATCGTCCGGACCTGCTCCTCACAGCGACCGAGGACCTGCTCCATCAGGAGTACCGGCGGTCGGTGATGCCGCGATCGCTCGCGCTGGTCGACCAGCTGCGGGCGGCCGGCCACCCCGCGGTGGTGTCCGGGGCGGGGCCGTCGGTGCTGGTCCTCGCTGCTGACGAAGCGGTCGACGCTCTGCTCACCAAGGCTCCCCGGGGGTGGCGGGTCGAGGTGCTCGGCGTCGACAACGACGGCGTCCAGGTCCTGCCGCTGTGACCGGCGCCACGGCGTGCGGTCGACACCGCGCCACCCGTTCGGCCCACGACACGACACCGGTTCGGACCCGGGGGGAAGGTCTGGGGCGCTCGAGGTGTTACGGTAGGTGCGTATCCCGGCACGGTTGATTCCTGCTGGTGGTACTCCCCGCCGCGACGCGATCGTTCTCGCGCCTCGCGGCCCCTGAACCCCCCGCCGTGCGGCCTGTCCGGCGTACCCGAGGGGTGCTTCGAAGGCGAGCGCTTTCTCGCCGTCCGCTCGGAAGGACTCTGTGTGAGCGACACCCAGCTCGACACCACGGCTGCCGACGCAGCCCCCGCCACGACCCGTGCTTCCGGCACGCGCAAGACCTCGACCGGCTCCCGCGGCAACGGTCTGTCGACCATGCTGCTGCCTGAGCTGCAGGCCATGGCCTCCGGACTCGGCATCAGCGGCACCGGCCGGATGCGCAAGAGCCAGCTGGTCGACGCGATCTCCGCGCACCAGGCCTCCAGCCGGGCGGCCCGCCCGGCCACCGACGCCGCGGGCGGTTCGGCGACCGACGCCGCAGCCGGTGCTGCATCCGGCAAGGCCACTGGTGCTCGGCGCGAGACCCGGTCCGACACCCCGCCGGAGAACCGGCCGGACACCTCCGCTGAAGGGCGCAGGGAGACCGCGTCGACCTCGGCCGGGCAGTCCGGGACCACCCAGCGACCCCCGCGCGAGCGCGGAACAGAGCAGCCAGCAGCAGACCCAGCAGCAGACCCAGCAGCAGACCCAGCAGCAGACCCAGCAGCAGACCCAGCAGCAGGGCGCCCGGGACGACGACTACGACAGCGGCGGCAGCCGCAGCAGCCGTCGGCGCCGCCGGGGTCGAGACCGCTACCGCGACCGCGACCGCGACCGGCGTCCCGCATCGGGGCGCGACCGGTACGACGCCGCCGAGCCGCAGCTCAACGAGGGCGACGTCGTGGTGCCCGTGGCCGGGATCCTCGACGTCCTCGACAACTACGCGTTCGTCCGCACGTCGGGGTACCTATCCGGGCCCAACGACGTCTACGTCTCGTTGGCCCAGGTCCGCAAGCACGGCCTGCGTCGCGGCGACGCGATCACCGGCGCGGTGCGCCAACAGGCCGAGGGCGAGCGACGCGAGAAGTTCAACGCGCTCGTGCGGCTCGACACCGTCAACGGCCTGGAGCCCGATGCCGCCCGTCAGCGGGCCGACTTCTCCAAGCTCACCCCGCTGTACCCGCAGGAGCGACTGCGACTCGAGACCGAGCCCCAGCTGCTGACGACCCGGGTCATCGACCTGGTGGCGCCGATCGGCAAGGGCCAGCGCGGTCTGATCGTGTCTCCGCCCAAGGCCGGCAAGACCATGGTGCTCCAGTCGATCGCCAACGCGATCACGACGAACAACCCTGAGGTCCACCTCATGGTCGTCCTCGTCGACGAACGCCCCGAAGAGGTCACCGACATGCAGCGCACGGTGAAGGGTGAGGTCATCGCCTCCACCTTCGACCGTCCGGCGGAGGACCACACGACCGTGGCCGAGCTCGCGATCGAGCGGGCGAAGCGGCTGGTCGAGATGGGCCACGACGTCGTCGTGCTGCTCGACTCGATCACCCGCCTCGGCCGGGCGTACAACCTGGCGGCGCCGGCATCGGGTCGCATCCTGTCCGGTGGTGTCGACTCCTCGGCGCTGTACCCGCCCAAGCGGTTCTTCGGTGCTGCGCGCAACATCGAGCACGGTGGTTCGTTGACCGTGCTCGCGACGGCGCTCGTGGAGACCGGGTCCAAGATGGACGAAGTCATCTTCGAGGAGTTCAAGGGCACCGGAAACATGGAGCTCAAGCTCGACCGGAAGCTGGCGGACAAGCGCGTCTTCCCTGCGGTCGACGTCGACCCGTCCGGCACCCGCAAAGAGGAGCTGCTCCTCGGAGCTGACGAGCTCAAGGTGGTCTGGAAGCTTCGTCGGGTCCTGCACGCACTCGACGGCCAGCAGTCGATCGAGCTGCTGCTGAACAAGCTGCGTGAGACCAAGAGCAACGCCGAGTTCCTGATGCAGGTGCAGAAGACCACCCCCGGTGGCCTGGCAGCCAGCGACGACGACTGAGCCGGTCAGCGCGGCATTTGGACCTGAGGTTCTCGGCTGGAATACTTGGCCGACCGGCTCCGGTTCACGGTGTGGGCAGTCGGCCCCCATCGACCCGGCGGCTGTCATCGACGAGGAGATCCCGTGAAGCCCGACATTCACCCGACGTACGTGAACACCGAGGTCACCTGTACCTGTGGCAACACGTTCACGACCCGCAGCACCGCCAAGAACGGCGTGATCCACGCTGATGTCTGCAGCAGCTGCCACCCGTTCTACACGGGCAAGCAGAAGATCCTGGACACCGGCGGCCGGGTCGCCCGCTTCGAGAAGCGGTACGGCAAGAAGTAGCGACGTCGACGGCGTCGGTCGGGCGAACCGCCCGCACCGGCGCCGTTCGCTTTGCCCGGATCGCGAGGAGGCCCCATGTTCGAGCAGGTCGAGACGCTCGTCACCGAGCGCGCCGAGCTCGAACGGCGCCTGACCGACCCCGCGGTCCACGCCGACCAGGGGCTGGCCCGACGGCTGGGCCGACGCTATGCCGAGCTCGGTCCAGTGGTCTCCACCTACCTCGAGTGGCGCGAGGTCGGAGGCGATCTCCAGGCCGCCGAGGAGCTGGTCGGCGCCGATGCGTCGTTCCGCGACGAGGCCGACGCGTTGACCCGCCGTCAGGCCGAGCTCGGGGAACAGCTGCGACGCCTGCTCCTGCCCCGTGACCCGCACGACGCCAAGGACGTCATCGTGGAGGTCAAGGCCGGGGAGGGTGGCGAGGAGTCGGCGCTGTTCGCCGGCGACCTCCTGCGGATGTACCTGCGCTACGCCGAGCGCCGTGGGTGGCAGTCGGAGGTCCTTTCGGCGACCGAGTCCGACCTCGGCGGCTACAAGGACGTCGCCGTCGCAGTGAAGTCCCGGGGGGTCCCCGAGGGCGGACACGGCGTGTGGTCCAGGCTGAAGTACGAGGGTGGGGTGCACCGGGTGCAGCGGGTGCCGGTCACCGAGAGCCAGGGTCGGATCCACACCTCTGCCGCGGGCGTTCTCGTCCTGCCCGAGGCCGAGGACGTCGACGTCGAGATCGACCCGAACGACCTGCGGATCGACGTCTTCCGCAGCTCCGGACCCGGAGGGCAGAGCGTCAACACCACGGACTCCGCCGTTCGGATCACCCACGTGCCGAGCGGGATCGTGGTCAGCTGCCAGAACGAGAAGAGCCAGCTGCAGAACAAGGAGCAGGCCATGCGCATCCTGCGGGCGCGGATGCTGGCCGTCGCCCAGGAGGAGGCCGACCGCGAGGCGGCCGACACCCGGCGGTCCCAGGTACGTACGGTCGACCGCTCCGAGCGCATCCGGACCTACAACTTCGCCGAGAACCGGATCGCCGACCACCGAGTCGGGTACAAGGCGTACAACCTCGACGCCGTGCTCGACGGCGACCTCGATGCGGTCATCGACGCCTGTGTCGATGCCGACGAGCAGGCGAAGCTGACCGAGGGCGGACCGTGACGTCGCGCCCCGTGACGTCGCGCCCTGTGGCGGCCCGGGTCGGGGCGGCCGCGACCCTGCGCGCGGCCCTCGCCGAGGCCGACCAAGCGTTGGCCACAGCTGGGGTCGCGTCACCGCGGCCCGATGCCGAGGAGCTCGCGTCGCACCTGCTGGGAGTGGGCCGCGCCGAGCTGTGGCGGCACCTCGACGCCGCACCGCCGGCTGGGTTCGGCGACCTCGTCCAGCGGCGGGCCCTCAGGGTGCCGCTGCAGCACATCACCGGAACGGCGTACTTCCGCCACCTCACCCTCCATGTCGGTCCCGGGGTGTTCGTGCCGCGACCGGAGACCGAGGTGGTGGTCGAGCACGCGATCGGGCTGGTGCGGTCGATGGCCGCCGTCCTGCGCGTCGGCCGTCCACTGGTCGCGGTCGACCTGGGCGCCGGGTCCGGGGCGATCGCCTTGTCCCTCGCCCACGAGGTGCCCGACCTGGAGGTCCATGCCGTGGAGGTCGACCCGGGGGTGATCCCGTGGCTGCGGCACAACGCGATGGACACCCGCGTGCAGGTGCACGAGGAGGACCTGGCCGAGACGTTGCCCGGGGTCGACGGGCAGGTGGACCTCGTCGTCTCCAACCCCCCGTACATCCCGCGGGACGCCATCCCGCGCGACCCGGAGGTCGCTCGATTCGACCCCCCACAGGCCCTCTACTCCGGCATCGACGGGCTGGACCACCTGCGCGCCGTCGAGCGGGTGGCGCACCGGCTGCTCCGGCCCGGCGGGTACGTCGTCGCCGAGCACGCCGACCAGCAGGGACGCAGCGCCCCTCAGGTGTTCGCTTCCAGGCCCGGCTGGTCGGACGTCGAGGACCACCCGGACCTCCTGGGCCGGCCGCGCTACGTCGTCGCGCGCCGTGAGCGCTCCAGGGGAGACTGACATCATGCGCCGGCTCGACTGCTCCACCCTCGACGGCCGTGACTCCGTGCTGGCTCTGGCCGCCGGTGCGCTGCGCCGGCACCAGCTGGTGGTGTTCCCGACCGACACGATGTACGCGGTGGCGTGCGACGCCTTCTCCGAGACCGGTGTCGAGGCGCTGAACGAGGCCAAGGGGCGTCTGTCGTCCGTGCCGCTGCCGGTGATGATCGGGTCGATGCGCGCGCTCGACGGGATCGTGACCGGCCTGAGCCCGAACGCCCGCGACCTGCTCCGTGGGTTCTGGCCAGGACCCCTGACGGCCGTGTGCCGCGCCCAGCCCAGCCTGAGGTGGGACCTCGGAGGAGACGACCCCGTGGGGGCGCAGCGGGTGGCGGTCCGGATGCCGCTCCACCCCTTGGCCCTGGGCCTGCTGGGCGACGTCGGCCCACTGGCCGTGATCGGGGCCAACCGGGTGGGCGAGCCGATCCCGGTCGACTGCGACGCGGCGGTCGACCAGCTCGGTGACGCCGTGTCGGTCTACCTCGACGCCGGTGCGTGTCCAGCGGGGGCGTCGTCGAGCGTCGTCGACCTCACTGGCACGCCTCCCACCCTGCTTCGCGCCGGTGCCCTGACGCTCGAGGTGCTCCACGAGGTCATGCCGGACCTCGTCGACCCTTCCGCCGAACCGGGGCAGGCGGCAGGCGGCCCGTGAGCACCTTCTCCCTGCTGTACGTCTGCACGGGCAACATCTGCCGCTCACCGATGGCCGAGCGGGTCACCAGGCAGCGGCTGCGCAAACAGCTCGACCCGATCGTGGTCGCCAGCTCCGGGACCTGGGCGCAAGCCGGCTCGCCGATGACGCCGTTCGCGGCCGCGGCGCTGCGCGAGCACGGAGCCGACCCGGAGGGGTTCACCGCCCGAGCGCTCACGGCCGACCAGGTCGCCGCGGCCGACCTGGTCCTGACGGCGACCGTCGAGCACCGCGCGGCGGTGGTCGGCCTCGTCCCCTCCGCAGTGCGGCGGACCTTCACCCTGCTGGAGTTCGCCCGGCTCGTCTCGCCCGGCCCTCGAGGTGATGTGGCTACGGATACGGTCGAACGGGCGCGGGCGCTGGTTGCGGAGACACTCGTTCGGCGAGGAGTGGACCCGCACGGCGCGCCGGGCGCCGACGACCTCGATGACCCCTACGGCGCCCCGATCCGGGTCTACCGTGAGAGGCTGCGAGAGATCGCCGCAGCGGTCGACCAGGTCGTGGCCGCGCTTGTCCCGTCGTGACGCCTTCCTCCAAGGAGATCGCCGTGCCAAACCCGACGCCCATGCCCTACTGGGGTCCCGACTTCGGGGCCCTGCAGTCGGAGGACCCCGAGATCGCCGCTGTGCTCCTCGACGAGCTCGACCGGCTCCGGGGCGGACTCCAGCTCATTGCCAGCGAGAACTTCACGTCCCCTGCGGTCCTGGCGGCCACCGGCTCGACGCTGTCGAACAAGTACGCGGAGGGCTACGCGGGACGCCGCTACTACGGCGGGTGTGCTGAGGTCGACATCGCCGAGGAGATCGGGATCGCCCGGGCCAAGGAGCTGTTCGGGGCGGAGCACGCCAACCTCCAGCCGCACTCCGGGGCCTCGGCGAACCTCGCGGTGTATGCCGCCCTGCTCGAGCCCGGCGACACGGTGCTGGCCATGGACCTCAAGCACGGAGGTCACCTCACCCACGGTTCGCCGGTGAACTTCTCGGGCAAGTGGTTCAAGCCGGTGTCGTACGGCGTGGACGCGGAGACCGAGCTCATCGACTACGACCACCTGCGTGACCAGGCTCGGGAGCACCGGCCGAAGATGATCATCGCGGGGGCCACGGCCTACCCACGACTCATCGACTTCGCGGCCTTCCGCGAGATCGCTGACGAGGTCGGCGCCTGGCTGATGGTCGATGCCGCCCACTTCATCGGGCTGGTGGCGGGCAAGGCGATCCCGTCGCCGGTCCCCTACGCGGACGTCGTGTCGTTCACCACGCACAAGGTGCTCCGCGGACCGCGTGGTGGCATGGTCCTGTGCCGCGAGGAGCTGGCCCAGCGGATCGACAAGGCGGTGTTCCCGTTCCTGCAGGGCGGGCCCCTCATGCATGTGGTCGCGGCCAAGGCGGTGGCCCTGAAGGAGGCGGCGTCGCCGGCCTACCAGACCTACGCACGCCAGGTGATCGCCAACGCCCAGTCGTTGGTCCAGGGCCTGGCGGCCGAGGGCATGCGACCGGTGTCGGGCGGCACCGACACCCACCTGGCCCTGATCGACCTCCGCGGTGTCGGCGTCACGGGGCGCGACGCGGAGCTGCGCTGCGACGCTGCCCGGATCACCTTGAACAAGAACGCGATCCCGTTCGACCCCGAGAAGCCCATGGTGGCGTCGGGGGTGCGGGTCGGGACGCCGTCGGTCACCACCCAGGGCATGGTCGAGCCGCAGATGAAGGAGGTGGCCGGGCTGATCGGGCGCGCCGTCACCGCCGACCTGGACACCGAGGTCGGCCGAGCCACGGTTCGCGAGGTGGCCACGGCGGTGACCTCGCTGGTCGAGCAGTACCCGGCCTACCCGACGCCCGCCGGCTGGCCCGGCTGACCAGGCTGACCCAAGCCTCGTGCGCGAGTACCTCCTCGTCCTCCTCACCGCCGCCGCACTGACCTACGTGTCCGTGCCGGTGGTGCGGTGGTGGGCGGTCCGGCACAACGTGATGGCCGACATCCGCGACCGTGACGTCCACGACAGCCCGATCCCGCGCCTCGGGGGCCTGGCCATGTTCGTCGGGTTCGCCGGCGGCCTGCTGCTGGCCAGCAAGCTGCCCCTGCTGAGTGGGGTCTTCGCCGAGTCTCGCGACGCGGTGGCGGTGCTCAGTGGTGCCACCCTGATCGTGCTGCTCGGCGCGGCCGATGACATCTGGGGTCTCGACGCGCTCACCAAGCTCGCCGGGCAGGTGCTGGCAGCGGGGGTCATGGTCGTGCAAGGGGTCCAGCTGCTCTGGCTCCCCTTCGGTGGGGTCACCGTGCTCGACTTCCAGACGAGCGTCATCGTCACCGTGCTGGTGGTGGTCGTCACGGTCAACGCGATCAACTTCATCGACGGCCTGGACGGGCTGGCCGCCGGAATCGTGGGAATCGGCTCGCTGGCCTTCTTCGCCTTCTCGTACTTCCTGTCGGTCACCAATGGCATCGACCGCGCCACGACGGCCGCCCTGCTGACCGCGATCCTGGCCGGGCTGTGCCTTGGGTTCCTCCCGCACAACTTCAACCCGGCCCGGATCTTCATGGGTGACTCCGGGTCGATGCTGAGCGGGCTTCTCCTCTCGGCGGCGGTCATCACGCTGACCGGAAAGGTCGACCCCTACGCCATCGGTGAGGCCGCGCTGCTCCCCGCCCTGATGCCTCTTCTGCTGCCCTTCGCCGTCCTGGCCATCCCCTTCGTCGACCTCTTGCTCGCCGTCCTGCGGCGCACCCGGGCCGGGCGGTCCCCCTTCGCACCGGACAAGCAGCACCTGCACCACCGCCTGCTGGAGATCGGGCACAGCCAGCGGCAGGCGGTCCTCGTGATGTACCTCTGGGCGACCGCACTGGCCCTCGGTTCGGCGATCGCTGCCTTCGCCGGGATCCGGGTCGGTGTGATGGTCGGGCTCGCGGTGGCGATGGTGGCGGTCATCGTCACGCGTAACCCGCGAGGCGCGGTGCGGTGATGGCCCCCGAGTCGCTGCCACCCCAGGCAGCCGACCTCTACGGGATCATGCTGCGGCGCGCAGCGCGCTGGCCCGTCGGCGCGGGCGTGCTCTGCGTCGGTTTCGTCGCGATCGCCGACGGCCGCGATGCTCTCGTGGGCGCTGTTCTCGGCATGGTCATCGTCGTGGGGTTCTTCGCGATCGACGTACTCGTGGTGTCGGTCATGCGCCGAGCGGCACCGGAGCTCACGGTCTTCGCCGTTCTCGTCGAGTACGGCGTCAAGGTGGTGGCGCTGGCGGTGTTCCTGTGGGCGTTGCACGACGACCCCGGGATCGACCTGCATGCCCTGGCGGTGACGGTCGTCGTCATGACGGTCTCCTGGGTCGTTGCCCTGACGGTCGAGGCGTTGCGGTCACGGTCGTACGTCCTGGACCCCATCCCTAGAGACCGGGAGCCGGGTTCGCACAGCCCTCGACAGGAGTCGTGAGAGTTGTCACATCGGCGTCGCCCGACACCCGGTGGAGGGGCCGTTGGTGCGCTGATATAGTCCTCGAACCATGGTCCAGGGACGCCTTCCCGACAAGGCAAGCGGCTCTGGATCGTCTCCATCTCAGATCGAGGGAGTTGCCGGTTACCTCGTTGCCGGGGTGTGCCTCTTCGGTGGTCTCGGGCTCGTCCTCGACCGCTGGCTCGGACTCTCCTTCCTGACGCCGGTCGGACTGGCACTGGGTGGGATTGCCGGTGGTTACCTCGTCTACGTGAGGGCCGTGCGGCAGCCACAGGAACCAGCAGTGGACAATGAGAGCGGTTCGAGAACGGCGAGCGAAGGGGAGGGCCGGTGACCGGTCAGATCATGGCCGACAATGGCTACGTTCCTCCGACCAGCCACGAGGTCTTCCCCCCGGAGATCTTCGACTCGGTCGCCTGGTTCACCAAGCCGGTGCTCCTGGTCAGCCTCAGCGTCGTCCTGATCGTCGGCGCGTTCATGATGATGACGCGCAGGAAGGCCCTGGTCCCGTCGCGTGGGCAGTTCGCCGGTGAGCTCGTCTACGACTTCGTGCGCAACGGGATCGGCCGGGACCTGATCGGGTCCAAGGACTTCCGTCCGTTCGTCCCTCTGCTGTTCGCCCTGTTCACCTTCATCCTGGTGAACAACCTGTACGGCGTCACCCCGCTGGTCAGCTTCCCGCCGATGGCGCACATCGCGTTCCCGATGGTGCTGGCCCTGATCGTGCTCGTCGTCTACAACACGGTCGGAATCCGCCGGGTCGGGTTCGTCCCGTACTTCCGGGACATCATGTTCATCCCCGGCGTCCCCAAGTTCGTGTACCCGATCCTCGCGCCGATCGAGCTGCTCACCGTGCTCTTCATCCGCCCGTTCACGCTCACCCTGCGTCTGTTCGCCAACATGTTTGCCGGACACATGCTCCTGCTGGTCTTCGTGACCGGTGCCGAGTACCTCCTGATCGAGGTGGCCAACCCCCTGCTGAAGGGCGCGGGGCTGCTGACGGGCGTCGTTGCGCTCGTGATGACCTTCTTCGAGCTGTTCGTCGAGATCTTCCAGGCCTACATCTTCGCCCTCCTCACGGCCCTCTACATCGGTGGCGCCGTGAGTGAGGGTCACTAAGACCGATGACGCTGCCCGGGCGTCACGTACCGAAAGGGAAACCCGCATGGACCTGTCAGGCAACCTCACTCCGGTCACCTTCGGCCTTGCCGCGATCGGTTCAGGTATCGGCGCGGGTCTGATCTTCGCCGCTTTCATCACTGGCGTCGCTCGCCAGCCGGAAGCACTGTCGGTCCTGCGTACCTGGGCGTTCACCGCGTTCGCCCTGGTCGAGGCCCTCGCGCTGATCGGTCTGGTCGCTCCGTTCTTCCTGAAGTAGCAGCCATCACTCGACAGACCACGAGGACTGACACATGTACGTGATCGCCGCCGAGACCGAGATCAACCCTCTGGTGCCGCAGACTGCCGAGATCGTGGTCGCCCTGATCGCGTTCGCCATCCTGTACTGGTTCGTCGCGAAGTACATCGCTCCGAGGTTCGAGCAGGTGTACCAGGAGCGCACGGCGGCGATCGAGGGCGGGCTGTCGAAGGCGGAGGACGCCCAGCGTGAGGCGGCCGCCGCGCTCGAGCAGTACCAGGCGCAGCTCGCCGACGCGCGCGGCGAGGCCTCGCGGATCCGCGAGGAGGCCCGCGAGCAGGGGGTGCAGATCCTGGCCGAGATGCGCGAGCAGGCCCAGGCCGAGGCCAACCGGGTCACTGCGGCCGCCCAGGCCCAGATCGAGGCCGAGCGGCAGTCAGCCATCGCCTCGTTGCGCACCGAGGTCGGGACGCTGGCGGTCGGGCTGGCGGGCAAGCTCGTCGGGGCGCAGATGACCGACGAGGCGGCCCAGTCCGAGGTCATCGACCGCTTCATCGCCGACCTCGAGACCTCCGGCCAGGACGCCTGATGCCTGCACCGATGCAGGGCTCGAGTCGAGCGTCGCTGGCGGCCGCGCGCGGTCGGCTCGACGTCCTGCTCTCCTCCGGTGTTGCCACGGACCCGCTGTCCTTGGGTGAGCAGGTGTTCTCCGTGGTCGACCTGCTCGACGCCCAGCCGGCGGTGCGGGCCGCGCTGACCGACCCCGCCCGTGCGGGTGAGGACAAGGCCCAGCTCGTCTCGTCGCTGTTCGCCGGCAAGGTCGAGGGCCCGACCCTCGACCTCGTCAGCGGGATGGTGCGCGACCGCTGGGCCCAGCCTCGCGACCTCGCCGAGGCGCTGGCCGACCTCGGCGTGCAGTCGCTGGCCACCGCCGCAGAGCGCAGGAACGCCCTGGACACCGTCGAGGACGACCTGTTCCGCTTCGGTCAGATCGTCGCCGGCGCACCGGAGCTTCGCTCGGCCCTGACCGACCGGGCCGTGCCGGCCGGACCCAAGCAGCGGCTCGTCGACACCCTGCTGACCGACAAGACCTCGCCCGAGGCGCACCTCCTGCTGGGCCGGGCGGTCGTCCACCCCCGAGGCCGGTCGCTCGAGGCGGGTGTGGCCGACCTCATCCGCGACGTGGCCGAGCGTCGCCGACGGATCACTGCGACCGTCGTCGCGGCCGTCCCGCTCACCGAGCAGCAGCGGTCCCGTCTCGCGGCGGTGCTGTCCGCCCAACGCGGCGCGCAGGTGCACCTCAACGTCGTCGTCGACCCCGAGGTCGTCGGTGGGGTCAAGGTGACCATCGGGGACGAGGTCGTCGACGGCACCTTGTCGACCCGCCTGGACGAGGCCCACCGGCGTCTCGCTGGGTAACCACTGCTCGAGCTGCTCAACAACTGCACACCCACGACTGCCGGAGCCACACCGACCGGCACCCACGACCCAAGGGGCGCGACAGCACCCCGACGAAACAAGGAGAGCAGGGACTTCAGATGGCGGAGTTGACCATCCGTCCGGAGGAGATCCGGGACGCGCTGGAGCAGTTCGTCTCGTCGTACGCCCCCGAGGCGGCCAGCCGCACCGAGGTGGGCGTGGTCTCCGAGGCCGGCGACGGGATCGCTCGGGTCGAGGGACTTCCCTCGACCATGACCAACGAGCTCCTGGAGTTCCACGGTGGCCTGATGGGCATCGCCTTGAACCTCGACCTGCGTGAGATCGGCGCAGTGCTGCTGGGGGAGTTCAGCGGGGTCGAAGAGGGTCAGGAGGTCCGTCGCACGGGGGAGATCCTGTCCGCTCCGGTCGGCGACGGCTTCCTCGGCCGCGTGGTCGACGCCTTGGGCAACCCGATCGACGGACTCGGTCCGATCGAGGCCGAAGGGCACCGAGCCCTGGAGCTCCAGGCTCCCTCGGTCGTGGAGCGCCAGCCGGTCTCCGAGCCGCTGCAGACCGGAGTCAAGGCGGTCGACGCCATGACCCCGATCGGTCGGGGCCAGCGACAGCTCATCATCGGTGACCGTCAGACGGGCAAGACCGCCGTGGCGATCGACACGATCATCAACCAGCGCGAGAACTGGGCCACTGGCGACAAGTCGAAGCAGGTCAAGTGCATCTACGTCGCGGTCGGCCAGAAGGGCACCACGATCGCTGCCGTCCGGGGCGCCCTCGAGGAGGCCGGCGCCCTGGAGTACACGACGATCGTCGCCGCGCCGGCGTCTGACCCGGCCGGCTTCAAGTACCTCGCCCCCTTCACCGGCTCGGCGATCGGCCAGCACTGGATGTACAAGGGCGAGCACGTGCTCATCGTGTTCGACGACCTCAGCAAGCAGGCCGAGGCCTACCGAGCCGTCTCCCTGCTGCTTCGTCGTCCCCCGGGCCGCGAGGCCTACCCCGGTGACGTGTTCTACCTGCACTCACGGCTGCTCGAGCGCTGCGCCAAGCTGTCCGACGAGCTCGGAGCCGGCTCGATGACGGGGCTTCCGATCATCGAGACCAAGGCCAACGACGTGTCGGCCTACATCCCCACGAACGTGATCTCGATCACCGACGGCCAGATCTTTCTCGAGACCGACCTGTTCAACTCCGGGGTGCGTCCGGCGATCAACGTCGGCATCTCGGTCTCCCGGGTCGGTGGGGCCGCTCAGGTCAAGGCGATGAAGTCGGTGGCCGGCTCGCTGCGGCTCAACCTGGCCCAGTTCCGCGAGCTCGAGGCGTTCGCTGCCTTCGGCTCCGACCTGGACAAGACCTCCAAGGCCGCGCTCGAGCGCGGGGCGCGGCTGGTCGAGCTGCTGAAGCAGCCGCAGTACTCGCCGATGTCGGTCGAGAAGCAGGTGATCTCGATCTGGATGGGCACCACCGGCAAGCTCGACGACGTACCGGTCGAGGACATCCGTCGGTTCGAGGCGGAGTTCCAGGAGACGGTGGTCGCGCAGAGCGCGTCGACGCTGGACGTCATCCGGGAGACCAAGCAGCTGGGTGCGGACACGGTCACGTCCCTGGAGACCGCACTGGCGGCGTTCAAGAGCACCTTCACCACGAGCAGTGGCGAGCTGCTGGTGAAGGATGTCCCGGTCGAGGCTCTGGAAGAGCAAGAGATAGACCCCACCCAGATCACCAAGAAGGTCAAGTGACCTTCGCGGTCGACGAGAGGTAGTCGATGGGAGCCCAGCTTCGGGTCTACCGGCGGAGGATCAAGTCCGTCCAGGCGACCAAGAAGATCACGCGAGCCATGGAGCTGATCGCGGCTTCACGGATCGTCAAGGCACAGCAGCGTCTGCAGGCCACGCTGCCGTACACGCGTGTGCTGTCCGAGGCGATCAGCGAGGCGGCGTCGAACGTGACCTCGCTGGAGAAGCACCCACTCCTGTCCGCGCAGCGACTGCGCCAGCGGGCCGCTGTGCTCGTCGTGACGGCCGACCGAGGGCTGGCCGGTGCCTACTCGGCGAACGCGATCAAGGAGAGTCAGGCGCTGACGAACCTGCTGGCCGACGAGGGCTACCAGTCCGTGCCGTACGTGGTCGGACGCAAGGGTGTGGCCTGGTTCAACTTCCGTGGCCGGGAGATCGCCGGCTCGTGGACGGGTATCTCCGACCAGCCGACGTACGAGCATGCGGTCGAGATCGCCGACACGCTCCTCGAGCGTTTCCTCACGTCCACGGAAGACGGCGGTGTCGACGAGATCCACATCGTCTACACCCACTTCGTGAACATGGTGAGCCAACAGGTGCGGGTGCGTCGGATCCTGCCTCTGGAGGTCGTCGAGGAGACCCAGGAACGTGGGGTCACTGTGGCACCGCTGTACGACTTCGAACCGTCGGCCGCCGACGTGCTCGACGCGCTGCTGCCCCGCTACGTCCGCACCGTGGTGTACTCGGCACTTCTGGAGTCGGCCGCGGCCGAGCACGCCGCCCGACGGCGAGCGATGAAGTCGGCCACCGACAACGCAGACGACCTCATCAAGTCCTTGACCCGTCAGGCCAACCAGGCCCGCCAGGCGGAGATCACCCAGGAAATCAGCGAGATCGTGGGCGGCGCGAACGCGCTGGCCGAAGCAAACGCAGGGAGCGAGTGACCACCATGACCGCCACCACTGAGGCGACCCACCAGACGAGCACCGGCATCGGCCGGGTCGTGCGTGTCACCGGCCCCGTCGTCGACGTCGAGTTCCCCCCGGACGCACTCCCGGGGATCTTCAGCGCACTCACCACCGAGGTGGTCTTCACCCAGTCCCAGGGCGAGGACGAGCCCGAGCGTCGCACCTTGACGCTCGAGGTCGAGCAGCACCTGGGCGACAACATGGTGCGTGGGATCTCCATGCAGCCCACCGACGGCCTGGTGCGCGGTGCGCTCGTCCATGACACCGGTGCGCCGATCTCGGTACCGGTCGGCGACGTCACCAAGGGGCACGTCTGGAACGCCCTGGGTGTCGCCCTCGACGTCCCTGAGTCCACGCTGGAGATCACCGAGCGCTGGCCGATCCACCGGTCGGCGCCGGCGTTCGACCAGCTGGAGTCCAAGACCGAGATGTTCGCGACGGGCATCAAGGTCATCGACCTGCTCACCCCCTACGTCAAGGGCGGCAAGATCGGACTCTTCGGGGGCGCCGGTGTGGGCAAGACGGTGCTCATCCAGGAGATGATCTTCCGGGTCGCCAAGAACTTCGGTGGTGTGTCGGTCTTCGCCGGTGTCGGCGAGCGCACGCGTGAGGGCAACGACCTGTTCCTGGAGATGACCGAGTCGGGTGTCATCAACGACACCGCGCTGGTCTTCGGCCAGATGGACGAGCCACCGGGCACCCGCATGCGGGTCGCACTCTCGGCGTTGACCATGGCCGAGTACTTCCGTGACGTGCAGAAGCAGGACGTCCTGTTGTTCGTCGACAACATCTTCCGGTTCACCCAGGCCGGTTCGGAAGTCTCCACGCTGCTCGGTCGGATGCCGTCGGCCGTCGGCTACCAGCCGACCCTCGCCGACGAGATGGGCGAGCTCCAGGAGCGGATCACCTCGACCCGTGGCCACTCGATCACCTCGATGCAGGCGATCTACGTGCCCGCCGACGACATCACCGACCCCGCGCCGCACACGACGTTCGCGCACCTCGACGCGACCACGGTTCTGTCCCGACCCATCTCCGAGCTGGGCATCTACCCCGCGGTCGACCCGCTGGACTCCACCTCACGGATCCTCGACCCTCGCTACATCGGCGACGAGCACTACCGGGTGGCCGCTCGGGTCAAGGAGATCCTGCAGCGCTACAAGGACCTGCAGGACATCATCGCGATCCTCGGCATCGACGAGCTCTCCGAGGAGGACAAGATCCTCGTCGGCCGGGCCCGGCGGATCCAGCGGTTCCTCTCCCAGAACATGTTCGTGGCCGAGGCGTTCACCAGTCAGCCTGGGTCCTTCGTCCCCATGGAGGAGACGGTCACCTCGTTCAAGCTGCTCACCGAGGGCGAGTACGACCACCTGCCCGAGCAGGCGTTCTTCATGGCCGGCAACATCGAGGACGTCGAGAAGAAGGCGGCCGCGCTGGCCAAGGAAGGCGCCTGACGTGGGTGAGCTCAACGTCGACCTCGTCGCCGCGGACCGGGCCATCTGGTCGGGCAAGGCCCGGCTGGTGATCGCCCGGACCATGGTGGGCGACATCGGGGTGATGCCCGGCCACGAGCCCGTGCTCGCCACCCTCGCCGACAGCGTGGTGGTGGTGCGCGCCGACGACGGTGACCAGGTGTTCGCCGTTCACGGTGGCTTCCTGTCCGTGAGCAACGACGTGGTGTCGGTGCTCGCCGAGACGGCCGAGTTCGCCGAGGAGATCGACGTGGAGCGAGCGCGGGCGGCCCTCCTTCGAGCCCAGGAGAAGTCCGCGGGGGTCGAGGAGCCGGACGAGAGCCTGCTGGAGAGCGAGCGCCGCGCCGAGATCCGCCTACGGGCGGCCGAGGCCCACCTCAGCCACTGACCGGTCCAGCGATGAGCCGGTCGACGGCCGGTTCAGGACCGGTCGCCCCCCGGCACCCAGAGCACGTCACCGGTGCCACCGCTGGAAGGCAGGTTGGCGACCCGGCTGAGGATGAACAGCAGGTCGCTGAGTCGGTTCAGGTAGTGGGCCGTCAGCGGGTTCATCGACTCCGCGTGCTCGGCAAGTGCCGCCCAGGTCGACCGCTCGGCCCGACGCACGACGGTGCGAGCGACGTGCAGGTGCGCGGCAGCGGCGGTTCCACCCGGTAGGACGAAGGACCGCAGGGACTCGACCTGGTCGTTGTAGTGGTCACAGGCTGCCTCCAGGCGCTCGACGTACTCCGGCAGAACCCGCAGCGGCGGGAACTCCGGGTTCTCGACCACCGGGGTGCACAGGTCGGCCCCGACGTCGAACAGGTCGTTCTGGATGCGGGTGAGCAGGGTGCGGACGTCCTGCGTCAAGGTGCCGGTAGCCAGAACGACCCCGAGCTGGGAGTTCGCCTCGTCGACGTCGGCGTAGGCCACCAGCCGCGGGTCGGTCTTGCTCACCCGGCTCAGGTCGCCCAGCGCAGACGTGCCGTCGTCACCGGTTCGGGTGTAGATGCGTGTGAGGTTGACCATGCGCCCGAGCCTACGGTCAGGGCGCCTACGATGCCCACGTGGAGAGGTTTCGAGTGAGGGGTGGTGCGCGCCTGGTCGGTGAGGTGCGCGTGACCGGCGCCAAGAACAGCGTGCTCAAGCTGATGGCAGCATCGCTGCTGGCCCCCGGTCGCACCACGATCGCGGACGTCCCCGACATCCTGGACGTCGAGATCATGGCGGAGCTGCTGCGGCGACTCGGCTGTGACGTGGCCCACGACCACCCGTCCGCCACCGTCGTGGTGGACGTCCCCGAACGGATCGAGCACCGGGCCGACTACGACCTCGTACGGTTGATGCGCGCGTCGATCGCGGTGCTCGGTCCGCTGGTGGCCCGCGTCGGCGAGGCCGACGTCGCGATGCCCGGGGGTGACGCGATCGGTTCCCGCCCCCTCGACCTTCATGTCGCCGGGCTCGTCAAGATGGGGGCCACGGTCGAGAGCGAGCACGGCTTCATCGTGGCCAAGGCCAAGCGACTGCACGGCGCCTCGGTGTGGCTGGACTTCCCCAGCGTCGGAGCCACCGAGAACCTTCTGATGGCGGCGGTCCTCGCCGACGGGCGGACCGTGATCGACAACGCCGCCCGAGAGCCGGAGATCGTCGACCTCGTGGCCATGCTCCGGGCCATGGGTGCTGTGGTCCGGGGCGAAGGCACGTCGACGCTGGAGATCGACGGGGTCGAGGGTCTCACCCCGACCCTTCACACCACGGTCCCCGACCGGATCGTGGCCGGCACGTGGGCGATGGCCTCGGCGATGACCCTGGGCGACGTGACGGTCCGAAACGCCGTGCCCGAGCACCTGGAGATCGCTCTGGACAAGCTGGACACCGCGGGTGCAGAGGTCGACCGGGTCGACGGTGGCTTCCGCGTGCGGGCCGAGCGCCGACCGGCGGCGGTGGACGCGGTCACCCTGCCGTACCCGGGTTTCCCCACCGACCTCCTGCCCATGGCGCTGGCCCTGAACGCGATCGCCGAGGGCACGGCCATGGTGACCGAGAACGTGTACGAGTCACGCTTCATGTTCGTCAACGAGCTGAACCGGCTGGGCGCCGACATCAGGACCGACGGGCACCACGCGGTGGTCCGAGGGCGGCCCATCCTGTCCGGGGCACCGGTGCGCGCGCCGGACATCCGCGCGGGAGCCGGGCTGGTCATCGCCGGTCTGGTCGCCGAGGGTGAGACGACGGTTTCCGGCGTCATGCACGTCGACCGTGGCTACCCGGACTTCGACTCCCAGCTGCGCAGCCTCGGTGCGCACGTGGTCCGCGAACCCGACCCCGAGGCGTTCGACCCGGCCCAGCTGACCGACGGTGCGTCCGGCCAGGCCCCGACCTAGCCTGACCCCGGCGCAGGACCGGACCGGGTTACGTGTGCGGTCAGCGCAGGCGCTGATCGCAGCGTCTGGAGTACTACGCAGTAGCGCTCGGTGAGGCGCAGCAGCGTGTCGAGCTGGTCATCTTCGGCGTCGGTGTCGACGTCGAAGATGACGCGGATCGCGGTGAAGCCGACCGGTGCCTGCTTGTCGACCCCGAGTGTGCCCCTGAAGTCGAGGTCGCCTTCGGCTCGTACGGTGCCGCCGCGGACGGTGATCCCGATCGACGTCGCGACCGCGAGGAGGGTCACACCGGCGCAGGCGACGAGAGCCTGGAGCAGCATGTCGCCGGAGCAGGCCGAGGCCCCGCTGCCCCCGGTCGCGGGGTGGAGCCCGGCAGCGACGAGGGCTTGCCCCGTCTGCACCGAGCAGGTGACCCCGTCACCCAGTGCGCCGGTGGCGGACAAGGTCACGGCTGCGGCTGCGGCGTCCGCGCGGTACCGCTCCTTGAGGGGGTCCTGAGCCATCTTCAGCGTTGCACGGTCCACGGGGTCTCCGTCCTGGCAGGGGCGGGTGCCGCGTCACGTGGCTGCCCTCGGTCGTGCGGCGAGCCTAGAGCCGGCGTTGGGCGAGGACGGTGCGGGCGCGGTCCAGGTCGCTCGGCCACACCATCACGCGGGGTCCGTCGTTGGTCTGCGCGAGCGTCGCCCTGACCGACGCCGCCTCGAGGGCCTGGCGCACCATCTCTCCCTCGACGTACGTGGCAGGCGCCGCCACCGGGGTCAGCAGGCCGTAGTCGGTGGGCTGCCCGGGGACGGCAGGTCGCTCGACGACCGACCCCCCGCGACCGAAGGCCCATCGCAGCAGCAGGCAGAACACGACCATGCCGCCGACGGCCATCAGTGGGCCGTAGACGTAGGAGAAGCTGCCCCACGATGCCACGCGCCCAGTGTGCGCCTCTCCGGCTGCCGCCGCCACCGGGGTAGCCTTCCCCGGGCCGCCGGGTGCCGCTCGCCCGGCAACCCCGGAGGGAGACAGGATGACCGAGACCACCGTCGCTGTGGTGGGGGCCGGACTCATGGGGTCGGGCATCGCCCAGGTGGCAGCCCGCTCCGGTGCGCGGGTGATCCTGCAGGACGTCGGGCAGGAGCAGCTCGCTCGTGGCCTGACCGCGATCGCTGCGTCCCTGGACAAGCTCGTCGAGAAGGACCGCCTGACCCGGGCCGAGGCCGACGAGACGCGGGCCAGGATCGAGGTGACGACCGAGCTGGCAGACCTGGGCGGTGCATCCTTCGTGGTGGAGGCCGCCTTCGAGCGGCTGGACGTCAAGACCGAGCTGTTCGCCGTCCTGGACCAGGTGGTCGGGCCCGACACGATCCTCGCGACGAACACCTCCGCCCTGCCCATCACCCAGATCGCTGCCGCGACGGCACGTCCAGAGCGTGTGGTCGGCACCCACTTCTTCTCGCCGGTGCCACTCATGCAGCTGTGCGAGGTGGTGCGCGGTTACCGCACCTCCGACGACACGATGACCCGCGCCGTGGCCTTCGCGGAGCAGGTGGGCAAGACCGTGGTGGTCGTCAACCGTGACGTCGCCGGCTTCGTGACCACCCGGCTGATCTCGGCGCTGGCGCTGGAGGCGGCCCGGCTCGTGGAGTCGGGCGTGGCTTCGGCCGACGACGTCGACACCGCCTGTCGCCTGGGTTTCGGGCATGCGATGGGGCCGCTGCAGACGATGGACCTGACCGGCGTGGACATCATGGTCAACGCTGCGGACAACGTCGCGGCGGAGACCCCCGGAGACACCTTCGCGGTCCCTGGGCTGCTGCGGCGGATGGTCGCCGCCGGCTCGCTGGGTCGCAAGACCGGGCAGGGCTTCTACGCCTACCCGTGACACCGTGGTGTGGTCGGCACCCAAGGTCACGACTTGAGGTGACCGGGCGTGTCGTCCGACGTCACGCTTCGTCGGCGGCTACGGTTCCCGGACCCGGTCACCCGGCCCGCGGCTTCCCCTCCGCGCCGCCGGCGTGAGACGCGGCGGGAGCCGGGCACCGGAGGAACCATGCGCGCAGCAGACGTGGCGCTACCGGCTCGGGTCGACGTCACCACCTCAGGCGACGTCCGGTACGCGCTTCAGGTAGCGATCGACGCAGCCCTCGGCCCCGACGTCGTCGTCGACTGCTCCCAGCTGGACGTCGTCGATGTCGCGGGGCTCGGGGTGCTGGTCAGTGCCCATCGACGCGCGCGCTCGTCGGGGCATCGGCTCGTCTTCGCCGATCCGCCTCAGCGGATCATCCGGCTGTTCGCCGTCACCCGGCTGCACCGGATCCTTCATCTCGACCGGCACCAGGGGCAGTCGGTGTCGCGGTCGGTGTCACGGTCGGTCGGGCATCCCGTGGGCTGGGCCGGCTGAGTCCACGACCGCGCACCGGCCTGATCGGACCCACCGGTACGCTGAACGGTGAACCACCGGGACCTCATGGAGGCTTGGATGGAACGCCCTGACGGCGCCCCACCGCGCGACCGACCGTGGGTCATGCGGACCTACGCCGGCCACTCGTCGGCTGCTGCGTCGAACGCCCTGTTCCGCACCAACCTGGCCAAGGGCCAGACCGGGCTCTCCGTGGCCTTCGACCTGCCCACCCAGACCGGCTACGACCCGGACGACCCCCTGGCGCGGGGGGAGGTGGGCAAGGTCGGCGTCCCCGTCGCGCACCTGGGCGACATGCGGGCCCTGTTCGACGGGATCCCGCTGGAGCAGATGAACACGTCGATGACGATCAACGCGACCGCGATGTGGCTGCTGGCGCTGTACGTCGTGGTGGCCGAGGAGGAGGCCGACGCCGCAGGCCGCGATCGCGCGGAGGTGGTCGCTGCGCTCCAGGGGACCACGCAGAACGACATCATCAAGGAGTACCTGTCGCGTGGCACCTATGTGTTCGGCCCGGAACCCTCGCTGCGGCTGATCACCGACATGGTCGCCTACACGGTGGGTCACCTCCCGAAGTGGAATCCCACCAACATCTGCAGCTACCACCTCCAGGAGGCCGGAGCGACTCCGGTCCAGGAGCTGGCCTACGCGATGTGCACGGCGATCGCCGTGCTCGACGCCGTGCGAGACACGGGGCAGGTCGCACAGGAGGACTTCGGCGAAGTCGTCGCCCGGATCTCCTTCTTCGTCAACGCCGGTGTGCGCTTCGTCGACGAGATGTGCAAGATGCGCGCCTTCGTCCGGTTGTGGGACGACCTCACCGAGCACCGCTACGGCGTGACCGATCCCAAGCAACGACGTTTCCGCTACGGCGTCCAGGTCAACTCGCTCGGGCTGACCGAGGCCCAGCCGGAGAACAACGTCGCCCGGATCGTGCTCGAGATGCTCGGCGTCACCTTGAGCAGAGACGCCAGGGCTCGGGCGATCCAGCTTCCCGCGTGGAACGAGGCGCTGGGGCTGCCACGACCGTGGGACCAGCAGTGGTCTCTGCGGATGCAGCAGGTGCTGGCCTTCGAGTCCGACCTGCTGGAGCACGACGACCTCTTCGCCGGTTCGGCTGTGGTCGAGCAACGGGTCGAGACGCTGCTGGCCGACGCCCGGGCCGAGATCGACAAGGTCCTGGCCATGGGTGGTGCCGTCGCCGCGGTGGAGAGCGGCTACATGAAGACCCAGCTCGTCACCGCTCACGCCGAGCGACGTCGTCGGGTCGAGAGCGGCACCGAGACGGTGGTCGGGGTCAACGCGTTCACCACCACCGAGCCGAACCCCCTGCTGCGTGACACCGAGACCTCGATCCAGACCGTCGACCCCGCCGCCGAGCAGGAGGCCGTCGACCGCATCGTCGCTTGGCGTGCGGCCCGCGACCAGGCTGCGGTCTCGGAGGCGCTGACCCAGCTGCGGTCCGATGCGGCGTCCGCGACCAACCTGATGCCGTCGACGCTTGCGTGCGCAAGGGCCGGTGTCACCACCGGTGAGTGGACCGGCGTGCTGCGTGAGGTGTTCGGCGAGTACCGCGCTCCTACCGGTGTCAGCGGACAGGTCGGACCCCCCGACGTGACCGAAGACCTGCTGGACCTGCGCGCACGGGTCAGCGAGACCGGTCGGCAGCTGGGTGCGCGCCTGCGCTTCCTGGTCGGCAAGCCGGGCCTGGACGGTCACTCCAACGGTGCGGAGCAGATCGCGGTGAGAGCCAGGGACGCCGGCTTCGAGGTGATCTACCAGGGGATCCGGCTCACCCCCGAGCAGATCGTCGCTGCTGCGGTCGAGGAGGACGTCGACGTCGTGGGCCTGTCGATCCTGTCCGGCTCGCACCTGTCGCTCGTCCCCGCCGTGCTGGAGGGCCTGCGCACGGCAGGGCTCAGCGACGTCCCGGTGGTCGTCGGAGGGATCATCCCCGACGTCGACGTCGAGCCGCTGGAGGCAGCCGGTGTGGCTGCGGTGTTCACGCCGAAGGACTACGCCATCAACGAGATCATGGGTCGCGTGGTCGACGAGATCCGGCGGGCCCGCCACCTCGACTCCTGACACCACCTGTCCTGAGGTACTACGACCACCGGACAATGGTGGACTGCCCGTCAAGTACCGCAGTGTTCTCCCAAGAGATCGACCACTTCATCGGAGGACACCATGAACCGCACCCTCACCACTGGAATCCTGGCTCTCTCGGGAGCGCTGGTCCTGACCCTCGCAACCCCAGCACTGGCCAACGACGCCGACGTGATCAAGCGGGGCTCGTGCTCGGGGACGAGCGACTGGAAGCTCAAGGCGAGCCCGCAGGACGGCCGGATCGAGGTCGAGGCGGAGGTCGACAGCAACGTGATCGGTCAGACCTGGTCGTGGCGCCTGACGCACGACGGCTCGGTCTCGGCCAGGGGCACCGCGACGACCAAGGGGCGAAGCGGCTCGTTCAGCGTCCGGCGACTCATGGTCGACGCAGCGGGCAAGGACAGCATCGGCCTGCGCGCTCGCAACACCAAGTCCGGTGAGGTCTGCACCGGTAGCCTCACGTTCTGAGGAGCATGCGACCCACTCACGCGACGACGACTGCACGACCGGGCTGGAGACGCCCGGTCGTGCAGTTCGTCGCGGCCGGCCTGGTGACGGCTGCACTGCTCGCCCTCCTCACCGGGTGGTTCAGTCAGCGGGCCGCGAGGGCGGAGGCGATCCAGGACGCCCGGACGACGACCGAGCTGCTCGCGCGCGCGGTCGTCCAGCCCGCCCTGGGCACCGGCGTCCTCGAGGCCGAGGCGGCCGAGGTCGACCGGTTCGACCGGCTCGTGCGCCAGCGGGTGCACGACGGTGAGGTGCTGCGGGTCAAGGTGTGGGACGCCCGGGGGAACATCGTCTACTCCGACGAGCCCCGACTCATCGGCGAGCAGTTCGTACTGGGGGACGAGGAGCGCGCGGTGCTCGCGTCCGGTGGGACCGACGCCGAGGTCTCCGACCTCGCCAAGTCGGAGAACCAGTACGAGAAGCCGTTGGGCCGCGTGCTCGAGGTGTACACACGGGTGACGGCACCCGACGGGGAGCCCTTGCTGTTCGAGCTGTACTTCCCGTACGACGACGTCGCCCGTCGCACCGACCAGGTGCTCGCCGCCTTCCGCCCGATCACGGTCGGCGGGATCCTGCTCTTCCTGGCGCTGACGGTCCCGATGGTCTGGTTGCTCGCCCGGCGCCTCGACGACGCGGCGCGGGAACGCGAGCGACTGCTCGTGGCGGCCGCCCGGGCCTCCGACGCCGAGCGCGGTCGGATCGCCCGGGACCTGCACGACGGGGTGGTGCAGGACCTGGCCGGGACTTCGTTCGCGTTGTCCGCAACAGCGCGGGAGGTCGCCACCGGCTCACCGCCTGACCCGGGCGCGCTGCGGGAGGGGCTGGAGTCGCTGGCGGGCGGCGTGCGTCGGTCGTTGAGGTCGCTGCGCTCCCTTCTGGTCGAGATCTACCCGCCCGACCTCAGCGGTGCGAGCCTGCCCTCCGCCCTGGACGACCTGCTGGCGCCGGCGGTGGCGGGTGGTGTGTCGGTGACCCTCGACCTACCGGACACCCATGGGTGGCCGGAGTCGGTGGTGGCCCTGGTCTGGCGCACGGCACAGGAGTGTGTCCGCAACGCGGCGAGGCACGCAGACCCGCACACGCTGGTCGTGCGACTGTCCCGCGACGGCGGTGAGGGCGACGGTCCTGGACGGGTGAGGCTCGAGGTGACCGACGACGGTCGCGGATTCGACCCGGACCAGCCGATCGAGGGGGACCACCTCGGACTGCGCGGTCTTCGGGACCTGGCCGCAGAGGCAGGGGGGACCCTGCGGGTCACGTCCGGCCCGGGACACGGGACGAGCGTGCTGCTCGAGGTGCCCCTGCCATGATCCGCGTCGTCCTGGTCGATGACCACGCCATGGTCCGGGCGGGGCTCCAACAGCTGCTCGACGGAGACCCCGAGATCGAGGTCGTGGGCACGGCCGCCGACGGCGAGACCGCAGTCGTCGTGGTCCGGGCGGAGCGGCCGGATGTCGTCTTGATGGACCTCCAGATGCCCGGGACCGACGGGGTGGCGGCGACCCGCCAGATCGGAGAAGTCGTCCCTGAGGTGAGGGTGGTCATCGTCACCTCGTTCTCCGACCGGGAGCGGATCGTGGGCGCCCTGGACGCCGGGGCCATCGGCTACCTGCTGAAGGATGCCGAGCCGGAGGAGATCCTGGCCGGGGTGAAGGCGGCTGCTCGAGGAGAGTCGCCGCTGCACCCGCGAGCGGCTCGCGAGCTGCTGGCCTCCCGGGTCGAGCCGGGAGGCCGTCGAGGCCTCGGGAGCGTCGACCTGACCCCGCGCGAGGTCGAGGTGCTCGTGCTGGTGCGTCGGGGGCTGGCGAACAAGCAGATCGCCCGCCGGCTCGGGATCAGCGAGCGCACGGTGAAGGCGCACCTCACGTCGTGCTTCCAGCGGATCGGTGTCGCCGACCGCACGCAAGCGGCCCTGTGGGCCGAGCGCAACGGGGTGGGCGACCCCGAGCCGGACGCCTAGCCGGGAGGTGGACTCGTCGGGGGCGGCGGTGGTGGCGGCGGCACCGGGGAGTCCGGAGGTGCGGCGGGCGCAGCGGCCGAGCCACCGTCACCGGGGAAGCCGGACCAGCCGTGCTCGGCAACATGCGCGTCCACGGCGTTGAGGGCGGCGTTCACCGCCTCGCGGTCGCCACCGCGCCGCTGCTCGGTGTAGAAGGCGGCGCCGAGGGTGGCGAGCAGCTTGTCTGCCTCTCGCTTCGCCGCCGCCTCGTCGAGCTTGGCCTGACCTGAGTCGATGCCCTTCTTGGCCTCGTCGAGTGCCTGCTGGGCCGCGGCCCGGGCCTTGTCCATGAAGCTGGGTGCCATTGCTCCACCGTAGGGCAGGCTGAGGGGAATGGACGACCCGACGCTGGCGCAACGGTGCGCGCTCGCCCGACCCGCTGTGCTCGAGCGCTTCGGACAGGGCGCTCCCTGGCGTCGGACCGCGCGCCTTGCCGGTCAGCGGGTCGCGATCCTGGGCTCGTTCGACGAGCCATGGGCTGCGCAGGCCACCTTCACCGAGGGGTTTCCGGGCACCGCCGAGGTGGCGATGATCGTCGGCTGGCTGGAGTCGAACGGGCCAGGGCCGTTCATGCTGACCGTTCGGGAGCGCTTCGCCGCCGACGACCGGTGGTCGGGTGCGGGTCTGGTGTCGGCGAGCCGCGAGCCGGTCTTCGCCGTCGAGGCTCGGTCCGCGCGGCTGTGGCCGGTCACCGAGCCCGAACGGCTGGTCCGGCCTGCCCACGACGTCGAGGAGTTCGTCGGCGCCTACAACGCGTGGGTGGGTCATGAGTCGGCCGTGCGCCAGCTGGTCGTGGCCGATGACCTGCGAGACCCGGACAAGGCCTTCCTCGTGCTCGACGTCGACGGGTCGGCCGTGGGCACGGCCATCGTCAGCTTCGCCGCCGGGACGGGCTACGTCTCCGGCATAGGGGTCGCCCCCGAGCACCGTCGGAAGGGCTTCGGCGGGGCCCTGACCCGCTCCGCGGTACGGGTGGCCGGCCGCGGCGGCGACCCGGTCTGGCTCCATGCCAGCGAGGACGGCTCCCCGCTGTACCGGCGGCTGGGGTTCCGGCAGGTCGACACCCAGGTGACGCTGGTGCGCCCGGTCAGGACCGGGTGAATCCGACCTCACGCTGGTGTCCATGGCCAGAGCTCCCGCCACCTCGTCGGCGCGGGTCCTCAGAAGAGCTTGAGACCGACGTCGTCTCGGCCGCGCAGGGCGTCGTAGTCGAGCGTCACGCAGCGGATGCCGCGGTCCTGGGCCAGCACCCGCGCCTGCGGCTTGATCTCCTGTGCGGCGAGGACGCCGACCACGGGCTGAAGGTGCGGATCACGGTTGAGCAGCTCCAGGTAGCGGGTCAGCTGCTCGACCCCGTCGATGTCGCCGCGGCGCTTGATCTCGACCGCCACCGCGCCGCCGAGGGCGTCCCGGGCCAGGATGTCCACCGGGCCGATCGCGGTCGGGTACTCCCGACGGACCAACCGCCAGCCCTCGCCCAGGGTCTGGATGTGCTCGGCCAGCAGAACCTGCAGATGGGCCTCGACGCCGTCCTTCTGCAGGCCGGGGTCGACCCCGAGCTCGTGCTGGGAGTCGTGGAGGACCTCCTCGACGGTGATCACGAGGCGGTCCCCGGACTTGGCGTGGGCGACCGTCCAGGTTCCAACCCCCGACGCGTCGAGGACGATCTCGCTGCGGCAGGGCGGGCTCATCCAGTTCAGCGGCTTGTACGCCCGGTCGTCGGCGTGGACGGAGACCGAGCCGTCGGCCTTCAGCAGGATCAGTCTGGTCGCCATGGGCAGATGGGCGGTCAGTCTGCCCTCGTAGTCGACGCTGCAACGAGCGATCACCAGGCGCACGGGGGGAGCGTAGCGGCCCTCTGGCCATGGTCTGGGAGACTTCCTCCATGGCTCGCGAATTCACCACTGTCGGCGTCGTCGGTCTGGGCACCATGGGTGCGGGGATCTGTGAGGTGTTCGCCCGCCACGGTCTCGATGTCGTGGCCGTCGAGCGCAGCGACGAAGCCCTCCGGCACGGCATCGGTCACGTCGAGTCGTCGACCTCGCGCGCGGTCAAGCGCGGCAAGCTGGACGAGGAGGAGAAGCAGGCCATCTTCGACCGGATCACGTTCACGACCGACCTGGACGACGTGTCCGTGTGTCACCTCGTGGTCGAGGCGGTGCCGGAGAAGCTCGAGCTCAAGCAGCAGATCTTCGCCGAGCTCGATCGGATCACCGCTCCGGACGCGATCCTTGCGACCAACACCTCGTCGTTGTCGGTGACCGAGATCTCGGTCGCCACCCACCGACCGGCGCAGGTGGTCGGGATGCACTTCTTCAACCCGGCGCCGGTCCTGAAGCTCGTCGAGGTGATCCGCACCGTGGTCACCGATGCCCAGGTGATCGACGACATCAAGGCGCTGGCGGAACGGCTCGGCAAGGTTCCGGTGGTGGTCGGCGACAAGGCCGGCTTCATTGCCAACGCCCTGCTGTTCGGCTACCTCAACCACGCCGTGTCCATGTACGACCAGCGCTACGCCACCCGCGAGGACATCGACGCGGCCATGAAGCTGGGCTGCGGGCTGCCGATGGGACCGTTGGCGCTGCTCGACCTGATCGGTCTGGACACGGCCTACGAGATCCTCGACACCATGTACAAGCAGACCCGAGACCGCTTGCACGCACCCAGTCCGTTGATCAAGCAGATGGTCACCGCAGGGCTTAAGGGCCGCAAGACCGGCGGTGGCTTCTACACCTACGAGACGGCTGACTCACCCGTCGTGGTCGCCGACTCCCAGTCCACGGACACCGAGCCGGAGAGCGCCCCGGGTCGCGACGTCCAGCGCGTCGGCATCATCGGCTCGGGGACGATGGCGGTCGGCATCGCGGAGGTGTTCGCCAAGTCCGGGTACGACGTCGTCGTCCGGGCTCGCGGGACCGAGCAGATGGCGCGCGCCCGGCAGGCGATCGAACGGTCGCTGGAGAAGGCTGTGGTGCGCGGCAAGCTCACCGAGACCGAGCGCGACGAGACTCTGCGTCGCGTGATCGGGAGCACGTCGTTCGAGGACCTGGCTGACTGCGACCTGATCGTCGAGGCGACGGTTGAGGAGCTCACCGTCAAGCAGGCGATCTTCGAGACTCTCGACGAGATCGCCAAGCCCGGAACCGTGCTGGCCACCACCACGTCGAGCCTGCCCGTGGTGGAGATAGCGGCAGCCACCCGTCGCATGCGCGACGTGGTCGGGATGCACTTCTTCAACCCGGCTCCGGTCATGAAACTGGTGGAGGTCGTGCGCACCGTCAACACGAGCGACTCGACGGTCGCGACGGTCCGCTCGGTCTGCGAGCGGCTCGGCAAGCATCCGGTGACGTGCGGTGACCGCGCGGGGTTCATCGTGAACGCCCTGCTCTTCCCCTACCTGAACGACGCCGTGCGGATGCTCGAGGCCCACTACGCGACGTCGGACGACATCGACAACGCGATGAAGGTCGGGTGCGGGTACCCGATGGGACCGTTCGAGCTGCTCGACGTCGTCGGGCTCGATGTCGCCCTGGCGATCCAGCAGACCCTGTACCGGGAGTTCCGCGAGCCCGGGTTCGCCCCGACCCCCCTGCTCGAGCACCTGGTCACCGCCGGGTACCTCGGCCGCAAGAGCGGCCGCGGCTTCCGGGTGTACGCCTGAGCGACGTGAGCCCTCGCCGCAACCGGAGCAGGCGCGACGATGCCGCGCTGGACCTCGGCCGGGTCGGTGCTGCGGAGACCGTCGAGGAATGGGACGGTCTGGACTGGGTCGTCCGGTCGTTGCGCGGCTCGTCGTCGACGAAGACCTACCGCTGCCCCGGCTGCGACCAGGAGATCGTTCCGGCCACTCCGCACGTCGTGGTCTGGCGGGCCGAGCCGCTGGTGGGGGCGGGACCGGAGGACCGCCGGCACTGGCACACCAGCTGCTGGCGGGCCCGGTCACGGCGACGACCACGGTGAGTCACCTGATCCGGGCGAACACCGTCCTGCCGGCAGTACGGGAGCCGATCACACTGAGCACCGTTGACGGGCTGACCCTGGTGGGCGAGCTGGCCACCCCAGTGGACCGGCCACCGACCGCGACGCTGATCACGCTGCACCCGCTGCCCACCCACGGCGGGATGATGGACAGCCATGTCCTGCGCAAGGCGTCCTTCCGCCTCCCCGCCCTCGCCGACGTCGCCGTCCTGCGGTTCAACACCAGGGGGACCGCATCGGCTGCGGGTCGAAGCGAAGGGACGTTCGACCACGGCGTGGGCGAGCTGAACGACGTCGAGGCGGCCGTTCGGTTCGCGACCGAGCGAGGGCTTGCCGGCCGTTGGCTGCTGGGCTGGTCGTTCGGCACCGACCTGGTGCTCGGCCACGGCCCTGACCGCAGGGTCGAGGGCGCGATCCTGCTGTCCCCACCGCTGCGCCAGGCCACCGACTCCCAGCTCGACCGTTGGGGGCGGTCGGGGCAGCCCCTCGTGGCCCTCGTCCCCGAGCTCGACGACTACCTGCGCCCACCAGAGGCGCGGGAGCGGTTCGCAGCCGTGCCCCAGGCCGTGGTCCGCGGGTTCGCCGACACCAAGCACCTGTGGGTGGGTGAGCGGGCGGTCCAACAGGTGCTGGACGCGGTCGTCGAGGTCGTCGCACCCGGCGCATCCCCTCTGCCCCGTGACTGGGACGGGCCCTACGAGGTCGCTACGGTCAGCACATGACCACGTTCGTGCTCCTGCACGCGTTCCCTCTCGACTCCTCCATGTACGACGAGCTCCGCGACCCCCTGGGGGGAGTCTGCGACCTGGTGACCCCGGACTTCCCGGGATTCGGTGGACGGCCGCTGCCTGATGCCGCACCGTCGTTGGACGTCCTGGCCGACGCTGTGGCGTCGGAGCTCGACGAGCGTGGGCTGGACCGTGTGGTCCTCGGCGGTACGTCCATGGGCGGCTACACGACGATGGCGTTCCTGCGCAGGTACCCGCAGCGCGTCAGCGCCGTGGTGCTCATCGACACCAAAGCGACCGCGGACACGGGACAGGGCGCGGCAGGGCGTCGGGCGATGGCCGACCTCCTTGAGCGGGAGAACTCCACCAACGCCCTGCTCGAGGGCGTCTACCCCAAGCTGGTCGGACCGACCACGGTGGCCGAGCGTGCTGCCGTTGCCACCCGGATCCGGGATCTGGTCGAGGCCGCCCCCCCGCGGTCTGCAGCGTGGGCCCAGCGGGCCATGGCCGTCCGACCGGACTCGATCGGCACGCTGCGTGGCACCGAGGTGCCCACCTTGGTCGTGGTGGGGGAGGAGGACCAGCTGTCACCACCCGACGACGCGGAGGCGATGGTGAAGGCCCTGCCCTGGGGCAGGTTGTCAGTGATCCCACGCGCCGGGCACCTGTCCCCACTGGAGTCCCCCGGTGAGGTCGCGGGAGTGATCGGTGGGTTCCTGCGCTCCCTTGATGGTGCTGCGCTGAACGAGTGAGCCCGTTCGTGCTATCGCCGTCCGTCTCGCGTCAGCACTAGCCTCAGGTTCGGGGCCACCGGCTGGTGGCGGGGTGAGGATGGGCGTTGACCGGGGACTCCGTTCGGGTGCGCTGGCTGGCAGCGCCACCGCCGCTTGCCCTCGTGTCGGTGCTGCGCAGCAAGAACATCGAGCTCGTTGCCCATGATGCGCCGTTCGACCTCGTGGTCGTGGACGCCGCATCGTGGCCGCTCGGCGCGGGGAGCTCGTCGTCGATGGCGCCTTCGGTGCTGTTGATCGACCAGGACGACCAGAGCGACCTCGATCGCCTCCTGGCGAGACTGCCGGAGACGCTGGCGGTCGAGTCACTCACGACCCATCCGGCGTTGCTGGCCCGGCGGCTCCGACAACACGCGTCCGCGCCCGAGTTCGAGACCGACCCGCTCACCGGCGTGGGCAACCGTCGGGGTCTCCAACGGTGGCTGCACCGACACGACGGCCGGGAGATCGTCCTGATCGAGTTCGACATCGACCACATCAAGCACATCAACGACAAGTGGGGTTTCGAGGTCGGTGACCAGGCGCTGGCCCGGGTCGGGGCGTTGCTGGAGCAGCACGTGCCCCGTGACGCGTACGTCGCCCGGCTCGGCGACGACGAGTTCATCGTCGCAGCTCCCAGGGGCGAGACGTCGCCTGCCCTGTTGGCCGAGTTCTTGAGGCGTGGCGCGGCGCTGGACGCGGTTCCAGCCGATGCGCGCGCACCGGGAGAGAGTCAGGCAGTGGTGATGTGTGCGGGTGTCAGCAGTGGTGACGACCCTGACGTCCTGCTGCAACAGGCCCACCTCGCCGTGGTGGCGGCGAAGGCACGCGGCCGCGACCGTGCCGTCGACTTCGAGGCGATGCGCCTGGCTGCGTCGGACTCCTTCGAGGAGCGCGCGTTCGAGGACATGACGGTCCTTGCGGCGCAGCGTGCTGCCGAGCTGATCACCAGTGGCGGTCGTCGGGTCTTCTCGTTGCTGCGCGACGAGGCCGAGACCGACCCGCTCACCAGCCTGCCCAACCGTCGCTACTTCAACAAGAAGCTCGAGTGGGAGGCGCACGCCGCGGCCGAGGCGGGTATCCCGCTGTCGGTGATCTGGGTCGACGTCGACCACTTCGGCCTGTTCAACAAGCGGTTCAGCTACGTGGTCGGAGACTCCGTGCTGCGTCACGTCGCCCAGACGGTGCGAGAGATCGTCGGCGAAGCGGGGTGGGTGGCCCGCTGGGGCGGTGAGGAGTTCGCGGTCGTCCTCGGCGACTGCCGGCTCGACGAGGCGCTGGTCGTGGCCGAGCGGCTGCGCGCCGGCGTCGAGGTGGAGGACTTCGTGCCCGAGGACCGTCGGCGCGTCGGCGTCACCGTGAGCGCAGGGGTGGCCCAGTGGTCACCGGACGAGTCGATCCGTGACCTGATCACCCGGGTGTCGGTCGGGGTCGCACTGGCCAAGGAGAAGCGCAACGACGTCCGAGCCGCTCCGGACCCGCTCGTCGGCTAGGTCGGCTGCATCCACAGGCTGGCCGGGTCGCTCGGTCGTCCACAGCTGCGCGGAGCCGGGGCCGATGAGCCGGTCCCCACCCTAGAGTCGAACACATGTTCGATGACGGTGGCACGGGTGCGAGAGGCGGCCTCGCCGGCAGTGGGTGCGTGCCGTCGTCCGACCCGTGGCCGATGCGGGGTGAGGTCGTCGACGAGGTCGTCCGTGAACCCGCCGTCTCGCATGCGGTGGCCGAGGTCCTGGCTGCGGTGCGCGGGCTGCGCTCTCGAGCCGGCGACGCCGTGACCGCCGAGGAACGAGCAGGCTGGTTGCGCGGTCTGCGTCAGGTGGCCGATGCCGCAGAAGTCGGGTTCACCGAGGTGCTCGGCGCGTTCGATGCCCACGCGGACGGTCAGACGCTGGCCGCGTCGCCGAGCACGGCGGCGTGGTGTCGCCGTCACCTCCGGATGGCCCACGGTGACGCAGCCGGCCGGCTGCGGCTGGCCCGGTTGGCGGCCACGGAACCGGCGATGGGTGAGGCACTCGAGCAAGTTGCCGCAGGTGCGCTGCGCTATGAGCAGACACGGCAGATCGCGCGCAGCGTGCGCTGCCTCGACAGCCCGCTCGCGACTCCGGAGGAGCAACGGCAGCGAGCCGAAGCCGTCGAGCTGCTGGCCACGCTCGCCACCACGGCCGACCCGGCGGTCCTCGCGGCTGCCGGCCGCCGCATCGCCAACGTCGTGAACCCAGACGGCGTCCTGACCGTCCGTGAACGGCAGCTGGCTCGCCGGTACCTGCAGCTCTCGCCGTTGCTCGACGGGATGACGGCGTTGGACGGTCTGCTCGACGCGGAGGGGGCGGCGACCTTGTCTGCGGCGCTGGCGCCGCTGCTCGTGCCGGCCGGACCCGACGACTCGCGCAGCTCGGCCCAGCGTCGTGCGGACGCACTGGTCGAGGTCGCCACCCTGGCCCTGGACACCGGGCAGCTCCCGCAGCTGTCTGGGAGCGCAGCAGCCGTCGACGTCGTCGTGACGGCGGAGACGCTGGCCCGTTACGCCGAGCTGCAGCGCGGTACCGGAGACGAGCCGCCGCCGGTCGTTATCGACGCTCCCGAGGCGCCGCCGACCTCGGCCGTCGGGCACTGGCTGGCATCCGCCTGGGTCGGGCTGGTCGGCCCCAACGCCGGAGGTGTCGCCCCCGGAGTCCCGGGTGGCCCAGCGATGCTGCCGGTCGATGTCGTGGCCAAGTGGCTGTGCAACGGCAGCGTCGGAAGGATGGTGCTCGGTCCTGACTCCGTGCCGCTCGACCTGGGCCGAAGACAACGGTTGTTCACCGCGGAACAACGACGTGCACTTCTCCTGCGTGACGCCGGGTGTCGCTTCCCGGGGTGTGACCGACCGCCGAGGTACACCGACGCGCACCACGTGGTGCCGTGGACGTCCGGCGGAGCGACGGATCTGGACAACGCCCTGCTGCTGTGCCGCTTCCACCACAACCGGCTGCACGTCTCACCGGCCCGCGGTGGTTGGCTGCTCGAAGCTGTCGACCCGCACCGTGGCAGCAACGGGCCGCTGACCTTCACCAGTCCGGACGGCGTGACGCTGAGCAGTCCTCCTCGCGGACCCTGACCGCCAGCGTGAGGCTCAGATGTCGCGGAACCGGTTGATCTCGGTGAGGTGACGCGCCCGCATGTCGGGGTCCCGAACACCGAGGCCCTCCTCAGGCGCGAGGCACAGGACGCCGACCTTGCCCTGGTGCATGTTGCGCTGCACCTCGTACGCCGCGAGACCAGTGTCGGACAAGGGGTAGGCCTTGGACAGCGTCGGATGGATCTTGCCGCGCTGGATGAGCCGGTTGGCCTCCCAGGCCTCGCGGTAGTTCGCGAAGTGGGAGCCCACGATCCGCTTGAGGTTCATCCACAGGAATCGGTTGTCGTACTCGTGCATGAAGCCACTCGTCGATGCGCAGGTCACGATCGTGCCACCCTTGCGTGCGACGTAGACCGAGGCGCCGAAGGTCTCCCGGCCCGGGTGCTCGAACACGATGTCGACGTCGTCGCCGCCGGTGAGCTCGCGGATCTTCTTCCCGAGCCGCTTCCACTCCTTGGGGTCCTGCGTGACGTCGTCCTTCCAGAACCGGTAGCCCTCGGCGTTGCGGTCGATGATCAGCTCGGCCCCCATCCGCCGCACGATCTCGGCCTTCTCGGGGCTCGAGACGACGCAGACCGGGGTCGCGCCACCGTTGAGGGCCATCTGCGTGGCGTAGGAGCCGAGGCCCCCGCTCGCCCCCCAGATCAGCACGATGTCGCCCTGCTTCATGCCCGCGCCATGGTGGCTCACCAGCTGCCGGTAGGCGGTGGAGTTCACCAGTCCTGGGCAGGCGGCCTCCTCCCAGGTGAGGTGCCGGGGCTTCTCCAGCAGCTGGTTGGACTTCACCAGGGCGAGCTGGGCCAGGCCGCCGAAGTTGGTCTCGTAGCCCCAGATCCGCTGCTCGGGGTCGAGCATCGTGTCGTCGTGGCCGAGGGGGCTCTCCAGCTCGACGCTGAGGCAGTGCGCAACCACCTCGTCACCGGGATGCCACGTGTGCACGCCCGGCCCGGTCCGCAGCACGACACCGGCGAGGTCGGAGCCGATCACGTGGTAGGGCAGGTCGTGCCGCTTGGCCAGCGGCGAGGTACGTCCGTAGCGCTCGAGGAAGCCGAACGTCGAGACCGGCTCGAACATGGCGGACCACACGGTGTTGTAGTTGACCGACGACGCCATCACGGCGATCAGCGCCTCGCCGGGGCCGAGCTCGGGCGTCGGGACGTCGCCGATCCGGATCGCCTGGCGGGGGTCCTTGTCGCGGGTCGGAACTGCGTCGAACATCGTGGCGTCCTCCTTGCGGAGGTAGGCCGCGGTGTAGTGCGTGGGCACCTCGAGTGCGGCGAAGACCTCACGGGTGGCGTCGCCGTCGAGGATGGTCTCCAGGATCTTCTTCACGTCGGCCTCACTCGTGATGGTCGCGGTCCGACGACACTAGCGGGACGCCGTCGCTGACTGCCTCCCGGGTGGTTGTCCTCGCACGGTGGCGTTGCGTGGTGCGTCGCTCACCAACCGTGGTGGCGTTGGTCGGTTCGGTCACAGTCGTCGGGTGGCTCAGCCAAAGCGTCAACGCAGTCGCGGGGCCGACGTACGCTGAGCCGACGTTCGGGTGGGTCTGGCTGCGGGGGGCAGGGGTGGGTTTCGCGGGGCGGCCGTTCACCGCCACGCTGTCGCTGATGGCAGGCGCAGCGCTGGCTGCCTCGCTGCTGGCTGTACCTGCGGCCACGGCCGCCCCAGTGGGCACGAACGCCGACCGGCAGACCTGGCAGGTCGACGGGCGCGTGAACGCGTTGGCGTACAGCCCCGACGGCTCAGTCGCGTACATCGCCGGCACCTTCCACCACATCTGTCCTCCCGGCGTCGCCCCCTGCGACGCGGCGACACCGGGCGCCCTGTCGATCGACAACCTGGCGGCGGTCGATGTCCAGTCCGGGGCGCCCATCCCGGGCTGGCGTCCACAGCCCGACGAGGAGGTCTCCGCACTGGCGGTCGCGGACAACGGCACCCTCTACATCGGTGGGTTCTTCCACCTGGTCGGAACCGAGGTTCACCACCGGCTCGCTGCTCTGTCCGCCGACACGGGGGAGCCAATCGCCTCGTGGTCCCCGGACGTGGGCGCCCAGGTGAAGGCCATCGCGCTCTCGCCGACGCAGGACATCGTGTACATCGGCGGCAGCTTCAAGACGGTGAACCAGGTCTCGCGGCCGTTGCTGGCGGCCGTGACGGCGTACTCGAACCGTTCGATGACGGCCTCGCTGCTGCCATGGAGGCCCGCACCCACCGGCAGCGACACGTACGACCACGGATCGCTCATGCCCGCCATCGTGAACGCGTTGGTCGTACGCAGCGGTGACGGACAGGTCTTCGTGGGAGGCGTCTTCACGTCCATCGGGGGCCTGGCGCGCAGTGACATCGCGGCGATCGGTCCCGCCTCGGGCGGTGGGACCGGGTCAGCGGATGCAGGATTCGACCCGAATCCGTCGCTGCACTACGTGACCTTGAACGTGATGCTGACCCGGGACGGAAGCACCCTGTTCGCCGACGGCCGGGGGCCCGGTGGGTTTCTGCGCGCCTACAACAGCCGCACGGGTGCCCAGTTGTGGGCGCGCCGGTTCGATGGGGACGTGCAGGCTGCAGTGGCCACCGACTCGGTGGTGTACGTCGGCGGGCACTTCAACAACGTGGCTATCAGCGGAAGCGCGCTGAAGGACGAGCGCCAACACCTCGCGGCTTTCGACATCGCGACCGGTGCCACGGACCCATGGAACCCGATCGCCAACAGCGCGTTCGGCGTCTACGCGATGGCCTGGTCGCCCGGCCACGTGATGGTGGGTGGCGACTTCACGAAGGTCAACTACCTGCCGCACGAGGGGTTCGCCCAGTTCTCGGGAGGGACGACCAGCCCTCCCACCCCCGTGTCCGACGCGGAGGCGACGAGCACGCTGAAGGGCCGGGTCGACCTGTCCTGGTCGCCGGTCACGGACGCGGACTCACCGACGGTGACCTACCGGGTCTACCGACGTCTCGTCGGCCGGTCGTTCGACCTCATCGCGTCCTTCGTGGGTCCTACCGGTGCCGCCACCCCGGTCACCTACACCGACCAGGGGCTGCCGGTCGGGTCGTCCTTCCAGTACCAGGTCCGGGCGGCGGACTCGGTGTTCGTGTCCGGACCGGGCAACATCACCGCACCGGTGGTCGTGCACGGGAACAGCTTCGGTCCGGATTCCCCTGCCGAGGTCGTGGCGTCCTCGTCGGTCCCGGGGGTCGTGCAGGTCCGGTGGCGAGGCTCCCGCGACCTCGACGACGCAACCCTCACGTACACGCTCGTGCGCCACCGGGACGGCAAGGCGACGAGGGTCGCCAGGATCGTCGGGGCGACGGGCGGCACGCTGCGTGCGACCGACACGTTCGCGATGGGGGGCCTGGTGAGCTACTCGGTCACCGCGAGCGATGGTGCGTCGACCAGCCCCCCGAGCGACCGATCGACGCGGGTGAGGGTCGCGAGAGACGAAGCGGCACCTGCAACGCCCCAGCAGCTGAAGGTGGAGAGTCGCAGCGCCAACACGGTGTCGCTGACCTGGGCGGCCAGCACCGATGCGGACACCCCTCGGTCGGCCCTGATGTACCGGGTCTATCGCAAGGCGCGTGCTGACGCGGGAATGGGCCGCCTGATCGCCACGACCGCAGCGGGCCGACGGTCCTTCACCGACACCTCATCGGCCGCGAACGGTGTGACACCGGACCGCGCCTACACCTACTACGTGGCGGCGAGCGACGGTCCGAAGTCCAGCGCGAAGTCCCGTGGGCGGACGACGAGGGTGTCGAGCGTGGTGTTCGGCTCGGCCTTCCAGTCCCTCGACGGGTGGAAGAGGCCACACGCGCCCGCGGGAGTCGAGCTCGACCCGGTTCGGGGCCACCTCGCGCCCGGGGCGGTCCGCCTCACCTCCTCGACGACACCGGTCGTCAACGGCTACCTGCACCGCAGGTTCGAGGACGCATACGCCCGAGTGTGCGTGCTCGAGTGGGTGTCGGTGTCCAGCTACGACACCACGGTGAACGGGCAGACCACTCTGGTGCGCGTCTACAGCACGTCCGGTCAGTCGATCGCCCGGCTCTTCCTCGATGACAACGGCCGCCTGTGGGTGCGCAGCGACTGGGGGAGCAACCCCTCGGTCACCTCAGTGACCGTCCCCCGCGACGCCAGCTGGCACTCCACGCAGCTGTGCGTCACTACGTCACCTGACTCCCTGAGCGGAACGCTCACGGCGTGGTGGGACGGGGTGAACCTGGGAACCACCAAGGACGTCGACAACTCCCCGAACCTGCTCGCCTCGATGGACATCGGTGACGCCACGCCCGGCAGCTACTCGGTCACCATTGACGACGTGCGCGTCGGGACGACGAGGCGCTAGGCGGGCTCGACCAGCTCGATGAGCACCCCGCCGGCATCCTTGGGGTGGACGAAGTTGATCCTGGACCCCGCGGTGCCGCTCCGCGGCTCCTCGTAGAGCAGGCGGACACCACGTCCGCGGAGGGTGGCGCAGACGGCGTCGAGGTCGGCGACCCGGTACGCGAGCTGCTGGAGACCGGGTCCGCTTCGCTCCAGGAACCGGGCGATCGCGGAGTCCGGACGCAGAGGGGCCAGCAGCTGGATCTGGGTCTGCCCCTCGCCGACCGCGAGCATCGCCTCGCGGACCCCTTGTTCCTCGTTGGCCTCCTCGTGCACCACCTGCAGGCCGAAGGTCGCCGCGTAGAAGGCCACAGCGGAGTCGAAGTCGGCCACCGCGATGCCCACGTGGTCGATCGCGGTGAACAGCGATCCGCCCAGCGCTGCGACTGGCTCGGCTGGGGGCGCGGAATCAGGCGGGGTCGCCATGGGTATCCCCTCCGGTTTCTGGGCGAGCTGGATCCCGCAGGTATCGTGGCAGGTGTTCACTCGCCGCTTCGATGGGAGGGTCCCCTTGACCACGTCCGTGATCGTTGCCGGGGCGCGTACGCCCATGGGTCGACTGCTCGGCAGTCTCAAGGGATTCAGCGCGGCGCAGCTGGGCGGCCTGGCGATCGAGGCAGCCCTCAGCCGGGCCGGCGTCAGCCCGGACCAGGTCGAGTACGTCGTGATGGGCCACGTCCTGCAGGCCGGGGCAGGTCAGATCACGGCGCGGCAGGCTGCCGTCAACGCGGGAATCCCCATGTCCGTCCCGTCGATCACGATCAACAAGGTCTGCCTGTCCGGGCTCGATGCGATCGCCCTGGCCGACCAGCTGATCCGGGCGGGAGAGTTCGAGATCGTCGTGGCCGGTGGCATGGAGTCGATGACCAACGCTCCGCACCTCCTCCCGGGTTCACGCGAAGGCGTCAAGTACGGCAACGCCACCCTGGTCGACTCGATGGCCTTCGACGCGCTCACGTGTGCCTTCGACGGTCTGCCGATGGGCGAGGCCACCGAGGGGTACAACGCCCGGTACTCGTTGACCCGCGAGGAGCAGGACGCCTTCTCGGCACGGTCCCACCAGCGTGCGGCGGTCGCGGCGAAGAACGGCGTGTTCGCCGAGGAGATCGTTCCCGTGGAGATCCCGCAGCGTCGCGGCGACCCGATCGTGTTCGCCGAGGACGAGGGGATCCGGGCGGACACCACCGCCGAGACGCTGGCCAAGCTGCGACCCGCCTTCGCCAAGGACGGCACCATCACGGCCGGCTCGGCGTCGCAGATCAGCGACGGCGCTGCGGCAGTGGTCGTGATGAGCAAGGAGAAGGCCGAGTCGTTGGGTCTCACCTGGCTCGCCGAGATCGGGAAGCACGGCAACGTGGCCGGACCCGACGCGTCGCTGCACGAGCAGCCGGCGAACGCGATCAAGCACGCGCTGGACCGCGAGGGGCTCACCCCTGCCGACCTCGACGTCGTCGAGATCAACGAGGCCTTCGCGGCAGTCGGGGTCGTCTCGGCCCGAGCCCTCGGCCTCAGCGACGAGGTGGTCAACCCGAACGGGGGAGCGATCGCCCTCGGACACCCGGTGGGCATGAGTGGTGCGCGGCTGGTCCTGACCCTGGCCCTCGAGCTCAGGCGCCGTGGTGGGGGAGTCGGAGCTGCCGCCCTGTGCGGGGGCGGCGGACAGGGCGACGCGCTCATCATCCGCGTCCCACGCTGAGCCGAAGGGTGGCCCGTGTCGTCGACGTCCCGACGCTCGTCGAGGGCGCCCGGGCCGGTGATCCGCGCGCCGTGGCCCGGCTCATCTCCCTGATCGAGGACGGGGCTCCTTCGCTCCGGACCGTGGCGGCGACGTTGGCGCCGCACACCGGCCGGGCTCGAGTCGTGGGGCTGACCGGGGCCCCGGGGGTCGGCAAGTCCACCACGACGTCCGCGCTGATCAGCGTCCTGCGTGAGCGCGGCCTGCGGGTGGGCGTGCTGGCCGTCGACCCGTCGTCGCCCTTCAGCGGCGGCGCACTGCTCGGGGACCGGGTGCGGATGCAGGAGCACGCCACCGACCCGGGGGTGTTCATCCGGTCGATGGCCTCGCGGGGACACCTCGGGGGGCTGGCCTGGTCGACGCCGCAGGCCGTGCGGGTGCTGGACGCCGCAGGCTGCGACGTGATCTTGATCGAGACCGTGGGCGTGGGCCAGTCGGAGGTCGAGGTCGCGGCGTTGGCCGACTCGACCGTGGTGCTGCTGGCCCCGGGCATGGGCGATGCGATCCAGGCAGCCAAGGCCGGGATCCTGGAGGTCGGCGACGTCTTCGCGGTCAACAAGGCGGACCGGGACGGTGCCGACGTCACCGTGCGTGAGCTGCGCTCGATGCTGGCCCTGGGGCGCGACCACGCCGGGCCTGATCCCGGCACGTGGCGCCCCCTGATCGTGAAGACCGTCGCCTCGACGGGCGACGGCATCACCGACCTGCTCGGCGCGCTCGACGAGCACCAGGCATGGTCTCGGGCCACGGGCAACGACCGACGACGACGCCACCGGCGGGCTGCGGCGGAGATCGAGGCACTCGCCCTGGACCAGACCCGCCGTGAGCTGCTCACCAGCGCCGGGGAGCGCCTGGCCGAGCTGGCGTCGGAGGTCGTCGACGGCAGGCTCGACCCCTACACGGCGGCGGACGAGCTCCTCGGTTCGACGGTTCCCGGCGGGGCCGCTGCCCACTGAGCGGGTGGTCGACGACGGGCAACCGAGCGCTCAGCGCGGCTGCCAGGCCTGCGGGGTGTGGGTGAGCGCGACCACGTGGTCGGGCAGGGTGCCGTGGGCGATGTCGGCCAGGGTCACGTGGTCCAGGACGCCGCGCAGCGCTGCGCGTGTGGCGACCCACACGTCCTGCAGCTTCTCGGCCGGTCCCTCGTAGCTGGCGGCCTCGGGGCGGTCGCCCCGCACCTCGGCCAGGGGCCCGTCCAGGGCGCGCACGACGTCGGCCACGGTCACCGTCTCGGCCGGCTTGGCCAGGCGGTAGCCACCCGCGGCACCGCGCCGGCTGGTCACGATGCCCGCCTGCCGCAGCTGGCGCAGGATCCCCTCGAGGAAGCGGGCCGGGATCTGCTGGCTCTCGGCGAGGGCATCTCCCTTGAAGAGCGCCGTCGGGTCGGCCTCGCCGGCTGCGGCGATCTCGAGGAGGGCGCGCATGGCGTAGTCGACCTTGGCAGAGACGTGCATCGTGCCATTCTTGCCTCGTCGTGCCTGAATCCGCACGGCAGGTGGGGAAATGCCCGGCCCGGACCCTGCGCGACTAGTCGTCGATGGCCAGGCCACGACGTCTCCGCAGGCTGCGCGACACCGAGGTGAAGATCCCGTCCACCAGCATCCCGATGATCAAGATGGCCAACATGGTCGCGAGCAGCAGCGATGCCTTGTTGAACTGGCGGGCGAACTCCAGCTGGGTGCCCAAGGCCGGCCGCTGGGCGATGATCACGAGCAGCTCGCCGGCCATCAGGCTGCGCCAGGCGAAGGCCCAGCCCTGGTTCAGGCCGGAGACATACGACGGCAGCGCTGCCGGGAGCACGATGAACCGGTAGAGCGACACGCCCCGAGCGCCAAGCACCCGACCGAGCCGGAGGAACTGCGGGGGGATGTGGTCGATGCCGGAGATGACCCCGTTGGCGATGCTGGGGGCCGCGCCCAGGACGACGACGAAGAAGATGGCGCTCTCGCTGAACCCGAAGAGCAGGATGGCGAGCGGGAACCAGGCGATCGAGGGCATGGTCTGCAGCCCGGTGATGAGCGAACCGATGGCCATCCGCAGTGTCCGGACGCGCCCGACCAGGACCCCCACGAGGGTGCCCAGGACCAGGGCGAAGCAGAACCCGGTGACCGCACGACGCATGGTCGTGGCGACCGCCTCCCAGAACCTCGCGGTCTGCATGAGCTCCCAGAGGTCGGCCAGGACGACGGTGGGACCAGGCAGCACGTAGGGGGGCCGCCATCCGGACCAGACCACCAGCTGCCAGACACCGAGCACGATCCCGATGGCCAGGGCCTTGGGCCAGACCCACCCCCAGACCCTGGCGCTCAGGTGCGCGCCGGACTTCTGGGTCGGGGGAGTGTCGACGATGGGAGTGAGCACGTCAGCCGACATGGGCGGACACCTCCTGGGACAGCGCACCGGTGAGGTCCGCGGCGTACTCGGCCACCTCGGCCGAGTCGATGGTTCGTGGTCGGTGCAGCGTGATCCGCTCGTCACGCTTGACCCGACCGGGGCGGGAGGAGAGCAGGACGACCCGGTCGCCGAGGCGGACCGCCTCGCGCATGTTGTGGGTGACGAACAGCACGGTCAGGCCGAGCCCGGACCAGATCCGCTCGATCTCGTCGTGCATCTTGTCGCGGGTCATGGCATCGAGAGCGCCCAGCGGCTCATCCATCAGCACGATCGTGGCCTCCTGGGCCAGCACCCGCGCCAGCGAGACGCGCTGCTTCATGCCGCCGGACAGCTCGTGCGGACGTTTGTCCTCGAAGCCGTTGAGGTTCACCATGTCCAGCAGGTCCTGAGCGCGGGCCCCGCGACGTTCGCGCGGCACCCCGCTGAGGCGCAGGGCCAGGTCGACGTTCTGCCTGGCGGTGAGCCAGGGGAGCAACGTGGCCTCCTGGAACATGAACGAGACCTTGCCATTCACGTCGATCGTCCCCGACGTGGGCTTCTCCAGCCCGGCGATGAGGTTGAGCATGGTGCTCTTGCCGCACCCGGACGCACCGACCACGGTGACGAACTGACCGGCGTCGACGGTGAGGTCGACGTCCTGCAGGGCCACGGTGGCGTCCGGACCTGAGCCGAACACCTTGGTGACGTCAGCGAGCCGCAGGGCGGGTGCCCCCGACCGATGAGGGGTCGGAGGCACCGAGGCGGGGGTGATGGTCACAGGGTCACCTCGGGCTGGCCGTCCTGGGCCAGCACCTTGTTCAGCAGGCTCAGGTCGTACAGGTCGTCGAACCCCCCGGCCGCGTCGATCTCGGCCTGGTCGAGCAGTCCGACGTCGACCGCGTGCGCTGCGCCCTCGACGAGAGTGGGCTTGAGGGGGTCGTTGGTGAACTCGACCTGCTTCCAAGCCTCGTCGAGGATCGCCTCGTCATAGTTGGACCCGGTCAGCGCCAGCAGTCCTGCGTTGAAGTCGACCTTGCTCTGCTTGGGGTCCTTCTTCATGAAGGCGATGGACTGGACGTTGGCCGTGAGGAACGCCTCGACGACGTCGGGGTGCTCGTCGAGGAAGGCCTGACGGACCACGATGTTCGTCGTGACGAACTTGCCGCCGGGCCACAAGGACTTCTCGTCGACCAGGACCTTGCCACCCTCGCGACCAGCGTGGCGACGAAGGGCTCGGGCACCCAGGCACCGTCAATGTCGCCGGACTGGAAGGCAGTCACCGCGTCGGAGTTCGAGATGTTCTGGATCGACACGTCGCCGCCGCCCTCCAGCGTGGTCTCGTAGCCCTGCTCCTTGAGCCAGTAGCGCAGGGCCACGTCCTGGGTGTTGCCCAGTTGCGGGGTGGCGATCGTCGTACCGGCGAGATCCTGTGCGGAGGCGATCTCTGGCTTGACGACCAGGGCGGCTCCGGCCGATGCGGCGCCGGAGATCACCTTCACGGCCTCGCCCTGGGACTGGGTCCAGGCCGACACCGTCGGGTTCGGGCCGACGAAGGAGATGTCGATCGAGTCGGAGAACAGGGCGTTGACCGCGTCCGGGCCGGCGTTGAACAGCTGTGGGGCCACCTTGATGCCCAGCTCGCCGAGGGCGTCCTTGTAGTAGCCCTCCTGGATCCCGACGTAGGCGGGGGCGTGGGTGAGGTTGGGGAAGAAGCCCAGCCGAAGCGTCGTCAGCTCCTCCGCGGCAGCGGGTGAGTCGGAACCGCCCGCCGAGGGGTCGGCTGACTCCGAGTCGGAGCTGCAGGCGCTCAGGGCCAGGACACCGAGCAGGGTGAGCGCTACCGCCGTGGTGCGGCTGCGGCGTCGGACGAGACGGGAGATCATGCGTTCCTCCTAATAGCAACAATGTCGAGTGGAAAACTAGGAAAAGATCTCCCGTAAGTCAAGTGAGGGCTGCTCCGAACGTGTCGCGGGCGTTCGTGACGCCTACGCTGCGCGGTATGTCCGAGAACCCGATCGGTGAGGGACGTCGCCGCTGGCGGGAGCGGTACGAGCGCGCGACCCGGGAGGGGGCCCTGGCCGCACCGACGACGCTGTCGGGACAGGACCTCGAACCCGTCTACGGTCCCGGCGAGTCCTCGCCCGAGGCTGCCTTCACCCGGATCGGCTGGCCGGGAGAGTTCCCCTTCACCCGGGGGATCCACTCCACCGGCTACCGCGGCAAGCCGTGGACGATCCGGCAGTTCGCCGGGTTCGGGGACGCAGCGGCCACCAACGCCCGGTTCAAGGACCTGCTGGACGGCGGCGGCGCCGGGCTGAGTGTCGCGTTCGACATGCCCACCCTGATGGGGCGGGACTCCGACGACCCGCTGGCGCTGGGGGAGGTCGGGCACTGCGGCGTCGCTGTCGACTCAACCGCCGACCTGGAGACCCTGTTCGACGGGATCCCGCTCGACGAGGTGACCACGTCGATGACGATCAGCGGCCCGGCCGTGCCCTTGTTCTGCTGCTACGTCGTGGCCGCCGAACGGCAGGGAGTGGCATCGCGCGACCTCGCGGGAACCCTGCAGACCGACATCTTCAAGGAGTACATCGCGCAGAACGAGTGGCTGTTTCCTCCCGAGCCCCACCTGCGGCTGATCGGTGACCTCATGCAGTGGTGCCACGACGAGGCACCCTCGTTCAACCCGATCAGCGTCAGCGGCTACCACATCCGTGAGGCCGGGGCGACGGCGGTCCAGGAGCTTGCGTTCACCCTGGCCGATGGGTTCGGCTACGTCGAGCTCGGCCTGTCCCGAGGGCTGCCGGTCGACGACTTCGCCCGACGACTCACCTTCTTCTTCGACGCGCACATCGACTTCTTCGAGGAGATCGCCAAGTTCCGGGCGGCTCGACGGATCTGGGCGCGGTGGGTGCGCGACCACTTCGGCGCCGTCGACGAACACGCGCAGTGGCTGAAGTTCCACACCCAGACGGCCGGGGTGTCACTCACCGCGCAGCAGCCGGACAACAACATCGTCCGGACCGCGGTCGAGGCGCTGGCCGCAGTGCTCGGCGGGACGAACTCGCTGCACACCAACGCCCTGGACGAGGTGTTCGCACTCCCCAGCGACCACGCCGCGGCGGTGGCCCTTCGCACGCAGCACGTCATCGCCGAGGAGACCGGGGTGGCCTCGGTCATCGACCCACTCGGTGGCTCGTGGTACGTCGAGGCGCTCACCGACCGCATGGAGCAGGAGGCCGAGCAGATCTTCAGACAGATCCTCGACCTGGGCGGCGACGGGACGTTCACGTCCGGAATCCTGGGCGGGATCGAACAGGGCTGGTTCACCCGTGAGATCGCCGAGTCGGCGTTCGCGTACCAGCGCGCGCTGGAGGGCGGTGACAAGCGCGTGGTCGGGGTGAACATCCACGGGTCGAGGGACGACCGCGAGGTCGACATCCTGCGCATCTCCCCGCAGGTCGAGCAGGACCAGCGGGACCGGCTGGAGGCCCGACGACGAGGCAGGGACATCGACTCGCTGGAGACGGCCCTGGAAGCCCTCGCCCTGGCTGCGGGAGACCCTGCTCCTCAGGGCCCCAACCTGGTGCCGCTGCTCCTCGACGCGGCTCGGGCGGAGGCCACGCTCGGCGAGATGTGCGACGTGCTGCGCGGGGTCTGGGGCGGGTACACGCCCGCCGAGCCCTGGTAGGCGGCGATCAGTGACAATGGCTCCATGACCCAGCAGTTCGGATCTTCCGGTCCTGTCCACGGTGGCGCTCCTGGCGCGGTCCCCGGTCCCGGCTCGCTTCCAGCTTCGGTCCCCGGGGTCGTCGACCTCGCGGCACTGGCCGAGGCCCGTCAGGTGCAGCAGCAGGCTGCCGAGGCCCGATCCGGGCTGCAGGCACGAGCCGGCGCAGCCGGTGTGAACGGCCCGGTGGTCGTCGACGTCTCGGAGACCACCTTCGAGGCCGACGTGATGCAACGGTCGATGACCACCCCGGTGCTGATCGACTTCTGGGCCTCGTGGTGCCAGCCGTGCAAGCAGCTCAGCCCGGTGCTGGAGAAGCTGGCCGTCGACGACGGGGGTGCCTGGGTGCTCGCCAAGGTCGACGTCGACGCGAACCCGCAGCTGTCGGCGGCCGCCCAGGTGCAGTCCATCCCCACGGTGATGGTGGTCTGGCAGGGCCAGGTCATCCCTGGCTTCCAGGGGGCGCTGCCGGAGCCGCAGGTCCGCCTCTTCGTCGACGAGGTGCTCGCGTTGGCCGGACGCACCGACTCCGACGTCGTCCCTGAGGTCGTCGACCCCGCGTTGGAGGAGGCCGAGAACGCTCTCCTCGCCGATGACCTCGACACGGCCGCGGCTGCGTACGAACGCCTGCTCGCCGAGCGGCCGGGGGATGCCGAGGCATCGGCCGGGCTCTCTCGGGTGAGGCTGATGCAGCGCACGAGCGACGTCGACGTCGCTGCCGTCCGAGCCGCGGCAGCGGCTGACCCGTCCGACGTCACGGCCCAGCAGTCGGCGGCCGACCTCGACCTCCTGGACGGTGACGTGGAAGGCGCGATCGACCGGCTGCTGGCCGCCGTCCGGGCCACGTCCGGCAGCGAGCGCGACCAGGCCCGCGATGCTCTGCTCGCGCTGTTCGCCATCGTCGGCGACGACGACCCTCTCGTCCTGGCCGGACGCCGGCAGCTGTCCAACGCGTTGTTCTGACCTCCCCGGGACGATGTCCCGTCCGGCTCGAGGCACCCGTTCACCCGTTCGCAGCAGGCGTTCGCCCGGACGGACTAGCAAGCGACGCGGGCTCCACCGCCGATCCTCGGGATGGCGGAGGAGGACGTAGATGGCTCGGGGACGTACCACGGTCGGCGCACTGGCGCTGGTCGCTGCAGCTGCGCTGGCTGCTGTCGTGGTGCCGCTCGGCTCCGGTCCTCAGTCGGCGCAGGCCGGTGGTGACACCTTCGACATCACCCGGTGGACCGACCCCAAGGGCGGTTCCCACGTGGTGCGGTGGGACCCGTGCCAGACGGTCACCTACGCCGTGAACGTTCGCAGGGCCGGGGCGACGCCGCAGGCTCGCCAGGGTGCGCTGCACGACGTCCGCGAGGCCGTGAGCCGCGCGGCCTCGCGCACCGGCCTGTCGTTCCGGTTCGTCGGGACCACCGGTGAGGTGCCGCGCGACTCCGGGGGCTCCTCGTGGTCACAGCGCCAGAGCGCGGCCGAGCTCGTGATCGCCTGGGTCGACCCGGACTCCGGCACCTACGGATCCAACCTGCTGTCCCAGGTCGGCGGCCGGTACGCGTCCGGCACCGGAGGATGGGCGTGGCGGGCGTGGACGAACGGCTCGGGACAGTGGCGCCTGGCGATCGGTCGGGGCTTCGTCGTCATCAACGCCGACCACAACGGCTCGTACCGGCGCGGGTTCGGTCGGGGGACGACGCGCGGTGCGCTCCTGCTCCACGAGATCGGGCACGCGCTGGGGCTGAACCATGTCGGGGCCACCGACGAGCTCATGTACCCGACCATGCTGCGCCGCTCACACAGCACGTACAAGGACGGCGACCAGCGGGGGCTGCGCAAGCTCGGTCGCTCCGCGGGCTGCATCGGCGTGACCGACTCGGTCTGGAGCCCGCTGCCCAAGCACGGCTGAGCCGGCCACTGGTGGTCAGCCGCGCTCGACCGCCGTGCCGAGCAGACCCAGCGGGGGACTGCCGAGGTCCAGCAGCGCCTCGTGGAAGCGGGGCAGCGTGAACCGCTCACCCCATGCACGTCGGGCCTGTTCCCGGCGCTTGGTGATCTCCAGCTTGCCCCACGTGTAGATGCCGTAGCCGGGGTCGAACGTGCCCCGTTGGGCCTCGGCCCGGGCTGCGGAGTGGCCCAGCAGTGCGTCGCGCTCGAAGCACCGGGTCGCCTCGTCGACGTCCATCGAACCGGTGTGCAGCCCGATCGCGCACGACAGCCGGGCCACCCGGCACAGGGCCTCGAGGGCGACGCCGACGGTGTACGCGGGGTCCCCGTCGCGAAAGCCCTCGTCGATGACTGCCTCCTCGACGTAGTGGGCCCAGCCTTCGGCGAACGCGGCACCGATCAGGTTGCGCCTCACCTCGCCGCGGGCGCGGCGCAGCGCCCGGCCGTGCGAGTAGTGCCCTGGCGCGACCTCGTGCACGGTGATGGCCGGCAGCGACGCGCTGTTGAACATGGCCATCCACTGGCGCTGCTCGTCGGTGCTCCAGCTCGCGTCGGGTGGGGTGATGCCGTAGAGGGACGGACCGTCCTGCTCCCCGGGCGCGGCCCAGGCCATCATGGCCACGGCCCACCGACGCGACTCGGGGGCGATCTCGACCAGGAGCTCGCCGTCGGTCGGCGCGAGGTCGTGGGCGCGGGTGAAGGCCATCACCTCCGCACTGACCAGCCGGGCCTGCTCGACGACCTGGTCGGGGTCGGGCTGGTCGGCCATCAGCTCTGCGACCACGGCGTGCACCGGGCGTGCGTCGTCGATCCGGGCCACCGCAGCTGTGAGCAGGTCGGACAGCCGGGCCCGTTCGCGCTCGGCCTGGACGGCCCACGCCTCGACGTCGAACTCCAGGGCCTCGGCGCTGCTCATCAGGCGCCCGAGCGCGCCGGCTCCGAGCGCGACGTCGGGATCGCCGTCGACCGCGAGGCCGCGCAGGTGCTCCACCAGTCGGCGGTGGGCCTTCAGCGCCCGTTCGACGACGGGGTCGGCCGGGTCGCCGATGCCGGCAGCCAGCCCGACGGTAGGCCCGTCGAGGAAGGCCGCCACCGGTGCCGGGACCTCGTCCAGGGCCTCGATGGCTGCGTCGACCCCGTCGGGCCAGTGGGTCAGGTGGTCGCGTCGCGCGGCCGCGCGCACGTCCGGCGGCGCGTAGGCGCGGTCGTAGCAGGCGAGGTCGAGGTTGGACAGGTGCAGCAGCGGGTTGCGCCGGTGCAGCCTGAGCTCTCCGAGCTGGACCCGCAGCGCCGCCTCGTGGGCGGACACGTGGGCCTCGTCGTGCGAATCCGGGAGGGCCGGCCCGCCGAGGGCGGCCAGCCCACTGCTCACGCCTGAGGGTGAGAGGTCCTGGACCACGCCGTCGTACTCGTGGCGTCCGGCCTCCTCGCGGGCGGAGGGCACGGTCAGGTCGAGCACGCGGCGCACACGAGGTTGCATGGGCGAGCAGCCTACGGCCGTGGACCGGTCCGGCCCCGGCGGTCCCTCGCTGTCGGTTGACTGGTCAGTCAGTTAGCGGATCGGTAGGGTGGGAACCCCGAGACCCCGGGGCGCGAGACACCGGCTAGGCTGAGCCGGAGATTGGATCCAATCCGGTCGACCGACGTGGTCCCGGGCGAGCAGTGGAGGTCGGCAGCGCCGCCATGAAGATCGTCGTGTGTGTGAAGCAGGTCCCGGACTCCTGGGCCGAGAAGAAGCTCGACCCCTCTGACAACACGCTGGACCGCGAAGCGGCCGACGCCGTGGTCAACGAGCTCGACGAGTACGCCGTCGAGGAGGCGCTGCAGATCCAGGAGCGCCGAGGCGGCGCCGACGTGTGCACGGTCACCGTGCTGACCATGGGTCCAGACAAGGCCACCGAGTCGATCCGCAAGGCCCTGAGCATGGGCGCTGACGACGCGGTGCACGTCGTCGACGCGGCGCTGCACGGGTCCGACGCCGTCGCGACGTCGCTGGTCCTGGCCACCGCCGTGCAGCGGTTGGCACCCGACCTCGTCCTCCTCGGGTCGGAGTCCACGGACGCTCGGATGTCCGTCGTTCCCGCCATGGTCGCCGAACGGTTGGGCTGGCCCCAGCTGACCTTCGCCGGAAAGGTCGACCTCGACGACGCGGGCACGAGCGCGACCGTGCAAAGGCAGACCGACTACGGCTACGACGTCGTGTCCGCGCCGCTGCCTGCGGTGGTCAGCGTCGTGGAGAAGATCAACGAGCCGCGCTACCCGTCCTTCAAGGGGATCATGGCGGCGAAGAAGAAGTCGGTCGAGACCTTGACCCTCGCCGACCTCGGGGTCGCCCCCGAGGAGGTCGGCCTGGCCGGAGCGTGGAGCGAGGTCGATGCCTTCGCCGCCCGCCCGCCACGGCAGGCCGGAACGATCGTGCCCGACGACGGGGACGGCGGCCTGAAGCTCGCCGAGTTCCTCGCCACGCAGAAGTTCATCTGAGGAGCCCTTCGATGTCACAGGTTCTCGTTCTGGTCGACCACGCAGATGGCGAGGTCAAGAAGGTCACCCTCGAGCTGCTGACCCTGGCCCGGGCTCTCGGCGAGCCGGTTGCCGTGGTGGTCGGCGCGGGCGCCGCGTCGGCCGCAGCGACGCTGGCCGAGTACGGCGCCACCGCCATCTACACCGCCGACGGCGACGGCTTCGCCGACACGGCGGTGACGCCTTCGGTGGCGACCCTGGCCCAGGTGGTCGCCGACCTCGGTCCGGCCGCCGTTCTGATCCCGTCGTCGGTCGACGGCAAGGAGATCGCGGCCCGCCTGGCCGTGCGCACCGGCTCGGGGGTCATCACCGACGCCGTCTCCGTCTCGCCCAGCCTTCAGGCCGAGCAGTCGGTGTTCGGCGGATCGACCCTGGTGACGTCGCGGGTGACCCACGGCACGCCGGTCATCACGGTCCGGCCGAACTCCACACCTCCAGCGCCGGCACCGGCCACCCCGCAGACGGTCGACCTCAGCGTGACCTTGAGCGACACCGACCGGGCCGCCTCGGTCACCGAGCGGGTCGCCCAGGAGCGCACAGGTCGCCCCGAGCTGACCGAGGCCGCGATCGTCGTGTCCGGCGGACGCGGGGTGGGTTCCCCCGAGGGCTTCGCCGTCGTCGAGGCCCTGGCCGACAGCCTTGGTGCGGCGGTCGGTGCCTCGCGCGCCGCCACGGACGCGGGCTGGTACCCCCACCAGTACCAGGTCGGGCAGACCGGCAAGACGGTCTCACCGCAGCTGTACATCGCCAACGGCATCTCCGGCGCCATCCAGCACCGTGCCGGCATGCAGACCTCGAAGACCATCGTGGCGGTCAACAAGGACGCCGAGGCGCCGATCTTCGACCTGGTCGACTTCGGTGTGGTCGGCGACCTGCACCAGGTGCTGCCGCAGCTCACCGAGGCGGTGGCCAAGCACAAGGCGTGACGGCCCGGGCAGCCGGGTTCGTTAGGGTCGGGGTTCACCGCCGCGACCGACCAGGAGCCTGCCCGCTGTGCTCTTCCCCACCATCGAGTTCGCGGCCTTCTTCGCTGTCGTCCTGCTGTTCAACTGGCTGCTCATGCCGCACCGGACGGCGTGGAAGTGGTTCATCCTCGCGGCGTCGTACGCGTTCTACGCCTACGCCGACCCCTGGCTCACGGTCGTGCTCGCCGCGGTCACCGTCGCCAACCAGCTGGGTGCCACGATGGTCACCCGCTCGACCACGGCCTCGAGGCGGCGCGCCTGGCTGATCGCGACCGTCACCGCCGACCTGGCCCTGCTCGGCTGGTTCAAGTACTTCGACTTCTTCGTGACCCAGGTCAACGATGCGCTGGGACGCTTCGGCCTCGATGCGCCGCTCCCCGTCCTCGCCATCGTGCTGCCCATCGGGATCTCCTTCTACACCTTCCAGGGGATCTCCTACGTCGTCGACGTCTCACGAGGTCACTTCGCCTTGGCCAAGCCGTTGGACTTCGCCGTGTTCCAGGCCTTCTTCCCGCACCTGGTGGCCGGTCCGATCGTGCGGGCCCGCGAGTTCATCCCGCAGCTCGCTCGACCACGCGACCCCCGAGCCGTGCCGCTCACGCCCGCGCTCTTCCTCATCGCCGGGGGGCTGTTCAAGAAGATCGTCATCGCGGACTACCTCGCGACCTCGATCGTCGACCCGGTCTTCGCGGTGCCCAGCCAGCACACCAGCGTCGAGGTGGTGGTGGCCTTCGTCGCCTACTCGGTGCAGATCTACGCCGACTTCTCCGCCTACACCGACATCGCGATCGGCCTGGCGCTCCTGCTGGGCTTCCGGTTCCCGCAGAACTTCGACCGGCCCTACGCCAGTGCCAGCCTGCAGGACTTCTGGCGTCGCTGGCACATGTCCCTCTCGCGCTGGCTGCGCGACTACCTGTACGTGCCGCTCGGCGGCAACCGGCGCGGGCCCGTACGCACGTACGTGAACCTGATGCTCACCATGCTGCTCGGTGGCCTGTGGCACGGCGCGAGCTGGACCTTCGTGATCTGGGGTGGCCTGCACGGCGCAGGACTGGGCGTCGAACGTTGGTGGAACCGCCACCGTCAGACCCGGGCCGCCGCGCACCACGAGGTCGTGGGCGCACCCTCGCTACCACCGGGGCTCGGTGTCGCCGAGGCGGCGTTCCGTGAGCGGACCGAGGCCGAGGCCGTCGTCGAGCGCCCGGTCTCCGGCGGGGTCGGGCGCCCGTTGGCCATCGCTGCCACGTTCACCTTCGTCACGGTGGCCTGGGTGTTCTTCCGCGCGCCGAACCTCACCGTGGTCACCGAGCTGTTCGCCCAGCTGCTCGACTTCGGCCCAGCGCCGCTGGTCACCCTCCCGGTCGTGCTGGCCGTGCTGGTGGGGTTGTCGACCCAGGCCGTGCCGCAACGGGTGTGGGCGGCGGTGGAGAGCCGCTTCTCCGGCCTGCCGTGGTGGGCGCAGGGCCTCGTCTTCGGGGCGTTCGTCGTCCTGATCGACGCACTGGTGCCCCAACAGGGTGTGGCGCCCTTCCTCTACTTCCGGTTCTAGACTGTCCGTCTCACCTCCACCAGTCTGCGAACGGATTCCGCGTGCCCACGACCACCGAGCCGCCGTCGCAGCGATGGATCGACGAGGTCGAGCACCCGGCAGCCGGACGAGGTCGCGGTCGACGGGTCCCCGCCGGTCAGGTCATCGGAGCCGTCGTCGTGGCCCTGCTCGCCGCTGCCCTGCTGAACTCCGCCGCGATGGTGCGAGCGGGTGAGGGCATGGACGACGGAGTCACCCGCACGTTGGTCCTCGCCGTCGCCCGACCGATCGACGCCCTGGCTTCGACAGTGGGGCTCGACCTGCCCCGACGCGGGCTCGACGCGGTCTTCGGGCACAGTGCCTGGGTGGCGGAGGGCACCGCCCTGACCGACGGCGGCGACGACGTCCTCGACCTCCCGGTGGCACCGAGCGCCACGGCGTCCCCGACGCCCGATGGTCCCGGTCCGACCAAGGAGCCCAGCGAGCCGGAGCTGCTGTACCCGCAGGACGTGGGCGGGATCACGAAGGTGACCCGACCCACCGCCAAGGACCCGCTCAAGGTCCTCGTCACCGGTGACTCGCTTGCCTCGTACATCGGCGTGGCGATGGCCAACGACGTGGGTACCCGCGGGAGCGTCGTCGTCAAGACGTACAACGGCACCGGCCTCACCCGTCCAGACTTCTTCAACTGGCAGGTCGCGGCGGAGAAGCTGAGCAGGGAGCGCAGCCCCGACGTCGTGGCCATGATGATGGGTGGCAACGACGGCTGGAACATGACCCACGACGGCGAGTCGATGAGCTGGGGTACCCCGGAGTGGATCCAGGAGTACGCCCGCCGGGTCGCCGTCGTCAGTCGGACGTTCTTGGCCGAGGGTGCCGACCGGGTGTACTGGGCCGGTCCGCCGACGGCGCGCGACGGCAAGTGGAACGGCATCTTCCGCGACATCAACGCAGCGGTGACCCGGGCGGTCCGAGCGACGCCAGGGGCACGGTTCGTCGACGTGTTCGAGGGCACGTCGGACGACGGCCGGTACACCTCGACGCTGGTGGTCGACGGGAAGAAGGTCAACGCCCGGCAGTCCGACGGCATCCACTTCAGTCTCGAGGGGTCCCCCGCTCCTGCGGGGATGTTCTTCGACCTGCTGGAGCGTGAGTACGGGGCGCTGCGCTGACCCGCCCGTTCGCGGCGCCTGCAACCTAGACTGACCGAGATGACCTACCTGGACCACGCGGCGACGACGCCTATGGTGCCGGCTGCGATACAGGTGATGACGACGCAGCTGGCGCTGGTCGGCAACCCGTCGTCGCTTCACTCGGCCGGACGTCGCGCCCGCCGCGTCGTCGAGGAGTCCCGTGAAGCCCTGGCCGAGGCGCTGGGCGCGCGCCCGAGCGAGGTCGTGTTCACCTCGGGTGGCACCGAGAGCAACAACCTGGCCCTGAAGGGTCTGTACTGGGCCCGGCGCGACGCCGACCCGCGACGCCGACGGGTGATCACCACCGCGGTCGAGCACCATGCCGTGCTCGACCCGTTGCGGTGGCTCGCCGACCACGAGGGAGCCGTGCTCGACGTCCTTCCCGTCGACGGTGACGGGCGGGTCGACCCGGACCGGCTGCGGGTGGCCCTCGACCAGGACCCGGAGGGCGTGGCCCTGGTCAGCGTCATGTGGGCGAACAGCGAGGTCGGCACGATCCAGCCGATCGCTGAGTGTGCGCGACTCACCCGGGAGCTCGGCGTGCCCTTCCACAGCGATGCCGTGCAGGCCGCCGGGACCCTCGACGTCGACTTCGCCGGGTCCGGGGTCGACGCGATGACCCTCACCGGGCACAAGCTCGGCGGACCCCACGGCGTCGGCGCCCTGCTGCTGGCCCGGTCCGCCGACCTGGTCCCGCTCGCCCACGGCGGCGGTCAGGAGCGTGACGTCCGCTCGGGCACCCTGGACGCCCCGGCGATCGCCGCCTTCGCCGCGGCCTGCGCTGCGGCCGTGACCGACCGGGTCGAGCGCGGCAACCGGGTGGCGGCCCTGCGGGACCGCCTCGCCGAGGTCGTGACCGACGCCGTCCCCGACGCGCTCCTGAACGGGCCGCGGCTCACCGACCGGGCCGCACGGCTCCCGGGCATCGCCCACTTCTCCTTCCCGGGGTGCGAGGGGGACTCCCTGCTGATGCTGCTCGACGCACAGGGGATCTCGTGCTCGACCGGTTCGGCCTGCTCGGCCGGGGTGGCCCAGCCCAGCCACGTCCTGGTGGCGATGGGTGCGGACCCGACGTCGGCCCGGTCGTCCCTGCGGTTCAGCCTGGGGCACGACTCCACGGCGGTCGACGTGGCCGCCCTGGGTGAGGCGATCGGACCGGTCGTGGCCCGGGCGAGGTCCAGCTCGGCCCGCCCCGTCGGGGCGTCGTCGTGAGAGTGCTGGCCGCCCTGTCCGGTGGTGTCGACTCCGCCGTGGCCGCTGCCCGGGCCGTCGAGGCCGGCCACGACGTCGTGGCGGTCCACCTGGCGCTCAGCGCGCGGCCGGACGCCCTGCGCACCGGGTCGAGGGGGTGCTGCAGCCGCGAGGACGCGCGCGACGCGGCCCGAGTCGCCGATGTGCTCGGCGTCCCCTTCTACGTCTGGGACCTCTCCGCCCGGTTCGCCGTCGACGTCGTCGAGGACTTCGTGGCGGAGTACGAGGCCGGACGCACGCCGAACCCGTGCATCCGGTGCAACGAGCAGATCAAGTTCGCGGCCGTGCTCGACCGCGCCCTCGCTCTCGGGTTCGACGCCGTGTGCACCGGCCACTACGCACGACTGCGCCGCGCCGACGGCCGCTGCCAGCTCCACCGGGCCGTCGACCCGGGCAAGGACCAGTCCTACGTACTGGGTGTGCTCGACCAGGCGCAGCTGCAGCACTCGATGTTCCCGCTGGGGGTGTCACTGAAGTCCGAGGTCCGGGCCGAGGCCGCCCGTCGCGGTCTGCTCGTGGCTGACAAGCCGGACAGCCACGACATCTGCTTCATCGCCGACGGAGACACGGCAGGGTTCCTCCGCGAGCGCCTGGGCGCTCGGCCCGGCCCGATCGTCGACGAGCAGGGTGAGCGGCTGGGCACGCACCAGGGGGCCTATGCCTTCACGATCGGCCAGCGCCGTGGGCTCTCGCTGGGCGCCCCGGCGCCGGACGGGCGTCCGCGCTACGTGCTGTCGATCGAGCCGACGTCCGGAACCGTCACGGTCGGCCCCAGCGACCGGTTGGGTGCTGCGTCATTCACCGCCCCGCTGCCGCGCTGGTGCGACCGGGAGCCGAGTCTCCCCGGCCGCTTCCTCGTGCAGACCCGGGCGCACGGCAGCGTCGTCACGGTCGACCTCGACCGTGACGACGAGGGATCTCGCGCGGGCGTGACCGTCCGGGCCGTCGACGGCGATCTCCCTGCGGTGCCGGGACAGACCGCGGTCTTCTACCGGGACACCCTCGTGGTCGGGGCCACCACCATCGGCACGACGGTCCCCGCGTGAGCGATCCGCACGAGGAGCACCGCGCCCTCGCCGCCGAGGTCGCCGAGCACCGCCGCCGCTACTACGAGCTCGACGCGCCGAGCATCTCCGACGACGCGTACGACGCGCTCGAGCAGCGGCTGCGGGCGCTGGAGGCCGAGCACCCCGAGCTCGTCGACCCGATGTCACCCACCCAGACGGTTGGCGGTGCGGTCTCGGACATGTTCGAGCCCGTCCAGCACCGCGAGCAGATGTTCTCCCTCGACAACGCCTTCAGCCCCGAGGAGCTCCGGGCCTGGGCGGCGCGGGTCGAGAAGGACGTCGGTCACCTGCCGCCGATGCTCTGCGAGCTGAAGGTCGACGGTCTCGCGGTCGACGTCGTGTACGTCGACGGGCGCCTCGACACGCTCGCGACCCGAGGTGACGGCCGCACCGGCGAGGACGTCACGTACAACGTCCGGTACATCCCCTCGATCCCGTCGACCCTGACGGCCACGGATCCCTCGCTGCCGGTCCCGGCGTTGCTGGAGGTCCGCGGCGAGATCTACTTCCCGGTCGAGGCGTTCGACGCGATCAACGAGCAGGTGGTCTCGACCGGCCGGTCCCCGTTCGCCAACCCGCGCAACGCGGCAGCGGGCACTCTGCGGCAGCGGGTCGACCGCCGCGACACCGAGCTTCGTGAGGCGCGCGCGGCCGTCGGTCGGCTCGTGGCCGAGGGGGCGGCCACCGAGCGCAGCCAGGGGAAGGTGGGTCGCCTCGCGACCGACCGGGACCGGGCTGTCGCGCAGCTGGGCGCGCTGCGGCTCGTCGTCCACGGCATCGGAGCGCGTGAGGGCTACGAGCCGCAGCGACAGTCCGAGTCATACGCGGCGATGGCCTCCTGGGGTCTGCCCACCTCCGAGCACCAGACGGTGTGCGAGGGCCTGGACGCGGTCGAGCGGTATGTCGCCCACTTCGGTGAGCACCGACATGACGTCGAGCACGAGATCGACGGTGTGGTCGTCAAGGTCGACGACATCGAGCTGCAACGGCACCTCGGTGCCACGAGTCGGGCGCCCCGCTGGGCGATCGCCTACAAGTACCCGGCCGAGGTGGTGACGACGACCCTGCGGGACATCGCCGTCAACGTCGGACGCACCGGTCGGGTGACCCCGTTCGGGGTCATGGCACCGGTGCGCGTGGCTGGTTCCACCGTCTCGATGGCTACGCTGCACAACGCCTCGGAGGTCGAGCGCAAGGGGGTCCTGATCGGCGACACGGTCTTCCTGCGTAAGGCGGGTGATGTCATCCCGGAGATCCTCGGCCCGGTCGTCGAGGTCCGGGACGGCAGCGAGCGAGCGTTCGTGATGCCCACGCGGTGCCCGGAGTGCGACACTCCCCTCGGACCGGAGAAGGTCGGCGACGTCGACATCCGCTGTCCGAACACCCGCTCCTGCCCGGCACAGCTGCGCGAGCGCCTGTTCCACGTGGGGAGCCGCGGCGCGTTCGACATCGAGGGGCTGGGCTACAAGTCGGCGATGGCGCTGCTCGACTGCGGACTCGTCCACGACGAGGGCGACCTGTTCGCGTTGTCGGCCTCCGACCTGCTCCGCTGCCCCTTCTTCACCCGAGCCCCCGCTCACGGTGAGGCCGGACCCCAGCTGAACGCCGGTGCGGTCGAGCTGCTCGAGCAGCTGCAGGTCGCCAAGTCGCGGCCCCTGTGGCGCGCCCTGGTCGCACTGTCGATCCGGCACGTCGGACCCACCGCGGCCAGGGACCTGGCCGCGGCCTTCGGCTCGATCGACGCGATCGCCTCCGCCGACGTCGAGGCGTTGTCTGTCGTCGAGGGCATCGGGCCGACGATCGCCGAGGCTCTGGTCGAGTGGTTCGCCGTCGACTGGCACCAGGACCTGGTCGCGCGGTGGCGGGCGGCCGGGGTGTCCCTCGCCGACGCCGCGCCGACCGCGGGTCCCCGCACGCTCAGCGGGCTGAGCCTCGTGGTCACCGGGTCGCTGGAGGGCTTCAGCCGCGAGGAGGCCCAGGCGGCCATCATCGAGCGCGGGGGCAAGGCCACCAGCGGGGTGTCCCGGCGGACGTCCTATGTCGTGGTCGGGGCCAACCCGGGCTCGAAGGCGGCCAGGGCCGAGCAGCTGGGTGTTCCGGTGCTGGACGAGGCGGGGTTCGCCCGTCTGCTGGCCGAGGGACCGGACCCCGCGAGCAGCGCCGACCCGGTCCCGGTGGACCCCGCCGAGCCGGAGACTGCTCCGAACGGGTGAACCGGCGGTCCCTGTCTCACGCGGGCCCGGCCCGCAGCCGACTACATGAAGTGACCGCCTGCTGACCATGTGTGCGGCCTGCTCGGGGGCGAGGGGGAGCAAGCGCATGATGGCCCGACCGTCGTTGGTACGACTGTCGCGCTTCGCCGTGTTCTGGTGGTTCTCCGTCGCGGGCGGCTGGGCGCTGCTCGGCGTCGCCGTGTGGCACACCCTGCCGTCACTGGGTGGCACCGGCGTCACCCTGTGGGTGCTGGCCGGTTTCGTCGTCCTCGGCGAGCTCCTTCCGGTGATCACCGCGGGGACCTACGACTCCCAAGGGGTCGCGACGTCCCAGGCCTTCGTCTTCGCGGTGCTGTACATGTACGGGCCGTGGCCGGCCATCGTCTTGATGGGCGTCGGCACCTTGCTCGCCGAGCTCGTCAAGCGCAAGCAGCCGTGGCGCCTGCTGTTCAACGTCGGGCAGTACACGTTGAGCCTCGGAGCCGCCGCGCTGGTGATGGTGGCCTTTGGCCACCAGGCGTCGCTGGACGCGCCCGCGGCGAGCCTCAGCGCCAGCGACCTGGTCTGGGTCGTGCTTGGTTGGTTCGCGTTCTTCTTCACCAACGACGCACTGGTCGCCGGCACGTCGGAGGACATCGGCCGCACCTGGGCCCAGGACTTCTTCGACGAGTTCTGGTACTACTTCGTCACCACGTTCGCCGTCCTGGCGCTGTCCCCGCTGGTCGTGTTCGTCTCCGCCGTGCCCGCGTACCTGCCGCTGCTGCTGCTGCCGCTGTTCGCCGTCCGCAAGACCGCTTCGATCTCCCGGGAGAAGGAGCACCAGGCCCTCCACGACGCCTTGACGGGGCTGCCCAACCGCAAGCTGCTGATGCAGCGCATGGAGGACGCGATCTCCACTGCGCCGGGTGACGGGCGCAGCGTCGGCCTGTGCCTCCTCGACCTGGACCGGTTCAAGGAGGTCAACGACACCCTGGGCCACCACGTGGGTGACCGGCTGCTCGAGCTGGCGGCGCAGCGGATCCGTGGTGCCCTGCGCCCCGCCGACGTCGTGGCCCGGCTCGGTGGCGACGAGTTCGCCGTCCTGCTCGACCCCGTCCGCGACGAGGCGGCCGCCGTCGAGGTTGCGCAGCGGATCCGGTCCTCGCTGACCGAGCCATTCCACCTGGAAGGACTGCAGCTCGAGCTCGAGGCCAGCGTCGGAGTGGCCGTGTTCCCGGACCACGGAGCAGACGCTGAGCACCTCATGCGGCGTGCCGATGTGGCCATGTACCTCGCCAAGGAGGAGCGCACCGGCGTCGAGGTCTACGTCGCCGACCGCGACCGCAACTCGGCGAGCCGACTGGCCCTGCTGGGCGGGCTGCGTACGGCGATGGAGGGCGGGGAGCTCGAGCTCCACTACCAGCCGAAGGTGGCGATGGGTGCCGGGGCCGTCGTCGGGGTCGAGGCGCTCGTGCGATGGCGTCACCCGACCCGCGGACTGGTCATGCCCGACGAGTTCATCCCGCTCGCCGAGCACTCGGGTCTGATGGGGCCGCTGACGGCGTTCGTCATCGACACCGCACTCAGCCAGGCGGCCACCTGGCGACAGTTCGGCCTGGAGATCCAGATCGCCGTCAACGTCTCGATGCGGGACCTGCACGACCCGCAGCTGCCGAGCACCGTGGCGGCACTGCTCGAGCGGTACGACCTGCCGGCCTCGTCGTTGCAGCTCGAGCTCACCGAACGGGTGCTGACCCGTGACGCCGACGGCGTCGCGGAGACGCTGCGGGCGATGCGCCGGCTCGGGGTGGAGATCTCGCTGGACGACTTCGGGACGGGTTACTCCTCGATGGTCCTGCTCAAGCGCCTGCCGGTGAACGAGATCAAGATCGACCGCTCCTTCGTCTCCCGGCTCGGCGTCGATCCGGAGGACGCGACGATCGTGCGCTCGATCATCGACCTGGCCCACGGCATGGGCATGCGCGCCGTCGCCGAAGGGGTCGAGACCCAGCCGGTCTGGGACCTCCTCGACGGGCTGGGCTGCGACGCCGTGCAGGGCTGGTACGTGAGCCGGGCGCTGGACGTCGAGGCAGCGACCACGTGGCTGCTGCGGCACCCGTCGCACCGTCGGCGGCTGAGGGTGCTGAGCAGGGAGTCGAACGCGGGATGACCGGAAGGGGGGGCGTGGTGACCGGGGCACCGACCACGGGTGGCGGACGTGACTGAGCTCGAGCCGTTCGGCTCCCTGATGCGACGGGTGAACCGGTTCAGCGTGACCTTCGTCGCCACGCTGGTCACCGCGGGCGTGCTGCTCGGCTGGTCGCTGTCATGGTCGGGGTGGACGGCGGCATCGACGGGGCTGTTGGTGGTCGCCGGCGGTGCGACGCTGTTCGAGATCCGCCCGCTGACGGTCCTTCGCTACCCGGATCCGATCACCATCCATCTGGGTCAGTCGTTCGCACTCGCCGCGCTGTACGTGTGGGGAGTGCAGCCCGCCATGCTCGTCTCCGGGGCCAGCTGGCTCGTCGGTCAGGCGGTGGCGCGCAAGCAGTGGTGGAGGACGACCTTCAACGCGGCACAGTTCGTCGTGGCCATGGGCGCTGCGGGGGCCGTGATGTCACTGCTGGGTGGCGAACCGGTGGGACAAGGCGGAGTCCTCGTCTGGTCCGACCTGGGGTGGGTCGCAGCCACCTGGCTCGTCCACTTCGTCGTCAACGACGTCCTCGTCTCACTGCTCGCGGAGAGCGACGGCGCGACGTTCTGGGAGGACCTCACCTACGGCCTGCGCTGGTACCTGTTCTCCGACCTGCTGGCCGACACCCTCGCCATCGTCGTGGTGGTGCTCGTGGCGGCCGGCGTCTGGTACCCGTTGGCCCTCGTGGTGCCGATGGTCATGTTCGCGATGACGTACAGCCTGACCCGAAACGCCGAGCACGAGTCGTTGCACGACGAGCTCACGGGTGTGGCCAACCGGCGTCAGCTGCTCAAGCGTCTCGAGGAGCAGACAGGGCGTAGCTCGTCCTACGCCGTGGTGCTCGTCGACCTGGACGGGTTCAAGGCGGTGAACGACCGGCGTGGACACCTGGCCGGCGACGTCGTGCTGCGGAGCACTGCCAACCAGCTGAGCGCGGTCGTGCGCGACACCGACCTGGTCGCTCGGATCGGCGGCGACGAGTTCGCTCTCGTCCTCGGCGAGCGGCCGAACGCGGCGGAGTCGATGGAGGTGGCTCGGCGGGTGTTCACCGAGGTGACCCGTCCCGTCCCGTTCGGGGCGGCCGTGGTCGAGGTCGGCGTCAGCGTCGGCGTGGTCACGGTCGGCAGGGCTGAGCAGCTGGCCGTGGACGAGGTGCTGCACCGCGTGGATGTCGCGATGTACGCGGCCAAGTCGGGAGGCGGGGGCGTCGTCGCGTGGTCGTCCGACCTCGAGGACGCCGATCGGGAACGGGCTTCGTCCGCCCCCTGACGGGACTCCTAGGATGGGTGGCCCCGACTCCGAGAGGCACTCATGTCCTCGCTCACCCGCGACGAGGTGGCGCATCTGGCGCGGCTGTCCAGGCTCGCCCTGACCGACGCCGAGCTGGACCATCTGGGGGGCAGCTCGACGTCATCCTGGGTGCGGTTGCCCGGGTGGCGGAGGTCGCCGCTGACGACGTGCCGCCGACCACGCACGCGGTTCCAGTCGTCAACGTCTTCCGCGCCGACGACGTCCGCCCGGGGCTGACCCAGGAGCAGGCGCTCGCGGGTGCGCCCGCTGCCGAGGACGGTCGCTTCCGCGTTCCGCAGATCCTGCAGGACGACGAGTGACGGCCGACGACCCCATCCGTTGGACCGCTGAGCAGACCGCCGCGGCGATCGCCGACGGTCAGGTGTCCGCGCTCGAGGTGACGCAGGCCGCGCTGGACCGGATCGCCGCAGTAGACGAGATCGTGCACGCGTTCCTGCACGTCGATGCCGAAGGAGCCCGGCAGGCCGCCCGGAACGTCGACGCACAGCGCGCGTCGGGTGCCGCGCTCGGGCCGCTCGCGGGTGTGCCGCTGGCGCTGAAGGACGTGCTCGCCACCCGCGACGTCCCGACGACGTGTGGCTCGAAGATCCTGCAGGGGTGGCTGCCGCCTTACGACGCCACGGTGACCGGTCGGCTGAGGCAGGCCGGCGTGGTCATCCTCGGCAAGACCAACATGGACGAGTTCGCGATGGGCTCGTCCACCGAGAACTCCGCCTACGGACCCACGCGCAACCCCTGGGACGTCGGACGCATCCCGGGTGGGTCGTCCGGCGGGTCGAGCGCGGCTGTGGCCAGCCACCAGGCGCCGTTGGCGATCGGGACCGACACCGGCGGCTCGATCCGTCAGCCCGCCTCGGTCACGGGGATCGTGGGCGTGAAGCCCACGTACGGGGCCGTGTCCCGCTACGGGCTCATCGCGTTCTCGTCGTCGCTCGACCAGGCCGGACCGTTCGCCCGCACGGTGTTGGACGCCGCGCTCCTGCACGAGGCGATGGCTGGGCACGACCCGCTCGACTCCACGTCGATCGATGCCCCCGTGCCCCCAGTGGTCGCCGCTGCACGTGGTGAGCTCGGCGGCCTGGCGGGGCTGCGGGTGGGTGTGGTCCGCGAGCTGCAGGGCGACGGTTACCAGCCGGGCGTCCAGGCGCGGTTCGACGACGTGGTCGCACTGCTCGGGCAGGCAGGTGCCGACGTCGTCGAGGTGTCGTGCCCGTCCTTCGACTACGCGCTGCCTGCCTACTACCTGATCGCGCCGAGCGAGTGCTCCAGCAACCTGGCCCGGTTCGACGGAATGCGGTACGGGCTGCGGGTCGACGACGGGTCGTCGGTGGAGGAGGTCATGTCGGCAACCCGTGCGGCCGGGTTCGGTGACGAGGTCAAGCGACGGATCATGCTCGGCACGTACGCGCTCTCCGCCGGCTACTACGACGCCTACTACGGCCAGGCGCAGAAGGTGCGCACCCTGATCCGTCGCGACTTCGAGGCGGCCTACGCCGACGTCGACGTGCTGGTGTCTCCGACGACGCCGACGGTGGCGTTCCGCCTCGGCGAGCGGGTCGACGACCCGGTGGCCATGTACAAGGCCGACCTCGCCACCTTGCCGTCCAGCCTGTACGGCGGACCGGCCATGAGCCTGCCGATCGGGCTCGGCGACGACGACCTCCCGGTGGGCCTGCAGGTGATGGCCCCCGTTCAGGCGGACGAGCGGGTCTACCGGGTCGGCCAGGAGCTGGAGACCCTGCTGCTGCGGCGCTGGGGCGGACCCCTGTTGGACCAGGCGCCGCAGCTGGAGGCGACCCGATGACCGACCACCCGCTCACGACCGGCCCAATGACCGGCCCAATGACCAGCCTGGTCCCTTTCGACGACGCCGTAGGTCGGTACGACCCGGTCCTCGGGCTCGAGGTCCACGTGGAGCTCGACACCGACTCCAAGATGTTCTGCGGCTGTCCCACGACGTTCGGGGCGGAGCCCAACACCCAGGTGTGCCCGGTCTGTCTCGGGCTCCCCGGGTCGCTGCCCGTGGTCAACCAGAAGGCGGTGGAGTCGGCCATCCGGATCGGGCTGGCCCTGAACTGCTCGATCGCCTCGTGGTGCCGGTTCGCGCGCAAGAACTACTTCTACCCGGACATGCCCAAAGACTTCCAGACCTCTCAGTACGACGAGCCGATCGCCTTCGGGGGATGGCTCGACGTGGAGGTCGAGGCCGACGGACCGCAGGTGTTCCGGATCGAGATCGAGCGGGCCCACATGGAGGAGGACACGGGCAAGAGCACCCACGTCGGCGGGTCGACCGGGCGCATCCACGGCGCCGAGTACTCACTGGTCGACTACAACCGGGCGGGCGTGCCGTTGATCGAGATCGTCACGAAGACGATCGAGGTGCCGGGACACCTCGCCCCCGCCGTTGCACGGGCCTACGCGTCGGAGCTGCGTGACCTGATCGTCGCGCTGGGGGTCAGCGACGCACACATGCACCAAGGGTCCATGCGTGTCGACGCCAACATCTCGTTGAAGCCGCGCGGGTCTGACCAGCTGGGCACCCGCACCGAGACCAAGAACGTCAACTCGCTGCGCTCGGTCGAGCGGGCGATCACGTACGAGATACAGCGGCAGGCCGCCGTCCTGGACGCAGGTGGGCGGGTCGTGCAGGAGACCCGCCACTTCATGGAGGCTGACGGGTCGACCACCTCCGGACGCACCAAGGAGGAGGCCGAGGACTACCGCTACTTCCCCGAGCCGGACCTGGCGCCCGTGGCGCCGGATGACGACTGGGTCGAACAGCTGCGGGCCACCCTGCCCGAGCCCCCGCTGCAGCGGCGGCGGCGGTTGCAGGCGCAGTGGGGTGTCGGTGACCACGAGATGGTCTCGATCGTCAACGCGGGTGCCGTGGAGCTCATCGAGGCCACCATCGAGGCGGGCGCCGACCAGGCGGCGGCCCGCAAGTGGTGGCTCGGGGAGATCGCCCGTCATGCCAACGCCCGCGGCGTCGACCTGGCGGAGGTCGCGGTCACCCCCGTCGAGGTGGCCCGGGTCTGTTCGCTGGTGGCCGAGGGCACCTTGAACGACAAGCTCGCCCGGCAGGTGCTCGAGGCCGTGCTCGCGGGCGAGGGCTCGCCGGATGCCGTCGTGGCCGCTCGCGACCTGCGGGTCGTCTCCGACGACGCGGCGCTGGTCGCCGCTGTCGACGAGGCCCTGGCGGCCCACCCGGACATCGTCGAGAAGATCCGAGGCGGCAAGACCCAGGCCGCAGGGGCGATCGTCGGCGCGGTGATGAAGGCGACCCGCGGTCAGGCCGACGCGGCCAGGGTGCGCGAGCTGGTGCTCGAGCGGGCCGGCTGACGGTCATCCTCGGCCGACTGGAGGTCCCACGGGGAGGTCCGGGGAACACCTGAGCAGCCCGACGGGGACGGTCTCGCGGGCCCAGCCCCTTGCGGGGCGGTCCCGGGACGAGCGCCGTCCCCGCCGTTCGTCCGCCCTACCGGACGTCTGGCGATCCCGTGCGCGTCGGGATCAGGTCTGCCAGAAGTCATGCTGGTCGCTCCTACCGGGGGATCCAAGGGCCGAAAGTCACCGCTACCGTGGCCGTCGTGGCTGCCGGTGACCGTCTGGTCTGCGTCCCCTTCGACGACTGGGCCGACCACGTCGACCCCCCAGAAGGCCTCGAGCTCGTCGTCTGGCGGCCGGGGCGGCCATGGCCCGACCGCGTGGCCGAGGTCACGTTCTACGTCCCCGAGTACATGGGCCCGACCGAGGCGTTGACCGCCCTGCGCGAGCTGCCGGGGCTGCAGGTGGTCCAGACCCTCACGGCCGGGTACGACGACGTGCTGGCCCACTGCCCGGCGGGCGTCGTGGTCTGCAACGCGGCCGGTGTGCACGACGCCAGCACTGCCGAGCTCGTGGTGGGCCTGATCCTCGCGTCGTTGCGCGGTTTCGCCGGCTTCGCCGAGGGACAGCGTCTGGGGGAGTGGCGGCACGTGACGCGTCCGGCACTTGCCGACCGACGAGTGGTGATCGTGGGTGCCGGGTCGGTGGGCCGGGCCGTGGCCGGTCGGCTGGCCGCCTTCGAGGTGGAGCTGACCCTGGTCGGCCGCCGGGCCCGGGCCGGGGTCGTCGGGGTCGACCGGCTCCCGGAGCTGCTGTCTGTGGCCGACGTCGTGGTGCTGACCGTTCCCCTCACCGACGAGACCCACCGGATGTTCGACGCTGCCGCCCTGGCCCGGCTGCCCGACGGCGCGCTGCTGGTCAACGCGTCCCGTGGTCCGGTCGTGGACACCGACGCACTGCTGGTCGAGCTGAACCGCGGTCGGCTGGCGGCTGCCCTCGACGTCACCGACCCGGAGCCCTTGCCACTGGGGCATCCCCTGTGGTCGGCTCCCGGGGTGGTGATCACGCCCCATGTCGGTGGGGACACCTCGGCCTTCCTGCCCCGCGCATGGGCCCTCCTGCGGGACCAGCTGACCCGCTACGCGGCAGGGACGCCTTTGCGCAACGTCGTGTCGGGAGGATGACGATGGACCACGACCGCTTCTCGACCGTGCTCGCGATCGGGACCACCAAGGGCCTGTTCCTGGCCCACCAGGAGGGCGACCGGTGGCGCCTGGACGAACCACGGTTCCCGATGACCCGGGTGGCCGCCATCTCGTTCGACGTGCGACGCGACCCGACGCGTCTGCTCGTCGGGGGCATGCACGAGCACTGGGGTCCGGTCGTGGCCCGGTCCGACGACCTCGGGGCGACCTGGACCGAGGAGGAGCAGGCGGCGCTGCGCTTCCCGAGCGGGGCCGGCGCGGCAGTCGCCCAGATCTGGCAGCTGGCTCCTGGCCCTGCGGACCGCCCGGAGGAGGTGTGGGCCGGGGTGGAGCCGGCGGCGCTCTTCCGGTCCGACGACGGAGGCATCACCTTCACGCTGGTCGAGGGACTGTGGCAGCACCCGCACCGCGAGTCCTGGCACCCGGGGTTCGGGGGGCTGTGCCTGCACACCGTGCTGCCGCACCCGGAGGATGCCGACGACATCCTCGTCGGCATCTCGACCGGCGGGGTCTACCGCACCAGGGACGGCGGCACGACCTGGGCGCCGTCCAACCAGGGCATCGAGGCCCGGTTCTTCCCCGACCCGTACCCGGAGTTCGGGCAGTGCGTGCACAAGCTGGTCCGGCTCCCCGACGACCCGTCGACCCTGGTGCTGCAGAACCACGGCGGCGTCTTCGGCAGCAGCGACGCGGGCGCGACCTGGGAGCCCCGGGCGGTCGGCCTCCCCGCCGACTTCGGGTTCGGCCTGGCCGCGTCGTCCACGGCCACGTACCTGTTCCCCCTGGTCGCCGACGGCATGCGACTGCCCCCCGACGGGCAGGCCCGGGTCTTCGCGAGCACCGACGCCGGTCGCACCTGGCACTCACGGTCGTCGGGGCTGCCCGAGCGGGACTTCTACTCCCTGGTCCTTCGCGACGCACTGGCGACCGACGGCCGCGACGGCGTGTTCTTCGGCACCCGCTCCGGAGAGGTGTGGGCCAGTCTGGACGGTGGCCAGCAGTGGGACCAGGTCGCGGCCCACCTGCCCGACGTGCTGTGCGTCCGCGCGACACGATGAGTGACGAGGCTCGCTCGCCGGCGGGTGAGGCGACCCCGGCGCACCCGGTGGTCACTCTCGAGCTTCCGAGCCTGCTGGCGGCGCTGGCCGGCTCGTCGCGCGTGCAGGTCGCGATCGCGTCATCGGCCACGGTTGGTGACGTGCTCGACAGGCTGGCCCTGGAGCTCCCATGGGTCGAGCGTCGGTTGCGCGACGAGAGCGGCAGCCTGCGCGCCTACGTCAACGTCTATGTCGATGGTGCGGATGCACGCACCGAAGGAGGACTGGAGGCGCCAGTGGCGCCGGGCAGCCGACTGCTCGTCGTGCCGTCCGTGGCCGGAGGTTGAGGGCATGATGGCCACCACAGCCGGTGCCGGCCAGTGCTCTCTGTGGCTGGCCAGGGAGGCCTCGACGTGACGACGAACGCCCGCGGACGCACTGTGTACCTTCACATCGGGGCCCCGAAGTCTGGGTCGACGTTCATCCAGGGTGTGCTCTGGGCCAACCGGGAGGCGCTGCAGTCCGTCGGGGTCGGGCTTCCAGGTGTGGGCGCCTTCGAGCACTACCGCGCGAGCAAGGACCTGCGGGGAGTTCCGTTCCACGAGGACGAGCCAGGGGGAGAAGGTACGGGCACCTGGGACACCCTGGCACGGAAGGTGGCTCAGCGGGGAGAGCAGGTGGTCGTGCTCTCGGACGAGCAGCTGGCCGCCGTGACGAGCGGTGACGTCGAGCGCGTGGTCTCCTCCTTGGCCCCACGCGACGTGCACGTGGTCTACGTCGTTCGTGAACTGAGCACCCTGCTCCCCTCGGCGTGGCAGGAGGTCGTCAAGCACCGTGGTCGCCGGCCCTACGAACAGTGGGCCAAGGGCGTGCTGAGGCGACCGGACCACCCGTTCTGGCGCCTGCACTACGTGCCGGAGGTGCTCGAGCGGTGGGGCAGCGTGGTCCCCTCGACGCAGATCCACGTCGTCACGATGCCTCCGCCGACGTCCGGTCCAGACGAGCTGTGGCGCCGCTTCGCCTCGGTCCTCGGTGTCGATCCCTCGGTGGCCACCGAGCGGGAGGTGGCGGGCAATCCCTCGCTCGGGCCGGCCGAGACCGAGGTGCTGCGCCAGCTGAACGAGCAGCTGCCGCCGGCGTTCGACCGTTGGCACTACACGACGCTGGCTCGCGACCTGGTCGTCTCGCAGATCTTCGCCGGGTCTGGGTCAGGAGCAGCTGCCGCCCCCGCAGTGTCGACCCGGCTGGCCGCTCTGGTCGTGGAGAAGGCTCGAGACATCGCGGCCGGGATCGACCAGTCCGGGTGCGAGGTCGTGGGAGCGCTCAGTGACCTCGAGCCGGCCACGGTCCCCGGGTCCACCTCCAGGCCGGCAGATGCCGAGCTGCTCGCCGTCGCCGTTCGGGGTATGGCCGGCCTGCTCACCGAGCTGGCACGTCGGCAGGACGAGTCGCGGCGCTCGAAGTCGACCCGGCTGCTCGAAGCTGCGGTGCGGCAGAAGTCCTTCGGTCGGCTCGTCGCGGCAGCAGAAGGCCGTTCGGCACGGTTGGACGACATGCTCGCCGATCGGGCGGGCCGGACCCGCGCGAGGTTGCGTAAGCCGCCTCAGCCCTAGGGACGGCATCTAGGCTCGGCCCGTGTCGTCCCCACCCTCCCCACAGGCGGGCTTCATCCGGACCTTCCACCCACGGCGCGGGCGGGTCACGCCCCACCAGGCCTGGGGCCTGCGCGAGCACGCCTCGCCGTGGCTGCTCGCCGCCGAGGGACCGACCCTCGACCTCGCCGCGCTGTTCGGCGTCGGTGTCCCCGTCGTGCTCGAGATCGGCTTCGGCATGGGCGAGGCGACCCTCGCGATGACGGCTGAGCAGCCGGACCAGGGAGTGCTGGCCATCGACGTCCACACGCCGGGTGTCGGCCAGCTGCTGGCCGGGATCGGCGAGTCGCGCCTCACCAACCTGCGCGTGATGCAGGCAGACGCGGTCGAGGTCGTGCGCGAGCGCCTGGCCCCCGGCAGCCTGTCCGGCGTCCGGATCTTCTTCCCCGACCCGTGGCCCAAGTCCAGGCACCACAAACGGCGCCTCGTCCAGCCGCCGTTCGTCTCGCTGCTGTGCTCTCGCCTCGCACCGGGCGCGTTCGTCCACTGCGCCACCGACTGGCCGCCGTACGCCGAGCAGATGCTCGAGGTGATGACGGCCGAGCCGCGGCTGCGCGCGGTGGTCGTCGACGCAGGATCCGACCCGGGACACCGGCCGTTGGGGCGCCCGGAGACCCGGTTCGAGCGACGGGGCCTGGCCCGCGGCCACCTGGTCTCCGACCTGGTCTTCACCCGTACGCTGGACGCATGAGCGACGCCCCCGACATCAAGCCCCGCAGCCGCGACGTCACCGACGGCATGGAGCGTGCGCCGAACCGGGCAATGCTGCGTGCGGTCGGCATGACCGATGACGACTGGGGCAAGCCGCAGATCGGGATCGCGAGCAGCTGGAACGAGATCACGCCCTGCAACCTGTCCCTGAAGCGGTTGGCGATCAAGGCGAAGGAGGGTGTCTTCGAGGCCGGTGGGTTCCCCATGGAGTTCGGCACCATCTCGGTGTCCGACGGGATCTCGATGGGCCATGAGGGCATGCGCGCGTCGCTGGTGAGTCGTGAGGTGATCGCCGACTCCGTCGAGACGGTGATGCATGCCGAGCGGCTCGACGGGATGGTGACGTTCGCCGGGTGTGACAAGTCGCTGCCCGGCATGCTCATGGCCGCAGCCCGCCTCGACGTCGCCAGCGTGTTCGTCTACGCCGGCTCGATCCTGCCCGGTCGGGTCGGTGACAAGGACGTCACGATCCAGGACGCGTTCGAGGGTGTGGGGGCCTGCGCGGCGGGTCGGATCACGCGTGGTCAGCTCGACGAGATCGAGCGCAACGCCTGCCCCGGAGAGGGAGCCTGCGGCGGGATGTTCACCGCCAACACCATGGCGAGCATCGGAGAGGCCCTGGGCATGTCCCTCCCCGGCTCGGCCGCACCGCCGGCCGTCGACAAGCGACGCGACGAGCACGCCTTCCGGTCCGGACAGGCGGTCGTCGGGCTGCTGCGCCGCGGCATCACCACCCGCGACATCCTCACCCGGGAGGCGTTCGAGAACGCCATCGCCGTGACCATGGCCCTGGGTGGGTCGACCAACGCCGTCCTCCACCTCTTGGCCATCGCGCACGAGGCGCGGGTGGGCCTGACCATCGACGACTTCAACCGGGTCGGCGCGCGCACCCCGCACCTGGCCGACGTGAAGCCGTTCGGTCGCTACGTGATGAACGACATCGACCGGGTCGGTGGTCTGCCGATGGTGATGAGCGAGCTGCTCGGGGCCGGGCTGCTGCACGGTGACGTGCTCACCGTCACCGGCCAGACGATGGCCGAGAACCTGAGCGCTCTTGGACCGCCACGCCCCGACGGGGTCGTGGTGCGACCGGTCGCCGACCCGATGCACGCCACCGGCGGACTCGCCGTCCTCAAGGGTTCGCTGGCGCCGGAGGGCGCGGTGATCAAGTCGGCCAGCATCGACCAGCCCGTGTTCGAGGGCACGGCGCGGGTCTTCGACGACGAGGTCGACGCCATGGCCGCCGTCACGTCGGGTGTCGTCAGGGCGGGCGACGTCGTGATCATCCGTTACGAAGGGCCGATGGGCGGGCCGGGCATGCGCGAGATGCTCGCCGTCACTGCGGCGATCAAGGGGGCAGGGCTCGGCCGCGACGTCATGCTCGTCACCGACGGCCGGTTCTCCGGGGCGACGGCCGGCTTCTGCATCGGCCACGTGGCACCCGAGGCGCCGCACGGCGGCCCGATCGCGTTCGTCGCCGACGGCGACCCGGTCCGGCTGGACATGGACCGGCTGACCCTCGACCTGCTCGTCGACGACGCCGAGCTGGCCCGTCGGCGCGACGGCTGGAAGCCCCGCGAGCCGCGCTACACCACCGGCGTGCTCGGCAAGTACGCCAAGCTCGTCGGCTCGGCCGCCCAGGGCGCCGTCCTCGACTGACCCCCCACCCTCAAGTTGATCATGGACATGATCTGCAGTTTCGACCGTCTGGGCCGACCGGATCTCCATGATCAACTTGGGGGGGCGATCGGTGGGGGAGCGACCACACGTCTCGGATGGTGAGACGGGTGTCTCGCCGGGTTGACCGTGGTCGGCCCCGGCCCCACCCTGAAGGGGTGTTCCAGCGAATTCTCGTAGTTGTGAGGCGCGCGGCCTGAAGCCACTCGTCCGCCGCGCGCTGCCCCTCACCCACCCCGGGACGGAGGGGCTTTTTCGTGCCTCGCCCGGTACCGCTCGCCACGACCCGAAGGAAGCCCGATGACCGACCCGATGACCGGAGCCCAGAGCCTGGTGAAGGCCCTGGAGGCCACGGGCACCGACACGATCTTCGGCATCCCCGGCGGGGCGATCCTGCCGGCGTACGACCCGCTGTTCGACAGCACCCAGCTACGCCACATCCTGGTGCGCCACGAGCAGGGAGCCGGACACGCCGCTGAGGGCTATGCCGCGGCCACCGGCCGGGTCGGGGTGTGCATGGCCACGTCCGGACCCGGGGCCACGAACCTGGTCACCCCGATCGCCGACGCGTACATGGACTCGGTGCCGATCGTTGCCGTGACCGGCCAGGTGCCGCGCTCCTCGATCGGCACCGACGCCTTCCAGGAGGCGGACATCCGCGGCATCACGATGCCGATCACCAAGCACAACTACCTCGTCACCGACCCGGACCTCATCCCGCAGACGATCGCGGAGGCCTTCCACATCGCGGCAAGCGGCCGCCCCGGGCCGGTGCTCGTCGACATCTCCAAGGACGCGCTCCAGGCCACGACGACGTTCTCGTGGCCGGAGTCCTTGGACCTTCCTGGCTACCGGCCGACAACCCGGCCGCACGCCAAGCAGGTCCGCGAGGCCGCCCGGCTGATCGTCGAGGCGCGGCGTCCGGTGCTGTACGTGGGGGGTGGGGTGATCCGGGCGGGGGCCACCGACCAGCTGCGCGCGCTGGCCGAGCTCACCGGGCTTCCCGTAGTCACCACGCTCATGGCGCGTGGGGCCTTCCCGGACTCCCACCCCCAGCACCTCGGGATGCCGGGCATGCACGGCACCGTGGCGGCGGTGGGTGCGCTGCAGCAGAGCGACCTGATCATCGGCCTCGGCGTTCGGTTCGACGACCGGGTCACCGGTCGGCTCGACTCGTTCGCCCCGAACGCCACGGTCATCCACGCCGACATCGACCCGGCCGAGATCGGCAAGAACCGGCACGCAGACGTGCCGATCGTCGGGGATGCGCGCGAGACCATCGGTGACCTCGTCGCGGCGCTGCGTGCAGAGGCCGAGCTCGGGGCACGTCGGTGACTACGCGGGGTGGTGGGACGTCCTCAACCGGCTGCGCACCACGTACCCGCTCGGCTACGACACCCCGGACGACGGATCGCTGGCGCCCCAGTACGTCATCTCCCGGATCGGCGCGCTGTCCGGACCGGAGGCGGTCGTGGCCGCCGGGGTCGGCCAGCACCAGATGTGGGCCGCCCAGTTCATCGACTACGAGCGACCCGGCACCTGGCTGAACTCAGGGGGCCTGGGCACCATGGGCTACGCAGTCCCTGCGGCGATGGGCGCCAAGGTGGGGCGCCCCGAGGCGACCGTGTGGGCGATCGACGGTGACGGCTGCTTCCAGATGACCAACCAGGAGCTGGCGACCTGCACGCTCAACGACATCCCGATCAAGGTCGCGGTGATCAACAACAGCAGCCTCGGGATGGTGCGCCAGTGGCAGACGCTGTTCTACGAGGGGCGGTACAGCAACACCGACCTGCACACCTCGGCCGAGCACCTGCGCATCCCCGACTTCGCGAAGCTGGCCGAGGCGTACGGCTGCGTCGGGCTGCGGTGTGAGAAGGCTGACGACGTCGACGCGACGGTCGAGAAGGCGTTGTCGGTCGACGACCGTCCGGTGGTGATCGACTTCGTGGTGCACAAGGACGCCATGGTCTGGCCCATGGTGGCGGCAGGGACCGGCAACGACGAGATCAAGTACGCGCGGGACATGGCCCCCGACTGGGACAAGGACGAACTGTGATGAGACACACCCTGTCCGTGCTGGTCGAGGACCAGCCAGGCGTCCTGGCCCGGATCGCTGGCCTGTTCTCCCGTCGCGGGTTCAACATCGAGTCCTTGGCAGTGGGCCCGACCGAGCACCCGGGGGTGTCGCGCATGACCATCGCGGTCAACGTCGAGGACCTCCCACTGGAGCAGGTGACCAAGCAGCTCAACAAGCTCGTCAACGTCCTGAAGATCGTCGAGCTCGACCCGGGGCACTCGGTGCAGCGCGAGCTGCTGCTCGTCAAGGTCCGGGCCGACTCCGACACGCGCTCGCAGGTGCTCGAGACGGTCCAGCTGTTCCGGGCCAAGGTCGTCGACGTCGCCCCGGACTCGGTCGTCATCGAGGCCACAGGGAACGCCGACAAGCTCGAGGCCCTGCTCCGGGTGCTCGAGCCGTTCGGCGTCCGTGAGCTGGTGCAGTCCGGCATGGTCGCTGTGGGGCGCGGCGCGCGCTCGATCACCGACCGCTCGCTGCGCACGGCCGAACGACCGGCCTGACCCCCCGCTACCCTCGCTGCACGACTGGCGCACACCTCCGAGACCAACCCGACACCAACCCGACACCAAGGAGCCGGACCCCGTGGCTGAGCTGTTCTACGACGACGATGCCGACCTGTCGATCCTCCAGGGCAAGAAGGTGGCGGTGATCGGCTACGGCAGCCAGGGTCACGCCCACGCCCAGAACCTGCGGGACTCCGGGGTCGACGTCCGGGTGGGGCTGAAGGAGGGCTCGCCCAGCCGGGCCAAGGCCGAGGCCGACGGTCTGCGCGTCGTGACCCCGTCGGAGGCGGCAGCCGAGGCCGACGTGATCATGATCTTGGCCCCCGACCACGTGCAGCGTTCGCTGTACGCGGCCGACATCGAGCCCATGCTGCAGGCTGGCAAGGCCTTGTTCTTCGGGCACGGCTTCAACATCCGGTTCGGCTACATCAAGCCGCCGGCCGACGTCGACGTCTGCATGGTCGCGCCCAAGGGACCTGGGCACCTCGTCCGTCGTGAGTACACCACCGGCCGGGGCGTGCCGGTCATCGTCGCCGTCGAGCAGGACGCCACCGGTCAGGCCTGGGCACTCGCGCTGTCGTATGCCAAAGCGCTCGGGGGGCTGCGTGCCGGCGGCATCAGGACGACGTTCACCGAAGAGACCGAGACCGACCTGTTCGGGGAGCAGGCGGTGCTGTGCGGCGGCGCCTCCGCGCTGGTTCAGGCGGGGTTCGAGACCCTGGTCGAGGCGGGCTACCAGCCGGAGGTCGCGTACTTCGAGTGCCTGCACGAGCTCAAGCTCATCGTCGACCTGATGTACGAGGGTGGGATCGCCAAGCAGCGCTGGTCGGTGTCCGACACGGCCGAGTACGGCGACTACGTGTCCGGCCCACGGGTCATCGACTCGCACGTCAAGGCGAACATGGAGGCCGTGCTCGGCGACATCCAGTCCGGCGCTTTCGCGGCCCGCTTCATCGCCGACCAGGACGCCGGTGCCCCGGAGTTCAAGGCGCTGCGTGCGCAGGGGGAGCAGCACCCGATCGAGCAGGTCGGGCGTGAGCTGCGGTCGATGATGGCCTGGGTCGACTCCGACGACGACTACGTCGAGGGCACGGCCGCCCGCTAGGAGCGAAACGTCAGGGCAGGGAGGGGTCGAGCCTTGCCGGCGCCCCGATCACGGCGAAGTGCGGGTGGGGGCGCAGGTGCGGTTCCACCCGCAGCCCGTCGCGGCGCATGAGCAGCCCGGCTGCGCCGACAGCCGCGACCACCGAGACCACGCCGCCCAGTGCGATCGACCAGCGTGGACCGAACGCAGCGGCGACCCACCCCACGAGGGGTGAGCCGAGCGGCGTGCCGCCCATGAAGACGAGCATGTACAGGCCCATGACCCGTCCGCGGACCTGCGGGTCGGAGTTCAGCTGCAGGTAGGACTGCGCAGCGTTGATCAGGGTGAGCGCGCCCGCGCCGACCAGGGGCAGGGCGAGCAGGAACGTGCCGTAGGTCGGCATCGCCGAGGCGAGCATGGCGGCGAGTCCGAAGAAGACCGCCGACAGGACGACGAGCCGCAGCGGGGGAGCGCCGCGGCGGGCGGCGAGCAGCGAGCCGGCGAGCGAGCCGACGGCGAGGACGGTGGAGGCCAGGCCGAACTGGGCCGGGCCGAGCCCGAACTCCTGGGTCGTCATCAGGGCCATGGTGAGCTGGTAGTTCAGACCGAAGGTGCCCACGAAGAACGCGATGATCATCACCATGACCAGGGGTGGGCGGGACGACACGTAGCGCACCCCTTCGCGCAGCATTCCCTTCTCACGGGCCACCGGCTCCGGCGCGGTCATCTCGTTCACGCGCAGGAAGGCCAGGGCCACCACGACCGCCACGTACCCCGAGGCGTTGATGACGAAGACCCAGCCGCTCCCGACGGCTGCGACGAGCAGACCAGCGGCGGCCGGACCGAGCACGCGCCCGAGGTTGAACGAGGCGCTGTTGAGGGCCACGGCGTTGTGCAGGTCGCCACGGGGGACGAGCTCGGAGACCATGGCCTGCCGGGCGGGGCTGTCGAGGGCAGCCACTACACCCAGGAGGAACGCCATCGCCATCACGAGGCCCACGGTCGCCAGGCCGGAGAGCACGATCACGCCGAGCAGCAGGGCCAGCGCACCCATCGAGGCTCCGGTCGCCATCAGCAGTCGCCGCCGCGGGAAGCGGTCGGCCAGCGACCCGCCCCAGAGGCTGAACAGCGCGATGGGCAGGAACTGAAGGCCGACGGTGACCCCGAGCGCGACAGCCGAGCCGTCACTCAGCTGCAGGACGAGCCAGTCCTGGGCGACCCGCTGCATCCACACACCCACGTTGGCGGCCAGCTGCCCGCCGGCGTAGATGCGGTAGTTGCGGATGCGAAGCGAACGAAACGTGGGACTCATGCAGTGGCCAGCCGGTCCAGGATCGTCGCCGCCTCCGACAGGGTGGCCCGCTCGGACGGGGAGAGCTCGGCGAGCCTTCGGGACAACCAGGCCTCGCGACGCCGGCGGTCCGCGCGCAGCAGCTCCCGTGCGGGCGAGGTGACCGTGACGACGACCTGGCGGCCGTCGGTGGCGTGGGGTGTCCGGTCGACGAGCCCGGCCGACTCCAGGCCAGCCAGGACCCGGGTCATGGATGGCGGTCGCACCTTCTCGTGCGTGGCGAGCGAGCCGGGCGTGGTGGGTCCGAGCCGCTCGAGCGTGGCCAGGGTCGCCAGCTGGGTGAGGGTGAGCCCGGTGTCGGCGCGCTCCGAGCGGAGCCGCCGGGCCAGCCGCATGACCGCCAGGCGTAGCGAGCTGGCCAGGGCGCTGGAGGCGAGGGGTGCGGTGGCGATCGGCATGTCGTAAGGGTAACTCATTACTTGTGCTAATGATTCCTGGTCCACGGACCGAGACGGCATGTGAATGCGTTCACATGCCTCGGTAGGCTGCAGGCTCCGACGCACCCCGATCGAAGCCGCCTCCGAGGACCGTTGATGCCCAGCAAGCCCGTCGTGTTGATCGCCGAAGAGCTCTCACCCGCAACCCTCGAGGCGCTGGGGCCGGACTTCGAGGTCCGCCACTGCAACGGGGCCGACCGCGGCGCGCTGCTCGCAGCGATCACCGACGTCGACGCCGTGCTGGTGCGCAGCGCGACGCAGGTCGACGCGGAGGCGCTCGCCGCGGCCCGTCGGCTCAAGGTCGTGGCCCGCGCCGGCGTGGGTCTGGACAACGTCGACGTGGCCGCCGCCACTCAGGCCGGGGTCATGGTCGTCAACGCTCCGACGTCCAACATCGTGAGTGCGGCGGAGCTCGCGGTGGCGCTGCTGCTCGCTGCCGCCCGCAACATCGCGCCCGCCGACGCGGCGTTGAAGAGCGGTCAGTGGAAGCGCTCGAAGTACACCGGTACCGAGGTCTACGGCAAGACGGTGGGGGTCGTCGGCCTGGGCCGGATCGGCGTGCTTGCCGCCCAGCGGCTCCTCGCGTTCGGTACCAAGGTGATCGCGTACGACCCGTACGTCCAACCCGCTCGGGCCGCTCAGATGGGCGTGCGGCTCGTCGAGCTCGACGACCTGCTGCGCGAGGCTGACTTCATCACCGTGCATCTGCCCAAGACCGCGGAGACGGTCGGCCTCATCGGCCACGAGCAGCTTCGCCTGGTCAAGTCGGGCGTGATCATCGTCAACGCCGCCCGTGGGGGGATCGTCGACGAGACCGCCCTGGCGGCGGCCCTGGCCGACGGTCGGGTTGCGGCGGCGGGGCTCGACGTGTACGCGAAGGAGCCCTGCACCGACTCGCCACTGTTCGGCTTCGAGCAGGTGGTGGCGACACCGCACCTCGGCGCCAGTACTGACGAGGCCCAGGAGAAGGCCGGCATCGCGGTGGCGAGGTCGGTGCGCCTTGCCCTGTCCGGTGAGCTCGTGCCGGACGCAGTGAACGTCGAGGGCGGGGTGATCGACGAGGACGTACGCCCGTACATCGACCTCGCCGAGACCCTGGGCCGGGTCTTCACCGGCTTGGCGGGTGCCGCGCCCGAGGCGCTGACCGTCGAAGTCCGTGGCGAGATCGCGGCATCGGAGGTCAAGGTGCTCCAGCTGGCTGCGCTCAAGGGTGCTTTCGCGGGCATCGTCGAGGAGCCCGTCTCGTACGTGAACGCCCCGGTGCTCGCGGGTGAGCGTGGGATCGCGGTCGACCTGGTCGTCCACGGCGAGAGTCCGGACCACCGCAACCTGGTGACCGTGCGTGGTGCCCTGAGCGACGGTCGCGCGGTGTCGGTCTCGGGCACGCTCTCCGGACCCAAAGACGTCGCCAAGCTCGTGGAGATCAACGGGTTCGACGTCGACCTCCAACCGTCGGCGTTCCTCGCGTTCTTCCGTTACCACGACCGGCCCGGGGTGGTGGGCGAGCTCGGGCGGATCCTGGGCGACCACGGCGTCAACATCGCGAGCATGCAGGTCAGCCGTGACGTGGCCGGTGGACACGCACTCATCGCTCTGACCGTCGACAGCGAGATCGGGTCGGAGGTCCTCGCAGCGATCGTCGACGCCATCGGGGCCCACGAGGGTCGCTCTCTCGTGCTCTCGGCCTGACAGGAGACGCCACCGTGACCAACACGTTCCGCCTGGCCGTCATCGCTGGTGACGGGATCGGGCCAGAGGTCGTGACCGAGGGTCTCAAGGTGCTCGAAGCAGTCGCGCCGCAGCACGACGTGGTCTTCGAGCGCACCGAGTACGACCTGGGCGCCCGCCGCTGGAGGGCCACCGGCGAGGCACTGCCGGACAGTGTGCTGACCGAGATCGGCGACCACGACGCGATCCTGCTGGGGGCGGTCGGTGACCCGTCGGTGCCGAGCGGGGTCCTCGAGCGCGGACTCCTGCTGCGACTGAGGTTCGCCCTCGACCACCACGTGAACCTGCGCCCGGTGAAGCTGTACCCAGGCGTGAGCACACCTCTGGCCGACCGTGAGCCGTCGGACATCGACCTGGTCGTGGTCCGCGAGGGCACCGAGGGGCCGTACGCCGGGGCCGGCGGCGTCCTTCGTCGAGGCACCCCTCACGAGGTGGCAACCGAGGAGAGCCTCAACACGGCCTTCGGGGTCGAGCGGGTGGTCCGTGACGCGTTCGTCCGGGCGACCGCCCGACGGGGCCGGCTGACCCTCGTGCACAAGAACAATGTGCTCACCCATGCCGGCGACCTGTGGACTCGCACGTTCGAGCGGGTCGCCGACGACTTCCCCGACGTGGCCACCGACTACCTGCACGTCGACGCCGCGAGCATGTTCTTCGTCACCCAGCCCCAGCGCTTCGACGTGGTGGTCACCGACAACCTGTTCGGCGACATCATCACCGACATCGGGGCGGCGATCGCTGGTGGAATCGGCCGGGCAGCCAGCGGCAACCTGGACACGACCCGCACGCACCCGAGCATGTTCGAGCCGGTGCACGGGTCGGCACCCGACATCGCGGGGCAGGGTCTGGCCGACCCGACCGCCACCGTGCTGTCCGTGGCGTTGATGCTGGACCATCTAGGTCTGCCCGCAGCCGCCGCAGCGGTGGAGTCGTCGGTTGCCGAGGACCTCGCGGCCCGCGGCCGGTCGGTGCGGGGCACGGCCGAGATCGGCGACGCGCTCGCCGCCCGCGCGGCCCGCTGAGCGGGCAGGCCTGCGCCCAGCACCGCACCCGGGGTAACGTCTCGCCATGTCCCACGCACGGTCTGAGTCGCCCGCCATCGCCCTGAAGCCGACGTCCCAGCCGTTGGCCGCCGACCAGCGGGCGCAGATCCTGGCCGACCCGGGGTTCGGCCGCTCCTTCACCGACCACATGGTCACCATCAGCTACACCGAGGGGCGCGGCTGGCACGACGCCCAGCTGGTGCCCTACGGACCGCTCGAGCTGGACCCGGCGACCATGGCGCTGCACTACGGCCAGGAGATCTTCGAGGGGCTCAAGGCCTACCGCTGGGACGACGGACGAATCGCCACGTTCCGGCCGGAGATGAACGCCCGGCGGTTCCAGCGCTCGGCGGCCCGGCTGGCCATGCCCGAACTGCCGGAGCCACTGTTCCTCGAGGCCCTGGAGGTGCTGACCCGCCAGGACCGCTCGTGGGTGCCCGACCACCCGGAGATGAGCCTGTACCTGCGTCCGTTCATGCTGGCCACCGAGGTCGGCCTCGGGGTCAAGCCCGCGTCCACTTACCTGTTCCTGCTGATCGCCTCACCGGCCGGGGCGTACTTCCCCGGCGGCGTCCAGCCGGTCTCGGTGTGGCTGTCGACGGAGTACGTGCGGGCGGCGCCCGGCGGCACCGGTGAGGCCAAGTGCGCCGGCAACTACGCGGCCTCCCTGGTCGCACAGGCCCAGGCGTCGGCCCAGGGGTGCGACCAGGTCGTCTGGCTCGACGCGGTCGAGCGCCGATGGGTCGAGGAGATGGGCGGGATGAACCTGTACTTCGTGCACGGTTCCGGCGACTCCGCACGCCTGGTCACCCCCGAGCTCACGGGCACCCTGCTCCCCGGCGTCACCCGCGACTCGCTGCTGCAGGTCGCTGCCGACCTCGGGTACGAGGCCGGGGAGGGCCGGGTCGACGTCGACGGCTGGCGGCAGGGCAACCTCGACGGTGCGATCACCGAGGTGTTCGCCTGCGGCACCGCTGCCGTGATCACCCCGGTCGGCCAGGTGAAGTCGGCCGAGGGGTCGTGGTCGGTGGGTGACGGCACTCCAGGTCCGGTGACCATGCAGCTGCGTGAGCGTCTGCTGGAGATCCAGCGCGGGCAGACGCCCGACGTCCACGGATGGATGCGCACCCTCGTCGAACCGTGACCGGCCAACGGGTCAGCCGCACAGCTCGGCGACAGCGGTGGCGGCCTGCTGAGCCCGCGCGGCGTAGCCCTCGGTCGACGGATGGACGTCGGTGCCGCTGAACCACTCGGGGTGCTGGGCGGCCAAGGCGTTCCACGGGACGACGTGCAGGTTGTCGTAGCGCGCAGCCGCTGCCTCCAGGACGGCGTTCACGCCCTCGTCACTGCCCGGCCGCCACACGTCGAACCACAGCACGCACCGTCTGCGCCCTGCGTCGGCCATGAGCGCGTCGACGTTCGCCGAGAGCACGAGGTCGTCGTAGTCGTTGGTGCCCAGGCTCACGACCCAGGTCGACGGGGTCGGTGCGTAGAGCGCGTCGAGCACGTACCGGGCCGTGGTCGACCCGCGCCCCACCTCCGCCTCGACGGTCACCGGTCGGGTCGGGAGCAGGGACGGCAGGAGGTCGGCCAGTCCGAGCGCGAGGGAGTCCCCGAAGAGCAGGATCGGTGAGGTGTCGGCCGGGTCGGTGCCCTGCGGACCGGCCTCCGTCGCCGGGGTCCGTGCGGTGCCCCGGTCGGAGTCGAGGGTGCGGGCAGGAGTGGTCGCAGCGGGGGCCGAGAGCCCGGGCGCCACCCCGGCCGCCTCTGCCCCTGAGGCCGAAGCCAGCGACGCCGGGGAGCTCAGCTGCCAGGCGATGAGGCCTCCGACCCCGGCCAGCCCGGCCGCGCAGACGACCACGACGGCCCACCAGTACGCCCGGTGGGCGCGGCGGTGGCGACCGGTCACCGGGGGCGCGCGGGGCGACGGGGACTGCTCACGATGGTCGAGGGTATGCCAGACTGAGGCGCGTGTCCTCGTCGATCATCATCGGCTAGCGCGTCGGCCTGACGGCCGGCGCGCAGACCTCTCGCTCCTGCGGGGGGTCTTTTTGTTGGAGGTTCTGGTGCCCGTTCCCGACGCGTTCCACGTCTACGACACGACGCTGCGCGACGGCGCCCAGCGCGAGGGCATCTCCTACTCGGTGTCCGACAAGCTGGCCGTGGCCCGGCTGCTCGACGAGCTCGGGGTGGGCTTCATCGAGGGTGGCTGGCCCGGCGCCATGCCCAAGGACACCGAGTTCTTCGCTCGTGCGCACGAGGACCTGCAGCTGGCCCACGCGCAGCTGGTCGCGTTCGGGGCCACCCGCCGACCGGGCGCCAGGGTCGACGACGACCCACAGGTTCGAGCGTTGCTCGAATCGCAGGCCCCCGTGGTCACGCTGGTGGCGAAGTCCGACGTCCGGCACGTGACCGAGGCGCTGCGGACGACGCTCGAGGAGAACGTGGCGATGGTCACGGACACCGTGGCGCTGCTCGTGGCCGAGGGACGACGGGTGTTCCTCGACCTCGAGCACTTCTTCGATGGCTACCGGCACGACGCCGACTACGGGCTGCGGGTCATCGAGGCAGCGGTCAGTGCCGGCGCCGACGTGGCCGTGCTGTGTGACACCAACGGGGGGATGCTGCCCACGGAGATGCACCGGGTCGTGACCGACGTGCTCGGCCGAAGCGGGGCCCGCCTGGGCATCCACTGCCAGGACGACACCGGGTGCGCCGTGGCCAACACCCTCGCGGCCGTGGAGGCGGGTGTCACGCACGTGCAGTGCACCGCCAACGGCTACGGCGAGCGGACCGGCAACGCCGACCTCTTCGCCGTCATCGGCAACCTGGAGACCAAGCTCGACCGACGGGTCCTCCCCGAGGGCCGGCTCCAGGAGATGGTGCGGGTGTCCCACGCCCTGGCCGAGATCGCCAACATCGCCCCGGATACCCACCAGCCGTACGTCGGGGTGTCGTCGTTCGCCCACAAGGCGGGGCTGCACGCCAGTGCAATCAAGGTCTCACCGGACCTCTACAACCACATGGACCCGGTCCTGGTGGGCAACGACATGCGGGTCCTCGTCACGGAGATGGCCGGTCGCGCTTCGATCGAGCTGAAGGGCCGTGAGCTGGGCTACGACCTGTCGCAGGACCGTGACTCGCTGACCCGCGTGGTCGACCAGGTCAAGCAGCTCGAGGCGCACGGGTACTCCTTCGAGGCGGCCGACGCGTCGTTCGAGCTGTTGCTGCGGGACGTCGTCGCCGGCCACCGTCGCCGGCACTTCACCGTCGAGTCGTGGCGAACGATCGTCGAGCAGCGACCTGACGGGGCCATCGCCAGCGAGGCGACCGTGAAGGTGCACGCATCCGGCCAGCGCATCGTGGCGACAGGCGAGGGGAACGGGCCAGTCAACGCCCTCGACAACGCCTTGCGCCGCGCTCTGGGCCAGATCTTTCCGGAGCTCGTCTCCATGGAGCTCGTCGACTACAAGGTGCGCATCCTCGAGGGCCGTGAGGGCACCGCCTCGGTCACCCGGGTGCTCATCGAGTCCACCGACGGGCGGGGTGAGTGGGACACGATCGGCGTCCACGAGAACGTGATCGCAGCATCGTGGACGGCGTTGGAGGACGCCATCACCTACGGTCTGATCCGGGCCGGACGCGACGATGCCGTGCGGGTCGAGCCGACGGACGGGCAACGGTAGCCTTCGGCCGTGCGCATCGCCCGCTTCACCATCGCCGACCAGATCGCCTATGGCGCCGTGGCTACCGTCGACGGGGGTGACGACTCCGACCCGGACGCGCTCACGGTCACCGCGATCGACGGCCATCCGTTCGCACCCTTCGAGTTGTCCTCCGTCGTCTTTCCCCTGGCCGACGTGCGCCTGCTGCCTCCGGTGCTGCCGAGCAAGGTGATCGGGATCGGCAAGAACTACGCCGACCACGCGAGGGAGATGGGTGCAGAGCCTCCGGCGACGCCGGTCATGTTCCTCAAGCCCTCGACGTCGGTGATCGGCCACGGCGACTCGGTGGTGCTGCCTGCGCAGTCCGACCAGGTGGAGTTCGAGGGTGAGCTGGCCGTGGTGATCGGCCGGTTGGCCAAGGACGTTCCCGCAGCCCGGGTCGCCGACGTGGTGCTCGGGTACGCCTGCGCCAACGACGTGACCGCGCGCGACCTGCAACGCAGCGACGGCCAGTGGACCCGGGCGAAAGGGTTCGACACGTTCTGCCCGATCGGCCCGTGGATCAGCACCGAGGTCGACGTCGCCGACCTGGCGATCGAGACCCGAGTCAACGGGCAGGTGCGGCAGTCGGGACGGACCTCGCAGCTGGTCCACTCGGTGACCGACCTGGTGTGCTTCGTGTCGGCGGTCATGACTCTGCTGCCCGGTGATGTCATCCTCACCGGGACCCCTGCCGGCGTCGGCCCCCTGGCCGACCAGGATCAGGTCGAGGTGGAGGTCGAGGGAGTCGGCGTCCTGCACAACCGCGTGACTCGGCCCGCCTGACGCCCCCGACAGGACGGCCTCGCGTCAGCCTGGCATGATGCGCTGCCATGCCCACGCTTGCCGCGGACGACGTCCTCGCCGCCGAGGTCGAGGTCAACGGCCGTACCGTGACCGTCGACGAGGTACCGAAACGACGCTGGTCGCGTCACCCGGGCGACATCATGCGTCTGTTGGTCGCACTCGTGCTCCTCGGGGTGTCGCTGGTCGTCCTCGAGTGGGGGCTGCGAACCTCGATCGGGCTCCAGGAAGACGTCTCCAACGCCACGTCCGTCCTTCCCGGATTCGTCCTGACCGTGCTGTACGGCGGTTATGCGCTGGCGGCGGTGCTGACGCCCCCGGCCATTCTGGTCTGGGTCATCGTGCGTCGACGTTGGCCGCTGCTCGGCGTCTACGTCCTGACGACGCTGGCCGCGTCGCTGCTGCTGCACCTGGCGGAAGGCTGGATCAGCGCTCGCGTGCCCGGTGTCGATGCCGTACCCCTGGTCGTCACCCAGGTCGACATCGACTGGGCCATCGACCCCGCATGGGTGGCGTCCTTCGCTGCCGCGCTGACCGTGACCGGCCCGTGGATGAGCCGCCGCTGGTACCGCACGGCGTGGATCGTCCTGGCCCTCCTCGTCCCGGTGCGGCTCCTGGTCGGCGCCGGTGTGCCGACCGGGCTCCTGGTCGGCCTGGCGGCCGGCTGGGCCATCGGGTCGGCCGCCCTGCTGATCTTCGGTGCGCCGAGCCGCGCACCGTCGGCCTCCACGGTCGTCCAGGGCCTGGACAAGGCCGGCCTCCGGCTCGCCACCCTGCGCCGGGCCAGCGTCGACGCCCGAGGGTCGACCCCGTACTTCGGCGACGGGGTCGGTGGCGAGCACTACTTCGTCAAGATTCTCGGCCGAGATGAGCGCAGCGCCGACCTGCTGTTCCGGGTGTACCGGTACCTGCGCCTGGAGAACGTCGGTGACGAGCGCCCGTTCTCGTCGCTGAAGCGTGCCGTCGAGCACGAGGGCATGTCGTCGGTGTGGGCCGAGCGGGCCGGAGTGCGAACGCCGGTCACCGTCGCGTGCGTGGAGCTGGGCGACGGGTCGATGGCGCTGGTCTACCAGATGGTCAAGGGCCGCTCGATCGACAGCGTCGCGCCCGAAGAGCTGACCGACGAGTTCCTGCGCGGGACGTGGCAGCAGGTCGAGCTCCTGCGCAAGGGGCGGATCGCCCACCGTGACCTTCGCCGGGCGAACGTCTTCATGACCGAGGCCAGAGAGCCGATGATCATCGACTTCGGCTTCGGCGAGGTGTCGGCGAGCGACGCGCTGCTCGACCAGGACGTCGCCCAGCTCGTGCTGTCGACCGCGGTCGACGTAGGCGCCGAGCGTGCGGTCGCGGCCGCCGTCGCCGTGCTCGGTCGCGACGCAATCGGGTCGGCTGCGCCTCGGCTGCAGACGCCGGCCCTGTCCGGGGCCACCCAGGCCGCCCTCAAGCAGCACAAGGGGCTGCTGGAGGAGACCCGCGAGCAGGTCAAGGTGCAGGCGGGCGTGGAGGAGATCCAGCTCGCGAAGCTGCAGCGGATCAGCGGGCGCCGCCTGATCATCATGGTCATGGCCATGGGGGCGTTCTGGTTCCTCATTCCGCAGATCTCCGACATCCCGCGACTGACCGCCGAGCTCAAGGACGCCAACTGGGCCGACGCCGGCGTCGCCATCGTGTTCTCGATCTTGACCTACGTGGGTGCGGCCCTTTCGCTGTCGGCGAGCGTCACCCAACGGATCCCGGTCGGCCGAACGACGCTGGTCACGCTGGCCGGCTCGTTCGTCAACCGGGTGACCCCGGCCAAGGTCGGTGGCATGGCGTTGAACCTGCGCTACCTGCAGAAGTCGGGGGTGCCCACCGCCGTCGGAACCGCCTCGATCGGCCTCTACTCGGTGGTCGGCATGATGACCCACATCTGCCTGCTCGTGATCTTCTCGGTCTGGGCCGGCAAGGCGGTCGACTTCACGCAGTTCCTGCCCAGGGGAACCATCCTGTACGTGGTCCTCGGCATCGGAGCCGGTCTCATCGGGGCGGTCCTCTTCGTCCCGAAGATCCGCACCTTCATCGCGGAGAAGGTCAAGCCGCAGGCCCAGATGATCCTGACCAACTTCAAGGGGCTGTTGCAGCACCCGCTGCGCCTGGTGCTCATGGTGGTCGGCTCGGCCCTCCTGACCCTGAGCTACGTCGGCGCCCTGTACTTCAGCATCCAGGCCTTCGGCGGGGGGATCGCGGTGGCGGTCATCGCTGTCGTGTACCTGGCCGGAGCCTCGATCGCGAGCGCCGCGCCGACCCCGGGAGGCGTGGGTGCGGTCGAGGCCGCCCTGATCGGTGGGCTCAGCGCAGCGGGGCTGCCATCGACGGTGGCCGTCGCCTCGGTCTTCCTCTACCGACTGGCGACGTTCTGGATCCCGGTCCTACCGGGCTGGGGCTCGTTCGTGTGGCTCGAGCGTCACGACGAGATCTGAGCCGTCTGCGGGCGCTCCCGCCGGGGCACACCGACGGCCAGGTTGAGCAGGGCTGCGACCACGACCCCGGTCGCCGCTCCTGCGACGACGTCCAGCGGGTTGTGCGCCCCGAGGTACATGCGCGCCACGGGGACGGTCAGGCAGACAGCGAGGACGACCCACTGCCACCGGCGGGTGAGGTAGGGAGCGATCAACCAGCCGATGCCGAACGCGATGATGACGTGACCGGACGGGAACGAGACCCCCGACCACGGGACGTCGCGCAGGTTCAGGCAGCTGAGGTCCTCGTTGCAGATCGAGGTGCCCGGACGCTCCCGGTCGATGAGCTGCTTGAGCACCTGCTTCTCGACGATGAGCTTCAGGGGAACGAGGGCCACCAGGGCGATCGCGAGTCGCCAGCGCTTGAACACCAGTGCAACGACCGCGAAGCCGAGAGGCAGCAGGAGCAATCCGAGGAACTGGGCGGCCCACATCGGGCGGTAGAGCGCGTCGGGCAGGTCGTTGAACAGGCGGAAGACCCACTCCTCGGCCGGGGACACGCCTTGTCGCGCCACGAGCAGGCTGATGGTGACGACGACCACGCCGGCTCCTGCCGCAACACCGTCGAACGTCCAGCGCCGGACATACGCGCGCGGAACGGCGCCGCGTCGGGCCGGTTCCCCCGAGTGGGTGGACACGCTTGCCGCCTCCTGCGGTGCATGGCGTCGGTGCTGGTCGGGTTCTGTACTGTGACCGCCCCAAGGAGGTCAGGCGATGGCGCGGTCGAGGAAGACTATCGAGCGACGGGTGGCCAGCCCACTCGGTCACGCGACGGTCAGCACGGGCGAACGCAGCCTGGTCGGTCGGTCGAAGCGGGTCGACGTGCCCCGGTCGTCGCACGGCGACTGGCAGCCGGCGCCCGACCGTCCTGACCCGGTCGACCTGCTCGCGGGGCAGGAGACCTCCCGACTGGCCGACCTCATCCCGCTGCGGCACGAGCGGATGGGTGCTGACCCGTTCTCCTTCTTCAGAGGTGCCGCAGCCGTGATGGCCTGGGACCTGACCCACGCCCCACACACCGACCTGTTCGTCCAGCTCGGCGGCGATGCGCACCTGGCCAACTTCGGGCTCTACGCCGCGCCGAACCGCGAGCTGGTGTTCGACGCCAACGACTTCGACGAGACGCTGCCCGGCCCATGGGAGTTCGACCTCAAGCGGCTCCTCGTCAGCCTCGTGGTCGGGGCCAGGGCACTGGGAGTCGCCGACGCGGCGGCTGAGACAGTGGTCCGCGCCGCCGTGGCCCGCTACCGATCCTCCCTGCGTGAGTTCGCGAGGATGACCGATGCCGAGGTCTGGTACTCACGGGTCCGGATGGAGGACGTCCGGGCCCTGGTCGAGCGGGACCGTGAGGTGGCGGCGCTGGTCGACGACACCATGCGGCGTGCGACGCGCAACACCTCGGCCCGGGCCCACGCCAAGCTCGTCGAGCGCGTGGGGTCGGGCCAGAGGTTCCGCAGCGACCCGCCGCTCCTGGTCCGCTTGGAGGACCTGCCACAGAAGGCAACGGGGGCACTGGGCTCGGAGATCGAGCAGATCATCACCAAGTACCAGCGGTCTCTTCCGGACCACCTGAAGGTGCTCATCGAGCGGTACGAGGTGCTCGACGTGGCCCGCAAGGTGGTCGGGGTCGGCAGCGTGGGCACCGAGTGCTACATCGTGCTGCTGCAGGGGCGTCGGATGGCCGACCCGTTCATCCTGCAGGTCAAGCAGGCGGTCCCCTCGGTCTTCGAGGCCGACCTGCCCAACAGCCGTTATCGCAGCTCGGGTGCGCGGGTGGTGGCCGGGCAACGGCTCATCCAGGCCGCTTCGGATCCGTTCCTGGGGTTCTTCACCACGCGAAGCGGCACCAGCTACTACGTGCGTCAGTTCCGCGACGCCAAGGGCTCGTTCGACGTGGCCACCATGTCAAGCCACTCGCTGGCGAGCTACGGCGAGCTGTGCGCCAACTCGCTGGCCCGAGCCCACGCGAAGTCCGGGGACTCCCTGGCCATCCAGGGCTACATCGGGAAGGGCCGGACGTTGGAGGACGCGATGGTGCGGTACTCGATGGCCTACGCCGACCAGAACGAACGGGACTTCCAGCGCTTCCGGTCAGCCGTTGGCTGACTCCATGCCCGCGTCCCGGTCGATCCCGACCGCGAGGTGCCAGGCGTAGGCCAGGGACAGCCCGAGCGCTGTGCCGCCGACCACATCCAGCGGGAAGTGGGCCCCGACCACGACGCGGGAGAGCCCGACGGTCGCGGCCAACCCGTAGCCGATCACCCGCCACGGGCGGGTGAGGTACGGCGACAGGGTGGCCGCGCACGCGAAGGCCACCGTGGCGTGTCCGGAGACGAAGCCGAGGCCCTCGGTGAGAGCGGACGACCGGACCACCTCGTCCGGCAGCTCTGCTGCCGGACGGCCACGTTCGATCTCGTTCTTGACCAGCTTCGCCAGCCACCAGCCGCCCCAGCCGGTGACCAGCGCACCTGCGCTGGGGCGCCACGACCGGGTCAGTCGCCAGGCGATGAAGGCGACGACTGGGGGTGCCCATGCGCTGCCGGCCTGCATGGGGAGCCACAGGGCGTAGTCGACCGCGCGGGGGACGTCGTGGAGCCTCTCGAACAGCGTCGCTTCCCAGTCGGGAACGCCTCTGTTGGCCGCGTACGAGCTGGCGGCCAGCACGACCACGCTGGCGGCGAGCTTGGGGAGCTGCCGGAGCCGTCGCGAGCCGCGGGGTGTCGATGTTCCGCTCGACGTGGGAAGGGCGGCATCGGCAGCGGTCACCGGGGCAGGCTACCGCCCGGGGCGCCGACTAGCCTGGTGGCGTGCACCCGGCGTGGATGGTGCCGCAACCAGCTGGCTCGAAGGGTGTGAACGGCAACGATGAGTGCTGATGTGCGAGTGCGCTTCTGTCCGTCACCGACGGGGAACCCACATGTCGGCATGGCCCGGACGGCGCTGTTCAACTGGGCGTTCGCCCGCCACCACGGGGGCACCTTCGTCTTCCGGATCGAGGACACCGACTCCTCCCGGGACACCGAGGAGTCCTACCAGGCGTTGGTCGACGCCCTGCGCTGGCTCGGGCTCGACTGGGACGAGGGGCCGGAGGTCGGCGGGCCCCACGCGCCGTACCGGCAGTCCGAGCGGCTCGATCTCTTCCGTGACGCCGCGGCGAAGCTGCGCGAAGCAGGGTTCGCCTACGACTGCTACTGCAGCACCGAGGAGCTGGACGCCCGTCGCGAGCAGGCGAAGGCCGAGCACCGCACGCCGGGGTACGACGGCCACTGCCGCTCACTGGCCGCCGACCAGGTGGATGCCTACCGCGCTGAGGGCCGTCAGCCGGTGCTGCGCATGCGGATGCCCGACCACGACATCACGTGGGACGACCTCGTACGCGGCCCGGTCACCTTCGGTGCCGGGCAGGTGCCCGACTACGTCCTGGTCCGGGCCAACGGCGAGCCGCTCTACACGTTGACCAACCCGGTCGACGACGCAGCGATGCGGATCACGCACGTGCTGCGCGGTGAGGACCTGCTGTCCTCGACCCCGCGGCAACTGGCCCTGTGGGAGGCGCTGCGCGAGGTCGGGATCGGTGACGGCACGACGCCGCGGTACGGACACCTGCCGTACGTGATGGGCGAGGGCAACAAGAAGCTGTCCAAGCGCGACCCCGAGTCCAGCCTGCAGATGTACGTCGAGCGCGGGTACCTGCCCGAGGGGCTCGACAACTACCTCGCCCTGCTCGGGTGGTCGATTGCGGAGGACCGGGACCGGTTCTCGATGAGCGAGATGGTGGAGGCCTTCGACATCGGCCGGGTCAACCCGAGCCCCGCCCGCTTCGACCTGAAGAAGTGCACGGCCCTGAACGCCGACTGGATCAGGACCCTGCCGTCAGAGGAGGTCGCTCGACGGATCGTCCCGTTCCTGCAGCGGGCCGCCCTGCTCGGCGACCCGGCCGACCCGGACGCGTTGCAGCTGCTGGAGCGCGCGACGCCGTTGGTGCACGAGCGGATCGAGGTGCTCACCGACGCGGTCGGGATGCTGCGCTTCCTCTTCGTCTCCGATGCGGACTTCGCCGTCGACGCCGACGACGCCGCGAAGCTGCTGACGACCGCGACCCGTCCCACCATCCAGGCCTCGCTCGACGCGCTCGAGTCACTCGGCGAGTGGGCGGAGGAGCCGATCGAGGCCGCCCTACGTTCGGCCCTGGTCGGGGGTCTGGCCCTGAAGCCGAAAGTGGCCTTCGGCCCGGTACGCGTGGCGATCACCGGACGCCGGGTGTCCCCACCGCTGTTCGAGTCGCTCGCACTCCTCGGTCGCGGCCGCAGTCTCGATCGACTGCGGATGGCGCGCGACTCGATCTCCGGCTGAGCGAGAGCCCGTGAGTCTCTCGCGGACCGACGCGGTGATCTTCGACGTCGACGGCACGCTGGTCGACTACGAGCACGCCCAGCGCGAGGGTCTAGCGCCGACACCTCAGAGACCAGGGCTGGGGCCCCAACGCTTCCGGTTGGGAGCGCTGGTGCCGGGCAGAGGAGCGGCACTTCGCGCGCTACCTCGCCGGCGACCTGACCTTCGAGGGTCAGCGCCGAGAACGGGTGAGGGAGTTCGTGGGTGAGCCGCTGCCCGACGACGACGCCGACACCTGGTTCGACGGCTACCGGGCCCACTTCGAGTCCTGCTGGCGGCTGTTCGACGACGTCCTCGGCTCCCTCGACGCCCTGGCCGACCGCCCGCTGGCCGCGTTCTCCAACGTGTCGGGGGCCTACACCCGACGCAAGGTGTCGGCTGTGGGGCTGCAGGACCGGTTCGCCCTCATCTGGGGGATCGACGATGTCGGCGCAGCCAAGCCCGCCCCCCGAGTCTTCCTCGACCTGTGCGCGACCTTGGGGGTTGAGCCTTCGCGGACGCTGCACGTGGGCGACCGGTACGAGGCGGACGCGCTCGGGGCCTGCGACGCAGGGCTCCTCAGTCTCTGGCTGGACCGACCCGGGGCGTCGCTGTCCGGCCGACGCCCCGACGGAGCGGTGGACCCGCGCGTGACGGTCGTCACCTCGCTCACCGACCTGGTCGCACTTCTCGAGCAGTGAGTGCTCTCCTGTGGCGGGCCACCGTCTCGGCGGTTTGGGCGGGCTGTGCATGTTGGGTATCCTCGTCCGCGTCCGGGCCCACCCCGGCACCCATGGGGTATGGGGTAATTGGCAGCCCGACGGATTCTGGCTCCGTTAGTCTAGGTTCGAGTCCTGGTACCCCAGCAAGATCGAGTGGTCGTACCCGCACGTAGACTCCTCGTTCGTTGCGCCGTGCATCGGCGCGATGGCCCCGTTGTGTAGCGGCCTAGCACGCCGCCCTCTCAAGGCGGTAGCGCCGGTTCGAATCCGGTCGGGGCTACGCAGGCAACGCCCCCGACCTCGTCGGGGGCGTTCTTGTTCTCCGACCGGTCTCGTTCGGTCAAGGCCGCTTCCTGACGCGTCAGTCAGTGAAGTAGGTTCGCTCCACCGACGTCCAGGAGGAGCTATGCCGTACGAGGTGAGTGGAGTGGTCGCCCGAGCCAAGGGCGAGCCGGTCGCGGTCGAGACGATCGTGATCCCTGACCCGGGTCCTGGCGAGGTCGTGGTCGACATCTCGGCCTGCGGGGTGTGCCACACCGACCTGCACTACCGCGAAGGGGGGATCGGCGACGACTTCCCCTACCTGCTGGGGCACGAGGCGGCCGGCCTGGTGTCCGAAGTGGGTCCGGGCGTGACCTCGGTGGCGGTCGGCGACTACGTGATCCTCAACTGGCGCGCCGTGTGCGGCCAGTGCCGGGCCTGTCGCCGTGGCCGCCCGTGGTACTGCTTCGCGACCCACAACGCCGCCCAGAAGATGAGGCTGCTCGACGGCACGGAGCTGTCCCCGGCGCTGGGGATCGGCGCGTTCGCGGACAAGACCCTGGTCGCCGAGGGCCAGTGCACCAAGGTCGACCCGGCAGCACCACCAGAGGTGGCCGGCCTGCTCGGCTGCGGGGTCATGGCCGGGATCGGTGCGGCGATCAACACCGGTGGAGTGGCCCGTGGGGACTCGGTCGCCGTCTTCGGCTGTGGCGGTGTCGGCGACGCCGCGATCATGGGGGCCCGGCTCGCGGGTGCGCACACGATCGTGGCCGTCGACATCGACGATCGCAAGCTGCAGTGGGCCAAGGAGTTCGGCGCCACGCACACGGTGAACGCGTCGTCCACCGACCCGGTCGAGGCGATCAAGGCGATCACCGAGTTCGGCGCCGACGTGACGATCGACGCCGTGGGCAACCCCAAGGTGTTCCAGCAGGCCTACGACGCACGCGAGCTGGCCGGGACGCTCGTGCTGGTGGGTGTCCCGACGCCGGACATGACCTGGACCACGCCGCTGCTGGACATCTTCGGGCGGGGAGGGGCGATCAAGTCGTCGTGGTACGGCGACTGCCTGCCCAGCCGTGACTTCCCGATGCTCGTCGACCTCTTCCTGCAGGGTCGGTTGCCCCTGGACAAGTTCGTGAGCGAGAAGATCGGGATCGACGACGTCGAGGGTGCGTTCGCCAAGATGCACCACGGCGAGGTTCTGCGTTCGGTGGTGACCTTCTGAGCGCCCGGGTCGACCACATCGTCACCTCGGGGACCTTCAGCCTCGACGGCGGCACGTGGGAGGTCGACAACAACGTCTGGCTGGTGGGCGACGACGACGAGTGCCTGGTGATCGACGCCCCGCACGACGTCGAGGCGATCCTGACCGCGATCGGTGGACGACGGCTCACGGCGATCGTCTGCACCCATGGCCACGACGACCATGTGCGCGTCGCCCCCGAGCTGGCCCGGCGCACCGGGGCGCCTGTGCTGCTGCACGACGACGACCTTCCGGTGTGGCGGCTGACTCACCCCGACGTCGACCCGGACGGCTCACTGGTCGACGGTCAGACCCTCGAGGTCGCAGGCACGACGCTGCAGGTCATGCACACCCCGGGCCATGCCCCGGGTGCGTGCTGCCTCTACGCCGCCGACCTCGGGGTGCTGTTCAGCGGGGACACCCTGTTCGCCGGGGGACCCGGGGCCACGGGCCGGTCGTTCTCGGACTTCCCGACGATCATCGAGTCGATCTCCCGGCTGTTCGAGACCCTGCCGTCGGGACTCCCGTCCGACCTCCGGTCCGACGACCGAGTCCGACACCGTCGTCCACACCGGGCACGGTGACTCGACCACCCTGGGTGCGGAGCGGCCGCACCTGCAGGAGTGGATCGCCCGCGGCCACTGAGGGCGGGCGGCTACTCGCCCCGCTTGAGCGACTCGGTGAGAGCGTGGGCCGCCGCGACGACGGCGGGTGCGTGCTGCCGCCCGGGCTGCCGGGTGAGCCGCTCGATCGGGCCGGACACCGAGACCGCGGCCACCACTCGACCTCCGGGACCGCGTACGGGTGCGGACACCGAGGCCACGCCGGCCTCCCGCTCGCCGACGCTCTGCGCCCAGCCACGGCGCCGGACCCCGGCCAGTGCTGCTGCGCTGAACCGGGCGCCGCGCAGCCCCCGGTGCATGCGGTCCGGCTCCTCCCACGCCAGCAGGACCTGGGCGGCCGAGCCGGCGCTCATCGGCAGCACGGTGCCCACCGGGACGGTGTCGCGCAGTCCCGAGGTGCGGTCGGCGGCCGCGACGCACAGGCGCTGGTCACCCTGGCGCCGGTAGAGCTGGGCGCTCTCGGCGGTGAGGTCGGACAGCTGGGTCAAGACGGTGGCCGCTGCGGCCAGCAGCCGGTCCTCTCCGGCGGCGGCGGCCAGCTCGGCCATCCGTGGCCCCAGGACGAAGCGCCCCTGCAGGTCGCGGGCCACGAGCCGGTGGTACTCCAGCGCGACCGCGAGCCGGTGGGCGGTCGGCCGGGCCAGGCCGGTCGCAGTGACCAGCCCGGCGAGGCTCTGCGGTCCCGCCTCGAGGGCACCGAGTACGAGGGAGGCCTTGTCGAGGACACCGACTCCGCTACTGTTGTCCATGGAGCGATACTGCCGTCTCGGTATCTGAGATGCAAGCAGAAGGACCGGAACGCGTTGACAGGAGGAGCCGGTGACCGACCCCGAGGGGCGCCGTACGCCTCGAACCCTGGCCGAGAAGGTGTGGGACGCCCACGTCGTGCGCCGGGTCGAGGGCGAGCCCGACCTCCTGTACATCGACCTGCACCTCGTGCACGAGGTGACCAGCCCGCAGGCGTTCGACGGTTTGCGGGCGTCCGGGCGCTCGGTGCGGCGTCCTGACCTGACACTGGCGACCGAGGACCACAACGTCCCGACGCTCGACATCGAGACGCCGATCGCCGACCCGGTCTCCCGGGCCCAGGTCGACGCCCTGCGCGCGAACTGCGCGGAGTTCGGGGTGCCGCTGTACGCGCTCGGCTCGGCCGAGCAGGGGATCGTGCACGTGGTCGGACCCCAGCTCGGGCTGACCCAGCCCGGCATGACGGTCGTCTGCGGCGACAGCCACACCTCGACCCACGGTGCGTTCGGGGCCCTCGCCTTCGGCATCGGGACCAGTGAGGTCGAGCACGTCCTGGCCACGCAGACCTTGTCCCTCAAGCCTTTCCGGACGATGGCGGTCACGGTCACCGGGTCCCTGCCCGAGGGGGTCACCGCCAAGGACCTGATCCTGGCTGTGATCACTGCGATCGGCACCGGTGGTGGGCAGGGCTACGTCATCGAGTACCGGGGAGAGGCGATCCGGTCGTTGTCGATGGAGGCCCGGATGACGGTCTGCAACATGTCGATCGAGGCCGGCGCCCGGGCCGGGATGATCGCTCCGGACGACACGACCTTCGAGTACGTCCAGGGCCGGCCGCACGCGCCGAAGGGCGAACAGTGGGAGGACGCCGTTGCGTGGTGGAGCACGCTCAGCACCGACGACGACGCCGTCTTCGACCACGAGGTCGTGATCGACGCCTCGACCCTGGAGCCCTTCGTCACCTGGGGCACCAACCCCGGGCAAGGTGTCCCGCTGTCGGCAGTGGTGCCTGACCCGGCCGCACTGGCCGACGCCGTCGAGCGGGCGGCCGCCGAGCGGGCTGTGGAGTACATGGGTCTGACTCCCGGGCAGCCGATGCGCGAGATCACCGTCGACACGGTGTTCGTCGGGTCGTGCACCAACGGACGGATCGAGGACCTCCGGGCGGCCGCCGAGGTGCTGCGCGGGCGCCGGGTCGCCGACCACGTGCGCGTGCTGGTCGTCCCCGGTTCGGTCCGGGTCCGGCTGCAGGCCGAGGCAGAGGGCCTCGACCAGGTCTTCACCCGGGCGGGTGCGGAGTGGCGCCACGCCGGCTGCTCGATGTGCCTGGGCATGAACCCCGACCAGCTCGCGCCCGGTGAGCGCAGCGCATCGACGTCCAACCGCAACTTCGAGGGCCGGCAGGGCAAGGGCGGGCGGACCCACCTGGTGTCTCCCGCTGTGGCTGCGGCTACGGCGGTGACCGGCCACCTGGCCAGCCCGGCTGACCTGACCTGACCACCGCGAACCGAGCAGGAGACGACATGGAACCGTTCACCCAGCACCGTGGCCGAGTCCTGCCGCTTCGCCGCGGAAACGTGGACACCGACCAGATCATCCCGGCGGTCTACCTCAAGCGGATCACCCGGTCGGGCTTCGAGGACGGGTTGTTCGCCGCCTGGCGGTCCGACCCCGACTTCGTCCTGAACCAAGCGCAGTACGAAGGGGCGAGTGTCCTCGTCGCCGGCCCGGAGTTCGGCACCGGCTCGTCGCGGGAGCACGCCGTGTGGGCCCTGCAGAACTACGGGTTCGCCGTGGTCATCTCGCCCCGGTTCGCCGACATCTTCCGGGGGAACTCGCTGAAGGGTGGACTGCTGACCGTCGAGCTGCCCACGGAGATCGTGGAGGCGCTGTGGGCCAGGGCCGAACGTCGGCCCGAGGCCGACATCGAGGTCGACCTGGTGGCACGCGAGGTTCGTTTCGACGGTGAGACGGTGCCGTTCTCCCTGGATGACTATGCGCGGTGGCGGTTGATGGAGGGGCTCGACGACATCGGAATGACCCTGGGGCGAGTGGTCGAGATCACCGATTTCGAGGCCCAGCGCCAGGGATTTCTTCCCACGACCCGGTGACCCCTCGACCGGGCCGACCCGATCGACGAATTCGAAGCGCCGAATCGCGTTGCGACACAACGGAAATCGACCCCCCGCGGTTGTTGTGTCGAGGCGTGTGATTGCCTAACGTCAGAACAGTCGGGGGATCCACCTGACATCAGGCTTTCGAAGGGGAAGTAGTGAACAAGGCCCAACTCATCGACGCGCTCGCCGAGCGCTTGAACGTCAGCCGCCGCGAAGCCCAGCACGCCCTGGACTCGATGCTCGACATCGTCGTGCGCAGTGTCCAGAAGGGCGAGGCCGTGGCCGTCACCGGTTTCGGCAAGTTCGACCGCCGGATCCGTCCTGCCGGTACGGCCCGCAACCCGCGTACGGGTGCGGTCGTGAAGACCAAGAAGAAGGCCGTGCCGAAGTTCGTTCCTGGTGCGGAGTTCAAGGCTGTCGTGTCCGGCCAGAAGAAGCTGGCTGCTGCGCCGAAGGCCGCTGCTCCGGCCAAGAAGGCTCCGGCCAAGAAGGCCCCGGCTCGCAAGACGGCGGCCAAGAAGGCCCCGGCTCGCAAGACGGTCGCCAAGAAGGCCCCGGCCCGTAAGACGGCGGCCAAGAAGGCTCCGGCCCGTAAGGCTCCGGCCCGAAGGCTCCGGCTCGTAAGGCTCCGGCCCGCAAGACGGTCGCCAAGAAGGCCCCGGCTCGCAAGACGGCGGCCAAGAAGGCCCCGGCCCGCAAGACCACCGCGAAGAAGGCTCCTGCGCGCAAGCGCTGACCTCTCGTCCCGAAGGCCCGGTCTCCCCGTGGGGAGGCCGGGCCTTCGGTGTGATCGGGGGCGGGTGCTCAGCGGTCAGCCCGGTCGAGGGAACGTGGCGATACCGACCGAGGTCAGCACGCCGTCGTCGTCGTAGTCGAGCCTGACCCGCTGGCCCAGGCGGAGCTTGAGCGCCCCGCCGGCGTCGAAGGCACCGGCGTCGAAGGCGAGCTCGAGGCCGTCGTCGCGCAGCACGGTGCCCGACCGGTTCGACGGGTCGAAGCTGCGCACGGTGGCCTGGACCACGGAGCCCGTCACGCGACGAAGGCTACTGGGACCGATGATCACAGCGCTGGTGGCCGTCCCCACGGTCGCGGCGGCGGCGTCCAGGTCGTCGATGACGTCGACGTCCAGTCGAAGGCCCGGGCCCGCCGACGCGCTCAGGTCGAGCGCACCTCCCGCCAGGTGCCGGGCCAGGGAGCCGACACCGAACCGGGGGTGCAGCCGACTCGGCTCCGTGGCCAGCAGCAGCGTGGTGCCGTGGCCCTCGCGGTCGCCGACGACTGCGGCGCCGTGCTCGGGTGCGGAGTCGAGCAGCAGGGCGAGCTCGTCGGGCCTCGCGCTCGGCAGGTCGGCGACCATCACGACGACGGGCTGACCGCTGGGCAGGTCCTCGACGGCCGCTACGAGACAACGGTTGAGGTCGCCAGCACCGTCGTCGCGGACCACCCGGACGCCGGTCCGCGGGACCGCCCGGGCCACGACCGGGTCTCCGGTCACCACCAGTACCTCACGCACCGACGGTGTCCTCACCGCCGCCTGGATGGTGTCCAGGGCCATCGCCAGGGCCAGCTCGGGGCGACGGGGGTGCGCCATCCGAGTCTTGGCCGATTCCAGGTTCTTCACCGGGACGACGACGACCCAGGAACGCGTGGGGGAGGTCACCCGGTGATCCTGCCAAGTCGCTGGCGCGGCCGCTCGACACGGGCCCGCACGCGGGTGAGACTGACGCGGCGAAGGGAGAACTGTTGACGAGCGACCACGAGGCTCCGGCCTACCGGTTGGCCCGTGCCGTTCTCCGCCCGCCGCTGATGGTCGTGACCCGTCGCGACTGGCGGGGCGCCGAGCACATCCCGGCAACCGGCGGCTGTGTCGTGGCGACGAACCACCTGTCCCACGTCGACCCCTTCACCTTCGCCCACTTCGTCAACGACGCCGGCCGGGCCCCCAGGTTCCTCGCCAAGTCGGAGGTCTTCGACCTCCCGGTCGCGGGGTCGATCATCCGCAGCGCCGGGCAGATCCCGGTCTTTCGGGAGACCAAGGATGCTGCGCACGCCTTTCGGGCCGCGGTCGAGGCGGTCGAGTCCGGTGAGTGCGTGGTGATCTACCCCGAGGGCACGCTCACCCGGGACCCAGCACTGTGGCCGATGACGGGCAAGACCGGCGCGGCCCGGATCGGGCTGACGACGGGGTGCCCCGTGATCCCGGTCGCCCAGTGGGGACCCCAGCGGGTCCTCGCGCCCTACCGGCGCTTCCCCAAGCTGGTGCCGCGCAGCGTGATGCACGTGTGGGCCGGGCCTCCCGTCGACTTCTCCGACCTGGTCGAGCGTCCCCGCACGACCGAGGTGCTGCGCACCGCGACCAACCGGATCATGGCCGACATCGTGGCGCTGATGGAGCAGATGCGCGGCGAGACGGCGCCTCCGGTGCGGTTCGACCCACGCACCGCACACGTGCCGATGACGGGCAACCCGGCCCGGGCCACGCCCGACGGCGAGCAGGCCAGCTGATGCGAGCCGCGGTCATGGGTGCCGGGTCGTGGGGCACCGCGTACGGCATGCTGCTCGCCGATGCCGGTCACGACGTGGTCCTGTGGGGGCGCGACCCTGAGCTGTGCGAGGCCATCAACGGCACGCATGTGAACGCCAAGTACCTGCCCGGGGTCGTCCTGCCTGAGCGGTTGTCCGCCAGCGCAGATCCGGGATCGGCGCTGGCCGGGGCCGAGCTGGTCGTGCTCGCCGTCCCGTCGCAGACGCTGCGGCAGAACTTGACCGCGTGGGGCTCCGACGTGCCGGGCGAGGTTCCTGTGGTCAGCCTGATGAAGGGCCTGGAGCTGCAGACCCGGCAGCGGATGAGTCAGGTGGTGTCCGACGTGCTGGGCACGCCGGCGCGGTTGGTGGCGGTGGTCTCCGGACCCAACCTGGCCCGGGAGATCGCGGCCCACCAGCCGGCGGCCACCGTGGTTGCGTGCGTCGACGAACAGGTCGCCCAACGTGTGCAGGCAGCGTCGCTGACCCCGTACTTCCGCCCGTACACCAACGTCGACGTGGTGGGGGTCGAGCTCGGTGGAGTGGTCAAGAACGTCATCGCCCTGGCCACAGGAATGGCCGAGGGCATGGGTTTCGGGGACAACACCAAGGCGAGCATCATCACGCGCGGGCTCGCCGAGATGACCCGGCTGGGGGTGGCGATGGGTGCGGACCCGCTGACCTTCGCCGGTCTGGCCGGCGTGGGTGACCTGGTGGCGACCTGCATGTCGCCGCTGTCGCGCAACCGCACTTTCGGGGAGAACCTCGGCCGGGGTATGACGCTTGACGACGTCGTGGCCGCCACCCATCAGACCGCCGAGGGAGTCAAGTCGAGCCGGGCAGTGCTCGACCTCGCCAGGGACCTTGGGGTCGACATGCCGATCGCCGAGCACGTGGTGGCCGTGGTCCACGAGGGCATGGCACCCAAGGACATGGTGCGCAGCATCATGAGCCGCGAGACCAAAGCCGAACGCTGAGCCCGCCCCCGCCGATCGTGGCGGGCTCCACGTGGGAGTAGGGCCCTACAGTTGCCGACCAGGAGGACGCCATGGAGTACCTGCTCTACATCGCCTTACCCCTGGCGATTGCGTTCGGTCTCCTTGCATGGACGCGTCGACACGGCAATTCCGGCCGGCGGCGGGGGGATCCTCAGGGTCACCGGGACCTCGGCAAGCAAGGCCTACCCGGTGCTGCACCCAACACCCCCGGGGAGGGCCTCGGCGGCGGCTTCGGTTCGTGATCGAGCCGCCGGGCCGCCGGACCCCCAGGTCGCCCAGCGGCTCGGTCGGTGGTGCTCACAGGCCCCAGAAGGGGCCGGAGAGACCCGCGTCCCGCAGGTAGTCCTGGGCGACCGACGGCTCGCGCCTGACGTAGCCGCGATCGAGCCGTCCTTCGTACCACCGCGAGGCGAGCCGCCACAGGGTCGGCAGATCCATCACATAGCCCTCGGCCTGGTGGGTCCGAACCAACCACTCCGCGACGCAGCTGGGGGAGCAGAAGACCCTCTGGTTGCCGCAGGTGTGGACGACGTCGTCCCACATCTGCGCCGCCGGGACGAGGAAGTGGGCGACCTGGTCGCCCACCGGCGGCCGCTCGCGTCCCACGGACCACGCGTGGGGTCGGGCACATGCGGGGCAACGAGTGGCGACGAGGACCTCGTCCTCCCAGGGCAGCAGGTGCGGAAGGGCGAAGGAGTCCCAGGCGCACCCACCCCACCACAACGTGTTCTGGCCCATCACCGAGAAGCCCAGCGGGACGGAGGAGAACGGGTGGGCCATGACGATCGCACCGTCGTCGCCCAGCACCACGTGTCGGTTCCTCGCCAGGGCACCCAGAGCGTCGTCGACCTCCGACGTATCGACGCCGAACCGGTCCGCCAGATCAGCGGTGCTGGGTGCACGGCCCGCGCGGCTGAACGTCTCGTACACGGCAAGGCGTACGTCCTCGGCATCCATCGGGACCTGCCGGCGCGCTACAGCACCAGGGGCTTGATCGGGGCGGCGATCAGGCTCGGGTCGCTGCGCCAGTCGACGCCGGGCACGTCGATGTAGAGCTCGATCTCGTTGCCGTCGGGGTCGGCGATGTAGAGGCTGTGCGTCACCGTGTGGTCGCTGGCGCCGAGCACCTCGACGTCGTTCGCCTTCAGCGTCGCCAGGGCTTCGCGCAGCTCGTCGTCGCTGTCGCCGACTTTGAGTCCGAAGTGGTAGAGACCGACGCGGCGACCGGCCGGGAGCGTTGCGGCGTCTGGCCCGACCTCGATGAGCAGCAGCTCGTGATGCGTTCGGTCAGAGGGCGCCGAGAACCCTGCTGCCCGAAACGGCAGCGGGTCGGCACCGCCACCGAGGATCGCCCGCCAGCCGAGCACGTCGCGGTAGAACCGCACCGAACGGTCCAGGTCTCGGACATAGAGCACCAAGTGACCGAGCTCTTTGATCTCCACCGCGTCTCCCTGCGTGGCCAACCGTGCCTTGTCCTCGGAAATGTAGTGCAGATCGTCAGCGCGACCGCCAGGGCAGCACTCAGCCTCGGGGTCGCTGACGTCGTGTCACACCGGGTCGACGATGCCGGTACGGCTCAGCTCCAGTGCGGCCGCCAGGTCGGACCACAGGTCCTCGGGGGACTCCAGGCCGACGCTGAGCCGGAGCAGGCCGTCGGGAACGTCGGGAGACTCGTCCGGCCAGCGCCGTCGGCGCTCCAGGCTCGACTCGACCCCGCCAAGGCTCGTCGCGGGCACCCACAGCCGCACCGCGTCGACGACCGAGTCCGCGGCAGTCGCGTCGGCCACCTCGACCGCGATCATGGCGCCGAACCCCGGGTAGCGGACCCGGACGACCGACGGATGGCCGCCCAGCCGCTCGGCGAGCCACCCTGCCGACGACTCGGCCCGGTCGAGGCGGACCGCCAGTGTCCGCAGGCCGCGCAGGGCCAGCCAGGTCTCCATCGGTCCGGCGACGCCACCGGTCCGCGTCCGGATGTCGGCCAGTCGCTGGTGCAGGTCGGCGCTCGCCGTAGACACGACGCCCATGAGCAGGTCGCTGTGGCCGGACATGATCTTGGTCGCGCTGTGCATCGCGAGGTCGGCGCCCAGCTCGAGCGGGCGAATCCGCATCGGGGAGGCGAACGTGGCGTCGACGGCGACCAGCGCCTGTGCCCCGTGGGCGGCGCCGATCACCGCCTCGAGGTCGACGGTCTCCAGCATCGGGTTGGTCGGCGTCTCCACCCACACCAGGTCCGCCCCGCTGACGGCGTCACGCACAGCTGCGAGGTCCGAGCCGCCGACGAACCGCGCGGTGTAGCGCCCACCGTCGACGCCTGCTTCCAGCACGGTCCTCGTGCCCGAGTAGCCGACCCGCGGCGCCACTACGACACCGTCGGGTGGCACCAGCTCCAGGACAGCGCCCAACGCGGCGAGCCCTGAGGCGAAGGCCAGCGAGCGGCCGCCCTCCAGCGCACCGACGACGTCCTCGAAGGCATCCCACGTCGGCTGGCCCGCCCTGGCGTACGCGCGCTCGCCGCCCTGCACGAACGTCGAGGCGAACGTGACCGGCGGGCTGAGCGGTGCGCCCGGCTCGCGGGGCGGTCGTCCGCTGGTGATGAGCGCGGTCTCCAGGGACGTCGAGGCTGGCTGGTCGGTGTCCATGGGTTCATCGTCGCGTACGGGCTCGCGTGCCGGTCGGCGCCATCGTGACGGGTACGTCCTAGAGTCGTGCGGTGTCCACTTCCCCGCGCATTCGCGTCGCTGTGGTGTTCGGAGGGCGCAGCACCGAGCACGCCATCTCGTGCATCTCCGCCGGCAGCGTCCTGCGCGCTCTCGACCACGAGCGCTACGACGTCGTCCCGGTCGGCATCACCCGCGACGGGGGCTGGGTGCTCGCCGCGGACGACCCGGACCATCTGGCCATCGAGGGTGGCGCGTTCCCGGAGATCACCTCCGACGGAACGGCGCTGGTCCTGGCCGGTGACCCCACCCAGCGCGAGCTCGTGGTCAGCGGGCCTGGGCAGACGCCGCACGAGCTCGCGGCCGTCGACGTGGTGTTCCCGCTGCTGCACGGACCCTTCGGTGAGGATGGAACGGTGCAGGGGCTGCTCGAGCTGGCCGGTGTGCCGTACGTGGGCTCCGGCGTGCTGGCCAGCGCTGCGGGCATGGACAAGGCGGTCGCCAAGACACTGCTGGCCGCCGCGGGGCTCGACCAGGCGCCTTACGTCGTCGTCACCGACCGCGACTGGCGTCTGCGCGCCGATGATGCCGTCGCCCAGGTACGACAGACCCTGACCCTCCCCGTCTTCGTGAAGCCGTCGCGCGCCGGGTCGAGTGTCGGCATCACCAAGGTCAAGGACTGGGCAGACCTCGTGCCGGCCATCGAGGGGGCCCGCGCGCACGACCCCAAGGTTGTCGTCGAGCAGGGCGTCGCCGGGCGCGAGATCGAGTGCGGCGTGCTCGAGCGTGAGGACGGCTCCGGCCCCGAGGCCAGCGTCTGTGCGGAGATCGTCGTCCACGGCGGACACGAGTTCTACGACTTCGAGGCGAAGTACGTGGCCCAGTCGGCCGACGACGCCACCGAGCTCGATGTGCCGGCCGATCTCGATCCACAGGTCAGTGACCGCGTCCGCGACATGGCGTGCCGTGCCTTCGATGCCCTGGGTTGTGAGGACTACGCCCGGGTCGACTTCTTCGTGGCTGACGACGGGCGGATCGTGGTCAACGAGGTCAACACCATCCCCGGGTTCACACCGATCTCGATGTTCCCGCGGATGTGGGCGGAGTCCGGGCTCGACTATCCCGCGCTCGTCGACCGCTTGATCAGCCTGGCCCTGCGCAAGCGCAGTGGCCTGCGCTAAGTCCCTCAGTCGGTGAGCAGAGGCAGCGTGCTCTTGACCACGTCGCTGAGCTCGACCAGGGGGCCCGCTTCGGGTGCGTAGTCCGCGGGAACCGCGACCTCCACGTTGGCGATCCGACCGACGGTGGTGAACAGGTAGCCGTTGCTCAGCGGTTCGGGGAACCAGTCGACACCGTTCACCGACACCAGCTGCGAGGTCGGTTCGAGCGCGTCGGGACGGGCCACCCCGCACCTCAGCACGATCGGTGGGTTCCCGTAGGCGGCGACCAGGGGGCTGTCCGGGTGGGTCTCGCGCACGATCTGGTCGACCAGGGTCGAGGGGAGCTCGTCGGCAAAGTCGTCGCAGGCGGCCGCGGCGGCCCGGCTCGGCGGGGACGGCGTGGCCACCGTGACGTGCGCCGTGGAGCAGCCTGCGACGACCAGGAGCCCGGCCACGCCGACGACGCCGCGGACCGCCCGCTGCCGGAGCCCGGTGCTCAGAGGTGGATGACCGGGCAGGTCAACGTACGGGTGATCCCGGGAACGGCCTGCACCGACGCGACGACGAAGCGGCCGAGCTCGTCGTCGCTGCTGGCCTCGGCCCGCACGATCACGTCGTACGCACCGATGAGGTTCTCGGCGAGGGTGACCCCCGGTACGGCGGCGATCTGGCTCGCCACCTCGGCGGCGCGCCCCACCTCGGTCTGGATCAGGATGTAGGCCGTGACCATCGCAGCCGTCCTCTCCGTCACCGGTCGGCGGGACCGCCGACTCTGGAACGCTGACGCTACCCCGCCGACAGGTCTCCCGTCGCGGGGGTGGGCGGGACGAAGGAGCTGACCGTGGCCGACGACAAGGACGACCTCGCGTGCACGGGGGAGTTCGCCCTCATCGCCGCGCTGGGGCGACGACTGCCCCAGGGCGAGGGGGTGCTGCTCGGCCCCGGGGACGACGCGGCCGTGGTGGCCGTGCCGGACGGCCGGGTCGTGGCCACGGTCGACGTGCTCGTCGAGGGGGTGCACTTCCGGACCGACTGGGCCGCTCCCGAGGCGATCGGGCGTCGGGCCGCCGCGGCCAGCCTGGCCGACGTCGCGGCGATGGGCGCGCGGCCGACTGCCCTCCTCGTCGGACTTGCGGCGCCGAGGACGACCCCGACCGCTTGGGCGCTGCGGCTCGGTGACGGGCTGCGCGACGAGGCGGCACTCGTGGGAGCCAGTGTCGTGGGCGGCGACGTCACGTCCGCAGACCAGATCGTCGTCTCGGTGACGGCACTGGGCGACCTGGACGGCCGAGCACCGGTGACCCGAGGGGGAGCACGGCCCGGTGATGCCGTGGCTGTCTGCGGCCGACTCGGCTGGGCAGCGGCCGGACTGGCGGTGCTGCGTCGGGGCTTCGGCTCGCCGCGGTCCCTGGTCGAGGCCTACCGCCGGCCCGAGCCGCCCTACGCGGCGGGGGTCGCCGCGGCCCGGGCCGGCGCGACGTCCCTGTGCGACGTGAGTGACGGCCTGGTGGCCGACCTGGGCCACGTCGCGGACGCCAGTGGGGTGGAGGTCGACCTGGACCGCTCGGCGCTCCCGGTGGGAGAGCCACTGGTGGCGGTGGCCGCGGCGTACGGGGTCGACCCGCTCGAGTGGGTGCTGACCGGGGGCGACGACCACGCGCTGGTCGCGACGTTCCCGGCGGGCGTGGTGCGGCCGCAGGGTTTCGTCGTCGTGGGGGTCGTGCGTGCGGCGGACCAGCCGCAGGTGCTCGTGGACGGTCGGACTTGGTCAGGTCCGGGCGGTCACACCCACTTCAAGGGCTGACCAGGCGTCAGCGGGCGACGTGCTGACGGGACGTCAGCGGGCGACGTGCTGACGGGACGTCAGCGGGCGACCTTGCCCGCTTTGATGCAGGAGGTGCACACGTGCAGCTTCTTCGAGGTACCGCCGACGGTGGTGCGCACGGTCTGGATGTTCGGGTTCCAGCGGCGCGGGGTCCGACGGTGGGAGTGGGAGATGCTGTTGCCGAAGCCAGGGCCCTTGCCACAGACGTCGCAGTTGGCGGCCACGTCGGATCACTCCTTGGAAAGCATGCGTGAGAACACGGGTCGAACGAACACGAGAAGTCTGAGTCGTCAGACGGCCCGGACCGGCCGGACAACCGTGCCAGCCTACCCGACCGCCAGGTTGGGGCCCAAAACGCTCCCCTGACTAGGCTTCGGTTCGCGTCTGACGAGGGTCGGCGGCACCTGCGCCGAGGAGGGAGCCGGGTGGCACAGTCCGTGCACGCGTCGCTGGACGCCGCAGCCGTCCGGGCCTGGTGCCGGGTCGGGGTCGACCAGCTGGCCCGGGCGAGGGCCGAGATCGACGCGCTCAACGTGTTCCCCGTGCCCGACGGTGACACCGGGACGAACCTCTTCCTGACCATGGAGGCGGCCAGCGAGGCGGTCGAGACACCCGAGGGCGCCCCCCGGCACGACGAGGACCTCTCGCTCACCGTGCACGCCATGGCCCAGGGCGCGCTCCTCGGCGCTCGGGGCAACTCCGGGGTGATCGTGTCCCAGCTGCTGCGCGGCGTGGCCGAGACCCTGGGTGCTGCGGCCCCGGCGGCCTCCCCGACCGTGCTGCGTGCGGCCCTGAGGAGGGCCGCCGACCTCGCCTACGCGGCCGTCGCCCAACCGGTCGAGGGGACCGTGCTCACGGTGGCCCGGGCTGCGGCCGACGCCGCGTTGGCCGAGACGCGGGACAGCCTGGCTGAGGTGGTCACGGCTGCGGTCGCTGGCGCCCGCGAGGCGCTGGAACGCACACCCTCACAGCTGGAGGTGCTGCGGCGAGCGGGCGTCGTCGACGCCGGGGGTCGCGGGCTGGTCGTGCTGCTGGACGCCCTGGCGAGCGTGATCACCGGACTGCCGCCGGAGCGGATCGCCGAAGAGGCGGTGCGGCGCGAGCCGACGGGGCTCGACGCCGCCGGCACCGTTGGCGACGGGCCTGACTTCGAGGTGATGTTCCTGCTGGACGCCCAGGCGCACGACGTCGACCGCTTGCGCGAGCGGCTGGGCGGGCTCGGTGACTCGCTCGTCGTCGTCGGTGGAGACGAGCTGTGGAACGTGCACGTGCATGTCGACGACGCAGGGGCCGCGGTCGAGGCCGCGGTCGAGGCGGGTCGTCCGCACCGGATCCGGATCACCCACCTGCGCACCGGCGAGGGGGATCCGCGGGCAGGCAGGGTTGCTGGGGGCGCCGGCGCCAGGACCGGTGGCCGGTGCGTGGTGGCCGTGGTCCCGGGTCCGGGCCTGGCGGCGCTGTTCGAGTCGGTGGGGGCGCACCCGGTTCTGGGTGGCCCCGGGCGACGGCCGTCGACCGCTGCCCTGCTGGAGGCGATGAGGGCCTGTGGGGCCAACGACATCGTGGTCCTGCCCAACGACGCCGACTCGCGCTCGGTGGCGGAGGCCGCGGCCGAGCGGGCGAGGGACGACGGCCTGCGGGTCTCGGTGATCCCGACCCGGGACCCGGTGCAGGGGCTGGCCGCGGTCGCCGTCCAGGACAGCAGCCGGCGGTTCGACGACGACGTGGTGGGGATGACCGCGGCCGCCCGGGCGACCCGGCACGGAGCCGTCAGCGTGGCGGCGAGGGAGGCGATCACCAGCGCCGGTGTCTGCCGTCCGGGCCAGGCGCTGGGGCTGATCGAGGGGGACGTCGTCGTCCTCGGCGACACCCTCGGTGAGGTGGCCGAGGTCGTGGTCGACCGGATGCTGGCCGGCGCGGGTGAGCTGGTCACGCTGGTCACCGGGGCGGAAGTGCCCGGTGACCTGGCCGACGCCCTGGTGGCGCACCTGCACCACGAGCGGCCCGACGTCGAGGTGATGGTGTACGCCGGGGGTCAGGCCCTGTACCCGCTGCTGATCGGGGTCGAGTGAGCGCGTCCGGCCCCGCGCTGATGGACCAGCCGTTGCGCACGATCCTGTCGGCCGACGGGGTGAAGAAGCTCGCGGCCAAGCTCGACCTGCACAGCGTGGGCGACCTGCTGCAGCACTACCCGCGCCGGTACGCCACGCGCGGTGAGCTCACCGACCTGAGCGGACTCGTGGAGGGCGAGGACGTCACCGTTGTCGGGCAGGTCTCCTCGGTGCGCACGCGCCGGATGAAGCAGCGCAGGGGAACCATCGTCGAGGTCCAGATCAGTGAGGGCCCAGCACGCCTTTCCCTGACCTTCTTCAACCAGGCGTGGCGGGAGAAGCAGCTGGCGGTGGGTACCCGGGGTCTGTTCGCGGGAACGGTCAGCCGGTTCAACCGCACCTTGCAGCTCACGCATCCTGAGTTCATCCCACTCGACGACCTGGACGACGACGCCAGCGGCTCGATCGAGGCCAAGGCACACCGGCTCATCCCGGTGTACCCGTCGGCGGCGGGCCTGGAGACCTGGAAGATCGGCAAGGCCGTGCAGACCGCGCTCGCCGGCGTCGACGGCCTCGGTGACCCGCTGCCCGAGGAGATCCGGGCCCGGCACGGCCTGGTCGACCTCGCGTCGGCCTACCGGCTCGTGCACCGCCCTTCGTCGATGGACGACGTCGAGGCCGCCCGCGCCCGGCTGACCTTCGACGAGGCGTTCGTGCTCCAGGTGGTCCTGGCCCAGCGGCGGCACGCCATCGGTCAGCTGCCCGCGACTGCGAGGGTGGCTCGCGCGGGCGGGCTGCTCGATGCGTTCGACGCGACGATGCCGTTCACCCTGACCGCCGGACAGCACGAGGTCGGGGCCGACATCACCCAAGACCTCGCTGCCGAGCACCCGATGCACCGGCTCCTGCAGGGTGAGGTGGGATCGGGCAAGACCCTGGTGGCCATCCGGGCGATGCTCACCGTCGTCGACGCAGGGGGCCAGTCAGCGCTGCTCGCCCCGACCGAGGTCCTGGCCCAGCAGCACTTCCGCTCGATCACCGAGCTGCTGGGGCCGCTGGCCCAACGTGGCCGGCTCGGCGGCGATGACCAGGGCACGACCGTGGCCCTGCTGACCGGCTCCCAGAGCAGCGCTGCCCGCCGCCAGGCGCTGCTCGACACGGCTTCGGGTGACGCCGGGATCGTCGTGGGCACCCACGCCCTGCTCCAGGAGCACGTGGACTTCTTCGACCTCGGGCTCGTCGTGGTCGACGAGCAGCACCGGTTCGGCGTCGAGCAGCGCGACGCGTTGCGGGCCAAGGCCGAGCGGCCTCCTCACGTGCTGGTGATGACGGCGACCCCGATCCCGCGGACGGTCGCGATGACCGTGTTCGGCGACCTCGAGGTCTCCACGCTCACCGAGCTGCCGTCCGGACGCTCACCCATCGCGACCCACGTCGTCCCCACCGCGGACAAGCCGCACTACCTGACCCGCACCTGGGAACGCCTGCGCGAGGAGGTCGAGGCCGGGCACCAGGCGTACGTCGTCGCTCCGCGGATCGGCGACACCGACCCGGCCCGTGACCGCGAGGACGACGCCTCGCAGCTGGAGGGCGAACCGGGGGCCCCGGACCGCCGACCGCCGACCGCTGTGCTCGACCTCGTCGCCGAGCTCACCGCGGGCCCGTTGTCCGGACTGAGGGTGGGCATGCTGCACGGCCGGATGCCGTCGGACGACAAGGACGAGACCATGCAGGCGTTCACCCAGGGGCGGCTCGACGTGCTGGTCGCCACGACGGTGATCGAGGTCGGGGTCGACGTCCCCAACGCCACCGTGATGGTCATCGCCGATGCTGACCGGTTCGGCGTCTCCCAGCTGCACCAGCTGCGCGGCCGGGTCGGACGCGGCCGCGCGCCCGGACTGTGCCTGCTCGTGACCGAGGCGCCGCCGGGCACGCCGGCGCGGGAGCGGCTGGACGCGGTCGCGGCCACGACCGACGGATTCGTGCTGTCCCAGCTGGACCTGCAGCAGCGGCGTGAGGGCGACGTGCTCGGGACGTCCCAGGCCGGTCGTCGGTCGAGCCTGCGCCTGCTGCGCGTCCTGCGGGACGAGGCGGTGATCACCCAGGCCCGCGCTGACGCCGTCGCCGTGGTCGAGAGCGACCCGGAGCTGGAGTCGCACCCGGCGCTGGCGCAGGCCGTGCGTCGGGTGTCGGCGTCCGACGGCGCCGACTACCTGGACAAGGCATGACCCGGATCGTCGCCGGGAGCGCGCGCGGTCGACGGCTCGTGGTTCCCGCGGGGCTTGCCACCCGCCCGACGTCGGCTCGGGCGCGGGAGGCGCTGTTCAGCTCGTTGGAGGCCGAGCTGGGCCACTGGTCGGGCAGGGGCTTCCTCGACCTGTACGCCGGGTCCGGTGCGGTCGGTCTGGAGGCGGCCTCGCGCGGCGCCGCTCCGGTCGTGCTCGTCGAGAGCGAGCGGCCGGCCTGGCACGCCGCCCGCGAGAACGTCGCGACCCTGGGGCTCACCGACGTCGCGCTGCACCGCACGACGGTCGAGGCCTTCCTCGCCGGCCCACCCGGGGCGCCGTTCGACGTCGTCTACCTGGACCCGCCCTACGCGACCGACGACGACGAGGTCGCCGCAGCCCTCGAGGCGCTCGTCGACCGGTCCTGGCTCGGGCCGGATGCGGTGGTGGTGGTCGAGCGGGCCACCCGTGGGGCCGGTCCTCGGTGGCCCATTGGACTGCTGGCGACCCGCTCGCGTCGGTACGGCGAGGCCACGCTTTGGTACGGTCGCGCCGATGGCGCCTGAGGTCGGCGCTCGAGGGAGTGGGCGCATGCTGTCGGTGGTGTGTCCTGGCTCGTTCGACCCGCTCACGAACGGGCATCTCGACATCATCGAGCGGGCGAGCCGGCTGGCCGACACGGTGTACGTCGCCGTCCTGCACAACTCCAACAAGCGGGGCATGTTCGAGGTCGACGAGCGGATCGAGCTGATCAGGGGAGCCGCGCCGCACCTGGAGAACCTCGTCGTCGAGGGGTTCGAGGGACTGCTCGGCGACTACTGCGCGCAGCGCGGCATCGGGGCGATCGTCAAGGGGATCAGGGCGGTCAGCGACTTCGACTACGAGCTGCAGATGGCCCAGATGAACCACCGGCTGGCTGACGTCGACACCTTCTTCGTGGCCACCAACCCGGTGTACTCGTTCCTGTCGTCCAGCCTGCTCAAGGAGGTGGCGGCATACGGTGGTGACATCTCCGGCCTCGTCCCGGAGGGCGTCGACGCCGCACTGCGGCAGCGGCTGGCCGAACGGCCCCGCAACCAGAAGTGAGACCAGGAGGACCGGTGGACGTCAACGACAAGCTCGACGAGCTCGCGGCGATGGTGGCCGGTGCGCGGTCGATGCCGATGTCGTCGTCGTGCGTGCTGAACCGCGCGGAGGTGCTGGACCTCGTCGAGGAGATCCGCCACCGGCTGCCGGCGGACCTCTCACGGGCTGACGCCCTGCTCGGCGACGCCGACGGAGTGATTGCGGCTGCCCAAGGGCGGGCCGACGACATCGTGGCCGCGGCGCAGTCCGAGCGCATGCACCTGGTCTCCGAGACCGAGGTCCTGGCCCAGGCCGAGCGCGAGGCGGGTCGGATCATCGACACCGCCGAGCAGGAGGCGGCCTCCATGCATCGGGAGATCGACGACTACATCGACGCCAAGCTCGCCAACTTCGAGATCGTCCTGGGCAAGACCATGGAGGCCGTCCGTCGCGGACGGGAGAAGATCCAGGGCCGGCGCGCCGTCGAGGAGCTCGCCGACCTCGACCTGCCGGACCCGGACCAGCCCGAGACCCCCTGACCGGCGTCGGGGCCGGTGACGCGTCCCCGCCGGTTTGGGCGAAGCCTGCGCCCTCGGCTACCCTCACCGGGTTGGTCTCGTCCGGGACCTCCCTGTCAGCCTGCTGGTGAGGAAGACCGTGTCCCGCCTCGACCCGCGCGCGCCGCTGGTGCTCGACACCGCGACGTTGCCGCGAAGTCCAGGACAGATGCGCACCCTTTCGGCCACGGTGCCGGCGCCGGAGGATCTCGGACTCGACGTCATCAGTGTTCCCCCCGGCAGCGACCTCCAGCTGGACCTTCGGCTGGAGTCGGTGATGGAGGGTGTGCTGGTGACCGGTACCGTCTCCGCTGCCGCCCACGGGGCGTGCGTGCGGTGCCTGGAACCGGTCGAGCAGCCGCTCGGGATCGAGGTCCAGCAGCTGTACGCCTACCCTGGGTCGGCGTCGGCTGACGACGACGAGACCCCGCAGCTCGAGGACGACCTCGTCGACCTCGAACCGGTGCTGCGCGACGCCGTCGTGCTGGCGCTGCCGCTGCAACCGCTGTGCCGGGACGACTGCCCGGGTCTGTGCGCCACCTGTGGCGCTCGCCTGGCCGACGACCCGGAGCACCACCACGACCAGCTCGACCCCCGATGGGCCGCACTGCTCCAGCTGCCCGAAGACTCCAAGGAAAGAGGCTGACGATGGCCGTCCCGAAGCGGAAGACCTCGCGCAGCAACACCCGCGCCCGGCGCTCGCAGTGGAAGGCCGCGCCGATCACGGTCGTCACCTGCGACCGGTGCCGCGAGCCGAAGCTGCCGCACGTGGCGTGCCCGACCTGCGGCACCTACGCCAAGCGCCAGGTCCTCGACGTCTGACGTCGGTCCGTTGAGTGCCGTGCCTGCCCCGGCGGCGTCGCCGTGGCCGAACCCGCCTTCGCAGCTGATGGCCCGGCTCGGGGTCGAGGTCGAGCCCGCCCTCGTCGAGCAGGCCCTGACCCATCGCTCGTACGCCTACGAGAACGGTGGGATCCCCACCAACGAGCGGCTGGAGTTCCTCGGCGACTCCGTGCTCGGGGTGGTCGTCACCGACGCCCTCTACCGCGAGCACCCCGACCTGCCGGAGGGCCAGCTGGCCAAGCTGCGGGCCGCGGTGGTCAACATGCGTGCCCTCGCGGAGGTCGGTCGGGGACTCGAGCTGGGCTCCTACGTGAGGCTGGGCAAGGGCGAAGAGTCCACCGGGGGCCGGGACAAGGCGTCGATCCTCGCGGACACCCTGGAGGCCCTGATCGGGGCGGTCTACCTGTCCGGCGGCATCCCCCGGGCCGCGCAGTTCGTGCACCAGCAGTTCGACCCGGTCATGCACGCGGCCGCGTCCCTCGGGGCCGGGCTCGACTGGAAGACCAGCCTGCAGGAGGTCACCGCGACCCTGGGCCTGGGCGTGCCCGAGTACCGGGTGACCGACAGCGGCCCCGACCACGCCAAGTCGTTCACCGCGACGGTGGTCCTCGGCGGCCGCGACTTCGGCCGCGGGGAGGGCGGGTCGAAGAAGGAGGCCGAGCAGCAGGCGGCCGCCGTCACCTGGCGCCAGCTGCGCGACGCCCCGCCGGGTGCCTGAGCTCCCCGAGGTCGAGAGCGTCCGACGAGGGCTGGTCGCCCACGTCGTCGGACGACCGATCGAGGCGGTCGAGGTGCTCCACCCCCGTGCGGTCCGGCGTCATGTGGCCGGAGCACGCGACCTGTCGGCGCGGCTGGCCGGCAGGTCGTTCGCGGTGCCGCGTCGCCGGGGCAAGTACCTGTGGCTGCCCCTGGACGACGGCGAGGGGGGCCTGGTCGCCCACCTCGGCATGAGCGGACAGTTCCGGGTGGCCCCTGCCCCCGCGCCGGACGAGCCGCACCTTCGGGTGCGCTGGCGTTTCGCGGACGGCGTCGACGAGCTTCGGTTCGTCGACCAGCGGACGTTCGGCGGCGTGTGGCTGGAGCCGCTGGCCACCGACGGGGTACCCGACTCGCTGCGCGGGCTGGCACTCGACCCGTTCGAGCCCGGGTACGACCTCCCGGCGACCTCCCGGGCCCTGCGCCGTCGGCGCACCCAGGTCAAGCGGGCGCTCCTCGACCAGACCCTGGTGTCGGGGATCGGCAACATCTACGCCGACGAGGCCCTGTGGCGCGTGCGGCTGCACCACGCACGGCCGACCCAGCAGCTGACCGCCGCCCAGGCGCGTGGGGTGCTGCAGGCGGCCTCGGAGGTCATGGCCGAGGCGCTGGAGGCGGGCGGGACGTCCTTCGACGCCCTGTACGTGCACGTCAACGGGGACAGCGGCTACTTCGAGCGCTCGCTGCACGCCTACGGCCGAGAGGGCCTGCCGTGCGACCGGTGCGGGACGCCGATCCGACGCGAGGCCTTCATGAACCGCTCGTCCTTCCTGTGCCCGCACTGCCAGCCGCCCGGCCGGAGGCGACGGCGCTCACCCGTTCGGGGGAGCGCGCCGTGACCATTCCTTGACCTGGCCGACGCCGGGTGCGACCCTGGAGGGACTTCCCCGAACCAGGCCCGGCCCGGGTGGCAGCTCGCCCCGACCCGCCGGTCCGACCTCGACTCGCACTCGTTTCGGCCGCTGTTGAAAGGTTCCTCACCATGGCAAAGGCGCTCCTCGGCCACGTCGGCGGAAGCGATCCTGTGGTAGCGGCCCAGCTGGCCTCGCTGCGCTGTCGCGTGCGCGACCTGGAGGCCGAGGTGCTGCGCCTGCGGGCCGAGAACGACGCCCTGGCTGCCGCGACCGTGCCGGGTGACCTGCTGACCCTCGACGTCACCTCGACCGTGTCGGGCGGGGCCCCGGTCCTGGCCTGACGTCCCTCCCGGAACCGCCGGTTCCCTGCCGGTAGAGTCGCCCCGGTGTACCTGAAGAACCTCACCCTGCGGGGTTTCAAGTCGTTTGCGTCGGCCACGACGCTGCGCTTCGAACCCGGCATCACCTGTGTCGTCGGACCCAACGGTTCCGGCAAGTCCAACGTGGTCGACGCGCTCTCGTGGGTGATGGGCGAGCAAGGGGCCAAGTCCCTGCGTGGCGGCAAGATGGAAGACGTCATCTTCGCCGGAACCTCCGGGCGCCCGCCGCTGGGTCGGGCCGAGGTCGTCCTCACCATCGACAACAGCGACGGCGCCCTGCCGATCGACTACGCCGAGGTGACGATCAGCCGCACGATGTTCCGCAACGGCGGCTCCGACTACGCGATCAATGGGGAGACCGTCCGACTGCTCGACGTCCAGGAGCTGCTGTCGGACTCCGGCATCGGGCGGGAGATGCACGTCATCGTGGGGCAGGGGCAGCTGGACTCCGTGCTGTCCGCGACCCCTGAGGACCGGCGGGGGTTCATCGAGGAGGCCGCTGGTGTCCTCAAGCACCGCAAGCGCAAGGAGAAGGCGCTGCGCAAGCTGGAGGCGATGGAGGCCAACCTCGTCCGGTTGACCGACCTGACGGCCGAGCTGCGCCGCCAGCTCAAGCCGCTGGGCCGCCAGGCGGAGGTGGCCCGCCGAGCTGCGGTCATCCAGGCCGACGTCCGCGACGCCCGGCTGCGTCTGCTCGCGGACGACCTGGTCACCCTGCGCGGAGCGCTGGACGCCGAGGTGGCCGACGAGACCGCCCTGCTCGAGCGTCGCTCCGGGGTCGAGACGGCGCTGGCCGCAGCACGCGGCCAGGAGACCGAGCTGGAGCAGGCCGCGTCGGCCGCGTTGCCGATCGTCACCGCCGCCCAGGAGACCTGGTACCGGCTGTCCGGTCTGCGCGAGCGCATGCGCGGCACCGCCTCGCTGGCCGCAGAGCGGGTGCGGCAGCTGGCCACCCTGCCCGACGACGACCGGCTTGGTCCCGACCCGGACGCGCTCGAGGCGCAGGCGATGGAGGTGCGAGCGCAGGAGGCCGAGCTCGCCGGACAGGTCGAGGCGGGTCGGCTGAGCCTGAAGGAGGCCGAGGCGCTGCGCCACGACGCCGAGACCGCCCTGGCGACCGAGGAGCGCCGCCTGGCGGCGCTGCTGCGGGCCATCGCCGACCGCCGCGAGGGGCTGGCCCGGCTGGCCGGCCAGGTCAACGGGCGGCGCAGCACGGTAGAGGCAGGGGACGCCGAGATCGCCCGCCTGACCGCCGCGCTCGACGAGGCCCGGGCCCGGGCCGACCGCGCGCAGCAGGAGTTCGCCGCACTCGAGTCGCGGATCGCCGGCATGGACGCCGGCGAGGTCGACCTCGACTCCGAGCACGACAGCGCCCTGGCCGCCCTGGCCGCGGCCGACGAGCGGATCGCCGCGCTGCGCGAGGAGGAGCGCGAGGCCGAGCGGGCCCGCAGTGCGGCCACGGCCCGCAAGGAGGCCCTCGAGATGGGCCTCGCGCCCAAGGACGGCGCTGGCGCGCTGCTAGCCGCAGACACCCGGGTCAGTGGGTTGCTCGGGTCGGTCGCGGCCCTGCTGTCGGTGCAGCCGGGCGCCGAGACCGCGGTCGCCGCAGCGTTGGGGTCGGCTGCCGACGCCGTCGTCGTGGAGTCGGTGGGCTCCGCGGTCGATGCGATCCGCCGGCTCAAGGACGACGACGCGGGGCGCACCGGGCTCGTGGTGGGCGGTGCACCGGAGCAGCCGCGGCAGTCCTGGCCGGTCTTGCCCCAGGGCACCCACTACGCGATCGACCTGGTGACCGCCCCGACCCAGATCCAGGCCACGCTGACCGCCCTGCTCGAGCGGGTGGCCGTGGTCGACGGGCTCGCGTCGGCCCGGGCTCTGGTGCAGGAGCACGCCGAGGTGGTGGCGGTCACCCGGGACGGCGACGTCCTCGGGCGGCGGTTCGCGGCCGGGGGCTCCAGCGCGACCCCGAGCCTGCTCGAGGTCCAGGCCGCCGTCGACGAGGCAGCCGCGGCTCTCGAGGCGGCGTCCCACCGCAGCGAGCAGCTGCGCTTCTCCCTGGCCGGTCTCGCCCAGGAGCGCGAGGTCGCCTCGGGCCGGGTCGACGCTGCGCTCGCCCAGCTGCACGAGTCCGATGCCCGGCTCGCCGCGGTCGCCGAGCAGCTCGGCCAGCTCGGCTCGGCTGCCCGGGCTGCGGCCGGGGAGGCCGAGCGGCTGCAGGTCACCATCGACACCGCTCGTGCGGCCCGAGACGGCGATGCGCAGGCCCTGGCCGAGCTGGAGCAGCGTCTTGCCGCCGCCCAGGACGCCCCTGAGGTCGAGGAGCCGTCGGCCGACGAGCGCGACGCGCTCGCCCTGGCCGCGGCGCAGGCACGGGCCAGCGAGACCGAGGCCCGCCTGCGGGTCCGCACGGTCGAGGAGCGGGTCGCCGGCCTGGCCGGCCGGGCCGACCAGCTCGACCGGGCGGCCCAGGTCGAGCGCGAGGCTCGCGAGCGGGCTCGGCTGCGTCGGGAGCGTGCCGTTCGGGAGGCCGCGGTCGCCGCGGCGGTCGTCTCGGCGACCGACGTCGTCCTGTCCCGCCTGGAGACCTCGTTGGCGCTGGCGGCGGTCGAGCGCGACGAGGCCCAGCGCACCCGCGAGGCCCAGGACGCCGAGCTTGGCGTGGTGCGGCTGCGTCTGCGCGAGCTCGAGGGTGAGCTGGACCAGCTCACCGACTCCGTCCACCGCGACGAGGTCGCACGCACCGAGCAGCGGCTGCGGATCGAGCAGGCGGAGACGCGGGCGGTGGAGGAGCTCGGGATCGACGTCGACTCGCTGCTCGCCGACTACGGCCCCGAGCAGCTGGTCCCGCCGTCGGGTGTGGCGCCCGGTGATCCCGAGCCCGACGTGCCGCCGACCCCCCAGCCCTACGACCGCGGGCAGCAGGGGAAGCGGCTTCGGGCCGCCGAGCGCCAGCTCGCCCTGCTCGGCAAGGTCAACCCGTTGGCGCTGGAGGAGTACGCAGCCCTGGAGGAGCGCCAGCAGTTCCTGACCGAGCAGCTGGAGGACCTCAAGAAGACCAGGCGCGACCTCATGGACATCGTGCGCGAGGTCGACGAGCGCGTCGAGCAGGTCTTCACCGAGGCCTACCGCGACGTCGAGCGTGAGTTCGTCGACGTGTTCGCCCGACTCTTCCCCGGGGGTGAAGGGCGACTCCTGCTCACCGACCCCACCGACATGCTGGCCTCCGGGGTGGACATCGAGGCCCGACCGCCCGGCAAGAAGGTCAAGCGGCTGTCCTTGTTGTCCGGCGGCGAGCGCTCGCTGACCGCGGTGGCCTTCCTGATCGCGCTGTTCAAGGCCCGTCCGAGCCCGTTCTACGTGCTCGACGAGGTCGAGGCGGCCCTCGACGACACCAACCTGGGGCGCTTGCTGGAGATCTACGAGGAGCTGCGCGAGAACAGCCAGCTGATCGTGATCACCCACCAGAAGCGCACGATGGAGGTCGCCGACGCCCTGTACGGGGTCTCGATGCGTGGTGACGGGGTCAGTGCGGTGATCAGCCAACGGCTGCGCGAGGCCGAGTCCGCGTGAACCAGCCCCCGGTCCCTCCGTACCGGATGGGGGTGCTCGTGTTCGCCGTGGTGTCGGTGGCGGCGCTGGCCGGGCTGCTGGCCTGGGCGATCCTCGTGGTTCCGCTGCGAGACGCCGACGGGACCAGCGCGGTCGGCCTGCTCGGGCTGCCGCTGCCGGCGCTGGCCGCCGTGTTCGGCTTCAGGTTCGTCACTCGAGACCTCGGTGGCCGCATGGGGCTGGCCAGCCTCCTGGTCTTCTTCGGATCGCTGGGCTCCACCGTGCTCGCCTTCTCGGTCGCGCCCGGGCTCGTCCTGGTCGTGGTGCCGCTGCTGTCCGCCGCGTTCGGGCTGCTGGCCCGACGGATGCTCGACGTCCCCTCAGGAGCCTGACCCGTGGAACCGCTCTGGATCGCCCTGCTCGTGCTTGCGGCCGTCGTGGTCGTGGTGGTCGCCGGAGCCGCACTGCTCGCCCCACGGCGCCGTGCCGGGCGCCCGGGGCCGCGGCCCGCAGACCACGTGCCCGGCGTCGGTGACGACGCGAGTGAGCCGAGGGACACCCCGCTTCGCACCGTCGAGAGCGTGCCGCTCCCCGACGCCGACGGCTCGGGGGGAACGGCGGTCCTCGAGCGGCCCGAACCCGCGGCCACCCGGTTGCAGCGGCTGCGCGCGCGGCTGGCCGGGTCCCAGTCGGTGCTCGGCCGAGCGCTGCTGGCCGTCCTGTCCCGCGACCACCTCGACGACGCCGACTGGGAGGACGTCGAGGACACCCTGATCAGTGCCGACCTCGGCGTCGAGGCCAGCCGTTCGCTGGTCGATCGCCTGCGGACGAGGGTCCGGGTCGAGGGGGCCCAGACACCCGCCGCCGTCCAGGCGCTGCTCCGTGAGGAGCTGCTCGACCTGGTCGGGCGCGACGCGGATCGTTCCCTCTCCCTGGTCGGAGGCGACGGCAGCCCTGCGGTCGTCATGGTGGTCGGCGTCAACGGCACCGGAAAGACCACGACCACCGGGAAGCTCGCCCGGCTACTCGTGGCCGAGGACACTGACGTCCTGCTCGGCGCTGCCGACACGTTCCGAGCGGCCGCCTCCGAGCAGCTGCAGACCTGGGGCGACCGGGTCGGCGTTCCGGTGGTCCGTGGTCCCGAGGGTGGCGACCCGGGCAGTGTCGCGTTCGAGGCGGTCGCCGCAGGCGTCGAGCAGGAGGTCGACGTCGTGATCGTCGACACGGCCGGCCGGCTGCACACCAAGTCGGGTCTGATGGACGAGCTGGGGAAGATCAAGCGGGTCGTGGAGAAGCAGGCGTCGGTCACCGAGGTGCTGCTGGTGCTCGACGCGACCACCGGCCAGAACGGGCTGACCCAGGCCCGGGTCTTCGCCGAGGCCGTCGACGTCACCGGGATCGTGCTCACCAAGCTCGACGGCACGGCCAAGGGCGGGATCGTGGCCGCAGTGCAGTCCGAGCTGGGCGTGCCGGTGAAGCTGATCGGACTCGGCGAGGGCCCCGACGACCTGGCCCCGTTCGACCCGGTGGAGTTCGTCGACGCGCTGCTCGGGTGAGCTCGCAGCGGGCGCACCTGCTCGACACGGTCACCGCGGCGGTGCTGCGACACCGCCGGTGGCCCGTCACCCGGGTGGCCGTGGACGGTGTGGACGGCGCGGGCAAGACCTTCTTCGCCGACGAGCTGGCCGCCCGCCTGCGGCACGAGGACGTGCCGGTGATCCGGGCCGGGATCGACGGGTTCCACCGCCCCGCCCGCGAGCGCTACCGGCGCGGACGCCGAAGTCCTGAGGGCTTCTTCCTGGAATCCTACGACTACCCGGCGTTCCGGCGATCGCTCCTGGACCCGCTGGTGGCCGGTGGCACGCTGCGCTACCGGGTCGCGGTCTTCGACCTGGCCTCGGACGCCCCGGTGGACCACCCCATGGCCGTGGCGGAGGTCGGGTCGATCCTGGTGGTCGACGGGATCTTCCTGCATCGTGACGAGCTCGTCGGGGAGTGGGACTTCTCGGTGTTCCTCAGGGTCTCGTTCGCAGAGGCGACGCGTCGTTGGCAGGTGCGGGACGGAGTCGCACCGCGAAGGCGAACGACGTCAGACGACCGCTACGTCGAGGGCCAGCGGCTGTACCTGACCGCCTGCCATCCGGAGTGTAGGGCGAGCCTGCTCGTCGACAACGAGGACTCCTCGGCACCCTTCGTCGTCCAGGCCCCCGAACGGGACGCCGGCGGGGAGCCGCGGGGCCGGGTCTGACCGACCGCCCCCGGTGGCGGTTAGGCTTCCTTCCGCAACCGTGCCGGACCCGTCCTGCGCCCGTCTCACCCTGCGAAGGCTCTCGATTCCCTTGTTCACCACGCTCTCCGACCGCCTGAACACCACGCTCAAGTCGCTGCGTGGCAAAGGCAAGCTCTCCGACGCCGACCTCGACGCCACGCTGCGCGACATCCGGGTGGCGCTGCTCGAGGCCGACGTCGCTCTGCCTGTGGTCAAGGAGTTCGTCGCTGCCGTCCGCGAGCGGGCCCGGGGAACCGAGGTCTCCCAGGCGCTGAACCCCGGTCAGCAGGTCGTGAAGATCGTCAACGATGAGCTCGTCACCGTCCTCGGCGGCGAGACCCGCCGGGTGCGCTTCGCGAAGAACCCGCCCACGGTGATCCTGCTGGCCGGGCTCCAGGGCACCGGCAAGACCACCCTTGCCGGCAAGCTCGGCCACTGGCTCAAGCAGCAGGGGCACACCCCTCTGCTCGTCGCCGCGGACCTGCAGCGACCCAACGCCGTCAACCAGCTGCAGGTGACGGGGGAGCGGGCCGGTGTCCCGGTGTTCGCCCCCGAGCCGGGCAACGGCGTCGGCGACCCGGTGGCCGTGGCTCGCAACGGGCTCGCCGAGGCGCGGGCCAAGCTGTTCGACGTCGTGGTCGTCGACACTGCGGGTCGGCTCGGTGTCGACGCCGAGCTGATGCAGCAGGCCAAGGACATCCGCGACGCCGTCAACCCCGACGAGATCCTGTTCGTCCTCGACGCGATGGTCGGCCAGGACGCCCTCGCCACGGCGACCGCTTTCTCCGAAGGCGTCGGGTTCGACGGGATCGTGCTCACCAAGCTCGACGGCGACGCCCGCGGCGGGGCGGCGCTCTCGGTCCGCGGTGTCACCGGCAAGCCGATCATGTTCGCCTCCAACGGTGAGAAGGTCGAGGACTTCGACGTCTTCCACCCGGAGCGGATGGCCTCGCGCATCCTCGGCATGGGCGACCTGCTCACCCTGATCGAGCAGGCGGAGCGGGTCTTCGAGCGCGACCAGGCCGAGGCCATGGCGGCCAAGATCAGCACGGGCACGGCCTTCACCCTGGAGGACTTCCTGTCCCAGCTGCAGGCGGTCCGCAAGATGGGCTCGCTGAGCAAGATGCTCGGGATGCTGCCCGGGATGGGTGACTTCAAGGACCAGATCAACGACATCGACGAGGGCGAGCTCGACCGGGTCCAGGCGATCATCTTGTCCATGACGCCGGCCGAGCGGGTCGACGTGAAGATCCTCAACGCCTCCCGCCGGACCCGGATCGCCCGCGGGTCCGGGACCCAGGTCAGCGACGTCAACCAGCTGGTCAACCGGTTCCTCGAGGCGCGCAAGATGATGAGCTCGATGTCCCGTGGGGGCATGCCGGGGATCCCGGGCATGGGAGGGATGCCCGGTCCCGGAAAGCGGGGCAAGGCCAAGTCCGGCAAGGGCAAGGCCGGCAAGGGCAAGGCCCGCAGCGGCAACCCGGCCAAGCGGGCCCAGCAGGAGCGCCAGGAGCAGGAGCGGCTGGCCACACCGGCCCCCGGCGTCCCGGCCGACCTGCAGCTGCCCCCGGAGTTCACCAAGCTGCTGCCGCCCAGCTCGAGCTGACCGCTTCCCTCGCCCGGGGGCGGGCGGATTGTCGACCGGAGGGGTGCTGCGGCTAGACTCCCCGCTCGTACCCGACCGACCGCGGGCCCTCTCACCCGTCGGTTCGTCGAGTCCCCCCGCCGAGCACGGCCTGCGTTCCCCACACGCGGCCCGTTCCGGCTGCGACCAGAACCAGGAGACCCACACCCCGTGGCTGTCAAGATCAAGCTCAAGCGGATCGGCAAGATCCGTGAGCCGCACTACCGCATCGTCATCGCCGACGCCCGGGCCAAGCGCAACGGTCGGGCGATCGAGGAGATCGGCCAGTACCACCCGCTGCACGACCCGTCGGTGATCAAGGTCGACTCCGAGCGGGTCCAGTACTGGCTCGGGGTCGGCGCCCAGCCGACCGAGGCCGTGGCCGCGCTGCTGCGGGTCACCGGTGACTGGCAGCAGTTCAAGGGCGAGCCGGCGCCGCCGCCGATGAAGATGGCCGAGCCCAAGCAGGACAAGCGAGCCGTGTTCGAGGCCGCGGTCAAGGACGGCGCCGCTGAGCCCACCGCGGCCGCGACGACGCCCAAGAAGGCCAAGGCCCCGAAGCCGGCCAAGGCCGACCCGGTCGATGCTGCTCCGGAACAGGCGGCCCAGCCGGCAGCCGAGCCGGCGGCCGCGGAGGTTCCCACCGAGGTCGAAGCCCCGGCCGAGGCCGAAGTGGCTGCCGAGGCTGCTCCGGAACCGGAGGTCGAGCAGACCGCTGCCGAGACCGTCCCCGACGAGGCTGCCGCGGACGAGGGCAAGGCCTGACATGGTCTCCGACGCGTTGGAGCACCTGGTGCGCGGCATCGTCGACAACCCCGACGACGTGAGTGTGCGGACCCGGCGCCAGCGGCACGGTGGCTCGATGGTCGAGGTGCGGGTGCACCCCGACGACCTCGGCCGGGTCATCGGCCGCGGCGGCCGCACCGCCGGATCACTGCGCACGGTCGTGGACGCCCTGGCTGGGCACCGGACCCGGGTCGACTTCGTCGACACCGTCGGCTCGCGCTAGGCCCCAGCGGCGACCGTGGCTGCCCAGTCACCGACGTCTCCGGAGCCTCGCCCGGCCGCGGCCGAGGAGGCGACGGTGGTGGTCGGCCGGGTCGGCCGGCCACATGGGGTGCGTGGTGACGTCGCCGTCGAGGTGCGTACGGACGAGCCCGAGCGCCGCTTCGCCTCCGGGTCGGTGCTGACCGCCGACAACGGGCCGTTGACCGTTGCGAGCAGTCGGGCGCACTCCGGACGTCTGCTCGTGCACTTCGAGGGTGTCGACGACCGAACCGCGGCCGAGCGGCTTCGCGGGCTGCTGCTGCACACGCCGATCGACCCGGACGAGCGCCCCGCGGACGACGACGAGTTCTACGACCACCAGTTGGTCGGCGCCTCGGTCGTCACCGTCTCCGGTGACGCGGTCGGGCGCGTCGTCGAGGTCGTCCACCTGGGTGGCCAGGACCTCCTCGTGGTCCGCCCCGACAGCGGGGGTGACGTCCTGGTCCCCTTTGTGACGTCGATCGTCCCTGTCGTCGAGCCCGGGCGCCTGGTCATCGACCCCCCGGACGGGCTGCTGCAGCTGGACGCCGGTGCCTGACGTGCGCTTCGACGTGATCACCGTGTTCCCGGAGTACTTCGTGCCGCTCGAGGTGTCCCTGCTGGGCCGGGCGAGGTCCGCCGGGCTCATCGACGTCCGGGTGCACGACCTACGTGACTTCACCACCGACCGCCACCGGACCGTCGACGACACCCCGTACGGCGGCGGGGCCGGCATGGTGATGAAGCCCGAGCCATGGGGGGCCGCCCTCGTCCGGGTGCACCACGAGGTGGGTGGCGCAGGGGGCCCTCGACCGAGGTTGGTCGTTCCCACCCCGGCGGGTCGACCGTTTCGGCAGTCCGACGCGGTCGAGCTCGCCAGCGTGCCGTCGATCGCCTTCGCCTGCGGGCGCTACGAGGGCATCGACCAACGAGTCGTCGAGCAGGCCCGCGAGGCGTGGCAGGTCGACGAGCTCTCACTGGGCGACTACGTCCTCAACGGGGGCGAGGTGGCCGCGCTGGCCATGATCGAGGCGGTCTCTCGGCTCCTGCCGGGAGTCTTGGGCAACGTCGACTCCCTCGCGGAGGAGTCGCACAACGACGGGCTGCTCGAGTACCCCGTGTTCACCAAGCCGGCGGTGTGGCGCACGAGGACCGTCCCGGCGGTCCTGCAGTCTGGGCACCATCAGCAGATCGCCCGTTGGCGTCGTGACGAGGCACTGCGGCGGACGGCGTCGGTGCGACCGGACCTCCTGCGTTGCTACCCTCCAGCGCACTGCGACCCCCACGACCTGGAGCTCCTGGAGACCCTGGGCTGGTACGCCAGTGGCGAGGGGTTCAGCGACCGGCCACCCGCAGACTGAGCCAGATCCTTCGCCCGGGTACGCCGAGACCGGCGATTTCGCGGGGAATCGGCCGCTGTGGCACACTCGGGGGTCGCGGCTACCGCCCTGCCACAGGGGGGTCTCTTGCAGCCGCACTCATCCCCGCGAACCGTGGGTGACCTGTGGCGCCTTCGAGGAGCAGACATGCACACGCTCGACTCCGTGGACGCAGCCTCACTGCGCAGCGACCTCCCGCAGTTCCGCCCCGGTGACGAGCTGAAGGTGCACGTCCGGGTCATCGAAGGCAACAAGAGCCGGATCCAGGTCTTCCAGGGCGTCGTGATGCGTCGCTCCGGCGGTGGGGTTCGCGAGACCTTCACCGTGCGCAAGATCAGCTACGGCGTCGGCGTCGAGCGGACCTTCCCCGTCCACTCCCCGGTGCTCGAGAAGATCGAGGTCGTCCGCCGGGGTGACGTCCGCCGGGCGAAGCTCTACTACCTGCGCGACCGCCGGGGCAAGGCAGCCAAGATCAAGGAGCGACGCGACAACGTCGTCGGCGACTGAGCGTGGCGTCTCGCCGACCACCGGGCGCCGCATAGGCTTCCGGTCACCATGGACTCCACCGATACGACGCCACCGTCGTCGCCGGCCGGGGCCGCCGTCGGAGACATCCGCCCGTCAGGACACCGCCGCAAACGGTCCCACTCGGGCTCGTTCTGGCGAGAGCTCCCCGTACTCGTTCTGATCGCGCTGGCCTTGGCACTGCTGCTCAAGACCTTCCTGGTGCAGGCTTTCTACATCCCCTCCGGGTCCATGGAGAACACTCTCCAGGTCGGCGACCGGGTCCTGGTCAACCGGATGGTCTACCGGCTGGGCGACATCGAGCGCGGTGACGTCATCGTCTTCAACGGCGTCGACTCCTGGACTCCGGAGGTGCAGATCGCCGAGCCCTCCAACCCGGTGGCCAAGGTCGTGTCGACGATCGCCGGAGCGTTCGGCTTCGCCACGCCCAACGAGAAGGACTTCATCAAGCGGGTCATCGGGATCCCCGGCGACCGGGTGAAGTGCTGCGACAAGCAGGGGCGGATCCAGGTCAACGGCGTGCCCCTGGACGAGACGTACCTGTTCCCCGGTGACAAGCCTTCGGAGCAGCAGTTCGACGTCGTCGTGCCCGAGGGCCGGGTCTGGGTGATGGGCGACCACCGAGGAGCGTCGTCGGACTCTCGCTACCACCTGGGTGACCCCGGGGGTGGGACGATCCCGATCGACCACGTGGTCGGCAAGGCCTTTCTGGTCGTCTGGCCGTTCAGCCACTTCGCCCCCCTGCCGGCTCCGGACACCTTCAGCCAGCCCGGTCTGACCGACCAGTGACCGAGCAGTGACCGACCCGTGGTGGACGGGTGGCTGACCAGTGACTGACCCCGAGGAGTCGGTCGTGCGGCCCCGTCGGCAGCGACACGTCGTGGTCGAGACGGCGGTCATCATCGTGATCAGCCTGGTCATCGCCGCCTTGGTGCGGGCCTTCGTCGCCCAGGCGTTCTACATCCCCTCCGGTTCGATGGAGAACACCCTCCTCGAGGGTGACCGGATCCTGGTGAGCAAGGTGTCGCTGTGGTTCGACGACATCGACCGTGGCGACGTCGTGGTCTTCGAGGACCCGGGCGGCTGGCTGGGAGCGCCGCGCGCGGCGTCCGCCAACCCGGTACGCCGATTCCTGGAGTTCGTCGGCGTGGCACCGTCGAGCACCGAGGGCGACCTGGTGAAGCGGGTCATCGGCGTTGCAGGTGACGAGGTCTCGTGCTGTGACGCGCAGGGCCGGGTGACCGTCAACGGCCAGCCGCTCGACGAGCCCTACCTGTTTCCTGGCGACGACCCAGCCGACTGCCCGGAGGGCCAGTGCCGGTTCGACGTCACGGTCCCCGAGGGCTCGCTGTGGGTGATGGGTGACCATCGCACGGTGTCCGGCGACTCCCGGGTCCAGCCCAGACGCACCCAGTTCGTGCCGGAGGACCTCGTCGTCGGGCGGGCGGTCGCCGTGTTCTGGCCGCTGAGCCGGCTCGCCTGGCTGGGCACGCCGGACACCTTCACCGATCGACTCGACCCGGGCTGACCGTGCGGCCGCCGGTCGACCTCGCCACGCTGCCGAGACGGGCCTCGGTGCGGGTCGTGCTCAGCGCGCCCGGGCACGACCTGGTCCTGCTCCCCACGTGCGACCCCGTCCGCCCGTCGCGGTCTCCCTGGTGGGAGCTGCCCGGGGGCGGGATCGAGCCGGCCGAGACGGCCGAGGCGGCGGCCGTCCGCGAGCTGGACGAGGAGCTCGGCGTCGCGATCGGCGTCGAGCAGGTCGTCGTGGGTCACTGGACCAGGACCGTGGTCTACCCCAGGGCCGACGGGTGGTGGTGGCAGGACGAGACGGTGGTGCGGGTGGCGCTCGACCAGGTGCCTGCCTGGTCGTTGACCGGCCGCACACCGGAGGAGCAGGCAGCGCATGGGCCGCCTCGGTGGTGGTCGGTCGACCAGGTCAGGCACAGCGTCGAACGGTTCTTCCCCGACTCCCTGCCTACCCTGCTGCCACGGTTTCTTCGCGGCGAACGAATCGCCGAGCCGCCGGTCGTGTTCTGGTGAGCGGCAAAACCGCCTCGCCTACGCTGACCGTCATGGAACCGGTGCGACGGCGCTCGGCGCGGGTGCTCGTCCTCGACGCCGACGACCGTCTGCTGCTGCTGCGTGGGGGAGATCCGGCGCGTCCGCAGTACGTCATCTGGCACGCCCCGGGCGGTGGGGTCGACGACGGCGAGGACGACGCCACGGCGGCGCGGCGTGAGCTGCGCGAGGAGACCGGACTGTCGGTCGACGCCGTCGGGGACCCGGTGTGGCTGCGCAGCCTGGTCTTCTCTTTCGACGGCGTGCTGTACGACCAGGATGAGGTGTTCTACTGCGTGCGGGTCGACGGACATGAGGTCGACGACAGTGGGCACACCGAGCTGGAGCGGCGCTACCTCAGCGGTCATCACTGGTTCTGTCTCGACGAGCTGCGCACCTGTCCGGATCTCCTTGCCCCACCGGACCTCGTCGAGCGACTGACCGAGCTGCTGAGCGACGGACCGCCGTCGCTGCCGGTGCAGGTGCAGGGAGCGGTGCTGCCATGACCGCGGGCCGGGCACCCAGCGTGCGGGTCGAGCGAGCACTTATGCGTGACGGGCATGTCCTGGTGGCCGGCATGGACGAGGTGGGCCGGGGTGCACTTGCCGGTCCGGTGAGCGTCGGCGTCGCGGTGGTCGCCGATCCCGTCGGTCGAACGCCGTCGGGGCTGCGCGACAGCAAGCTGTTGACACCGGAGGCCCGGAACCGACTGGTCCCTCGGATCCGGCGCTGGTCGGTCGCGTCCGCGGTCGGCCATGCAGGAGCCGGCGAGATCGACGCGTTCGGGATCATCGCAGCGCTGCGCCTGGCTGGTCTTCGGGCCCTGGCGGCGCTGCCCCAGCGCCCCGACGTCGTGCTGCTCGACGGCAACCACGACTGGCTGTCGTCGTCCCCGCAGGGGTCGTTGTTCGACACCGATGCCGCCGACGACGCGGAGGTCCCGTCCGTCGTGACCCAGGTCAAGGCCGATCTCCGCTGCTCGGTCGTGGCCGCGGCGAGCGTCCTGGCGAAGACCGAGCGCGACCACCACATGGTGGCTCTGTCCGCCAGTCATCCTCGCTATGCGTGGGCCGAGAACAAGGGCTACGCCGCGCCGGCCCACGTCCAGGCGTTGGCCCAGCACGGACCGACCGAGCTGCACCGACGATCGTGGCGACTGCCGGGCTGCGGCCCGGACGGCGGTGACGGCTGGAACCCGAGGTGGGAAGAGAGCCCTCACGACGAACCGCCATCGACCACGATCGTTGTGCCATAGTGCGGCCCATGACTGCAATCGCCCGGCTGGCCTGGACGGCCATCGACTGCCCCCGCCCGCGTCAGCTCGCCGGCTTCTACTCGGCCATCACCGGCTGGCCGATCGACGACAGCGCCGCCGACGACGAGTGGGTGACGTTGGTCAGCGACACGGGTGCAACCTTGGGCTTCCAGCGGGTCGACGACTACCAGCCGCCGCAGTGGCCCGGCCAGGAGCACCCGCAGCAGGCCCATCTGGACTTCGAGGTCGACGACCTCGACGCCGGTGAGGCCGCCGTACTGGCCATGGGTGCGCGTAAGCACGCGGTGCAGCCCGGTACCGACTTCCGGGTCTACCTCGACCCCGACGACCACCCGTTCTGCCTCATCCTGCCTGGCGGTTAGGCGCCGAAGGAGCCAGATCAGCCCGAGGACGTGACGGCGATCCGGTCCAGGCTGGGCTCGGTGTTCGCCTGGTCGATCGAGAACGCGGTGACGTTCGTCCCGGCGAGCCGCACGGTCTGCCGACTGACCACGGGGACGATTGCGACCAGCTTCGAGGTGAGCCACTGGTCCAGGTGGGCCCAGCACGTTGGTGCCTGTGCAGGGAGAGCTGCGATGCATCGGTCGTAGTCGGACTGCACGCTGGGCACGTGCGTCACCGACATCCCCGCCCGCCGCAGTGCGCCGGGAGTCGCGCCCATGGCAGTGACCGCTAGGGCGCCGCCACGACCACTCGTGTCGGTGAGGAAGGGCTGGAACAGCGAGCCAGTGCCCGGGTAGTCGGCAATCCAGCCGAAGAAGCAGGCCACCATGTGGCTGGTGGGGCGGGAGCAGTCCTTGCGCTCGAACCGAAAGTCCGTGACGACGAACCGCGAACGAAGGCCGATGACCTCCATGGCGTCGGTGAGCTCATCCATCGGAGCGCCTCCGATGATCACCGGCCGGCAGGCCGCTGCCACGCAGTGGCCGTCTCGCCAGTAGCGGGACTTGCGCATCTCCGCCAAGGCCAGCTGTTGACGTGAGGCGGATGAGTCCACGAGGTCGGGTTGCCACCCGGCGAGCAGGTTGTCGCTGAGGGCATTGGGGACGAGATGGGAGGTCACCGGCCCGAACTGCACCCCCGTCTCGGCCAGCGACTCCTGGAGTCCCTGCCGGTCCAACGCAAGCGCGTAGGCGCGTCGCACGTGCACGTCGTCGAAGGGTGGCTGAGCGAGGTTGAAGGTCACCCAGCTTGTTCCGTTGCTCTCGCTTCGGTAGACCCGTGCGCGCTCCTCCGGCGTGCGGTACCGGGCGAGCTCCTCGAGCGACGGGTCCTCACCGATCACGGTGTCCACGGAACCGTCGCGCAGGCCCTCGTACGGGTTCTGCCGGGGCTCGATCGTGATCTCGATCCGGTCCGGATAGGCCGGCCGGTTCGGGTCGGTGGCGGAGTCCCACGACGGGTTCCTGACCAGGACGAGCCGCCCGGGGCTGGGCGGGTCGAACCACCACGCCGGAGTGAAACCGGCGGCCGGCTGCTGCTGGTCGGGCGCAAGCGTGAAGTCGACCTGGTCAATCCCCTCGATCATGTACGGACCGGTCGACACCTGGAAGGGGCCGTAGCCGTCGTTGAGCGGCCGCTCCGGGTGCTCCTGGTCGAGCTGGAGCGTGTGGCCGGTCGCGACGCCGAGAGGGGCCGTGGGGTCGCTCGGGGACGGGGGGATCGGCGCACTGAACGCCATGGCCATGAGGTCGACGATCGAGCGGTCGGGACGTGTCTCGCGCAGCTGCAGGGTGTGGTCGTCGACCGCCACAGCACCGGCGATGGAGTCCGAGCGGCCGGCCACGAACGCCTCGTAGCCCTCGAGCAGTGGTTTCAGGTAGCCGAGTCCGGGGCCGTTTGCGGCCGCTGACCGCTCCAGCGCGCGCACGAAGTCGGCGGCGGTGACCTCGACGTCCTCGAGGGGTGGGGAGTAGTGGATCCCGGATCGCAGGTGGAAGGTCCAGGTGCGACCGTCTACCGACACCGTCGGCGGCCCCTCGGCAAGGTCGGGGACCGCCCGGAACCCTTCGAAGCCCGGCAGGCCGCGGAAGGTCATGAGGGTGCGCTGCAGGCAGCAGCGCAGCACCTCGAACTGGTCGAACATGTACGCGGCCTCCGGGTCGAAGCCGGCGTACGCGGGTTGGGGCATCGCCACGTGCAGCGTGCCACCAGGCGACGGCTCGGTCACCGCAGCCGCAGCGCGAGGCGAGGCGGTGCCGAGCGGTGGAGCAGCGACGGCCGCGACAGCGACCAGCCCAGTGACCAGCACCGCCAGCGCCAGCAAGGCAGTGGGCACGGGTCGCCACATCCCTCGGGCGGCCATCAGCCCACCTCTGCGACGACGACCCACGGTCGCCCTGCGTCGTCGACCGCCACCGCCACGGGTGCTCCGTCGACGGGAAACGTCCCCGTGACCGACCCGTCCGTCGGGTCAAGGGAGACCACATGCTCCGAACCTCCGCAGGTGACCCAGACCTGCGTCGACGTCACCGCGAGATCGGTAGGGGCATCACAGCGAGCGCCGAGCTCGAGACGCAGTCGGGAGTCTCCGCCGGCCGAGAGCGAGAGCAGAGTGTCGTTGGGCTGGCTGGCCACCCAGACCGTCCCGTCCGGGGCGGTGGCGATGGCGGACGGCACGGCCCCGCCGGTTGAGAAGGCGGAGACCTCCGGTCGGCCACCGGATGTCTCGACCTTGAACACCGAGGGGCTCCGGCCCGCCGCCACCCAGGCGGTGTCTCCTCCTGCGACGACCGCAACGTCGACCGGTCCGGACGCGGCGGGCACGGGGACCGAGGCGACCGAGCTGGTCGTGGTGTCGAAGCGTGTGACCACGGCGTCGCGAGTGGCCACGAACCACACGGCTCCGTCGGCGGCGTCCGTGGCTGACGTTCCGTCCGGCACGATGAACCCGGCGGGAGCAACCCCAGCGCCGCCGGACTGCAGTACGCCGACCCTTCGGTTGGGGTCGGAGCTGAAGCCAAAGGTGACCCAGACCTGGTCGGCCGTGTGGGAGAGGCCCGTCGGCGGGGCCGGTGTGCCGTAGACACGGACCGAGGCATCGTCGGTGACCACGACCTCCGAGACCGTCTGTGAGCGAACGTCTGCAACCCAGACCTTGCCGTCACCGGTGGTCACCGCCTGGGGTGATCCGCCGGGCTGAAGGGCGACGGCCAGGTCGAACCCCGAGCCGTCAGCGGCAACGCGCGCCACAGAGTGGGCCGAGGGAACGACGGTGGTGCTGCGGGTGGCTCGCCACCCGAACCAGCCACCGATCACCAGCACCAGCACGGCGGCTACCACGACCGGCCACCAACGACGCCGCGCGCTCGATGCGGCGGTCGCCCCGACCGAGGCGCGAAGAGCAGCACCCTCTTCGGGCGGGAGCGGCTCAGGGCGGTCCACGTTGTCCACGGAGGTGACCTCGTACACCTGCCAGGGCTGCTCGACGCCCTTCAGTGTCTGGACTCCGTGGTCCGTCAGCCCGAACCCGGCGCCACGGGTCAGCTCAGCCACGGTGCTCGTGACGAGGACGTCGCCAGCGGTGGCCAGTCCCATCACCCGCGCGCCGACCACCACCGTGATGCCCGAGAGCTTGCCATCGGCCGGCTCACACTCACCGAAGTGGACGCCGGCGCGGATGCCGACCCCGAGCGCTCGCATGTCGTCGGACAGCAGGCAGGCGCAGCGAACGGCCGAGCCGGGGTCTGCGAACGAGGCGAAGAACCCATCACCTGCGGTGTCCAGCTCCTTGCCGCCGAGCTCCTTGAGGCGACGGCGCACGATCCGGTGGTGCTCGGCCACGAGACTGCGCCAACCCTTGTCGGCGAGCTCTTCGGCGAGCCGGGTGGAGTCGACGATGTCGGTGAACAACACCGCCGCAAGGACCCTGCCCGCACGCGCCACCCCGGCATTGTGTCCCAGCGGCAGGCGTCTGGTGCCCGTTTGACCACCGGATGTCCCCACCTCTGACCCCGGGCGCCCACGGTCGTACGCTGCCCGCGGGACCACTTCCTGGCCCTCGAGCAGAGAGGACAGCAAGGTCATGAGTGCTGAGGACCTCGAACGCTACGAGGCCGACCTGGAGCTGCAGCTGTACCGCGAGTACCGCGACGTGGTCGGCCTGTTCGCCTACGTGGTGGAGACCGAGCGGCGCTTCTACCTCACGAACCACGTCGACCTGCAGGTGCGGGGCACCGACACCGGTGAGGTGTTCTTCGAGGCCACCATGAGCGACGCCTGGGTGTGGGACATGTACCGGCCGGCTCGCTTCGTCAAGAACGTCAAGGTCCTGACCTTCAAGGACGTCAACGTCGAGGAGCTGGCCGCCACCGACCTCGAGCCCCCCAAACCGCTCGGTTTCGACCGCTGACCGGTCGGCGAGGCTCGTCCCCAGGAATGGGGCACGGACGTCGTCCACACCCTCCGACGGGAGCCGCCCGCCCACGACCGATGACCGCCACTGTTGCGCGCGGAGGTGGTGACCGGTGCGGGCCAAGGACGGACTCGGACGGTACGGCGAGCAGGTGGCGGCCCAGCATCTGGTCGACCAGGGCCTGGTCGTGCTGGACCGCAACTGGCGGTGCGAGGTCGGCGAGATCGACATCGTGGCCCGCGACGGTGACACGCTGGTGGTGTGTGAGGTCAAGACCCGCAGCGGCTCCGGGTACGGCTCGCCACTGGAGGCGGTCACCGAGCAGAAGGCCCGGCGACTCCGCCGGTTGGCGGCTCGCTGGGTCCAGGCCAGCGGGCTGCACCCGTCGGCGATCAGGATCGACGTCGTCGCCGTGCTCGCCTCGGGGCGGGGGCCGGCCTCGGTGCAGCACGTGCGCGGAGTCGTCTGGTGACGGTCGCCCGCACCCGAACCGTGACCCTGGCCGGCGTCCACGGGCATCTGGTCGACGTCGAGGCCGATGTGAGTCCGGGCCTGCCCAGGACGGTGCTGGTCGGCCTGCCCGACCCGGCGGTCAACGAGGCCCGGGACCGGGTGCGCGCGGCGCTGGTGAACTCAGGGCTGACCTGGCCGGACGCCCGGATCACGGTCAGCCTGTCCCCGGCCTGGGTCCGCAAGCGCGGCAGTGGGCTCGACCTCGCCGTCGCCTGCGCGATCCTGGCCGCCACCGAGCAGGTGCCGACGGCGGGCGTCGGCAGCTCGGTGCTGCTGGGTGAGCTGGGGCTCGACGGAGCGGTGCGCCCGGTTCGGGGGGTGCTGCCGATGGTCCTGGCCGCTCTCGAGCGCGGGCACGACCACGTGGTCGTGGCCGCCGGCAACGCGGCCGAGGCCGCCCTCGTCCCGGACCTGAAGGTCGTCGCCGTCGACCGGCTGGTCGACCTGGTCGCCGTGCTCCGGGGCGAGGCCGAGCCAGTCCTCGTGCCGCGCACGCAGTGCCCGCCGAGCCACGATCCGGTGCCCGACCTCGCCGACGTCGTCGGGCAGCATGACGCCCGTCGAGCCCTGGAGATCGCAGCAGCCGGAGGGCACCACCTGCTGCTGCAGGGCGCGCCGGGCGCCGGCAAGACCCTGCTCGCGCAACGGCTGCCCGGGCTGCTACCTCCGCTCGACGAGCGGCAGCGGCTCGAGGTCACCGCGGTGCACTCGGTGGCCGGCGTCCTCCCACCGGACCGCCCACTGGTCGCGCACCCGCCGTTCCAGGCGCCGCACCACACCGCCACCGGTCCGGCTCTGGTCGGCGGCGGCAGCGGTGTGCCGAGACCGGGGGCCGTATCGCTCGCTCACCGCGGCGTGCTCTTCCTCGACGAGGCGCCGGAGTTCTCCCCTCGTGTCCTGCAGACCCTGCGCCAACCGCTCGAGAGCGGAGTGGTCACCGTCGCTCGGGCCGAGGCCGTTGTGCACTACCCGGCGAGCTTCCAGCTGGTCCTGGCGGCCAACCCCTGCCCTTGCGGTCGCCTCGTCGGTCGCGGGCTCGACTGCACGTGCACCCCCATCCAGAAGATGCGGTACACCGCGCGTCTGTCCGGGCCGCTGCTGGACCGGATCGACCTGCGGGTGGTGGTCCATCCGCTGACCCGTGAGCAGCTGGCCGAGGGGCTGGCCGGCGAGCCCAGTGACCGCGTGCGAGACCGGGTCGCAGTGGCCCGCGATCGGGCCGCCCGGCGCCTGACCGGCACCCCGTGGGTGACCAACGCCGCGGTACCTGGACGTGAGCTGCGCGGGCGCTTCCGGGTCGACCCTGACGCCATGGGCGACGTGTACGACCAGGTGGGCCGTGGAGCGCTGACGGCTCGCGGGGTCGACCGGGTACTGCGGATCGCCTGGACCCTGGCCGACCTCACCGATCGTGACCGACCCGGGCCGGCCCAGGTGGGCGCCGCACTGCGGCTGCGGCAGGGAGAGTCGGCATGGGCGGCGTGAGCGGGTCGAACGGCCAGCTCGACCCGGATCGGCGGGCCCGTGTCGTTCTCGCCCGGATCGCCGAGCCGGGTGACTCCGCCCTGGTCGAGGCGGTGCGGATCCGGGGGGCTCGCTCCGTGCTCGAGGCGATCGGTGAGCATCGTTCCGGCCTGCCCAACGAGCGGGGTTACCTCACCCGCCTCGACGGGCTCGACCCCCGCCGTGACCACGAGCAGCTGACCGACTGCGGCGCGCGCGTGGTCGTCCCCGGTGACCTCGAGTGGCCCAGCCAGCTCGACGACCTCGGGGCCACCACGCCCCTGGCGCTCTTCGTCCGCGGCTGCGACCTGCGCCGATGCGTCCTGCGGTCCGCAGCCGTGGTCGGTGCACGCGCAGCAACGACCTACGGGGTGAACGTCGCCAGTGACCTGGCCGCCGGGCTCTCCGACCGAGGCTGGGCGGTCGTGTCCGGCGGGGCGTACGGGATCGACGCGGCGGCTCACCGCGGGGCGCTGGCAGCGGGCGGGTTGACGGTGGCCGTCCTCGCCTGCGGGGTCGACGTGGCCTACCCGCGTGGCCATGTGGCCCTGCTCGAACGCGTGGCCGCGGAGGGTGTGGTCGTGAGCGAGCTCCCACCGGGATGTCACCCGACCAAGAGCCGGTTCCTGACCAGGAACCGGCTGATCGCGGCCCTGTCCCGGGGCACCGTCGTGGTCGAGGCGGCCCACCGGTCGGGCGCGTTGAACACTGCGGCCGCGGCCCGTCGCCTGGGCCGCCCCCTGCTGGTGGTCCCTGGTCCGGTCACGTCGCCCCTGTCGGCCGGCACTCATCGACTCCTGCGCGCCCATCGTGAGGAGTCGGTCGTGGTCACCGGAGCCGACGAGGTCGTCGAGGAGCTCGGCCCCCTGGGCAGCTTGGCCCCGGAGCCTCAGGCTGGCCACCTCGCCGTCCGACGGGCTCGCTCCGCAGGTCGCGGCCACGCTCGAGGCCCTTCCGGTCCGTCGGGGGGTGCCCATCGAGCGCCTGGCCCGCACGGCAGGTGTGCCCGCTGACGCGGCGGCCCGAGCCCTGGACCAGCTGAGGCTGCTAGGTCTGGCACTCGTCGACGACGGCCGCTGGCGGCTGGCCGAACGGCCGGAGTGACCGACGACCGGGCGGGCTCGGCCTGGCGAGCCCTCTTGATTGTGCGGCCTGCCGGACGCACCGTGGGGCGGTGACCTCACCCACCGCCTCCGCCGCACCGGGAGGGGGACCGGGGAGCGGGGCTGAGCCGGCGCCGGCGCTGCAGGCTCTGCTCGGTCCCTTCGAGCGAGCGCTGCGGGTCGAACGGGGCCTTGCGGCTCGCACGGTCACGGCCTACGTCAGCGACGTCGGCGGGTTGGTCGAGCACGCCGAGCGGCTCGGCGTGACGACGCCGGCCGAGCTGGACCTGGCTGTCCTGCGCAGCTGGCTGGCCCTGCAGAGCACCCGGGGCAAGGCGCGGACGACCCTGGCCCGACGCACCTCCGCCGCACGGGCGTTCACCGGCTACCTCGTGTCGCACGGGCTGGCCCCCGTCGACGCCGCGGCTCGGCTGGCCCGGCCGAAGGCGCACCGCCCGCTGCCCGCCGTGCTGCGCCACGACCAGGTGAACCGGCTCCTGGACGCCTCGACTGAGCGGGCGGCTGACGGCGCTGCGGCGACGCTGCGGGACCTCGCGGTGCTGGAGCTTCTCTACGCGACGGGGATCCGGGTCGGAGAGCTGGTCGGTCTGGACGTCGACGACGTGGACCACGAACGACAGGCGGTCCGGGTGCTGGGCAAGGGGGCCAAGGAGCGTTCGGTACCGATGGGGGTGCCGGCCCGGAGGTCTCTGGACGCCTGGCTGGAGCGGGGGCGGCCGCAGTGGGCCCGACCGGGCAGCGGGCCCGCGCTGTTCCTCGGGGCGAGGGGGGGACGGCTCGACCAGCGAGCGGTCCGTACGCTGGTCCACCGGCACCTGGCCGAGGTCCCCGATGTGGCCGACCTCGGACCGCACGGCCTGCGGCACACCGCCGCGACGCACCTGCTCGAGGGTGGAGCCGACCTGCGTTCCGTCCAAGAGCTCCTCGGTCACGCTACGCTCGCGACCACCCAGATCTACACGCACGTGTCCGTTGACCGACTGAAGAGGGCGTATGACCAAGCGCACCCCCGCGCGTGATGGTGCTGCCGCGTCACCTGCTGCCTCCGTCGAGGTCGACTTCGACGACGAGCCGGACCAGGCGTCGGCGGCCGACGCGGCGCTGAAGGCGCTGTGGCGGGAGTTCAAGGACACCGCCGAACCCGCCCTGCGGGAGCGGCTGATCCTGCACTACTCACCGCTGGTCAAGTACGTGGCCGGTCGGGTGGGGGTCGGGCTGCCGCCCAACATCGAGCAGGCCGACCTCGTCTCCTACGGCATCTTCGGTCTGATTGACGCGATCGAGAAGTTCGACCTCGAGCGTGCGATCAAGTTCGAGACCTACGCGATCAGCCGGATCCGCGGAGCGATCATCGACGAGCTGCGGGCAATCGACTGGATCCCGCGCTCGGTGCGCTACAAGGCGCGCGAGGTCGAGAAGGCCTACGCCTCCTTGGAGGCGTCGCTGCACCGAACTCCGTCGGAGGCCGAGGTTGCCGCCGAGATGGGGATCGCCCTGTCGGACCTCCACGCGATCTTCAGCCAGGTGTCCTACGTCAACGTCGTCGCCCTGGACGAGCTGCTCGGGGCCGGCGGTGACAAGGGCGACAAGCTGAGCCTGGTCGACACCTTGGAGGACCACCGGGCCGAGGACCCGGTGGCAGCCTTCGAGTCAGAGGAGACCAAGTACCTTCTGGCCAAAGCGATCAACCAGCTTCCGGAGCGAGAGAAGATCGTCGTCACCCTCTACTACTACGAAGGGCTCACGCTGGCCGAGATCGGCCAGGTGCTCGGGGTGACCGAGAGCCGGATCTGCCAGATGCACACCAAGGCGGTGCTCCAGCTGAGGGGCAAGCTGTCCGAACCTCTCGACTGAGCCCAGCGGGAGCAGGGTCAGCGGGCCACGCAGCAGCAGCCGCGGGTCGAAGTACCGGGTGTCGTCACGCAGCCCCCAGTGCAGGCACGTCCACGGCCCGCAGTGGGGGCTGTAGGCCAAGGTGCCGAGCACCTCGCCGGCCCTGACGACGTCGCCCACCGAGACCCTTGGCTCGAGCGGCTCGTAGGTGGTGCGCAGCCCGTCACCGAGCCCCACCACCACGACGCCCCGCCCGGCGAGCGAGCCAGCGAAGGTGACCGACCCGGCCACGGCGGCGACGACCGGGTCGCCGACGTCGCCGGCCAGGTCGACGCCGCGGTGACCCGCCTTCCAGGGGTCCTTGGGTGGGTCGAACTCGCGAACCACCACCGGCGGGCTCAGCGGCCAGGTGCCGACCACGGTCTCGGCGGCGGCCGGGGAGGCCAGCACCACCAGGACGAGCCCGCCCAAGCCGAGCGACGACAGGCTGAGCGTCCGCAGGCACAGCGTCCACAGGCTGAGCGCCCGCGGGCCCACCGAGACGCGGCGGGACCGAGCAGGGGCACGGGTGCGTCGGGAGGTCACGGCGACACCCTGGCCGACCCGGGCTCGAGGGGTTCGCCTGGCGTGGCCGGCTGGGGACGGGCGGGCGGACCGCCGCCCTGTGGACGACCGTTTTCGCCACGACGGCGTTCGCCCCGTACACTGACCGGGCGCGCCCTCCCGTCCTCGATGGCTGGGCGTGACATCGCACGTCCGCGCCTCGCGCCTCGGCGCAGGCAGGCCACTCGGTCCACAGCCTGGCTCAACCGCTCGACTGTGGTCGGTCACGTCGGACGTCAGGCGCCCACCCGACCGTGGTGGGCGAAGAACCGAGAACCGCGTCGGGCTCGCCCGGCGTGGGTGAGGAGCACCCGGCCATGGCCGTCGTCACCATGAAGCAGCTGCTCGAGAGCGGCGTCCACTTCGGGCACCAGACCCGTCGCTGGAACCCGAAGATGAAGCGGTTCATCTTCACCGAGCGCAACGGCATCTACATCATCGACCTGCAGCAGTCGCTGTCGTACATCGACCGCGCCTACGAGTTCGTCAAGGAGACCGTGGCCCACGGGGGCTCGGTGATGTTCATCGGCACCAAGAAGCAGGCCCAGGAGGCCATCGCCGAGCAGTCGACCCGGGTCGGGATGCCCTACGTCAACCAGCGGTGGCTGGGCGGCATGCTGACCAACTTCTCCACGGTGCACAAGCGGCTGCAGCGGCTCAAGGAGCTCGAGCAGATCGACTTCGACGACGTCGCCGCCTCCGGCATGACCAAGAAGGAGCTGCTGGTGCTCCGGCGTGAGCGGGACAAGCTGGTCAAGACCCTCGGCGGCATCCGTGACATGCAGCGGATCCCGAGCGCGGTGTGGGTCATCGACACCAACAAGGAGCACATCGCCGTCGAGGAGGCCCGCAAGCTCAACATCCCCGTGGTCGCCATCCTGGACAGCAACTGCGACCCGGACGTCGTGCAGTACCCGATCCCCGGCAACGACGACGCGATCCGCTCGGTCGCGCTGCTGACCAGGGTCATCGCCGACGCCGTCGCCGACGGCCTGGTCGCCCGGGCCGGCGCGGCCAGTGGCGACGAGAAGCCCGTGGGTGCCGAGCTCGGCACCGACGAGCCCCTGGCCGAGTGGGAGCGCGAGCTGTTGGGCGCCGCGGAGACGCCGGCCCCCGAGGCACCCGCCGCGGAGGCCCCGGTCGAGACCCCGGCACCCGAGGCCCCGGCCGCGGAGGCCCCGGTCCGAGGCCCCGGCACCCGAGGCCCCGGCCGAGGCCCCGAGGCCCCGGTCGAGGCCCCGGCACCTGAGGCCCCGGTCGAGACCCCGGCACCTGAGGCCCCGGTCGAGACCCCGGCACCCGAGGCCCCGGCCGCGGAGGCCCTGGTCGAGACCCCGGCCGAGGCTGTCGAGCCCCAGGCCTGACCTGTTTCCGTCGCACCACGAACCCAAGAAAGGGCTGCCACCCCCATGGCGAACTTCACCGCTGCCGACGTCAAGCGGCTCCGCGACGCCACCGGCGCCGGAATGATGGACAGCAAGAAGGCACTCGAGGAGGCCGACGGCGACTTCGAGCAGGCCACCGAGGTGCTGCGGATCAAGGGCGCCAAGAGCCTGGGCAAGCGGGCCGAGCGCACCGCGGGCAACGGTCTCGTGGCGCACAGCGGGGGCGCCCTGGTCGAGCTGAACTGCGAGACCGACTTCGTGGCCAAGAACGACCAGTTCCAGCAGCTGGCCGAGGAGGTCGCCTCGGTCGCGGCGGCCCAGCGTCCGGCCGACAGCCTGGAGCTCGCCGCCCTGGCGCTGCCCTCGGGCCAGACCGTGCAGGAGTCGATCGACGCGCTGGCGGCCGTCATCGGCGAGAAGCTGCAGCTGGGCCGGGTGGCGGTGTTCGACGGCGAGACGACGGTCTACCTGCACCGACGCTCCAGTGACCTCCCGCCCCAGGTGGGTGTTCTCTTGGCCTTCGAGGGACCCGACGCGGACGTCGCCCGGGCCACCGCCATGCAGGTCGCGGCGATGCGACCGGAGTACGTCTCGCGGGACGAGGTCCCCGACGACGTCGTCGCCAACGAGCGGCGGATCGCCGAGGCGACCGCGCGCGAGGAGGGCAAGCCGGAAGCGGCGCTGCCCAAGATCGTCGAGGGCCGGGTGACCGGCTTCTTCAAGCAGGTCGTGCTGCTGGACCAGCCCTCGGTCACCGACCAGAAGAGGACCGTGGGGCAGCTGCTCTCGGAGGCGGGCACCACGGTGACCCGGTTTGCCCGTTTCGAGGTCGGCCAGGCCTGAGGCAGACTCCGTCCGTAGCGATCGTTCGCCCAACCGAAGGAGCCGCCGACGTGACCGGTGCCGAGGACCTCGCCCGAGCACGGCGCGACGGCGGGTACGAGCGGGTCCTGCTCAAGCTGTCCGGCGAGGCGTTCGCAGGTACCGGTGGGCTGGGCGTCGACCCGGACGTCGTCGTGGCGATCGCCCGTCAGATCGCCGCGGTCGTCCGTGACGGCACCCAGGTGGCGATCGTCATCGGTGGGGGCAACTACTTCCGCGGGGCCGAGCTGTCCCAACGGGGGATGGACCGGTCGCGCGCCGACTACATGGGCATGCTCGGCACGGTGATGAACTGCCTGGCGCTGCAGGACTTCCTGGAGAAGCAGGGCATCGAGACCCGGGTCCAGACCGCGCTGACCATGGGCCAGGTGGCCGAGCCCTACGTCCCACGGCGAGCCATCCGCCACCTGGAGAAGGGGCGCGTCGTGATCTTCGGCGCTGGCCTCGGCGCACCGTTCTTCTCCACCGACACCACCGCTGCGCAGCGGGCGCTGGAGATCGGCGCCTCCGTCGTCCTGATGGCCAAGGGAGTCGACGGGGTGTACGACGCCGATCCCAAGACCACCCCGGGCGCGGTGAAGTTCGACCGGCTCAGCTACGACGAAGCGCTGGCTCGGGGCCTGAAGGTCGCCGACGCCACCGCATTCAGCCTGTGCCGCGACAACGACCTGCCGATCATCGTGTTCAACCTGCTCGACGAGGGCAACATCGCTCGGGCCGTCCATGGTGAGAAGATCGGCACGCTCGTCAGCTACGAGTCCTGACGCCCGACCCGCTCACCCCGAAACAGGAGCTGCCGTGACTTCCGACACCATCGCCGAGAACCTGCGTGAGGCCGAGCAGAAGATGGGCAAGGCTGTGGCGGTGGCCAAGGAGGACTTCGCGTCCATCCGTACGGGGCGGGCCAACCCCGCGATGTTCAACAAGATCCTGGCCGACTACTACGGCACCCCGACCCCGGTGAACCAGCTGGCGTCGTTCCACTCGCTCGAGGCGTCACTCATGGTGATCACCCCCTACGACAAGGGCGCACTGTCGGCGATCGAGCGGGCGATCCGGGACAGCGACCTCGGGGTGAACCCGGTCGACGACGGTGTCGTGATCCGGGTGGCGTTCCCCTCGCTGACCGAGGAGCGTCGACGCGACTACATCAAGGTCGCCCGCACCAAGGCCGAGGACGCCAAGATCTCGATCCGCAACATCCGCCGGCACAGCAAGGACCACCTGGACAAGCTGTCGAAGGACGGCGACGCCAGCGAGGACGACGTACGCCGCGCCGAGAAGCAGCTCGACGACCTGACGCACAAGTACACCGGCCAGGTCGACGACGTCCTCAAGCACAAAGAGGCCGAGCTGCTCGAGGTCTGAGGTCGTGTCCGCCCCCGAACCTGACGAGAGCCCGTCGGTCGCGACGTCTGTTCCCGGCCCCCCGGTCGGGCGGGCCGGGCGCAACCTCCCGGTCGCGGTCGGGGTGGGCGTCCTGCTCGCCGTCCTGGTGCTGCTGAGCCTCTACACGTACAAGTGGCTGTTCGTCGTCGTGGTGGTGGCTGCGATCGCGATCGCGGTGTACGAGCTGGCCACGGCGGTGCGGTCCGCTGACGTCGTGGTGCCTTTGCTGCCGATGGTCGCCGCGAGTGCGGTCATGCTCGTCGCGGCCTACCTGGACGGTGCGGACACGCTGGCTGTCGCCTATGTCCTGACCCTGGTGCTTGTCGTGCTGGCCCGGCTCGTGCTCGGGCACCAGCGGCTGGTGCGGGACACCGTCGTCGCAGTGTTCGTGGTCACGTACGTGGCGCTGCTCGCGTCGTTCGCGATGCTGATGCTCGCCGAGCCGGACGGGCCCGACCGGATCGTGGTCTTCATCCTCGCGGTCGTGGCCAGCGACACCGGCGGCTACGCGGTCGGCGTCCTCACCGGTCGCCACCCCATGGCGCCGAGGGTGAGTCCGAAGAAGTCGTGGGAGGGGCTGGGCGGGTCCTTCCTGTTCGCCGCTGTCGCGTCCTCGCTCGCGTTCGCCGTGCTCTTGGACGCGTCCTGGTGGCGCGGTGCGTTGTTCGGCTGCGTGGTCGTGGTGACGGCCACCCTCGGCGACCTCGGCGAGTCGCTGATCAAGCGTGACCTCGGGGTGAAGGACATGAGCCGGCTCCTGCCCGAGCACGGGGGGCTGATGGACCGGCTCGACTCGCTGCTGCCTACCGCCCCCGTGGCGGCGGTCCTGCTCCTCGCCCTGGTGTGATCCAGCCGGTGCTGGTGGTCGTGGGTCGGGGCGTCGCGCGGTGCGACAGAATGACTCCATGACACTGGCCGCGAAGGCTCCGGAGGAGCGGCGACGCCGGATCCTGCGCGCAGCCGTCGACGTGGTGCGCGACCGTGGCTTCGCGGGAACCCGGGTCGCTGACATCGCGGCCGCCGCCGGGACCAGCCCCGCCCTGGTGCTGTACCACTTCAGCAGCCTCAACGACGTGCTCCTCGAGGCGCTGACCATGACCGACGAGGAGTTCTACGACGACCTCGGCGGCGCGAGCGGCGACCCGCGCGACCGGTTGGCCCGGATGGCGACCCTGGCGGCGGGGGGCGGGCCGGGGTTCGGCGACTGGCAGCTGTACCTCGAGGTCTGGGTGCGGGCCCGGCACGACGAGCGGATCGACGCCGTCCGCCAGGAGCTCGACGCGCGGTGGCGCGAGGCCCTGGTCGAGACGGTCGAGGCCGGCGTGGCAGAGGGCCTGTTCGACAGCCCTTCGCCCACCGACGCGGCCCTGCGCCTGTCCTCGCTCATGGACGGGCTGGCCGTCCAGGTCGTGCTCGGCGACCCCGGAGTGACCTCCGAGCGCATGGTCGAGCTGTGGCTTGCCGGGGCGGCCCGGGAGCTGTCGACCGACGCCGCCGACCTGCTGGCCCGCACCCAGGCGCTGTGATGCCCCAGCCCGGTGAGCTGACGTTCACCGCGCCCCGACGGGGCAAGCCGCCGCGACACCTCGCCGACCTCGACCGACCGGCGCGGCGGGCAGCGCTCACCGAGCTCGGTGAGCCGGCCTACCGGGCCGACCAGCTGTCCCGGCACTACTTCGAGCGCCACGTCGTCGACCCGGCCGAGATGACCGATCTCCCGGCGTCGACCCGGGCCGACCTGGTCGCGGAGGTGCTGCCGCCCCTGCTGACCCCGGTCGGCGAGCAGACGTGCGACCGTGGGACCACCGTGAAGAGCCTGTGGCGGTTGTTCGACGGGGCGCTCGTGGAGAGCGTGCTGATGCGCTACCCGGGTCGGGCGACGGTCTGCCTGTCGTCCCAGGCCGGCTGCGGGATGAACTGCCCGTTCTGCGCCACCGGCCAGGCTGGCCTGACCCGCAACCTGTCCACGGCGGAGATCGTCGACCAGGCGGTGTCGGCGGCCCGCCTGATCGAGTCCGGCGCCGTGGCCGGGGGGCCTGGTCGGTTGTCCAACGTCGTGTTCATGGGCATGGGCGAGCCGTTGGCCAACTACCGCGCCGTCGTCGACGCCGTCCGGCGGCTGACCGACCCGGCGCCGGCCGGCCTCGGCCTGTCCCAGCGCTCGGTCACGCTGTCGACGGTGGGACTGGTCCCCGCGATGCGGCGGCTCCTGGACGAGGACCTCTCGGTCACCCTGGCGTTGTCCCTGCACGCCCCCGACGACGAGCTGCGGGACACCCTCGTGCCGGTCAACACCCGTTGGCCGGTGACCGAGGTGCTCGCCGCCGCGTTCGACTACGTCGACCGTACCGGGCGCCGCCTGTCGATCGAGTACGCGCTGATCCGCGACATCAACGACCAAGCCTGGCGGGCCGATCGCCTGGGTGCGCTCCTCGCCGGTCGGCTCGCGCACGTCAACCTCATCCCGCTCAACCCGACGCCGGGGTCGAGGTGGACGGCGTCTCGACCGCAGGACGAGCAGGAGTTCGTCCGCCGGATCGAGGCCCACGGCGTGCCGGTCACCGTGCGGGACACCCGTGGACGCGAGATCGACGGGGCCTGCGGCCAGCTGGCCGCCACGGTCGACTGATCCGGCACGGCGACACCACCACCGGGATGCGCCGAGTCGGGCGCGTGAGTGTGCGAGGGTTCTGCCGTGTCCGTGACGTCCACGCTCGCCACTGCCTCGCGACGCGAGAAGGCTCGCGCCGTCGCCATGAGCCTCGTCCGCACGGGGCTCACGGTCGGGGCCATCTTCTGGGTCTACGCCGCCACGCCGCGTGCCGCGGCTGGTGAGGAGGTCAAACAGGGTGCTCCGCTGCTGCTCGTCGCACTCGCGGTCTTCTTGGCCGTGTTCACCTGGCAGCTGCGCCGCATCCGGCGGTCCCGTCACCCCGGACTGCGTGCCGCCGAGGCGGGAGTGTCCAGTCTCGCCGTGTTCCTCGTCGGTTTCGCGATCGTCTACCTGTCCTGGTCCAGCGTCTACCCGAACGACTTCAGCGAGCCGCTGCAGCACGTGACGGCGATGTACTTCACGGTCACCGTCTTCGCCACCGTGGGGTTCGGCGACATCACCCCGACCGCTGACCCGACCCGGATCATCACCTCGGTCCAGATGCTGCTGGACCTCGTCTTCATCGGCGCCCTGGTCAAGGTGCTCTTCCAGGTCGCCCAGAACGCCACGGCGGACCGGGAGCAGACCGAGGTCCCACCCCCTAGCATCGAGCCATGAGCACCGTGGTGCCCCTGCTGCTCGGCATGGCCGCGCTCGTCCTTGCCCTGGGCGTGGTCGTGGGTGCGGTCACCGGCCGCGCCAAGGTCCGCTCGTGCTGCGCCGTCCCGGCCGACCGCGACCTGCGGCTGCGCGACGCCTCGCGTACCGGAGAAATAGTTTAGCGTTGAACGATGTTGGACGGGCATGGATCCTGAGTCCCAGTCCCAGTCCCAGCCAGGGAGCGTCGGTTCCGCGGGGGCGCGGCTGCCCGCCCTGTTCCTGAGTCACGGAGCCCCGCCCCTCGTCGACGACGACCGCTGGACCGGCGAGCTGCGCGCCTGGGCGGCTGCGCTGCCGACGCCCCGCGCGATCCTGGTCGTGTCCGCGCACTGGGAGTCCGCCCCGCTGGCGCTGGGTGCCACCCAACCCACGCCGCTGACGTACGACTTCTGGGGCTTCGACGCGCGCTTCTACGAGGTGAAGTACCCCGCCCCGGGTGCGCCCGAGCTCGCCGACCGGGTTGAGGCCCTGATGCCGCGCGACCAGACGGTCGTGCGACAGCCCGCCCGGGGCCTCGACCACGGTGCCTACGTCCCCTTGACCGTGATGTACCCCGACGCCGCGATCCCCGTGCTGCAGCTGTCGCTGCCGACGCTCGACCCGGCCACCCTGCTGGCGCTGGGGGGCAGGCTGCGCCCGTTGCGCGACGAGGGGGTGCTCATCATGGGGTCGGGTTTCACCACGCACGGGCTGCCCTACCTGAGCGACTTCCACCCCGACGCCGCGGCCCCTGGGTGGTCCCAGGAGTTCGACGCGTGGACCCAGGAGTGCCTGTCCGCGGGTGACGTCGACTCGCTCGTCGACTTCCGGGCCCGGGCGCCGGGGATGCCCTACGCGCACCCCAGGATCGAGCACTTCAGCCCCCTGTTCGTGACCCTGGGTGCCGCCACCGCGCCGGACGCGGCGCCAGAACAGGTGGTCGACGGGTTCTGGATGGGCCTGGCCAAGCGGTCGATCCAGGTCGCCTGACTCCGTCCCACCAGGGCCGACGTCGGATTGGATACAATCTCCGAATCACTGGCACCTGATCGGGGACCCGCATGACGCTCGCACCGCCCGGTGCTCTGGACGGCATCGTCGTCGCCGACTTCTCCCGGGTGCTGGCCGGCCCCTACGCCACGATGCTCCTGGCCGACCTGGGTGCCGACGTGATCAAGGTGGAGCGGCCCGGGGCGGGTGACGACACCCGCGCCTGGGGCCCGCCCTGGCACGACGACCAGGCCACGTACTTCCTGTCGGTCAACCGCAACAAGCGCTCGGCGACCCTCGACCTGCGTGACCCGGCCGGCTTGCTCGCCGCACGCACCCTCGCCCGGCGTGCTGACGTGCTCGTCGAGAACTTCAAGCCCGGCGCGTTCGACGCCATGGGGCTGGGCTATGACGACCTGAGGGTGGACAACCCCGGACTCGTCTACGCCTCGATCACCGGCTTCGGAACGGCCGGGGGCGCCGACCTCCCCGGGTACGACCTGCTCGTCCAGGCCGTGGGGGGCCTGATGTCGATCACCGGCTCCCGCCCCGACGAGCCGGTGAAGGTCGGGGTCGCCCTGGTCGACGTCGTCACCGGGCTGCACGCCGCCGTCGGCATCCTGGCCGCGCTGCGGCACCGCGAGCGGACCGGTCACGGGCAACGGGTCGAGGTCAACCTTCTGTCGTCGCTGCTGTCGGCCCTCGTCAACCAGTCCTCCGCCTACGCCGCTGCCGGCTCGGTGCCGGCGATCATGGGCAACCGCCACCCGAGCATCGCTCCGTACGAGTCCTACCCCACGGCCGACAAGCCGTTCGTGATCGCGGTCGGCAACGACGGGCAGTTCCGCCGGGCGATGAAGGTGCTCGGCCTGAGCGGGCTGGCCGACGACGAGCGCTACGCCACGAACCCGCAGCGGGTGGCCCACCGCGACGCACTGCACGACCTGATGTGCGCGCGGCTGCGCACGCGGGGCGCTGACGAGTGGTTCGCGGCGCTGAGCGCGGTGGGCGTGCCCTGCGGCCCGATCAACGACCTGGCGGGCGCGTTCGACCTGGCCGCCCAGCTGGGCCTGGCCCCGGTGGCCGACGCCGACGGAGTCCCGACGGTGGCCAACCCGCTGACCCTCAGCGAGACGCCACCGTCCTACCGTCGACGTCCCCCTCGGCTGGGCGGGGCCACCGACGACGTGCTGGCCGAGCTCGGCCTGTCCGACACCGGGTCGGGGGTGCCAGCGTGAGCACGACCTTCCGGCGACCACCCACGGCCCAGGAGGCGGTCCTCGCCGAGGTCCGCCGGGCGATCGTCACCGGTGAGCTCAAGCCGGGGGAGCAGGTGCTCCAGGACGCCCTCGCGGAACGGTTTGGCGTGTCACGGGTGCCGCTGCGCGAGGCCCTGAAGATCCTCGAGGGCGAGGGCCAGGTCGTCTACCAGCCGCACCGTGGCTACTTCGTGGCCGAGCTCGACGTCGCCGACCTGCGCGAGGTCTACCGGATTCGTGACCTGCTGGAGTCGGAGGCCGTCCGGGTCGCCGTCCCGTCGGTCACCGCGGGGGACATCGAACGCCTCATCGACGCGGCGGCCGACGTCGACGCCGCGTCGGCGACCGGCGACCTCGTCGCGATGACCGAGGCGAACCGACGCTTCCACTTCACGATCATCGAGGCGGCGGGGATGCCCCGTCTGGCCCGGCTGGTGCGCATCCTGTGGGACGCCACCGACGCCTATCGGGCGCTCTACTACAGCGAGGCAGCGCACCGGGCCCACGTGCACGAGGAGCACCATGCCGTGGTCGACGCGATCCGTCGCGGGGACACCGAGGCGGCCGTCCAGCTGCTGCGCACTCACCGAGAGCGCGCCGTCGAGGCGGTCGCCGCCGTGCTGGGGTGACCTAGCGGTAAGCCGACTCCCCGGTGAGCGCCTGTCCGACGACGAGGGAGTGGATCTCCTCGGTGCCCTCGTAGGTGAGCACCGACTCGAGGTTGTTCGCGTGCCGGAGCACCGGGTACTCCAGCGTGACCCCGTTGGCGCCCAGGATCGTGCGTGACGTCCGGGCGATCTCGATCGCCTCGCGAACGTTGTTCAGCTTGCCCACGCTGATCATCTCCGGCCTGATCGCGTGGTCGTCCTTGAGCCGGCCGAGGTGCAGCGCGAGCAGGAAGGCCTTGTCCAGCTCGAGGGTCATGTCGGCCAGCTTCTTCTGGGTCAGCTGGAAGCCGGCGATCGGCCGGTCGAACTGGACTCGCCCCATCGAGTAGTCGATCGCGGTCTCCAGGCAGTCCCTCGCGGCGCCCACCACACCGAACACGATCCCGAACCGGGCCTCGGACAGCGCGGACAAGGGGCCCTTGAGCCCCCGGGCGTCGGGGAACGCGGCGTCGGCGGGGAGGCGCACGTTGTCGAGCACGAGCTCGCTGGTGACCGACGCGCGCAAGCTGAGCTTGCTCTTGATCGCCGGTGCGGAGAACCCCGGGACGTCGGTCGGCACGACGAACCCACGGATGCCGTCGTCGGTCTGGGCCCACACGACCGCGACGTCAGCCACCGAGCCGTTGGTGATCCACATCTTGGTGCCGTTGAGAACCCAGTCGTCGCCGTCGCGCTGGGCGTGGGTGCGCATGCCCGACGGGTTGGAGCCGAAGTCGGGCTCGGTCAGCCCGAAGCAACCGATGGTGTCGCCGGCGGCCATGCCCGGCAGCCACTGCTGCTTGTGCTCCTCGCTGCCCCAGCGCCAGATCGAGAACATCGCCAGCGACCCCTGGACACTGACCAGCGAGCGGATGCCGGAGTCGACGGCCTCCAGCTCCAGGCAGGCCAGGCCGTAGGCGACCGCAGACGTACCAGCACAGCCGTAGCCCTCCAGGTGCATCCCCAGCAGGCCGAGCGCGCCGAGCTCCTTGGCCAGGTCGCGAGCGGGGATCTGCCCGGACTCGAACCACTCGGCGATGTGTGGACGCAGCTTGTCGTCGCCGTACTGGCGCACGGTGTCGCGGATCAGCCGCTCCTCCTCCGACAGCAGGGTGTCCAGGGCGAGCAGGTCCATCGGACGGACAGGCATGACGTCTCCAGGCGGGGCGGATCGGGGGACAGGCGATTGGATCCAATATATGACCCACCCGCTGTCGGTCACAACCCCGAGCCGTAGGGTCGGCGGATGGGTGTTCTGGTCCGCGAGTACCACGACGACGACCTCGAGGGCGTCGTCCACCTGTGGGACGCCACCGAGCCGCTCGGCCAGGGTTCGGTGTTCACCGTCGCCGAGGGCATCGCCGCTCTGCGCGCCAACGAGCCGGCCGTGGTCGCCGTCTCGGCTGGGCGGATCGTGGGCATGGCCCTGGCCGAGGTCAGTGGCGAGCGGGCCTGGGTCCTGCGCCTCGCGGTCGACCCGGGACGCCGCGGCGAGGGACTCGTGAGCGCCCTGCTGCGCGAGCTGGAGCGCCTGCTGGTCGACGAGCACGTGCGGCGGATCGGCTACGTGCTGCCGGAGGAGGAGCTCCTGTCCGAGGGGCTGGTGAAGGCGGGGTACCAACGGCTTCCGGCGGTGGCCTACTTCGAGAAGGTCGAGGCCCTCGGTCCCGGCGAGGCCTCGGTGCTCAGCGGCCTGGGCGGGCGGATGCTCCCCTCGGACCTGTGGGCCCGGGTGGCCGGCATGCGCACCGAGAAGGAGCTGATCGAGCGGCGGGTGATCCTCCCGCTGGCCGAGCCGGAGAGGGCAGCGGCGCACGGCGTCGTCCCCCCGCGGGCGATCGTGCTGTTCGGGCCCCCCGGAACCGGCAAGACGACCTTCGCCCGCGGGATCGCCTCGCACCTGGGGTGGCCGTTCGTGGAGATCTTCCCGTCTCGGCTGGCCGCCGAACCCGGCGGTCTCTCGTCGGCCCTGCGCGACATGTTCGCCCAGATCGGCGACCTCGAGCGGGTCGTGGTCTTCATGGACGAGGTGGAGGAGATCGCGTCACTGCGCGACGGCGTGCCCAGCTCGGCCGCGCACGGCGTGACCAACGAGCTGCTGAAGCTCATCCCTCAGTTCCGCGAGCGGGACACCCGACTGCTGGTCGCGGCGACCAACTCCGTCCGGTCGCTCGACTCGGCGTTTCTCCGGCCCGGACGCTTCGACTACGTCATCCCCGTCGGCCCACCGGACGCCGACGCGAGGCGAGCCCTGTGGACCGCCTACACGCAAGGCCTGGGGAGCAGCGTCGACATCGAGGCGCTGGTGAGGGCCAGCGAGGGGCTCACCCCCGCCGACATCGAGCACGCGGCACGGGTGGCCGCGCAGGCGTCGTTCGAGCGCGAGCTGGTCGACGGTGTCGGCGACGACGAACCAGGAGCATCGACCGTCGACTACCTCGAGGCGATCGGGCAGGCGCGACCGACGGTCACCGAAGCGATGGTGCAGGAGTTCAACGAGGACATCGACGCGTTCGCGCGGCTGTGACTTCCCTCTTCTCGCGCGGTTACTTGGCGATCACGTAGAACTTGCGGACCGGCTCGAGGATGTCCCAGCGGCCGCTCCACCCCTTGGGCAGGGTCAGCACGTCGCCGGCAGTGAGCTCGCGGCTGCTGCCGTCAGCATTGGTGAGGCGGGCCCGCCCGGCCATGATCCGCACCGTCTCGGTGTCGGGGCGGTTCTCGATCGACCAGCCCCCGGGAGTGCAGGCCCAGACGCCGACCTGGACGCCGTCGGCGTCGTGCATGATCCGCCCGGACATCACCGGCTCGCCGACATCGGCTCCGACCCGCGGCCCCCAGTCCTCCAGCGGACCGTCCAGGTCGGCGTCAGTGGCAGCCAGGAACAGGGGAGAGGTGGTGACGTCCATCGGAGCTCCTCGGGCTTTCGCGGGCTTGGTGCCGACCGGCTGGTGGGCTCGGTCTTCGCGGGATCAGGCAGTGGTTCACGCAGTGGCCCAGCATACCCGTGACGGGGAGTGACAAGATGCCTCGTCCGCGCGTCGTCGTTGATGGAGGAGCCCATGTCCGACCGTCCGCTCACGGTCTTGTTCCTGCCGGAGTCGGCCTTCGGCCCGACCAACCAGTGCATCGGCGTCGGCGACGTGCTGCGTCGTCGTGGGCACCGGGTCGTGTTCGCGGCCGAGGCATCGTGGCGGGGCAAGCTGGAGCCCCACGGCTTCGAGGAGGAGCTCGTGCACCTCGCGGCACCTCCGGCCGACGACGAGCCCGACCAGGACGTCGGCCAGTTCTGGAAGGACTTCATCCGTGAGACGTCTCCGGAGTTCCGCAAGCCCACGGTCGACCAGCTCGCCACGTTCATCCAACCGACCTTCCAGGCCTTGATCGACGGCGCCAAGTACTGCGAGCCGCAGCTGAAGGAGATCGTCGAGCGGGTGCGACCCGACGTGGTGGTCGAGGACAACGTCGTCGCTTTTCCGGCGCTGCTCACCTCCGGTGGAGCGTACGTGCGGATCGTGTCGTGCAACCCGTTGGAGGTGAAGGGTCCTGGTGTTGCGCCGACGTTCTCGGGCCTGCCGGCCGACGACGACTCGCAGTGGGCGGCGTTTCGGGCGGAGTACGACCGCACGCACCGCGCGATGTGGGAGGACTTCAACACCTGGGTGCAGGAGCAAGGAGCACCGCCGCTGCCCGAGCTCGAGTTCATGCACGTCAGCCAGGCGGTCAACCTGTACGTGTATCCCGAGGAGATCGACTACACCGACGCCCGACCGCTCGACGACACGTGGCACCGGATCGACTCCAGCGTGCGCACCACCGACGAGGCGTTCGAGCTTCCCGACCAGCTGCGCGACCGTCCACCCGGCAGCGCCCTGGTGTACCTGTCCCTGGGCTCGCTCGGCAGCGCCGACGTCGACCTGATGAAGCGGCTCGTGGCCATCCTGGCGACCACCCCGCACCGCTACGTCGTGAGCAAGGGGCCGCAGCACGACCAGTACGAGCTCGCCGACAACATGTGGGGGGCGGAGTTCCTGCCCCAGACCCAGGTGATCCCCCTGGTCGACCTGGTGATCACCCACGGCGGCAACAACACGACCACCGAGGCACTCCACTTCGGCAAGCCGATGGTGGTGCTCCCGCTCTTCTGGGACCAGTACGACAACGCCCAGCGGGTCGACGAGACCGGGTACGGCGTCCGCCTGCCCACCTACGACTTCACCGACGACGAGCTGTCCGGTGCGGTCGACCGACTGCTCGGTGACCGGCAGCTGCGTCAGCGGATGGCGCAGCTGGGTGAGTCGATCCGGGCGCGGCGAGGGGTCGAGAAGGCCGCGCAGCTCATCGAGTCGGTCGGATCCGCCGGCTCCCGGGAGTCGTGATCGACCCCGCTGCGCTTGCGCAGCAGGTGGCGCGGCTGGCGCCGCGCGTGCTGCTTCCCGACCGGGCCGGCACGACGACCACAGAGGTGGGCGCCCTGGTCCTGGTCGACCAGCTCGTGCTGGGAGACGAGCTGGTCGTGCTCCTGGTCAGGGACAGCATCGGCCGACTCCTGGTCGCCCCGGCTCTCGTGACGCCCTCCGGTCCCCGGCGGGCCCGGGTCGGCGACGGCGTCAGCGAGGCCCTCCTGCGGCTGCTCGTCGGCCGACCCGGTGAGCACGGCCGTTTCGTGCTGCAGCGGCTGCACGGTCGGTCGGTCGGCGGCGAACGGGCGATGGGGGTCGACCAGACGAACGAGTCGGTGGTCGTCGGTGAGACGGCCGTCGTCAAGTGGCTGTACCGGGTGAGCGGCGAGCACCCGGCTCCGGGCCGGTTGTCGCTGCTTGACCGGGCCGGGTTCTCGGCGATCCCCCAACCCTGGGGGTTCGTGTTCTGGCGCGACGACGCCGGCCGCCACGTGCTGCTGGCGACCGTCGACGAGTACCTGGGCGACGCGACCAACGGCTGGACCTGGGGTGTCGACGACGTGCGGCGCCTGGGCCGCGGCGAGCTGACCCTCGCCGAGGCCGCGGCACCGGCGTCGACGGTGGGCGAGATGGTCGGGGCCATGCACATCGCCTTCGCCACCGCCGGGGTCGCCCGGGCCGGCGCAGCGCAGTGCGAGCGATGGCGACAACAGGCTGACGCCGCGCTCGCCGCAGCCCTGGACGAGGTCGACGGAGCCGAGGGTGAGCGCCTGCGTGCTCGGGCAGACGACATCGCGGACCGGCTGCGAGCCTGGTCGCGGATCGACGACCCCACGGTGATCCCCGTGCACGGGGACCTGCACGTCGGCCAGATCCTCAGGTACCGCACGACCGACGGTGCGGAGGCTTACGCCGTCACCGACTTCGACGGGAACCCGGTGCTGGAGTCCGCCGAGCGGACCGCGGCGCAGCCGGCCGCCCGTGACGTCGCCGGCTACCTCCAGGCCCTGGACCACGTCGGGCGGATCGTCGTCAGGCGTACGGAGGGGGTCGACCTTCGGGTCGTGGACGACTGGATCGAGGCGGCTCAACAGGCCTTCCTGGACGCGTACCGGTCACGGCTCGAGCAAGCGGGTGCGGAGGTTCTGCTGCAGGAGGAGCTCCTGGACCCGATGCGGGTCGAGCAGGAGTGTCGGGAGCTCCTGTACGCCGTGCGCTACGACCCGACCTGGCGCTACGTGCCCGACGCCGCCATGGCAGCCTTGCTGGCCACGTCCGCCGGGCCGGCTGGCTCATCGGTGCCTGCGGCCCCGACCGAGGAGAGCTGATGGACCCGAAGCGATTCCTCGACGACCTGGAGGCCAAGCCGCAGGCGCTGGGCTCCCTGTCCGCCAGCATCGCCGGGGCCGACCCCTGGCGCGAGGCGATCGAGCGGGCCGGTCAGCCGGCCAAGCGCATCCTGTTCCTGGGGATGGGTTCGTCGACGTTCGCGGCGGGAGTGGCGGCAGCGAGGCTGCGCGCGTCGGGTCGGTACGCCGTGGCCGAGCTGGCCAGCTCAGCGCTGCTCCCACCGCCGAGTCCCGGCACGCTCGTTGTCGCGGTGTCGGCGTCCGGTGGCTCGACCGAGACCGTCGCCGCAGCACAGCGCTACGCCGGGCGGGTTCCGCTGGTGGCGCTGACGAACAGCGAGAGCAGCGTGCTGGCCGGTCTCGCCGACGTCACCGTGGCGATGGGGGCAGGCCCGGAGACCGGTGGCGTCGCATGCCGGTCCTTCCAGCACACCCTCGTACTGCTCCTCGCCCTCGAGCGGGCCCTCGGCGCGACCGGACCGGACCTGGCCGCGACGGTTCGACGGTCCGCCGAGGCCACCGACGACCTCTTGTCCCGGCGTTCGGAGTGGCTGGAGCGCACCACCGACCTCCTGGCCGGACCCGCCGGCACCTTCGCCGTGGCGCCCGCTGCCCGGCTGAGCAGTGCCCAGCAGTCCGCACTGATGGTCCGTGAGGGACCACGCCGTCCAGCGGTCGCCTCGGAGACGGGGGAGTGGAGCCACGTCGACGTCTACCTGACCAAGACCCTGGACTACCGCATGCTGCTGTTCCCCGGCTCGGCCCACGACGCAGAGCTGCTGCGCTGGACCACCGAGCGCGAGGCGACGGTGGTGACGGTGGGCCGCGCGGTCCCGCAGGCGACGGCGTCGGTGCGGTTCCGCCATGACGACGACGACCTGGTCCGCCTCGTCAGCGACGTGCTCGTCGCCGAGCTGGTCGCGCAGCGGCTGTGGGCGCAGGGCCGGTCGACCCCGTAGCGGCTGCGACTACGGCGCCGGACCGAGGACCCACAGCACGACGGTCTGCCCGCCGGAGGAGTTGCGCCACCGGTGCGGCTGGGTGGCCCGGAAGGTGAGGGCGTCCCCGGCGTCGAGGACGTGGGACTGCGCCTCGACGTCGACCGTGAGCTGGCCGGAGACCACGTAGGCGAACTCGACGTCGCCGTCGAAGGTGTACAGGTCGGCGCCACTCGTGCCGTCGGGCGACAGACAGGCGCGGATGACGGTGAACCGCCGCTGGTCACCCGACGACATGACGACCTCGTCGAGGCCGTGTCCACCGAACTGGAGCGGGGAGCCCTCGTTGCGCCGGACCACCGCGGCGCTGGGCGGGTCGAACAGGTCGCCGATCCGCAGGCCGACCGCCTCGCACACGGCGAGGAGCGAGGGGACCGACGCCGACACCTCGTCACGCTCGAGCCGGCTGAGGAAGCCCTTGGTCAGCCCGGTCGTCTCGCCGACCGCTGCGATGGTCAGCCCGCGCGCATGCCGGGCGTCCCTCAGCTTCTGTCCGACGCTCGACCGGTCGGGGCGCGTGGGCACGGGCGGCCTCAGCCGTGGATGAGCTTCTCGAACGTGCGGGCGATGACTGAGGGGCGCCCGGTGCGAGCCTCCTCGGGATCAGCCGCCCCCATGGCGGTGAGCCCCGCGTTGACGCCGAGCCACCGCAGGGGTTCCGGCTCCCACTTGCGGGAACGGCGGTTCACCCACGGCAGCGTGGTGAGGTCGGTGTCCCGTCCGAGGATGAGGTCGGCCAGGGTCTGGCCTCCGAGGTGGGAGGTGCCCACGCCGTCGCCGACGTACCCGGCCGACCAGCCGAGCCCGGTGGCCTGGTCGAGCCCGACGGTGGCCCACCAGTCGCGGGCGATCCCGAGGGGGCCGCCCCACCGTGCGGTGACCTCGGCGTCGGCGACCTCGGGGAAGAGGTCGGCCAAGGTGCGTTGCAGCCAGGCGAACACCTTCTCGTCGCGGTCGAACTCCGGGTTCACCCGCGACCTGAAGTGGTAGGGCGCACCCCGGCCGCCGAAGGCGAAGCGGCCGTCGGCGGTGCGCTGCCCGTAGATGACCATGTTGCGCAGGTCGGCGAAGGTCTGCCGCTGGGACAGCCCGATCCGGCTCCAGGCCGCCTCGCTGAGCGGCTCGGTGGCGATCATCAGCGAGTACATCGGGATGACGTCGCGCTGGTGGCCGGGGAGGGTGGGTGTGTATCCCTCGGTGGCGCGCACCACGTAGGGCGCACGAACGTCTCCGCGGGTGGTGCGGACCACGCCGGGCTCGATCGCCGTGGCGGCGGTGTGCTCGTGGACGACCCCGCCACGACGCTCGACCGCCTCGGCCAGCTGACGGACGAGCTTCGCCGGGTGGATGGCCGCGGTGTGCGGGGTGTAGAAGCCACCCACGACACCCTGCGCCGCCGCCTGCTGCCTCGCCTCGTCGGCGGACAGCAGCCGGTAGTCCTCGTCGCCGAACCCCCACTGCCTGGCGTGCTCGACCTCGGCCCGCGCCTTGGCCAGCTGGACGTCACTGCGGGCGAGCAGCACCGTTCCGCCCTTGGCCCAGTCGACCGACATCTGCTCGGCCTCGACGACCCGCCCCACCTCGTCGACCGTGTCGAACATGGCCCGCTGCAGGCGCACCGCCTCCTCGCGCGAGGACTCGTGGGCGATCTTGTCCCAGGTGGCCGGGAACAGCGACGAGCACCATCCGCCGTTGCGCCCGGACGCGCCGTAACCGGCGAGCTCCTTCTCGACGACGACCACGCGCAGCGTCGGGTCGTTGACGAGGAGGTAGTACGCGGTCCACAGACCGGTGTAGCCGGCTCCGACGATCGCGACGTCCGCCTCCACCGGCCCGGGTAGCGGCGCGCGAGGGGTGATGGGGTCGGGAAGCGTGCCCCACCAGAAGGACAGGCCGCGTGGGTCGGTCAGGGAGACGGGGCTCATCGGGTCCACTTCCGGACGTAGGACGGGATCGGGTAGGGGGCGGCCAGGTCGGGGGCCGGGACGGGGCGTCCGAGCACCTCGGTCATGGGGACTACCCCGGCCCAGATCGGCAGGCTCAGGTCGTCCGGCTCGTCGGTCGGCGGACCGTCGGCGATCTTCACGGAGGTCTCGTCGAGGGGCAGGGCGAGGACCAAGGTCGCGGCGAGCTCCTTCTTGCTGGGGTGTCGGGCCTCCTGCCAGCGACCGGGCAGCAGGTGCTCGGTGATGAGGTGCAGCGCCTCTGACTTGGCCGGACCGGTCACCTTCGTCGCCACGCCCAGAACCATGGCACTGCGGTAGTGCATCGACGACTCGAAGGTCGAGCGGGCAAGGACCAGCCCGTCCAGGAGGGTCACCGTCAGGCAGGTCGGCTGGCCGCCGGCGAGGCCGCGGAACAGTCGGCTGCCCGTGGAGCCGTGGAACAGGACCTGCTCACCGTCTCGTGCGTAGGCGACGGGGACGACGTACGGCTGCCCGGCGTCGTCGCGCACGGCCAGGTGGGCCACCAGCCCGGCGTCGAGAACGGCGTGCAGGGCCGCGCGGTCGCGGACCGTCTTCTCGGGGAGCCGGCGGATCTTGGTGCGCTTCGTCGACCCCGGAGGCGGTGGCGTGGTCATGGTGTCTCCCGTCATGGCGTCCGTTGCACGGCGTGGGGCTCGCGACGTCGTCGCCGCGAGCCCCACGCCGTGAGAACCGTTCTGACCGCTTAGAGGATGCCCCAGGCCTCGGTGAGGACCGAGCGAAGGATCTGCTCGATCTCGTCGAACTCCTTCTGACCGACGATCAGCGGCGGCGCGAGCTGGATGACGGGGTCGCCGCGGTCGTCGGCCCGGCAGTACAGGCCGTTGTCGTACAGCGCCTTGGACAAGAAGCCACGCAGGAGCCGCTCGGCCTCGTCGTCGTCGAACGTCTCCTTGGTCGCCTTGTCCTTGACCAGCTCGATCCCGTAGAAGTAGCCGGCGCCTCGGACGTCGCCGACGATCGGTAGGTCGTTGAGCTTCTCCAAGGTCGACCGGAACGCACCCTCGTTGGCCTGGACGTGCTCGTTGAGCCCTTCGCGGGCGAAGATGTCGAGGTTGGCGAGGGCGACGGCGGCAGCAACCGGGTGACCGCCCCAGGTGTACCCGTGGGCGAAGTAGTTCGTACCGGTGGCGAACGGCTCGAACAGGCGGTCGCTCACGATCATCGCGCCCAGTGGTGCGTAGCCGGAGGTGAGCCCCTTCGCCGAGGTGATGATGTCCGGCGTCACGCCGTAGCGCTTGGTGGCGAAGTAGTCGCCGATCCGGCCGTAGGCACAGATGGTCTCGTCCGACACGTAGAGCACGTCGTACTGGTCGCAGATCTCGCGCACCCGCTGGAGGTACCCCGGCGGCGGCGGGAAGCAGCCTCCTGAGTTCTGCACCGGCTCGAGGAACACCGCGGCCACGGTGTCCGGACCCTCGAACAAGATGGCCTCCTCGATCCGGTCGGCGGCCCAGCGGCCGAACGCCGTGAGGTCGTCACCGTGCTCGGGCGCGCGGTAGAAGTTGGTGTTCGGCACCTTGACCGCGCTGGGGACCAGCGGCTCGAAGTACATCTTGGCGTCGGGGATCCCCGTGATCGACAGGGCGCCGTGCGGCGTGCCGTGGTAGGCGATCGAGCGACTGATCACCTTGTGCTTCATGGGCTTGCCGGTGAGCTTGAAGTACTGCTTGGCCAGCTTCCAGGCGCTCTCGACCGCCTCGCCCCCACCGGAGGTGAAGAAGACCCGGTTGAGGTCGCCGGGCGCGAGCTCGGCCAAGCGGTCGGCGAGCTCGATCGCGGCCGGGTGGGCGTAGGACCAGATCGGGAAGAAGGCGAGCTCGCTGGCCTGCTTGGCCATCACCTCGGCCAGCTCGGTGCGTCCGTGCCCTGCCTGGACCACGAACAGCCCGGCGAGGCCGTCGAGGTACTTCTTGCCCTGGTCGTCCCAGATGTAGGCGCCGTCGCCCCGGGTGATCACGGGGACGTGACCTCCTTGGGTGTACGTCGACATCCGGGTGAAGTGCATCCAGAGGTGGTCGCGGGCCTTGTCGGCCAGCTCGTCGTCGCCGCTCTCGGCCACGAACTGCGGTGAAACGGTCATCGGGTTCCCCAGGTGTAGATCTGTTTACGGAGCTTCAGGTAGACGAAGCTTTCGGTGTGGCGGACGCCGGGGATGCCCCGGATCCGACGGTTGATCACGTCGAGCAGGTGGTCGTCGTCCTCGCAGACGACTTCGACGAGGATGTCGTACGCGCCGGCGGTGATCACGACGTAGTCGACCTCCGGCATGGCCTCGAGCTTCTCGGCGACGACTTCCATGTCGCCCTCGACCCGGACCCCGATCATCGCCATCCGGGTGAAGCCCACGGACAGCGGGTCAGTGACCGCGACGATCTGCATCGCTCCGGAGTCCAGCAGACGCTGGACCCGTTGGCGCACCGCGGCCTCGGAGAGACCGACGGCCTTGCCGATGGCGGCATAGGGACGTCGGCCGTCCTCCTGGAGCTGCTCGATGATCGCCTTCGACACGTCGTCGAGGACGCTCCCGTTGCTCCGGTCGCGGCTGGCCACGGGAAGCATCCTGGCCAACGGAAGTGGCCTTTGGCAAGTGAATCCGCAGCAGAACCGACGTTCCTCGACTGATTCAGTCTGTCGATCCGCAGAATCCTGCCGGAATCTGTCGCAACCGAGCCCGGAGGTCTAGGCTGGGGGGGACGGTCCCCGTGCGACGTGGCGACCGCCCAGAACCAGCCCAAGAACCAGCCCAAAGACCAGCCCCGTGCAAGGAGACCCCGTGAGCGACCGCGTGTACCGCAACTTCATCAACGGCGAGTCCGTCGACTCCGCCGACGGCCAGATGATGGATCTGGTCAACCCCACCACCGGCGAGGTCTACGCCCAGGCCGCCAACTCCGGCGCTGAGGACGTCGACCGTGCCTTCGGCGCCGCCGCAGCCGCCTTCGAGACCTGGAAGGACAGCACGCCGTCCGAGCGGTCGCTGGCGCTGCTGAAGATCGCCGACGCGATCGAGGCCCACGCCGACGAGCTGGTCGCCCTCGAGAGCGAGAACACCGGGAAGCCGCTGGCCCTGACCCTGAGCGACGAGATCCCTCCCATGGTCGACCAGATCCGGTTCTTCGCCGGGGCCGCGCGCAACCTGGAGGGTCGGGCTGCCGCGGAGTACATGGCCGGGCACACCTCGATGATCCGGCGCGAGCCGGTCGGAGTGGTCGGTCAGGTCGCACCGTGGAACTACCCGATGATGATGGCCACCTGGAAGTACGCGCCGGCGGTCGCGGCCGGTTGCACGACGGTGCTCAAGCCTTCGGACACCACTCCCGTCTCGACCGTCCGGATGGCCGAGATCGCAGCCGAGTTCCTCCCGCCGGGCGTCCTCAACGTGGTGACCGGCGACCGTGACACCGGTCGGGCACTGGTCGACCACCCGACCCCGCGCCTGATCTCCATCACCGGGTCCACCCGGGCCGGCATGCAGATCGCCGAGGCCGCGAGCAAGGACCTCAAGCGGCTGCACCTGGAGCTCGGAGGCAAGGCGCCGGTCATCATCTTCGACGACGCCGACATCGCCGCCGCAGCCGAGGCCATCGCGGTGGCCGGCTACTTCAACGCCGGCCAGGACTGCACGGCAGCGACTCGAGTCATCGCCGCTCCCGGCGTCTACGACGACTTCGTCGCCGCGCTCACCGAGCAGGCGGCCGGCGTGGTCACGACCTACGACAACGGACCGTCCGACGAGGACGCCCTGCTGCCCCCGGTGAACAACATCAACCAGTACGAGAGGGTGCTCGGCTTCTTCGACCGGCTGCCGGACCACGCACGGATCACCACCGGTGGCGAGAAGATCGGTGACCACGGCTTCTTCATCAAGCCCAGCGTGATCGCTGACGTGCGTCAGGACGACGAGGTCATCCAGAGCGAGATCTTCGGCCCGGTGATCACCGTGCAGAAGTTCGGTGACGAGGCCGAAGCCCTGCGCTACGCGAACGGCGTCGACTACGGCCTGGCGTCGAGTGTGTGGACCCGTGACTTCGGTCGAGCGATGCGCATGGCCAAGGGGCTCGACTTCGGCTGCGTGTGGATCAACACCCACATCCCGCTGGTCGCCGAGATGCCGCACGGTGGCTTCAAGCACTCCGGGTACGGCAAGGACCTCTCGATGTACGGGTTCGACGACTACACGCGCGTCAAGCACGTGATGGCGAACATCGACTCCTGACCGAAGTCCAACCAGTGAGGGGGAGTGTGCGCACCGCACGCTCCCCCTCACTGTGTTGCGCTGCGGAACGGATCCAGGGCCAGCAGAGTCGTGCGGTGGGTCCGACGCTCGAGTGTCCCGGTCCCGTTCGAGCAGCCGGTGCAGGGCGAGCGCAGCCGCGCTGCGTTCGACGAGCAGGACGTCCGGCGGCCTGCCAAGACGCCCGCGGAGGGTGTCCTTTCCGGGGTGTCGCGGGGTCCCGACAGCCTCTGAATCCGTTGCAGGGCCTTGACGACGCCACGGAATCCCTTGTCACCTCGTGCGCTCTCTGTCAGGATCGGCGGCCGGGACGTGACGTTCAGGGGCGCCGCACGTCGCGGCTGAGGAGGTGCACGTGAGCGGCAGTCAGTACATCGCCGGGCGACGAGTGTCAGGCACGTCAGGCACCAGCCACGACCTGATCGACCCGTCGAACGGGGAGGTCATCACCGAGCTCGACCTGGCCGGTCCTGACGACGTCGACGCCGCAGTGGCCGCGGCCAAGGCAGCGTTCCCCGAGTGGGCGGGAGCGACCCCGGCGGCGCGCTCAGACGCGCTCCATCGCTTCTCCGCCGTGCTGGCCGAGCGCGCCGCCGAGCTCGCGGAGGTCGAGAGCCGCCAAGCGGGCAAGCCGATCAAGCTCACGACCGAGTTCGACGTGCCGGGCACGATCGACAACACCTCGTTCTTCGCGGGTGCCGCACGCAACCTCGAGGGAAAGGCCAGTGGCGAGTACAGCGGTGACCACACGTCGTCGATCCGTCGCGAGCCGATCGGGGTGGTCGGCTCGATCGCGCCGTGGAACTACCCCCTCCAGATGGCTGGATGGAAGGTGCTGCCGGCGATCGCCGCGGGCAACACCATCGTCCTGAAGCCGGCCGAGCTCACCCCGCTCACGTCCCTCATGTTCGCCGAGGCCGCGACGGCAGCCGGGATCCCAGACGGCGTGGTGAACGTCCTGACCGGCCGGGGCTCCGTCGCCGGGCAGCACCTGATGGCCCACCCCGATGTGTCGATGGTGTCGTTCACCGGCTCCACGCCGGTCGGGCAGCAGGTGATGCAGACCGCCGCTGGGACGGTGAAACGGGTGCACCTCGAGCTCGGTGGCAAGGCACCCTTCGTGGTCTTCGACGACGCCGACCTCGATGCTGCGGTGAACGGTGCCGTTGCCGGCTCGCTGATCAACAGCGGCCAGGACTGCACGGCGGCCACGCGGGCCTACGTCCAGCGACCGTTGTACGACGCGTTCGTGCAGGGAGTCGGCGACGTCATGCGTACCGTCCGGCTCGGGCCGACGGCAGACCCGAGCACCGACCAGGGGCCGCTGATCTCGCGCAGGCAGCAGGCCAACGTCGCAGGCTTCGTCGACCGCGCGCGAGGCTATGGCGCCAAGGTCGTCTGCGGCGGGTCCATCCCCGGCGGCGAGCTGTCGGTCGGCTCGTACTACGAGCCGACGCTCGTGGTCGACGTCGCGCAGGACAGCGAGATCGTCCAGCAGGAGATCTTCGGTCCCGTGCTGGTCGTGCTCCCGTTCGACAGCGACGACGACGGGTTCCGGATGGCCAACGACACGCCGTTCGGCCTGGCCGCGTCGGTGTGGACCACCGACGTGTTCCGCGCACTGCGGGGTGCCGCCGAGATCCGGTCTGGCTGCGTCTGGGTGAACGACCACATCCCGATCATCAGCGAGATGCCACACGGGGGTTACAAGCAGTCCGGCTTCGGCAAGGACATGAGCCAGTACTCCCTCGACGAGTACACCAACGTCAAGCACGTCATGTACGACCGGACTGCAGCCGTGCGCAAGGACTGGCACCGCACTGTCTTCGGTGACCGTTGACACGACTCGCACGTCCGGGCTGCAGCATCCTCGTCGCGTAGGATCCACGACATGGCGGATCCTGGCGGCTCGACGTCCGTCTTCGGCGGAGGCTCACCAGACACCGGTCTGAGTGCGTTGTCCCGACGGGGATTCCTGCGCGGGGTCGGTGCTGGGGGTGTGGCGACGGCCGCCGCTGGCGTCCTCGCCGCCTGTGGCGGCGCCGCCGAGGAGCCCGATGCCAGTGGTACCGCCACACCGACACCGACCGACGCCCTTGTCATCTCCAACTGGCGTGCCTACATCGACCGGGGAACCGTCGACGGCCAGCGGGTGAGTCCCACGCTGGAGACGTTCGAGGACGAGACCGATGTGATCGTCTCGTACAACCAGGACGTCAACGACAACCAGGACTTCTTCGACAAGATCCGCAACGCCTTGGCGGCCGGCCAGCCGACCGGGCGTGACCTGTTCATGCTCACCGACTGGATGGCGGCCAAGCTCATCCGCCTCGACTACCTGCAGCCCATCGACAAGGCCAACGTCCCCAACGCCACCAACCTGATCGCCCCGCTCACCGACGTGGTCTTCGACCCGAACCGCGACTACTCCCTGCCGTGGCAGTCAGGCCTCACCGGCATTGCGGTCAACCAGAACGTGTTCGCGGGCGACGTCACCACCATGACCGACCTGCTGACCGACCCCCGCCTGAAGGGTCGGGTCACGGTGCTGACCGAGATGCGGGACACGATGGGGCTGCTGCTGCTGGAACAGGGTTCCAACCCCGCCGACTTCACCGTCGACGAGTGGGAGCAGGCGCTCGGGGTCCTGCAGGAAGCTGTCGACAGTGACCAGATCCGTGGGTTCACCGGCAACGACTATCTCCAAGACCTGCAGCGCGGTGACATCGCCGCGTGCCTGGCGTGGTCGGGCGACGTCATCCAGGCGCAGTTCGAGGATCCCAAGATCCTCTTCAACCTGCCTGAGGCCGGAGCGATGCTCTGGTCGGACAACATGCTGATCCCCAACGGTGTGCAGAACAAGCTCAACGCCGAGGCGTGGATGAACTACTACTACGACCCCGAGGTGGCCGCGCAGCTGGCGGCCGGGGTCAGGTACATCTGTCCCGTGCAGGGGGCCCAGGACGCGATGAAGAGGATTGACAAGAGCCTGGTGGACAACCCTCTGGTGTTTCCCACCGAGGAGGACTACGCCAAGCTCTCGGTGTTCCGTGGGCTCACCGAGGACGAAGCCACCGTCTTCACCGAGCAGTTCCTCGCCGTGCAGGGCGGCTGACGGTTGCCCGGTTGCAGGATTCGGCCCTCGCCCCCGAACGGCGCGAGTGTCGACGGTTGGGCATACTGACCGCCGAGGTGAGAACGGTGGCAGCACAGATCCCGGACCCGACAGGCTCACGGTTCCTTTCGTCGTTGGCCGACGCATCCCCACGGTCGCTGTGGCTCGACGATCCCGGCGCTCCTGAACCAGCCCCGGCCCTGGTCGGCCGGGTGCGGTGCGACCTGCTCGTCGTGGGTGGTGGCTTCACCGGCCTGTGGGCGGCCCTGCAGGCCAAGGAGGACGACCCGTCGCTCGACGTCGTCGTCCTCGAGGGCCGCGAGGTGGGGTGGGCGGCGTCGGGTCGAAACGGTGGCTTCGTGTCCAGCAGCCTGACCCATGGGCTGATCAACGGCGTCGAGCGCTTCCCCGACGAGATGCAGACCCTCGAGCGACTGGGCCACGAGAACCTCCAGGGCATCGAGGAGTCGCTGAAGACCTACGGGATCGACGCCGACTGGGAGCGCAACGGCGAGCTGACCGTCGCGTACGAGCCGTGGCAGATGGAGCACATCAAGACCATGCCCGAGCTGGGCGAGCGCTACGGCAGCACCGTGGAGGTGTGGGACGCCGAGCGGATCCAGGCCGAGGTCGCGTCGCCGACCTACGTGGGGGCCGCGTACGAGGCCGAGGGGACCGCGCTGGTCAACCCGGCCAAGCTCGCGTGGGGGCTGCGGAAGGCGTGCCTCGACCTGGGGGTGCGACTGTTCGAGCGCACACCGGTGACCGGACTGGCCGAGGAGTCCGGTCGCATGGTTGCCACGACGGCTTACGGCCAGGTGCAGGCGAGCAAGGTCGCCTTGGGCACCAACGTGTTCCCGAGCCTGGTGAGACGGGCCCGCCCGTACGTCGTGCCGGTGTGGGACTACGTGCTGGCGACCGAGCCGCTGACCGCTGACCAGCGCGCGTCGATCGGCTGGCAGCAGCGGCAGGGGATCGGTGACTCGGCCAACCAGTTCCACTACTACCGGCTGACGGCCGACGACCGGATCCTGTGGGGCGGCTACGACGCGATCTACTACTTCGGCAACGGCATGGACTCCAGGCACGAGCACCGCCCTGAGACCTACGCCAAGCTCGCCGCGCACTTCTTCACCACCTTCCCGCAGCTGGAGGGGGTGCGGTTCAGCCACGCCTGGGGTGGTGCGATCGACACCTGCACGCGGTTCTGTGCCTTCTGGGGACAGGCCTACGGCGGGAAGGTGGCCTATGTCGGCGGGTACACCGGCCTGGGCGTGGGGGCCACCCGGTTCGGTGCCCGGGTGCTGCTGGACCTGCTGTCGGGGCGGCCTACCCCGCGCACGGAGCTGGACTTCGTGCGAAACAAGCCGCTGCCCTTCCCCCCCGAGCCGGTGAAGTTCGCCGGGATCCAGCTGACTCGCTGGTCGATCGACCAGGCCGACCGGAACCAGGGGCGACGTAACTCCTGGCTGCGCACGCTCGACCGGCTGGGCCTGGGCTTCGACTCCTGACCCAGCAAGTCGGTTTGCAGGGTGTATCCCAGACTGCTGGATCAGCGACAGCGTGCGACTTGATCGATCGGCTGCCGCGCGAGCAGACTGGGTGCACCGCGCAGACTCACCTCACCGGCACCAGGAAGGCACCGTCATGAGCAGCCCAGCGAGCAAGCACGTCACCCACTGGATCGACGGCAAGCCGTTCGGTGGGGTGGCCGACCGCAGCGGGGACATCTTCGACCCGGCCACCGGCCAGGTCACCGGTCGGGTCGACTTCGCCGACGTCGCCCTCGTCGACGAGGCCGTCGCAGCCGCCCATGCAGCGGCCCAGGAGTGGGGACAGGCGTCGCTGGCCAAGCGCACCCAGGTGCTCTTCAGGTTCCGCGAGCTGCTCGACGCCCGCAAGGAGGAGATCGCCGCGATCATCACCGCCGAGCACGGCAAGGTGCTGTCGGACGCGCTCGGTGAGGTGAGCCGCGGCCAGGAGATCGTCGAGTTCGCCTGCGGGATCCCCCATCTGGTCAAGGGCGGGTTCTCCGAGAACGTGTCGACCCGGGTCGACTCGTACTCGATCCGTCAGTCCCTCGGTGTGGTTGGCATCATCAGCCCGTTCAACTTCCCGGCGATGGTCCCGATGTGGTTCTTCCCGATCGCCATCGCCACCGGCAACACCGTGATCCTCAAGCCCAGTGAGAAGGACCCCTCCACCGCCAACTACCTGGCCGAGCTGTGGGCCGAGGCGGGACTCCCGGCGGGCGTCTTCAACGTGGTGCACGGCGACAAGGTGGCCGTCGACCGGCTGCTGGAGCACCCGGACGTCAAGAGCATCTCGTTCGTCGGCTCGACGCCGATCGCCAAGTACGTGTACGAGACGGGTACCGCGCACGGAAAGCGCGTTCAGGCCCTCGGCGGGGCGAAGAACCACATGCTGGTGCTGCCCGACGCCGACCTCGACCTCGCCGCGGACCAGGCGATCAACGCCGGCTTCGGATCTGCGGGTGAGCGCTGCATGGCGATCTCGGTGGTGCTCGCGGTCGACCCGATCGGCGACGAGCTGATCGCCAAGATCGTGGAGCGGATGGGCCGGCTGCGCACGGGCGACGGTCGTCGCGGCGCCGACATGGGTCCGCTCGTGACCGGGCAGCACCGGGACAAGGTGACCGGGTATGTGGCGGCCGGTGTCGACGAGGGGGCGACCCTGGTCGTCGACGGTCGCGACGTTCAGCCCGACGGCGACGCCGACGGCTTCTGGCTCGGGCCGACGCTCTTCGACCAGGTCACCCCTGACATGTCCATCTACAAGGAGGAGATCTTCGGCCCGGTGCTCTCGGTCGTCCGGGTGCCCTCCTACGACGCCGGGGTGCGCCTCATCAACGACCACCCCTACGGCAACGGAACGGCGATCTTCACCAACGACGGGGGAGCGGCGCGCCGGTTCCAGAACGAGGTCGAGGTCGGCATGATCGGGGTCAACGTCCCGATCCCCGTGCCGATGGCGTACTACTCGTTCGGCGGCTGGAAGAGCTCGCTGTTCGGAGACCTGCACGCTCATGGTCTGGACGGCATCGCGTTCTTCACTCGTGGCAAGGTCGTGACCAGCCGCTGGCTGGACCCGAGCCACGGAGGCCTGAACCTCGGGTTCCCCCAGAACATCTGACACCAGAACACCTGACACCCGGTTGGCCGATCGACGCGGGTGGCACCGTGGTCGACCATGACTCCTTGTGACCGCGCGACTGGCCGACCCACGAACTGACGTCGTCGCTGTGCTCCGTCGGTTCCACGCAGCGGTGGCCGAGCGCCGCGGCGAGCAGGAAGTCGTCGATGCGGTCGCCTCCTTCGCCCGTGAGACCTTCGCGGCGGCGTCGGTGACGGTCAACCACATGGACCACGTGCGCGGCCACTATCGGTCAGTGGTCAACCTCGGTCACCTCGGACCGGGTGAGTCGCTGCACCCGGCCGACGAGACCCACGGGTTCGCCGACTACCCGTGGACCACGATGGCGCTGCTCGCCGGCCGCGGCTACCGCTCCCACCTGTCGGACCCCGACTGCCCGGTGGAGTACCAGCAGCTGCTGCGCAGGCTGGGCAAGCCGGCGTGCCTCGGCGCGCCCATCCGCAGACAGGGAACGGTGATGGGTGAGCTGTGGCTCAGCCGGGACGACCCGTTCGCCGACCGCGACGTCGACCTGCTGACGGCGCTCGGGGCAGCGACCGCCCGCTACCTGTGAAAGGCCCTGCCGCGGGGGCGGTCAGGGACCTGCGGGGGCCGGCTTCGGTGTCCGGGTCTCGCCGGTGAGGTCGGGTCAGTAGGCTCGTCCTCGTGACGCGATACGGACCCATGTTCGGCCCAGACATCACCTTCCTCGGCGTGCCGCGCTGCACCGTCGACGAGCCGGACACCTACGCCGATGCCGACGTCGTCATCGTCGGGGCGCCCTTCGACGGCGGCACCTCGCACCGACCTGGGACGAGGTTCGGTCCGATGGCCATGCGGGGCACCGACTACCTCCCCCACGACGGCTCGCGCCCGCACATGGCGATGCGGGTCGATGCGCTCACCGACGACCTGACCGTCGTCGACGCCGGTGACCTCGAGGTGTACTCCGGCGACGTCGTCCGCAGCTGCGCCACGATCGAGCAGGCCGTGAGCACGATCGCCGCAGCCGGCAAGGTGCCCCTCGTCCTGGGTGGTGACCACACGATCACCTGGCCCGACGTCACCGGTGTGGCGCATGCGTACGGTTTCGGCCGGGTCGCGGTCATCCACTTCGACGCCCACGCCGACACCGGCGACATCGAGTTCGGGTCGCTGTACGGACACGGTCAGCCGATGCGCAGGCTGATCGAGTCCGGGGCGGCGCGAGGGGACCGGTTCCTGCAGATCGGGTTGCGCGGCTACTGGCCCGGCCCGGAGACCCTCGACTGGATGGCCGACGAGGGCATGCGGTCGTTCCACATGAGCGAGATCGTCGAGCGCGGTCTCGACGCAGTGCTCGACGAGGCCTTCTCGATCGCGACCGACGACTGCGACGCGGTGTTCTTGTCCGTGGACATCGACGTCTGCGACCCCGGGCACGCGCCCGGAACCGGCACGCCAGAGCCCGGAGGGCTCACGGCCCGCCAGCTGCTCGACGCGGTGTCCCGGATCTGCTACGAGCTGCCGGTGGCGGGGATTGACGTGGTCGAGGTCTCCCCGCCGTACGACCACGCCGAGATCACCGTGCTGCTCGGCAACCGGGTCGTGCTGGAGTCCTTGGCCGGGCTGGCCCGCCGGGCCCGCGACGCGGAGTCCGGGACCGTGTGGAACCGGGCCACGCCCCTGCTGGACGGTCGCGGCACCGCGCGCTGAGGCCCCCGCGAGGCAGGTCGGCCCCGCGGCTGATCGCACTGATTACTCTGCGTGACGATGCCTGACCCCTCGTGTCCACCCGTTCGGGCGACCAACTCCGGCCCCCGCGATGGCGACAACTAGTCCCAGGGGGGACCGAGCTACCGGCCGTTCCCACCCGTTCGTCGCAACGCAAGGGAAGGGGAGCGATGAAGAAGATCGACAAGGGGACCCTGGTGCGCGGCTCTGCCGCACTCGCAGGTCTCGTCGCCCTGGTCTCCACGGTCGGAGCCGGGACCAAGTGGATGCACTGAGAGGGGGATGACATGGAAGACATCAAGACCGCAGTCATCTCTCGGGTCTTGATCAGCGCCGGCACGGTCGTGACTCTCGTCTCGGTCGTCGGTGCAGGTCGGAAATGGTGTCACTGACACCACGCCGTGGAGGGGTCGCCGGCTCGCCGGCGGCCCCTCGTCGTCATGACACGTTGCCGCTCGAGGTCTACATCGCCACGGTGTCGGTCATCGGTGTCTCCCTGCTCGCCCTGACCTGGTGGTTGGTCCCACCTGCCTTGATGTTCAGCGCCGCGACCTGGACCGATGCCACGTCGCCGGTGACCGTCGTCCTGCTGCTCGGCATCGCGCTCGTGCTCGGTGAGCTGCGCCCGATCCCGATCTCGCGCGGAGGCGACCTCACCGACTGGATCTCCATCTCGACCACGTTCGCTGTGGCCCTGATCGTCCTGGGGCCGGTCAGTGTCGCCGTCGTCGCGCAGGCCGCGGCCGTCCTGATCGACGACGTGCGGATGCGCCGCGCGTTCAGCAAGGTGGCGTTCAACGTCGGCCAGTACGTCATCACGATCATCGCGGCCCGGGTGGTCTACAGCCTGGTCTCGGGCACCCCCTTCGCGGCGCCGGCCACCACCTTCGAACCGACACCGGCAGCACTGCTCGGTGCGATCGCGGCGGGAGCCATGTTCGTGCTCGTCAACCACGGGCTCGTGTCGACCGTGGTCGCACTCCAGAGCCGGCAGCCGATCCTGGTGATCATGAGCGGTGACATCCGCTTCCAGTCCATGACCAACGGGGTCCTGGCGGCGCTCGGTCCCATCGCCGCGGTCGCCGTGCAGCAGCAACCGCTCATGCTGCCCCTCCTCATCGCACCGGTCCTGGCGGTGTACCGCAGCGCCGACCTGGCGATCCAGAAGGAGCGACAGGCGCACCACGACACCCTGACCGAGCTGCCGAACCGCGAGCTCTTCCGCGACAAGGCGGAGCGGGCGCTGGCCGAGTCCCAGCGGTCGGGCGTGCCGCTCGCGGTGATGATGATCGACCTGGACCACTTCAAGGAGATCAACGACACCCTGGGCCACCACATCGGCGACGACCTGATCCGAGAGGTCGCCACCAGGCTGGACCAGGCGCGTCCCATCGGCTCCACGGTGGCCCGCCTGGGCGGTGACGAGTTCGCCGTCCTGCTGCCCGACGTACCAGACCTCTCGGTGGCCGAGGAGGTCGCCACGTACATGCTCTCGGTGCTCGGCAAGTCGCTGTCCGCCGGCGGGGTGCGGCTCGTCGTCCAGGCCAGCATCGGGATCTCGCTGGCGCCCGACCACGGGCACGACGTGCACACCCTGATGAAGAACGCCGACATCGCGTTGTACGAGGCCAAGCGGGAGCGAGCCAGGTTCTGCGCCTACCAGCCCGACGAGGACGTCCACACGCCGCAGCGGCTCGCGATCCTGGCCGACCTGCGCACCGCCGTGGACGAGGGGCAGCTCTTCCTGGAGTTCCAGCCCAAGATCGACCTGGCGACCGACACCGTGATGGGTGCGGAGGCCCTGGTGCGGTGGAACCACCCCACGCGGGGCATCATCAGGCCGGACGACTTCATCCCCCTCGCCGAGAACACCGGGCTGATCACCCCGATCACCTGGTTCGTCATCGAGCGGTCCCTGCAGCAGTGCCGCTACTGGCGTGACCAGGGCCTGCCCCTCGGGGTGGCGGTGAACCTCTCGGTGCGCCACCTCAGTGACATGAGCCTGCCCGACCGGATCGGCGTCGCCCTCGAACGCTGGGGTGTGCCGGCGTCGGAGCTCACCGTCGAGGTCACCGAGAGCAGCATCATGACCGACCCCCAGCGCGCGATGGGGGTCATCCGACACCTGCGCCAGGTGGGGATCGGTGTCGCGATCGACGACTACGGGACCGGCCACGCGTCGTTGACGTACCTCAAGCGTCTCGAGATCGACGAGCTGAAGATCGACAAGTCGTTCATCATGCACATGTCCGCCGAGGGCAACGACCCGATCATCGTCCGGTCGACCATCGAGCTGGGGCACAACCTCGGACTCCGGATCGTGGCCGAGGGCGTCGAGGACGCCGACACGTTGGGCTGGCTGCGCGAGGTGGGCTGTGACGTCGCCCAGGGCTACCACATGGCCCGACCGATGGCCCCGGAGGCCGTCGAGGAGCTGGCCCGACGCCGGCTGGGCGAGCCGACGGAGACGCCCGTGCTGTCCAGCGGCGGACGACTGCGCCTGGTGGGAACGGCATGAGGGGGACGACATGCTGATCCTCGTGCTGGCGGTTGCGGCTCTCGTGTCGCCCTTCCTGTTCGGTGGCCGGCTGAGTCGGCTGGCGCAGATCCACCTCACTGCCGTGTGGATCCCGGTCGCCGCGCTGCTGGCTCAGATCGTGATCATCGAGGTCGTTCCGGACGCCTCACGCGTGGTCCTCGAGGCGGTGCACCTGGCCACCTACGTGGCGGCCGGGGTGTTCGTGGTGCTCAACCGTCGGGTTCCCGGACTCTTGATCATCGCGGTCGGCGCTGCCCTGAACGGGGTGACGATCGCCCTGAACGGCGGAACCCTTCCGGCCAGTGAGGCCGCCCAGCGACTGGCGGGCATCGAGTCGACCCCCGGTGAGTTCATCAACTCCGCCGCGCTGACCGACCCGGTGCTTCCGATGTTCGGCGACATCTTCGCCTGGCCGGCGCCGCTGCCGCTGGCGAACGTGTTCAGCCTGGGCGATGTGGTCATCGTGTTCGGAGCGTTCTACGGCGCGCAGAAGATCTGCGGGTCCCGCCTGGTCAAGCCCTGGCAGGAACGGGCAACCGACGAGGCTTCGGCCAGCGGCTCCGACAGCGTTCGCAGCGTGTCGCAGGAGAGCAGTGCGGCTCCTCACGCTCCAACGGAGTCGACTCCTCTAGTCTGACCGGATCGTTGGTCGTCACCTGGGCGGCGGCCAGGCTGCCGGCGTCCCGAAAGGACCCTCAACTCCATGCGAATCCTGCTCATCGGAGCCGGCGGCGTCGGCTCGGCCGTGGTTCCGATCGCGGCCCGGCGGTCGTTCTTCGAGACGATGGTGGTCGCCGACTACGACCGCGCGCGAGCCGATCGGGCCGTGGCGCAGGTCGGGGACCCGCGGTTCGTGGCCGACCAGGTGGACGCGTCGAACGCCGAGTCCGTGGCGGACCTCGTCCGTTCGCACCGGATCACCCATGTGCTGAACGCGGTCGACCCGCGCTTCGTGCTGCCGATCTTCAACGGCGCACTCGCCGGAGGTTCCGACTACCTCGACCTGGCCATGTCGCTCTCCTTCCCGCACGCCGACGACCCCTACCACCAGACGGGGGTGAAGCTGGGTGACGAACAGTTCGCCGCCGCCAAGGAGTGGGAGCAGCACGGCCGCCTCGCGCTCGTCGGCATCGGCGTCGAGCCCGGGCTGTCCGACGTCTTCGCCCGATACGCGGCCGACGAGCTGTTCAGCGAGATCGACGAGGCAGGGGTGCGTGACGGCTCCAATCTCGAGGTCGACGGGTACACGTTCGCGCCGTCCTTCTCGATCTGGACGACGATCGAGGAGTGCCTGAACCCACCGGTGATCTGGGAGAAGGGCAGGGGATGGTTCACCACCGCCCCCTTCTCCGAGCCGGAGGTGTTCGACTTCCCCGACGGGATCGGACCGGTGGAGTGCGTGAACGTCGAGCACGAGGAGGTTCTGCTCATCCCACGATGGGTCGACTGCAAGCGGGCGACCTTCAAGTACGGGCTGGGCGAGGACTTCATCAACGTGCTGCAGGTGCTGCACAAGCTCGGGCTGGACCGCACCCAACCGCTGGCCGTCGGGTCGGTGGAGGTGAGCCCCCGTGACGTGGTGGCTGCCCTCCTGCCCGACCCGGCCTCGCTCGGCGACCGGATGAGAGGCAAGACGTGTGCCGGCACGTGGGTCACCGGAACGGGCAAGGACGGGCGGCCGCGCCAGGTGTACCTGTACCACGTCGTCGACAACGAGTGGTCGATGCGGGAGTACGGGTCGCAGGCCGTGGTGTGGCAGACAGCAGTGAACCCGGTGATCGCTCTGGAGCTGTTGTCCAACGGGTCATGGTCGGGGGCCGGGGTCCTCGGACCGGAGGCCTTCCCGCCCGTCCCGTTCCTGGACGCCCTGGTCGACTACGGCTCACCGTGGGCGATCCGCGAGGAGACCCCGGCCGCCGAGTAGCCGCGCGGCGGTCAGCTGCGGGGAGCCGAGCCCTGGTCAGAGAGCAGGTTGTCCAGGACGGGGCCGAGCACCGAGGCGATGGCCCGCGCCTTGCGCACCTGCTGGCGGGTCCAGGCCGTCTCCTCGGAGTGCGAGCACTCCAGCAGCCCGACTGCGCGGCCCGCGCTGGCCGCGGGCACCATCATCAGACTGCGCCAGCCGTGGGTGCCCATCCAGGCGATCTCGGCCGGGTCGGCCTCAGGGGCGCTCGCCAGGACCTGCGCCATCTGCATGCTCGAGAGCACGGCTCGGCTCGTGGCGTAGTCGGCGAGGGGGTAGCGGACCCCTTCGGGCTTCCATCGACCCGGTTCGACCGCCTCGAGCCACTGGCCGGTCGGGTCGACGAACGACAGGTCCGCCTGGTCGCAGCCGAGCACGTCGGCGACCATGACCATGAGTCGGGCGAGGGTGTCCAGGTCGGCGGCGTCGGACAGCCGGCCGATGAGGTGCTCCAGCGTGGGCGTGCCGTTGACCTCGGAACCGCGACCACCCACGGCCATGGCCCGTGCGAACGAGGACTCGCACGTGAGCCGCGCCGCCTCGCTCGCCTCCTCGAACTGCGCGACCGGCATGCCGATCACCCAGCCCTGCGCCTCGGCGACGTCCAGCTCGGCCAGGACGTAGAGGTCCTCCAGGCTCTCGACGCCCTCGGCGCACACCGCGGCGCCCACCTGGGCCGCGTAGCGCACGATCGCCTCGACCATGGCGGCCTTTCCGGGCTCGGACTCGACCCCGGTGACCAGCGAGCGGTCGAGCTTGAGCAGGTCGGGCGAGAGCGCCATGACGCGCTGGAGCCCCGCGTACCCCTCGCCGACGTCGTCGACGGCGATCCGGGCACCGCGCCCGCGAAGGGCCTCCAGCACGAGGTGGACCCGGTCGGGGTCTTCGACCGCCTCAGTCTCGGTGATCTCGAACTGCAGCCCGGTGAGGTCGAACGGCAAGACGTTCTGCAACTCGTTGGAGCCGAGGACCGAGGGGCTGACGTTGACCGACAGGAGCACGCCGTCGGGTCGGTTCGCGCCGAGCTGGAGTGCTCGGTCGACGGCTCGCGCCTCGAGCATGGGTCCGAGCCCGACGCTGTGCGCCATGGTGAACCAACGGTCAGGGGTGAGCGAGGGGCCGCCATGGGTGAACCGGGCCAGCGCCTCGTAGGACAGGACCCGCCCGGTCGCCAGGCCGAGGATGGGTTGGACGACGATGCTCGGCGAACCGGCGTGCAGGGCCGTGACGACCAGCGAACGCACCTCGTCGCTGCCCAGGTCGACCGCCGGGTTCGAAGGGGGAGGTGTGGGCAGCGAGGAGCCGGACGTGCTCGTCGTGGTCATCGACATCCGCTCGTCCTCACCCCTCACTGCGCTGGTCTCTGCTCACGCTCTGCCCGGCCCGTGTGCAGCGCCGAGCGCTGACCCGGTCCGGATGCGGAGGTGAGGGCCCCGCGGGACCCTCATGGGCCTTGGAGTCGGCAGGTGCACGGCCGCGATGTAGCGCCCGACGGGGGAGTGTGCCAGAGGTTACGCCGATCGGGTGAGGCCCGCACGACCCTGGACAGGAGCGGTGCCGGGCCCTACCGTGGCGTCGCCCTGCGCCGGACGGCGCGGCGAACGGAGGCAGTGATGGCCACCCAGTCCGAGGCGCCGACCAGCGGCGGAGCCGGCGAGAAGGGGCTCAAGAGCGGGGCGATCGGGTTCGTCTCCGGGGTCGTGATCGGGGTGGCGTCGACCGCTCCGGGCTACAGCCTGGCGGCCGTGCTGGGCCTGGTCGTCTTCGCGGTGGGGTTCCAGGCGCCGGCGATCATGCTCCTGGCGTTCGTGCCCATGCTGTTCATCGCGGCGTCCTACTACTACCTGAACCGGGCCGACCCCGACTGCGGAACGACCTTCGCCTGGGTCACCCGGGCCATGGGGCCGTACTGGGGCTGGATGGGTGGCTGGGGGATCATCGTCGCCGACATCATCGTCATGGCGAACCTGGCCGAAGTCGCCTCGATCTACACGTTCGACCTGTTCGGCATCGACAGCGAGAGCAAGTGGCTCGTCGTCGGGCTCGGCGTGGTCTGGATCGCCGTGATGACCTGGATCACCTGGCGCGGCATCGAGCTCTCAGCGCGCACCCAGCTCTTCCTGCTGGGGGCCGAGATCGCTGCGCTGGTCCTCTTCGCCGCTGTCGCCTTGTTCCGGGTCTACTTCGGTGACGTCGCCGGGTCGGTCGATCCGTCCTTGTCGTGGCTGAACCCGTTCGCGATCGAGGGCACCGATGGCCAGAGCGCCCTTCAGGCGATGACGGCTGGGCTGCTGCTGGCCCTGTTCATCTACTGGGGCTGGGACTCCACGGTAACCGTCAACGAGGAGACCGAGGACTCCGCGGAGGCCCCGGGGCGGGCCGCGATCTGGTCGACCATCATCCTCCTCGGGATCTACGTGATCGTCTCCGTCGCCGCGATCGCCTATGCGGGACCGGCGTTCCTCGCCCTGGAGGAGAACCAGGGCGACGCCCTGGGGGTGCTGGCCGCCGACGTCTTGGGTCCGCTCAGCTGGGTGCTGATCATCGCGGTGCTCACCAGTGCGGCCGCTTCTACCCAGACCACGATCCTGCCGACGGCCCGCACGATGCTCTCGATGGGGGCCAAGGGAGCGGTGCCCAAGTACTGGGCGAGGATCCACCCGCGCTACCTGACGCCCGGACCAGCGACGCTGTGGATGGGTGCCCTGAGCATCATCTGGTACGTCGGCTTGAAGATGGTCTCGGAGAACATCCTCTACGACGCAATCGCGGCCCTCGGCCTGATGATCGCTTTCTACTACGGCCTGACCGGGTACGCCGCGGTCATCTACTACCGCCGTCACCTGTTCGACAGCGTCAAGGCGTTCGTCATGGTCGGGGTCGCGCCGCTGGTCGGGGCGCTGATCCTCACCTGGGCGCTCGTCCGGTCGGCGATCGACCTGGCCGACCCGGCCAACTCCGAGTCCGGGACCTCGTGGTTCGGCTACGGTCCGCCGCTGGTCATCGCGGTGGGCTTCATGGTGCTCGGGCTGATCTTGATGATCGTCATGCGGGTCACGAGCCCGGAGTTCTTCCGGCGCAAGCCCGAGGTCGTGCCCGAGGAGATCGGTCTGTCGGTGTCGAGCCGGGCCGGCGCCACCGCTGACCGCAAGGGAGAGGAGTCCTGATGGGCACCATCGTGCTCGGCTACGACGGCAGCGAGGGCGCCAAGGAGGCGCTGCGGGTGGCCACCGACCTCGCGAAGGGGCTGGGGGACACGGTCCTCGCCATCTTCGGCTACGCGCAGTTCGCCCCGGGTGGTGAGAACCGCGACCACGAGCTCGCCGTGGCCGACCTGGCCCAGGGTCGGCTCGACGAGGCCACGGAGGCGCTCACCGCAGCCGGTGTCTCCTGCGAGGAGCTGCTCGTGCACCGCCACGCGGCCGAGGCGCTGCTCGAGGTGGCCGCCGAGCGACAGGCCCGGATGATCGTCGTCGGTTCGGCGGCTGAGCACCCGCTCGTGGGGGCGCTGCTCGGCTCCACGGCCTACAAGCTCGTCAACCGGTCGGACATCCCCGTGCTCGTCGTCCCCGTGTGACCCCACCCCCCGCCCAAGTTGATCTTGGACATCATCTGCCAGGTCAAGCGCTCAGAGGACCATCTTCTGCCTGCTCAACAGGGCAGAGACCGGTGCGGTCGGGTCAGGAGGCAGCGGCGAACGCCTTGTCGAGCACGGTCAGGGCCTCCTCGAGCAGGTGGTCGGGCATGACCAGGGGCGGCAGGAAGCGCAGCACGTTCCCGTAGGTGCCCGCGGTCAGCACGAGCACACCCTCGGCGTGGCAGTACTTCGTCACCGCGGCGATCACCTCGGTGTTCGGTGTGGTCGTGCCGGGCTGCACGAGCTCGACGGCGAGCATGGCCCCACGCCCACGGACGTCGCCGATGACCGGGTACTTGGCCTGCATCTCCTTCAGCCGCGGAACCATGATGTCGTTGATGTGCTGCGCGCGTCCGACCAGGTCGAGCTCCTCGATCGTGCGGATCGCACCGAGCGCACCTGCGCACGCCACCGGGTTGCCGCCGTAGGTGCCGCCGAGCCCGCCCGGGTGGACGGCGTCCATGAGCTCGGCCCGGCCGGTGACCGCCGCGAGCGGCATGCCGCCTGCGATGCCCTTGGCCGTGGTGATGATGTCGGGCACGACGGAGTCCCAGTCGCAGGCGAACATCTTGCCGGTGCGGGCGAACCCGGTCTGCACCTCGTCGGCGATGAACACGATGCCGTTGGCCTTGGCGAACTCGGCCAGCCCGGAGAGGAACCCCTCGCCGGGAACGATGAACCCGCCCTCACCGGCGATCGGCTCGATCAGGATGGCGGCCACCTGGTCGGCCCCGATCTCCTTCTCGATCTTGCTGATGGTCTGGGCGAGCGCCTCGTGGCCGGAGTTCTCCGCGCCACCGGGCCAGCGGAACGGGTAGGCCAGGGGCATCCGGTAGATCTCGCCGGCGAACGGGCCGAACCCGTACTTGTAGGGCATCGACTTGGCGGTGAGGGCCATGGTCAGGTTGGTGCGGCCGTGGTAGCCGTGCTCGAACACGACGACGGCCTGTCGCTTGGTCGCGTACCGGGCGATCTTCACCGCGTTCTCCACGGCCTCGGCGCCGGAGTTGAACAGCGCCGTCTTCTTGGCGTGGTCGCCGGGGGTCAGCCGGTTGAGCTGCTCGGCCACGGCGACGTAGCCCTCGTACGGAGTGACCATGAAGCAGGTGTGGGTGAACTGGGCGACCTGCTGCTGCACGCCCTCGACCACCGCGGGTGCGGCGTTGCCGACGCTGGTGACGGCGATGCCGGAGCCGAGGTCGATCAGGGAGTTGCCGTCGACGTCGACGACGACGCCCCCACCGGCGGCCGTGACGAAGATGGGCAGGATCGTTCCGACCCCGTCGGCCACGGCACCGGTCTTGCGGCCGAGTAGCTCCACAGACCTCGGGCCGGGGATCGCGGTGACGACGCGGCGCTCCTGGGGCAGGTCGGGCCCGCCGAGGGGTGCGCTGGGCGCGCCGGCGATGGCACTGCCGGTGGTGGTGTCGCTCATGGGAATCGCCGTCCTTGGTTGCGAGGGTGCGGCCAGGGTAAGCACAGGGCCGCCAACTCGTCGCCCTGACCCGATGGACAATCAGTCCGCTACGCTTGGCCGCCATGTCCACCTCCGGGTCCACCTCCAGGTCGGACGCACCACCGACCCCGACCGGCCGCCTTCGGGCTCCCACGCTGCGCACCGTGCTCGGCATGCCGGGGCTCTCGGTCGTGCTGCGGTGCGGGCGCGACGCGCTCGACCGGCCGGTGCGCTGGGTCGCGGTCAGCGAGCTGGAGGACCCCACCCCCTATCTCGAGGGCGGTGAGCTGCTGCTGACGACCGGCCTGCGGCTCACCGACGACAACGCAGCCGAGTACGTCTCGCGACTGGTGGACGTCGGTGTCACCGGGCTCGGGCTCGGGGTTGGACTCACCCACGACGTCGTGCCCGAGCCGTTGCTGGACGCTGCCGAGCGGGCGGGTCTCCCGGTCCTGGAGGTGCCGGAGCCCACCTCGTTCATCGCGATCAGCCAGGCCGTCTCGGACCTGCTGGCCGCGGCGGAGTACGAGGCGGTGTCCCGGGCGGTCGGGGCCCAGCGCGACCTGACCCGTGCGGCGCTCGCCCCCGATGGTGCGGGCGCGGTCGTTGCCCGGCTGGCCAAGGAGCTGGCTGCCCAGGTGGTCCTGCTCGACGCCGCAGGTCGGATGGTCCACGCGGCACCGCGCGAGGCCGAGGCCCTGCTGGCGTCCCTCGGCCCGCAGGTCGAGCGGCTGCGCGGTCACGGGGCCAATTCGTCGGCGGCCTTCGACCACGAGGGGCGGTTCGTCGTCCTGCAACCCCTGGCTGCGGCAGGTCGGGTCCGTGGTTACCTGGCGCTGGCCCGACCGGCGCCGTTCACCGTGCCCGACCACCAGCTCATCGGGGTGGGGGTGGCCCTGGTCGGGCTGGCACTCGAGCGACCTCAAGGCACCGACACCGCTCGTCGCGACCTGCGGGATGCCGTCTTTGCGCTCCTGGCCGACGGTTCACCCGCGACGACACTGCCGATGGCCGCGGTGGGTTGGCACGAGCTGATGGCCGGACCGATCCGGGTGCTGGTCACCGAAGGGCCGGGCGCGCGACTGCTGGAGCTGCTGGAGGCGGTGGAGGACTCCGCGGCCGACCCCGGGTGGAGGGGCGCCGCGCGCGACGAGGACCGCCTTGTCGTGCTGGTCGCCTCGGTGACACCCGACGAGCCCGAGGGCGGGACCACCTCACTCGACCCATCGGTGCCGCCCGAGGTGGCCGAGGTCGTGTCGCTCGGTCCAGACCTGGCGTGGGGCGTGAGCGACGTCGTGGTGGCCGACCATGGGCTGGCCGACGGGCTCCGGCAGGCCCGCCGGGCGTGGGCAGCGTCCGAGCCCGGCGCGGTGCGGGTGTTCGGGGAGCTGGGGCGAGGCGGCGTGGTCGGCCTGATCGACCCCGAGGCCGGTCGCGGCTTCGCCGACCGCCTGCTGGCTCCGCTGGAGTCGCGCGACCGGGGCGACCTCGTGGCCTCGGTGCGGGCCTGGCTGGCCCACCTGGGGCAGTGGGACGCCGCCGCGACCAGCCTCGGGGTCCACCGGCACACCCTGCGCTACCGGATGCGGCGGGTCGAAGAGCTGTTGGGCCGAAGCCTCGACGACGCGGGCCTGCGCGCCGACCTGTGGGTCGCCCTGGCGATCCGCGACCGGGACGCTGCCGACTGAGCACTTGTCCATGATGGCGGCACGAGTGCCTCCTTCTGGACGCGGCGGCCATCAGGTCCTCGAGACCACTCGACCTAACGTCGGCCCATGACCGACATCCATCCGTTCTGGCTCGCCGGCCGCCCAGCCACCAGCGAGGCGACCCTCGACGTCTTCAACCCCCACACCGGTGCGGTCGTCGGCGCCGTGTTCGTCCCCACCCCGGCCCAGGTCGAAGCGGCCGTCGCTGCGGCGCACGACAGCGCGGAGGCGGCGCAGCGGCTGACCCTGGCCCAGCGCGCCGACGCCCTGGCCCACGTCTCGCGGCGGATCACCGAGCGGGCCGAGGAGATCGCCACCCTGATCACCGCCGAGAACGGCAAGCCGATCACCTGGGCCCGGGTCGAGGCGACCCGGGCCGCCAGCGTGTTCCGCTGGGCCGCCGAGGAGACCCGTCGCTGGAACGGTGACGTGCAGCGCCTGGACACCGAAGCCGCCAGCGCGGGGCGGATGGCGCTGGTCCGGCGGGTCCCCAAGGGTGCAATCCTCGGGATCGCGCCGTTCAACTTCCCGTTGAACCTGGTGGCCCACAAGGTGGCGCCGGCGATCGCCGTCGGTGCACCGATCCTGGTCAAGCCCGCTCCGGCGACCCCGCTGTCGGCGCTGCTGCTGGGAGAGCTGCTCGCCGAGACCGACCTGCCCGAGGGCATGTGGTCGGTGCTGCCCGTGCCGAACGACGCCATGCCTGACCTCGTCGCCGACCCGCGGCTGCCGATCATCTCGTTCACCGGCTCCGCGCCGGTCGGCTATGCGATCCAGGCCTCGGTGCCCCGCAAGCACGTCGTCCTCGAGCTGGGCGGCAACGCCGCTGCCGTCGTCCTGGCCGACTACTCCAGCGACGCCGACCTGGAGTGGGCGTCCTCTCGCATCGCGACCTTCGCCAACTACCAGGCGGGGCAGTCGTGCATCTCGGTGCAGCGGGTGCTGGTCGACCGTTCGCTGTACGACACGCTGGTCCCGATGGTGGTCGAGAAGGTCCAGGCCCTGCCGACGGGTGACCCCACCGACGACGCCACGGTCGTCGGCCCGCTCGTCGACGAGAACGCCGCCCGCCGGGTGGAGCAGTGGATCGACGAGGCCGTGACGGCCGGAGCGATCGTGCTGACCGGGGGACAGCGGGACGGGGCGCATGTCGCACCCGCCGTCCTGGTCGACGTGCCCGCAGACGCCAAGGTCGCCTGCGAGGAGGTCTTCGGACCGGTGGTCATCCTGAGTCCGGTCGACGGCGTCGACGACGCGGTCGCCACGGTCAACGCCTCGCGCTTCGGTCTGCAGGCCGGGGTGTTCACCCACGACCTGCAGACTGCGTTCCGGCTGCACCGTGACCTGCACGTCGGCGGCGTGGTGATCGGTGACGTGCCGAGCTTCCGGGCCGACCAGATGCCCTACGGCGGGGTGAAGGAGTCCGGCGTGGGCCGCGAGGGCGTGCGCTACGCGATGGAGGACTTCACCGAGGAGCGGGTCCTGGTGCTCACCGGCCTCGACCTCTGACGCACTCCCCGGCAGCCCAGAAGCACAGCACCGCCCCGTTCCGGAGTCATGGCTGGAATCGTGGCCCGGATTCCAGCCACAGCTGCGGAATGCAGACCTGTGTCGTGAACCGAAGAGCACGCCGGGTGCGACAGGGAGGGTGACTGCCACCTTTGGAGGCTACCGATGACCCGTCGCGCTCACCACCATGGTGGTCACCGGCGGCCAGGTTCTGCGGGCGCTGGTCGTTGGGGCCGGTGAGGGGCACAGTGACGGACATGGCGTCGGCCGGGCACGCACATGGCACCGGGTACGGGAGCGAACCGCGCCCGGACGGCCGCAGCGACGCCGATCTGCTGCTGGCGCTCGGCGGCGGTGACCGCAGTGCGCTCGAGCCGCTGTACGAGCGGCACGCGCCGTGGCTGTTGCTCCGGCTGCAGCGTCGCTGCGCGGACGCCGGTCTCGTCGACGAGGTGGTGCAGGACACGTTCGTCGCTGTCTGGCGATCAGCGCGGCGCTACGACGGGCGTGGTGAGGTCGCCGCGTGGATCTGGGGGATCGGCGTTCGACGACTCGTCGACGCCGTGCGACGTCGCCCCCGGGGAGTACCGGTGGCGGAGGTTTCGGGCGACGGCGTTGAGCTGTCGGCCGAGGAACGGGTGCTGCTCGGCGTGGAGTACGGCGACTTGGCGGGCGCACTCGATCGCCTGTCACCTGAGCTGCGGGCCGTGGTCCAGGCGACGGTCCTCGACGGGCTGACCACCAACGAGGCGGCGCGTCTGCTCGGCATCCCCCAGGGGACGGTGAAGACCCGCATGTCGCGCGCGCGGGTGCAGCTAAGGGAGGAACTGGCATGACTTGGCATCTCAGCGACGGTCTCGTGGACCAGTACGTGACAGGCACTCTCGCGGGAGCCCGAGCGGCGTCGGTCGAGGCCCACACGATGGCCTGCGACCAGTGCCGGGCGGAGCTGGTCGAGTCCGCCCGACAGGCGGTTCCTTCCGCCCGGCTCAGTGCGGTCTGGGCCGAGGTCCAGGCGGAGGTCGACGCGCCGCGTCCCACCTGGGGGGAGCGCCTGGCGCTTAGGCTCGGAGTGGACGCCGACGAGGCTCGGCTGGTCGCGACCGCACCGTCACTGCGGGCTTCCTGGTTGGCGGCGCTGGTGTTGGTCCTGGGGTTCGCCGGCTTGGCGCCGGCGATGCGCGACGGGACGCCGCTGCTCCTGCTCGTCGTCGCACCGTTGGTCCCGGTGCTGGCGGTTGCCGGCGCCTACGGACGACTGGTCGACTCGTCATTCGAGGTGGCGCAGGCGACGCCCTACCCCGCAGGTCGGCTTCTGCTGCTGCGGGTGCTTGCCGTGCTCGTCGTGTCACTCGCCATCACCGCCATGTTCACCCTTGCCTTCTCGCAGGGCTGGCGGCCCTTGGTGTGGCTGCTCCCGGCCTTGGCGATGGTGTCGTTGTCGTTGGTGTTGGCGCGGTGGCTGCCGCTCGCCCTCGCCGCGGCGGGAGTGTCAACCACCTACCTGCTGGTCGTCGCGACCAGCATTGTTGAAGGCCCGGACGTCACCGTCGTCTTCGAAGGCACCGCAGGCTGGGCCTGGGCGGCGGTCCTCGTCGGCTGTCTCGCGATCCTGGCCTCCCCACCCCATCGGCGCGCCATCAGGAGGTTGTCGTGAACGATTCCATCGTGGTGCAGGACCTGGCCAAGCGGTTCGCCCGCACCCGGGCGCTGGAGGACGTCTCCTTCTCACTGTCGCGCGGCGTCACCGGCCTGCTCGGGCCCAATGGTGCGGGCAAGACCACGCTGCTTCGCATCCTGGCGACCGTCCTTGCTCCCGACGCCGGCCGGCTGTCGGTGTGCGGTCACGACCCCGCGCACCTCGACGGCCGCACCGAGATCCGTCGCCAGCTCGGCTACCTGCCGCAGGACCCCGGGTTCCAGCGCGGTTTCAGTGCGTTCGAGTTCGTCGACTACCTGGCGATCCTCAAGGAGCTCGGCCCGGCGCGGGCGCGCCACGACGAGGTCCGCCGCGTCCTCGAGCTCGTCGACCTCACCGCCGTCAGCGGCAAGCGCATCCGTGCCCTGTCCGGGGGGATGCGCCGTCGAGTCGCCTTGGCCGCGGCGCTGCTCGGCGACCCCGCACTCCTGGTCCTGGACGAGCCCACTGCCGGGCTCGACCCGGAGCAGCGGCTTCGCTTCCGCGAGCTCGTGTCCCGTGCCGGAGAGGGGCGCACGGTGGTGCTGTCCACCCACCAGACCGAGGACGTCGCGGCGTTGTGCCACGACGTCGTGGTGCTGCACCACGGTCGGGTGCACTTCCAGGGAGGGCCGGCCGAGCTGGCGTCGGTGGCCAACGGGCGGGTGTGGTTCGGGCCAGAGCGCGACCCCCAGGCCCGGATCGCCTGGCGCGGGGGCGACGGGCAGTTCCGGCACCTGGGCGAGCCGCCCGCGGGGGTCATTGTCAGCAGCCCGACGCTGGAAGACGGGTACCTGTGGCTGGTCGGGGACTCCGAGGCGGCAGCGGCATGACGGCCGAGGCCCTCACCGCGGGTCCTGTGGTCGACCGCGGTAGTCGTTCGCTGCGCAGCCGGTGGGCGCTGGGCCGCGTCGAGGCCCGGCGCATGCTCACCAACCCCGCCTACGCCGTGCTCCTGGCGTTCATCCTGCTGAGCACCGGCGGGCTCACCGTGAGTGGTGACCAGCGTGGCTGGGTGCCGACGAGGCCGGAGGCGTACGACCGGCTGCAGGGCCTGCTCGTCCTCTACGCCGGGCTGGCGACCTACGTCGTCGCCCACCTGGTGTCGACGTCGGCCCGGCGCAGCGGTGCGCAGGCACAGCTGGCGTCGGCGCCCGGGGGGGAGCGGACCCGGATCCTGGGCCTGGTGCTGGGGATCGTCAGGGGACCGCTCGTCGTGGCAGCTGCGCTGCTGGCCGTGCTCGCGTGGCTGGGCAACGACGTCCGGCTGGCGTCCGGCCAGGCCCCGCTGAGCGGGCTCCAGCTGGTCCAGCTCGCCCTCATGGTGCTGGGCGGTGGCGTGTTCGGGGTCATGGTTGCCACCTGGCTGCGCTTCCCGGGGTCCTTGCTCCTCGGCCTGTTCACCCTCGTGTTCGTCACCGGCTGGTTGGCGGGTGACGCGGCGGCCTACGCAGGGTGGTTGCCCCCGCTGGTGCCGTTCCTCACGGCTACCGACTGGTTCGACGCGGTGCCGCTCACCGGAGCGGTTCACGCCTGGCACACGGTGTACATGGTCGGTCTCTGCGGGCTCGGCGTGGTGGCGGCAGCGCTGCACGATCCGGCGCGCCGGGTGCCGTGGGTCATCACCGGGGCCGTCGTCCTCGCCGTGACCGCCGCCGCAGCGACGGCGCAGGCATGACCCGAGCCACGCCGGCGCCTGGCCGGTGGGACGCCCCGACCCGCGCGAGCTTCGCGGAGCTGCTGAGCTGGCTGCCGCGTGCGGCGAACCCGGTTCCGGCGCTCGTAGCCGTCGCAGGCGCCCTCGCGCTGGTGTGGTGGCAGTGGCAGTACCTGGAGTCGTTGGACCGTCGGCTCTGGCTGGTGCGAGAGGGCAGCGTCATGGTCGTGCTGGGTGTGCTGTACCTGCTCGATGACCCCGCGCGTCGCTCGACGGCGGCGGCCGTCACGACGCTGCGGCGCCGGACGACCGTGACTCTTGCGGTGGCGGCCGCCGTCATCGCCGGGGCGTTCGCGGTGCTGGTCGCCGTGGCGAGCCTGCGGGGTGACATGGGTGCCGCGGTGGGTGGCCTGGCCGTCGAGGTCGCCACCGTGGCAACGGCCGGGGCGGCCATCACCCTGCTGCTGCAGCGCACCCAGGACCTCGACGAGCCGGCGACCGCGGGGGCGATGACCGTGCTCGCCCTGCTCGCGGTGGTGCCGGTCGTCGCCCTGCGTTGGCCGCTCCTGGTCGCCCCTGGACCGGAGTGGGCGGCCGCTCACATGCGGTGGGCCGTCGTCACCGGCGCCGCCGTCCTGACGCTGGTCTGGGTCACGCGGGACCCGGCCACCACGCTCCGGGGCATTGTCCGGGCAGCCGGGTCGAGACCGGTGGCGGTAGGTGCGGTGAGTCGATGAGCGACGGTCGTGACGCGGCGCTGCCTCCCCTGCAGTACCTCGAGACGGCTCTCGACGTCATGCAGCAGCACGCATTGATGTCGCCCTCGGTGGACTGGGACGGGCTTCGCGGCGAGGCGATGGCGCGCAGCGGGGGTGCCTCGAGCACAGCCGACTGCTACCCGGCGATCGAGTGGGCCCTGGTGCAGCTGGGCGACCACCACAGCTTCTTCGAACCGCCCGATCGCGGCAGCGGGGCGATCCGTGACGGCACCTATCGGGACGAGCTGAGTCTGCCCTCGTTCGAACGCGGCGACGGGGACACCGCGACCCTCGTGGTGCCGGCGTTCCGGGGCTCACCGACCGCCGCCCGTACCTACGCCGACACACTGCGCGGGCTGGTGCACGAAGCGTCGGCCGACGGCGTGACGAGCTGGGTCGTCGACGTCGCCCAGAACGGTGGGGGCAGCATGCTTCCCATGATCGCGGGGCTTGCACCGCTGCTCGGCGCCGGGACCGTGGGCGGGTTCTTGTCGGCTGACGGTGCCGTGACGCCATGGACGCTCGACCCCGCGGGTGCGCTGTTCATCGGGGACGAGGCGATCGTTCCCGGCTGGCACCATCCGTTGGACCCCGCACTGGCCAAGGCGCCGGTGGGTGTGGTGACCGGACCGGTGACTGCGAGCTCCGGTGAAGCCGTTGTTCTCAGTCTTCGGGGCCGCCCCCGAACCCGAAGCTTCGGAGCGGCCACTCGGGGGCTGGCGACCTCCAACGAGGTGTTCGACCTGGCCGACGGTGCCTCTCTCATGGTCATGACGGCCTGGATGGTGGATCGTCAGGGGGCCAAGTACCCCGGGGCGGTCGTTCCGGACGTCGTCGTATCGAGTGGCGAAGACCCGCCACGGGCCCAGGCTGCTCGCTGGGCTGCTGGCACGAGCCGACTCTAGGAGCGCCCATGTTCCTCGCCGACCCGCCGCTGGACCCGCAGGTGCGTGCGATGTACGACCGCGACCTCGTCGACGACGGGTACGTCGCCAACAGCACGCGGATGTGGGCCTGGCGCCCCGACGTGTTCGACGCCTTCAAACACACGCGGGTGGTCACCGGCGAGGCCATGACGTTGTCCGACCGAGAGTTCGCCCTGCTGCTGGCGTCGACGGTCTCGGCGGAGCGCGACGGCTACTGCTCCCTCGCTTGGGGGTCGGCACTGGCTCTGCAGACCAGCGACGAGGTGGCCGCGGCCGTGCTGTCGGGTGAGACACCGGCCGAGCTGACGCGGCGGGAGGTCACCCTCGTCAACTGGTGCCGAGCGGTCGTCCGCGACGCCGCGGCGACCACCGCGACCGATGTGGACGAGCTGCGCGCCGTGGGCTTCGGCGACCGCGACATCTTCGAGGTGACCGCGATCGTCGCGTTCCGGATCGCCTTCTCGACGGTTCGGCTCGCGCTGGGTGTGCAACCCGACGTCCAGCTCGCCCAGGGTGCCAGCAGTGCCGTCCGGGAGGTGGTCGACTTCGGGCGACCGGTGGCCGACGAGCCCTCCGCCACGGTGGTCGGCTGAGGACGACCCGGCGAACGGGACGACGGCCTACCGGGGCAGGGGTGGCCGGTAGCTGTCGGCGTGACCGATCGACTCGGCGAGGCTGAGCATGATCTGCTCGAACATCGGCTCGCCGTCGGGCATCGCCCAGTTCAGGTGGCCGAAGGTCTCCATGGCGACGCAGCCGTAGATGCGCACCCAGCCCTCGAGGAACCGCACGACCGCACCGAGCGGCATCCCGGGGGCGAGCGTGTCGGTGAGCCAGGTCCAGTACTGGAGCAGGCCCTCCTCGATCCCCGGGACGAGCGCGTCGCCCTCGGGCACCTCGAACGGCGCGACGGCCCACATCTGCATGAACGCCGCCGCGAACAGACTGCCGAAGCGGCTGCTGGCCTCCTGGCATGCGTTGCTGGGGGTCTCGCCGAACGCGGTGGGCGGGGTGGCGAACATGAGCGCGAACTCGTGGGGGTGCGCCATGGCCCACCGCCGGAACGCCCGGCCGAGCTCGAGGATCTGGCCGAACGGGTCGTCGTCGGGCACCCCCTCGCGCGCCGCCTCGAGCTGGTCGCACAGCTCGCCGTACAGGTCGACCGTGACCGCCTCGACGAGGTCCTCGAGGCTGGGGAAGTAGCGGTACAGGGCGGGAGCAGTCAGGCCGACCTCGCGGGCGACCGCCCGCAGCTGGATCCCGCTGGGTCCGTGCGCCACGAGCTCCTGGCGGGCCGCCGCCTTGATCTCCTGGACCGTCTGGGCCCGCACCCGGTCACGGCGCGGCTGCAGCGGCGTGGGGGTGGTGGCCGCGGTGCTCATCAGACCTCCGGAGAAACGTTCGTGAACGGGCTTGACAACTGTGAACGACGTTAGCATAGTGAACGCCGTTAAGTAAACGTCGTTCACCGATCGTCCGCCTCTCAGGGTAGACCCGGTGGCCCGCCCGGAAGGTCCTCCACGCCATGTCCCTGCTCCTCTCCCGCTCCGGCCCTACCCCGCAGCGCGACCTCACCCCCTCCGACCCCGCCATCGACCGGGGCCTGTTCCCCCGGCTGGGCCGGGTCATCTACCGGCACCGGCGCCTCACCCTCGGGCTCACCGGCCTGCTCCTCGTCGTGGCCGGCGTCTGGGGCACGAGTGTGTTCGGCGCCCTCGGTGGGGGTGGCTTCGAGGACCCGGGCAGCGAGTCGTCGAGGGCCGCGGCCGTGATCGACAACCGGTTCGGCCACCTGGGGGCCGACGTGATCGTGGTCTACAGCGCTCCTCAGGGGAGCACATTGACCGTCGAGGACCCGGCCTTTCGGTCATCGGTGGAGGACGCGCTCGCGACGGTTCCGCCGTCGGACCTCACCAGCGTGAGCACCTACTGGTCGTCGGGTCGTTCACCCACGTTCGTCACTGCCGACGGCCGCACCACCTACGCGGTGCTGCAGCTGGCGGGTGACGACGCCCAGGCCCGCGAGGACGCCTACACGGCCGTGGCCGACGGTCTCGTGGCCGACGGTCTGACCACGCTGCGTGGGGGACCGGTCCCGGTGTTCGTCGCGATGAACACCCAGGTCGAGGAGGACATTGCGCGAGCCGAGTCGTTGTCGTTCCCGCTGCTCCTGGTGCTGCTCGTGGTCGTGTTCGGCTCACTCGTGGCGGCCAGCCTCCCGTTGGCGGTCGGCGCAGTAGCGATCCTTGGTGCGTTCACCGTCCTCAAGCTGCTCACCCTGTTCACCGACGTCAGCATCTTTGCGGTCAACATCGTCACCATGCTGGGCCTGGGCCTGGCGATCGACTACGCCTTGTTCATCGTCGGCCGGTTCCGTGAGCAGCTGGCGGCGGGGGACAGTGTCGAGGACGCCGTCGTGCACACCGTGGCCACCGCAGGGCGCACCGTCGCGTTCTCGGGGCTCACCGTGGCGGTGGCCCTGGGCGCCCTGCTCCTGTTCCCGATGAACTTCCTGCAGTCGATGGGCTACGGAGGTATAGCCGCGGTGCTCGTGGCCATGCTGGCCGCGCTCACCATGCTGCCCGCGCTGCTCGGAGTGCTCGGCCCGCGCGTCAACAAGCTGGCCATGCCCTGGGCCCGTTCGCGCGTCACCTCGGAAGCCGACCCCTCGCAGGGGATGTGGGCCCGGGTTGCGCGCGTCGTCATGCGCCGTCCGCTGATCGTGGCCGGGGGCACGGTGGCCCTGCTCGCCGTCCTGGGCCTGCCGTTCTTCTCCGTCGCCTTCGGTGGGGTCGACCAGCGCGCGCTGCCTGAAGGCACCGAGTCACGGGTGGCCATGGAGACCCTTCAGCGGGAGTTCCCCGCCACGTCAGCGCAGCCGATCCAGGTCGTCGTTCGCGGTGCGGACGAGTCGGCCGTCGCCGGGTATGTCGACGAGCTCGGCGCACTGCCGGGCGCGACGTCGGCCCAGGTCGTGGCGGTCGACGGAGACGCAACGCTCGTCGACGTGACGTTCGACGGGATCGCGACGTCGGACAGTGCACGAGCCCTGGTCGACGACGTGCGCGCGACGCCCACTCCGGCCGGTGCATCGTCGGAGGTCGCGGGTGAGTCGGCGCGGTTGACCGACCTGCTGTCCAGCCTCGGCGACCGGCTGCCGTGGGCAGGGCTGTACCTGTTCGTGACGACGTTCGTGCTGCTGTTCATGGCGTTCGGGTCGGTCGTGCTGCCGATCAAGGCGATGGTCATGAACGTGCTCTCCCTGTCGGCCACGTTCGGCGTGCTGGTGTGGGGCTTCCAGGACGGAAACCTGTCCGGACTCCTCGGGTTCACCTCGACCGGCACGCTCGAGGCCACCCAGCCGGTGCTGATCCTGGCCATGGCGTTCGGCCTGTCCATGGACTACGAGGTGTTCCTGCTCAGTCGGATCCGCGAGGAGTGGGACCGCACCGGCGACAACTCCCTGGCCGTCGAGCGCGGCCTGCAGAAGACCGGGCGGATCATCACCAGCGCCGCGCTGCTGTTCGTCGTGGTCGTCGGGGCGTTCGCCACGAGCGGGATCACCTTCATCCAGATGATCGGGGTCGGACTGGCGGTCGCCGTGCTCATCGACGCCACCGTCGTCCGGGCGCTGCTCGTGCCGGCCACGATGCAGCTGCTGGGTCGCTGGAACTGGTGGGCGCCGGCCCCGCTCGCGCGCTTCTGGGAGCGGTTCGGCGTCCGCGAGTCCGACCAGGTCGCCCTTCCCGCGCAGTCACCGGAGGTGCCGCAGCCCAGCACCGCCTGACCCATGCGTCGACTCCGGAGCCGTGGCGGCTACGAGCACCTCCGAACCCGCCACAGCTCCGGAGTCGCGTCGATGGGGGACACTGGTCGGCATGCGTGACGTCGTGCTCCTCGGGTCGACCGGGTCGATCGGGACCCAGGCCGTCGACGTCGTGCGGGCCAACCCCGACCGGTTCCGGGTCGTGGGCCTCGCCGCCGGCGGGGCGAACGTCGAGCTGCTGGCCCGACAGGCCCTCGAGCTCGACGTCGACGTCGTTGCCGTGGCCCGGGCCACCGCCGCCCAGGACCTCCAGCTCGCCCTCAACGCCGAGGCCCAGCGGCGTGGATACGAGACGGGCGACGCTGCCCTGCCGAAGGTGCTCGCCGGGCCCGACTCCGCGGCCGAGGTGGCGGCCTGGCCCTGTGACGTCGTGCTCAACGGCATGACCGGCTCGATCGGGCTCGCCCCCACGCTGGCCGCGCTGCGGGCGGGGAGCACGCTGGCGCTGGCCAACAAGGAGTCGCTGATCGTCGGTGGCCCGCTGGTGAAGGCCGCCGCTCAGCCCGGTCAGATCGTCCCGGTCGACTCCGAGCACTCGGCGTTGGCCCAGGCGCTGCGCGGCGGCTCGGCCCAGGAGGTCCGGCGGCTGGTGCTCACCGCCAGTGGTGGCCCCTTCAGGGGGCGCCCGGCCGAGGGCCTGGCCGACGTCACCCCCGAGCAGGCCCTGGCGCACCCCACGTGGGACATGGGTCCGGTCGTCACCGTGAACTCGGCCACCCTGATGAACAAGGGGCTGGAGCTCATCGAGGCGCACCTGCTGTTCGACGTGGCGTACGAGCGGATCGCGGTCGTCGTCCACCCGCAGTCGGTCGTGCACTCGATGGTCGAGTTCATCGACGGGTCGACGCTGGCCCAGGCCAGCCCGCCCGACATGAAGCTGCCGATCGCTCTTGGCCTGGGCTGGCCCGACCGGGTGCCCGACGCTGCTGCCGCCTGCGACTGGACGACGCCCGCCACCTGGCAGTTCGCCCCGCTGGACGACGAGGCGTTCCCGGCAGTGGGGCTGGCCCGCCGGGCCGGTGAGGCAGGCGGAACCACCCCCGCGGTGCTCAATGCGGCCAACGAGCAAGCGGTGTCGGCCTTCCTGGAGGGGAACCTGGCGTTCCCCCGGATCGTCGCAACCGTGGAACAGGTCGTTCGCGAGCACCTGACCACCCGATCGGGTGAGCCGCTTGAGGTCGAGCTGTCCGTGGCCGACGTCTTGAAGGCCGAGACCTGGGCCAGGACCAGGGCCGACCAGCTGCTCGAGGGAGTCCGATGAACGTGGCCGCACTGCTCGGTGTGCTGTTCTTTGCCGTGGGCGTGGCCGCCTCGATCGCCCTGCACGAGGTGGGACATCTGCTGCCCGCCAAGCGGTTCGGGGTCAAGGTCACCCAGTACATGGTGGGGTTCGGCCCGACGATGTGGTCGCGTCACAGGGGCGAGACGGAGTACGGCCTCAAGGCGGTGCCGCTGGGTGGTTACATCCGGATGATCGGCATGTTCCCGCCCAGGCGCAACGCCGAGGGCCAGCTGGTGCACAGCACGGCGACCACCGGCCCGATCCAGTCGATGATGGAGAGCGCCCGCAGCCAGAGCGCCAGCGAGGTGCAGCCCGGTGACGAGGACCGGGTCTTCTACAAGCTCAAGACCCGCCAGAAGCTCGTCGTCATGCTCGGCGGGCCCACCATGAACCTGTTCATCGCCGCAGTCCTGTTCACCATCGCCATGAGCGGGCTCGGCACACCCCAGCTCACCCCCACTGTCGACGCCGTCGTGCCGTGCGTGCCAGCGGTCGGTGCCACCGACTGCGCCGACACCGACCCGCAGAGCCCGGCGCAGGCGGCCGGCGTCCAGGCCGGCGACGTGGTGGTGGCCATCGACGGCGAGCCGGTCTCGGACTGGACGACAGCGTCCGACGTCATCCGGGCCTCCGGTGGCCAGCAGGTGACGCTGACCGTGCTGCGCGACGGCTCCGAGCAGGACCTCACCGTCGACGTCGTCGCCACCAAACGACCGAGCGTGGACGACCCGGACACCTACGTCGACGCCGGCTTCGTGGGCATCCGCCCCACCATCGAGCAGGTGCGCCAGCCGTTGACCGCGGTGCCGGCCCAGATGTGGGACTTCGGCGTCAAGTCCGGCCAGGCCGTGCTGAGCATCCCGGCGAAGATGGTCGGTGTGTGGCAGGCCGCCTTCGGTGACGCCGAGCGCGACATCAACGGACCGGTCAGCGTGGTCGGCGTGGGGCGGTTCAGCGCCGAGGTGGCGGCCGACCAGGCCAGCATCTCGTGGCGCATGTCGAACCTGCTCATGCTCCTCGCAGCGCTCAACATGGCGCTGTTCCTCTTCAACCTCATCCCGCTGCTGCCGCTGGACGGCGGTCACGTGGCCGGCGCGCTGTACGAGGGAGCCAAGCGTGAGGTCGCCAAGTGGCGTCATCGCCCCGACCCCGGCCCGGTCGACGTCGCCAGGGCGCTCCCGCTGGCCTACGGGGTGGCGTTCCTGCTGATCGGCATGTCCGCGCTGCTGATCTACGCCGACGTCGTGAACCCGATCCGGCTGAGTGGCTGACCCTCGCCGAGATCGGCTGCGCGCCCGGGGATCGGCCAGGGGATACTGGCTCCATGACGTCGACGCCCATCGCTCTCGGCATCCCAGCCACACCGCCGAAGCCGCTGGCCCCCCGGCGCCACACCCGACAGCTCGTTCTGCGCCACCCGACGCACCCGGTCGCGGTCGGCGGCGACGCCCCGATCTCGGTGCAGTCGATGACGACCACGGTCACCGCCGACGTCAACGCCACCCTGCAGCAGATCGCCGAGCTGACTACCTCGGGCTGCCAGATCGTGCGGGTCGCGTGTCCCAGCCAGGACGACGCCGAGGCGCTCTCCGCGATCGCCACGAAGTCGCAGATCCCGGTGATCGCCGACATCCACTTCCAGCCCAAGTACGTGTTCGCGGCGATCGACGCCGGGTGCGCCGGCGTGCGGGTGAACCCCGGCAACATCAAGCAGTTCGACGACAAGGTCGGTGAGATCGCCCGAGCCGCCGGCGACGCCGGAGTGCCGATCCGGATCGGCGTCAACGCCGGGTCGCTCGACCCGCGGCTGCTCGCCAAGTACGGCAAGGCCACGCCCGAGGCGTTGGTCGAGTCGGCCCTGTGGGAGTGCTCGCTGTTCGAGGAGCACGGCTTCCGCGACATCAAGATCTCGGTGAAGCACAACGACCCGGTGGTCATGGTCGCGGCGTACCGGCAGCTGGCCGAGCAGTGCGACTACCCGCTGCACCTGGGGGTCACCGAGGCCGGCCCCACCTTCCAGGGGACGATCAAGTCCGCCGTCGCCTTCGGGGCGCTGCTGTCCGAGGGGATCGGCGACACGATCCGCGTGTCGCTGTCGGCACCCCCGGTCGAGGAGGTCAAGGTCGGTTCGGCGATCCTCGAGTCGCTCGGCCTGCGCGAGCGCGGGCTCGAGATCGTGTCCTGCCCGTCCTGCGGACGGGCCCAGGTCGACGTCTACACACTGGCCGAGCAGGTGACCGCAGGTCTCGAAGGACTCACCGTTCCGCTGCGCGTCGCCGTCATGGGCTGCGTGGTGAACGGGCCGGGGGAGGCGCGTGAGGCCGATCTGGGCGTTGCTAGCGGAAACGGCAAGGGCCAGATCTTCGTCAAGGGTGAGGTGATCAAGACGGTGCCCGAGGCGGCGATCGTGGAGACCCTGATCGAGGAGGCCCTCAAGCTCGCCGAGCAGATGGGCTTCGACCCGGATGCGACAGCCGACGGGTCGCCGCAGGTCGTCGTCGGCTGACCCGATGCTCACGACGTCCACCCTTCGGCTGCTCGGCGAGCGCGACCTGGACGCAGCGCTCGCGATCTTGGCCCAGGACCCGGTGTCCAACGTGTTCGTCGAGTCACGCGTGCGCGCCTGCGACGGGCGGGCCTGGCGGCTGGGCGGTGAGCTGTGGGGCTACATCGACCGTGGACAGGTCCGGTCGTTGTGCTACGCCGGCGCGAACGTCGTGCCGGTGCAGGCCGACGACGCGGCGATCGTCGCCTTCGCCGACCGGCTCCTGCGCCAGGGCCGGCGCTGCTCGTCGATCGTGGGTGACGCCTGGCAGGTCGCATCGCTGTGGAGCCTGCTCGAGCCGGCCTGGGGTCCTGGCCGGGAGGTCCGAGGCGACCAGCCGCTGCTCGCCATCGACCACGACCCCCTGGTGGCGCCGGACCCGCTGGTCCGGCCCGTGCGGCCCGACGAGCTCGACGTGCTGCTCCCGGCCAGCATCGCGATGTTCACCGAGGAGGTCGGCGTCTCACCGCTGGCCCACGACGGCGGCGGGCTGTACCGGGCCCGGGTGAGCGAGCTGATCACCACCGGTCGCGCGTTCGCCCGGATCGAGGACGGCCGGGTCGTGTTCAAGGCCGAGGTGGGTGCGGTGTCGCCGTCCGCGTGCCAGGTGCAGGGGGTGTGGGTGGAGCCGAGCCGTCGCGGTGAGGGTCTGTCGACGCCGGGCATGGCTGCGGTGGTCGCCCTGGCCCGGGCGTCGCTCGCGCCGACGGTGAGCCTCTACGTCAACGGGTTCAACGCGCCCGCGCGGCGCGCGTACGACCGGGTCGGCTTCACCCAGGTCGGCACCTTCACCACCGTCCTCTTCTGACCCCCACCCCCAAGTTGATCTTGGACTTGATGTGCAGGTTCGACGGTGCTGGGCAGCATCTTCTGCATGATCAACTTTGTTCTGGGGGGTTGGGCTAGCGGTAGTGGATGGTGGCGAACGGCCAGGCGTCGTCCAACCACTGCTGGACGACGGCCGCCAGCTCGGCGTCGAGGGGAGCCCGAGACACCCGGACCCAGGACCGCACCAGCGCGTCGACGTCCGCGTCCTCGCTGGGGTACACGTACACGCACCCGATGACGTCGTCGTCAGCCAGCGCGCGCACCGTGTAGGTGAAGCCCAGCCGTTGCTCGAAGTGCCGGGCGTGCATCTCCAGGTCGCCGAGGTTCTCCGCCAAGGACATGGGGTGCGGCCATCGCCGGTGCTCGAAGCCCGGGGTCGCGTGGATGTGCTCCACCGACGACGTCCAGGCGGCGTAGTCGGCCTCGTTGTGCTGGGGGCCCAACGGCTCCAGCCAGAACTGGTCGGTGCGCGGCGGGCCGGGCAGGACGAACGAGTCGGGCACGAACGGCCCGCCGTGCCCCGGCTGCGGCTCGTCGAGCTCGTCGATATCCGGTAGGTCGGGGTCGGCCATGGGTGGGACAGTAGTGCGACGTCGATAGTCTCGGCGCGAGCCACACCCACGTCAGAACGACCTTCGGACCGAGGAGCACCCGGTGCTGCAACGCATGTCGACCCTGTTCCTTCGCACCCTGCGCGAGGACCCGGCCGACGCCGAGGTGCCCAGCCACCGGCTGCTGGTGCGGGCCGGCTACGTGCGCCGGGTCGCGCCGGGCATCTACAGCTGGCTGCCGCTGGGTTACGAGGTGCTGCGCAACATCGAGCGGATCGTCCGCGAGGAGATGAACGCGATCGGGGCCCAGGAGGTCCACTTCCCGGCGCTGCTGCCGCGTGAGCCGTACGAGATCAGCAACCGCTGGACCGAGTACGGCGACAACATCTTCCGGCTGAAGGACCGAAAGGACGGCGACTACCTGCTCGGCCCCACCCACGAGGAGCTCTTCACGCTTCTGGTCAAGGACCTCTACTCCTCGTACAAGGACCTCCCCGTCTGGCTGTACCAGATCCAGACGAAGTACCGCGACGAGACCGCGCCCGCGCGCCGGCATCCTGCGAGGCCGGGAGTTCGTCATGAAGGACTCCTACTCCTTCGACGTCGGCGACGAGGGGCTGCAGAAGTCCTACGACGCCCACCGCGACGCCTACATCCGGATCTTCGACCGGTTCGGCTTTGACTACGTGATCGTCGAGGCGATGTCCGGGGCGATGGGCGGCTCGGCCAGCGAGGAGTTCCTCGCGTCCGCCGAGCACGGCGAGGACACCTACGTGCGCTGCACTTCGTGCGACTACTCGGCCAACGTCGAGGCCGTGCGGGTGCGCGGTGCCCGACCCCATCGCGTGGGACGAACCTGCCTGCCGCGCACGTCGAGGACACTCCCGACACCCCGACCATCGACACGCTCGTGGCCCACCTCGACGTGGCGTTTCCCCGCGACGACCGTCCGTGGCATGCGGCCGACACGCTCAAGAACGTCATCGTGATGCTGCTGCACCCCGACGGCACGCGCGAGCCGCTGGCGATCGGCGTCCCGGGCGACCGCGAGGTCGACGAGAAGCGCCTGCAGGCCCAGGTCGAGCCGGCCGAGCTGGCCGCGTTCACCGAGGACGACTTCGCCGCCAACCCGGCCCTGCGCAAGGGGTACATCGGCCCGGCGGCGCTCGGGGCGAACAACCCGTCCGGCATCCGCTACCTCGTCGACCCCAGGGTCGTCGACGGCACCCAGTGGGTCACCGGTGCCGACCAGGACGGCCGCCACGTGCTCGGCCTGGTCGCCGGGCGCGACTTCACCGCCGACGGGCTGATCGAGGCCGCCGAGGTGCGCGAGGACGACGAGTGCCCGCGGTGCGGCGAGGCGCTGTCGATCGCGCGTGGCATCGAGATCGGCCACATCTTCCAGCTCGGCCGCCGGTTCGCCGAGGCGCTCGACCTTCGCGTGCTCGACGAGAACGGCAAGCTGGTCACGGTCACCATGGGCTCGTACGGCATCGGCATCTCGCGCGCCGTTGCAGCCATCGTGGAGAACTCCCACGACGAGCAGGGCATCGTGTGGCCGCGTGAGGTGGCCCCCGCCGACGTCCACCTGGTCGCCACCGGAAAGGACGAGGCGATCTTCTCCGCCGCCGAGGCGCTCGCGGTTGACCTCGACCGGGCCGGGGTGCGGGTCATCTACGACGACCGGCCCAAGGTGTCGCCCGGTGTGAAGTTCAAGGACGCCGAGCTGATCGGTGTTCCGACCATCGTGGTGGTGGGCAAGGGCCTCGCCGACGGCGAGATCGAGGTGCGCGACCGGGCCACCGACCTGCGCACGACGGTGCCGGCCGACGAAGCCGCAGCGCGCATCGTCGAGGCCATCCGGGAGAGCTGAGCGTGCCGGTCGAGGCGGTCATCTTCGACTGGGGCGGCGTGCTGACACCGTGGCACACGATCGACCTGCGCGAGCAGTGGCACGCCTACAGCGCCGTCCACGAGCCGGCACGCGCCGACGAGCTCGCGGTGCTGCTGCTCGAGGCCGAGGACGCGTGCTGGCGAGCTGGCCGCCAGCACCAGCGGTCGGCGACGCTCGACGAGGTGTTCAGGGGGGTTGGGATCGAGCCAACGGGGCCACGGCACGAGGCGGCGCTGGCCGCGTACCACGCATTCTGGATGCCACACACCATGGCCGACCCCGACGCGACAGCGACCCTGACGGCGCTGCGGGAGCGTGGCATCAAGGTGGGCGTGCTCTCCAACACGTTGTGGAGCCGGGAGTTCCACGAGGCCGTGTTCGAACGGGACGGTCTGCTGCCGCTCATCGACGGTGCCGTCTACTCCAGCGAGATTCCCTACACCAAGCCCCACCCTGGGGCCTTCACCTCCGCGATGGCGGTCGTGGGGGTCAGCGACCCGGCCGTGGCCGTGTTCGTCGGTGACCGTCCCTTCGAGGACATCCATGGCAGCAAGTCGGTGGGCATGCGCGGGGTGCTGGTTCCTCACAGCGACATCCCGACCAGCCAGCGCGGGCACGTCGAGGGCGAGCCGGACGCCGTGATCCACCGGCTGCTCGACCTGCTCCCGCTGGTAGACGCGTGGTCAGCCTGACGCCAGGCCGGGCAGGGCAGGTACCTCGCCGCTCCAGCGGTAGGAGCGGACGGCGGAGTCGCGCAGCCAAGCGGCCGCCGTCCGTCGCCACAGCTCGTCGCCGGTCGCGACGAGCTGGGCGTAGGCGGTCGCGGACGCCGCCTCGATCTGGGCGGCCAGCGCGCGTGCCTGGGCGGCCGCGACGACGGGGGAGTCCGGCTCGTACGCCGGTGCGGCTGGGGTGGGCGTCGCTGACGCCTCGACCAGGGCTGCGGTCAGGAGGTCGCGACGCTGCCGGTGCACGTCGTAGGACTCGCGCGCCAGCTGGTCGTCCGGCCCGAGCCGACCTCCGACGATGCCGTACCCGAACACCGCCGAGTGCTCGACGGCGAGCGCGCCCTGCAGCGACGCGAGGTCAGCCACGCGTGCCTCGCAACGACGCAGCCAGGGCCGCATCGCTCGCCGCGATCGAGGCGAGCAGGGCGGCGTCGGACCCGGACTCCGGTTCGGTGACCGCGCGCTGCGTCTGGTCGGCGGCCAGGTCCAGGGCCCGGACGAACGCCGCGGCGGTGCGGGGACCGGTCGGAGCACCGTCCAGCGCACCCAGCGCACCAGCCGCGCGCAGGGCGTCGACATGCGCGCCCAGCACCCGCTGCGCCTCGCTGAGGGTCAACGACTCGGCCCAGTCGAGCAGGGCCAGCTCGCGCAGCAGCACCGCGTCCAGCTCCGGCCGCCGGACCGCGCTCGTCGTCGAGTCCGGAGCGGTCGAGGACGCGTCGGGTCCTTCGGCCTCCGTGCACCCGACCAGCGCGACTGCACCGGCCAGCCACGGCACCGCGAGCACGGTCCGACGGGAGAGGGCGGGAACACCGCCGGTGTCGGGGCGGTCGGGCTCGGTCACCGCGGCAGCATCGCACGAGCGGTCCCTCCCCGGACCGTTAGGCTGGCCGGACAACCGATCACACAACTGGACCCCTCGGAGGCACCATGAGCGCCGTCGCCGACCGCGTCGAACGCGTGCTCACTCCGGTGGTGTCCGCGGCCGGCTACGACCTCGAGGCACTGGAGGTCCAGCCCGCCGGACGCCGACGTCTGCTGCGCGTGATCGTCGACCGTGACGGCGGGATCGACCTCGACGCCGTGGCCGGGCTCTCCCGCGACCTGTCGGCCGCCCTGGACGCCTCCGACGCGATGGGCGACCAGGCCTACGTGCTCGAGGTCACCTCTCCCGGCGTCGACCGCCCGCTGACCGAACCGCGGCACTGGCGACGCAACAAGGACCGTCTGGTCACGGTCACCCTCAAGGACCACAGCACCGTGAAGGGGCGGATCGGCGACTCCGACGAGACGACCACCACCCTGCTGACCGACGACGGCGTGCGCACCCTGACCTACGACGGCGTCCAGCGCGCCCACGTCGAGGTGGAGTTCCGCCGTCCCGACCCGACCGAAGGAGAGTGACGTGGACATCGACATGGCCGCCTTGCGCGGACTCGTGAGCGAACGGGACATCTCCTTCGACCTGGTGGTCGGTGCGATCGAGAAGGCCCTGGAGACCGCGTACCACCACAGCCCCGGTGCCCAGCCGGTCGCCCGGGTGGAGCTCGACCGGTCCAGCGGCCACGTCACGGTCTGGGCGGCTGAGACCGACGAAGAGGGCACCGTGCTGCGCGAGTACGACGACACCCCGGAGGGGTTCGGACGGGTAGCGGCGACCACCGCCCGTCAGGTGATCCTGCAGCGCCTGCGTGACGCCGAGGACGAAGCGGTCTACGGCACCTGGTCCGGGCGGGAGGGCGACATCGTGTCCGGGGTCGTGCAGCAGGGCCCCGACCGTGACGTCGTGCTGGTCGACCTCGGCGGTGTCGAGGCGGTGCTGCCGGTCGGTGAGCAGGTGCCCGGGGAGATCTACGAGCACGGACTGCGGCTGCGCTGCTACGTCGTGGCCGTCCGCAAAGGGGCCCGCGGTCCGCAGATCACCGTGTCGCGCACCCACCCGAACCTGGTCAAGCGGCTGTTCGCCCGCGAGGTGCCCGAGATCGCCGACGGCAGCGTGGAGATCATGGGGATCGCCCGGGAGTCCGGGCACCGCAGCAAGCTGGCCGTGGCCTCCCACACGCCGGGGGTGAACGCCAAAGGGGCCTGCATCGGTCCGATGGGGCAGCGGGTGCGGGCGGTGATGGCCGAGCTGCACGGCGAGAAGATCGACATCGTCGACTGGTCGGAGGACCCGGCCGAGTACGTGGGCCACGCGCTCAGCCCGGCGCGGGTCAGCTCGGTGCGGGTGGTCGACCTGGACACCAAGCAGGTCAGGGCGGTCGTGCCGGACTACCAGCTGAGCCTGGCCATCGGCAAGGAGGGCCAGAACGCGCGGCTGGCGGCCCGGCTCACCGGCTGGCGGATCGACATCCGACCGGACACCGCACCGGAGCCGATCGCCGAGGCTGGCCGGCCGGAGTGACCGACGGGGTAGACTGCCCGGTGTCCGGTCGTCCGGGCCCGGTCCGCACGTGCGTGGGGTGCCGGGAGCGGGCGGCCAAGGCTGATCTGCTGCGTGTGGTGGTCTCGTCGGACACCGACCCTCCTCGGGTCGTGCCCGACCCCACCAACCGGCGGCCCGGTCGGGGAGCCTCGTTGCATCCCCGGCGGGCCTGCCTCGACCTCGCTGTGCGTCGCCGGGCGTTCGCGCGGGCCCTCCGGCTCGTCGGGCCGGTCGACGTCGACGAGGTCAGGCAGTATCTGTCCCGACACCCAGCACCACCCACCAGCACGACCACCAGCACGACCACCAGCACGACCCCTACACCCGCAACCGAAGGCGGCGACGACAGCGATGAGCGCTCGATGAGCCAGCAGCGATGAGCATGCGCATCAACTAGGGGTCCGCACCCGACAGGGGTCCGGACCGAAGACAGGAGAGCAGTGGCAAAGGTCCGGGTCTACGAGCTCGCAAAGGAGCTCGGTGTCGAGAGCAAGGTCGTCTTGGCCAAGCTCAGTGAGATGGGTGAGTTCGTCCGGTCGGCGTCGTCGACCGTCGAGGCACCCGTCGTCCGAAGGCTGCGCGAGGCGATGCCAGCAGCGCCGGCAGCGCCGGCCGCCGAGAAGCCCGCCAAGAAGGCCGCCGCGAAACCGGCCGCCAAGAAGGCTGCGCCCGCTCCCGAGCCGCTGCCCGACGAGCTGGTGGCTGCCGCCACCGCCGCCGTGGCGGCCCAGGCGCAGCCCGCCCCGGCGGCGTCGGCACCCGCAGCAGTCGCAGCCGAGGCCGCCGCCCCGGCGCCGGCCCGTCCCGCGGGTCCGCGTCCGGGCAACAACCCGTTCACGTCCCGTGAGCCGGCCCCGCCACGTCCCGCGGGTCCGCGTCCGGGCAACAACCCGTACACCTCCCGCGAGCCGGCCCCGCCGCGCCCGGCGGGGATGCCCCCACGTCCGGGTGGCGGGGCTCCTAACCCCGGCATGATGCCTCCGCGCCCGCAGCCGGGCGCCGGTCGTACCGGAGCCCCCGGCCGACCGGGAGCACCCGGTCGCCCCGGAACCGGCGGCGCCCGTCCGGGCACCGGCGGAGCCCGACCCGGTGGCGGTGGTGGCTACGCCGGCCGTCCCGGTGGTGGCGGTGCGCCCAGCGGTGGTGGCGGCTACGCCGGTCGTCCCGGTGGTGGCGGTGGCCGACCCGGTGGTCCCGGTGGTCGCGGCGGCACCCAGGGTGCGTTCGGTCGCGGCGGCGGCAAGCCGCGTGGGCGCAAGTCGCGCAAGCAGCGGCGTCAGGAGTTCGACAACCTGCAGGCCCCGACCATCGGTGGGGTCTCGGTCCCGCGCGGACAGGGGCAAACCGTTCGGCTGCCCCGAGGCGCGTCGCTGACCGACTTCGCCGACAAGATCGGCGCCAACCCGGCGTCGCTGGTGCAGGTGCTGTTCACCCTCGGCGAGATGGCCACGGCCACGCAGTCCCTCGACGAGGACACGTTCGCGCTGCTGGGCTCCGAGCTCGGCTACGACGTCGAGGTGGTCAGTCCCGACGACGAGGACCGCGAGCTGCTGGAGTCCTTCGACATCGACCTCGACGCCGAGGTGGCCGAGCAGGACGACGACGATCTCCTGCCGCGACCGCCGGTCGTCACGGTCATGGGCCACGTCGACCACGGCAAGACCAAGCTGCTCGACGCCATCCGCTCGACCGACGTCGTCGCCGACGAGGCCGGCGGGATCACCCAGCACATCGGCGCCTACCAGGTGCACGTGCCGCACGACGGACGCGACCGCGCCCTGACCTTCATCGACACCCCCGGCCACGAGGCGTTCACCGCCATGCGTGCCCGCGGGGCGAAGGTCACTGACATCGCGGTGCTCGTGGTGGCTGCCGACGACGGCGTGATGCCGCAGACGATCGAGGCGCTGAACCACGCGCAGGCGGCCGAGGTGCCGATCGTGGTGGCGGTCAACAAGGTCGACAAGGAGGACGCCAACCCGGCCAAGGTGCGCCAGCAGCTGACCGAGTACGGACTGGTGGCCGAGGAGTACGGCGGCGAGACGATGTTCGTCGACGTCTCCGCCAAGAGCCGGCTCAACATCGACAGCCTGCTCGAGGCCGTACTGCTCACCGCAGACGCGGCGCTCGACCTCCGGGCCAACCCCAACACCGAGGCCCGAGGTGTCGCCATCGAGGCCCACCTCGACCGCGGCCGCGGTCCGGTGGCCACGGTGCTGGTCCAGCGGGGCACGCTGCACGTCGGTGAGGCCATCGTGGCCGGCGACGCGTTCGGCCGGGTCCGGGCCATGCTCGACGAGCACGGTGACCCGGTCGAGCAGGCCGGCCCGTCGCGACCGGTGCAGGTGCTGGGCTTCAGCTCGGTGCCCGGCGCCGGTGACCGGTTCATCGTTGCCGAGGAGGAGCGCGTCGCTCGCCAGATCGCCGAGAAGCGACAGGCGATGGAGCGCAACGCCGCCCTGGCCAAGGCCCGCAAGAAGGTCAGCCTGGAGGACCTCCAGAAGATCCTCGAGCAGGGCAAGATCGAGACGCTGAACCTGATCCTCAAGGGCGACGTGTCGGGTTCGGTCGAGGCCCTCGAGGACGCCTTGCTGAAGATCGACGTCGGCGAGGAGGTGTCGATGCGGATCATCCACCGCGGGGTCGGCGCCATCACCCAGCACGACGTCACCTTGGCGTCGGCGTCCGACGCGGTCATCATCGGCTTCAACGTCCGACCGGAGGGTCGGGCTCGTGAGCTCGCCGAGCGCGAGGGCATCGACATCCGGTACTACTCGGTCATCTACCAGGCGATCGACGAGATCGAGCAGGCCCTCAAGGGAATGCTCAAGCCGGAGTTCGAGGAGGTCGAGCTGGGTACCGCCGAGGTCCGCGAGGTCTTCCGGTCCAGCAAGTTCGGCACCATCGCCGGCTCGCTGGTCCGCTCCGGGGAGCTCAAGCGCGGCACCAAGGCGCGCGTGGTCCGAGATGGCGCGGTCGTGGCCGAGAACGTCGAGATCACCGGGCTGCGACGGTTCAAGGACGACGTCACCGAGGTTCGCGAGGGTTTCGAGTGCGGCATCAACCTGGGGTCGTTCAACGACGTCAAGGTCGACGACGTCATCGAGACGTTCGAGATGCGCGAGAAGCCTCGCGCCTGATCGAGGTCGCGAGCAGGTCCGGTTTCGACCCAGGGATGGCGGATGGTCATCGGCACGCTGAGACTGGACCTGCTGCTCGGCGACGTCTCGTCGCTGAAGCAGAAGCGGTCGGTCGTGCGACCAGTGGTCGCCGAGCTGCGACGGGTGTTCGCCGTCGCCGTCGCGGAGACGGGCGACCAAGAGCTGTACCGAAGGGCCGAGATCGGCGTGGCGTGCGTCTCGGCCGACTTCGCGCACTGCCGTGACGTTCTCGACGCGTGTGAGCGCGCCGTGGCCGAACGGCCTGAGCTGGAGCTGCTGTCGGCGCGACAGCGGCTCTTCGACGAGGAGGACCTGTGACCGAGATGGACGCCCGCGCTCGCAAGCTGGCCGACCGCATCCGCGAGATCGTGGCCGAGACGCTCGAGCGCAGGGTCAAGGACCCTCGGCTGGGGTTCGTGACGATCACCGACGCGCGGATCACCAACGACCTTCGCGACGCCACGGTCTTCTACACCGTCTACGGCGACGAGACCGAGCGCGTGGACACCGGGGTCGCTCTGGACAGCGCCAAGGGCATGCTGCGCAGTGAGGTCGGCAAGCAGACGGGAGTCCGGTTCACCCCGACGCTGGCCTTCATGCTGGACGGTGTGCAGGAGAACGCTCGGCACATCGAGGACCTGCTGCAGCAGGCCCGCGAGGCCGACGCCCAGGTGCACCGGCAGGCGGCAGCGGCCCAGTACGCGGCCGGCGCCGACGCCTATCGCACCGACGAGCCCGAGGCCGACGCCCAGTGACCGACACTCTCCCTTGCCCCGGGGTCGACGACTCCACCTGGGACACCATCGTCGCGGTGATCCTCGGCGCCCCGCGCGTCCTCCTGCTCGGGCACGTGTCACCCGACGGTGATGCGCTGGGGTCTGCGCTGGCCGTCGGACTCGCGCTGAGGCAGCTGCCCGGCGCCCGCCAGGTGCAGGTGTCGTTCGGCGACGAGCCGTTCGTCGTCCCGGCCAACCTCGCCGGGCTGCCGGGGCTGTCGCTGCTGGTCGAGCCCTCGCAGGTGGCCGCCCCCGACGTCACCGTCACCTTCGACGCCAGCAGCGCCGACCGGCTCGGCGTGCTCAGGCCGCTCGCCGAGGCCGGCCAGCACCTCGTCGTGGTCGACCACCACGCCTCCTACGACGGGTTCGGCACCCTGGCCGCCGTCGACGTGCGCGCACCGGCCACCGCGGTGCTGGCCGACGAGCTGATCCGTCGGCTGGGCGCCACCGTCGACCACGACGTGGCGGCGAACCTCTACACCGGCCTGGTCACCGACACCGGGTCGTTCCGCTACGCCGGCACGACGCCAGACACCCACGCACTGGCGGGCCGGCTCCTGGAGACGGGGATCCGGTTCGACGTCATTGCCCGTGAGCTGTTCGACAACGTGCCGTTCGGCTACCTCGGCCTGCTGGGACGCGCACTCGACCGCGCCGTGCTGGAGCGTGACGCCGCGGGCGGGCTCGGCCTGGTCTGGACGGTCGTCCCGGCGCTGGAGCGCCAGCAGCTCGGGCTCCCGTTCGACCTCGTCGAACCGATCATCGACAGCGTGCGCAAGGCCGAGGAGGCGGAGGTCGCCTGTGTGGTCAAGGAGGACGACTTCGGCCAGCTGCGGGTCTCGATGCGCAGCAAGGGTCGGCTCGACGTGAGCCTGGCAGCGATCGCCCTGGGCGGCGGCGGCCACCGCTACGCAGCCGGGTTCACCGCGGACACCCACGACCTGGATGCGGTGATCCGCGGCGTCCGCGAGCAGCTGGACGAAGCCCCGCACCTGCAGCCGTGAGCGGTCCCGACGGGCTCCTCGTCGTCGACAAGCCCAAAGGGCTGACGTCGCACGACGTCGTCGCCCGGGTGCGTCGTCTGGCCGGCACGCGCAAGGTGGGGCACGCCGGAACGCTCGACCCCATGGCCACCGGTGTGCTCGTCGTCGGGCTGGGCCGGGCCACCCGGCTGCTGGGGCACCTGGCCGCCACCGACAAGGAGTACACGGCCACGATCCGGCTGGGCGAGTCGACGCTCACCGACGACGCCGAAGGTGAGGTCGTCACCAGGGCTGACGCCTCGGCGACCGTCGACGCAGACGTGCTGGCCGCGATCGGTGACCTGACCGGCGACCTCGAGCAGGTGCCGTCGTCGGTCAGCGCGGTGAAGGTCGACGGCGAGCGGGCTTACCGCCGGGTGCGTGAGGGCGAGACGGTGCAGCTGAGGCCGAGGCGGGTGACGGTGTCCCGGTTCGACGTCCTCCAGACCCGGCGGCCGACGCCTGAGCTGCTCGACGTCGACGTCGTCGTGCAGTGCTCGACCGGCACCTACGTGCGCGCACTGGCCCGCGACCTCGGCGCCGCTCTGGGCACCGGTGGGCATCTGACCGCGTTGCGCCGCACGCGCGTGGGTGGGTTCGACCTCGGCTCGGCGCACACGCTCGACGCTCTCGCCGAGTCGTTCTCCGTGCTCGGCCTCGACGACTCGATCGCCGCAGCCTTCCCGAGGCGTGACCTGAGTGCGGAGGAGGCCGTCGACGTCTCGCACGGTCGGCCGTTGCCGCTGCACGAGGAGGCCGGCCCAACCGGTGCCTTCGACCCGGACGGACACGTCGTGGCGCTGATGGCCCCCGACGGCGAGCAGCTGCGGGTCCTCGTCGGGCTCGTCGGGTAGGACCATGACGATCTGGCAGGGTGACCGGGTGCGCTCACCGGAGGCTCGGCCGCTGCGGTTCGACGGGATCACCGCCGTCCCCGCCGACTGGCCGCGTTCGGTCGTCACGATCGGGGTCTTCGACGGTGTGCATGTCGGGCACCGGTCGATCCTGGCCCAGGCCCACCGCCACGCGGTGGCGCTGGGCGGCGTGCCGGTCGTGGCGGTCACCTTCGACCCGCACCCCAGCGAGGTGGTGCGACCCGGCAGCAGTCCGCGGCAGGTCTCCACCCTCGACCACCGGGTCGAGCTGTTGGGGGAGGCCGGCGCCGACGCCGTGCTCGTGCTGCCCTTCACCCGTGAGCTGGCGTCGCTGTCGCCGCAGGATTTCGTCGAGCAGGTCCTCACCGGTCGGCTGCACGCGGTGGCGGTGGTCGTCGGCGCCAACTTCCGGTTCGGCCACCGGGCTGCCGGGACGGTCGAGACGCTGGCCGGGCTCGGCGAGCAGCTCGGCTTCACCGTCGAGGGCGTGACCCTCGTCGCAGGCACCGACGGCGCGGCGACCGCCGCGTCGTCCAGCTACGTGCGTCAGTGCGTGCTCGAGGGTGACGTCGTGGAGGCGTCCCTGGTGCTGGGGCGACCGCACCGAGTCGAGGGCCCGGTCGTGCACGGCGACCACCGCGGCCGCGACCTCGGCTACCCGACGGCGAACGTCGCGGTCGACCCGGGCGCCGCGGTGCCCGACGACGGCGTCTACGCCGGCTGGCTCCTCGTCGACCCGCACGCGGGCGACCCCAAGCATCGGTACCCGGCGGCGATCTCGATCGGCACGAACCCGACCTTCGACGGCGCCGAGCGGCGGGTGGAGGCCTACGTCCTGGACCGCGACGACCTCGACCTGTACGGGAAGACCGTGGCCGTGGAGTTCCGTTCCCGGCTGCGACCCACCCTGAGGTTCGACTCGGTGGACGACCTGCTCGTCCAGATGGCCGACGACGTCGAGCAGACCCGTCACCTCACCGCGACTCCGGAGTAGCGGCGCCCACCGGGGCCGACGAAGGCGCCGTCCTCTCGTCGGCCACTCGTAACGGCCTCGTAACGGACGCCTGCCCAGGCTGGGGCATAGGAGGTGGTCGACGGTGTCGTGGCTCGGCCGACTGCGCGGCGTCGTCATCTGGGCGTTGGCCCTGGCTGTGCCGGTCCTCTCGGTCTTCGCCTGGGTGGGGAGTCTCGGCGCCACCACGGTGTTCGCGCCGGCCACACAACGGGTCGTTCCCGCGGGGATCGGACTCGTCGGGATGACCGCGACGACCTTCGCCCTGGTCGGCGGGCTTATCGCTGTGCGAACCAGGCACAACGTCGTCGGCGGGCTGCTGCTCGGTATCGGCGGTTGGATCTCGATCACGCTGGCAGGCATGACGGCGGTTGCGTTGGACCTGCCGGGGGGCCAGTGGATGGAGTGGCTGACCAACTTCGCCTTGGTGTTTCCCCTGATTGCGTACCTGCTGCTGCTCTATCCGGACGGGCACCTGCTCAGTCGTCGATGGCGGCCGGCTCTGTGGCTCACCCATGTCTCGATGGTCGCAGCCGTCATCGGCGTCTTCGCAACTGCCTACGTGGCGGACGATGTGTACGCCTACGACAACCCGCTGCTGGTTCGTGCCCTGTCCGGCTCGGTGCTCGACAATTCGCTGCTTGCCTTCATTCTCTTCCCGTGTGCTCTCGTGCTTGGTACGGCGTCGTTCTTCGTTCGCTTCCGTGCAGCGCGCGACGTCGAACGAGCACAGGTGAAGTGGTTCGCGTTCGCTGCTGTGATCGTCCTCGCTGGGTATCTGTTCCAGATGGCAACCTGGCTGCTCACCGGCGCACTCGACGTAGATATCGCTGGACTTGGGCTCGTCGTCCTGGCCCTTTCCTTCAACGCCGTGCCGATCGCCTGCGGCTTCGCGATCTTGCGCTACCGGCTCTACGACATCGACCGAGTGGTCAGCCGCTCGGTCGCCTACGTGCTCGTCACCGGCGTCGTGCTGGCCGTCTATGCCCTCGTCATCGGGGTGACCACGACCTTCGTGTCCGCGGACTCCAACCTGGTCGTGGCGGGTGCCACGCTCGTGGCCGCGCTGGCCTTGGAGCCGACCCGGCGACGGGTCCAGACGCTCGTGGACCGACGGTTCAACCGGGCTCACTACGACGCGATGCGGATCCTCGACGGCTTCGGCACGCGGCTGACGCGCGAGATCGACCCGACCACGGTCCGCGCGGACCTCCTCGACACGGTCACGCTCACGCTCCAACCACAGTCGGTGGCGGTGTGGACACACCGGCCGACGTGAACTGACGAGCCAGGCTCGAGACTTCACACCACTCTGGGAGCCCGGACGTGCGACGCGTCAACGCAGGTTGCGGACCCAGGTGCCGCCACGGTGGCCGGCATCGCGGACCCACTCCCAGCGCGCCCCAGCTGCGACGAGGACGCCACCGGCGACGGCGAACGAGACCCACTGCGGCAGGAAGCGGCCCAGCTCGACCAGCTGCACGGCGGTGACGATGAGGACCGCGAGGGCGGCCGGGGCCAGGACACCGGCCAGCCGCTGCCAGGCTCCCACCACGACCAGCCCTGTCCCGACGACGAACAGGCCGACGACGCGCACCTGGTACGCGGTACCTGGGTCCTCGCCCGCCCACCACTGGCTGGTGGCGGCGTCGAGCATGGCCAGCGTGGTGGGTGCGAGCAGCAGGGTGACTGCAGGACCGACGGTCACGAGGGTCGGAGTGGGTGTCGGACGGCGCACCCACCAGCAGAGGACACCGGCCACGGCCGCGACGGCGGCGAGGGCGAGCCCGTAGACCTCGGGCGCGATCGCCGGGTCGAGCGTGGTCACGCCGCCCAGGAGTGCCATCGACGCCGACCCGGCGAGGGCCCCGAGCCACACGCTCCACGCAGGCAGGTGACGACGAAGGGCCTCGAACCAGACGGCCAGCGCCAGAAGAGCCAGGGTGGCGGCGATACCGACCTGCACGTCGACGGGTGCCACCTGGTAGTCGCTGAGCACCGAGACGAGCCACACACCCAGTCCGGCCACCGCCGCTGCGAGGGCTGGGATCCCGCGCAGCCTGAGGGCGTGCGCGGTGAACCGATGGACCTCGGCCAGCACCACCAGCAAGCCGCCGATCGCCAGTCCGGCTACCAGGCCCCGCCACAGGTTCCAGGTGTCGGTCCAGGGAGCGACCAGGAAGCCCACGGCTGCGCCGAGAGGAATCGAGGCGACCAGCGCGACCTCGTCCCGCCGGGCGCTGGCCACATGGACGCGGGCCCAGAGCACGAGGCCGGTGGCCGCCGCCAGGGCAAGCGCCGAACCCGGCCGGCTGGCCGGTTCGGCGACACCGGACACGAAGGCGCTCACGGCTGCGAACACGGTGATCACTGCCGCGACATAGCCGGGTTCGGGCCGGTGTCCGGGAAGCAGCCGCACCAGGAGCGCCTCGGCCGGAGCGAGGACGAGCAGCACCCCCGCGAAGAAGAGGGGGCGGACGGTGTCGTCGACCGTAGCCCGGTCGGCCACGAAGCCGGCGAGCACGAGAGACCCGACGAGCAGGGAGAGCCCGGCCAGTGCCGGCCAGGTCACCACGGTCCACCGGTGGGCCAGCAGGAGCAGGACGAGGCTGCCGACCAGCAAGATGGCAGCGGGCCACCAGGCCCAGTGGTCGCCGAGCGGGAGGGCGTCGTCGACCGGCGCCGACGCCAGCACCCCCAGGGTGAGGGCGGCACCCACCAGTGCCCCCACCTCGCCGACGGCCTGCAGGCGGCTGCGGAGGACGACCCCCACCACCGTCAGCACCACTGCGGCCGTGAGGCTGGCGACCAGTGCTGCCGTCTCGCCGAGGGGGTCAGCGGCCAGCAGCCGGGTCGCGACGGCGCTCACGGCGACCAGCAGGGTGCCGACCATGCCGAGCGTCGTCGCGGTGCCGGGGAGACGGTGGCGCAGTCGGACCCCGGCGACCAGGGCCAGCCCGCCGAGGAGGTAGAGGGTGAGCAGCTGCCCGGTCGGCCCCAGGGCGTCCCAGGCGAAGGCGACGAACGCGATGCCGGCCAGCACCAGCAGGGTCGCGCCGCCGGCGAGCAGCAGGCTCCCGACACTGGGTGCGACCCGTTCCGGCCGCGCTGCGCGGGGCGAAGTCGTGGCGACCCCGAGGGTGCGCGGGAACTGCTTCTCCGCCAGCGCCGACCAGTGGTCGGCCGGCAGGTCCCCGGCCGAGAGCCGGTCGGTCAGCCACGTGGCGCGGTCCCTGGCCCAGTCCGACCACTCGGTCAGCTGCTGCCGCTCCACCAACGCGGCCACCGGCATCTCCCGGCCGCAGCTCGGGCAGGTGACCTGCGGACCCTCGGGCGGGGTGGCCAGAGCGGCGCCGCAGCCTGGGCACGACCACTGGGTGGTCGTGGAGGTGAGCTGGGCGGTCTCCACCCCTTCAGGCTGGCACGGTCGGCGGCGTGGGATTAGGGCCGAATGCCCCCCACTGGTAGCCTGAGCAGGCCGTTTGATCGGCCGCGGACGTCGAAGTGCCCGGGTGGACCTGCCCCGGAGCGCCGCGCAACGAGACACCGAGGAGATTCGTGTCGCTCGACACTGCCACCAAGAAGCAGATCATGACCGACTACGCCGTGCATGAGGGCGACACCGGTTCCCCCGAGGTCCAGGTTGCCATTCTGAGCCGCCGCATCGCCGACCTGACCGAGCACCTCAAGAGCCACAAGCACGACCACCACAGCCGGCGCGGCCTGCTGCTCATGGTCGGTCAGCGCCGTCGGCTGTTGAACTACCTGTCCGACATCGACGTCGAGCGCTACCGCAGCCTCATCGCGCGGCTCGGTCTGCGCCGGTGACCATCGAAGGGGAGTGACCCACAGGGCGCTCCCCTTCTGCTTTTCCGCTCCACCTCAGCTCAGCATCATCAACTGAACAAACCGCCCTCGGGGTGGCACGTAGACGGGTTCGCCGTCGTCGTCGCCGGTCCTCGGTAGTGGCGCCCCGGGCCACCAGGTGTCCCGGGAGCCTCGATCGAAGACCGGACGCTCGACCCGGACTCCTTGGCGTGCCTCCCCTTGACACCCAAGGAGGAGACCCATGGAGGGTCCCGACGTGCAGTACAGCGAAGCCGTGATCGACAACGGGTCGTTCGGCAAGCGCATCATCAAGTTCGAAACCGGGCGTCTCGCCCGCCAGGCGGCCGGCTCGGCCGTCGCCTACCTCGACGACGACACCATGGTGCTGTCGGCGACCACCGCGTCCAAGCGACCCAAGGACCAGCTGGACTTCTTCCCGCTGACCGTCGACGTCGAAGAGCGCATGTACGCGATCGGCAAGATCCCCGGCTCGTTCTTCCGCCGTGAGGGTCGGCCCAGCGAGGAGGCCATCCTCACCTGTCGGCTGATCGACCGGCCGCTGCGTCCCTCGTTCGCCAAGGGCCTGCGCAACGAGATCCAGATCGTCGAGACGATCATGTCGCTGAACCCCAACGACCTCTACGACGTCGTGGCGATCAACGCTGCCTCGATGTCGACCATGATCGCCGGGCTGCCGTTCAGCGGCCCGATCGGCGGGGTCCGGGTGGCCCTGATCGAGGGGCAGTGGGTGGCCTTCCCGACCCACGCCGACCTCGAGCAGGCCGTGTTCGACATGGTCGTCGCCGGTCGCGTGGTCGGAGACGACGTCGCGATCATGATGGTCGAGGCCGAGGCCACCGACCAGACCGTGGCGCTCGTCGCCGATGGCGCCCTCGCGCCGACTGAGGAGGTCGTCGCCGCCGGACTCGAGGCGGCCAAGCCCTTCATCCGGGCGCTGTGCGACGCGCAGAGCGAGCTCGCCGCCAAGAACTCGAAGCCGGTGGGCGAGTTCCCTCGGTTCCTCGACTACCAGGACGACGTCTACGTCGCGGTCGAGTCGGCGGCCTCAGCCCCGCTCGCCGAGGCGCTGACGATCGCCGGCAAGCAGGAGCGGGAGTCCACCCTCGACGCCGTCAAGGCGCAGGCCGTCGAGGACGTCGCGCCGAAGTTCGAGGGTCGCGAGAAGGAGATCAGCGCGGCGTTCCGTGCGCTGACCAAGAAGCTGGTCCGCCAGCGGATCCTGCGCGACAAGGTCCGGATCGACGGGCGCACGCCCACCGACATCCGCAGCCTGTCCGCCGAGGTCGGCGTCGTCCCACTGGCTCACGGCTCGGCCCTGTTCGAGCGCGGCGAGACCCAGATCCTGGGCGTCACCACGCTGAACATGCTGCGCATGGAGCAGATGCTCGACACGCTGTCGCCGGAGAACCGCAAGCGCTACATGCACAACTACAACTTCCCGCCCTACTCGACCGGTGAGACCGGCCGGGTCGGTTCGCCCAAGCGCCGCGAGATCGGTCACGGCGCCCTGGCGGAGCGGGCGCTCAAGCCGGTGCTGCCCAGCCGCGAGGAGTTCCCCTACGCGCTTCGTCAGGTGTCGGAGGCACTCGGGTCCAACGGCTCGACGTCCATGGGCTCGGTGTGCGCCTCCACCTTGTCGCTGCTGAACGCCGGTGTGCCGCTCAGGGCGCCGGTGGCCGGCATCGCCATGGGCCTGGTGTCCGACGAGGTAGACGGGAAGACCGAGTACGTCGCACTGACCGACATCCTGGGTGCCGAGGACGCCTTCGGTGACATGGACTTCAAGGTCGCCGGTACCAAGGACTTCGTGACGGCGCTGCAGCTGGACACCAAGCTCGACGGCATCCCGGCGTCAGTGCTCGCTGGTGCGCTGACCCAGGCGAAGGACGCCCGGCTGACCATCCTCGCCGTGATGGCCGAGGCCATCGACGCACCCGACGAGATGGCTCCGAACGCCCCGCGCGTGATCAGCGTGAAGATCCCCGTCGACAAGATCGGTGAGGTCATCGGGCCGAAGGGCAAGATGATCAACTCCATCCAGGAGGACACCGGCGCCGACATCACGATCGAGGACGACGGCACGATCTACATCGGTGCGGTCGACGGCCCCTCGGCCGAGGCCGCCCGGGTTGCCATCAACTCGATCGCGAACCCGACCATGCCGGAGATCGGCGAGCGCTACCTGGGCACCGTGGTCAAGACCACGACGTTCGGTGCGTTCATCTCGCTGATCCCGGGCAAGGACGGCCTCCTGCACATCTCCGAGGTCAAGAAGCTGGCCGGCAAGCCCCGGATCGACTCCGTCGACGAGGTGCTCAAGGTGGGCGACAAGGTCCGGGTCGAGATCAAGGACATCGACGACCGCGGCAAGCTGTCGCTCGCCCCCGTGCTGGAGGAGGCGGCCGACGCCGCAGCCCCCGCCGAGGTCCCTTCCTGACCGTGGGTCGCCAGCGAACCGCCGCCGAGCAGCGCCCCGGCAGCACGCTGACCTTGCACCACGGGAACGACGGCTCCGTGGTCAAGCGAACGGTGCTGCCGGGTGGGCTGCGGGTGGTCACCGAGTCGGTGCCTGCCGTGCGGTCGGTCTCGTTCGGGCTGTGGGTGGGGGTCGGCTCCCGCGACGAGCGCCCGTCGCAGGCCGGTGCCACGCACTACCTGGAGCACCTGCTGTTCAAGGGCACCAAGCGCCGGTCGGCGTTGGACATCTCGGCGTCGATCGACGCACTGGGCGGCGAGATGAACGCCTTCACCGCCAAGGAGTACACCTGCTACTACGCGCGGGTGCTCGACGCCGACCTGCCCGTCGCCGTCGACGTCGTCACCGACATGGTCACCTCCTCGACGCTGATCGGTGGCGACATCGAGTCCGAGCGCGGTGTCATCTGCGAAGAGATCGCGATGCACGAGGACGACCCCGGCGGCGCCGTGCACGACACGTTTGCCGCGACCGTGTTCGGACCCAGTCCGCTCGGTCGACCGATCCTCGGCAGCGTGGAGTCCATCGAGACCCTCTCGGCGGAGTCGATCCGTCGCTACTACCGCCGCTGGTACCGACCTGAGCATGTCGTGGTCGCTGCGGCGGGCAACCTCGACCACGCCACGGTGGTCCGCCTGGTGCGCAAGGCCTTCCGCGAGGCTGGGGTCGACCTCGCGGGCGACACCCGCCCCGCCGCCCCGAGGCTGGGTGGTCGCAAGCCTGCCTACGGCCCCACGGTGCAGCTGGAGCCACGCACGAGCGAGCAGGCCAACCTGGTCCTGGGCATGCCGGGGATCAGCCGCACCGACGACCGGCGGTTCGCCCTCGGCGTGCTGAACGCGGCGCTCGGTGGCGGCATGAGCAGCCGACTGTTCCAGGAGGTGCGCGAGAAGCGTGGCCTGGCGTACTCGGTGTACTCCTACAGCTCCCAGTTCGCCGACACCGGGCTGTTCGGCGTCTACGCGGGATGTCTCCCGCAGAAGCTCGACGAGGTGCTGGACCTCTGTCTGGGCGAGCTGGTCGAGGTGGCCGAGCACGGCATCACCGACGACGAGCTGGCCCGGGGCCAGGGTCAGCTGCGTGGTGGGCTCGTCCTGGGCCTGGAGGACACCGGTTCGCGGATGACCCGGATCGGCAAGAGCGAGCTCGTGCACGGCGAGCTGCTCGGCGTCGACGAGCTGCTCGACCGGATCGACGCCGTCACCCTCGACGACGTGCGCGCTGTGGCCGCCGACGTCCTGGGTGCCGCCCCGTCGTTGGCCGTGATCGGACCCTTCGAGCCCGACCGGGTGTTCGCCGCCGTCGGATGACCGACCGCCAGGGAGGCGCTGTGGTACGCGTGGCCGTGATCGGCGCAGCCGGTCGCATGGGACGAGCGGTCTGCGGCGCTGTGCGCGAGGCCGACGGTCTCGAGCTCGTCGCGTCGATCGACCGCTCCGGGTCGGTCGACGACGCCGTGGCGGCAGGCGCGGAGGTCCTCGTCGACTTCACCACACCGGCGACCAGCCCCGCTCTCGTGAGCGAGGCGGTCTCCCGTGGCCTGAACGTTGTCGTCGGAACGAGCGGCTACGACGAGACCCGGCTGCAGCAGGTGCGCGACACCCTGGCCCAGCACACCGCCGTTGGTGTGGTCGTGGCCCCCAACTTTGCCCTCGGCGCAGTGCTGCTCATGAGGTTCGCCCGCGAGGCCGCCCCATGGTTCGAGTCGGTCGAGATCGTCGAGCTGCACCACCCCGACAAGCTCGACGCACCGTCCGGAACCGCGAGCCACACCGCCCACGAGATCGCTGCGGCACGCCGTGGCGCGGGACTTCCGCCGGCTCCCGACGCCACGACGACCACTCTGCCGGGCGCCCGCGGCGCCGACGTCGAGGGCATCCCGGTCCACTCGGTCCGGCTGCGTGGTCTCGTGGCCCACGAGGAGGTCCTCCTCGGCAACGCCGGCGAGGCCCTGACCGTGCGCCACGACTCCTTCGACCGCGCGTCGTTCATGCCCGGGGTGCTGCTGGCGGTGCGCGAGGTGCCGTCGCGTCCCGGACTGACGGTCGGACTGGAACCGCTCCTCCAGCTCGGCTGACCCCGTGACCGCCCGCCGCGTCGTCTTCGTCCTGCTGCTGGCCACCGCGGTGTACCTGCTGCTGCTCGGCCAACGCGCCTGGCTGCTGCTCACCTCCGGTGAGCCTCTGGGTGTCGGGCTCGGGGTCGGCGTCTTGCTGGTCCCCGTCGTGGGCACGGTGCTGGTGGTCAAGGAGGTGCAGTTCGGTCTCGCCACGCAGCGCCTTGCTCGTCGGCTCGGCGCCGAGGGCGGGCTGCCGGTCGACGACCTGCCGCGCAGGGCCAGCGGTCGGGTCGACCGGGCGGCTGCCGACCAGGCGTTCGAGCGCTGCCGGGTCGACGTCGAGGCGCACCCGGACGACTGGGGCTCGTGGTACCGCCTCGGCGTCGCGTACGACGATGCCGGCGACCGACGTCGGGCCCGCTCGTCGATGCGCCAGGCGATCGCTCTGGAGCAGGCGCAGTCCGGCAGCTGACCGTGCCCAGGCTCGGTGCCGTCAGCCGGCGACGGCGCGAAGCCCCGCGGCCACAGCAGCAGCGCCCACGACCACCACCAGGAACGGTGCTCGCAGCAGCAGGGCGACGACAGCGAAGGCGAGACCGGCCGCTCGGGCGTCGAGGACCAGGGTGGTGCCGGAGACGAAGACCTGGACGGCGGTGAGCGCAGCCAGCAGCGCGACCGGGACCAAGGTGGCGATCCGACGCACCCGGGGACGGTCCAGCGTCTGCTGGGAGACCGAGAGCCCGAGCAGCTTCAACAGGTACGCGCCCAGCGAGGTGGCCAGGACCGCGGGCCACATCAGCCGCTCCCCGCCGGTGCGCGGTCCGGGTCTCCTCGGCGCGGCGCCGGCCAGGCGACGACGACCGCTACGGCAGCGGCCAGCAGCACCGGGACGCCCGGGGGGAGGAGTGGGGTCAGCGCGAGCGCCACGGCGGCGCCGAGGGCGGCGGTGACCCGGGCGTTGCGTTCGCCCAGCCGGGGCCACAGCAGGGCCAGGAAGGCGGCCCCGACCGCGGCGTCGAGCCCGAACGTCTGCGGGTCCCCGATCGCCTCGGCGCCGAGCGCGCCCAGGGCGGTGGCGGTGTTCCAGCACACGAAGACCGCCACTCCCGTCGACCAGAAGCCCAACCGCGCAGCGCGGGGACCGGGCTGGCTGATCGTCATGGCGGTGGACTCGTCGATGACGAGGTGTGCAGCGAGCAGCCGACGGGCGCCATGGACCTGCAGGAGAGGTGCCAGTGACAGCCCGTAGAGCGAGTTGCGGACTCCGAGGAACAGGGCTGCGAGCACACCGGCCAACGCGGAGCCGCCCGCTCCGATCACCCCGACGAGTGCGAACTGGCTGGCCCCGGTGAAGGTCAGGCTCGACAGGGCCATCGTCTGGCCGAGGCTGAACCCCGAGGTGACGGCGAGCGCCCCGAACGACAACCCGTAGGTGCCGACCGCGACGCCGATGCTGGTCGCGTCGACGAGGATCCGCCGGTGCTCCTGCCGCCGAGCCGATGCCTCGTCGGTCACGCAGGGTCCTGGCGCACGTCGGTGGCGAACCTCAGCTCGCGCACGACGTGACCGTCGAGCTCGACCGTCCGGTGCGCACCGTCGGGCGCCCATCCGGAGTCGACGAGCCAGGTGCGTGCGTCGTCGTCGGACGCCGGGACCCACGTCACGAGCGTGGGCACGCCGCCCGCGCGGACGAGATCGACCACGGCTGCCATCAGCCGGGAGCCGTGGCCGCTTCCTCGGTGCTCCGGGTCGACCACCAGGAGGGCCAGCTCGTCGGCCAGCGACTCGTCGGAGTCGTCCGCGGCCACGGTCTCGGACAGGTCCGGGTCGTCGGCGGGGGTGGTCGCCGCGCCCCCGACCACGGTGTCGCCGTCCAGCGCGACGAGCAGCCGGTGGCGTGGGGTGGGCGGAAGCAGCACCGCGCGCTCCCAGCTGCGCCGCATCGCGTCCGGGTCGAGGTCCTCGACGTCGGGGACGGCCCAGAGACCGGTCGGCAGCGACTGCCAGGTCCGTCGCTGCACCTCGACGAGGGCCGACACGTCGACCAGCCGCCCGCGCCGCACGCTCAAGTCAGCCATGGCCGCATCCTCTCAACCGCCCACAGGTGCGGGGCTAGGGTGACCCGCCATGCGGGTCGTCGTCGTCGGAACCGGGGCCATGGGCCTGGCCGCGGCCCGCGTGCTCGCCGAGCGAGGCCACGACGTCGTGGCCGTCGACCAGTTCGGGGTGGGCAACCGGCTGGCATCGTCGTCTGGGGCGACCCGGGTCTGGCGGCTGGCCGATCCCGACCGGTCGATCGTTCGGCTGTCACAGCGCGGCGTCAGCCTGTGGCGTGACCTCGAGCGGCGATCCGGCCGCACGGTGCTGCTCGAGCCCGGTCTGCTGTGGCGCGGTGGGCACGCACCGGAGGTGCACACCGCGCTGACCGCGGAGGGAGAACCAGCCGAGGTCGTCGGGCTCGCCGAGCAGCAGCGGCTCTTCCCCGAGCTGCGGCCCGACGCCGACCACCCGGTCACCTGGACGCCGCGGGCCGGCGTCCTGCTCGCCGCCGAGTCGCTGGCCATGCAGGCCGAGCTCTTGGTGCGGGCCGGGGGGATGCTCGTGGCCGGCGAGCGGATCCAGTCGGTGCAGCCCGTGCCCGGTGGGGGTGTCCAGGTAGTGGGCGGCCGGGCCACCTACGCCGCCGACGTCGCGGTCGTCGCGGCCGGACCCTGGGCCTCGGACTTCATGGGTCCGCTGGGGGTCGATCTTGCGCTCGAGCCGGTCCTCGAGCAGGTCGGCTACGTGCATGGACCGGAAGGGCCACCGCATCGTCCGTGCGTCGTCCAGGACGCGGCGTCCCCCAGCGCGCACCCGCTGTACGCGATGCCCAGCCCGGGCAGCGGGTACAAGGTCGGTCTCGACCGTCCACTGCGCGACTGGAGTGCCGCCGACCTCGAGCGGGCACCGGTCGCCGAGCGCGAACGGGCGATCGAGGAGCTGGTGCGCACGGTCTTCCCTGGCCTGGAGCCACGCCTCACCCGCTCGGAGGTCTGCAGCTGGACGGGCTCACCGGACGATCGGTTCGTCCTCGACCGGGTCGGCGACGTCGTGATCGGTGCTGGCGACGCGGGTGTCGCGTTCAAGCACAGCCCACTGATCGGGGAGATCCTGGCAGACCTGGTCACCGGTGTCCGGCTCGACGCCGACGCCCAGCAGTTCACCCTCGCCCGGTTCGGCTGACCGTCGGCCGCCGTCGCTAGGGTGAGGACGTCCCTTCGAAGCGACCTGTAGGAGCTGTGCCGTGCCCGACGAGGCGATGCCGATCGAGTTCCGCAGCGACGTCACCGTCGAGCTCGTGCGAGCGTCGGCGCAGGACGCCGATGTGCTCTTCGCGGCGCGTGTTTCCACCCAGGGCGAGCAGTCGCTCGACGACGTCGGCGCAGACGCCAGCCGCTCCCAGGGGCTGATCAACTACCTGATGCGGGACCGGCACGGCTCGCCCTTCGAGCACAACTCGATGACGTTCTACGTGCAGGCGCCGATCTTCGTCTTCCGCGAGTTCATGCGACACAGGGTGGCCAGTTACAATGAGGAGTCAGGCCGTTACCGTGAGTTAAGGCCGGTGTTCTACGTCCCCGGCCCCGAACGCTTGCTGGTGCAAGAGGGCAAGCCGGGTCACTACGTGTTCGTCGAGGGCAGCGACGAGCAGCACGCCACGGTCGACCGGGAGACGCGGCGTGCCTGCACCGAGGCATACCGGGCTTACCAGGCCATGCTCGATGCCGGCGTCGCCCGCGAGGTTGCCCGCGGTGTGCTCCCAGTGGCGACGTACTCGTCGATGTACGTGACGATGAACGCACGGTCGTTGATGAACTTCCTGTCGCTGCGCACCAAACGCGAAGACTCTCGGTTCCCCTCCTACCCCCAGCGGGAGATCGAGATGGTGGCCGAGAAGATGGAAGCGGTGTGGGCTGAGCTCATGCCGCTGACCTACGCCGCCTTCGACTCCGGCGGTCGCGTCGCACCTTGACCTGCTGCCCCCTTGGGTGGCGAAGGCGTGACCTCGCCTGCGGGGGATAGCCTGACGACCATGACGCGCACCGCCATGGAGCCCTTCGGTCGGGTGGTGACGGCCATGGTCACTCCCATGCACCCGGACCTGTCCATCGACCTCGACGGGGCTCAGCGGCTGGCGGTGCACCTGGTCGACGCCGGCAACGACGCCCTGGTCGTCAACGGCACCACGGGGGAGTCGGCAACGACCACCGACCACGAGCAAGAGCTGCTCGTCCGAGCCGTGGTCGAAGCGGTGGGTGACCGGGCGCTGGTGATCGGCGGCGCATCCAGCAACGACACCGTGCATGCGGTCGAACGCGCCCGGATCGCCTACAAGGCCGGGGCCCACGGGCTGCTCGTCGTCACGCCCTACTACAACCGGCCACAGCAGGCGGGGGTCCAGGCGCACCTCGCATCCGTCGCGGAGGCTACGCCGCTGCCGGTCATGCTCTACGACATCCCCGGTCGCACCGGTGTCGCGATCGAGGTCGAGACCGTCGTCCGACTGTCGCAGTCGCACCGCCAGATCGTCGCGGTCAAGGACGCCAAGGCCGACTTCGAGTCCGCGTCCTGGGCGATCGCCCGCACCGACCTGGCCTGGTACTCCGGCGACGACGGACTCACCCTGCCGTTCCTGAGCATCGGGGCTGTGGGTGTGGTCAGCGTCGTGTCCCATGTCGCCACGCGGCCGCTGGTCGCCATGGTCGAGGCGTTCCGGGCCGGTCGGGTCGACGAGGCGTCGGAGATCCACCGTCGGCTGATGCCCGTGTTCTCGGGCATGTTCTCCATCCCCGGTGTCGTGAGCACCAAAGCCGCCCTGGCCCAGCTCGGGTTGCCGTCCGGTCCGGTACGTCCGCCCATGGTCGACGCCACCGAGGTCGAGCTCGCCCAGCTCGTCATCGACCTGGCCGACGGTCAGATCGAAGGGTTCCGCGCGTGAGCCATCCGCACCCCGAGCTCGAAGGTCCGCCTCCACTCGCCGCCGGTGCGCTGCGCGTCGTGCCTCTCGGGGGGCTGGGCGAGATCGGTCGCAACATGACGGTCTTCGAGCTCGGGCTCGACGGGTCGGCCACTGACGGTCATCCGCTGCTCATCGTCGACGTCGGGGTTCTCTTTCCTGAGGACCACCAGCCCGGAGTCGACCTGATACTTCCCCGACTTCGACTACCTGCGAGGTCGCCTCGACGACGTCGTCGCCATCGTGCTGACCCACGGCCACGAGGACCACATCGGGGGTCTCCCCTTCCTCCTGCGGGAGCGGGAGGACATCCCCGTCTACGGGTCGAAGCTGACGCTGGCGCTGGTCGCCGCGAAGCTGCGTGAGCACCGGCTGAAACCACCGCTCATCGAGGTGGCGGCCGACGAGCGGGTCACCGCCGGTCCCTACGGCCTGGAGTTCGTCGCGGTCAACCACTCGATCCCCGACGCACTGGCCGTGGCCATCCGCACCCCGACCGGCCAGCTCGTGGTGCACACCGGTGACTTCAAGATGGACCAGCTGCCGCTCGACCGCCGCCTCACCGACCTGAGGGCGTTCGTCACGGTATCTCCATAGAAGGCTCTGAGCATGGAAGGCCAGGGAGTATTGCTGACGATGTTGCCTCCTGTGCCGGGCATAACTGGGTTGGCATCTTCATCGAGGATATCGACGTGAATCCGGGCAGTGGGAATGTCGGCGAGCCAGGCTTGAGCGGGGTTATGGGCAGGGGAGACACCAGGAATGTTCCGGTCTCGGTCTGCCACCAGGTGTCCATGATCTGGCATTTGTCGGCGCCGAAATGCTTTCTATACCACATCCAGGCCTCCGGATTAATGGGCTCGCCACAGATCCACAGCCTTATGCTGGAGATGTCGTATTCCTTGGTCCATTTCTCGCCGGCCTTCATGAACATCCTGATGGCCGTCGGCGCTGTGTAGAAGACGGACACCTTGTTATCCTGGATGATCTTGAACCACCGACCAAAGTCCGGGAAGTCGGGAGCGCCCTCGTACATCATGCTGGTTGCGCCTAGACAGAGTGGGCCGTAAACTATGTAGGAATGGCCTGTGATCCATCCGATATCAGCCGTGCACCACCATACATCGTTATCCTTTATTCGAAGACCCAATGCAAAGTCTGAGCCGGTCCCACGCAGTATCCGCCATGGACGTGCTCGATGCCCTTAGGCTTGCCGTGGTGCCCCAAGTGTACAGAATGAAAAGCCTGTCCTCAGGGTCCATCTTCTCATTCGCACTCCTCAGACTTTCCAGCCACAAGGTCGTGCCAGTAGATATCTCTGCCCTGCTTCATGGGCACTTCAATTCCTGTCCTCTTGACCACTATTACGTTCTGCACCGATGGAGTATTGGCTGTGGCCTCGTCAACATTGGGCTTGAGGGGGATAGGCTTGCCGCGCCTGTACAGACCATCCGTTGTTATTACCGCTTTGGCCTCGGCATCCAGGATCCTGCTGTTCAAGCCACCGGAGGAAAATCCGGAGAACACAATGCAGTGAATAGCACCGATCTTGGCGATGGCTAGCATTGCAATGGGCAGCTGGGGGATCATAGGCATGTACAACATGACTCTGTCTCCCTTCTTCACGCCCAAGCTCTTCAGGCCGTTGGCGAACTTGTTGACCTCCTTGTAGAGCTGTAGATAAGTGATCTTTTGAGTGGGCTGATCGGTGGGTTCAGGCACGAAAATGTAGGCTACCTTGTCCTTCTTAGCGCCCAATGCGTGTCTATCTACTGAGTTATAGGCCACGTTGCACTTGCCGCCCAAGAACCACTTGGCATATGGCGGTATCCATTCCAGGGTTGATCCCCAGGGCTCAAACCAATCGGCATAGGTCTTGGCCATCTCGCCCCAGAACTGGACGTAGTTAGCAGAACACCACAAGCGCAACTCTCTCTCTGTTTTGAACCCTTTCTCCTTCATCCACTTCATGACATTGGAGTTCTCGACGAGTTCCTTGCTCGGCTCGAATACTCTGTCTCTTCATATAGAACTGATGTTTTTGCCGTTGCTTTTTGCTCAGCCATTTTAATCCTCCTTCATAAAATGATGTTTCCAGATTCCCCTCCCCTGTCATTTATGCAGATTTTTGTGGCTAATAGATTAAGGACTGGGCCCTAACACACAGGGGGTCTCAGAAACATCATCACGATTGATAATTTTCATCATTAATAAGCTTGGTGGTTTGCAAAACCTTATATAAAATCAATATTAACAATCAGGAGAGTTTATTTTTAATCGAAGCCTACGTATTTTGGCTGGCCACCTACGGTAATCGAATATCCTTAAAAAATTTATTGATTTTTTTCTATATTTTACATTAATATACTCAATACGAAGAACCTAGTCGCGATTAAGCGGGGGGGCTGCTCGTGCCGATATATAGAATGGGTTTGATCCCGTTACCTCGGCTTTAATGGAGGATCCGAGCTTGGGATTGCCCTCAACTACTATTCCCAGATAGTTGGTGGCCCTGGCCTTCATGGTACCTCTCCTGCCGCACTCGGTGACCACTGCATCCAGAACCCTGTCCATGTATTCCCTGTTCCTCTTAGCGGCTATCTCCAGCCAGAGCCGGGTCAGCTCTCTCGATCTATCCTTCTTGATGCGGTCAGGCATGTCATAAAGAAGGGCCGCGGCCGTGCCCGGCCGCCTAGAGAATTTAGTGACATTTACCTTATCCGGTTGCAGGAACTTAATGAAATCCAATGTCTCGATGAAATCGAGGTCCGTTTCACCCGGAAATCCTACAATGATATCTGTGACTATTGTGATCTCTGGATAAGCAGATCGAAAGGCATCCACAATCTCTGTAAAATCCTTTGCCGAATATCCCCGGCCCATGCTCTTGAGAATTCTGTCCGATCCCGATTGGACAGGGATATGCAAAAATTTGTATATTTTCGGGCTATGAAATGCTTTTATCAGTTCCTCCTGAAAGGATAGAGCGCTATTAGGATTCATCATGCCCACTCGCAACATGAAGTTTCCCGGGACCTGAACCAACCTCTCCAGAAGTTCGGCCAGATTTGTTCCCTGGTCCGATCCGTACGCCGCCGTATCCTGGGCAGAGATTTGCACTTCCACTATCCCACTGGCGGCCAGCTTTTCCACGTCCTTTATCACTTCATCGGGCTTGCGGCTGACCAGCCTGCCCGGGCCTTTCGAACTATGCAATAGCTGCAGCCTCCGTTGCATCCTTCAGCCACATTGACAATGCTGCAGAGATCCGGGGCAGGGGAGCGGACGGGGGAAGTAACAGGTGAAGAGACCGGGGAAGAAGGAGTAAGATGCCTGGCGGCATGAGAGAAGGAAGGTGAATCCCCAAAGAGATCTGAGATCTTTGCGGCCGCAGATCCATTTAGCGGTCCCAGCCGCTCACGGCATCTTATCTGGCGGATCGATTCCGGGAGCGCGGCAGGCAGGCATCCCGCCACCACCAGTCTCTCACTCTGCAGCAATTGAAGTCTTTTCCGGATCTTTCGTTCCGTCCTTTCCGTCACAATGCAGGTATTCAGTATAACAACATCCGCCTCTTCCAGAGATGAAGGGATATGGCCCAACTTTTGCAGAGCCTCGGACGTATCCTGCGAGTTGCCGAAATTCGCGGTGCAGCCGTAAGTCTCAATATGGAATTTCATTCTAGAACTCGACGCTACTTATTGGCATTGGGATCTTTGCTGCTTTTCACCATGCTCTTCCCATATTTGGCCTCAGCTATCTCTTCCTTTCTCACCTGGTAGATTCCTACTATTACCCCCATGATCGCAGGGGCCAGGAAGAAGCCGCCTATACCTGCCACGAGGGCGCCTCCCAAAAAGGAGAGCAACACCAGCAAAGGATGCAAAGAGGATTTGGCGGAGACCAGATACGGCCTGATGAGCAGCTCTGAAGGTAGGAAGATAAGAGCTGAAGCCAGCACAAAGAAGGTCAATGCTTCCCCTAACCCCATTGTGAAATACCTATACGCGGTCACAGGGATGATAACCATCCAGGAGGTGAGAACTGGGACCATACCGGCCACGAAGACTATGCTTGCCAGGGCAAAAGGCCTGGGCAGTCCAAAGGCATAGAATATGAAAGCCGCGATTAAACTGCCCACGATTGAAGTATAGATCGTGCCTATGTAGATCCCGCTCAGGATCCGATCGATGCGATCTATGTACTTTCTATAGGCTTTCATCTCTTCATCCGGAAGCAGAGATATTATCGCCTCCACAAACCCTTTGCCATCCATCAGCACAAAGTAGCAGATAGGGATCGAGATGAGGAAGTTCATTATTCCCAAAAAAAACGTTCTTCCAATTTGAATGACTGGGATTGATGAGGCAAAGGGGGTGATTAAGCCCGCGGCATTCTCCAGGCCGGCGGTCAACAAATCCCTCATCCATGAAGGTAGATCTATTGCTGTCTGCTGCATCAGGATGCCAAGCCCTGATCTCATTGCCTCCTGACTGCGGGCCAGAATTGCGATCTGGTTGGCGAGTTCCAGAGTTCCCAGCCCCAGGATAAGAAATATAGGGACGACTATGCAGATGGCGGCTACCAGTGACCCCAGCCTTCGATGTGAGCCGAATTTATCCCGGATGGGTCTGCCAACATAAGCGAAGACCGTGCCGAGGATGATGCCGTCCAGGAAAGGAAAGATGAAATAGACAATCATGAGCACTGCAGCCAGGGCTAGGATCAATATCCATCTGTGCTCCGAACACCATCCACCCAGATCAGAATCTTTATATCGCACCAGAAGAGTCCTAGCTTTTCTGATAGATATGAGTAACGCTTATTAAGTCTTGATTAAGTTTCAAGTATGTTTGGCTCCGTAAGACTGTATGCGCGGAAAGCTAACTTAGCTGCCTGCCAGTGCGATCATCTCCTCCAGTTTCTCCCGGGCCAAACTCGGGTCCCTGTTTTGCTCCGCCACCCAGGCTTTTAGCTTCTCTATGGGTTTACCACTGTCAATGATGTCCGCAGCCTTATCCATGCCCTCCCTCAGGTCAAGGGCACGATCCGTGATACAGAGCAATGGAGAGGCATTCAGACATACGATCTCTCTCCTCTGGCCCCTATCAACGCCTGAGAGGATCTGGAGAAGCCTTATCGCTTCCTCAAATCTATCGCCCTGGTGAAGGATGGAAGGCTCGTCTGCCTTTGCCACACCCAGATCTTTAAGAGTGATGGCATATTCTCTGATCATTCCGTCTTCGGTCAGCTCTGCCATATGAGTCAGGCCGAGGGTCGAGAGCTCATCCATGCCCCTGGCATCGTCTTCGCTCCGGCCGTGCACGACAAAAGCTTTTTTGTAGCCTATTTCTCTCATGGCCTGGGCAATCGGCAGGACCATATCTCGGCTATAGACGCCCCGTACTCCATAGACAGGCAGAGCCGGATTGGCGAGAGATCCGGCGATGTTGAGGATGGTTCCAAATCTGATCTGAGAGAAGATCCTGTAAAGGGCAGAAGGGTGCACTTTTCCGCTCATGCCGTTGAAGATGCCGATGCCCGCTTTTTCGATGCTTCTCTTAACCAGGCTGACATCGCATTCTACATCGACCCCAAGCGTCTCCAGAATGTCCACTGCGCCGCATCTGGAGGTTATGGCCCGAGCCCCGTGCTTGGCCATATTTATGCCGTCGGCGGCAGCCACAATCGAGGCGGCGGTGCTGATGTTGAAGGTCTTGATGGTGTCCATGCCTGTGCCGCAGTTCTCCACCAATGGGCCGTTGACATCAGGGTGAACCTGCACCGTGTCGATTTCGTAGATCGCTTCCCAGATGCCGGCAATCTCCTCGGCGGTAGCACCTTTGGCGGTTATAGCTGCCAGGAATGCGCCCTGCTGCAGGTCTGGCTGCTCATTATTCAGGATCTGCTTGAACAGATCGTTGGCTTCGCCTCTGGTCAGGCTCTGGCCTTTTATCAGCGCGTCCACCTTGCTTCCGAAGTACCTCAAATTCTCTTCCATCTTCTAATCTCCCTAAACCCCAAATAATAGATTTCAGACCATGTCTCTGAGAAGAATGACGAAATGCATCCTCAATGCTGGAAAGGGTCGTCCTTTTGGTGATGATCCAGTCCGCCTTTACCTTTCCTGATGTCAGAAATTCCACTGCCTGTCTATTCTGGCGGCTGCTGCAGCCGTAGGCACCCACAATCATCTGCTCACGGTAGTGCATTGATCGAAGATCTATCGGCTCTTCGTAGTTTCCCGGACGCGGTCCGAGAAGATGCAGATTCTTCCGCCGGGAGCCAGCAGCTTGATAGGCTGCCGTCCACCTTGACCTCTGGAGTCGCGGTCAGGATGACATCGACTCCCGCTCCGACGATTTCGTTTTGAATTATACTTTCCAGATTATTCGATCGATCCGTCGACTGGTCAATCGACTGGTTAGTAGATTGGTCAATCACTCTGGCGCTGGTGTGCTTTTCGATCGCTCGAATGCGTCCTGGCAATTTTTCTACTACCATGACCGACGCGGCTCCCCGAAGTTCTGCCAGGAGGGCGTGCATAGCGCCAATTGGTCCGCCGCCATAGATCAGGACGACATCTTCTTCTGAGACCCTTGTCAGCTCCTGGCCGTTTATGCAGCAGGCCAGGGGTTCGCTCAGCGCGGCGAGCGCCGGGTCGACATTTTCAGGCAGCAAGTTCGTGCCTCTGGTCAGGTTAACCCCCGTGCAGGGGCAGTATTCGGCGAAGCCTCCGTCGCAGTTGAATCCCATGATCTTCATATTCCGGCAGCGGTTGTCTGCCCCTCGCAGGCAGGAGCCGCAGCGTGCGCAGGCGATCCCCGGCCAGACCTGGCACAGATCGCCTTCTCTAAGCGCAGTCACTATCGATCTCGACAATCCTGCCTACAATCTCGTGCCCCAGGATGCGGGGATAAGCGAGGTCTCTGTGACCCTGCTGCAGCATCTTGACGTCCGTTCCGCAGACGGCGCAGGCTTCCAGCTTCAGCAGGGCTCCGCCCGGGGGGCACTCTGGGCCCGGGCAGATCCTCCAGCTCCATGACTCCCGGGCTCTTCAGAACGGCGGCTTTCATGCTGATAAATTCATATCCTGACTATTTCCCGGGCAGCTCTACCGTCATCAGCACGCGGTCCGTCTCCTCGACGAGCTGCTTTTGCGTGAACCCGTAAAGGCCCGCCAGAAGGCTGGCTCCGCCCATGCCCACGCCCTCTTTGACATAGCCCTGGGCATAGATCTGCACCCCCGGGATCTTGGATCTCTCCAGGCCCGGATCGGCATAGTAGTAGGGCCTGCCCACGGATTCCACTATCTCCCGGAAGCTGGCGGTCTTGTCGTCCATGATATATTTCGTGGTGGCAATGGAGATATCGCCCTCCACTCCCAGGGCCTTGCCAAGAGCCAGCACGGCAGCCATCTGCGTTCCGCCCGCCAGGACGACCTTGCAGCTTTTCAGGCCGCTCATCAGGCCGAGCGCGGCAGGCATCATGGGGTCGCCCAGCTCCTTGATCGCATTGAAGGGTTCATCCTTCGAGGCTGCCCAGGGAAACACCCGCTCTTGTCATTGCTTCTTTGACTACCTGCTCTTTCAGCTCACTGGGGTTGGAGGCAAAGCTGCTGCTCACATTTCCGCTGTAGCCCAGGGCCCGGAGGACTGCCAGGGCGGTCGTTGTGCCTCCGGCTATGGATTCGCCAATAAAGACGCAGTCAGAGAGCCTGGCGAGCTTCTTCCCAGGAGTTCGGCTCTTTCATACATTCCACGAGGACCGTCGACGGCACTCTGCTTTCGGATGTCGTTTCCGGCCTGGCCGCCCAGCTCGACGTAAGGAATGGCCGGCTTCTTGCGCAGGCCCGAGGCCACGAAGAGAGAGGGAATGCCGGTCAGGTTCAGGGCCGCCTTGGTGACGATGGCGGGGGTCGGCGAGCCGCCCGGAGCCTCGGGCAGCTCGGGCATGGTGATGATCTTGTTGGTCTCCACCAGTTCCGCGTCTGCGCCGGGAGTGTAGTCGGTCAGTTCAGGCGATGTTCCCGCGGCGGAAAGGCCCGGTATCTTGCCGGTATCCGAGTTGGAGATGATGCAGAGGAATAGAGGCCGCTGGGGACGCGGACCGAAATCGGGGTAGATCCAGTTTGGCATGAGATGTACTGCGTGAGGTTCCTGTATATTAAATCAACGCAACATTATTTAATTCAAGTGGGATTGTCTGGCGAGAAAGTGGCGTTGAGCGTGGGTGGGCTGGAGGGCTCCTGCGAAATGTGGGATCAAGGTTATGATCTTGCCGGATGGAGAGAGGATCGCAACTGAGATAACCTAGAGACAGCGCAAAATCATGGATGCCTCCAGGACTTGCTTGGGAGGGATAGATCTTACCGTTCATGACATGAAGGTGTCTTCCTGCGCCGTCCAAATGTTCTGTTATTGGCATCAAGAGCTAGGCAAGAACTGAAAATTTCGATCCAATTTACTGGTAATTGATCTAGGAAGTTTGCTCTATAAATCGCTACGCTGCGAACATATATTATGCGGGGAAAGGGATTCGAACCCTTGAACTCCTGCGAGAATAGATCTTGAGTCTATCACCGTTGGCCTGGCTTGGTTATCCCCGCATCTGCTATTGTTTCTATGTACCTGTACATGTGCGCACACCTAGCTGCTGCACAGTACCACTCTAGCAGAGATATATTTCATGCATAAAAAGATATCCTTTGATCTGTCCAGATCGTATGACAGGCTGAATTGAAGCCTGGCGTTATTCGTTATAATGGATGCTTGTGACGATTGGATTGAAATCAATGTGGAGCGACTCCGAGTAGTTAACGAGCTAAGCAACATCAACTATTGCCTATATCGCAAATCCGGCCATTGCCTCTTGCAGATGGCATTCAAACAAATCAAGCGAACCCATTTACAGATATAGAGGCAGAATATTGAACGAATCATTACATTTAGTTCCGATCTGCCATCTTCTCAATGATGCCACATCAGCAAAGCAATTTATAAATTTATTTTTTTACTGAAATAAGATTGTACCTCAGGATCATTGTTTACTGAAGGCAAAATAGGAACCAATCCTTGAACTCATCCTTACAGGAAAAAGTCAGCCCGCGCCCCTAGGCCCGCTCCCTCAGCCGCTCACGCATCCACATGATTCACGCAGATCCAGTGATAGTACCCGTGAATCCCCGTGCCCGTGACCTCATCGAACTCCTCCAGCTCCTGGCCGCAGATCTCGCATACCTCGCCATCCGGAACCTCGATCTCGGCATCATTGCATAGTACAATTACCATATTCAGGCTCTATATCTGTTCGCGAGAAGCCATGAACCTTTCGGCGTTTTTGAGCTTAATTATAGAAAATTTTTTAACTGTAGAGCGACCAAGTTGCTTTAATGGATTTGATCTATGCTTCTTTGGCGCAGACTGCAGCAACTGCCATCACCAAGAGACTAGATTCTACAGGCAGAGTCACCGTGGGCGATATAGAGATTTACTACGAGGTCCGCGGCCAGGTAGAGCCATTGCTCCCTATTATGGGCCTGGGAGGCCACTCTCTTGATTGGGGATGTATCTTGCCTCAAAGATTGGCGGATGATCGCTATAAGGTGATTATGTTTGATAATCGCGGCGCCGGACGGAGCGATCGGCGTCCTGGCCTCTGCACCATTACGCAGATGGCCGGAGATACCGTTGGCCTGATGGATACATTAGGAATTGACCATGCCCATTTATTCGGAGGAAGTATGGCAGGTATGATTGCCCTGCAAATGGCATTGGATCACCCAAAGCGCATCGATAAGCTGGTGCTCGGGGCCACAACTGCCGGCGGGAGATCCAGGACCTTTCCGCTGCCAATCTTGCTTACCCGAGCACGCTTGCGTCCTACGAAGCCCAGCTTGAGGCCTTTATGGCTTTCGATGTGGATGGGCGCTTGGATACGATTCGTGCGCCTACAATGGTGATAATCGGGAATCAGGACGTACTGATTCCGCCGCCAAATAGCTTCCTGATAGCCAGGAGAATCCCGGGGGCACAAATACGGGAGATTGAGGGAGCTGGGCATATCTTCTGGATCAGCCATTGCGAGGAGACCGTATCGATAGTGACGGACCTCATTTCATGGAGGTGCTTTAAAATAGCTTTTTGACGGCCACGGTCTTGTGAATTCAGGTAATCGCTAAAGGCATCGGAGAGAAGAACATTATAGCTCATCCTCTTCGAACCCCAGATCAATCATGAGCTTACTTAAGGGTATAGCCTTTCCCTCTTTATATTGCCTGTCTGCAGATTCGAGCATCTTCATGACAACAGGATCCCGAAGAATATCCTCCGTCTCAGAATCGCCGACGCTCTTGCGCAATCCTGCCGAAGACTCGGCTGGCTTGATCGTCTTTCTTCTTCCCATGCATTCTCCAGGAGAACACGTGATCCTCAATCTGCGATCGATCTTCCTTTGAGTATCTATGGAGTAATAAGCCTCGTCTCAATTCGGACAACCAAATGCAGGGATGCTCTTGATTACTTCCACCAGCTCCCCTATTCTTGCGACAAATTCTGTTGTTCGTTCTCGCATTTTGCTTTTGCACAAGAGGCATTCACAGAATCGCATTTTCCGCAAGGTTTTCATACCCGGTTCCAGGAATGATTATTTGTGAACGTTTTCGGTCAGCTTGATAGCCAGATCAGGGCAAGGCTGTTGGAGCAGTCCATCTTTGAGCCGACGCTGCCGCAGGAGCAGGCCATACCTGCGATTTTGGCCGGAGAAAATGTGCTCCTCATTGCGCCCACCGGCACCGGCAAGACTGAGGCTGCGAGCTTGCCTATCTTTCATAAGATTCTTGCCGGCGAGCGGAAGGGCATCCAGGCGGTATACATCACGCCCCTGCGCGCGCTGAACAGGGATATGCTGCGCCGATTTCATGATTGGGGAGAGAAGCTTCACATCACCGTAGCTGTACGTCACGGCGACACCAGCCAGAGTGATCGGAGGAAGCAGTCGCTCAAGCCCCCGGATTTGCTGATCACGACGCCGGAGACGATGCAGATAATGCTGACCGGAAAGCGATTGCGCCAAAACCTCTCCACCGTCAAGATGGTGGTAGTCGATGAGGTGCATGAGATGGCCACATCCAAACGCGGCTCGCAGCTGGCCGTGCTCCTGGAGAGGCTGGCAGAGCTTGCGGGCGACTTTCAGCGTGTAGGTCTCTCTGCCACTGTCGGCTCTCCTCGAGGCCGTGGCCAAATTGCTTGTCGGAACCAGTCGCACCTGCAAAATCGTCCAGACCGAGATGGAGAGGGCGAGCGACTTTCGGGTAGTCAGCCCTCAGGCTACCCGGCCAGACTATGCCATGGCAAGCCAGCTTGAGTGCGATCCCCGCCTGGCAGCCCAGATTCGCTGGATCAGGGAGATGGTGCATACCAGAAAGTGCCTGATATTCGTCAACACCCGGCAGGCGGCTGAGGTTCTGGGCTCACGATTCAGGCAGCTGGGCGAGCCCATCGGCGTCCATCACGGCAGCCTCTCTGTGGAAGCGCGGGTGGAAGCGGAGGAGGCCTTCAAGGCCGGAGCCCTGCGGGGGCTCATCTGCACCTCGTCCATGGAGCTTGGAATTGATATCGGAGATGTGGATCACGTCATCCAGTACAGTTCGCCGCGCGAGGTTTCGAGGCTGCTGCAGCGGGTAGGCCGCGCCGGCCATAAGATCGGCCTCATCTCTTCCGGGACCATAATCGCCACCTGTGCCGACGACGTGGCCGAGGCCTGCGCTATCTCCCGCAGGGCGGCAGCCATGGAGTTGGAGTCGATCCAGATTCATGAGAAGCCCACCGATGTCCTGGCCAACCAGATTGTGGGATTGGAGATGGATTTTGGGGATATCAGCCTGGAAAAGACCCACCAGATTGTCACCCGGGCCTACCCCTTCCGGGATCTGACACCTGAGGAACTGCAAGGAGTCGTCGACCAGATGGAAGAACACAGGCTGGTTCGACAGTACAACGGGATTTTGCAGAGAACTCGCAAGGCGCGAGAGTATTACATCGAGAACCTCTCCATGATCCCGGATGAGAAGAGGTTCAACGTCTACGATATCGTGGGCCGCCGGTCTGTGGGAACTCTGGACGAAGCCTTCGTGATCAGCTTCGCCCAGCCGGGAGCCACCTTCGTCACCAAGGGAGAGATCTGGGAGATCACGGAGATCGGGGAGAACGAGATCAAGGTCGTCCCCATTCACCGCAGCGGCGAGATTCCCAGCTGGACTGGAGAGGAGATTCCCGTTCCCTTTGATGTGGCGCAGGAGGTCGGCCGGATCCGGCGAGAGATCCGCGAGACCCTGGAGAAGGACGAGGGCGGAAGTGGGAATGGGAGCACGCTTGCCATAGAAGAGCTGCGAGGAAAGTATCCGGTAGACCAGGAAGCGGCAGAGGAGCTGGTCGACCTCATAAAAAAGCAGATGGAAAAGAACCTGCCTGTTCCCGATGAATCACATATCGTTGTGGAGAGCGGTGGCGAGGGGGCCATCATCAACGCCTGCTTCGGCCACAAGACCAACGATACCCTGGGAAGGGTCATAACCTCCATCCTTTCCGCTCGCTTTGGGAGCAGCGTGGCCCTGCAGATAGATCCCTATCGAATCGAGCTGACGCTGCCCAAAGTCCTGCTGGCGGAGGAGATAGAGAAGATGATCCTGGATCTGGACCCGACTTATGTGGAGCCCATCCTGGAGATGACCCTGAAGAATACCACGCTCCTGCGCTGGAAGATGGTGCATGTGGCCCGCAAGTTCGGCGCCTTCTCCAGGGACGTGGACTACCAGAGGGTGAGCATGGCGAAATTGCTGGCGGTCTTCGAGGGCACGCCCATGTACCGGGAAGCGCTGCGGGAGATCTACCACGACCGCCTGGACATAGAGCTTGCAAAACGGGTGCTGGAGAGGATACGGGATGGAACGATAGCCATCACGACCAGCGGGCTCTCGCCCATTGGAACCAGCGGCCGCGGTGGAGGCAGAGACGTCACCTCACCGGAGCATGCCGATGCCGCAGTAATCAACCTTCTTAAAAATAGGATCATGAACGACCGGGTGCTGCTTTTTTGCGTGAACTGCAAGAAGTGGAAGTCCATGCGCCAGGTCGAGCGCGTGCCCGAGCAGCCGGAGTGCCCCTTATGCGGGTCACGCATGGTGGCCGCACTCAAGCCCTGGGAGGAGGAGGAGATCAAGGTGGTCAAGAAGCCGGAGAAGAAGAAGACCGCCGAGGAGAAACGCAGGACAAAAAGGGTCTTTCGGAATGCCAATCTGGTCTTGAGCTACGGCAAAACTGCAGCAATAGCCCTGGCCAGCCGGGGACTGGGGCCGGAGACGGCAGCGAGGGTAGTGGGAAAACGGCAGAGGGATGAGCTGGAGTTTTACAGGGATATTCTGAAGGCGGAGAGGGAGTACTGCCAGGACGAAGAGGTTCTGGGGATGATCTTCGTCCTGACCGTGATAAGAATATTAATAGCTATCGAAGATACTATCCATTACTATGCAGGCTGCAACGAAATCAATTCTACCTTAATAAAATTATCTCCATTAATATCCTCCTGATTGCTTAAATAGCCGGTAATAGTCACGCTTGCACCAAGCTCAGGAGTGTATCCTCCCCATGATTGATTTTCAGATAAGAAATGACCCTGGACGGTGATGTAGTAGTAGGTGCTGTCTGCCAGCACAGCATAAACCATACCGGGCAAACAGGGCTTGGTCGTACATGGATTGCTGGCATAAGAATACAGCCCGGTAATAGTACGCAGGTCGTCCTCAGACTTGCTTAATGCCAGAAATATTGGGCAAGAAAAAGCTAACCAACACAAGTAGGCCAGAGAGGCCCCGTTGAGAGTTAATGGATCAAATAGCATAATGGAGTCCATTCTATCACATCACATACTTCATAGATTTGTCAGATTGCAACAGATCAGCTTTCGGTTGTTCCTGTCTGCATTGGTTCCAATTAATGAGGAGGGTGCATTGCGAAAAGATGCCGTGCTGCATATTCATCCGGCACGAGCAGATCGGCTGGACAATCGAATTGGAAAAGCCCACTGTTTGAGAAGGGCAAGGCCAGACACAGCCCATCCGCATAATCCGGCCCGCTTTGGACGGCTCGCAGGAACTGCTGCCGCTGCTCCCGGCTCATGCCCCCGAGCACGAACGCTTGCCAGGCGATCCAGCCCGCCAGAACGACATCGCCGCAAGACCGAACGGCCGACACACGAGCCGCCACGAGCGCAGCTCTAGGCATGGTCAGCCAGCTTGATGACACTTGATTGTTCAATCTCTGATTTATATCTCCTATTTCAGTCACTCATCTCTCATTCCCGCCATGGCACTTGCCAGCATCACCGGCCCATCAAAACCCGTGCGGGCCCGGCTGGAGTCTATGAAGATTTCGTCCATCAGACACAGGTGCGCCATAGGACTTGGCCCCGCACAAGAGTAACATCGTCCGGAAGATCAGGTTCCCAGAGATGCCATCCGGAGCTATGACGATGTCGTCTCCCCGGCAGCTCTCGATGAGTATCCCTTTGTGGCGGGCCTGCAGGCCGGCCTCTTGTGCCCGAGCGGCGATCAGCTCTCCCTCAGCAAGGCTGCGGTCTACACGCTCGCACCTGCCCAGGTCCTCCATCCTGCCGCCCGAGAGTACAGCCGCCGTTGGCGCTACGCCCATGCTCTGCAAGAGCTTCGCTCCCCCCAGCACCAGACCCAGACGATCCTGAACCGTCTCCCCCTCGTCAATGCCTACCGGCCCCAGCAAGAAGGCCCAGCCGGATAGCTCCAGCAGGGCTAAACGCCTTACTGGAACTGTCGAACTGCCCGGCCAGGGCCCGCATGGTCCTTCCGGCTGGCAGGTTCCCGCGCACTGCGCCCTCGATCTCGCCCGCGGCCAGGAGTCGCACCAGCTCCTTCCAGGGCTCTTTCGTGGGCAAGCAGTCAAAGGAGCATTCGCAGCATGGCTCGCCTACCAGAAGAAGATCAGCGAACTTCGCGGCCGACTGCAGGGAAGCAATCAGATCTGCGTCTGCATTCCATATACCGATGCCGATGCGAGCTTTCTTGGCCCGGGCCTTATCCCGCAGAGATTTTACAAAGACGGAGTCCATCTCAATGTATTCCAGTTACGCACTCTTTTGTCAGATCGAAGAGCACAACCTCTTCCGATCCCTGGCGGATGATGAGCCGCCGATCTTCAGACACCCGGCCAATGACACTCGCCGTGAGACCGCGCCTCTGGAATACTTCCAAAACCTTTTCGGCATCCTCTGACTTCGCGGTGACGACAAATCCCATTCCAGGATACATCTTCAGCCAGCTTGTCAGGTCCAAGCCCATCGGAATGGGGATAGTCTCCACATCCACCACAGCACCCACCAGGCTCGTCTCCAGCAGCATGCCGAGCGTCCCCAGCAGTCCGGGATTGCTGATATCCTTGCCCGCCCTGACAAGGCCTCTCTCGCCAAGCTCCTGCATCGCGCCCAGCTGCATGAGAAGCGTTTTCCGGTCCTTGAAGCTGGTGGAATCGAAGTTTATGGTGAACTTGGGGTGGGCCTTGCCATCCATGTCTGCTGCCGCAATTATCAATTCACCAGGCTTTGCCGTGCTGCTCAAGATCACCGCATTCTTCTTCGCCTTGCCGAGAATGGCAACATCCAGAGCGCTGTAGGGAGTGTCCGGATGAAGATGTCCGCCGATAATGGGCACATTGAACTTCTCAATACCCTTCTTCATACCCCGCAGAACCTTCTCTGCAATCTCAGGGTCGCCAACCGACAGGACATCCACCATGGCCACCGGCCAGCCGCCCATGGCCGCGATATCGTGCACATTCACCAGAACCGAACAGTAGCCCGACCATTCCGGATCAACCTCCATCAGTTTGGACCAGATACCGTCCGCGGCCAGGAGCATGACCTCTTCGCCGTCGTCTATCACTGCGGCATCCTCTCCGAAAGATGCAATGATGCGCTCGGATTCTATGGGAAAGAATTGCATGAGATCACCAATCTGCTTTTTGCGAGTGATCCCCACAAATCCGCGCAGCTCAGCTGCCAGAGACTCCAGATTCATCAGTGAATGATTGAGCTTTGATCAAAAATAGATGTCGCTAAAATGCGGCCGCAAAGTTCTTAACCAGGATACTCTGATAAGAAAATGCAACGCTTCAGGATAACGCGTTCTCCATAAGGAAAAGTTCCAGTGGAAGAATGTCGTAAGAAATTTTAGGATGTTTCTATAGATATCGAAATTTTGGAACATAATAAATAATTGTAGCGAATTCATCTAGCAAAACTCCATATTAACGACATGCTTTGTAGTATCTGCACATTCGAAGCAGACGGGTAGAATAATAAATTATATTATGAAGTTGGTCGGAAAAGACATCTTTCGTCTCTTTCCAGCAAAAAGCTTCTATCTGGTATGACCCCCAAAATGAGAGAAAAACCCTTAATCATTTCCAGCATGCTGATAGTTGAGCCCAGTCGCATTCCGGAAGGAATGTGATTCGGGAAATTGGAAATGAGTACTATGAGAGAGAAGCCTTTGAGGGACAAGCCTTTGAAAGGCAAAACCTTTGAGAGCAGAAAACATTTATGAATCTGTGCCGCGTTTGGGCTGAGATGGGGTTTTGAAAAATTGCTGATCAGAGATTTCAGGCTAGGTCGCTGTCTGGTGGCCAGGCTCGACCACGGCAAAGACATCATCGGTCAGATAACCGATCTGGCAGTGGAGAAGGAGATCGAGACAGGCTTCGTGAATGCTATCGGTGCTCTAAGCAGGGCCGAGCTGGGCTACTATGATCAGGCTTCTCAAAAATACATTGAAATCCAGATCGACGAACCGGTGGAGCTGGCATCCTGTTCGGGAAATATATCCCTGCGGGACGGCCAGCCTTTTGTGCACGCTCATGCCGTTCTGTCGGACCGGGAGGGAAGGGTATGGGGAGGCCACCTGACCTCCGGCCCGGTCTTTGCCGCAGAACTCTATATGCAGGAGCTTCTGGGCCTGCCTCTCAAAAGAGTGCCTGATTCGATAACCGGCTTGAATCTATGGAGTGAAGAGTGAAGAATTCCGAATACTTCGAGTTCTTGCAGCAAGGCCTGACCAATGCCATGACCATAGCCCAGGCGGCTCGCGCCCGAGGGTTGGACCCCACAACGGAGGTGGAGATACCGCTTGCAGTCGACCTGGCGGAACGAGTAGAGAAGCTGATCGGCATCCCCGGCATAGCTGTGCGGATCCGGGAGCTGGAAGAGCAGGGTTTGAGCCGGGAAGAAGCAGCTCTTGCTATAGGTATCGATTTTGCCGAAGGCCGCCTGGGAAAAGGCACCTCCAAGATCGAATCCGTGGAAAACGCCATTCGTACATCGGTCGCCCTGCTCACGGAAGGAGTCGTCGCGGCGCCCATCGAAGGAATCGCTCGCGTGGACCTGGGAAAGAATGACGACGGAACTGAGTACCTCAAGGTCTACTACGCAGGTCCCATAAGATCGGCTGGCGGAACCGCTCAGGCCTTATCAGTTCTCGTGGCGGACTATGTGCGCAGAAGCGTTGGCATAGCCCCCTGGAAACCGAGACCAGAAGAGGTGGAGCGCTATGTGGAGGAGATTGGTCTTTACAAGCGCGTGGCCGGCCTGCAGTACTTCGCCTTCGGATGACGAGATCCGGATCATTGTGCGCAATTGCCCTATCTGCATCGAAGGAGAACCCACCGAAGAGGAAGAGGTCTCAGGATACCGTGACCTGGCCAGGATCGATACCAATCGAGTGCGGGGCGGCATCGCCCTGGTCTCGGCGGAAGGCATCGCCCTGAAGCGGCCCAAGCTCAAGAAGCATGTCACAAAACTGGGCATCACGGGCTGGGAGTGGCTCGACTCCCTGGCCAGCGGCAAAAAGGAGGGCGGGGACACCACACCCAAGTTCCTGCGCGACCTCATTGCCGGCACGGCCTGTATTCTCTCATCCCTCCCGGCCGGGCGGCTTTCGGCTGCGTTATGGGCGGGCCAGAAATACGGGCCTGGCTGCAGCTGGAATCAACCCCGCCAGCATGCTGCTCCTGGGCGAGTTCATGGCCGCCGGAACCCAGATCAAGGTGGAGCAGCCCGGCAAGGCGGCAGCCGTAGCTCCGGTCAGCTCCATCGAGGGGCCGACAGTGCGACTGCTGAACGGAGATGTGGTTCGGTTCGATTCCGATCAGGATATCCTGGAATGGATGCCCATCAGCTGCAAAGATCCCAAGACCATCCAGCTGGCTCTCAAGGCCCATGTTTCCAAGATTCTGGACCTGGGAGAGATACTGATCAGCTACGGCGAGTTCCTGGAGAACAACCGGCCATTGGCCCCGGCCTCCTATGTCTTCGAGTGGTGGGCTGAGGAGCTGAAGAAAGCGGGTGGCGATCCAGCCGGCCTGGAGCAGATCGATAGCGTTAAAGCCATAGAGCTTTCCAGAAAATATGGCGTCCCACTTCATCCGGCTTACACCTATCTCTGGCACGATCTGACTCTGGAAGAGTACGAGCAGCTGGCCGAAGTCGCGATCTCGCAAGGCATTCTGGAATCAGGAAAACTCCTCCTCCCCCTGGAAGCCAAGGATTCTTTGGAGACACTGCTGGTGCACCATAAGGTCCGGGAAGGAAAGGCGATAATCGAGGATCCCCTGCCGTTCCTGCTCTGCCTGGGGATAACTCTGGAAAATGGCGCCCTGAAGCGACTCCCTGACGAGCCGAGGGAAGATGAGCCAGATGAGAATATCAATAAAAATATAAAGAAGATAATAAAGAAAAGGATGTGAAAGCGGATTCGGCGCTGGCAGCTGTCAACAGGCGATCAGGCCTCGTCGTTCGCGCCCGCGCGCCCACGCGCATCGGCGCCCGCATGGGCAGGCCAGAGAAGTCCGATAAAAGGCTGATGCGCCCACCTCCGCACGTTCTCTTCCCGGCAGGAGAAGAAGGCGGCAAGTCGAGGTCGATTCAGGAAGCTGCCAAACACTCCACAGGCAATGTAACCGGCATGGTCAATGTGGAGATCGAGAGGCGCGTCTGCAAAGACTGCAAAAAAGAGGGCTTTGCCTTCCGGTGCCCGTGCGGCGGCTACACAGAGAAAAAGAGGGTCTGCCCCAAATGCAATGTCCAGGCTCCAGAGAAGTGCCCCAAATGTGGAGAAGAGACGAACGCTGCCTCCAAGATGCAAATCGACATGAAAAAGCTCTATCACCAGGCGCTGGAGCATCTGGGTGAGCGCGAGCCGGAGACACTAAAAGGGGTCCTGGGCCTCTCCTCCCGGGATAAGACCCCGGAGCCTCTGGAGAAAGGCATCCTGCGCGCCAAGCATGGCGTGAACATCTTCAAAGACGGCACAGTGAGGTACGACCTCACCGATCTGCCGCTAACTCATTTCCGCCCGGACGAGATCGGCACCGGCACCGAGACTCTGCAGAGCCTGGGCTATACGGAAGACATGCATGGCGAAGCTCTGACCATGCCGGATCAGGTCTGCGAATTGAGGGTGCAGGACATCATTCTATCCAGGGATGCAGGAGACTATCTTCTCAAGGTTGCCATGTTCGTGGATGAGCTCCTGGTCAAGTTCTATGGTCTGGAGCCCTACTACAATGCGAATTCGCCCAAGGATCTGATCGGGCACACTGATGGTGGGCCTGGCTCCCCATACCTCGGCAGGCGTTCTCTGCCGGCTCATCGGCTACAGCCCGGCCTCGGCGGGATTTGGGCATCCCTTCTTTCATGCCGCCAAGCGCCGCAACTGCGACGGAGACGAGGACTGCGTGATGCTGCTCATGGATGCGCTTCTCAACTTCTCCATGTCCTACCTCCCAGCAAAGCGAGGCGGCAAGATGGATGCCTGCCTGGTCATGACCACGATCCTCAATCCTGCAGAGGTGGACAAAGAAGCTCACAATCTGGATCTGACGGCCGTTTATCCGCTGGAGTTCTACGAGGCTACACTTCTCGGCACCAATCCCAAGGACCTGGAAGGGAAGTTCGATCTGGTCTCCAAGCGTCTGGGCACTGATGCCCAGTATGAGGGCTTCAACTTCAGCCATGGCACATCGGATATCGCGGCCGGTCCGAAGAACAGCGCCTACAAGACTCTGGAGACCATGGTCGATAAGATGGATGCCCAGCTGGAGCTGGCGCGCATGATCCGAGCCGTGGACGAGCAGGATGTGGCGGAAAGGGTCATCAACTCTCACTTCCTGCCCGATCTGATCGGCAATCTGCATGCCTTCTCCAAGCAGAAGGTGAGGTGCGTGAAGTGCGGCGCCAAATACAGACGCCCACCGCTGAAAGAGACCTGCCCCAAATGCGGCGGCAAAATGATTCTCACTGTGCATGAGGGGAGCGTGCGGAAATACCTGGAGGTCTCCATAAAGGTGGCGGAGGAGTATGGCGTGAGCAGCTATACCAAGCAGAGGCTACAGCTCCTGAAGATGGAGATCAATTCCCTCTTTAAGAACGATAAGGCCAAGCAGACGGGATTGGCGGATTTCAT